>NZ_VYVA01000009.1 GCF_009193215.1 Flavicella marina | reverse complement strand
AGAGTTTACGATCAAATTCGTCAATCTGTTGCCTACTCAGATAAAAACGTAAAAATTTGTGCTTCTCACGCTGGATTAACGCTAGGAGAAGATGGAGCTACTCACCAAATTTTAGAAGATATCGGTTTGATGAAAATGTTACCAGGTATGACAGTAATCAATACTTGTGACTACAATCAAACAGAAGCTGCTACTATTGCTATTGCAGAACACGAAGGACCAGTTTACTTGCGTTTCGGTCGTCCTGTAGTGCCTATCTACATGCCTAAGCATACAGAAACAGCACACGAAAATAAATTTGTAATCGGTAAAGCAATCAAATTGACAGAAGGTGCCGATGTAACAATCGTTGCCACAGGTCATTTAGTTTGGGAGGCTTTACAAGCTTCTGAGCAATTAGAAGAATTAGGTATCTCTGCAGAAGTTTTAAATATACACACGATCAAACCTCTTGATGCACAAGCAGTATTAGATTCTGTTGCAAAAACGGGATGTATTGTTACTGCTGAAGAGCACAATTATATTGGTGGTTTAGGAGAAAGCATTTCTGGTGTTTTAGCAAAAAACAACCCAATTCCTCAAGAATTTGTAGCAGTACAAGATAGCTTCGGTGAATCAGGTACTCCAGCACAATTGATGGAGAAATACGGATTGAACGACAAAGCAATCGTTGAAGCTGTTCAAAAGGTTATCAAAAGAAAATAA
>NZ_VYVA01000008.1 GCF_009193215.1 Flavicella marina | reverse complement strand
GAGGTTTAAAAAAATAATTAAAATTTTATTTTTTTATATTGAAAAAAGGTTTTAGATTTGCAGCCGCTAAGCGACAGAGTCGTCTTAGTGAAAGAGAAAAAAAGTGATCACGATAGAGTGAATAACTTATAAGTTGTGATTCACAACGTTCATTGAAAATATTGAAATTGACAGCGTAAAATTAAAAATTGAATCACGTGATATTTATATTACGAAAAGAATTCTAAAAAGAGTAAGCTAGCGTCGTAATTATAATTGGCATTGCCAATAAAAAAATAACGATGAAGAGTTTGATCCTGGCTCAGGATGAACGCTAGCGGCAGGCTTAACACATGCAAGTCGAGGGGTAACAGGGAGAAGCTTGCTTTTCTGCTGACGACCGGCGCACGGGTGCGTAACGCGTATAGAATCTACCTTGTACAGAGGGATAGCCCAGAGAAATTTGGATTAATACCTCATAGTATATTTAAGTGGCATCATTTAGATATTAAACATTTATGGGTACAAGATGACTATGCGTCCTATTAGTTAGTTGGTAAGGTAACGGCTTACCAAGACATCGATAGGTAGGGGTCCTGAGAGGGAGATCCCCCACACTGGTACTGAGACACGGACCAGACTCCTACGGGAGGCAGCAGTGAGGAATATTGGACAATGGAGGCAACTCTGATCCAGCCATGCCGCGTGAAGGAAGACTGCCCTATGGGTTGTAAACTTCTTTTATATAGGAAGAAACACTTCTACGTGTAGAAGCTTGACGGTACTATATGAATAAGGACCGGCTAACTCCGTGCCAGCAGCCGCGGTAATACGGAGGGTCCAAGCGTTATCCGGAATCATTGGGTTTAAAGGGTCCGTAGGCGGGCTAATAAGTCAGAGGTGAAATCCCACAGCTTAACTGTGGAACTGCCTTTGATACTGTTAGTCTTGAGTCATTTGGAAGTAGATAGAATGTGTAGTGTAGCGGTGAAATGCATAGATATTACACAGAATACCGATTGCGAAGGCAGTCTACTACGAATGTACTGACGCTGATGGACGAAAGCGTGGGGAGCGAACGGGATTAGATACCCCGGTAGTCCACGCCGTAAACGATGGACACTAGTTGTTGGGCATTAGCTCAGTGACTAAGCGAAAGTGATAAGTGTCCCACCTGGGGAGTACGGTCGCAAGATTGAAACTCAAAGGAATTGACGGGGGCCCGCACAAGCGGTGGAGCATGTGGTTTAATTCGATGATACGCGAGGAACCTTACCAGGGCTTAAATGTAGGATGCATTAGCTAGAGATAGCTATTTCTTCGGACTTCTTACAAGGTGCTGCATGGTTGTCGTCAGCTCGTGCCGTGAGGTGTCAGGTTAAGTCCTATAACGAGCGCAACCCCTATTTTTAGTTGCTAACAGGTTAAGCTGAGGACTCTAAAGAGACTGCCGGTGCAAACCGTGAGGAAGGTGGGGATGACGTCAAATCATCACGGCCCTTACGTCCTGGGCTACACACGTGCTACAATGGTATGGACAGAGAGCAGCCACCTGGTGACAGGGAGCGAATCTACAAACCATATCACAGTTCGGATCGGAGTCTGCAACTCGACTCCGTGAAGCTGGAATCGCTAGTAATCGCATATCAGCCATGATGCGGTGAATACGTTCCCGGGCCTTGTACACACCGCCCGTCAAGCCATGGAAGCTGGGGGTACCTGAAGTCGGTGAGCGCAAGCAGCCGCCTAGGGTAAAACTGGTAACTAGGGCTAAGTCGTAACAAGGTAGCCGTACCGGAAGGTGCGGCTGGAACACCTCCTTTCTAGAGAAAGAGATGTTAGGTTATGAAAATAAGGAGATTTAATTTTTAATTGCTGTTCAATTTTATATTTATATACACAAGACTATCTTGAAAACAGAGTCTCGTAGCTCAGCTGGTTAGAGCGCTACACTGATAATGTAGAGGTCGGCAGTTCGAGTCTGCCCGAGACTACTATTTTAAAATGGGGAGTTAAGTATATATAAAACATATAGGAAATTTTAGAAGTTGAGTTTTAAAAGACCTTCAGAAAGATTTTTCTTGGGGGATTAGCTCAGCTGGCTAGAGCGCCTGCCTTGCACGCAGGAGGTCATCGGTTCGACTCCGATATTCTCCACAACAAGGCAATGCCTTGGGATAATTATTCCAAAGTGTTGTTTTAAGAATAGTAATAGATTTAATTATCTGTTGCGATTCGCAACGTTCATTGACATATTGAAATACTGATATCGTAAAAGATACAGAAGTTATATTTTAGAAAAACTAAAATTAATAACGAGCTATAATACAAATAGAGGCATGCATAGCATGCAATTAGTTATAGATTAAGATCTATAATTAGTAACAAATAGAATAAAAGAGCAAAAAGTACAAAAAGCTAAGTAAGGGCGTATGGCGGATGCCTAGGCTCTCAGAGACGATGAAGGACGCGATAAGCTGCGATAAGCTGTGGGGATTGGCACATACGAATTGATCCGCAGATTTCCGAATGGGACAACCCAGCATGTTGAAGACATGTTATCCGCAAGGAGGTTAACCCGGTGAACTGAAACATCTAAGTAACCGGAGGAAGAGAAAACAATAGTGATTCCGTTAGTAGTGGCGAGCGAACGCGGATTAGCCCAAACCAAGCTTGTTTCGGCAAGTTTGGGGTTGTAGGACCACGTTATTTGATGTCAATTGAATCAGAACAAACTGGAAAGTTTGGCCATAGAGGGTGATAGCCCCGTACGGGTAAGATTGATTATTGATAGTGGTATCCTGAGTAGTGCGGGACACGAGTAATCCTGTATGAATCCACCGGGACCATCCGGTAAGGCTAAATACTCCTGAGAGACCGATAGTGAACTAGTACCGTGAGGGAAAGGTGAAAAGAACCCTAAGTAAGGGAGTGAAAGAGATCCTGAAACCGTACGCCTACAAGCGGTCGAAGCACATTTACTGTGTGACGGCGTGCCTTTTGCATAATGAGCCTACGAGTTACTGTTTCTAGCAAGGTTAATCCATTCAGTGGAGCAGCCGTAGCGAAAGCGAGTCTGAATAGGGCGTATAGTTAGTAGTAGTAGACGCGAAACCTGGTGATCTACCCATGGGCAGGTTGAAGCTGTAGTAACATACAGTGGAGGACCGAACCCGTTGACGTTGAAAAGTCTTGGGATGACCTGTGGGTAGGGGTGAAAGGCCAATCAAACCAGGAAATAGCTCGTACTCCCCGAAATGCATTTAGGTGCAGCGTTGTGGTTTAGTTTAATAGAGGTAGAGCTACTGATTGGATGCGGGGGCTTCACCGCCTACCAATTCCTGACAAACTCCGAATGCTATTAAATATACACAGCAGTGAGGGCATGGGTGCTAAGGTCCATGTCCGAGAGGGAAAGAACCCAGACCATCAGCTAAGGTCCCCAAATATATACTAAGTTGAACTAACGAGGTTCGATTGCACAGACAGCTAGGATGTTGGCTTGGAAGCAGCCATTCATTTAAAGAGTGCGTAACAGCTCACTAGTCGAGCGATCGAGCATGGATAATAATCGGGCATAAGTATATTACCGAAGCTATGGATTGTAATTTATTACAGTGGTAGGGGAGCATTCTAGTTGCGTTGAAGTTGTTTCGTAAGAGATGGTGGAGCGACTAGAAAAGAAAATGTAGGCATAAGTAACGATAAGGCGGGTGAGAAACCCGCCCACCGAAAGACCAAGGTTTCCTCAGCGATGCTAATCAGCTGAGGGTTAGTCGGGACCTAAGGCGAACCCGAAAGGGGTAGTCGATGGACAACTGGTTAATATTCCAGTACCTGCTCACGTTAAAAGTGACGGAGGCGTATAGTTGTTGCGTACTGACAGAATAGTACGTTGAAGAGAGTGGTAACACCTCGATAGTACACTGAGACTTCGGTCAAGGTGATAATACAGCGAAGCGACTTCCAAGAAAAGCGAGTGAAGCAGCCCGTACCCTAAACCGACACAGGTGGTTGGGAAGAGAATTCTAAGGTGCTCGAGTGATTCATGGCTAAGGAACTAGGCAAAATCGCCCCGTAACTTCGGGAGAAGGGGCGCCCATCTATGATGGGCCGCAGTGAATAGGTCCAGGCGACTGTTTATCAAAAACACAGGGCTCTGCTAAAACGAAAGTTGATGTATAGGGCCTGACACCTGCCCGGTGCTGGAAGGTTAAGTGGAGGAGTTAGCTTCGGCGAAGCTCTCAAATGAAGCCCCAGTAAACGGCGGCCGTAACTATAACGGTCCTAAGGTAGCGAAATTCCTTGTCGGGTAAGTTCCGACCTGCACGAATGGTGCAACGATCTGGACACTGTCTCAGCCATGAGCTCGGTGAAATTGTAGTATCGGTGAAGATGCCGATTACCCGCTACGGGACGAAAAGACCCCGTGAACCTTTACTATAGCTTAGTATTGACTTTGGATAAGTAATGTGTAGGATAGGTGGGAGACTTCGATGCTGCGTCGCCAGGCGTAGTTTAGTCGTCCTTGAAATACCACCCTTTGCTTGTCTAGAGCCTAACCCTGCGAAGGGGACAGTGCTTGGTGGGTAGTTTGACTGGGGTGGTCGCCTCCAAAAGAGTAACGGAGGCTTCTAAAGGTACCCTCAGCACGCTTGGTAACCGTGCGTAGAGTGCAATGGCATAAGGGTGCTTGACTGCGAGACTAACAAGTCGATCAGGTTGGAAACAAGAGCATAGTGATCCGGTGGTTCCGCATGGAAGGGCCATCGCTCAAAGGATAAAAGGTACTCCGGGGATAACAGGCTGATCTCCCCCAAGAGCTCACATCGACGGGGGGGTTTGGCACCTCGATGTCGGCTCGTCACATCCTGGGGCTGGAGAAGGTCCCAAGGGTTGGGCTGTTCGCCCATTAAAGTGGCACGCGAGCTGGGTTCAGAACGTCGTGAGACAGTTCGGTCTCTATCTGTAGCGGGCGTTAGAAATTTGCGTGGATCTGACTCTAGTACGAGAGGACCGAGTTGGACTAACCTCTGGTGTATCTGTTGTTCTGCTAAGGGCATTGCAGAGTAGCTACGTTGGGAAGGGATAAGCGCTGAAAGCATATAAGCGCGAAACCCACCACAAGATGAGATTTCTTTAAAGGGTCGTGGAAGATCACCACGTTGATAGGCTATAGGTGTAAAGGCAGTAATGTCATAGCCAAGTAGTACTAATAACCCATAGGCTTTTGTACAAAGAACTTCCGCTAGGGTGACCTAGCGGGAGGGAAACTCTTTATACATTCTATACCTCAATTATATTATAGTAGAAGTATCTACAACGAATCAATATTTTAATATGTTAATCATATACAGTCTTTTAAACAAGACTGCAACAACCTTAAGGTGGTTATTGCGATAGGGCTCACCTCTTCCCATTCCGAACAGAGAAGTTAAACCTATCAGCGCAGATGGTACTGCCAATGGTGGGAGAGTATGTCACCGCCTTTTTTTTAAAGCCTCAATCAGATTTATGATTGAGGCTTTTTTTT
>NZ_VYVA01000007.1 GCF_009193215.1 Flavicella marina | reverse complement strand
TAAATTTAAAAATGAATGAATTTATACAATTCATAAAAAAAGCATCTTAAACCAATCAAATGGCCTTAAGATGCTTTCGTGTAATTTTATTGAAACTAGATAGAACGCTGGATTGTATCGGTTAATAGATCAGATAATGAAATTCCTGCAATCGAAGCTTGCTGTGGGAGAAGACTTGCTTCTGTCATGCCAGGTACCGTATTCATTTCTAAAAAATATGGCTCATCATCAATAAAAATAAACTCAGATCTCGAAAACCCCGACATGTTTAAGCTTTTATATAAATGTTTTGCAGCTTTTGATACGTTGTTTTTTTGGTTTTCAGTGATACGAGCTGGTGTGATTTCTTGAGATTTACCCATATATTTTGCTTCATAATCAAAGAAATCATTTTCTGAAACGATTTCTGTTATTGGTAAAACAATCGTGTCATTTTTGTATTGAATTACACCTACAGAAACTTCTGTACCGTTTAAGAAGGATTCAATTAATATTTCGGAATCTTCTTGAAATGCAGTTTTTAAAGCCGCTTCAAAATCTTTTTCTTCGTTAACTTTAGAAATACCAAAGCTAGATCCTGCATTATTTGGCTTTACGAAACAAGGTAAGCCTACTTTAGATAGGATTTCTTTTTTATCATAGGCATCTCCTTGGTTAAGGTATACTGATGTCGCCGTTTTTATTCCGTATGTTTTCGCAACGCTTAAACAATCTCTTTTGTTAAATGTTAATGCCATTTGATAAAAAGGAGCAGAGCTATAAGGAATGTTTAAAAGATCGAAATATGCAAGTAGTTTTCCGTCTTCTCCTGGTGTCCCATGTATCACATTGAATACAAAATCAAAATTAATTTTTTTATTAGCTATTTCTATTGAAAAATCATGCTTGTTAATAGAGTACTCTTTTTCATTGTTATCAACCACTACCCATTTGTTTTCTAATATATAAACGATAAAAGGATTGTATAATTCTTTATCTATGTGGTTGAAAACTACGTTACCACTTTTTATAGAAATTTTATATTCAGAGGAATATCCTCCCATTACAACAGCTACATTTTTTTTCATCTAATTGATCTTTTATTCTGCTTCAAAAATATCACTTATTATTCAATTCCTTAGCGGTTCGTTTTATATCTTTGTTTAAAAATGTAGTAAATGAGTTTAGGTAAGTATTTTATTAGCAAACAGTTTTTTATTCAATTAGTAATTGTGGCTGTTGTTTTTACAATCGGTTTTTTTTCTTTGGTAAAATATCTTGAAGTAACTACTAAGCATGGTGAATCGATAGAGGTTCCTGATTTGTCTAAGCTTGCGATTGAAGAAGTGGCAACGAAATTATCAGAATTAGATCTTCGATATGAAGTGATAGACTCTGCCAGTTATAATCCAAACTATCCTAAAAAATCGGTGATTAGTCAGGTACCTGAAAAACATTCTTTGGTAAAAGAAAATAGAAAAATATACCTAACCTTGAATCCTTCTAAGTATGGAAAAGTGATGATTCAAGAATTTTATGGTAAAACAAAATATGAAGTAATTGCGCAATTAAAATCTTCTGGTTTTGAAATCGGACGTATTTTGTTTATTCCTGATATTGGAAGAAATGTTGTACGTAGGTTAAAGTGTAATGGCAAGACCTTGAAAGAAGGTGATAAACTAGAAAAGCATTCTGTTATAGATGTTATTTTAGGTAATGGTAGAGGAAAATAAGATGCAAGAAATAATTGATAATAATGATTTGGAACCAGATGAATTATACGAACATTTTAGATTCGTAGCAGCAGATGGTCAAGTTCCTTTAAGGGTTGATAAATTCTTGATGAATTTCATCGAAAATGCGACGCGAAATAAAATTCAAGAAGCTGCTAAGAATGGCAATATATTAGCCAATGATGTAGCTGTTAAATCAAGTTATAAGGTAAAAGCGAAAGACGTAATACGTGTGGTGTTAGAGCATCCTCCTCATGAAAATTTATTGATTGCTGAAGACATACCTTTAGATATTGTTTATGAAGACGAAGTACTGTTGGTTGTAAACAAACCTGCTGGTATGGTTGTACATCCAGGACATGGAAATTATTCTGGTACGTTGGTAAACGGCTTGATTCATCATATTGAGAATTTGCCAAATAATAGTAATGAAAGACCTGGTTTAGTGCATCGTATAGATAAAGACACTAGCGGGCTCTTAGTAATTGCTAAGACCGAGGAAGCTATGACATTCTTGGCCAAACAATTTTTTGATAAAACTACAGAGCGGGTATATCATGCTTTGGTGTGGGGAAATATAGAAGAAGATGAAGGTACAATTGAAGGAAACATTGGTAGAAGTTTAAAAAATAGATTACAAATGTCTGTTTTTCCTGAGGGTGATTTTGGGAAGCCTGCAGTTTCTCATTTTAAGGTAATAGAGCGCTTTAATTATGTAACGCTGGTTGAATGTAGATTAGAAACTGGAAGAACACATCAAATTAGAGCTCATTTTAAACATATTGGACATACCTTATTTAACGATGCTCGATATGGTGGTGATGCTGTGTTAAAAGGAACTACATTTACAAAGTACAAACAGTTTGTTGAGAATACTTTTAAAATTCTACCAAGGCAAGCATTGCATGCAAAAACTTTAGGCTTTATACATCCAACTACAAAAGAAATGATGCGTTTTGATTCTGAAACACCAGATGATATGAAAGCTGCTTTGGAGAAGTGGAGAGCTTATACGATTCATACAAGAGAAGATTCTGACGCTTAAAAATATATGATATGAAAATTGTTGTTTCACCTGCCAAATCTTTAGATTTAGAAACTCAGATACCTACAAGTCTTTTTAGTGAACCTGAAACTTTAGATATAGCTGAGAAATTGATAGGTGTGTTAAAGAAAAAGTCTCCAAAAAAAATAGGAGAGTTGATGTCTATTTCTCAAGCCTTATCAGAGTTGAATTGGGAACGAAATCAACAATGGCAACGTCCGTTTACAATTGAAAATGCGAGACAAGCTGTTTATATGTTTAAGGGAGATGTTTATATTGGGTTGGATGCTTATTCAATACCAGAAGAAAAGCATACCCAACTAAATGATAAATTGAGAATATTATCTGGTTTGTATGGGATTTTAAAACCTTTCGATTTGATACAAGCCTATCGTTTAGAAATGGGGACCAAATTAAAAATAGGTCGAAAAGATAATTTGTATCAATTTTGGGATACTAAAATTACAGATGCTTTGAATGAAGAAATGAGTGAAGGTGAGCCATTAATAAATTTGGCCAGTAACGAATACTTCAAGGTTATCAAACCCAAATTATTAAAGGCTCCGGTTATCACTCCTCAATTTAAAGATTACAAAGACGGAAAATTAAAAATGATATCTTTTTTTGCTAAGAAAGCAAGAGGTATGATGGTGAGATATATCATAGACAATGATATTAATGATGTTGCCTCTCTAAAAGGTTTTGACTATGGAGGATATGGTTTTAGTGAAGAATTGTCTTCTGAAACAGAATTTGTGTTTGTCCGTTAGCATATGCGTTTATGATAATGCCTTCGACATCGAAACATTTTGCAATACTTCAAGGCACAGAGTCCTTTGAGTTTAAAATTCCATTTCCAGATTTAAAATACGTTTTTTCAGCGAAAAGAATTCTACAATTGGTTGAAGAAGAGACCAAACGAGACACTTCTGTTTTTATTGATACATTTGGGCAGTCACTTCAATCAATGTCGAGTGGAGAAAGAAAAAGAGCTTTATTTACTTATTTACTGTCGCAAGAGTATGATTATTTGATTGTCGAAAATTTATTTGAGAATTTAGATGCGATTAATAAAAGTCATTTGAAGAAATTACTTTTAAAAGCATCTGAAAAAACTAGAATAATTCAAATAGTTAGAAAAGAAGAAGATGTATTTCCGTTTATTGACGATTTTTTTACGGTAAATTTTTCTCAAAGTTTGGAACCTTATTTCGATACGGTTCAAACTTTTTTTAGAAACCGAAATGATTTCTTTTCGAATTTTTCTATTCCAAGTACAACCACGAGCTATAATTATGACTATCGTAGCTTTGTAAATTTAAAGGATGTTTCGATAAAATTTTATGAGAAGCAGGTGTTAAAAAATATTTCTTGGGAAATTAAATTGGGAGAGTTTTGGCAGTTGATTGGTGAAAATGGTAGTGGAAAAACTATGTTATTATCTTTGATTACTGGAGACAGTCATAAAGCCTATGGTCAAGATATTGTGTTGTTTGATAAACTAAAGGGGACCGAAGAAAATGTTTGGGAAATAAAACAAAAAATAGGATATTTTACCTCTACGATAACTGAGTTATTTAACAAAAGACATTCCGTTATCCATATGGTACTATCAGGGTTTTATGACTCTGTCGGTTTGTATGTGAAACCTTTGGATATTCATGTGAAATTGGCGCAAGAATGGATTACTCTATTAGGGATGACTTCTATACAGAATAAAACATTCACCACTCTGTCTTTGGCAGAACAACGAATGGTTTTGATTGCAAGAGCAATGGTAAAGCATCCACCTTTATTGATTTTGGATGAACCCACTTCAGGTTTAAATATTCAAAGTACAAAATTGATAACAGCATTGATTTCTAAAATATCTAAAGAAACACAGACTACAATTATTTATGTTTCTCATACTACAGAAAAAGGTATTTCTCCTGATAAAATTTACCAACTTACAAAAACAGAAGATGGTTCTGTTGGAAGTGTCTTAGCGTAATTCTGACATTTTGTATACTTTTTTTCTCGTTTTTAGACAGTATTTATGACACTCTGTCATTTTCTAAATTAAAAATATGACAATAATTGAGGGTATTTATATTGGCACAAAGATTGACTACTGAGTAAACGTAAATTTGATACAAACACATTAAATATAAATATTATGAGTAAGATTATTGGAATAGATTTAGGAACAACAAACTCTTGTGTTTCTGTAATGGAAGGAAATGAGCCTGTTGTAATTCCTAATGCAGAGGGGAAAAGAACAACACCATCAATTGTAGCTTTCGTAGAAGGAGGTGAGCGTAAAGTTGGTGATCCAGCAAAAAGACAAGCAGTAACTAACCCAACAAAAACAATTGCTTCTGTTAAGCGTTTTATGGGGAACAAGTTTTCTGAGTGTTCTGAAGAAGTTGGAAGAGTACCTTACAAAGTAGTAAAAGGAGATAACGATACACCAAGAGTTGATATCGATGGGCGTTTATATACGCCACAAGAAGTTTCTGCAATGACACTTCAAAAGATGAAGAAAACAGCTGAAGATTATTTAGGAGCTGATGTTAGTGAAGCTGTAATTACAGTACCGGCATATTTTAACGATGCACAACGTCAAGCGACAAAAGAAGCTGGAGAAATTGCTGGTTTAAAAGTTCAGAGAATCATCAACGAGCCTACTGCAGCAGCATTGGCTTACGGTATTGATAAAAAAGGAACAGATCAAAAAATCGCTGTATACGATTTAGGTGGTGGTACATTTGATATTTCTATCTTAGAAATTGGTGAAGGTGTATTCGAAGTATTATCTACAAATGGAGATACACACTTAGGAGGAGACGATTTTGATGAAGTAATCATTGACTGGTTGGCAGATTCTTTCAAAGCTGAAGAAGATGTTGATTTACGTTTAGATCCAATGGCTTTGCAACGTTTAAAAGAAGCTGCTGAAAAAGCAAAAGTTGAATTGTCATCTTCTGCACAGACAGAGATCAATTTACCTTATGTTACGGCTACTGCTTCAGGACCTAAACACTTGGTGAAAACATTGACTCGTGCAAAATTCGAGCAATTGGCTGCTGAGTTAGTGACACGTTCTATGGAGCCTGTTAAAAAAGCTTTAGAAGATGCAGATTTATCTACTTCTGAAATTGATGAAGTTATTTTAGTTGGTGGATCAACACGTATCCCAGTAATACAAGAAAAAGTTAAAGCTTTCTTTGGTAAAGAGCCAAACAAAGGAGTAAACCCTGATGAAGTAGTTGCAATTGGAGCGGCTATTCAAGGAGGAGTTTTAGCAGGTGATGTAAAAGATGTATTGTTATTAGATGTTACACCTTTATCATTAGGAATTGAGACTATGGGGAATGTATTCACTAAATTAATTGAAGCAAATACGACTATTCCAACTAAAAAATCTCAGGTATTCTCTACTGCTGTAGACAACCAACCATCAGTTGATATCCATGTATTGCAAGGAGAAAGAGCGATGGCTGCTGATAATAAAACAATTGGTCGTTTCCAATTAACTGATATTCCACCGGCTCAAAGAGGTACTCCTCAAATCGAAGTAACTTTCGATATTGATGCAAACGGAATTATCAAAGTTTCTGCTGTAGATAAAGCAACAAACAAATCTCAAGAAATTAAGATTGAAGCTTCTTCAGGATTGTCAGAAGAAGAAATCGCAAAAATGAAAGCTGATGCTGAAGCAAATGCAGAAGCAGATGCAAAAGCAAAAGAAACTGCTGAGAAGTTGAATACTGCTGATCAAATGATTTTCCAAACGGAATCTCAATTGAAAGAAGTAGAAGGGAAACTTCCTGAAGATAAAAAAGCACCAATTGATGCTGCCTTAGCTGAGTTGAAAACAGCGCATGCAGCAAAAGATCTTACAGCGATCGATACGGCTACAGAAGCATTGAATACTGCTTTACAAGGAGCTGCAGCTGAGTTCCAAGCTGCTGCACAACAAGCACAAGGAGGTGCTGATGCTGGAGCACAAGCAGAACCAAATGCAAGTTCTGAGGATTCAGTAGAAGACGTAGACTTTGAAGAAGTAAAATAATTACTCTTTTAGGATATAATAAAAACCGTTTCAGTAAAACTGAAACGGTTTTTTTATGAACTTTGTTTTAATTTCATAGAACTTAAAAATTGTATAGGGATGGTATTTTTACAAAAAGAAGTAACCTTAGAACCAAAACAACGAGGGTTTCATTTAATTACAAGTGAAATATTGAATCATATTCCAGAATTATCTAAAATATCAATTGGAAAGCTTGAAGTTTTTATCAAACATACATCGGCAAGTTTGACGATCAATGAAAATGCCGATCCAACGGTAAGAGTTGATTTTGAAACGCATATCAATAAAATGATACCTGAAAATATGCCATACTATAAGCATGATTATGAAGGTTCTGACGATATGCCTGCCCATATCAAAGCCTCTTTATTAGGAAATTCTATTTCTATTCCGATTACGAATGGAAAACTAAATATGGGGATTTGGCAAGGTATTTATCTTGGGGAACACCGCAATTATGGTGGCAGTAGAAAAATTGTTATTACTATTATGGGGAATTGAAAAAAGCATCCAATAGTAGGTAGGATGCTTTTTTGTGTTTAGTGGTATATTATTAACGATTTAATATATTGCAATTTTTTTAGTTATTATACCAACAGAGGTTTTAATTCGAACCACATAGACTCCATCAGAGATATCGTAAACTTTTAGAGTTTCAAGGATATCCTCTGATTCAAACTCTTTTAATTTCTTACCTGACATACTCACTAATTGTAGTTTCATTAATACAATGTTGTTAGGGTTGTCTATTTCAATAGTTTTATCAAATTGATTGTATCGAATGTTAAAGACAACATTTTCCTGATCTACAATATTGAGTAGATCATCTTCGGCATCATTTTTAAATACTATAGAAAAGCGATCTTCATATGAACCTGAACCTACAGTAATTTTAATGGCGTTATCTACAGATAGTTTGTATGTAATATCTAAAAGGTGATCTTTTAAATAGATAGCATCATTTACAAAGTTCATATTATCAATCTGGAATGTCAGTTCTTTTTCTGAATCTACCACCACTCCTAAAGGTAATTCAGTCTCACCATTTGGCATGGCAACACCAGCAATGACATACTTAGTGTCTGATTCGTTAAATTTCCAATATGTATCGTTGTCTTGGATATCGTAGATTGGACTATCATATCCATTATCATGAGCACCTGACAAGCCATTTGCAAAGCTAACAGCTATTTGTCTATGAATTATTTGCTGTTCATCGTTTTCATACTCAAATCCAATTTTTAGTGTTGGTATTTCTTCTATAACTTCTTTTTCAGAAGTTTCTTTTTTCTTTTTATTCGTTTTTAAGAAAACAGAATTGGTACCATCTTTTGCTTGGTAGTTACGGTGACTATTTTCAAAAACAATGGTTCCATTTGCGATAGCTCCAACAAAGAAACTCTGCCCAACGGCAATGTACCTTCCAGGTTCATCATAAGTGTTTCCTTCTCCTAGTCCTCCGGTACCATCCACAGTGGTTTGTGCAGCAACAGAGGTACCTAGGTTTCTAGTTGCATAACCACCTTGGTAACCTCGAATATTGTGCCCTTCAGTTACCGTACTTGTTCCGTTTTCACCTTCATGCTGCCAGAAGTAAATTGTTCCACTAATCACATCACTATTTTCGTTGATAAAATCAATAGCATCTAAAGCACTTGGATAAGGGTTCCCGATTAAACTATTAGAATCTTTAATAACAGGTATGCTAATAGTACCATCATTAGGTGTTCCAACAAAAGTAAAGTTTTGACCATCTTGATTTCCAGTACTTTTCATGGTGTATCCTTCTCCTCTGTTAATAGCAGTGTTATGTCTTTTGTGTTGCCAGTCGTTTCCAGTGGTACCACTTATATAAGACCAAATCCAGTAATTTGCAATAGT
This sequence comes from Flavicella marina, assembly GCF_009193215.1. Lineage (GTDB taxonomy): Bacteria > Bacteroidota > Bacteroidia > Flavobacteriales > Flavobacteriaceae > Flavicella > Flavicella marina. The sequence continues at coordinate 148,430 of NZ_VYVA01000007.1, read as the reverse complement.
AATTGGGTCCGTACCATCTGCAGGGTTATCGTCGTAAGAACCATCGTAGCTTGTGCTTTCCGAAATGAAGTTGATATCTCTCGGAGTTTCTTCCGTAGAACTTTCAGAAGTAGGTGTTGTACCGTCTTTCATTACTGCTTCAACAGTAAATGTAGATTTTCCTACTTCTACAACAGGCGATGACCAATAATGATAACGGTATTGATTTTCAACTGTCGCCTTTTGATCAATATAAACTTTACCGGTTCCTTGAACATTTGTTTGGCCAACATGTGTTTGTATTAATTGTGCGTCACCTACTAACTTTAGGTTTCCATCAAGAATAAAGTCTTCGTCAAACTCTAAATAATGTTCATCAGCAACTGTTAATACAGAGTTCTCTTTTATCCAAACACATTCAACTCTTGCGTCTTGATTTAAAACTGCATGGTTCAACGAACTTTCGGAATCGATAATCATTACTTTATCTACATCATTACCACTTGTACTTGCAGAGTTATCTGCCGCAGAACCTCCTGTCCATGCACCAGCACCAGAATTGGCATCACCATTCCAGAAGATACCATTTACTTCAGCATAGGTAAAGAATTTTGTGCCATCAAAATCATAATTACAGACATACTGTGTTTCACTGTTAACAGGCGGAGTTAAAGCGACGTACTCAACATTGGTTGTAAATAATGCGTCATCAGCAACTTTTAGTACTTTAACAGAAGTTGAAGTGTCTAGGTTGTCAGTAATTGTGTTTTCTGATATTGCAATTTGAACTAGTCCAACTGATCCGTTTTCAACAATTTTCCATGTTCTTCCTAAAGTTTTTTCTGGAGCACAAATAATCGTGGTAGTAGAAGTATTCGAAATAGTTCCGTTATTATTACCCCAAACCAAAAAATCTTTATTTGTTGAGAAATTGTTGCTGTTTGAAATATTGTCAGTAGCGATACTTCCTAGTCCTATGGTGATTACGGCATCAGAGTTTATTGATTTTGATTGTTTTTGATTTAAGGCGAAACCATCATCTCGACCGATACCAGCTATATCATTATGATAATCAGAATTGACAGTGTAATCCCAGACTTTCGTGCTTTCATCAGATAGAATGTAATCCCCTTCGGTAATAGTTAGATCATCTTCTGCGATAATAGCAGAACCTGTTGTAGTACTATACAAAGTGATTCCGTATTTTATTGCCAAGTATGATTGATAGGCCTGCTGTGTTTCAGAAGATTGATTTCCTGTAAACACGATAATTTCTGCAATTTCTCCATCGTGAAAATCTTGACTACCGTCTTGAGAGCCGATATAGAAATGATTGTTGTCTTCACCATCTATCGTAGTCTGAAATGAAGTACCTGTATCAATATTTATTCCATTAAAATAAAGAGCCTGTTGGAAGTTTAAGGCAGAGTTACTCGCATTGCTACTGCCATAGAAATTGTGAATTCCATAAGTGTTGAGTGACGATTGCCATGGATGGTTAATGTTTGAACTTCCATTTTCAATTCCATAATATACTTCACCATCACCCCATGGAGTTGTGATTAAAAAATCATCTCCTTCAGGATCATCGGTAAGTTCTCTAAATATATAACCATCTTGAGTTGCTCCAGCTGAAGTTACAACATACGCTGCTAGGTCAGGGTAACTTGTTCCGCTTTCAAGAATTCCATCTCCCGTTGTAGCATTGATGATTTCCATAAATTGATTAGATCCATTAAAAGAAAATGCAGGATTAAAGTTTACTGCGTTGGACGATAATGTTGGTCCGTTTGTTCCTGGTGTTGCATCATGGTCTAATCCAGATTGATCTTGCCATAACGAAGTGGTCGCATCTAAATCTGCTCTTAACCATAATAATGCGCCTTGAGGACTAGGAGTTACTGTACCTATTTCATCATCTCTGTAATCTACATCACCTCCTGTTGACACATCTGAATCAACATCTGGTAAATTACTTTGGGGGCTCTCTATTTCATCATTTACATCGTATCCATCGTTTGTGTTAGTCCCTTCAAAATTGTCATCCAACCCATCACCATCAGTATCTATACCACTTATCACATTGTCGGAATCACCATTTTCTTCAATATCAAGAGTTCCATCATTGTCCGAATCGGTGTCTAAATAGTCAGGAATGTTGTCAACAGATGAATCTGTATTTATAGGTGAAAGATTTGTTCCTCCTTGATCGGTTTCATAATTATCATCTAATCCATTCGAGTTGGCATCTGTAATTCCTGCCCCAATACCACTTGGAGCCATATAGTCCATTGTGCTTTGTGCTTCGATATTGTCAGGAATACCGTCATTGTCAGCATCAATATCCAATCGATTTGGGATACCATCATTATCAGAGTCTCCATCCGAAGAGCAATAACTTCCATAGGAAACATAATCGACTTGAACACCCCCGGAGCCACTATAAACCTCTAAAGCGAGTTTGAGATATCTTGCGTCTGATGTTAGGATATATTCTTTGTTTTCATCTGCCCCAGTAGAACTCCATGTGTATATTTGTTCGTTAGAGAATGAAATACCATCGGAAGATTGTTGTACATTTAATGTATTTCCTGTACTAACAGTAACTCGAGCTTCAATATAGACGATTGCACCTGTAGGTAGATTGTTATCACCTGTAAGATCTAAAATGACTTCATCGTTGGTGTTGTTGAATGTAACTCTTGAATTGTCTGATGAAAGGGTGTTTGAAGCGTTGTTACCAACTCCCGATTCGCTATATACGTTGTTAACACCAGCTCCATTTGAAAGATTTTCACACTCATCAATATCTAAAATTCCATCATTGTCATCATCTATATCTGTGTCATCAGGAATACCGTCACCATCTGTATCATTTCCAAAAACTGTATCACGGAAATCTAAATCACCACCTGAAAGATTTACATCACCATCTGTATCATCATAATTATCGGTAATAGTATCATCACCCAATCCATTAATGTCTGTTGCGTCGTATGAATCAGCATCTTCATAATTGCTGTCTAAACCATTGGCGCCTTCTGTTCCAGAAGGATCTGCAAGACCAGATTCTTCAAAATCCGATTCTCCTTCATTGTCTGAATCTAAATCTAAATAATCTGGGTTGTCTGTGCCATCAGTATTTATAGGAGTAAAACCATTACCATAGGCTACATCAATACCAAAAATACTGTAAGTGCCTGTAGGAGCAATATAGTCTTTAGTCGTTTGAGCTTCTATATTATCAGGAATTCCATCTCCGTCTGAGTCTAAATCTCTAAAATCAAAAACTGTATCGTTGTCAGAATCTAAAGGCGTACAAAAAGATAAGTTTCCTATGGCAATTTGTTGTGTACCGTTCAAACTTCCAGTTCCTTTGTTTTTATAAATAATACGCATTCTAATGATCCATGCAGGGATGGCATTAATGGTAATATTTCCATTACCTCCAGAAACCGTTCCAGTGAATGTATTGTTATTAGAAAATGTGTTAGAACCAGCATCGACAGTATAGTCAGCAGCTTGTAAGGTGTAATTAGAACCGTCTTGAGCGGTTAAAATAATCTCTACTTCATCAGTACTTGTAGTAGATTCAATATCTACATCATATAAAATAAAATTCAATCCATAAATTGGAGTATCGAAAGTGAAAATATGATTTGACTCTGAATTTTGGATGGCTTTTTGGTATAACGTAAATCCATTAGTAGTCACAAAATTGTTAATTCTATAATCACTATCACTATACGTATTAGAACTGATAGCAATGTTGACACCTACATTGCTAATCGTTAAGCTTCCTTCTTCTGAAGGGATGTCTCCGGAGGTTCCAGAGTTTCCTTCTACATAATTTGCATTCCAGTCTAAGATATTGCTAACAGGACTGCAGCTGCCATATTCAACTGCATCCAAAATCCCATCGTTATCGTCATCTAAGTCAATCTCATCATTGACATCATCATCATCGTTGTCAAAGGTAAAAGTGTCATCTCTAAAATCTAAATCTCCTCCCGAATTTACGTCTCCATCTACGTCAGGAAAGTTGTTTGTTTGAGTATTGTCAAAACTACCATTTACATCAGAATAATTATCTCCGTTATCATAGTTGTTATCTAATCCATTGTTTCCAAAAGAACCTGAAAGAGATAATCCAGCTTCGGTTTGGTCAAGTATACCATCATCATCAGCATCTAAATCAAGATAATCAGGGGTTCCATCTCCATCTGTATCTGTAGGGGTAATACCACTACCGTAGGCAGTATCTAGCCCATTTGCAGTTTCGTCAGCATCTCCCGAAGGGGCATTGTAACCCGTTGTAGTTTGTGCTTCAATATTATCTGGAATTCCATCATTGTCTGAATCTAAATCTAAGGAGTTTATGATTCCATCTCCATCAGTATCATTATCTTCTATACAAGAATAGGTTGTTGTTGTTTGTGTTGTTCCAGAAGAAACTCTTATATAACCAGACTCAAGTGTACTACTTGAGGTTCCAAAATCAAATTGAGCAATGGTATTATTTTGGTCATCTTTGACGATGATGGTTGTCACTGTCATATCAAAACCTAGCATGGTAATATCATAGGATGTTGCTGAAGTAGGAGTATGTGTTACCGTTTGAAAATTAGCAACAGCGGTACTTATATTTTCTGAGGTTCCATCAACCGTTACAGTACCTGTTCTAGCATGATCTTGATCTCCAATGGTAGTTTCAATAACAACGGGTATAGCAGTGTCAAAAGAAATTCTAAAGCTAAAGTTATCTCCAAAAATAAAATCTTTATTTAAATCGTTAGGGCTTCCTCTATCTCTGTCTCCATCAATAGTTCCAATAAGTTCATAAGTAATATTGCATGTTCCTGTTGTTGATCCACCAGCGTTTTCAACAGTATCTAAAATCCCATCATTGTCATCATCGACATCAATATTATCTGGAATACCATCTCCGTCATTATCACTAAAAGATGAGGAAACATCTCTATAATCTACATCTCCGGTTCCTGTGGAATTAGGAAAGTTGTCTTCTTGTGTATCGTCAAAACTACCGTTTGAATCTGAGTAGTTGTCACCAGTTTCATAATTGCTGTCTAAACCATTCAAGCCATAGGATCCTGATACAGAAAGGTTTGCTTCAATTCTGTCTGAAGCTCCATCGTTGTCAGAGTCAGTGTCTTTATAATCGGGTAATGAATCTGAACCACTATCAGTATTTATAGGACTTAAGGTTGTTCCATCTTGTCCGGTTTCATAATTATCATCTAAACCGTTGTTATTGTTATCAATTCCACTTGGAGAAATAAAGCTTGAATTGCTTGTTGCCTGTGCTTCAATATTATCTGGAATACCATCATTATCTGAATCTAAATCTAAATGGTTTGGCACTCCATCGCCATCCAAATCTAAACTTGTCCATATACCATTTGCATTGATAACATCTCCAACTACACCTGTGCTATAATCAGGATCACTATAATTTACGGTTCCGTCGATATCATCATCAGCACCTGGATCGGTTGCTAAACAAGAAAATGAGGTGCCTAAAGAACTGATTTCGAAATTAAATACAGCTGCACTCCCTCCAGTTCCAAAAGTAGGGAAGGTGCCACTCTCATATAGGACACTTCCGTTTACAGAGATACGATACGAAGAAGTTGCATTTTCATTACTACTCCCGCCGGTACCTCCAGATCCTGAACCATCTAATCCATCACCGTAGGTATCACTTAGTGTAAAAGTATAATCTCCGGTTGTAGTTGCCGGAAAATTCAAATTGATGATATCGTCGCCATCTGCATAAGTACCTCCACTTTCAGAGAATCCACCGGGGCCTGTTAAGGTCCAAGAATTTTCATTTTCGTATGCTCCCAAATCGATGTATACGTTAATTGTAGCTCCCTCTGCAAAATCTGTGTCACACAATTCTTGAGCATCTGTGATACCATCGTTATCATCATCTAGATCATCTTCGTTGGGAATTCCGTCTAAATCAGAATCCAACCCAACTCCTGTTTCGCTTGTGTCTCTATAATCTACGTCACCTCCAGTGTTCACATCACTATCAGCATCTGGGAAATTATCTTCTTGTGTATTGTCGAATACTCCATTGACATCGTTGTAATTATCTCCGTTGTCAAGAGCAGCAATTAAACCATTTACTCCTACCGAACCTCCAATAGAAATATTTGCTTCGATATTGTCTAAAACTCCATCACCATCAGCATCAGTATCTAAATAATCGGGAACTGTATCTATACTGCTTCCATTTGTGCTCACACCATCTGAATTGATAGGAGTGATACCTGTACCTACGGTATTACTTGTCCCACATGGTGATCCTACGGTACAATCAGAATCATATGCATCATTTAATCCGTCATTATCTGCATCGTTGTCTGTATCTGTAGAAGGGGAAATGTACCCAATTGTGGACTGTGCTTCGATGTTATCAGGAATACCATCATTGTCTGAATCCAAATCTAAATGATTTGGAACCCCATCTAAATCGTTGTCAAAAATATCAGGAACTCCATCAGAATTTATATCTGTATAATTTGTTATACTACCATCAGATGTATCATTGTTATCATTGGTGTCTAGGTAATTTGGAAGCTTGTCACCGTCTTCATCACCTAGTGGGTCGTATTGTGTGCCTCCAATATTGGTTTCATCAACATCTAAAACACCATCATTGTCATCATCAATGTCAGTTATATCAGGAACACCATCGTTATCTGAGTCTAATAATTCTAATGCGTTTAGCTCTACGGCAATTTGTACAGCCTCTAGTCCTTCATATGGGCTTCCTCCCGTGTTAGCATCGGTTTTTGGGAAAAGCGAAAGTGTCATCGAAGAAGCATTAGCAAGAAATACTATTTCATTAGTTGACCATTGGTTTTGTGAGATTTCGTCGATGGTTTGTCTATCAAAATTTGCAATTTGATAATCGAATTCATCCATATAGGTCCCAGCGTAATACTGGTTACTGCTGGTACCTCCATCAGCATTGGTAATCGACGTTAAGCTGTAAATAGTTAATTTATAAACTTGACCACTAACCAAACCACTCATTGTGGTATTCACAGATTCTTCAGAACCTAGACCTCCAACATCTCGAATTGAAATCCATGTTTGATCACCTGTTGGGGGTAATGGTAATTCTGTTACCCAACTAGCACCTGTACCAATGGTTCCCTGCGCACCAATATTATACCTATCAGCAACGTCAGGAGTTCCACCGTTATCGCTCCATCCGCTAGGAGTACAATCACCACATGTAGCGGGTTGACTACCCGTACCCGGAATAGTTTGTGCTAAAATATTGCTTGTGAATAATATAGGGAATATGAAAATAATCTTTACGATTAAAGTCTTAAAGTACTCTTTTGGTCTGAAAAACATCAATAGTTATTTAGTCGTCACGTTTTAAAGTGAGCTAATTTAACTCATTTATTGCTTTAACCCAATTTTAAATTAAATATTTGATAGATAATGTATTGATAGCATTCTTGTTACGTTTTTCTTGTTTTTAGCTTTAATAAATTGCGATTTTTTTACTGGTTTCTCCAAGATCAGTTTTTATATTTATAATATAAACTCCATTTGCTATTCCTTGGGTTGGTATAACTTTTGAAATGCTATTCGTATTTTCTCTGTACATGGTTTTACCAGATAAATCGATAATTTTAATTGAATGGATTTTGCCAGAGTTCACAGAATTGACCTCAAGGTTTTGCTCATTTTTGTGATATCGAACGGTGAGAGGTTCTTGTTCTGGGATATCTGCGTTTAATAATTCTGATTCAAATATTAATTTGTAACGGTCAGTGTATATTAAATTATCGAGATTTAATGAAGCTTTTTCTTGAGACAAATTGTATGTATCACCAGAGATATTATCAACCAATATAATTTCAAAGCCTTCCATAGATACTAAATCATCAATCATTAAATCAATTTCTTGATTTGCATCTGAGGCAATTGTTAAAGGAACTTCTAGATTATTTGATAGGGCTTGGATACCTGCTATTGAGTATTTTATGTTATCGTGAAAACTCCAATAAATATCTGTGGGTTGAATATCAAAAGCATAACTATCATGTCCGTTTTCATAGTCAAATGTGCGTCCTTCTTTAAAGGTAAGCGCTATTTGTCTATGGATTTCAATATTGGCATCATTAACGTATTCAAATCCTAATTTTAATATAGAAATTGAATTTTCTTGTTTGGAATTTTTGTTGTTTTTATGGAAAACAGAACCTTGTCCACCATTGTTGTCTACTTCGATTTGGTGTTCTCTTTGTGAGTTGTTAAATATCAAATTTCCAGTGGAATGAGCTCCAACAAAGAATCCTTGTCCTACTGCAATATGCGTTCCAGGTTGTTTGTAGTGTTCAGTATTACCCAGACCACCTGTTTGACTTGTTGGTGAGTTCGCAGCGATTCCTGTATCTGAATTTCTTGTTGAATATCCGCCTTGATAACCTCTTTTGAAATGTCCTTCGTTTACAGAACTCGTTGAGGCTTCACCTGAATGCTCCCAAAAATAAAGAGTCGCATTAATCACACCAGAATTGTCCGAAAGAAATTTTGATGCAGAAATAGCACTAGGATATGGGTTACCTATCAAACTATTGGTGTCTTGGGTAAGTGGTATACTAACATCTCCATCATTTGGTGTTCCAGAAAATGTGAAGTTTTGATTCGCAATTCCTGTACTTTTCATTGTGTATCCATGCCCTATAGAGATGGAGCCGTTTTGTTTTTTTTGTTCCCAAGCAGTTCCATTAATATAGGTCCAGATCCAATAATTTGCAATGGAAATAGGTGTGTTTTCATTACCAGAACTTCCATCGTAGCTATTGCTAATAAAGTTAATTTCTCTTATAGATGAATCTTCATCTGTTGCATCGGTACCATCTTTCATTACACCTGCAACCGTGAACGATGCATCACCATTGTTTTCGATAACAGGAGAAGACCAATAATGATATCGATACACATTAGGCACGGTTGCTTGTTGATCTTTAAAAATTTTTCCAGTACCCTGAACATTAGATTGTCCCGTATGTGTTTGAATCAATTGTGCATCACCTGTAAGTTTTAAATCACCATCAAGAACAAAATCTTCGTCAAATTCTAAAAACAAATTATCTGCTATGGTTAATTGTGAGTTTTCTTTAATCCATACACATTCTACATCAGCATTTTCATTTAATACCGCATGTCTTAAAGAAGATTTAGAATCAATGACCATAATTTTGTCTTTGTCATTGCTATTTGTACTTGCAGATCCGCTAACACTTGAACTGTTCCCTCCAGTCCAGGTATTGAAATCTCCATCCCAAAAAATACCATTTACTTCTCCGAAAGTAAAGAATTGTTTGCCATCGAAATCGACATTAGCTGTGTATTGACTGCTTCCGTTTTTGGTTGAAAGAGTTAAGGGTATGTATCGAATATTATTTGATAGCGCATTGTTGTCTGCTATAATTAGATATTTATCTGTAGCAGGCGTATTTAAAAGTGAGCTAATAAGTGAAGCAGAAACAGATAACTCGACAGTTCCTACATCTCCACGCTCAACGATTTTCCATTTTCTTTGAAGTGTATTGTATGGAGAACATAATAAAGTTGCAGTGTTGGCAGAGGCAAGGTTACCATTATTGTTACCCCAAACTAAAAAGTCTTTGTTTTTTCCGAACCGATTGTTCATGTTTGTTTTTTTAGAAGTTCCTGACTTTTGAGCAACGGCAGGAATTTCTATAGTTATGATCGCATCAGAATTAATAGATTTTGATTGAGTTTGTTCTAATCCCATTAAGTCATCTCTACCAATCCCAGCAACATCATTATGAAATTCACTATTCTCAGTATAATCCCAAATCACGGTTGTTTCATCAGAAAGCAAATAATTACCTTCCGTAATTGGATTTGTTGCGTTTGATGTTGCGTTTAAAGTAATACCATATTTGATTGCTAGGTAACTTTCAATGCTTTGTTGTTTGGTTGCTGTTGGGATTCCGTCTGTTACGATTATTTCAGCAAGATTTCCTTTGAAAAATTCTTTGAAATCATTTCCTGCTCCTTTTACTCCAATGAACAGATCATTCCCACTGTTTCCAGTAATATCATCGATGGTATTTTGAGAATCAATCAAAAGACCGTTTTTAGAAATGGCTTTGTTTACTCCAAATGGAGTACTTGTATTTTGAGCAGAACTAAAAGTTAAAATATTGAATTCGTTTTCGGTGGTGAAAAACTCCTTGATTTCACTGTCACCACCTCCACCTACTTTGTATTTAACTTCACCATCATCTTCGATTTTGATGTTAAATTCTTCTCCGTCACCACCTTTTTCACTAACTAGTCGTCCTTTAATTAATGGATCATCACTTTTTAGAACAACATATGTCCAAATGTTTTCATACAAAATATTATCATCAAACAAACCACCTGAAATAACCATTTCATCACCTCCATCAAAATAATAGACAGGATTGAAGTTTAATGCATCTGTGGTGATAGAAGGAGCAGGGTTAGAGGTTGCGGCTGCATCATGGTTGCCACCCGATTGATCTTCCCATAATGAAGTTGTTGCATCTAGGTCAGCTCTTAACCACAATAGACTACCACCCAAACTAGCTGTAATTGGGTTTTCAACATTATCTCTATAGTCGACATCTCCCGATGCATTGGCATCGATATCGGTGTCTGGTAAATCTGTTAACGGGTTATCAATTTCGTCATTCACATCATAACCATCGGTTGCATTGCTTCCCTCAAAATTGTCATCGAGTCCATCATTATCCGAATCAATACCACTAATAACGGTATCAGAATCACCATTTTCTTCAATATCAGGAGTGCCATCGTTATCTGAGTCCAAATCTAAATAGTCAGGGATATTATCAATTCCACTATCAGTATTGGTTATTGGTAAATTACTAGAAGCACCCGAAGTATCATTGTTTTCGTAAGAATTGTCTAGACCGTTTGAACCTACAATTCCTGAAGGGGCTATATATCCTATGGTTGACTGCGCCTCTACATTATCTGGGATACCGTCGTTGTCAGCATCAATATCAAGATGATTTGGCACACCATCGTTGTCGTTATCATAGACATCAGGGATGCCATCTTCGTTTACATCTGAGTAAGAAGTATTACTTGAATCCCCTCCATTACCGTCATCTGTAACATCTCTAAAGTTTTGAATTCCATCACCATCCTCATCTCCATCTGGTTGATAACTGCCACTTTCAGTAGCATCTAGAATACCATCATTATCATCATCAATATCAAGGCTATTAATAATACCATCATTGTCGGTATCAAAACCATCTAAATCGTCTCTCCAATCCACATCACCTCCAAAATTTAAATCACTATCCGAATCTAAAAAGTTTTCACTTTGTGTATTGACAAAATTACCTTTCACATCAGCATAATCATCGCTGTTGTCATAATTGTTATCTAATCCGTTTGAACCAACAATACCAGAAAGAGTAAGGGAAGCTTCTGTAGTGTCATTGGCACCATCATTGTCTGAGTCTGTATCTAAATAATCTGGATCATCCATACCGTCGGTATTGACAGGTGTCAGTCCATTTAAATATGCAGAATTTACTCCTTGATTGTTCGTGTAAGTAGATGCACTATCGTTATTTGATGGGATGAAACCGATTGTTGTTTGTGCTTCTATATTATCTGGGATTCCATCTCCGTCACTATCTAAATCTAATCGATTTATAATTCCGTCATTGTCAGTGTCTGAATCTCCTTCTATACTATCTAAAATACCATCATTGTCATCATCTAAATCGATACTATCTCTGACTCCATCTCCGTCGGTATCTGTTCCAGTAAGACCATCTCTCCAATCTACATCTCCTCCTGTGGTTGCATCGCCATCTTCATCTGGAAAGTTGTCCGTTTGACTAGCATCAAAGTTACCATTGACGTCTGCGTATGTGTCACCATTATCGTAATTATTGTCGAGACCGTTGGAGCCTACTGTACCTGATAATACTAATCCAGCTTCTTGTGTGTCTGTTCCACCGTGATTGTCGGAATCTGTATCTAAATAATCTGGATTGTCTGTTCCATCTGTGTTTTCTGGTGTTAATCCACCTAGATATGCAGAGTTTACTCCGTTGTTGTTTGCATAAGTTGTATTGTCATCTGAATTTGGCGGAACATAACCTTGGGTGGTTTGTGCCTCTATATTATCGGGAATTCCGTCTCCATCGCTGTCTAAATCTAATCGATTTATGATTCCATCATTGTCTGTGTCTATATCTCCTTCGATACTGTCTAAAATACCATCATTGTCATCATCTAAATCAATAGTATCTAAAACACCATCGTTATCTGCATCGGACCCTGCAATATCGTCACGGAAATCAACGTCGCCTCCTGTTCCAATGTCTCCATCGGTATCATCGAAATTATCAGTTTGTGTATAGTCATACTTTCCATTAATATCTATATAATTGTCGGCATTTTCTACTGAGTTATCGAGTCCGTTAACACCAACATCTCCATTGGTTTGTCCGTTTGTACTAGAAAGCCCTTCTCCAGTTTCATCGATGTCATACGTCATATCGTTATCAGAGTCTAAATCTAAATAATCTGGGTTGTCGATACCATCTGTATTTTGAGGAGTTAACCCAGAATCTGACAAAGAGTCGCTGACTTCATAAGCACTGTCTAGTCCATTGGAACCAACAGTTCCGTTTGGAGCAATATAATTTATGGTTGATTGTGCCTCAATATTATCCGGTATTCCGTCATTATCTGCGTCTAGATCTAAATGATTCGGAACACCATCCCCATCGGTATCATATACATCAGGTATACCATCCATATTACTATCTGTGTAATCTGTTGTGCTTGAATCACCATTATTTCCATCATCGGTAGTATCTTCAAAGTTTAAGATATTGTCACCGTCTTCATCACCATTTGGTTCATTGCCATTGCTTTCAGTGATATCTATAATACCATCGTTGTCGTCATCAATATCAATGGAGTCAATAATTCCATCACTATCTGTATCTGTTTCTGATGAACAAATAAGTTTTTGATATGTAATAGATTCTAAACCAAAATCTTTGATTGCTTCAATTTTTATATAACGTAAATTTTCATTGTTTACGGTGTAGGTGATTGTTTCAGTCGCTGGGTCCTGAATGGTTACAGTTACGGGAATCGATATTCCTTCCGTATAACTAGTGGTAGAACCGATTGAAATTGTACCTGTGTTTGAATTACCATCATCACTGAACAGAGTAAATATGATATCTGTTCCGAGTGCGGCTTCGTTTCCTGCTCCTAGATCGAATTCTATAAAAGCACCATTGTCATCATCTGAATTTGATAATTGTGCATCTGGAGCTCCCAACGCATTGTCACCGTCTTTCCATTCGTTTTCACTCTCAATAATTGTGGGGTAAGCGGTTTCAGTTGTGATTGTTTCTCCTACACCACATGGACTCGAAAGAACAGTAACTGTAATAATTCCATCTGTGGTTGCGCAAAGGGGGGTCGGTGATGTAGTGTCACAAATATTGTATTCCAAGGTTACAGTTCCTGTAAAGCCAGGAGTAGGGACAAATGTAATATTTCCGTTTCCATTACTTGTAAATGTTCCTCCTGTTGGAGTTAATGTTGTTGTAGGTGTAAAAGAGGTTGGATCTAAATTATCATTTGGGTCATTGTCGTTGTCAAGTGCATTGAATGAAATTTGTTGAGTATTATATACTGACACATTATCGTTTACTGCAATAGGAGCACTTGGTGTGCCATTGTTGACTGTGATGTTCCAAGTAGAAATTGAAGTTCTACCACAGGCATCAGAAACTGTTACCGTAATGTTACAATTTTCTGTAGATGTTGGATTTGCAAATGTCAATCTAGGTGTAGCACTTGTGGCATCATCAAAAGTTCCTGTTCCGCAAGATGTTGTCCAAGCATAAGTGGGAGTCCCTCCTCCTGGAATTGTTGCAGATACACTTAAGTCTAAATATTGCCCTCCGTCGATACTACTAGGGGGTGTGATGTTTTCTGTTATAATGGGCACTTGACCCGTTGGAGCATCAAATGAGAAATTTAAAAAGGCTCGTATTGCGGCTACATTTTCGGCTTCGGTACCATTATCCAATCGATGACCTCCTTCGTACATAACATAACCACGATTGTTATCTCCTAAACCAGGTCCATAGACTATAGTAGCGGCTTCACCCGGTGAATTTCCAGATACAACATCCAACTGCGCAGGGTCCCAAGCCCCAACTGTTGTTGTAGATCTCCAGCCTCCGGTTGGGTATGGTAAAAATATTTGCTCTGACCCACCCGAATGTGCTCCATCAGTTAGTCCCATAAACTGCATAAATGAGTGCTCTGGAAAGGCATTGCTCATAGGTGTAACTCCGGATGCATCACTGTGGTCATCAAAATCAATCAAGCCATAACCCTCTGGGGTTCCTGGATAGGTTGAGGGATCTTCTGTAAGAAAATTGGTTCTTCTATTTGAATCGGAAGGATCTACGAGACTTTCTAAGACGGAAACAGCATGACATCCAGCCCAAATCCATCCACCATGACCACCCGGTTCTGAAGTCGGTGCATTCCAATCCAATAATGGCTGTCCGTGATCTGTCCAAGTAGGGTCGGCATGGGGTAAAATGAATAGATCATCACAACTAGTAAGTCCAGTAGGTAATGAAGTTCTGTAAGCTGAAATAGGGATTCCAGCTGCTGTAATATAAGGTTCTGCGATACTACCATTGTCTGTGTCAAGTACCCAATTTGCAAAAAATTCTAGTTCTTTATGTACGGGGACTATGACACTTGTAAGTGTTGTATAAGTGACGACACCAAGAGCTTCCCAAACTGCAATTTCGTCTTGCACCGCGGTAGTTAATGTGGTCGATTGAATGATGAATGGTCCACCTTTGAAACTTTTTCCATCTACTACAAAATCAGTTCCATCTTTTGTTTTGGATGAATTGATAGACCAAATAACAGGAGTATCGAAGTTTTTTATCAAAGTATATACCAGTCCATAAGGTTTTAAAGCATTGTCTTCGGTTTGAGGTACAACACCCATGTCAATAATTACAGAACCAGCCGGAATGACTTTGGTTTGTGCGATTGAGTTCTGAATTAATACTAGTATTATTGCGAAGAATAGATATTTTTTCATCGGTTATTTTTTTGGAAACAAAAAAATAATCTTTAGGGGTAGAGCGAATGCATGAAATGGTTTAAAATCATGTATCCAAGCTAAATATAAACATTATTTATCTGAAAATCAATTATTCATGAGTTTAGTTCTTTGTGGTGTAGTAGAAATAAAGAAATTCGTAGATTAATAATTTCCAAAATACTTGTCAAACCATTTCGTAGAACCTAATAAAGTCCCTATTTTTGCAAGGTTTCGAAATAATTAGCATAGTGAGCCAAAATTTGACATCTACAAAAAATACGACTAAAAAATTATATGACTATCAGAATGAGGCTTTGAGCCAAATTTTTGGTAAGATTGAAAAAAATCCAGATAATTTCAATCTTGTTTATCAATTGCCTACAGGTGGGGGTAAAACAGTTATTTTTTCTGAAATAGCAAGACGCTATATAGAGCAAACAGGAAAAAAAGTATTGATTTTAACACATCGAATTGAGTTGTGTAATCAGACATCTAGGATGCTATCGGAATTTCAAGTAAACAATAAAATTATCAACAGTCATGTTAAAGAACTAGATGATCAAGATGATTATCTATGTTTTGTGGCGATGGTTGAAACTTTAAAAAATCGTTTGAATGACGATAAACTTGAGTTAGATCAAATTGGTTTGGTAATTATTGATGAAGCGCATTACAATTCGTTTAGAAAGCTTTTTAAATATTTTGAGACTTGCTTTATTTTAGGAGTAACAGCGACACCTTTGAGTTCGAATATGAAACTACCTATGAACGAGATTTATAATGAATTGTTGGTAGGTGAACCGGTACAATCATTAGTGGATCGAGGTTTTCTTGCAAAAGCAACGACGTACACATACGACGTAGCACTTGGAACATTGAAGGTAGGTATCAATGGAGATTATACCGTTAAGTCTTCTGAGGAATTGTATTCAAATAATTTAATGCAAGAGAAGTTATTACATGCCTACGAAGAAAAATCTTTAGGGAAAAAAACCTTGATTTTTAACAATGGTATCAATACGTCACTTCACGTGTATGAGACTTTTAAAGCTGAAGGTTATGAAATCATGCATCTTGATAATACAAACTCTAGACAAGAACGTGAGTTTATTTTAAAATGGTTTAAAGAAACGCCGAATGCCATTTTAACTTCAGTAGGTATTTTAACTACTGGGTTTGATGAGCCATCGGTTGAAACGATTATTTTAAATCGTGCTACAAAATCAATTACTTTATACTACCAAATGATCGGTAGAGGGTCTAGAGTAATTGGAGATAAAAAAGATTTCAAAGTATTGGATTTAGGAAATAATGCTGCCAGATTTGGTTTGTGGGGGTCGCCATTGGATTGGCAAAAAATATTTAGCTCTCCGATGTATTATTTGGATAATTTGATCAATGACGAGACAATTGAAAGAAATTTCACTTATACCATGCCGCCAGAAATCAGAGCTGAATTTCCGAATTCTACAGATTTTTCTTTTAATGTTAAAGAAGAATATGACAAAGCAATAAAAATGAATTTAAAGTCTAAAGTGGTTTTAGACAAATCGTTAGAACAGCATTGTAAGTTGTGTGTTGAAAATAGTGAAGATGTTTTTGATGCCCGAATTTTATCACGATTGTTGCAAGATGATATTTCTGATAGAATAAAGAAGTATTCTTATTGTATCATAAAAAGTACAAAAAACTATATTCAATGGTTGGAAGATGATTACAAGCGTAGATTGTCAACTATGATCAATCAAAGTTTTTCATAACTAAGAAATAAAAAAGGCTAACAAATAAATTGTTAGCCTTTTTTGATAAGCAAATTTTACTGTTACTTTTCGTTGTCTTTTTTTAGAGACCCTTCTTGTAGTGCTTTGTAATTTTCATGACAATCTAAAATCGCTTCAACGACTTGTAGGTCACTTGCAGTTCTGATAAAATATTCAGAGTAGTTACAGTCGTCTAGTAATTCTTCTAATTGTTTGTCATTCATTTCTAGATACTCTAGCATTACCTCACGGTCAAATTTTTGTCCTAATATTTCTCTTAACTCATCTTCGTCTTTTAGTTTTTTCAACTTTCTAAGAGATTTTGGTTTTTTCCCGAACATATTATACATAAAGTCAACTGGCTGAAAGATTGCAGCACCAAGTGTAGTATAGCTTTTGGGAGTAACTTTACCGGTTTCATAAGTTTGAGGAAGACCATTGATATGAATTCGAGTGTATTTGTCTTTCGGTACTTGTTTGATGTCAACTTCTAAAACACCAATAAGATTGTGTGTTTTTACGGTTACTTCAGATATTTCGTTAGCTTTTTCATGCAGTGTAATCGAAAGCTCATTTCCTTTTAGTAAATCGTTGGTTATTTTTAATTTGATAGATTGATACCCGATATAAGAGATCATAATGGTATCGTTTACAGTAGCTGGAATGCTAAACTCTCCATCGAAATTAGTAGTTGTACCACGAACAGAATTGAGGTTTAAGATATGCGACCCGCTTAGAGGTTCTTTCGAAACTCCATCTAGAATAACACCATTTAAATCAACGGGTTTCTGAGTCTCTTGAGAATACCCATAAGAGCTGATTAAAGTAGCGAAAAGGAATATTAGAACAATTTTTTGCATGATACAAGTATACTAATTATCGAGGAAATGGATGTTAATTATTTGGCAAAAAAAACAACTAGCAATATTTATAAAACAAGAAAATTTGTGCACACAACAGGACTTGAACCTGCACGTCCGTAAGGACACGAGCCCCTCAAGCCCGCGCGTCTACCAATTCCGCCATGTGTGCTTTTGAGATACATATGTCTCAAAACTAAAAAAGCTTTTCTTAGTAGAAAAGCTTTTAGTGACCGGGCTGGGGCTCGAACCCAGGACCCTCTCCTTAAAAGGGAGATGCTCTACCAACTGAGCTACCAGGTCATACAATTTCTAATTGCGAGTGCAAATATAAAACCATATTTTAATACTACAAGTTTTTTATAGTACTTTTTTAATGGAGATTCTGACTTTAATTTACTTAATACAGTTTAGCGAATTTTAGGAGAGTTTTGTTCGCGATACAGTAAATAATAAAACGTCTTTAGCTAAGACTGTTAAAGAGAAATTGAAGTTGACTCTGATAGAATTATACGATTCTATTTAGAATAAAAACAGTAAAAAATCACTGTTTTTTTGTGTAAAAATGAGTTGTATTTTTTCGAATAGATGAACATAATACTAAGTCAAGCTGTTCTCGTCTGAGACTTCGTTTGAAGTTTGTTTAAAATAGGAATACCATGTTTTAAGACCAATAGATTCGTATTGAATCTGTGTTTGAAACAACTATAGCTGAGGTGTTCAATGAAATGGTATGGAAAATTTCTTTCTTAATTTAAGAATGCTCTCGAGGAATTTTCTGAAAACTCTACTTGAATATGTTCTTTAAGAGACGTAGATAAAGATATTCCTTTGAAGTCAGCTTTGACTGGGTATTTTTTATGATTTCTATTGACTAATACTGCCGTTTTAAAACGGTTCAGAGGAACTTCTAAGAAATGTTTTACTCCATATATCAATGTCGACCCTGAACTAAGAACATCGTCAATTAATACCAAAGATTTATTTTCATACGATTCTTTAGGTATTGATGTTGAAATAGTTTCTCTAGGATTCTTTTTATTTATATGAACCTCACATAAGGTTGTTTTTAAATCTGATATTTCATTCAATATTGCCTCTATGCGGGTTGCAAAAATATAACCATTACCACAAATACCAGCCAAAATAACTTCTTTTTCGTTGACGTTGTTTTCCAAAATCTGGTATGCAATTCGACGGGTTTTATTGGTGATTTGTTTGTCTGTTAAGATGCAGTTATCAGTCATAGTAATAAGTTTTTTACAATTTCAAAGATAGAAAAGATTTTTTTTGATGAGAGCCAATAAAAACAACTTTTTTAGTTGTCATCTAGATCATCCAAAAATGAGGTTTCATGATAGTCTTCAATATCTCTTCTGTCTTTTTTTGTAGGTCTTCCAACTCCTTTTTTACGGTAATAGTCTTTAGAGTATTTTAATAATTCTTGTGCATCAAACTCTTCTTTCGGAGTGGTGTCTTTTCGGTATAAATCTACAAGTTTTGCACCGACTCTGTTTTTTGGGATGTCTAAGACTTCTATTTGGTAGTTTATTTGATTTTTTCGAACTGAAATTTTTTCTCCAATATATACGTCCTTGGCAGGTTTTACATTTACGGCATTGATCTTTACATGTCCCTTTTTACAGGCTTCTGTTGCCAATGATCTCGTTTTGAAGTAACGAATGGTCCACAAGTATTTATCGATTCTCATTTAAAAAGTTAAAATATAGTGTTTCACTTTCAACAAAGATAGGAAAATTGTACATTGCGCTTCCTAAAAATAGACTATCAATTCAGTGAAAATGAATCAAAAAAATATTATATATCTATTAGTAACGTTACTTATATTTAGTATTTCTTGTAAGAAAGAATCTAATGAGATTGTTACAGATCCTTTCGATCATGAAGCCCAGTTGATTATTGATAGAGATTCTTTGTACTCTTATTTAAGTACACATTATTTTAATACAAATGACAGTTTGATTTGGAGTATCGATAATGATGAGGTTGGTTCTTTACCGCCTGAATCTAGGATATCGTTAAAAGATGATCCAAAACTTGACTCTATCGATGGTATTAGCTTTACGGAAATCGTTGCTGATTATACAATGTATTATTATGTTTTTGAAGAAGGAGTAGATACAGGAAATGTCGGTTACTCTTCGCCATCTCCGGTAGATTCGGTTTATGTTAAGTATTCTGGAATGTTGTTAGATAGTACGGTGTTTGATTCAAGAGAAGATTATCCAATTTGGTTTTTGTTGAGCAATACTGTTGTAGGTTGGAGAAGAGGAATGACAAAATTGAAAAGAGGAACGTTTGAAACTGCTCCTGATGATGATCATATTTTTCACAATTCAGGAAAAGGGTATTTGATTTTTCCATCTGGTCTTGGGTATGCGAATGTTGAACAAAGCGGTATTCCGCCAAATTCACCGCTTATTTTTCGGATAGAACTGAATGATGTAAAACTTACAGATTTCGATTTAGATTTGGTACCAACAAAATTCGAACTTTCTTTTGATGATGGGTTAAACATCACTGCAGATGATTTTGATGGAGATGGAGTTGAAGATTATAGAGATGTAGATGATGACAATGATTTTAGCTCTACTAGAGATGAGGTGTTGGATGAGTTTACAACCAGAGACGCTCGAGGGAATATTGATTTTCCGTATGATGAGGATGGAAGAATTGAAGGGGTGAACGGAGGTACACCGAATTACAAAAATTCTAATGTGCATTTAGAAGACTAGAAATAATTGAAATAAAAAAAGCCAGATGATATCATCTGGCTTTTTTTATTTTATTCTAACACTATTTTTTTCATGATGTTTTTTAAGATTTCTTTGTTTGAATTAGGTTCTCTTCCAGAAAGTTACTTTTACAGATTTTTTATGTTAGAAAATGATTTTTATTCTTAACGATTACCAAGGTGATTTTAAGGAAAGATGTATATTGAGCATTAAAAAAAATGATCATCAATCCTGTAAAAATGAATTCAAAAAATACAATCTATTTACTTGCTGTTTTATTTGTAATTAGTATTTCTTGTGATAAGGGTACTAATGAGCTAACTAAGTATCCCTTTAATCCTTTCGATCATGAAGCGCAATTGCAAAACGATCAAGATTCTATACTTCTATATCTAGACACGCATTATTTTAATACGAATGACAATGTTATTTGGAGCATCGACAATGATGAAGAGGGATCTTTATCACCAGAAAATAGAGTGCCTTTAAATGAAGACCCTAAATTAGACTCCATACAGGGGATTGAGACTGATGGAACTTTATTAGATTATAAAATGTATTATTATATTTTTAAAGAAGGAATCGATAATGGAAATGTAGGGCATGCGTCACCATCAAGAGTTGATTCTGTTCTTGTAACATATAGTGCGATGCTTTTGGATAGTACAGTTTTTGATGTAATAGATGATGAGCCAATTTGGTTGCCGCTTTATAACACAATTCAAGGTTTTTCAATAGGTTTGACAAAGTTGAAAAAAGGCACCTCTACGATTGCTGGGAATGAGAATGTATATAATGGCTCAGGAGAGGGGTATCTTATTTTTCCCTCTGGGTTGGGTTATGCAGGGTATGTAAGGATGGGGATTCCATCAAATTCTCCATTGATATTTAAAGTAACGTTGGATGATGTTAAACTAATTGATACAGATTTAGATTTGGTACCAACCAAATTCGAACTTTCTTTTGATGATGGGTTAAACATCATTGCAGATGATTTTGATGGAGATGGTATTGAAGATTATAGAGATGAAGATGATGACAATGATTTTAGTACTACTAGAGATGAGGTGTTGGATGAGTTTACAGCCAGAGACGCTCGAGGGAATATTGATTTTCCGTATGATGAGGATGGAAGAATTGAAGGGGTGAACGGAGGTTTGCCGAATTATAAAAATTCTGATATACATTTGGAAGACTAGAAATAATGAAACAAAAAAACCAGATGATATCATCTGGTTTTTTTGTTTCATACTACGTATCTAATTAGTTTTCCGGAATGTTTTTTAAGATTTCTAAAAAGTATTTCCAGAATTTTTGAGTTGATTGAATGTTTACTTTCTCATCAGGTGAATGAGCTCCTCTAATTGTAGGGCCAAAAGAAATCATTTCCATATCTGGGTAATGAGTTCCTAATATTCCACATTCAAGTCCAGCATGGCACGCCATAATATTAGGTGTGTCTTGAAATAAATCTTGGTATATATTGTTTAGGATTTTGCAAATAGCAGTATTCGGGTTCGGTGCCCATCCAGGATAATCACCACTTACTTTTGTTTGATACCCCGCGAGTTTAAAAACACTTGTCAAACTGTTTACTAAGTTTTTTTTACCCGATTCAGAGAATGATCGGGTCAGGCATGCTATTTCGATACAAGAATCTTCAACAGTAACTCTCGCTAGGTTGTTTGATGTTTCTACCAAATCGGTAATTTTAGCGTTCATAGAAAAAACACCATTGTGCAAAGCAGCAATTGAATGCAATAAATTTGATTGGTCTTTTTTATCGATTACTTTTTTAGGTGTTGAAACTTCAAAGAAGTTTAGCTTAAGATCAGCTTCATTTACAGCAAATTCGGTTTTTATTTCGGTTTGAATTTTTGAAAATTCTTTTGCGAAAAGAGAGAGTGTGCTATTCGGGATAGCAAGGGTTGTTTCACTTTCTCTTGGGATGGCATTTCTAAGATTACCACCGGATATTTTTTCGATTTGGAAATCGATGTTTTGGTTGAGATGTAAAAGAATTCTATTTAATATTTTGTTTGCATTTCCTAACCCTTTATGTATATCCATACCAGAATGCCCACCTTGTAAACCTTTTACGGTAATATGAATCCCTGTTGAATTAGAGACTGGAAGAACTTCTTTAAAAGTAGAAGCTGCGGTGACATCAACTCCACCAGCACATCCAATTGAAATCTCATCATCATCTTCAGTGTCTAGATTTAATAAAATAGCTCCAGTTAAAGTGTTTGGTTGAAGTTCCATGGCACCTGTCATGCCAGTCTCTTCATCGATGGTAAAAAGTGCCTCGATTGGTGGATGTGGAATGTCTGTAGAGGAAAGAATGCTCATAATTGCAGCAACACCAATTCCATTGTCTGCTCCCAAGGTTGTACCTTTAGCTTGTACCCATCCATCATTCACTTCCATCTCAATCCCTTGAGTAGCAAAATCAAAAACGGTGGTTTCGTTTTTTTGGTGCACCATATCTAAATGAGATTGAAGAACGACAGTTTTACAATTTTCTAATCCCTTCGTGGCAGGTTTTCTGATGATTACGTTTTGTACAGCATCAGTAGTCGTTTCTAGTTTTAATTTTTTACCAAAAGCTACCATGAATGCTACAATTTTTTCTTCTTTTTTTGAAGCGCGAGGTATAGCGTTGATATTGCAAAAATGATTCCAAAGAGTTTTGGGTTCAAGATTTCTAATTTCTGAATGCATAGAGAGATTCTTTAGAGTTCAATTACCATATTTTCGATGGGTTTTCTTACTTTTTTCAACGATGCCATATAGTCATCTTCAGCTCTTTTACCAACTGGTAGTAATAATACAGATTGTAAATTTAGTTTTTCAAGTTCTAGCACTTCATCAAATTTTTCAGGCATAAAACCTTCCATTGGGCAACTATCAATTTGCAGAGTAGCGCAAACTGTAAGTAAATTACCTAAAGCAATATAAGCTTGTGATTTTGCAGCTTGTTGTAATTCTTCTTTTGTGTTTTTTGAAACGGTATCTATAAGATAGGCTTTAAAAGGATTTAAAATTTCGTCAGGCGTATTTCTAATATTTTTCACCAAATGAAAATAGTTTTCCACATCTTCCACAGAAATATTTTTTTGAATACAAAGTATCAATAAGTGCGAAGCATCTGCAATTTGTCGCTGGTCATATGCATGTGGAACCAGAGTTTCTCTAAGTTCTTTATTTTCAATAACGATTAGTTTTATAGGCTGTAAGCCAAATGAAGTTGCCGTTAAATTAAAGGCTTCTTTTAGTGTGTTTATTTGATCAGCATTTAGTTTTTCTGATGCGTCAAATTTTTTTGTTGCATATCGCCACTGTAAACTTTTGATAATATCCATGTACTTCTATTTTATGATGCAAAAATAAGAGTTTCCAATGGTTTGTTTGATTTTTTAAATATTCATTTGATTTTAATAATTGATTGAACGATAAATACGATTGATGACTAAGTGACTTTAAATTGATTTTTGTTACCAAAATCGTTAACTTGTAAAGAAAAAGCTATGAAAACTAACCATCCACAATATGGAGAAGGTGGCTTTGCCTTGTTCAATAGTTTGTTTACTGAAGATTTTTTACATTATATATGGCGTTATCAGTTGTTCGATAAAAATAGGTTGCAAACAACAGATGGAGTCTTTGTTCAAGTATTAAAACCAGGTTATTACAATCAACAATCCGGACCAGATTTTTTCAATGCTCGAATTTTGATAGGTGAGCAAGAGTGGGCAGGCAATATAGAAATCCATCGAAAATCTTCTGATTGGTATGCGCATAAACATGAAATAGATCCTAATTACGATGCTGTTATATTACATGTAGTTTGGGAGTATGACGTACCTGTTTTTTATGCCAATAGCAAAGAAATAGAGACGGTAGAATTAAAAAGCTTGGTGTCAGAAGAACGATTGAATCAATATGCAAAGCTCATAACTACAAATGAAAAATGGATCGCATGTGAATCCGAATTGATTCAGATGCCTAGTGTAATTATAAAATCATGGATGAGTCGTTTGTATGTTGAACGATTGGAGGAGAAAACAGCAGCCATTACTAAAATTCTCAGCGAGAATAATAACGATTGGGAAGCTACTTTTTTTATTGTTTTGGCCAAAGCATTTGGAATGCGTTTGAACGGTGAATCATTTTTGAATTTAGCAACCTCTCTTGATTTTTCATTGGTTAGAAAATATTTGAATCAAAAAGGGCAAATGGAAGTATTACTGATGGGCCAGGCAGGTTTTTTAGAAGAAACGATCGAAGATGTTTATTTTTTGAAATTGCAAAAAGAATATCGGTACCTAAAGAAAAAGCACAAGCTTTTACCGTTGTTTAAAGGTCAGTTTCAGTTTTTTAGAACCAGACCAACAAATTTTCCAACCATCCGCTTAGCTCAATTGGGACAGCTATACGAACAAAGAAAAAAACTGTTTGCTGTTATTGTCGCGGCGAATCACATAAGAGAGTTTTATACCATTTTTCAAGTAGGAACGTCGCGTTATTGGGATACGCATTATACATTTGGAAAAGAAACTAAAAAAACTTCGAAACAGGTTTCAAAATCTTTTGTAAATGTGTTACTGATCAACGCAATTATACCAATGAAGTATGCATTTTATAAATTCAAAAGTATTGATTTTGAAACTTTAGAGACTTTGATAACTAACATAGATCCAGAGAGAAATGCAGTTATTACAGCTTTTGGTAAACGAGGTGTAAAGGCGGAAAGTGCATTAGAAAGTCAAGCATTATTGCAATTAAAGTCGAATTACTGTAATAAAAAACGCTGTTTGCAATGTGCAATAGGTATGAGTTTGTTACAAAGGAGTTCGTGATTTACGGGGTGTTTTATTTTTAGAAGAAAAGTTCATTTTAGTAAAAAGACGTTTCAGTTTTCAAAAGAGCAGCTTCACTTAGTTCTTTCATTTTAGCTTTTAGTATCGCTCTACATTTGGGGTATACTAATCGTAAAAAGTTAATAAGATGAAAAATTTAGTAAAAAGTACCAAGACGGTTTTGTTAGCCATATTAACAGTAGGAATGTTAGCATCATGTAGTAGTGATGACACGAGTGAAACGGCTCCAATCGAACCACAAGAGCCAAAAATGATCAACTTAGGTTTTGAAGGATATATTTTAACTCCAGAATCACAGTTGCAAAGAAAATCGGCTAGTTCAGCAGATTCTACAATCAACCATACGTATATCACAAAGGGCTATACTGTAAGAGTTTCAGGAGGTGTATCACCAGATTATTCATTGTTTACTGATGTAGATTTGGCAGATCCGGCAGGAATTCCAATTGAAGTAGTAGGAGATATTACGGTAACAGTTTCACATCCTGATTTTGTGGAAACAGCAGTTGTAGAAGGCGCTTATTATGGAGCTACAGATATTTCGATTCCTTATGCTTCAGAAAGCTATTTGATTACCACAGAATTGGTTCAAGGTTTTGTGTTCGTAACAGAAGGTGATGGAGCTCAAGGAGTAATTACAAATTTAGATATTAACGATAATATTGGAAAAGACAAAAACAAACCATATTACACAGCAGATCCGAACATTTGGGTTGATATTACAACCGTAGGTAATGATTTACGAGGTGATGCTACAAATAACATTGGTAGAGGAGTAAAGTTTACTGTAACCTCATCCGGAGAATTGATTCAATTTGAATTGCCAGAGTTTGGTGATCCTGATGATGGAAACTTAGTTCCCACACTTTAAACAAAATTGAATTAGATTATTCAGTAAAGGCAACAATGATATTGTTGCCTTTTTTCTGTTTAATATTGGCGAAGCTATCTAGATATCTTTTGGATGTGTTTGTTTGTTTTGGTGTGATCACATTCATCCGAATGAAGTATGCATTTCATAAATTCAAAAACATTGATTTTGAAAGTTTAGAGACCTTGATAACTTCTATAAATCCAGAGAAAAATGCTATTATTACAGCTTTTGGTAAACGAGGTGTAAATGTAGAAAATGCATTAGGAAGTCAAGCACTATTACAATTAAAGTCGAATTA
Organism: Flavicella marina; assembly: GCF_009193215.1. Classification (GTDB taxonomy): domain Bacteria; phylum Bacteroidota; class Bacteroidia; order Flavobacteriales; family Flavobacteriaceae; genus Flavicella; species Flavicella marina. The sequence goes on along the minus strand of NZ_VYVA01000007.1, from coordinate 121,812 downwards.
CAGTAATAAAAAACGCTGTTTGCAATGTGCAATAGGTATGAGTTTGTTACAAAGGAGTTCGTGATTTACAGGGTGATTTATTTTTAGAAGAAAAGTTCATTTTAGTAAAAAGACGTTTCAGTTTTCAAAAGAGCAGCTTCACTTAGTTCTTTCATTTTAGCTTTTAGTATCGCTCTACATTTGGGGTATACTAATCGTAAAAAGTTAATAAGATGAAAAATTTAGTAAAAAGTACCAAGACGGTTTTGTTAGCCATATTAACAGTAGGAATGTTAGCATCATGTAGTAGTGATGACACGAGTGAAACGGCTCCAATCGAACCACAAGAGCCAAAAATGATCAACTTAGGTTTTGAAGGATATATTTTAACTCCAGAATCACAGTTGCAAAGAAAATCGGCTAGTTCAGCAGATTCTACAATCAACCATACGTATATCACAAAGGGCTATACTGTAAGAGTTTCAGGAGGTGTATCACCAGATTATTCATTGTTTACTGATGTAGATTTGGCAGATCCGGCAGGAATTCCAATTGAAGTAGTAGGAGATATTACGGTAACAGTTTCACATCCTGATTTTGTGGAAACAGCAGTTGTAGAAGGCGCTTATTATGGAGCTACAGATATTTCGATTCCTTATGCTTCAGAAAGCTATTTGATTACCACAGAATTGGTTCAAGGTTTTGTGTTCGTAACAGAAGGTGATGGAGCTCAAGGAGTAATTACAAATTTAGATATTAACGATAATATTGGAAAAGACAAAAACAAACCATATTACACAGCAGATCCGAACATTTGGGTTGATATTACAACCGTAGGTAATGATTTACGAGGTGATGCTACAAATAACATTGGTAGAGGAGTAAAGTTTACTGTAACCTCATCTGGAGAATTGATTCAGTTTGAATTGCCAGAGTTTGGTGATCCTGATGATGGAAACTTAGTTCCCACACTTTAAACAAAATTTATATAACAAAGGGCAGCAGTTATATGGCTGCTCTTTTGTTTCAGTCATAGAAAACAGTTTGTTTTTAACCAAAACAGGCCTTAAGATGTTTGGAGTTTACTTTTAGTCGCTTCACTTTGTTTTTTTGATTTTCAAAAATACTACATCTTAACTTTGAGTTACTAATCAAAAAGAATTTATTATGAATACAATTTTTAAAAATACAGTAAGAGGTTTGCTCTCAGTGTTGGTTTTTGGAGTTTTGTTTTCATGTAGTGACAGTACATCGGATAGTACTCCGGTTGAACCACAAGAGCCTAGAGAGATTCAATTAGGTTTTGACGGTTTGGTGTTGGTTCCAGAAGAGGGTGGAATGATGTCAAAGGTAGGAGTCAAATCTATCGACCATAATTATATTACAGATGGATATATTATTGAAATTTCCGGAGCAGTTGATCCAGGTGATGCGTATCATACAGATATGGATTTAACACAAGGGTTAACCGTTGAGGTGTCAGGTGATATTCAAATAACTGTGAAACACCCAAATTTTTATAGCAATAATGTTTTAACTGAGGCATTTTATGGTATTGAAGATTATCCAGTCCCAACAGGTAGTTCAGATGTGAATATAGTGCCTTTGGAATTAGTTCAAGGATTCGTAATGGTGACATCTGATGAGCTTATTGAGCCTGTAATTACGGAAGTAAGGATACTCGGTTTAGAAAAAGAGTTGAATACCATTTATTATACCGATGCTTCAAATGTTGATGTTATTGTAAGAACTGATGGTTATGGGAGTTTACAAGGGAATCATGCAACCGAATTAGGTGAAGGGGTTCAATACAATGTTACATATTTAGGTGATGGAATAGAATTTACTTTTCCTGAATTCGGAGATCCAGGTGATGGTATTTGGAATCCGTAAAAATGAACGAAAATTCGTGTAATTTTTAAAACCTTAATTTATGAAAACGATACTAAAATATATAATATTCCTATTTATGGTAATAGGGATGGTTGGCTGTCAAGATAGTGAGACACAAGAACCGCAAGAACCTGTTGATGATAGGTATGTACAGCTCAGTTTTGAACTAGATTATTTGGAGACTAATGACGGTTTGAGTGCAAAAAGTATTCATAGTTATATAACTAAAGGTTACACAATTACTATTCTCAATAACCAAACATCAGAGGAGTTGGTTTATGATAATGTAAACCTTTTGGGGACTTTTACATTTGAAACGAATGAAGATGTAACAATCTCAATCTCGCATCCAGATTTTGAAATAGATCAAATGATGACAGAAGCGTATTATGGTGTCGATGAAGTTTATTTAAACACTTCAACAGTAGATGAACATTCTATAGACGTGGCATTAATACAGGGGTATGTTTATGTCAATTCAGAAGATGGTTTAGAATCTTCTTGTTTAGTAGAAATAAACGAAAAAACAGCTGAGTTTAAAACAACCTATTATTTGACCTCACCAGAGGTAATTGTTGCTGTAACTTCAGGACAAATGCAAATAGATAGATCTTCTGTAAATATCATCGGTTCAGGTGTTACTTATTACGTACATCAAGACGAGGACGGTAATTTATATTTTATGTGATTTTTTAAAGTTGTACCAAAGTTGTTTCACAAAAGCTTTCTGCCACTTCACTTAGTTTAACTGTATAAACTGTTAAAGTAGATGTAGTTTTATAGTATAATCAATGAAACTAACATTTAGGTGCTCAGAATAGTGTTTATGATTAAGCGCCTCCAAAGATTAAAAAAATGAAACAATTAGTAAAATATAGTTTGTATTTCTGGATGATAAGTATTCTGGGAATATCTTTGGCTTCTTGCTCTCAGACTAATGATTTAGATGAGGGGAGTACAGATCCTGAAGATAAAGTTATCACAGTGTCTCTAGGTTTTGGTTTAGATTTACAACCTGTAGAAAAAGGAACAGGTAGTCAAGCGAAAAACACAATTTCACATAATTATGAAAAGCAGGGATATAAAGTAACCGTTGAAGGCAATATCGTTGGAGGTAATCGAGTATTTAAGCATGTTGATTTAACAACAAGATTAGAGGTTGAAACCACAGGGCCGATTCAAGTAACCGTTGTTCATTTAGGTTTTAAAGAGGATGAGCTACAAGAGGTTGCTTATTTTGGAACAGAGAAGCAAGAGGTAATACCGGTTGAAGGTTTGCAAAGTAAAGTGATGTTAGAGCTTGTTCAGGGATATGTTTCAATTACCACATCAAGTTTTTTAGAAGGATTTGTTGAGAGAGCAACCATTGATCGTGAAATAGTTGATATGAATGCCGTTTACTATTCGGGTAAACGAAATGAAGATTTGTTGATTGAAGTAAATGTTTTCGGTCGTACTTTGAAAGGAAAGCATGAGAATGTTTTAGGAGAAGGCGTTGTTTATAATGTAACAATTCAAGATATCATTGGGAGCGGTAGTAAAAAGGTAGACCAAATAAACGGGGATGATTTCATCTTAGAGCAATCAAGGATTCAATCGTAGGGTATAGATAAACAGTTTTATAAAACATAAGAGTTTTTTGATGAATTGGATTTTAAAAAATCTAATTTTCATCAATTTGAGTGAACCATTTGAACCATAAAATATTTTCAAGTTTTAAAATTGATGGTATTTTTAAAAATAAAGATTATGAAAACACTAACTAAAATTATAGTAAGGGGATTTGTTTTTTCAATTTTTGCAATTGGACTTATTTCTTGTAATGATACAAATATAGAAGAAGAGATGCCACAAGAAATAGTAGATCCTTACGAGGTAAGTATCGGATTTAGTTTGGCATTGCAACCTGGTAGAGATATGGATATCGAACATAACTACGAAAAAACTGGGTATAAAGTAACAATTAAAGGTGGTTTGGTTGATGGAGATATGGAATTGACTGATGTAGATTTAAACCAACCTATTTTGTTAGAAGTTACTGGTGAAATTGAAGTAACAGTTAAACATCCAGATTTTAAAAAGAAAAAACTAGGAACAGTAGCTTATTATGGATTGGATAAATATGATGTAGCAACATCGCCTGGAGCTGGAGTTATTTCTGTTCCCTTGGAGTTGATTCAAGGATATGTTGCTGTTGAAGCGAATGATTTTATGGAATTGTTTATCGAGAAGGTGAAAATTGGTAAAGACGAAGTGGAGTTGAATACCATTTATTATACCGATGAAACAAAAAAAGACATTAAGGTAGAGGTTGATGTCTTTGATAATGAAATTAAAGGGGAACATCAAAATGTAATCGGAGAAGGCGTAGTGTATGAGGTAACATTTTCTGATGCTATTGGAGGTTCTCAATCACAAAAAAACATCAAGTTTGAAGATTTGTATTTTAATATAAATAGATATTCATATTAAAAAAGACGCAATAGAATATAAATAAAAAGCCGAAGCATTTTGCTTCGGCTTTTTTATATATTAAACTTAATATAGTTGAGGATATTCAGTTGGATTGACTTCATGCATAATCGCATAAGCAGCTTCGAAAATATCTTCTTTCGAAGGTTTAGAGAAATAATCACCATCACTTCCATATGCGGGTCTATGCGCCTTAGCACTTAAAGTTGCAGGTTTGCTGTCGAGATATTTGTATGCATCTTGCTCGTCTAATACTTTTTGAAGAATGTATGCCGATGCACCACCTGGTACATCTTCATCAACAATTAACAAGCGGTTCGTTTTTTGTACACTTTTGGAAATGTCATTATTGATGTCAAACGGCATCAGACTTTGAGCATCGATTATTTCAATATCAATGCCTGCTTGTAATAAATCTAAAGCAGTTTCTTCAACAATACGTAATGTAGAACCATAAGAAACAATAGTGATGTCTGCTCCTTCTTTAATGGTTTCTACATAACCAATAGGCGTTGTATATTCACCTAAATTGTTAGGAAGGTTTTCTTTTAAACGGTATCCATTTAAATTTTCAATAACAACAGCAGGTTCATCACATTTTAGTAATGTATTGTAAAATCCAGCTGCTTTTGTCATGTTTCTAGGAACCAATAAATGTACACCTCTAAGGGTGCTTAATATCATACCCATCGGTGAACCAGAATGCCAAATTCCTTCCAAACGATGTCCTCTCGTTCGAATGATCAATGGGGCTTTTTGTTTTCCGAAAGTTCTGTACCTCAAACAAGCTAAGTCATCACTTAAAGTTTGAATAGTGTATATCAAATAATCTAAATATTGTATTTCGGCAATAGGGCGCAAACCTCTTAATGCCATACCGATACCTTGACCAATAATAGTAGATTCTCGAATTCCTGTATCAGTGACACGATCTTCTCCGAATTTATCTTGTAAGCTTTCTAGACCTTGGTTAACGTCTCCAATTTTTCCAGAATCTTCACCGAATATAAACAGATCAGGATGTTTTTGTAGGAGAGCGTCAAAATTATCTCTTATGATAATTCTTGCATCTACTTCTGGAATGTCCTCTGCGTAAGTAGGTAGAATTTCGTCAATTGTACTTACGCCGTTTCCAGTGTCGTTGTATAATTTGGTGCTGTACCTATCTTGAGTGATTTTTTTATTTTCTACAAGCCAATTTTGAAAAGCTTTCTTTTCAGGAGATTGTTCTTTTCTTAAAAACTGTGCGGCTTTTCTTGCTGTAGAATATATTTCTTTGCGTGAAGGTTCTTTGATTGCAGCCAGTTCATTTCTCATCTTAATGATGAAATTTTTGTTGCTGCTTACTACAGAAACTTGATCTAGCAATACGAGCAACTCTTGTTGCTCTTTTTGTAGTGGTGCCAAGAAAGCTTTCCAAGCATCTTTTTTCGCTTGTAAAACTTCTTTTCGAGCTTTCGTTTCTAATTCTTTAAGAATAGCTTCATTGTCAGCAATTTTTAAAATGCTTCCATCTTGATTTTCCAATTCAAATTCTAGTATCCACTCTTTGAATTTTTTATTGCAGTCAAAATCTTCTTCCCATTGCAAGCGTTCTTTACTCTTGTATCGTTCATGTGAACCTGAAGAAGAATGTCCTTGTGGTTGGGTAAGTTCTTGTACGTGAATTAACACGGGTACATGTTCTTTTCTTGATGTTTCTGCTGCTTTGCTATAGGTGTCAATTAGTTGAACATAGTCCCAACCATTCACACGCATAATTTCTAATCCCTTATTTTTTTTATCTCTCTGAAACCCTTTCAGTACTTCAGAAATATTTTCTTTTGTGGTTTGGTATTTTGCATGAACAGAAATACCATACTCATCATCCCAAACACTCGTAATCATTGGTATTTGAAGTACTCCAGATGCGTTGATAGCTTCGAAAAAATGACCTTCACTCGTACTTGCATTTCCAATCGTTCCCCAGCCTATTTCGTTGCCGTTAGAGGAGAATTTTTCATAGCCAATTTTCAAACATTCAACATTTCGATAAAGTTTTGATGCATATGCCAATCCTACTAATCTAGGCATTTGTGCGGCAGTACATGAAACATCAGAACTCGTGTTGTATTGTTTTGTTTGGTCTTTCCAATTACCTTCTTCGTCTACGATATGAGTGGCAAAATGACCTCCCATTTGACGTCCAGCAGAAAAAGGTTCAGCTTCGATGTCGGTATGAGCGTACAATCCGGCAAAAAACTGTTGAGGTGTAAATTCACCAAGTGCCATCATAAAGGTTTGATCACGATAGTAACCTGATCTCCAATCTCCCTTTTTAAAGGCTTTGGCCATGGCTATTTGTGGAAGTTCTTTTCCATCACCAAAGATTCCAAATTTGGCTTTACCGGTCAGTACCTCTTTTCTACCTAGTAAGCTACATTCTCTACTCAAAACAGCAATATAGTAATCTTGTAAGATTTCTTCTTTAAACTGTTGGAATGAGAGGTTTTCTTTCTCGGTTTTAGATGTGGTTGACGTCATAAAAAAATAGCTGTTTACAAGATGCAAAGCTACTGCTTTTTAATGGAAATTAAAAAGAGGTTTATTGACTGATACTAAGTGAATAAGCTGTTTTGGAGTGATTGTTTACATAAAAATATTTCTTGACTAAAGAAATCCTCTTCTGGCAGAATTAAATATTTTTAGTGGTTCTAAAACGAATGTAAATCTTATTTTATCGAAATAATTATTATTCATTTCCCACCCGTTATTAGAATAGACAGGGATGTATAGTTCAAAGATTTCGTGCATAAAATTGAAGCGAATTCCTGTTTCGTATCCAAAAAAAACCGGTGAATTTGCACTTTTTAACAATCCTATGTCATTGTATATTTCTATCCAGTTCCAAATGCTAAAACTAGTGTTTAGTGTAGTGATCCAACGATTAGCAAATCGTTTGTGTGGTTCGTTAAAAAATGACTTGAAACCACCTTCGGCAATTATATACTGTTGGTATAAAAAACCAGCATCTTCTTCGCGCCCATAAAGGTTGTATTCGAATAAATAGTCTTGTGGTTTACTCAATCCGTAACTAAAGTAGTCAGAATCAGGGTCGGTTTGGTTGCCTATGAATGCTCCACCATATAACCTAAAATCTAATTGTTTGTTGTGTTTAGTTAATTTTCGATACCTAAAATCAGCACTAACCTTGCTAAAAAATGACCCAGTTTCTAAATTAGTCATAAATCTAAAATCGTTAATCAATTCTGGTTTTGAATAACTATAGGTAAGTTTCCAGAGATTGTATTTGTCTTCGTTTGATTTTTCAATTCCTGGAGCAATTTCTTTATCAACGATATGGTACTTTAATCGAATAAAATTATTTCCTGGAGTACGTAAATTTTTCCTTTTGAAATATAAAGTAGCACTCGGGGTTAATGTACTGTACCGAAAGTCTCTGTCGTAGTGAAAACTAGACCCACCTAAAGCGAAAGAAAGTTTGTAAATTGATGTTTCTTCTGGGTGGACATTATAGGCAAAAGAAAAGCCACCTGAAGCGTTGTTACTTTTGAAACTATACGTAGGTACAATTTTGTATTCAAAGGTTTTTTCTAGGATTGCTTTATTGTGAAATTGAATCCCTAAAATTAGTCCGTCATAATAATTGTAACCAACTCTCGGTCTGTAAAAAACTTGTGTATAATAGGGGTCATCAAGGTCTTTGATAGGTTTTAATTGTAAGGGTCTTTCAAATAGTTTTGTTTTTACATTTTTCCAATTGTCACGTTGGTTGAATTCAGGGTACAAATATTCATAATTAAGAGAAACCTTATTATAATCACCTTTTTCGATTGCGATAGTTTCTGTAGAATCTATATTGGGTATCCATTTTTTCCATTCAATTTTTTTGTTTTTTACTCCATATAAAGCGACTGGAGCAGAAAAATTTCTTTTATTTTTAATGGTGACGTAGACTGAATCTTTTACGGTTTTTACTTTTTTTATGGTGTAATCTATTTTTTTCTTTGAATGCAGATAATCACCAAAAAACCATGCTAAGTCTTTGGAGGTGTTAGAAGTTAGTATTTCTTCGAATAGTTGAGTTGAGTTGGTTTTAAATTTATCGACTACAACATATTCTTTTAAACTGTTTTTTAAAACGTTTTCTTCAAGATAGTTTTCTAGATAACGCAATCCAAGACCCGCTTTATAACTATTGACTATTTTTCTATTAAAATTAGAGAGCGAATCTATTCTAGTGGTCAATGGTTGGTCTAAGTTTTTTCTGGCAGTGAATTGATACATAAACGGATATTTGGCATTGAAATCCATTTGAGTAAGGTTTAAGGTTCTCAATCCCCATATATCAGATAGATTACCGAGTATTTTCGCTTCTGGATAAAATTCTTTACAATATTCCATCAATAAATATATTTCTATACCTTCTGGAAGCCAGTAGTCTTCGTTTTTATTAACAATAACCATTTCTTCTACTATTCGTTTCGATAAGGCTTTGAAAAAACGAATATCCCATTTAAATACATCAGAAAAATCACTCAAGAACTCAGGAACATCCAATCCATAAACCCTGTTTTTATTTGCAGTCGTTTGATCGACCATAATTTTATTGTGAGGAAACGAGCCTAGGTGTTTTTCAATAAAGGCAATTTCTCGATTGATAACAGATTTTTTTAAGACTTTAGGTAGTTTTTCATCGTTTAAGTCAGAAACGACAAGTACATGGTCGGTTTTGTAATGAGGATAGCTCTTTTCTTTAGTGATGTTTAGTTGAATGTCAACCCTGTTTTTACCCGTTAATTTATAATTTGCTAAATTTTTCGAATAAGTTTTTAAGCTTTTTAAGTCAGAATTGACATGATAGTTTATTGGAACGTGGATTTGTAGGTCATAATCCATTACTTCCATATACATATGATCGATGTCTTGATTGCTATAAGCTTTCCATTGATTGCCTTCTCTAACCGCGGGCACAAGATACCAATAACGTAGGATATAGTCTTCGTTGCCGTTTTTTCCGTAGCTCGTGAATTTACTATTTGGGATTTTTGTGCGGTAATTTAGGGAGATACTGACGCTATCTTTTGGAGCTAATTTTTCATTTAAAACAATCTCAAGAATATCTGATTTGTTTTCGAATTCGCTATATGCCACTGGCTTTGAGTTCACTCGAATTCTGTGTAAGTTAGTGTTCCCCCTGTCAATTGAATCGGCAAAATAAAGTGATTTTTTAAAGTTTTCTAACATTCTCGTTGTTAGCGTGGTGTTATTGTCTTTGAAACTATTTGGCCAGTTGTGAAGAACAACATTTTCTAAGCTGTCACTACTTGTATTCACATAAGTAATTCTCTGTTGAATAGCTAATTGATCGTAATCGGCGAGCAGTAAAGCTTTGATGTCGATTTTTGATTTTTGCGCGTTTCCAACAGAGGCAATAACTGATAAAAAAATAAGTAAAAGTTCTAATTTTTTCACAGTTGAAATATGGCTTAAAAGTTAGGTTTTAAACTATATTTAGCATAGAATTTATTTAAATGGTCTATGGCTTCATCTGCCGTGTCTACAATTCTAAATAAATTCAAGTCTTCTTCACTGATTGTGGCGTTTTCTTCTAGCAGTACTTTTTTAATCCAGTCGATGATTCCGCACCAGAAATCACAACTAACCAAAACGATAGGGAAACGACCGATTTTTTTTGTTTGAATCAGTGTAATAGCTTCGAATAATTCGTCTAGTGTACCAAATCCTCCAGGCATCACAATAAATCCTTGAGAGTATTTAACAAACATTACTTTTCTAACGAAAAAATAATCGAAATCTAAACTCATTCCGTTAGAGATGTATGGGTTGTCGTTTTGTTCAAAGGGCAATTCTATGTTTAGTCCCACAGAGGTTCCGTTTGCACGGTGTGCACCTTTGTTTCCAGCTTCCATAATTCCAGGTCCTCCACCAGTGATAACACCATATCCGTTTTTACAAAGCTTGTATCCGATTTCTTCGGCAAGTTTGTAATATTTGTCTTCAGGTTTTGTTCTTGCTGAACCAAAAATACTTACCGAAGGTCCAATTTTACTAAGTCTTTCATAACCTTCTACGAATTCAGACATAATTTTAAAGATGGCCCAAGAATCATTTGTCTTGGTTTCATTCCAGGTTTTTGGAGTGAATTTTTCTCGTATTTTTCTATCGTCGTTTGGTGTCATATTTCAGTGTTTTTGTGTTTAAAACTTAGAAAAATCGAGGTTAGCAAACCTAGATTCTTCTATAGCTTAATGATACAGTTTTTACATCAAGCTCGCAAGAGTTCTTTTTGTAAAAATTTTGCGGTATAACTTTTTTTGTTTTTGACAATGCTTTCAGGGGTTCCTGTGCAAAGAATTGTACCTCCTTTTTTTCCACCTTCTAATCCTACATCAATGATATGATCTGCAAGTTTGATTACGTCCATATTGTGTTCAATTATCAATACCGTATTTCCTTTGTCTGTAAGCGTGTTTAAAACTTTCATCAACACATTGATGTCTTCAAAATGCAGACCTGTAGTTGGTTCGTCGAGTATGTAAAAAGTGTTTCCAGTGTCTTTTTTAGATAATTCAGATGCAAGTTTGATACGTTGTGCTTCACCACCAGATAAGGTTGTTGACTGTTGTCCTAAGGTGATGTATCCCAATCCAACATCTTGAATGGTTTTAATTTTTTTGTAGATTTTTGGAATCGATTCGAAGAACACCACAGCTTCGTTAATGGTCATGTTTAGAACATCAGAAATAGATTTTCCTTTGTATCGAACTTCTAGCGTTTCTCTGTTAAAACGTTTGCCTTGACAAGTTTCACATTCTACATGAACATCAGGTAAGAAGTTCATCTCGATAACTCTCAGGCCACCACCTTGACATGTTTCACAACGGCCACCTTTCACATTGAAAGAGAATCTACCTGCTTTGTAACCACGAATCATGGCTTCTGGGGTTTTAGCGAATAAGCTTCTTATTTCACTAAAAACACCTGTATATGTTGCTGGATTCGAACGAGGAGTTCTTCCAATCGGACTCTGGTCAATATCAATAATTTTGTCGATATGTTCTAGTCCTTTTATAGAAGTGTATGGCATCGGTTCTTTGACACCTCGATATATATGTTTGTTTAAAATAGGATATAATGTCCCGTTTATAAGTGAAGATTTTCCACTTCCTGAAACTCCGGTTACACAAATCATTTTTCCTAAAGGAAACTTGGCAGTAACGTTCTTTAAATTGTTGCCACTGGCTCCTTTTAATATCAGTTCTTTACCATTGCCTTTACGTCTAGTTTTTGGTACAGTGATTTCTTTTCTTTTCGTTAAATAATCTGCCGTAAGTGTACTTTCTTTTTTCATTTCTTCAAAGGTACCTTTGCTTACGATTTCTCCACCATGTCTGCCTGCTCCAGGTCCAATATCAAGTACGTAGTCGGCGCATTCCATCATATCTTGATCGTGTTCAACAACCAATACAGAATTTCCAAGGTCTCTAAGTTTTACTAATGATTGAATCAACCGTTCGTTGTCTCTTTGGTGTAATCCAATACTTGGTTCATCTAAAATATACAATACCCCAACCAATTGCGAACCAATCTGAGTTGCAAGTCTTATTCTTTGTGCTTCACCCCCTGATAGAGATTTAGAGGTTCTGTCGAGTGTTAAATAATCGAGACCAACATCTAACAAAAACTGAATTCTTGTTTTTATTTCCTTGATGATTTCTGCACCAATTATTTTTTGATTATCGCTTAGTTGAGGCTCTAGTTCTGCAAACCATGTAGCTAATTCATTGACATCCATTTTAGAAAGCTCAGAGATGTTTTTACCTAAAACTTTAAAATGTAACGATTCTTTTTTCAAACGATTTCCGTTGCAAGTAGCACAATTGCTTTCGTCCATAAAGCCTTTTGCCCAACGCTTTATTGATGAAGATTCACTGTTGTGGTATTGATCACTGATAAAGGCATTGATACCTTCAAAATCAATTTCGTATTTTCTTGTGACTCCTAAGGTTTTCGAATTGATTTCAAATTTTTCTTTTCCTCCATTTAAAATTACTTCTAAAGCTTCACTTGGAATTTTTTTAATTGGGTCTGTGAGTTTGAAGTTGAAGCGATCAGCGATTACTTGTAATTGTTTGAAGATCCAACTGTTTTTTTGTTCGCCTAAGGGAGCAAATCCACCTGCGGCAATTGAAATAGAATCATCCGGAACTAATTTTTGAAATGTTGTGTGCTTTACAACACCTAATCCGTTACAAGTGTCGCATGCACCTTTAGGAGAGTTGAAAGAAAAGGAATTCGGTTCGGGATTCGGGTAAGCAATTCCTGTAGTAGGGCACATTAAATTTTTACTGAAATATCTTGGTTTTTCACCTCGATGTTCGATTACCATCAAAATATTTTCTCCAGCATAGAGGGCAGTTTTAATGCTCTCTTCCAAGCGTTTTATGTTTTCTTTGTTTACAACCAATCTATCCACCACGATTTCTATATCATGTGTTTTGTATCGGTCTAGACGCATTCCTTTTTCAATATCTCTAATTTCACCGTCAACTCTTACTTTCACAAATCCTTGCTTCGAAATCTGCTCAAATAACTCACGGTAGTGCCCTTTTCTTGATTTAACAACAGGAGCAAGTATAATTGTTTTTTTGTCGTAGTAATCATTTAAGATAAGTTCTTGAATTTGCTCGTTGGTGTAACTCACCATTTTTTCTTCAGTCTCGTAAGAATAAGCATCGGCAGCTCTTGCAAATAATAATCGCAGAAAATCATAAATTTCTGTGATGGTTCCAACTGTAGAGCGAGGATTTTTGTTCGTAGTTTTTTGCTCGATAGAAATTACAGGAGACAATCCATCAATTTTGTCAACATCAGGTCTTTCTAGTCCTCCTAAAAATTGACGAGCATAGGCAGAGAATGTTTCTATATATCTTCTTTGCCCTTCCGCATAAATGGTATCAAAAGCTAAGGAAGATTTTCCACTACCACTTAAACCAGTAATAACTACTAGTTTTTCACGTGGAATTTTTATGTCAATGTTTTTAAGGTTGTGTGCTCTAGCTCCTAGAACTTCAATATATTCTTGCGTCTGCTCCATATTTTTTCAAAAAAACACAAAGATAACTTAAAAAGTAAAAATAACTTATCTGTTTGATGAGATTCCGAAATAGTTTTTCGTGTTTGTTAGTGAATATATTTCATACATTTGTTTGAGTATGATTCAGCACGTTTTTCAAAAATTAGGGTATGGTGTTTTCACTTTGTTTGGAGTGGCAACTGTCGTGTTTTTATTGTTCAATGTATTACCAGGCGATCCTGCTCGAATGCTTTTGGATCAGCGACAAGATAGTGAACAGCTGTTGAGTGTGAAGAAAAAATACGGTTTTGATAAATCACTTTCTACGCAGTACTTATATTATATTAATGATATTTCATTGGTTTCATTTCATAGTAAAAATCAAGATGATTTTACATTTTTAGATGTCGACAAATACAATGTTATGACTCAATTTTCCATGGGAACGTTTGTTATAGCTCTTAAAACACCATATTTGCGTAATTCTTTTCAGAAAAATGGGAAATCTGTTGGGAAAATAATTTTAGAAACATTACCCAATACGGCAATTTTGGCAATAGCTTCCATTGGGATTGCTTTGTTTATTGGAATTTTACTTGGGATTTTCTCTGCTTTGTACAAAGATTCTTTTTTTGATCGTTTTATAGCTGTTGTTAGTACGTTGGGTATGAGTTTACCCTCGTTTTTATCTGCGATATTATTTGCTTGGTTCTTTGGTTTTGTATTGAAAGAATATACCCATTTGAATATGACAGGAAGTTTGTATGAAGTTGATGATTTTGGAGAAGGAGTCGTGTTGCAGTTAAAAAATCTGATCCTGCCTGCGATAGTTTTGGGTATTCGTCCTTTGGCTGTTGTTGTTCAATTGATGCGAAATTCATTGTTAGAAGTTTTGAATCAAGACTATATTCGAACTGCTAAGGCAAAAGGATTGACTGGATTTCAAATCATTAAAAACCATGCTTTTAAAAATTCATTAAATCCAGTAATTACCGCCATCTCTGGTTGGTTTGCTTCTATGTTGGCAGGGGCCGTTTTCGTAGAGTATATTTTTAATTGGAACGGACTAGGGAAAGAAATTGTAGAGGCTTTGAATACATTGGATCAGCCTGTAATCATGGGGGCAGTGTTGGTAATCGCAAGTTTGTTTATTTTGATAAATATTTTTGTAGATATTGTTTATAGTTGGTTAGATCCAAAGGTTAGAATTGACTAAATGTTTTGGTCGAAAACGTTTAAGTATTCCTGTATTCATAAAGCTTTTTTATCTAAGGATTTAGCTGTAAGTTTGTGGTCTTGTTATAGGTGAAATCTTATAACGTTAAAAACGTAAAAAAAGATGAGAAAACATATAGTTTTTCTTTTGTTAATAGTGCTAGTGGCTTGTACCAAAGCACAAGATAAAACCCATTTTTCTAAAAAGGCTTTAGGTGATGTAATGCTAGATACAGAAGGGAATGAGTTCACGTTTGCAAAGATTATCAATAGTTATAAAGGCAAAAAGGTAATTATTGATATTTGGGCGTCTTGGTGTGGAGATTGTATCGCAGGAATGCCTAGGGTAAAAGAACTTCAAGAAACATATCCGGATGCTATTTATTTATTTCTTTCCTTAGATAAAGATATAGCTTCTTGGAAAAAAGGAATTAAAAAATACAAAGTAGCAGGAGAACACTACTTTATTCCGAATGGATGGAGAAGTGATTTTAATAAATCGATAGATTTGGATTGGATACCAAGATATATTGTGGTAAACCCATCAGGTGAAATTAGTTTATTTAAAGCTACGAAAGCCATAGATCCGAACCTCGAAGAGTCAATAAAGGAAAAAGTATAAATTAAAATAAACGATTAAAATAAATAAAATGAGAAGTAAAATTGTAGCAGGTAACTGGAAAATGAACAACGACTTAGCAGCTTCAAAGGCGTTAGCTAATGGATTGGTAGAAGGTTTAAAAGATAAAAACTTAACTAACACAAGAGTTGTTGTAGCTCCAACGTTTGTAAACTTAACTTCAGTAAAAGAAGTTACAGAAGGTTCTGTTGTAGAGGTTGCTGCTCAAAATATGCACCAGGCAAAGAGTGGTGCTTTTACAGGTGAAATTTCTGGAGAGATGTTGACTTCTATTGGTTTGAAATCTGTGATTTTAGGGCATTCAGAAAGAAGAGAGTATTTTGGTGAGTCTGATGCATTGTTGGCAGAAAAAGTAACTGCTGCTTTGGCAAATAACTTAGAAGTAATTTTCTGTTTTGGAGAGGTCTTAGAAGATCGTAAATCAGGAAATCACTTTGCTGTAGTAGAATCTCAAATTTCTAATGCATTGTTTGGTTTAGAAGCTGCAGCTTGGAAAAATATTGTTTTGGCATACGAGCCAGTTTGGGCAATTGGTACAGGTGAAACTGCAAGTGCTGATCAAGCACAAGAAATGCATGCATTTATCAGAAAAATTGTAGCTGATAAATATGATGCTGCTTTGGCAGAAGAGGTTTCTATTTTATATGGAGGTTCTTGTAAGCCTGGTAACGCGAAAGAAATTTTCTCTAAAGAAGATGTAGATGGTGGTTTGATTGGTGGTGCTGCATTGCAAGCTACTGATTTTATTGCTATTATTGAAGCAATTCAATAAGTATAGATAAAGATAAAAAACACCGTTAGCTTTTGGTTAACGGTGTTTTTTTATGCAATATTTTTAAGCAAAGATTGTGGTGTAAAGTCTAAGTTCTAACTATCTTTGCAGTTCTAAATTTATAAGGTATGAATGCGATTTATTATGGTTTTACTTTTGTGGTAACGCCTAGAGAGCCAGCAACAGAAATGTTAATAGCTGAATTAGGTTATGCAGGTTTCGAAAGTTTTGTTGAAAATGAAGAAGGAGTGATTGCATATATTCAAAAAGAAGAGTTTAACGAAGAACTGTTGAAAGAGGTGTATGTGTTGAATTCTGAAGAGTTTGATATTCAGTATACGCAAGAAGAAATAGAGCAAGTGAACTGGAATAGTGAATGGGAAAAGAACTTTTCTCCAATTCAAGTTGATGAAAAAGTTTCGATTAGAGCACCGTTTCACGAAAACCCAAATCTCGAGTATGATATTGTAATCGAGCCGAAAATGAGTTTTGGTACAGGACATCATGAAACAACTCATATGATGGTGCAGCATTTATTGGATTTAGATTTAAAAGGTAAGAAGACCTTAGATATGGGATGTGGAACAGGAATTTTAGCAATATTTGCTGAGATGAAAGGAGCACAGCCTATCGATGCCATTGATATTGATAATTGGTGTTATTTGAATACAGTAGAAAACGTAGAAAGAAATGATTGCAAGCAAATTACTTCGTATGAAGGAGAGGCTAGCTTGTTGGAAGGAAAGCAATACGATGTGATAATTGCAAACATCAATAGAAATATTCTGTTAAATGATTTGGCAACATACGGAGCTTGTTTGAATAATGGCGGTACCTTGTTGTTGAGTGGTTTTTATGCTGAAGATATTCCGCTATTAGATGAAAAAGCTTCAGCTTTAGGCATGAGATTGCAGCATCAGTTAGAAAGAAATAAATGGGTTTCTTTGCGATATTTAAAAAATGCGTAATTTTGTAACAGTCTAGAAAAAAGTTAATTAGTATAACTATAGAAGATGAGTGTAAAGGAAAAAATTCAAGAAGAAGTTGATGTCTTAGAGATGTTGACACCGAAGCATGAAATTGTTTTGCATAATGACGATGTGAACACTTTTGATTTTGTTATTGATGCATTGATCAGTGTTTGTGAACATACCCTTGAGCAAGCAGAGCAATGTACTATACTTGTGCATTACAAAGGAAAATGTGCAGTGAAAACCGGTGAGTATAAGGAGTTAGAGCCTAAATGCTCAAAACTTCAAGAGTTAGGGCTTTCGGCTGAGATTGTTTAAGAAAATTAAAATGAATACAAAACAGTGACCGAATTTGGTTGCTGTTTTTTTTGTGAATTTTATACTTTTCAATTGATAGAAAAATTAAAATAACTAGTTTTGTTGGAAACGAAAGAGGCTTCCTATGTTTTCAAAACTCAAGAAAAAATATACCCTTAAGAGATATCAAAAAGAGAAATTAGCTTTTTCTAAGGTATCTCGCAATAGAAATACCAAAGTAATTAAGAGTATTGGAGTTTTGATGGAAGAAGCTCAGTTACTAAAAAGCAACCAAACTTTGAATGTTTTAACACAAGAGTTCAAAATTCCGATGGAAAATATTGAGCTTTTGGTCTTTAAACCTTTTGAAAAAAAAGAAACATATGCTGACTTTGAGATCAATGAAAAGGACTTTGGTTGGTATGGAAGTTTAAAATTAAACAAGCTTCAGGAATTTGTTAAAAATGAATACGACTTGTTGATAAATTACGGATTTGAAGAAAATTTATATTGGAATATAATAACTTTGCACTCTCAATCAAATTTTAAAGTAGGGTTTGCTTCACAAGAAGAAGCGCTTTACGATTTGTCAATTTCTGATCAGGAAAGAAATTTAGATGTTCTTACCAAAGAGATGGTCAAATATTTAAAGATTTTAAAGAAAGTATAATGCAAGCATTTTTAGGAACTGGTACCGCTTTGATAACTCCATTTAAGGACGATAAAAGTGTTGATGTCGCTGCTTTAGAGCAATTGGTAGATTTTCAAATAGAAAATGGAGTCGAGTATATTGTAGTTCTAGGTACTACGGCAGAATCAGTAACATTGACTTCTGAAGAAAAAGAGCTTGTGAAGAATACGATCATCGCTAAAAATTCAGGTCGCGTGCCTTTGGTGCTTGGAGTTGGAGGAAACAATACTTCAACTGTGATCAATGATTTAAAAACTCTTGATCTTTCTGGGTTCCAAGCGATCTTGTCAGTATCACCTTATTACAACAAGCCATCGCAAGAAGGTATATATCAGCATTATCTTGCGATTTCAAATGCGAGTCCTGTTCCGGTGATTATTTACAATGTTCCTGGTAGAACTAGTTCAAATATTGCTCCAGAAACCGTTGCTAGGTTGGCTGTTGATTGCGAGAATATTATCGCTGTTAAAGAAGCTGCTGGTGATTTGGTTCAAGCGATGAAATTGATTCAATTAGTGCCTAGTGATTTCTTAGTAATATCTGGGGATGATATGATTGCATTACCAATGACTTTAGCAGGAGGTGGCGGTGTTATTTCTGTTTTAGGTCAAGCATATCCTAAAGAGTTTTCTGAAATGATTCGACTTGGTTTGGATAAATCGGTTTCTGAATCTTACAAACTGCATTATCAGATGATGGAAGTTGTAGATCTTATTTTTGAAGAGGGAAATCCAGTAGGTATTAAAGCATTATTGTCTATGTTGGATGTAATTGGATCTTCAAATGAAGTTCGTTTGCCATTGGTTTCTGCAACAGAAACTTTACAAGAAAAATTAAGAAAGTTCGCGCTGGCTTATTGCGAATAATGAATTAACATATTTTTAGGAGGTAAAACCTTTGATTTTCTCAGTTTGAGCTTATTTTTGAGTTTGTTATTCTGTAAAAAATGACTTTACTAATTCATAAATAATGATTAATTTTGCAAAATGCTTAAATTGAAACAACTAATTCTTTTACTGTTTGTCGTAATCCTTTCTTCTTGTAGTGAGTACAATAGAGTGCTTAATAAAGGAAGTCTAGGAGAGAAATATAAGATGGCGACTGAGTTGTATGAAAATCAAAAGTTCGACAAAGCTCTGCGTTTGTTTGAGATGATTACTCCTGCATATAAAGGGAAACCTCAAATGGAACGTATTCAATTTATGGTTTCTCAATCTTATATGAACACAAAAGATTATGCTAATGCTGCATATTATTTCGAGCGTTTTGCCTCGAATTATCCAAAAAGTTCAAAACGAGAAGAGGCATTGTTTTATGCAGCGAAATGTCATTTTTTAGCTTCTCCGAAATACAGTGTAGATCAAACAGAAACTAGAGAAGCTTTAGTAGCATTTCAAAAGTATATCAATTTGTATCCAGATTCACCTCGTATGGCTGAGGCAAATGAAATGGTGAAGGCTTTGCAATACAAATTAGAAACAAAAGCATTTAAAATAGCCAAGCAGTATTTCGATATAGGGTATTTCTCATCTGCAGTTGTAGCGTTTGATAATCTAACATCTGAATTTTTAGGAACTGAATATAGAGAAGAAGCGTATTTCTACAAATTTAAGTCGGCTTACGAATTAAGTATGCGAAGTACTTTTCTTAAGAAATATAAACGTTTGGTTGCTGCTGAAAAAGCATTTGAAAAATTAAAAAGAAATTATCCGAATTCAATATATCTCGAAGAATCTCAAGATTTATTGGATAAAGTATTAGAAGAAAAAGCATTAATATTAAGTTAATATATATTTAAAATGGATCACAAAAACACGAATGCACCAGATACTACAGTTACTTATGATAGATCTAAAGTAGAAGAGCCTACACAGAATATCTATGAGGCAATATCTATCATTGCAAAAAGAGCTGATCAAATCAATGGAGATTTGAAAAAAGAGTTGGTTGAGAAGTTAGATGAGTTTGCTACGTATAGCGATAGTTTAGATGAGGTTTTTGAAAACAAAGAACAAATCGAAGTATCTAAATTCTACGAAAAATTACCAAAAGGGCATGCGTTAGCTGTTGAAGAGTGGTTAAACGATAAAGTTTACTTTAGAAATTCAGCTGACCAAAAAGAATAGTAGATGAGTGTTTTAAAAGGTAAAAAAATTCTTTTAGGTGTAACCGCAGGAATTGCAGCCTATAAAACAGCACATCTAGTTAGATTATTTATAAAAGCAGGAGCCGAAATCCAAGTGGTTATGACTCCTGCTTCTAAGGATTTTGTCACTCCGTTAACCTTATCTACGCTTTCGAAAAATCCAGTTCATTCTACGTTTTATGAAAAAAATGAAGAGAATGAATTGTGGAACAATCATGTAGATTTAGGTTTATGGGCAAATTATATGTTGATAGCGCCAGCTACAGCAAATACACTGTCGAAAATGACACACGGAACAGTTGATAATTTGTTATTAGCTGTTTATCTTTCAGCCAAATGTCCGGTTTACTTTGCACCAGCAATGGATTTGGACATGTTTAAACATCAATCTACAACTGATAATATATCTAAACTTCAAGAGTTTGGAAACCTTTTAATCCCTGCTGCAAGTGGAGAGCTTGCAAGTGGGTTAGTTGGAGAAGGACGTATGGCAGAACCAGAAGATATCGTTTCGTTTATGGAAAACGATATTTTAGAAAAACTACCTTTAAAAGGTAGAAAAGTATTGCTTACAGCCGGCCCTACTTATGAGGCGATTGATCCAGTTCGTTTTATTGGGAATCACTCTTCAGGGAAAATGGGTTTCGAACTCGCATCAAGAGCGGCTGAGTTGGGAGCGGAGGTTATTTTGGTATCAGGACCAACTTCTCAGACAATAAAGCATTCATTGGTTAAGAGAGTTGATGTTGTTAGTGCAGAAGAGATGTACGAAGCCGTGTTTTCGTATTATGACAACGTTGATATCGCAATTGCTGCTGCAGCAGTTGCAGACTACACTCCAGTAAACAAGGCAAAGCAAAAAATAAAAAAGAAAGAAGGGAATCTGCCAATTGAGTTGAAAGCAACCAAAGACATTTTGGCTGCTATGGGAAACTCTAAGAAAGAACAGTTTTTGGTTGGTTTTGCATTAGAGACTAATGATGAGGTAGCGAATGCAAAAGGAAAATTGGCACGTAAAAATCTTGATTTGATTGTTTTGAATTCTTTGAATGATAAAGGTGCGGCATTTGGTGGTGATACGAATAAAATTTGTGTGATTGATGCATCCAATAATATTGCTGAATATTCGTTAAAGTCTAAAGAAGAGGTTGCTTCTGATATTTTTTCTGAGATTCTAAAAAGAACGGATGTTTAAAAAACACATTACTATATTTTTATTTTTTTGTTGTGTCTCTATTTCGATGGCACAAGAATTAAATTGTACTTTTTCTATCAATTCAGATCAAATTGGGGTCAGTAATAAACAAGTTTTTCAGACTTTAGAAAGGGCATTGTCCGATTTTGTGAATAAAAGACAATGGACAAATAAATCATACAAAAATCATGAGAAGATCGAGTGTGGGATGACGTTGATCATCAACTCGAGGAATAACAATACCTTTTCGGGTACCTTGCAAGTAAATGCGGTAAGACCGGTGTTTGGGAGTACTTATAAAACCCCCATATTTAACTTTAAAGACGATGCTATTTCTTTTGATTATGTTGAGTTTGAGCCGTTGATTTACAATCCAGCAACCTTTGAGTCAAACTTGGTGTCTTTGATGTCGTACTACGTGTATATGATACTCGCAATTGATGCAGATACTTTTCAGAATAAGGGAGGGGATGTGTACTACGAACAGGCCTTAGATATTGTTAATTTAGCGCAACAAGGAAATTATTCGGGGTGGGAGGCAAAAAGAAACTCTTTGAACCGTTTTTCCTTAGTAGATCTAATCATGTCCAATGCGCATAGAGAGTATCGACAAGTGATGTATCGCTATCACAGGTACGGTATGGATGTGTTTTCATCTGAACCGTTGGGCGCGAAAGTAGAGATAAAAGAGCAGCTGATGACGTTTGGAGATTTGTACAAAAGAAGTCAAAACTCATTCTTGTTCCGTATCTTTTTTGATGCTAAGTCGGATGAAGTAGTTGAGGTGTTTAAGTCAGGTCCGAAATTAGAGACTAAAGATTTAAGAGATTTGCTTAGTAGGGTTTCTGCGACCAATAATAGCAAATGGAAAAAAATGAAGTAATAGCTATTTTCAATAAATCATCAGTCTGATATTATTCAGGCTTTTTTTATGCTTATTATTCGTCTCATTACTCAAATTTTCACAAAAAGAATCGTTAAATTTACGGCTTTCAAGAATTCAAATCTTACAAATTAAGAAGCATTGTTAAGTACGTTATCAATATCAAATTACGCATTAATTAAAGAGTTAAAAACTGAGTTTTCTAACGGATTATCAATAATAACCGGTGAAACTGGGGCTGGTAAATCTATTGTCTTAGGTGCTTTAGGTTTGGTTATGGGAAACCGTGCTGACTTAAATAGTTTAAAAGATACCTCTAAGAAATGTATTATAGAAGGTGTGTTTTCAATTGAAGCTTATGATCTTAAAACTTTTTTTGAAGAAGAAGATTTGGATTACGAAGAAGAGACAATTATTCGTAGAGAAATTCTACCAAGCGGTAAATCAAGAGCTTTCGTAAATGATACTCCGGTTACCTTGTCTGTACTACATGCTTTAAAAGAAAAGTTAATTGATGTTCATTCGCAACATAAAACGGCACAACTTTCAGAGTTGAGTTATCAATTTCAAATACTGGATGCACTTGCAAACAATAATACGCTATTAGAAGCGTATTCAGATGAATTGATAAAATACAAAAAACTTAAAAAAGAGTTCACGGTTTTGTTAGAGAGTCAAGAAGCAGCAAAACAAGAGTATGCATACAATTCGCATTTATACCATGAATTGGTTGAAGCAAATTTGAGTCCAGACGAACAAGAAGAACTCGAGCAAACTTTAGAGAAGTTAAACAATAGTGAGTCGATAAGTAGCTCACTTGCAGAAAGTGTGCAATTGGCCACAGATGAGCAAGTAGGAGTGCAGAATTTATTGTACCAAATAAAAGCAGCTCTTTCTAAAATAGCTTCGTTTTCAGAAGAATATGCTAATTACGAACAGCGTATCGAAAGTTTGAAAATAGAATTGGATGATGTTGTTTTTGAATTAGAGAAATCTATAGAAAACGTTGAAATCAACCCAGAAGAATTAGAGCGATTGAATGATCGTTTGCAGTTGATTTATACCTTGCAGAAAAAGCATATGGTGGCTTCTGTTGAAGAATTATTGAAAATTAGGGATATACTCGAACTTAAGGTTTCACAGGTTGAAAACGCATCTGAATTGATTCAAGAGAAAGAAGCGGCTATTGCTGCTGTTGAGATGAAATTGAATGCAACTTGTAATAAAATTTCTAAAAATAGGAAATCTGCGATTCCAACATTGACAAAGCAATTGGAAGAAGTATTGTCTAAGTTGGGCATGGAGAATGCAAGTTTTCAAATAACGATTGATCCGGCAACTTCATTTTATACGAATGGAAAAGATGATTTAAGATTTTTGTTTTCCGCAAACAAAGGTGGAAATTACGATGAGCTGAAAAAAGTTGCCTCTGGTGGAGAATTGTCGAGAATTATGCTTGGGGTGAAATTGATTTTGTCAAAATACACAAAATTACCTACCATTATTTTTGATGAAATTGATACTGGAGTATCCGGAGAAGTTTCCAATAAAATTGCAGAGGTTATGCAAGAAATGAGTCAATACATGCAAGTGATTACGATAACCCATTTGCCTCAAATAGCTGCAAAAGGAGACAATCATTTCAAAGTTTATAAAAAAGACATCGATGGTGTTACAACGACATTCTTGAGCCCTTTAAATGAAGAAGAACGAATTATTGAAGTGGCAGAGATTTTAGGTGGTAAAAACATAAGCGAATCAGCATTAGAGCATGCAAAAGAGCTGTTAAAGGCTTAATTGAGAAAACATAACATGATGAAAATTAAAAAAATAGCACCGTATTTAATAGCAATAGTTGTATTTGCAGTGGTAGCCTTGTTGTATTTTTCACCGGTATTAAAAGGTGAGAAATTATTTCAAAGCGATATCCAGCAATTTCGTGGAATGTCTAAAGAAATAGTTGATTATCGTGAGGCTTATGGAGAAGAACCGTATTGGACTAATGCTGCTTTTTCTGGAATGCCATCGTACCAACTGAGTACCTATTATCCGAATGATTATATCAAAAAAATAGACAGTTTGATTCGGTTTTTACCGCGACCTGCAGATTATTTGTTTTTATATTTCTTAGGCTTTTTCGTACTCTTAATGGTATTGAAATTTGATTGGAAACTTGCTATTATCGGTTCTTTGGCTTTTGGATTTTCAACCTATTTTATTATAATTTTTGGCGCAGGACATAATGCAAAGGCACATGCGATTGGTTATATTTCAATGGTTTTTGCTGGAGTGCTGTTAGTTTTTCAGAAGAGATATTTGACTGGGTTTTTCTTAACAACAATTGCCTTGGCTTTGGAGTTAAATACAAGTCATCCACAAATGACTTATTATATGTTGTTTTCATTATTGATTTTGGGCTTAGTAGTTCTTATTGAAAGTGTAAAAGAAAAGCAATTGCAAGTGTTTATTAGACAAGTGGGAGTTTTATTTCTCGCTGGGTTTCTTGCTTTGGCAATGAATGCGAGTAGTTTGTTAGCAACAAAAGAATACGCAGATTACAGTACTCGTGGTAAAAGTGAATTAACTATAACACCCGAGGGTAAGCAAAAAGAGCAAACTTCGGGCTTGTCTAAGGACTATATTACCGCGTATAGTGTTGGAGTCTTAGAAACTTTGAATGTGTTTATTCCAAGGTTTATGGGAGGTGCTAGTGTTGAAAATCTCGGAGAAGACTCTCATACCTATGCATTATTAAATTCTAGAATTGACAGTCGCCAAGCGAAAGACTTCTCGAAAAGCTTACCTACTTATTGGGGAAGTCAACCAGGTGTTTCAGGTCCCCCTTATATTGGAGCTGTATTTGTTTTCTTATTTGTTCTAGGGATTTTTCTTGTGGAAGCAAGGTTGAAAAAATGGTTAGTTGGTACTGTTGTTTTGTCGATTGTACTGAGCTGGGGACATAATTTTTCATTGGTAACAGATTTCTTTATAAACTACATTCCTTTGTACAATAAATTTAGAGCGGTTTCATCCATTCAGATTTTAGCTGAAATTGCGGCTCCTCTTTTGGGGATGCTAGGGTTGAAAGAATTATTATTTGGAGAAAAGTCTACTAGTGAAAAGTTAGCCATCTTAAAAAAGAGTTTTTATATAGTAGGTGGTTTGGCGTTGTTTTTTACTGTATTCGGAACTTCAATATTAGATTTTTACCGAGCTACTCCCTATGACAATATGATCAAAGGTTTTTCTGGAGCAATTGAGGCCGATCGAAAAGCTATATTTTTTGACGATAGTTTGCGATCATTTTTGTTAGTGCTATTTACTGCAGTATTGTTGTTTGGTTATATAAAAGGATCTTTAAAGAAAACTATTTTATTTGGTGGTTTGGCCTTGCTTTTATTGTTTGATATGGTAGGCGTAGCAAGAAGATATGTTGATGAAAGTGATTTTCACAAGGCGATACGTATTGAAAAACCATTTGTGAAATCATCTATAGACAAAGCGATATTGAAAGATAAAAGTCACTATAGAGTGGCTAATTTTACATTGAATTTTATGAATGATGGAGCGACATCTTACTTTCATAATTCTATAGGGGGGTATCATGCTGCGAAATTAGGACGTTATCAAGAGCTAGTTGATTTTCATATTGCGAAAAACAATTTACAGGTCTTGAATATGTTGAATACGAAATACTTTATTTTACCCGATGAGGAAGGAAATGAAGCGCTACAAGTAAATTCAGATGCCAACGGAAATGCTTGGTTTGTAAATGATGTAAAATTTGTTTCGAATGCAAATGAAGAAATTTTATCATTGGCGAGTTTCAATTCGAAGTCGACTGCAATTGTCAATAAAAATGAATTTCCTAAGTTTTATGAAGCGTACAAAAAAACAGAAACTATAGCCTCGAATAGTGTTGCTTTAGATGCATTTAAAACCAATGAATTCAGTTATTCAGTTCAAAGTGATTTAGATCAATTATTGGTGTTTTCTGAGATTTATTATAAAGATGGTTGGAATGCTTATATAGATGGTAAACAAGTACCATATATCAGAGCAAATTATGTTCTACGTGCTTTGCAAGTACCTGCTGGTGAACATAAAATAGTATTTAAGTTTGAGCCAACAGTAATCGCAAAAGGAAATATAATTAATTTAGGAGCTTTGATTTTCTTTTTAGGGATATTGGCTTTTGGTTATTTTAAAAACAGAAAACGTGTATAAAACAATGCCAAACAAAAGGTATGAGCATACCTTAGCTTTTTTAAAAGAAGTATTACCTGCTCCGGCTGTAATTCTCGATTTAGGTGTTAGAAATCCTTTTTCAGAAATTATGGAAGCGAATGGTTATACCGTTTACAATACGCATGGAGAAGATTTAGATGAATTGCCGGAAATTGTGAATGATAAAGAGGTTGATGCAGTAACAGCGTTTGAGATTTTTGAGCATTTATTAGCTCCGTACAATGTTTTAAAATTGATAAATGCAAACAAGTTGATTACTACAATACCCTTGAAATTATGGTTTGCTAGTGCGTATAGAAGCAAAACCGATATGTGGGATCGTCACTATCATGAATTTGAAGATTGGCAATTTGATTGGTTGCTAGAAAAATCTGGTTGGAATGCTAAGACATCTAAGAAATGGACCAGTCCAATTAAACAAATAGGTTTTAGGCCGATACTGAGAACATTCACACCGAGATACTATGCCGTATATGCAGAAAGATAACGAATATGGATACATCTGTATGGTTGTAGATGGAAATTATCCAAATGATATACGAGTTCGAAAAGAAGCAGAGTCATTAGCTGAAAAAGGAAAGAAAATTTTAGTTATTTGCCCAGCGAAAAAAGAGTTGCCAAAACAAGAAACCATCAATGGTGTATTGGTTTATAGAATAGGTGATAATTACAGCTTTAAAAAAAAAGGAATATACGACATTGTAGAAAGTATCACCGACATCAATATTTTCTTTTATTTTGGATTGAAAAAAGTATTTCGAAAATTTGCAATAGACTATTTACATATACACGATTTGCCAATTGCAGGCACGGGTTACTTGTTTAAAGAAGAAGTGAAAAAAGGTTTGATACTCGATCTACATGAAAACTTTCCAGAGGCATTGAAAACTTGGTTTGCATGGAGAAAGAGCTCGATAGTCAAGTTAAAAAATGCACTTTTCTTTAATCCGAAGCAGTGGTCTAAAAAAGAAAAAAAATACTGTGAAAAGTATGATAAGATTATTTGTGTTGTAGAGGAAATGAAAGCAAAACTTGCTCATAATTTTCAAGTTGATTCAAGTAAGATGCTCGTGATTTCTAATCATGAAAAGATTGATTTTGTCGAAAATTTTGAAAATAATAAAATACAGAATTGTATTGATCCAGAACGTTTTTCTATTACATATGTAGGAGGTTTTGGTCCACATAGAGGTCTAGACACAGCTATTAAGGGAATGAAACTAGTTTCAGAAAACATTCCTGAAGCAAAAATGTATCTGATTGGCAAAGGAAGTAAAGATGTGCAAAACACATTAGTTGGTTTGATTGAATCCAATAAATTGCAAAATCATGTTGAAATTGTTGGTTACAGACCTTTCAAAGAAGTAGCCGCAATCATGCAAGCTTCAAATATTAATATGATACCACATAATGCAGACGAACATACGAACAATACCATACCGCACAAGTTGTTTCAAATTATGTTGAGTAAGAGTTTGTTGTTGGTGAGTTCATGTAAACCTTTGAAAAGGATTGTTGGTACTTACGATGCAGGAGTCGTGTTCGAAGCTGGTAATTCACTTGATTTTTCACATAAAGTACACGAGATTCATTCAAATATAGAGGAGTATCAACAGAAAATACAAAATGCATTTGATGCCGTTACTAAAAAAGGTGAAAATTGGGAATCAGAGAGCGAAAAATTGCTAGATTTATATAATAATTGGCAAATTTGAAAGTATTAATTCTTACATATTATTGGCCACCTGCAGGAGGCTCAGGTGTACAACGTTGGCTAAAGTTTGTAAAATATTTACAAGAATTTGGCATAACGCCAGTGGTATATACTGTTGAAAATCCAGATTTTTCGATACAAGATGAAGGCTTGTTAAATGAGATACCTTCAAATATTGAAGTGCTTAAGCAACCAATATGGGAGCCTTATCAATTAGTGAACCTTTTATCTAAAGGCAAGAAAAATATGACCAATGCTGGATTTCTTTCACAGCAAAAAAGTATGTTTGGACGATTGAGTAGCTACATTAGAGCAAATTACTTTATTCCAGACGCACGAATGTTTTGGATAAAACCATCTGTTTCGTATTTAGAAAAATACCTTAAAGAGAATCCGGTAGATTTAATTATTTCATCTGGACCTCCTCATAGTTTGCATTGTATTGCTATGAAATTGAAACAAAAAATGAATCTTAAATGGATTTCTGATTTTAGAGATCCGTGGACAGATATAGATTATTTTCATCAACTACCACTGACAAAAAAAGCATTGGAAAAACACAAGTTATACGAGCAAAATGTGGTTTCTAAGTCAGATGCGGTTGTTGTTGTTGGTGAGACGATGCGAAAGAATTATTTAGCATTAAATAGTAATACTGTTGTACTATCAAACGGTTTTGATACTGAAGTAACTTCTGACAAAGTGGTCTTAGATACTGCCTTTTCAATTACCCATATTGGTATGATGAACGAAGACAGAAATCCTCGTGTTTTGTGGGAAGTTTTATCAGAACTTACTGAAGAAATTGATGGCTTTTCTGCTGCTCTTGAAATACAATTGATCGGTAAAATAGATGCTAGCGTTACTGATGAGATTGAGAAAAATCAATTAGAGAAAAATACCAGCTTTATTTCTTATGTTCCGCATGAAGAAGTTCAGAACTATCAAAAAAAATCGCAACTATTGTTATTGTCAATAAATAGAGTACCTAGCGCAAAAGGTATAGTAACCGGAAAAGTATTTGAGTATTTGGTTGCAAAAAGACCTATTTTAGCAATAGGGCCAATAGATGGCGATTTGGCGAATATTTTAGAAGCGACTAAAGCAGGTTCTATAGTTGGATTCGATGATAAAGAGCAGTTGAAATCAGAATTGATTAAAATGTATCAAATATTTAAAGAAACAAGATTGTCTGTGAATTCTATCGGAATTGAAAAGTACCACAGAAAAGAAATAACGAAAAAACTGGCAGAACTGATTAAGCAAACCGTTGCATAGATGAAAAAAATTGTTACTATTTTAGGGGCAAGACCCCAGTTTGTAAAAGCCGCAGTGTTAAGTCGTATCATAAATAAACATGCCTTTTTTGAAGAGGTAATAGTGCATACGGGACAACACTATGATGCCAATATGAGTGCAGTGTTTTTTAAAGAAATGGATATTCCTCATCCTAAATACAATTTAAATGTAAATGGGGTAGGACATGGTGCTATGACCGGGCAAATGCTTGAAAAAATTGAAGAAGTTTTGCTTGATGAAAAACCAGACTTGGTGGTTGTTTATGGTGATACAAACTCGACTTTAGCAGGTGCTTTGGCAGCACAGAAATTACAAGTGAAAATTGTACATATCGAGGCTGGATTGCGTTCTTTTAATATGCAAATGCCGGAGGAAGTGAATAGGATATTAACGGATAGAATAGCGAATTTGTTACTGTGTCCAACAGATACAGCATTGAAAAATTTGTCCGCAGAAGGATATGATCAATTGCCTATAAAAGTGGATAAATGTGGTGATATAATGAAAGATGCCGTTGCCTATTACAGTCAGTTTTCGCAAAGAAAGTCTTCGATCATAAGTAACCTTGATTTAAAAAATAATGATTTCGTATTGGCAACAATACATCGTCAAGAGAACACAGATTCTTTAGAACAATTAACAGCTATTTTTGAAGGCCTTTCTGAAATACATTTAGAGAAGCAAGTTGTGATGCCATTACATCCAAGAACAAAACGAATTTTAGAACAACATGGTTTAGAGTATCCAATTCGATTTATTACTCCTGTGGGATATTTCGATATGTTGGAGTTATTGAAAAACTGTGCTATGGTTATTACCGATAGTGGAGGACTGCAAAAAGAAGCTTTTTTCAATAAGAAGTATTGCATCGTTGCACGTGAACAAACAGAATGGGTGGAGTTGGTTGAAAATAGTTTTGCAAAAATAGTAGGTGCAGACGCAAAGAAAATGAAACTAGCCTACCAAGAGTTATTGGCAATGAAAGGTGATTTTTCAATTGATTTATTTGGAAATCAAGTAGGAGAAAAAATTCATGAGGCAATAAAAATGTTGATCAATTAAAATGGGAATTGTATTAAAACAATCGTTTAAAAATACACTTACTATCTATGGAGCTTTTGCCATAGGTGGAGTGAATGCATTGTTTTTATACACATCTTTTTTAGAAGATACTTACTACGGATTGGTAACTTTTTTGTTGTCTACAGCAAATTTATTAATGCCTTTTGTAGCGTTTGGAGTTCAGTATACTATACTGAAGTTTTATTCTTCTTATAAAACCAAACTAGAAAAGGATCGTTTTTTATCGACAGCTCTTTTTCTCCCGTTGTTAATTGCAATTCCTTCAGGGTTTGTTGGAGTGGTGTTTTACGAATCGATTTCAAATTATCTCTCGTTGGAAAATCCAATTGTCAAAGAGTATGTTTGGGTGATCTATTTCGTAGCGATTGCAACAGCTTATTTCGAAATTTTCTATGCTTGGTCTAAGGTACAAATGCAATCGGTTTATGGTAATTTGTTGAAAGAACTTTTTTCTAGAGTGGCTGCTATGGTGTTACTGTTTTCTGTTTATTTTGAATGGATTTCAGTAGAAGAGTTTGTATGGTATTTGTCGGGTGCATATTTTATTAGAATGCTATTGATGATGCTCTATGCATTTTATCTTTACCCTCCGAAATTTGTCTTTGAACTGCCAGAAAATAGTATTGATATTTTAAAATATTCGTTGTACATAATTCTGGCCGGAGCTGCTGGAACTATCTTGATTGATATTGATAAATTTATGATACCTCAAAAGGAGGCAATTGCCTTAACAGCTTATTATTCTGTTGGAGTATATATTGGTTCTGTAGTAGAGACACCCGGAAGAGCTATGGCACATATTTTACAGCCACTAATTTCGAAAAATATAAATGAAAACAATATGACTGAGGTAGCGAGCTTGTATAAAAAAAGTTCCATCAATTTATTGGCTGTTTCTGGACTTGTGTTTTTGTTAATAAATTTGAATGTTACAGAAATGTACGAGTTGCTTCCTGAAAAATTTAGAGGCGGATTTTGGGTCGTTTTGACAATTTCTATAGCGAAACTTTACCATATGTTTTTAGGTGGTAACGGTGCAATAATTTCTAATTCAAAATACTATAAGATTTTATTGCCTTATGGTGTTGCTATGGCAATAACTGTGATTCTATTGAATCATTATTTGATCGATTTATTGAGTATTGTAGGGGCTGCTTTGTCAACTTTACTAGTAGTACTTGTATTCAATAGCCTTAAGATTTACTACGTTCATAAAAAGTTTAAATTGCTGCCTTTTACGAATAAAACGGGGTTGCTTTTACTTCAGATTGTCATTTTTTATTTTGTATTTATATTTTGGGATTTTCCGTTTCATCCACTCATAAATATTCTTTTAAAGAGTATTTGTATTGCTGTTCCTTACTTGTTTTTACTGATAAAGTTCTCTATATCAGTAGATATAAACATGGCTTTATCGAAAATTGTTAAAAAGTAACAATTGACCTAAATATTATTGTTAAATTTTGTGTAATTGAATTTGTATATTTACGTCAAAGCCTCGTAAAGATATAATTGCATGATCAAAGCTATAGAAAGTAATCTAGAAAAGGGAATCCATTTATTAAATACTATCTCTGAAGGACAATACAAAGACACTTCTGTACAACCCTATAATTCAAGTATTGGTGGACATATACGACATATTTTAGATATGTTTAATTGTGTGTTTGACGGTGTAGAAAGTGGTGAAATAGATTTAACAGCAAGAAAAAGAAACAAGGAAGCCGAGGAGATTATTGAAGTTGGTGAAAAATATATAGTTTCTACTATAGAAAAGTTAAAATACTTAACACACGTTGATTTGGAACAAACGATTTTTGTAATAGACGATTTAGGGAATGGGAAAATTAGAGCACGATATACTTTATCTGCTGCTTTAATACAGGCGCATAGTCATGCAATCCATCATTATGCGAGTATTGGTTATATCATTCATCAATTGGGTATTGAATTGCCAGATGATATGTTTGGTTTTAACCCTACCACACCAAAAAAAGTTCCGGTAATTTCTTAGTGAAATAAGGCCTTCAAAACAAGTCTAATCCCATTCATTACAAACCCTATTGCAATAATTGCGATCACAAAGGCAATAGTAATTATTATATAATTTTCATCCTTTTTAATAGCAGAAAAACCAATATTCATTAAAATAGGAGCTAAGATGATAAAAGGAATCGATCCGAAAACAAACTTCAATCCTTTTTTTATATTTGGTGGGTTAGTACTCATGCTTTATATTTTTCAAGAACATTTCTAACGTTGCCATGTTTTTCTATAAGTATAGTGGCTTCTTCGAGTGATACGTTTAGGTTTTCCATGACCATTCTTTTGGCCCGGTCAACAAGTTTGTCATTAGAAAGTTTCATATCTACCATTTTATTCCCTTTTACCTTTCCTAATAATACCATGGTAGAAGTACTAATCATGTTTAAAATTAGTTTTTGAGCAGTACCTGCTTTCATACGAGAACTTCCTGTCACAAATTCTGGCCCGACTACTGCAACAATAGGATATTTTGCAGTTAAATGTAAAGGACTGTTTTCATTCATCGTAATGCAGCCGGTAGTTACTCCTGATTTATTTGCTTCTTTTAAAGCACCTATCACATAAGGTGTGGTTCCGGAAGCAGCGATTCCAATCACAACATCATTTGAGTTGATATTATAGGCAAGCAAGTCTTTCCAACCTTGATTCGTGTCGTCTTCGGCGTTTTCAACAGCTTTTCTTATTGCTGTGTCTCCACCTGCAATCAAGCCCATCACAAGTTCGTGAGTTACTCCGAAAGTAGGAGGACATTCCGAGGCGTCCAAAATTCCTAATCTTCCACTAGTTCCAGCTCCGATATAGAACAATCTACCACCAGTTTTTAATTTTGAAACGATTTCTTTTACAATGGCTTCAATCTGTGGAATGGCTTTTTCCACTGCGACTGCCACTGTTTTATCTTCATTATTGATGTGTGTCAGCAATTCACTTGCCGACATGTTTTCTAAGTTATTGTAATGAGAACTTTGCTCCGTAGTTTTTAAAAAATCCAAATTTGATGTTTTTATCAAAAGTACTAAATCTCTTGATTCTTATTCAATTTCTTGGATTACATATTCTTCAACCACCATTTCAGACAACCTAAAATAACCTAAAGGCTTTTTGTCAGGATTTGTTATGTTAATTCCATTACCTTTTACTTCAGCTGGAGGTGTTGCAAAAGGACCTCCAGCTTCAATTTGATCTAACAATAAATTGAAATAATTGAAATATGTTTTGGAACCACCATAAAAATATAATGTAAGTTTTTGTCCAGGTACTAAATCTTCATCTTGAATAAAGACACTATTTAATTGTCCATCTGTAAATTCATCACTTCTGGCTCCGTAAGTATCAATTAAAAAACCAGGGTAGTTGAATTGATTTATATAATAATTCTCTTCTCCTTCTGGGTCTTGAAAGAAGAATTCTACTTTAATTAAATCGGTTCCAAAAATTGGTTGAATAGATTGTTCTATAGAAACTATTTCCGAAACGGACTTTAAAGTTTCTTCTGCGGTAAATGTTTCTCCGTTGTAATTAACTGAAAGTGTATAAGTTTCTTCAATCTCAGGTAAAAAAGTAGTTGTTGAATAAATACCTGTGTTTCCTTCTTCAGTAAATGGAAAAACGGTACCAGCTCCACTAGTCACGGTAACAGTTGCACCAGTTGCCACAGGTACAGTTAGATCGTAAAAACCTGCTGTTTCGGTTAGCCTAATTTTTTGATTTGCCCCAGAAGTTCCTTTTTGCCAGTTTATATTTGCATCAATCACCAAACGTTTAGGACCTTCTTCTAAAGGCAAATCAATAACATCTTCACATGATGTAAAAAGTAATATTGTTATAAATA
The DNA here is from genome assembly GCF_009193215.1 of Flavicella marina. Taxonomy (GTDB): domain Bacteria; phylum Bacteroidota; class Bacteroidia; order Flavobacteriales; family Flavobacteriaceae; genus Flavicella; species Flavicella marina. Next base: position 87,337 of record NZ_VYVA01000007.1, on the reverse strand, counting down.
TGTATATATATTTCATCACGACTAAAATTTAAAATTATAAGTAAACGAAGGAGTGAAACCAAAAATTGATGTTCGTACAGCTTCATTTCTACCCGTTTCTTGGTTTGTTCTAAAATCTATCGAGGCAGCATTCCTTCTACCATATAAATTGTAAATACTAAATACCCATTCACCTTTCCATCTCTTGGTGCTATTTGGCTTCGGGGTGTACGTAGCAGAAATGTCTAAATGATGATAACTTGGCAATCGAAATTGATTTCGGTCGCTATAGATTGGAACACTAAGATTTGAACTTGGGTTGTTGTAATCTCCATTAATAGCAGAAGTATATTGTCCATTAGGATAGGTAACGGGCCTACCTGATTGATATACAAAGTTCGCTCCAAATCGCCACTTTAATGAGTTGCTATAGCTTGTTGTAATTGAGATGTCATGTAATTTGTGGTAAGGTGATTTGTACCAATTTCCGTTGTTGATACCTGTTGCACCAGGTTGAGTACCTTCAACTTTTTGCTCAGTATTTGACAAAGTATAACTAATCCACCCTTTAAATTTACCGACATTTTTCTTTAATGAAAGTTCTAAACCATAGGCCCTAGATTTACCACTTAAGACAATAGTTTCAATTTGGTTTTGAGCAATCAAATCTGCACCATCTCTATAATCCAAACGATTTTGAACGTCTTTATAATATAATTCGGTTTCAATAGAATAATCTCCATCTTTAAGATTTCTAAAATATCCTATAGCATACTGATCTAAAATCTGTGGCTCAATATAAGTACCACTTGGTGTCCATACATCTAATGGGGCAGCAGAAACTGTATTTGAGACTAAGTGAATGTATTGAAACATTCTGTTATAACTCGCTTTGAAAGCATTGTTGTCATTGGGCTTGTAAGATGCTGAAAATCGGGGTTCAAAACCGTAAAACGTACGAATTACCTCACCTCTTGCATACTCATTTGCTCCATTTACTACACCTTCCTCATAGACACCGATTTCTTGGTTGAAGGATATAGGTTCGTCATTTTCATATGTATAGATACTCTGACCACCCATTCTAAAAAATGAACTGATTCGCAAACCATAATTCATTGAGAATTTTTCAGATAGTGATTGCTCAACTTCTGCATAGATAGCTGGCTCAATAGCATATTTTTGATCCAGTTTATCAGGGTTGATAGGTGATTCAGGTTTACTTGGTGTAATTTCTCCAGGATTGAAATGATAATGAATTCCACTCAATCCATAAGAGAGTGTAAAATTGTCTGAAATGTAATTTTTAAAGTCGTACTTCAGGTGAAAGTTCTGTATACCTGAGTCCCAATCAAAACCAATAAAATCTAAATTTAAAAAGTATTTGTATTCACTATAAATCAACGTTAGATTTGAAAATAGTTTGTCTGAGAATAAGTGATTCCATCTTACATTAAATGTTTGATTTCCGTAAGAGTTTGTGAAAAAATTATTGATAGTGAAAACATCTCTTCCAAAATATCCAGAGGCATATAATTTATTATTATCATCAATATCGAAGTTCAATTTCGTATTTAAGTCATAAAAGTAAACCGTATTGTCTTTTGTTTCAGGGTTGAATTTTAAAAATATGTGTGCATACGATCCTCTACCAGCAACCAAATATGAACTTTTTCCTTTTTGCAACGGTCCTTCTGCCATTAAACGACTTGAAATTAATCCGAGTCCTCCAGTGAAGTGGTGCTCTTGTTTGTTTCCGTTTTTTTGATGTACATCTAATACAGATGCGACACGTCCTCCATATTTAGCAGGGATACCTCCTTTATATAACTTAATGTCTTTAACGGCATCGGCATTAAATATTGAGAAAAACCCAAACAAGTGAGAAGAGCTATATAGGGTTGCCTCGTCTAACAAAACTAGATTTTGATCTTCAGCACCTCCACGTACGTTAAACCCAGAAGCACCTTCACCAACACTAGTTACACCAGGTAAGAGTTGAATAGACTTGATTATATCTACTTCTCCTAATACTACTGGCATTTCCTTGATGGTTTGTACACCTATTTTGTGTACACTCATTTCAGGTTTTTTTAAACTGAAAGTAGGGCTATTACTTTTTACGATGACTTCATCTATTTGCTCGCTTGCAATTTCTAGATTAAAATTTTCTTTGACATTAGAATTTAAAACAATCGTTTTACTGATGTTTTTATAACCTAGATAGCTAATATCGATTTTATATGTTCCTTCGGGAAGAGTGATAGAGTAAAACCCATAACCATTGGTAACGGTTCCTCGTTGTAGTTCTGTGAAAATTACATTTACTCCTATAAGTGTTTCACCACTACTTTTCTCAGAAATTACACCACTTAATGTGTAAGTTTTTTGTGCGTACATAAATGTTGTAAGCAGTAAAAAAACAAAATTCAGTGTATATTTTTTCATAAATGTTTAGTACAATTTAAATAATGTTAAACAAAAATACAAAATACGATCATTTATAGGTACTATTCTTGAATGATATTTGTTTATTTATGTATTGTTTTTGTTTATAGTATTTTGAGATAAGTGCAAAACAAAAAAAGCTTTCCGATTAAGAAAAGCTTTTTTTGTTTGTTGTAGTTAAATCTACAAACCAAATAGACTTGGTAACCAAAGACTTAATGCTGGGATGTATGTAATTAATAATAAAGAAATAATCATAGCAAAGAATAATGGAAGCAATGGTTTCACTACTTTCTCTATAGTTGTATTCGCTATTCCAACTCCCACAAATAATACAGAACCAACGGGTGGAGTACAAAGACCAACACAAAGATTAAGAACCATGATGATTCCGAATTGAACAGGATCCATGCCTAATTTTGTGATAATTGGTAAAAAAATAGGGGTAAAGATTAATACGGCAGGTGTCATATCCATAAAAATTCCAACAAAGAGTAATAGGAAATTTATAATTAATAAGATGACAATTTTATTATCGCTGATTCCCAAAAGAACTTCAGAAATATTTTGAGGAATATTTTCGTACGACATTACCCATGACATACTCATTGAAGCACCAATTAACAACATTACAATTGCGGTAGTACCACACGAATCTAATAATATCTGAGGTAAATCTTTAAGGCTAATTTCTTTGTACCAGAAACCTAGAACTAGTGTGTATAAAACGGCTATTGCAGAAGCTTCTGTAGCTGTGAATATTCCGATTACAATTCCTCCAATAACAACAACCAATAACATTAAACTTGGAAATGCTCCTGAAAAAGTTTTGATTACTGATTTAAAAGTGCTTCTTTCTCCAAGTTTATAACCTTTTTTCTTCGCCCAAAAAGAGGCAACAAGCATTAAAAAGAGACCTGTTAATATACCAGGGATATAACCAGCAACAAATAAAGCAGCAATCGAAACGCCTCCACTAGCTAATGAGTAAACGATCAATACATTACTTGGAGGGATGATCAATCCGATGGTAGAAGAGGTAATGTTTACCGCTGCACCAAATTCTTTTGAATACCCTTCTTTTTCCATTTCAGGTCCGAGAATACTTCCCATCGCCGATGCAGAAGCCATTGCTGAACCAGCAATAGAGCCCATCAACATTGCTGCGATAACATTAATTAATGCCAATCCTCCGGGAAGAGCACCAACCAATGTTTTTGCGAAATTGATGAGTCGATGAGCGATACCTCCTTTGTTCATAAGTTGGCCTGATAAAACGAAAAATGGGATTGCGAGTAGCGCAAAGCTATCTAATCCAGTACCGATTCTTTGTGAAACAGTAGTTAGGGCAGGTAACACCGGAATACTTGCGAACATGGTTAATAGTGAAGAAATAGCGATACTCCAAGCTACGGGTACACCGATCAATAAAAAGCTGATGAAACTTAAGACTAAAATAACTATTGGTATGTATTCCATTATAATATTTGTTTATTGATGATGTCAGAAATTTTGTAAAAAATAATTAGTGCTCCACTGATTGGAATCACTAAATATACGAGAGCAAGAGGAATTTGCAGTGCTGCAGAGTGTTGGTCTAATATATAAGTTATATAAACCAACCTGATTCCACCAATGATTAGCGCTCCAAAGCAAAACAATATGATCAAAATATTTACAAATACTTTTATCTTGATTTGATTTGATTTTTTTTGTTTTGATGGAATTATATCAATTGCAACATGCATTTTTCGACCAGAAATATAGGCAGCACCTAAAACTCCAACCCAAATCATTAAATATCGAGCAAGTTCATCTGTAAAAGAACTTGGCGTACCAATAATGAATCTCGTGAATACTTGCCACAATACATTTACAACCATAATAGCCATAATTATAGACAAACAAGAACCTAAAAATTTATCTACTTTTTTTCTCATTATGTTTTTTATTTAACTGCTTGAATTCTTTGTATTAAACTGTATATCTCTTTGTCATCTATGTAGTCTTCATACATAGAAGTTACTTTTTCTTGAAATTTACTTTTGTCTGGTCTAAAGATTTTAACTCCTGCTTTTTGAACTTCTTCTAAAGCTTCGGTTTCAGCTTTCGACCAAAGTTCTCTTTGATATACGACAGAAGACGTAGACGACTCTTGCACCCATTTTTTTTCTTGTTCATTTAAACTATCCCATAGGTGAGTTCCCATTATTAGAACATCAGGTACAGTGGTGTGCTCGTCCAACGAATAGTATTTACAAACTTCATAATGTCTTGATAAATAAAAACTAGGAGGATTGTTTTCTGCACCATCTACAACACCTTGTTGCAAAGAGGTATACAATTCACCCCAAGAAATAGGAGTAGGAGAGCCACCTAAACTGTTCACCATATTCATTGCAGTGACACTTTCCATAACTCTAATTTTTAATCCTTTTAAGTCTTCTGGCTTTTCAATAGGTCTTTCTTTCGTGTAAAAACTTCTACTCCCTGAGTCGTAGTATCCTAAACCTTTTAGCCAATATTTTTTACCTCCATCTAAAAGTTCTTGTCCGATTTCCCCATCCAAAACAGAAAAAGCATGAGCTCGGTCTCTAAATAAAAACGGAAGCCCAAATATTTTCATGTTTGGTGCAAAGTTCTCCATAACGGCAGCAGAAACTTTTGTCATTCCTAAACTCCCGATTTGCAAAAGCTCGACGGTTTGTCTTTCGTTACCTAATTGTTGGTTTGGATATATTTTTATGCTCAATGTACCCTTAGATCTTTTCTCTAGGTCTGTGGCCATAAATTCCATCGCTTTATGAACGGGATGGTTCATGTCTAGCCCATGGGCTAATTTGATAGTTTTTGTTTGTTGTATAGAATCACATGAGTATGTGAAAACAACAAGCAATACTGCAGACAGAAGATTTGTAATCTTGAAATGTTTATATTTTGGCTTCAAAGTTTTTAGTTTTAAATATTTTGTAAATATAGTAAACGAAATCAAGAATACAATCGATTGTATTTGTTTTTTTGAATGCAGTAAATCTAATTAATGGCTAACTTTAAGGCAGATTTTAATCCATGTTGAAAAACCATTTCGATAACTGTATTTCCATTTTCAGTAGAAATATTTTTAACAGCTGGATCCGACTTAAGCGACCATATTCCTTTCAACGTAATTTTGAGGTTAACCAATCTACTGTTATTAATATATCGATTGGACTTTATTTGTTCAAAATTTAAATCTGGTTGTACTATTGAAATTTCGTACGATTTCTCGGTTAGTTGTTTAGACATAATTAAAGCTGGTTCAGAAACTTCTGTGATTAAACCATGTTTAATAGGTTCCGAGGCGTTGAAAATGACATAAGCATCAGTATTGGTCTCTTTATCTTTCACAATATGTGCAAAATCATCCGCTTGTAGTATATCGTATGAATTGTCTTTTTTTATTTTTTTTCCAAAATTTTTGACTTCTTCTTGTTTTAGAAAAGGGTAGATTACATATTGATAAGATGCATTGCTCGGGTTCATTCCATGTTCTATCCAAGCAGTTGCAAATTTTCCTTTTGTTTCTTTTTGTCCTTTTCCTTTAGGATCCATTTTGCCTGTTTTAACGGAATATTTATTATGATATGAAAATTGCTCTTTTCTAGCGGTCATTACTTTGGAGTCAGACAAGATATGATAACCATTACCATAGGTGTCAATTACCCAATTGCCACACTCTTTTTCGTAAGATGACTTTGTGATACTTTTATCTTTTTTGGTATAAGTAGGAGGATTAGCTTTCGTAATTGAAGTTTGAAACAAGTTTGTTTGTGTGGGATTTTCATTATCAATGCTCGAGATACCTGTACCGATACAAATTAATTTATCACCAAAAGAAAATACAGATTTTTTAGCCTTCAGCTTGCCTGGGAAACCAACATTAACTTCGTTTCCATCGGCATTAGATCCTTTTGATTCATTTAAAACCATACCGAAAACACCATTATCATCTAAAGTAACTGCTCCTGCAAATGTTTCTGCTGATCGGAACATTAATAGGGGAGTGTTAGGCTCTAATTCATCAAAAGGAAGATAAATAATGGTTGCACCAGGATATCTATTCCAGTCCCAACCTTTTTGTTTGAATCCACTTGCAGCCTCTCCTTTTTCATTCAAAAGTTGTATGGTTCCGTTTGCAGGATATCTACCATAGCGATTCGAACCAACATAAATCTCTGACGACCAAACATATTTGCTATATCCTTTTATGATGGCTGCCCAATTATTTCTTCTATGGACGGCTGTTGCAGCATATGGAAATGTTTTATATCCATCTAAATTTTCTTCTTGTATATTGTTTAGACTTGTAAAAGTTTTTCGGTTTAAAGCATCACTTCTGCCCCAGAGTCTCAGGTAAGCACTGGCAACTTCTCTATCGATTTTCTCCGTTCCTTCAGGGTTTCCAGAATAAGCCATCTGTAGATAGGGCGTTTTCAGAGATTTGATACTATTATCTTCTAAAGGATGTCTACCAGCATTTCCAAAACCATAATCCATTTTTTGGCTGTATGTTCTTGTCGCTAAAAATGCATTTTTAAAATTCGCATGTCCTTTTTCAGAAATTCTAAATTCGGTGCCTGATAAAGTTTGAATGATTCTTGGTACATTTCTAAATGCTCCCATTCCGTAGGCCGGATAATGACCGTTATGATGCCAAGCAGTACCATCGATTTTAAAGCCCCATTCTTGATCTTGTTGCCCAAGAGTAATACCTATGTAATTTGCATATGCACTTAGTATGGTTGCCTGTTTGTTCAAGTCTTCAACCATAAATATCAGTAGTAAATGATAATAGGCTTGTGTATTTAAATAGTCGAGATTTACGTGAAATTTGGTTTCATCGTCCAAAACCATACCAACATTGAATAGCCATTGTAGACTTCCTCCAACTTCTTTTAAAAGGTTTGACTCTTGCAGTGTTTTACGCAACATAAAGAAACCTTCTGCCAATTCTCTTACATTATATCCAATATGATGTCTTGTTCCTCCAGAAGCTCCTTCTTGCCAACCTTGATCTAAATAATAATTGGTAGCCATTAAAAACATGTCTTTAAGTTCTTCTTTTTCTGCTGTGGAGGCAGAATGATAACATTTACCAATGTTTTTTATCAATTTACCTAAATCATTTATTTCATTTCCTTTGATAGTTCCTTGTTGTTTGCTATTATAATATACTTGTTCTTGTTTGAAATTCATTGGCGGACCTAAAACGGTTTTACCATTATCTACAAGCTTTAATTTTTCAAATTCAGCTCTGATTTTTCCTATGTTGACGCGAGTTTTTTTATGGGTTCCTATAGAATTATCTAATTTTTTTTCAATTGAGTTTAAATCAGATATTTTTTGTTTTGATATTTCTAATTGTTGAACAGAGTTGATAAAATCTATGTATTTTAACAAAGGCATCCAATGATCGGAACCTGGTTCTTTGTCTGATTTTATAAAAGGTACCGTTTTATCTGGGTATGAATGACGATCATCTTGATATTGAGAGAAAACTATATCATCAAAATATAGAGTTCCGTTTGTTGCATTAGTGCTAATAGAAAAATTATCTATTTGCAAATCTTCACCTTTCGCAGGAGCTGCACCTTGCATTTCATAATAGGGAACCCAAATGGTTCTCCAACCCGTAAAGTTTATTTCAAATTCGAAATAAATTTCTTTTTTGGAATTGTTTGTTGCGGATACTTTTATTTTTTCATTTTGAGCAACCTCGTTGTATATAGATAATGACAAGGTAGGACTAGCAGGAAAATGATCTCCGTATTTAAGTGGACTCTCATCTATATTTAAAATTCTGAAATTTTTGGTAGAAATTGCTCCTGGAGCGGTCCATGACCATTTTAATGATTGTTTTCCAAATTTATGGTGTTCTTTACTTGTAGATAGGGTAGAGCCATTTGTATTAGAATAATAATCTAAAGAAGTGTCGTATTCAAAAGATTCTATCGCAGGTGTATACGAATTCTGAGCTATAATTGTTTGTGCAATAAATGCAAAGGCAAAAAGAAATTTATTTATTTGGAATATCGAATGATTCATAATTCTAAGTTAATGTTAAATGAATAGATGTTAAAATTAACACAGTTTAAAATTTTTACCGTGGGGAATATTGTTCTTCAAGAAGGGGTAGAATACTCATAAAAAAAAGCCCCTATAAATTATAGAGGCTTTTTTGCTTAAACATTTGACTATTATTTTACAACTATTTTGGTACTAGAAGACTCACCGATTTTTGTTGAAATTTGTAAAATATAAATTCCTTTCGCATAGTTACTGACATCAATAGTTTGTGTTGAGTTATTTGAATAAACTGTTTTACCTGTTAAATCGATCAAATTAACCCTTGTAATCGCATCGTTGTTTTTTACATCGATGTTTATTTGTGAATTTGAAGGATTCGGGTAAACTGATAAATTGAAAGTATCAATAGTATTATTTGTTGAAGCCGTTTCATCTGCAGTTGTGAAATCTAACTGTTGTAGGGCTGTATATGCTTGGTTAGGTGTCCATGGTCCATTCAAAACAAACCTATAATATCTATATGCTTCAGCAGTAGAAAGTATTGTTGTACGTTCGTCAGCAGAATTAGATCCTACAGTTATTACTGTACTCACTGTTGTCCAACTACTTGCGTCGTTACTAGCTTGAACTATCCATTCAGAATCTCCAGTTGCTCCTTTAGAAGAAGTTGCATTTGCAAGTTTATGTCTTACCTCGCTTACTAAAATAGGATTGTATTCTCCTGCAACTTCGAATAAATACCCTTCGTTGACTGGAGCCTCAACACCATCGGCTAATCTAGGAACACTGTTATCATCTACAAAAATAGCGTCCCATTTAGCAGTACCGCTGTTAGAAAAATTAGCATTTGAAATAGCTGCAGTTGGAGCCTTAAAAATATTTGTTTGTCCGCTTGCACTTGTGTTTAATGCTGAGAATGCTCCTATTGCAACATCGACAGGGGTAGAATAATAACGAACATCCGAAACCCACCAAACACCGTTTCTTATTGGTTGTGTAGGACTATCATAATCTCCTGGATCTGTGAATTCATATTTAAAAGCAAGTGCAAATTTGTCTGAACCTGCGTCATCAATATAATCGGATAGATCAATATAAGTGTAGGCGAAACTACCATCATTTCCAAATACTTTGCCATCATTGTTTGAATCTACAATGTCGGATGTGACATCTATCCAAGTTAATGATACATCATCAGGTGAAGTTCCATCTGTGTAGTTTTTTGCTATCATTACTTTGAATGTATTTGAACTAGTCCCCTCTTTGAAGGCATTTTTAGTAGCGAAAGAAACAGTCATATTCTCGTAATTCGAAATATCTACTTCATCTGTTACAACCCAAACAGTTGCATTTAAATTGTTACTACCATAGTTTCCCGCGATTTTAACACTTGTTGTTGTTCTGCTTCCTCCATCTGGAATAGTTGTACTAGGTCGAGTATAACCTAAAGTTGTTTCAGGTGCAATATCTCCTGATCCAGTTTTTCTTGTAACAAGGGCGTTTCCAGATGAAGCCTCCAAAGTTTCTCCATCAGGATTGCTTGTAGCAAATGATCTAAATCCAGAGTTAGTGAAATATTGAAAATCTTGATAATAAATCACGTTCTGAGCGAATACTGTCGAACTTATCAGGAAGCTTGTGATAAAAAAGAATTTAAATAATGTAATTTTTCGCATAATTAATAAGCTTTATATGGTTAATGTCTGTACAAAATTATTAGGTTATTGCATTCTCAGTAGGGGGGTAGCGTGTCTATTTTGAGGGGTGAAATGTTCGTTGTTTTTTTATTTTGTTGATTGTAAGTGTTTTGTGGTTGTTTCTTGTTTGAATTGAAAAGAGGATGTTATTCAGGTTTCATCAATTGTAAATTCAAAATTTGCGTTGTTTAAAAAGTGTAATAATATTTTTTTAATACAACCTCATAGAAAATTAGCAAAAATCTATGAGGTTGTCAAGTGATTAATTAATCATTATTTTCTTAGTAAAAATAGATCCATTTGAAAGCTGAATTGTTAAAAAATATACTCCTTTCTTAAACTCTGAAACTGGAATGGGGTTTCTCGTGTTCTGTATATGCACAACTTGCCCTAAACTATTATATAATTTAACCATAATATTTTCTGTAGCCTCAATATTTAATTTGAAATTGATTTTGGAGTTGGTTGGATTTGGATAAATGATTAAAGGGTTCTCTTTAGCTACAGTTTGTGTACTTAGGATTTCAGAACTCGTAAAATAATGCACATCTGAAATGTAGAATGTACCATTCCTGTTACTTAAAGAATAAGCAGAGTTATTACTTTCGTATTTAAATGCCAACGTAAAATTATCACTATCAATGTCACTAATATCAAGAATAGATTTCAAATATATTAGGTTGTTAGTATCATCGTTTTTGGCAATATTTCCAAGTTGAGAAGTAACGTCGGTCCAATTAGCTGTAGTTACGTCATTTGTATAATCAGTAGATATAAGTGCAGATAATGATGAAGTACCACCATTGGCATATCTAGATTGTGTCCAAAATGTAATGTATTTTTTTGAGTCTGAATCATCAATATAGGGATTGTTGCTAGATAAGTCAATTGAAGTTAGCGGAATCCAAACTTCCAATTCATAATTTTGTCCAGATGTAGCTCCAACTACTGAAATCGCTTTTTGGTCTCTTGTAGTATTGTTGGGAATTCTTACATTGGGTCTAGATTCATTAAATTCATCATTAGAATCAGTGTTGTCAACGATATTTGAAATCGTTTTTCCCAAGTTTGATTCTAACTGACCATCTGTATTTTTAACAATTTGTACATCATATCCTCTCGTACCGTTATTGTATCTAAAATCTTCATAAAAGAAAGTAGGGTAGAATGGATTATAAACTCCTGAAAAAAGTTCAATATCTACAGGTAGACCATCCTTGAGATCTACTTGTAGCGTTGTTTCATTGGTTCCAGCAGTTATTTGAACATTTCCTCCAGATGATGTTTGCAGTGACCAATCTCCATTAAGCACGAGTGTGGTTGTAATTGATTGACTAGCACCATAATTAGAAGCAAAATTTAAATCGGGTTGCATAATTGATAATTTCAAGTTGTTCCCGGCAGTTTCGGTAATAACTAGACAGGGTGTATCGTTGCTTTTGATTGGGGTAGTAGCACCGTAGGATCCACTGTTAAATAATACAAATCCATGTTTCGAGTTGTATTTGACAATATGGGCAGTTGCATTTTTTTGAATGACTTGGTAAAAAGCAGTGTTTTCGTTTTCCATGTCATTCGATAAACTTTGCATTTGGGTAGCTGTTGTTCCAGGGATTATCACATATTCATATGCTTCATTATTTGGTGCTGTATTATGATTGATATACGCTGAGGAAAAATCTCCAGTAGTGGCAGCATCAACACCATTTTCGTGAGGTGATGTTTGGTTTTTTCTAGTAACAACAATCTCTGAGCCACTTTTGATGTAATAACCCGTATTGTAAGCATCAAGTATCCAATGATTGTTCGAAGAAGATAATGGAGATGGTGTATAAGGAAAAGTAGTTGTACTACTATTATTGATAGTAATAGGGGTAGATTTACTGTTTAATTTATTTTGAAATAAGTTCGTTGCTGTTAGGTTGGTGTTGTCATTGTTATTAATATTGGACCCTAGACAAATAATTTTTCCATCAAAACAAAACATTGATTTTTTAAATGTAAATGTTGGGTTGTAACTTGATGTAACTCCTTCTTCCCCAGATAAAATGTCTTTTTGAGTAAAATCCATCCCAAAGATTCCGATAGTTCCTTCTAATTTACTATCAACATAATAACTACCTTTAGTTCCATACCTTAAACTAGCTGCAAAATTTGAGTTGGTTTTTTCATCTTGTCTATTAATTGCAGCTTTTAAATCTTCAAAAGGCAAATGGATACTTGTAGTTCCAGGAGGCATATTCCAGTTCCAACCATTGATATTAAAGCCAGAATTTTCATGTCCACCAGGGTACAAGATTTCTACTGCTCCGTAACTTTGATATCTTCCATATCGATTGTCTTTAGTATAAATCTCAGTTCCCCAAAAATATTTGTTAAAACCTTTTATATCTGCCACCCAATTTCCTTGACGGTACACGCCTAAATTTGAAAAATTGATTTGCCAAAAACCATTTGGAGGGGTTTCTGCAGGATACGAGTTCGTTTCACCATCAGCCCCTTCGATATAATTGTAGGCTCCGATTAATTGTTCGTCAACAGGTGCAATGAGGCCAAGGTTTTTATAAGCACTAGAAATTGAAATTGGGGTTAAAGGAGACCTACCTGATAAAGAATTATTAAAATTGTCATCAGACATAACAACCCTAGCAACTGAGAGTATATTTTTAAAAACATTCCTTTTTTCGCTAGAAATACCGAAACTACTACTAGATATGTAGTTTACAGCTTGCGCTAGACTTTTGTATGATCCGAATGCATATTGAGGGTAATAAACATGATGATGGAATCCTGTATAATCAACCTTCACCCCATTTCTTTCTTTCGCATAGGTGGTCAACCATGTTTGCGCATAATTTCTAAAACCTTTCAAATATTGGATTTGCTCTGGTTGAGTTGATTTGTATAAGCAAGCGCCAAGTAATGGAAGTGACCTTGTAAGTGCATCGTCCATGTTGCTGTCATGTGCAGTTGGATGCCAGATGATATCAATAGCAGCATACCATTCTACCATTTTTTGAGCTTGATCCCATAAGCCAGCGTTTTCTAATTCATTCTTCATTAAATGAATGGCTTTGGCAACGTTTCTAAATCTATACCCAATGTGATGAATAGTTTCTACCAAACTTCCATCTGCATACCCTTGATCAAGAAGATATCGGACAGAGTTAAGAAAATAGTTTAGACAGGCCGTATTACTGTTGTTATGCTTGTACTCTCTTGCAAATATATGGATGAAGTCATCTACTGCGGCTATTGATTGACTGTCGGAGTAATCTGTTCCATACAATGGGAGACCAGAGATAATTCCGTTTTCATATTCAATCTCCTGGTCTTGATATGCTGTAATAGCCTTATTTAAAACGGAAGCACCGGGTTTCGAACTCAATATAAAAGAATCGTATTCTTGTTTTACTTTGGCAAGATCTGTTAATTCTTGATTAGAAGGTGAGTTATCAATAGCAACAGTTTTGGGTAAAGATTGAAAATAAACTAAATCTCCCCAATGTTCATTGTTGTTTGCATTGATAAAGGTAAGTTGATAATCTGGTGCACGTGAAGTATTTCTATCCATAGTATAATCGATATAGTCAAAATACATGGTGCCACTTCCTGTTGAAGGAGCTTTTATTATTAGAGTTCTTAGGTCATCATTTGATTTCAAACCTGACATTTCGTATCTATAACTAGCAGAAGCAGCTCTCCAGCCAGTATAGTTTATAAAGAAATCATAATAAAATTGCGTAGCATTGTTGTTGTCTTTAAATTCGATTTGAAAGGAATCACCGGAAATGGCTTGTTCTGAGTAAATCCACATTCTAAACATGTTTTTGTAGTAATCTTGAACCTCATCTTTGATCAAACCGTTTAGGTTTAGGTCGGAAACGGTTAGAACATCGTTTGCACTCCAATTCCACTTCAAAGACTTGTCACCAAGTTTGGTATGTTTATCTGAAATACTCAATGTACCTAAAGATGCTGACCAGTTACTTGGAACACTGTTGGTTTCAAAAGATTGGTCTTGAGATTGAATATCTATACTGCATAATACAAATACTATATAGAGGAGTATATTTTTAGAATGTTTAATGTTAATTTTTTTCATTTGATTTTTTAATTAGTTGGATTTTGGTTGAATCCATAAAATTAAAAATAACAAAAGAAATTGAGAGGGGGCTGGTTGGCTTAAGAAGAGGGTAAAAATGCTCAATGCTTCTGATTATCTAGTCTTAGCGCTAATTGCGTACTGTATAATGGAACAGTTTTTTTAGTAGTATTTAAACCTTCTACGTAAATGTATGGGTCATTTCTATCTTGAAATTGGTGTTCAATACTAAGTTTTTTATGAGGTGTTTTTGATCGTAGTGCAACTACATTGCTGCGTAGGTATTGTTTGTGACAATCTATATGAAGTTTGTTTTTAAAGCGTTTAGGATCTCTCCATATCCAAGAATAAAACAGTTCGTTAAACTCACCATCTCTCCACCCTTCAATTTCTATATCCCAAAATGTATTATATTCTCCAGAATGAGGTAAGTTTTGTGGAGCCCCTCCGCCTGCAATTTTTTCAATGTTGGAAATATTTTCGAACAAGTTGTACATAGGTGGACAAAATCCAGGGTTCCCAATTCCATGAAGATCGATAGTAGATGGATGTTTGAATTTTATATTTCTAAAAACATTTCCAAAAGAGCAACCTTCTAAACTAGGACCATGCGTCATTTTACTTTGAACGTCAATATCTTGCACTAGGTTGTCAGAAGAGTGATACATTTTAGGTGCATAATGTCCTGATTTACCCGTAATAAGAATATCTTCTATCGTGATATTTTTACTATTTACGAGTTGTGTGGTCTGAGTGTAGTTATCAATATGAATGTCTTTAATCCAACCGTTTGCAACTCTGTGTAAATTGATTGCTCCCCAACCATAATCCATTTCTCTATTTCCGTGATGTTTGTAATTTCCATCCCAAGCAGATTTGAAATAAAAATGTTCGACACCAATATTTTTTAACATGGGTATTATGGTAATTATTGGATTGAATTTTTGATCAATTTTTCTTCTCGTGGGTTGCGCGATTTTTATCGTTTTTGAATCAAGAATACTGTCGACTTCCACCAACCACTGAAATGATCTTGCTTTTTGTTTGCCGGCATCGACATAACTTTTTTGAAACTTTTCAAAAACCAAGGGGTGCATCAGTTCATGAATTAGGTTTCCTTTTTGATCTGTGTTTTGAAGAGAAATCATAATATAATCACCCTTGCGTATTTTTTCGGTAGAAATTATGTGTATGATTGTCTCGTTTTTTGAAACACTTTTTGATATAGAGGAGGTAGGAGGGATTGAATCAACATGAAAAAAACTATGAGTGTCATGCAGATTTAGTCCGCTATGAAAAACAAAAGGAGATAACCAAGGACTATCGTTTTCATTTTGGTTTGTTGAAGAACCACTGAATATTATCGTGCCGTCGTTTTCCGAACCAGACCCTCTTAAAATTATATTACTGTGATTGATTCTAACGATGTTCGTTTTTGATGGTAATGAATTTACTAAAAATGTTCCCCTTGGAAACATAACAATGCCTCCATGATTCTTACCGGCTGCTTCAATGGTTTTATTAATTGCATCTGTGTCATCTATAGAGTCGTTTGGAGTGGCTCCAAAGTCTAGTACATTGAAAGAATGGAGGTCGTTTTTGTTTGAAATACTTTTTTCACCATACTCGTAACCAGCATATGAGTAGTCTGGTAGATTAGAATCAACCTTATTTTTCTTGAAGTTTTTTAAAATTCTGGGTTCAAAACTATCACTTGTAAATTCTTTACAACTAAATAGAAACAAACTTAAGATAGAAATGACCCAGATTTTCATTTGAATAATTATTATTTATATGGAATTATTTCTTGATACGTTTTGTTTTGGTACCAAGGGTCATTAGTTTTCTTTAATAGCTCTCCAAGAGTATGAAGTAATTTTTCGGCTACTTCAGGTTGCTCTTCAGGTAGTATTTGGTTGAGTTGGTATGGATCTTTTTCATTGTCATAGAAAAAAACAGCAGTCACTGAAGTTGCTTTTTTCTTATGCCAAGGTCTTTTATTTTCTTGAACACAGAAAGTGTATCTATCCGTTTGAACACCTCGTGAATTACCGAGCATGATTAATGCAGCCTCTGGTTTTTTTAAATCTGTTTTTAAAGGCTCTGTCAATAAAGGTGCATAGTTGGTACCTTCGATGTCTTTTGGTATTTCTTTTTCAAGACCCGCTAAGCCCATTACTGTTGGTAATACATCAGGAACACTCATCAAGATATCAGAAATTCCTGCTTGAACTCCTTTGGGCCAATGCACGATAAATGGAATAGCCAAAGATTCTAGCTCTACTACATTTTTACCTGTCAAACCATGACTACCCAACATTTCTCCGTGGTCTGAACTAAAAATGACAATCGTATTGTCTAGTTGACCTGTTTTTTTCAATTCCGTTAAGACTTGACCGATATATTTGTCAGCACTAGTTACGTTTGCATAATAATGTCTTGCATAGTTTGCCACATCAATATCTGCATTTTTTCTAACTACTAATTGTTTGTCAATTTGTGGGAATTTGTCGGTATCATAGTGCTGATGTAACGATTCCATATCAGTATTTTCATCATCCCATGGGTTGTGAGGAGGGTTCATCGACCAAATCATACAAAATGGTTTGTTGGGATCTCGGAATTTTTTGTTATGTAAATACGAAATTATTTTTTCAGCTTCGTTTTTTGCAGAAAACATTTTTGGAAGATGGAGCTCTCCATCCTTTTTACCTTCAATAGCATCAGGGTCATTCGAGTATATTCTCGGATTGAAATGTTCGTCTTTTAAGGCTTGATAAAAATATTCGATTCCATGTCTTTTGTCACTTGGTACATAAGTGTCATATTTGTTGACATGATGCCCGCCAGGAGCTTTCTTAGTACCTACATAATTCCCGTTTTTATCAAATAATGGTTCATTCTTCAACCAATGACATTTTCCAAAATATGAAGTATTGTATCCAGCAGCTAAAAATAAATCAGGAATTGTAGTGATGTCATCTTTCAGACTATGATTTCTACCTACCTTGCAGTTGTTCCAAATTCCGTTTTGCTCAGGGTAACGACCAGACATTAGCATTCCTCGATAAGGACTGCATAAGGGGAAATTGCTAATTGCACTGGTAAAAACAATCCCGTTTTTTGCCAAACCATCGATATTCGGGGTAACTACAGGGTCAGGTTTTCCTTTGACGTGTACATTGTAAGGAGCTTCTGACCAAAATCCGGCTGAGTACCGACGTAATTGATCAGGAAAGATGATCAGAACATTGGGTTTTTTACTTGTGTCTACTTTCTTTGTTGTTTTCTGTGAACTACAGGATATACAAATTGTTGAGAGGACAAATAATGAAAAATATTTTAAATACATTGGAGTTGAGTTGAATTAATAAGGATGAGTAAACTCATCCTTAAAAAACTTTTTAATTTTATGTTATTCGATAATTAAATAAGAAGCAACTTTTGTTGATTGTTCTTTTGAAGGTGCCATTGCACTTATTTTATTAAAATTAGAGTTCACCAATGCAAGCGTGATTTTTCGATCTTTTTTTCCGTTGAATAAATCGCTTACGATTTTGGCATCTAACTCAATTGCTAGTTTTTGATTCTTTCCATCTAAAGATTGAGGCACTTCCATGCTTCCAACAAGTTCTCCCAGCTCTAATGCATCAGACCATGTTATGGATAACTCTCTCCACTTGTCATTCTCTACAGCATAGATTTCTAAATTAAATGTGGCATCGGGTTGGTCTTCATTTTTATAAACTTTTAACGGTATATGTAATGTAACTTTATCAACGCTTTTTAGTTTTTTTGGAGTTTCGAATTTTAAATAAGTAATACGTGAATATTTTGTATCTGAGTTGGATTTAAAAATTCGTAGATTTTTCGGTGAACTTTCACCAAAAGCGGTGTCCGAGGTATTTCCACCTTGAATAAAAGCATCTTCTACCACTTTTAATTTTTGAGTTTGAGCTTCTACAGTGTAGGTCATAGAAACTATTACAAGTAATGCGATTAATTTTTTCATTTTATTGAGATTTAAGTTTATTTATATGTAAGTATCCAATTGGGTAATTCTCCCAATCTTAATTTTAATTGTTCTTCAAATAATGATTCAGGTTGTACAGGAGTCCCGATACTTTCAGCGATTTGAACTTCATCATTTTTGAAAGTAGTCTCTGCTCCGTGGAAACCCACAATGATAGGGGGTACGATTCTCCAGTACCAAGAATCAGTTGCGACAAATCTAAAATCTTTGATAGCCGCACTAGTCTGTTTATAATTCCATAATACTAAGTATTTACTATGATTTGGAAGACTCTGACGTGCACCTCCAGCTCTACCTGTAAAAAAACCACCTTCAATGTTGTCGAACAAAGTGCATCTAGGTTGTGATGCATGTGATTCAAAAGATGTGTGAGAAGGATATTTACTTCTCCAGATAACGGTTGCCGAGGTGCTTCCTCCACCAACGCCAACTGCATGATGCATACCAACCAAATCATTCACATTTGCAATTAATATTCCTGTTGATCCTCCTCCTGCATGAACAGAACTGTGACCTATATTTCCTTCAATAGTAATATCGATAGCTGTACTGTAAGCCGCCTGTGAAAAGCCTAAAGGATTCGTAACGTTTTTAAATGTACAATTTCTAACCCAAGAGTTTACTGCACGCGACACTTTTAAAATGCCCCATCCGCTGTCATCTTCAGCTGATCTATGATGTACAAATTCTTTCTTCCAATTTCCTTCGAATCTAAGGTTTTCAAAACCTAGTCCTTCAGAATGTGCAAAGCTATACAATTTCCATCCATGTTTTTTTCGAACGTTGTAGTGAATAGGTTCACAGAAAACAACGGTTTTTCCTTTAATAGAGGCAATTTGATGTCGTTCATTAACTTGAACACCTGTGTTGATTATTTTTTTCCAATCATCTTCAAGTTCCAGGGGTGAGATATCTTCTTGAACCAACTTTTTATCATTGTTTATCAGTTTTAGAATTACCCAATCTCCTTTTTTTAGTTTTGAAGCATCTTGTACTTTTATTTCAAACGTTTCTCTAGTTGCATTTGAAGTTACGTTGGTTAAAAACTTATCAGAACCACCTGCACTCGTCTGAATTGCAGCGGGACAACTGTACAGTTTTTTAGGATCTGCTGGGGGCAAATCATTCATGAAATGGAGTATTGAACCATTTTCTCCTTCGCCTTCACCTCTAAAGACTATATTTGATGAGTTTATAATGATTGGGCTGCTATCATCTTTATCTGTATTGACATGATAAGTACCTTTAGGGAAAAATATGATTCCTTCCTTGTTTTTTATTGCTGCGGCGATTGCTTTCTTGATGGCATTTTTATCTGATTTTGAATCAGAAGGTATTGCTCCATATTCTGTAACATCAAAAATTTTAAAATTCACATTAGGTATTTGTTCTTCACTGTATTTGTAACCAGCGTAAGAAAAATCAGGTAGTATGGGCTCTTTTCCCTTTTTTTTTGCTTGAACATAATTTTCCCAAGTTTCTGATGTTTGAGAATAATGTGCGGTCGAACTTAAAAATGCAAGAACTAAGATATAGATGTTTTTTATAGTCATGAGTTTTATTTTGATAATTTTTTGTATCTGCCTAGGGCTTCTAAATAATAATAATCGGCATAATTTAATGGTACGTCAATCTCATTGTTGTGAGGGATACTTCCTACTGAATGCTTCAATAGAAAATTTTTGTTTTCACCAAGTTTTGCTGTGTATTCTGGACTTGCCAGTGAATTCATAATTTTATTTATTGCCGGAAGATATGATTCTTTTGAATAAGCTTGAAGTTCAATTAGAGCAGAAACTGTCACTGCAGCTGCTGAAACATCTCTTGGTTCGTTAGGGATATTTGGAGCGTTATAGTCCCAATATGGAATTCCATCTTCTGGCGTTCCAGGGTAGTTGATAATGAAATCTGCAATTTTTTCTGCTTGTTTTAAGTAGATAGGGTTTTTAGTATATCTATAGCAAACAGTATATCCATATATTCCCCAAGCCTGACCTCTTGCCCATGAACTTTCATGTGCATACCCTTGAGCAGTATGTCGATTTCTTACGCCACCAGTTTCAGGATCGTAATCGATTACATGGTATGAACTGTTGTCGTTTCTAAAATGATTTTTTAATGTGGTATCTGCGTGTGAAATTGCAACTTGTTCGTATTTAGAATCCCCAGTGAGTTTTGACAATTCAAAAAGCAATTCCAAATTCATCATATTATCGATAATCACAGGGAATTTCCACCCTCTGGTAGATTGCCAACCTTTTTCAACATCCCAACTTTTGATACAACCTACTTTAGGATCAAAACGTGTAATAAGAGAATTTCCAGCGGTTATCAATACATTTTTAAACTCTTCATTACCAGTTAGACGGTACCCATTTCCATAGGAACAATTAAACACGAAACCAAGGTCGTGATTTGTCGTATAATTCTTATGACTCTCAAAAATTGCTTGGAATTGCTCAGCAGCAATTTTCCATTTTTCATCTTTTGTCAACTCATATAAATACCAATTAGTTCCAGGGTAAAATCCTTCCGTCCAATCAAAGTTTTCATGGATCCAATGCATATTTCCTTCGGCGTCTAAAGTTCTTGGAATGTTGTTTTCTTCTTCGGCAACTTTCAATAATAATGACAATTGCTTGTTGGCAAATTCTATTTGTGCTTCAATCTGTGGTGCCTCACTTTGCTTTGAAGTCGCCATACAAGATGCGATAATAATTGGTATGACTAGCAATAAAGATAATTTTAGATATTTCATATAGTATTGATTGTGTGATATTTTTGTTTTGTTATCTGATTGCAAGTTCTTAAATACTTAAGGTGATTTAGGGGGATTTAGTGTTCAACAAGAGGGGGGATATCGTGTGAAACCCAATAAACATAGGGGGCTGTGGTGTTTTTCTATAAATTGATGATTTTAAATGATTTTATAACCATATGATTGTTAACTGTTCGAAATCCGAAATATCCAGTACGATATGGAGCATTGTCTTGATATTTAAATATTATTTCACCATCTTTTTTATATACAGTGGTGTTGTTTTCAACGGTTATTGTTATGTGAATGTCTTTATTCGCAAATATTTTATAGTTATCACCACTTAAATCATGTTCAGGTAGTAGTGGCCTGTTCTGTTCGCCATTGTACCTTCTAAATCTGGTTTTTGTGTTATTATGACCTCCGAAGCCAACGTAGTATTGTGTAAGACTATGATAATTATTGAATTTTCCTTTTCTTGATTCAGAGTTTATAAAAAAGTTATTTGGTTCATTTGGATCATTTGCCATCCAAAAACAATTTAAGTCGGAAACGCGATCGTGCGGACCACCTTGATCTATTACTTCAACGATATAATCAATCTGCAGAGGTTCTTTGATTTTATTTCGATACCATATCGTGCATCCTTTTGCATCTATGATTTCCATATTTGTATTGTTTAGAAAAACAGTACCTCCTTCTTGTTGTTCTATTACCCAGTTTTTTTGTGTAAAGGCTACTGTATCCTTATTAGAATCAAGGTTACATGCAACCAGTAATAGAAGTATGGAATAAATGCTTGAGATTTTCATATCGGCTTAATAAGGAGTCATAAAAAGAGTACTGCTAGAAACATCACTTTTTGAAGGAAGGATTACTTTTTTTAAGAACTTATAATCTTTGTTTTCTATACACCACTTGTGTAAAGTATTCCTCATATTGTCTAAAATTTCATTATGATATGTAGAATTCACCAAATTGTTCATTTCGTAAGGGTCTTTTTCTAAATCAAACAATTGCTCTCTGTTTTTACCCCAATTGTAAAGGATGTATTTATATTTGTTGGTAATAACCGTACGACCAGTTGTTCCAAGGGCTTGTTTTCCTTCGAATTTTGTTTCTACAATGACATATTCACGATCAAGTTGTTTTTTCTTTGATAGAAAGATGTCTTTTAAGTTTTTTCCTGGTAATTTTTTTTTGTTAATTCCGGCAAATGCACAAATAGTAGGGTAGAGGTCTAGTCCGTTTGAAACGAGCGTGTTGTTTGTGGTCTTTTCCGGTTTAATCACTCCTTTGTAGTTTGCGATAAAAGGCACTTTTACACTTTCTTGAAATAAAATTGTCTTTTGATTCCAACCATGTGCGGCGTTTCCATCTCCGTGATCTGATGTGAAAATAATTATAGTTTCTTCTCTTAATTTATTTTGATCAATCGCATTTATAATCTTACCAATTTCAAAATCAACTTTTTCTACGAGACGGTAATAGGCGTACAAGTAATTTCTCCAATCATTTTCTGTGTAGTTCGAAGTTGGATAAACTTTTTTATTTGCATTTTGTTCTAATTGTACTACTTCAGGAAAAGAGCTTGATTTTTTAAAATTTTTTGGGAGATTGGGGGTTTTATCGATATCGGGTATTGAAACATTCCCATAGGGTAAAGGTTCATTTCTGGCCCATTCACAAATATTATGTGGATTGTCAAAAGATACAACGAGAAAAAACGGTTTCTTTGATTTTTTCTTAGATTCTATATAGGCAACACTTTTTTCAGCTAATCCGATATCTCCCATTGGGGCAATAAATTCAAAACCATTACCGGCTGACATACTTGCTTCATGAGCATGCCATTTTCCTCCGTAAGCACAGTCATATCCAGCATTTGTCAACACTGAACCTAAAACATTTTGTTTTTCGTTAGAGATGATTCGATTGTCGCCGTCTTTGTTCGAATTGACACCTATGGAATGCGGCATTTTTCCGGTAAACATACTAGATCTGGAAGGAGTACATAACGGAAAAGTTACATAAGCATTATCAAAGTACATTCCTGTACGTGCCAATTGATCTAAATTAGGTGTGCTTACATTTTTGTTTCCCATATAGCTAAGCGCTTGAGCATTGTGTTGATCGGTAAGTATTAACACGATATTGGGTTGTTTGTTTGTTTGAGCACTAAATAATAACGGAATAAAAAATAGTATGTAGGTAATGTTGCGTTTCATGATTGTATCATTTGAATAGAGAAAACCTAGAACTTCAGTTTTAAAGTTGAAATTCTAGGTTTTTTTGTTGTCTTTTTATTTTACCAACCGGGCTTTTGGTCTAATAAATTATTGAGGTTTACTTCTTGTAACGGGTATGGTAATGACATGTGTTTCGATTCGTCGAAAAATTCACCAGATCTTAAGAATGCTTTGTGATTTTCGTCTGTTGGTTTGAAATCAGGCGAAGCGATGATAGCCGCATTTAATTCTTCAAGTTTTGTTCCCAATAATTCCCATCGAATTAAGTCGTGTTTTCTTCTACCTTCAAAACAGAATTCTCTTAGTCTTTCATCTACAATTTCTTCAAAAAATAATTCCTGAGTAGAAACTGCGGCAGCTCTACTTGTGTTTTCAATAAAATCTAATCCAGCTCTTCTTCTAACTTCATCCAAATATCCGATAGCAGAAGTAGTAGGGCCATTTAAAGCATTGTCTGCTTCAGCATGCATCAATAAAATATCTGCATATCTTAAAACTGGAATGTTTATTCCTGTGAAATTTCTGTTCGGATTAGGGTTGGCTTCTAATACTATATACGGATCTATTTCCCCAGCTGGAGGAGAGTCATTTAAATCATCAAAATCTGCAGGTTCCCATCTACGAAATTTACCTGGACAATAATTTGAAGCTAAGGTACTTGTAACTGCTTTAGCATCTCCACTTCCTGTATATTGCATGGCAGGAACATTCCAAGCCTTTCTAAGGATTTCGTCGTTTGAAACGAATAAATCTCTTACTACCGGTGTTGTATTGAACATAGCATAAGCACCTGGATAGCCGTCATCACCACCACCATAATTAAACGCTAGACCATTTATTCCTCCAATTCTTCCATGCGCATCAATTCCAGATTCTCGTAAATATTTAAACGATATTTCGAAAAGGGTTTCTTGAGTGTCGTAAACGTTTTCTAAATAACTTAAAAAATGTTTTCTGTAATTATCAGTTACTATCGTCACAACTTCTTCTCCATCAACAATATTTGTTGTAACAATGGAAGGGGTAAGACTATGTTCATTTGAGTTGATAACAATTTCACATTGTTCCATTGCTTTAGCGTATTTCGTGTTATCCTTTAAAGGATACCCCGCCATTTTCAAATATACACGCGCCATTAAACCATGTGCTGCCATTTTATTTGCTCTTCCAGGAATGTAATTAGGATCACTGATTAATGGAAGGTGTTCTGAAGCAAATGTGTAATCACTTATGATTTGTGCATATAGTTCTTCTAGACTTGAAGGTTTTAGATGGTTTGCTGATTGATCTAAGGTCGAAGACAATGTCATAGGGACTTCTTCATACCATGATACTAGTAACGAATAAGCATGGGCACGTAAGAATTTTGCTTCTCCGATATATGCGTTGAATTCATCTTCCTCAAAACCAGATTGATCCAGTTTTTCAATAAAAATATTACTTAGATTGATGATTTGATAAAGTGATGACCACAAATCTTTCACATAATTATCTGCTGAGGTATGTCTATATAATCCGACGGTCCAATTTTCATTGAATCTTCTATTGTAATAACCTTCATCTGTACCTGATTCCATGATTACCGACAATCCTTGTCCGTAGATTTGATCACTTGCAAAAACAGAATAAATCCCCGCCAGTGCAATGTCTGCTTCTGTTGGTGTACTGTAAAAGTCGTTGATACCCCAAGTTGATTGAGGTTCTTCATTTAGAAAATCAGAACAACCAGTGCTTATCGCTGATATAGCGAATGCGCATATAAGTATTTTATATATTTTTTTCATTTTTTTGATTTTTAAGGTTTCTGAAAGTTTCATTAAAAAATAATATCAATTCCTGTCATTATCGTGGTGCTTTGCGGATATGCAGAATAATCTAAGTTTGGTGTTAAAGCACCGTATCTACCTACCGAAACATCAGGGTCATATCCTGAATAATTCGTCCAAGTAAATAGGTTTTGACCAGTTACAAAGACACGTAAACTTTTAGTCTTAATTTGTTGAGCTATAGATGATGGAAGTGTGTACCCGAAAGAAATAGCTTTTAATTTTAAGTAAGAACCATCTTCAATATGTCTGTTGTCAATTCGGTTTCCTTTTGGTGCTGCTCCGTATACATTTGAGTATCTAATAGTTCCAGTATTCGTGTCTGTATTCGTTGGTGACCATGCGTTAATCAAATTAGGAAAACCATTTCTTCTACCAGCTTCAGGGACTCCAAAAACTGTTTTGTTGGCATTTAAGATATCAAAACCATACGACCATTGTAATAAGAAGTTGAAATCAAAATTTCCAAATTCAAAATTATTAGAAAGTCCACCAAAATGTTTTGGATGTGGATTACCAATTACAACTCTATCTTGATCGTTTACGGTACCATCTCCATTTTGATCGATAAATTTCACACTACCGGGTGCTACGGGTAAAGTTCCGTTGTCAGGGATTCCTTCTTTTAATATATACGTTTGTAAAGCATTATCCCAGTTAAAATCATCAACTTGGTAGATTCTGTCAAACTGTAAGCCATACATCATTCCAACAGGTTCACCTACTTTGGTTATGTATTGGTACTCTGAGTAACTATTGTTCCATTCAGGATCTGTAAATATAGCTTCTTGTCCATCATTTAAAGCGATTGTTTCATTTTTGTTAAATGAAATATTAAAAGATGAAGTCCATCTAAATTTGTCCGATGTAATATTTACAGTATTCAAAGTGATTTCTAAACCAGCATTTTGCACTTTTCCGACATTCTGTTGAACACGATCGAAACCAGTGTGTGGGGCCATCTCTGCTCTTAACAATAAATCCGAAGTTGATTTTTTATAATAGTCAATTGTTGCTTGTAGCTTTTGATTGAAAAAACCTAAATCCAAACCTGCATTAGTTTGACTCGTTGTTTCCCATCGTAAGTCAGGAACACCAAGATTACTTTGATAGGCTCCTGGTTGGTAAGTTTGACCAGTTCCCCAAATATACCCACTAGATACACTTGCATTTAGTTGACTATAAGCATCGTAATCTCCAATTCTATTATTTCCTGTTTTACCCCATCCAAGTCTTAGTTTAGCAAAAGAAACGGCGTCTAGGTTCATCATGAAGTTTTCATCACTAATTTTCCATCCTGCAGAAAATGATGGGAAATATCCCCAACGATTCGATTCACTAAATTTAGAAGAACCGTCAGCTCTATACGTTGCGGTTAATAAATATTTGTTTTTGTAACTATAGTTGACTCTTGCAAAATAAGACAACAATGTATTCGCGGATAATTGTGTCACAGGGATCGAAGGGGAAGTACCTAAATCTAATTTGGCCATACCAAATAAATCAGTTGGGATTTCAGAATTCTTCATTCTGGCATATTCACTATCTCGAGCTTGCGCTTCTAGCCCCCCCAAAACATTGAAATTGTTTTTTCCAAACTTCTTTTTATATGTCAAGGTATTAGAAGTAGAAAGCGTTTGATACCTTCTAGTGGTAAGTGTTCCATTAATATGATCGGTACCTCTACGACCTTGTTGCGTATCTAAACCAAAGAATAATGTTTCTTTACGGTTGTCTACTTGATAAGTTCCAGATACTCTTAAATATAAATTAGGTTTGAATTTATGTGTGATGGCTAAGCTACCACGAATTACATCAGAACGGTTTGATCTGTCTGTGTTTTCAAGGTTTTTTACAGGATTAAATAAGTATCTTTGATTGATGTCTTCAAAATCATATCCACCTTCTTCCAATCCGTCATCGTTGATTGGTTCTACTGGTCTAAATTGTACGGCATCTCTGATAACGCTTGTGTATTTGTTCCCAGAAATTGTCGGACCAGTACGATCAAGGTGAGAATACTGCAAATAACCGTTAAAACTGGTTTTAGAATTTATCCTATGCGTAAATTTTAAATTATTTAAATATTTTTTAAATCCCGTATTGATCATGGTACCTTCTTGGTCGAGGTATTCCGTTGAAAAGTACAACTTGGTCGTTTTGTTACCTCCACTCAAACTTAGGTTGTAACGTGAAGTCTGTGCTAATTGAAAAATTTCATCTTGCCAACTAGTACCTTCGGCGTCACGGTACAGCTCTTTGTCTACCCAGTCTCTTTTGAAATAGTTTGTGTATTGTCCTGGAGTATAATTATCTAAAGCTTTTGCGATTTGTTCTTGATAAAGGACATAGTCATAAGGGCCTAAAACTTGCAATCTGTTAGGGATCCATTGCAAGCTATGAGCGATGCTAAATTTCACATCTGTTTTACCATCACTTCTACCTTCTTTAGTTGTAATTATTATGACACCATTCGCAGCTCTAGATCCATAAATGGCTGTTGCCGATGCGTCTTTTAAAATATCAAAGCTTTCGATGTCATTAGTGCTGATACTTGCGGGGTCAAAATCCTCTAAGGGAATTCCATCCACAACATACAAAGGAGAGTTGTCACCAGTTATAGAATTTCCACCTCGAATTACGATATTGAGACTTTCTCCTGGGGTACCATCTACAGACCCTATTTGAACCCCTGAGACTCTACCAGCCAAAGCTTGATCAAAATTAGTCGTCGCGGTATTTACCAAATCTTCTGCTGCGATAGAAGCTACAGCACCCGTTAAATCTTTCTTTTTGACAGTACCATATCCAACGACAACGACTTCCTCTAAACTTACGTTAGATTCTCTTAGTTTAATATCCAGTGTTGAGTTATTTCCGATTATAATATCTTGAGTTTCAAAACCCATGTAACTAAAGGTAAGTTTGACACCTTCTTTTAAATTGTCTATTGAAAAGAGCCCATCAAAATCTGAAATAGTACCTTGATTTGTTTCTTTTGACACAATAGACACACCTGGTAAAGGGTTTCCATTTGTGTCAGACACTTTTCCTGTAATTACCTTTTGTGCAATTCCAGAGAATGCAAAGCAAGTAAAAGCGATGAATATTGTTATTATGTTTTTCATTTGATTGGTTTTGTATGATTTTTTTTTACTCCTCTGATGCTTTGAAATGTACGTCTGATACATAGTATCTACCAGGTCTACCTTTGGCACCGGAACTTGGTTTTCCAGGCCCTGTATAGGTTGCTACTATTTTAAACTTCAGAGCAAAACTTTTAGAATCTTTGTAAGGATTCAAGTTCAATTCATTTCTTACCCATTTTGCATCAGCGTTTCTTGTTGGGTCTTTTCTGCCATCTGGGTCACCGTCACCCAATTTTTGATCACCAGGGTATGGTGTACCGATAAATGGAGTACTTGTTGTACTGTTTATTTGACAAGATAGTTGATCATTGATTTGTATCCATGTTGAAGTTTCATCGTCCCCCGTATAATCCGTTGAAATATAAATTTCTAGTTCGGTTGGAGTTGCTCCATCTGTTTTATATTCTACATATTGATTTTTAGTATAGAATACCATCGCAAGATCGTACCCTAATCTATATTGCGTTAAGTCTTGTGGGTTTATTGTTATATATGATTCATGTGGCTCCCAATCGCCGGCAGTCATATTTGTCCAAAGCGACTTATTACCAATTACAGATTCAGGTCTTTCATCAGCTGCTAATGGAGAAGGAGCTGCTTGTATCCATGTTTTCGCTTCTGTAACATCTCCCGGCTGAGTGATGGTTTTTTCATAACCATAGAGTTTACTTTCCGCTTCCAACGTAGGGTAAAAGAAATAATTGGTTTGTTTTGGAAGGTCTACAGGATCGTTAGATGCTACTAAAAACAGAAAGCTTGATCCTTGAAATTCGGTTACTTCTTGACTGATGTTACTTGTTACCTCTACTGTAGGGTAAATTGTGTCATTTTGTGTAGTTGTATAGTCTTCTTGTAAACTAATAACCCCTGTTTGAGTATCTATTTTTAATTTATCAGTATCACTTGCTAACGAAAATGTTACATCCGGGTTTCCTGTGATAAGGTAAGGTTGTGTTGTGGTAGCATTTGTGTTCGTAACTAAGTTTTGAGCAATTGGAGAGTATAATAGGTTCGTAACCAATCCGGGACCAACTCCTAAATGAAAGACATCATTAAAAGTAGCTGAAGTAATAGATTCACCATTTTGAGTTGAAACCTTTACACTAAAATAATAATCGTCTATTCCAAAATTATTTTCGTCAGCAATTTCAATTACACCTGCTTTACTATAATTGTAAGCTGTGTAGCTCTTGATGGTGTCACCCTCAAATATAATATAATCTTCAGGATCTAAGTCTACTGTTTTTTCTACTGGATTTGTGATAGTCACATCTTTCATATAAGTTTCATCCAATTCAGTACCGTCGGCTTTTTTAGCACTTACGATTTCAAAAAAAGGTACGAGACCGTTTGTTTGGATGGTTGGGGTTCCAGTTTTTAATGCTGCATTTTCTCTAGCGTTTAGAATCTCATGATAGTTGAGTTCGCTAGGTCCCATGTAATTATCCAAGCTGACGTTTGGAGAAAATGTATCTTGGTTGCATCCGTATAATACGAACAGAGCTCCAAGAGACATTAATAATAATTTGGATATTGTTTTCATAGATAAGGTTGGTTTTGGGTTTTGTATTTGTTTTACCCTTGTAAAATTGCTAATTACTATGC
Source organism: Flavicella marina (assembly GCF_009193215.1). GTDB lineage: Bacteria > Bacteroidota > Bacteroidia > Flavobacteriales > Flavobacteriaceae > Flavicella > Flavicella marina. Next base: position 57,422 of record NZ_VYVA01000007.1, on the reverse strand, counting down.
TTTTTTCTGTGGTGTATAATGTTCTATATAGAGGTGTTAATTGTTCAATACCCTTTGATTTATGGGTTTATTGTAGAAATATATAAAAAAAACTACCAAAATTAATATAGATTAACGTTGGTAGTTTTAGAGTTTGAGGAGATGAATTTTACTCATCGTTCTTCTCATTATGCATGTTTCGATAGTTAGAGGGGAGTTCATTGAATTGAGCTTTGAAACATTTTCTAAAATATTTCAGGTCGCTAAATCCAACTTCATAAGCAATTTCTGAAATGTGCATTTTTGTATTTGCAATGAGCTGCCCTGCTTTTTTTAATTTAATAGTTCTAATAAACTCCGTTATAGATTGATTTGTTAGTGCCTTGAATTTTCTATACAAAACTGATCTACTCATACTCATTTGTTTGGTGAAAACATGAACGTTGAATTCAGGATCGGTTATGTTCTCTTCAATTATTTTTATTGCTTTTTCTAAAAATAATTCATCTGCAGAGGTTACGGTAAGTTCCTTTGGAGTTAGTATGATGTCCTTTTTAAATTTACTTATTAAGTTAGTTCGTGTGTTTAGTAGATTGTCGACCCTAACTTCTAAGATACTAGCGTCAAATGGTTTTGTGATGTACGCATCCGCACCGAATTGATATCCATCTTTTTGATGTGCGGCATCTGTTTTGGCGGTTAACAGTATGATTGGAATATGACTAGTAGTAATATTAGATTTTATTTGTTTGCATAATTCTAAACCATCCATTACGGGCATCATGATGTCACTTATTATAAGGTCGATTTCTTTATTGTTAGCAATTGTTATTGCTGAGTTTCCATTTTCAGCTGTGTAAATATTGTATTTGTTTTCAAATATTTCTTTGATGAAATTTCGTACGTCTGAATTGTCTTCTACTACTAACAATGTTGCTTTGTTTTCGTCTATAGAGATACTGTTGTCAATACTCGAAACCGCTTCAGGGCTGTGAGACTGAGATTCTGGTTGATCTTCATATATAGAACCACTGTTTTTTGGTGCGATTAATTTTTCTGAAGATTTGATATGATGATCTTCAAGTAAAAATTTTACTCTGAATGTGGTACCTTCTTTTTGAGAACTGGTTACTGAAATGGTTCCTTTGTGTAAATCGACCAAACTTTTAGTAAGAGCCAAGCCTATCCCTGACCCTGACTTGAATTCGTCTTGATCAGATCTATAATATCTATCAAAAACATATTTAATGTTTTTCTTTGGAATTTCTTCACCGAAATTTGTAATACTGATAATAACTTCGGAATTATTACTTTCAATATGTATTTTTATTTCGCTGTCATCTTGAGTGTATTTAAAGGCATTTGACAATAAATTGAAAAGGATTTTTTTCATTTTAATTTTGTCAAACCACAAATCGATTTCCTTTTTTTCTGAGGTGAAATTATATGTGATATTTTTAACCTTAGCCAAATCTTCAAAAGCAAGTTTTATTTCTTCGGTAAAAGTCACAATATTCGATTTCGAAGCATGTAGTTCTAGTTTACCAGACTCACTTTTTCTAAAATCCAATAATTGAGTAATTAGCTGCAACAACATGTTTGCATTTCTTTGCATAGTTATATGTTGTTTTTGAACAAAATCATTTCCCATGTTGTTCTCAATCATTCTCTGCAATGGACCTATAATTAGTGTTAAAGGTGTTCTGAAATCATGAGAAATATTTGTGAATAACTTCAATTTCATTTGGTTTACTTCTTCTAATCTTTCTCTGTTTGATTTTTCTTTCTTTAATTCATTTTTTTCTTTATTTCTGACTTTTATCAATGCATATGTAGCATATGATATTATGGAAATAAATAAAATATAAAAGAAGTATGCCCATTTAGTTTTCCAAGGTGCTGGCTGAATTTGAATAGCAATGGCATCACCAATTTCATTCCAGTGGTTGTCGTTATTAGAGGCTTTTACTTTAAAAATATATTTTCCTTGGTCTATGTTGGTGTAAGTTGCAGTTTTGTTATTTCCAATATAATTCCAATCATTGTCAAATCCTTCTAGTTTATACGCGAATTGATTTTTATTTGCTTGAGAAAAGTTAAGTGCGGTAAATTCAAAACTAAAATCATTCTGATTGTAATTTAAATCAATGATTGAAGTTTGTTTCGTTAATATTTTATATGGTTTGTTGCTAACTCGCATTTTATAAATATCTACGGTCGGTACATATTTGTTTTCAGAAATTTTGGAAGGATCGAAGTAATTTAAACCATTGGTTCCTCCAAAATATAACATGCCATTTTTCGCTTTAGAAAATGCTCCATAATTGAATTCACTCCCTTGTAAACCATCTGATTCATCAAAATTTTTAACTTTTTCTGTTTCGAGATTCAATCGACTAATACCACTGTTAGTAGAGAACCATAGATTATTCTCTGAATCTGAGAGAATACCGTAAATTACTTCATTTAGAAGCCCTTGCTTTATACCATATTTTTTGGTTTGCTTAGTCCTGATATTATATGAAAACAGTCCATCACCTTCAGTACCGATCCATATAGTTTCATCATCGTGCTGATGCACACAATTTACCGTAGTATTTGAATCGTTACTATAGTCTATAGGTATCTTTGAAATTACTTTTGTATTGATGTTTATTTTCTCTAAACCTTGAGAACCAGTAATAAAAAGTATTTCGGGATTATCAGATTGGTATATAGCATTAATTGATTTTAGACTATAATTTAATTTTATGAATTCTTTTCTTTTCGTGTCATAATGTAATAGTCCATTGGTAAGTGTCCCAATCCAAATATTGTGATTTGAATCTTCTAAGATTGCTAAAATTCTTTTGTCCGCAACTGTGATTCCGTTTTTTTGAGGTCGGTCGAAGTGCTCAAAATAAAATTTGGACTTAGAAGTGTCTAAAAAATTCAATCCTCCATCGTGTGTTCCGATCCATAAATTTCCATTATGATCTTGAATCATAGATTTTATATTGTTAGAACTGATTGACGTTTTGTCGTTTTTTTTGTTGGTGTAATAAGTAAATACTCCCGTTGTTTTATCTAAGTAATTTAATCCACCTCCTTCAGTTCCAATCCATAAATTATTTTCTTTTGTTTCTATTATGGAGCTGATAACTTTGTAGTTTAACATACTTTTTACTGGGCCCGCAGGAATATGCTTAAAGATATCATAACTATAATCGAAATAATTGATGCCTCCTGCCCAAGTTCCGATCCACAAATCTCCTTTTCTATCTTTTAAAATTTTGTAGATAGAATTTTGACTTAAACTAGTAGGGTTGTTTTCGTCATGAACAATGGTTTTTATAGTCTGTTCTGAGTGGTTTAAAATTCTTAGCCCTTTGTAGGTTCCAATCCATAAGTTGTTGAATTTGTCTTCGCAAAAAGCCCTTACTTCATTCGTTATGGGTTTAACACCATTGATACGATAGTCTTCAAAAATATTTTTTTCTTCATTAAGTTTTGCTAATCCATTTTCATAACCACACCAAACATTTCCCTGTGAGTCTTTGAATATTTTAGGAGAGCTTGTTCTGTTGTTGTTTTGCGTCGCTCCCTTTGGATAATTATAATGACTCCATATATTTTTTTCGACATCCAATTTTTCAATGTTCTCAATCGTGCAAACCCATATGTTGCCATTTTGGGCATTAAATATGGATCTAGTTCTATCGTTTGAGATACTATTTGAGTTCTTATTTGAACTCAGTAAAAAAGTTGTTCTTTTATTAAAGAGGTTGATTTTTGCAATGCCAGAACTGGTGCTTATGAATAGAAGAGAATCTTGGTATTCAGTTATTCCCCATATTTCTAGCTTATTAAGTTCTGTTTTATCGGTCCATTTTTCTGTTGGTGTGAAGTTTTCTAGTTCTGGATTGTATTGATTGAGTCCTTTTTTAGTACCTACCCATAGATTTTCTTTAGAATCTTGATAGATGCAAGTTACCCAACTGTCAGATAAACTGGCACTTTCTTCAGAGTTGTAGCGAAAGGTTTTAAATTTGGTACCATCAAATTTATTCAAGCCTTCTCTAGTTCCAAACCAAAGATATCCAGTTTTGTCTTGATGAATGTCAATTACCGACCCTTGAGACAAACCTTGTGTTGTAGTATAGTGTTTGAATTTTAAATTATTGAAATTATTTTCAGAAAACTGAGCACTTACTTTACAACAAAGAAGTATTAGAAGGAAAAAAGAAATTTGTTTCAGAAACTTCATGCTTAAGAGTTTTCAGATGATTTTCTAATAATTAATTCAGGTACTAAAACTTTAGATTCGTTTTTAGTGTTTTCAGATTTATTTCTGATTTGTTGTATTAAAATTTCTGTCGACAATTTTCCCATTTCAAAACCTGGTTGATTGATGGTTGTCAACGAAGGTTCAATAACTTCAGAAATCGGGTCGTTGTTAAAACCAATTACAGCGATATTATTGGGGATATCAACTCCTTGTGACTTTAGGTATTGGATTGCGCTTATGGCAGCAGTGTCATTTGCAGAATATATTGCGTCAATATCAGGATGATTGAGAAGTTTTTTAGCGCAAGCTATACCGTCTTCCTCTGAGAGGTTAGATTCAAAAATATAGCGTTCTATTACTGGAATGTTGTGTTCTTGTAATGCTTTGATATAACCTTCTTTTCGAGTTTTATAGAGTCCGATGTTTTGTGGACCAGAAAAGTGCGCTATGTTTTTTCTTCCTTTTTCAATTAACAATTTTGTAGCATCGTAACTCGCTTTAAAATTATCAATACTAATACTTGAGCAATTTGGAAAGGCATCTGAAGGTCGGTCAATGAAAACAACAGGATTGTTGTTATCCATATATGATTTTATGTGTTCAAACTTTGATGTTTCCATCGAAGTGGATATCAGGATACCATCTACGCGATTCGAAGCAAGAGAGTTCATGATTTTTTCTTCACGATCTAAACTTTCTAAAGATTGGCAAATAACTACATTGTAGCCTTCTTCATATGCAGTTTCTTCAATTCCAGCAATAACAGTGGCAAAAAAATGTCTAGAAATTCTAGGAATTATTACACCAATAGTATTGGTACGATTTGTTCTTAGGTTCGACGCCAAACTATTTCTTTGGTAGCCAAGTTCAGTTGCCTTTTTCTGAATTTTTTCTCGAGTTTTTAAAGAAACTCTAGGGCTATTGTTTAATGCTCGTGATACTGTTGAGCTGTCTATATTCAAAGCTTTTGAAATGTCGTGAATCGTAATCTTATTTCCTTTTATCATAGATAGAGGTTCCTATATGTAGGTTTATAGTCACAAAGATATAAAATTAAAAAACAAAAATACAATCGATTGTATTTTTGGATAATTTTAGTACTTTTACAAAAAAATAATAGCAAAATAATTTATAGAATATTATGGAAGAAAAATTTGAAGTACGTTATGCAGCCTCTCCAAGAGAAGTTAAAGCAATGGATACTAAAGAATTAAGAGATGAATTTCTTGTTCAGGATTTGTTGACAAATGATAATGTAAAGTTGGTGTATTCTCATTACGATAGGTACATTATCGGTGGGGCAGTGCCTGTATCGAAACCACTGGAACTGGAGTCAATAGCCCCATTAAAATCTAGTTTTTTCTTAGAAAGAAGAGAATTAGGAGCAATTAATATTGGAGGTGCTGGAAGTATTTCAATTGATGGAGAGGTGTTTGATGTTGACTTCAAAGAAGCATTATACATTGGTAGAGGCGCTAAGTCTGTGATTTTCTCTAGTAAAGATGCAGCAAATCCAGCGAAATTTTATCTGAATTCAACTCCTGCTCACAAATCTTTTCCAAATAAAAAAGTAGGTAGAGAAGACGCAGAAGTTGTTGAATTAGGTTCTGTTGAAACGGTAAATGCGCGTACATTAAGAAAATTAATAGTAAACAGTATCGTTGATACATGTCAATTACAAATGGGGATGACTGAAATAAAATCAGGATCAGCATGGAATACAATGCCAGCACACGTTCATGATAGAAGAATGGAGGTTTATTTTTATTTTGAAATTCCACAAGATCAAGCGGTATGTCACTTTATGGGACAAACAGATGAAACAAGACATATATGGATGGGAGAAAACGAAGCTGTCATCTCACCACCTTGGTCAATACATTCTGGTGCGGGTACTAGCAATTATACTTTTATTTGGGGTATGGCTGGTGAAAACTTGGACTATGGAGATATGGATGTGTGTAAAATAACAGATTTAAGATAAAAGATATGTCAGTAAATTTATTTTATTTAACCGGTAAAGTAGCTTTGATTACAGGTGCTACACACGGATTAGGAATGGCGATGGCCACAGGTTTAGGTAATGCAGGAGCGACTATAGTTGTTACAGGTAATTCATCTCAACAAAAATTAGATGACGCTGTAGCGAGCTATAAAAAAGCTGGGCTTAAAGTATTCGGATACTTATTTGACGTAACGGATGAAGACGCGGTAAAAACCAATATTGAAGCAATAGAGTCTGAAGTCGGTAATATTGATATACTAGTTAATAATGCAGGTATTATCAAAAGAACTCCTCTTGCAGAGATGGAAACAGCAGATTTTGAACAAGTAATAAAGGTTGATTTGGTATCTCCGTTTATTGTGTCGAAATATGTGGTTAAAGGAATGATTGACCGTAACGCAGGGAAAATCATCAATATTTGCTCAATGATGAGTGAGTTGGGAAGAAACTCTGTAGGGGCATATGCAGCTGCAAAAGGAGGTTTGAAAATGTTAACTCAAAATATGGCAACTGAATGGGCAAAATTCAACATTCAAACGAATGGAATAGGGCCTGGATATTTTGCAACGAGTCAGACTGAACCAATCCGAGTTGATGGACATCCGTTCAATGATTTTATTGTTGGAAGAACGCCTGCAGGAGTTTGGGGTGACCCGGATGATTTACAAGGAGCTGCAATCTTTTTAGCTTCTAATGCGAGTAATTTTGTAAACGGACAAGTAGTTTACGTAGATGGAGGAATTTTAGCTACTATTGGTAAACCAGCAAACGAAGATTAAATAAATGTGTATGTTAAAAAGGAATCTCATTATTATTGCTCTGGGGTTATTCAATCTTGTGAGTTGTTCTAAAAAAGTAACAGGTGTTGTTTTCATAGAAAACAATTTGGATTTTAAAAGAAATCAAGAAGTTGTTGAGCTATCGAAAGATGCACTTCAAGTAGATAATTTAGAAAACTTAGGAGTAAAAGACTTCGAAACGGGGAAATTACTAGTTACTCAGCTAGTAGACCTTGACGGAGATAATCAGATGGATCAATTGTTATTTCAACCTAGTATTGAAGCAAATTCAAAGAAGAAGTACGAAATAATTAAATTAGGTAAAACTGAACAGGTTCAAGCTCAAGAATTGTGTTATTCTCGTTTTGTGCCTGAACGTACTGACGATTATACATGGGAAAATGACAAAGTTGCTTTTAGAGTTTATGGACCCACAGCTCAAAGCCTGATGGAAGAAGGTAAAAAAGGAGGAACATTGTCAAGTGGTGTTGATGCTTGGCTGAAGCGAGTAGAGTACCCAGTTATTGACAAATGGTATAAAGAAACTTTGGTTGATAAAACTGGAAGTTATCATAAAGATACAGGTGAAGGTTTGGATAATTTTCACGTAGGTGTAAGTCGTGGTGTTGGTGGAATTGCAATCAAAGCTGACGACACCTTGTTTTATTCAAAGAACTATACCAAGTGGAAAACCATTGCAACGGGTCCTTTAAGAACAAGTTTTTATTTGGAGTATGCCTCTTGGGATGCTGGAGGAAAAGAAATTCAAGAAAGTAAAGTACTGACTTTGGATTTAGGAAATAACTTGACGAAATTTGATACAAAAATCACAAATACAGATTATATTTATGCAGGTTTAACACTGCACGAAAAGGATGGTGTGGTTTCAGAGGAAAATCAATTTGTTTCTTATTGGCAACCTCATGCAGATTCTGAATTGGGTACCGCTATTTTAGCTACTCAAAATACTTTTTCTGGTTCTGAAGTATATGATGTTCCTGAAAAAGATCTAAGCAATGCTTATGCGAAATTGAGAGTAGTAGACAATCAAGTAGTTTACTATGCTGGTTTTGCTTGGCAAAAAAGTGAACAATATCCGACCAAAGAATTATGGGAAGCTTATTTGTCTACTTTTGCAAAGCAATTAGAGAGTCCTTTAAAAGTGTATATAGTAAATTAGGATATACATTTTTCACATAAAAAAAGGACATATGAATATTTCTTCATATGTCCTTTTTAGTTTTATAGTAAGTTGATTACCATTTGAAAGGGTGGAATACAACTCCAAATTCAGCCCAGTCAGCAGCAAAACCTCTTCTTGTTTTTAAGGCAACATGCGCACTCAACCAGTTGTTGATTTTGTATTGAACACCTGGTCTTGCCCAGATGGCATTTTTTCCTTTGTCATCACCAATATATCCTCCTAATTGCGTTTTTACCGTAATTCTCCAGAATGTATAATCATATCCAATATGGTATCCTAATAAATACCTGTTGTCTGGATGACTGATTACCAAACTCTCATCATAAAATAAATCAATACCAGCAGCAATACCATGCATCATGTCAAAATTATGAACGTATTCAACATACCCCGAGAACGTAAAGTAACGGTTGCTTGGGTATCCTCCGTTTTGATTTTCTTCAAATCCATTTTGTACCGTACCGATAGAGGTTAAAATATTGATTTTGTTGCTAGATTCTTTCGGAACTTTTAAACTTCTAACTCTTTTATATCTTGCAGGTAATACTTGTTCAGTATAAGGATCTTTACTTAGTTTTCTTTGATCAGAGTTGAAGTGATATCTCATACCAAAATTCAATCCTACCATATTTAATCCATAGTTAGGCATGAAAGAACGACCGTTGCTAAAATGTGTAAAGTCAATTCCATACGAAATATCTAGTTCTCTTGTTACTACTGTATGTCCTTTACCAGCCAAAGCGATATAGACTGCGAAACTAGCGCCGATGGCGTCATTAGTTGGGTTTTCAGAAGGGTTGTAAGCTTTTAGATTATAAGTCAAACCGAATGCTGGGTTAAAAGACCAAGTAGTTCTTTTACCAGTACCTTGTTTACCGATGGGTAAATCAACAAAACCATACAATGCATTAGGGTTTCCTAATACGTCTGGGTCACCAATATAACCTGTGTAAAACCCAACACCATAACTCATCGAGTTGTAATATTTATTACTCCAATGTTCTGGGTCACCGCTTTTCCATCCTAATCGTATTTCAGCCGAACCATACCCGTTTTTTAAGGCATCATCCAATGTTTGACCAGAGTAAAAGTGACTACCTGTATGGCCAATAACTTCTAAATATTTAAAATGACCGTAGCTTTCTTTTTTCTTGGTTGTTTCGTGCTTCGTAAGTTCTTTTTTCTGAGCTACTAAATTTGCAGGTAAGGCAGCAATAAAAAATAGAACTACCAATGCTTTGCAAACTGAACTTTTATCGAAGTTGTTTGTTGATTTTTTTACCTTAAAAAATTTCATAGTTGATAAATGTTAAAAGATGTTAATTTTTTTTCAAAAGTAAGAAAATCAAAAGGACTTAACTAGTATTTTTGAAGAATTGAAAACAATAAAGCGTGCTATTGCAGTTTTAGAAAGTTTGGCAATGGTTCTATTCCTTTTCGATGGTAATAATTACTGTTTTTGAAGCAGGGGTGTTACTGATTCTTGCTTTGCTCTTTATTGGTACCAAAACATTGGTTTCAGGGAAATAAGTAGCGGTACATTTTCTTGGAATATCGTATGGAATTGCTAGAAATTTGTGTGCGTATCTTTTTTCTCCTTCAAAATGACTAATTAAGGTGACAAGATCTAATTTTTTTAGATTCATTTCTTCCATGTCATTTTCATTCATCAGTACAACACGACGTTCGTTAAGAATTCCTCGGTAGCGGTCATGCAAACCATAAATGGTTGTGTTGTATTGATCATGTGTCCTGATAGTCATCATCAAGAATTGATCTTTTTCAATTTTGATATCAGATATTTGATTACAAGTGAAATTTGCTTTTCCTGTTTCGGTTTTAGAATAATCGTTTGCTCGAGCACTATTTGGTAAGTAGAACCCTCCAGGAATTCGTACTCGATCATTGTAGTTTTCGAAACCAGGTATGGTGTTTTCTATTTTATCTCGTATCAAGTCGTAGTTACTGGCCAATTCAATCCAATTTGTGGTGCTGTTTTTTAACGTTGCATTTGCAATACCAGCTACAATGGCTGTTTCACTTTTCAAGGCCTCAGACAAAGGTGTAAGATGTCCGTTTGATTTTGAAACAACTCCCATAGAATTTTCTACAGTTACAAACTGTTCTCCCGTTGTTTGCATGTCTTTTTCTGATCTCCCTAGACATGGTAATATCAATGCTTGTTTGCCATGAATTAGATGACTTCGGTTGATTTTTGTAGAGACATGTACTGTTAAATTACAATTTCTGAGAGCTTCTGCAGTAAACTCCGTATCAGGAGTGGCACTGATGAAATTTCCGCCCATTCCTAAAAAGAATTTGGCCTTTTTTTGATGCATTGCTTCAATAGCTTCTACAACATCATATCCATGATGTCTAGGAGCTTGAAACTTGAATTCTTTCTCTAAACTTTCTAAAAAAGAAATCGGTGGCTTTTCCCAAATACCCATGGTTCTATCACCTTGCACATTGGAGTGACCACGAACAGGACAAGTACCAGCTCCCTTCTTACCAATACTACCTTTTAGTAATAAAATATTTACGAGTTCACGAATATTGTCGACTCCGTTTTTATGCTGAGTTAAGCCCATAGCCCAACAAATGATAATTTTTTTGTTTTTCGTAATGAGTTCTGCTGCGGCTTCTATTTGCTGTTTAGAAACACCAGACAAGGCAATCAACTCTTCAAGATTTTGTTTTTCTATATCGTTCACAAAATCGGAATAACCCAATGTATGTTCTTCAATGAAATCATAATCGAAAACAGTACCTGGATTTTCCTTTTCTTTTAGAACAAGCAGACATAAGATAGCTTTTAATAGAGCAACATCACCATTGATTTTTACTTGTAAATATAAATCGGTGATCGATGTTCCGCTACCTAACCACGAAAAGGGGTTTTGTGGATCTTTAAAATTCACCAACCCAACTTCTTTCAATGGGTTAATGCTAATTATTTTTCCACCATTTTTTTTGGTGCCTTCTAGTGCAGAAAGCATTCTAGGGTGGTTTGTGCCAGGATTTTGACCAATTACAATTACCAATTCGGCATGATTGAAATCTTCGAGGGTCACAGAGCCTTTACCAATTCCTAAGGTTTCAGATAGAGCTGCTCCGCTTGATTCATGACACATATTGGAACAATCTGGTAAATTGTTTGTTCCATATTGTCTTACAAATAATTGATATAAATATGCCGCTTCGTTACTAGTTCTACCAGAAGTGTAAAAAATGGCTTCATCCGGTGAGTCGAGTTGGTTCAATTCGGTTGCAATTATTTCAAAAGCCTTGTCCCAAGTGGTTTCTTCATAGTGAGTAGCTCCTTCTTTCAATAGCATAGGGTGGGTGATTCTCCCTTTCTTTCCTAATTCATAATCCGACAATTGAGCCAATTCGTCTATAGCATGTGTTGCAAAAAACAGGGGAGAAACACGATTTTTCGTAGCTTCTTCTGCGATTGCTTTTGCTCCGTTCTCACAATATTCTGCTAAGAAAGCTCTTTTTTCATCTGGATCTGGCCATGCACAACCTGGGCAATCGAATCCGTCTTTTTGATTCATTTTAGACAACAATCCGATTCCTTTTATCATACCCACTTCATTTTTGATATGCGTAAGAGCAGATTTTATTGCTGTAGGTCCCACAGAAACTTCAGGAACTTTGGTGAGTTGAATACCTGTTAATTTTTCAGGTGCTTGCGCATTGGTTTTTTTTTGAGTCATGAAAAAATTATAAAATGTGTTGTGGGTTTGCATATACGGTGGCTTTTCCGTTTCTAGAAAAACCAATAAGACAAATGCCTAATTCTTTAGCATAATCAACAGCAAGAGAAGAGCATGCTGAAACTGCAACAATAGTTGTTATTTTTGCAAAAAAGGCTTTTGAAATAATTTCGTAGGATACACGACCGCTTACCAGTAAAAATGAAGCGTCAGAAATTTTATTTGTGTTCAAAAGTTTTCCAATGCATTTATCTACTGCATTATGACGTCCGATATCTTCAAATAAACACAAGAAGTTATAAAATTTGTCGAAAATCACAGCAGCATGAGAGCCCCCTGTTAAATCGAAAGTATGTTGCTTTTCACGCATTACTTCAAACATTTCAGGAAGTTTATCAATATCTAGTAAAGCAGTAGATTTTAAACGTTTTTTTGAAGGGTTAATGTCATTTAATTCTTGTTTGCCGCAAATGCCGCAAGAAGATACAGACAAAAGTGAACGCTTGTTTAAATAAGCACCTCCTAATTCGGTTTCTGAAATATTGATATTTACTTTTGTAAAGCCATTGGTTTTTGTTTCAATTGAAATAATAGTTAAAGGTTGATTGCCTTTGTAAATATCCTCTGCAAAAAGTAATCCACGTAAAAAATGTACATCATTACCTGGTGTTCGCATTACCATGGTAAACGGTTCGTTATTGATGCTAATTTCTATTGGAGCTTCAATTACGAGGTAATCGTCTATTTCGATCGAATTCTCGTTTTGTTTTTTTAAGCTCTTATAGATTGATGTTTGCATAAAATTCCTTTTTTGTAAAATTAAGGAATTTAAAATCGAGTAGTAATCTGTATTTTGACCGAATTCTATGAATTGTTGTTTGTTCTGAGAAACAAAAAAGGATAGTTTTCACTATCCTTTTTACTAATTTTCTTCTAAGTCAATGATGACATTGTGTTTTTTTATTTCCTCTTGGTATTGTTCATAAGAGAATTCGTCTTTATGGAAGTTTTGTTTTCTTTGTTTTTTCATATTCAAACGATCTAAAGATCTAATAAATCTTCGTACACCTTCTTTACTGGTTAACTTCAATTTTGGCACTTCAGCATTGCTGCCATCTTCATTTTTGGCGACCATCAAAAAGTAAGAAGAGTTACAGTGTTTGATTTCACCTGTATGAATATTTTCTGAGGTTACGCGGATCCCAACCGTCATTGAAGTTCTACCTACATAGTTGACGCGAGCTTTAAGTGTTAATAATTCTCCAACCTCAACCGGGTTCAAGAAGTCTACCGTGTTGATTGATGCAGTAACACAATATTTTCCAGAGTATTTTGAACTACAAGCAAAAGCAATTTGATCCATTAAATTTAAAATGTAACCTCCGTGAATTTTTCCACTGAAATTTGAATTAGAAGGCAGCATCAATTCTGTAATAGTAACTGATGACTCTTTTGATGTTTTTACTTTTACTGACATGTTCAATCGTTTTATTTGTTGCAAAAATACGCATAATCTGTATGTATCTAATAGAATTTGATTCTTATGCTGTATTTTCGTGAGTTTGTAAAATTCAATTGCGAAAAATTCTGCAAAAGCAATTTTTAAACCTGTTTTTTTGCAGGATTAATACTGTAACTATTGGTTTTAGTGAAAATACATCAACAAAACATTAGATCTTACTACAAAATATGACAATTTTTTTTTCTTCGAGATCTGTCGTGAAAAATAAAAAAATGTTTCCGCCCTCTTTTATTTTTGTCTTTTTTCTAATAGTAGCTACGGTTTCTGGAAAGTTGCGTGTGGTAATATTGGCCTTTTTTTCAGGTAGTAATTTTGCTATTTTTTTTTTGTCATAGGTATGTATCGCCTCGATTTTAAAACTTCTACCAGGGAAATTCTCTTTTAACTCTTGTGAGGTATAGAGGTGTGAGTGTTGGTGAAGTTTTGATAGATTTAGTTGCGTGGCGATTTGTTGAAATGCTCCTGATTTTAAGATGGCTGAATTCGGTTCGTATAAAAATGCATTAGGTTTGGCATACGTTGCTTGAGTTACCGAACCATACTCGAAAGAGAATTCTTGTCTAGAATTTTTTAATAGGTTTACAGTCTTTACAGTGATTTTACCGTCGTAGTTTTTTTCTAATGAAAACAATAATTCTTTTACTTCGTTTGCAACAGCCACAATGTGAATTTCTTTTACGAACTGCAATTCATCAATCGTATTTGAAATATCGAGTATGGGAGAGTTTTTGATTAATATATTGTCACAATAATTGAAGAATACATCTAAGTTTACTGGGACATTTGGGACACAATCTTTTAGTAAAAAAACTTTTCCTTTGGCGTCATTTCTTCTGGACGGATCGATGTAAATCCAATCAAATTTTCTGTTGAGGTTTTGCAGCGTATTCAGACTGTCTCCTGCAATGGTTTTCATATTTGAAACACCGAATACATCACTATTGTATTGAACAATTTCTGCGAGTGCTGAATTCATTTCACAATGCACAACCTCTTTGAAAGTTTTAGAAAAATAGGTGCAGTCTATTCCAAATCCACCTGTTAAATCTATGATAGAATCTCCATGGATGATTTCGGTTTTGTAGAGAGCCGTTTTTCCTGATGAGGTTTGTTCTAAGTTTACTTTTTTTGGAAAAAAAATATGCTCCTGTTCAAACCATAACGGTAATTTATCTTTTGCTTTTTGTTTCCCTACAATTTGCTGTGCTAACTCTTGAATTGAAATATCTGTAAATGGACTTCCTTTTAGAATAAGAAGGTTGATATCTGTTTTTAGATTCGCGGCAATAAAATCTTGTACCTCTTCTCTAAAAATATTTCTATTGATATTATTCAAGGTTATTATAAATCTTTAGTTAAAGAGATGACGATTTTATTGTCAGATAAAAATTCTTTTAAAATAACTTTTATGGCTGTGTAACAAGGTACAGCAACGATCATCCCTGTGATTCCGAATAACAATCCACCAATCACAATAATTAAAAATATTTCCAAAGGATGCGATTTAACACTTTTAGAGAAGATAATAGGTTGACTAAAAAAGTTATCTACCAATTGAGCAATCATATAACCTAGCATTACATACATCGTGGTTGGTAAAGTTTCGTGTTGAAAGTTCAAACCTAAATTTTCTGTGATGGTAAGAATAAACATCAATGCACCACCAATCAAAGGACCGATGTAAGGAATTAAATTAAGCAGAGCGCAAATAAATGCAATGACGACCGCGTTTTCAATGCCAAAAATTAAAAGTACGGAAGTGTAAATTACGAACAATATGGTAATTTGCATCACCAAACCTAAGAAGTATCTAGACAATAACTCTTTGATTGTATTGATAGATTTTTCTACGCGTTTTTCATTTTTTTCCGGAATAAAAGCGAAAAAACTATTGTGTACAATTTTGCTGTCTTTTAATAAGAAAAATGAGATAAATAAAACAGAGAATAAGCCCATCGCTAAAGAGCCAATACCACTTATAATTGTGGTAAAAATATCGGGTATGTTTTTTAGTTTAGAAAGAAGGTCAAAACTTTTCAATTCGTCAAAAACATCAATTCCTTTATTCATAAAAAACGTATTGACTTTTTTGAATATTTGTTCAACTGTCGTTTTAAATTCATCTGTGTTTAAAAGTGATAGATTTTCACCTTGTTTTAAAACCAAAGGAATAAACATACCAACCAATCCCATTACTAAAATTAAAAAGAACGACATCGTAATTACTACCGCTATGGTATTTGGCATTTTTAATGTGTGACGAAAGAAGCGCATAAATGGTCTAGAAATAAGACTGATTACAGCTGCGATGATTAAATAAACTATTACCGATTGTACCGTGTATAAGAACCATAAAAAAAGTAAGGCTCCACAAACTGTTAAAAGAGCTCTAATGATTCCATTAGATAGTGTTTTGGCATTCATAGTTATTTATTTTGTTCGTAAGTTACAATATTAAGGAAATTCTATGAAAAACAGTGTCAAAACTAAGGTTTCAGTCGATTTTTTAAGATGATCTCTGCGGTATTGTTCTCTATAAAATTATCAGAAAAAACCTTTAACTCTTTGAAGAAAGAATCAAAATCAGCTTGAAAAGCATCATAGTGAACAACGAGATCTTCTTTTGCCAAATCCATTTGAGAAATCCCTTTGGTTCTTTTGTTCATGCCCCAAAGAATTTGAGAAATCCCTTCTATGGTTCTGTAATTATACAACCAATTTTGTTCTTTCATATAGGGCAATAAATATTGCGTTTTATCGGGTAAAATCTCAAAATATTCATGTAGTAAAGTATAGCTGTTTTCTGAGAATTCTGCCAAGGAAATAGCAGCGTAATTTTGCCAATCTTTTGCTAGATAATGATCGTAGAGAATATCGATAATTACTGATTTAAAATGACGGTAACGATCGTTGAGTCTACGTTTGCTTTGTTTCACAATTTCATGTGAATCGGTAAAGGTATCAATCGCACGGTGGTGAATGATTCCTTTTTGAACCTCAAAAGGCAAATGATCGTATTGAGAACCTTTAATCGCATCTGCAATAAAATTACCAATTTTTCTTTCAGGATGATCGTTTGCTAAATAGAGGTGGGCTAAAAAATTCATATGCTCAAAGTACAAAAAAATACATCCCTAATATTTTTT
This sequence comes from Flavicella marina, assembly GCF_009193215.1. Taxonomy (GTDB): domain Bacteria; phylum Bacteroidota; class Bacteroidia; order Flavobacteriales; family Flavobacteriaceae; genus Flavicella; species Flavicella marina. The sequence continues at coordinate 40,798 of NZ_VYVA01000007.1, read as the reverse complement.
ATTAGAGATAAAACACATGTTATTTTCTAGGAAATAAAAATTGCAATTGAAAACGAGTAGACCATTCACCATAACTGTCTGGACGAACCGAGTTATAGTAAACGTGCGCGTTAAAATTTATGGGTAATTTACCTACTTTAAATACTTTTCCGAAACCTCCGCCGAAAGGAACAATCCATTTTTGTCCACTAGTGGCGTTCCAATTCGCTGTTATAATTGGACCTGAGACCAAATACCAAGCTTTAGGCAAATTATAGTTTACAAAATATTGAAACAAAAATTTGTTTTCTGCGACGTCTCCAAATGTCCATACGTTGTTTGTAACAACACCTGCTACCCATTTGTCGATCATGGTCAAGGCAACTATTGAAGGACCAATACCAAATTCACCAGATCCGAAATTGCTATTGGTTGCTGTGGGAATTTGCAATGCAGGACCCACTCCGTAAATTATTTTTCCTCCTTTTTTCGGAGAAATCCATGCTGAATAACTAGTGTCTCCTAAACCAGTACTGCTCTTGTCTACAAGATTATCAGGTTGTGAAATCACCGGCATGATAATTCTATTGATTAGGTTTAAGTTTTTGGTCAAACTAACCGGAATTACAGGTTGAATATTCATTACATTCTGGGGCCTTTTATGCGGTCCGTTTCCGAATGTGGTATTGTTTTGAAAAGGTAAACTATACATAGCAGCTAATGGATTTTGCGTGGCTTTTGCCAAAGCTGCTTTTTCAGATTCTTCAGAGGTTTGCGCTGAAAGGATGTTGCAACAGATTGCAATTGATAAATAGAATAGCTTTTTCATGTGAATTGATTTGTTAGGTGAAATTACAAAAATCTAATTTAGTAGCATAAAAGATAATAACGTAAGAATTTGAAGGTTTTTCTAGTTTTATACGAAGATGAAATATCAGTATTTGTTAAAAATAGAAGATGGTAAAACTCCAAATTGAGTTTTGAAATCTAGTGCAAACTGACCTGAATGCCAAAACCCATACTTATTAGCAACTGTTGAAATATCAAGATTCTGCTCTTTTGCAACAGTGAGTTCATTTCTGATTTTATGAAGTTTGGTCGCTTTTATGTATTCACTAGGTGAAACTTGAAATCTTTCTAAAAAAGCATATTCTAATGTGCGCTCACTTACATTTGTTAAGCTACATAATTCACTGATAGAAGGTGTGAGTTCGGTTTGAAAATTTATTATTTCAATAGCATCTGATAATGCTTTGTCTCTTTTTCTTTTTTTCGGTTTGCTATTTGTACTATAATCAATATTTATATATTTTAATAGAGGTGTTACCAGATTATCTAATAAGAATAAATGTAATTGATTATTCTCAATACCTTTGGATTGTTGAATCATTGCTCGTTGAAGAAACTTTTCAGCGTTTTGAAGAAAAGTTAATGCAAATCTTTGATCTAGGTGAAAAATATGTTGATTTCCTTCAAATACGAGGAGGGCTTTGTTGAGTGCTAGTTTTTCTAATAAGAGAAATAGATACTCTTCTTTAATATCCAAAATAAATATTTCAAATCCATCAAACGATACAGCATCTAAATTTCTGTTTTTCGGAAAAATTAATAGTTGATTATTGGTTACATTTTTACCTAACCAATTAAAACTCCCATTTTTTAAATTAGGAATTACGATAGATCTAAACCCTTTAGGAGATAAACCATATTGATCTATTTTTCCGTTTAAACTTGTTTTACTTAATTGAATAGTATCACTTAGATACATATTTAAATAAACGTAAAAATTTGTTTTACTAAGTACTCTAAAATCTACATCCCAATTTTGGGTGAATTCTTGATAGTGGTCGTAATCTGTAAATTCAGCCTTAAAAATCGACATTTTTAATTGATATAATTATTTGAATTCAAATTAAATGAAAAAATAGGATATACAGTGTAGTTCTTCAAATTTTGTAATTTTGAATCAAATTTGATGATCAGTATCTGATTCATTGATTTATAAATATAATAATTTAGAGTCGAGATAGTTTAAGTTATTTGTATTCTTATTGATAGTTTGTTTTTGCGGATTTTTGATCTTTTGATGTAATGTAATGTGCATTTTTTGAAGTTCTTTTCTTGTTTTAGTAGTTTTGAAATGAGAGCTAATTATATCTATGAATAACAATTTTATTTTAAATATAAATAGTATCTTATTACGTTGAAAATTAATAAAATAAATAATTATGAAAGAAATGAAAAAAGGATTATCAATGATCCTCGGACTCTTGGCAATGATTTCGGTTTCAGGCCAAGAAATAGTGCAGGATCCCGAGTATTACATACTAAAAGCACAACATGGGGATAAGTGGAAAAAACAAAATTCTGAAATTGCAAAAAAATTAAAAAAATTAAAAAAGAAACACGGAACGACTCCAAATATAATATACATTATGTGGGATGACACTCCAGTGGGTGAGGTTGGGATGCCTGCTTTACAGCAATTGAGAGGCTTTAAAACTCCTGAAATAAATGCATTGGCATCTGAAGGAATTAATTTTACAAGAATGTATACAGAGCCTTCTTGTACACAAAGTAGAGCAGCAGCATTAACTGGTAGACATTCTGTTAGGACTGGTTTAACGCAGGTTGGATTTCCTTTCGAGTATGGTGGTTTAAGAGATTCTGAGGTTACTATTGCCGAGGTTTTATCGAAAGCGGGTTATGCCACTGCGTTTTATGGAAAAGCGCATGTAGGTGATATTGAAGAAAGTTATATGACGAATCAGGGTTTTGATGAGGCAAATTGGAACCCATATAATCAATTCCCAGTTATTTATGGGCCAAAAGCCGAAGTAGCTGGAGGAGTATTACCAACTACAACAAACCCAGAGATTTATCCTGAAGATCCTTATGACATGGATAAGGAATGGAGAACAATGGGACATGTTGCTGCGCTAGAAGGAACCAAAGGAGGGCCTGTGCGAGAAGTTGTTCAGCCAGGAGATTTACCAGGATGGTATAAAAACATGGAAGCTCAAAAAGATAGAACATTGGCGTTTATCGATAAAAATGTTGAAGCTAAGAAACCTTTTTTCATTGCATATTGGCCTGAGTTAATTGCATTTGTACCTTTTCCAGAAAGAAAAACACTGTCTGGAGGATTTCTTCAAGAAGGTTTGGTAAGATTTGATCCTTTTGTTGGGAAATTAAAGAAACATTTAAAAGATAAAGGTATTGCCGAAAACACGCTTGTAATTTTAATGGCAGATAATGGACCGATGACTCATAATGGTCCTCCGGGAATGGTTGAAACTTTGTATCGAGGAGGTAAAGGAGATTATTTAGAAGGAGGAGTTCGCGTTCCTGCGATTGCGTGGTGGCCAGGAATGATTGCTCCAAATCAAACAGTAGGCGATATTATTCATGAAACGGATTGGTTTACAACGTTTGCTAAGTTGGCTGGAGCTGAAAAACATATTCCTACAGATAGAGTTATTGATGGCGTAAATCAAACTTCATTATTGTTAAACGGAGATTCTTTTAGTAGAAGAGATTATGTGCATATTTATACAGGAGAAGTATATGCTGCAACCGTAAAAGGAAGATTCAAGCGTCATTGGGTCGGTGATTTACCGGGTTTAAGCGGAGCTTCGTTTTATGATTTGTATAATGATCCTCGAGAGGTACAACCAAAAATGTTACCTGGTTTTACAACTAAAGGTATGTTTAATGCGATGCGAGCTCGTCATGAATTATGGAATGAAAAATACCCTCATTCAATAGAAGCAAGAGGTTTCCCATTCACAAATATTGAAAATGCACGACCAGAAACGATCAAAGCATCAAAGCCAAGATTTAACCAAAAAGATGTTCCTTTCGACGTACAAGAGGTAATGAAAAGAACGAAGGACTTAAAAGAGTTTGAGGCTAATTGGGGTATAGAATAATTGATAGAAGTTTATAATTATATAGTTCATAAAAAAATCCCTCTTTAAAAGAGGGATTTTATTTTGTAAACTATTTCTTCACAAAAGGACTATTGAGAACAGGTACAATCTGTAAGCGAATATTCCAAATATTAGCCAAATTGTTTGGGCGAACAATACTATACTGAGGTTCGAACCTCATTTTTAATGGAGTACTACCAATTCTAATGGTTTTGGTAACTCCGAGTCCAATAGGTATCGTCAAAGCCTCATTGCTTTTTTTTGTCCAGTCAACAGAAATTGTTGGTCCCATTCCAAGAGACATGGTTCCCAAGTTGCGTCTAAAAACATATTGTAAATCCATTTTAGAAACATTCTTTCTATTGGTATCTCCTGTATAAGACCACCATTGTTGTAATAGAATTCCTTTCGACCATTTTTTTGAAAGGTGAAATAGCATTAGAGCTGGACCCGCTTGGTATTTACCACTACCTAATTCAGATTTCGCTGCAGTAGGAAATACGAATGTGGCTCCAGTTCCCCAAACCCAACCTGTTGCATTCCCTGGGCCTATAAGTGTAATCATTTGTATGTCTCCTAATCCAGTAGAGGTTGTTTTACCAAATGGATCGACAGAAAAGTTAGGGTAAGTTACTAATGGAATTACCGGTCTTGCGGTAAAAACAGCGTTTTTTCCTACGGGAATTGGTAAGGCAGGTTGAAAGAAAAATGAGTTCGAGACAAAGTTGTTGTCAACTCCCTCTTTTTCAGAGATAGTTAAATTTTCTTGAAATACCAACGACCACATTTTAGCCAATGGGTTGTCTAATTTTCTGCTAATTTCAGCGAGGTCATCTATTGAGGTGTTATTTTTCTGTGAATAAATGATTTGCACCATAAGTAGCATGAAAAGTAAAAAGAAAGTTTGTTTCAAACTATTTGGGTTTAAAAAACAACAGCCTTAATATTTGATATTAAGGCTGTGTGTTTGATAATTATTTTTTTATTTACCTGTATTGAAAGTGTTTTTTACAGTTTTTTGATATTGAAGACTTTCTGGTCTCAGGTTTGTGATTCCTTCGAAAGGAACTCCATGTCTTGTTGGTGTGAATGGATATTTTTCATTCATCAAGTCATGACGTTTTTTCATCATGTCAAATGGTCCCCAAGCCCATAAAAACTGAGCCATCATACCTCTGATTTCTTTAGGGTCTTGATACAAGTCATAAAAGTCATTTTTCACCAGTCCAGGCCTTCCTCCTAACCAAACTCTTTTGTATTGTTGTTTGATAGTAGCTGCATGATAAGGTCCTGTATAAACATGGTGGTAATCTCTTCTTGATTGTCCGTCTCCATACAAAAATACAGCCGTTTGATCAATACCGTCAATAATTCGGTCTCTAGGAATGTATTTAGTTCCTCCACCCAATCTTGCAAATGTTGTAAATAAATCGTGACACGTAATGATATCTCCAACAATAGTTCCTTTTTCGATAACACCAGGCCATTCAGCAAAGGCAGCTACTCGAATACCACCTTCTCTGTAATCTCCTTTTCCTCCAGAGAAAACAGTTTGATACATTGCTGCAGGTGCTTCGGTCATTGGCCCATTATCAGCCATGGCAATTACCAACGTGTTTTCAGAAATTCCTTGTTTTTTCAATTCATCTAAGATTTCTCCAATATGTCTATCAAGTCTTTCTACATTATGAGAGTATGGACTACCATTACTAGCAGTAATATCAAGACCATTTCTGTTTAGGTCATACATATTTGGCCAATATGCAAGATAGAAAGGTTTGTCTTCTTTCGCTTTTCTTTTTATGAAGTCTAGCGCTTTTTCTTGGTGGATATCAATTAACTTTCTATAATTTTCAAGGCTAGGAGGTAAAGTTTCTTTTGCTTTTTCACCTTTTTTTCCTTCTACATCCATAATGTATCCATAAGGTCTCCAGGTTTTGTCAACTAAATATTTTTTTTCAGTCATAGATTCCGTGTATCCTATCGTCATCATTCCAGCTTGACCAGATTCATGCCAAAAAATTGGAGGGAATTGGTTGTATAATGAAAATTGAGCTTCGTCAAATCCTTGGTTGTGCATATAACTTTCTTCAATATCTCCTTGATGTGCTTTTGCAAAAAAACCAGTGCTATAACCGGCTTCAGAAAGAATCTCTGCGATTGTAACTTCTTCGGCAGGTAGTCCAGCTCCTTCAGGAGGGAAAGCTACCGTATACATTCCACTTCTTACGGCAAGCCTACCGGTTAAACATGCTGCTCTGGTTGGGGTACAAGATGGCTCAGTATACATTCTTGTGAAAATAATTCCATCTTGTCCCATTTTATTCAATCTTGGAGTATCGTAACCTCTAATTTTATTAAAAACAGGAATACCAACTTCTCCAAAACTATTGTCATCCCACATGATATGAACAATATTTGGTTTTTTACCGAAACGTTTTTCTAGTTTTTTTAATTTCTTGTCAATGTCTTTGTCTTGTTTGGCCCAAGCATTTCCATATTGCTCTTCTAAGATTGCTTGCTCTGCATCGTGAATGATTTTTTGCGCATTTAAAGTAAGTGCACTAAAACCTAACACAAAGAGAGATAGTAAAGTAGTTTTCTTTTTAATCATGATTCATTTTTTTAATTATACTAGTCTAAATTACTTGAATTTCAAAACTCAAAACATCAAAATTCCGCAATACGGTTTTAACTTAAGTTTATAAATCTTATATTTGAGAAAAGCTATGTACTATGATTCACGTAAAATCAGAATTTTCAAATTTCGAATTGTTTAGTGAAGCTGCGAAGAATTGGGATATTGATTTTCGTTTACTCAGCAGCAATGATTTTAGAGCAACCTTGACAATGTTTGCTACAGAATCTTTTCAGATAAGTAGAACAAGTCTGCAAGGTAAAATTGATCAATATGGAAAGACGCCAGAAGGATTTCGGTCGATTGTAATTCCTGCCAATGCAGCAATTACATATTCTTGGCTGCATAAAGAGGTTGATGGTAGTAATATTTTGATTTTCCCTAAAGACGGTACGTTAGATTCGGTTTCTTACGAAGGCTTTGATGTGTTTGTTGTTGATGTTCGAGAAACCTTGATTGATGATTTTATTCATATTATGGGAATGGTAAACTTACCATCAGTTTTTAATCAGTCAGAGCAATATATTCATTTATCAACTGCGTATTTTCAAGAATTTAATAAACTCACAAATTATTTGTTGCATGAAAATTTATCAGAGCCGTTGAGTGCACAATTGAGCAATCAAATCATTCATAGTTTGTTGTCTTATCTTAATAAGTCAACTTTTATGGAAAGACTACAATTACTATCAAAAAGTCAGTTGGCTGTTACTAAAGCGGTCGATTTTATTCATCAAAATGTTGGTGAAAAGATTTTTTTAAAAGAATTGTGTAAAGAGACGGGTATGAGTGAACGAAGCTTAGAATATGGTTTTAAAAAGAAATACCATATTTCACCGAGTCAATACATTAAGGCCTACAAACTAAATGAAGTGAAAAAAGAATTGATTGCATTTAGAGGCTCCGGGATTAAAATTTCGACTATTGCTGGGAAGTATGATTTTTGGCACATGGGCCAATTTGCCAATGATTTTAAAAAACATTTTGGTGTGTTGCCCTCAGATGTTTATTTGAGAAATGTGAAGGTTTAAAATTACTCTACAAGTTTTAGGGTTGAAGCTTCAAATAATTCTTCGATTGTTAAATGCTTACTGCTAAGACCTTGTTCGTATGAGTATCTAAACAAGGTTTCAAGTGTCATTCTATTTTTATCGATGCCATAAGGCCAAAAGTTAGTGCCTAGTAGTGCTTTCGTTTCTTCGTATTCTTGCGCGAACCATGGCAAAGAAGAGTATGCCCAACCCACCTTGTCTAATTGTTTGTAGTGTTTTGTTTTAGCGATAGAATAGGCTTCAAATACAGCTTTTGCCAACCAAGGATTTTCTTTTAAAAGAGATTTTTTTATGGCAACGGCATGCATGATTGGGAAAATACCGGTTTTCTTGTAATACATTTTTTCAGTTTGTCTAGAGTCAGCAAACAATCGTGAAACATTTTGATTTCCTTCTATATATGCTTTGGGTTCTGCTGCATGAAATAATGCATCAACAGTACCATTCAATAATAATTCTGACTCATCTAGACCTGCCTTACCATGCGAGAATTCGATACCATCAGGAATCATTTGTTCTTCTTTAGAGATTTTACCAGCTGCATCAGAAGAAGAGTCTTTGTTTGAGAACACCCAATGGATATCACTGGGTGATACTCCATATTCGTCTTGTAGAATTCCTCTGATCCAAGTCAATGAAGTTGAAGAATAACCAGGTGTACCAATTTTTCTTCCTTTTAAATCTTTAGGTGAATTGATGCCTCTTTTGTTGTGTATAAAAATACTTTTATGTCGAAATGCTCTTATAGGAAATACGGGAATCAAAATGTATTCTCTGAAATTATTATTGGCATATGCTAACATAAATGGGTGCAAACCAATTTCTGTAATATCATATGTGCCAGCTCCGCTAAAAGCGGCTGTATTGGCATCTCCAATTCCAGTTTTTGAAAACTCAATTTTACAACCATTTATGAGTTTTGGATCAGAAAAAACCGCTTTTATTCTATCTAAATCATAACCAGCAATTTTTAAAGTCAACTCCTTCTTTGAGGAACTATCAATTTTAGCATCGTTTTTGTTTTTATCACAAGATAAAAATAGCAATACTATCGAGATACATGCCAAATTAAAATAGTTGAAATTAGCTTTCATTAGAGATATGAATTAATAGTTGATTGAATTGAATTCTTTGATAAATGCTTTAGAAATTGACTTCCACTGTTTTTCGTTGCAAATAGAGAGCATTGCGTTGTGAAATTTTGATAATTGGTCAAAAGCATTTTTTCGGTGTACATGAATTCCGCTTGCAATCGTTTCGAAATCTTGAATTGAAGAATGATAGTTTTGAATCGTTTTGCTGTCAATTTCATTTTGCTTGATCAATTCACCTATTAGCTTGTGGTATTTTGCATCAAAATCTTTCAAGTATGCGAATGCTTTGTCTTTTTCTGCGGTATTTAACAATTGTTTTTCAATAGCCTTTTGTGTTTTTTCGAAAAATAGTACATCTTTTGACTTTTGGGATTTGGTTACTTTCTTAGTTGCTTTCTTTTCAGATAAAGTCAAAATACATTTCCATTCTTCTTCCGTCATAAGTTTCAAACAACTTATACGAGTTGTGAAAATTAAATGTTCGTAGGTCTTTAAAGCAGCTGATTGATCAGTCCAGAAGTTGTCGAAATCAGCCTTAGTAGAAGAAGTAGAGGCAATCAGGCTGTTTAATTCCTTAATTTTTTTATCCTTTCGTTTTAAAAATTTCTTCCCTTCTTTTTTGTTTGATTTTAAAATGAATTGAATTTTTTTCTTTGTGTCTTTGTCTTCAATACATTTTTTTATGCCTTTATCTAATTGGTCTACCATGTAGTATTCGGCTGTATTACCTCCGAAGAATAGTGCGCTGATAAATCCTAATAATACAATAATCATAAGTTGTTGTTTGTTTTTTATGCGTTTTACAGTTGTTTGACCTATACGTTGATAAGTTAAAGATACCAAAACAACGTATAGATGAATATCAATTTTCCGCAAAAACGCTAAAATATTACTGCTTTAAAAAACAAAACCCATTGAATTAAATCAATGGGTTTTCAATATGAAAAGCGTTTGTTGTTAGCTGTTTAACATCACTGGCATCACTAGCATTGTAATTTCTTCACCATTTTCGTTACCATCTACAGGTGTTAAAATTCCAGCTCTGTTTGGAAGTGACATTTCAATCAATACTTCATCAGAGGTCAAATTACTTAACATCTCAGTTAAGAAACGTGAGTTGAAACCAATTTGCATGTCGTCTCCTTGGTAGTCACAGTTCAAACGTTCGTCTGCTTTGTTAGCATAATCAATGTCTTCGGCAGAAATATTTAATTCTGTACCAGCCATTTTTAATCTGATTTGATGCGTTGTTTTACTAGAGAAAATAGAAACACGCTTGGTAGAGTTCAAGAAAGAAGCTCTATCAACGGTTAATTTATTTGGGTTTTCCTTCGGAATTACGGCATCGTAGTTAGGATATTTACCATCGATCAATCGACAAATCAAAACAATATTGTCAAATACGAATTTCGCATTGGTATTGTTGTATTCAATGGTTACATCAGTATCATCTGAACCTAAGATACCTTTCAATAAGTTCAAAGGTTTTTTAGGCATGATAAATTCCGCTGCTTCGTTGGCTGTAATATCTGTTCTCGTATATTTTACCAATTTGTGAGCATCAGTTGCAACGAACGTTAAGTTGTCTGAACTAAATTGAAAAAACACACCACTCATTACAGGTCTTAAATCGTCATTTCCGGTGGCGAAAATAGTTTTTGAAATTGCTGAACCTAATACAGAAGCAGGAATTACAGTAGAGCTTGGTGCATCTAAAGAAATAGTTTTAGGGAACTCTTCACCGCTAAAATATGCCATGTCGTATTTTCCTTGTTCAGAACTTATTTCTATTGTGTTGTTGTCTTCCGTTTTAAATGTCAACGGTTGATTTGGAAATGTTTTTAGCGTATCTAGTAACAATCTTGCAGAAATCGCAACGCTACCATTCGAATCTGACTCTACATCTATGGTAGATGTAATTGTAGTTTCTAAATCAGAAGCAGAAATTGTCAACTCATTTTGTTTCAATTCAAACAAAAAATTATCCAAGATTGGTAAAGTGTTGTTATTATTGATTACTCCACCTAATATTTGAAGTTGTCTTAATAATTGAGAACTAGATGCTATAAATTTCATTTTCAGTAAGTTTTATTCTGTAGTTGTGTTAGTTGCAGAGGTGTCAATTTATTCTGGATCAAATCGTTTTTGAAATTGTTGTGAAATTCACCGATGCAAAGCAAATATATTATAAATAGAGTGGGAGACAAAGAAATGTTTTGAACAAAAAAAAGGCAATTGTTAAAAACATTTGCCTTTTGATCTTAGGGAGGTTCTATATGGGGTAAGTTCTCTATTTATAATAGTTTGTTTGCAAGATTCGCTAGGGCAGAACGCTCACCTTTTTCTAGTTTTACATGCGCGAATAAATCTTGACCTTTGAATTTGTCAATTAGGTAAGAAAGTCCGTTACTTTGCTCGTCCATATATGGGGTGTCAATCTGATTGATATCACCTGTAAAAATAATCTTGGTTCCTTCTCCAGCTCTCGTTACAATAGTTTTGATTTCATGAGGAGTTAAGTTTTGGGCTTCGTCAATAATAAACATCACATTACTCAAGCTTCTACCTCTAATAAATGCCAATGCGGTTAAGCTTAAGTAACCACTAGACTCCATGTCGTCTAAAACTTTTCGCTTTCTTTCGTTTTCTCTAAACTGAGATTTAATAAATTTTAAATTGTCCCATAGGGGTTGCATGTAGGGCGATATTTTTTCATCTGCTCCACCTGGCAAAAAACCAATATCTCTGTTGCTCAAAGGAATAATCGGTCTGGATAAAATTATTTGATCAAACCTATTTTTTTGTTCTAATGCAGAGGCAAGTGCCAAAAGTGTTTTACCAGTTCCGGCAACTCCTTGTAAAGCAATTAACTGAATGTCTGGATTTAGCAACGCATCCATGGCAAATGTTTGCTCTGCGTTTTTAGGTTTTATTCCGTAAGCATATGTTTTTTCTACACGCTCAATTTGGTCTGTTTTGGCGTTGTATCTTGCCAATACAGAATCAGATGATTTGTTTAAGATATAATATCCATTCGCTGTTTTTGCATTTTTTAAAATACCATCTTCATCAATTTTACTATGGTTGTAAAGATTTTTGATAAAAGTAGGGTCAATATTATCTAAGTCAACAACACCGTCGAATATTTCTTTTATATTTTTTACTTTACCTGTTAGGTAATCTTCTGCAGAAAGTCCAATTGATTTGGCTTTGATACGGAGATTGATATCCTTTGTTACTAAAGTAACTTTTGCCTTTGTATATTCTTGTTGTGCTTCTAAAGCAGCATTGATAATTTTGTGATCGTTCTTTTTTGCACCGTAAACATTTTCGGCATCTATATCAAGAGGAGTAGTTACCATGGCAATTTTGATATTACCTCTTTTGTCTCCCAAAGAAATCCATTTGTTCAATCCTCCGTTGTCAGACATTTTATCTAAGAAACGAATGATACCTCTGGCTTCAAAGTTTTTTGTTTCGTTACCTATTTTAAAATTGTCTAGTTCTTCGAGTACCGTAATTGGTATAATTACATTGTTGTCTTGAAAATTGTTTATGGCATTGTGGTCAAATAAAAGTACTGAAGTATCCAATACAAATATTTTAGTAGTGCTGGTTTTCGTCATATATCTTCTTATTTTTCTTACTAAATATAATAATGTTTGTGTACGATTGTAAGTGTGATGCTAAGAAGTTATTAGACGTATTGTTAATAACTATAAGAAATTATTTTAAACCAGTTGATACTCAGTTAGATTGCTGAAATGTAAAAATATTTTATGAATTGCTTTTTACATCCAGAGCGTCTCGAAGCGTGTTTCCGATGAGCATAAAAGCCATTACCAAACTCATAATAGCTACTCCAGGAATAATGGCTAAATAAGGTTTTCCTAAAATGATGTAGTTGTAATGATCTTTTATGATGCCTCCCCAAGACGGAGTAGGAGGTTGTGCACCAATTCCTAAAAAGCTCAAACCGCTTTCTATGAGAATGGCTCCTGCAAAGTTTGCCGCAGAAATAACAATTATTGGAGCCATAATATTCGGTAGTATGTGTCTAAAAATTATTCTAAAATCAGAAAACCCCAAAGCTTTTGCAGCTTCGACATATTGTTGCTTTTTAGTACTTAAAATTTGTCCTCTGACCACACGTGCAACTTCAACCCACATGGTTAATCCTACTGCAATAAATACTTGCCAAAAACCTTTGCCTAGAGCTAGTGTGATTGCTATTACTAATAATAAAGTAGGTATAGACCATGTAATATTAATTAACCACATGATAAAAGTGTCTACTTTTCCACCGAAATATCCTGCTACTGCGCCAACACTAACGCCAATTAATAGAGAAATAAATACAGCGATAAATCCAATAAAAAACGAAATACGAGTTCCGATTAATATCCTACTTAATAAATCTCGTCCATAACGGTCTGTACCAAAGTAATATTTCTTTTGGTAGATATAAGAATGTAAAGGGTGGTCGAATTGACTTTGAGTATAAACCGTTTCAATGCCATTGTTTTCTATGGTCTTAACAAAAAGACTGTCGTTTTGAATTCTGTAATCTGAAAGTGGAATTTCTATATTGGGTGTTTTTTTTCCAGACAATAAAAAACTAAAATAGGATTGTTCGTTTTTAGTAGGGATTTCTAACATCAATGTTTCAAAACCAGGTTTTTTCGAATGAATTTCTAAATGCATCTGGTTTGCATTGTTAGAACTGTCAGGACTTAACACATAACAAAACACTGCAATAAATGCACAGATACAGATGTATACAAACGACAACAGTCCAGAAGTGTTTTTTTTAAACTTCTGGACTGCTTTGGCACTTAGAGAATTTGGGTTTTTTCTCATGTGCTATTTATTTTTTAGCCAATAATTTGTTGTTTTTTGGCTCTAATTCACTCAATACTTTCAAGGCTTCGTCAATATAAATGTCCTTTTTTAAATTTTTGTGCCAAGCCTCTCTTTTAGCAGCTAAAGAACTGTCCTTTTTCACCAAGTCAAGCTCTTTTAAAGGCGACTGAAACTCTAAGTTCGATTCGTGTTTGAAAACATCTTTAAAACGATCAATTTCGGCTTGATGTTCTTTTTCCTCTTCAATATATTTTTCAAAATTTAAAGAAAAAGAATTATTTTCTTGTGCTTGTTTAAGCCAGATGGCATATTCATTTATCTTGGTGAATTCTTCACTATTTGAAATTCTTTCTTTACTTGTATTTACAACCTGATCAAAGTTTTTGTAGAAATCCATCTCCTCGTAGTTTGCCTTTTCAATTTTATCCCAAGCTAACGGATTTTTCAAGTCTCGCTCTCCAATTTCTACGTAACTATATTTGTCTGGCATAGCAATATCTGAATGTACACCTTCTAATTGCGTTGAACCTCCATTGATTCTATAAAATTTTTGAATTGTTAATTTCACAGCACCTAGGTCGTCAGGGTAGTTGTAGTATTTGTTCAAAGGGATAACATTTTGAACAGTCCCTTTACCATAAGTTTGATTGCTACCAATGATAACGGCTCTTTTATAATCTTGCATGGCAGCTGCTAAAATTTCTGAGGCAGATGCAGATAATTCGTTTACCAAAATAACTAAAGAACCATCCCATTGCATGTCTGAATCAGTATCTTTTTTTACCGAAGGTGAATTCCCTCGATATTTTACTTGAACTATAGGTCCTTTGTCAATAAATAAACCACCTATTTCAATAGCCGTTTTTAACGAGCCGCCTCCGTTGTTTCGCAGATCAATCAACAAACCTTCGATGTTTTCTTTTTTCAAAGCTTCAATCTCTTTTTCCATATCGGAACCTGAATTTCTACCGTCAGGGTTTTCAAAATCTATATAAAACTTAGGAAGGTTTATGATTCCATATTTTTTACCGTCTTTGATTGCAATACTCGATTTAACAAAAGTTTCTTCAAGTTCTACAACATCACGAACAATCGTAATTTTTTGAATTGAGTTGTCTACTTTTTTTACAGTTAGTATAACTTCAGTACCTTTTTTTCCTTTTATTAGTTTGATCGCATCATCCAAACGCATACCAACAATATCAACAGGTTCTTCGTCTTTTTGAGCTACTTTAAGTATGATGTCTCCTACTTCTAAATCACCTTGTTTCCAAGCAGGACCACCAGAAATCAATTCTACAATTTTGGTGTAGTCATTTTTTTCTTGCAATCGAGCTCCGATTCCTTCAATTTTTCCAGAAATATTGATGTCGAATTGTTCTTTAATTCTCGGTGCAAAATAAGTCGTATGTGGATCAAATTGTTCTACCATACAATTTACAAATGTCGAAAACCAATCTGTATGATCTAACTCTGTGATTCGCTCATAAAAATCATTGATATTCTCTAATGTTTTTTCTCGTGCTTCAATTTCAATTGTGGCAAAATCACGTTTTACATAGGTGCTGTCTTCTTTGACTTTGTCTTCCTCGATCTCTAATTGTACTTGAATACGATTCAAGACATTGAATTTCATTTGCTTTCTCCATGAATCAATCAATTCGTTTTTGTTTTTTGCAAAATCCAATTCATCATAATTCATTTTTATTTGCTCTTTCTTTTCAAAATCAAAAGGTTGGGCAAGTATTTCTTTGTAGTAGGTTGAAGATTCCTCTAAACGTTGGTAGAAACGCTCCATAACCAAGTTGTAAAAACTTAAGTCTTCACGCTTCAACTGGTCGTCAATTTTATACTTGTATTGAGAAAACTCTTCAATGTCACTTTTGATAAAATACCTTTTTACGGGGTCCATTTCATCAATGAATTTAGTGTAAACAGCTTTTGAAAAGTCATCATTTACATCTTTAGGCTCATAATGTCCGTTTTTTAATATATAGCGCAAAACACCTACAAGAACTTTGTCTTTTTTAGGATCTGGTGAGGTATTTATTTCGTAAGTAAAACTTACCAATACTCCACTTAATATTAATATTGCTGCAAGTAATTGAAGTTTTTTATGGAAAGTATGAATGAAATTTTTCAAATGATTTTTTTTAATAGGGTGATGTTTACTACTTATCGATTATCAGAACTACTAAGATACGGCCTATTTTTCTAAATAAAACAGGAAATTTATCAAATTTACGAACCTACAAAAGAGATAGATTCTTTAGTTGTTACAAGTGTACGAAATAACCCGTGGATTCAATCTTTAGAAAATGTTAAATAATCAAAGAAGAATCGTTGAAAAATATAGTAAATTTGCTTTGAAAATGATATTTGCATGAATACAAAACCCTTGATATTAGTTACAAATGATGATGGTATTACTGCACCAGGAATTCGTAAACTAATTAACGTAATGAGTGAACTTGGTGATGTTGTTGTAGTAGCACCAGATAACCCGCAGAGTGGAAAGGGACATGCAATAACATTGGATGCCACGTTATATGTGAACAAGTTGAAAAACAACAATACAGATATTCAAGAGTATGAATGCTCTGGTACGCCTGCTGATTGTGTTAAAATAGGAATCAAAGAAATAATTAAAAGAAAACCTGATTTATGTGTTTCAGGGATCAATCATGGATCGAATGCTTCTATCAATGTAATTTATTCTGGAACAATGAGCGCCGCAGTTGAAGCAGGTATAGAAGGAGTCCCTTCAATTGGTTTTTCTTTGTTGGATTATGATTGGGATGCCGATTTTGAAGGGTTAGAGCCTTATGTAAAAAAAATCGCTCAAAATGTTTTAGAGAACGGATTGCCAGATGGAGTTGTTTTAAATGTTAATTTTCCAAAAAAAACCGAGAATCCATACAAAGGAATTAAAATCGCTCGTCAAGCTCGTGCCAATTGGAATGAGCAATTTGACAAACGTGTAAATCCTATGGGGAAAGAATATTATTGGCTCACAGGTGTATTTGAAAATCTCGATGGAGGTGAAGATACTGACGAATTTGCATTGGCAGATAATTATATAACGGTGGTTCCCGTTCAGTTTGATTTAACAGCACATCACTTTATTCAAACCTTAAATACTTGGAAATTCTAAATGGGTAAGCAGAAAGAAATTTTTATTGGTTTTTTTGTAGCCATTTTCGCAACCCTGTCAGGTATGTATTTGTATGTTGAATTGTTTTCAAAGTATGATTTCGCAACGACCATTGAAATGATTCAAGATGGAGATTTGTATGGTCAAATTATTACTTTAGGGGCAGTTGCCAATATTTTTGTGTTTTTTGTTTATTTGAAGAAAAATCAAGAGGCAAGAGCAAAAGGAGTATTGTTGGCAACTATATTGATTGCACTATTTACGGTGTTCGTAAAATTTATTTATTGATCTATGAAATACTATATTATAGCTGGGGAGGCTTCTGGTGATTTACATGCTTCTAATTTGATGAAAGCTTTGAAACAAGAAGATGCACAAGCTGAGTTTCGTTGTTGGGGAGGTGATTTAATGAAAGCTCAAGGAGCAACGTTGGTAAAACATTACAAAGAGTTGTCCTTCATGGGGTTCATAGAAATAATTATGAACTTGGGTACCATCTTGGGGAATGTTAAGTTTTGTAAAAACGACATTGCTGAATACAAACCAGATGCTTTAATTTTTATAGATTATTCAGGTTTTAATTTGCGTATAGCCAAATGGGCAAGAGCGGAAGGTTATAAAACAAATTATTATATTTCACCGCAAGTATGGGCGAGTAGAGCGAAAAGAGTCGTTGATATAAAACGTGATATTGATACCATGTGTGTCATTCTTCCTTTTGAGAAAGCGTTTTATAAAAAGTATGATTACGAGGTGAATTTTGTTGGACATCCTCTAATTGATGCAATTTCACAGAGAAAAGAAATTACAGAATTAGAATTTCGCAAGACCCATCAATTAAATGATAAGCCAATTATTGCACTGCTTCCTGGTAGTAGAAAGCAAGAAATCACAAAAATGCTATCGGTAATGCTTTCTTTGGTGGATGAGTACAAAGAATATCAGTTTGTAATTGCAGGTGCGCCAAGTCAAGATTATGATTTTTACAAAAGCTTTATCCATACAGATAATGTGAGTTTCATCAATAATAAAACCTACGATCTGTTATCAGTGTCACATGCTGCTTTGGTAGCTTCAGGTACTGCAACTTTAGAAACAGCATTGTTTAAAGTGCCGCAAGTGGTTTGTTACAAAGGAAGTAATATTTCATATCAGATAGCCAAAAGAATTATTACTTTGAAATTTATCTCTTTAGTAAACCTAATTATGGATAAAGAGGTTGTAAAAGAACTGATTCAAAATGATTTTCAAAAAAAGAATTTGAAGGTTGAATTGGATAAAATTTTAGCAGGGGCTACTCGTGATAGTTTGTTGAAAAATTATGATGATTTAGAACAAGATCTAGGTGGAATAGGTGCTTCTAAAAAAGCTGCAGCAATTTTTTATGCAGCCAACAAATAAGGGATTACATTTTTCTTGTAACGAATTAGCTTGGTTAGAATTTTGAGTTACTCTTCAGTTTCATTGTTATCGGTTGTATCACTATCTAAGTTTTCTTCAGAAGGTGTGTCTTCTATTATTTCTTCTTCATTTGTTTTTTCTACAGGGGCATTCAATGCTTCTTGCTCTAACTTTTGAAGTGCAATAATACGTTTGATATTCATATAATACCCATAAGACTTTGGAGAGCTCTCAGGGATCTTAGAATAGCCTCTTTTGTAAGCTAGTAAGGCCTTGTCATATTCTTTAGTTTTTTCGTAGAATTGACCGATATAATAATTTCCTAAAGGGCTTTTCGGATGAACTTCTAATGCTAAATTACCATAAGCCTCAAGTTGAGAACCTTCTTCGTAATCTAAAACGATATGTTCTAGTTTTACAAAATCAACTTGTCTGATAGGTACTTTTTCTCCAAATAAATATTCAATGTTTTCGTATTTGTATTGCAAATACTCCATGGCTGCCATTGGAGACAAATAAGAAATATTCTTTTCAAATTCTTCGTCTGTAATAGGTGAGTACATAGAAAAAACATATTCTTGACCCTTTGCTAAGGCTTGAGGAATGCAAACCACTTTGTTTGTGTTTTTAAATGCATCGTATTTGTAATTGAAATAGACGTTCGAAACTCCTACCAAATTAATATCTACATCATTGGTGAGTTTGAGTTTCTTTTCTCCCAAATTGTTCCCGTTGGCCATATAATAGAAAGTGTCATCTCCTTTGATTTCTGAGGTGTACTGCTTCATGTATGCCGGCATGTCAGGTGCAAATTCAGGATTGACACTGATGTATCCTCCGAAAGCAGGTGATTTGTCAAACAAAAAATAATTGGCAAAATTCGCAGTAATATCGTCACCCACTACAGTTTTAAAACTGGCAATTCGGTACTTGTCTTTCAACATTGGTATCAACTCACCTTTGATAAAATTCAAAGTGTTCATACTATTGTCATGCGGAAAACTATTAAGTATGTTGTATCCGTAATCTCTCGATTTATTACTGTTTTCAAAATGCTTTATACCTACGACGATTTGTTGCGGTGCTAATTCATTTTTTGAAAGTAAACGTGCACTCGCGACATAAGAGTCAAATAGTGATTCTGCATCAATAACAACAGTAAGTGGATACCTTCTCTTTTTATTTTCTTTATAGTTTTCTGGTAAAAAGACACGAATTACTTTGATTTCATTCAATTGGGTAGAATGAATATCAATTTCTGTAAACTCTTGACCATAGTTTTTTAAACTGTATAAAACTATTATAAAGAATAAAAACATTTTTTTCATAGACGTGCGATGTGACTTTGTTAAAACGCATCAACTCAAAGCTTGTTGCGTGCATAGTTTCTTTTAAAGCAAATTTACAGATTAAACAATGTTAAGAAAGGAAAAACGTTTTTTTTTCGAATTTCTTTTGCCAGATTAAAATTTAAAACGAAAGCTTTCAAGCTTTTTTCAATAGTTATATATTTACAGCCTAAATTATAGAACTATGAGCCAAGCAAATTGGAAGCCTGTAAAACCTTCGTCACATTTAGGTGACGCATATCAAGATATAACGTATAACAAATCTGGCAATGTTGCAAGGATTGCATTCAATAGACCTAATGTAAGAAATGCTTTTCGACCTAGAACTACTTCTGAGTTGTACGATGCTTTTTACGATGCGCAAGAGGATAACGATATAGGTGTTGTTTTGTTGTCAGCAGAAGGACCTTCAACGAAAGACGGAGTGTATTCGTTTTGTTCTGGAGGAGATCAAACTGCTCGTGGCCATAAAGGGTATGTAGGGGATGATGGTGCACATCGTTTGAATATTTTAGAAGTGCAACGTTTGATTCGTTTTATGCCAAAAGTTGTGATCGCCGTTGTGCCTGGATGGGCTGTAGGTGGTGGACACAGTTTGCATGTTGTATGCGACTTGACTTTGGCGAGTAAAGAGCATGCAATTTTTAAACAAACAGATGCTGATGTTACAAGTTTCGACGGTGGTTATGGTTCTGCATACTTAGCGAAAATGGTAGGGCAGAAGAAGGCTAGAGAGATCTTTTTCTTAGGTAGAAACTATTCAGCTCAGGATGCCTATGAAATGGGAATGGTAAATGCTGTAATTCCTCATGACGAGTTAGAAGATACTGCGTACCAATGGGCGCAAGAAATTTTAGAAAAATCACCTACTTCAATAAAAATGTTAAAGTTTGCCATGAATCTAACTGATGACGGAATGGTTGGACAACAAGTTTTTGCTGGTGAGGCTACCCGTCTGGCTTATATGACAGATGAAGCTAAAGAAGGGAGAAATGCATTTTTAGAAAAAAGAAAACCAAATTTCGATAAAAAATATATTGTCTAAATAGGTAATAATAGCGCAGATACAAGAGAAACAATGAAGCCACAAATAGTAACATTTTTAATTAAATGTCCCGATCAAAAAGGGATTATAGCAAAACTGACACATTTCTTCTATCAAGAAGGATTTAATATTGTGAGTTCTCAACAATATACAAATGAAGAAGAACAACGTTTTTTTATGAGATTACGCGTGGCATCAGATGATTCTGTGCTATTGAGTAAAGATCAATTAGAAGAACGATTTGCACGGTTGGCAGAAGCTTACAAAATTACTTGGAAGGTTGATTATGGTCGTAAAAAACAAAAAGTTGCGATCATGGTTTCCCATACGAGTCATAACTTATATGATTTGTTGCATCGACATAAAGAAAATAAATTGTTGTGTGATGTAAAGATGGTAGTGAGTAATCACGAAAAATTAAAGCCGATTGCTGATATGTTCGGTATCCCGTTTCATTATTTGCCAGTTAGCAAAGAAACGAGAAAAGAGCAAGAGGCAGATTTGATAGAATTGTTTGATAGCAACAATATTGATTTGATTGTAATGGCTCGTTATATGCAAATTTTGACGAATGATTTTATCAATCATTATCCTAGCCGAATTATCAACATTCATCATTCGTTTTTACCTGCATTTCAAGGGGCAAATCCTTACAGAAGAGCCTATGAAAGAGGCGTGAAATTGATTGGAGCAACTGCTCATTACGCTACTGAAGAATTAGATGAAGGGCCAATTATTGAACAGGGAGTTGAAAGAGTTACACACGAAAGTACACCGACTTCTTTGAAAAAGGTTGGAGCCGATATAGAAACAATGGTCTTGGCAAGAGCTGTGAGTTGCCATTTAAATAATCAGATCATTGTAGATGGAAATAAAGCGATTGTGTTTCCAATGACAGGAGAATAAAAATTATACGATGAAAATTATTTGCATTGGTCGTAATTACGCCAAACATATCGAAGAATTAGGAAGCGAACGACCAGAAGAACCTGTGTTTTTTTTGAAGCCGGATTCTGCTATATTGCCGAAAAAGATGCCTTTTTTTATTCCAGATTTCTCGGAGGAAATTCATTACGAAGTTGAGGTTTTGGTGAAAATTAACAAAGTTGGAAAGCACATAAGTAAAAAATTTGCTCATAAATATTATGATGAAATAGGTTTGGGGATTGATTTTACAGCGCGAGATGTACAACGAAAATGCAAAGAAAAAGGATTGCCATGGGAAAAAGCAAAAGCTTTTGACGGTAGTGCTGTAGTAGGTGAATTCTTAGCTAAAGAATCTATAGGCGATTTGCAAGATCTTTCGTTTAGTTTACAAAAAAACGAAGCAATAGTACAAGAAGGGAATACCAATCGAATGTTATGGGGAATTGATGAGTTGATTTCATATGTCTCTCAATACTTGACATTAAAAAAGGGAGATGTTATTTTTACCGGTACTCCTGCTGGTGTTGGTAAAGTTCAAGAAAATGATGTTTTGATTGGAGAACTAAATGGAATCAAAAACTTTGAGGTAAAAATAAAATAAAGCCTAACATTCGTTAGGCTTTTTTTTGTAACACCTTTGCAGTTTCTTTTCAATCGTTGAGTTCAATCAAGTGATTAGGGTTTGAAAATTTAAATTTTCTATCAATCTTAATGTAAACAGAGTCGTTGAAATAAATTGGAGAAAGACTATTTATCCATTGTAGTTTTTGTTTGTAAGATTCTGATACATAGGTCTGTAGAATTTTTCTTTTCCAAAGAGGAGTCCTTGATGTTATAAAAACTACATTTTCGTTTTCTTTTGAAAGTTGTTTAGCAATTTCATTAAAAATTCTTTTTTCAGGAGGGATAGGTACATTTAAGGTTTTAGAAGACCACAAATTAAGGTCAATTATTTCTCCTTTTTTAATCTCTTCTTCTAGAATGTTATATTTGGTTAAATGTGGAATGTTCTTTGCTGATAAAAGATACATATTAGAGGTGTTACCTGAATAAAGTGAGAATGATGTAAAGTTGCTCCAAATGTTACTATATAATAGAATTGGTGTTGTTAGAGAAAAGAGTAATATCGAAACCAAGATGTTACTCTTTGTAAAAGAAAGGAAATTCGGTTGTTTGGAAAAGGCGGTTTTAGAAAACAAAATTAATAAAGAGAATACCATTAAAATATTCCAAGGATATACGATATAATTGCCATTCATGACGAAGGGACTAAGGTAAAGAAGGATGAAAATATGCATGGTGATTAATGCATATAAAGCGATGCTTCGAGTGGATTTAAAAATTAAGAGAACCCCTGAGGTAATTTCGAAAATTGGAATTAATGTACCAATATTTTTAATTTGACTTAAGACCTGTGGATTTTGTAATCTAAAAATGTCAATGGCAAAACTTTCTACGATTAAATCATTAAAATATGGGTTGATTTTATGAATGCCACTCCAGATATATATACCAATAAAAAGAACTCTTAAATAACTTGATTTTTGTTCTTCTGATGTGTTATAGGAGTAAGGGAAAAGAGTTAATAAATATATATAAACCCATGGTTGCCAGCGAATTTGGTCTTCTGTAAGTAGATAGGTACTACAGCCATAAATTAGGTAGATAAAACGTTTGTTTTCAAAAAGAACAGTCATTGTCAGTGCAAATATGAGCAATGCAAGCACAAATCTATTGACAAAAATATGTGGAGTGCTAAAAATTGAGAATAATGGAACGACAGGGAATTCACGATTTAGGTTCCATAGCGGCAAAGACATGAAGATTCCAATTAAAAAAAATAGTGCGACCGCTTGTCTTATTAAATTTGAAGAAGTTGAATTAGGGTAAAATCGCATACCTTCAAAAATAAGATAATTAAGTTGTGAAATAAAAGGTTTTGAAAGAGACTTCCTTACTTTTGTAAACATAATAAATAGAAAACAAATTGAAAGTAGAAATAATTACCATTGGAGATGAGATTTTAATTGGTCAAATTGTAGATACAAACTCTCAATGGATGGGTAAAGAACTTAATAAAATAGGACTTTCCGTGCATCAGATAACATCCATTCAAGATGATGAAAAGCAAATACTACAAGCCTTGAAAAATGCAGAAGAAAATGCTGATGTTGTTTTGGTTACGGGAGGTTTAGGACCAACAAAAGACGATATTACAAAACATACATTTGCTAAATATTTCTCTGATGAATTAGTTTTGAATGATGCGGTAGTAAACCATGTAAAAAGTATGTTTTCAAAACGAAATATTCCTTTTTCAGAATTGAACAGGTTACAAGGATTGGTTCCTTCAAAGTGTAAGGTTTTGCATAATGAATTAGGAACTGCGCCAGGAATGCTTTTCGAAGAAAACGAAACCATTTTTGTCAGTATGCCAGGAGTGCCTTTTGAAATGAAGGGATTGATGACAAACCAAGTTTTACCATTTCTAAGAAACAAATTTACGCTGCCTTATATTCAACATAAGACGATTATAACTTACGGAATTGGAGAAAGTGCTCTAGCAGAAAAATTAGAGACATGGGAAGAGGAGCTACCTGAGATGCTAAGTTTGGCGTATCTGCCATCACCCGGTAAAGTAAAGTTGCGCTTGTCAGGGAAATCAGAAAATAAAGAAGCCTTGAAAGGTGCTATTGATAGAGAGGTTAGCAGGTTACAAGAGATTTTAGGTGATTTGATTTTGGGTTTCGAAAATGAATATAGTTTAGCAGAAACGGTGGCAGAATTGTTAGTTTCTAAGAAAAAATCGCTTGCAATTGCAGAAAGTTGCACAGGTGGAAGGTTAGCATCGCTGATAACGGAAAAACCTGGGGCTTCGAAATTTTTTACTAGTGGATTGGTAGCATATTCCGAAAAATCAAAAATTGAAATGCTAGGGGTAGAAAAAAAAATAATTCAACAGCATTCTGTGATTAGTTGTCAAGTTGCCGAAGCTATGGCACTCGGAATTAGAAAAAAAATGAATGCAGATTATGCGATTGCAACAACGGGTAATGCAGGTCCAACTACCGATAATACTGATAAAACAGTCGGTGTTGTTTGTATAGCTATTGCAACTTTAGAAGGTGTTTTTTCAGAGGAATTTAATTTTGGTAAACCAAGAGAAAAGGTTATTGAAAGGACTTCAAACAAAGCATTAGAGATGTTGAGAAAAGAAATTATAAAAAACTATTGAAAAATGTTTGGTGGTAACTAGAAATAATCGTTAATTTGCACCTCGTTTAGAAAATAACACTATAAAGAGTTTTAAAGATGTCTAGAGTTTGTGAACTTACAGGAAAAAAAGCAATGGTAGGAAACAATGTTTCTCATGCATTGAATAGAACAAAAAGAAAATTTAACGCTAACTTGATTACGAAGCGTTTTTATATTCCAGAAGAGGATAAATGGTTAAAGTTGAAAGTTTCTACTTCTGCTTTGAAAAATATCAATAAAAATGGAATATCTGCAGTTTTAAAAGAAGCTAGAGAAAAAGGATTTATTAAATAATTTTTTTTCTTTTAAATAATATATAGAGATGGCAAAAAAAGGAAATAGAATTCAGGTAATTTTAGAATGTACTGAGCATAAAGCTACGGGTAAACCAGGTACTTCTAGATACATCACAACGAAGAATAAAAAAAATACTCCGGATAGAATGGAGTTGAAGAAATTCAACCCAATCTTGAAGAAGATGACTGTTCATAAAGAAATTAAATAAGGTAAGACATGGCAAAGAAATCAGTAGCAACGTTACAGACAGGTTCAAAAAGATTGTCTAAAGCTATCAAAATGGTAAAATCTCCTAAAACTGGAGCTTACACATTTGTTGAAGCAATTATGGATCCTTCTAAAGTAAATGACTTTTTATCTAAAAAGTAATTCACTTCTATAAGATATTTAAAGCTACTTTCAATTTATTGGAAGTAGCTTTTCTTATTTAATATTAATGCTTATTTTTAGCGCTTGCTAAAAGAAATAGAATTTCACAACACAACTATATGAGCTTTTTTAAAAAGATTTTTTCTAAAGAAAAAAAAGAAACCTTAGACAAAGGACTCGAGAAAACGAAAACAAGTTTTTTTGATAAACTAACGACAGCTGTTGCCGGTAAATCAACCGTTGATGCAGAAGTGTTAGATGACTTGGAAGAGGTATTGATTACATCTGATGTTGGGGTTGAAACAACATTAAAAATCATTGAAAGGATTGAAGCACGTGTAGCTAAAGATAAGTATGTTGGTACCAGTGCTTTGAATGAAATTTTAAGAGAAGAAATAGCAGGGTTGTTGTCTGAAACAAACCTTGTAAATGAATCAGAATTTACAATACCAACGAATAAAAAACCTTATGTTTTAATGGTTGTAGGAGTAAATGGTGTTGGGAAAACTACAACGATTGGAAAGCTAGCTTCTCAGTTTACCAAACAAGGTCATAAAGTTGTTTTAGGAGCCGCAGATACGTTTAGAGCCGCAGCGATTGATCAACTGCAAGTATGGGCTGATAGAGTAGGTGTGCCAATTGTACGTCAAGAAATGGGGTCTGACCCCGCTTCAGTGGCATTTGACACGTTAAAGTCTGCCGTTGCACAAGATGCTGATGTCGTTATTATTGATACAGCAGGTCGTTTGCACAACAAAGTGAACTTGATGAATGAGTTGACGAAAATTAAAAAAGTTATGCAAAAAGTGGTTGCGGATGCACCACATGACGTCTTGCTAGTTCTAGATGGTTCTACTGGACAAAATGCTTTCGAACAAGCCAAACAATTTACCTTGGCGACTGAGGTGACTTCGTTGGCAGTCACAAAATTGGATGGTACTGCTAAAGGAGGTGTCGTTATTGGAATTTCTGATCAATTCAAAATTCCGGTGAAGTATATCGGTGTTGGCGAAGGAATAGAAGATTTACAAGTGTTTAATAAGGTAGAATTTGTGGATTCTTTCTTTAAATAATTAAACAAAAAATACAAACCTACATGAGAGTGCTTTATGGCACTCTTTTTTTGTTTAGAGGTTTCTTTGATTTATAAGATAAATATTATTTGTATTGAGTATTTTTGCAGTCTAAAATTATATAGATGAGAACGAAATCTACCAAACAGAATAAAATCAATGTGGTAACCTTAGGTTGCTCAAAGAATGTATATGATTCTGAGGTTTTAATGGGGCAGTTGAAAGCGAATGACAAAGAAGTGGTTCATGAAGATGCCAATGATGATGGAAACATAGTTGTGATTAATACCTGTGGTTTTATCGGAAAAGCGAAGGAAGAATCTGTAAATACGATTTTGCATTACGCAGAAAAAAAAGCAGAAGGTTTGGTAGACAAAGTTTTTGTTACAGGTTGTTTGAGTGAAAGATACAAGCCAGATTTAGAAAAAGAGATTCCTGATGTAGACGAATATTTCGGAACTCATGATTTACCCAACTTATTGAAGGTGTTAGAAGCAGACTACAAACATGAGTTAATTGGTGAGCGGTTAACGACAACACCTAAACATTATGCGTATTTGAAAATTGCCGAAGGTTGCGATCGTCCTTGCTCTTTTTGTGCGATTCCAATTATGCGTGGTAAACATAAATCTACTCCAATTGAAGAATTGGTTATAGAAGCTACAAAGCTTGCTGAAAAAGGAATCAAAGAGTTGATTTTGATCGCCCAAGATTTGACCTATTATGGTTTAGACATATACAAAGAAAGAGCCTTAGCAAATCTTTTAAAAGAATTGGTTAAAGTAGATGGTATTGAGTGGATACGTTTGCACTATGCGTTCCCCGCTGGTTTTCCGTTAGATGTGTTAGAAGTAATGCGTAACGAGCCTAAAGTTTGCAATTATTTAGATATACCCTTACAACATATCAATACCGAAATTTTAAAATCTATGCGTAGAGGAACTACACATGAGAAAACTGTAGGTCTGATTAAAGAATTTAGAAAAGAAGTACCAGAAATGGCCATTCGTACAACGTTAATTGTTGGATATCCGGGTGAAACTGAAGAAATTTATGAAGAATTGAAGCAGTGGGTTATTGATTCGCGTTTTGATAGGTTAGGGGCTTTTGCATATTCTCATGAAGAAAACACACATGCAGGTACTTTAGATGATAACGTGCCAGAAGATGTAAAAGAAGCAAGAGTTGCAGAAATTATGGATATTCAAGCTCAGATATCTTTTGAGTTAAATCAAGAAAAAGTAGGAAAGACTTTTAAATGCTTGTTCGATAGAAAAGATGGTAATTATTTCATTGGTAGAACAGAATTTGATTCTCCAGATGTTGACAACGAAGTATTGATTGATGCAACAAAACATTATGTACAAGTAGGTCAATTTGTGAATGTAAAAATTACAGAAGCTGGAGATTTTGATTTGTATGGAGAGCCGGTTTAAAAGAAGAAAATGAAAAAAGCTTATTTCAACTGGAGTACCGGAAAAGATTCAGCGTTAGCGTTATATAAGATACTACAAAACAAAGAGTTTGAAGTTGGTACTTTGTTGACAAATGTAAATGGTGAATTTGGTCGTGTGTCTATGCATGGTCTTCGTGAAGAATTGTTAGATAAACAAGCTGAGTTAATTGGAATACCTTTGCAAAAGATTCATTTTCCAGGAGATGTGACCATGTCTTTATATGATGAAATCATGAAAGAGGCAATGCAGAAAATTTTAAAATCGGATTATAAACATGCTATTTTCGGAGATATATTTTTAGAAGAATTAAAAGCATATCGTGATAAAAAACTGAATGAAGTAGGTTTAGTTGGCGTTTATCCATTATGGAAACGAGACACAAAAGGTTTGTTGAAAGAGTTTTTAGCTTTAGGTTTTAAAGCAATTACGGTTTGTGTAAATGCGAAAATTTTAAATGAAAGTTTTGTCGGAAGAGTTATTGATGAACAATTTATTTCCGATTTACCTGAAGGAGTTGATGTATGTGGTGAAAATGGTGAGTTTCATACATTTGTATATGATGGCCCTATTTTTTCTGAGCCTGTTTCGTTTGAAATAGGAGAAAAGATTCTTAGAACATACAAAGCAAATACAGATACTTCAGATGACAATTGTAGCAATTTTTCGAAGGATACTAATGAAGACTGTTACAAAGAAAAGAAAGACCAAGTTTCTTGGGATACTGGATTTTGGTATTGTGATTTATTCCTAAAAAATTGATTTTTTTTGTTTAGGATTTAATAAGGTACTTTTTTAACTTTGGGTTGAGTGATTTCATATGACTTAATAAATGCAGTATCATGGGCTTAAAAAAAAACTTTATAATTTTATTAGTAGTTGTTTTTGGATGCGATAAAGAAGATGAAACGCCCCCTCCAGTAGTATATGACCCACCATCAACAAATGAATTAATTCTTTCTGAGATTAGAAACACAAGTATTTCAGAAACCGATGGTTTTAGAAATACATTCGTAGAGGTTTACAATGGAACCGGTGAGACAGTTGATTTGTCTCAATATGGATTATGGTATTCTTCCAACGGTAGCGGTGGTGTTTGGGATCAAACAACTCAGATAACTTTTGATGGACAGTTGCCACATGGTGAGGTGATAATAATTGTGAGAGAGGGTACAGATTCTAGAATTTTTCCGTTTCCCGATTATGTTTGGGCGAGTTTAACAGCGAATGGTGACGATGGAATTGCATTGATAAAAAATTCGGGTAATGGATTTGTTGTTATTGATCAATACGGTGAACCTTACGGTGATGATACAAATCCTGATGGGGCTTGGGATATTGCTGGTATTGAGGATGGATCGAAAGACTATGTGTTATGGAGGAAGTGGCAAGTTCAAGATCCAAATACAGATTGGATACAAGCAGCAGGAACGACTAAAGTTGGTTCTGAATGGATCGTTGTTAGTAAAGATGATTATTCCAACGTAGGCTTATATTCGCCAGATATTGCGGAATTTGAACCGGAAGAACCTACAATAATTGCACCTCTAACCCAAGAGTTATTGATTTCAGAGGTACGAGTTACCTCAACTGCCGAAGACGGTGATTATAGAAATACCTATATAGAAATCTATAATGGAACGATTGAACCCGTAAACCTTTCAAACTATGCATTACAGTATGCATCTAATGGAAATAATGGTGAGTATGATGCTGCTACTCAGCTTGATTTAAGTGGTTCTTTAGAACATGGTGAGGTAATTGTAGTTGCAAGGGAAAATACAGATCCAGCACTGATCGATCCAGATTATGTCTGGGCTGATTTAACTGCAAATGGAGATGATGCGGTTGGTTTGTTTAAATATAATGGTAGTACTTATGATTTGATTGATCAATATGGAGAACCTTTTGATTCGTCAAATGATCCAGAAGGAGCATGGGATATTGCAGGACAAGAAGAGGCCTCTAAAAATAAAGTACTGTGGAGAAAATGGAAGGTGTCTTTGCCT
The DNA here is from genome assembly GCF_009193215.1 of Flavicella marina. Classification (GTDB taxonomy): domain Bacteria; phylum Bacteroidota; class Bacteroidia; order Flavobacteriales; family Flavobacteriaceae; genus Flavicella; species Flavicella marina. The sequence continues at coordinate 10,907 of NZ_VYVA01000007.1, read as the reverse complement.
AATGTAAATTGGTTGAATTCTGCAGGGACAAATCAGTTTAATTCAGAATGGATTGTCAAAGAGAAAGAAGATTATAGCAATTTAGGAACCTTTACACCCAAAGATGCGAGATAATAAATCATACTATTTATTTTGTTTAGTTGTTGCAATTGTTTTAGTGCTATTGTCTAGTTGCGATAAGAATTTTGATAGAATTTATAAAGATTCATTAAGGTTTTTATCTGTTGAAGAAGGAATGGATTTCTATTACTATTGTAATGTCGATGTGAAAGAACCTGAGAACACAGAAAGATTTACAAGTTTGTTTATTTTTCTTCATGGAGCAACACTAGATGCTAGTAATCACTATGACCTAGCTAAAAGTGCTATCAATAGAGCGGGTGTTTCTTTGAATACAGTAGTAGTGGCTCCCGCTTATGAAATGAGTAACTCTAGGGGTAATTATTATTGGACTAAATACTCTTGGAAAGATGGAAGAAAATCTATAAACGCAGTTCCAAAGATAAGTTCATATGCTGTTTTAGATTCGTTAATTATTGACAATGTTTTGAAAAATTATCCGAATATCGAAACGGTTGTACTGGCAGGACATTCTGCTGGTGGACAATTCGTCTATAGGTATGCTGTTTTGTCCAGGTTGCCTGATTTGGTGTCTCAACGAGTTGTTTATTTAGCAATGAATCCATCAAGCTTAACCTATCTAGGCCCTGAAAGGTGGAATAAAGATAAAGAGAGGTGGGAAGTTCCTTTAAATGGACCTAGTTGTTCAGGGTATGATGAATGGATATACGGGTTAAATGATCTCTCTTCGAATGAGTACCATAAAGAAATTAGTGCCTCCGAAATATTAGAGAAATTCCCAAATAGAAATATGACAATTGCTACGGGTACAGATGATGTTTCTGGTGGAGGGGTAGACTGTGAGGATTTGTATCAAGGAGTCCATAGACATGAAAGAGCACGTTTGGTAGATGCACATTTAAATTATTTCTTCCCTGATAATTCACATGAAATATTGTATGTTCCTGGTGTAAATCACAATGGAGATGCCATGATTCATTCTCCTGAAGTGGTTGGTTTTTTAACAAAAGAACTACGTTGATTTTTCTGCTTGGGTCAATTGTCTTTTACAAAGTACATCAAAATAGCTACTGAATAAAAAACTCTGAAGTGAATCAGAGTTTTTTTAGGATAGAATATTTAATTAATTATAATGTTTCGATTCAGCAAATCGCCCTTTTTGGTTTGTATAGAAACAAAATAAACACCTTTGTTGAAGTTAGGGTTAAGTTGTAATTCTAACATGTTCCCGATTAAAGAGTATTGTTCGTTAATAAACTGTTCTCCCTTAGGAGTGACAATGGTAATCTTTTTTATTTGAGAAGTTCCGATATCAATTTGAGTCTTATAATTCGAGGTTGGGTTTGGAAAAAAATTAGTTTCTAAATCACTGTTTCGTAAATTTTGTGTTGATAGATTTCCTGATACCGGTAAATCAAAAGGATGATGAAAACCGTGAGTAGTTGTTGCTTCATCAAAGATTTCTACTTTATAAACTTCTTTCCATCCGGTTACATACAAAGTTTTTTTTGATACCCCTCCAAATGTTAAGTTGGTTGTGTATTTAGGGAAATTAATGATGTTCGTCTGTACACCGTTTTTATTAAAAACCTGCACAGTCGATTTAGAAGAGATGTATAAATTCTCATCGGTATCTAAGGTCATACCATCTGCTCTTGATAGAGCATCACTTACATCATGATTGTTTGTTAGTGTGGCAAATATTGTTTTGTTGCTCAATGCACCTGTATTCGAATCTATATCGTATTTATAGATGTTATAAGATTCAGAATCGTTTGCAAACAAATGGTTACCATCATTAGAAATTAAGACTCCATTAGGGAAAATGTAACCAGTTCCGTCATCAACTACCGTAAGGTTTCCTTCAGGGGTAATGTAGTATATTCTTCTTGAGCTCTGATTTGGAGTTCCGTTCCCTACATAAGGGTCTGTAAAATATACGCCTCCTTTTTTGTCAACACACAGGTCGTTTACATGATCAAAACTTTTGTTGTCATAAGTTTCCGCTAAATAGCTAATTCTTGTTCCATCCGTACTCCATTTAGAAATTTTTCCAACGTTGAATTCACAAACTACTAAGTTGTGATTGTTGTCAAACATCAAACCATTGGGTTTTGTTGGCATGGTAAAGGCAACTTCGAAAGTTTCATTTATTGTTGAATATTTGTGAACTTTAAAATCATTTAAATCTGAAAAATAAATGTATTCAGTTCCATCCCAAGTAGGACCTTCCAAAAATTTATAAGTAGCGGTACTTATTTGCACTGGAGTTTGAGCCATTAAGCTCATAGAAATAATAAAAAATAATGAATGAATTGTTTTCATTGCTTGCAATTTTAAGTTGTTAGTGTTTCCTGCGCAATAACAATGTTAAAAATGATTGTTTCTTCATCAAAATTATCTAAGTAACACCTTAACTTATCGCGAATAGTAAGTATGATATTCTCGGTTGTATTCGTTAAGATTGTTTATTTTAGCTTTTGTGTTAGGTTGTGTCGTTGATACGACAGAAGCAAAAGATAATTTTGAGTTGAGATTTATGCTAAAAAACAGAGTTCCTTACAAAGAGACAGGTTATTTTTCTAAGTTGATTTGTGACTATATTGATAAAAATGAAAATGTAAGTCACCTCTATGGAAATTTCCCAGATATTGAAGGATTCAGAAAACAAATCATAGAAAAAGGAAATCAGTTTTCAGACAATGCGAGAATCATGTTGTTTGAAACCTTGAAAGGGCAGTATAAAGAGGTAAATATTTCTGAAGAAACTACTCAGAATATTTCGCTTTTAAAGAAATCAAATACATACACCATTACTACAGGACATCAGTTGAATGTATTTACAGGTCCGATGTATTTTCTTTATAAAATTGTTTCTACGATTAATCTTGCTAAAAAATTAAAAGAAAATTTTCCAGAAGAAAATTTTGTTCCAGTGTATTGGATGGCTACAGAAGACCATGATTTTGAAGAAATCAATCATTTGTTTCTAGAAAATAAAAAAGTAGCTTGGGAAGTAGAAAGTAGTGGTCCTGTGGGTAGAAAATCCACGCAAACCATTGAGACTGTTTTTGAAGAATTTTCGAGTATTATCGGTAATAACAAAAATGCAGATAAATTAAAAAGCCTCTTTAAAAAGTCATATGTCGAACAAAAAACTTTAACTGAAGCAACTAAGTATTTAGTAAACGAGTTGTTTGGTGAGACAGGTCTAGTGATTGTTGATGGAGATGATAAAAAATTAAAATCGCTGCTGATTCCTTATGTAAAAAAAGAGCTTCTTGAAAGTTATGCTGTCAAATCGATTCAAGAGACAAATACTTTTTTAGAAAAACATTATAGACTTCAGGTAACCCCAAGAGAAATTAACTTCTTCTATATAGAAGATACAGTACGAGAGCGAATTGTCTTTGAGGATGGGTTGTACAAAGTAAATAATACTGAAATTGCATTTACAAAAGAAGAAATTCTCACGGAGCTAAATAAGAATCCCGAGAAATTTAGTCCAAACGTAATAATGCGTCCTTTGTACCAAGAAGTAGTTTTACCGAACCTCAGTTATATCGGAGGTGGGGGAGAGCTGGCTTATTGGTTGCAGCTGAAAGAGTTGTTCAATTCTTCAAATATTCCTTTTCCTATTTTGATGTTGAGAAATTCGGTTTTATTCACGACCGAAAAACTTTCTAAGAAATTAGAAAAAATAGGAGCTGGATACCCAGATTTATTTTTAAAGCAAGACATACTTTGTAAAAAAACAGTAAAAGATTGTTCTACGTTAGAGCTTAGTTTTCAGGATCAAAAAAATAAACTAAAAGCAATTTTTGATGAGCTAAAGCCTTTGATAGAACAAACAGATGTTACGTTTAAAGGAGCGTTGGAAGCACAAGAGAAAAAACAAATGAAAGGAATTAAGAATCTTGAGCATAGATTGCAACGGGCAGAGCAAAGAAAACATGCTGATTTGGTTACACGAATTAAAGCAATTCAAGATGCTTTGTTTCCAAGAAAAGGTTTGCAAGAACGAAATCAAAATTTTGCTACTCTCTATAAATTTTATGGGGAAGAAATTTTTTCTGAGTTATTTGAAAATTTAGATCCTTTTGATTTTAGGTTTTACGTTTTAGAATTATAAAAAAAAACAAGTCCTTTCAATTTTGAAAGGACTTGTTTTTTTTATTGATCAGTGAGCGTTTTTAAAAACGCAATAATTGCATCTTTTTCAATTCTCGTCAATCCAAGTGAATCACCAGGAAGTGTTTGGTAGGCTAAGTCAAACCCAAGTCCCGTTCCACCGCCACGATCGTAAAACTCTACAACTTCTTCTAAAGTGTTATAGACACCGTTGTGCATATATGGAGCTGTTTTTGATATGTTTCTCAATGTTGGAGTTTTAAAAAAGTGTTTGCGTTCTTCGGTTTGAAAAACATCATAGCGGCCAAAATCATTATCTAGAATTGGATTTTCGAAATTATTGTTTTTTGGTGTTCCAATAAGTTCGAGTTCAGATTCTTTAAAGTTTGGAGGAACTGTTCCGTTGAATAATGGAGGGAAATGACAAGTGGCACAGCCCGCTTTTCCCATGAATAGATTAAAACCATTCTTTTCAGATGGTGAAAGCGTGTTTTCTTTTTTGTTGATATTGTTGTCAAATTTAGAGTTGAACGAATTCAAACTTCTAATATAGCTTGCAATGGCATGTCGGATGTTGGAATGATTGATTCCTGTGAGGTACAATGTATCGAACGCTTTCGAATAAGCTTCATTCTCTTTTACTGTATTCGTTATTGCTGTTAAATCTGATGCAAATTCATTGTGATTGTTTACCACGCCAACAATTTGTCCTTCGAGATTCCCTGCTCTTCCATCATGAAAAAAATTTCTTTGCAACCCAGCATAAGTAAGCGTAGGTGTATTTCTTTTTTGGTGTTGATTGAAAACTTTCTTACCATCTGTAAATGCTTTGTCTTTTATATGGCATGTGGCACATGACATATCATTGTTAAGAGACAATTTTCTGTCATTAAATAATTGTTTACCCAAAATAATTTTTTCCTCAAAAAAGAGACTATCGTTTTGATTGTTAGAAAATGAACGAAGATTGAACATGTCATTTCCGAACATGGAGTTGAAACGATTGTTTAACGACATTTGGAAAGGGAATTTTACTTGCCAATCATCAATGGTTTTGTTGAGTAATACAAGTTGTTTGTTCGTGTGGTTTTGAATAAAGTCATAACTGTCAAATGTGTCATAAGGAACATTTAATGATGTTTTTGTGTTCTTAATTTCAGATAACCAGTCGTTGTATAATTTTTTGTTTTGAAAGTTTTCTTCAGAAGAAAAGATAATTTCTAGCAAGCCGTCGTATGCACTTATCGATTCTTGAAGTGATTGTTGTAATACCGGAGAATCAAAATTACTGAGGCCAGTTGTAGCAATTCTGATGACACCATCTCGTAAGATCCATATCAAATGATAGTCTTTAGGATTGATGTGTAAATTGTTGTGAATGAAATTTAATCTATTGCTAGTTTGTTTGATCAGTGAGTTTAGTTTTTGATTATCGTCTTCTAGAAGTAAAGTTTCTTCTATTGCTTGAAAACCAAAAGGATTCCATATTTTGATATCTGTTGCATCTTCTTCATGAACTCTTAATAAGTTGGGTGAATTTAATGACTTGTAGTTTTCTTTATCAAAAAACGAGAGTAAAGGTTCGGCTGATTTAAAAAAATGTCTTGCCTTTTTAAAGTGTTCTGTGTTTTGTTGTAAATCCTTTGAAGAATTAATTTTATTTAAAGCCTGAGTGCATTCAAATAGATGGTGTTTTAGGGTTGTTTCTAATGTGTTTTTGTTTTTTTTTATTCTGTTACATGAGAATATAAATAAAGCAATAAGACATCCGAGTAATACGGATGTCTTAAAGTTGGGTGTTGTATTATATCGAATCATGAACTATCTATCTAAACCTTCAATAACAAACAAAGTTGATCCTTCTTTTGCCCAGTGATTTTCTGCATTGATTACAGCACTATAATCCGTAAATAATTGTCCTGTTTTTGCGTTCCATCCGTGGTTTTGAGTAATTATCATAAATGTGTTTTTCCCATTGTTTACCACATCAGTTACGTCTATCATTCCTGTGATTTCCCAATTTTTATCTGTAGTACCATATCCCAGCGAAGCTGCAGTCGTTTGATCACACTCAGCTACGGTTTTCATTATGCCAGTAGTTAAATCGTATTGATACAATTTCGCAAAACCTTCTATAGCATTGTTCACTGTAGTACCATCATGGTTGGTGTTACCAGCATACCCATTCGGATCTTCTTGGATATAAGCATAGTTTTCAGTAACTAAAATATTGTCAGGAGAGTGCATTCCGTAAGCTTTTCCACCTATTTTATCTGCATCCAATACACAAGTTATTTTGGCAGCGCCTGTAGGGTTAGTCTCGTTTAAAGAAACTTTATATATACGACCAAACAAGGTACCTTTATTTAATAAATCTGCTTTATGTCGTCCTGTAACGCAAAAATAGATTTCTCTCTCGTTTTGAGCAGATCCTCTTCTCCAATCGATATCTTCAAGTCTTGAGAAGCCCATAACTCCTTTTGTTTTACATTCTGTATCTAAGGCAGTAATTTCTCTTTCTGTCAATTCTACAAATTCTGCATCGTAAGTGGTTCCCTCTAGCATATCAACTTCGTTTGAAATACCACTAGTTGTCACTTTTAAGCCATACAGTTTACCGTTAAATAAATTACCTTGATCTCCAACATACATACCTAATTGACCAGATGGAGTGCTATTGTCTGAATGGTCATCACCAATAAAGGCAACTGTTTTATTCGGATAAGCATTCTTACCGATAACAACTGTATTTTCTGTAGACCATTGTCCAAACTCCGTGAGCATAGTTGCAGAACTTGCTCCTTTTTCTGGTTTGTTAGGGTTTGTTAAAAACACTCCTTTAGAGGCACCACCCCATTCACCACCAGATAGGTATAGAGGTCCAAAACCATGTTCTGCTTCAGTAATCATTGATCCAGAACATTGTGCTGTGGCTGCTGTAGCGTCAGAATTCACGATGTATTCTCCGAATACTGGCTCTAAGTTTTCATTTAGTCTAATTCTCGCAATAGAATAATCTGCTTCAATATTGTTGATCAATGTAAAAGAGCCATCACTATTTGCTAACAAACCTGCTCCATCAGCCATTGAACCATATACGAAATCTTTGCTTTCAGGGATAGTGTCTTCCGAAGATAGAATAGGTTTTATTGTGATGTTTGAAAAATCATTACTAGCTTTTAAAAAGTTAGGTGTTTTTGATTCTTTTAAAGAGTTCGTGTAGTCAATGTCTCCATAGTTTTTACCGTCTTTTCCATTGATACCATTCATAGCATCATTTTCATTACAACTGATTGCTAAAGTTGCAATTGCGGAAAATGCTAAAGTTTTAATTGCATTCGTTTTTTTCATGAGTAATAGTTTTTGTATTTGTTTTAGGCAAACATAAAACCTCATTGTTATTGTAATTGTACCGAATCGTTTCGCAAACGTTATATAAAAATGAATGAATTGTCAAGGTGATGTAAGTATAATATTAACAACTAGAGGGAGTCTAAATAGTAAAAAAGAATATGCGTTGATGAAACGTTATTCGATAATAAGGGTACCTTTGTAAATCCAAATAAAATGAATTGAATTTAACACAATACACGTCCGAATTTAAGAAGAACCTACAATTGGCTTACCCGGTTATGTTGGGGCAATTAGGGCATGTTTTGGTTGGTTTTGCAGATAGTGTAATGGTAGGGGAGTTGGGACCCGCACCTTTGGCAGCGGTTTCACTGGCGAATAGTTTGGCATTTATTGCTTTTAGCATTGGTATTGGGTTTACGTTTGCTATTACACCTCTTATCGCTGAGGCACATACTTCAAATAACGTATCAAGAGGTCAAAACTATTTTCAGCATGGTATATTAATGTCATTGTTACTTTCTATTGTGCTATGTGTAGTTTTATTTTTGATGAAACCTATTATGTATCAAATGGATCAACCTCCTGAAGTTGTGGAGTACGCTTCTCCTTATTATGATATTATAATGTATTCGATGGTGCCGATGTTATTGTTTCAAGCATATAAGCAATTTTCAGATGGGATGTCGCAAACACAATATCCTATGTGGTCCGCAATTTTTGCCAATGTTATTAATGTGTTGTTGAACTACCTATTGATTTATGGAAAATTTGGCTTTCCAAGAATGGAGCTTATTGGAGCAGGGCTTGGTACACTAATTTCTAGAATTCTCATGTTGGCATTTATCATGTATATAGTGCATACAAAAGATGTTTTTTCAGTTTTCGTAAATCGTATTCGTTTTTCCAATATTAAAAAAAGGTTTGTATTAAAGGTTTTTAATGTTGGATATCCGAGTGCATTGCAAATGTTTTTCGAAGTAGGAATTTTTGCAGGAGGAATATTATTGACTGGAATGATTGGTACAAAGGCACAAGCAGCAAATCAAATCAGTCTAAATCTAGCTACAATGACTTATATGATTGCCGTAGGGTTGAGCGTTACCGCAACAATTCGTGTGGGTAACCAAAAAGGATTGAAAGATTTTGTGTCTTTAAAAAGGATTGCATTGTCTGTACTCTTGCTGATGTTTGTGATAGATATTTTCTTAGCAATCGGTTTTGTCGGTTTGAGAAACGTACTGCCTTTGTTGTATATAGATGATATTCAAGTTGTAGAAATTGCTGCAACATTGTTGATAATTGCAGGGTTATTCCAAATTTCAGACGGAATTCAAGTGGTTTTTCTAGGTGCTTTACGTGGTTTGCAAGACGTGAAGGTGCCTATGATAATTACTTTTATTGCGTTTTGGATCATCGGTTTTCCTGTAAGTTATTTTTTAGGGTTGAAAACAGATTTAGGAGCTTTAGGAGTGTGGATTGGAATGTTGGTTTCGTTAACGCTCTCGGCAATTATGTTGTATCTTCGCTTCGAGAAATTGACCAAAAAATTAATAGAACAGAATAAATAACCTCAAAATTATTGAGAGAAATAGAAGAATTATGGAATTACCAAAGTTTTTATTGGGTGATAACACAAAAGCAAACGAAGATGATATTTTTGTAATACATACCGAGTTTCCGAGATTTATCATCAACCTAAAAGATGATGAGATTGAAATGATGGACGATTTAATAGGTAGTGATGAAGAAGAATTATCTATTCAAGTTGCCGAATTTATTGAAGAGGCATCTCAGTTCTACGATGATGAAATGAAAGCTTATGAAGAAGAGGCGTAGTAAAATATTCAAATAAATGGATTTTAAAGATTTAAAATTAAACAAACCGATAGTAAGGTCGTTGCTTGAAAATGGTTACGAAACTCCTACTTTGGTGCAACAGCAGGCAATTCCACTAATTTTAGAAAAGAATGATGTTGTTGTTTCTGCGCAAACAGGAACAGGGAAAACTGCGGCCTTTGCTTTGCCTATACTTCAATTATTGTTCGATAAACAAGATGCTCCGAAAAGAGGAAAGAAAATTAGAGCACTGGTTGTGAGTCCTACGCGTGAATTAGCGGTTCAAATAGAAGAGAATTTCAAAAAATATGCAAGGTATACGAATTTAAGATCTACCGTTGTGTTTGGAGGAACTTCTATTGAACCACAAAAGGAAGTGCTAACTAAAGGTTTAGATGTTTTAATAGCAACTCCCGGAAGGTTGCTTGATTTGCATAAACAAGATATAGTGCATTTGGATGCTGTTGAAATGTTAGTTTTAGATGAAGCAGATTTAATGCTCGATATGGGCTTTATTGATGATGTTAACAAAATTGAACGTCTTTGTCCTGAAGAAAAGCAAGTATTGCTTTTTTCTGCAACAATGCCTCATAAAGTGGCTCAGTTGGCAAACGAGATTTTAAAGTCTCCGAAAAAAGTTGAGGTTTCACCAGTTTCTTCGGCTGCTAAGAATGTAAGTCAGGTGTTGTACTATACGCCGAAACCAAAGAAAATAGAACTGTGCTTGCATTTATTGAGAAATACCATAAAAGGAAGTATCCTTATTTTTCGTAGAACCAAATATGGTGTAGACAAATTAGAGAAAACACTTTCTCGTAATGGGTATAAAGTAGATAGTATTCATGGTGATAAGCCTCAGTCAGAAAGACAAGTTGCATTGAATAAGTTCAAGAAAGGCGAGGTAAATGTTTTGATAGCTACTGATGTTGCTGCTCGAGGGATTGACGTAAAAGATCTAGATGCAGTAGTTAACTTCGATTTGCCGAATGTCCCAGAAACCTATGTTCATAGAATAGGTAGAACAGGTAGAGCAGGTGAAATAGGTACTGCTTATTCTTTTTGTTCTGCTGATGAAAAGGTGTATTTAGCAAGTATTCAAAAATTAATTAACACCCATATAACCGTAGAAGAAGAGCATCCTTATCCTTTAGATCCAAAATCAAAACCAGAAGTTCATAAGAAAAAAGGTAGTAAACACAGAAAAGGACGTAAGTCTGAGGCGTCAAAAAAGAAAAAGAAGCGTTGGTATTAATCCTTTGTTACTCTTGAATCTCGATTTGAAATTATTTTAAATCGAGATTTTTTTTGTTTTCAACTTATTTCACTAAATTAGTTGTCCTTTTAAAAATCCCAAAATCAATGGGTTAGTTTTTTATCAAGAAATATTTAAAAAAAACTTCAAAATTAATTAGGTTAAAAGAAGAAAAGGGTTGTATATTTGCAGCCGCTAACGAATGGGGCATAGGTCATAGATTAGTTGGTGAGAGTTCTTTAAAATGCTGGTT
>NZ_VYVA01000006.1 GCF_009193215.1 Flavicella marina | reverse complement strand
GCAGGTAGCAGGTAGCAGGTAGCAGGTAGCAGGTAGCAGGTAGCAGGTAGCAGGTAGCAGGTAGCAGGTAGCAGGTAGCAGGTAAATTAAAAAATAATATTTTGTCTTTAGAAAAAAACGAAACACCATAGAGAATTCATATGATTGAAAATGTTTTCTATTACATTTTGTTAATTGCGAGTTGCTAATTGAAAACCTATCTTTGTCAAAAAAACAAAACAAATGGATTTAAATCTTATTCCTAAAATAAAACACACAAACAGTGGTAACTTTTTTCTTTTAGCAGGTCCTTGTGCCATTGAAGGAGAAGACATGGCCTTAAGAATTGCTGAAAAAGTAGTTTCAATCACGAATAAATTAGAAATTCCTTATGTATTTAAAGGAAGTTTTAAAAAAGCCAACCGTTCTAGAATTGATAGTTTTACAGGAATTGGAGATGAAAAAGCCTTAAAGATATTGCGCAAAGTTTCAGAAACTTTTGATGTTCCAACAGTCACAGATATCCATACAAACGAAGATGCCGCAATTGCAGCAGAATACGTAGATGTATTGCAAATTCCAGCATTTTTAGTTAGACAGACCGATTTAGTTGCAGCAGCAGCTAAAACAGGTAAGGTAGTAAATCTAAAGAAAGGGCAATTTATGAGTCCTGGAGCTATGAAACATGCTGTGCAAAAAGTAATAGATAGTGGAAATGAAAAAGCTTGGATTACCGATAGAGGAACGATGTTTGGTTATCAAGATATGATTGTAGATTTTAGAGGAATTCCAGAAATGAAAGTCTTTGCCCCTACTGTTTTAGATGTAACTCATTCTCTACAACAACCAAATCAAACCAGTGGCGTAACTGGAGGAAGACCAGATATGATTGAAACGATTGCTCGCGCGGGGATTGCAACAGGAGTGGATGGATTATTTATTGAAACGCATTTCGATCCCGCAAATGCTAAATCTGACGGAGCAAACATGTTAGATTTACAGCACTTAGAAGGATTACTTAGTAATTTAGTTGCTATCAGAAAAACGATCAACACCCTTAGTTAATGTTCTTATTACAAAATATACAAAGACTGTTTTTCAGAAATGTGAAACGGTCTTTTCTTTTTTTTAGTTTACTCCTTGTGGTGAACACTACTGCGCAGGAATTTCACAACGTAGACAGTATTGCAAAAACATATGATTCTAACATCAATTCATTGCAATTATTAACTGCATATATTGAAAGAGATTTTGACTCTGACATAAAACGAGCAAGAGCCTTATTTGTTTGGCTCACAGCAAACATCTCATATGATTTAAACGATTACAATTACGGCCCTAAAAATTACAAATTCAATTATGCTTCTCCAGAGGAACTTGAAACTAAAATCAATACTCGCAAACAAGACATTGTAACTTTCACCATGAATTACAAGCGAGCTGTTTGTGAAGGATATGCTGAAACATTCAAACAAGCTTGTGATTTATTAAACATAGATTGTGTTGTAATTAGTGGATACACTCGTGGTTCTAGTTGGGAAATTGGAAAATTACCCTTAGAAGGAAACCATGCTTGGAATGCCATGAAAATCAAAAATGAATGGAAACTAGTCGATAATACATGGGGTGCGGGTCATTCCAGAGATGCAAACCATTGGGTTCGTGATTTTGATGACTATTATTTTTTAGTAGCTCCTGAAGAACTCATTACATCACATTACCCAGAAGATAAAAATTGGCAACTACTTTCATCTCCTTTGAATGAAAAAGAATTCACGAATCAACCCAATTATGCTTCCTTATTTTTCAAAGAAGAATTGCAATTGATAGCTCCAACAACGGGAATTATTTCTGGAAATGATGAATTCATCAGTATAAAATTAATAGGAGCTTCAAATGATACTGAATTCGGCTATGCTTTTGATAATGATTATTATTTAACGACAATTATTCCTGAAATAAATGGAGGAATTACAACACTAAACATTCCTAGAAAAAACAAAAAAAAGATAGCACTAAAGATACTGATTGATACAGATATGATTGTTAAATTTTATGTCGATTAGATTATTGATTAGAATCTTTCCGAATTTTATGTATCAAATATTCCAAACCATTTAGTTTTAATTCATAAACTAACCGGAGCATGTCTCCAATTTGTCCTTTTGGAAACCCTTTTGCATTGTACCAAACAATGTAATGTTCGGGTAAATCAATCAAATAAGTTCCTTTGAATTTTCCAAAAGGCATTCTAGTATGTGCTAATTTTTTTAAATATTCTTGCTGGTCTTGCATCCTACAATTTTAAGTAGTTCAAAAATATTATTTCTTTTGAAATTTCTCTTACAATGAAGGCTTAATATCTTTTTATTTTAATTAATTTTGCTGACCATTGATTTTATGTGTATTCATAAAAAAGGGGACGACTGGTTTTGACAGCGAGATCAATTAACTAGTAAGCATGTCGAGAGATGGAGCTCATTCTCGTAAATCGAGGTTCCAAAACAATAAACGGTGAAGAATCTTTCGCCATGGCTGCCTAATCTGAATTACAGTAAGATTGGCCTCGGCTCACAAGGTGAGCAAGCTATGCATCTCATGTAAGCGCTGATAGACCGCGTACAATTTAGAGGTGTCGTAAAAGTCTAGATAGGAAAAGTATTACTTAGCTGCTTTTCTGAAACTCTAATAAGTTAAGCTTAAAGTAAGTTGTTTTTGACTAGCTTTTTGTCGAAAATTTGATAAAAACTATGCATGTAGAAAGCTACGCGATTGCTTGTTTGGACCCGGGTTCGATTCCCGGCGTCTCCACTTTAAACCCTTATAAACCTAGTGTTTGTAAGGGTTTGTTTTTCTGGTTGACAATCTAGTTGACAATTTTTTTTCTTGATTATTTGGTTCAATATTTGATAGTTTCTATCTTCGAATATAATAGAATATGATAAAGAATCTATTTTTGAAATTCAAAATCCATGATGAGTTTTAATCAAACTGATAACCTTGAATTTCTTTAATAAAACTAATCGTCTCAAAATAACCATTATCATTTACTTTAATGATATCTTCAGTCACTCCATCTTCTTCTGTAGAAGTAAGTATGATGAGTTTGTTTTGGATGGAACTTCTAAAAAAACCTGTTCCTTCAATATCTTCGTTGTAACAACTATTTGTAGACACTAAGTTTCCTAAAGTATCAAAACTTGCTATAAAGCCAGATGTTTGGGATCCATTATCTTCAAAGTTACAAAAGAACACAACTATAAAATCATTCCTCATAGATATTTTTCCCACAGGTTTAGTTACATCATTAAAATACCAAGCTGTCGAATCAAATTCCTTCCCCGTCTCATCTACTATCACTACATTAGCACCTTCCCATAAATTCAATAAATCATCAGGTATTTCAGGATAATGTTGAGAGCGAAGGCTCATTATAAGTAAATTTGATGTACCAAACTTATCTGGTAAATTAAATTCGGGTAGACTATTTATATACTCAAGAGCTGACTGGGCGTTTGTTGTAAAACCAAATAAAACAAATGCAATAATAATTTTTAGTCTCATAATTTTATTTAGTTTTTAATGACTCAATATATTTTAATTTCAACTCAGTAAGGTCTTCCCACTTATAAATATTATTTTCTCCTTTATTTAATATTAGAAGAAGTTGTGTTTCCTACTCTGTAAATTGTATAAGTATCCTTATACTTGTTTCTGCATAAGATAAGATGTATCTCTCCATCTTTTAATAATGTGCCAGCAGTGTCATCAATAAAAAGTAAAAAACGATATTTCTTTAGTAACTAAATATTCCTTGATAATTAGCTTCATCAAATTCTTGTGAGGATTCAATAATAAATTCTCCATTATCATTTATGATATAAGTAATTCCCTTTCCTAAAGATTCCGTAGCGTATAAAACTTTTATTTTATTATTTAAAAAATAAAAATCAACAAATTCATTCGTACCAGTATATGCAACCTCTAATTCTGAAACTTGAATAAAGGTGTTTTTTTCTTTTTTGATATTTAATAATGTAAAAGTAGTTCCCACAAAACCTTCTGGTACATATTTAATCAAAATTGTAAATATCGAAGGTGTTAAGCTGTACTTTCCTAGATATATGTCATTTATTGCTCCAATATCCATACTTCTTTCTTTTCCCATATAGCCAATATAAAAATAATTTCCACTGGACAACTCAGATGAGTACGGCTTAACACTAAATCCTGTAAAATTCTCATAAAGTTCTCTGTCAAAATTTGTATATTCTGAATGTTTTGGTAATTCTGATAAATTGTTTAAAAAATTTTCCAATGGTGTTTGTGCTTTTAAACAAAAACTGTATGTCAACAACAATGCTACTAATATATTTTTCATATTTCTTGATTTATAATTTCAATCTATGGTAACCTTTAAAATCTTTATGTCTAGAAAGTGCTTTACTACCTACCTTGTATTGGCAGTTTCTTACTTTATCTACTCCTTGTTGTTTATTGAAGGTGTCTTCTTCTCTACCACCAGATGAACCTATAGATTCAAGTACATATATTGTTTTTTTGTCGGCAGATACACCTGTTACAATATCAGTATGTCCATCAGATGGTCTCCTCCAAACAAAAATATCACATTTTGGCGTAATAAAATCATTACGTTCGCTATGCTCAACTAATGAAATATCACTACTTGCAATTGCAGACCATATTTCATGCTCTGTGACCATTAGGCCTGTATCAATCCACTTTACTACACTAGAGCATTCCCAGCATCTCCACAAAAAACTCTCTATAAACTTATTGTTTACAGAGAGTTTTATTTTTTCGACTTCGATACAATAAAAATGAGTATTTTGGTAGTCTATTTAGAACCAACTTTTCTCAACCTTTGAAAAAAATTCTTGTTTCTGTAACCAATGATTTAACCACCGATCAACGTGTACATAAAGTATGTACAACCTTGATTGAAAATGGTTTTGAGGTTACACTAATTGGTAGAAAATTAAAACATAGTCTCGACCTAAACAGAGAATACAAGACCATTAGAATGCAACTATTCTATAATAATGGATTTTTATTTTATGCTGAATACAATCTTCGTCTTTTTTTTAAACTACTATTTTTAAAAAAAGACATATTGCATTCGAATGATTTAGATACCTTGTTACCAAATTATTTGATAGCTAAATTGCTAAAAAAACCGTTGGTCTATGATAGTCATGAATTATTTACTGAAGTACCAGAATTAGTTGACAGACCCAAAGTTCAACAAATTTGGTCGGAAATCGAAAAAAAAATAGTTCCACGGCTAAAAAATTGCATTACCGTGTGCGATAGTATCGCTTCATTTTATGAAAAAAAATACAATGTTCCATTTCAAGTGGTAAAAAACGTCCCAAAAACAACAGAAATTGTAACCAGAGAATTCATCATTGATACAGAAAACAAATATCTATTGTTATATCAAGGAGCAGTTAATAAAGGACGTGGAATTGAACTCATGTTAGAAAGCATGAAACTTCTAAAAGAGCATATTCTGGTGATAATTGGAAATGGAGATTTATTCGACGAATTAAAGTTCCTTGCAAAAAATGAAGCTCTTAAAGAAAAGGTTCATTTTCTTGGAAGTATTGTTCCTGAGGAATTAAAGACACTCACTCCGTTGGCTACTATCGGACTAAGTCTAGAAGAAGATTTAGGTCTAAATTATCGATACGCTTTACCCAATAAATTATTTGATTATATCCAAGCAGAAGTTCCTTGTTTGGTCTCGGATTTACCAGAAATGAAAAAAATCGTACTCGATAATAAAATCGGAGAAGTTCTAAAAAAGAGAACTCCTCTTGATTTAGCAAATCAAATAGAGGATATTTGTAAAAACAAATCTAAATACAATTCGTTCAAAAAACATTTGCAGTTAGCAAAACAAGATTTTAATTGGGAAATGGAGAGTGAAAAATTAATTTATCTTTATAAAAATATAATTTAGCCAATGCTTTCTATTTGCATCCCTGTTTTTAACTTAGAAATAGCAGAACTTTATTGCGCCTTACAGGCTCAAATAGATTCTTCGAAAAAAGAGATTGAAATTGTGGTTATCGATGATGACTCAAAGGAAGCATTTAAAATTGCAAACAGAAAAACTTGTGCTGAAAGCACTTATATTGAACTTCCAGAAAATGTTGGAAGAGCAAAAATTCGAAATTTATTTCTAAAACATACCAAATACGACAACTTACTTTTTTTGGATTGTGACTCAAAAATCACGGATATAAACTACCTCGAGAATTACATAAAACTTTTGAATAAAAAGGCTATTCAAGTTGTTTTTGGAGGAAGTTATTACCATGCAAAAAAACCAAACAGAGAACATTTGTTGCGTTGGGAGTATGGGACAAAAAAAGAAAACAAACCTATACAAGTCAGAAAAAAATTAAAAAACAAAGCTTTTTTGACCAATAATTTTTTGATTGAAAGAACTGTTTTTGAAAAAAACAAATTCGACGAAAGTTTAACAAAATACGGATACGAAGACACCCTTTTTGGATACAACCTAACCTTAAATGGCTATCGAATTTCACAAATAGACAACCCTGTTCTCAACAACGAATTTGATACGAATATTGAATATTTAAATAAGGTTCGTGAAAGCATAGACAACCTGTACATCATTATACAAAAACATAACTATGACGAAGGTTTGTTCGAGCATATAAAATTATTAAAAGCTTATAAAAAAATTGAACAGAAAAAAATACTCAAGGCGTACAACTTACTTTTCAAGCTAAAAAAACCAGTTATTTTAGTACTCTTAAAATCAGGTTTTTACGGGAGCTTAGCGCTTTTCAACTATTACAAACTAGGTTTAATTTGTGAAAAATTATCTAAAAAATAGTCCTAATTAGATGTATACAAAAAAACAAAAATTAAATATCTTTTGGTTTCGAAGAGATTTGCGTTTACAAGACAATTGTGCTCTTTCAAATGCTCTGAGTAGCGGATTGCCAGTGTTATCTATTTTTATTTTTGATGAAAAAATTCTTTCTGAATTACCAAAAGATGATGCAAGAGTAAGTTTTATTTACCAAAACTTAAAAAACATAAACAAATCACTTCATAAAAAATCATCTAGTCTTTTAATAAAAAAAGGAAAACCAGAAGACATTTGGGAAGAGTTGATTGAAACTTTTGACATCAATGCAGTATTTACAAATGAAGATTACGAACCATATGCAATAAAAAGAGACCTGCAAGTTGCTAGTTTATTGCAAAAAAAGAACATCTCCTTCCATTCCTTTAAAGACCAAGTGATTTTCGAAAAAAATGACATCTTAAAGAACGACGGAAAACCGTACACGGTTTATACCCCATATAAAAACAAATGGAGAAGTCAGTTTCATGAGGCTTTATTGAATGAATATTCTACTGAAAATACGGGATCTTTTCTGAAAGAAACGTTCGATTTTCCAACAATCGAATCCATCGGGTTTTCAACTTTGAAAACAAAAGTAGTCGATTTCACCATTGATGCTTTAGACAACTATGAACAAGAAAGAAACATTCCTTCCATAGACAAGACAAGTTATTTAAGCCCGCATTTACGCTTTGGAACGGTAAGTATTCGTAAAATAATTTCAAAAATAAAACACAATGAAGTGTTTTTAAACGAACTGATTTGGAGAGAGTTTTTTATGCAAATTTTGTATCATTTCCCCAAAGTAGTAGCTCGTAATTTTAAAGAAAAATACGATTTTATTGCTTGGAGAAACAATAGAGAAGATTTTGAAAAATGGAAAACAGGTAGTACTGGTTATCCTTTTGTTGATGCTGGTATGCGACAATTGAACCAAACGGGCTATATGCACAATCGTGTACGTATGATTGTGGCCGGTTTTTTAACCAAACATTTGTTGATTGATTGGAAATGGGGAGAAGCTTACTTTGCTGAAAAACTATTAGATTACGAATTGGCTTCGAATAACGGAAACTGGCAATGGTCGGCAGGGACTGGTTGTGATGCTGCTCCTTATTTTAGGGTTTTCAATCCTACAGAGCAAGTCAAAAAATTCGATCCAGAATTAAAATATATCCGAAAGTGGATTCCTGAATTTGACTCTCTTGAATACCCTTTGCCTATGGTAGAACATAAATTTGCGAGAGAACGTGCTTTGTCAACCTACAAAATTGGGTTAGAGAAAGCAGAATAATCTATATTTTTACAACATAATTAAAGAAAAAAGATCCTATTTCCTATAAACGAATTAATTTGAAACGAATTATTATTTTCAGTGATATCGTAAACAATCGTTTGACATATGTACTCGATGTGATTTTCAAACATGTGCTTATGGTGGAGTATTCGATTTTAAATAAAAAAGAGTTCACTCAAATAAAGGATGCTGTAAAAATCAATTATAGTTCCGAAAAAATTGAGAGCACCATTCAAATCATACCGCATCAAATAATTTCTGAAACCTCGATAGAAAAATATGCTCCGAAAGTAGTTTACCAGGATGATGTTCCTTATTTTTTCAAAACATCATCAGTAAACGAATTTCAATACGATTTATTTGCTTGTGTATTTTTTATGGTAAGTCGGTATGAAGAATACCTGAATTCTGACCTTGACATTCATGGAAGGTTCAAAGCAGAAAATAGTTTGGCCTTTAAACATGATTTTCTTGAACATCCTGTAGTTCATTACTGGGTAAAGAAATTACAAAACTCAATTGAAACGAATCATCCAAATTATCAATTTCCAACGAAAAAATATAAATACATTAACAGTATTGATATTGATGTTGCCTATTCCTACAAAGGAAAATCCAAAGCTTTACTATTTATCAGTTTTTTCAAAAACATTCTGCAAATAAACACACAAGAAATTAAGAATAAGTTCTCTTATTTTGTTAAAAGCTCTAAAGATCCATTTGATACCTATGAGATTTTCAGAGACCTATCTGAAAAATATAAAAAGCCCAATTTATTCTTTATTCAAATAGGAAATTACGGAACACATGACAAAAATCTCCATTACAAATCTTCTGAATTCAATAAATTAATAAAAAGACTGCAACAAAAAAATACCATAGGCTTACACCCTTCCTACCATTCTAATTACAACCAAGAATCTTTGGGTGTGGAAAAAGAAAGATTGGAAGGCATATTGAATGAAAATATTACTAAAAGCAGGCAACATTTTTTAAAACTTAGCTTTCCAAAAACTTATGAAAATTTAATTGCACAAGGAATTAAGGATGATTATACATTGGGATTTGCTTCCAGATTAGGGTTTAGAGCTGGTATTTGTAACCCCTATCCTTTTTTTAATCTAAAAACAAATGAACAAACAAGTTTAATATTGCATCCTTTTCAGATCATGGATGGTACTTTGAACAGCTATATGAACCTAACTCCAGAGCAAGCCATCGCAAAAAGCAAAGAAATTATCAAAAAAACAAAAGCTGTCGAGGGTACTTTTATATCCTTGTGGCACAACTCTTCTTTGACAGAGCAAAATGAATGGAAAAATTGGAAATCTGTGTATACAGCGTTAGTACAATATGCACAAGAAAATTAAGCTCCTTGATGCACAACTTCAAACAACTCCCCTCCTTCACATTTGATTGTTCTTTGTTTGAATTTAAGAATCAGAGCATAATCATGTGTGGCCATTAATATAGATTTACCACTTTTGTGAATTTCACTCATCAAATCCATAACTTCTATAGAAGTCTTCGGATCTAAATTTCCTGTTGGTTCATCAGCCAAGATCAAATCAGGGTCATTTAAAAGCGCACGGGCAATGGCAATTCTTTGTTGCTCCCCCCCAGATAACTGAAATGGCATTTTATAATCTTTGGTTTTCATCCCTACCTTATCCAAAACTTCAGCAATTTTATCTGCAATTTTTTTAGCATCTTTCCAACCTGTTGCTTTTAAAACAAAACGAAGGTTTTCAAAAACTGTTCTGTCGTTTAATAATTTAAAATCTTGAAAAACAATCCCAATTTTCCTTCTTAAAAAAGGAATTTCTTTTGACTTTAAGGTCGCTAAATCAAAACCAACAATTTCACCAGATCCTTGTTTTAAATCTAAATCACCATATAAAGTTTTCATCAGACTACTTTTCCCAGAACCCGTTTTACCGATCAAATACAAAAACTCACCTTTTTCTATAGTCAAATTTACATCAGACAACACAAGGTTTTTGTCTTGATAAATTGTAGCATTCTCTAACTTTAGTATCGGTGTTTTCATGTAAGATTTTTAGTTTTACAAACTTATCGAATTCAATAAGAATTTGCAATTAAAATAACGCTACCTATCTCTTTAAATAACAAGCCAATAAAAACTACCAACTCTACGTTGTTATAAAGGAATATTATTTATTTTTGAACAATAAAACGAAACCTAAATGCAGTTTACAAAAATTTTTACTTCGCTGCTAACACTCTTTTTTTGCGTGTTGGCAAATAGTCAAAAATCAGATAAGTTCAGCCAACCCAATTTCGAATTTCAAAGAGGATTAGATTTATACAACAAAGAAATATATGAAGCAGCTTTTGACGCATTTTCTCGTGTTTCAAAAGAAGTTACATCTGACAAAAACCTAGCTGAAAGCTGTGATTATTACTTAGCGCTTACCGCCATAAAATCTGAGAAAAATAATGGAGAAGCCTTGTTATTTGAATTTGCAGAAAACTACCCTTCGAGTAACTACACGAATAACGCTTACCTTGAAGCTGGAAATTATTATTACAATCATAGAAAACCTGCAAAATCTTTAAAATGGTTTCAAAAGGTATCTCCCGAGCATTTAAACACGAAAGAAGAAGATACTTATAATTTTAAAATGGGGTATGCGTATTTTTCAAATAAAAAATATACCGAAGCCAAACAGTATTTTCTACCATTAACACGCTCAAAATATTATACGCCTGAAGCAAACTATTATTACGGATATATTTCATACCTACAAGGTGATTATTCAACTGCCATTCAATACTTCGACAAGTTAGAAGGAAACAAACGTTACGAAAAAGATATTCTGTACTATCGAATGAATATCGAATTCCAAAATAAAAACTTTGAAAAAGTAGTTATTATTGGAGAGGAATTATTGAAAGTATCCACGAAGAAAGAAGTCTCAGAAATTTCAAAAATTGTCGGTGAAAGTTATTTTTATTTAGAGCAATACGATCAAGCAATTGTGCATCTTAATAATTACAAGGGGAGAAAAAACCGTTTATCACACGAAGATCATTACTTTTTGGGCTATTCTTATTACAAAATCAAAGATTACGAAAACGCAATCCTACGTTTCAACAGAATCTCAAAAGGAAAAGACGAAGTAGCGCAAAATGCTTACTACCATTTAGGGGCTTGTTATTTAGAACTCAATAAAAAACCAGAAGCACTGAATGCATTTAAAAATAGTTCTGAATTAAATTTTAATGAAGAAATCAAAGAAGATGCAGCCTACAATTATGCAAAACTTAGCTACGAAATTGGAAACCCGTACAAGAGCAGTGCCGTTGTGCTTCAAGAATATGTTGAAAACTACACTACCTCTTTGAACTCTAGAGAAATCAATAAATTAATTATTGATACTTATATTTCTAGTAGAGATTTTGAAGGAGCCTTGGGGTATTATACAAAAAGAGATTTGACAAAAGACAAGTTGTATTACGAAATTTCAATGTATCGTGGAATGCAATTATTTCAATACTCTAAATATCAAGATGCATTACTTTTCTTAAAGAGAGCAAGCAGCCAAGTCATAGCAAGTGATATTCAAGCGAAATCCATGTTTTGGAGGGCAGAAACAGCATACAGATTAAATGATTACAAAGCTGCTCTAAACGATTTTCAAAGATTTCAACGTTTGCGAGCTGCAAAAAAAACAGATGAATACAATAGTATTCACTATGCTTTAGGTTATACTTATTTTAAATTAAAAGATTACAAACGCGCAAAAAAAAGTTTCACCTCGTACATAAAAAACAAACAATCAGATGCTGTAAAATTGAATGATAGCTATGTGAGATTGGGTGACTGTAATTTTATATCTAAGAGTTATTGGGAGGCAATCGAGGCCTATAATAAAGTCATTGCAAACAATACCATCGATGCAGATTATGCTGAATTTCAAAAAGCACTCAGTTATGGTTTTGTAAGAAAGAACGATCGTAAAATTGAAACCCTTGCAGATTTTGATGTTACATATCCAAAATCTACCTATAAAGATGATGCCTTATACGAATTAGGAAATGCGCAAATCAAAGCCAAAGAAAACAATGCCGCGATTGCTAGTTTTGACAAATTGATAGACAATTATAAAAACAGTCTGTATATCCCAAAAGCTATTTTGAAACAAGGTTTGATTTATTTCAATCAAAACAACACTGATAAATCAATCGAAAAATACAAATCAGTTGTTGCCAAGTACCCGAATGCCAAAGAAGCACAAGAGGCGGTTCAAAATGCACGTCAAGTATATGTCGATATTGATAAAGTAGATGAATACGCAGATTGGATCCGTAAAATTAATTACACTAAATTCTCTGATATTGACCTAGACAATGCCATGTTTGAAGCTGCTGAGAAAAAATATGTGAATAACGAATTACTAGCTTCTACACATAGTTTCAAAAAATACTTGATCAATTTCCCTGAAGGTTTGCACGCCTTAAAAGCAAATTTTTATAGTGCACAAGCTTATTTTAGTCTTGAGAATACTGAAAAAGCACTTCCGAAATACTTATATGTTGTTTCACAAAACTCGAGTGAATACACTGAACCTTCTTTGGTAAGACTGATACAAATCTATTTAGATAAAGAAGCTTGGACCGATGCAATACCTTATTTAGAACGCCTAGAGGTCGAAGCAAATTTCCCGCAAAACATTCTATTCGCACAAAGTAATTTGATGAAGGCAATGTTTACGCAAGAAAAATATACTGAGACTATTGCATACGCAGAAAAAGTGTTGGAAAACAACAAAGCAGATGTACAAATCAAATCAGATGCTACTATTTTTATAGCGAGATCTGCAATCAAACTTAATGATTTACCAAAAGCAGAAAAAGCTTATTCTGAAGTTACCAAAGACGCCAAGGGTGCTTTAAAAGCTGAGGCCCTCTACTATGATGCTTATTTTAAAAACAAAGCTGGTAGCTATGATGCATCAAATGAAATCATTCAAGAATTAGCATCTAAATATGCCAACCATAAATACTGGGGAATCAAAGGTTTGATTGTAATGGCAGAAAACAACATCGGTCTAAAAGACACTTTTCAAGCGAGTTATATTTTAGAAAATGTAATTAAAAATGCAGGCCAATACGAAGATTTAATGCTCGAAGCACAAGAAATTTTGGATCAAATTCAATCTCTAGAAAAACTAAAGAACAATTCAGAAAAGAAAACTTCTGATAAAAAAGATACTGAAGTACAAACAGAATTTTAATCGTTAAAATTTTGCACTATTTCAAAGACATTTATATATGAAAAAAATATGCCTTCTTCTAATTTTCACTAGCCTCTCTGTTTTTTCTCAGAAAGAAAAAGATAGTGTTAGCACAGAAGTAATCAACGTTGTAACATCATACAAACCTACCATATCAGATGCCTTTAAAGCTTCTGAAAACCCAACTATTGATGTAAAGTCTAACGACAGAAGTAAAACTACCTATAAAATAAAATCAAATCCGATTCAATCTGTTTTTAGCCCTTATCCTGGTGGATATACTTCTGCGCTTACCAATTACAAAAAGCCTGGTTATCCTGATTATGTAAAAGTTGGATTTGGTAATTACAGTACACCATTGGTTGAAGGTTTTCTATACAAACAAAAAGACGAACACGAAGGGAAATTTTTTCTCTACAATAAATCTTCTAATGGTGGTATCAAAGACGTGGTTTTAAACAACAATTACCTAAACACTATTCTAGACTTAAACTACAAAAACACTCAGAAAAAGCAAGTATGGGAGGCAAATGTTTATTATCAAAGAGATTTGTACAATTGGTATGGAATTCCATTCACCTATGATAATAGCGTTTCAGATAATATTGACGAAAAACAAATTTACAACGATTTTAGACTTACTGGAAACATTGAATTGACACAAGGGTGGTTCAAAAAATCTGAAGGTAGTTTGGAGAAATTTTCTGACAAACACGGTAGTAATGAATCGCGTTTTTATTTTGCCACCAATGTAGATTTCCCAGTCGAAGATCAGTTTATCTATACCAGTTTCGATCTAGATATCTTACACGGTGAATTTGAAAATGATTACACCAATACCGCACAAATAAATTATGGATACCTAAGCCTAAATGCAAAAGGTAAATACTTGATAAACAAAGATGATTTATCTCTTTCATTGGGAGCAATTCTTACCTACAACAGCGATCTTGAAAACAAAAAAAATCGTTTCTTTATTTATCCCGATATCCATGTTGACTATAATTTAATCAACGAACTTCTTACCGTTTATGGTCGTTTTACAGGGGGTATTGTTCAAAACTCTTTTAGGAGTATCACGAGCATCAATCCATATGTCTCACCTACTTTAAACATCAAACCTACAAGTAATAGCTATAAAATTGTAGCTGGGTTGAAAGGAAAAATAACTTCTTCAATTTTTTATGATGTAAATGCAAGTCTTTCAAGAGAAAAAGACAAATTACTGTTCCGCTCTAATCAGAACCTAACAGATGGTCTTACTCAGGTTGCAAAAGGGTACCAAGCTGGAAACTCATTTTACACTTTGTACGACAATGCCACAACCATTGAACTATTCGGGCAAATACATGCTTTGCTTACTGAAAATATTCAAACCGGAGCTTCTCTATCTATTTTTAATTATAACATGAGTACGGAAGCTGAAGCATGGAATTTACCTCCTTTTGTTGGAACCCTATTTGGAACTTATAGTTTTGGCAAATGGGCTACAAAAGCAGAAATATATGCAAAAGGAAAAAGAAAAGATCTTTTAATCGCATCTGATGGATCTGAAACACTAGTAGAAGTCAAAGGTTATGTTGACATAAACCTTTCTGCAGATTACACTTTCAACAGAAAATGGAGTGCTTTCTTAGAATTGAACAACGTGTTAAACACAAACTACCAGGTTTACTCGAATTTTCAAGTACAAGGTTTTCAGGTAATGGCAGGTGCTATGTACCGTTTCGACTTTTAATTTAAGAGTAATGTTAAGGACTTTAAATAATCATTGTCTAATGCAATGCTTGTAACTTCAGAAAATTCACAATTAAAATTTTCTGCCCACTCGCCTGTTGAATTCATTGTTTTAATTTGAAAACTATCATCGAATACCTTTTCAATTTTACCTACGATGATTTCTTCTTCATCATCTGTATCAAAATGAATCAATACCCGAGTACTTACAATATTTCTTAGTAATTTCTGAGTGTCATCTAAATCATAATTTAGTTGAAAAGTAAACTTTGGGTATTTTAAAGCAAAAATTTTTTCCTTAAAAGCTTCTGATTCTTCATGAAGAACTTCATCAATTTTCGATTTTTGAATGAAACGTAATCCATCGACAACAAAATCATTTTGATTGTCTAACAATAAGATCCATAGCTTTCCTTCCGCGACAAACACTCCTGTGATTTCTTCATCCCAATCTTCTATCAAAATAGAATACACGTTGTTTTTTGTCATGTTCGTTGTTAGATACATAGTATTGTTATTTTGAAACTTTATTATAAATTTTTATTTTTTGGATCAAACTTTCAGATAGCGTATACAAATAAGACAACTGATCTAAAATCAACTGAGTTTGTCTTATTTCTTTAGAGACTGAACCTAAATCTTGCTCTGTATTTTCTGACTTCAGTAGCACCTTATCATATCTTTTGACCAAGGTATCATAACGTTTTTCAATCGACACTCTAGCTTCTTCTATTTCATGCTGTTCATGTAAAACAGTTACTTCTTCATTTAAAAGTACTTGTTTTCCGTTGGTTAGGTTATCGACTATGTTTTCAACAAAAACGGCAACTTTATCCGAAATTGCGATATTTTTTTGAGTTCTCACAAAGGTTCCCAACGAAGCCAATGTTGCTAAAAATGTATTCGCTACTACCACAACATCATAAATTTCAGAAAAATATTTTCGTTTTGATTTTGGCTCTTGAGTCATTCTTTGAAAAGCAGCATTTAACTCACCCATCGCTAAAAACGCTCTTTTTCTAGACAGCTTGTATTCAGACAACTTAGTCTGCTTCTCATCATAAGAAGCCTCTATTTTCTTTAAATATATACTATTTGCAGAAAGCGTTTCTAGAATCGAATCTGTTACAGTCATAAACTCCCATGACGGAAACAAAAACAAATTCGCGAGTATTGCGATACTACCTCCCACCATCGTATCAATCACTCTAAATTTAACTGCAAACAAAATATCAGGACTATATAAAGCATACATAAAAACGATGTGCAAAGTAATAAACATGGCAAAAGTTCTGTAATTTAATTGTACCAATGCCAAAGCCAACACAAGACTAAGTACAGCCAATATTCCGAAAACAAACGTATCTTGAATTAAATAAACTAGAATCACAGCGACTACAGCACCGATAATCGTACCTATAATTCTATGTTTCATTCTTTCTTTCGTCAATCCATAACTAGGGCGCATTATTACCACAAGGGTCAAAAGAATCCAATAAGAGTTTTGTACTTCGAAAATATAGCCCAATAAATAACCAAAGACCATGGCTATTGATAAACGCAAA
This sequence comes from Flavicella marina, assembly GCF_009193215.1. Classification (GTDB taxonomy): domain Bacteria; phylum Bacteroidota; class Bacteroidia; order Flavobacteriales; family Flavobacteriaceae; genus Flavicella; species Flavicella marina. Next base: position 209,390 of record NZ_VYVA01000006.1, on the reverse strand, counting down.
GCATGTCTAAAAATTGAAGACTTCAAACTAAAGTTCACCAATAACTTATTGGCTCCATAATCTTGAGGAGTGATAAATCGTTTGTCGGTTTTTTCCTTGTTTTGAATAGAATTATTCAAGGTTAAAACATTTAAGACACGTTCAATAGCACGAATCTTTTTTACCTGTTGTGTTTGATATTCAAACATATTCACAAGAATAAAAAAGCCCTCGTTCGATTCGTTAAAAGTTTCTTCGTTTTTGTAATCCTCAATTGTAACTCTAATTTTTTCTAGCATTTTTTTTAAGTCCGAATTGACTACTACTTTTTCATCTCTAATAATAACTTTGGATATATAAACCAAATGATTCGACATCTCATGAATCAAACTAGCAACTGTCTTTAAATAGTTTCTATTTAATTCGAAAACAACATCAACTCGATCATAATTTACAGGATTTGCAACTGCGAGTTCAAGCATATCCACCAACTCAATAAACAACAAAAATTTTCTTCGTATTCGATTCGAAAATCCTGATTTCTGACGATTGGTTAATAATATTTCTCTGAGTGTTTCATGCTTCTGGGTCAATTGTGCTTGAAGTGTAAACAATTGCGTATTGAGTTTTTGCCTGCTATTATTTTCAAGTAACAATTCAGCTCTTGTTTGCAAATATTCTCCTGTAAGTTTCATGGTATCAGAAAGCAATTCTTCTATATACATTTTCGGATTGAAATAATTCGCAATCGTAGCGACCAACAAGTACCAAACACCACCAATAAAAACAAAAAAAGCATAATCGACTACTGATAGATGTATATAAGAATGTGCAAAACTAACTACAATTGCCATCAAAACAGATAAAGAAACCAAAGAAGCCCTAAAACCATACACTGCTATATACGAAACAAAAAAAGTCAATACTCCCAACAAGGGCAAAACCAACCAAATATGAACAGCTGCAGAACCGATAATCAAAGTAACCAATGTGGTTAAAACAATTGACGCACACATACCAAGAGTACGATGCTTCACACTACCTGGACTATTTGATGGAGCATTGTAAAATACTCCCAAAGCAATGGCAAAACCTATTTGAGGTTGATTGAAATAAAAATAACTGATTAAAATTGGCACCAAGGCTGCGATTATAAAAATCAAGCTTTTATAAAAATCGGCACTGATAAAAAAACGGCGAATCGCATCAATCATGTCAAAAAATATTCTTTGGCAAATTTATAAATGTATTCTCGGTTCTTTCTTTAAATCATCAAAAAAATGACACAAAAAAACTCCTTCTTTTCAGAAGGAGTTTTTTAAAACACAAACACTCATAATTATAGAACATAGAGCGGGTCTGCACCTATGGTCCCAATTAAACTTTCTACATAACTAGCGTCACTTGCTATTTTATGTTTCGCTTTTACTTTTGCCAATCGTTGTTCAATATCCATCTCAGCAACGATACCTATATTGTTAGGATTATTCACAAAATCTTCTAAATATGCAATTTGTTTCTCGTAAAAAGCAATATCTTTTTGCTGTTTTAGCAACAAACGCTCTTTATACCAATCGCTTTCAAGAATAACATCTCTCTCAAAATATTTTCTCAATTCAGGGTCGCTGATTTCTTTACCTTCATATGTTCCATATGCCATGATATGCAATAATATTTTTAAAGGAGGAATGGCAGCATCTACACTTCCATCTTCAAAATAACGCAGGGCAACTTTTTGTTGTGCCTCTACAATATTGTTGATTCCATCTACATAATCTTCCATTCCTTGCAATTCAGGTTGCAACATACCCTCGTCAAAAACTGAAGTCGGCTCATCGAAGATTCTATTCATACAACGCAAAGCGAAAATATCAGTAATTCTATACCCCAAGCGGCTTGCCAATACTTTTTTTCCTTCAAACTCAAAATCATCAATCTTTTCTAAAGAACCATTTGCAATTAATTTTTCTGGATCTCTATCTTCTGGCATCAAACGAGCCCAAATTTCAGGAATCAACAAACTGACATCATGATCGACCTTATTTTCGGCACCAATATAACCTGCTGCGGTACTAAAAGCATTAGATTCTGTTAGCACATGTGAAAGCAGTGCATTGTTCAAATCCGTAGTTGGAGTTAACATATTGAAAGGACCTTTGGTTAAAGCTCCTTCGGAACCTGCTCCTGTCGTCGATGGTGATTTTCCTGTCAAACTACACACAAAATCCATAAACAACTCCGGTGTTTCCTGATAATGGATAGGATTGTATACTGCAAGTGGACGAATTCCCGCTTTTTTATCTACAGGGTTATTTCTTCTTCCTGGCAATACAGCATTCACCACATTTACAACCGCATCTTCTGATTCAATTTTACGTGATAATCTCACTCCGATTTCAGCCAAATAGCTTGTTTCATTTTCTTCAACGAAAACATTTGGTTCAAGATAACGTGGATTCTTTGTAGGCCCATCTGCAACGATTCTCGTGTGCGATGGCACAACAAAATACTCTTCTTCTTTTTCACTCTCAACCACACTTATAATCAAATCTTTTACTGGCTGTGTATACTTGTCAAAATTAATAGTGTCTTCGTACAAAGCAATCGCATCACTTTTACGCATCAACTCATAATTAGTTAAGAATGTATTGTCTGAAACCAAATCTTTTTCAGCTCCTTTATCATAACCACGGATCACCGCTTCATCCGGACGCTGGAATAAATGTGCTTCACAATTCGCTGTAATTTTTACACTTTGATTTGTGTATTCTGGATTCAAATTTTTGATTTGATTGCTTGGAAGCGTAATCGAAGCTGATATATCATCTTCTGTTTGAATTTTAATACTCGGTGCAAAATCAGATCGTAATTTATTCAACATCCAATCTCCATTTTGATTGAATCCGATTCTTACATAACTTCCTACTACTTCAGTACCGTTGTATTTCAAATTGCTTCCTTTCTGGCCGTTGATCACTTCAACAGACATACAATCTTTCCAATTTAATTTTCTATGATCACTTCTGTACAAACGTTTTATAAACAGTACCAATGATCGAATATGAACTGGAATATTAGCTAAAAACTCATTGAATTCATCTGAATTATTATCATTCGGAATCAATAATTTCACAGCAGATCCTAATGTCCTATCAGGACTTAAAAATGATCTTGATGGTGCCAAACTTGAATCGTAATTTTTCCAACGTTTCGAATAATCGTATTCAATAATTTCATCGGCTAGCTTGAAATCTTTTTCTATGTCTTGTAAATTAAACGACTTATATGTAATCGCATTTTGCATAGACTTAGAAATCTCAGATTTCCCACCTCCTGACACCGTACAAGGTTTGTGACAATTCACTCCTTCTGCAGCAGTAATCAATATTCTCCAAAGAGAAATACTCGGATGTTTCACCAAATTGAACTTATTTCCTGTTGGATGAACATAGGTCTTATCGGGAGATAATACTAGTTTTTGTTTTTTACCATCGTAATTCCAAGAAACACTATTCGTATTCGTATCGAAATAAGCCGATTGTGGCACATAAATAATATTTGGATATTTTTTATCGATACCATAATTTTCTGGCTGCACAGCAATACGATCTCCTAAAAACTTTTTTACTTCAGTAAAAGTTCTTCCAGTAGTATCTTTCCCCATAAATGATTTCCCATCTACAATATCACCCATTACAGCTCTTGGAAATGCAATAGCACCCCCTGAATGTTCTTCTTCTAGCAATCCGTATAAGTTCGCTGAATAACTAATTTGCGTTTTGATTTCTTTTTTAGAGTAACCAAAATAATTATCGGCAATCAAGGTAACTACCACACCTCTTGAATCTCTACAAGTAATTTTAAAGGCTCCACCGTCGTTGTACAATTCATTTTCATCTTTCCAACACATCCCATCAATTCTCTGACGCTCTGTAGCATCATCGTAATGAGGTAATCCAACGTCTTTTTTCTTTAAAGTCTTTAGCTGCGGAGCTAAAATAATACAACCTGTATGCCCTGTCCATGATTCTGGATTCAATGCGGCGTCATTTTGTGCTAAATTAGGATCACCGGCATTTCCAAAGATTGACTCAACAAAATCTAAATTCGTCACCAAACTTCCAGGAGCAAAAAAGTGTACCTCCATCGTTTTTTTAGGCATTACTCCTTTTACCTCTGGACACACCATCGGACGCAACAATAAAGACACCATTACTTTGGCTTGTTTTTCTTGACTAGAAGTAAATGGTAATGTTTTTAAGTCATCTGACGGGCTAAATGCAGCATTTAAAAAATGAGCAAACACCTGTTTTGGTACTTCCTTTTTATCTAGTGGCACAGGTAATTCTCCTTCCACAATATGAAAAGTACCTTTTGTAGTTCTCTTATCATGAATAGGATTATTCAATATTCCTTGCTTTACTCTATTCGATGTGATATTTTCACTTTTGAATTCATCACCATCTGGTGGTAAACTAATTTCTCTTGCATGTCCGGCTTGAGTTAACACCAATGTATTATTTGGCAACACTGCTTTTGGAGAAACATCTATATCTGACAAGTAATCATCGATAAAATTTTGAATTCTTTGATCGATCGGTGTCAAATGTTTCGACAATAATCTGGTAGATTCTTTTAAGTTTTTTACCAATCCACTTGTTAACGAATGAAAATTTGGGTTGCAATATTTAAACTCACTTTCTTCTTTATCTTCAAATATTGGCTGCCCTAAAGTAGCTAGTTGAAGATTGATGTAACGCACCGTATCTTTACGATGTCTGATTACTTGCTCTTGACTAATCTTCTTGTTTTTTTCCATCTGTAGTGTATATTTATTCCGATTATTATCTGTTTACCCTACAAATTTATATCCCCTATCTAATTAAAAACATGCTATTTATCATTTATTTAAAAAAAATCAAAAAAAAATGCTCTTAACATAATTAAGAGCATTTATAGTATCGTTTTATGAGAATTACCCAATAATTCCTTTCACGAATTGATCGATTGAGGCCGTACCTTTTTCTCTTAAGAAATTGATAAATGCTGAACCAATAATTGCTCCATTCATATATTCACAAGCCGTATCGAAAGTTGATTGGTTTGATATTCCGAAACCAACAATTAACTTACTTTTTAAATTCATTGCTTTGATGCGATTGAAATAATCTATTTGGCCTTGAGATATTTCTCCTTTCGCTCCTGTTATTGAAGAAGAAGCCACAACATAAATAAATGCATCTGTCATTTCATCAATTTTATGAATACGCTCGTCAGAAGTTTGAGGTGTAATCAAAAACACATTGCTTATACCATATTTAGCAAACAAAGCTTTGTAATGATTTTCGTATTCAATCATCGGCAAATCCGGTAGAATTACTGTTTCAATTCCACATTCTTGACAAAGCTCACAAAACTTTTCTTCACCGTATTTCAATACCTGATTCAAATACCCCATCAATACTAACGGTGTGTTAACAGTGCCTTTTATTTTTTTTAATTGCTCAAAAATCAAATCTAAATTGATTCCGTTTTTTAAAGCGACAGCACTACTATACTGAATCGTTTCTCCATCGGCCATTGGATCAGAATAAGGCAAACCTACTTCAATAAAATCTACTCCATTTGCATCCAAGTCTTGAATGATTTTTTGTGTATCATTTAATTGAGGAAAGCCTGCTGAGAAAAAAACAGAACACAATCTATTTTGTTTGTTCTCTAATAAATTAGTCAATTGTCCCATATTCTAAGCTTGTTTTAAATTTGAAATATAAGTTTCTAAATCTTTATCTCCTCTGCCTGAAAGATTTACAACAATCACTTGTCCTTCTTTGATATCCATTTTATCTAATGCAGCTAAAGCATGTGCCGTTTCTAAAGCTGGGATGATTCCCTCGACTCTAGACAATTCATAAGCAGCATCCAATGCCTCTTGATCTGTGGCATTTAAAAAAGTAGCTCTTTTCGATTCAAACAAATATGCATGTAAAGGTCCAACTCCAGGATAATCTAAACCTGCTGATATCGAATAAGGCTCAATAATTTGCCCATATTCATCTTGCATCAAAATAGTTTTACTACCGTGAATTACTCCAACTTCACCTAATTGAGAAGTAGCAGCACTCTCTCCACTATTCACTCCTAAACCAGCAGCTTCAACAGCAACCAACTCTACAGATTCTTCTTCTAAATAATGATAAAAAGCACCAGCAGCGTTACTACCTCCACCAATACAAGCGACAATTGCATCTGGATTTTCTTTACCTGTTTGCGCTAGTAATTGTGCTTTTATCTCTTCACTAATGACAGCTTGTAAACGTGCAACCATATCTGGATATGGATGTGGCCCAACCACAGAACCTATCAAATAATACGTTTCTTCAGGGTTACCAATCCAATCGCGAATGGCTTCGTTTGTAGCATCTTTTAGCGTCTTACTTCCACTTTTAGCAGGCATCACTGTAGCTCCTAACATTTCCATACGTGCTACGTTCGGTGCTTGTCTTTTTATGTCAACCTCTCCCATAAAAACAATACATTCTAAATCCATCAAAGCACAAACCGTAGCCGTAGCAACTCCATGTTGTCCAGCACCCGTTTCTGCGATAATTCGCTTTTTACCCAAATGCTTTGCTAACAATATTTGTCCGATGGTATTGTTTACTTTGTGTGCACCTGTATGGCATAAATCTTCTCGCTTTAAATAGACAGAGGCGTTGAATTTTTTCGACAAACCTTTTGACAAATACAAAGGAGTAGGTCGTCCTACATATTGGTCTAACAAATATTTGTACTCTTTTTGAAAAGCATCAGAATAAATAATCTCTAAATAATTATCTTCTAATTCTTTGATATTCGGATACAGTAATTCAGGAATAAATGCCCCCCCAAACTGTCCGTAATACCCATCTTTTGTAGGTTGAAATTTTGGTTCCATATCTATCTTATATTTCGCCTTCTAAAGAAGGTCTTATTTTATTTAAAAATTTTTCTAAAAGCTCTTTGTCTTTTTGAGCTGGACTCACTTCAAACTTACTATTCAAATCCAAAGCATAAACTGGCAAATCACTTTTTATGATTTCTTTTACCGCCTCTACTTGATCCAATCCGATACCTCCACTTAAAATGAAAGGTGTTGCAGAGGGATATTTTTTTAATACACCCCAATCAAAAACATATCCATTGCCACCTGGATGTGCTCCTTTGGTATCAAATAAAAAATAATCAACCTTACCTTCAAACGGCTTTAAAACGTCAAAATCAAAATCTTCTTTGATAGAAAACACTTTAAAAACGCTCACACCTAATGCTTTTATTTCATCGCAAAACTCAGGTGATTCTTTACCATGCAATTGAACCGCTCCGAACCCAAATCTTGCAATTTTTTCCTTTACAAAATCAACGGTCGCATTTACAAAAACACCCGTTTTTATAATTTCAGCAGGCAATTCTGGAATTTCTCCAGTAAAATTTCGAGCAGATTTTTCAAAAAAAATGAAGCCCAAATAATCTGGATGTAATGCAGCTACTTCCAGAATATTTTCTGGACTTCCCATACCACAAATTTTGATTTTCATTTTTCCTTATTTTACTACCCTATCCTTTTGGGTACTTTATTATTCCAATTCTTATCACCTCGACAAGCTCAGTCATCTACCGACTACAACTATCTCGTTTAAAAATATTATCTCAACTGATCAATAAATTCTTTACAGGCTTTTCCTGGATCTTCTGTTTTCATAAAGTTTTCTCCAATTAAAAAACCTTCGAATCCATATTCTTTCAACCCTGTAATAATTCTAGGGTCGCTAATTCCACTTTCAGAAACTTTGATACATGTATCAGGAATTTCCGCTGCTAGCGCAATTGAATGTTCTAAATCGACCTGGAACGTTTTCAGGTTTCTATTATTAATTCCGATTATTTTCCCATCCAAATCAGAAATTTTGTCTAATTCTTCTCTACTGTGAATTTCATACAAAACGCTCAAACCTAAGTCTTCCGCTAAATTCCCATAATTTTTTATTTCTTCAGCAGTCAAGCAAGCAGCGATCAACAAAATCGCATCTGCTCCAATGGCTTTAGATTCTACAATTTGAAAACCATCAACAACAAAATCTTTACGTAAAATTGGACGAACTGTATTTGCTTTACGAGCATTCATCAAATCTACCATGGTACCTCCAAAATACCTTGTATCTGTTAATACAGATTGAGCTGCTACATTGGCATCTAAATAACCTTGCGTTACTTCTTCTACAGTTGCTTTATCATTGATAATTCCTTTGGAAGGTGATTGCCTTTTAAATTCAGCAATAATTCCTGTAGAACCATTTTCGGTTAGCGATGTAGCCAAAGACAAAGGAGTTCTTTTAAAAACAGGGCTTTTGACCAACTGCTCTAAAGTAACCTCTTGCCTAATTTTTGCAACTTCCTGTTTCTTAAAATCTACAATTTGTTGTAGTATATTATTCATTTCCATCTTTCCTTTCTATTCTACAATTAATTCTAAACATTTTTGAGCTTTCAAACCAAATAAAGAACTTTTAGCTTCTTCAAAAGCAGCTTCAAAAGATTTTGTTTCATCAACAATTTTCAAAGCCAAGGCCGCATTTGTCAAAACAACATTATTCTGAGCTTCTGTACCATTTCCAGATAGTATTGCTTTAAATATTTTTGCCGCATCTTCTACAGAGTTCCCTCCATAAATATCAGATTGTTGTAATTTTTTCTGATGAATATCTTTGGGTGCTATTTGTTGCTCCCCATTCTTCGTAAAGAACTTAAAAGGCCCAGTCAAGGAAACCTCATCGTAACCATCTAAAGCATGCACAATACCATAATTGGTATCTTCATCTTGTAAAATATAATTATACAACCTAGCCACTTCAAGGTTGAATGTACCTAACAATTGATTTTTAGGACTGCATGGATTTACAATAGGTCCTAACATATTAAAAAATGTTTTCAACGCCAAAGCCTTACGTGTAGGTCCTACAGCCTTCATCGCAGGGTGAAATTTAGGTGCATGTAAAAAACAGATATTTGCTTTTTCTAAATGCCCTTTTAAAACTGCTTCATCATTTGTAAACGTATAACCAAAACTTTCCAACATATCTGAAGAACCAGATTGAGAAGAAACACTATAATTACCATGTTTGGTTACCATTTGTCCAGTTCCAGCTACTACAAACGAAGTCAATGTTGAGATATTAAAAGTATTTTTACCATCACCTCCTGTTCCAACAATATCTATCGTTTCAAATTCAGACAAATCGGGTTTGATAGCCAACTCTAACAATGCAGCTCTAAAACCTGCCAATTCATCAACCGTGATTGAACGCATCATAAAAACTGTCATAAAAGATGCTAAATGTGCGTCATTATATTTCTCAGCAGCAATATCAATTAATATTTGTTTGGCTTCTTCTTTAGAAAGTGTTTGATGTTGAAATAACCTATTCAATATATTTTTCATGCTATTCTTATTTCAAGTTATCAATAAAATTACGCACCATTTTTTCTCCTAGTGGTGTCAGAATTGACTCTGGATGAAATTGTACAGCGCTGATATTATATTCTTTGTGTGCCAATGCCATAATACCTCCTTCGTCATCTACAGCCGTAATTTTCAGATCAGATGGAAAATCTTCTTTTGCTGCAATCCAAGAATGGTATCGAGCGGCTTCAAATTTTTCTGGCAAACCTTGAAAGATCAATGCATCCTTGTCTGTAACTGTCATTTCAGTAGCAACTCCATGATACACTTTATCCATATTGATGATTGTTCCACCAAACACTTCGGTAATTGCTTGCAACCCTAAACAAACCGCAAAAATAGGTTTTGTCGCTGCATAGGTACGAATTACTTCTTTAAGAATACCTGCTTCATCAGGAATACCAGGACCAGGAGATAACATGATCACATCGTAATTGCCTACATCTTCGATAGAAATTTTATCATTTCTGTATACATCCGGAAAGACTCCAGTTATTTCTTCTACCATATGTACTAAATTGTAGGTAAAAGAATCGTAATTGTCTAATATTAATATGTTCATCTTTTTAGCTTTTGGCTCTTTGCTATTAGCATTTCTCTAACAGCTAAAAGCTAATTTATATTTTCTCTGCCAACACCAAAGCTTTCTTTAATGCTGCCAATTTATTATTTACTTCTTGCAACTCACTTTCTTCACTAGAATCAATTACAATTCCGGCTCCAGCTTGAGAATACAACACATTATTTTTACTTACAAAAGAACGGATTGCAATTGCCAAGTTTACCGAACCATCAAACCCGATAACACCTACAGCACCACCGTAAAAACCACGAGTTTGATTCTCGTAAGTATCAATCAACTCCATAGCTTTGTATTTAGGCGCACCACTTAAAGTACCAGCCGGAAATGTATCTCCAACAATTTCAATAGGATTTCCTTTGATATCACCTTGAACAGTAGACACCAAATGAATTACATGACTAAAATACTGTACCTCTTTAAACACCTCAACGGTTACATGGTCTGCATGCTTACTCAAATCATTTCGAGCCAAATCAACCAACATCACGTGCTCAGCGTTTTCTTTTTTATCTTCAGATAATTTTTTCCCTAATTTGATATCTTCAGTCATATCACCAGTTCTTCTAAAAGTTCCAGCGATCGGATTGATAATTGCTTTACCCTTCCCAACTTTAATTTGTGCTTCTGGCGATGAACCCATCAATTTAAAACTTCCATAATCGAAATAGAATAAATAGGGAGAAGGATTGATAGATCTTAAAGCTCTGTACACATTAAATTCGTCTCCTTTAAAAGATTGTTGGAACTGACGAGACAATACAATTTGAAAAACATCGCCTCGTTTGCAATGCGCTTTTCCTTTTCTAACATACTCTTTAAATTCTTCATCTGTACAGTTTGAAGACTCGTCACCTTCAAAAGAGAAATTTTGAGTATTGTAGGCTTTCGAACGTAAAATAGTTTCAATTTCATCCAATTTAGAAGTTTCGTTTTCTTCTAAGTTTTCAATTAAAAGCATTTCATCGTTAAAATGATTGATGGCAATTACAAATCTAAAAAAGCTGTATTGCATCAATGGAATTGCAGAAGGAGCTTCTTTCGATTTTAGTTCGATATTTTCGAAATACTGAACACCATCGTAAGTTGTATATCCATACAATCCATTAAACCCTTTAATCGAAGCATCGCAGTCTAACTCAATACGATCTGTATAACTTTGAAAAACATCATAAAAATTGGTGTTTTCTAATTTTTGATTTTCCAATTCTTCATCTCTGTGTGATAATGACAGATGATGATTCTCGGCTTTTATTGTAACCACAGGATCTACACACAAAAAAGAAAAGCTTTCTTCTTTACTATGATAATCAGAACTCTCTAAGAGCAAAGTATTTGCAAATTTATCTCTAAATTTCAAATACAAACCAACAGGAGTTACCGTATCAGCGATTAAGTTTTTCGTTATTGATTTAAATTTTATTTTTTTCATTGTTGCGATTCATTAATTGCAAAAATTGCGATCGAATTATTCTATTTTAAACTTCTTATATTTTTGTTATTAGAAGTTTCTAAAACAAAAAAAAACTTATCGTGAGATAAGCCTTTATAATTTATTGTAACAAATACAAACACAGGTTTTTTCTCACTTATGAATTAAGAGAGTTCCACCACCATGTATTGTTTGTACTATTTTTCATTTCGTAATATTGAATGACAAATGTAATATTTTTTTTTAAATTATTATACCTCAGAATCAAAAATATAATTGAATATAAAAGTCGGCTAATTCACCGACTTTTATAGTTTTAAAAATTATTTTCTCATTACTATCTCATTATTTTCACATTCATCTCTTCTACCTTTTTATCAGATAACGGAGATGGACTTCCAAATAATAAATCTTCACTTGAACCTGTTTTTGGGAAAGCCATTACTTCACGTATTGAAGCTTTTTTCTCTAAAATCATCATCAAACGATCTACTCCCCATGCAATACCTCCGTGTGGTGGTGCTCCATAATGGAATGCTTCATACATCGTACCTACACTCTTCAGCATTTCTTCTTTGTTGTACCCCATGTTTTTATAGGTAGCTTCTAAGATCTCAGGTTTGTGTGCACGTACAGAACCTCCACCAATTTCATATCCATTTAGAATCAAATCGTATTGTTGTGCAATGATACTTCCGATCTCGTTTTCATTACCATTCATATGCTTGTCTAAATCGTACATCGCAGGCATAGAGAAAGGGTTATGAGTAAATGTCCACCTACCTTCGTCTGTTTTTTCAAACATCGGGAAATCTACTACCCAAGCAGGTCGCAATTCTTTTGGATTGATCAAACGTAACATAGCTCCTAATTCTTGACGAACAGCATCTAATGCTTTATTTGCCGTTTCGTAATCGGCAGCAGAGAAGAAAACAATATCTCCCACTTGAGCTCCAGTAGCTGCAATAATTCCTGATGCAATTTCCTCACCCAAGAATTTTATAATTGGCGATTGCAAATCATTTTCATTTACAATAATATACGCCAAACCACCTAATCCATGGTCTTGAGCAATGGCAGTTAATTTTTCGATCTGACCTTTAGACATTCGTTTGCTTCCTTGCTCTTCAGCAGAAACTTTGATACATTTTACAATTCCACCTTCTTCAATAGGCTTACTAAACACTTGGAATGTTGTATCTTTTACAATTTCAGTTATATCTTGCATTTGCAATCCGAAACGTAAATCTGGTCGATCACAACCATATTTATCCATAGCATCTTTATATGTCAACACTTCAAATGGCTTTAAAATCCATTTTTTCCCATAGATCTTCTTAACAATATCATTGAACATATGTGTATTCAAATCAATTATCTGCTGCATACTTGCATATGCCATTTCAATATCCAATTGCGTAAATTCTGGCTGACGATCTCCACGAGAATCTTCATCACGGAAACAACGCGCTATTTGAAAATACTTTTCAAAACCACCTACCATCAACATTTGTTTAAACTGCTGTGGTGCTTGTGGCAACGTATAAAACGACCCCGCTTGTTTTCTCGTTGGAACAATAAACTCTCTTGCTCCTTCATCCGTACCAGCTGTTAAAATAGGCGTTTCTATTTCTAAGAACTCCTGTTCATCCAAAATATCACGCATCAATTTAATTACTCTATGCCTGTTCACTACGGCTCTTCTTACGTCATCATTTCTGTGATCTAAGAATTTGTATTCAAAACGTACCGCTTCATTAGAACGTATCGCTCTTTTTATTTCAAAAGGCAATGTTCTAGAAAGGTTTAATATTTCTAAGGCCGTTGTTTCTAGTTCAATTTTACCTGAACGCAAACCAGCATTAAAATCTTCTTCCTTTCTCAACACGACACTACCAGTTACTGTAATTACAGATTCTGGTTTTAACTTCACCAACTCATCAAGATTTGCAAAAGTTTCTCTACTCAAGCGTACCTGCATGATTTCGTTACTTGAATCACGTAAATCAATAAACATCAACTCACCATGATCACGAACACTCGAAACCCATCCGGCCAATGTTACTATTTCATTTATATTATTTTCAGATAATTCCGAAATTTTATGTGTTCTGTATTCCTCTTTAATTACCAAAGGAATTTCAGGCAACACTTCTTGTTCTTTAGTTGTTGCACTCTGGTTGTTAGAAGTTGGATTTGAATCTTCAGTACCCTGAGTTTGTACAGTGGTAGCTTCTTGTCCACTTAAAGCATCTAATATGCCTTGACGAATAACCTTTCCTGAAGCTCCTTTCCCAATAATCGCAATTACTTTACCTACAAGAATACCAGCCTTACCTTGATTACCCGCTTTGATATCATTTGCAACAGCTTCATTTTCTGAAATAACTTTTGCGATCGCATCCTTAATTTGCTCTTCAGAAATCGTATTGTCCGCGAAATATTTCTTATAATCAAAAGTACTGTCTGCTAACAATGATTTGATTGCGTTTTGAACCAATACAACTGTAACTTTATCTTCTTTAAACAAACTAAAGATTGTAACTAAATCTTGCACGTTTGCAATATTAGCATACTCTTCTGGTTTGATGTTATTTGATAATGTTTTTGCTACAAATGACGGATCATTCAAAACATTATTAATTGCTACAAACACATCTGAACGTAATGAATCTGCTGTAAAAAATTTAGCATCTTGTGGTAGCACACCTCCCTCAATCAAAATAGACTCAACTGCATATGGCAAAACACTCGCGTCTACAGAAATACCATCTACCAATTTTTTAATAGACACAAAAGGTAAATCTGGTTCAGAGATAAAACGATAATCTGCTTCAAACTCTTTTTTACGCATTGTTTTGGTCTGCTTTAATTCAGCATCCCACAACACTGTTGTCTGCTCTGGACGAAATTCTTTGTGTTCTGTATAGTAGTTTAATTGCTTTTCAACTTCTTCTTTCAAAGAATCCACCATAAACTTAAACGAATTTAAGTTTTTGATTTCGGTTCTAGGATTCAAATCATCTGTTCCCTTTTTTCTAAGAGACACTGACACATCAGACTTGAATTCTCCTTTCTCAAGGTTCGCTTCTGATATTTTTAAGTTTTGTACAATTCGTTGAATATACTGCGCACATGTTGAAGCATCTTCAATATTTCGAATACAAGGTTCAGTAACAATTTCTATCAACGGAACTCCAGCCTTATTAAAATCAACTAACGAAATTTTCTTTTCGTGCATCAATTTTGCAGCATCTTCTTCGATATGTACTTGCGTCAATTCTACCGTAAACTGTGACCCATCGTTTCTATAACAAGAAACTTGTCCGTCAGGAATTACTGGATTGTGAAATTGAGTAATTTGAATATTCTTTGGGTTGTCTGGATATTCGTAATGTTTACGATCCCAAGAAATCACCTCATTAGAAAAAGAAGAGTTTACCGCTTTACCAAAATAAACAGCTTTTGAAACCGCTTCTTTATTAACTGCTGGTAAAACTCCCATTTGACCTGTACATACAGAGCAAATATTTTCGTTAGGTGTTTCTATTTCTTGATTTGGACAAGAACAAAACAACTTGGTTTTGGTATTCAATCGGACATGTGTTTCTAATCCGATTACCAATTCTAAATCGTGGGCTTGTAAAGCCGAGTTTAATTGCTCTAATTCCATTATAATGTATCTTTTAAGAAGTTAGCAAACTTCAATACTTGTTCTTCATTTCTTTTTGCTGCTGTTATTTGCAAGCCGGTAACAGTTCCTTGAGGTACTGTCAATGTTGGCAACTGTCCCAAACTAAATCCAACAGTATATTCATCAGACAAATACATGGCCAAAGGATCTTTCAAACTATCTCCAATTACTGGTGGAGCAGCCGGTGTAACAGGTGATAAAATAATATCTACCTCTTGAAAATCTTTTTCGAAATTTTCTGCAATCTGATCTCTTAAAGCCAATCCCTTCAGATAAATAGCATCAGAAAACCCTTGAGACAACACTTGATTTCCTCCTACAACTCTACGTTTAGTTTCTTCAGAAAAATTCTCTGAACGCGTTACTGCATAAGTTTCTTTCAAGTTTTTATCTTCAATTCTGTTTCCATAATTGGTACCATCTAACCTAGAAAGGTTTGAAGCAGTCTCGGCCATAGCCAAAGTATAATAGGTTGAAACCAACGTATCTGATTTAAAGAAATCTAATTCTTTTACTTCGATTCCTTTTTCTTTTATTTTTTCAACTGCAGCTAAAAAATCTGCTTTAACTGTCGTATCAATAGCATCACTTTCAATAAAGTTTTTGAAATAACCTACTGTTTTTACACCGTCAATTGTAGCTATACTTTCTTCTCCGATTGCCTCTGAAGCATAAGTAGTTTGATCTTTACCATCTTTACCACTCATCACATTTAGCACTATTCTAATATCTTCAATCGATTTTGCCAAAGGCCCAACGCAATCTGTTGACGAAGCATATGCCATAATTCCATATCGTGAAATTCTACCATAGGTAGGTTTCAATCCGTAAATATTGTTATAGCCGGCTGGCTGACGAATCGAACCTCCAGTATCTCCACCAATTGAAAAAACGGTATAATCTTTTGCTACATTTACAGCAGAACCACCACTTGATCCTCCACCAACTAAATTTGCATCTACTGCATTTTTTACAGCTCCGAAAATCGTGTTTTCAGAAGAAGAACCATGACCAAAACTATCGCAATTTTCTTTTACCAAAGGAATTGCACCTGCATCTAACAATTTTTGAATAGCGGTTGCAGTATAAGCCGATTTATAATTTTTCAACAAATCAGAACTTGCTGTTGTATACGTTCCTTGAACCATGTATACATCTTTAATTCCAAACGGAATTCCTTCTAACAAACCTATTTCTTCTCCTTTTGCTATTTTAGCATCTACCTTTGCAGCAGCAGCCAATGCAGATTCTTCTAGAAGAGAATTTACGGTATTGTGCGTATTTTGTTTTAACAAGTCCAATTTTTCTTGCACGAGCGCTGTACAAGTTATTTGTTTAGACACCAATTGTTGGTGTATTGCTTTTATCTGAGACTCCATCTTAATCTTCAATAACTTTTGAAACAACTAAATAACCATTCTTTTCATTCGGAAAATTTTCTTTGATGATTTGTCTTTCCAAATCACTGCTTTTTACGACCTCATCTTCACGTAAATCATCAACAGACACTGCATTTATATTGACATTATTTAAAGAGTTATTATTTGTAGGATGTGCATTTCGAATTACATCAAACAATTGATTCACCGATTCTGACGGCTTGGCCCCTTTAATACTCGACAAGATGTCGACTGTCATTATTTTACTCATGTCTTAATATTTAGTTTATAAATCAAACTTTTAAGCTGGCAAAATTACGAAAGTTTTAGCGGAGTTCGAAGGTTATCTTTACGAAAATTACATTCAATAATATAGCCTTCGATTTATAATCAAAAGAACGTTTGAATTTTATTAAATTTGGCATATTTACTAAGAGAACTAAAAGACCGTGTACAGAACAAGCCTCGAAAAACGTCTTTATGTTGTTGAATTAAAAATCAACAAATCAAAAAAAGACTATAAATACACAATAAAAGACAAATTAGCTCTGGCTGCAGCAGTAATTTTCATAGGTCTAAAAGGACCCAATATGAGAAAAAATGGCAACTCAAAATCTTTGATAGAAACGCTCAAAATAAACTATATTGAAGGTTCAATAATCTGCTTTTTAATAGGACTATTTATTGTTGCTTTCGTTATTCTAGGTTTGCGCACACAACACAAAAGAAAATTAAAAAAACTAGTCGAAGAAAAAACAAGACTGGAAACACTTATCAAATCTGAAAAAACCAAAAACGTTTTCTAACAACTTTAGCAGCCATTAAAAAACGTTTGACCAATAAAAAACTATAATTCTATTTCAAGGCTAATTGATATTGAAGCACCGCCATACCTTTAGCATCTTTCTGTTTCAATGTATTCTCATCAAATAATGGACGGTATTGGTAACCTAAACTAATTTTATTAGAATGCTTGCCATTTATCATAAAATTCACATTAAAATCATACACTGTCATATTATCCTCTAGAGAATCCCAATTAGAGTGCTGTATCGAAATATTTGGCTGAATAATCATATCTTCACCTAGAACTTTTGTTTTCTCAAACGCATATCCAAATTGCATATAAATAGAACCTCCTGTTCCGATCATCGGAAAAGCAACTCCGGCTCCATTGAAATCTCCTCCTCCACTTGTAATATTATTGGCTCCTACATTACGCAAATAACCCTGACCGAAACCATAGTAATAATATCCTAAATAAGCAGTAATTGCGTCATCATTCGCCAAAGGCAAATTCAAAAAAGAATCTACAGCCCAGTGATTCATATCATAAAACTCTGTATTCTCATCTGCTGCATCACCATTACTCATAGCATCTTCTTGATATTGAAAACCAGCCCCAATGTTGAATACTTTTTTATTCTGCATATAAGTACCTACTTGATATGCCGATTTATTAGACTCATGTTCAAAAAACTGATACTTAACATAAGAAGATGTTTTTATGCGAGGTCTATTGTTTGCAAAATCAATAGCACCATTTGGAGCTGTGGTAACGATATCTGGTTTATTAAAGGTCAATCGATAGTCGAATTTACCTACTTGTCCTTTAAACCAAACACCATATTGACGTCCTAGATCATCATTTTTCTCAACCGTATTCAAACTAAACAAAGGAGAATCCAACCCCATCAAACTACTGCTCGATCTAATATTCCATCGATTCAAACCTTGCCATCCGGATTTCCCCAATCCCACTTCCAAATACTTCGCAAATGAATACTCTGCATACAAATCTAAGATTCCTATTTTCATTTCGGTATTCTTCATATTATAGTTATTTCCCCCAATAATAGAATACAAAAACACTTTTGGCGTTACTTGTGAAGAAATTGGTATACGTAGCCTTCTTATTGATATATCTGTATAACTCGCTGTTGGTTCACCGTTTATTTCAGACCCTTCATTCAAATCAGAATACCGCAACCATATCTGTCCAGATAAATTCCATTTAATTACAGGCTTAAAAACCTCTTTTTCTTGAGCAGCACCCAAAATAGGACTAAATAATATTACAAACAATAACCACTTAGAAAGACCTTTTATTATATTTTTCATTTTGCTGTAGATTTAGCATTATTCTTCGTCAAAATTAACCGCTTCACAACCATCAAAACATGACTTACATCAGTTTGTAATAACACTAATTTGCAGGTATAGTTTTCAATCGATTTCGCGCTACAAAATTATCGATTATTCTTTTTCCTCAACAAAATCACCATAAAAATATGCGTTTTAAGAGATTTTCCACAAATCAAACTCAAAAAACCTCAACAAAAACATTAATTTAAGATTTAAGATTGTTTTTAGAGCGTTTAAGACGTTTTTAGAGTTATCAACATTTTTTCATTTTTTAAACAATCTTCTGTAATAAGTCCGCCAATTCGTTATATTTGTTTGGTTCGAAAAAAAATAATAAAATTTATACATAATTATATGAGCGATGTAAATTCAAATCAGTATTCTGCAGATAGTATCCAGGCCCTTGAGGGAATGGAACATGTTAGAATGCGTCCTTCGATGTATATTGGAGATGTAGGTGTAAGAGGTTTACACCATTTAGTATACGAAGTTATTGACAACTCTATCGATGAAGCTTTAGCGGGTCACTGTAACAATATTACAGTATTCATTAATGAAGACAATTCTATTACCGTAAAAGATGACGGTCGTGGTATTCCGGTTGGAATTCATAAAAAAGAAGGTGTTTCAGCGCTTGAAGTTGTAATGACAAAAATTGGTGCCGGTGGAAAATTCGACAAAGACTCTTATAAAGTTTCTGGAGGATTACACGGTGTTGGTGTTTCTTGTGTGAATGCCTTATCTGACCATCTTAAAGCCACCGTTTTTAGAGAAGGAAAAATTTGGGAACAAGAATACGAAAGAGGTAAAGCTCTTTACCCTGTAAAACAAATAGGAGACACTGAAAAAAGAGGAACGGAAGTAACCTTTACTCCTGACAAAACTATTTTTCAGCAAACTACAGTTTACAATTACGAAACCTTAGCAGCTCGTTTAAGAGAGTTGGCATACCTAAACAAAGGAATCACCATCATCTTAGTTGACAAAAGAGAGCAAGATGACGAAGGAAACGATGTAACAGAAACATTCCACAGTACAGAAGGTTTAAGTGAATTTGTAAAATACCTCGACAGTACTCGTGAACAATTGACTGCTGGAGTTATCGCAATGGAAGGAGAAAAAAACGGAATTCCTGTAGAAGTTGCGATGGTATACAACACATCATATGCTGAAAACCTTCACTCCTATGTAAATAATATCAACACACATGAAGGGGGTACTCATTTATCTGGTTTCCGAAGAGGATTGACAGGTACGTTAAAAAAGTACGCTGATAATTCAGGCTTGTTAAAAAACTTGAAATTTGATATTGCCGGAGATGATTTCCGTGAAGGACTTACAGCTATTGTCTCTGTAAAAGTTCAAGAACCTCAATTCGAAGGACAAACAAAAACTAAATTAGGTAACCGTGAAGTTTCTGCTGCCGTTTCACAAGCCGTTTCTGAAATGTTAACTGATTATTTGGAAGAAAATCCAAATGATGCTAAATCTATCGTTCAGAAAGTAATCTTGGCTGCACAAGCAAGACATGCTGCTCGTAAAGCCAGAGAAATGGTACAACGTAAGACAGTAATGTCTATTGGTGGTTTGCCTGGTAAATTATCTGACTGTTCAGAAACTGATCCAGAACAATGTGAAATTTTCTTAGTTGAGGGAGATTCTGCCGGTGGAACTGCAAAACAAGGGCGTGATAGAAATTTTCAAGCAATTTTGCCATTGCGTGGAAAAATTCTAAATGTTGAAAAAGCTATGGTTCATAAAGTTTTTGAAAACGAAGAAATCAAAAACATGTTTACCGCTTTGGGTGTTACCATTGGTACCGAAGAAGATAGCAAGGCTTTGAATTTATCAAAACTGAGATATCACAAAGTAGTAATCATGTGTGATGCCGATGTAGATGGTAGTCATATTGCCACACTTATCTTAACCTTCTTCTTTAGATTTATGAGAGAAATGGTGGAGCAAGGTTATGTATACATTGCAACACCTCCATTGTACTTAGTTAAAAAAGGACAAAAAAGAGAATATGCTTGGGATGATGACCAACGAGATTTAATTGTTCAAAAAATGGGTGGTAGTGCTTCTATTCAAAGATATAAAGGTTTGGGAGAGATGAATGCTGAACAACTTTGGGACACGACGATGAACCCAGAGTTTAGAACATTGAGACAAGTTGTGATCGACAACGATGTTGAAGCTGATCGAGTGTTCTCTATGTTGATGGGTGACGAAGTACCACCTCGTAGAGATTTTATTGAAAGAAATTCAAAATACGCGAATATTGATGCGTAATTGAACTTTTATTATAATTTATAAACACAGTCTAATTTAATTTTTAGACTGTGTTTTGTTTTATACCAGTTTTATACTGCACTCAACTTTCAAAAATAACACAAAAATTAAATTCTAAAACTGATAAAAATCATTGTCAAAACCCAACCACAAACACAACAAAAACAAGGACTTAACCACTATTTCGATTTCGAAAAAAAATCGAAATTCTATTCATAAAAACTACTCTTTTTAATCATTAATCACTAAATTTACGACAAGTAAAAAAAGGATATAAATAATTAAAATTCATAAAAGATGAAAGTTACCGTTGTCGGAGCAGGTGCTGTCGGTGCAAGTTGTGCTGAGTACATTGCAATTAAAAATTTTGCAAGTGAAGTTGTTATAGTAGATATTAAAGAAAATTACGCAGAAGGAAAAGCAATGGACCTTATGCAAACAGCTTCTTTGAATGGCTTTGACACAAAAATTACAGGTAGTACGAATGACTACGAAAAAACTGCCAATAGCTCAATAGCGGTTATTACAAGTGGTATTCCTCGTAAACCAGGAATGACTCGCGAAGAATTAATTGGTATCAATGCTGGAATTGTAAAAACGGTATCTGAAAACATCATCAAACACTCTCCGAATGCAATTATAATTGTTGTTAGTAATCCAATGGATACTATGACGTATTTAGCTCACAAAGCTACAGGCTTGCCTAAAAACCAAATCATAGGTATGGGAGGAGCTTTAGATAGTGCACGTTTCAAATACAGATTAAGCGAAGCTTTGGAAGCTCCAGCTTCTGATGTTGACGGAATGGTTATTGGTGGTCACAGTGACACTGGAATGATTCCTTTAACTCGTTTGGCAACAAGAAACTCTGTACCCGTAAGTGAATTTTTATCAAATGAAAAACTAGAAGAAGTTGCTAAAGCAACGATGGTTGGTGGAGCTACATTAACTGGTATGCTAGGTACTTCTGCTTGGTATGCACCTGGCGCTGCAGTTTCTGCAATGGTTCAAGCAATTGCTTGTGATACAAAGAAAATTTTCCCATGTTCAACTTTGTTAGATGGCGAATACGGATTAAACGATCTTTGTATTGGAGTACCAGTTGTATTAGGTAAAAACGGAATTGAAAAAATCGTTGAGATTGCATTAAGCGATGCAGAAAAAGACAAATTAGCGAATAGTGCTGCCGCTGTAAAGAAAACGAATTCTTTATTAGAAATCTAACATCTTTTCCCGGATCAAATAAAAAAGAGACCTAGTATAGGTCTCTTTTTTTATGCTCAATATGTAAAGCAAGTTTTGTAAACTCTGTTTCTTTATTGTAATAAACTGCCTGAGCCTTCTCTAAAGAAATTTTCCTGAACCTAATTTTATCACCTGGTTTCTGTTGTGCCAAAATAGATAGATCGGCCTTAATCACATTTAATACCCTAGGATACCCTCCTGTGGTTTGTGCATCGGCTAGCAATACAATCGGCATACCACTTGATGGAAGTTGTACAGTACCCTGTACAATCCCTGATGAAATCATTTCAGAACCTAAATCAAGCTCCACAACTTCATTTAAACGCACTCCCATTCTATTACTAGCTGAACCAACTGTAAATCCGCAAGTAAACAAAACCTCTTTTCCTGCTTTCGATAAAAGATGAAACTCCGGTCCTTCTATCACCCGAACAGGCATAGTGCTGTATGAATTTTGTACTAAATGAACTGGAACTTTTTTCTCTTCAAAACTTGCATCTACATTTCCCAACAATAAAGAATCTCCTGCGGCCAATGCCTGCCCGTTAAGTCCTCCTAATTTGGCATAATCATACGTAGCTTTGCTATTCATTTCGTGAACAACATCAAATCCACCTGAAACCGATAAATAAGTTCTACAACCATTTTTAAGCTTTCCAAAACTAAGCATACTGTTTTTGGATACTTTAATTGCGGAATTCATTTCTACCAATTTTCCGTCAATCTTGGGTTGCATATCGGCTCCAGTAATACCTATTACAACTTCTTTATGAAAACGCAAAACAGGTCCAGTTAAGGTAATTTCTAATACCGCTTCATTTATTGCGTTACCCACCAACCAATTCGCCAACCTAAAAGCATCTTTATCTAATACACCAGAAACAGGCATTCCATATTTTTGAAATCCAAATCTACCTACATCTTGTATCGTAGTATACAAACCTGACTTTACAACTTCAATCATTGGAATGTGTTGATAAATTCATCTTTTGAAATCTCATAAAATCGAATCCCATCACCTTGTTGTATCTTGAAATAATTTGATGAATTCGATTTATCAAAAAACTTTACTGGAGATTTACCAATAATCTGCCAACCTCCAGGACTATCTAATGGATAAACTCCTGTTTGCCCTCCTGCAATTCCAACTGACCCAGAGGCGACTTTTAACCTTGGTTTTTCTTTTCTTTCACAGCGCAATCGAGTATCCATACCACCTAAGTAAAAAAAACCCGGCATAAAACCCAACATGTATACAAGATATTCTTTTGACGTATGCAGCTTTACAATTTCCTCTTTTGATAAATTCGTTTTCGAAATTACTTCTTTCATATCTAAAGCAAATTCCTCATCATAACACACAGGTATTTGCACTATATTCTTTTCGGGAATTGAAATTTTCTCAATATCAAGTTCTTCTAGTTGAGACTTTAGTTCGCTATATGGAATTTGCAGAAAATCATAATAAACGGTGACGGTGTTATAACTCGAAATTAACTCACCAACACCAACTATAGAAGAGCTTTCTATTGCTCTAACAAATGAAACAACTTTTTGATGCACCTCTAACGAAATTACCTCTCCTAAGGTAACCAAAAGTGCAGCATCTCCAAAAGGCTCAATTTTCAAGGGCTTCAAAATGACTGAATTTTTATCTCATTTTCTATAAATGCAGCTCTCAGCGACTTGACCAACGCTAAAGCAGCATTGTTATCTCCATGAACACAAATACTTTGTGCGTTTAACTTCACATAGGTGTTTTCTTCAGTCAACACTTGTTGATCTCGCACCATCTGCAAACATCTTTCTTTCACTAAAACCGCATCGTCTATCACCGCATTGGGTTCTTCTCTAGAAACAAGATTCCCCTCTATTGTATAGCTTCTATCGGCAAAAACCTCTGAAATAAACTCAGTTCCCATTTCCATTGCAGCTTCTTCCATTTTTGAGTTCGCCAACCCTAACAACGCTAATTTAGGATCAATCTCCTGCATAATTTCTAAAATAGCTCTAGAAAGCTTTGAATCTGCAGCAGCAGCATTGTATAAAGCCCCGTGGGGTTTTACATGACGCAGCACACCTCCTCTTAAAGAAGTAAAATGATACAAACTTGATATCTGAAATCTAATACATGCTTTTAATTCTTTCTCTGGTAAAGTCATAAACTTTCTTCCGAAGTTTTCTAAATCAGGAAACGAAGGATGCGCTCCAATAGATACATTGTGTTCAATTGCCAAATCAATTGCATTTTGAATTGTTAATGGGTCTCCCCCATGCAATCCACATGCAATATTGCAAGAACTTATGAGAGGAATCAAAGCTGCATCATTGCCAATCTTTCGATCGAAATAACTTTCACCAACATCACAATTAATATCAACAGAAAACTTCATGTTTTATTCAATTTCTAACACGTATGGCATTGCCATTTGAATACCCTTTTTGTGCTTCAATGCGTTTAATTTTTGAAACAACACAAAATTTGAATCACCTAACAATTCTTTTACAATTGTTTCTTCCGATTTCATAAATGGCATACTTTTGAAAGAGTCTTTCAATTCTTTTTCGTAATTCGGAAAATTCTGAATCTTATAATCATCAACCTCTGCTAAAGAAGCCGCTGATAAAATAGCTTGTGACAAACCTCCTATTTCATCTACCAAACCATTTTCTTTTGCCTCTTTACCTGACCACACTCTACCTTGAGCTAATTCGTGTACTTGGTCATAGGTCATACCTCTTCCTTCAGCAACTTTAGAAACGAAAGTTTTATAAATAAAATCTACACCTTGCTTGGTAACTTCGTAAAATTTGGGATCTAATTTTGAAAAAGCACTGTAATGAGGGTTTTTATTAGTACTCACTCTTTCTGAATTGATTCCGATATTCTTAGAGAATTTATTAACGTTAGGCAAAATTCCGAAAACTCCAATTGAACCTGTAATCGTAGTTGATTCAGCATAAATCCTATCTGCATTACAAGCAATGTAATAACCACCCGACGCTGCATAATTTCCCATAGAGACTACCAATGGTTTTTTACTTTTGGCATTCTCCAATGCTCTCCAAATTATATCTGATGACAAGGCACTCCCTCCAGGTGAGTTTACTCTAAAAACAATAGCCTTCACAGCTTCATTACTTGCTGCTTTATCGATTGCTTTGACCATCATTCTTTGACCGATTACATTTTCATCACCATCACCGTAAATTATTTCTCCTTGTGCATAAATCACAGCAATTTTATTTTGGTCTGGATTTGTTTCTAACTCAAAATTCAATTCTGTTTTGGTATAATCCTGGAGACTTATGGTATGAAAGTTATCTAAAGACAAACTTTCTTGGATCTTTTCTTTATACGCATCATAATATATTGCAGCATCAACCAAATTATTTTCTAGAGCCAAGTCCGCGTTACGACCACCTAATTCATCTGCTATTCTATTCACATCTTCTTCAGAAATTTTTCTTGAAGTAGCAGTCATATAAGCAATATCACCCCACAAAGATTCTAACAAGGCTTTTATCTGAGCTCGATTCGACTCACTCATTTCATTTTCTAAAAACGGTTCAACAGCACTTTTGTATTTTCCGTGACGTACGACTTCCATTTTCACTCCGTACTTATCTTGAAAATCTTTAAAAAACAAAACTTCTGAAGACAAGCCTTTCAACTCAACTTGCCCCACCGGGTTCACAAAAATCGAATCGGCAACGGTACTCAAAAAATATTCTTTTTGACCATAAAAATCAGCATATGCATAAACCAACTTACCAGATTGTTTAAAATCAATAAGCTCTTTTCTGATTTCGTTCAACTGACTCATACCAACTGTCATCATCGTTGGCTCGATACTAATTCCTTTAATTTTAGGGTCATTCTTCGCGCGTCGAATAGCCTTTGTAATTGAATTCATTCCAATGTATTCAGCAGGCAACCCTAACAACTCAGAAAAAGGATCAATTTCATTTGCCACATAATCTTTAATTGGTGTTTCTAATTTAATTCGTAAAATGCTGTTGTTTTGAAGCTTCACCTCAGACTCTCCACCTAAAGAAACTCCAATAATTACCAACCCAATTAGCAGTAAACCAAAAGCCATAAAGAAACCAATGGCTGATGAAATAATATTTTTCAGAAAATTCATGTCTTTTTTTTAATGAACAAATATAACTATTCAATTTTTCTTTTGTTTCTTTGTTTTAAATTATTAGTCGCTACCCCCAAAGATGTTTTTTCTTCGAAAAAATAGAAACGCATGACAGATTACAAGAGAGTCTACTTATCAATTGGGAGCAACTTGCTAGACAAAAAAGCAAACTTACAAGCCGCCATAGATGAAATTCACCTTACTACAGGTGAAATCACAAATATTTCGTCTATATACAAGACTCCTTCTTGGGGTTTTGAGGGTGAAGATTTCTACAACATCTGTATAGAATTACAAAGCAATGTACCAGCATCACCCCTACTGAAAAAACTGCTTGAGATAGAAACATTGTTAGGACGCAAAAGAGGTCTAACTGAAGGATACCAAGACAGATTGATAGATATTGATATGGTTTTGTATGAAAACATAGAGATAAACACTGACTTTATAGCACTGCCACATCCGAAGGCTGTTGATCGAAAATTTGTTTTATATCCACTTAGAGAAATACTTTCTTTAGAAAACGCATCAATCAACAGAAAAAATATTGACAAATTAATTGATCATTGTATTGACAAAAGTCCTATTGAAAAGGTCTCATCGCAAGTATTAGAAACTCCTCAAAAAGGCTATCAAACATAATAAAACGAACAATTTGTCGTTTTTTTAATTGACAGATTTACAGTTTAAATAAAAATAATATAATTATTTTTGCAGCAATTACCTAAAACAATAAAACCTAATAAAAATTACGCATGTCTTTAAAAAACAAAACCTTTCACTTTTTGGTTTTCCTATGCATTGCCAATGCCGCTTTTTCTCAAAAAGCTCAAAAAGACTCCTCTGAAAAAGAACCCGCTAAAGAAGTTAAGGATTCTTATAACACTTGGTCTTTAGGGTTAGGACTCATCAACCAAAATTCGTTTGGAGATCTGTCTTCAAGATTGAATGGAGATATAAAAAACCACACCAACTTAGGTTTTTACATCTATGGAAGTAAAATGTTCAATCCTATTTTAGGAATGGAAATGAAATTTGACTACACCAACCTGGGAGCTTCAGGGCAAGGTTTTACGGGGTACAATGCTATTCGAGGAATTGATGAAACATTATATGGGTCACAAATCTTAAGCATGGATGGAAATAAATATGGCATCGAATTTAGTGGAATCCTTAATTTGAGTAATCTGTGGAAGTTGAACAGCACTCAGTGGAATTGGGCATTTCTTGCTGGTTTCGGATTCAATTCGTACCAAGCTACTTTATATGATGAGGCAGATACTGAAATTTACAATATAGGAAACAATAACCGTGCGAAATCTGGTTTTGTAAACGTAGGATTGGATTTAAAATATAGGATAAATAATAGATTTGATGTTCAACTGCGTCCTTCTTTGTATCTAAATCATCAAGATAACATAGACGCTGCGGTCTCTTCAAAACACAACTATGAAACCTATTTAGCAACACATTTAGGTATTGTATATAAATTTGGTAAAGAAAAAAGACATGCTGCTTGGGCCAACAATGAAGACATTGGAGACGAAAGATTTCAAGTTGTTGATACAGATGAAGACGGTGTAATTGATGAAGTAGACAAAGAACCAGACACGCCTACTGAAGCTATGGTTTACGGAAGCGGTATAGCTATCGATAGTGATATGGACGGTATTCCTGACCACATAGATAAATGTCCATTCTTAAAAGGTATTGAAGCAAATGAAGGGTGTCCAGAAGACCGAGACGGCGATGGCGTTTACGATTACGATGATGTTTGTCCTGATGTAAAAGGAGTTGCAGAGAATTTAGGTTGTCCGAGAGAAAATGCTGCCGACGATATTTCAAATAGAATTTTCCTTTTAGCGAAAAGCATTTATTTCAAAACAAACAGTGATCAAATCTTAGGAGATTCATATACCATCTTAAATGAGATTGCTAATATTATGTTGCAATATCCAAACACTAAATTTACGATTGATGGGCATTCAGATAACACAGGTACACCAGATTACAACCTGTATTTATCTGAAAAAAGAGCCTCTAGCGTATTGAATTATTTGGCTGAGAAAGGTGTAAACGAAGAACGTTTATTTGCCTTCGGATATGGTATTGAACAACCTACACACAGTAACAAAACTGCTGAAGGAAGAAAAAGAAACCGTCGTGTAGAAATTAACTACATCCAACCAGACTCTGACAGAGGAAAAGAGGTTTATGAAGAAGGCATCAATCCAACCGAATCAATGGAAGTAGTTCAACCTAATATCGCTGGTGACTTTAGTGACTCTGATGGTGATGGTGTTGCCGATATTTTAGACCAAGAACCAAACACGCCTAAAGGTGCCTTAGTTTATGGTAATGGTGTTGCGATTGACACAGACAAAGATGGAATTCCAGACTATGCAGACGAATGTCCTTTTGACTATGGTACTACAGAAAACAAAGGTTGTCCAGAAACTATTTCTGTTACGAACGAAAACGGAGAATCTATCACAATCAATGATAGTGACAAAGATGGAGTTGTTGATGCGTTAGACAGAGAACCTAACACTCCTGAAGGAGCTAAAGTTTATGGGGATGGAGTTGCGATTGATACAGATAAAGATGGTGTAATTGACTTGTATGACAAATGTCCATTACTACCTGGAACTTCAGAAAACGAAGGCTGCCCAGAAAACTATGTTGCCTCTGAAGCAAACAACACTCAACCAATTAGTATCAACGATATGGATGGTGATGGTGTTATGGATGCCTTAGACAAAGACAATGAAACACCACTTGGTGCCAAAGTTTATGGTAACGGTGTAGCTATTGACACAGACAACGACGGGGTTATTGATCTACATGATAACTGCCCATTAAAACAAGGTACTTTAGAAAACGAAGGTTGTCCAGAGAATATTGACATTGCTTCAAGTGGTGGTAAAATAAGCATCAATGATGCCGATGGTGATGGTGTAATTGACTCTCTTGACAAAGAACCTAACACTCCTTTAGATGCTAGAGTTTACGGGAACGGAGTTGCTGTTGATACAGATGGAGATAGCATTCCTGACTACAAAGATGGATGTCCTTTAGAATATGGTACTATCGAAAACGATGGGTGTCCACTTTCTCCAGACAGCGATGGTGATGGAGTACCAAATGAATACGACAAAGAGCCTAACACTCCATTTGGTGTTAAAGTGTATGGTAATGGAGTAGCGATGGATTTAGATAGCGATGGCACACCAGACCATAGAGATGCTTGTCCATTGCAACCAGGACCAAGTTCAAAAGGAGGCTGTCCTGAAATTACTGAAGAATCATCAGGTGCTACAGTTCAATTGACAGATACAGACAAAGATGGAGTTATGGATCAATTTGATGTAGAACCAAACACTCCTGCAGGCGCAAAAGTATATGGTAATGGTGTATCTGTAGATTCTGACAATGATGGAATTCCAGACCACTCAGACAAATGTCCAAACATTTCAGGTACTGAAGATTTAGAAGGATGTGCACCGAAACAAAAACAAACAGACATCAATGTAGGAGCAGGTATCGCAGTAAACGGAACGACAAATTCTTCAACCGTTGAAATGAATGATTCTGATGGTGATGGTGTTATGGATCAATTTGATCAAGAAAAAAACACTCCTAAAGGAGCAAAAGTTTACGGAAATGGAGTATCAATGGACACAGACAATGATGGTATTCCAGACCATTCTGACAAATGCCCATTGGTTGCTGGTTCTAAAAAATTAGATGGTTGCAAAGAGGAGGTTGCTCAAAAAGAAGTACAGCAATTAGAGTTGATTGACACAGATAACGATGGCGTAATAGATCAATTTGACAAAGATCCAAATACACCAGCAGGTGCATTGGTATACGGAAACGGAATTCCTATCGATAGTGATAGAGATGGATTGCCTGACTACAAAGATAAATGTCCTTTGAAAGCGGGTCCTGTTGAAAATGAAGGTTGTCCTAAATCCGAAAAAGAATTTGATTGGAATGACGATGACAATGATGGTGTTGTAAATGAATTTGATAAAGAGCCAAACACTCCTGCCAATGCAAGAGTTTATGGAAATGGAGTGGCTGTTGATTCAGACTATGACGATGTACCAGATCACATCGACGATTGTCCTTTCAAAGCAGGTACAAAAGAAAACAAAGGGTGTCCTGAAATTGAAGGAGCTGTTGAAGCCAACACAAAAGATTCTGACAAAGACGGTGTAATTGATTTATATGACAAAGAACCAGATACACCTTATGGTGTTAAGGTTTATTCAAACGGAGTTTCGTTAGATTCAGATAAAGATGGAGTACCAGATTACAAAGACAGATGTCCGAAAATCAAAGGTCTAACTGAAAATGAAGGATGTCCGAAAGACGAAGATTTAGATGGAGATGGTGTTGCGGATGCAGATGATTTATGTCCTGATGTACCTGGAACAGAAGCAAACAAAGGGTGCCCAGACAAAAATTTCGACAAAAGTGTTTATTTAAGAATTGAAGGTTTAGCACAAAAAATCAAATTCGAAAGAACGAAAAACACTTTAACAAATAGCACTATGGAAATTTTGGATGATATTTTAAAAATCATGGAAGAGTATCCAGCTACAAAGTTTGAAATTGCTTCGCATACAGACAACAAACACAACGAGAAATATAGTTTGTTTCTATCGAAACGAAGAGCGAATGCTATCCTAAAATATTTAGTAGATGGTGGGATCAATGAAGATAGACTTACTTCTGAAGGATATGGAGATACACAACCTAAATACTCTAATACTGGAGATTTAGCGACCAGTGAATTAAACAATAGAATTGAGTTTAATTTTAGAGATAATTAACAAGAAGATATTGAAAACAAAAAATCCCCTAAGCAAAGCTTAGGGGATTTTTTGTTTATGAAAAATTTTATTTTTTCTTCAATTCCAATTTTTCTTCGAAATAGTCACAAAAATCTCGCATGGTTGCAGCCATTTTATCATCATTGGTTGCTCTTTCGAAAGTATGACTCATTGACACTAAAGTTTGATGAAAAAATTGCTTCATCTCATCTACCGGCATGTCTTTTGTCCATAAATCAATTCTTAAAGTATCCTTTTTTTTCGGATCCCAAACAGATAGCATAATGGATTTTGTTTCTTCACTTGCCACTCCTCCATCTTCAGCATTCCACTTAATTTTTTCGGGAACTTTGTTCTCGTCTAATCCTATTTCAAATTCTATTTTAGATGTATGTGCTATTGCCATAATATTTTCATTTTTATATATCGTGCAAAGATACAGCAAACTAAATCAATGTTCAAAGTCAAAACTCACTGATTGTGACAAGAAATTCTATTAAAACATTTTATAGAAACGAAATATTCTTTGAGCTAAATAAGTATATTTGTGCAACAAAAAAATAAAATATGAGTCCAAAAGAAATCAGCAAAAGCATTATCTTAAAATATGGTTTGCTTTTAGGTGCCATTTCGGTTCTTATGAGTGTTATATTGTACGCATTAGACAAACACTTAGAACAAAATCAAGCCGTAGGAATTATCAGTATCTTATTTATTCTTGCTGCCATCATTTTAGGAATAAAAACATTTTCGAAATTTGGGAAATTAACTTTTGGCGAAGGATTAAAGATTGGTATTGGTATTGCTGTAGTTGGAGCCATTGTAATTACTGTGTACAACTATATTTTTACTAGTTATATCGAGCCTGACTTTGTAAATCAACTCGGTGAGGTCCAGCGTAAAGCGATGGAATCCTCAGGAGAATTAACCACTGAACAAATAGACAAACGAATAGAAAAGTTAAAAGAAGGTGCGAACTCGTTTATCACACCTGCTATAGGAATTGTTTTCACCGCTTTTCTCGGATTTGTTTTTTCGGCAATTACCACGGTTATTTTTATCAAAATAAATGAAAACAAAAACTAGTCTGCTATGCAAATTTCTTTGGTTATCCCATTATTAAATGAAGAAGAGTCATTAAGAGAACTTCATGATTGGATTGTAAAAGTAATGACGGAGCATGCATTGAGTTATGAGGTATTGTTTATCGATGATGGAAGCACAGATAAATCATGGGAAATTATTGAAGAACTACAAGCTAAAAATCAACATGTTTTAGGACTACGTTTTTCTAAAAACTATGGAAAATCTCAAGCCTTAAACGCGGGATTTAAAAAAACAAAAGGTGAGGTTGTCATCACCATGGATGCAGATTTACAGGATGCTCCGGATGAAATTCCTTCTCTCTACAAAAAAATAACAGAAGAAGGTTACGACTTAGTAAGTGGATGGAAGAAAAAAAGATACGATTCAAAAATCAGAAAAAACATTCCTTCAAAACTATTTAACTGGGCAGCTAGAAAAACTTCAGGTATTCAATTGAATGATTTTAATTGTGGGTTAAAAGCTTACAAAAGCAATGTTGTGAAAACAATTGATGTACATGGTGAAATGCATCGATATATACCTGTCTTAGCAAAAAATGCAGGGTTCTCAAATATTGGTGAACAAGTGGTAAAACATCAAGCCAGAAAATATGGTCATACTAAATTTGGCATGGAACGTTTTATCAATGGTTTTTTAGATTTATTAACTATTTGGTTTGTAAGCAAATTTGGCAAAAGACCTATGCATTTATTTGGTTTGCTAGGCACATTAATGTTTGTAATCGGTTTTTTTGCCGCATTTACCATAGGAGCAATTAAATTATTGAATGTATTTTACTTTGAGAAACCTTCTCCTTTGATAACTGATACACCATTTTTTTATATATCGCTAACTACAATGATTTTGGGAACTCAATTATTCTTAGCAGGGTTTATTGGCGAGTTAATTTTAAGAACTAAAAAGAACATTCCGAACTATCAAATAACGAAAGAAATTTAAGAAACCGTTTTAGTAATTTTTTATTGAGCAAAAAGAATAAACCGTTTCAAAAACTATATTTTTGTAAAAAATTTTAGACAGTAAAATATGAATACGCAAGAAATCCAGACAGCAGCCAAAAAATGGTTATCTCAAACTTTTGACGCAAACACACAAAAAAAAGTTCAAGCACTACTTGATGCTAATTCTGATGTATTGGCCGATAGCTTTTACAAAGATTTAGAATTTGGTACCGGAGGTATGAGAGGTTTGATGGGTGTTGGTACAAATCGTATCAATAAATATACTTTAGGTAAAGCCACTCAAGGTCTTGCTAATTATATTTTACAAATAAATAACGAAGGAAATTCTAGTGTTGTTATCGCCTATGATTGTCGACATAACAGTGATACTTTAGCTAAAACTGTAGCTGATGTTTTAACTGCGAACGGAATCAAAGTGTTTTTATTTGAAGCCTTACGAACAACTCCAGAACTATCATTTGCAGTGAATTACTTAAACTGTGATGCTGGTATTGTTTTGACAGCTTCTCATAACCCGCCAGAGTACAATGGATATAAAGTATATTGGAAAGATGGAGGGCAAATTGTGCCACCAAACGATTCTGCAATTATCAATGAGGTAAACAAATTAGATTTTTCAGAAATAAAATTTGACGCAAACGAAAATTTATTAGAATATATTGGTGAAGAAGTTGACAATGCTTTCACAGACGCTTCAGTTGCGAATGGAAGCTTAGAATTAACGAATAGAGATGACTTAAAAATCGTTTTTACTTCTTTACATGGAACTTCAATTACTGCAATGCCACAAACGCTGGAAAAAGCAGGATATAAAAATGTTTATATCGTTGAAGAACAAAGCAAACCTGATGGGAATTTCCCAACGGTTGCGTCTCCCAACCCAGAAGAACCTGCTGCATTAAAAATGGCATTGGAGTTGGCAGAAAAAGAAAATGCTGATATTGTTATTGGAACAGACCCAGACAGTGACAGAGTAGGAATTGCTGTAAGAGATTTAGAAGGTAATTTAAAATTACTAAACGGAAATCAGACGATGGTAGTAATGACTGATTTCTTGATGAAAAAATGGCAAAAAGAAGGGAAACTGAATGGAAAACAATTTGTAGGAACCACCATTGTGTCAACAGACATGGTTGAAGAAGTTGCAAAATCGTATGGTGTTGAAACAAAAATTTGCTTGACCGGTTTCAAATGGATTGCCAAAATGATTGTTGACTTTCCTGAATTAGAATTTATCGGTGGTGGTGAAGAAAGTTTCGGTTATATGGTTGGTGATTTTGTCCGTGATAAAGATGCTATTACTTCTGCCCTATTGGCCTGTGAAATTGCAACTTACGCAAAAGGACAAGGAAGTTCTTTTTACAATGAATTGTTACAATTATATACAAAACACAACTTCTTCAAAGAACATTTGATCTCTATTACCAAAAAAGGAATGGATGGTGCTGCACAGATCCAACAAATGATGGTTGATTTGCGTGCAAATGCTCCTAAAGAAATCGATGGCGAAAAAGTATTATTTGCATACGATTATGATTCTTCTATTTGTAAAAACATCATATCTGGCGAAGAAACAACTATTGACATGCCAAAATCTAATGTATTGATTTTTTATACGGAAAATGGAACTAGAATTGCTGCAAGACCAAGTGGAACTGAGCCCAAAATTAAGTTTTATTTTAGTGTAAATAACAAATGTGATTCTGTAGAAACGGCAGAACAAACAGAAAAGGAATTGGATGCTAAAATCCAAAGAATTATTAAAGAATTAAATTTATAATTCTTTGACTATACCATAACTCTCTTAGATATTTTTATGATTATCGAAAAAATAAAACACTTTATTATTTCTCTCATTATGTATCTAAGGGAATTTATTTCTCCTCCTGCGAACATTCCTTATCACGAAATTCCTATAATAATTAACAATTTCAACAGGCTTGAATATTTAAAAATATTACTTGATGGCTTAGAAAAGAGAAATTATACGAACATCTACATATTGGACAATCAGTCAACTTATCCTCCTCTTTTAGATTTTTATAAAGCGACAAAACATCATGTTATTTTTCTTGAAAAAAATTATGGATTCAGAGCACTTTGGAAATCTAAATTGTATAAAAAATTTACAGGAAATTATTTTGTTTATACGGACTCTGATCTAGAAATCATTGACGATTGCCCTGAAAATTTTCTTGAAATATTTAGGAACAAATTGACAAATGACAAGATGTGTAGCAAGGTTGGTTTTTCATTAAAAATCGATGATTTACCTGATCATTACAATCAGAAACAAACAGTAATAGCTTGGGAAAAAAAATTCTACTCAAAACCGTCGCTAGACAAAAAATATTACAAAGCTCCTATTGATACCACATTAGCATTGTACAGACCTTATTCTTTTAAGCATATACGCTCTGAGCATTCTAAAATATATAGAGCTGCTGCCCCTTTTCAAGTAAAACACTTACCTTGGTATATTGACGATAACAACCTCTCTGAAGAAAATCAATACTACATAAGTACATCAAACCAACAAAGCACCTGGTTTCAACACTTAAAATAAATTACCTAATTAAGCTTGTTAAAAGTAAGTCCTAATTTTTGTCCTTTCTCAACCATAAACTGAAAACAAGGCTCGTATTCGTTCGGAATTTTACCATCTAGAATGGCTTCTTTGATAGCTTCTTTTATTTGACCAATTTCTCTACACGGCTTTAAATCAAAAGTTTCCATGATAAGTTCTCCTGAGATTGGAGGTTGAAAATCACGAACTCGATCACGCTCTTCAACTTCTTTTACTTTTTCTCGAACCACTTTGAAGTTATTATGGTATTTCTTAAACTTCGCCGGGTTTTTCGTAGTAATATCAGCCTCACAAAGCGTCATCAAACTATCTAAATCTTCGCCGGTATCAAAAATCAATCTTCGTACTGCAGAATCGGTAACATCAGTTGCTAAAACGATAGGTCTTGAGCTCAATAACACCATTTTCTGCACAAATTTCATTTTATTATTCAAAGGCATCTTCAAACGCTTGAATAATTTGAAGACCATTTTAGAACCCACGAATTCATGTGCATGAAAAGTCCATCCATTTTTTTTATCAAAACGTTTGGTAGGAGCTTTACCTATATCATGTAACAAAGCCGCCCAACGCAACCACACATCTTCCGTATTTCTAGAAATATTATCTACCACCTCTAACGTGTGGTAAAAATTATCTTTATGTTTTTGCCCTTCCACTTCATCTACTCCTTTTAAAGCTGTAAGTTCAGGAATGATTTTTTCTAACAAGCCCGTTTGTTCTAATAACAAAAAACCGATAGAAGGAACAGGTGATTCCATTATTTTTTGCAGCTCAACAATGATGCGCTCCTTTGTAATAATATCAATACGTTCTTTATTTCTTGAAATAGCATCTAAAGAAGCTTTATCAATTTGGAAATTTAATTGGGTAGCAAATCGAATTGCTCGCATCATTCGCAATGGATCATCAGAATAAGTAATATCTGGATCTAACGGAGTACGGATTGACTTTTGATGCATAGCGTCAATTCCTCCAAAAGGATCTAACAATTCTCCAAACGAATCTTCATTCAAACTCAATGCCAATGCATTTATTGTAAAGTCACGTCTATTCTGATCATCTTCTAGCGTACCTTCTGAAACCTCTGGGTTACGGCTATCTTCGGCATACGACTCTTTTCTAGCTCCTACAAATTCAATTTCAATATCCTTGTAACGCAGCATAGCAGTACCATAGGTTTTAAAAACCTGAACCTTTGGTTTATTGGGTAACAATTGAGCCACTTTTTTTGCCAAAGTAATTCCGCTTCCAATTGCTACCACATCAATATCTTTAGCAGTACCACGTTGCAAAATAAAATCTCGTACAAAACCACCAATTACATAGCTCTGTAAATTTAATTCTCTACTAGCTCGAGTAATATAAGAAAACACAGGATGCGTTAAAGCAGTTTTATAATCTATAGGATGCATAATCAATCTGTAATCACTTTTCAATTGCGCTGCAAAGCTACCACATATTCTACGCTGTACAAAATTGAAGTACAGAATAAATCAGATAATTACAAGCTTTTTATTTTTATTAACATGTGAAATAGTATCTTTGCCTCTTAACATCTGAACAAAAAATTAATGAAATATTTCAAACGTTTTCTTGCCTATGCAATTCCATACAAATGGATAGGTATCACCAGTATTTTTTTGAATGTAATGTATGCTCTTTTTTCCGCACTTTCATTCTTAACACTAATACCGATGTTGAACGTATTATTTGGAGACACAGAGAAAATATATGTAAAACCTGATTTTTTAGGCTCTGAAAGTTTGAACAAAGAGTTTCTAGAAAAATCCCTAAATTATTTTATAACGAAAAACACAGCTGATTTCGGACCAGAAAGCACTCTCACTTATATGGTTCTTAGTGTTATTGTCGTTTTCTTTTTGAAAAATATTTTTGGTTATTTCGCCGGTCTTTTCATGGTGTTTTTAAAGAATAATGTATTAAAAGATCTTAGAAATGAAATCTATCAAAAAATAATCAGCTTACCTATTTCGTTTTTCTCAACTAAAAGAAAAGGTGATATTATAGCAAGAGCTACCGGTGATTTAGGTACGATAAACGAAACTTTTTTGAACCTTTCAATTGTTATTATCCGAGAGCCTCTGAATATCATTTTTACCTTAATCTTTATGTTGAACTTAAGTGTTGAGCTCTCCATTTTTGTTTTTACATTCATTCCTGTTTCTGGATGGATCATTTCTATAATTAGCAAAAAAATCAAAAGTCAATCTGCTACATTATTTAAAGAATCTGGTAACATGCTGAGTATTATTGAAGAAACTCTAACTGGGTTGCGTGTTATTAAAGCCTTTAACTCGGAAAAATTCTTTGGAAAAAAATATGAAGATTTTAATCAAAGAATCAAAACCCTTAGTAACCAATTAGCACAGAGAAATTCTATGGCATCTCCGATGAGTGAATTCTTAGGCATCGCAACTATCGCATCTCTACTTTGGTTTGGAGGTAGAATGGTTTTGATTGACGAATCTCTAAAAGCTGGTACTTTCATTGCTTTTATGGGACTTGCCTATAACATATTAACACCGGCAAAAGCCATATCGAGTGCCAGCAATGCTGTAAAAATTGGAAACTCTGCAGCAGAAAGGGTTATTGAAATTCTCGATACTGATAACCCATTAAAAGACTCAGAAGGAAGTGAAGACTTAAAAGGGTTCAATAAAGAAGTGAAATTCGAAAATATTTCTTTCAAATACGACAAGGAATATGTCTTAGAAAATTTTTCATTAGCAGTGCCCAAAGGAAAAAAAATAGCATTGGTTGGTCAATCTGGGAGTGGTAAATCTACTTTAGCCAACCTAATCACTCGCTTTTGGGATGTTACTGAAGGTAAAATTACGATCGATGGAATCAACATCAAAGATGTCACAACAACTTCTTTAAGAGATCAAATGGGTATTGTAACACAAGACTCTATTTTATTCAACGACACAATTGCAAATAACATATCACTCGGTATAGAAAACCCAACACATGAAAAAATTGTCGAAGCAGCGAAAATTGCGAATGCGCATGACTTTATCATGGATTTACCTGAACAGTATAACAGTCCTGTTGGTGATGGTGGTGGTATGCTTTCTGGGGGACAAAAACAGCGTATTGCTATCGCAAGAGCAGTAATGAAAAACCCACCTATCATGATTTTAGATGAAGCTACTTCTGCTTTGGATACAGAATCAGAGAAACTAGTTCAAGATGCCATCGAAAACATGATGAAAAACAGAACTTCATTGGTAATTGCTCATAGACTCTCGACAATTCAAAATGCAGATTTGATTGTAGTTATGAAAAAAGGAAAAGCTGTTGAACAAGGAACTCACGATGAGCTGTTAGCCTTAAACGGAACCTATACGAATTTGGTGAACTTACAACAGTTAGAGGGGTAAATATAAACAAACAAATAACACAATGAAGATGAAACTAGGTGTTTCCTATAATTTATTTGACACTGAAGAATTATTGGAAGCTTCTATAAAATCTATCAGAGAGGAAACAAATCATATAAATGTCGTTTTCCAAAAAATTTCAAATAAGGGGCAAAATTGCTCTGAGTATTTGTTACCAATACTTGATAGACTTGTAGAAGAAAAATTAATTGACCAACTATTCGAATATACACCAGACCTAACAAAAACAGAACATTTTAATGAAACGAAAAAACGAAACATTGGTCTAAAAATTGCCAAAAAAAACAAATGCACTCATTTTCTATCAATGGATTCTGATGAATTCTATGATGTAAAACAATTGCAAGAAGCTAAAACCATAATTTCAAAAAATAAATACGATATAACCGCTGTACGTTTAACAAATTATTTCAAAAAACCAATTTATGAAATGATTTACCAAAATCAACCAGAATATTACGTATCTTTTATTTTTAAAATTAAACGTTTCAAAAAATTCAAATATAATATTAACTATCCAGTAAAAGTTGACCCCACACGCAGAGTCAGAGGTAATAAGTTCATTTTATTTGATAGAAAAGTTATTCAAATGCACCATATGACCTTGGTTCGAAAAAACATCTCTTCAAAATTAACTAACTCTAGCGCAAATGGAGTCTACAAAAACAACAACATAGAATTTTATGTTGATTATTTTAATAATTGGAAGGAAGGTAACCCTGTTTACCCACCGAGTAATTATAAAAATCTTGTAAAAATAAAAAAGGTGAAAA
This sequence comes from Flavicella marina, assembly GCF_009193215.1. Lineage (GTDB taxonomy): Bacteria > Bacteroidota > Bacteroidia > Flavobacteriales > Flavobacteriaceae > Flavicella > Flavicella marina. The sequence continues at coordinate 169,296 of NZ_VYVA01000006.1, read as the reverse complement.
ATAAATTTAATATTCCTATTTGATGCCTTCTATATTAGTCGCTAATAATCATTTACAGAAGATAGGTGGGTCTGAAACATTTACCTATACCTTAATTTCAAAACTTATTGAAAAAGGATATAACGTTGAATATTTTACGTTTTTCAAAGGGATTACTTCTACGAAAATTGAAAAAGATTTGAATGTAAGATTTATGAGCAAAAAGAAATACGACGTTATTTTTGCAAATCATAATACCTGTGTTAACTATTTGTATTCAAAAGGAAAAATAATTCAGACCTGTCATGGTATTTTTCCTAAATCTGAGCAGCCATCAAAATATGCTGATAGACACGTAGCAATATCACAAGAAGTAATGGATCATCTGACTAATAAAGGGTTCAAAAGCAAATTAATTTTAAATGGTATCGATTGTAATCGTTTTTTTTCTAATCACTCCATAAACTCTTCTTTAAAAAATATTCTAAGTCTATCTCAATCTGAGAGCGCAAATAAAATGATTCGTACAGCATGTGAGAAAATGGGCATACAACTGCATATTTTAAACAAGCATATAAATGCTACTTGGAATGTTGAACAAATAATCAATAAAGTTGATTTAGTAATAGGATTAGGTAGATCAGCATATGAAGCCATGGCTTGTGGTAGACCTGTTGTTATATTTGATAACAGAGAATACTCAGAGTCATTTGCAGATGGTTATGTAACAGAAAAAAACATTTCCAATTTTATAATAAATAATTGTAGCGGTCGATTTTCTAAGAAAAAATTCAATTCAGACGAACTCGAAAACGAATTTCTACAATACAATGCTAAAGACGGGGAGTTCCTCCGGGAATACGCATTGGAGAATTTAAACATTGACCTTCAAATAGTAAAATATTTTGAACTAGCCGAAGAAATACAAAATTTTAGATCTCTTAGACATCTGAAACTTAAGATTGATGATTTTTTCTTATCTACACTAAATCTTTTATACTTAATAGTAAAAGGCCCCTTTTGGTTTAATCGTTTCAACAGAAGAACGATTACATTCAAAGAATACCTACAGATAATATTAAAATGTTATAATTCAAATATCAAATTAGACATCCATGAAATCAAAGATTTTATTAGCCAATTTGACAAAAACAAAAAACAATGAAAAGATTAACGTTTTTTTCATTTTATGATCCAAAAAACCAAATTGATACATATGTCATACATTATTTAAAGGAGCTTAATTACGTTTCAGACATAATTTTTTCTGCAGATTGCGAATTAAGCGAATTTGAATTAGAAAAAATAAATCCATTTATATTAACTAGCACATGTAAATCTCATGGAGAATATGATTTTGGCTCACATAAATTAAGTTATCTAAAAGCTATTGAATTAGATATCCTAAAAAATTATGATTGGTTAATACTCGCAAATGATTCATGTTATGGGCCATTTTACAAACTAGACGCCGTGTTTCACAAAATGGAAAATAAAAACATTGACTTTTGGGGTTTCACTCACAACACGATAGATAGCTCACCTCACATACAAAGTTATTTTGTTTCTATAAATAAAGACGCATTTAAATCCGACACGTTTTCTAACTTTATTACATCAATTAAAAAAGAAAAAATTAGACGTAATATCATTTTAAAATACGAACATGGATTAACACGAATTTTGGAAGAAGATAATTTTTCATATGACACTTACTTTATCGAAAAACCAAATTCATTCTTGCATGACCCAGCAAAAGACTGGGAACTCATGATTCTAAGAGGTTTTCCATTTATCAAGAGAACCCTTTTTACAAGAAACACCTATAATCGTAAAAACCTTCATAAATATAAGAAAGTAATTCATTCAATTCATCCTAAGTATGACCTAGCTATGATTTCTGACAATCTTAAGAAGTACAAAATCATTGTTAAAAGCCATAGTCTTTTATCTTATATCTCAAAATTGATTTTTCTACCATATTTACTAATTAAAATTCCTCTTTGGCATTTAAAATTCAAAAACAAAGTAATATCTTTTAAAGAATATCGAAAAATTTTTTTCTTTTGTCTAGAGTTTGATTGGAATAAAACTGATATAAAAAACTACATTTCTAACCTGAATGAAATAATGAATTAAACTTAACGCTTGATAAAAATATTGATTTAAATATTACTCAATCATGAAACAAAAAATCGTTGTTTATACAGCTTTATTTGGAAATTATAGTGGACTTATTGAACAGCCCAAAATAGAAGGAATAGACTATATTTGTTATACTGATCAAGACCTATCTTCAAACTCTTGGAATATCATAAAAGTTTCGCCCCCCGTTCCGGGAGACAATACTCGTTCAAATAGATATTATAAAATTTTACCTCATAAACACTTAAAAAATTACGAGATAAGTGTTTATATCGACGCTAATTATTTAATCATTCGCGATTTTAGACAAAAGCTTCTTGCTAAATTGAACAACGCCTCTATGTTGTGTTTTGACCATAATCAAACCTACTTAGACCCAAGAAATTGTGCATACAAAGAATACAATGAACTTGTCGCTATTGGAGAACACCTAGGAAACTATAGAGACGACCCTAGAACGATGAAAAGTCAAATAGATTTTTTTAAATCAGAAAATTATCCACAACATAACGGACTTATATTTGCCGCAGTTTTGATACGAAAGCATCATGACAATGACTTGATTGAACTAATGGATATGTGGTGGAGTTTTGTTCAAAACAGAAGTAAAAGGGATCAATTAAGCTTTAATTATTGTGTTTGGAAAACAAATTTCACAAAATTAGAATACTTAAAAGGTGATTTGAGATCGGGAAACCCTTGGTTTTACTGGTTCGATCACAAGTTAGATTTTTCATCTGAAATCAGACAGATTAAAAGCCAGGTAGCCTTTGAAAATAAGCACTCTAAAACAAGAGTATTTATAAGGTACAACTTAAAATATATTCTAAAACACTTATTCCTAATCATTAAAATTCCAATATGGAACTACAAAATAAATAGAAGTATTATAGCCTGGAAAAAATATCATTTTTTTGTTAAATCAGCATTTAAGGGAAAACTAAAAAAACAAAGTATTAAAACACTGATAAAAAATCACACTACTTAAATTTTAAATGGAATGAAAAAAATATTATTTGCTGCACCGAATCATTTCAACTTGTACAAATCAATTGTAAAAAACTTTGAATTTTTAGGCTTCGAAGTTACATCGTTGATCATTGATGGTGAAATTAAATACCTAAACAAAAAAGATAAGATTATTAATTTTTTCAGAAAAACTTGCCTAGGAGACAAAACATACAAAAGTACAACCTTGTATTATAAATATAAAACCCTTCAAACTTCTGAAACTGTAAAAGAATTAATGTCACATAATTTTGATTATACTTTTTTTATTAGACCTGATATGTTTCCGAAAGAAGTAGTAGAAAAATTAACCAAACTTGCTAAACTAAACATTTGCTATCAATGGGATGGTTTGGATAGATATCCTGAAATTTACAATTATCAAAAATATTTCCAACGATTTTTTGTGTTCGACAAATCAGATTTGACAAAGAACCAAAACTTCTTACCATTAACAAATTTTTATTTTGACTATGATAACCCAAACAACAATACAAACTGCAGCACAGATATATTTTTTATAGGTACCTTTTTGCAGTCAAGAATGCCGAAAATAAAAACTTTTATCGAGAAATCTCAAGAGCTAAATCAAAAATTAAACGTACTTATTTATAATCAGAAAAAAAGTGTTGCGTCTCAATACCTAATTAATGGAATCACTTATATTGACGAATTTATCAGTTATGGCGAAACAATTGCACATATAAAAGACGCTAGAATAGTTTTAGACTTTAAAACAGATGACCATAATGGACTTTCATTCCGAACATTTGAAGCTATTTTTTATAACAAAAAATTAATAACAAACAACCCGCTTGTAAAAGCGTATGACTTTTACAACCCACAAAATATTTTTTATTGGGATGGCTACAATCTAGATGGTTATGAAGCGTTTTTAGAACTACCTTTTGCGCCAATTGAAGCATCGATAAAAAACAAATATAGCTTTACAAATTGGTCTAACTATGTATTAGACATTGAACCGCATCAACCAATAACTTTATTTTAATGAAAAAAATAATTCTAGGGTTACCTCAAACTTTTAGTTTATACGCTTCGATAAAAAAGAACCTTGAATTCCATGGTTATACAGTTATTGATATAAGCTACCCTAATCATGATTTTCAATATCGCAATTTTGGAGAGAGAATTACCAATACGTTCAGAAAATTATTCTTAAACGACAAACATTATAAAAACAAACTGAAATTTAAACCCTATCAAAACGAAATAACCAACAAACTTAAATCAGTAAAAAATGCTGATGCAGCGCTTTTAATCAGAGCTGATATTTATCCTGAAAAAGTAATCAAACTAATAAAATCAAAGTCCAATCAATTAATTTCATATCACTGGGATGGACTGGCTCGCTTTCCACAAATATTAGACTATATAACATATTTTGATCGCTTTTTTATTTTCGATCCTGAAGATTTTAACACACATCAAAATAACCATTTCTTTTCTTCGACGAATTTTTATTTTGATTATTACTCAAACACAAATTCGAAGAATGACGAATTTGATATTTTTTATATTGGTTCGACAGGTGGTAAAAGAGTCCAATACATTAACAACTTTATCGAAAAAACCGAACACCTCAATCTAAATAATAAATTTCTCCTACATTTCACTAATTCGGTGGATGTTCAAGAAAATACTAATATTGAGTATATTGACAAACATAAAACTTATGATGACAACATCAGTTTTGTAAAGCGAAGTGCTATAATATTTGACTTGGTAAGTGACTCACATCAAGGACTTTCCTTTCGGTTTTTCGAAGGATTACAGTTATCAAAAAAACTAATCACAAACAACCCTAGTATTTCAAAGTATGATTTCTACCATCCAAACAATATTTTTATCTGGGATGGAGAAAGCTTAGAAGGTTTCGAAGATTTTTTAAAGCTTCCTTATCAAGAAATACCTAAAGAGGTAAAGGAAAAATATTCTTTTAAGAATTGGATTAAATATCTTTTAAATGAAAAACCTTACACCGTTATTGACATACCTCGTTAAGTACGGATAAATACACTTCTTCATAGTGCTGCGCTGTTTTTCCCCAAGTGAATTGATTAGACCAAGCTATAATTTTATTTTTCTTATCAGAATCATTGTCGTAATCATTCATCCCATTAGTAAAAACATCTTGCATATGCTTTTCATCAAAAGAAGTAAAATAATAAGCTTCAGCCCCTCCTATCTCTGGAAGGCTTGTTAAATTCGAGCAAAACACGGGTTTACCAAATCTCATCGCTTCAATTACTGGCAATCCAAAACCTTCAGACAAAGAAGGAAATAAAAATGCTCGACAATTTTCATAATACCAATTCTTATCATTTTCAGATACAGGTCCGACCAACTCTAATTTATCCATAACACCAAGTGCTGTTGCTTCAGAAATAATTGAATCTAAATAATCTTTATCATTTTGATTACCAGCAACAACAAGTTTGTATGGCGAATTAATCAACAAGCACAACAAAACATGAAAGTTTTTTTTCGGAACAACTGTACCAATTGTAAACAGGAAAGGCTCTTCTGATAATACCTTCTGTTTCTCAAGATTTTTTTCAGGTGTTTTTGTACCATTATAAATCACTTTTATCGGTGTACCTTTCAAATCAAGAAATTTCTTTACATCTTCTAAAACATAATTTGAGATAACCACTATAAAACTCGATCTATCAATCAGCCTTTGCACTTTATTTAAACGTTTGTCTACCTTTGATTTAGATTTATCTGCATATAAAAAATTGAGGTCGTGAATTGTCAAAACAACGGGAACATCACTCTGCGGTAAATAATTAGTATCTTGATGTGTCGCATGCCAAATATCAATATTCTTGACAGGTACGTCTAAATATTTATGATACCATTTAGGCTTAATTGTGCTAAATGTTGTAGTACCAAAATATGAATATTTAAATCCATCTTTAAGAGCTAAAACCAACTCATTACAAAAGGTAAACAAACCAATATTTTTGTATTTCATTCTTTCTATATCGATACATATGGTAGGTTTTCTTTTCATTTTATCATTTCTTTAGCCACACAAACTTAATAATATTTAAATAATTATATTACTTTTATTAAACAAAACACAACTTGATGAAACCTCGCATTATTATTGGTTTACCACAATCTTTTGAAGTAAACAGTCTCATACAAAAGAATCTAGAAATATTGGGATTTGAAGTCATCAACATCTCTTATCCAGAACACAAAAAACTAAAAAAAACTTTCACGCAAAACGTGATATATATTTTCAGAAAACTAGTTTTAGGAGACAGAAATTATAAAAGCATTTTAAAATTTGCCCCGTATAAAAATAATATCATCAATCAAATAAATTCCATCAACGGGAAAGTAGAATACACTTTATTGATTCGAGCAGACATTTACCCCTTAGACATTATCTCTAAACTAAAAGAGAAATCAAATTCTCTCATCACATATCATTGGGATGGTTTACATCGCTTTCCGGCCATCAATAAAATGATTCCATATTTTGATCGATTTTTTATTTTTGACCCCAAAGACTTCAATCAAGGCTACTTACCCACTACTAATTTTTATTTCGATTCTGAATCTGATTCTAGTGAAATCAAACTTGATTTTGATCTATATTTCATGGGGTCATATATCACGCAAAGAATGCCGATTATAGAAGATTTCATCAACAAAACTAGATATCTCAATCTAAACTCCAAATATTATATTTACTGTACCGACAAAAATAAAACTAACAAATATAAGCAGGAAGAAATCAACTATTTATCGACCCATATTAGCTATTCTGAAAACATAGCATATATAAAAAAATCAAAAGTCATTCTTGATTTTTTAAATGGTACACATCATGGTTTATCTTTTCGAGTTTTTGAGGCCATTCAATTCGACAAAAAATTAATAACGAACAACAAAGAGATAAAAAAATACGATTTTTACAACGAAAACAATATTTTTATTTGGAAAGGAGATAACATTTCTAAACTAAAATCATTTTTATCAAGTGATTATATCATTCAAAATGAAATAAAAAGAAAATACGCCTTTAGTAACTGGATTCAATACATTTTAGACAGGCAACCCAATATTCCAATTTCACTCCCTCGTTAGTCAACTACAACAACTCTTTATAAACTTTCATAATATTTTCAGCAATTTGTTCATCGTTAAACTTTTGAACAAAGCGATATCCTTCAGCGACCATTGAATCACGCAACTTATTATCAGTTAACACTTCCGATATTTTTTTTCTCAATTGCCTATAATCATCAGGAGCAACATAAATTGTAGCCGGACCTCCTGCCTCTGAGAAACAACTTCCTGTACTTGTAATTACCGGTGTCTTGCTATAGAGGGCCTCTATAATAGGAATTCCAAACCCTTCAAAAACACTTGGGTACACAAATAAACCCGCCATTTGGTACAACGCAACTAAGTCGTCTAGAACCACGTTTTCTAAAAACAGTACTTTATGTTCGATGCCTTTTCGTTGGATGTAGTTACAAACTTTTTGATAGTATTTTGTTTTAGCCCCTACAACAACCAAAGTGGTATCTAGTTTTCTGATTGCTTTTACCGCTAACAATAAGTTTTTCCTTTCTTCAATAGTTCCAACATTCAAAATAAAGTTTTTCGGTAGCTTATAACGTTTACGCACTTGTAATTTAAAAACATCAGAAACAGACGCTTTAAATTTCTCATGACAACCTTGATAAACAACCCTTATCTTTAAAGGATCTGCTTTTAAGAACTTTACAATATCTCTTTTTGTTTGTTCTGTGATAGCAATAACAATATCTGCACTGTGAACTGCATAATAAAATTTTCTGAAATGAATTTTTCGATCCATGTACGAATATAGTTTTGGATATCTTATAAAAATCAAATCATGAATCGTAACTATACTTTTGATATTTGCTTTTTTAAGTCCTCTCGGAACCTCTCCGGATAAACCATGAAACAACTGAATTTTATCTTCTTTCAACTGTTTGATTACAGGTCCTTGTCTCCAAATAGAAGAATATCTTTTCCAAAACTTTGAATTCGGAAGCACTTCAATAATATTCTTTTTATCCGCTAACCGATCAATTCTTTTTTCTTTCGGATTGTATAAAAAATACTTATTCTCAGAAAAAAAACGTGTCAAAATAGAAACCAAATCTCTACTATAATTTCCTAAACCTGTTGTGTTATGGTAAATTCGTTTAGCGTCAAAACCGATTCTAATCTCATTGCTATCAACAATAACTTTGTTTTTAAAAAAGTTTCTAGAATAAAGACTCAACCAAGTAGAATTTTTAGTTGCAGAAATATAATAAGTGATCATGTTTTTCAACAGAGTTGTTTGCAATCTCATTTTAGGTAAAAAGAAAAATAACATTCCCAACAAACCACCTACAAACTTGCTTATCAAAACATATAGCACCAACAACGATTGAGTAAAGAGTTTTGTGGGTCCTTCAAAATAATTGCAAACATAAATATGCCGTGAAATCAACACATGAGATCTAGTCATGGCAGAGATCTTAACATTAATCCTTGAAGCTCCTCCATGATTGTGTATAATATTCACATTACGTAATAAAGCAATCTTCTTACCGATATCTGTCACTTTTTTACACAAATCAACATCCTCAAAATACATCCAATAATCTTCATTCCAACCTCCAACAGTGATAAAATCATCTCTTCTAATCAAAATCAAAGAACCTGAAACCCAATCTGGAAAAATAACAGCTTTTGAATCCTGATATTTTTCTTGAAGTATTTTTTTATTGAAAATTCTATAGAAAGCACGAAACAATCCGAACAAAACCTTAGTATTTGGAAAAAATCGTATTTCTTTTTCTTTATCACCATTTTTGTTTAATTGCGTACAAGAAACGATTCCATACTCCGGATTATTTTCAATTGCCAACAACATTTTTTCAAATGCTTCTTGATTCACAATAGTATCAGGATTTAAAAACATCAGAAAATCTCCAGTTGCCAAATTTGCTCCATAATTACATCCGTTGGCAAAACCGTTATTACCTGTATTCCCGACAATAGAAACGGAATCAAAACGTTTTTGAAACTGAGCCCTATCTTCAGTCATTAAATCATTATCAACAACAATTACCTCAATCGAAAATTTTGCAGAATCAATAGCCAATATAGAATCTAAACATTTTTCTAGATGCCTCCAACTTCTATAATTCACAATAACAATTGATAAAAGCTTACCTGATTTATTTGTAGTGTTTATTTTGATTTGTTCCGTTGTTTTTTCCACAAAACAAATATATATATTCATTTAAAGAAACTTCATATTCTCGAGGTTTTATTTAAATTTACATCGGACTGTAAAATGAAAATCATGGGAAAAATAATGGCATTAGATTTTGGAAAAAAAAGAACAGGTATTGCTGTTACAGACGATTTACAAATCATAGCATCTGGACTTACCACCATTGAAACACCGAAATTACTTGATTTTCTATCGAAATACACAAACGAAGAAACTGTTGAGTCTTTTGTTATTGGCAAACCCAAACAAATGAACAATACGGATTCAGAAAGTGAAGTACTCATCATAGAATTTATAAAAAAAATAAAAGCTAGATTTCCAAAAATCCCTATCGTTAGAGAAGATGAAAGGTTTACATCAAAAATGGCTTTTCAAACAATGATCGATAGCGGACTCTCTAAAAAGAAAAGAAGAGATAAAGCATTAATCGACGAAATCAGTGCTACTATTATTCTTCAATCTTATTTATATTCTAAATAATTTTCTCTTCGTAAATAAGTTTTAAAACACTGCTTATATTTTGTACTTTTGCAGCCTAAATTAAAAAGATCTACAGATGATTTTACCAATTGTTGCCTATGGCGATCCTGTATTAAGAAAAGTAGGGAAAGATATTGATGCTGAATATTCTGAATTAGAAAAGCTTATTAGCAATATGTGGGAAACCATGGAAAACGCACATGGAGTTGGCTTGGCTGCTCCTCAAATTGGCCGTGCAATTCGACTTTTCGTGATCGATGCGTCTCCGTTTGCAGAAGATGAAGAATTATCAGAAGAAGACAGAACTGCTTTAAAAGATTTCAGACATGTATTTATCAATGCAAAAATAATTGAAGAGACTGGTGATGAATGGGCTTTTAGTGAAGGTTGTTTAAGTATTCCTGATATTCGTGAAGATGTATTTAGAAAAGAAACTGTAAAAATTGAATATTTAAATGAAAGCTTTGAGAAACAAACTATGGAATTAAAAGGTTTGGCTGCTAGAGTTTTTCAACACGAATACGACCACATAGAGGGAGTTCTTTTTACAGACAAACTTTCTTCTTTGAAAAAAAGACTATTAAAGAAAAAATTAGAAAACATATCAAAAGGAAAAGTAAATTCTGAATATAGAATGCGTTTTCCAAATGCTAAAAGAAAATAAAAATTTAAAATATTTAAAATGGGATTATCTAAAACTATCGCTATTTCTGGAAAACCAGGATTATTTAATATCATTTCACAGTCTAAAGGAGGCTTTGTAGTTCAATCTTTAGTAGATCAAAAAAAATCTCCTATCACGAACAGCCATAATGTGAGTGTATTGAATGATATTGCCATCTACACCTATGAAGAAGAAGTACCTTTAAGAGAAGTATTCTTATCAATGCATGAAAAAGAAGCTGGTAAAACAACCGAAATTAGCCATAAGGCTGACAATGCAACATTATTAAACTATTTCAGTGAAGTACTTCCAAATTTTGATGAAGAACGTGTGTATGCATCGAATATCAAAAAAGTGATTCAATGGTACAACATCTTAGTAAATGCAGAATTTGACTTTGCTACAATCAAAGAATCAGAAGAAACCGAAGAAGCATAATTTCTTCCGTTAAAATAAAAAAAGCTGATGTTTATACATCGGCTTTTTTTAGGTTTAATCTCAATTGTATTTTCTATTTTTATAAAAATTTCAACATGACGAATAGAGAGAAACAACTTGCATCCTTCAACAAATTATTAGACGTAATGGATGAACTTCGCGAAAAGTGCCCATGGGATAAAAAACAAACTTTTGAAACCTTACGTCACTTGACTATTGAAGAAACCTATGAGCTGGCAGATGCAATCTTAGAAGACGACAAAGAAGAAATAAAAAAAGAATTAGGTGACTTATTACTGCATATCGTTTTTTACGCTAAAATCGGTTCAGAAACAAATTCTTTTGACTTAGGCAGTATTTCTGACACCATTGTTGAAAAACTTATCCATAGGCATCCGCATATCTATGGTGATGTTAAAGTTACCGATGAAGAAGAAGTGAAAAAGAATTGGGAAAAACTCAAATTAAAGGAAGGGAAAACTTCTGTTCTAGAAGGAGTGCCTAAATCTTTACCCGCCTTGGTAAAAGCCAACCGTATTCAAGATAAAGTTGCTGGTGTTGGTTTTGATTGGGAAGAACCACATCAAGTTTGGGAAAAAGTGCAAGAAGAATTAGGTGAGTTAAACGAAGAGGTAAAAAATGGAAACGTAGATAAAATTGAGGCAGAATTTGGTGATGTATTATTTTCTATGATCAATTATGCACGATTTATAAACGTAAACCCAGAGAATGCTTTAGAGCGTACGAATAAAAAATTCACAAAACGATTTCAGTTTTTAGAATCTGCAGCTCAGAAGAAAAACAAAAAACTATCTGATATGTCACTTGAAGAGATGGATGTTTTTTGGGACGAAGCAAAAAAGTATTTCAAATAAAAAAAGTACACCGAGCATATCGAAGTGTACTTTTTATAAATCAGTTACTATAGTGTAATATGCCTTTGTTCTTAAGAAACCTTATAAATCTTGAGCGTTAGCAATCATTTCTGCAATATCCATTACCTCAATTTCTGTTTCTTTTTCTTTGTTTTTGACACCATCCGTCATCATAGTATTACAAAACGGACAACCGGTTGCAATTATTTCTGGTTTTACTTTGATAGCATCTTCTGTACGTAAAACATTGACTTCTTTATCTCCTTTTTCAGCATCCTTAAACATTTGAGCGCCTCCTGCTCCACAACACAATCCATTCACTTTGCAACGTTTCATTTCTACCAATTCAACGTCTAGTTTACGAATCAATTCTCTTGGTGCCTCGTAAACATCATTGGCCCTACCTAAATAACACGGATCGTGAAATGTAATTTTCTTTCCTTTAAATTGCCCACCTTCAATCGTCATTTTTCCAGTATCTAACAAATCTTTCAATAACTGAGTATGGTGCACAACCTCATAGTTCCCTCCTAATTCTGGATATTCATTTTTTATCGTATTGAAGCAATGAGGACAAGCAGTAACTATTTTCTTCACCTCATAAGCATTCAGCACCTCAATATTTGCCATCGCTTGCATCTGAAACAAGAACTCATTTCCAGAACGCTTCGCTGGATCTCCTGTACAACTTTCTTCAGCTCCTAAAACAGCAAAATCGATATTTGCATTGTTCAAAATCTTAACAAAAGCTTTGGTGATTTTTTTTGCTCTATCATCAAAACTCCCTGCGCATCCAACCCAAAACAACACTTCTGGTTGTTTTCCTTGTGTCATCATTTCAGCCATTGTAGGTACGTTCATACTTCTATATTTTTAAGAGTTTCCTCTATTATTTTTATTTATTAAGCTTCGTCTTTCCAATTCAAACGATCCATTTGATTGTACGGCCATGGAGCTCCATTATTTTCAATATTACTCATCATCGAATTCAACTCTTGAGGCGCAGCAGACTGCTCCATCACCAAATACTGACGCATGTCCATAATTATGGACAAAGGATCAATATTGACAGGACATTCTTCTACACAAGCATTACAACTTGTACAAGCCCAAATTTCTTCTTGCGTAATGTATCCTTCACCCAACAATTGTTTTCCATCATCAACAAAACTCCCTTTATTAAAATCAATGTTTTTCCCCACTTCTTCCAATCGATCACGAGTTTTCATCATGATTGCACGTGGTGATAATTCTTTACCAGTTTGATTTGCAGGGCAAACAGAAGTACATCTACCGCACTCTGTACAAGTATAAGCATTCATCAATTGCACCCAGTTCAAATCAGTAACATCACTAGCTCCAAATTTTTCAGGTTCCCCTTCAGGCTCTTCAGGCATTGCGTAAGGATCAGCGTTTGGATCCATCATGGTTTGTACTTCTTTCGTTACCGTTGGATTGTTCGGAAACTTTCCTTTAGAATTCAAATTTGCATAAAACGTATTCGGGAATGCCAACAGCACATGCAAATGCTTCGAATAGTATAAATAATTCAAAAACACGAAAATTCCACAAATATGAATCCACCAAGCAGTTCGCTCAACAAAATGGACACTTTCAGTTGAGAGTGAATTAAAAAATGGTGCTAAAAACTGACTAATCGGATTTCCTATGTTGATTTCTTGAAAATGAACATCCGATGCATTCATGATTAAAAACAACGACATCAACACCATTTCAAAGTACAAAATATTGTTTCCATCATTTTTGGGCCAACTCGTCATTTCTTTATTCCAAAAACGTTTGATTTTTATAATGTTTCTTCGAATCCAAAAAACTACGACAGACACAAAAACCAAAAATGCTAATACTTCAAATGTTCCAATTAAAAAACCATAGACGTTATCACCTAACAATGGCAAGAACAAACGATGCGTACCTAAAACCCCATCTAAAAGTATTTCTAACACTTCTATATTGATGATAATAAACCCAACATAAACAATGATATGTAAAAAACCAGATACAGGTCTCCTAACCATTTTTGATTGTCCTAATGCAATACGAAACATATTCGCCCATCTTTCTTTTGATCTGTCATTCCGATCAATATCTTTTCCTAGAAAAATATTTCGTTTTAATTTTTTTACATTTTTCACAAAAAAACCAATACTAGCTACTGCAAGTAAAGTAAAAATTATATTAGGTAAGTATTCCATAATTAAAGATAAGGAATTTGTTTATTTCTCTGCTGGAATCGAGTCATTCTCAACGTATTCTTTCTGTTTTTTACCAAACATAGAAAAATGCACATAGCGTTTCGGGTTTAGTTTAAGATCTTCTAAAAGTTCTCCTAATTCTCCAGTTGCTTTCTCTAAGTTATCATACACTGCTGGGTCATTTACAAATTTCCCTATAGTACCGTCTCCATTGTTAATGGTGGTTGTTATCGCTTCTAAATTTGCCATCGTAGAATCGATCTTAGCCATCAATTCTCCTAAGTTTGCATTTGCCAGGGTATCCGAAATAGCCGAAAAATTCTGAGAAACATTTTCAACGTTCTTCATAGAATTGTTAAGCGTTTTTCTGTTTTCTATCACCATCATCTCAGAGTTCAAAATCATTCTTTCTAGATTCCTCATCGCTCCATCAAGACTAGCTATTGAGTTTTTAATATGTCCTTGAGTCTCCTTATCTAATACATGATTGACATTCACCAAAAGTGAATCTGCACTTGTTATTACACTTTCTAGTTTCGACTGTAATGGATTTAATTTTTCACCAACCGACGAAAATATATCAGATTCAATTTCTCCCTTCAAAAAATCTCCTGAAACTGCAGGCTCACTATCATAAGAAGGTACAATTGCCAACGACTTACCTCCCATCAAACTTGCGCTATATACTTTAGCAATACTTTCCTTACCAAAATCAAACTTTTTCTCTATGCTAAACTTCACAATCAAATCCCCTCTCCTTTCTGGGTCCGGATCAAAAGAAATATCAATCACTTTTCCAATGGCAAAACCATTAACAGTAACAGCACTAGAAGTGCTCAAGCCTTGTACATTTTGATATCTTGTATAATACGTATCTGAATTTCCATCGAAGATATTGTGTCCTTTTAAGTAATTAAACCCCCAAATAAAAACCGCAACAACTACGATTACTACAATACCTGTTTTAAACTCTCTATTAATCTTAATCATATATTTAAATATAAAACAAAATTACTAATTAAATCTGTCTGTAAAAATTAAATACTACTTAATTGCGTCTGCTAAAGAAATTCTTTCATTGCCAACAAACGCCGCAATAAATGAAGATTTGTACCCTGCTTTCTTAGCCTTTTTTAATAGTGATTTCGCTTCATCATAACTTTCTGTATTCCCAAGATAATATTTGTAATAACTACCAACTGGTACACGTTCTATATTCTTTAGTCCTTTGAAATTATAACTTGCAGTACTAATTTTTGTTTTTCCGGAAGCTATTTGAATTTTGAAATAAGGTTTTTCTTCATGTGATTTTGAAATATTATTCGTCGATACAGGCAATGTAGCGACCTCTGAAACTGTGTTCAAACGGATACCATCTATATAATTCAACATGGCTCCAGATATAGCAGAAGCCATTTCTGATTTCCCCTTTTTTGAATAGAGATAGGCCCCTTCTTTTTTATTGGTTAAAAAACCTGTTTCTATCAATATACTTGGCATGTAAGTTTGATGCAACACAACAAACCCTGCTTGTTTTACACCTCTATCGGTTCGCTTTAACTTCGATTTAAAATACTTCTGAATCGAACTTGCCAATAAAATACTTTCATCGAGATTTTCTTCTTGTTCTAAAGTAAGTCCAATCATCGACTCAGGAGAATTTGGATTAAAACCTTTGTATTTTTCCTGATAGTTTTCCTCTAGCAAAATCACTTCATTTTCTGCTTTTGCTACCTCAAAATTTCTTTTATTCGCATGCAATCCTAGAACCCAAGTCTCTGATCCTGATGCTTGCGAATTGTGTGCGTTGCAATGCACCGAAACAAACAAATCTGCATCCGCTCGATTTGCAATTCTACCGCGCTCCCATAAATCGATAAAAACATCTTTCTTTCGAGTATAAATCACTTCAATATTCCTACCTTTTTCTAAGATTTTTCCAACGCGTAAAACAATATCTAAAGCTATGTCTTTTTCTTTGTATTTCTTGTAACCAACTTTACCCGGATCTTTTCCGCCATGTCCCGCATCTAACACCACTGTAAAGATTTTTTCTTGCCCCGAAATTGCAGGCAAAAAACAAATAGTTTGAAAAAAAATTAACAAAAAAACAATTTGTTTGATTTTATGGTTAATTTTAGAAGAATGTAACAAGTTCATCAATATTTTTTAATTAATTTTGGCAACTTATGAAGTTGCTCAAAAAAGCAAGACTAATAGCACAAAAATAGCATATAAAGCATTGCGAACAAATATAAAATACATACTTTTATTACTGGGGTTTATCTTCATAGCAACCACGCAAAGCTACGCTCAAACCAAAGAAGAAATTCAAGAAGAAGCGAACCAAAAACTTAGTCTTAACGATAGCATCCCTCCTCCTGAAAATTTAATTGCAAACGACAGTATCCAACAAGATAGTCTGGCTCCTCAAGAAGAACAGAAAGGTGCTGTTGACGCTATTATTGACCACACTGCTGACGATTACATTATTGAAGATGTGGTAAACAAAAAAGTTTCTCTTTACAATAATGCCGAAATAACTTACAAAGATGTAAACATCAAGGCAGGTGACATCAAAATTGACTATAAAACAAATACGGTAACTGCAAAAGGTATCAAAGACAGTGTCGGCGAATACACGCAAGTTCCTGTTTTCAATCAAGGCGGCGAAGAATCAGAACAAGACTCCATTGTTTTTAATTTCAAAACTGACAAAGCTTTAGTGTATGGTTTGAAAACTGAACAAGACGGAATCTACACGCTTGGACAAAAAATGAAAAGATTAAATGACTCTACCATTTATGTTCGAAAAATTCGATTTACAACATCAGACAAAGCAAACCCAGATTATTATCTACAAACGAGCAAGGCAAAAATAGTTCCAGGAAAAAAAATTATTGTAGGGTTTACACACCTTGTTGTGGCAGATGTACCAACACCGGTATTTTTACCATTTGCATACTTGCCTTTAACCACAACAAAAACATCAGGAATCGTAGTACCTACCTACGGACAGTCAGTTAGTCAAGGATTCTTTTTTCAGAATGGAGGATATTATTTTGCTGGAAATGACTTTTTTGATTTGACAGTTTTAGGAGATTTATACTCGAACGGTAGTTGGGGAGTAAACCTAGCATCATCTTACAAAAAAAGGTACAAATATTCTGGTAATATGAGTTTTAGGTATGAAAATCTAATCTATAGTGTTCAAGGTTTTGATGACTATAGTAAAAGTCAAAATTACAACATCAGATGGTCTCACACGCAAGATTCTAAAGCGAACCCTAACTCAAAACTTTCTGCATCTGTAAATTTAGGTAGTAGTAAATACTACAGTCAATCTTTGAATGAATACAACAATTCAAACGCTTTGACCAACACGCTTAGTTCATCTGTTTCATACTACAGAAAAATAGTTGGTACTCCGTTTAATTTTTCTGTATCTGCTTCTCATTCTCAAAACACAAATACAGAAGAAATCACCATGACTTTGCCTTCGTTGCAATTCAACATGGATCGTATTTTCCCATTTGCTCCGAAGTCGGGTACTCAGAAAAATGCCTTTCAAAAAATCGGGTTGAATTATGCTTTGAAAGGAGACAACCGAATGGTTGTGAAAGAAGAAGATTTTTTTACACCAAAAATGTTTGACGAAGCGAAAGCAGGTATACAACAAGATGTTTCAGCGAGTACCAACATGAAAATGTTAAAGTATTTTACACTTTCTCCTTCTGCTAATTATAAAGAAGTCTGGTATTTTAAATCAATCGAAAAAACATACGATCCTGACGAGCAAGTTGCTGTAACAGATACAATAGATGGTTTTGCTTCCTTTAGAGAATATTCTGCTGGAGCCTCCTTATCAACAAACATTTATGGTATGTTCAAATTCAAAGGAAAGAAACTAGAAGCCATTCGCCATACTGTTCGTCCTTCAATTTCATACAACTACAGACCAGACTTTGGGTATTATTATGAAGAAGTGCAACAAAGTGGAGATCCATTGGACAAAATCGAATACACTCCTTTTGAAGGAGGTGTATATGGGCAACCTTCGAAAGGAATGTCTCAAACAGTTGGAATGTCTTTGAATAATAATTTTGAAGCCAAAGTAAGAGATGACGAAGCTACCGGTGATGAAGAATTTAAAAAGATAACTATATTGAATAATTTAAATTTCTCAACTAGTTATAACATCGCTGCTGATAGTTTGAAATGGAGTCCTGTGAATGTAACCGCAGGAACTCAAATTTTCAACAATAAGCTAAGTATAAATGGTGGAGCATCACTTGATCCTTATGCTATCAATGCAAACGGACAACGATATGACACCTATAACATAAACAATGGAGGAAGCTTGTTTCGTTTGACTAGAGCGAATATTACTATGAGTTATTCTTTGTCTAATAAGGACTTCGATAAAGATGAAAAGAAGAAAGACAAGGATAAAGACAAAGACGAGAACGAAATACTAAATGAACAAAACACAGATTTGTTTGGACAAAGTATGACGAATGACCAGTTCAACAACGGTAATAATCCTGATGACGAAAACTCCAGAAAAGACGAAAAAGTTGTACTGTACAAAAATAGTATACCTTGGTCGCTTCGACTATCTTATTCAAGCACCTATTCAAATAGCAACCGAGAAAGCGAGATAACAAACAACAGTTTAATGTTTACTGGTGATGTAGAACTAACTCCAAAATGGAAAGTAGGAGTTTCATCCGGTTACGATTTTGTAAATGCTGGCTTCACCTATACACAACTTAGATTTTCACGAGATCTAGACAGTTGGAAAGTTAACTTCAACTGGGTTCCTTTTGGAGACAGAACATCTTATTATTTTTATATTGGTGTAAAATCACCTATGTTAAGCGATTTAAAATACGAAAAAAGAAGTGCACCAGATCAACGTCTCTTCTAACAATAAAAGAACTATCATAAACTCAAATGACATGTCAAAAGAAATCATTTTATTAAACATCTCAGGTCAAGACAAACCTGGTCTTACGGCTAGTTTAACAGGAGTACTAGCAGCATACGGTGCAAAAGTACTAGATATCGGACAAGCAAACATTCACGACACACTATCACTTGGAATTTTGTTTGAAATCAAAGCAAACTCAAGCTCTGCTCCTGTATTAAAAGATTTACTTTTTAAAGCATACGAATTGGGCATCACAGCGAAATTCAAGCCTATTACTTTAGAAAAGTATGAAAATTGGGTATCTACTCAAGGTAAAAACAGATATATAGTAACCATATTAGGAGAAAAATTAGCTGCTGAACAAATTTCTGCGGTGACAAATGTGATTTCTGATATCAACCTGAATATCGACTCTATAAAAAGACTAACAGGTAGAACTTCATTGGTTAAAAACGATCCGTACCCTCGAGCTTCAATTCAACTTTCAATTCGAGGAGAAATAAAAGACAAAGAATCGGTAACTTCTAAATTCATGCAAATATCTAGAGACTTAGATGTTGACATTGCCTTTCAAGAAGACAATATTTATAGAAGAAACAGAAGGCTCGTTTGCTTCGACATGGATTCTACCTTGATTCAAACAGAAGTGATTGATGAATTGGCAGAATTAGCTGGTGTTGGTACTCAGGTAAAAGCCATTACTGAATCTGCTATGCAGGGTGAAATTGATTTTAATGAAAGTTTCAAAAAACGCATGGCATTGTTAGAGGGCCTAAGTGAAGAAGTTTTACAAGAAGTAGCTAAAAACTTACCTATAACAAAAGGAGCGCATCGCTTGATCAACACATTAAAAAGCTATGGGTTTAAGACGGCAATCTTATCTGGTGGATTTACGTACTTTGGTCATTATCTTCAGAAAGAACTAGGAATAGACTATGTGTATGCCAACCAACTTGAAATTAAAGACGGTGCCTTGACAGGAGGGTACTTAGGCGAAATTGTTGATGGTAACAAAAAAGCAGAATACCTAAAGCAAATTGCAGCACAAGAAGGCATCAATATCAGTCAAACAATTGCCGTTGGTGATGGGGCTAATGACTTACCGATGTTGAATTTAGCCGGTTTAGGAATTGCTTTCCATGCAAAACCAAAAGTAAAAGACAATGCGCAAAGCTCAATATCTAGTATTGGTCTGGATGGAGTACTATACTTACTAGGTTACCACGATAGACATATTGACCTAATTGAAGAATAAACTAAAAGGGTAGTTACATAACTACCCTTTTTAATTATAAAAAAGAAACGAAAAAGTTTTTTTATTCGTTCTAGTAATATGATTGTAAGAATAGAAAACCTAACTCAAAAAAACCTCAAATCTATAAATACAACTACAACGATCAGATGTGAAATTCTGAGCATCTTTTTGATCACCGTTCTCATTTTGAAATCTTAGAAATCAAAAGGAAATAATTTTTACATTTATTATTTTTGAAAAAACTCACATATGAAAAAAATTATCAACACCGAAAATGCTCCGGCACCTTTAGGTCCCTACAATCAAGCTGTGTTAATTGAAGGTAAAACTTTATATATCTCTGGACAAATTGCCATCAACCCAACGAATGGAGCGTTTGTTTTAGATTCAATAGAAGCAGAAACAACACAGGTAATGCATAATCTAGAAGCCATTCTACAAGCTGCTGACATGACTTTTGATAATGTAATAAAATCATCGATATTTATTAGTGACATGGATAATTTTGGAAACATAAATAAAATCTATGGAAATTATTTCAATGAAGATACAGCTCCTGCAAGAGAAACGGTAGAAGTCGCAAAACTTCCCAAAAATGTAAACGTTGAAATTTCAATGATCGCCTATAAATAAGCCTCGATGCGAAAAAAAATCATCATCTTCTTTTTAAAACTAGCACTGTTATTGTCAGTATTACTTGCTGTATTCATCGGTACCGTATTGGTTGGTGGATTCGGCCCCATACCGAGTTCTAAAGAATTATCTGATATCAAACAAGCTCAAGCAAGCATTGTTTATAGTGCTGATGATGAAATATTAGGAAAATATTATTTGACCAATCGCACACAAATCACTTTTGACAAAATTCCGAAACATTTAATCAATGCTTTAATTGCAACTGAAGATGTTCGTTTTTACGAGCACGATGGAATTGATAAAATAGCAATGCTTCGAGTATTGGTAAAATCAATAATACTAAGAAACAGCTCTGCTGGAGGAGGAAGTACTATTTCGCAACAACTCGCGAAAAATTTATTCCACAGAAAAAATTTTTCATATTTATCGATGCCTGTAAACAAGACAAAAGAAGCCATACTTGCGAATCGATTAGAAACTATATACAGTAAAAACGATATTCTTGAATTGTATCTAAACACAGTTCCATTCGGAGAAGGAGTTTATGGAATTGAATCAGCAGCTCAAAGATATTTTTCCAAAACTACGCAACGTTTATCATTAGAAGAAAGTGCTGTTTTGATAGGAATGCTAAAAGCCAATTCTTATTACAACCCTAGAAAACATCCTGAACACGCCAAACGAAGAAGGAATGTTGTACTCTCTCAAATGGAAAAAGCTGGTTTTATTAGTTTGAATGAAAAAACGAAAGCTAGTAAAACACCATTAACGACGAATTATAAAAACCTATTGCAACAAAACCCTAATGGTTACTTTTTACATCAAGTTAAAAATGAAGCAAAAACGATTCTTAAAAACCATTTAAAAGAGGATGGTAAACAATGGGATTTAGAACAAGATGGATTGATTATTTCCACGACACTAATTTCTGAATTGCAAAACACGGCATTAGCATCTCGAAAAAAACACTTAATGCAACTTCAAAAGAAAATGGACAATCATTGGAATTATTTGAAGCGCAAAAAAATAATCAAAAGAATCGTTGAAAAAGAATGGGAAAACACGAAAGATTATAGGATCTACAAAAAACTAAAACTCAGCAACAACGCTATTATAGATTCTGCAAAAAAGAAAGAAAAGAAATTCATCTTTGATTGGCAAAACTCGACACAGAATTTTTCAAAAATAGATTCAATTCATCACTACTTGAAAATGATAAGTGCTGCAGTATATGGTGTTGATGTACATACAGGTGCCGTGCAAATTTATATAGGAGGAAATAATTATCAATATTTGCCATACAACCTTATTACAAGTGAAAGGCAATCCGCTTCAACCTTTAAGCCATTTGTCTATGCAGCAGCTTTGGAAAACGGACAACATCCTTGTGATTGGATCAACAATGAATTTAAAGTATATGAAGAGTATGATAGTTGGCAACCAGAAAATTATGATCACTCAGAAGGTGGTTATTATTCTATGCCAGGTGCATTGGCAAAAAGTATGAACATCCCTACTATAGAAACCTATTTCGAGGTGGGACATAAAAAAATGCAAGAAACTGTGGATGCACTTGGACTTTCAAAAACCCTGCGAAATGTTCCTTCTACAGCCTTAGGCTCAACCACTTATTCTCTTAAAGAGTTGGTACATGCATACATTCCATTTGCTACAAGAAATAATAGTATAGCCCCCTATATGATCCGTTCTATAAAAACAGCAACCGGAACGATCATTTATGAACACAAACCACAATCCATCGAACCAAACGACATTAGTAACTCTACCTTAGAAACAATGCAATATTTACTAAAAGGAGTTGTTGATAATGGAACGGCAAACAAACTAAAAACGGTATACAAAGCAAAAGGAGATTGGGCTGGTAAGACTGGTACTTCTCAAGAATATAGTGATTCTTGGTTTATCGGATTCAATCAAAATATGATTATTGGTAGCTGGGTAGGTTGCAAATACCCAAGTATAAGTTTAGGCTCTGGTATTGGAGGTGGCTCAGTAGCAGCATTACCTATCGTAGGTGGTATTCTTGCTCACAAATATAAAGAACAAGAACTCAGCAAAACCCTTTCTGCTGGTTTTCCAGAATTCAATGAAGCTATCGTAGAAGCTTGTAATTGTGACTACTATAGAGAAGAAAACACTGTTGAAAAATTCTTTGATTTTTTCGATAAAAACAAAACAAAAAAGGATTCAACGACTCAAGAAAAAAAGAAGAAAAAAGGAAATTTCTTCAGCCGTTTATTCGGGAGAAATTAACTTTTTTCTATCAATTAATATTACCCTAAAGCCTCCATCAATAGAGCAGCAGTTGCTGGGTTTGTTGCTAATGGCACATTATGCACATCGCACAAACGCATCAACATTAATACATCTGGCTCATGCGGATGTTTTTCAAGAGGATCTCTAAAAAACAACACCATCGACACTTTTCCTTCGGCTACTCTACCTGCGATTTGTGCATCTCCACCCATAGGACCTGAAAGGTACTTTGTAACAGATAATCCAGAGTTTTCTGCATGTCCACCAGTAGTACCTGTAGATATCAATTCAATATTATTTTTTAGTATCAACTCTTTGTGTTTTGACAAAAACTGAACCATTTCGGCTTTTTTCCCATCATGTGCAATTATTGCAATTTCCATATCTATATCTTATAAATTTTAATGCAAAATAAGCATTTCTACCCAAGTATATTACTAATTAGAAAGCAAAAAAAATCTCGGTTTTTAAAACCGAGATTTTAATATAATAAAAAAAATTGTGCCTCTTACAAAGTAGCAGCGTACTCAATTAAGTCAACAATTTTAGTAGAGTATCCGATTTCGTTATCGTACCAAGAAACAACTTTCACAAAGTTATCTGTCAATGCGATACCAGCATTAGCATCAAATACAGAAGTACGAGTTTCTCCAACAAAATCTTGAGAAACTACTAAATCTTCAGTATATCCTAATACACCAGCCATTTCGTTTTCAGAAGCCGACTTCATAGCTGCACAAATCTCAGCATAAGTAGCTGGTTTTTCTAATTTTACAGTTAAATCAACAACAGAAACATCCATAGTTGGTACACGAAAAGCCATACCAGTTAATTTTCCATTCAAAGAAGGAATTACTTTACCTACTGCTTTTGCAGCACCAGTAGAAGAAGGTATAATGTTATGGATCGCAGAACGTCCACCTCTCCAGTCTTTCATAGAAGGACCATCAACAGTTTTTTGAGTTGCTGTAGCAGCATGAACCGTAGTCATTAAACCTTCAGCGATTCCCCAGTTATCGTTTAATACTTTTGCGATAGGAGACAAACAGTTAGTTGTACAAGAAGCGTTAGAGAAAATTTTCTCATCTGCTTTCAAGTCAGTATTGTTTACACCCATTACAAACATTGGAGTATCATCTTTAGATGGAGCAGATAAAACTACTTTTTTAGCTCCAGCTTCTAAGTGACCACCTGCAGTTTCTTTAGTTAAAAAGAATCCAGTAGATTCGATAATGTACTCAGCTCCAATTTCATCCCATTTTAAGTCAGCAGGATTACGCTCAGCAGTAATTCTAATTTCGTTACCGTTAACGATTAATTTCCCATCTGCTACCTCAACAGTACCTTGAAAAGGACCGTGTACTGAATCATACTTCAACATGTATGCTAAATAATCAACATCTAACAAATCGTTGATTCCAACTACTTGTACATTTTCTCTTGCTACTGCAGATCTAAAAGCAAATCTTCCGATTCTTCCAAATCCATTAATTCCTATTTTAATCATTTTTCTAAATTTAATTTATTCTTACTATTTTTATTTATACAGTCATGATATCAGAAACTCTTAAAAGTTCTTCATCAATTGCGTGGTTTTCCTTCACTGCTTTTTCTAATGGCGTGTATTTGATTTCATTGTTTACAAAACCAACCATTAAATTAGAAGATCCAGACAATAACAACTCTACAGCTGCTACTCCAAATCTACTTGCCAAAACTCTATCAAAACAACTTGGTGCTCCTCCTCTTTGCATGTGTCCTAAAACAGATACTCGGATATCGTATTCAGGTAAATTTTCTTCAGCATATTCTGCCAATTCAAAAATATTTTTCCCTGTTTTCTCTCCTTCAGCCACTACCACAATACTCGAAGTTTTTCCAGATTCTTTGCTTTTAATCAGAGACTCAAGCATTTTTTCTAATCCAATATTTTCTTCTGGAATTAAAATCTCCTCTGCTCCTGCTCCAACACCTGCGTTTAAAGCAATAAATCCTGCATCTCTACCCATCACTTCAACAAAAAACAATCTGTTGTGAGAAGAAGCGGTATCTCTAATTTTATCAATAGCTTCTACAACAGTATTTAATGCTGTGTCATATCCTAATGTAAATTGAGTTCCGTAGATGTCATTATCGATTGTACAAGGAATTCCTATAATTGGGAAATTATGTTCTTGATTAAAGATCATACCTCCTGTAAAAGTACCATCTCCTCCAATAATCACTAATCCTTCAATACCTTTGGCAACTAAATTTTCATAAGCTTTTGCTCTTCCCTCTGGAGTCATAAACTCCATAGATCTTGCAGATTGCAACATCGTACCACCTTTGTTGATGATATTGTTTACACTTCTTGCATTTAAACTCACAAAATTTCCTTCTATCATCCCTTGGTATCCTTGATAGATACCAACACATTCTACTTTGTGATAAGCACATGTTCTTACTACTGATCTAATTGCTGCATTCATCCCTGGAGAATCTCCTCCTGAGGTCATGACTGCTATCTTTTTTAACTGTATATTCATCTTTCTAAAATATTGTAGTAAAATTACTATTATTATTAGGTCGTAATACTTATTTAGACAGTTTTATACGAAAACGTTTTCGGCTAAAACACATGTTTTTTACTGTAAAACCCCCTAGATTTTTTGTTAATTTTACAGAAGTACTAAAATAAGATTTTATTCTTACAAAGCGATATTTTATTTTTGAAACTCACTAATAATTAACTTATTAATAACAAAAAAAGACTAAAAACCCCGATTAATGGTCTCTTAGTCTTTTTATGGATTAGTTGTCAAAGCAATAAACTAAGACCAGAAATTTTTTGGATAAATTTCTTCTGATTTTAATTTAGCAATTGCTTCAACTACAATAGGTCTATCTTCTGCATAGGTTACTCCCATCCATTTCGCATCAGATGTAAGAACTTTTACTGAACCTTTACCCGATTCGATAATCTTATTTACTACAGTTGGTATAAAAAATTCACTTTTCAGTTCTTTAGAACGCTTTACAAGAAAGCTTTCAAATTCTTGCTCTAATACTTCTAAATATTTCGGTGTAAATCCCCAAAAATTCATCGATACTATTGAATTTTCATCCATAGGAACAAAATTACCTTGATCATCTTTTCTTTGAATTTGACCATTCACTTCTTCGATATGAGTTCTTTCAATAATATTTGTTAACTCATTAGATTCGTTCACAAAACACTCACCTCGAGAAACGTATCCATTTTCAGAAATCGTATTTTTTAAGTTGTAACCAACCATACACATATCGTAAGAGTTAGCATCTAAAACATCTAATTGTTTTATAATTGTTCTAAATGCACCTTTAGAGTAAAAATCGTCTCCATTAATCACGATAAAGTTTCCGTCTACCACGTCTTTAATCATTAAAGTGGCATGTCCGGTTCCCCAAGGCTTCACACGATCTTTGCTTACTTCATATCCACTTGGTATTTTATCTAATTCTTGACATACATAAGCGACCTCTACTTTATCTTTCAAACGTTCGTCGTATATTTTAACGAACTCTTCTTTAAAAGATTCACGAATGATAAATACGACTTTTTTAAAGCCTGCTTCAATCGCATCGAAAAGAGAAAAATCTATAATCGTGTCTCCATCTTCAGACATTTGATCTAATTGTTTCAAACCTCCATAACGACTTCCCATACCAGCAGCCAGAATTACTAACGTGTGCTTTTTCATTTGTTTTATTTTAATTCTTATAATATAGAAGGAACAACCAAAATTAATTCATCTGAATATTGCTCCTTATCAAGCGCATCAAAAGTATTTCTTTTTTTTCTTCTAAATCCTAATTTTGTAAACATTTCTTTTAGGTTATTAAAATCAATTTGATAAATCAAACCTATCCCTTGGGTATAACCTTCTTCTTCTTGAGAATATTGAACTTCGTTTTGTCTATTAAATACTGTATATCTTAAATTCCCATCATCATCGGCCAAAATTTCAACTTTCACTTCTCCAATGACATTCGATTGCGTTTTTGTACCTACAGGTACTCCTAAATTTCCATCAATCAATATTCGATCATTTATTTGCGTTTTTAAGGAAATATCTACCTGGTTGTCTATATTATATTCTTCAACATTACTTTTATCACCTGAAGTATATCCTAAATCGATTTGAAACTTATCTCCTTCTTCGTTAAATATATCTGACAACGCTCCAGAAATAATATCTGAAGTAGTACCCGTAATTGCAGAACTACTTGTAGAAACTGCATTATCTTCATTAAAGAAACTTTTAGTAATTAGCAATGAAAAAAACTGTCTTAAGGTGGCGTTTTCATCATCGTTATTTAAAACAAAAGACAACTCTGAGGCTACTGTTGAACTTGAATTGGGTATTACTATACTAAAATCTTCTTGAGAATTAAAAAGTCCCCCACTGATATCAGTAATCAAATCGACCGAAATTTTCCTGTTGGTATTTAAGTCCGTCAACAATACTTTTGGATTTGCCTTTACGGTGTGTATTGCTTGAATATTTAGGTTCGCATTCATTGGGTCACCGTCCCAAGAAATAGTTCCTCCTTTTTGAATTTCGAAAGGTTTATTAATGATTCCTCCATAGATAAAATTGTAGTTCCCTTTATCGATGAGATAGTCACCATACATATTAAATTTTCCTTTGGTATCGATTTCTATCAACAAATTACCCGAACCTGTACCTTTCAAAGAACTACCAGAAACCCTATCAATTACAATTTCGGCCTCGGCATCTGGAGTTACATCAATATCAAAGTTAAGAGACAAACCTTGAAATTTTTCAATCAAAAAGTCATTGTTCAAAAATGAATTTTCGAAATCTACATTTGTCAAAGATTTGAAATGTATCAAATTAGAATTCTCTACAGCTTTGACATCATTCAATGGTATAACAAACTTCGTCCCTTCTAATGTTTTTGCTTTTACATCAATTTTTAAATCATTCGTTGTACCAGAAATTTTTGATTCTCCTGATATATACCCTGTTCCATAATAGGCAACATTTTCTCCATCTTCTGTATCTAAAACAAGAATTCGATCTGATTTTAAACTTAAATTTAACTCCCAATTTTTATAGAATGAATGTTCTATAGAACCATTTATTGTTCCTCTAGTCAAATGCTTGGTGTCTTGTAACGAAAGATTATCAAAAACAAAAGATTGTCCTTTCAACAACACTCGAGGAGATTGTATCAAGTTGTAATCAACATTTAAATACGGAAATGTAAAACCTGCATTTTTTAAATACAACACCCCATCCATATTTGGATTAGAAAGTGGTCCTTTAACACTAAAACCGCCATTGGCTACGCCTCGTAAATGAGATAATACATTTTTACCTAGCGGACTAAATGCATTTAAATTAAAAGCGTCTAAACTCACATTCAAATCAATCGCTGGGACTTTTGGACTGATATCAATTAACCCTGTCGCGTTTAGTCTTTTGAACGAATCATCTAATAAAGAAATATCTACTTTGTATTTCTCGTAAGAATCTTTTGCATTGATATGCATATTCAAATCACCTTGAAAAGATTCATTGATCGTAAATTCTTTGATTTGCAAATTACCCAAAGGATTGTAGATACCATCTTCTTGTTTAAAGTTTAAATCTCCATCGATAATACCACTCAAAGAAAGACTATCTATTTTTGGCATTACTTGATCGAGATTTACGTTATTGAACTTCATGTTCAAATTTTTATAAGTAGAATCTCGAATCACCCCTTCAAATCGAATTTCTTGACCTTCTGTCAACAATTCAATTTCTTTAATTTGATACTCTTGTTTGTATAAATCAAAAACCAGTTTATTTTCTTTATTTCCTTCAGGGTTAATTTTCCATTCTTTGTCTTTGAATAAAATTTTCGATTCCAAAATTCCAAGAACAGAGTTTTTATTTTTATCAATCGTATAATAAAATACCATTCCGAACCGCTCTTTATTCTCTGCGCCACCAGTAAAATCCGTTCTAAAAAATAAGGTGTCGTTTATTTTCTTATTGTAAAGGTTGATGTCTCTGAATGTATATTTTGGCGTCTTAATTTTCTTGACAATAAAATTGGTGTTTAAAGATGGGTTTTTATTATCCAACTTAAGACTAACACTATCTACAAAAGTTTTATTGACACGTAATTTTGGTGTTTCGAAAAGCATTTTTATTTCATTGTTTTCACCAACCACTTTACCTTTCAAACTAGCACTCGACAGCAAACTAACTTTTGGAGAGATCACAGGAATAATTTGCTCGAAAATTTCAAAATCAAACTCAATAAATTGATCTTGCTTTATTTCATGTGGTGCATAATTTGTCATCATACTACCCAATGAATTTTCAACCAAATGTTTCAAATCTTTGAATTGAAACTCACCTTTTACTTGACCATTAATAATATCTTGTGAATCGAAAGTTAGTACCCTAACTTTTTCATTCATTTCAGATTTTAAATAAAAATTCTCAAAACGATGTTCTTGGTATTCGTTGATATAAGTAGCATCAGAAAAACTGGCTGATCCAACAATGTCATCTATAGAGTTCCCCACTAAATCGATATCAATATTACCTCTAACTAGTGAGACACTATCTCTTTCAAAAAGATTGAGTTTTTTTAAATCGAACTTCTCTATTTTGGCACTAAAATCGAATTTGTTTTTTTCTGAAGATAAATCTGCCAACCCCGTAAACTCCATTCTTATATTTGGGTCATTGACATTCATATGACCGTTGAATAAGTTGTTTTGAAAGAAACCATCTACTTGAATCCCCCGATAAGTATATCCTTTGTATTGATGTTTCGAAACGATTCCAATCAATGAGGTGTTAATGTTATCTATTCTAAACCCTGCTCCACTTACTTCACCTTCGAAAGACAACTTTCCAATCAGCGGATTACCGACCATTTTACCCAACTGAAAATTTGTAACATTTACATAACCTTCGTAAGAAGCTTCATCAATATTATCAAAATTTTGCAATTCCAAATCAACGCTTGCTTTTCCAACACTTGATTTAATATCAATTGCCAAGTCTAAAAGGCTTTTGGTTATTAAAGTTGAGCCGGTTAACGTAAACTTTCCAATTTTCTTAAACTCCGAGGGAATATTTTTACCAATAATATTTGGTAACAATGCTTTTAACTGAGAATAATTTGCTGTAACCTGTTCGCTTATACCATTGATACTAAAAGAATTTCCTTGAGAAATTGCTTGTTTAAAGTGATAATTGCCCTTTACAACAAATTGAGAAGTCGACGTTAAATTAAAATTTGAAAGTTTAAAATTATTCAACGTACCTCTA
Source organism: Flavicella marina (assembly GCF_009193215.1). GTDB lineage: Bacteria > Bacteroidota > Bacteroidia > Flavobacteriales > Flavobacteriaceae > Flavicella > Flavicella marina. The sequence continues at coordinate 138,761 of NZ_VYVA01000006.1, read as the reverse complement.
AACCTACTCTTCACAAAAAACGTTTCATTACCACCAAGTTCTTTGTATAGTTTTTTTAAATCTTTAATAGAAACCTTAGAATTAGAAAACGCAGCATCGATTTTTACTTTATTTATAAAATCTTGCATATCTGTCCCCGAATAATCAAAATCTATTTTCGCATTTAATTTAGAATGTGATGTTTCTAAAACGGCATCTTCAAATTCCATTTTTGTCGGTGAATACGTAAACCCTGTAGATAGGTTTTCCACCTCTAAACCATGATTTTCAACAAAACTAGTGTTTACTACTTTTAAATCAAGTAAAGTACCATTAAGATTAAAATCTTTTACATCTCCCTCAATTTTATTGTAATAAACAATTGGCGATTTTTTTTTGTTCTGATTGACGATATCAAAATTGATATTATGGAGTCCAATTCTTGGAGCATTCAGACGGAATGATTTCTTTTTCGTTTTGTTTTTATTAGAGAATTTTCTAGAAAAAACAGTTAAATTATTAGTTTCTTCTCCCTCATATGTGATCATATGAAATACGCCATCGAAAATATCTGCTTCACCTAATGACAGTCTATTTCGCAAAAGAGAATTTATCTCTTTCAGGCCTGTTGTTAACTTCTTAGCAGCAATCAAGGTATCATTATGGTGATCTTTTATCAATATCCCTTTTAATTCAAGGTCACCAACTACCGCTATTTTTATTTGGTCTACCGTAATATCAGTATCGTACTTTTCTTTTAAAAACTGTGAAACTTTCGTCCCGATTTTTGTTTGAACTGAAGGTAGTGTCAATAAAAAACTAAGAACAACCAATAAAAGCAAAACAATTGCTAAAAACCTGATGAGTATTTTTCTTATTCGTTTGATATGCTTTATTTTTGTTCTCTGTTTGCAAAAAGAATGCCTAAACCGTTATATATGTCGAATAAACCTGTTTACATCCTTGCCATTGAATCATCTTGTGACGATACGAGTGCTGCCGTTATTTGTAATGATAGAATTTTATCAAATACAGTAGCCAATCAAGAAATTCATGCTGAATACGGTGGTGTCGTTCCAGAATTAGCTTCACGTGCTCATCAGCAAAATATAGTACCTGTTGTTCAACAAGCGATTCAAAAAGCAAATATCGACAAAAAAGACTTAAATGCCATAGCTTTTACACGCGGACCTGGTTTAATGGGATCTTTACTTGTTGGTACCTCATTCGCAAAATCTTTAGCGCAAAGTTTGAACATACCTTTGTTAGATATCAACCACATGCAAGGGCACGTTTTGGCTCATTTTATAGAGGAAGAAAACAGTAAAAAACCTCCTTTTCCATTTATCTGTTTAACCATTAGCGGGGGGCATACACAAATTGTAAAAGTAGAAAACTACTTTGAGATGAAGGTATTGGGTGAAACTATCGACGATGCTGTTGGAGAGGCATATGATAAATCGGCCAAAATATTAGACCTTCCTTATCCAGGTGGCCCCTTAATTGACAAATACGCTCAGACAGGAAACCCCAAAGCATACAAGTTTACAAAACCTCGAGTAGGTGCCATGGATTTTAGCTTTAGTGGTTTGAAAACCGCTTTTTTGTACTTCATTCAAAAAGAAGAAAAAACAAATCCGAATTTCATCAAAGAAAACTTACATGATATTTGTGCCTCATTACAGCATACAATTGTTACTATATTGATGGACAAATTAAAAAATGCCGTGAAAGAAACAGGTATCAAACATATCGCTATTGCAGGGGGCGTTTCTGCCAACTCTGAAGTTCGAAAAAGAATTCAAGAAGCTGAAAACAAATATGGATGGACTACTTACATTCCAAAATTCGAATACACGACAGACAATGCAGGAATGATAGCTATTGCAGGCTATTACAAATATTTAGACAACAACTTTAGTCAAGTAGCAATAACGGCCAATGCAAGATTGAAAGTAAATGATACTAACTAGTTAATTCTGTAAACAAACTTTCTAAATTTTTATTTTGAGTGTTTAGCTGAATAATTTTCAACCCATTTTTATTAGCAAAATCAAAAACCTCTGAACGCATATCTTCTGCTGTTGAGAAATACAACTCCCAATTACTTCCGCTCACACATATACATTTTTCAAGATATGGTATCTCTTTCAAGAAACGTTCTTCAATTTGAAAATCAAAAGCTACTTCGATAACCTGTTGCTGTTGTGCCTTTAGCTCTTGCAAATTCTCATCAGCAATTATCTTCCCATTTTTTAAAATCAGTACTCTATCACAAACAGCTTCCACTTCTTGCATGATGTGTGTTGAGAATAAAACAATTTTGTTTGTACCAAGTTCTTTTATCAACTCTCTAATTTCTATCAATTGGTTTGGGTCTAAGCCTGTGGTCGGTTCATCGAGAATCAACACTTCAGGATCATGCAACAAAGCTGCAGCCAAACCAACTCTTTGCTTGAACCCTTTAGAAAGTTCTTTTATTTTTTTGTTTGCTTCTGGCGTCAATCCAATTCGTTCGACAAGTGTTTCAATATTGTTTTTCTGAACGCCATGTAATTCTGCCACAAAAAGTAAATATTCACGTACGTACATTTCTTCATACAACGGATTCTGTTCAGGTAAATAGCCTATTTTCTTTTGCGCATTGATAGGATCTAGTTCAACATCTATTCCACATACCATAACACATCCTTCATCCGGTAACAAAAAACCAGTGAGAATTTTCATCAATGTAGACTTACCAGCACCATTTGGTCCTAAAAACCCAACAACCTCTCCTTTTTCGATTGAAAAACCAACAGTATCTAACGCCTTTTGTGCATCATAATACTTGCTAATATCTGTTACTTTAATTGACATTGATCAACAAATTTTAAACAAAAATACATTATTCAAGGTAAGTATTTTCATATAGATAACTTAAAAAAACAAGTCTTAGTATCTAAAGCTAAAACTCGTTATTTTTTCAGACCTTTGCATTGCAATAGAATTGGCATACTGAAGATGAATAAAAAGGTTTACATAGAAGATATTGGCAAAAAAGGATACCAAGAAGCTTGGGATTACCAAGTAGAACTGTTTGATGCGATTGTTGCTAAAAAAATGGAAAATCGAAATAACGAAACTTCTATTGAAACAGAAAACTATTTTTTATTTGTAGAGCATCCTCATGTATACACATTAGGGAAGAGCGGTGATTTGAGCAATCTTTTACTGAACGAAAAGCAACTTGAAGCCAAAGGAGCTACGTTTTATAAAAGCAATAGAGGCGGTGATATTACCTACCATGGACCTGGACAAATCGTAGGATACCCTATTTTTGATTTGGAAAATTTTTTCACAGACATTCATAAATATTTACGCTTTCTAGAAGAAGCTATCATTTTAACCTTAGCTGAGTATGGATTAAAAGGGGAACGCAGTGATGGAGAAACTGGAGTTTGGTTTGATACTGGAACTCCGTTTGCTAGAAAAATTTGCGCTTTAGGCGTACGATGCAGTAGATGGGTAAGCATGCATGGATTTGCATTAAATGTAAATGTCGACTTGGGTTATTTCGATAATATTATTCCTTGCGGTATAAAAGGGAAAGCTGTTACTTCCATGGAAGCTGAGTTAGGTAAAAAAATATCAGAAAACGAAGTGAAAGAAAAAACACTCAAACACTTGACAAATCTTTTCGATATCGAATTTGTGAAGAAATAATAGCTTAAAATTTATGAACAACAGCATTAATGTTCATACCAGCCCCTACTGATGCCAAAATAATCACATCACCTTTGTTGATTTCTTGTCCTTCCATTTCTCCTTCTAAGATTAAATCTAACAAAGTAGGAACTGTAGCTACAGAACTATTCCCTAATTTATGGATACTCATAGGCATAACGCCTTTTGGAACTTTAGCTTTATACAATCTAAAGAATCTTTTTACAATTGCCTCATCCATTTTCTCATTGGCTTGATGTATGCAGATTTTTTTCACTTGATCAATAGAAACACCACTGTTATCAAGTACTTGTTTCATTGCATTAGGCACATTATTCAATGCAAATTCATAAATCTTTCTACCGTACATTTTAATGTATCGCGTCGTGTTTTTCACATCGTCTTTATAAGATTCTCCAAAAAACAAATAATTCGTTTCTTCTTCAGTAAACGTTTGCGCTCCATGACTTAAAACACCAATTGGCTCATCACTCTCGACTGCTTCAATAATTACAGCACCTGCACCATCTGCATATATCATTGAATCTCGATCGTAATCGTCGACTACTCTCGATAATGTCTCTGTTCCTATAACCAATACTCTCTTCGCCATACCAGACTTAATAAAAGCCTCGGCTTGAATAACCCCTTGAACCCAACCAGGACAACCAAAAAGCAAATCATAAGCAATACATGAAGTGTTTTGTATTCCTAATTTATTTTTAATTTTTGAAGCAACACTCGGCAATGTATCACCTTGAATACTTCCTTCAGCGACATCACCAAAATTATGTGCAACAATTATCTGATCTATCGTATTTTTGTCAATGCCAGCTTTTACGATAGCCTTTTCAGCAGCCGCCGCACCTAGATCAGAAGCATTGACTCCACTTTCAGCATACCTTCTTTCTTCAATACCAGTTATTTCTTTAAATTTTTGAACAATGGTCTCATTGTCATTTGAAAAACTTGTACCATCCTCATTTAAAAAAGTACTATCTAAAAAATCAGAATTTTTTTTGATAAGAGTTGGAATACAGCTTCCAGTTCCAGTAATAACAGAATAAACCGACATAATTTATTTTTTAATTCCACCAAACGATTTTATCGCCAGAAAATATTTCAGTTGCAAAAATACATACATCTATACAAATGACAACAAAATGATCGTTTAAACATCCTCTGGCTTGTGTAAAATCTTCAACTCCATTACAGTCGCAATGGATTGAGCTCTGTTTTTTAAGGTTTCTGCATTAACTCCCTCAAAAAGAGCATCAATTGAATCAGAAAATAACAACATCCACTTTTTAAAATGTTTAGAGTTAAAAGGCATTTCGCGATGCTTTTGCATATGAGGTGCCATAGCATTTTTAGAATACGTTCCGGAATGGAATAATACACCATACCAAAAATCTACTAAAACTTGAAGATGTTTCTCAAGAAAAGTTGGCTCCAAAAAATCCGTAAAAAATTGCTTCATTTCACTATCATCAAATAATTTTTGATAAAAAAGCGACACGATTTTATGCAAATCTTCACGAGAATCTATATCCACAAAAATAATTTAAAAATTATCGTAAATATCTCCAATATCAAATGATAAAGAAAAACGAAGTGTACTTTCTAAAGGATTGTAAGCAGAAGCCGTATTCACCAAATAAGATAAATCTATATTAAATGATTTTGCTTTGATTCCACCACCCATAGTAAAATATTGACGATTACCTTTCATCTCACTTTCATGAAAATAACCAGCTCGTAAAGCAAAAGAATTATTATATAAATATTCTGCCCCCAAACCTACAGTAATTTCTTGCATTTCTTCACCGAAACCATAAGGTGCATCAGAGAAAGACTGGAACATACCTTCAACCCAACCAACATTATCATCTTGTCCCTTAATAATATTACCTGAAGAATCTCTAATTGGCGGTGTTGGAACCAATAATTTAGAAAACTCCGTAGTTACTGCAATCGTGTTATAATTATCTAAAATAAAATCAAATCCACCTCCTAAACGCAAACGAGTTGGAATAAAATTTTCTACTCCTGATGTATACGAAACTTTAGGTCCTAAATTCGAAATATTAAATCCAGCTCTTATTCGACCATTGAAACTTCCATAATTTTTTTCAGGAGATTGGTAAAATCCATTTACATCTACCCCAAAACCATTGATTGGAGAAATATCTGTATTGGAAGACTTTATCGACAAATCAGATCGAATATAACGCAATGCAACTCCCATAGAGAAATAATCATTCAATTTTAATGCGTAAGAAACTGCTGCAGTTAACTCATTTGGGTTCTCAACACCCTGCGGAATACCTATATCATCATATAAATCAATAGTCCCCAAAGAAAAATACCTCAAATTTGCTCCCCAAGCACTTCTTTCATCAATACGATTGATAATTGAAAAACCACCCACGAACAAACCGTCAACAAGGTTTTGCAACCAAGGTGTATAATTAACTCCTACGGTATATTCTGAAGTATTGAAGGCCATTTTCGCCGAGTTGTGGTAAATTGAGCTTGCATCAGAAGTTGTGGCTACACCAACATCACCCTGACCTGCTGACCTCGCATCAGAATTAATCATCATCAAAGGTGCAACTGTAGAAATTGGATTAGGCTCAGGAGCCTGAGATACGATATTATTATTTACCCCTAGTAATAGCAAAAATAGTATTGCTGCTTTTTGTATTCTCATTTAATTATGGTTTGGCTTCTATTGAAGCATTACTAATTTTTCAAATTTTTCGGCTTTTACACCCGTTGTAATATTTTTTACTTCTAATTTATAAACATAAACTCCCTTTCCTATTCTGTCTCCAAAATCGTCAAGACCATTCCATGAGATAGATCGAGACAAACTTCCTGGAGTTTGAATAACTTCGTTTATAGATTTTATCAATTTACCTGAAACGGTATAAATATATATTTTTACATCTAACAATTGATTTGGCTGGTTATGTGTAAACCAAAATTGTGTGTAATCTAAAAATGGATTTGGATAATTCAAAACATTCTCCAAAAGAAATTCAGATGCTTCAGTCACGGTAAAAGATAACGATTTTTCTGAGACATTGTTGTATGTGTCCCAAACTTTTAATTTCAAAGTATGTGGACCTGGTTCTAAATTTCTTAATGTATAAGTTAAAGTACCTTTTGTAAAATCTCCTGTTTCGGATTCATAAAACTCATTTAACTCAATCGGATTCCCCTCATCTCCATCAATTACTGCTGTAATTGCATGACCTATTGCCCCAGAAGAAGTATTGATACCACTTGCATCTGAAAATTGAGCTATTAAATTTGGTGTTGCACTTGTATTCGCTCCATCTACAAAAGTTTCATCATTCATATACAGAGCTATTTCCGGACCTTCAATGTCTTCTTCTGCATTTTCATTCAAACCTCCAATGATAGTTTCAATATCAACGCCTCCTTTATTATCTATATCATTGGTTGCAAACAAACTAATTTTTGATTTCCCGAAAGACAGTTTTATGTCTTTTGGAACTATAAATTCATATGAAAATTCACCGTTAACCACCTTCGTTTTACCTCTGTAGACATTACTTTCTTGCACATTAAAATCTCTAATAATAGGAACTCTAACCCCGTCAATAACTTCGGTAAATCCATCATTATTTAAGGTAGACCTTTGCGATATTTTATCAAAAATTGTTGATGAAAGCTCTCCCGAAAAATCGGTTAGTTTATTATCAGCCCCATCAGTAATGATACCTGTAATTTTTATTTTAGACAAAGCCTTTAAAGTATCACGAGAAACTGTAACATCTTTATCATTTATATGTGTGACTTTTATATTTGGTTCCGGAATTCCCAATCTCATTGCAGGATCACCTATGGAATAAATGAAGAAATGCTGTTTACTTGCTAGCGGAGTTTCATTTTTGGCATGCATTAAAGCTTCAGAAATCGTATATCCTTCGTTATTTACGTCTAAAACTTTTGGCATCAAAGTTTGGTTAAATCTTCTCCCTTCCCTGATATAAACTTCTCTCGTTGTTGTTATCAATGTTGGACTTCCGCCATTTCTAGCAACTACCATTTCTTCTCCTGCTGTAAAGACGAATGGATTATCAAATCTAGTGAAATCACAAGTAATGGTCACAAAAAGCGGTGGCTTATCATAATTCACCCATGATTTGATATCATTGATCGTCATCAAACGTTCACTACCCAAACCTTGTTCTCCTCCATGCCCGAAGTAATTGATCATTAGACTTCCTTTCTCTACTGAGTTTGAGACGGCAGCATTAACATCCGGATATCTACTTCCACCTGCTGTCTCTAATTGAACATAGGCATCTGCATAAATCTTTTTGATATTCAATTGCGGTTTCTGAAGTACTACAGCTTCTGCAATCCTGTCCATGTCCTCCATAAACACAACTTCACTTGCATTATCCATATCATCGGTAAACATCACGATAGAATTTCGCCATGCTCCAAAAGAATTTTTCGTGTAATAATTTAATAGTTTACTAACCACAATTTCGGCTTCAATATTATCAGAAACTAATATTCTACCTGTAGCTACATCCTGTTTATCTGTGGAAAGCATCGTTCCCTCCCAAGAATCCATCATTCCATAATAATCATCAGTAACATAAGACGTTACCAAGCTAAAACTATCGTATGACAAATAAACTGGTACTATATTATTATTGTTTGTTAATCTATCTTTATAATCATAAGTCGAATCTCCAAACGAGCATAAATATTTTACTTTATTATCTTCAGAGGTTGCATTATCGTATAAATATTTTACAAAATCACGAATTGCAGTAATATCTGGAGAACCAGAGCCAAATTCATTATAAATCTGCTTAAGAGATACAACACGACAATTTAAAGCAGAATTATTCTGATGGTAATTAGCGATTCTTTGTGCCTGACTTACCAACTCTTCTCTAGTAATTATTAAGTATTGAATATCTCGTAATCCGTGTAAATTTTGATTTCCTATTTGAGCGTTTTCTATTGCGATTGGAGCATAATAATCATTAGTATTCAATACTCTATATTCTCTAAAAACCCCTGACAAAGCTTTAAAGTCATAAGAAGCTTCTTCGGGTTTTTCATTTGAAATACTTTTTGGATGCAAAAAATCAGTTACATCCCATACCATAGAAATTGCATTTTTGTTTTCAATTGAATACTCAAGTACCTTACCTACATCTTGAGAAGAATAATTTCTGAATCCGAATTGACTTCCATTTGCTCGTAACAATTTGTCTCCAATTATTTCAATATAATCCAAATAACATAGAGAATTTGGAAGACCATTATTGTTGTAATTTAGGCTTATATTTATATTCGGAGTATCCACAGATACAAATTCATCAACGGTATCATCATCATACTTTCGAACAGCTCCTACACTAATTGCAGAGAAATTCATGGTTTCTAGAGGAGAACCATTTAACGTTGCACTCAATTGTGTCGTTGTATTAGAACTAGCAGCAGCACGAATTCTTACCTGAATATCTTTAGATATATCGATATTCTCGAAATTCAAACTATAGTTTCGAATATTTTGCTCATCAAAAGCATCTCCAAACCATTGTTGGCCACCTCCTAGTAGATTTACGAATTCGTCTTCTTTAAAAATGTAATCTTTAAATGTTGTTACCCTCTCAGTGGCATCAAAAATCAGCGGTTCATTGGTTGCAATTCGAGCACCAGGTCCTTTATCTACAGTAATAAAATAAAAACCACGTTCGGTATAAATATTTTTTCTGTGCCGAATCGTACTTTCGCTATCATTGATCCAATCATCGGGTCCTATTCCATAAAACAATATATAATCACTTTCGTCAAAAGCACCATCTTCTTCTCCAACAACTAGAATATCATTTTCTTGCAAGTCATTATACCTAAAATCACTGTTCAGATTTGGAAGTAAAGCACTACCATTACCATATATCCTAATATTTCTAGGGTTTAACCCTTCTGTTGACAAACCAATACTGTTCAAAAATGCAGCGTCAATCTTAAACACTCCTGTTCTGTCAATGGCAAATTTGAACCACCTACCATCTTTCAAAACAGAATCTCCAAAATTAGCCGTAGTACTTAATTTTTGAGCTCTATTCGTTAATTGATAAACTACATCAAAAGAAATGAGTTTTTTAACCTCACCGTTAATGTTTACCAAAGGATTGATGACTAATGACAGTCCATATAGCTTAGGAGACTTTGAAATCGTCAATTTATTGGAAACTTCAGTAGATAAATTTGACTTATCTATGGCATTTAAATATTTCGAATCAACAGTTTCGGATACGATATTTTCTAAAGTATACGATACATTATTCATTTCTTCAGGAACCTCCCAAAACATTTGATAAACTGGAACCCCGTTTTCATCAACAAAACCACCTTTTACAAGAGGCAACAACTGTTTATTCCCTTGAGATGTTTCTAAAACAGAGGACATATCCCATTCCAAACTTATTGATTTTACAACTGATTTTTGAGCATAACCAAATAGGGTACTACACAAAAACATCAACAAAACAAATCTCTTAAAACACATATAAAGTTTGGTTACAGTACGAATTTCAATAAAGTCTGCAAGATAATACATAATAAAGAAAAAAAGCAAACGTTATAAACAAAGCGCAACTAAAAATTAGCATTCATTTATAATGAACTATTTTATGATGAATTTATTGTGAAAAAACATAAATAGTGTAAATTGCGTCTTGATTGTAATACCCCATAATTTAATATTAAATATGAATCAATTGTTTAAAATAAAATTTTTCGCCCTTGTTCTTCTAAGCATAGGAATTTCAAGCTGTAGTAAAAATTCAAATTCAAACAAAAGCTCAACTACCTCTACGTTAACAGGTTGGAAATTTAATGATCCAGATTATGGAGGCTTTGCTGTAAATAACAAGTATAAAGAACACAAAACACCGCCTGCAATGGTCTTGATTGAAGGAGGTACTTTTACCATGGGTAGTGTACAGGATGATATTATGTCTGATTGGAATACAACTCCTAGAAGAATGCAAATTCGTTCTTTTTATATGGATGAAGCGGAAGTTACAAATTCAGAATACTTATTTTATTTGCTGTGGTTAGAAAGAGTTTTCCCTCCTAGAGTCGATGATTATAGTCATATTTATGAAGCGGCTTTACCTGATACTTTAGTTTGGAGAAATGCATTAGGTAGTAATGAGTCGTTAAGTGAAACTTATTTACGTCACCCTGCATATGCAAATTACCCTGTAGTTGGAGTAAGTTGGTCTCAAGCAAATGATTATTGTGAATGGAGAACCGATCGTGTGAACGAAAAAATATTAATGGACTTAGGAATCATTAAAAATCTATTCAATGAAGATTCTATTTTAGTAGAAGGTAAAAACCACTTCAACACAGAAGCTTATTATTCAAGTCCAGATATCCTTTTTGATGGAGATTCAAGCATTTATAACAAAGGATTAAAAAGTATTAGAAGATCTGATATCACAAAAGATACTATTAAAGGTAGAAAAGGCTTCAAAGGAAGACACGTAAAACCACATGATGGTATATTATACCCAGATTTTAGACTTCCAACAGAGGCTGAATGGGAATATGCAGCGAAAGCAATTATTCAGAACAGAGAATACAACAACATTAGAGGTAGAAAAAAATATCCTTGGGATGGTAAATACACTAGAAACAATTCTAGAAGCAATAGAGGTGACCAACTAGCAAACTTCAAACAAGGAAGAGGTGATTACAGTGGAATTGCTGGTTGGAGTAATGACGGTGCAGACATTACGAATCGCATAAAATCTTATCCTCCAAATGCTTTTGGTTTGTATGACATGGCCGGAAATGTTGCTGAATGGGTGTATGACGTATATCGTCCTCATATCGACACTGAGATGAATGACTTCAACTACGTACGAGGAAATCTATTTATGAAAAAATCTATAGATGAAACAGGAAGAGTTGTGATTGCAGATTACGATGATGTTTTATATGATACACTACCTAACGGAAAAATCGTGGCTAAAAACATTCCTGGTAGGGTTATCTACGAACCTATAACTGAAGAGGATGCACAACTTCGCTTTAACTATACTCAATCAGACAATTCTAGTTTAGGAGATGGGGATTTGACGAATTCTAGATATTACAACAAAGACATTACCGAAATGGAAGTTATCCCTAGAATGTACAATTCACCTTTAGACCCAGTAACTACATTCGACTATGAAACTGGAGAACTTGAGACGAAGTTTGACGACAAAAAACGAACTACTTTAATTGGAGATAGAACAAGAGTATACAAAGGAGGTTCTTGGAGAGATCGAGAATTTTGGCTAGATCCAGCCCAAAGAAGATACCTACCACAATATATGGCCACTGAGTTTATTGGATTTAGATGTGCTTTAGACAAAGTAGGGAACATGACAGAATCTAAAAAAACTCCTTATTACAAATAAGAAGATAAAATTAACTGAATAAAACCTTACTATAACTTAGTGAGGTTTTTTATTATAAATACGTTTGCAAATGAACATTTCTGAGTTGTATCAGCTTTTTATAGCATCAAGCGGCATCGCTACAGACACACGCAAAATTAAAAACAATAGTATTTTTTTCGCCCTAAAAGGAGCTAATTTTAACGGAAATGAATTTGCATTAAAAGCCATAGAGTCAGGTGCTACATATGCTGTGGTAGACGAGGTAGACTCTACCAAAAAACATAGTAAATTAATTCAAGTAAAAGATGTTTTAACAACCCTACAAACTCTTGCAAACTATCATAGAAAAAAACTAAACATACCAGTCATTGCACTTACAGGCAGCAATGGAAAAACAACTACAAAAGAGTTAATTAATTGTGTTTTATCTACCCAATACACAACAACAGCTACAGTAGGAAATTTCAACAATCATATTGGAGTGCCCTTAACATTGTTATCGTTTTCAGATAAAACGGAGATAGGTATCGTTGAAATGGGAGCAAATCACCAAAAAGAAATTGAATTATTGTGTTCAATTGCCGAACCAAATTTTGGATATATCACAAACTTTGGAAAAGCACACTTAGAAGGTTTTGGTGGCGTTGAAGGTGTAATCAAAGGTAAATCAGAAATATATACTTACCTACAAAAGAACGAAAAAACTGCATTTGTAAATCCTGAAGATCACATCCAGGTATCGAAAACAGAAAATATCACCTCCATCAATTTTTACGAGAATATAACGCTACTTGATTCCAATCCATTTCTTGAGATTGCATTGGATAAAACTAGAATAAAAACAAACTTAATAGGAACCTATAACTTTTCAAATATTAAGGCCGCAATTACCATAGGAAAACATTTCAAGATAACCACAGAACAAATCAAATCTGCTATCGAGAACTATACCCCAGATAATAACAGATCACAAATAATAGAAAAAAAAGGGACGAAAATTATTTTGGATGCATACAATGCAAACCCTACTAGCATGAAAGCAGCTCTTGACAACTTCTCAAGAATGAGTTCAGCAAATAAAGTCGTGATTTTAGGTGATATGTTTGAACTCGGTGTTGACAGCGAAAAAGAACATCAAGATATTGTAGAATATGCCCAATCACTCGATTTCGAACAATTACATTTTATCGGTGAACATTTCTCAAAAGTAAAAACCTCAAAAGGTAATTTGCATACTTCTTTTGAGGCTTTTAGTAAATCATTTGAACCAACTCCTTGCACCTATCTCATAAAGGGCTCTAGAGGAATGGCTTTAGAAAGAACATTAGCGTTATTTGATTAAATGCTCTTTGTGGTATTTGATTAAATTATCTATTGGACGTTGAATAGCTCCCGCTAAATTCAATCCGTGTTTTTGAGCTACCTTTTCAAGAATATCATAAAAATAATGTGCAATCGAACCTATAAAATAAATCGGAGTTGCTTTGTCTTTCTTATAAGGTAAAACCCTCGTGACAAAAAACTCTTCAAATCCAGATTCCATTAAATCTTTTACAAATTGTTCCTCTTTAAACTGGAACATAAAACTGGCAAAATCCGCTAAATACGTATTAGGATTAGGTTCTTTGTATAAATTATGTTTGATCGTATCTGGAGATAAATCGTAAGATTCTTCAAACTTTTTTGCAATATCTTCTGGCATAGTTTTGTAATAATAATTACGTATCAAACGTTTACCAAAATAATTACCGCTTGCTTCATCCATCAACATATATCCCAAAGAAACAGTCGAAGAATAAATATCTTTTCCATCATAATAACAACTATTTGATCCCGTACCTAAAATACATACTATAGCAGGTTCACTTCCTGTCGCCGCATACACTGCAGCCAACATATCTTCTTCTACAACAACCTCAGCATTAGAAAAAAGCTCTTCAAATAAATCTTTTAATATTTTAGTAGCGACAACAGTACCACAACCAGCTCCATAGAAAAAAACTTGTGTAACTTTTTCTAAGTTTTCAGAAAATTCTTTCGCTGAAAGTACTCTTTCTCTCAATACTTTCTCATCAACAACTGCTGGATTTAAACCTGGAGTTCTTACCTTAAAAAGTTCATTTTTATTCTCATCTAAAGCAATCCAATCTACTTTAGTTGATCCTCCGTCTGCTATTAAAATCATAAGTTTTCGTTTAATTTTTCTCAAATATATTATAACATATTTGAACTAACAACAACTATCGATACTATATCGTTTTCGAAGGTATGAACAACATCAGATCACTCATTTCCATAAAATTAAACGTACTTTCAACGCTTAAAAAACAATGTATTTATTGAATTTTAAAAATAAATCCGTCTAAGCCATTTGCATGGATCCTAATAAAACCCAAACCATTTTTCACAACCAATTTATGCTTTGCATTACCACCTAACTGATCCTTCAAAGTATATGTTCCGTCATTTAGATTAAATGTTGTAATTAAGTCTTTTGGAAGGTGCAGCACGAGTTGATTTGTAATATTTTTATCAAAATTCACAAAAATGATTAACTGCTCGTTTTCAGACCATCGAGCAAATGCATAATGCAAGTTATTATACATCTCTGAATTCATCCTGTTATAGGAATGTAAATCATAAAAGTCTCCCATCAGGGCACTGCTATTTATTGTAAAATTCAACAATGTCTTATAAAACGCTCTTAATTCTTGTTCTCCCTTTGAAAGCTGTCCTCCATCGAACGCTCCATTATTCATCCATCGCTGATGTGCCGGCACTCCAATGTAATCAAAAATTGAGGTACGTGTTGCTGTACCAAAACCAGCATTTTCTTCTGCTTTTTCTCCAACTTCTTGTCCAAAGTATAGCATCGTAGGTGCACTTGTTAATGTTGCCGAAACAATCATTGCTGGTTTTATTTTCTTAGAGCTTCCTGCAAATTCAGCACTTGCAAAGCGCTGCTCGTCGTGATTCTCTAAAAAATGCAACATATTGTGTTCTATATCTTTTAAATCATCAACAATCATCGAAATCGCATCCGTACTTCCTTTTTCTTGAACTATTTTTTTGATACTATCGTACAGCGCTACCTTATCATATAAATAATCCATTTTCCCTAAATGAATATAGTCTCTATACAGGTCAGGATTGTACACCTCCGCCAACAAGAAAGCATCCTTATTTTTCATCTTGATGGAAGAATTCATATAACTCCAAAATTCAACCGGAACCATTTCTGCCATATCATACCTAAAACCATCAACTCCTTTACCCAACCAAAACAATGCAATGTCTTTAAATTTATTCCATGAATCGGGGACTTCTTGCCCTTTCCAAAACTCAAAATGTTCTTTAGCTTCTTTTAACGCATATCCTTTTGGAAGTACAGAAAAATCTTTGGTTCCATCAGGTCTTACCCCATAATTTATTTTTACAGTTTCATACCAATCATAAAAATTTGGCTGTGCCAACCTTGAGCCATTTCCCGTCCATTTCGCAGGATTCTCAATAAACTCACCATCAACACCTATGTGGTTCTCTCCTCCTAATGGCTTGTAATTATGTAACGGTTTAGGTACTTTAAACTCTTCTCCTACCACATAATAAAAGTTATTGTTTCTATCATACTCTTTAGTAGTGTCATCATTTGCACCAAAATCTTTCACTCCCTCAGGGTTAGACTTACCCTCGTATTTTCTGGCAATGTGATTTGGCACTATATCGATAATCACTTTCATACCGGCGTTGTGTGTTCTTTCAATCAATGCTTCAAATTCTTGCATACGCTTTTCAGGATTCACTGCTAAATCAGGATCTACATTGTAATAATCTTTAACCGCATATGGAGAACCTGCTCGTCCTTTTACCACATCTGGATCGTCGTTAGAAATGCCATAATCTGTATAGTCGGTAACCATTGCATGATGTAAAACCCCCGTATACCAAATATGTGTAACTCCTAATTTCTTAATTTCTGACAATGCTTTCTCTGAAAAATCGATAAATTTCCCTACTCCATTCTCTTCTTTAGTTCCCCAAGCCTTATTTGTTGTTTTCGTGTTCCCAAACAATCGTGTAAACACTTGATAAACTACTTTTTTTTGTTCAACTGTTTTTTTGTCCTGTACTTTGCTTCTATTTTCACAAGCAAATAACATCAATACTCCAAATACTACTATACCAATCTTCTTCATAGTTCTATTTCTTTATTGCCAACAATACTAAATCATAATCTGTATCTAACACAACATGACCGTTTCTCACCATAACTTCATGTCCAGAACAAGCATCTACCAATATAGTTCCATCTGCAAAAACATCCGATACAACTAATTCTTTTTCACCTTTCTGTAATTCTAATCCTACTATCACTTTATTAGCGTAATCCCCCATTTTATACGTTCTAGCAAATACATAAGGTGACTGCGATAACATTTGATGTACACCCGCACCCACAGCAGGATTATCTCTCCTGAACCTACCTAACACACCCCAAAAAGCCACTTTTGCTTGTGTTGAACTATCTTTTTCTATGGCTTCCCAATTCATAAAAGACCTTAAAGTAGCATCACCAATAGTGTTTGGAATTACCAAAGGACGATCTGACTCGTCTCCATAATAGACTTGTGAAATACCTGGTGTCAATAATAATTTGATTGCAGATTCTTTATTTTTTTCTCGATTCGCATCAAAAGGTTGCCCGTCATCGTGAGAAGAAAAATAATTCATTATCGAATTGCCTTTCAATTGTGTATTCAAAATTTCTGAATATCTCGAAAATAGTTCTTCATACGAATTATTAGCATTGTATTTAAACTCAAAATTAATAACGCTATTGAACCCATTTTCATAATAGTTTACCTTTTTATCTCCGAAGTCAAAAGCAGTAGCGGTGCTAATATTAAAATTATATACTTCAGCTACAGTAAAAAAAGAATTATCATCTAATACTACTTTCGGGTGATCATTTTTCCAATCTAAAAACGCAGCTTCACAAATTTCCTTAAACTCTTTCCACACAGATTCTTCCGTATGCTTTACCGTATCCACACGGTAACCATCAATCCCAAATTCTCTGACATAATCTGCTAACCACTTCATGATATAGAATCGTGGTGCTCTCGGATACCCTGTTTCTTTAAAAAAAGTATCCAACTCATTTTTTTCTTGTTCAAACCTCCCCTCTGTTTTCCATTTTTCTTCTAGATGTTTAGGAAGTAAAACTTCATCATCAGATTCTGTTTTTACATCTGGTAAATTCTTCACCAAAGTACAAGTTACAGTACTTTCATAATCTTGATATGTACATGTTGGAGATGTTCTTACCCAAGCTTCTTCCCAAACGGGGTCTATATCCGTAACCGGACCTGTATGGTTTACAACAGCATCTAACAGTATTCTAATTCCATGTTCATGTGCTGTTTCCACCAAATCTTTCAAGTCTTGTTTTGTGCCAAAATTCGGGTCAAGTTTTGTCCAATCTTTCATCCAATACCCATGAAAACCATATGTAACGCCGGAACCTTCATTCACTGACCCATGAATTTGCTCAAAAATTGGGGTCATCCAAATGGCATTGATTCCTAATTTATTAAAATATCCCTCATTTATTTTTTTCGTTATCCCTTGTAAATCTCCACCTTTAAAACCTCGTAGTGTTGCTGTTTTTTGGGTTCTATCAAAATTCACATCATTGGTGGTATTTCCATTACAGAAACGATCTGTTAACAAAAAATATACATTTGCAGCTTCCCATACAAAAGGTGCTTCTGATGTTATTTTTTCCACGCTATTTTGTTTGCAGTTTGAAAGCAGCAAAACAAAAAGTATTAAAATATTTATTTTAAAAAATCTGACCATTATAAACATATTTTTATTTTGTTATTAAGCTCCAAAGCAACCTCAACGACTATGGTATTGTTTGTATACTCAAACTTTATTTTTTTTCCATTAGAAATAATTTTTTCAGGTTTTTCTGAAAAATTATGAACTACAAGGTTCATTTTTTTGTCTTGTGATGTGTATTCACTTCCAACCACTGTATCGATTGTTAGGATGATTGATTTTTTCTTAACTACGGTTTCAAAATCTAAAAGCTCGTACAATCCTTTTTCAAAAGCTTCGGCTGTTTTTCCATCATCTTGGTATAATTGTGACTTGCTAGAGAGAACTGATTTATCAAAATAATAATGTAAATCAAAATTAGCAATCGAATATTGTTCTGTGTTTTGAATGGTTTTGATCATCGGAATCAAGGCTCCTCCTCTTACAAAAACAGGTATGTTTTCTATTTGTAAATCCACCATTTCTGTTGTCCCTCCTTTATACTTACGACCCGAATAAAAATCAAACCAATTGTTTCTTTTTGGAAAATAGACAACACTTTTCTTTTTAGATTTTTCTACAACAGGATGTACTAATAAGTCATTCCCCCATAAATAGGTCGAGGCAACATTCAACAAATTTTCATTTTCTGGTTCTTCAAAAAACAAGGGACGCATAAACGGCATTCCTGATTGATTATTCTCAAATGCTAATGTATAATTGTAGGGCAATAATTGATAACGAAGTTCGATTGCCTTTTTTGCTAATGACTTTGTGAAATCATTCTTAAAGATTGGCTCTGAAGCCAACTCCTCTTGAGCATGTGGTCTAAATACGGGTTGAAAAACTCCATATTGCAACCAACGTGTATACAACTCATCATCTTCGTAGTTCCCGGCAAACCCGCCCAAATCAGAATGCATATAGGCCATCCCTTGCATTCCCATTTGAAGTGATATTTCCATCTGAGACTGTAAACCTCCCCAGGTTCTATTTACATCACCTGACCATGGAATCATTCCGAATCGTTGAGAACCAGAATAACCTGCTCGCATTAATACAAACGGTCTCGTTTCTGGATACGCTGTTTTGTAACCTTCCGCAATAAGTTTTGCCCAATAGTGCCCATATACATTGTGTACTTCATTAGCCGTACCATTTGCATGAATCAAATCTTCTGGATGTACCTCTGGCTCACCTAAATCTCCCCACCAACCAGCAACGCCAATATCAGCGTATCTTTTATATACATCCCAAAACCAATTTTTCCCTTCTTCCTTAAAAATATCTATCAACCCTGTGGTACCAAAATAAAAATCGTACACATAAGGAGTTCCATTCTTCTTTTTCCCTAATATATCTTTTGCAACTGCTTCTTCCCATTTTTTCGAAGTCTTTAAAATAAAAGGTTCCGTTATCAATACAGTTTTTACTCCTTTAGCATTAAAATCAGTGATCATTTTTTTCGGCTCAGGAAAAGAATCTTTTAAAAACTCGAAATTTCCCATAGTGCCTTGAATATCTTTTCCGAACCAATACAAATCAAAAATTATTGCATCGAGCGGTATTTCGTCTTCTTTGAATTTAGCAACCACAGCTCTAGCCTCTGACTCTGAATGATATCCGAATCTACTTGCGAAGTTCCCGAATGACCACCTTGGTGGTATCGGTTGTTTCCCCGTCAAATTTGTATAAGAATTCATTAAAGACCTCCAACTAACACCAGCAATTACCTGATACGTTTTTCTACCACCAATGCTCTCATAGCGTAACGAATTGTTTTGATGACTATCGAGATCAATCCAACCCGTTTGTGGATTATCGAAATGCACTAAATATCTTTTTGACGACAATACAATTGGCATGGTGAAATTCATCAATTCAGATTGAGTTTCATATCCATAATGAGCTTTGTTATATAATTCTAAACGATTGCCTCTGCGATTCATTCCTAAAGCCCTTGCACCAGTTCCATACAATGCTTCTTTACTATCGATTGAAAAATCAATTATCTGCAACGTGTCATTATCTACAAAGCCTAAATTCTCAGATAGTAGCGTTCTATTTAGATATTGATACCTAATTTGAAAAGGCGCTTTGTTGATAATTGCCTGATAATCCTTCGTTCCAAAAACAACTTGATTTTCGTGATTCTCAAATTGAGTTTTCAATATTGTTGGTTGTAACACCACTGCATGAGAAGGAATTGATTTTTGCTTTTTTAAAGGAGTAAATGTTGTTTCAAAAATTAAATCAGACAAAGCTTGAATTTTATAAACTCCGTCACTTACAGAAATCTCTATATAAGAATCGTACTTCTTAACTTCTATGAATTCTCTTTGTGAATTTTGCCCTTGAACCTGCAGTCCAAAACACAAAAAAAGGAATAAGAATAATTGCTTCATCATCTTTAATTTTTTGTTCTAATTTACATACAATATTTTAGGTTTTATTTGGGGAATTGATTTATTTATACCAACACCCCAAACTCAAAAACCTAATCTAAAATCATACTGCAGCAGCAACCACAACAACACTTTCTTGCGCTGGTACCACTACTTTCTTATCATCAATATAAACAGATACTTGTTCTGCAGATTCATTGATAAACTTACAATCGTTTTGAGATTTTTCAACTTTTAACGTTACACCTCTAAAATTCACTTTAAACGAATATGAATTCCATTCTTTTGGAATTTGAGGGTTGAAAATCAATTTGCCATCGCTCCAAACTCGCATTCCTCCGAATCCTTCAACGATAGACATCCATGTACCCGCCATTGAAGTAATGTGCAAACCTTCGTGCACTTCATGGTTGTAATCATCTAAATCTAATCTCGATGTTCTTAAATATTGTTCATACGCCTTTGGCATACGATCTATTGAAGCAGCTAAAATTGAATGAATACAAGGAGAAAGTGATGATTCGTGAACGGTTAACGGCTCATAAAAATCAAAGTGTTTCTCAATCTCGTTTTTATCAAAATGATTCTCAAACATATAAAACCCTTGCAATACATCTGCTTGTTTTATATAACACGACCTTAGAATTCTATCCCAAGACCACTTTTGATTGATCGGTCGATTTTCTTTCGACAATTGAGATACTGGAATCAATTCTTTGTCTAAGAAGCCATCTTGCTGCAAAAACACCTCATGTTTATCGCTGTAAGGGAAGTACATATTGCTTGACACGTTCAACCAAGCTTCTATTTCTTGAGCTGTTAAATTGGTCAATTCAATAATTCTTGAATAATCCTTACTGTACTCCTTTTCAATTTTCGATAAATTCTCAACAGCATATTCGATACACCATTTTGCTAGATAATTTGTATAAAAATTATTATTAATGTTGTTTTCATATTCGTTTGGTCCTGTAACTCCTAAAATCACATACTGATTTTTGTCTTCAGAAAAAGTTGCTCTTTGATGCCAAAAACGAGCGACAGCAATCATAACTTCCATACCCAATTCAGGGATATAACTATAATCTCCTGTATAATTTACATAGTTGTTAATTGCGTAAATCATGGCACCATTTCTGTGAATTTCTTCAAAAGTAATTTCCCATTCATTATGACACTCTTCACCGTTCATTGTAACCATCGGATACAAAGCAGCTCCGTTTGTAAAACCTAATTTCTCTGCATTTTCTATTGCTTTCCCCAATTGATTGTGACGATATACTAATAAATTTCTCGCTACTACAGGGTCTTTAGTACGCATATAAAATGGAATACAATACGCTTCAGTATCCCAGTAAGTACTTCCTCCATATTTTTCACCTGTAAAACCTTTAGGACCAATATTCAACCTTGCATCTTCACCTGTGTACGTTTGTGTTAATTGAAAAATATTAAAACGGATTGCTTGCTGGGCTTTTACATCTCCATCAATAACAATATCTGCTGTTTCCCAAGCATTATTCCAATATGCAACCTGATTCGTCAACAAAGTATCGAAACCTGTATCCACTGCAGTTGCCAATGATTTTTTTGAATTTGATTGTAAACTATTGATTTCGTGATTCATAGAATGAACATACCCTCCATATTTATAAATCGTAAAACTTTTATTTTCTGAAACCTGAGCACTATAAGAAAACTCAATACTCTTCTCATTTTTTGTTACAACAGGTACTAATTCACATTTTTCAGAATCCAATGCAAGTTCTATTTGCATGGCTGTACTTACATGATATTCTGTTTTCAAGGTTTTTGCTAAAACTGAAGCAAAGTCCCCTTCATGTTGCACGTCTAAAACTTCCCAAAACAGCTCATCATAATTCGTATCTTCATTGCTAATTCCACCATCCAAATAAGGTGAAAAAGTTATTTCTCCCGAAAAATTTAGAGGTGTAACACTGTAGCGTATTGCTCCTACTTCTGAAGTAGTCATACTTAAAAAACGCAACGAAGAAACGGCTATTTTATTTCCATTTACCAATTCTGCTTCGAAAGAACGCTGCAACCAACCTTCTTTCATATTTAATTCTCTTTTAAATTTAGAAACTTTTGCTTTAGCTAAATCTAACTCAATGCCATTTACAACAACATTAATTCCTATCCAATTAGGAGCATTTAGTACTTTTGCAAAATATTCTGGGTATCCATTTTTCCACCATCCAACTCTTGTTTTATCTGGATAATACACCCCGCCTATATAACTCCCTTGAAACGTTTCTCCTGAGTATTTTTCCTCGAAATTCGCTCTTTGTCCCATTACTCCATTCCCTATACTAAAGATACTTTCAGAAGCAGTAACATTCTTAGGATCAAACCCTTCTTCTAGGATTGACCATTCGTTTTCTATGATATAATTTTGATTCATTTCTAGATTTTTTTACTGCCTCCATAGTTAGATAAAGGCAAAATTCAACCTATGTATGCCGTTTTACAACACACATAATTTAATTTCGATTTCTACATTTTAGGTTTGAAATCGTATACTAAATTTTAATATTTTTTAGTTCAACAGATTTTTAGCAAATGCTATTGATAATTTGGAAGTACTGTTTAAGAGGTAATCTGCAGCACCTAACATATCTTCTTCTCCAATACCAACACTAATCATTTTAGCCCTTTTGGCAGCTTCGATTCCAGCTGCAGCATCTTCAATTACTATGCAGTTTTCTGGATTAAGTTGTAATTTATCAGCTGCTATCAAAAACACTTCAGGATCTGGCTTGGCTTTTGAAACATCATTACCATCTACAATCGCTGTAAATGCATCTAATAAATTAACACCTTCTAAAATTACACGTGCATTTTTACTAGCAGAACCTAATGAAAAAGGCACATTGTTTTTATGCAAATAAGTCAACAATTCCTTTATACCTGGTAGTATTTCACTATCGTCCATTTGAGCAACATACGATAAGTAACGTGAATTTTTTTGCTCCATATACATTTTCTTGTCGGCATCAGATAAAACCACATCTCCAACACTTAACAATATATCCAAAGATCGAGCTCTGCTTACACCTTTTAGTAGTTCGTTGTGTTCTTCTGTAAAATTAATGCCCAATTGATCGGCTAACTCTTTCCAAGCGAGGTAATGGTATTTTGCTGTATCGACAATTACACCATCCAAATCAAAAATAAAACCTTTTCTTTCCATTTCTATTCAGGTATTTGATAAGAAATTGCATTCTTATCTGTAATTAATAAATTACATAAACCCGCTACGATAAGACTAATTCCTGCAACAACCATTGCAAAAATAGACTCGTCTCCCAACAATTTATACGCAAAATTTACGCCTCCTAATGCTGCTGTAATCTGAGGCAATACAATAAACATATTGAAAATTCCCATAATCACACCCATTTTTTTAGGATCGACTGAACTCGATAACATTGCATAAGGCATAGATAAAATACTACCCCATGCTATTCCAACTAATGAAAAAGAAACTATCAACCAAGAAGGTGATGGAATTAAATACATCGACAAAAATCCGATTCCTCCTAAAATTAAAGAAACCATATGTACGATTTTTCGGTTGATACGTCTTTTAGAAGTATACAAAACCATTAGCAAAGCAAATCCCATAGATGATAACCCATAAACTCCCATATAAGACCCCACCAAATCAGCTGCAGTTTGATATGCACCATTTGCACTAAGGTAAGCAGCCTTTTCAGATGCTATTTCCATATTGTAAAGAGATTCCACGGGAACCGGTGATTGAAACACATGTTCTGTTAAAGCTGGTGTTGCCAAACTCCACATAGTAAAAAAGGCAAACCAACTGAAAAACTGTACCAAACCTAGCTTACGCATGGTAGAAGGCATACTTCCAATATTTTCTTTAATATCAGAAATAAAGGTTCCTTTCTTCTTTTTCTCTTCTTCGAATGCCTCCATATCTTCAGGTGGGTATTCAGAAGTAGTAAAAATTGTAAATAAGATACTTGTTAAAAAAACGAAAGCTCCAATTCCGAATGCGATCTTTACAGACATTGGCAAAACTCCTGGACCAGCTTCATTGCTTACTCCTAAATAAGAAATAAACCAAGGTAAATTACTAGCAACCCATGTTCCGATACCAATGATCAATGTTTGCATAACAAAACCATACGATCTTTGAGAATCATCTAATTTATCTGCAACCAAAGCCCTGAAAGGCTCCATACTGATGTTGATTGAGGCATCTAATACCCAAAGGAAACCAGCTGCAATCCATAAAGTTGGAGAATGAGGAACTAAAAACAAAGCGATAGAACTCAATACGGCCCCTATTAAAAAATAAGGTCTACGACGACCCAACCTAGGATGCCAAGTTCGATCACTTAAATAACCAATAATTGGTTGTACCAACAACCCTGTCAAAGGTGCTGCAATCCATAACATAGGAATATCATGTTCATCCGCACCTAGCGTTTGAAATATTCTTGACATAAACCCACCTTGCAAAGCAAAGCCGAATTGGATTCCTAAAAACCCAAAACTCATGTTCCAGATTTCCCAAAAACTCAGAATTTTTTTCTTCATCTTATCTATATTTGACATTAATTGAATGTTATCGACAAATTCTATATTCAATTCAAAACTGATTAAATATACAAGTAAATTTGTGATATAAATATAGTAAGGACAGTAGCGTCTTTATCTATATTTTAAATGTGTGAAGTGTGAAATATTGATAAAACTGAACGCTATGTTCGAGTACAAAGGTAAATTATATTTTTTTGAAAAAACAAATTAAATAGAAAATATTTTTTTGAAACATGCTATTTTCCAGTCATTTAATTACACGTGAACCCTTTTAAAACCTACAATAAATAAAACTTATTCTTTTTTTGTAGACGCTCTAACTTTCAGGCTTGTACTCACTACTTTTGTCGTATATGGAGCATGAACATCTGATTCTAATCGATCTACTAACATATTTGCTGCTTGCATTCCCATAGTAAAACCATGTTGCTCCATTGTTGTGATTGAAGGAGATGCATATTGCGATACCAAACCATCTGTAAAACCGATTACTGCTATGTCATTGGGTACATTCATTCCCCTACTCTGCACAGTTTTTATTGCAATGGCTGCATATATTTCGTTCACTGCAAAAATTGCATCAGGATGGTCTTCTCTGTCAATCATCGAATTGATTTGTTCAGCAATGTCTTTTTCTTTATTCACCTTTAAAATCAAAGATTCATCCACTGGTAAACCTGCTTCTTCAATTGCCTTTTCATAACCAACCTTTCTTTTGTAACCTACATCAACATAGTCGGGTGTTGTTAACATGCCTACCCTTTTAGCACCTGTATCTATAAGATATTTGGTAGCATTGTAACCACCTTTAACATCATCAATCACAACTTTATCACAAGCTATAGTATCTTCAACTCTATCGAAAAGAACAAAGGGAATTTCTTCATCTATCAACTCTTGAAAATGCTTAAAATCTCTCTTATTTTGTGTTTCGTTTGCTATAGAAACTAACAAACCATCAACACTTCCGTTTGCCAACATAGCAACATTCATCATCTCTTTTTGATGCGATTCGTTCGACAAGCATACCATCACATTATAACCTCTTTGATTCGCCGCTTGCTCTACTCCACTAATGACTTTTGAAAAAAAGTGATGGGTGATCTCCGGAATTACTACACCTAATACTAAGGTTTTCTGATTTCTAAGCTTTATGGCAAAACTATTCGGCCTGTAGTTATAGTAATTGGCAAAAGCTTGAATTCTTTCACGCATTTCTAAACTAATTTCATTGCTATTCTTAAGAGATTTTGAGACTGTAGAAATAGAAACACCAAATTCTTTGGCAATTGCTTTTAAAGTGATTTTTGGTTTCATTTACTTTTCTTTTTGAAAGTATTTAGGTTGGTTCAAACAAAAATAAACTTTTTCTTTTCAAATATTCGTTTCTTGGAGCTAACTTTTCATATATAAAACCAAGAAAACAGACCTCACAACCCAGGCATCAACATTTGTTTATTTATCACAAACTAACATTGTATTTTACATAATTAACCAAAAATTAACCTATTTTTAATATAAATGTAATTTACGAAACAAATTACTACAACGTTAGAGTAAGAAAAGTTATTAACACGAAAACGTTTTCGTGGGTTTTTCGTTTTTTTCAACCAAACATTTCTCTATAGTTTCGAAGAGTGAAATGTGAACATATTGTTAAAAATCTAAACCAAATTAACGTAACTTAAGAATCAATCTGTATGAATAAAAAATATTTATTTTCAATTGGAATTCTCTGCCTTATGTCCTTCAGTTCGTTTGCACAAACGATATTGAAAGGAAAGGTTATTGAGCAATCTTCTGGTGAAGGACTCCCAGGAGTAAGCGTAATCATTAAAGGAACCGCAACCGGAACCTCTACTGATTTTGACGGAAATTTTGAATTGAACTCATCAACTAGCGAAAACGTATTAGTTTTTTCTTATGTTGGGTTTAAAACAATAGAACAAGCAGCTTCTGCAAATCAAGATTTAACCATTTATCTAGAAGACGATTCTCAAGCACTTGATGAAGTTGTAGTTGTAGGGTATGGTACTGCACGTAAAAAAGATTTAACAGGATCTGTTGCAGTAGCGGGAGTTAAAGACTTTAACCCTGGACCTGTAGTTGCAGCTCCTTCATTAATTCAAGGTAAAGTTGCCGGGGTTGTAGTTACAACAAGTGGAGGTGCTCCTGGAGACGGACAAGAAATTCGTATTCGTGGAAACAGTTCTTTGAGTTTGACAAACAACCCATTGATCGTAATTGATGGTGTACCTATGAATGATGGAGGCGTTGGTGGATCTAGAAACATCTTAAATTCTGTAAATCCGAATGACATCTTAAACATGACTGTTTTAAAAGATGCTTCTTCAACAGCTATTTTTGGATCTAGAGCTGCAAATGGGGTAATTATGATTACCACTAAAAAAGGTCATCTGGGTCAAGAAACTAAAGTCTCTTTTAATTCAAGTGTTGCTATCTCACAAATCATGAATAAAGTTTCTGTATTAAATACAGATCAATTCACAGAATTGGTAAACTCTGTAGGTACACCTGCAGAAATTGCACGATTAGGTGGTGCACGTACTGATTGGCAAGAAGAAATATATCAAGAAGCAATTAGTACAGAAAACAATGTTAGTGTTTCTGGTAGTTTGAAAGAGGTACCTTATCGATTTTCTGCAGGATATACAGATACGAATGGTATTTTGAAAACTGACAACATGAAAAGAACTACTGCAAAACTTACATTGACACCTCAGTTCTTTGACGACCATTTAAAAGTAGCCATAAATGCAAATGCTTCTTTCATTAAAAACAATTTTGCCAATAGAGATGCGATTGGTTCAGCTGTTGGATACGATCCAACCCAACCAATTTATGATGCAAACTCTAAATACGGAGGTTACTCAACATGGTTCGATCCAGCTACTGGGAACAAATACAATTTAGCTCCAACAAACCCTATGGCTTTGCTAAACTTAAAAGAAGACAAATCTGATATTAACAGATTAATTGCAAACGCCAAATTAGATTACAAAATGCATTTCTTACCTGAATTGTCAGCTGTATTAAACGTCGGGGTTGATGCTTCTGAATCTAATGGTTCTGCTATTGTAAATGGACTTATGCCAGCGTCAAACAGCGATTTTGATGGTTCTAATAACACCTACAACAACAAAGCAACCAATAGTTTAGTTGACTTTTATTTGAACTACAATAAAGATGTAAATGAAGACCATAGCTTTGGTCTTATGACTGGTTATTCTTATCAAAAATTTGATTTTAATGATTATTCACAAACTACAAATTATTTGAAAAGCTCGGAAGACAATGTACTGCCTGCTGAAATAAACAAAAGTAGAAACGTATTAGTTTCATTCTTTGGTAGAGCAAACTACAATTACAAAGACAAATACCTATTAACTGCAACTTTAAGAGCAGATGCATCTTCAAAATTAAATCCAGATGACAGGTGGGGTTATTTTCCTTCAGCAGCCTTGGCTTGGAATGTTACAAATGAAGAGTTCTTAAAAGAATCTAAAGTAATCGACAATTTAAAAGTTCGTGTTGGGTATGGACAAGTTGGTAATGTGAACGGATTGGGTGATTATCAATTTATTACACGATACAACAAGAGTATCAATGGAGCCTCATATCAATTTGGAGACTCATTTTATCAGACTTATAGACCTGAACCAATTAATGAAAATTTAAAATGGGAAATCGGAACTACATTTAACGCAGGTATCGACTACAGTATCTTAAACGGAAGAATTTATGGTTCTATCGATGCTTACAACAAAATCACGAAAGATTTAATTATCAACAGTGCTGTTGATCCATTTACAAATTTTGCCAACTCTATCGACTCAAATGTTGGGGATATGGAAAATAGAGGTATTGAATTTGTTTTCAATACGATTCCAGTTAGAACCGAAGATTGGAAATGGACTATCGGATTCAATCTTGCATATAATGTAAATACTATAACAAGAATGCCTGATACTCAAAACGTTGGTGGTATTTCTGGAGGAACAAACAACACGGTTCAAAGACACCAAGAAGGTAAACCGGCTTTCTCTTATTATGTTTATGAGCAAGTGTATGATGAACAAGGAAAACCTCTTGAAGGCGTTTTTGTCGATCGAACAAACGATGGAATCATCAATGATGAAGATCGTTATTTTTACAAAGACCCTAACGCAGACATCACTATGGGCCTAAATACTAATTTGAACTATAAAAATTGGGATTTGAGTGTTGTAACACGTGCAAGCTTTGGAAATTACAACTATAACAACACGGCTTCTTCTTTGTCTTACGAAAAAAGAGCTACAGAAAACAACATCTTGAGTAACTTAAGTACTGATTATTTAAATTCAGGATTTGAATTTATCACTGACACAAATTTATTAAGTGATTACTATGTTAGAGATGCGTCTTTCTTTAAAATTGACAATATTACTCTTGGATATACTTTACCTAAATTCAAAAAGTTTGACAAACTTGGACTTCGTTTCTTCGGATCTGTTCAAAATGCCTTAATCGTAACGGACTACGATGGGTTAGATCCAGAAATTAGCGGTGGAATCGATGATGAATTCTACCCGAGACCAAGAACATTTATGTTAGGATTAAATGCTAACTTTTAATAAAAACTAAGAAACCATGATAAAATATATAAAAACCTCAATAGCCTGCGTGTTAGCTTCTACTTTGCTTTTCTCTTGTATTAGTGATTTAGACCAAACACCTATTGATCCAGATAGTTTTACTGAGTTGGACGTATTTGCAAATCCAACGGAAGCGAAAAGTGCCTTAGCTAAAGTATATGCCGCATTTGCACTAACAGGACAAAAAGGTCCTGATGGAGACCCAGATATTAGTGGAATTGATGAAGGTTCTTCTCAATACACAAGAATGCTACATAACTTTCAAGAATTAACTACAGACCATGCCGTGAATGGATGGGGTAACCCAGGTTTGCCAGATTTACATGCCATGAGCTGGACATCAAGCAATGGTTTTGTTGAAGGTATGTACTACCGATTGGCGCAATCTGTATCTTTTGCAAATTCATTTATCGAAAACGCACAGGTATTAGCAGAAGATGATGAAGTAAAAAGTTTTATTGCTGAAGCTCGTTTTTTAAGAGCTTATGCTTATTACAACTTGATGGACTTGTTTGCAAATGTACCTTTAGTAACAAAAATTCAAACTGAATTACCACAACAAAGCAATAGAAAAGAAATATTCGCTTTTATTGAGACAGAATTGAAAGAAATTGAAGGACTGTTAAAAAACTCTAGAGCAAACGAATACGGAAGAGTAGATGAAACTGCTGCACAAGCGTTGTTATCTAGAATGTATTTGAATGCAGAGGTTTTTATTGGTGAAAACAGGTATTCTGACTGTATTACTTACTCAAACAAAGTTATCAGTTCTGGATATTCAATCCATATGACTGATGTGAATGGTAATGGTACTGCTTACGACGATATGTTTTTAGCTGATAGCGATAGCAATGGTGCACAAAACGAATTTATTTTCACGATTAGCTTTGATGGAATTGAGTCTCAAACTTGGGGAGGTGTAACTTATTTAGTACATGCATCTATCGGAGGTACAATGAACCCAACACATTTCGGTGTAAATGGTGGATGGGCAGGTCTTAGAACCACAAAAGCTTTGGTATCTAAATTTGAAGCAAATGCAACAAACGGCGATGGAGAACCAATTGCATGGGCAGACAAAAGAGCGATGTTCCACACAGATCAACAAAACTATGAAATTACAACCATCGCAAATACATTTGAAGATGGGTATGCTATAACAAAATTCAAAAACGTTGATAAAGATGGTAATGCTGGTAGCGACCCTAATGGAGATCAGGTTGATATGGATACTCCGATGATTCGTTTGGCAGAAATTTATCTAAACTATGCTGAGGCAGTGGTCAGAGGTGGAACTGGTGGATCTATTGCAGATGCAACCAACTATATTAACATCTTAAGAACAAGAGGATATGGAGACAGTAGCGGAAATATTACTTCTGGTGATGTAACATTAGATTTTATTTTGGATGAACGTTCTAGAGAATTGTACTGGGAAGGTTTGAGAAGAACTGATTTAATCAGATACGACAGATTTACAACAGGTGATTATTTATGGCCATTTAAGGGAGATTTACCTGATGGAACAGCTGTTTCAAGTCATAGAAACATCTACCCTATTCCTGCAAATGCGATTTTAGTAAATCCTAATTTAACACAAAACCCTCAGTACTAAACAAACAACTTTTATTATGAAAACGAGACTATATAATTTTATATACTGGCTTGCCCTACCCCTATTTTTAACTGGGTGTGCTAGTAACGAAGAGTTCGCCATGATAGACACTAAGTCAGAAAACACCAAAATTACGGTGGTATCTTCAGACAATTCAGCTGTCTTAACAGAAGACAATGCAGCGTTAGAAGCATTTACGATTACCTGGAACAAACCTGATTACGGTGTTGTTACAGAAACACCAAATTATCAAATTTTTATCGCGAAAGAAAACGATAATTTTAGTGAAATGATTATTGCGGCATCGACCAACACAGAAGAAAAAACCTTCATGGTTGAGGAAATAAACAAAGTACTTATTAATAATGAGATTGCAACAGATGCAGTAGCTAATATTCAATTTAAAGTTGTTGCTACAACTGGGGATTTAGTGACAGAATCAAGTCCTATCACAATAGCAATTACTCCTTACTCTAAAAGTTCAGATCCTATATTTATGATAGGTGCTGCACTAATGGGTTGGGATACAGCAAAAGCTGTAGAAGTACCAGCTACTGGTTCTAAAACTTTCGAAACAGTTGCTTTGTTTACCAATGGTGAAAGCTTTAGATTTTTCGATGCAGCTGATTGGGGAGCAAACTCATACAACCATCCACATTTTTCTGGAGGAACAATTACAAGCTTATTAGAAAACGCAGGTGATGGTGACAGTAACTTCTTGTTTAATGGAGCTACAGGTTATTATAAAATTGGTGTAAACCTTAAGACGCTTACCGTTACTATGGAAGCAACTGAATTACCTGACTTATTTATGGTTGGCGCAGCCGTACCAGATGCTGGTTGGGGATGGTCAACTCCAGTAAAACTAACTTGGATAAAACATGGATTGTTTGAAGTAACAACAACATTTGCCAATGATGCTTTCAGATTCTTCACGAAAAATGGAGATTGGGGTTCAGGTAGAAATTATCCATACTACCAAGATGCTGAATATAGCATTGATGCAAATTTTGAAAATGCTGAGGATGGTGACAAAAACTTTAAGTTTATTGGTACTCCAGGAGAATACACAATCACAGTAAATACTATTGCTAAAACGATTAGTTTATCTAACTAATTTAATGATTTAACCATTATTCAAAAGGCTGTTAGAAATAACAGCCTTTTGTTTCATTTCTCGTTTCCTTATGAAAAATTTATATTACTTATTATTACTTGTAATTACTGGAGTTTATGGACAAGTAACCACAACCCCTGCTATCCCAACAACAAATAAAGAAATCACTCTTCTTTTTGACGCCTCAAATACACCCCTCTCGAATTATTCTGGGAAACTATTTGCACATACTGGAGTTACCGTTGATGGAGAAAAATGGCAAAATGTAATGGGTACATGGGGAGACAACACAAAACAACCAGAGCTTACTAAAGACCCAAACAACGCTAACTTATACCGACTTACAATTACACCAAACATACATGACTATTATGGTGTTATTAGTTCAAAAACGATTTCTGAAATCAGTATCGTCATCCGATCTAGTGATGGGAACTTAAAAAATGGAGCAGATATTTTTATCCCAATCTACTCAGATGAATTAAACATTGCTTTCGTGTATCCCAAAGAAGGAAACACATTTAGTTTAAATGAAACTATAACAATTACCGTGGAAGCAACTAAGTCCGCAGACCTACAAATTTTAGTTGACGGGATCTCTATATTAAACACTACAAACGCAAATAATATATCTACTGCATATAATTTTACTAAAACCGGAACACACCTAATTTCGGCTATAGCAACAGTTAATAACGAAACTATCTCCAAAGAAATCAGTGTCTTTGTTAAAACAACAACTCAAACTATCCCGAGGCCAAACAACGTAAAGAATGGAATTACAATAAACGGTACTGAAACTACTTTTGTACTATTGGCTCCTAACAAAAATGATGTTGTATTGATAGGTGATTTTAACAATTGGAAGACAGAAGCAGCCTATTTGATGCATAAAGACGGTGATTATTTTTGGGTTACACTTACAGATTTAGATCCATCTGTTGAATATGCTTACCAATATCTAATTGATTATGAAATAAAAATTGCAGATCCCTATGCTGAAAAAATATTGGATCCTGATAATGATAAATATATTGACAACTCAGTATATCCTAATTTAAAATCATACCCTGAAGGACAAACGACAGGCAACGTATCTACTTTTAAAATTGATGAGACCACATATGCTTGGCAAACTCAGAATTTCGAAAGACCCTTACAAGAAAACCTAGTTATATATGAAATGCATATTCGAGATTTCACAGAAAAAAGCTCATATAACGAGGCACTGCTACATCTTGACTACCTAGAAAAACTCGGTGTGAATGCCATTGAATTAATGCCAATAAATGAATTTGAAGGAAACGATAGCTGGGGATATAATCCTTCATTCTATCTCGCTTTAGACAAAGCTTATGGTACAAAAAACGATTTCAAGAAATTTGTCGATGCATGTCATGAAAGAGGAATTGCCGTTTTAGCTGATGTAGTTTTCAATCATTCATTTAGCCAATCACCACTATTACAAATGTACTGGGATTCAGCCACTGGTAAACCAGCGGTGGACAATCCTTGGTATAATGAAAACCATAATTTAGTAGATAACACTTCGGCTCACTGGGGCTATGACTTTAACCATACTAGTTCTTATACCAAAGCCTTTTTCAAAGATGTACTAAATTATTGGTTAACAGAATACAAAATTGATGGCTACAGATTCGACTTCACGAAAGGGTTTTCAAATACTATCTATGAAGGTGCTAATAATTGGGCAAGCACCTATGACGCAGAAAGAATTTCGATTCTAAAAGAATATTCAGATTTTGTTTGGAATACGGCACCTAACAACAAACCTTATGTCGTTTTTGAACATTTATCGGAAAACTCTGAAGAAAAAGAACTTGCCGATTATGGAATTCTACTATGGGGAAACCTAAATCACAGCTACAATGAAAACACAATGGGATATGGTGATAATATTGATTGGATATCACACCAGAAAAGAGGATGGAATGCCCCTCATGTAGTTGGATATATGGAAAGTCATGACGAAGAAAGGTTGATGTACAAAAACCTAGAGTTCGGAAAAGAATCTGACTATCATTCTGCAAAAGACTTACAAACTGCATTAGCCAGACAAGAAACAGCTGGAGCATTTTTATTTGGTATTCCAGGTCCGAAAATGATCTGGCAATTTGGTGAATTAGGTTATGATAAAAGCATTAATTTCAATGGAAGAACAGGTAAAAAACCTGTTTTATGGGAATACAACACGGATGCGAACAGAAAACATATTTACGACACATGGAGCACTTTTATCGCTTTCAAAACTAAACACGAAGCATTTTCGACAAATGACTTCTCATTAAACACAAATAAACTATTAAAATCTATCACCCTACGTGGTGAAGAAATGGATGTAATCATTCTTGGAAATTTCGATGTTCTTGATAGTGAAATCTCTATTAATTTTACCCAAACGGGTACTTGGTTTGAGTATTTTTCTGGAGAAGAATTAATGCTACAAAACACACAACAAAACATTGCATTAGATGCCGGTGAGTATAAAATGTTTACATCTAAAAAAGTTTACGACCCAAGAGGTGGTACTGAAAATCACGACAGCGATAATGATGGTGTTAATGATCTCTTGGATGAATGTCCGAATACAATTCAAGGTGCTGAGGTTGATCAAAATGGTTGTGCTATTTTTGAATTAGACAAAGCCAATTTCAATATCAAATCATCAAGTGAGACATGTGACGGTATGAATAATGGTTCTATCGATATTAGTTCTATTAGGAGTTCTAAATTTTCTCTCGAATTGAATAACCAACTCTATGATTTTAGAACCGAACTTTCTATTACCGACCTTCCTCCGGCGACATATTCATTTTGTATCCGAACCGAAGAAGACGACTCCTTTGTGCAGTGTTTTGAATTGACCATCGACCCTGCTGAAAGCTTAACAGCAAAAACGACTTCGAAAAACTATGGAAAGAAAACACTTACTACTGTTGATATATCATCAGGAACACCTCCTTATACGATTTCGATAAATAATACTGAGATAAAACAAACCTATGAAACTACGACTACAATCGAAGCTAAAAACGGAGATCAAATCTCTGTTGAAACGGCGAGGTCTTGCGAGGGAAAACTGGTAGAAAACATCGAAATACAAACGCATATTTCCGTATATCCAAACCCTACAAGTTCTATGCTTTCAATATTTTTTGAAAATAATGCAGACGAGCAAGTTAGCGTACAAATACTAAATCCTTTAGGAAAAACCGTTTACGAGAAAAGTACAACGATATCAAACAATGTAACAAATATCAATATTGAGCATTTAACAAATGGTATTTATTTCATCAAAACAAGTCAAGCCCCTTCTCAAACTATCAAAATCATAAAAAAATAACTCATGAAAAATATTTTTTACTTCCTAAGCGTTCTAACTTTATGGTCTTGTTCACAAACTACTCCGGAAGAAACTATTGAACAAAATACAGCACCCGAAGTTCCGACATTATTAAATCCAACAAATAATTTATTGTGTATTTCTAGTGATTTAACTTTTGAGTGGGCTACTTCTATAGACAATGAAGGAGACCCGATAAACTACTTTTACCAAATAGCTACAGACAATATGTTTAACACTGTAGTAAAAAGCGGAACCTTAAAAGACACCAAAAAAAATCTCCAATTAGAGAAAGAAACAACATATTATTGGAGAGTGCAAGCAATCGATGAAACTGGTGAAAAAAGTGATTTTTCTGAAACTAGAAATCTATACACAGAGAATATTGCCGATGAAAATCATTTGCCATTTATGCCAGAATTAATCAGTCCAATTCATCAATCGGAAACTAATAATCAGTTAATTCTTTTAGAATGGAATTGTGCTGACATCGACAACGATCCACTTGTATATGATGTGTATGTTGGTACCACAAACTCTCCCTCTCTATATGCTGAAGGTATCAGTAAAACATCTATAGAATTATCAATAGAATCCAATACAACTTACTATTGGAGAGTTGACGCCAGAGATTCAAAAAACGGAAAAACATTAGGACAAACTTGGGTATTTAATAATAATTGAGAATCTATTTTCTTTTCAAATTGATTTACCATATTATTTTATAAATTTGTGCCTTTCAAATCTAACATTTCTAAGTGCTAAATTTATTCAAAAAAGAAACTCCGATTACCGAAGTTTTCCCGATGAACTTTGTTGATATCCATTCTCACCTACTTCCAGGAATAGATGATGGAGCAAAATCTATGGAACATACCATAGAAATGATTTCGACAATGGATGCCTATGGAATTCAGAATTTCATTACAACACCGCATGTTTTAGGAAATGTATGGAAAAATAGCAGCGATACAATTTTAGACAAACTTGATTTGGTTTTAGAAGAGCTAGAAAAAAGGGACATGTCTTACATTAAGTTTGACGCTGCTGCGGAATACATGTTAGATGAAGAATTTGTAAAACTTTTACAAGAAAGAGACCTTCTAACATTGAGAGAAGATTCTCTATTAGTTGAAATGTCTTTTTTGCAAGCGCCGGTAAATTTGTTTGAAATGATTTTTGACATTCAGTTAGCGGGATACAAACCTATACTTGCACACCCTGAGCGCTATGGATTTTACCATGCAGATTTCGACATGTATCACAAATTGAAAGATGCAGGATGTCGTTTTCAAATCAACCTTCTTTCTTTGACTGGACACTACGGAAAATCTGTCCAAAAAACGGCTGAAAAACTAATTGAAAAAGGGATGATTGACTTGGCAGGTTCAGACACACACCACATGCATCATTTACAAACATTAAAAAAAATAGGCACTAAAAGGAATTTAAAACTTTTAGCACCTATCTTAAAAAACAATATCGAATTTTATCGATAATTTACTCTAAATCTTTCGACAATTCTTCTACTTGTATCGAATCATTTTCTTGAATCGCTTCTGTATTCAGTTCAAGTTCGATGTCGCTTTTTTCGTCGTTTTTCTCTTTATCTCTTTCTAATTGAATGATATCAATCGATAAATCTTCGTTATATTTCCTTACGTAAACTGCTTTGTTATACGCAGGTTCTCCGTAAGCTTTTTGCGAAAACTCAAAAGTACTTCTCACCCTTTTTGAGATTCCTTTATCAAAACTACTCCATAAGTCCAGCGAATCATTAGATAC
This sequence comes from Flavicella marina, assembly GCF_009193215.1. Classification (GTDB taxonomy): domain Bacteria; phylum Bacteroidota; class Bacteroidia; order Flavobacteriales; family Flavobacteriaceae; genus Flavicella; species Flavicella marina. Next base: position 101,249 of record NZ_VYVA01000006.1, on the reverse strand, counting down.
CATTCTTTTCAATACATCATAAACAATATCGAATCCTTTGGACGCATACTCAGATGGGTATCCAAAATTCTTTCTTTCGTATTGAGCATAAAAACTTTTTACTCCTGGCAAGGTATCAACCAATACACCTGAACTTGCATAAACAAAATTTAATTTTGCCAACATGTTATTATCTACTTTGTCGAAGTTCGCTGCTTTTTCAAAAGCGAACAAGCGAACCTCTGGATCGTTAGGCACTACTCTCAAATTATTAATGACATCGGCCGTAACAACTTTATTATTTGAGGTAAGTATTACCCAATTCACACCCAAAGTATCAATTTCTTGAACAAATCTTTCTTGACTTATATAACCATTTTCTGGCTGTATATAATGCACCTCTTTAATTGAATCGTGGTGTTCCTTTAAAAACTCTCTTATCTCAATATATTCTGATCGAGAGCTTGCTTTTTCATCTCCCACAACAACTATTTGCTCGTTAGTGTATATATCTGTAAAATGTGTAAGTACGTTTTCTTTTAAAACCTCACGACTTGTCACTGTTTTAACAATATTGTCTTTGATAAATGATTTTTGATTGGCAGAATAAAACGGAAATACAACTGGTATATCTTTTACTTCTCCAGCAAAATAATTGACATGTTTGTTAAACACTGGACCAAATACCACATCTGTTTTTTCAAAAGCGCCAGCTTTGATATATGATTTAATCGTGTCTCGATCGTTTTGAGAATCATATACCGACACTCGCACAGGCACTCCTTGTTTTCGAATTGAATCTATCGCAATATCAGCACCTAAATAAAAATCAGTAATAATAGATATGAGATTATGATTCGTTGTAAAAAGCTGTTCTTTCGTTAACGTATCATTTTTGGCAAATTTAAAAGGCAACAACATAGCAACATCAACAGTATCTTTAAACACAACACTATCGTTAAAAATCAACGCTGCACTTTCTTTCAATTCTGCTTCAGAAACTTTCTCTTTTATCTTTAATAGCATTCCCAATTTCAACCCTTCCGATAATTCAGGATTTAATTGTAATAAACTTTCACGAGAAACATTATAGTGTCTCGTTAAACTATACTCTGTATCGTCTTTAACAACAGTATGTAAAACAAAGTGGTCGTTTAGATAATCTAATTCGTTTTGCTTCACTTGTTCAGGAGTCAACATTTTTTCTTGTGGAATTTGCAAAACCATTCCAATCTTCAACCCTTCGGTTTCGATAGCAGGGTTTAACGCTTCTAAAGCATCCATACTCACATTGTAATGCTTTGATATACCATACAAAGTTTCCTTAGGCTGTACGATGTGATTTTGAGAAGCTGACACCTCTGCTGCTGCTCTTTTTGCCTCTGCTTCGGCATCGTAGTCTACATTCGGAATTAAGATAAGTGTGTTTGCCTCAGGTTTTCTTTTCAAATCAGGATTCAGACGCATGATATCTCTCGACTTTACATCGTATCTCTTTGCAATTTCTTTAACGCTTTCGCCTTCTTTTACCTTGTAAGAAATATATTTTTTTTGTTGTGCACATGCTGAAATCAACACAAACATGCACATACAAACAAAAAGGAATTTATTTTTCATAAAATTTATTTTTAACAAAATAACCATTCTAAAGAAACAATTTACAATTTTCTCTAGAATGGCTATCACAATTTTTATATAAATAACTTTTTAATAAAGCTTTTATTCCCACTCAATAGTTGCAGGTGGTTTAGAACTGATATCATATACCACTCGGTTCACACCTTTCACATTATTGATAATTCTGTTCGAAATTTCTTGTAAAAATTTATAAGGCAAATCAACCCAGTCAGCAGTCATTGCATCCGTAGATGATACCGCACGTAAAGCAACTGCTTTTTCATAAGTACGCTCATCTCCCATAACTCCAACCGACTGCACAGGAAGCAAAATAGCACCTGCTTGCCATACAGAATCATACAATCCATGATCTTTTAATCCTTGTATAAATATATAATCTACTTCTTGTAACATCGCAACTTTTTCAGCTGTAATATCACCTAGAATACGGATTCCTAATCCTGGACCTGGGAATGGGTGACGACCTAATAGCTCAGGGTCTATTCCCATAGACTTACCAACTCTACGTACTTCATCTTTAAAAATCATACGCAATGGCTCTACGATTTTTAATTTCATGAAGTCTGGTAATCCACCAACATTGTGGTGCGATTTGATAGTTGCTGAAGGTCCTCCATCAGCCGAAACAGACTCTATTACATCCGGATAAATAGTACCTTGTGCTAACCACTTTACATCTTCAATCAAATGTGCTTCTGCATCAAAAACATCTATAAATGCTTTTCCAATTGCTTTACGCTTTTCTTCCGGATCTTCAAGACCTTTTAATTCCTCTAAAAATCTTTCAGATGCGTCAACTCCTTTTACGTTTAAGCCCATTCCTTCGTATTGATTCAACACGCTTTCGAATTCGTTTTTACGTAAAAGTCCGTTGTTTACAAAAATACAGTATAGGTTCTTTCCAATGGCTTTGTTCAACAACACAGCAGCAACGGTAGAATCTACTCCACCAGACAAACCGAGTACAACTTTATCGTTACCTACTTTGTCTTTGATTTCTTGCACTGTGGTTTCCACAAAATTAGCGGAAGTCCACTCTTGAGCTACACCAGCAATTTTTACCAAAAAGTTTTCTAGTAATTTTGTTCCGTCTGTAGAGTGATACACTTCTGGGTGAAATTGAATTGCATATGTATCTTCACCTTTTACGTGGTAAGCTGCATTTTTCACATCACCTGTACTTGCAATACATTCGCAATCTTCTGGCAAATGCAAAATAGTATCAGAGTGACTCATCCAAACCTGACTACCTTCATTGATTTCATCAAACAACGGGTTGGTATGGTTTAAATAAGACAAATTCGCTCTTCCGTATTCTCGGGTATTAGATGCTCCGACTTCTCCTCCAAAGAAATGTGCCAAATATTGAGCTCCATAACAGATACCCAATAATGGTTTTTTCCCTTTGACTTCTGACAAATCAATTTTAGGAGCATTTTCACCTCGAACTGAATGTGGTGAACCTGATAAAATAACGGCTTTATAATCTGCGAAATTATATTTTTCGCTGTTGTATGGATGAATTTCACAATAAATGTTCAACTCTCTCACTCGACGCGCAATCAGCTGCGTAACTTGAGATCCAAAATCTAGAATAAGTACTTTTTGTTGCATGCGCAAAAATAAAACTTAATTCATAAATGAGCGAACGAATGAAAAAATATTTTTCGCAAATATCAACAGGCTTTTTCAAGAAGTATTCAATGTAAAACAAGCAAGTTATTCTTTGAACCAGCCAGAATATTTGATATAATTTTCTGCGATTCGATGTACTTCTCCTTTCAAAAGTTCTTCGCTAATATCTTTTATTTTTTTAGCAGGTATACCACCATAGACAGAACCTGATTTCACATATGTTCCTTTCGCAACCACAGCTCCTGCCGCGATAATACTATTGCTTTCGATAACGCAATCGTCCATGACAATCGCTCCCATACCAATTAACACATCATCATGAATAGTACAACCATGCACAATTGCATTGTGTCCAACAGAAACATTATTCCCGATATTTGTAGGCGATTTTTCGAATGTTGCATGTACTACAGCACCATCTTGAATATTTACCTTATTTCCCATTTTTATATAATGTACATCTCCACGAACCACTGCATTATACCAAATACTACACTGATCTCCCATCGACACCTCTCCCAAAATCACAGCATTTTCTGCTAAAAAACAATCTTCTCCAAATTTCGGTTTGTGACCTCTTACTTCTTTAATAATCATAAGTAACTTTTTTGTGTTATTGCATCATCGACCAAATATAAAAAAACTTGGACCAGAATATAAACTTCTTCAAGATTATCTGTTAACAAAGGACTGTGAATTTATAAAACTCTAACTGAAGAATATTCCCTATTTTTTTTATAAATTGAGCGTTTAAATTTATTTCTACAAATGCGGTATATCTTTAGCATTCTATTATTTCTAGTTACTTATTTTTCAGTTGCTCAAACAGCTTACATCACCAACCAAGAAATTTGGACAGGTGCTTTTAGACAAAGTTATTTAGACTCTTATCAACCCATAGAAGGTGATGCATATAGTCTTTTAAACTACAACCCAGAAACAAAATCTACTTCGATAGACGTGTACAGCTATAAAAGTTTGAAAAAAACAAAGACTTTGATTGACAGTAAAGATTATTCTGAAATAGAATATTTTGATTCTTACTCATTCAATGCCTCTGAAACTCATCTTCTAATAGCCACCAACACGCAATCTATTTATAGGCATTCTTCTCAAGCGGTTTATTACATTTTTGAAATAGGCTCTAAAAAACTATCTAAAATCTCTGAAGCTTGGATTCAAGAGCCAACTTTTTCAAACAACAACGAACAAGTTGCTTTTATTTACAACAATAACATCTATGTAAACAATCTGATCTCTAACGAAACCAAAGCAATTACAAATGATGGTGTAAAAAACCAGATTATCAATGGTATCACAGATTGGGTTTATGAAGAAGAATTTGGCTTTGTAAAAGCGTTTGAATGGAGTTTAGACAGCAAAAAAATCGCCTATTTAAAATTTAACGAAACCGATGTCCCAACATTTTCTATGGATGTTTTTGGAAATCAATTGTATCCTCAATCATATTCTTTCAAATATCCTAAAGCCGGTGAAAAAAATGCCGATGTAAGTTTGCACATAGCCAACGTAACCGATGGTAGTTCAAAAAAGATAGCAATAGGCAATTATGAATATATCCCATTACTAAAATGGACTAATACTAATAAAAATTTGGTTGTAGCAACACTAAACCGTCATCAGAATAATCTTGAATTGATAAGCGTGGATAGTGAAAATCTAAATACGAAAATACTGCTTCAAGAGAAAGACAGTTGCTACATCTCTGTAGAAAAAATTTCAAAACTCACTTTTTTAAAAGACAATAGCTTTATCTGGCAAAGTGAGAAAAGTGGCTTCAATCATTTGTATCATTATTCAAATACTGGTAAATTAAAGAGACAATTGACAAAAGGAAACTGGGAGGTGACAAAATTTTACGGAATAGATGCCAAGCAGAAAAAACTCTATTATCAATCTACAGAAAACGGAAGTATTAACAGAACGGTATATTCGATTGCACTCAACGGACGATCAAAAAAAATCATCAGCAAAACAACAGGTACGAATGATGCAGATTTTAGCAAATCGAAAAACTATGCAATCATCAATCATTCAGATGCCAATACTCCTTTATCATACGCGCTATTCAATGGTAAAAAAATCATCAAAGAAATAAAAAACAACAAGCAACTTATTGATAAGCTTGCGCCCTATTCTTTAAATAAAAAAGAATTTTCTGAATTAAAAACAGAAAGTGGTGTTTTCAACATGTGGTTATTAAAACCCACCAATTTTGATCCAAATAAAACATATCCTCTCGTAATGGTTCAATACTCGGGTCCTGGCTCTCAAAGCGTTGCCAATTCATGGAACAGCTACAATGATTATTGGTATCATTTACTTTCTCAGCAAGGGTTTGTCGTAGCTTGTATTGATGGTAGAGGTACAGGCTACAAAGGAGCAGCGTTTAAAAAAGCAACATACAAAGAATTGGGAAAATTAGAAACCATTGACCAAATCAATGCTGCCAAAGAACTAGGAAAATACAATTATATAAATGCAGAAAAAATCGCAATTTGGGGGTGGAGCTATGGAGGTTTCATGGCAAGCAACTGTATCTTAAAAGGTGCTGATGTTTTTGATACAGCTATAGCGGTAGCACCGGTTACATCATGGAGGTTTTACGATTCTATTTATACCGAACGCTACATGCAAACACCCCAAGAAAACCCATCTGGATATGATGAAAACTCTCCCCTATTTCACGCCGAAAAACTACAAGGACATTATTTACTTGTACATGGTACAGGTGACGACAACGTTCACATTCAAAACACGTATCAAATGTCGAATGTATTGATCGAGCAAAACAAAGACTTCGAGCAAGCAATTTATCCAGATCGTGCTCATGGCATCTATAGAGGTAGAAATACGCGTATTCATTTATTTACGAAAATGACAAATTTTCTTGAGCAACATTTAAAAAATTAATAAAGAAATATCCCTATGACACAAGCAAACAACGATCATTTTTTTAAAGACAATGTTTTAGGACATCCAGCAGGATTGTTTGTCTTATTTTTTACAGAAATGTGGGAACGCTTTTCTTATTATGGAATGCGTGCCTTATTGGTATTGTTCTTAACCTCGTCTTTATTAGATGGTGGTTGGGCATGGTCGAGAGAAGAAGCTTTAGGATTGTATGGTACCTATACGATGTTGGTATATTTTACCCCTGTATTTGGAGGTTATTTGGCTGATAAATTTTTAGGCTACCGATGGGCAGTTGTTTTAGGGGCATTCATTATGACTCTCGGGCATGGTGCTATGACGTTCGATACCCCCACAAGTTTGTACATTGGTATCGCCTGTTTGATTGCGGGTAACGGTCTTTTCAAACCGAATATGACCTCTATTATTTCTGAAATGTATAACGACAGGCCTGAAAAAAAAGATGGGGCCTATACCATTTATTATATGGGGGTGAATGCCGGTGCGTTTTTAGGAATTTTACTTTGTGGTTATATAGGTGAAACTTACGGATTCCATTGGGGATTCGGATTGGCAGGAATCTTTATGTTCTTAGGAATGTTGCAATTTTGGTTTGCTCAAAATATTTATGGTCATATTGGGTTGTCTCAAAAGAAAATAAAAAACACAACTGAAATAGAAAAAAACAAAATCGTAGATAACATCCCTGCTAAAATCCAAGAACAACGATATATTGTCGTAGGAATATTAGCCTTCTTTACCGTATTCTTTTGGGCTGCTTTTGAACAAGCAGGTGGATCCATGACCATTTTTGCCAAGGATTACACCAATCGAGTTTTAGAAGGTGCAGCTGCCGATATTTTTAGAATTATCAATACATTAATTACTATAGTTCCCTTGGGGATAATCACCTATGTACTCTTCTTATTGTTTAATGTAACCTTTAAGAATTATAAACTTTCAAATTTTATACTCGGATTCAGTTTTGTCATTATTTGGGGAATTGTACTTTGGAAAATTTATAATGAATTTAGTCACACTAAGGCAGATATCCCTGCTTCGTGGTTCGGGATTTTAAATTCTTTTTACATCATTGCTTTTGCTCCATTATTCTCAAAAATTTGGGAAAGCAAATACAACCCACCAGCAAGTGTGAAATTTGCAATAGGATTGATATTACTAGGACTAGGATTTGGGGTACTTGCTTACGGCTCTTTAGCTATTCCGTCTGGAGCTCAAACTGCTTCTGTAAGTGTAATTTGGTTGATTTTAGCCTATCTTTTACATACCCTAGGAGAACTTACCTTATCTCCTGTAGGTCTATCTTATTTGTCAAAACTAGTTCCGGCAACTAAAATAGGATTGATGTTTGGATTGTGGTATTGTGCCATTGGTGTTGGAAACAAAGTTGCAGGATCTATGGGAGGTATGATTGACAAAATTTCTAGTGAATATTCTTTGTCAACATTTTTCTTAATTTTCACATTAGTTCCAATTCTTGCAGGATTAACACTTATAGTACTAAGCAAAAAAATAAAATCAATGATGCATGGTGTTCATTAAAATCAATACATATATTTTCTCAACCCTACTCCTTCTACTTGTCGGGCTTTCGAGCAACGCACAACAAATTCAATGGATAGGTTTTGAAGAAGCCATTGCAAAAAGTGAAAAAGAACCCAAAAATATTCTTATTGATATCTACACCGACTGGTGTGGTTATTGCAAAAAAATGGATCAAGACACCTATCGTAATAACGCAATCACAGATATCATAAACGAGAATTTTTATGCAGTAAAATTAAATGCCGAGCAAAAAAAATCGATTTACTACAAAGGCAAAGAATATAAATACATAAACAACGGAAGAAGAGGATATCACGAACTTGCTGCCAGTATTTTACATGGAAAAATGAGTTACCCGACTACAGTGTTTATGGATAAAAACGGTCGATTTATCCAAAAAATCCCGGGTTATTTAGATGCTGAGACTATAGAACCAATCTTGGTGTATTTTGGCGAGGAAAGACATTTAGAAGAATCTTGGGAAACTTTTTTACAAGAATATAGCAGCAAGCTTTAGAATAATTTCGACAGTGTGGCTTTTCTTTTGATTTTTTTTGTGTCCGTCATTTCAAACTTCTCCACAAAATAAATTGCTTTAGGAACTTGATAAGCTGATAATTTCGTGTTTTTCAAAAAATGAAGAATGTCTGGTTTATTTTGTATCAAATTTCCTTTTCCTTCCACAATTAAAACAACTTTTTCACCGAATAAGTCATCATGAATTCCCGCTACAAAAAAGTTTCCACTTATAGTCTTTGAAAGCTCTTTTTCTATCTGTTCAGGAATTATTTTCACACCTCCACTGTTAATCACAGAATCGAAACGCCCTAACCATTGAAACGAATTTTCTGATTGAATCTCTACCATATCATTCGTTACGACTATTTCATCAGCAATTTTAGGCGCATCTATAACCAAGCAACCTCTATCATCTATAGAAACTTTTACCGAAGGCAACGTCTGATAATAATCTGATGCAAAAGTTTGATTGATTTTTTTGATTGCAATATGGGTTACGGTTTCCGTCATACCATATGTCGCATATACCTTCGTAGTGACAGTTTGCAATTGTTTTTCAACCTCTTTCGAAAGCACACCTCCTCCAACAATTAATTTTTTGACACGTTCCAATTCATTGATCGAATTCGCAACTTGCAAAGGTACCATAGCAGAAAAATCGTACCTTTTTGTATTGGTAGAAAGCGGATTAGAAACGGGAACTACAACATCCATTTCCCAACCTAATAAAAGTGCTCTTACCCACATCATTTTTCCGGCAATGTATTCTGACGACATACATAAAAGTGCTCTTGTACCGGCTCTTAGTTCAAAAAAATCACCCGTTGCCAAAGCCGAATTTCGCATGTGACTCTTTTTTATCTCAATTGTTTTTGGTACACCGGTCGATCCTGAAGTTTGCACTACAACAACCTCTTTATCATCAAACCAATCCTCTAAAAAAACGGCCGACTCTAAAGAAAACTTTTGCACAAACGAACACAACTCTTTGCTATTCACAAATGATTTATCGTTTACCTTAAAAGCAGGATGAATTTTAGTGTTCATATTATTTTGGTAATTCTATACTTCCCGTTAATCTCTGTCTCCAATCAGACCAACCATATTTTTTAGCATACAGTATTGTTGCTATCGGAAATAAAACTAATGGCGGCACTATTGAAATGAATAAAGTTGGTTCAGATACATCTTTAAATACAGAATACGTTTGAAACACTTGCCAATCTGCAGTTACCAGCAATGCTGATATTAAATTATTTGCAGCATGAAACCCCAAACTCAGCTCCATTCCGTCATCCATTAACGTTATGATTCCTAAGAAAAAACCAGTACCTATATAATATACAAGTAACACCTTACCTAACTTAGCTACTTCTGGATTGGATATATGCATCACACCAAAAACAACAGAAGTAAACAACAAGGGAAACCATCTGTTTTTAGACAACACACCTAACCCCTGCATCAAATAACCACGAAATAAATATTCTTCAAAACTTGTCTGAATTGGCACCATAATTACAGCAATAACAACGAGTATCAAAAACGATTTTAACTGAAAATTAAACACCAAGGTTTCTGGAGCCAAGATCAATTGTATTGCCACAAACAAGGCTACAATACATGTCCAAAAACCAAAAGAAAATCTCACACGACTCCAATCTATCCGACTTCTTCCAGTGGTAAGATTCACCAAATTTTGCCGGTGTACTTTTTTAACACCAATCCACAAAAAAAGCAATCCCCCTACAAATGGCAATGTGATGTAAAACAAATTTAGGTTCGATTCAAACAATGACATCAAATAACTTACATCGTCTAAGCGAGTTGCATCTGCTTCTCCAAGAGCTGTCTTTAAACTAATTGCTGCACCATGAGGAATCGAAAAAATGGCAATTCCTGCAATCATTAAACTCAAAACCACTAGATACCTCCACCAATCAATCAACCCTAAAAATCCTTTCTCTAAAAACGCCATGTTATATGTATATTTGCCCCCATTTTTTATTCGTATCGTACCCAATATTTCCGTTTTTCACGTACAATGGAGATTCTACATTATTTGTAAACAAACCACCAGTACCCAGGCCTTGCGGCATATTTGTTTTTAAAAAACTTGTGTATTGCGCAATAGCATTCAATCCAATATTGCTTTCTAATGCAGAAGTCATCCACCATGCAATATTATTTTTTTCTGCAATTGAAATCCACTCATTACAACCCTTAATTCCTCCCACCAAACTAGGTTTTAATATAATGTATTGCGGCTTTATCTCTTCGATTAATCTTTCTTTGATTTCTTTGTCAAAAACACCAATTAATTCTTCGTCCAAAGCTATCGGCAAAGGTGTTTTTTCGCACAAAGTTTTCATTTCTTTCCATTGACCTTGCCGTATTGGCTGTTCAATTGAATGCAAGTCAAACTTAGACAAACGCTCCAACTTATCAAGTGCATTTTCAGGAGTAAAAGCACCATTTGCGTCTACTCGAAGCTCAATTTCTCGGGCAGAAAAACGACTACGGATAGAAGCTAACAACTCACATTCTTTGTCAAAATCTATCGCCCCTATCTTTAATTTGATCGTAGTAAAACCTTGTGCTAATTTTTCTTGAATTTGTTGCTGCATAAACTCAGCTGTCCCCATCCAAATCAACCCATTGATAGAGATAGGTTCTTTGCCTTCAAAAAAACCAGTATCAAATAATTGAAACTTAGTAGCTCCTGCTAAAGATAAAAACGCTTGTTCTAAACCAAATTGAATCGATGGAAACGCTTTCAACTCATCTAACAAAACTTCTAAACCCAAATGAATGTGCTCACATGTCCATGCCAATTTCTCTTCATATTCTGGACAATCATCCGCACTCAGGCCACGAAACAAACCACACTCGCCTATTCCAACTCTTGCATTCTTAGAAATTTTTATAAAAAAAGTTTCTTTTGTTCTTAATACACCACGTGAAGTGCCGCTTGCTTGCTTAAAATTTAAGACATACTTTTTGAAAATTGCTTTCATCTAAAACTATTCACAAAAATTACAATTCAATATGTTCTCCGATTTTCAATAGCATCAAATCTTTGTCTTTGTCATAAAATTTCTTAATGGCTGCATCATGATCAATTTCAATGTATCCAAAAGTATCAAAATGACATCCTACAATTTTTGAACACTCTAAAAAATCACTAGCGATAATAGCGTCGTCAACTCCCATAGTAAAATTATCACCGATTGGTAAAATCGCAACATCTAAGGTTGTTTTCAAAGGAATCAACTTCATATCCATCGTCAAAGCCGTATCGCCTGCTATGTAAATATTTTTATGTTCTCCTTCAATAAGAAAACCACCAGGGTTCCCACCATAAGTTCCATCAGGAAATGAACTAGAATGTATGGCATTTGTATACGTTACTTTACCAAAGTCAAATTCCCATGTACCTCCGTGATTCATTGGATGACCAGAAACTCCTAACTTTTCAAAATAAGTTACAATTTCAAAATTTGAAACAACCGTAGCGTCAGAATTTTTAGCAATTTTTTCTACATCAACAATATGATCTTGATGTGCATGTGTAACCAAAATATAATCAGCTCTCAGCGCATCAACATCAATATCACTTGCTAATTCATTCGGCGAGATAAAAGGGTCTACAATTATTTTTGTTCCTTCTATTTCTAATAAAAAACTTGCATGTCCTAAAAAAGTAATCTTCATCTGTTTCAATTTTTAATATCGTAAAGTAAAGATACTTTTTATTTCATAATTTCTTCATTGAAAGTTTGTATCTTAACGCTAGTAAAATCAAAAAATATTATATGATGAGAAAATTAATTCTAACACTCTTTACCATCACTCTGACAGGCCTGACGAACGCTCAGGTAACCACTCCGCAACCTAGTCCTTTATCAAAAACAACTCAGAAAGTGGGAATGACCACAATTACAGTTGAATACTCAAGACCAGGTGTAAAAGAGAGAACTATTTTTGGTGATTTAGTACCTTATGGAGAGCTTTGGAGAACCGGTGCAAATAGCAACACCAAAGTTACCTTTGATACTGAAATCACTATTGGAGAACAAGTTGTAGCAGCCGGAACTTATGCTTTATTCACCATTCCAAATAAAGATTCTTGGGAGTTTTTCTTCTATAAAGATTCTGAAAACTGGGGACTTCCGAAAAAATGGGACGACACTAAAGTAGCAGCTAAAGCAACAGGAAAAGCATTTCCAGTACCGTTTAATGTAGAAACGATGGCTATTGATTTTAACGAAATCAAAAGTGACCGTGCTCTCTTAGAAATTATTTGGGAAAAGACTTATGTCTCTATTCCATTCCATGTTCCTACAGAGAAAATAGTAATGGCGAGTATTCAAAAAACAATGGATGAAAATCCAAAGGTAAACGACTATTATGCTGCAGCAGTGTATTATTATGAGACGAACCACGACATCAATCAAGCAAAAAAATGGATTGACAAAGCTGTGAAAATGCAAAAGAAACAACCTAAGTTTTGGGTTCTTAGAAAACAAGCATTAATCCATCATAAAGCAGGTGACACGAAGAGCGCGATCAAAGCGGCTAAAAAATCGCTAGAGCTTGCTAAAGAAGCAAACAACGAAGCCTACGTAAAAATGAATGAAGACTCATTGATTGAATGGAGCGTTAAACTATAAACAACCTAAACCGATTAGTGATGCTAATCGGTTTTTTTATTGAGATATTGTATGGTAACTGCCAAACTCATCACCAATAGACACCCCAATAAATTTAACCACAAATAGGGTAACACATTTGCAAACCACACTCCAATTATTACAACTTGAGTTATCAGAGCTGCATAAAAAACGGCATTCCCTTTTACTTTTTTCACAAAAAATGCCAATAAAAATATCCCCAGTACATTTCCATAAAAAATAGAACCGATAATATTTACCAATTGAATTAAATTATCGAAAAGATTTGCCACACAAGCTACAGATATTGCCAATACACCCCATAAAAAAGTGAACCATTTCGTTGCCTTTACATAATGCCCTTGAGCTAATTCTTGAGTTTGATTTCGCTTATACAAATCAATTGTAGTGGTAGAAGCCAATGCATTAAGTTCAGATGCTGTTGAAGACATTGCTGCCGACAGTATCACCGCCAACAACAACCCTATCAACCCTCTCGGTAAGTTTTGCAAAATAAAATGTATGAACACATAATCTTTGTCGTTGGTTTCAAGCGTCTCATCTGTGGATGATATAAGCTGTTTTGCCTTTGATTTCAATGCTAAGTCTTGCGCATTTAATTCCTTTAATTGCAAAATATTTTCTTGAGACAACTCTTGTTCAAGCAATACTTTTTTGCGCCCTTCAATTTGTTCATGCTGAAATTGCAAATCAGCATAAGCATCTTTGTTTTGAGATTGCATCACTACTTCCGTAGCTTTCGGGTTAAAATTTAACGGAGACGTGTTGAACTGATAAAAAACAAAGACAAAAACACCTACCAACAGAATAAAAAACTGCATCGGTATTTTTAGCAACCCATTGAAAATTAATCCCAACTGACTTTCTTTTACCGATTTTCCTGATAAATATCGTTGCACTTGACTTTGATCAGTACCGAAGTATGACAGCATTAAAAATGTGCCCCCTAAAAGTCCGGTCCATATTGTATATCTATTGTTCAAATCAAATGAAAAATCTAGCACATCCATTTTCCCACTTGCCCCAGCGATTTCTAATGCTTTGGTAAAAGAGATATTTTCTGGCAAATAATCAAGTATCAAATAAAATGCAACGAACATTCCAGAAAAAATAATTGCCATTTGTTGTTTCTGAGTAACACTCACTGCTTTGGTTCCACCAGAAACAGTGTATATAATAACCAACAATCCAATGCTAATATTTAATGGTATCAAATCCCACCCTAACACAGCAGACAACACAATTGCCGGAGCAAAAATAGTAATACCCGCTGCCAAACCTCTCTGTATTAAAAAAAGAATCGCAGCTAACGAACGTGTTTTTAAATCGAAACGTTGTTCTAAAAACTCGTAGGCGGTATACACGTTGAGTTTGTGGTAGATTGGAATAAAAACTACACAAATAATCACCATAGCAAGCGGCAACCCAAAATAAAACTGAACAAACCCCATACCATCGTTAAACGCCTGACCTGGAGTAGAAAGAAAAGTAATTGCACTGGCTTGCGTAGCCATCACTGAAAGACCTATGGTCCACCAATTCGACTCGCTTCCTCCTTTGATGAAGTCTTTTACATTTTTACTTCCTCTTGTTTTGTAAGAACCGTAGATCACTATAAACAATAAAGTTGCAATAAGAACTACCCAATCAATTTGCTGCATACCAACTACTATTTATATCGAAAATCGATTCATAATCAAATAAAAACCAATGAGATACAGCACATTCGCCAATAGCACGTAGCTGTATATTTTTTTCCAAGTGTACTTTGTTTTTTTCATAGGCTATTGTTCGTAAGAAAGTAAATTTGCAAATAATTTATAAGCTCCTGGAACACCTGCTGGCAACTCCCTAAAAAAGCTCAAACCTGTATAGATATACACTCCTTTTCCATAATGAGCAACCAAAAGACTTCCATTTTTTTGAGGTTCTCCCTTATCGTGCATTCCTAAAATAGGTGTAAATTCTTCGGCCCATTTGTTTGGAAAATACAATCCTCTTTCTTGAACCCAACCATCGAAATCTTTCTTTTTAATTTTATTCGGTGTATTCAATAAAGGATGTTTTTTATCCAAAAACACCACAGTAGCTTTTTCATCAGTCACTCGATCTCTCGATACAAGTAATTCAAAAGGTGCCATTACATCAACTCTCCTTCTACCGGCCGTATTGTATTGCACAATCATTTTTCCACCGGCTTTAACATACTGTAAGATTGTTTCTTGTTTGTAGGCTAATTTCTCCTGCGTATTATATGCGCGAATACCCAAAACCACTGCGTCAAATTCTTGTAGTTTTTCTAATGTGATTGATTCAACTGAAACTCGTTCAACGTCATACCCAATCTGAGATAAACTTTCTGGAACAACATCTCCCGCTCCTTCTACATAGGCAATTTTCTTACCTTTTTTCTCGATTTCTAAACGAACTACTTTTGACTCAGAATTTTTTAAGATAGTTTGTTTAGGAATATGATCATAAGCTATTTCTATTTTTTCTTTTTCAAAAACATCATTACCAACTCGAACTAACCCACTTATTTTTCCTTCAGCAGTTTTATTGGGTGGGGTAACTTCAAACACCTTTTTTAAGATTGCTCCTTTTTGACTCATTTGAAATGGAATCTGTTTGGGAGAAACCTTCCAACCTTCAGGATAACAAAGTTCAACTGTACCAGAAATATCATCTTCTCCTGCAGTAATATTTACTGTTATTTTTTTTGATTTGTTGCTATTGAACAAAATAACTTTTTCAGGAATACTCACTGTTACTTTAGGAACGATTGCGAAGGGCTGATACAACTCGCCCTTATCTCTTTTTGCATATCGATACACTACATTTTTTGTAATAGGTATTTGCTGTCCCTTGACGTTGATATTAAAAATTATTTTCAAGGGTTGTTCCGACTCTGGCTTCCCAACCATTCGCTGATCATCAACATAATACATCCCTAAACTTGCTTTTGTATTTAACCAATAAGGTGACGAATAGGCAACATTTTTCAAAGAAACCTCATCTTTAACCAATATTTTTATATTATTCAATAGAGTTGTGTTTTTTTCTTTTACTTCAGACTTTCCGTCTTTTACAATTTCGTAAGAATCTAACATAACACTTACGTTACTTCTATTCAAAATTTCTAACTGCAACGGAATCGATTGACCTGGAGTTGCTGAAGATTCAGCCGCTGTAGCCTCGATATACAATCCCAAACAAGCTTCGATAACCTCAGTAATTTCCACGGTTTTTCTATTTCTCCAATAAGGATCTTCAAGTGTTTGAATCAACTGATATGCCTCAACCAACTGCGAGATATGTTTAGAAGGACTTTTAAAATCAAAATTTTCTTGAACTTCAGAAAGAATTTCAAAAATCTTACTTCCTCCTTTTACTCGTTTCCAACTCGTATCAATACCTGAAAACAAATTTGACTTATCGGTAGGAAAATCTCCCTTCAAAAACTCTATATACTCTTTTTCAGTACCTCGCTGACTCAACCTCCCGAATCCTTGACATAGATGCTGACTACTTGCGATTGCCGCTATTTCATTATTCGACATTCCTTTCTGAGGGTAATACACGCCAATGTCAAAATCTAAAAATTTATCCTTATTTGCATTTTCAAATTTATCATGGCTTCCATAAAACCACCATGAAGTGTTAAAAAACATTCTCGAAGGCTTCCATGTATCTGTATATGCTAATTGGTTTTTAAAACTATTCTTATCTGACGCTAAATCAAAAGCCTCGTAACTTAACATTGCGGAAGCCGTATGATGGCCATGTGTAGTTCCCGGAGTTCTATGATCGAATCGATTGATAATCACATCAGGTTTTACAGTACGAATGGCCCAAACTACATCTGCCAATACTTTTTCTCTATCCCAAATAGAAAGTGTTTCTTCAGGATGTTTTGAATACCCAAAATCATTGGCTCTTGAAAACAATTGTTCTCCGCCATCTACATTTCTTGCCGCCAATAACTCTTGAGTTCTAATAACCCCCAAAGATTCTCTGATTTCTGGACCAATCAAGTTTTGGCCTCCATCTCCACGTGTTAAAGACAAGTAAACAGTTCTAGCTTTCAACTTATTCGACGCATACGAGATCAATCTTGTATTTTCGTCATCTGGATGTGCTGCAACATACAATACGGTTCCAAAAAAATTCAATGACTCTATTTTCTCGAACAGTTCATTTGAAGATAATCTCTTAGGCTTTTGCGCTATTGTTGTTTGCGCAAGAAACAAAAGACAACATAACGATATTATAAATTTCATTCATTTTTTTATTTACATTCAATGCTATCAAATGTAGTTTATTTTATGTTAAAATAAATTGAAAATTAATACCGTCTAAAACGAAACTACAATACTTGCCCTAATCCAAATAATACAGCATAAAGAAAAGTACTCAATGCCACAACTTTTAACTCTGGGTCAAAATTTTGTGCATCGCTATTTTTTAGGACTCGCGCAAAATGTAACCCAAGTGGTATAAAAGAAAAAAGAAACAAAAATTGGAATGGAGAGTGGTAATCAGACACCACATAAACCAAAGAAGAAACAAAAGCTAAAATCAACAAAGCATAATGGTATTGCTTTGCATTTTGAGCTCCGATTTTCACAACCAACGTGTTTTTATTGGACAAAATATCAGAAGCCCTATCTCTCATATTATTTAAGTTTAATACTGCAGTACTCAAAAAACCAATTGAAAAAGCTGGTAAAAAAGTAGTAATCTCTACGGTTTTAGTATACAGGAATAAGCTCCCAACAACACTTAACAATCCAAAAAACAAGAAAACAAAAACATCCCCTAGTCCACTATATCCATAAGCATTTTTACCCATAGTATATTTAATTGCCGCAGCAATGCTAGCTAAACCTAAAAAAAAGAACAGTACTGAATAGGCAAAATTTTCTACACCGAAAGACACATATATCAAAGTCAAAGCTACGATCAAAGTAACTGCAACAGTTATATAAATACCACGCAACATTTGTTTCGGACTTATGGCGCCACTCTGCAAAGCACGTTCCGGACCGATTCTGTTTTCATTATCAGTACCCTTGACTCCGTCTCCATAGTCATTTGCAAAATTCGACAACACCTGAAATCCTATTGTCGTAAGAACTGAGAACACAAAAATCAACGTATTAAACACCTCATTTTTTGATGCTAAAAAACCTCCTAATATTATTCCTGATAAAGACAATGGCAATGTTCTAAGTCGAGCCGCTTGAATCCAATGTTTCATATAATTCAATTAAGATATTACTCCCGACCCTGCTAAATCATCTTCGATGTACCAAGCGACAAATTGACCTTCGGTGATCGCTGATTGAGGATTTTCAAATTCAACATACATCCCTTCTGAAACTTTATACAATGTTGCTTCCTCAAGAGTTTGACGATATCTTATCCTTGCTAAAACTTGCAACGATTCTCCATCTTTTAAGGCTAAATCTTCTCGAATCCAATGCAGTTCTTCGTTAGAAACAAACAACACTTTTCTGTACAAACCAGGATGATTCTTACCTTCTCCTGCATAGATAACATTTTCCACAACATCTGTTTCAACTACAAATAAAGGTTCAACAGTACCACCGACTGCTAAGCCTTTACGCTGACCTTTCGTAAAATAATGTGCTCCTTGGTGTTTCCCTACTAGTTTTCCATCAGAACTATTGTACTTATATTTTTCTGCATAGAATGCCAATTCATCTTCTTTCGATTCAAAAACAGGAATTTCTCTTTTATAAACAGACGCATCTGAAGGCACTGTTACAATGGCTCCTTCTTTTGGTTGCAATTTCTGTTGTAAGAACTCTGGCAATCGCACCTTTCCAATAAAACACAAGCCTTGAGAATCTTTTTTCTCAGCAGTAATCAAATCTAGTTCTTTTGCTATTTCTCTTACCTCAGGTTTTGTAAGTTCACCTATTGGAAACAATGCTTTAGACAACTGTTCTTGAGATAATTGACACAAGAAATAAGATTGATCTTTGTTGGTGTCTTTTCCTGATAACAATTGATATACTTCTTGACCATCCTTTTGAAGTGTTCCTTTTCTACAATAATGTCCTGTTGCAACATAGTCTGCTCCTAATTCTAAAGCAATTTTCATAAAGACATCGAACTTGATTTCTCTGTTGCACAAAACATCAGGATTTGGAGTACGCCCCATTTCGTATTCACGAAACATATAATCGACAATAAGCTCTTTGTACTCTTCACTCAAGTCAACCACTTGAAAAGGAATGCCTAATTTTTCAGCTACAATCATGGCATCGTTGCTATCTTCTAACCAAGGACATTCGTTAGAGATTGTTACAGAATCATCGTGCCAGTTTTTCATAAACAGCCCAATTACTTCGTAGCCCTCTTTTTGCAACAAATAAGCCGCAACACTACTATCAACTCCTCCGGAAAGTCCAACAACAACACGTTTCATTCTTGTAAAAATTTTAAGACTGCAAAGATACGCAAACAGAACCGAAAAAAATAAGCCATAACACAAGAAGCAATTGTTACTTTTTTGTCGACTTTTTTTCTTTTCTGCTCTCTAGTTCCTCTAAAGTAATGACAGGTTTTTCTTTCTTTTTATTTGGTTCTTCAACTCCAGCGAGTTCTCCATCAATATAAAATTCCCATCTCCCAACACGTTTTCCCATGTCGTAAAATCCTGTCTCACGTATCACTCCATCGTTATGATAATAAAACACCTTTCCGTGAATTTGACCTTCTTTGTATGGCACTCGAGAAATCAACTTTCCTTTATCAGTATAGCGCAGGGATTCACCATCTAACAAATTCTTTTTGTAATGACTAACTTGAGTTAGGCTTCCATCAGGATAAAACACTTTTCGAACACCTGACAATTCTCCGTTCTTATAAGTTTCTTCTAGTAGAATATTTTTACCGCTAGTATCGTAATATTTCCAGACGCCAATTCGGTTTTTATCTTGCATTCGTCCTTCACTTTCTTTGACTCCTGTTTTGGTAAAAAACTGAACGTCGCAAATGCTACTTCCTTCCAAATAGGTTTTAATTATCAATGGATGGTTCGAATAAAACTCCGAATAAAATTTAAAAACCCCTACCTCTTTTCCATTTTCGAACTGTCCTTGGTAACGAATATTTCCATTCGAATATTTTTTCATCCAAACACCCGTTCTCAAACCATTTGAATCAAATCGATTGACAGGACTTTGCGCCGAAATATTCAGCAATTGAAAAAGAAAACTAAATACAATAAATTTCTTAAACATAACATCAATACGCATCTAATGCATGATCTTAAACAATAACTCTTTTAATAAATCATTTTGAGAAAGTGAAGCGCCAACACCCTTACTTTTTACATCTGCTTCGCGTAAAAAACCAATTACTTGAGATACTTTTCTCATAGGATAGTTTCTAGATGCCTCTACATAATCATTAACAAAATAAGGACTTACACCCAAGTTCTTTGCGACATTCGCCTTAGACTTATCTTGTAAACCATGATACATTAACAACTGAGTAAAATAACTGTTCAATAGAGAAACTGTCATCACTGTTGGATTGCTTTTCGGATTGTTCGAAAAATAATTGATAATCTGATTTGCCTTGACAACATTTTTATTACCCACAGCTTTTCGTAATTCGAAATTATTAAAATCTTTACTGATTCCAATATTTTCTTCAATATGGGCTGGATTGATAATCGTACCTTCTGGCAATATCAATGTCAACTTATCTAATTCGTTGCTAATTTTACTCAGATCCGTTCCTAAAAACTCCACAAGCATTAATGCCGCTTTCGGTTCCATCTGGTAATTTCTACCGTTCAACACTTTACGAATCCAATCAGCAACTTGATTTTCGTATAATTTTTTACTTTCAAAAACTACACCATATTTCGATGCAATTTTATGTAGCTTTTTCCTTTTGTCTAAAGTCTTGTATTTATAGTTGATTACTAAAACCGTGCTTTCTTGCAGATTTTCTACATAAGGAACCAGTTTCTCAATAGTTCTAGATAAATCTTGTGCTTCTTTAACGATAATAACCGTTTTCTCGGCCATCATCGGAAAGCGTTTTGCTTGAGAAATAATTTCTTCGACAGTCACATCTCTTCCATACAAAACCATTTGATTGAAGCCTTTTTCTTCTTCAGAAAGAACGTTTTGTTCGATATAATCCGAAATTTTATCTATATAATAAGACTCTTCACCCATCAAGAAATAAATAGGTTTGGCATTGCCATTTTTTATATCAGATACAATTTGATTTACTTCGTTCATCTTATATTATTTTGCAAGACCTGTTGATGTATTTCTAAAAATCAGTAGATTTGTTTTTATGACAGTTTTAAACTTGCCTCCTTGCAATTTCAAAATCAAAAGTAGCGAAAATAAGCGATTCATTTTTGATAACATTCGAAAAAAATATATCGTATTAACTCCTGAAGAATGGGTGCGTCAACACTTTGTTTCTTATCTCAGAATTGAAAAAAAAATTCCTGCCTCAATTATTGCGATTGAAAAAGAACTCAAACTAAATGGTTTAAAAAAAAGAACAGATATTTTGGTTTTCAACAAAAATGGAACTCCAGAAATAATTGTAGAATGCAAAGCTCCTTCGGTACCAATTACGCAAGAAACTTTTGACCAAATAGCTAGATACAATTTAAAGTTGGATGCAAAATATTTAATTGTCACCAATGGTTTATCTCATTACTACTGTCAAGTAGACAAGAAAAATAAAACATATCACTTTTTAAAAGACATCCCTACCTACAAATAATTATTTAGAGTACTTTTAACGCTTAATTTACTTATAAGAATCAATTATTTAAAGTATGTTTGCAGCTGCACTTTTAGCACAAACTACTTAGAAAAATATTTTTCAATGAATATTGCAGTTGTCATTTTGAACTGGAATGGTAAAAAATTACTAGAAACGTTTTTACCATCTATCATCAACAACAGTCCAGGAACTGATATTATTGTTGCTGATAATGCATCAACAGATGATTCGATTGCTTTCATTACAGAAAATTTCCCTACAGTTAGTCTTATACAAAACAAAGAAAACGGAGGATTTGCAAAAGGTTACAACGACGCTTTGAAAGAAGTAGATGCCGATATCTATGCCCTTGTAAATTCAGATGTTGAAGTAAGTGAAAATTGGTTAAACCCAGTAATTGAAGAATTTAAAAACAACTCAAAAACGGGTATCGTTCAGCCCAAAATTCTAGATTTCAATAACAAAAAAAAGTTTGAATATGCCGGAGCTGCAGGAGGATATTTAGACATGCTTGGCTATCCTTATTGCAGAGGACGAATTTTCAATGTCTTAGAAAAAGACAAAGGACAATATAACGACACTACCATAATAAACTGGGCATCCGGCGCTTGTTTTTTTATAAGAGCTGAAATATACAAGCAACTAGGAGGTTTCGATGAAGACTATTTTGCACATCAAGAAGAAATCGATTTGTGTTGGAGAACAAACAACTTAGGATATGATATTAAGTATATCGGTGAATCTATGGTATATCATGTTGGAGGGGCCACTTTAAACGAAGCGAACTCTTACAAAACATTCTTGAATTTTAGAAACAGCCTTTATTCACTTGCAAAAAACCTTCCTTCCAATCGCTTGTTTTTTTTCGTATTTATTAGAATGATTTTAGATGGGATTGCTGGCTTGCGCTTTACATTACAAGGAAGACCCATACACATGATTGCAATTCTAAAATCACACATCAGCTTTTATAAAAACCTAAGAAAAATGCTTGCGAAAAGAACCTTCAAGCACAACAATTTAAAATATTACGACACAACTAGTATTGTTTGGAGTCACTTTATTTTAAATATTAGAAAATCAAAACAACTAAGAAAATAAGATAGAGTTACAACACATCTAAGCTTCCCTTACCTTTTCTTACAACCTCAGGAGAATCACCTGTAACATCAATCACCGTGGAAGCGTGGTTGTCTCCATAGCCGCCATCAATTACCAAATCAACTTTAGACTGCCATTTCTCATATATCAACTCAGGATCTGTTGTATACTCTAATACCTCGTCTTCATCGTGAATAGATGTAGATACAATAGGATTCCCCAACAAAGAAACCAATTCTACAGCAATTGCATTATCTGGCACCCGAATACCTACGGTTTTTTTGTTTTTAAACCCGTTTGGCAAAGTTTTACTACTAGGCAAAATAAACGTGTACGCACCAGGCAAGGCCCTTTTTAACAACTTGAACGTGGAAGAATCTATTTGTTTCACATAATCAGATAGATTACTCAAATCTTTACAAATGATAGAAAAATTGGCCTTCTCTAATTTTACTCCTTTGATTTGCGCTATTTTCTGAAGCGCACTTTTATTGGTAATGTCACAGCCCAATCCATATACAGTATCTGTAGGATAGATGATCAATCCTCCTTTTTTCAAAACCTCAACCGCTTTTTGCATCTCTCTTGGATTGATGTTTTGTTCGTATAATTTAATTAACTCTGGCATATGCTTCAATTATAATGTAAAAGTAATCAATAAATAGTTGCGTGCCATAAGTTAGCTTTCCTTATTTTTACAGTTGAAACAAACAATTTTGGACACATCTTCTGATACATTCCTACAATACAAAGGTTTTGTAGAAACTCCGAGTATTTTCAAAGAATCCTCTTCTTTGATTCAAATAAAAGCATTTCATTTAGAAAACGAAATCCATAGTACCCCAACTGAAATCAACAACAACTTAATGCTTGGAAAGCGAGCAGAACAGTTTTTCAAACATCAAATAAATTTTTCTAATCGCTATACTATTGAATTAGAAAATATTCAAATCCAAAAAGACAAAAGAACTATAGGGGAACTAGATTTTTTGCTTCGAGAAAATAAAACACTTGAATTAACACATGTAGAAATAGCGTACAAATTTTATTTGTTCGACGAAAGTCAATCAGGAAATGAGATTGACAAATGGATAGGTCCGAATAGAAACGACAACTTTCACAAAAAATTAAATAAACTTGCAAACCAGCAGTTTCCTTTACTGTTTTTGCCTGAAACTAAAAACCAATTGCAACTGAAAGAAAAATTTATTCAACAAAAACTGTTGTTTAAAGCACAACTATTTATCCCCTATGGAAAGACAAATCTTTCATTTGAAAAAATAAACCTAAAAGCAATCAAAGGAACCTATTTAAACATCGATACATTTGTTTCATTAGATTGGACAAACTCTTATTTCCATGTTCCAAAAAAACAAAATTGGCTCATATCTCCAGAACTAAATACACAATGGGCCTCATATGAATCTAGCATTGAAGAAATAAAAAATAGTATTTCAAATCAGAAATCACCTTTGATCTGGATAAAACACACTGAAGACTCGACCGAATCTATGTTTATCACTTGGTGGTAAACTTGATCATTATTTAGCAAATATTTTAAAAGTTGAAACTCACTTATTTGAGTCAATAGTTTATATTTGCTCCTCTAATTTTTAACAAAAATCAAATTATTATGTGGTACGAATGTAAAATCAAATACAGCCGAATTGACGAAGACGACAGAGTAAAAACATTTAACCAACCTTATTTATTTGATGCTATGACTTTTACCGAAGCAGAAGCAAGAGTAAATGAAGAAATGTCTCAATACATATCAACCGAATTTAAAATAACGAATATTAAGGTTGCAAACTTCGCAGAGATCTGTCCGAATGAAGCTGGTGATCGATGGTTTAAATGCAAATTATCACATATTACCATTGATGAAGAGAAAGGAACAGAAAAAAAAGCAAACTCGTATATTTTAGTTCAGGCAAACGATGTAAAAGATGCTTATGATGTATTAGCTGCTAGTTTGACTGACACAGTAAGCACCTATGAAATTCCGAGTGTTGTAGAATCGCCTATTTTAGATGTTTTCCCTTATTATGATGGAGAAGAAGAGGCTCCATTAAATGAAGAAATACCGGAAAATTATCGTCCATTAGAAGCTACAGAATCATTCGACGATAATATATCTGAAGACGAAGTAAACGAAGCACTGGAAGAAGAGTTAGAAAACTAATTGCATTCGACTATTAAATAAAAAAGCCACTCAAATTGAGTGGCTTTTTTATGAACTTTAATTTTGATTCTTACCAGAACATTGCATACAAAGCAACAAGTACAATCATAATAGCAAAAGATCCAATATTAAACAATGGAGATGTTTTAAAAATCCCACTATTCAAATCAATTCCTTTTTTATCATCCGCACCTTTATTTTGCAATAAACTAATCGCAACAATAATTGCCATTGTAGCTAAAGCTGTTAATCCCATTTGATCCATCCATGGCATAGAAGTCATTTTGAATAAAACTGCAACCGGAATAGATAGTAATGCTCCCCAAATAGCAGCCTTGTTCGTTGTTTTTTTCCAGAACAACCCTAACATAAATACTGCTAAGATACCTGGACTTACGATTCCTGTATATTCTTGAATAAATTGGAATGCTTGATCAATACCTCCTAATAAAGGAGCCATAATACTAGCAATAATCAAAGCTACAGCAGCAGACAAACGTCCAACGTTTACAGTTGTTTTGTCATTTGCAGTTTTGTTAATGTATTGTTTGTAAATATCCATTGTGAAAATTGTTGAAGTTGAATTCAACATCGATGCCAATGAAGAAACAATTGCAGCTGCTAAAGCAGCAAAAGCGATACCTTTCAAACCTGTTGGTAAAAATTGCAACAACCATGGATATGCCTTATCAGCAGCACCAGATTCTGGCATATTCAACATTCCAACTTCTCCTAAGCTTGCCAATATTTCCGGATCATTTACAATTACATATGCAGCAATTCCAGGAATTACAACTATAAAAGGAATAATTAATTTCAAGGCAGCAGCCAACAAAATACCTTTTTGTGATTCACGCAAAGATTTCGCAGCCAATGTACGTTGGATAATATACTGATTGAATCCCCAGTAATATAAGTTTGCAACCCAAAGACCACCGACCAAAACACCGATACCTGGTAAATTCATATACTCAGGGTTACTTTCATCAAGTATCATATTAAATCGATCAGGAGCAGCTTTAAAAACTGTTACCATTCCTTCCCAAGCTCCTGCTCCTCCAGAAACAGTATTCAATGCCAAGTAGGTTGTAATGATACCTCCTAACACTAAAAACACAACTTGAATAATATCTGTCCAAGCAACTGCTGAAAGCCCACCATATAACGAATATGCCGCAGCGAACAACGACAATCCAATCACGGCATAAATCATATCGATTCCGATAATTGTTTCAATCGCCAACGCTCCCAAATACAACACAGAAGCCAAGTTTACAAACACATACAAACCAATCCAAAAAACAGCTAATATAGTCTTCAAGTTAGTTGAAAATCGTTTTTCAACAAATTCCGGAATTGTGTACAGTCCTTTTTCAATAAAAATCGGAAGAAAATATTTCCCTACAATTATTAATGTTAAAGCGGCCATCCACTCATAAGATGCAATTGCCAAACCTAGTGCAAAACCAGAACCAGACATCCCAATAAATTGTTCAGCTGAAATGTTGGCGGCAATTAAAGAAGTACCTATGGCCCACCAAGGTAGTGATTTACTGGCCAAGAAATAGTCTTCCGCATTTTTTTGGTGACCATCTTTATCTCTAGAAACCCATAACCCTACCCCTAATATTAGGACAGCATAGGCTACGAAAATAAGATAATCCCAAAAATGAAATCCTGTAGTCATAATGTTTATTTTAAGTTAGTATTTAAGCAAAACAAATATATCAATTTTATTTCTGTATGCAACATATGTTTAGACACTCCCAGTAAATTTAATGTCTGCCTTAGTAAAATCGTTCCTTAACTTATTATTTCCATGCCTCTTAAGTACCATAATTTTCTCAAAATAAAAGAAAACTAAATACTCTTTTAAAACATCTAGCAATACCCCTACTTAACATAAGTTAAAAAAAACAGCGCAATACCTAATAATAAAAGATTAATTAGTAAATTTAAGTCCCCAATTGTGAACTAATGCGAACCCGAACTACCCCATTTAAGGTCCATTTTTTTTGGATTCTACTGTACATCCCTTTTCTTTTGAGTGCTTCTGAAGTGAATACTCCAAAAAACCAGGACTTTTTTGACTATTCTATATATTTATTTGGGAAAAATATTGTCGATCAATATTTAAGTCCTTCGATTAATAATTCATCGACATCTTATTATTATTTTATGACAGATACTGATAGCGATGGCGTTACTGATGATATCGATTTAGATGATGACAATGATGGAATTCTGGATGAAGTTGAAAACAGCTGTGCAGTAATCTCTGGATATGACGCGTATTGGTCTTTTGATGATACGACTGATGACGCAACTATCAATAACTTTGATCTGGAAAACACACCTAGCAGCATTCTTTACAACGCAACGAGTATCAAAGGAAGTAAATCTTTTGAATTTGACGGAGCCACATTTTTACAATATAGCGATGGAACTTTTTTGAATCAAGAAATTGCGAATTTCACTTATTCATTTTGGATTTACCCAACAACACTTACAGGAGAGCAAATGCTAGCTGAAGAAGGTGCAACCGGACGTGGTTTCGCTATCAGATTAAACAACAACACATTAGAATGTGCCATCAACAACAACACTGAAATCAACGGGAACAACACCTTGTATGCAACTCCAACTTTTACCATTAGCAACACAAATCAATGGTACCATATTGCAGCTACCTTCGAAGCTGGTATTTTAACACTTTACTTAGATGGTGTATCATCTGGATCTGTTGACACACAAGAAAACACGTTAACAAATCATGGTAACGCTAGTGGATTTGGTGGTACGAACGGGAACAATGCATTTGGCTCAGGATCTACTAATTTCTTTACAGGTTATATGGATGAGTTTTACCATTATCCTATTGCTTTGACAATCGGTCAAGTCAACCAATTAAAAAATAGTGTTTCATGTACCCCAGAAGACACTGATAATGATGGGATATTTGACTACTTAGATTTAGATTCTGACAATGATGGAATTCCAGATAACATAGAAGCACAGGCGACTGGAAGTTACACACCTCCAGCATCAGATATACAGTCTACCTACGAGGCAAATATTGGTGTAAACTCTGCTTATTTGGGAGGGTTAACTCCACTAAACAAAGACAATGACGGACTTCCTGATTATTTAGATACTGACTCAGACAACGAAGGTGATAATGACACCGTTGAAGCGGGTTATGCACTATCTGGGGTTGTTGGTACTAATGGACTGGATAGCAATTATGATAGTACTGGCGACTATAGTGATCCCAATGGAACATTAGACGACCCAACATTATTACCCGACTCCGACAGTGACTTGAACTCTGGAGGAGATGTAAATTATAGAGATAATACAGTTTCGGTGCCATTTTCTTTTGTAAACAATGCATCCGCGGCAAACCTTGTTAGTAGCATTGAGGGGCCAGGTGTTACAATTTCGACTCCTTCCATTTCCACAGGAAACGGAACACAGTTCGGTACTTTCGTTGGAGCCATGCAAGGTATCGGATTAGAAATTGATGAAGGAATTGTTATGACTACGGGTACCGTAAACGAAACTTTCTCAACAAATAACGCTGGCGGAAGCACCACGAATCATGGTACATCAACTACAGATGTAGACCTTGATGTTTTAGCAAATGGTTCTATGAATGACCCTGCTATATTTGAATTCGAAGCCACTTTAGACGATTTTGCAACGGTACTCACAATTGACTATCAATTTGCCTCAGAAGAATACAACGAATACGTATGTTCAAGTTTTAATGATGTATTTGGGTATTTTGTTAGCGGTACGGGAATTTCGGGGACACAAAATATTGCATTAGTTCCAGGAACGTCAAATACCGTATCAATAAACAACTTAAATAATGGATCTGTTGGTTCTAGTGGAAATGTAGCTAATTGTGGTGATTTAACTCAATCCAGTTATTTCACAGATAATACAAATGGCAATATCACTATCGAATATGATGGTATTACAACTAAGATTAGAGCATCTGTTTCTGGACTTACACCTGGTGAAACTTATGATGTAAAATTTGCAATTGCTGATGTTACAGACAACTCATTCGATTCAGCAATTTTCATCAACTTAATTAGTGGATATGCAGATACTGATGATGATGGAATATTAAATGATGAAGATTTAGACGATGACAATGATGGGATTTTAGATACAGTAGAAGACGCCAACCTAGATAACGACAACAATCCACTTACAAATCCTACAGACACAGATAACGATGGGATTTATAATTTTTTAGACCTCGACTCAGATGGAGATGGAATTCCTGATAATGTCGAAGCGCAAACAACAGCCGGTTATATTACTCCGAATGGGGTGTATAATTCAAACGGTATCGACACCGCATTTCCTTCAGGATTAACTCCTGTAAACACAGATGGAGTAGACAATCCTGATTACCTTGACACAGATTCAGACAACGAAGGTGATGGCGATACCATTGAAGCAGGACTCACACTTACAGGAAATGTTGGTGTAAACGGTCTTGACAACAATATAGATAGCAATGACACCTATGCAGATGTAAACGGAACCATTGATAATCCGGAAAACTTACCTGATTCTGATGGAGATATTAATTCTGGTGGGGATGTAGATTTTAGAGATGCCTTGAGCAATGGTGATAACGACGGAGATGGAGTTAATGACACCGTTGATCTAGATGATGATAATGATGGAATTTTAGACACCGTTGAAGGGACTGTTCTTGACACAGATAATGACGGCATCAAAAACTACCTTGATCTAGATTCTGACGGCGATGGTATACCTGACAATATTGAAGCCCAAACTACGAATAACTATATCGAACCAAATAATGATGATGCAAGTACCTATACCAACAACAATGGAGTAAATTCGGCATATCTTGGAGGGTTAACCCCTATAATTACAGAAGGATCTGATGCAGATTATATCGATACTGACTCTGACAACGAAGGTGCTAATGACACTGTTGAAGCTGGACTTACATTAAGTGGCGCTATTGGAACTAACGGATTAGACAGTAATATCTATACGTCCAACGACTACACCGATGTAAATGGATCAATCAACGACCCTCTTCTATTGCCTGACTCTGATACTGATTTGCTTACTGGTGGTGATGTCGACTATAGAGATGACACGGTAAATGTTACAGCTGGTAGCGGAAACTTGCTATGGTTAAGAGCTGACGTCCAAGCCTCAGAAACTTCTTGGACAGACCAATCTGGAAGCAACAAAAATGCCACAAGCTCGACAAACAATCCTACTTTAAATTCGAACGGTGTAAACTTCAACCCTGTGATGGAATTTGATGGAATCAACGATTCTATGACAATCAATGGCGGAATTCTCGGCAATGATAGCTATAACAATCTTTGGGTATACGTAGTTTCAAAAACCAACACCGAAGAGAATTATTTATTCCAAGAATTCATTGCAAATGGAGAGGAATTCTACACCAATTTACCTTGGTCTTCAAATACATTATATTTTGGAATTTACGATAGTGATGGAGATATCAATGCTGACTGGGGCGCCACCTATGGCAATTATTACCTTTGGAATTTTAACCATAGTACTTCTGCAAGCAACCCTTCTGGCAACAACAAAGCAATGTACAGAAATGGTCTGAGGTTCGCAGACGCAGATACGCCAGATAATTCAGTACAAGGTAACAATCAAAATATGACGTTGGGCGTAGGTAATTTTAATACTACTGACTATTATTTTGATGGAGACCTTGCAGAAATAATGATTTTTGCCGACATTCCTACCGATGCTGAACAACAAAGCATTCAATCTTATCTGGCGATAAAATATGGTATTACCCTAGATAATACGAATACTAGTGGAAATATTACTGAGGGTTCATACCTACTTTCGAATGGTTCTACCATTGTTTGGAATTATGATGACAATGCTACTTTTCATAATGATGTAGCCGGAATTGGATTAGACCAAACAAGAAACTTCGAACAAAAACAATCGAAATCTATAAATTCAGATGCCTTGATAACTATTGGTCTAGGGGCTATAGCGAACGACAACACCTCTAACGCAAATTCATTTACAACTGACAAAGATTTCTTGATGTGGGGTAATAACAATCAAACAGGAACAAGCACTGCTACTTCGGTATTGTGTAGTTCTTCAAAAATCATGGACCGCGTTTGGAAAGTTGTTGAAACAGGTAATGTTGGTACCGTTCAAATTGCAGCCCCGGAAACAACAATAAGAAATGATTTAGATACGAGCCCTACCATTCAAATAGCTTTGAAAGTAGCCGATGACGAATCTTTATCAACCAACGTAGAATTTGTATCATTATCTGCCACTTCTATAAATGGGATTACACAATTGAGTGGAACATTTGATTTTAATGGTACTAAATATTTTACTTTCACAGAGGTAAATGGTATTACCTGGGTTGGTGCTATCGATGAAGATACAGGTGAAGATACAGGTGAATGGAATGGAGGTTCCTCTAGTTTAGTAAACGGTGCCCCAAATGATACTGATGACACTGAATTGGTAACCATAGACTCAAACGTTGGTGCTCATGCTGTTTTAACAGAAAATGTTGAAATTGGATGTTTATGGATCAAACCAGGATCTGTTTTAACAGTCAACACTGATAACTACCTTCAAATCGCTGGACAATTGCAATTAGATGGAGAATTGAGAATGGTAGGAAATGCCCAATTAATTCAGACACATTCTGGGACTTCACAAGTTACAGGTACAGGAAAACTCTTCATTGACCAAATGGCTACCGCAGAGAATGTTTATCGATATAATTATATTACCTCGCCAGTATCTTCTATCGGGAGTAATTCGTTTACTGTAGGAGATGTTTTAAAAGATGGAACGCAGCATACTTCAGCCACTTCAACACCATTAGACATCACATTTCAATCTTATGATGGAAATTACAACACCCTGAATGGTAGCAACCAAACAACACCGATTACAATCGCGAATTACTGGATTTACAGCTATATAAATGGATTAACTGGTAATTCTTGGATCCAACAAAAAGAGACAGGTACCCTTGAACTAGGTGAAGCATTTATTTTGAAAGGCCCAGGAGCTCCACAAAACTATACATTTGTTGGAACACCAAATGATGGAGATATTACAACTACCATTAGTGCAGGACACAACTCTCTTTTAGGAAATCCATACCCTTCTGCATTAGATGCAGATCAGTTTTTTGATGACAACCCTATTGCAGGTACTATGTATTTCTGGGAACACACTGGAGATGGTGGAAACCACACGCAAAGCCAATACCAAGGTGGCTATGGTACTCTAAACAAAAATGCAGGTGTAGCTGCTCCTGAACCGATTGATGGCACAGCTGGTCTAGGGGGAGCGACATATACTGCTCCACAAAGATATATACCAGTAGGACAAGGATTCTTCTTAAAAGCCGGAGATAATTCGGGTACAATAACCTTTAGCAACAACCAGCGCGTATACGAAACACTTGGTGCTAACTCTGTATTTTTCAAAGAAAAAACTAAAAAATCAAAAAATTTAGAAGTCATCAATAATACACCAGTTCTTAAAGTAGGATTTGACTACACCAACAACGAAAACATTGATTACCATAGACAAATTGCGGTTTCATTCAATAAAGGAAACTCATTTGATTATGATCAAGGCTTCGAAAGTCAGGTTTTTGACCTTTATGACACGGATGTCTATTTCAAATTTGACAATCTAAGACCCGCCTATGTGATTACAGGAATCCAAGAAATTGAAGATGATTTAGAATTCCCTATTACGGTAAAGATGGACTATGATGGAGTATCGTATCTTATGGCCGATGAAAAAATAAACATAGATAGACCAGTTTATTTAATCGACAAATTAGACAACTCTGAAGTTGAATTGACTGATACTCCAATAGCCTTGAACTTAAATAAAGGTCTGTATACAAACAGATTCTACATTGCTTTCAAGTCGCAAGAGACAGTATCAACCGAAAGCATCACCGAAAGAGATATTTTCGTAAAATACAACCCAGAAAACAAAACCATTGAAATCGTTAAAAATCATTCAATGTCAGTTTCTTCTGTTCAACTCTACAACACTTTTGGAACTGAATTAAAAGAATGGAAAGACAAAACTACTTTAGAAGTAAAACAACTTCCACAAGGAGTCTATATTGTAAAAATAAAAACTTCCGCTGGTGAATTAACTAAAAAGATAGCCTTGTACTAAAATCAATTTAAGAACGATAAAGTTTGAATTCTTCTTCTAAACACCAAAATTTTTAGTTTTCTAATTCGTAACTTTGCACCCAATTATTGATAGCAACATTATGGCTGAAGAAATTATTAAAGAAAATAAAGTAACCAAACCAAAATGGTTACGTGTAAAACTTCCTGTAGGAAAAAAATACACAGAACTAAGAGGATTGGTTGACAAATACAAGCTGAACACAATTTGCGCTAGTGGTAGCTGCCCAAATATGGGTGAATGCTGGGGTGAGGGTACTGCAACCTTTATGATTCTTGGAAACGTTTGTACTCGTTCTTGTGGCTTTTGTGGCGTAAAAACTGGAAGACCTGAAACGGTTGAATGGGATGAGCCAGAAAAAGTAGCTCGTTCGATAAAATTAATGAATATAAAGCATGCGGTTATTACCTCTGTAGACAGAGATGATTTAAAAGATGGTGGTTCTATCATTTGGGAAGAAACCATACAAGCTATTCGTAGAGCCAATCCGAATACGACACTGGAAACATTGATTCCTGATTTTCAAGGAGAAGAAAAAAATATCGATCGTTTGTTAAAAGCCGCGCCAGAAGTTATTTCTCACAATTTAGAAACCGTGAGAAGATTGACTCGTGAAGT
Organism: Flavicella marina; assembly: GCF_009193215.1. Classification (GTDB taxonomy): domain Bacteria; phylum Bacteroidota; class Bacteroidia; order Flavobacteriales; family Flavobacteriaceae; genus Flavicella; species Flavicella marina. The sequence goes on along the minus strand of NZ_VYVA01000006.1, from coordinate 67,319 downwards.
TAGAATCCAAGCAAAATACGATCGCAGTTTGGCTGTATTAAAATATTTAAAAGACAACGGCCAAAGAAGAACCAAATCAGGTATTATGCTAGGTCTAGGAGAAACAGAAGACGAGGTAATTGAAACACTACATGATTTAGCAAAAGCTAAGGTAGATATTGTAACTATTGGACAGTACCTACAACCTAGTAAACAACACTTACCTGTAAAAGATTTTATTACTCCTGAACAATTTAAAAAATATGAAAAAATTGGCTTAGAGCTTGGTTTTAGGCATGTTGAGAGTGGTGCGCTAGTTAGATCTTCTTACAAAGCTCAAAAACATTTAGACTAAAATTAATTTTTGGCACGGTAATTGCAAATACCTTTTGGAAGGGAGTGGTTACCCTTTATTTCATAAATTAAGTTTGGTTAGTAAAAAAGCTCTGATTCTCAATCAGAGCTTTTTTGTATTTTCACATGATATTAATGATTCTTTCCTTACCCCATAAGTAAAGCATCAAAAAGACTACTTATTGAAAAAACTGAAGTATTACACTTTCTCAAGTCTCTTCTTGATACTTGGAGTACATTTATCATTTTCACAAAAAGCATTTACCAAAGAGGTAGGCTTGATAAGTGATAACGATTTATACACTTCTAGTTATTATGATAGGTATTACACAAATGGTACATTTCTATATTTTCGTTATGCATCAAAAAACTCGAGTGTTAAGAAAATTCATGAATTCCAAATTGGACACATGATGTATACACCGCAATTCGCGAACTCTTTTTTTCCTGAAGCCGTAGATAGACCCTATGCAGGCTATCTTTTTGCGAAATACAGTCATTTATTTTTTAGTCCAAAAAACTACGGATTAAAATCATCTTTAGAACTTGGCGTATTGGGGCCAGATGCCAGAGCTGAAGATATGCAGAATTTAATTCATCAGATCTATGGATTTAACCCAACTACTGGTTGGAATTACCAAATATCAAATACGTTCGGCATCAACATGGGACTTGTTTTCTTAAAACCTTTTAGTAAAACCTCGAAAAAAAGAATGGACTTTACTTCAACAACAACTCTTAAACTTGGAACCATCTTTACCGAACTCAACACAAATATTTACGCAAGAATCAACCTATTTTCAACCCTACTAAACACATACTCTAACTCAACATTGTTTGAGAGCAACCTGAATAGGATCGCAACTTCTCAAAAAAAAGAACTCTTTATTTTTATAAAACCTCAAATCGGCTATGCACTTCACAATGCAACCATCCAAGGGAGCCTATTCAAATACGATAGCCCTATCACATTTGGCATAAATTCATTTATTTACGAGTTAGAATTTGGATTGAAATATGCAATCAAGCGATTCGACCTATCCTATTCTGTAATAAAATACTCGAGAAAAACAGATGCTATTGAAGAAAAGATCAACACATACGGGCAAATAAAAATTGCCTACAAACTCAACTAATTCTGTTGAAAATCTTCATCTTGAAAACCTAGTAAATACAACTTTTCTTTAGCTCTTGTTAAGGCAGTATAGAGCCATCTAAAATAATCTTTACTCTGTCCATCAGGCAAATATGGCTTTTCAATGAAAATTGTTTTCCATTGCCCACCTTGCGACTTGTGACAAGTCATAGCGTATGAATACTTCACTTGTATTGCATTAAAATATTTATTGTTTTTCACCTCTAAAAGCTTCTTATACTTCGACTTTATATCTTCATAATCTTTTAATACTTCTTGATACAAACGATTCGATTCTTCATATGACAATGAAGGAGATTCTGAAAGCAACGTATCTAAAAGCAACACTGTTTCGACAGGTGGATGTGAAGGATAATCAATCAATCTTACTTTGACTTCCGCAAAACGGAAACCGTAAAGAGACACAGTTTTAAAAATCTCTAACACTTCAAAAGAATCTCCATTTGCGATAAAACTAATTTCAGAAGAGTCTTTTAACCAAAAATAATTATTTTTCACAGCCATCACATGATCACCAGGAGAGATTTCATTTTCTTTATCTAAAATACGTGTTCGTATTTGCTGATTGTATTGGTTAGCACGTTTATTTGAACGCACTATAATTGCAGTTTCATCAATTCCATTTTGATCATATGCCGTATGAATTGCATCTTGAATATCATAACTATCTACCAAACGAACCAAATCAGGAAAATCTAAAGTAAATTCGAAATCTGCATAAGAATCATTCGCAACAAACATTCTTAAATCAGTTGCATTACTTAAAATACCAGAATTTTTATGTTGTCTCATCACCTCGTCCAACTCGATCATTGTGACACTTTTATTGTAATGAAAACTTAAATTATCTTCATCTAAGGCTGGACTAACTTCTAATTTAACTGGCGGCAACTGTGCGGTATCCCCAATGAGCACCATCTTACAGTTCTTTCCAGAATAGACATAATCCATCAAATCATCTAACAAAGAACCATTATCAAATAACTTTGAATTACTAGGCGCATCTGGCACCATTGATGCTTCATCAACAAAAAAGATGGTATTGGTATGTTTGTTTACTTGTCTTACAAACTCAACTCCTCCATTCGACGTTTTTTTAGGGTGGTAAATTTTTTTATGAATGGTAAACGCCTTTTTTTTGGCATACACAGAAATTACTTTTGCCGCTCGGCCTGTCGGCGCAAGTAAAACTGGCTTTTGCCCTATCTTCCACAAATTATTAACCAAGGTACTAATCGTCGAAGTTTTACCAGTACCAGCATAACCTTTCAGCAGAAAAACCCCACTAGAATCCTCTTCAAATAAAAAATCAGACAACAACTTTAACAACTCATTTTGAGCACTCGTAGCCTCAAAAGGAAACGACTTCAGTAATTCTTTGTAAAAAACAGATGGGCTTTTAATCATACATTAAAAAAAACACAAAGATAGCCATTGATTTGTCCTTAAAAATTTTTATGGTTGAAAAAAAATTGTAGATTTGTCTAGATTAAATTTAAAACCTAAAATCACAATGATATTTACTTTAATTGCGGGTATTATAGCAGCAGTTGTCTTCGCTATATTAATTATGAAATTTGTACCGTTAAAACTTCAATGGTTAGTTTCAATTGTTCTTCTTTCTTTAGCAGGTTATTTAGGATATTCTATTTACAACAGTATTATGGGACCTATACGTTTTAACATAGAAAAGAAAGTCAGATACGCAAAAGTAATCGAGAACTTAAGAATGATTCGTGATGCGCAAGATGCACACAAAACGATTACGGGTAAATACGAAAGAAGTGGAGAAAAGTTAATTAAATTTTTAGACACTGCTCAATTTGCGATCACCAACACACACAATGAGGTAAAACAAGTAAATAAAGGAACTAAATGGCAACCTATCATGGTTGAGGTAGAAGAAAAAGTTACGGATACAACAGGCTACGAATCTGTAAAAGAGACGATGTTTAAAAACCGTGATTACACAAAAATGTTAAAGGTTCCTGGAACAAATACTGAGTTCAAAATCACTGTTGGTTATATTACGAAAGTAGCTGGCTTAGAAGTACCTGTTTTTATTGCAAAAGTTGATAAAGCTATTATTTTAGAAGGATTAGACCCACACCTAATTAGACAAGAAAAAGAAGCTATTGGTGGAGATGAAGTAAAAGGTGAATTCTTATCTGTAGGTTCTTTGGAAGAAGTAAATTCTAACGGAAACTGGCCTCCTTTTTATGACAAAAAGGAATAACAACATACGACTTAAAGAGGTTGAAAATACCGATTTAGAAGAAACTATATTATCCATCCAAATTAATTTGGATGGATTTTCTTTTTGCATCTATAATCCTTTAAACAACAAAATAGTAGTTTTTCAAGATTTTGATTTTGAGGAAAAAGCACTCACGCCGGAAAAACACCTCAATGCATTGACCTCTATTTTTGACAGCAACGAATTCTTAAAGAGAAAATTTAAAAAAGTAACAGTTATCCATCAAAATGAATTAGCAACTCTTGTTCCCGATGCTTTGTTCGAAGAACAACAACTGAAATCATATCTTCAGCACACTATAAAGCTACTTCCTATTGATTATGTTACTTACGATTCTATAAAAGAAATAGCAGCTAAAACAGTCTATATTCCGTTCGTAAATTTGAACAATTACTTATTCGGAATCTATGGTAGCTTTGAGTACTTTCATGTGTTTACAAAACTAATCGAGTCTCTTTCAGAAAATGCACTTCAAAAAGAAAGTGTGATTTTTGCAAATGTAAACGATACTAATTTTGAGTGTATCGCTTTTAACAAAGGGGAATTACAGTTGATAAACAGGTTCAATTTCAATACTGCTGAAGACTTCTTATACTATATCTTATTTGTCGCAGAGCAACTAGAATTCGATCCAGAATCATTTGAGTTGCAGCTTTTAGGAGACATTGAAAAACACTCAGAAATATTTGAATTGTGTTATCAATATATCAGAAATGTAAATTTCTACGAGATTGAAAACCAGAGATTAAATGAATCATTTAAAAACATCTCTAAACACCATCACTACTTGTTACTCAACCAAGAATATTCAGCATAACCCATATGAGAATAATATCAGGAAAATACAAAGGACGTAGATTAAGCGCCCCTAAAAACTTACCGGTTCGACCCACAACAGACATGGCAAAAGAATCGTTATTTAACATATTAAACAATAGCTATTACTTTGAGGATATCTCTGTTTTAGATTTATTTTCAGGAACTGGAAATATAAGTTTTGAGTTTGCCTCTAGAGGAACAGATAACATCACTTCTGTCGATCAACATTATGGTTGTATAAAATTCATCAACCAAATAAACAAAGAATTTGACTTCAACATAAACACAATCAAATCAGATGTCTATAAATTTTTAGACAAAACAAAGCTTCAATCAGATATTGTTTTTGCAGACCCTCCTTACGATTTTTCAAAAGAAGATTTTTCAAAAATTGCCAGTATTGTATTTGAAAAACAACTCTTAAATGACGACGGCCTTCTGATAATCGAACATTCAAATCAAACCGACTTAAGCGAGCATAAAAACTTTAGTTACCAAAAAAGATATGGTGGTAATGTATTTAGTTTTTTTGAAAACTAAACAAAAAAAAGAACGTTGTAAAAACAACGCTCTTTTTTTTAATGTTCCATACCCCAAGGGTACTCAAAACTACATTGCTGATTCGCTTCACCAATCTTCACAAAAGTTTCATCAACACGATCTTTGTACCATTTGGTCATCGTATCTTCTTGTTTCTTTTGTAAGGTCATCTGCTGAATTTTCACATAATCTTTTGTGAAATCTGCTTGATGCGCTTCTGTTTTATTACGCAGTAAAATAATCTTAAACATCTTAAGACCTTCTCTCGTTTCATCATAAAAAGGTTCTGAAATATCTCCTTTCTTCAATGAACTAACTCTACCATACAAAGCAGGATCCATACGAGTTAATTCAAACTTAGAATCATTCGATTGTGGGTTGATAATAATACCTTTGTTTTGTCTTGTACCTTTGTCTTGAGAATACTTTATAACAGCTTTCTCAAACGTTAGATCTTCTGCCAGAATACTATCTCTTATATTTGATATTTTTTCTTCCGCAGCTCTTAATTGTTTTTCATTTACTTTAGGCTGAATCAATACGTGACGTACATCTCGCTCCTGTCCTTTTATCTTTTCTAATTGGATAATATGGTATCCAAAATCAGATTTAAAAGGCTCTGAAACCTCTCCTTCATCTAAACTAAATGCAATTTCTTTAAATTCTTTTACGAATTGACTTTCTCGAGTTAATGTGTACTTACCACCATTCTGTGTCACCCCAGGATCTTCTGAGTACAATACCGCTTTCATACGCATACTAGAACCGTTTAAGATATCTTTTCGGATATCATTCAACTTTTCTATTACCTTATCATTCTCTTCTTTTGAAGGTGTGACATGCATTACTATTTGAGACATCTCTATTTCAGCACCAAATTCAGGTAAATTGTTTTGCGATTCTAAACTTCTAAAATAAACACGAACTTCTTCCGGTGTAACTGTAACCTCAGACACAACGCTTTGTTTTTCTCTCTGGATCAACATGTTCTCTTTTTCGATTTTCAACAATTCTTTTCGTAAATCATCTTCATCATCGAAACCATACATCGTGTATACCTTTTCGATAGAACCCAGTTGTTGTTTTAAATATGCAATATTTCGTTCAACTCCAGATTCAACTTCTACTTCTGAAACTAGCACACTATCAATCACCGCATGATGTGCCAATAATTTTTGCAGCATTATTTGTTCTAACATTTCACAGTCAGACAACTCAACCTTCCCTTCACTACTATTATAGACCTCCTGTTTGAATTTCTGTACATCAGATTCCAAAACAATATTTTCTCCTACTACCACTGCAACACCATCTACCTTGATTTTTTGTGCTTGCACACAAAAAAACATAAAAACCATTGGTAAAAGCAATATTGATTTTTTAATCATTTTAATATATTTCAAATTGTTTATTTTTTTTAGCGTCATCGATTAACACCTCTTCAACCTTGTTTATCAATTGCAACTTTCTCTTCTGAATTACCATTTTCTCAATCGTCTCAGAAATATACCTTATCGGTGCAATTTCATTTCTTTCCAAAACATCATTTATGTATATATAATACATATTACCATTGTGCTTTTTAGAAATTAATTTCTTTGGTTTTAACACCGTTGATTTATTATATAACTTCAAAACTGGTAATTTATTTTGGACATCTTTGTAACGAAACCACAAAGAATCACTCAAAAACGAAGATTCTAACTCTTCATTTTCTTCATCCAACATAAATAAATCATTTCGAGACTTCGACACTAACATTCTTTTATAGGTTAGTCTTTTCTTATGTGTCGGTTTCACCTCAATATATTTAAACTTCACCAACTCCTCATTAATTCGAAAACTCTCTTTGTTTTCATCATAAAAAGCAACCATCTCTTCATAAGAAACCACAGTGTCTAGCTCTTTGGCAACCAATGCTTTTTTAAAAGAATTGATAAACAAATCTTCTCTATACCGCTCAACCAACAACTCTAATTCTGCATTTTTTTCAGGCAAGTTCACTCGAGCCTTTTCCATGAGAAGTTTTTTCTTGGCCCAAGATTCAATAATATTAGCTGCAACAGCAGCACTATCGTTTTTGGAAATATTATCAGGAAAAATCAACTCAAGATCTTCCTCGTGCAATTGGTAAGTACCAACCTTCGCAATTATTTTTGATGATTTTTTCGGTTGCTTTTTGCTTAACAAATCACAAGACGAGAAAATCAATAAAACCGCTAAATAACCAAATAATTTATTCACTATAAACTTCCATTTCAGAGGCCAACTCTTTTACCCTACGTTTGTATATCTTAACCTTATGTTTATTGCGCAAACCAGTCAACCATTTTTCTTGAATTTCATTTTGATAATCACTTGTCACTTTTCCTTTAACATCATCAAATTCTTCTTGTTTCGCTTCTTGCACTTCGAAAACTTTAACAAGAACCGTATAGTCTCCATCCTTAAGAACAGAAATTGCGCCTAACGAATAATCTACTCCTTCTGGGAAAATTGCATTGTCCTTTTCAAAGCTACCACTTTTTAATAAAACATTTTCCACAGCAACCATTTCTTCTTGAATTACGCTAACGCTATCAGCTTTAGAAATTGTTGCCTTTAGCGTAGCTACCTGTTTAGAGTCTTTCGTACTTACAATAGCTGATGTATAAAGTGCTGGCTTGATATAGTCAGTTTTATGTAATTGATAAAACTCTTGCAATCCTATGGTATCATTTTGAGCTTTATCCCAGATTTCTAATTTCATCAAATCAAACATCAACAACCCGTATTTATACTCTTGAAACAAATACTTAAATTCTTCGTTCGTTTCTTCAAGATGTTCTTTGTAATAATTTAATATCTCCTCATCTAAAAAAGGTTGAAAATTTTCAAGAGCTTTTTTATGTCTCCTATTCATGATATACCCATAAAAATCTTTTTGCATTAGGGTATCTTTTTCTATAGTTATCAGCCATTTATTTATACTGTCATTAACCGTAAAACTAGGATTTTCGAAATCTTTTTTTGCTGCTTCGTTTATTTGAATCGCATATTCTTTTTTAAGTCGAACCAAAACTGGATTCGCAAGTGTCTTCGACCTTGAATCTCTTTTGGTTTTTTGACGAAATTCTTTTTCTACAGCATCAAAACTTTTTACAGGGTAATGTTGAATGTATTTTACAATATGCCATCCATAATCCGTTCTAAATGGATTCGAATACTTATTGTTTTCAGACAACTCAAAACTTTTTTCTCCGAAGGGTACCGGCATGGCACCGATCGTAAACTTATTTAGTCTTCCGCCATTTTGAGCACTTCTCTTATCATCAGAGTATTTTTTTGCCAACTCTTCAAAATTATCTTCCTTTAAAAGTTCTCTGAAAACTTTATCGATGGTCTGAGCACCAGCTGCTGTTGTATCTCGAATCATGATATGAGCTACTTCCATCTCACCTTGAGAATCTCTGACATCCGTAACTTTTAAAATATGATAGCCGAATTGAGATCTAAAAATCTCAGAAACTTTTCCTTTTTCTGTCGCATACGCAGCACATTCAAAAGGATACACCATTCTAAAAACAGAAAAATATCCTAAATCGCCTCCATTACTTTTAGCACTAGGATCTTGAGAATTTTCTTTAGCTACCTTTTCAAAATCTTCGCCTTGCACAATTCTGTCTCGCAATGCCGAAATTTTTTGATAAGCAGCTACTGTATCTGTTGCGTTTTCCTCTACTCTAATTAAAATATGACTTGCACGAACTTCAGTTAAACTGCGTTCGTATGCTTCTCTAGTCAAACTATCTAACTGACTATCATCATTTAAATAAGGTAAAGCCAACTGATTTCTATACCTCGCCAACTCTTCAATATACGAAGACACCGTATCTAATTGCAATGCTTCGGCTTCAAGTATTTTTAGTTTATAATCGACAAAGAGTTGCATGTCATCATCAATACTTGACGGTTCGTTTTGAATTTTCAAGTTTTGGTTTTTACCAAACAAACGTTTGAACTCAGATGCATATACCGGTTCTTTGTCTATTTTTAATAAAACTTTTTCTTTCTGTGCTGTAACAACTAAAGAAAACAATAAAAAAATCGAAAAGGTTTTGAAATTTTTAATCATAAAATTTTTATTAATACTGGTCAAAAATAAGGATAATTAGGTTGATATTTTAGTTTTGAAAGATATCTTAAGACTAAGTAAATTCGTGTTAAATAAATCACAAAGAAATAATACCCTCTATCGAAGAAACTTCTTGGTATTTGGCAATTACTTCTTCCGAACTTTTCACTTGTACTCGAATCGAAACACTTACATATTTATTCGTTTTTGAAGCTTTTGTATTGATAACTGCCCCACTTATATCGAAAATGGTTTTCACTTCTTGCAATTGATTTTTTGATGTAGGTACAATAAATTTATAAAGATAGGTTGATGGAAACGTAGTTGTTTCATCTAAACTCTTCTTCAACTTATCATAAAACTCTGATTGTTTGCTCATTATATTCTATTTTCTTTAACGAATTGATTCAATTTTCAAGGTTGACAAAATTACATTAAAACTACGACTTATTAAAGTGTTACAAAAACGAATATTACTCATAAGAATATCATGCTTTTTCGGAGCTAAGCTGATTCACTTTTCAAAAATCAGTACCTTTGTTTTATGCAACAAAAAATTGTTATCACCGGAGGACCAAGTACAGGAAAATCCACCTTAATCAAAACACTACAACAAGAAGGGTATACATGTATGGATGAAATTTCAAGAGAAGTAATTCTTGAAGCAAGAGCCAAGGGTGTTGAACATTTGTTTCTCTCTTCCCCAATTAAATTCAGTGAAATTTTATTAAACAAACGCATAGATCAATTTCTTCAAGCTGAAAGCAAAACTGATAATCTCGTTTTTTTTGATCGAGGCATTATCGACATTATTGCTTATCTTGATTTTTCGGACACAACACATGATATTGACTTCTCTGAAGTCTTAAATGAGAAAAAATATCAAAAAGTATTTATTTGTCCGCCTTGGAAAGAGATACACACAACTGACAATGAGCGCTATGAGTCATTTGAACAAGCCAAAGACATCCACAAAAACCTTTTAGAGAGTTATAAAAAAGAAGGTTACAACCCAATTGAAATACCATTCGATACTCCTGAAAATCGGGTGAATTTTATTATAAACTCGATTTAAATATTTTACTTTAGTTTAAATTTTACAGCTCTGAAGGATATAAAAAACATATTAAAAACATACTGGGGTCACGATGAATTTCGTCCTCTGCAAGAAGCTATCATTTCAAATGTATTAGAAGGCAATAACTCAGTTGTTCTTCTGCCTACTGGAGGTGGGAAATCAATTTGTTATCAGATTCCTGCTCTTGTGATGGATGGTGTCTGTTTGGTAATTTCTCCACTACTTGCCCTCATGGAAGACCAGGTAGATAATTTGAGGCACAAAAACATCAAAGCTGTAGCCTTGAACCAAGCAATTTCTACTGATGAAACTATTGTATTGTTTGACAACATTCAAAACAATAACATAAAATTCTTGTATTTGTCACCTGAGAAATTTGAATCAGCGCTGATCCAAGAAAAGATAAAACAACTAAACATAAACTTAATTGCAATCGACGAAGCTCATTGCGTTTCTGAATGGGGGCATGATTTTAGACCTTCATACTTAAAATTAAATAAACTTACTGAACTTATACCGTCAACACCTATCATTTCGCTGACAGCAACAGCAACTCCCAAGGTGCTAGACGATATTATTTTGCAATTAGCAATAGAAGCTCCTAAAATTTTCAAAACTTCCTTTGAAAGAAAAAACCTAGCGTATCAATTTTTCGAAGTAGAAGACAAAATTTTTAAAATCAAACAAATACTCACAAAAATTGTTGCACCGACCATTATCTATGTTTCAACCAGAAATGAAACAAAAAAAATAGCCGACCTACTTTCGACTCAAGGTTTTAAAACTACCTATTACCATGGCGGACTAAACCACCAAGCAAAAAAAGAAGCTTATGAAAATTGGTACACAGAAAAGACACCCATAATTATCGCTACCAATGCTTTTGGTATGGGAATCGACAAACCGAATATTCGAGTGGTGATTCACATGAACATCCCTAATAGCATTGAAAACTACATTCAAGAGGCGGGTCGCGCAGGTAGAGACGGGAAAAAAGCTTTTGCTGTAACACTACTAAACAAACAAGACACAGCAGCTTTCGCTAAAAAAATTGAGGAACACTCTGTTGAGATAGGATTTATAAAAAACATATATTTTTCCCTGAACCAATTTTACCAAATTCCATTAGGAGAAACACCCCTAGATGAATTTTCTTTTGACATCAATGCCTTTTGCTCTAAATACGGTTATCCATACAACAAAACCTATCAGGCACTTAAAACTTTATCTACACAAAGCATAGTTTCATTTTCTGAAGGAAAGCAAACAAAAAGTACGATCTCATTTACCACAAGTAGCAATCGAGTTTTAGACTATGCAGACGAACACCCAAACCTCTCAAAATTAGTGACTCATATTTTACGTAGTTATGGAGGTTTGTTTGATACACAAGGTACTATTAACGAATACAACATCGCAAAATCACTTAAAACTGATGTCGCATCGATAATAAACGGACTTATCAGACTTGAAACCGATGAGATTTTGAAATACAATCGAGCAAACAACCATGCGAAAATACGATTTTTAGTACCTAGAGAAGACAACAAAACAATCAATCGCATTGCAAAAAACATTGAGAGCCTCGAAAAAAACAAAGCATTCAAAGCATCAGCAATGATAGAACTGATTGAGAATTCTCAAAAATGCAGAAACAAACAATTGCTAACATATTTCGGCGAAAATAAAAAAGACACTTGTGGTATCTGTGACAGTTGTTTGGAGAAAAAAGGAATTCTAACCAAACGGAATCCAACAATACAAGAACAAATAATAACTATTGTATCAAAAACAAAAGAAATCAGTTCAAGGCAACTCGTTTTGCAATTAAATGAACATCATGAAAAAGAAGTCTTGACAGCTATTGAAGCGCTACTCGAACAAAACAAAATCAAAACAACACCTTATAATAACTACCAAATAATTAAATAAAGTAGTTTGAAAAGAATCGCAACCTATAGATATTTTATATTTGCAGCTGCATACACCTCTATTATTAAAACATGAAAGACTTAAAAATAGTATTTATGGGTACACCTGACTTTGCTGTAGCCATATTGGATCGATTGATAAAAGAAAACCACAATATAGTCGGAGTCATTACAGCTCCAGACAAACCTGCCGGTCGTGGAAGAAAAATAAATGAATCTGCAGTAAAAAAATACGCAGTACAAAACAACCTCAAACTATTACAACCAACAAATTTAAAAGACCCTCTATTTATAGAAGAGTTAAAATCACTAGAAGCGAACCTTCAAATTATTGTCGCTTTTAGAATGTTACCAGAGGTCGTTTGGAACATGCCTGAGTTAGGTACATTTAACTTACACGCATCTTTGTTGCCTGATTATAGAGGAGCTGCACCAATCAATTGGGCCATTATCAATGGTGAAGAAAAAACTGGGGTATCCACATTTTTCTTAGATGATAAAATTGACACAGGAGAAATAATCTTACAAAAAGAAACTACCATTGCTGAAAATGAAACTGTAGGTGTACTTCACGACAAATTAATGCATTTAGGTAGTGATTTGGTAATTGAAACTTTAGACCTCATCAAAAACGATTCAGTCATTACCAGCACTCAACCAGAAAAAGTAGCAAAATCAGCATACAAAATTCACACCTCAACTTGTCAAATAGATTGGTCAGACACATTAGAAAACATATACAATCTCATCAGAGGTCTAAATCCATATCCAGCTGCATGGAGTAATTTTATCACCTCGAACAAAGAGTCAAAACTAAAAATATTTGATGTAGAAAAAGAAATAGCTGAGCACAAGTATGAAATCGGAAAAATAATTGCAACAAAAAAAACGATGAAAGTTGCAGTAAAAAATGGTTTCTTACATATACATTCTCTGCAGATTTCAGGTAAAAAAAGAATGGATATTGCTAGTCTTCTCAATGGTTTTAGCTTTGGAGACGATGCAATGATGCTTCAAAACTGATAAAAAAACAAGGAAACAACGTAATTTTTACGCTTGTTATTAACAATTAACAGTGTTTTATTAACAAAATAGGGGGTTTTCACTGATAAGACTTGCACGAACCCTTATTCCTGCTATATTTGTTAAGAGAATAACAAAATAAAGAAACCAATTTTTTAATTTTTAAAACTATAATTATGAACAAATCAGAATTAATTAGTGAAATGGCTGCTGACGCAGGAATCTCTAAAGCAGCTGCTAAGGCAGCATTAGAATCTTTTACAGGTAATGTTACTAAAACTTTAAAAGGTGGAGGTAAAGTTGCTTTAGTAGGATGGGGTACTTGGTCTGTTTCTAAAAGAGAAGCAAGAGAAGGTAGAAACCCTCAGACAGGAGCTACTATTCAAATCGCTGCTAAAAACATTGTTAAGTTTAAAGCAGGAGCTGGATTAAGTGATTCAGTAAACTAATTAGTAGTATATACTTATTCAAAACTTCCTTGGTTCAAACCAAGGAAGTTTTTTTTTATAGCTATATTTTGTATATTGAATAGCAAAACCAAGCAACAATGATGTCATTAGCACCTCATAAAGGTAGATTATTAGTAGCTGAGCCCTCTATTTTAAATGACAGCTCGTTCAATAGGTCGGTAATCTTACTTACCGAACACACACCTGAAAACTCAATAGGTTTTATTTTAAACAAACCACTGTCTTATACATTAAACGACCTAATACCAGAGATAGATTGTGATTTTACAATATATCAAGGAGGACCGGTTGAACAAGACAACCTATATTTTATTCATCAAATTCCAGAACACATCCCAAATAGTATAGAAGTTGGAAATGGTATATTTTGGGGTGGTAATTTTGAATCATTGACCGACTTGCTCAACGATAACAAAATTGACAGTAGCAGTATTCGTTTTTTTTTAGGATACTCTGGTTGGTCACAAAATCAACTCGCGGAAGAATTAGGATCTAACTCATGGTTCTGCATAGAAAACAGTTATGCCAATATTTTAAAAGAAGAAAACAACTCTTTTTGGAAAAACCATCTGCTTGAATTGGGGGGTAAATATAAACTATGGGCCAATGCTCCCTCTGATCCAAAACTAAATTAACCTTTATTTAGCAGGCAATTCTAAAAATAATTTCCTCAATTGATTCCCAATTTTAGTATCAAAAGATTTTTTACGATACTTTGTTACTGGCTGGACTCCAACGATAGCATTGGTAACAAAAACCTCATCTGACTTTTGTAAATCAAAAGGAGAAATAGATGTTTCTTCAAATTTAAATGATGCGTCTTTCTCTAATATTTCAATTATTTTTTTTCTAGCAACACCTTTGATACATCCATCTAGTAATTTTGGTGTTCGAATCACATCACCTTTTACTAAAAAAATATTTGCATTTGCAGTTTCCACAATTTTCTTATCCTCGTTTATCAAAACACAGGCGTCGTATTCATTTTCTTTTGCATAAATACTAGCAACAACATTCAACAACCTGTTTGAAGACTTTAATGTAGACAACAAACCAGAATTGACATAATGGTCTTTATAAATATCAATCACATAAGAATCTTTAACAGGACTCATTACTTCTGAAGCCTCAATTAAAAATTCTATCTCATTAGAATTAGGAGTATACAAACCGCCTTCTTTACGATATACAGTACATTTTACTCTAGACACATTTGCCTCTCCCACCAATTTAATCAAATTCGAAATTTGTTTCTCAAAATAATCCAAAGTAAAGGCCATCGGAATCTCCATACGAATCATCCTCATTGAAGCCATCAATCTAAAATAGTGATCTTCTAAAAAATAAATCTCACCATTTACAATTCGAATCGTTTCAAACAACGAATCTCCATATGCAAACCCCCTGTTGTTTTTTGACAAATGAAAAGATTCTTTTTCTATAAGTGCTCCGTTATAATTTACCATCTCTCGAAAAATTTAGCGACAAATTTAATCAAAAAAAACGCCTTGAACACAGGTTCAAGGCGTTAATTATTCTAGGTTTAATTTTCTATGCTCCGATAGTATGCTTTAATTCACTTATTTGATTTTCCCAAAGCATTTTAGCTTCATCCATTTCATCTTCGTAGGCAAAATCCGTAATAATTAAAGAAACGTCTTTAGTAATGGCATCAATCTGAATTTTAAATTCAAAATACGAATCTGGATCCTCATCATCTACCCATTTATACCTCGTTTTCTCATCTGTTTTATCAGATAATAATTTAGCCTGCTCTTCTGCCCCATCCCAGATAAATGTATACATAACACCTCTAGAATTCACATTATCAGCAAACCACTCTCCTAATGCAGATGGCGATGAAAAATACTGATACAACATGTTCGGTGAAGCATGTATTGGAAACTCTAACTCATATTTAATTTTACTCATAATTCCTAAGTCTTGTGGTCACAATGTATGTAATATTTTCAATAAAAAAAAATTATTCTGAAGTGCTATATTTTTTTATTTTTTACTTGCGAAAAGTCAAATTTATTATATATTTGCACCCGCAAAAGGCGTGGTAGCTCAGATGGTTAGAGCGTCGGATTCATAACCCGGAGGTCAGCAGTTCAATTCTGCTTCACGCTACTAAAAAAGCTTCTAATTTTATTAGAAGCTTTTTTTATTTCTCTCAAAATCAAACTTACCTCGTTGTACCGCATTACAACTCAAAGAAAATCAACCAATTCAAATCAAGGCAACCAAAACAAGTAAGAAAACAACCTATTTCTAAGCTTAAATACGAAGCAAAAAACTGAAATAATAATATTTAGATTTTTAAATATGCATCCGCAGAGACTACCCCTTTGACGTGTTCGAAATAAACTTTTTCGCACATCGTACAAATAAAAAAAGCTCTAGCAAATGCAAGAGCTTTTCTGTGCGGGCGGAGAGACTCGAACTCTCACGCCGTGAAGCACTAGATCCTAAGTCTAGCGTGTCTACCAATTCCACCACGCCCGCTTTTAAATTGTGATTGCAAATATACACAATACTCCCAAACTGCAAAGCAGTTATTTTCTTTTTTCTTATTTTTGAGAAACATTTTTTTCATCGCTATGAACAACGCAAAACAATACATTGAAAATCATAAAGATAGATTTCTATCAGAACTCTTTACAATTCTCAAACATCCTTCAATTAGTGCAGACACAGCCTTTACACAAGACGTTTTAGACACTGCAGAGTTGATCAAAAAAAACTTATCCGATGCAGGTTGTGACGCAACAGAAGTATTTGACACCCCGGGATATCCAGTTGTTTATGGCGAAAAAATAATAGATCCAAACCTACCAACTGTTTTGGTATACGGTCATTATGATGTACAGCCAGCCGACCCAATTCATCTATGGAACTCCCCTCCGTTTGAACCAATAATACTCCCAACTGACACACATCCTGATGGTGCCATTTTTGCACGAGGTGCTTCTGATGACAAAGGGCAAATGTTTATGCACATAAAAGCATTTGAATTCATGGTTCAAAACGAGTCGCTACCTTGTAATGTAAAATTCATGATTGAAGGAGAAGAAGAGATTGGTTCTCCCAGTTTAGAATGGTTCGTAAAAGAATACAAAGACAAACTAAAAAACGATATCATCCTAATTTCTGATACAGGTATGATTTCTAACTCCCAACCTTCGATCACAACAGGCCTTAGAGGTCTATCATACATGGAAGTTACCGTTACTGGGCCAAACCGAGACTTGCATTCTGGCTTGTATGGTGGTGCTGTGGCCAACCCGATCAACATTCTCAGTCAGTTAATTTCAAAACTACAAGATGAAAACAATAAAATAACAATTCCAGGTTTTTACAATAACGTTGAAGAACTTTCAATGGAAGAAAGAGCCGAAATGGCGAAAGCGCCTTTTTCTATAGATGACTACAAAAACGCTCTCGAAATTACTGATGTGCATGGCGAAAAAGGCTACTCGACCAACGAAAGAAACTCTATCCGACCAACATTAGATGTAAACGGAATTTGGGGTGGATATACTGGAGAAGGAGCAAAAACAGTAATTCCATCAAAAGCGCATGCAAAAATCTCAATGCGACTTGTTCCTGGTCAAAACCATGAAGAAATATCAGAATTGTTCGCACAGTATATCAAAAAAATCGCTCCACAATCGGTAAAAGTCGATGTAACTTCTCACCATGGCGGACATCCCTATGTTACACCAATCGACAGTATCGGTTATCAAGCCGCAAAAAAAGCATACCAAGCAACATTTAGCACGAGTCCAATTCCACAACGTTCCGGAGGAAGCATTCCGATTGTAGCCTTATTCGAAAATGAATTGAAAAGTAAATCTATACTCATGGGCTTTGGTCTAGATAGCGATGCTATCCACTCACCAAACGAACATTTCGGAGTATTTAATTTCTTGAAAGGAATAGAAACCATCCCTTTATTTTATAAATATTACACAGAGTTATCTCTATAATTTTTTTTTAGGCATTCCCTAAAAGTCGCGCTATCTGCTGTATCTTCTTGCATTTATCTAAGGTGTCTGTTTCGAAATTTCGAATAAATCAAAAAGGATGTCGCTACTATCGCTAATGCTTAGATGTATAACTTCACCATTTCTCGCCAATAACGAGCTTTATGTGCTTCTTCATTCCACTCGTATAGTTTATGAGAAACTCCTTTCGAGTTGAGAATTCCACTCAACAAAAAATTACTAGCTAAAAACAAATCTTCTTTACCGATAGCTAAAATAATATCCAAACGCTTTAATTCTTTCAATAAAAAAGGATCCGTAAGGTTTTTCAAATATTGATTGGGCATATGGAAATACACATCTGTATCGTGATACCCACTTAGCAAATCTTGAAAGTATCCTTTCGACTCAGTCAAATCGTATCGACCACTCATTCCAACAACTTTACAAAACAAATGCGGATGACGCATCGCTATATTAACAGCATGATAAGCCCCTAAACTACATCCAGCAGAAATCAAATGCGGATTCGAATTAATTTCTTTTGTTAAGGGAACCACTTCTCGAATGATATATTTTTCATATTGAGAATGCCGAAATATACGATAACCTGGATGACTAAAATTATTATAAAAAGACTCTTCATCAACACTATCTACACAAAACACCTGAAGATGACCTGCGTTAATTTTATCACTCAATGCTTCGACAACATGCCAATTCTCATAATCATAAAAACGACCCATTCGCGGTGGAAAAAAAATAACTCTAGCTCCCCCATGACCAAACACCAAAAGTTCCATATCTTTTTCTAAATTCGGACTGAACCATTTATGGTATGTTCGTTTCATAAACTTAGTCTTTTGGTTATTTGGCAAATAAAATCACATTTTAACAAGAATCTTTTCAGGAAAAATTTCTTTGTGTTTTTTTAAAATCTGTTCCCATAATCGATAGCCTTTTTTACTCAAATGCAAGCCATCCTCAACAAAATATTCTCCTTTCGGATATCCATTTTCATCTAACATTGCATCATAGATATTCACATAATGAAAATTCGGATCTTTCAGGCAAATTTCTTTAATATTACTATTCGTATAACGAATACTCCCTGACAAATACCACCTACTTATACTAGGTTTTATCGAAATATAACTACAGGGTATATCTCCGTACTTCTCTCTTATTTTTAATAATAAATTCTCGAAAAACAACACAACCTCCTCAGGATGTCTTTGATCACCCAAATCGTTGTCTCCTGCATAAATAACAATCGCTTCCGGCTTTTTAATGTTTTCAAACACGCGCTCAAAAAACCAAGTACAAGCCCCTAACGTAGAACCTCCAAAACCTAAATTTACCGGTTTATAATCTTTATAGGTTTGTACCAATCCTTCCCATAATCTAATAGAAGAACTACCGTAAAAAACCAACTTTGGATCGTATTCTAATGCATTTATTTCTTTCTCTAATCTTTCTAAATCTTCATGGTACCAAAACACAATCCCCTCCTTTTATAATTATCTTTTAAAAGTATAAAAAACATTGTAATCTAAGCCAACAATTCAATAAACTAATATTTATAATTTCAACTCAGTCCTAAGCTTTTTTGTAAGACTTTTTAACACTAACTCATAAGAGTCGTCAATCATTTTTTTCACTAGTTCATCTGACAATTCTGAATACTGAACAGTAATCCAATGTTTTTTGTTCATATGATAGCCTGGCGTGATTTCAGGGTACTCTTCTTGTAGATCCAAAGAAAGGTCTGGATCACATTTTAAATTCACAGACGGTGGATACATTTCCAGCCCTGTTAACGCAAACATTTTATTCGCAACTTTAAAAACAAGTGTTTTTTCATCAAAAGGAAATCCTTCTGTCACATGAGCCTTAGAAAGACAGTATGTTCTTAACTCTTCAATGTTCATTTTTTATTTCTAAGTTAGCCAATTCATCTTTAAAAACAACTGTTTGTCTCTTCTTTCCATATATTTTCAAAAACATCTTCAAACCATAAAAAACGAGCACACTGAAGGGTACTGCCAAAAGCAACCAACCAACAATTGCATAAAAAATTTCATTTGAAACTATATGAAACGTTTCAATAATCCCCCTATCTAAACTAATCGTAAAAAACTCAGAAGACAACAAATGAGATTCGATTCCAAAAACAGAAACCCCAAATTTCAAAAAAGGCACAAACAGCATAAAACGCAAAGGCTCTAAAAGGAAATTCAACGCAATCATTAAGGGTAAATTCAGACGAAGCGGTATCGTCAAAGCACTCAGCACCAAAATTGTAAACCCATAAAAAGGGAACAAGGTCATCAACAAAGTTAATGAACAACTCAAAGCCAATTGATGAGGCGTCAAACTACCTTTAAAAGTAGTTTTAATTTTCTGAATATTTCGTTTTAAATAATTCATCTCAATTTTAACTATTGAGTCAAAAAAAATAATTTTTCTTACAAACTAATTTACATAAAACAACTCTGATGCAATGCCATCTGCTAAAAACTTACCTTTTTGTGTTGTTTTTAATTTCCCTTCAAAAACTTCTAAGGTGTTATTTTCTATAAATGGATTTGATGCCCGTTTTAAATGATCTAAATACTCACCACCATACTCAATTTCAATATTATTTAAATCAACACCAAAAACAGTTCTCAAACCTATCATGACACTTTCATTAAATCGATCTTGAACACTTAAGTTTTCAACCTCTAGACAACTTTTATTGTTTTCAATAGCTTTGATATACTGAGAATTGTTTGCAACATTCCAATACCTATTTCCTTTATAATATGAATGAGCAGAGGGTCCGACCCCTAAATAACTTTTCCCTAGCCAATAAGAAGTATTATGCATAGAAAAATAGTTCGGTTTTCCAAAGTTGGATATTTCATAATGTACAAATCCTTTTTCCTCTGCCACATCTACAAGGGTTGTAAAATGAGACAAAGCCAACTCTTCATCTACCGGCGGATACTTTTTATTCTTGATAAAACTTGCCAAAGCAGTTTTATCTTCAACCGTTAGAGCATAACAAGATATATGATGAATATTTAAGTTAAAAACCGTTGTGAGGTTTTCGAGCCATTTTTCATTGGTCAATCCTGGTATTCCATAAATTAAATCTACAGTAATATTATCAAAATACCTTGCAGCAAGTTGCAAACACGACAAGGCTTCGTTTGCATTATGAGCACGATTCATCATCTGTAAATCTTCTTCAATAAAAGATTGCACACCGATACTCAATCTATTGATTTTTGATTCGGATAACTCAATTATTTTTTCTTTTGTTAAATCATCGGGATTGGCCTCTAGTGTAATTTCTAAAGAAGTACTCAAAGAAAAGTTTTCTTGAATAACAGCTAGTATCTTATCTATTTCGGTCTGATTTAACAAACTAGGTGTTCCGCCTCCGAAATATATCGTTTCCACAACTTCGTTTTGTAAAACTGAAGCACGTAACAACAACTCTTTTTGAATCGCTACTAACATTCTTTCCTTGTACTTCAAAGAAGTTGAAAAATGAAAATCGCAATAATGACAAGCCTGCTTGCAAAAAGGAATATGGATATAGATACCCGCCATAAATTTAATTTATTTTATAACGAATCTGTTCTTTTTCCATCCTATTAAAAAACTCTGTAGAAGCATTTATTTTCATTCCTCTACTCGGCATAGTCAATTCTATTTTTTCTTTTTGTTCACGAATTGTAAAACTCAATTTTTGTTTCCCTGCGATAGAATAATCTGCCAGTATCTCGTACAATTCACTCACTTTGGCTTCTGAGATTTCGTTTGAATCTAGATGTATGGTTATTTTCTCGCACTTTTCATCCATCACATCATGCAATAACATAAAGTTTGTAAATTTCAAACGAGGTTCTCCTTGAACTCCGGTTTCTTTATTCGTCCAACCCGCTTGTACAATCACATTCACATACAAGAATGTATTCTCAGTTAAAAAAGGTCTGAATTGCAAATATTCATTTCCAAAAATTCTAAATTCATGACTATCTCCATAATCTTCTAACACAAAAGTAGCCCATCCTTTTCCCATTTTAGAAACACGATGTTCAACTCCTGTTAGAATTGCACCAATATTTAATTTATGTCCTACATACTTGTTCAAATCTTCTTTAAACGCTCCCAAAGTAGTATTACAAAAACGCATTTCATTTTTAAAGTCATCCAATGGATGTGCAGAAATATACATACCTGTAACCTCTTTTTCCCTAGCTAACAATTCCATTGTACCCCATGTTTCACAACCTGGAATATCAGGTTCTGGAAATGTCACAGCTGAAGCCTCTCCAAACAACGAAACCTGAGAAGAATTTTGACTTTCTTGGTATTTACTTCCAAACTTCAAAGAACGTTCTAAAAAGGTGGATCCTTTTTCATCTAACACATAATACTGAGCACGATGTGTATCGGTAAAAGAGTCGAAACCACCAGCTAAAATCAATCCTTCAACTGCTTTTTTACCTGCAACTCTTAAATCTATTCGCTTGACAACATCAAATATTGAAGTAAACTTACCATTCTCTTTTCGCTCTCTTATGATCTCTTCTACAGCAGCACCACCCACTCCTTTGATAGCTCCCATTCCGAATCGAATAGCTCCTTCTTCATTTACAGAGAATTTCAAATACGATTCATTGATATCTGGCCCTAGCACTTTGATTCCCGCTCTCTTGCATTCTTCCATAAAAAAGGCAACCTGCTTGATATCGTTCATATTATTCGAAAGCACTGCAGCCATGTATTCGGCAGGGTAGTGAGCTTTTAAATAAGCTGTTTGGTATGCGATCCACGCATAGCATGTAGAGTGCGATTTATTAAAGGCATACGATGCAAACGCCTCCCAATCTTTCCAAATTTTTTCTAACGCTTTTTCATCATGCCCTTTTTCCATCGCCTGACTCACAAACAATGGTTTCATTTTTGCTAGCACGGCAATTTGCTTTTTACCCATTGCCTTACGCAACGTATCGGCTTGACCTTTTGTAAAACCAGCCAAATCTTGAGAAAGCAACATCACCTGCTCTTGATAGACCGTAATCCCATAAGTTTCGGCTAATCGTGCCTTGTATTCCTCTGCCGGTAAATCGTAAATAATTTCTTCAATACCATGCTTTCTATTGATAAAACTTGGTATATATTCAAGAGGACCAGGTCTATACAAAGCATTCATCGCAATCAAATCTGCAAAAACCGTTGGTTTCAGTTCACGCATGTATTTTTGCATCCCTGGAGACTCGTATTGGAAAATACCAACTGTCTCTCCTCTTTGAAAAAGCTCATAGGTTTTTACATCATCTATCGGAAATGACTCAGGATCTAAGTCTACATTATGACGCGCTTTTACTATTTTACATGTATGTTTAATTAATGTAAGGGTCTTCAACCCTAGGAAGTCCATTTTCAACAACCCAGCGTTCTCTACGACTGAATTGTCAAATTGTGTAACATACATGTCTGAGTCTTTTGCCACAGAAACCGGCACATATTTGGTAATATCATCTGGAGTAATAATGACACCACAAGCATGAATCCCAGTATTTCTAACAGATCCTTCTAAAATCCTAGCTTTGTTTACTGTTTCAGCAGTCAAATCCGCCCCATCTGCAATACGCTTGAGCTCATTCACCATCTCCATTTCCTCCGAACGCAGTTTATCAGCCAAAGCTTTATCATCCAAACCGAAAATCTTTTTCAGTTTCATACCCGGAATCAATTTTGCCACCCTATCTGCTTCATACAAGGGCAAATCTAACACACGCGCCGTATCACGAATAGAAGATTTCGCAGCCATGGTACCATAGGTAATAATTTGCGCTACTTGATTGGCTCCGTATTTATCGATCACATAATCAATCACACGTCCACGACCCTCGTCATCAAAATCAATATCAATATCGGGCATTGATATACGTTCTGGATTTAAGAAACGCTCAAAAAGCAAATCGTATTTGATTGGGTCAATATTTGTGATCCACAAACAGTAAGCAGCTACAGAACCAGCTGCAGAACCACGACCGGGACCAACCGAAACGCCCATCTCACGTGCTGCTCGAATAAAATCTTCTACAATCAAAAAGTAACCAGGATACCCTGTCTTCTCAATTACATCGAGCTCCAGATCCAATCGATCTTTTATTTCTGGCGTTATTTCTCCATACCTTTTTTTGGCTCCTTCATAAACTAAATGTGCCAAAAAGTTATTCTCACCTCTTTTACCTCCATCTTCTAGATCTTTAGAATCTTGAAACTGTTCTGGAATGTCAAAAGCAGGCAACAATACATCACTAGCAAGGGTAAAAGGTGTGATCTTATCGACTAATTCTTGAATATTGGTAATTGCCTCAGGAATATCTGCAAACAACTCCTTCATCTCATCCGGCGACTTGAAGTAATATTCATCGTTTGGAAGACCAAAACGATACCCTCTACCTCTTCCCTTAGGTGTTGCTTGTTTCTCACCATCCTTTACACATAATAAAATATCATGTGCATTGGCATCTTCTTTGTTTATATAGAACGTGTTATTGGTAGCAACTGTTTTTACATTGTGTTTCTCTGCGAACTGCAACAACACTTTGTTCACTACATTTTCATCTTCCTGGCCATGGCGCATCAATTCAATATACAAATCGTCTCCGAATTGTTCTTTCCACCAAACCAATGCTTCTTCGGCTTGCTTTTCTCCTATATTCAAAATTTTACTAGGCACTTCACCATAGAGACTACCAGTTAGAACAATAACGTCTTCTTTGTATTTCTCAATAACCTCTCTATCGATTCGTGGTACGTAATAAAACCCATCGACAAAAGCGATGGAAGACATTTTTGCTAAATTCTGATAACCATTTCTATTCTTTGCAAGTAATACCGCTTGATAACCATTGTCTTTTTGAGACTTATCTAAGTGATTTTTACAAACATTAAATTCGCAACCCACAATCGGTACTAGCTCCTTTCCTTCAAAAACCTCTCCAGCTTCTTCAGCTGCCGCTATTTTTTCTTTGATTCCTTTGTTATATCCAGCTACCGCATTTGTAAAATGAAACGCTGCCATCATATTTGCAGTATCAGTCATTGCAACAGCAGACATATTGTGCTTACCTGCTGTGTTTACAAGTGCTCCAATCTCAATAGTAGATTGCAGAATTGAATATTGCGTATGGTTATGTAAATGACCAAAAGAAACTTCTTTTAATTTTTCTAAACTCTCTTTTACATCAACTCCTTTTCCTTTTGCTCCTTCTTGTTTCGATTGACGTTTGCGTATTTTATCGCTTTCTTGTTTGAGGTTCAAGTGCTTTAACCCAATTACTTCAATCGGATTTGGATTCACAGTTTTGAACTCTGTGAAATACTCTGGAGAAACATCGAGTTGTTCTTTTGTGAATCGTTGTTTACGAATCAATTCAAAAAAGCATCGCGTTGTAGCTTCAACATCTGCTGTGGCATTATGCGCCTCACCAAAACCAACACCAAATAAATACTCGTGTAATTCAGTTAAAGTTGGTAATTTAAATTTACCTCCTCTACCTCCTGGTATTTGACACATTGCTGCGGTTATCTCAGTACAAGTATCTAAGATACCTAAACGATTTTTATCTTGATCGTTTAGATCGTCTATAGACATTGTTCTATTGGCCGGAGATTTTGTAGAAAAATCATACTCATCAAGGTTGAATGAGTCAAATTCAAACGCTTTAAAATTAGGTTGTATTCCGGCACGAATAAATTCAGCTCCCATGATATTTACATCAAAAGTCACATTTTGCCCTACCAAAAACTTAGTTTGTGCTAAAACCTTGTTAAAACGACTTAAACCCTCTTTTAGAGAAATACCTTGCTCTTCTGCCAATTCGGTAGATATACCATGTATTTTTTCTGAATCAAACGGAATATTAAATCCATCAGGCTGAACCATAAAATTATCGTGTTCAATCACCTGCCCCATATCATCATGGAGCTGCCAAGCTATTTGAATACATCTAGGCCAGTTTTCAAGATCGGTCATAGGAGCCTTGTAACTCTTTGGTAAACCGGTAGTTTCAGTGTCAAATATCAAATACATAGAAAAATACTGTGTGTGCTTTTTAGAATGTTTAAAAGTACAAATAATTCAAAGTATTTACTACGAATTTTCAAAAATTAGATTTTTATTCAAAACCAAAAAAGGTCGAAACTAATTCAAGTTTCAACCTTTTAATATTTGTAGTCTTAATAGCTTATTTTAGATACGAATTCAGCATCCAAATTACCTTTTCAGTTTCGGTAATATAATCACTCATTAAACTTGCAGTACCTTCATCATCAGCATCACCGGCATCAGCAAGTATTTCTCTTTCTTGTGCTATCAGCACTCCAAAGTTTTTCAACACAATTTCAACTCCTTTCGTACCATCGGTCACTGATTTTTCTTCTTTTATTTTTGCAGTTTTCACGTAATCTGTAAAGGTATGTAAAGGTTCACCTTCTAAGGTCAATATACGCTCAGCAATTTCATCAATTTTCACAACTGCATTGTCGTAAAACTCTTCGAATTTCAAATGCAACTCAAAAAAATCTTTTCCTTTAATATTCCAATGCAAACCTCTTACGTTTTGATAAAACAATTGGTAATCTGCCAATAATTGATTTAACTTTTTAGCCAATACATTTGCCTTTTCTATTCCTATTCCTATACTATTTTTCATAATTTCTATCTTTTATAATTCTTAATCTTTTGTCATACAAAGATGCGAAAAACCAACATATAAACAAAATTGATAGTTTTTATTTAATCATAATCAAATACTATCAACAGTACTCGTTTTCGCTTCTGTTTTCTATTTTTTATCATTAAACTTGTACTAATATGGAAAAGCTTGATTCAAAAATAATTGCACACCGAGGCGCTTCATTTGACGCCCCGGAAAACACACTGCATGCGATAAACCTAGCTTGGAAGCAAGGCATAAAAAAAGTTGAAATTGATGTTCATTTGACACTAGACAACAAAATTATTGCTTTTCACGATGCAAATACACACAAACTTACAGGCACGTATTTAGAAGTAAAAAATGAAACCTATGAAACCCTTTCACAACTAGATGTAGGTCACTGGAAAGGAATACTATGGAAAAACACTAAAATCCCAACCTTAGAAGATGTTCTAGAAACAATCCCTAAAAAAGGTATTTTGGTTATCGAAATAAAATGTAACATTGACATTGTTCCTATTCTATTAAATACAATTGAAAGAACACCTCAACACACAATAGAATTTATAAGCTTCGATTATAATATAGTAGCATTGATTAAAAAATTACAACCAAAACACAAAGCAATATGGTTGCTAGATTTAGACTACAACGAAGAAACCAAAAAAAGTACGTTATCGACAAACGATTACATTACTAAAGCGAAAAAAGCAAATTTAGATGGACTCAATGTTTGGGCAGGAAAAACTGCTGACAAACTATTTATTGACACGGTTAAAAAAAACAACCTTTTGGTTTACACATGGACCATAAATAATTTGGATACTGCCAAGCACTTTTTACACTTAAATGTGGATGCTATTACTACAGACCGGCCTAGTTGGCTGTTACAACAATTAGAAAACAAAAATAATGACAGACATTGAAAACACCCACTGGGATGTATTGATTGTAGGAGGTGGTGCAACAGGAGTTGGTTCTGCTATTGATGCTGCGTCTAGAGGTTACAAAACACTCTTAGTTGAACAACATGATTTTGGGAAAGGTACTTCTAGTAAAAGCACTAAACTTATTCATGGAGGAGTAAGATATCTGCAACAAGGAAACATATCTTTGGTAATGGAAGCACTTAAAGAAAGAGCTATCTTAAAACGAAATGCTCCCCATATTGTTTCGGATCTTGAATTTATCGTACCAAACTATGATTGGTGGGAAGGACCATTTTACGGAATAGGATTAAAGCTTTACGATTTGCTTGCCAGAAAAGAAAGCTTTGGTGATTCTATATTCTTGTCAAAAGAAGAAACAATAGAGTATTTACCTACAATAGAACAGAAAAATCTACAAGGAGGAGTTTTATACCACGATGGTCAATTCGACGATACACGGTTGCTAATTAGCATGGTTCGAACCGCCGAACATTTAGGAGCGACTTTATTGAACTATACCCAATTGAAAGAACTCACTAAAACCAATCAAAAAATTGACGGAGGTGTTATTGAATGCATCGAAACTGGTGTGCAAAAAAAAATAAAAGGCAAAGTAATCATCAACGCAACGGGAGTACATGCTGACACACTTAGAAAGAAAGATCTAAAAACATGTACTTCTTTAATGAAAGGAAGTCAGGGAATTCATATCGTTTTAGATAAGGATTTTTTACCTGGAAACAAGGCTATCATGATTCCTCAAACAAACGATGGAAGGGTATTATTTGCTGTTCCTTGGCATGGAAAAGTTCTAGTGGGCACTACAGACACCGCACTAGAATCTTACCCAATAAACCCTGTTCCGAAAGAAAAAGAAATAGAGTTTTTATTAAACCACACAGCACAATACTTAACCAAAAACCCTAAAAGAACAGATGTGAAAAGTGTCTTTTCTGGTATCCGACCGTTAGTTTCAAACAAAAATTCAAATAACACATCAGAAATATCACGTGAACATCGCATAGAAATCAGCGAAAGTGGTTTGGTTAGTATCATGGGAGGAAAATGGACAACCTACAGAAAAATGGCCAAAGATGTAATCAACAAAGCATCGACTCTTGTCGGACTTCCTCGTGTGAAATCTAAAACACTTCATCTTAAACTACACGGTTATGATGTAAACTCAAACAATTATGAACACTTAAAATCATATGGTTCAGATGCTATCCTCATAAATAATCTATATAAAGAAAACAGTAGTTTCAAAAAGCCAATTCATAAAGACTATGCAATTACAATCGGCCAACTTATCTTTTCAATACGTTATGAACACGCGAAAACCATCGAAGACTTACTAGCCCGAAGAACAAGGCTGTTGTTTCTAGATGTAAAAGCCTCACTCGAAGCTGCAGAAACTGTTGGAAAATTACTTCAAGATGAATTAAAAAAAGACAATTCTTGGTTACATTCAGAGTTAGAAAATTTCAAAACTACCGCCAGAACCTACCAAATACAACTTTAACAAACTTGCATTGAATTAACCTGCTAAACTTCAAAGAATTATTTTTTTAAAAAATCATTCAAGAATTGATAAAAAAGTGTAATTTTGCAGCTCATTAATAATCAAGGTCGAGTACCTTAAAATTTAAATTATGTCAGTAAAAATTAGACTACAAAGACACGGTAAAAAAGGAAAACCATTTTATTCAATCGTAGCAGCAGATGCTCGTTCTAAAAGAGATGGTAAATTCTTAGAGAAATTAGGAACTTACAACCCTAACACAAACCCAGCAACAATCGATTTAGATGTTGACGGAGCTGTTCAATGGTTACAAAACGGAGCACAACCTACAGATACTGCGAAAGCAATCTTATCTTACAAAGGTGCAATGTTGAAAAATCACTTAGTAGGTGGAGTTCGTAAAGGAGCTATCACTGAAGAACAAGCAGAAGAAAAATTCAACGCATGGGTTGCTGAAAAAGAAGCAAGAATTCAAGCTAAGAAAGACGGATTATCTGCAGCTGAGGCTGAAGCAAAAGCAAAAGCATTTGCAGCTGAACAAGCAGTAAACCAAAAACGTATTGATGACGCTCAAGCTGCAGAAGATGCATTGAAAGCTGAGGCTGCTGCTGCAGAAGCAGAAGCTGCTGCTGAAGCTGCCGCATCTGAAGAAGCTGCTCCAGAAGCAGATGCTACTGAAGAAAAAGCTGCTGAGTAAATCATTTTAACGAGATGCGTAAAGAAGATTGTTTTTATTTAGGCAAAATCGTTAGAAAACACAGTTTTAAAGGTGAAGTTGTTATCAAATTAGATACCGATGAACCTGAAATGTACCAAGAAATGGAATCAGTTTTTGTCAATTTAGGCAATAACTTGATTCCATTTTTTATTGAAAACTCTTTACTACAAAAAGGGAATCAACTCAGAGTTCGATTCGAAAACATCGATTCTGAAGAAGATGCAGAAGCTATTCTAAAAGCTGGCATCTATCTACCATTGGATTTGCTACCTAAACTAACCGGTAAGAAGTTTTATTTTCATGAAATTATAGATTTTCAAGTTGAAGATGAAAAATACGGGAATATTGGTACGATAACAGGTGTCAATGACACTACCGCTCAACCCTTATTTGAAGTTGCATTTGGATCTGCCCAAATGTTGATTCCAATGTTGGATGAATTCATCATTAAAGTAGATCGCGAAAATAAAATAATGCATCTTAAAACCCCTGAAGGTTTAGTTGATATGTATCGCTAATACTCTTTTGATAAGCAACATATGAGCAAACAACCTTTTCAATTCAAAGAATTTTCTGTTCAACAAGATCAATGTGCCATGAAAATTGGTACAGATGGTGTATTATTGGGAGCTTGGGCAACGGTGAAAAATGAATTTTCAACGCTAGATTTAGGCACGGGAACTGGTGTAATAAGCTTAATGCTAGCACAGCGAAGTGATGCTGAAATTATAGATGCTATCGAAATTGACGGGCCTGCTTTCGAACAAGCTGTTCAAAATTTCGAGAATAGTCCATGGAGCGATCGCTTATTTTGCTACCATGCCTCTTTGCAAGAATTTGCAGAAGAAATCGACGACAAATACGATTTGATTATTAGCAATCCTCCTTTTTACACAGATGCAAATCCTTCAGAAAATAAAGAACGTAGCCTAGCTCGTTTTGAAGACGCTATGCCTTTTGAACACCTGGCTAATGCAGCGGCTCAACTTTTAACTCCAAACGGCATTTTTTCTCTTGTTATTCCTTTTAAAGAAGAAGCTACATTTACCGAGATCGCAAAACAGAACAACCTCCACTTGAATAGAGTTTGCAGGGTTAAAGGAACAGCAACCAGTCCAATCAAAAGAAGTTTGATGGAATTTTCTTTTGAAGAATCTTCAATCATTGAAGAAAGTTTAACATTAGAAATTTCGCGCCATCACTATACTGACGCATATAAAAACTTGGTGAAAGATTTTTATTTGAAGTTATAAAAAAAGCTTTCAAATTTCTCTGAAAGCCTTTTTTTCTATATAATTTCGAATATCAATTCAAATTCACCCAACTTCCTCCGTTGTAGCACTCAATTCCTGCTCCTTTCAATATCGAAGTTGCAGAACCACTACGCATACCACTTGCACAACACAGAACCACAGGTTTGTTCATTTTATTAATTTTATTTATCTGACCTGTGATCGTTGGCAATGGCATATTAATACTTCCTGCAACATGCCCTTGTTGAAACTCTCCTTCTGAACGAACATCAATTATAACCGCTCCTTTTTCTAAAACTTCTTGTATCATTTTCTTTCTTTTTTTACCGATTCCTAAAAAGTCTAATAATCCCATTAATTTCTTTTTTTTATTTTTTTATTTGATTGTTTCCACGCATTCATTCCTCCCTCTAAATGAAATACAGAAGTATATCCTTGTTCTTTAAAAAATCGCACAGCCTTTCCACTCCTGCTCCCAGACCTGCAATAGATATAAATTGTTTTATTTTTAGGTACCGTTCTATAATTATTATAAAAGTCACTGCTCATGATATCAAGAACTGTCGCTCCCTCTATTATTCCCTCTGCAACTTCACTTGGAGTTCGAACATCTAATAAAAAACTATCTTCTTGATAAATTTTACGTTCAAATTCTTCTACATTTAGATCTGTTTCACTTTTATTCTGACAACTCACGACAGTGATTGCCAGAAACAACGCGAATACCATTTTCTTATAGAGCATATTACCTCCAGTTTTTTATTAATTCAACAAATTCTGACTGAATAGATTTTGACTTATCTTTCGCATACCACTTGTGCAAATTTGCAGCAAAATCATTTTTATCCATTTCTGGATGCGTCTCTTTGTAAGCTACAACTTTTTCTTGTATTGCCATAGGACGAGGTCCCCAGGTACCCAACTCTTCGTTTGTTTCTGAATCAAAACAAATTAATTTAGGAACCGCTTTTCCTCCATTTGTCAAATATTGATTCATGATTTCAGGGTTTTCATCTCTGAACATTATTTTCAATTCAATATTAGAAAAAGCATCAGCCATTTTCGCAATAATTGGTAGGTTTTGTGAACCATCGGCACACCAACCTTCTATCAATACATACCAAGACAATTTTCTCTTTAGAGTAGCATCCAATGCAATGATCTCATCAGACAATTTTGTTTTCGCGTCATGTCTTTTCATTCGGTGCAGGTTCATTTCTGTTGTTTGTAATAGAGCCTCTGACTGAACATCACCCGAAACCAAACCTTTATCAAATAACGAAATTACTTCTTCTGTATACGCTTTATAAGAATACATTTGTGGCTTTTTACTTATCGTTGCTTCCATAACTTTAAATTTATACCACAAAAGTACAGCATGAATTTGGTGTGGAAAGTAACATTAGTTACACAAGCAAAAAATCGATAACTTCGCAAAAACTATGATTTTATGAAAACCAACCTACTTTTTTTCACAGCAATTTTAGGAGCTCTAGGAATTGTTTTAGGCGCATTTGGTGCCCATGCTTTGAAAGATGTCTTATCAGAAAACTCGATAAAAAGCTTTGAAACTGGTGTTCGTTATCAAATGCTACATGTGATCGTATTGTTGATTGTAAACACAACCCAAAAATTAAATGCAAAGACAAGCAAACGAATTAGTTTATTTTTCTTAACCGGTATCGTGTTATTCTCAGGTTCAATTTATGCATTAACAGCATTAAAAATACCTGCGAAATTTATTTGGTTTGTTACTCCGATCGGAGGTTTGTTTTTAATTGCCGGATGGGTATATCTTGCAATAGCATTTTTAAAGACTACAAAAAACTAACTTTGTACTTATACTCTACAAACTTAAAGTAATTGTATAATTTGTAATTCACTTCCAGTCCATAGTTGGCATTGGGGTCATAATCTATTCTCTGTTCGTAAATAGCTGGCTGATATCTATAAGGCTCTCTGACACGAATATTCCACTCTGTTACATAGAATTTATTCTTAATGATATAATATGATTCTGAATAATACCACATTGGCTTGGCAATACTATTTAAATAGGTTTGAAAACCTTGATCTATAATAATAATTTCATATTCAAGACTGTCGTTTGCGATGACAACCACTTCTTGTTTGTCAAGTACTTGTGTGCTTTTTTTCACTGTTTTACATGAAAACAGCAATATCCCAAAAAGGAAAACGACAAGTAACTTTTTACACAACATATCGGTCTAATTCATAATTTTAGCTACTACTTAGTAGGTCTATATTAAACAGCTTCGTTAATTTCAATCCAATAGCCATCTAAATCTTGAAAATAAAATTGCTTTACACCATCTTTTCTAATGTAATTTTTAGTGGGTGTATCTAGCCAATCAGAATAATCAATCTTTAAATTTTCTAAATGTTTTATAAATAAGGATACATCTGCAGTAGCTAAAGCGAAATGTACAGCTTTATTTATTTTTATTTCAGCATCTGGTCGAGGAATAAGGTGAAGTTGTTTTCCTTCGTTCAATGACAACCATCTTGTTTTTGAGTTTGAAGCAGTATTCTCTATTTCTTGAAGTTCCAACACTTTTTTATAAAATTCAATAGATTTATTGACATCTTTGACTGAAATAGCGATGTGATTTAATGAAAAACTAAACATGTTAATACAAATAAAATTAAGTTTGAATTATAGCTGTTTGAACAAGTATTGCAAATAACACTCTCTGCTTTTTATGTGGATAATTTACAACAAAAGCAGAAACGGTGAAAATATATTTCATTAGAAAGTTTCTATATTTGTCTTTAGCGCAGTTACTATGGCAAGAAAAATAAAAGATCCTGGTTTAGGGTACTCATCAGATAAAAATGTTCAAAGCTTTATCAACCCTGATGGAAGTCCCAATATCTTACACCTAAATCGAGAAAGAAATTTCGATGATTTATACACCTATTTATTGAGTTTGTCTTGGGTTTCTTTTTTGAGTCTGGTTACCCTAGGTTTTATTTTATTGAATACCTTTTTTGCGTTTATTTATCTATGGATAGGCATAGAACATCTATCAAGTCTACCGGTAGGATTTTGGGGCGACTTTGTAAATGCTTTTAATTTTAGTGCTCAAACCATTACAACTGTTGGGTATGGAAGCATCTCTCCTACGAGTTTGTTAAGTGGTATTGTTTCTTCTATAGAAGCTCTTATAGGTCTCATGAGTTTTTCATTCATTACAGGTTTGCTATATGGTAGATTTTCAAAACCCAAACCCTCGGTTCGATTTAGCAGAACATTCTTAGTTCGAAAATTTGAAGAAGACAGAGCACTTATGTTCCGACTGTCTAGCAAACGAACTACAATAATGATTGAACCAGAGATCAAAGTAACGTTAACGATAAGTGAATCAGACAAATCAGGTGAATTCAAACGTTCGTTTTATCAATTAAAACTTGAAAGGGAGAAAATAACCTATCTACCAACGATGTGGACCCTTGTCCATAAAATTGACCACACGAGTCCTCTTTACAAATACAGCGACGAAGAATTGCAACAATTGAAGGCCAATTTGTACATCTTATTTCAGTACCACGAAGATTCGTTTGCTCAAAAAGTATACAAGTTACATTCGTATCAATTTGAAGACTTGCAAACAAATGTGCAATTCAAATCTTCAGTAAAGTTTAGCGAAGAAGGTCAAATTGTTTTGGATCACAATTTACTGAACCAAACAGAACCATTGGTTTAATGAATCAGTATTCTTAACACAATAAAAACAAAAATCACGACCACACAAGCAATACCGACTTTGTAGCCTACATTTTTATAATGCAATTTATGACGTTGTATATCTTTTCTGTAACTCCAAATCATCAGTGCTATAAAGGCTACCACAAAAAAACCGGCAAAAGCCAACTGTCCGCTACTAAACATAATTTTGTATTTTAGGCAAAAATAATCAAAACAAAAGGAGATAGCGAATCCTAAAAAAATAATTTCGAAAATATTATAAAATGAAAAACAAAATAAAAGCTGTTCAAGAATTTCATCAATCTTTTAAATTAGGTATCAACCATGAGCCAATTGCCGATTTAGGTGAAGCTAAAAACAAGTTGCGTTTCAACTTAATGGCCGAAGAGAACGAAGAGTACTTAGAAGCAGCAAATAACAATGATATTATTGAAGTAGCTGATGCTTTAGGAGATATGTTGTACATCCTTTGTGGGACTATTCTAGAACATGGTATGCAATATAAAATAGAAGAAGTCTTCAATGAAATACAAAGAAGTAACATGAGTAAGTTGGGAGAAGATGGAAAACCTATTTATCGTGAAGATGGAAAAGTATTGAAAGGCCCTGATTATTTCAAACCAAATATTGAAAAAATATTAAACCAATAGTCTTATCCCTAAAAATAGGGAGATAAAAATTACACTAGTTTTACGGATTGCCGATTTTGGCTGTTAAGAGTACATTTGTAGTACCCCTAAGAGTTATTTTGCAAAGGCAAAAAAACATAATAATAGAGAGAATTTGATTCTAAATCGATTTTTAAAACCTATTATTATACTGTAAAAAAGTTTCAAGTGTGGGAATTGCTATGAAAACTAAATTCTAGAAGAAAATTTTACAGTAATACAGTCTGGTTTTGCAGTTTTCATTAACTGCAAAGCTAGATTTAAGAAAAATCTTTATTGAAGAATCCTCCTTTATTTTCCTTTCTATTCATTGAGAACTTACAGATCAAATAAGCAGTTGTAATTAAATTTCTCAACTCACATAGTTCCACAGAAATAATTGACTCTTTATATAATTCTTCAGTTTCTTCGTAAATAACGCTCAACCTTTTTTCAGCACTTTTCAAACGTCTATTTGAACGAACAATTCCTACATAATCACTCATGATTTTTTGCACTGACGAACGCCCATGGGTAATCAATATATTTTCTTTATTCTGTGATGTATTTGTAGTATCCCACTCCGGAACCTCTTCATTAAAAGACACATTCTTAATAGTATGCAAACTATTAACAAAACACCTCTGTGAATAAACCAATGCTTCTAACAATGAATTTGATGCTAATCTATTTGCTCCATGCAAACCTGTAGAAGTACATTCTCCACAAGCATATAAATTTTTGATTGATGTTCTACCATCCATATCAACTTTAATTCCTCCACAGATATAATGAGCTGCTGTAACAACAGGAATCCATTTTTTTCGAACATCTATGCCCAAGCTCTTGCATTTTTCTAATATATTCGGGAAATGCTTCTTGAATTTTTTATAATTCAAATGTGTGCAATCTAAAAACACGTAATTGTCACCACTCGCTTTCAACTCAGTATCTATGGCTCTGGCGACAATATCTCTTGATGCAAGCTCTTCTCTAGAGTCATATTTTTTCATGAAGAACTCTCCTTTGGCAGTCCTTAATCTTGCTCCAAACCCTCTCACCGCTTCAGATATTAAAAATGCAGGTGATTCTTGTGGCACCTGATATAAAGCGGTTGGATGAAATTGTACAAATTCTACATCTTCTATTTGAGCTTTGGCTCTATAAGCCATCCCAATACCATCACCTGTTGCTATCAGTGGATTTGTTGTGGTAGTATATGCTTGACCACTACCTCCAGAAGCAACCATTGTAATTTTAGAAACGATCGTCTTTACTTCATTGCTATTCTTATCTAATACATATGCTCCAAAACACGTAATATCAGACAAAGTCTCTTCATTTGTTTCTTTTAAATGATGCTCCGTAATAAAATCAATCGCGTAATGTTTTTCAAGAATTTGAATATTCGGAGTTTTCGAAATCATCACCAATAAAGCACGCTCGATTTCGTAGCCTGTAATATCTTTATGATGTAGTATTCTATTTTGTGAATGACCACCTTCTTTTCCTAAATCAAAATCACCGATATTATTTTCATCAAACTGAACTCCCCAATCAATCAATTCTTGCAAACGAGCCGGTCCTTCTTCAACAACCATACGCACAACTTCTTCATTACACAAACCATCTCCTGCAATCAATGTATCTTGAATGTGTTGCTCAAAAGAATCGATATCTAAATCGTGTACAGTGGCAATTCCTCCTTGTGCATATTTGGTATTTGATTCGCTTTTATCTGCTTTGGTAACTATAATTACGTTGACATCTTTTGACTGATGTGCTACACGCAAAGCATAGGTTAACCCAGCAATACCAGAGCCTATAACAAGGTAATCGGTTTTAATCATCTTTGTGAAATACTATCAAAAATTATTTATGAAAGTGCCAACATTCTCTCGATAGGTAACAATGCTTTTTCAGCCAATTCTTTATCAACTTCTATATCTGGCAATTCGTACTTCATGCAATTGTACAATTTCTTCATGGTATTCAATTTCATGTATGCACATTCACTACAAGCACAAGTATTGTCTTCTTCAGCTGGAGCAGGAATTAAAATTTTATTTGGCACTTGACTAATCATTTCATGTAAAATACCAGCTTCAGTAGCAACAATAAATTTTTCTTTCTTACTCTCTCTTGCATACTTTAACAAACCTGCAGTAGAACCAATAAACGAAGCCGTTTTTAATATATGAGAAGGTGATTCTGGGTGCGCAATAATCTCAGCATCTGGATGCTCTTTATGTATATCTAACAATTTCTCAATAGAAAAAGCTTCATGTACCATACAAGCACCGTCCCACAGCAACATATCGCGACCAGTTTCTTTGTTTAAATAATCTCCCAGGTTTTTATCTGGAGCAAAAATTAATTTTTGATCTTTCGGAAAAGATTCAATAATTTTTACTGCATTTCCAGAAGTACAAACCACATCGCTTAAAGTCTTTATTTCTGCAGAACAGTTGATATATGTCACTACCTTATGATCTGGATGCGCCTCGATAAAAGCTTTAAAATCTGCAGGTGGACAAGAATCTGCCAACGAACATCCAGCTTTTAAATCAGGCAATAATACTTTTTTATCAGGATTTAAAATTTTCGCTGTTTCAGCCATAAAATGAACTCCAGCAAAAACAATAATATCCGCATCTGTTTTAGCAGCTTCTTGAGCTAAAGCCAAACTATCACCCACAAAATCAGCAATATCTTGAATAGCATCTTCTTGATAATAATGAGCTAAAATTACCGCATTCTTCTCCTTCTTTAATTTCTCAATCTCTTTCACATAATCCAATTTCTCAGACGATTCTACGTCTAAAAAACCTTTTGAAATCATGTTTTGTTTAGCTTTATCTAATAGTGTATCCATAATATTTAGGTTAATGGAGGTCTTTTTATATCCCAAAAAACTTGTGCAAGTAACTCACACAAGTTTTGATTCGTAATTTGTTGTAGGTTAAAGAGTCCTAACTTTATAGGTCCAACCAAATTTATCTTCGGCCTTCTTTGTTTGTATGCTTGTAATTTTATCTTTGAATAAATCAGCATACGTACTTTCTAATTTTGGCAATTCGTAATCATTCCCTCTAAAGTGAAAACCTAGTATCGGATTAATTACGGCAGCTGTTCCTGCTCCAAACATTTCTTGCAACGTTCCGTTCTTTGCAGCTTCCTCTATTTCGTACACCGAAATATTTCTAACCTCAGCTTCGATACCTAAATCTTCAGCCAAAGTCAATACACTCTTACGAGTTACTCCATCTAAAATTCTATCAGAAGTTGGAGCTGTTATAATTTTATCTCCAATTCTAAAGAAAACATTCATCGTACCAGCTTCTTCAAGATTTTCATGTGTACTAGCATCTGTCCAAACTACTTGTTGGTAACCCGCTTCATTTGCCAACTTCGTTGGGTAAAACTGCCCAGCATAGTTTCCTGCACATTTTGCAAAACCTACACCTCCACTCGCTGAACGACTGTAAGTATCGGCAAACAATACACGAACTTCACCACTATAGTAAGATTGTGCTGGAGAACATAAAATCATAAATTTATATTCTTTCGCCGGATTCGCAGATACACCTGCCTCAGTTGCAATTACAAACGGACGTATGTAAAGAGAGCTTCCTTCTTCTTTCTGAATCCAATCTTTTTCAATGTTCAACAAAGTTTCTAAACCATCAAAAAACAATGATTCTGGAAATTCTGGCATCTCTAAACGAACCGCTGATTTGTTCAATCTTTTTTGATTTTCATCAGGTCTGAACATCCAAATCTGATCGATATCATCTTTGTATGCTTTCATCCCTTCAAAAATTGCTTGACCATAATGAAAGACTTTCGCAGATGGATCTAAAGTTATTGGACCATAAGGTCTAATTTTGATCGTTTGCCATTTGCCATCTTTATAATCACACTCTAACATGTGATCTGTAAAGACGTTTCCAAAAGCAAGGTTGCTAAAATCTATCTGTGAGATTTTAGATTCTGTAACTTTTTGGATGTCGATTTCTGTTGTTTTATCTAATATCATGATCTAATTTGTTTCCTATAAACAAGAATACAAAAATAACACTTTTATTGATAATAGACATCTTATCCTATGAATTATCGCATGAAATTGACCTCCTATTTTTCTTAACTCAAATAATAAATCATTTTTTTAGCAATCCTAAATCCTTTAGGTATATTTGTTGTCAAATTAACAGTTTCAAATTGAAAAGAGAAATCATCATAACTTCTGACGGATCCACTACGATTCACATGCCTGAATGGGACGAGCAATACCACTCGAAGCACGGGGCTATTCAAGAGGCCTATCATGTATTTATTCGCAATGGTTTAGAAACTCACAACAGCTCTAACTTATCGATACTTGAAATAGGATTTGGAACAGGTTTGAATTGCTTTATTACCTTAATTGAAGCCGCTAAAAGAAATTTAAAAATAGAATACACAGGAGTAGAAGCCTATCCAATTCAGGAGGATGAGATTTTGCAATTGAATTACGTGTCGGAATTGGAAGCACGAAACTTTTCACACAAATTTGAAGAAATGCACTTGTTTGATTGGAACAAAAAGCAAGAAGTGCACAAAGACTTC
This sequence comes from Flavicella marina, assembly GCF_009193215.1. Classification (GTDB taxonomy): domain Bacteria; phylum Bacteroidota; class Bacteroidia; order Flavobacteriales; family Flavobacteriaceae; genus Flavicella; species Flavicella marina. Next base: position 27,467 of record NZ_VYVA01000006.1, on the reverse strand, counting down.
TACTTGACCAAAAGACAACAATTTATCAAAGATATCGACGATGTAAATACGTTTGATCTTATTTATTTTGATGCTTTTGGTGCTAGAGTACAACCTGAACTTTGGACAGAAGAAATTTTTCATAAGATGTACAATTCACTGAAAGAAAATGGAATATTAGTAACATATTCTGCAAAAGGAAGTGTAAGAAGAGCAATGATTTCCGTTGGTTTTACGGTAACCAAATTGCCTGGCCCTCCAGGAAAAAGGGAAATGCTTCATGCAGTAAAAACTTCAGACAAATAAAAAAGCCTCTTCATTTGAAAAGGCTTTTTTTATTTGAAAAGAAGTGGTAATTATATCATTTTTAAATTACTAACTTCTTGCTCTGTAAGATGTCTCCAATGACCTCTTTGAATATTTTTTTTCGTCATTCCTGCAAAAATCACACGATCCAATTTTACTACTTTGTAGCCCAAAGTATCAAAAATCTTTCTAACAATTCTGTTTCTTCCTGAATGAATTTCAATCCCAACTTCTGATTTTGAAGCCCCTTCAACATAAGCTACATCATCAATAAAAACCTTTTTACCTTCTACCATGAACTCACCTTCACTCAAGGTTTGTAAATCTTTGACAGCAAATTTTCTATCTAAAGATGCATGGTATAACTTACGTACATTGTGTTTAGGGTGTGTCAACTTTTTTGCCAACTCACCATCATTAGTAAACAACAGCAAACCAGTTGTATTTCTATCCAAACGACCCACTGGGTAAATGCGTTCTTTAGTCGCCATATGCACCAATTCCATAACCGTCTTACGTCCGCGTTCGTCGTCCATAGTGGTTATGTAATTTTTTGGCTTGTTCAATAAAACATATCGTTTCGTTTCTGGATTTATAAGTGCTCCATCAAAACGAACCTCGTCTGTCAATTGAACTTTGTACCCCATTTCAGTGATCACTTTTCCATTAACCATAGCACTACCTGCTGCGATCAACACATCTGCTTCTCTTCGAGAACAAACACCCGAGTTAGAAATGTATTTATTCAATCTAATTCCATCTGCATCTGTCTTCACAGGTTTTGCCGGAGCCTTTTTCTCAAACTTACTTGGTCGCTTTTTAAAACTTCCTTGTGAATTATTTGTTCTTCTCGATGCGGATTTATTAGATCCCTGTCGTCCTCTCGACGAGTTTCTTTCTGTACTCATTTTTAAAATTTTAATTTTTGCAAAAATACAGTTTAATATTGATTTTCAGTTTGAAAATCTAAGAAAAGAAATCTAGATTATATTTTCTGTAAAATTCTAGTTATCAACACTGAAGTATCTATGAGCGCCAAACTAAAAACACCTAAAACGATTAGAAACTTCAATACATTGTGCAGCACATTGTACTGTTGTATACTCTTAGCTTTCCATAAAAGAAACGGAAACATTAAAAACACAGTAAACACAAGATAAAAATAATATTTCATCTCCCCTATTTCTGGATATTTCCATAAAAAATAAATTGGATTCAATGAAAACACCACCACTATTGAAATCAAGATTTTAGTAAACCTTTCTCCATATTTTACAGGTATCGTTTGATAATCGTTTACAAAAGCTCCTTTCACTCCTTCTAAATCTTTGATCAACTCACGTATGGTAATGATAAAAAACAAGAAAGCAGCATGGGTAAAAATAATTTCAGATATATTTTTATGATAAACAAAAACAGCGAAAAAGGGCAACATTGCCAAAACAGACGAAGACAACAAACCTGCAACTGGGTGTTTTTTTAACTTATGGGAATACAACCAGATAGCAAAAATATAAATTGCGAAAAATACGGCTGCTCTCCAAGAAACAATAAAACCTAACAAAAACCCTAATGCATTTAAAGCGAAATATGTTTTTAATTTGGTTTTCTGACTTACAAAATTGTCAATTTTTGATTTGATCGGTTTGTTGATTCGATCAATTTCTGAATCGTAAAAGCTATTGATAATATAACCAGCTGCAATTACCAAACTGGTAGCAAATACTGTTACAAACAAATGAAAATCTAAAAGAATCGTTCTTAAAGGTTTCTCTGGAGAAAAGATAAAAATAGAGGCTAGGTATTGTGCAATCACTACAACGAGAATATTGTACCCTCTCATAACAGACAACATCCCTAATACTCCGTATAAAATAGATCGCTTGGCTTTTTTATTTTGTTCAGAGATTTCTAATAGATCCATTTTAAAATCTATAAACTAGCTCTAAATTGTAGTCGCTCAATTGTTTTTTTACCTTTTCAAAATCTTTAGCAAAACCCAAAATATAACCACCACCACCAGAACCGCAAAGTTTCAAGTAATAATCGTTTGAATCTATCCCTTGCTTCCATAATTTATGAAAGGCAGAAGGAATCATAGGTTTGAAATTTTCTAACACCACCTTTGACAAGCTTTTCATGTTAGAAAAAAGAGATTTTACATCACCTTGTAAAAAATCATCGATGCAAGCATCGGTGTGGGTCGCAAATTCTTCGCTAAACATTTTTCTAAAACCTTCGTTTTTCATCTTGTTCATAAAGATATTCACCATAGGCTCTGTTTCACCTATAATCTTAGAGTCTAACAAGAAAACAGCAGCTTTTCCTTCCTTTTGGTAAGGAATCCCTGTAGGTTCTATATTTTTGTTTGAGTTGATCAATATTGGCAAACTCAAATAACTATTCAACGGATCTAATCCAGAACTTTTGCCATGAAAAAATGACTCCATCAAAGAAAAAATCTGCTTTAGCTTTAGCAATTTATCTTTTGTAAGATTTTCTAAAACTGTAATCTTATCTATTGCATATTTATCATATATCGAAGCAACTAAAGCTCCAGAACTTCCAACTCCATATCCTTGAGGTATACTAGAATCAAAATACATTCCATTATCAATATCAACTTTGAATCCTTTCAAATTAAAACGAACCAAATCAGTATCTAATTCTGACAAGTATCGATATAACTTTAATAAGTTTTGGTTAGATTTTTCAGTAATTTCTGTTTGAGAATCAGAAATTTTTAATGCCCCTTGGTAATGATTGTACGGTATTGCCAATCCTTTAGAATCTTTTATGATTCCGTACTCACCAAACAATAATATTTTGGCATAAAATAAAGGTCCTTTCATAGGGTATTTATTTACTATAGCTGTTGCAAAGATACGTTTTTTTGCACACATTCAAGTTATTACCGTTTTTACTCTTGAGAAGTACCATTGTAATAATACACCTTCCACACACCTACTCTATGGCCTTTATGGTACTGTCCTTGTTCTTTTAATTTTCTATTGGTATGGTACACCTTCCATTCTCCACTTCGAAAACCATCTTCATACGCACCCGATTCTTTCAAAGCACCATCTTCAAAATACACCTTGCTCGGACCATTTAACTTAGAATAGGCATACGTTTTAACGCTTTTTAATTTCCCTGACTCGTAATAAACCCTGTGTGTTCCGTAAGGAAACCCATTTTTATAAAGAATTCTTTCGGCAATTCTTTCGCCGTTGTGATAGTGCACCACTTCTCCCTCAAATTTATCTGATCTTTCTTCTAACGATACTCCGGTCTTCAACTTAACACCTAAACTATCATAATCCGTAAAATGATAAAAGTCTTTAAAGCGAACTTCTTTATGTTCTGACAATCGATAATAACTCGAAGAATCTTTTTGTACCGCTTTCCAATTCGCATCAAACCAAATCGTGTCTTTTTGCGAAAAAGCACTACTTACAGACACCATAAAAAAGAAAACTACTATTCCCTTTAGTTTCATATTTATTTAATTTCTTGTGCACCTTCACCAACTTCATCGTGGATATAGTGAGCATTCTGACAATAAACCGAAAGCTCTTCTTCGATAAATCTATGAATCGCTTCTTTTTCTACTTTGGGGTATAATATGTGAACATTGGCACCAGCATCAAGCGTAAAACAAATATTAGAATTGTTTGCTGCACGATAGCTCCAAATTTTTTGAATAATCTCTAAGGTATTCGGTTTCATTAGAATAAAATAAGGTTGACTTGTCATCATCATTGCATGTAACGTCAAAGCCTCACTTTCTACAAGTTCGATAAACTCTTTTACTGCACCTTTTTCTAAAACATTTTTCATTTTAGAAATATTGTCTACTGCCTGAGCAAACCTATTCTTTGCATAGGGATGCCCATGCATCAAATCATGACCAACAGTACTACTAACTTGTTTCTCGCCTTTATCGACCAATAAAACCGTGTCTTGGTAATTTTTAAAGATTGGAGCAACTTCAGAAGAAAACGGAACACCAAATAAATCAGAACTCCCTTCAATATCTTTATGTGCACCCCAAACTACCAATTCTCCTTTGATACTTCTGCATGCACTTCCTGAACCTAAACGAGCTAAAAACGATGCTTTTTTATAAAAGTACTCTTCAGTTATACTTGGATCTAACATCTTTTCTAATTGCATCAAACACATCGAAATAGCTGACATACCACTCGCTGAAGATGCAATTCCACTACTATGAGGGAAAGAATTCTCTGAACTAATTACAAATTTATAAGCCTTGATAAAAGGAACATAGGCAACAATTCGTTCAAAAAACTTCTGAATTTTTGGTTGAAACGAAGGTTTTTCTTCGCCTTCAAAAACAATCTTGAATTCGAAATCGCTTGCTAGATTTTCTTTTTTTTCGAAAGACAAAGTTGTAATTGTATGGCAATTGTTCAGCGTAAAACTAATAGATGGATTTTCTGGTAATTGCGGATCACGTTTTCCCCAATATTTCACTAACGCAATATTACTCGGAGTTTTCCAAGTAGTACTTCCGGAAGTTATAAGCGCTAAACTTGAACTTGCTATAAAATTTTCTGTAGTCAAATCTTAAAATTTTTGACAAATATACTTCATTTAACGAAATAGACTCCCAAACAAGAGATACATATTTTGAGTTTCGTCAATGTCACTTTATTGTTTTTACTACATTTGTTTATCACAATTAACAAACATGTATTTTGAATAGAAAATTAAAACTTATATGGGATTTTAAAGGCCCTACTGGTTTAGGTACTGCAAAACACCATTGCATTCATTTAGAAGAATTTGCCAACCTAGAAAAATTGCATTTTTACGAGATTGATTTTTCAGAAATTTCAGAAATGCACGCCACTGCTTTCATTGTTGTTGATGAAGTTGATATGAAAACCTATCGAGATGCGTTAAAACCTCACCGAGGAGAATTGGCTCAATAAACCTCTCACCATTTGCTATGAAACCTACACTTCGTCTTCTTTTAATTCTTGTACTTTCTTGTGCTTTCGTTGGATCTGCGCAAACTATCGGAAATCATGATGCCAATATCAATTGGAAAACAATTGAAAATGAAAATGTAAAAATTATTTTCCCGAGAGGTACAAGTGCTCAAGCCAGAAGAATCGCTGATGTAATTGAGTACATTCACAATCACAAAACTATATCAGTAGGAGAAAAATCAAAAAAAATTGACCTCGTCCTACAAAATCAGCAAACGATCTCGAATGGTTTTGTTACGCTATCTCCATACCGATCGGAGTTTTTTGCCATCAGTCCACAAGACCAATCCTCTTTAGGAACTCCTGATTGGCTCGACTTGCTTTCGGTTCACGAATACCGACATGCACTTCAATATGCAAATGCAAATAGAGGATTGACAAAAATATTTCATGTCATTGCTGGTCAAAATGGATGGGCAGCTAGTCAGGGACTTAGTATCCCTTCTTGGTATTTGGAAGGAGATGCCGTTTTGTCTGAAACTCTTTTGTCTGAAAACGGAAGAGGGAGAATCCCCTATTTTTTCAAAGAACAACGAGCTTTGTTTTTAGAAGGAAAAATCTACTCGTATCACAAAGCACAAAACGGCTCTTATAAAGACATTGTACCAAACATATATCCTTTAGGCTATATGATTAACAATCATGTAAGAAACAACTACGGCATCGAAAAAGGAAGTAAAATATTGGCCGATGCCGGAAAATACAAATATGGTTTTTACCCTTTTTCTAGTGCAATGAAAGCACATACCGGACTAACCACAACAAAAATGTATAAAGAAAGTGCCCTTGCCTTACAAGAAAAATGGGTATCTGAAGCAGCACAACTCGACATTTTAGAAACCAAAAAAATAACAAAAAACAACAAAACAATTACCCACTACACTTTTCCTCATTATCGAAAAGATGGAAGTATCATTGCAATTAAAAAAAGTTTTCAAGAGACACCCTATATCGTTCAGTTGGATAATGGAATCGAAGAAAAACTGACAACAATAGGTATTTCTGCACAAGAATATCTTGCAAGTACTGAGAACAAATTGGTTTGGACAGAGCACCAACGTGACCCTAGATATGCTAACAAAAATTATAGCAATATTGTAACCTATGATTTGACAACCAAATCAAAAAACACAATTACAACTAAGCAACGTTATTTTTCTCCATCATACAATTCAAATACAAAAAAAATTGCTGCAGTAAAATATTCTGAAAACATATCTTATCAGATTGATTTAATCGATGCAGAAACAGGACATGTATTGGAAACCATACTAAATAAAGAATCTCTTTTTATAAGCACTCCTAAATGGACGAAGGATGACAAAGCTCTTATCTATTTAGCAAAAAAACAGGGAAAACTTGCTTTTTTCAAATATACATTTGAAACAAAAAAAACAATTCAACTATCCGATTGGACCAACTTTACAATTGGCCAATATTCTGTAGGGGACGAAAAAATTTATTTTTCTGGTGCCTTTAGCGGCATTGACAATATTTACAGCATCGATACTTTCGGAAACAAACAACTAAAAAAAATCACATCAGTAAAAGTAGGCGCCTATTTTCCGAACATCACTGAAGATGAACAAAAAATTGTTTTTAGTGAATTTACAAGTAATGGTTACCAGCTAAGAGAGCAAAAAACGAATACTGCAAAGCATTTTGTTTTTAAAAATTTAGATGCATTTTACAATGTAAAAACAACTGAGATTGAACACTCAATTTTAGATTCTATACCAGAAAACTCCTACGATATAAAAGAGTATTCTAGTTTTTTTAGAGGAACAAAATTACATAGTTGGGGATTGACAACTTCTACAACATCTACCAACACACTTGGTGCCAATGTTCAGTTTAAAAACATATTAAACGATTTTAATGCGAATGTCGCTGTATTGAGAAACCTAAACGAAAACACAAACAGCCTGAGAGCAAACATCTCATATGGTAGAGGTTTATTAAATTGGAATTTTAATACTGCAACACTAGATAGAAACTCAACGTTTGGGTTTAACGACATTGGGTTTTCAACAAGTTTTAATGAAATCTTTTATGGAGGAGGATTTTCTATCCCACTCTCTCGCTACAAAGGCAATTATTCTCAATCGCTAAAATTAGCATTCAACTACATACAACATAGCACCTCTAATTACAGTCTAGACGATTCGATTAACTTAGATTTCGGTGCATTTGAATCGAGCTTTACCTTCTCAAACATAAGAAGAAGAGCTTTGCAAAATGTTGCTCCTAGATGGGGACAGTACATAAACATCAACTACAATAAAAGTAACGATGAATCAACCGCTGAAAAACTCTACATCAACAGTTTGTTTTTCTTTCCTGGTATCGTAAAAAACCACAGTTTAAATTTTGCATTGAATTGGCAAAAAGAACTCCTCTCCAACACATACCGTTATTCTGATACTTTTAGATACGCTAGAGGATACTCTGGAATTGTAAACAGTGAAGTTGTAAAAATCTCTTCAAACTACGAATTACCTTTACTCTATCCTGATTTCGGTATTTGGGGAATCACCTACTTCAAACGTATCAGATTGAATGCATTTTTTGATGCCAGTGTATTACAGACGAATGAATATACAATTGAAGGAACAGAATTTGATCCAATTATCGTAATCAGCCCAATAAGTTTGAATCAAAATTCATATGGTGCCGAATTAATTTTTGACAATATCTATTTCAACATAGCTCCTATTGCTTTAGGTTTGCGTCAAAGTTTTTTATTAAACAACAACCTAAGCAACCCTACAAAAACAAATGCTTTTGAGGTATTTTTACAACTAGGGTTTTAATTTTCTGCCAAGACATTTCCGATGATAAAGCCACCTGTCCAAGCATTTTGAAAGTTAAATCCGCCTGTTACTGCATCAATATTTAAAACCTCACCTGCAAAGAATAAATTATTGTGTAATTTACTTTCAAATTTTTTGAAATTAATTTCTTTTAACGCAATTCCACCAGCTGTAACAAATTCATCTTTAAAGGTACTTTTTCCGCTTGCTTTAAAAACTGCTTTTGTCAATTGACTGGCAATTTCATCAAGAGATTTATTACTCAAATCTGCCCACCTACTAGTAGGATTTACACCTACTGTAGTTACAAATCGCTCCCACAACCTTTTAGAAATAGGTTCAAACGGAGAACGTAAAGCAATCTGTTTCTTTGAATTTGTTTTTTTTATTTTATGTAACTCTTGTACAACTTGCCCAAAAGGTTTCGACAACCAATTGACCTCTACTTCGTACACATATTTTTTTTCTGCTAAAATTCTTGCTCCAAAAGCTGATAATTTTAAAACTGCTGGACCACTCATTCCCCAATGCGTAATCAACAATGGACCATGACTTTCTAATTTAGTTCCTATAATTTTTACAGTTGCATTGGGTACAGAAACTCCCAATAAATCAGTCAAGCGACTGTCTTTTATATTGAACGTAAACAACGATGGAACAGGTTCTATTATCTTGTGCCCTAAACTTGAGACAAGATCCCAAACTTTTTTGCTGCTTCCTGCAGTAACCACCAATTTATCAGAACAAAATATTCCTTTACTCGTATTTAGTTTCCATAAATTGTCTTCTTTTATCACAGAGTTTACCCCATGATTTTTTAAAACTTCAATATTATATTTGTCAACTAATTTTTGAAAACAATCAATAATACTCTGTGATGAATTTGACTGTGGAAAAACTCGGTTGTCTTTTTCTATTTTTAAAGGAACTCCTCTTGACTCAAACCACTCCATAGTATCACCTGTCATAAACTGATGAAAAGGCCCTAACAATTCTTTTTTACCTCTTGGGTAAAATTCTGTAAGATCTTTCGGCACAAAACAGGCATGTGTAACATTGCAACGACCTCCTCCAGAGATTTTAACTTTTTGCAAAACCTCTTTTCCTTTTTCCAGAATGGTAATCTGTAAATTTGGATTCAACTCTTTCGCAGTAATCGCTGTAAAAAAACCTGCAGCACCTCCACCAACAATAATCACATCTCTTTTTGCTTCCATAGTTTAAAGAATCATTTCTTTATAGGTCAATACCGTATCAAATCCTTTTTCTCGAAAGAAATCTGGTGTTGAAACATCTCCGGTCACCAAAATAAAGTCACCACCCCATGCTCCTAAACTCTTAATTGCGCCCTGGTAATTTGAAAACAACTGATCTTGTAGCGGAACAATGTTGATAAATTCCCCAATCAATTGTTCATGTTTCTTTAAGAGTGATTCAAATACCTCAAAACTTTTTTCAATCGTAATTTTCTCTGTGATTTCTGAAATTTTTTCGATCAGAGTATTTCTATCACCTTCAGTATTTCTATACAGCTGAATTCCTTCTTTACTGTCTTGCTTTTGATTCAAATAAACAAAATAAATTCGATCTATAAATTCGGGTGAAAACTTAAATGGAATCACCGAAGGAGAATCATTCCCCAATTGATAATGAATGGCTGTATTATTCTGAGCACAAGCTATATCATACCCACTTCCTCCAAAAGAGGTTTGTAACAATTGAAAAGCATCTATATTTGCCCAACTTGCAATATTATTTATCAATGTTGATGAAGTACCCAACCCCCATTCGTTCGGAAATGTTAAAAATGTTTGAACAAACGCTCCTTTGCCATCTTTCAAAAACTCTGGATTCAAGGTTTGAGCAGCAAGTAATATTTCTTGCAGGGTTTTTAATTTTGGGTCATGGCTCATTTCTTGCAATTGATTCAACTGAATTTCAGCCTGAAACCATAGTTGTTTTTCGCAGGTAAAACTTTCCCAAATCAACACCGGAACATCTAATTGACTTACTTCTAAACTCTGTCCAAATTTCGTGGGCAAGGCCAAAGATTTAGCTCCATCTAAAACAGCATATTCACCGGTAATCAGCAATTTACCATTACTATAAAAACGCTCCATTTATTGCAAGGTTTTGTAAAATTCATGAACCGCACTATGCGTAACTGGAATAGATTCAAAATATTTTACCGTTTTTTCTTTCTGTTCGTTTGTCGCGCCAAGTTGATTTAAAATATTCATCAAATGCATTTTCATGTGTCCCTTTTGAATCCCAGTCGTTGTCAATGCTCTTAAAGCTGCAAAGTTTTGAGCCAATCCTGCAACCGCAATAATTTTCATCAATTCTTCAGCTGAAGGATTTTGTAACAATTCTAAAGATAACTTGGCCATTGGGTGCAAAGCTGTCAATCCTCCTACAGTTCCTAAAGCCAAAGGTATTTCTATCCAAAAACGAAATTCACCATCTTTCACCTCACATTGAGTCAAACTCTTATAGCTTCCTTCTTTCACCGCATAAGCATGCGCACAAGCTTCAATTGCTCTAAAATCGTTTCCTGTAGCCAACACGACAGCATCAATTCCGTTCATTATTCCCTTGTTATGTGTCACCGCTCTGTGTGGTTCTACGTTGGCAATGGCAACAGCCGTTTTAAATTTTTCAGCATATACCAACGGGTCAATTTCAGATGTTCCTTGAATCAATTCTTCTACCTTACAAGACACTTCAGCACGAACCAAACATTCAGGTACATAATTCGATAAAATACTCATTACTATTTGTATACCATCTTTCTCAAATCGAGCTGCAATAGCCTCTAAACAAGAATTGATAAAGTTCGCCCCCATTGAATCTTTCGTCTCAAACGTCACATGCAATTGGTAATAATTAGCCAATTGATCTGTTTTTGAACGCAATTCTATGTCTAAAATTCCACCGCCACGTTTACGCATGTTTGCAGTAATTGCCTCGGTACTTTCAATTAAATCAGATTTTATTCCATTAAAATATGCCTCGATGTCGGTTGTATTTCCTTCATACATAAAATGTACTTGGCCAATTTTTTTTGTACCTAAAATTGTCGTTATAAAACCACCTCTAGTACTCCAAAATTTCCCAACCAAAGAAGCTGCAGCAACTACAGAACTTTCTTCTATTACCATAGGAATCGTATAATCTATTCCATCAATAATAAAATTTGGTGCCACTCCAAAGGGCAAATAAAAATTTGAAATGGTATTCTCTATAAAATCATCGTGTAACCTTTGTAACTTTTCATCTGTATTCCAATAACTTTTTAAAGTCTCTTTAGTAATGGACTCTTGATTGAAAAATGCTTTCACCAACCAATCAATCTTTTCTTCTTTGGAAAGCTTTGAAAATCCCGTAATTCTACGTACCATATTTTAGTATAAAATCATTAATGATTGCAAATATACCGCTTACACCAAAAAGAGCACTACAAATACGTTTGTTAAATTATGTTAATATTTTATTCCTATATTTGTACACAGACCATTAATACTCACTTTATAAATAAATTTTATGAAAAAAACTGCTTATTTAACTATGTTGCTGTTCGCTATAGCAACGACATTCACATCGTGTGATGTCTCTTATTTTGATAGCGATATTGAAGATTTTGTATGGGATGGGGGACTAAAAGCACCTGTTGGGCATGCGACCTATACTTTATCTGAATTATTTGACGAATTAGAGGTTTCTTCTTTGGATGAAGATGCTAATGGAAATTTATCTTTTTCTTATACTGAAAGTATTTCAGGAGGAAACGAAACTGCTTTTGATGTTGAAATTAATGATGTTACTATTAATTCTTCAGTTGCAACTCCTGTAACGGCTTCAGACATTTCACCTGCTACATTTCCTATAACGCTTCCTGATCCAGTTCCTGGACCATTAGCCGGAGGGAAAGCTCAAAACAACCAAGTTGTTTATGACTTAGCATTGAGCCAAGATTTAACCGGTGCAGAACTAAGTTCAGGTACCATGACAATCTCATTTAACTCAACATTTGATGCTGCCATTTCTTTGACGATGGATATTCCTACTTTCAAGAAAAAAACAGACGATTCTCCATATTCTGGAACTGTAAACTTTACAGGTGCAGGAACACAACAATTGGTGGTTCTATTGAATGATTACAACGCAGATTTCACCAATGACGGATCAGGTTTTGACAACACTGTAAATAGCGTTGTTTTAAATATGTCTGCAACATTTACTTTCGCTCCTGGAAATGTTCTTACTGCTTCAGATCAAATTTCTTATAGTGCTGTATTAACAGGTGCGGGAACGGATGTTGTCTATGGTGACTTTAAACAAGAAGCTTTCTCTGTTGACAACAACACTATAGATTTAGACTTTTTCGAAGACTTCGGTGATGGTGGTATTGCTTTTGAGAATGCTTCAATGACAATCTCAGCAAGTAATGGATTTGGATTCCCTATTGGAATCGATGTTAGTGGAATTTCTGGTGACACAGGTGCTGGAACTCCTGCTACAGCCTTAACTTACACAAGTACTGATGCAGATGAATTAGCAGCAGGAAGCGATTATATGATTTTCGATGGTATTTCTACTTACACTGCAGGAGCTGCATCTGTTGTAACAACTACTACTTTAGACAATACAAACTCGAACATTAACGCATTATTATCTTCGAAACCTACAAGATTCAATTTGAATGTTGCAGGTATGGCTAATCCTGTTTCTGGAGGTACAAATGAAAATTTCTATTCTGCAACAAATAATGGATTATCTGTTGATGTCACTGTTGATGTTCCTTTAGATGTAAAGTTCACAGATGTAAAAATCTCTCAAGATGATATTGAACTAGATTTGGGTGATGATATTGATGACTTAAATAACATACTACTTAAAGTTGCAACCATCAACGAAATACCTTTATCTGGTACTATCAATTTGATTTTCAAGGAAAATGGAAATTTATTAGGACTTACAAAGTCAATTCCAGTATTTGAAGCTGCACCAACAGACAACACAGGTAAATCAAATGGATCTACAACTAGTTCAGCAGAACTTCAATTTAATGATGCTGAAATGGAATTATTAAAACAGGCAACTGATGTTGGTTTAGATATTACTTTCAATTCTGGAACAAACGCTGTTAAATTAAACGGTAACGATAAAATTAAGTTGATTTTATCTGCAGATATCGCACTTGAAATCGCACCTGATGAAGAAGAAAACAACTAAAAACAACATAGAGATGAAAAAACATATATACATATACATAGCATTTTTAGTTGTTGGAATTAGCAACATCAATGCGCAAGATTATTTTTCTTTTTACAACTTAGGAGATTATGTAGTACAAACCCAAAATGTATCTCCAGTTTATATTCCTAAAAACTCATTTACATTTGCCGTACCAGTTGCCAACTTAGGTTTTAATTTTAACTCTGGATTTAAAGTAAATGAATTGTTGGTGAAAAATGAGAACACCAATAAGTTAGAATATAACTTAGCAAACCTTTATAACGAAGCTGGTGATTTTAATGACATGAACGTTGATGTTACTATCAACCTTTTTTACATGGCTTTCAAAAGAAAGAGAGGATCGTTAACCATATTTGCTAATACGCGTGCAACAAACAACTGGAGGTACACAAAAGACTTCTTAGGTATTGCGGCTAACGGTATTACAAGTGATTTCTTGTTACAAGAGCAAAATGAATATACAGGGTATAACGAAATTGGTATTGGATTTACGCAAACATTTTTTGACGATAGACTTGCCCTTGCAGTTAGAGCAAAATACTTGAATGGTTTTGTTCATAGTTCTACTGAAGATGGAGCAATGGCTGCTTTAGAAATTGATGAATCTGGAAATTTCATTCTTTCTGCTCAAAATGCAACAGTCAATAGTGCAGGTTCATTTTTTAATGGAGATAGTGAAGAAGAATTTAAAGTGTTTACAGAGAATACAGGTTTTGGATTTGACTTTGGAGCAACTTTCAAAGCAACAAAAAAATTGACTTTTGAAATCGCTGTAAATGACATAGGTTCGATTACTTGGAAAGAAGATGTAAAAAACTTTAATATAGAAGACACAGATAGAGAAGTATATTCTGGTGTTGATTTAAGAAGTAGAGCAGGTCTTGAAGACAATGCCTTGGATAGAATTGAAGCTATATTTCAAACGAATGAAACTGAGGAAGAATTCGAAACTAAGTTAAATATGAAAACATATTTATCTGCCCGTTATGCTTTAACTGAAAAGAATACATTTACGTTAGCAGCTTTTAACACACATGCTTTTGACGAGTTTAAGCCAAGTTACTCTTTAGGATACAATAGAACTCTAAAGAAAACTACTTTCGGTGTCTTAGCAAGTATGGGAGGAATTGATAATGACTTTTTATTCGGTGCCAACTTTGCTATGAAACTAGGTCCTTTACAATTGTATGCTGCAACTGATAGTTTAAAAGCACTTTTCGCTAAACCAGAAGAAGCATATGGTGCAAACGTTCGTGTTGGTTTAAACTTTGTTTTCGGATACAACAAACACATCAAAGCTAAAGAGGCTGCAGAGGCAGAAGCTCAATAGTAATAATTGCATATTCTAAGTAAAAAAGCTACTCGTATACGAGTAGCTTTTTTATTTCCATAGTGTTTTATTGATTTCCAACGAGTTAAAAAAAAGTTTCATTTTTATACTTTTTTTTCTTGTACAATAGATACATCCATATTATATTTGCAGCGCTTTAAAGGTAAAGTAATTTACTTTAAACAAGCCGATATAGCTCAGCTGGCTAGAGCAGCTGATTTGTAATCAGCAGGTCGTGGGTTCGAGTCCCTCTATCGGCTCAAAAAACACTCCAATTGGAGTGTTTTTTTTTGCTTTTCACTTAGTAGCAAAAATCACTGCTCGTCGAGTAGTATGCAGCAAAATATAAAACACAAAAAAAGGTCAATCTAATCAGACTGACCTTTTCTTTATATAAATTTGTTTGTTAATTCGACGTCGGTGTAGATAGCTTATCTAATACTTTATCCAAACTAAAACTTGCAGCCTTCATTCTTGGTGGATACTCTTTAAAAGTACCTAAAAATTCTCCTACTACATCCTGTGCTGGAACTAATAAAAACACATGATCTAATAACCAGTCATAATAAGTATTCGAAGTAATTGTTGCTTCTTCATACGGATCACGTCTTAGATTATAAATCATTGGAACTCTTAACGGAGTAAATGGATTTGCCCAAACTCCTAAAGTTCCGGCCATTCGTTGCTCCATAAAAATAAACTTCCAATCATCATAACGCATTGCGGTTAAGTCTCCATCATCAGAAAAGTAAAACAACTCATGACGCGGGTTTTCTTTCGATTTTCCTGTTAAAAGTGGCAACATATTATAACCATCTAAGTGAACCTTATAAGTTTTATCTCCTATTTTATGACCTTTTAACAATTTTTTCTTTATGTTTTTATCTCCTGCAGCAGCAACAAACGTAGGAAGCCAATCCATACCAGAAAATATATCATTAGAAATAGAACCTGCTTCTATTTTTTTAGGCCAACGAATCATCGCTGGTACTCTCCAACCACCTTCCCAGTTGGTGTTTTTTTCTCCTCTAAACGGACTTGCAGCAGCATCTGGCCAAGAGTTTTTATGTGGTCCATTATCTGTACCGTAAGTTACTATCGTATTATCTGCAACTCCCAAATCATCTAATAGTTTCAATAATTCTCCTACATGCATATCATGTTCTACCATTCCATCACCATATTCATTTTGTCCAGAAATTCCTCTATGCTCATCTTTTACATGTGTTCTAAAATGCATTCTAGTACCATTCCACCATACAAAAAATGGCTTTCCAGACTTCACTGTTTTCGTAATAAAAGCTTTTGCGGCAGCGATAGTTTCATCATCGATAGTTTCCATTCTCTTTTTAGTTAATGGTCCTGTATCTTTAATTTTCCCGTCAGAAGAACTACTAATTACCCCCCTTGGACCATACTTTTTTCTAAAGTTTGGATATTTTTTAGGATCTGGATAATCTGGCAACTCTGGTTCTTCCTCTGCATTTAAGTGATATAGATTTCCTAAAAACTCATCAAATCCATGGTTCGTAGGTAGATGCTCGTCTCTATCCCCTAAATGATTTTTACCGAATTGTCCCGTGGCATATCCCATTGGCTTTAACAATTCAGCAATTGTAGGATCTTCAGAAGAAATCCCTTCTTTGGCACCAGGTAACCCAACTTTACTCAAACCTGTTCTAAAAACACTTTGACCCATTATAAATGAAGACCTACCTGCTGTACAACTTTGTTCTGCGTAATAATCTGTGAAAATCAATCCTTCATTTGCAATTCTATCAATATTTGGAGTTGTATACCCCATCATTCCTTTCGTATAAGCGCTAATGTTAGATTGACCTATATCATCTCCCCATATTACCAATATATTGGGCTTTTTTTGTGCATTTGCACTCATTCCAATTGCAATCAAAGCAACTGTTGAAACAATGGATTTGAAGAAATCCCTTTTTTTCATTTTCATAATAACATATTTAATTAATAATTGATTTTTCAAATAATTCAATGTCGTAACATAAAAAAACTGACCAAACTAAATTACAAACAAATGCATGGTCACACCTTAACAAATGTTTACCTCTAAGATAAGAATTATGCTTGCATAAAAAAAGCTTGTACTAGATACCTAGTACAAGCTTTTCAATAATAAAAACAACAGCTTAGTTTCTTGGGGGCGTATTCAACGACTGAACAACTTTGTCGATCCCCAAAGAACCACCCTGAACCGGTGGGTATTTTTTAAAGGTCTGTAAAAACTTACCTATGTAGGCTTGTGCAGGAACAAACAACCACATATTATCTGCCATCCAACGGATGTATAAAGCAGAATCTGTAGATACCTCATACGGATCTGCTCTTAAATTTACAACTAACGGCCAAGAAGGTGTTTTTCTATATGCTGTGTTGATCGCTCCTTCCATAGTAGAAAAGTGCAGTTTCCAATTCCCATACCTTAAAGCGTTTAAATTTCCTCCAGCATCAAAATAAAAAATCTCTTTTCTAGGATTCTCCTCAACATCACCCTTCAAGTAAGGCATCATATTATATCCATCCAAATGGACATTGAATTTCTTATCGTTCGCCTTGTAACCTTTCAATAATTTTTCTTTTACATCTGAAACACCCGCTGCAGCCAATATCGTAGGCATCATATCTTCATGAGAAAAAATACTATTTTCAACAGTACCAGGTTTGATTACACCCGGCCAACGAATCGCACATGGAACTCTGAAACCACCTTCCCAAGTAGTTCCTTTTTCACCTTTAAATGGAGTCGTTCCTCCATCAGGCCATGTAAACTTCTCTGCTCCATTATCAGTAGAATACATTATTAAGGTATTGTCAATGATTCCTAATTCTTCTAATTTATCTAAAACAACTCCAACAGTTTTATCATGCTCAACCATACCATCAGGGTACAAACCAATTCCTGTAACACCGATACTCTCTTCTTTCATATGTGTCCAAACATGCATTCTAGTTGCACTTAACCACACAAAGAAAGGTTGCTTATTGGCATGTGCTTTTTCTATAAACTTAATAGCAGCCGCTGTAAACTCATCATCTGCAGTTTCCATTCGTTTTCTAGTTAACGGTCCTGTATCTTTAATTTTACCATCTGATGTTGCATGAATTACACCTCTTGGACCAAACTTCTTATGAAATTCAGGATCTTTTGGGTAATAATATGTTTCTGGTTCTTCTTCTGCATTTAAATGATATAAATTTCCATAAAACTCATCAAAACCATGATTTGTAGGCAAATGCTCATCTCGATCACCTAAATGATTCTTACCAAACTGACCTGAAGTATAACCTTGATTCTTCAGCAACTCTGCGATCGTCGGTTGATTGTCTTTTATACCTTGAGTAGATCCGGGCATTCCAATAGTAAGCAGTCCTGTTCTAAATGGGTGTTGCCCTAAAATAAATGCAGCACGTCCTGCAGTACAAGACTGTTGTGCGTACCAATCAGTAAACATAGCTCCTTCATTTGCAATTCGGTCTATATTAGGAGTTTTATACCCCATCATTCCATGGTTGTATGCGCTAATATTTCCCCAACCGACATCATCTCCCCAGATCACCAAAATATTTGGCTTTTTTTGTGCTTGTGCACTCATTCCTATTGCCACAACAACAAAAGAAATCACACATTTTAAGAAATTCATTTTTTTCATTTTCATAATAACATATTTAATTAATATTTAAATTTTTAATAAGGTAATTGAATTGACAGCTCTTACTTGACTCAAAAAACAACTTGTAATTTCGTGTTTTTTCTGAATATTAAAGTGTTACCTCTAATATAGCAATAATGTTGTTAATAAAACTACTATGTTTTCTTGCTACTAGTATGTAACTATATACTATCGATTACTCAGTAAACTTCAACTGTTCCAATATTTGTCGATAGGTTTCATTTTGAGAAGAAATCTCGAGTAATTTAGAACAAGTTACAAAGGCATTTTTGGTGTCATTAGCATTTAATTCAGCTATCAATTTCGCATACAACAACTTTTCATTAGTAGGGAACGTCACTACTGCATTAATTAATACAGAAATTGCTTGCTGCTCTTTTTTATTAGCTTGTAACATTAATGCATAATTATAGTGTGCATTTACATTAAAAGGATCTTTAATTATAGCTGTAGCCATATATTTCAATGCTAATTTTGGATTTTGTATTTCATTATAAAGCAATCCCAACATATAATATGAATAGCCAAAATCAGGCTCCAATTCAATTACCTTTTCATACAACTCGATACTTTTAGAAACTTCATTTTTTTGATAATACAATAATGCTAAATTCATTCTTGCCGTATTGTAGTATGAATCTATTTGTATCGCTTTTTCATAAGCCTTTATAGCCAATTCTATTTCTCCTTTCGTTTGTAAATATTCAGCTATTTGTAATTGTCCACTTGCAAAATCAGAATTAAGGTCTAAAAATTTTAAATACTCTTTTTCAGCCTTTTTAAAGCTTGAATTTGAGTTCAAATTAATCTTTAAGGAAATGATATAGGTAACAGCAGCCATTCTTACGGATCTTACTGAATCATCTAATAAAGGTATTATTTGCTCGACATAAGATGCATCTCTAATCTTCTGAATAGACATTATAGCTTCACGTCTTACTAAAGGTGAAGCATCTTTCAAATGCCTTGCAATCAAACCAACCTCTTTCTTCGTAGCTCCTTGATTTATCAAATGAAACATTGACGTGGCTCTTGCAATATTTGGATAACTCAAAGTATTCATCAACGTTAGTAACATGGTTTTATCACCGTTCGAACCTTTCAATAAATAATCGGAAAAATGATCTTCTCTTTCTGTTCCATAATTTTTTACAATTGCCTTCGCTGCCCAATCATTACTTTTATCTTTATGACAAGAAACACAAGCATTTGGTGTTCCATAAATTTGTGATTGATCAGGTCTTGGAATTCTAAAACTATGGTCACGCCTGTAATCATTCCCCATATATATTTTGCCATCCATATGACAATTTATACATAAGGATTGCTCTGTTCCTCTTTCATGAAAATGATGTTCTTCAGAGTCATAATGCGACCTATGACAGTCTAAACAAAGTGCATTTCCAGATTTTTTCAATTTGAGAGAATGCACGTTATGACAGTCTTTACAGGAAACACCATTATGATACATTTTACTTTGCACAAAAGATGCATATACATAATCTTCATCTTTTATCTGCCCATCTAACTCGTATGTTGGTGCTTCTAGAATTCTCGGTATATAATGATCCATAAACTCCCCTTGATAATCAAAATAATCTGTAATTTGGGTACGTCTAGAATGACATCGTGCACATTTATCTACCAATTCTTTCGATCCTGTATGACTGTCCATATATAGTTTAGGTGGACTTACATCTGTTATCGGGTTTTTATAATATGCTACGTGTCCTGATGCCGGCCCATGACAAGCTTCACAACTCACATTTATTTCACTAAAAGTTGTGTTATACTGACCTGTCTGAGATGTTAGATTTTTTTTAAGGTTTGTCGAATGACAATCGGCACACATTGTATTCCAATTAGATGCTCCACCTGTCCAATTCAGCCATTCATCATGTGCCAAATTCACATCTTTTTGCAGATGAAACCATTTGTTTTCGACACTATCCCAAGCCGTTAATAAACACTGAAATGCACCATTTGGAAAAGCAACAATGTATTGCTGTAATGGAGTTACACCAAAGGTATAGACTATTTTGTACTCCTCTGGATCTCCATTTTTATTCGCGGTGGTTACAAAAAATTCATCTCCCTTTTTATAAAAAGAAGTTTTCACATCCTTATGAATAAAGACACTATTGTTGAAATTTCCTAACACTGTCGTTGAGTCTGCAATTTTCATTGCCAAATCATGATGAGAGCCCTCCCAACTTTTCACTTCTGTGTCATGACATTCTTTACAGGTTTCAGCACCAACAAATTTAGATGTAGTGTAATCATATGAAACCTTCGCATAAGAATCTTTATTTTCTTTTTTACAGCTAACAAAGGTCGCAACTGTTAAGAGCAGTAATATTTTAACATTTTTTCGAAAAAAACTATTCATGAGCAATTGATGAGTATAGTTACAAATCTAAGGATTTACCCAATTAGAGTCGGTATTAGTAATAGGTTTATTTGAAGTGATAAAATTCTTTCTTGATTTCTTCCATTCTTTCTTACACGCAATTGTTTGAATAAAATTATTTCCATTTTTCAATTCAACATTGTAAACTTCTTTTATTTTTAATGTACCATACATCTTAATAAAATAATTAATACTAGCTTCAGGTAAGTGTAATTGATCTAACCATTTATAAAGTTTAGTTTGTTGTTTTGTATTTTCAGATTCTTTTAGAAAGCTTTCAAAATAATATGCTTCAGACATTCGGTATATTACCCTTTTCTTTTTTGCGTATCTGTAAACCTTCCTAGTAATTTTAAAAACGAAAAACATTGTAAAAAGAGCACTGAAAACAATTACCATAAACTCTTTTAAAGAAAATCCCATAATAGAAAACTCTTCATTTTCTTGAGTTTCATTTTCAACAGTGGCCTCTAACTTTTCACGAACACTTTCTAACATCCCTAAATCAGGGTTCGAAGCAACCTCAATCGTTTTTTCCTTTAAAATTCGTTTGTACAGTCTACTGTACCTTGGATTCCACCAATACACAATTATTTCGGGAATTGTATAAGTTCCTTCTTTTTCAAACAGGTATCTAGTTCCATCTGTTCTTTGTGCACTAATTGAAGTCTTTGATTTGTTGTTTTTTAAATAAGACCTTTTAGGGTACAAACTAACATTTTGAACCGTATCGAATGTAATTTTGGGGATAAATTCTGAAATAGTACCACCTACTTTCATGGTAATATTCCTTTCAAGAACATCACCTACTTTAACTTTACTTACACCACCACTCCACGAATCATAAACTCGAACAGATGAAGAAACGAGCCAAGCTTCTTTATCGACACCAGGAGGTATCGGTTTTACAATAATTTCTCTAGCTCTAGTTTTCACCTTTCTTCTAACTCCAACATAATTGCCTTCATCGGGAGTTTCAACAACAAACTCTAGAGATGGAAACTCAACATTTTCTTCGTTGTATGGAAACACATTAAAAAAAAGTGTAACACCAGAATACAACTTATTTTCGAATTTTTTAGAGGTACTTAGCGATCTAAAATACACTGTATATGCACCGTTTATTTTTATATTTCCTGGATCTACACCTTCGGTAAACCATGTAGAAGAATACACCGAAACACTGACTTCCATCGGCTCACCTACATAAACAGCGCGTTTATTGAAGCTAACTTCTGTTCTAAGATGTCTTTGTGCATGCACCAAAATTGAGCAACATAAAAACAGATATATCAAATATTTCTTTTTTATTACCATCTATCCATTTTACCATTTGGCGTTATTCCTTGAACCTTTACTTGATGTCTAAATTTTCTTTTTAAAAATAGAGAAGGATCATCATCTACTTTTTGCATCAATATTTTTGGACTTTCTTGCGGTTTCCCTAATTCAAAATCGTCAGGCAACTCATCTAACTCTTTGCCTTTTCTAATATCTGTATTGGTAGTTTCTTCCAAACGTTTTTTCTGCATATCTTTTTCGGTAGCCTCTTGTCCTCCTCCACTCAAATCTTCTGGACTCTTGTTTTGTTCGTTTTGAACCCTTTCCTCATTGCCTGAATCTACTTCTGCTTCAGGAGAAGTTTCACTCGTTCCTGCAGATAAATACTGTGATATTTGTAAATTTTTCTTTGCTTGTTTAAATGTAGAATCTATTTCAATCGTCTTACCAAAAGCCAAAGCCGCCGCCGCATAATCACCATTTTTATAATACGACAAACCTAAATTATACATTCCTTCTGCTGATGAGTCTTTCGAAAATGCTCGAATGGCTTCGTCATAATTTCCAGCTTTATAATAAGCAACACCTTTTCGCAACGGATTTTCAAACAATTTTGCTGCTGCATCAAAGTTTGAATTGTCAAATGCCAACTGTCCTTGATAATCCTTCGTAAACCATAGATCTTTGTAATCATCTACGTTAGAACAAGACGTAAATATGATTAATAGAAAATAAATAGCCATTCCTTTTCTAAAATATATCAAAATAATCAGAGTAAATGGAATGATAAAAAACAATCCTTGGTCTTCCCAATCGTCTTCTTTTTCTTCAGCTTTATCTGTAAATTTTAAATGATCTTTTATTTTTTTCGCAACCAATGCCACATCGCTATTATCTAAAGTTAGGTAGTTTACACGAATACCTGCTAAGGAGTTCATTTTTTGTAATACATCTTCATTCAGTTTAGAATGAACATTTTCACCTTTACTATCTTTCATTAATCGATTAGACTTACCAATAGGTATCGTAGAACCAGTCAATGTATTCACGGGAAAAATCTCGAATTTCGAATTTGTCTTTTGAAGTATTTCGTTAAAATATGCAAAACTTTCATCTGTAAAGTCATCTGAAAAAACAACTATTGTGGCGGGTGCTTCTGTAACATTTGTCAATTCAATCGCTTTTTCAATTCCAGCATTTAAATCGCTCCCATAAAAAGGCATTACACTCGGGCTTAGTTGATTTATATGAGAGTCAATCAATGAATAATCGTTGGTCAATGGAAGTATTACATGTGCCGTCCCAGAAAACCCAACCAAGGCTACACGGGCACCTGGATTTTCCTTCAACAAATCCATTATTTTAAACTTTGCTCTCTCCAACCTACTTGGTTGAATGTCTGCTGCCATCATACTTTGAGACAGGTCCAGAACGATAACCATCGGAGTCTCCAAAGTTTTACCAGGAATTTCAATTTTAGACCATGTTGGTCCTGATAACCCAATCATACCTATGGCAACTATCAGATATAAAACTAATTTCCAAAGTACTACCTTCGATTGATTTCCTTTTTGAATCATAAAAGGCCTAAGGTGAAGAGGTATTTCTTTTTTCCATTTCACTTCTTCTTTTCTAGAAACAATTAGCAAAAGAAGAAGGATTCCCAATGGAATCAACAACCATAGAAAATGAGGTCTTAGAAAATGAAAGTCCTCAAACAACTCCGTATTTAAAGAATCAATCATTTTCATCTGATTTTAATTGTTTTTTATAAAACGAAATAATTTCAGCAAACAAAGCATAGCACAAAAATAATACTATTGCCAAACCAAGAGGGTACGGGTACAATAGTGTTCTTGGTCGATACGACTCTTCTTCATATTCAATCGGCTCAAGTTTGTCTAACTCCTCATAAATCGAATTCAATCGATCTGTATTAATAGCCCTAAAATATTGTCCTCCGGTAATTTCTGCTATTTCTTCTAATGTCTTTTCATCTAAATCTGAGTTTCCACTATTTGGATCACCTATACCGATAGTATAAATCAGTATTGAATCTCTTTTTGCAATATCAGCGGCATCCAAAGGAAGAACTCCAATTCCAGCATCTACGCCATCTGTTAATAAAAGCATGACTTTGGTTTTAATGGTGTCTTTATCAAACAAATCAATTCCTTTCATAATTGCTTTACCAATCGATGTCGTTTGTCCCGCTAAACCAACTGCAGCTTCATCTAACATCGTTTTAACCGTAATTAAATCCGGTGTAAAAGGTGCTTGTACATAGGCATTTGAACCAAAAAGCACCAAACCCATTCGATCACCTTCTCTTTTTTCTATAAACTCATTCATTACAGATGTTACAGCTTCCCATCGTGTAACTGGTTTATTTTCAATCTTCCAATCTTTCTGTGCCATACTAAAAGACAAATCTGCTACAATTAAAAAATTTCTAGAGTTTTTTGGCTTTAACTCTGCTTTACCAACAAGTTGCGGTGAAGACAAACTCAATAACAACAATACCCAAACGAAACTAAGCATGATAATTTCAAAGAAGTGCTTTTTAGGTATTAGTGAATTTCTTGATGGTTTCTGTTTTGTATATTCACTAGACTTCACCATGTTTGGTATCAACAAAGAGGCACTCTTTATTTTTAAAGCCGGTACGATAAAATACAACAGCAATGGTAATGGCGTCAATATCAAAACCCATTTATGTATAATTTCAAAATTATCTGGCATGGTATTTTATCCATTTTTTTGTTGTTAGCAAAACAGTTTCTAAATCGAAATCTGATATCTCATTTAATTCAAAAGTTGCATTTTTAAAAATCGTATGATGTTGTATAAACGAAGTTTTAGAACATTTTGATTCTAAGAATGCCATCCAATCTTCTCCAAATAATCTAGCGACTTCTTTACGACCATATACTTGAATTGCAACTCTCTTAAGCAATGTATTTACTATTACAAGTTTTTGAGAATTCGATGCATTTTGTTCACCGATTATACTTCTGAGTTTTTTCACCGCTATACGTCGATATTTATTTTTAACATATCGCACTAAGTTGAATGTTGTCAAAAGCACAATTGATATAAGAACACTACAAAAAAAGACTTTCCATCCAAAAGTATCAAATGAAAACGTCACTGGTTCAGGTTCGATTAGTGGTCCTAAATCAGCATCTATTTTTTGCGACGTTGCCAATTGAAAAAATGTTATTATCAATTTATGCTGTTCCATTGAAAATAGTTTGAATTTGATCACTAACATCATCAACCGTATTTATTTGAAACAAAGGTATTTTATGTCGCGACATTTCTTTTTCGAAAGCCCTATAGTCCTTATCAAAACCTTTTTGAAAATCTTTCACCAATCTTTGATCTTCTCCATTTATAGACAGCTGTTCCTTTCCATTACCACCAACATATTTTACAGGAATAATATTCCTTTCTAAAGGATCGACTACCTTCGCGAGAATCACATCATTGTGAGCAGCCATATAGGTAATTTCTTTAACAACACTTTCTGAATACCTATGAAAATCACCAATGATAAATATTAAGAAGTCATGTGTAATAATGTTCCTGATTTTTTGAAATACTTCATTCAACCCAACTTCAAAATTACTCGATGATGAATCTCTTAACTCTCGGTTCCTTTTCACCAATTTTTCGAAAAAAAACAATATATTTTTTTTGTTCCTTTTAGGTAAAACTGCATCAACACCATTATCTCCGAATACGATACCACCGACTCTATCTCCCTCCTTAGCAACTTTAAAAGCAGCCATAGCAGCCAGCTCAGCGGCAACAACGGATTTTGTTTTCACTTTACTACCAAAAAACATTGATTTGGTTTGATCGACAATAATGAGTGCAGGTTTTTCTTTTTCTTCGGTAAACACTCTCAAGTGCGTTTTTTGAGTTCTAGCAGTTACCTTCCAATCTATATTTCTAACATCATCTCCCGGTACATAATTCCTAACTTCTTCAAAGTCCAAACCACGTCCTCTCAACTTTGAAGCGTTCTTACCTCCCAAAATACTTTTCACACGTTGTTTATTTGCTAAAAAACTAAAACCACGAGCCACGCGTTCCATCTTAAGTAAACTCTCAAGTGAAACAAAAACATTTTCTGGAAATTCAGACGATTCTTTCATAGATTATGCAACTACAGCAACTTGATTCAGCACTTCATTTATAACATCATCAACAGACACACCTTGCGAATTTGCCTCATAACTTAAACTAACTCTATGGCGCAAACAGTCATGAACAACAGCTCTAATATTGTCTGGAGAAACATAAGAGTTTCCAGACATCCATGCATGGGTTCTAGCAGCACGATCTATAGAAATAGTCCCCCTAGGACTTGCTCCATAATCAATATATTTCGCCAATTCTTCACTATATTTAGAAGGGTAACGTGTAGCAGAAATAATATCTACTATATAACGTTCCATCCCCTCAGAAATAGAAATATTCGAAATTTCTTCACGCGCTTCAAATACCACAGAAGTTTCAAGTTTTGTCACTATATCATTTTTTGCAGCAGATTGCTCACTTCTGTTCAAACGCATAATTTCTAATTCAGAATTATCATCTGGGTATTCTATCGTTACATGCATTAAAAAACGATCCATCTGAGCTTCTGGTAAGGGATAAGTTCCTTCTTGCTCAACAGGATTCTGTGTAGCCATAACCATAAATAAAGGTTCCATTTTATAAGTTGTACCGGCAACAGACACTTGACGCTCCTCCATTGCTTCTAACAAAGCAGATTGAACTTTGGCAGGTGCTCGATTAATCTCATCAGCCAGAATTAAACTATTGAATATCGGACCTTTCTGAAAAATAAATTTCTCTTGAGATTCAGGTTGGTATATTTCAGTACCCGTAATATCAGAAGGCAACAAATCAGGAGTAAATTGAATTCTGCTCAACCCACAATTCAATTCGTTTGCCAAACTTTTTATCGTTCTTGTTTTAGCTAAACCTGGCAAACTTTCCAACAAAATATTTCCATCTGCCAGCAATACCAATAACAATCTATCTATTAACAATTCTTGTCCGATAACAGACTTCGACATTTGAACTTTTAAACTATTTATTTTATCTAATACAGTCATGCAACAAAATTTGAATGTTCAATACTAGCAGGAAAGAAACCCCACTTATTTTATAGTAAATATAAACAAAACAATAGTAAGATAATTGGATATAAACAAACTGAAGCAAACACTTTACTCAACAAATTGAACAAGTCATAAATCGACCTAAAAAAAGCAAAAAAAAAAAGCCTCAATCATAAATCTGATTGAGGCTTTAAAAAAAAGGCGGTGACATACTCTCCCACCATTGGCAGTA
>NZ_VYVA01000005.1 GCF_009193215.1 Flavicella marina | reverse complement strand
GCTTAGCGGCTGCAAATCTAAAACCTTTTTTCAATATAAAAAAATAAAATTTTAATTATTTTTTTAAACCTCCAAATATTAAATCTAACCAGCTTTTTAAAGAACTCTCACTAACTAATCTAAGACCTATGCCCCGTTCGTTAGCGGCTGCAAATATACAACCAACTTTCATTCCCACAAGCCTTTTTGCAACCTATTTTATGTTTTTTTGCATACTTTTTTTTACCCCCTTTAAAACAAGCAACTTACAACTAGAAAAAAAACAGGATCTAGCTAATCATAATTATTGATTTGCCCTATGCAAACCTTTGATATTAGTTTACTCACTAAAAAAGCAGTAATAAGAAGGAATTCTTAAAAAAAACAAACTCGTCGTTATAAACTATATGTAAACACGGTTTTTTATAATTTAGTGTTTCCACAATATAATCATAAACTCTTTCCTTTTTTCGGACTCAATAGTCGGTAACAACAGTTATACTTCATTGAATGATTCGAAAAACAGCTTCTATTCAAAAAAGTAATTGAGATAATTATTGACTAACTAAATTACTAAGCATAAAAAAATGGCTACATATTTTTGTAGCCATTTTTCACCAATATAAACTTGACTATCGTCTCTTAATTAAACACCACCTTTTTAGATATTGCACCTGAATTCGTTGATATTTGAACTATATACACTTTTGCTCGCTCGAATGAACACTCAAAAACTTCATTTTCTGCAACGTTTTTAGAAGCCATCACTCTACCTAATAAATCAGAAATTGTAACGTTACCAGATACACCTTTAAGACTAACACCTTCTTTAGATACCTCAAAAGAGTTTTCATCAAGCCCAACAGAATGAACAGAAGCAGCACCTGCCAAAGCTTTTGTTAATACATAATCATCTACATAAAAAATGGTTCTGTCTGCACCATTGTTGGAAACAGACAATCTCATATGAACAGTTCCCCCTCCAGTATCATCTGAGGTATATGCTGGCGTTTCTATCTCTACCCAACCTGAAACATCCGTAACATTTATTGCGCTTCCATTTGTAACTTTAACCCCGTCTACATATAATTCTCCGGTAAAATCAGCTGCTGGAGAACCATCGGCTACTTTCACCCACATAGACCCAAAATAATCCTTTGAAGCAGATTCCCTTACATATCTATAACTCGGGCTTTGTTGAAAATATGGCGATGCTAAAGTGGTAGTACATTTGATAGAATTGTTCCCATTTCTTTTTTCAGTGATTTCTTTAACCATTGGATTGATTCCGTTTTTTTGATAAATATTAGTTTGTGGTGAAGTGCTATTGTTACCCATAAAATCAATTTCCATATCTCCATTCACCATTAGTGGATTTTGAACAAGCTCTATATCATCATAATGAAGAATATCATTAGCTATAGGATTGTCAATCTGAACACGTACGCTTTCAGCAGAAGCAGGCGTGTATTGTGACATTAATATTTTATGCCAAGAATTGATATATTCTGCATCATTCCAAACTACGGCGGCCCCTCCGGAAATATTTGAAGCACCATCAGAACTAACCAACCTTAAAGAAGATCTATCACTAAGCACAGTTGGTTTTACCCATACAGATAAATAAGTAGCGACTCCACTTGTTAAAACACTTACAGTTTCGTTTAACAATTCGCTGTTTGGACTTCCAGAGCTACTGGTAAAAAGCACACCGTTAGATCCTGAATAAGCATCACCGTCTGCCGAAGTCCCTAAATTTGCTGTCCAATTTGTTGGTACTCCACCTGAAGATGTCTCAAAATCTTGATTTAACAAAACATGATTCGTCTGAGCACCAATATATACAGGTGTCAAAATCATAATAAATCTTAAGAGTAATTTTGTTCTCATAATAATAGTTTAGTTAGTTATTCAACAATTTTACTGATAACCTTTAATGAAATTAAAAATACTGACTCAACAATAAATTGACAAAAAACTCAAAACTCAGATTTTCAGTAAAAAAAACGCTAGACTAAAACACGACTAAAATTCACTTAAACCCATAAAAACTTCAGTATTCAATCTAATTATTATGCTATTTGTCTATAAACAACAAAAGCCTAAGTTTTTTACAATTAGGCTTTTACATTTCAAAAAATTCTTTAGTTTATTCGTCAATATACCCCATTTTACCTTGTTGGTAATCCATCATAGCCTGCTGTAATTCTTCTTGAGTATTCATCACAAAAGGACCATATGTTGCAACTTTCTCTTTTAAAGGCTCTCCAGATAAAACAATAAATTCACTTTCGTCATTTGCTACGATAGAAATAGCATCTCCTATAGTATCAAAAGTCAACATACGAATACCGTCTTCATTCATCGGTTCTGTGTCGTTAACTATCAATACACCTTTAATCAAATAAACCAAAACATTATGTGATTTAGGTAGCATAAGTAATTCTTTCCCTCCTTGCTCTGCATAAGACCACAACATTTGAATTTCAGTTTGCGTTGCAATTTCACCTACAAGATTGTTATAACTCCCTGCAACTATTTTTGAAATGACTTTACCATCATCACTAGTCAACACAGGCATTCGTTCTCCTGATACATGTTGATATGCAGGCTCCATCATTTTATGAGAACTTGGCAAATTCAACCATAACTGAATTCCTTCTAGCTTACCTCCATTTTTAACAAAACTCTTCGTTGGTCCCTCAGCATGAACAATTCCTTTTCCAGCAGTTGTCCATTGCACATCACCACCTTTTACGACGCTATGATTCCCTAACGAATCTCTATGTAATTGTTCTCCTTGAATCAAAAAGGTTATAGGCTCAAAACCTCTATGAGGATGAGGCCCTAAATCGAATGGATTGCTTTCAGGACTGATATCATACGGACCATAATGATGTAATAAAATAAAGGGATCCACATCATTTATCTGAAAACTAGGTAAAGGCTGTCTCAATCGTATAGGCCCCATGTTTACAAAATTACTTTTACTTTTTGCTTTTATATTTTTAAGTTCCATGTCTTTATTTTTAAAAATTGATTTCTAAATTAGTCTTCTGAGTTTATCAATCTCTTACTCAAAGACCTTATTTCACTCTTAAAAAACCGCAAATCCTACCTAATCTTATCTAACAAAAAATTCAATTGTTCCGCCTCCTCTTCGGTCAATTTATTCATTGTTTCTCCTACACCATCCATTTTTATATCTCGCAACATTTTCAAACCCAAATCGGCAATCTGAACATAAACAACTCGTCTGTCATTTTCACAACGCACACGTTTTATTAAGTTCTTAGCACAAAGTTTATCCATTAATCGTGTTGTATTTGGAGATTTTTCAATCATTCTATCCTTTACAGTTTGTACTGTAACTTTCTCTTTTGCTCCGCGCAAAATTCTCAAAATATTATATTGCTGAACACTAATTTTAAAAGGCTTTAAGACATGATTTGATTTCCCTTCTATCCAATTGGCAGTGTATTTAATATTAATCAAAGCCTTTACGTGT
Source organism: Flavicella marina (assembly GCF_009193215.1). Lineage (GTDB taxonomy): Bacteria > Bacteroidota > Bacteroidia > Flavobacteriales > Flavobacteriaceae > Flavicella > Flavicella marina. The sequence goes on along the minus strand of NZ_VYVA01000005.1, from coordinate 232,452 downwards.
TCTGATGGGAAAGTAGAATTTATATCTTTGGCTATGTCTCCCATATCTTTTTAAATTTCTTTTTGAAAATTTGTTATTTCTTTTTCTAAAGAAACTTTCAGCTCTGAATTCACCACCTCACCATCTTTAAAATTATCATAAAAAGAAGGAAAGGATAAACTACCTGTAACCTTTGCTCCTAAGTGCGGAAAACTATTAGCCGCAATTTGCAAAACTGTTTGTCCTCCTCTTCCTCCAGGAGATGTAGCTAATAACAATAAAGGTTTTTCTCTCCACACCTTGCCATTAATTCTACTCAACCAGTCGAATGCATTTTTAAATGCTGCGGAATATGCACCATTATGTTCTGCAAGCGACACTACAAAGCCATCTGCCCAATCAAAAACTCCATTTAACCTTTTTGCTTCTTCATGAATTCCTTCTTCTGTTTCTAAGTCTATACCATACAATGGCAACTTAAACTCATTAAGATCTACAACGGTAAGCACAACATCTTCTAGTTGTTCAGCTGCATGTGTTGCCAATGTTTTATTTATAGAGTTTTTACTATTACTTCCTCCTATTACAATGATATTTTTCATCTTTTAATTTTTTATAGTTCTAATTATATCCGTTGGGGTATTTACCATTTGTGACACCGGACAACTTTTTGCATGTTCTTTTAATTGCGTCAATTGTGCTTCCGAGACTTTTTTTTCCACACTAATATTCTCAATTATTCTTTTCTGAATTCCTTTTGGTGTCAACTTTGTTTCTTCTGAAACTTCTACAGAAATATTTCCTAAATCCCAATTTTGTTTGTCTGCAAATGTTTTTAAAGTAATTGCCACGCAACCTCCAATCGCGGCTAAGAAATATTCGACAGGTGTAGGTCCGGTATTACTTCCTCCTTTTTCAATAGCCGTATCCAAAGGATAATCGAAAGTTCTACTTGAAACATTAGCTTTGAAGTTCTCAGGATTAAGAACTACTTTCGATAACGGTTTTACTTTCATTAATTGATTTTTTTACCAAAGACATATGAAACTGTAAGCAACACTAATGCTAACACTGCTCCCATCTGATCTCCATCACCTATAGACAAGTGCGCTGAAAACGCCAATAAGAAATTAAAAAAGAAACCTGTATAAGCCCATTCTTTTACTGTTTTCCACTTTGTCAACGTAATCACTGCGATACCCGACAACTTAAAAAAGGCTAATGGATAAATAATATAAGTTGGAAAACCTAAATTCGTAAAAGTTTCACCAATCACTGCATTATTAAACACGTACATCCCAGATGACATAAGCATCATTAACGACAACAAACCCGTTGCAACCCAAAAGATAATTTTATTTTTTTTCATCATATAAAGTTTTAAACATGATACAAAGATATAAAAATATTTCAATTAATTACCATGGTAAATAAAAACACGGTAAATAAAAATTATATATGCATACAATTTTGTACTTTAGCCCCGCAAAAATCAGCAATGACAATGGATATAAAATTCAACGCAAACGAAGACTACAACAAGCTTTTATCAACTGCTTTAAAGAAAAAGCTTTTAAAAGTATATGAAGGAGGAGGAAAAAAACGTATTGCGAAAATTCATGACAAAGGAAAACTAACTGCACGAGAACGAATTAACTACTTATTAGATAACGATGCAGACGCTATAGAGATCGGAGCCTTTGTAGGAGATGATATGTACGAAGAACACGGTGGTTGTCCTTCTGGAGGAGTTGTAGTGAAAATCGGAAAAATAAAAGGCACTCAATGTATTGTTGTCGCTAATGACGCTTCAGTTAAAGCTGGAGCCTGGTTCCCGATTACAGCAAAGAAAAATTTGCGTGCTCAAGAAATAGCAATAGAGAATAAAATTCCGATCATATATTTGGTAGATAGCGCTGGTGTTTATTTACCATTACAAGATGAGATTTTCCCAGACAAAGAACATTTTGGAAGGATTTTCAGAAACAATGCTATTATGAGTAGCATGGGAATCACACAAATATCTGCTGTAATGGGAAGTTGCGTAGCAGGTGGTGCGTATTTACCAATTATGAGTGACGAAGCATTGATTGTTGATAAAACAGGAAGTATCTTTTTAGCCGGAAGCTATCTTGTAAAAGCTGCTATTGGTGAAAGCATTGATAATGAAACATTGGGAGGAGCTACTACTCATTGTGAGATTTCTGGGGTTACCGACTATAAATCTACAGATGATAAAGATGCTCTTGACACAATAAAAAACATAATTGACAAAATTGGCGTACCTGAAAAAGCTGGTTTCAACAGAAAAGAAGCTTTATTACCTAAGGAAAACCAAGAAGATATTTTTGGAATATTACCCAAATCTAGAGCCGACCAATACGACATGAACGAGATTATCAAACGACTGGTTGATAATTCAGAGTTTGAACCTTACAAAGAAGAATTTGGAAAAACCATTATCTGCGGATATGCTCGTATTGACGGGTGGGCTGTTGGTATAGTTGCAAACCAAAGGAAAGTAGTAAAAACCGCAAAAAAAGAAATGCAATTTGGTGGAGTTATTTATTCTGATAGTGCAAACAAAGCCACTAGATTTATCTCTAACTGTAACCAAAAGAAAATTCCGTTGGTATTTCTGCAAGATGTAACCGGATTTATGGTAGGTAGTAAATCGGAACATGGTGGCATTATAAAAGACGGAGCAAAAATGGTCAATGCAGTAAGTAATTCTGTGGTACCTAAATTCACTGTGGTTATCGGAAACTCTTACGGAGCAGGTAACTATGCAATGTGCGGTAAAGCATACGACCCAAGATTAATATGTGCTTGGCCGAGTGCTCGTTTAGCAGTTATGGGAGGTACACAAGCTGCAAAAGTACTTTTACAAATGGAAACTGCTTCCTTAAAAAGTCAAGGTGAAGTTATTACTCCTGAAAGAGAAGCCGAGATATTAAAATCTATCGAAGAAAAATATGACAAACAAACATCTCCATATTATGCAGCTGCACGATTATGGACTGATGGAGTCATCAATCCTCTCGACACCAGAAAATGGATAAGTACAGGTATAGAAATTGCCGAAAACGCACCTATTGAAAAACATTTCAACCTAGGAGTAATACAGGCTTAGACTCTGAAAATAAAACAAGTAAAAAGGTCATTGATACATCAATGACCTTTTTTATTTTTTACCTCAAGTAGAACACAGAACACTCAAAAGAAACTTCTCAATTCTAATAGAATATTATTTGTTTTTGATTTATGATAAGAGTCATAAAAATAATAACACACTGGTGCTACTTTTGAAAACTAATATTTTGTAAATTCGAATCACAAAAAAACATACGTATGAGTAAAGCCATATACATTGCTACCATAGAATCGCACACAGGTAAGTCTTTAGTATCTTTAGGTCTATTAAGAATGATGCTTACGAAATCGATTAAGGTAGGTTATTTCAGACCTATCATTAACGAAACAGAAAATGGACAATTTGACAACCACACAAAAACAGCTATCAATTTTTTTAATCTCGATTTAAAACAATCAGAATGTTACGCTTATAAGCAAAGTGAAGTTTTAAAACTTTTAAGTAAAGGAAAAGTTGATGAAGTAATTCAGACTGTTATTGAGAAATATAAAAAATTAGAAGAGCGATTCGACTATGTGTTAGTTGAGGGAACTGATTTTTCTGAAGAAGGAAGTTTCTTAGAACTTGATTTGAATTTGGCAATCGCAAAAAACTTAGGAGTTCCTTCGCTGATTGTTGGCTCAGGAAAAAATAAATCTATTGATGAATTTGTCAATAGCATGGAAATAACCTATAAAGCATTCAAGCAAAAGGAAGTAGATGTAATTGGGGTTATTGCAAACAAAGTAGACCCAGGAAATACAGAAATCATTACACAAGAATTGAAAAAAGTTATTCCGCTTGATGTACAAATAGATGTAATTCCAGAAAGCTTGTACTTAGAAAACCCGACAGTAAAAGAAATCAATGAAGCATTGAAGGGAAAAATACTCTTTGGAGAACAGTTTATCGATAATACCATTGGAAGTTTTAGTTCTGGTGCTATGCAGTTGAGAAACTATTTGACCAGAATCAAAGAAAACGCTTTGGTTGTAACTCCAGGGGACAGAGCAGATATTATTTTAGGCGCGTTGCAAGCTAATGCTTCTTCTAATTATCCAAAAATTGCAGGTTTAATTTTAACTGGAGGCTTACTACCTGAAGATTCTATATTAAAATTGATGGAGGGAGTTCAATCAACTGTGCCTATTATTTCTGTAGAAGGAGGAACATTTGGTACTACCAATAAAATTGGAGCCGTAAAGTCAAAAATCTATTCTACAAACTCAAAAAAAATATTAATGGCCTTAGATACTTTTGATTCATACGTGAACTCAGAAGGAATTTCTAACACCTTAACAAATTATAACTCTGCAAGGATCACTCCTAATATGTTTCAATATAGCTTGATGCAAAGAGCCAAAGTAAACCGAAAACATATTGTATTACCCGAAGGGAACGACGACAGAATCATTCAAGCCGCTGCCCGTCTACAACTTTTAGACATTGTTGATTTAACTATTCTTGGAGATAAAAGCGTAATTCAACTGAAATGTGATCAATTAGGACTTCAAATAGATTTAGACAAAATCAATATTTTAAACCCTGAAAACTCAATTCACAACAAAGAGTTTGCAGCAACTCTATATGAGACAAGGAAACACAAAGGCATGACTGAAACAACGGCCAATGACTTGGTAAAAGATGTTTCTTATTACGGTACCATAATGGTAATGAAAGGAATGGCTGATGGAATGGTTTCTGGAGCTGCACACACTACACAGCACACCATCAAACCTTCGCTTCAATTGATCAAAACCAAACCTGGAGTATCTGTAGTATCATCCGTATTTTTTATGTGTTTACCTGACCGTGTATCTGTAATGGGAGACTGTGCTGTAAACCCTAATCCAAATGCAGAACAACTTGCAGAAATTGCCATTAGCTCTGCTGAATCTTCAGAAGCCTTTGGAATTGATGCTCGAATTGCTATGTTATCATACTCTTCTGGAAGTTCTGGTAAAGGAGAACAAGTAGAAAAAGTTAGAAAAGCAACCGAAATTGTTTCTGAGAAGTACCCTAATTTAAAAATTGAAGGACCTATCCAATACGATGCTGCAGTAGATATGAATGTAGCCAAAAGCAAAATGCCAGATTCAAAAGTTGCAGGGCAAGCATCAGTATTGATATTCCCAGACTTAAACACAGGTAACAACACATACAAAGCAATTCAAAGAGAGACAGGAGCTTTGGCTATCGGACCAATGCTTCAAGGATTAAATAAACCGGTAAACGATTTAAGCAGAGGATGCACCATCGATGACATTTTCAATACCGTATTATTAACTGCCATTCAAGCAAATCAAGAATAATGAATATACTAGTTTTAAACGCAGGATCTTCTTCGCTAAAATATCAGCTTATTGCAATGCCTTCACAAGAAGTAAAATGTGTTGGTTTGGTAGAAAGAATCGGAATGGAAGATGCAATTTTCACTCATGAAAAAGGTTCTCAAGAACACAATGAAGTAACTCCAATTCTAGATCATACAGCTGCACTGAAAAAAGTAGAATCTGCATTGATGGATTCAAATTACGGAGTATTGAAAAATGTTGATGAAATTGATGCTGTCGGACATCGAGTGGTACACGGAGGAAGTCAATTTACCAAAACCGTACTTGCAACACCTGATGTAAAAGAAAACATCAAAGAATTGTTTGCGTTGGCTCCATTACACAACCCTGCAAATCTTACCGGAATTGAAGTTGCTGAAAATGTATTTTCAAATGCGAAACAAGCAGTTATTTTTGATACAGCTTTTCATCAAACGATGCCAAGAGAAGCTTATCAATATGCAATCGCCAACAAATATCTAGAAGAAGATGGAATTCGCGCCTATGGTTTTCATGGTACGAGTCATAAATATGTTTCTGAAAAAGCTATTGAACACCTAAAGAAAGAAAAAAGCAACATTATCACCATCCATTTAGGAAATGGATGCAGTATCTCAGCTGTAAAAGACGGTAAATGTATCGAGCATTCAATGGGGATGGGGCCATCAAATGGATTGGTCATGGGAACAAGAGCGGGTGATATTGATCAATCTGTGGTATTCCACATGCAGAAAAAACTAGGAAAAACAGCTGACGAAGTAAATCATATTCTACAAAAAGAATCTGGTATGAAAGGGCTTACCGGACACTCTGATCTTAGAGATATTAGAAATTTGGCTGCTGAAGGAAATCAAGACTGTATCAACGCATTAAATTTAGCTGCACATAGAATTAAAAAATTTATTGGTAGTTATACAGCAATATTAAATGGTCTTGACGCGATCGTTTTTACTGCTGGTATTGGAGAAAACTCAAGTTTGATGCGTGAGTTAAGTTGCAAAAACATGAGTTATTTAGGGATCGATCTAGATTTAGATAAAAACGCAGTTCGTTCTAAAAAAATTCGAGAAATTCAAAAACAAGATGCCAACGTAAAAATATTGATTGTTCCAACAAACGAAGAGTTAGAAATAGCAAAACAAACATACGAGTTGATTTGTTAAGCAATTTTTGACCGACTAATTTTTTATAAAAATTTATGGTAATTACATCATTCGATGCGAATAGCGAATTTCAAGATAAAATTACAACCAAAGTAATTTTAGAAACCTCTTTTTCTAAAGAAATAAGAATTCTTTTGAAAAAGGGACAATTCATGAAAGAGCACAAAACTAAATTTCCTATCATCGTTCATGTTTTAGAAGGTTGTATAGATTTTGGAGTGAATGGCACAATTCATAAATTTGAAAAAGGAGCTATTATTGGACTCGATGCTAACATTCCTCACGATTTACTTGCCAATAAAAACAGCATTGTACGCTTAACATTATCGAAACAAGATTCTGTTGAACGAGTTGAGCATGTTATTTCTTAAACGGCTGATTGATATGAAGCAGATAGAAAAAAGGGAAGACATTTCTAAGCTAGTACACCTATTTTATAAAAAAATCAGAAAAGATGCAGTACTTGGTCCTATTTTCAACAGTCACATCAAAGAAAATCAATGGCCAGAACATCTCGAAAAACTTACGGACTTCTGGGAAACAAATTTATTCGGAATTCCAAAATTCAAAGGAAACCCAACGCTAAAGCACCTTAACGTAGATAAAAATCTAGAATACAAAGTAACTCAAGAACATTTCGGGTTTTGGTTGCAACTTTGGTTTGAAACTATCGACGAATTATTTGAAGGTGACTTAGCTACAAAAGCCAAGGAAGCTTCTAGAAGAATGGCACATGGTCAATTTATGGCAATTTGGAATTATCGTCCAAGCGTAAAGAATTAGAATACGCACTGTTCAAAACAAATCTTTTCGCTGTATGATACATTCGTTTCTAAGCCAAATAAAACTTGTAAACTAAGTCGTTAATAATTACATTTGCTTTTCAAAAATTAACACAGAAACAACAATTAGAAATGGGTAGAGCATTCGAATTCCGTAAAGCAAGAAAGATGAAACGTTGGTCGGCAATGGCCAAAACTTTTACACGTATTGGTAAAGACATCGTAATGGCTGTTAAGGAAGGAGGACCAAACCCTGATACCAATTCACGTTTACGTGCGGTGATGCAAAATGCAAAGGCTGCAAATATGCCTAAAGACAACGTAGAACGTGCTATTAAAAAAGCGACGGACAAAGATACTGCAAACTATAAAGAAGTTTTGTTTGAAGGATATGCTCCTCATGGTATCGCCATTGTTTGCGAAACTGCTACAGACAACAACAACAGAACTGTTGCAAATGTAAGAGCAGCTTTTAATAAATGTAACGGTACATTTGGTACTTCGGGCTCTGTGATTTTTATGTTTGATCACACCTGTAACTTTAGAATTAAATCTGAAGGAGCAGATATTGATTTAGAAGAATTAGAATTAGAATTGATGGATTTCGAAGTAGAAGAAGTTTTTCAAGACGAGGATGGAATTTTAATCTATGGTCCGTTTGAACAATTTGGAGCGATTCAAGGATTCTTAGAAGAAAACAGTTTAGAAATTCTTTCTTCTGGTTTTGAACGAATCCCTACAACAACAAAAAAACTAGGTGAAGCTGAACAAGCAGAAGTTGAAAAGTTACTAGAAAAACTAGAAGAAGACGACGATGTACAAAATGTCTATCACAGTATGGAAATGTAACATCGAACTATATAAAAATAAAAACCGCTTTTACCAAGCGGTTTTTTTATGGGTGAAAATCATCAAAAAAAGTCTCTTTTAAATCAAACGAACATTTCAAGATGAAAAAAAATGTAGATTTACAGCACTCATTTTTTAAACCACAAATCTCCATGAGAAAAATTTTAGCACTTTTAACGTTACCCCTATTGTTTGCCTTTTCATCCTATTTAAAAAACAACAGTTACGAACAACCTGAATTACTAAGAGAGCCCTATTTACAAATGGTTCGAGAAAATAGTGCTACAATTACATGGAAGACAAATGATGTTACCGAAAACTGTTATGTAGAAATTCAAAAAGAAACATCAAACAAAATTATCAGCAAGCAAGGCAAACTCACACAGCATGAAAATAACACGTTTAACGAAGTAGTTTTTGACAAACTTGAACCTAACACAAAATATTATTATAGCATCTTTTCAAACGGCTACAAACTTGCCACGGGAAAAAATTATTTTTTTATCACCAACCCAAAAAAAGGTAAAACAGCGTTTACTTTTTATGCTTTAGGAGATATCGGAGCGAAATTACCCCATAGTTTCGCTGACAAGCCAGCAAAGTGTATAGAAAAACTAAACCACAAACCAAGTTTTGGATTAGGACTAGGAGATATTGTATATCCTAAGGGAGAAAGCAGAAACTATGACAAGCAATTATTTTTACCTTTCGAAAACATTTTTAAAAACACCCCATTTTATCCAGTCCCTGGAAACCATGATTGGTACACTGATCCAGAAAAGAATTTTGAAAAAGAATGGTCTCTTCCAAATAACGAACATTACTATAGCTTTTCATATTCCAATGCCTTATTTATCGGATTAGATTCGTCTAAAGGAGAGTTCTACAATTACAAAGAACAAGTCGCTTGGTTGCAAAAAACGTTGAACGAAAACAAAGATACGTTTGACTGGACTATTGTTTACCTGCATCATAATGGTAAAACATGCTCTTACAAACCCAATTACGAGGCTGTAATTTCTATCTACAAAATACTTGCAGAGAACGAAGTGGATTTATTATTAAATGGTCATGCTCATACCTATGAAAGATTAAAACCTTACAACAAAGAAGGAGATATAGATACTAATAGAACAAACCATTCGGAATATAAAAATCTAGATGAAAACTTTATTTCTATTACTGTGGGAGCTGGTGGTAAACTCAATAACAAGTGGGAGCCTAACCCAAGTGACAAAAAAAACTGTGAAAACGGAGACATTGTCGCTCACTATGAACATGAACCTAGTTTTTCTCTAATTTCTATTGATGGAAAAACCTTAAAGTTTGAAGGAATCAACTCTATTAACGGGAAAACATTTGATAGTTTTACAATAAAGAAATAACTATTGCAACAACTCTAAACAGGCAGAATACAATTCTTTTTTATCAATTTTTGCTTTTAGCCAAGCATAAAAACAAAGAATAAATACATCTTCTGTTTTGGTGTCGTCTTTTACTAATTCATTCACTTTTTTCTTAAAAGAATCTTTTTCTACACATGTGTTGTCTTTGTAATAGACAGTAATCAACTTTACAAATTCAAGAACTCTCGTCTCGTTATGATGGACAAGTAAATATTTATGTTTTTTTCTAAAGCTCACTAATCTAGCCTGAAACAAGTCATAAGAATCCAACTCTAAAAGCAGCAATAATTCAATCAGATTTTTCTGAACAACCCACAGTGTTCCTACTTTTTGTGTATACCAAACATCGCTGTGATAAAATTTAGAATAGATTCTATAGGCTTCTTCGATATTCCCTTTGAAAAACAAAACTACAACCTTTGAAAGTAAGAGGTCATAATATTCTTCGGTTCGAGACACCTCTTTTGGGCAATCATCTAAAGTAATTAATGCATGCTCTAATTCACCGGAAAACAAGGCTGTTAATACTTTCAATAATTTATATTTTAATACAAAATGATTGAAATAAACACCTTTCTTTAACCTCATATGAGAATCCATTGCTTTTAAGTATGTGTTGGCAACATCCATTTTTTTTATTCTAAAATTAAAGTTTGCCAAATAAAACAACAACTGAATCTTTTCAGGAAGATAACGCTCGATGTCAATATCTTTCTTATTTATATCAGCCATGGTGTTTTCTACAAAAGTCCAAAGTTCAATGTGCTTACTACTAACGTGGGCAACTGTGTTAAACACCTCAATAATTTTTATCAATGCCACAAAATGTAATCCACGAGAAGAGGTAATTGCAAATTTTTCTAAATTCGACTCTAAAACTTCTATAGGATCTTTTGAGGTATTTTCTAACTCATATTGAATTGTCGCATAAAACATTTGAAGGTTTTCTTGCAACTGTAATTGCAATTTATTTTTCTCAAAAGCATTTTTTACCGCAACAAAATCATACAGCTTTGACTTATGCAGGTGCTGAATTTTCAGTAGGTATATTTCATGCAACAATTGAAAAAAGTCATGCTTTTGAGCTTTTAACTCAGCTTTTTTTAACGTTTTAAACGCAAGCTCATTCTGTTTACACAAAAAAAAGTATTTACTAGCTTCCAACAACTTAGTAATAACCGCTTCTTTGGAGTTTCCTTTAGAAAAAGAATCACTAGCAATAAACTCAATCAAAGAATCATGCAATCGCTTACTTATAGCATGATAAGCTCCTTTGTTAGAAACACCATAAAGTTTAATATCAATAGATTTATCCTCTATTCCATTCGATAACATTAAAAATAATTCAATATTCTTAACATCCCCCCTTCTATTCTTTTTCTTCAGTACAGACAGAAACTCTTTTTTCTGATCCAAAGAAAATGTATCAATAATGATTTTATTTACACTCATTATATCATTAGTTTAACAACACACAATATACCAATATACATACATAAAACACAAATAAACAGAATATTTAATCGTAAGTATTTTACAAAAATAGAATTTACACTTCATTGATCTACAAGCATCTTTGCATCAGTAATAAGAACCTAATAAAATACTATGCAATTTTTAAATGTCATTTGGCCTGCTGTATACGTCAGTCAAGCCTTCTCAGAATTTTGGTTTATCATTTTTGGAACCATTGCAATCGAACTCATAACAATTCGATACTTCTTAAAAACTTCTTGGGCAAGCTCCTTAGTCATGTCTGTAGTAGGAAATCTGGTATCAGGAATCATCGGAACGTTTATCATGACGTATGGTATGTTTGTTTGGCATTTGATCGCAGACACTCTTTTTTTTAAAGCAACATTCAATCCAATCAACTGGATCATGACCTTTATTTTGATGTGCTTAGGTAGTGTAATCCTTGAAGCTTTAGCAGTAAAAATTATCCTGAAAAAAAACATCAAAAAAATTTTCATTCCACTTCTAATTGGAAATCTTATGAGCTACATTTTTATTGCCATACTTATGTAGCATATAGATAACATCAAGAAGCACATCCAAGCTGGAAAGCTAATAAACAGTTATTATTAACGAAAAAAAACATTTATTATGGACTATAATTTTAAAAGTGACGCCACAGATCAGAACTTATCGAATAAAAAAACAAAATCATCAAAAAAAGAAAGAACACCTCAGTTTGATCAAAAGCCAACTCCGGCATTTATTGGGGCGTCTTGGTTCGCTCTTTTGTCTGGAACACTTGCCTACTGTATCGGTTTATGGAATTCCGATATGCTGCTAAACGAACGTGGCTATTACTTTACCATTCTATTATTTGGATTATTCTCTGCCGTATCACTTCAAAAAAGTGTACGAGACAAATTAGAAGGATTGAAAGTAACAGAAATGTACCACAAAATAAGTTGGTTCTCTGCGCTCTCTGCTCTTGTGTTACTGACAATAGGACTATGGAATGCCGACCTATTAGCAAGTGAAAAAGGTTTTTATGCGATGTCTTATTTATTAAGTTTATTTTCGGCTATTGCGGTTCAAAAAAACACAAGAGATAAGGCATACATTGAGTCTATAGAGTCGGAAAATAGTAACCAAAAGACTAAGAGTTAATAAACCAAATTCAAAAATTTACAAGCCATTTCTATTTTGAAGTGGCTTTTTATTTTAAAACAAATGCTCCGTCTGTTTGTGTATCATGAAAATGAACTTTGTACTTTAAACATGTAATTTTCCACCTTTCCTTTACTTGCGGATAGCTCGAACCATCAGCCACAACAACCCTAGGTTTAAGAAGTTTCAAACAGCGCTCAAGATGTATCTTTGGTGAGTTTCTTAGTACTAAAATTTCAGGTTGAAAATTTGGGACTTTATAGAAATTTTTATTGTCAATGATAAATATATTTTGAGATTTATAATTTATCAAATTCGGCACCTCTTCTCTACTCATAATCAAGTCAGCTCCAGTCTTCACAAGATAACTCTCTATCAATTTTTCATTTTTAGCAGTTCCAAAAAAACGTACTTTCCCCTCGTTAGAAACTGCAATCGATGACTTTTTATATTGTTGGAAAATCACTAATTCATTATAGTTTTTCTGCACATACAACTCATAAAACATAGCCAACTGAAAAACGAAAACAGCCAAAAGAGAAATATGAATTCTCTTCAAAGTAATTTTATAAAACAGAAAAACAAAGCTGATTAGTAACAGGTAAGAAACCACTAATAGTAATTTTGAAAAATAGATGACATCCCACAACCAAGCTTCTTGTTTTGAAATAAAGTCAATACATACATTAAATTTCTCTATAATAAACGAATAACACTCAAACAATATTTTAATATTTATCTGAAACTTAGCACATATCAAAACCAACAAACCTAATATCAAAATCAGTCCTAGACAAGGCAAGACTACCAAATTAGATACAATAAACAAACCTGGGAATTGATGAAAATAATACAAACATATCGGCAACAAACCCAACTGTGCAGATATAGACACAGACATTAGATTCCATACAAACCTCAAAACACTATTTTTCGGACTCCATAGTTTTTGAAACAAAGGATAAATAACAACAATAGACACAACAGCCACATAACTCATGACAAACCCTAGGTCAAATATTAAATATGGGTTAACCAGCAATAAAATCAAAGCTGAAGTTATTATCGAATGATAGATTGAATTGTTTTTTTGAAGTACTATTCCAAATGAAATAAATGAAAACATGGTTACCGCACGTACGACAGACGAAGACAAACCTGCAATAAAAGCATAACTCCAGAGGAAAAGCACAATAAGAAAAAGTGAAATTATTTTACCATACCTAAACCTCCGCAACGGACTTAAAAAAAAATGCAACAACACAACTAAAAGACCAACATGCAAACCACTCACAGCAAATATATGTATGACTCCGGCATCTGTATAACTCTCTCTTACTTCTGTTGAAATATTTTTTCGATCTCCTAATAACAATGCAGTAGTAATCGCTAACACATCCTGATTATTAATATATCTCTTTAAATGCTGACCTAAATCTTGTTGGATCAATGAAGCAGAACGCCTCCATGATGTATTTTTACTTTCTGAGAGTATCCAATGCACCGTGTCAATTACTACTTGTCTATGAATATTTTTCTTAGCCAAATAATTCTTATAATCAAACCCGTAAGGATTCATCGATTTTTTAAGAGTTACTAGCTTTGTATTTGCCAAAATAAAATCGCCAACTGCTAGTGAATTTGACAAACTATCTGACATTATTTTTATTAAAACCCTTTCTTTAAAAATCGTTTTTTCACCTTTATGAATATACCCGTAAAAATTTGATGAATAGTTTGTTGATTTTAATACTGCATCTATTTCGAATACATAATTTGTGGCACTTACAGCTATAGGCGCTTCTTTAACTTGTCTAACTTGCATAGCATACATACCAAGCAGAAAAACCAACAACATACTTGTACCACGAAACACCACTTTGAATTTCAATAATAACAAACATGCGACAGCACATAATATCCAAATTGAAAAAGCAAGTGGCGTTTTAGTGTAATATTGGTAAAAAACACCAATCACATAAAACAAAAGTATATGCATCGGGATGTACCGAAAAACAGATTTCATAGCAACTTAAAGTTACTAAAATTTGAACAAAAAAAATCCCTTTAGATTTTGACTAAAGGGATTTTATATAATTTTTACAACTTACTTAGTTTCAGAAACCAATTGAATTCCGTTCTCTAAAATTTCAATTTGCTTGGCTTTGTACAAACCACCGATAGCACTTTTAAAAGATTTTTTACTCATTTTAAAATGGTACTTAATATCTTCTGGACTACTTTTATCATTATACCCTATAAAACCACCATCCAAACTTTTCAGTTTATTTAAAATAACAGCTTCATTTTCACCAATTTTATTTAAGAAACCAACAGGTTGTAAAGAAACATCTATCAACCCATCTTCTCTAATTTTTTTGACATATGCTTCTAAACGTTGTCCTTCACGAACTCTCTGAAAAACTTCATTTTTATAAAGCATACCCTCATATTCTTCTTCAACCAGTACACGAATACCAATATTCGTAAAACGACCTATCACAACTTCTATCTTTTGCCCTACTTCTAATTCCATTTTTCTTATTTTAAATTATTAAAATATTCTTTCAATACAACATCATTGATTTCCGAAGGAGTATGTATTTCTAACAGTTTTGGCTGTTCACTTACTGCATAAAAATCAACCAATGTATTTCTCAATTCTTTTTCGTCAAATACAGACTGGTAAGAAACACCATACATTTTACATAAATGCTCTGCTTTTAAGCCATGTGGTGTTTCAAAATAATCTAAAGCACCACTTTTTTGAGGTCCCGGGATAAATTTAAAAATACCTCCCCCATTATTATTTATCAAGATTACCCGAAATGAACTAGGAATATAAGCATTCCATAAAGCGTTGCTATCGTAGAAAAAACTAATATCACCTGTAAGAAAAACAACTTGTTCCTCAACACTCATAGCCGCTCCGATTGCTGTTGAGGTGCTACCATCTATCCCACTAGTACCTCGGTTACAAAACACTTTAATACTCGGCGATAGCTGAAACAATTGACTATATCTTACTATCGAACTATTGCTTAATTGCAATTGACTGTTTTCAGGAATTGATTCTAATATGATATTATGTACTTTAAAATCTGAATAACCTGTGTTTTCGAGAAATTTGATGTGCTTTTCTTTTCTTATTTTTTTGACAGCAAGCCAAGTAGTAGAAAAATCACTTTTCATGGATTTGGTCAAAAAGAAAAATTGACTAAAAAACAATTGAGCGGAAATTTCAAAATGACGTGTCATACAGTGAAAAGAATCCAAAGCTCTATGTTCGTTCACATGCCAATGTTCAACCGGTTGGTGTTTTCTAAAAAACTGTTTGATACGTTTAGAGACAACCAAACCTCCTAAGGTTAACAGTATTTCAGGCTTTAATTCTTCTTGCGCTTCTTCTGTTAAAGGAAATAGCAGCTGATCTATAGAATTGACACAACGCTCATGTCTCATGTTTGAGGTTGTTTCGGTAAACACTAACACAGAAGAATCTTTTAACAGGTGTTCTATTTGTGTTTCTAATAGTTCATCAGGAAAACTACTTCCAATCAGCACAATTTTTTTCTTTGCTGTATTCCATTTATCAGCATACACTTGAAGTTCATCAACATCTAGAGGTTCTTCTTTCAATGTCGATTTAGAAAAATCGTAATGCGCTTCAATTGGCAGCTCTAAAATAGTTTCTACTGTTTCATACAAAGGTTCATCAAAAGGGATATTGATATGTACCGGTGCACTATTTAAAACAGCTGTATACAATGCATTCTTTATCTCTTCGGCGTTATGATGGTTTTCACCTGTAATCAAATTCGCTGAGTATGCAATATGGTTTTCAAAAACATTTTTTTGTTGAATCGTTTGACCATCCCCTATTTCTAGTAAATGTTCTGGTCTATCAGCTGAAAGTACCACCAAAGGAATATCGCTATAAAAAGCTTCAGCAATCGCTGGATAATAATTTAATAAGGCAGAACCTGATGTACACAACAAAGCAACCGGTTTTTGGGTTTGTTGCGCCATACCCAATGCAACAAAACCTGCAGCTCGTTCGTCTACAATACTATAGGTAGCAATTTTAGGATGACTCGTAAAACCAATGGTCAACGGAGCATTTCTAGACCCCGGAGATATCACAACAGTGTCAATACCATTTGCTATACATGAGGCGATTACTATTTGGGCAAGGTCTTTTTTAGGGTACTTCATTTATAGCTGAATCGTTCTTTAAAATGTCTATCTACATTTAAATTTCAGCTTGTAAAATTACAAAATAGATTCCATTGTTTTACACTTTGCAACAGTTTCTTGCCACTCTAATTCTGGGTCACTTTTCGCAGTAATACCACCTCCAACATACAAGGTTATCTTATTATTTACATACTGTAAACAACGTAAATTTACATATAGAGAAGTTGTTCCTGTTGTATTTATCTCCCCAAGAAAACCAGTGTAAAATGTTCTATCGAATGCTTCGTTGGCAAGTATATATTCCTTGGCTAAATCACCCGGAAATCCGCAAACAGCGGGAGTAGGATGCAAAACCGAAACAAGAGATTCAATTCCCAATCCATCCTTCAAAGCACCTGAAATATCTGTTCGTAAATGCAAGAGAGCACCTGCTTTCACCGTATAGGTGTCTGATTTTTCTAATGTTTGAGAAACTTTCTCCAAGTTAGAGACAACATAATCTGTAACCAATTGCTGCTCTTCTATCTCCTTCTCTCCCCAAGCAACATTTTCAGAACCTTGATATTTTTGCGTACCTGCCAAAGACATGGTCGAAAAACGATCTTTTTCAATTTCTAACAACGTTTCTGGCGTTGCTCCCATCCATAAACCTATTTTTGGGTGGTACAAAATATAGCAAGTCGCATTCACATATTTTCCAACCAGCTTTTTAAATGATTCTAACGCAGAAAAGTCTGTCTTTTGAATTTCTTTCGTTCTGGCAATTACAATTTTCGAAACTTTTTCTGTATGAATGAACTCTTTAGTATTTTTCACAAAATCAACATGCTGCAAAGCTGTTTCCGTTTCTTCAGTAAAAATTGTATCCGCCTTTTTATCAGCTTCTAAAAGTACAGAAACCTCAGCCTCTGAAATCGAATCAGCTGCAATAAACACAGTTGGTTTTTGAGAGTCAAATGGTGCAAAAACAAAACCATTTTCTGAAAAATTATTTGTTTGATGCAAACTGTCGTCTTCTTGAAACAGTGCTCTTATTTTTTTAGAATTTGCTCGTTTATAAGCTACAAATGGCAGTTTGTTTTGGTATGCAACTGCCACCTTTTCTAACAGGTCGTTATATAGAATCAATTGTTGCGCTTATTTTTTCTTTGGTAAAACTATATTGGTCAATTTGCAAAATGAAACCAAATTTTCTTGTTCGTCTCGTACTTCTATTTTCCAAAGGTGCGTTGTTTTTCCTTTGTGTAAAACACTTGCTGTGGCGATAACTTTCCCTTTTGAAACACTTTTTATATGGTTGGAAGTAATTTCTATACCTCTTACTTCATACGATTCATTGTCAATCAACAAATGTGATGCAGCACTACCTACACTTTCAGCTAATGCAACAGTTGCACCACCATGGAGCAATCCCATCGGCTGATGTACTTTAGAAGTAACTGGCATCGTAGCAACTAAAAAATCTTCTCCTACATCGATGTACTCTATCTCTAGTGTTTCCATTAAGGTATTTTTCGTGATTTTATTTGCGATAGCAAGCATTTTCGTACGATCCATATTTATTTAATTTGGGTGTTAAAAATACAACTTCCTAGGCAATCTTATTTCATATCTTATCGAATATTTCTAAAAAGAATCTTTCTCTTTTTTTTGATTTGTAAATTTTGAAACTCTAATTTTGTATCGGTTAAAATATATTTAGGTATGATTAGTAAAATAAGAGTTGTTTTAGATGTGAAGGAAGATGTTATTAGAACTATTACCATAGATTCTAAAAGCACTCTTGAAGAATTACACCAAACGATTTCGAACGTTTTTGGTTTTAATGGTCAACAAATGGCTTCATTTTACAGAACCGATGACGACTGGAATCAAGGAGAAGAAATACCTTTGATCAATATGGATGATAGTCCAGGTGCACTTTCTATGGCGACTACTACCATTGAGCAAAACATAGAAGACGAAGGAGAAAAGTTAATTTATGTATATGATTTTTTAGAAATGTGGACTTTCTTTGTTGAACTTATCGAAACAAATGAAACCACAGAAGACGAATTGCCTAAATTGATCTTATCGATTGGTGAGGTTCCAGAAAAATCTCCAGAAAAAGAATTCACCTCAGACAACGCTGGTAGCTCAAACGACCCTTACGATCTTGGAGATGAATTTGACGATAATTTTGGAGAATTCGAAAGCTTAGACGATTTAGATACTGATATCTATTAACAACTCGTTATTATATAAAACAAAAAACGCCTTGAAATCTATCTTCAAGGCGTTTTTTATTGGCATTCAAAAAATACAAAGTCTTATTTATAAATCAAATAGCTGTTTTCACTTTCATAATTACGAACTACAAAATCAAACCCAACCTTTAATATTTCTCCCATAGTTTCACATTTTTTAAACTTCATATCTTTTGTGAATTCTTGAAGGTCCGTTTTTAATTGTTTTACTTTTTCTGGACTAGATATTACATCATTAGACATACATTCTAACAAAGACATTACCCTACTATGAATACGAATAATACGTTTGGAAATAGCAGAGCGTTCTTCTATGCGATACTGGTTTATAGATTCCTCTCGTAAATTTTCGTGAACCATGTCTACATACAAATTATTTTCTTTTAGAAACTGAGGCATGTATACTTTCAATCGTCCTTCATAACACTGCTGATCAAAATCAATCGCACGGATTCTATATTGCACTTGATCAAAATCGTGGGTTGGCACAATCACATAATTGTAAGAACGCATATCGCCCAACAAACGAATAATACAACGCTCATTAAACTTCACAAATTCTTTTGACAATTGTTTTTGATCTCTTGTCGAAAAATTTTTATATCCTTCGTTCATAAAAACATCACCAGGAATCCCTTGAATATGACCTTCCACAATCGTATCTTTATACACCAAAAAATTAATTCTATCTGGAGATAATAAATGCTCTAATTCTAAACCATATACACGAGAAGCATCTGCCTTTTTAATGTACATGTACGTGTAGTTATCATTTAAAATATTTCGAACTTTTATACGAAAAGGTTTAGAGTTTCCAAAAGTACAGTAATCAACCTCGTCAATATTTAAATACGGAATCGATTCGTTACTACCATCCGCATGTAAAATGGCATATACTTTTTTAAGGTTCAAATCGATTTCTGCTCTCTCAAATTCTGGATAATATACACGAATCCATAAAGTATCTTTACCTGCTTTATCATACACCTCAATTGCACCCGAATAACGAAGTAAATCTTCATAAACAACAGGCATAACAACATTTCGATTGTATGTTTTTAAATATTCTAGCAACTTATTGTTGATCGGAAAGCTTGGCTTTTTCTTAGATATCAACTTTTCATCCATACACTATATCTTCAAATTCTATACTTGTTAAGCACTAAAGTGCGTCTAACAAAATTACTTAAAAAAAAGGACTTTTAAGTCTTCTTATCCTACGAACTTAGTACTACAAAATAAAAAAGCAGTACAAAAATGTACTGCTTTTTTATTTTGTAAAAAGAATATTTTTATAAAACTGCATCGATTTTAGCAGCATAAGTAGCTTTTGGAGCCACACCTACTTGCTTATCAACAACTTCACCATTTTTAAACAATAAAACTGTAGGAATATTTCTTACACCGTATTTTGCTGCAAATTCTTGATTGTTATCTACATCAACTTTTCCAACAACAGCTTTTCCATCATAATCATTGCTTATTTCTTCAATGATTGGCCCAACCATTCTACAAGGTCCACACCAAGTTGCCCAAAAATCAACCAACACCGGTTGAGATGCTTTTAATACTACTTCTTCAAAAGTTGCGTCTGTTATTTCTAATGCCATAACTATATATTTTTTAATGTTGTTATTTACTTTTTTTACACTTACAAATGTAGTCAAATATTTTACTTAAAACTTTCTACCTGAATCACTTTTTTTTATAGCTGTATTCAACTTAATGATTAAAAAAAATTTTTTGCAGCAAAACAAATTCATTAATTTCGTTTCAAATAAATCAAACTATGAAAGAATTAAAAAAGTCAGATGTGGTGAACTCGCCATACCCTCATGTTGTAATTAATGAGTTTACTTCATTTGGAGATCAACTAGAAATAGAGTTTCCTAAGCTCGAATTATTTGGAAACACGATAAGAATGGATGGGGATTTAAATTCTAATGATGACAACTTTAAAAAACTAAATAATGATAGTCGAACATATGCCAGCATAAATGAGTATTTTATTTCAAAAAAATTCATTGAAAATATTCTAGATGCTTTCGATGAACAAATAGAGGAACATATTAAAATTGGTGAATTATTAATAGATCCTCGAGACCTAGAAATATCTGAAACATGTTTAGAAGCAAGAAACGGAAGCGCTCTCATCGAATTTCCTGAGCCTAAATTATTTTCAAGAATAGATATTGGCTATGCAGGAAAAGCATATGGTATAAACAATGGAGGGAAAGGAATACACACAGATAATAGAAGAAGGCTTTTTTCTTGTTTATTATACATAAACACTCCTAAAAACATTAAAGGAGGCGAGCATAGAATGTATCAAATGCACGAAAACTACTCTTTAAAGCAAGATAAAAGTTACACTCCGAAACAAGACTTATTTTTAGCATCACTTCAATCTAATTATGCATTTCACGATGTAAATCCAATAACAGAGATAGAGGGATATAGAAAAGCAATATATATCGGAGTTACGTGCTCAAATGAATTATGGAAAAAAATTGATGATGTTAATCAAGCAAAACTCACTCAGAATAGATACACCGCTCCACCTACAAAACCCAAATCAAAATCTTTAATAAGCAAATTCTTACTAAAAATTTTCAAATAAAAAAAAGAGCTTTAATAAATTATTAAAGCTCTTTTTTTTAAAATACTTCTCTCGCTATCTTAACAATATTATCAGATTTTCCCATAGAATAATAATGAACCGTTGGTGCGCCTGCAGCCATCAATTCTTTACTTTGTTCAATCGCCCATTCAATTCCTACTTGTCGAATCGCCTGCTTGTCTCCTTTGCAATCTAGCACAGCTTTTTCTAGAGCCAATGGTAAATCTAAACTAAACACTTTTGGTAATATTTGTAAATGACGTTCAACTGCAATTGGTTTGATACCCGGAATGATTGGCACCGTAATACCAATATTTTTAGCAGCCTCAACAAATTCGAAATATTTTTTATTATCGAAAAACATCTGTGTCACCACATAATCAGCACCCGCATCAACCTTCTCTTTCAAACGCAATAAATCAGAATCTAAACTAGGCGCTTCAAAATGCTTTTCAGGATACCCTGCTACCCCAATACAAAAATCAGGTTTGGTATCCATTTCAACAGTTTCATTTAAAAACTTCCCTTCATTCATTCGGTTTATTTGCTTCACCAAATCAACGGCATAATTGTTACCACCTTCACATGGTACAAACTGCGATTCGTGTTTCATAGAATCGCCACGCAAAGCTACCAAGTTGTCGATCCCTAAATACTGCAAATCAACCAAAACATATTCCGTTTCTTCTTTGGTAAAACCTCCACACAAAACATGTGGTACGGTATCCACATCATACTTATGCATTAACGAAGCACAAATCCCCACTGTACCCGGACGCATACGAGTCATTTTTCGCTCTAACAAGCCATTACCTTTTTCAATATACACATACTCCTCTCGAGATGTTGTAACATCGATAAACTTAGGTTTGAACTCCATTAAAGGATCAATATTATCGTATAATTTCTGAATATTTTGTCCTTTTACAGGAGGTACAATTTCAAAAGAAAACAATGATTTTCCGTTTGCTTCTTTGATGTGATCTGTTACTTTCATTTTTGTGTTTTATTTGGGCGTTCCTTTTCAGGTCGGGCTATTCGCTGTATCTTTACTATTTCTTGAGACTTCGATATGCTCAGCCTCCAAAATAAAAAAGGATGTCGCTGCTATCCCTAACGCGCATGCGAAATTACATAATTCCTCTATATAAAAAAAAGCCTAATGATTTTAAAAATACACTAGGCCCTTTATTGTTTCTATGAATATTCTCAATATCAATCGTTCAAATTAGGTGCCAACCAGCGTTCCATAACTTGTTTGGTATACCCTCTTCTTTCTGCAAAATCATGTACTTGTTCCATGGTGATTTTACCCACTCCAAAATACCTTGCTTTCGGATGTGCAAAATACAACCCTGAAACAGATGCTGTTGGAAACATAGCCAAACTATCTGTTAGGTTAACCCCAATATTTTCTTCAACTTGTAATAATTTCCACAACGAAGTTTTCTCAGTATGATCTGGACATGCAGGATATCCTGGTGCCGGACGAATTCCTTGGTACTCTTCTCGTATCAAAGCTTCATTCGATAAATTTTCATCTGATGCATATCCCCAAAACTCTTTACGAACTTTATCATGTAAATATTCTGCAAATGCTTCAGCGAATCGATCTCCTAAAGCCTTTACCATGATGCTGTTATAATCATCTAAATCTGCTTTGTATTTTTCAGCAATCTCTTCAACTCCAAATCCAGTAGACACACAGAAACCTCCAATATAATCTTCTAAACCTGTTTCTTTCGGCGCAACAAAATCGGCCAAAGCAATATTAGGTTTTCCAGCTCCTTTTTTCGATTGTTGTCTTAATGTCAATACCGTTTCAAGTACTTCAGACCTAGAATTGTCTTTATAGATTTCTATATCATCTGAATTTTCTTTTGTATTAGCAGGAAACAAACCATATACCGCTTTCGCTGTAAACCACTTTTCATCTAAAATTCTATGTAGCATGTCAGTAGCTTCTTTGTACAAATCTGTTGCCTGTTCACCAACAACCTCATCTTCTAAGATTGCAGGAAATTTCCCATGTAACTCCCAAGACTGAAAGAACGGAGTCCAATCTAAATAAGGCACCAATTCGTTCAAGTCTAAATCTTCAATAACATGAACACCCAATTTTTTAGGTTGGTATACATCTTCAGCCTTCCAATCTATGTTAAATTTATTTGCACGAGCTTCTTCTAAAGGTAAATACACTTTTTTACGTGCTCTATTTAAAAATCCATCACGCAATTTATCGTATTCAGTATAAGTATCTTTTAAGAAATCATCTCGTGTATCATCACTTATCAAAGTACTTACAACAGGCACAGAACGAGAAGCATCTAATACATGAATAACTCCATTGTCGTACTCATGTGCTATTTTTACCGCTGTATGCGCTCTAGATGTTGTCGCTCCTCCGATCAATAATGGAATTTTAAAATCCAAACGCTTCATTTCTTTTGCAACATGCACCATTTCATCTAACGATGGTGTAATCAATCCACTCAAACCAATCACATCTACATTGTGAGTCTTAGCTTCTTCTAATATTTTTTCAGGCGGTACCATGACCCCTAAATCAATAATTTCATAATTATTACATGCCAAAACAACACCCACAATATTTTTACCAATATCATGAACATCTCCTTTTACAGTAGCCAACAATACTTTTCCTTGCGCTCTAGAGTTTTCATCTTTTTCAGCTTCGATAAACGGCATCAAATGCGCTACGGCCTTTTTCATGACACGAGCAGATTTAACTACTTGAGGCAAAAACATTTTTCCTTCGCCAAACAAATCTCCAACAACACTCATACCAATCATCAAATGTCCTTCGATAACTTCCAATGGTTTGGCTACAGCCAATCGTGCTTCTTCTACATCTTCAACAATAAAGGTATCTAAACCTTTTACCAAAGAATGGGTAATTCTATCTTGTAATGGAGCTTCTCTCCATTCTAAATTTTGTACTTGAACCTTACCTTTTCCTTTAACAGATTCGGCAAAATCCAACAAACGTTCGGTTGCATCATCACGTCGATCTAAAATAACATCTTCAACGTGTTCTAATAAATCTTTTGGAATATCGTCGTAAACCTCCAACATTGCAGGGTTTACAATTCCCATATTCATTCCTTTTTGAATCGCGTAATACAAGAAAACCGAATGCATCGCTTCACGTACCACATTATTCCCTCGAAATGAAAAAGAAACATTACTAACACCACCACTCACACTTGCATTCAACAAATTCGTTCGAACCCAATATGTTGCTTCTATAAAGTCAATGGCATTTTTTCTATGCTCTTCCATACCTGTTGCTACAGGAAAAATATTCAAGTCAAAAATGATATCTTCTGAAGGGAATCCCAACTCATCTACCATAATATCATAAGAGCGTTTTGCTATTTCACAACGACGCTCGTAATTATCAGCCTGTCCAACTTCATCAAAAGCCATTACAATTACCGCCGCTCCATATCGCTTCAGCAATTTAACATGCTTTCTAAAAGCTTCTTCTCCTTCTTTCAGTGAAATGGAATTCACCACACATTTTCCTTGAACTACCCGCAACCCAGCTTCAATAATATCCCACTTCGAACTATCAATCATGATAGGTACTCGAGAGATATCTGGTTCGGCCATGATCAAATTTAAAAAGCGTACCATCGCCTCTTTTCCATCGATCATACCATCATCCATATTGATGTCGATAATCTGAGCTCCACCTTCTACTTGATCTCTTGCAATTGCCAACGCCTCATCGTATTGCTCTTCTTTAATCAGACGTAAAAATTTACGAGACCCTGCAACATTCGTACGCTCTCCAACATTTATAAAGTTCATATCAGGACTTAGAATTAAAGGCTCTAAACCTGATAACTTCATGTATTTTGTTTGTTTTATGCTCATTCTATATGGAATTGAATCTGTGCTTTACAACTAGTATTTTTTTCTATTTACTTACTTTTATGAAGCAATAACTCTTGGTTTGTATTTGGCTGCTTCATCTGCAATAGCTTTTATATGCGCAGGGGTCGTACCACAACAACCACCGACAATATTCACCAAACTCTTATCTAGATATTCTTTGATTTGAGCTGCCATCTCTTCAGGAGTTTCATCATATTCTCCAAAAGCATTTGGCAAACCAGCATTTGGATGCGCAGACACACCGTATCCCGTGTTTCCTGATATTGCTTCAAGGTGTGGCACCAAAGCACTTGCTCCCAATGCACAATTAAGCCCTACAGTCAACAGAGGCACATGAGACACTGAAATTAAAAACGCTTCCGCTGTTTGCCCTGATAATGTTCTACCACTAGCATCTGTAATTGTACCACTCAACATAACAGGAACCTCAATATTTCGTTCTTCTTTTACTTCTTCTATCGCAAACAAAGCTGCTTTTGCATTTAAGGTATCAAACACAGTTTCTACCAATAAAATATCAGACCCTCCGTCTAACAAAGCTTCTGCTTGTTGCTTATAAGCTATGCGTAACTCATCAAAAGAAATGGCTCTATACCCAGGATCATTCACATCTGGTGACATCGACCCTGTTTTATTCGTAGGACCAATAGAACCAGCAACAAATCGAGGTTTATTAGGGTTTTCTTTTGTGAATTCGTCTGCAACTTCTTTTGCTATTTTAGCAGATTCGTAATTCAATTGGTATACGTAATCTTCCATTTCGTAATCTGCCATGGCAATAGTTGTACTCGAAAAAGTATTGGTTTCAACGATATCAGCTCCCGCTGCAAAATATTTTCTATGAACTTCTTTAATAGCTTCTGGCTGCGTAATAGACAACATATCATTATTACCTTTCACAGACAATTTCCAATCTTTAAATTGCTCTCCTCTAAAATCCTCTTCTGTAAACTTATATGCCTGTAACATAGTCCCCATCGCTCCATCTAACACAAGGATTCTCTCTTTTAAAACTTCTGTGATATTTTTCATTATTTGCTATTTTAATGGTCTAAAAAATTTTATTCTATGTCGAGTTTCTAAGATAAACTGGCAAGAAATTTCAAGAAAAAAAAGCTTGACCACCATTTCTATTTCAGGCTGCAAAGATACTTATTTTGAAACAAAAAATAAGAGTTATTTTCACAAGAGAAAACCTAGGCTGCAACTATTTTGTGTATATTTGAAATACGCTTAAAAAACACTTATGAAACACTTATTCTCAATACTCTTTGTTATTAGCATTTTTTTCACGAGTTGCAATCAAACCAAACAGCTAACACCTCAAAAAAAAGAAACTATTGCTGATTATGATTTGAGCATGTACCCGAAAGCAAACGACAGCGTACAACGTTACGTCATAGAGTTACCCATTAGAGCTGATGAAGGCTTGTATAATCTTGAAATATGGGCTGGACAAACAAAAGAAGTTGACTGTAACAAACATAGTTTGGTTGGGAAATTCAATAAAAAAACAGTCAAAGGGTGGGGATATTCTTATTACGAATTCGAGACAAACGGAATGATCATGAGCACACAAATGGCATGTCCTGATGCAAAAGTTAGTGAGAAATTTATTCGTTCAAAAACAGAACATGTTCGATACAATAGCAAACTACCCGTTGTAATATACAGCCCAAAAAATATTGAAATTGAATACGCCATTTGGTCAAAAAGTGACATCCCTTTAAAAGCAATGAAAAAATAAATGAAAAAACTGCTACAATTTTTCAAAACCACCCTAATCGGTGGTATATTTTTAATCGTACCGATTGTGATAGTACTGCTAATATTCGGTAAGGTAGTTGAAATATTACGTGTTTTGGTAAAACCTATCGTTCGAGAGCTACCATTAGATACTATTGGAGGTATAGCAATAGCACGTCTAGTTGCCTTTGCAGTTTTAATTTTACTGTGTTTAGTTGCAGGTCTCATCGCTAAAACACAGACGGCAAACAAACTAAAAAATTGGATTGAATTTACGATTTTATCAAATATTCCTGGTTATTCTATCCTGAAAGGAATGACCGAAACCGCTGTAGGAATAGAGAACAATAACGACAATCAAATAATGCTTGTAAACATAGAAGAAACCTGGCAATTAGGAATACTTATGGATCAAATTGACGAAGAATTATTTACTGTTTTTTTACCAGGAGCTCCCAGTCCCATGTCTGGAGATGTAGTTTTCGTAAAAAAAGAGCGTTTAAAAAAACTAGATATCACTTCTGTTGAAGCGTTTAAAATCCAAAAAAAATTGGGAATGGATTCAGCTTCCATTCTAAAAGGAAAAATCAGCAACAATTCTTTCTAAAACTATGAGAAAAAAAAACATTTACCTACTTGCAACATTACTTTTTTCTTTCAGTTTTATTGCAACAGCACAAAAAGGCAAATCAACTAAAACAAAAGAAGACAAGAATTTCAAAACAGTTGTGATTCCAACCATCTCTTACAATAATAGTTTTAAAACTTCTTTTGGGTTGATGGCATCTGGGTTTTACAAATTGAACAAAAAAGACACCATTTCTCCCCTATCTACATCCATGATAGTAGGAAGTTATTCAACCAATAATACTTGGTTTGCTGTACAGGTTAACAAATTTTATTTCAAAGAGGACAAATTCAGGTCTAAAGTCGTTGGAGGTACTGGTGGAATTAATTTTCAAACCTTTTTAGATTGGGGTACTATTTTAGACAATTTACCTCCAAATTTTATACCACCTGTCTTACCTCCTTTACCCGATGATGGCGTATTTGTGGATTACAACACCAGTGTGTATTTTATTTTTTCTGATTTTATGGTGAATGTCTATGATAGATTATATATAGGTGCAAATATTGTATACACACAATCAACAACCACCTTTGACGTACCTACAACACCCGTTGACAAACAACGATTGTTTGGTTTTGGTTTCTCTTCTGAATATGACAAAAGGGATAATCAGATGCAACCCATTACTGGTTTCAATGGAAAACTAAACACTACTAGTTTTTTAAAATCTTTAGGAAGTACATCTAATTACACGAATATTACTTTAGAATACAACAAGTATTTCAAACAAGGAAAAAGAAACACCCTTTTGGTAAGAGCTTACGGCCAAGCTGCTGTTGGCGATGTTCCTTTTGCTGGTCAAAATGTGGTAGGTAGAGATGACTTACGTGGATATTCAAACGGTAAATATCGAGCAAATCAAGTGTATGATGTTCAAACCGAATACAGACATTGGTTTGCAGAAAAATGGGGCTATGTAGCCTTTGGAGGTTTGGCCACTGCTATAAACAACCCAAATGAAATTAGCCTTAACAATACCTTACCTGCGATAGGTGCTGGTGTTCGTTTCATGGCAATTCCGAAATCAAGAATTACTGTAGGAATGGATGTAGCTGCCGGAAAAGACGACTGGGGAATTTATTTTAGAATTGGAGAAGCTTTTACTAGGTAATAATTACCTTATAATTACACCTTAACTTTTGTTCTTAGCTTTTCTTTGTAATGCGTTTTATCTGCTATGTAGATCGTTTTATTGACTTCACAAAAAACTTGTGTTTGGTTTTTATCTACAATCTGTGTAATTTTTTGAATCGTAATTTCTTTTTCTTTTGCCACTCTATCACGAATCGAATTTAACTCGTCTGTAGAAAAAGAAAAATATGCGTAGACAGCTTGTTTTGCAGGACGTTTGAAATTTATTTGTGCTGATTTATCCCAAATCACATACGAGCTATCTAAAATATAAATAAGTTGAATCATCGGAATCGGATCCACTGAAGCAAACAAACTACCTCCAAAAATAGAATTTACATAATTCCTGTTTTTCCAACTCAGTGGAATTTTAACTGTAACTTTTAATAGATCTTCAGAAACATATACCACTCTACCTGTACTACGACGGTACATCGGAGAATTGTTAAAGCCATATTTGAAGAGTTGTCTTTTTGAAAAGAACCGCAATCCAAGTTTTGTTAGTTTTTTATAGATAGACATCTTGCAAATAAGATTTATACCAATAAAGATACAATATTATTTACCTAGTAATTTATCTAACACCCAAGATGTTTGCGTTGCAGTTTTCCCTGTTGAGGGATGCGTTTCAATATTTGACAAGTGTTTTTCAATATTTTGCACATGCTGAAGTTGAATTGGGTTTGGATTTTCAATCCAAATTTCCTCAGTTTCATTTTCTCTTTCAACGAACAAAGATTCTTCATTAAAGATCGCAAAGCGAATGATCCCTTTTTCTCCAATCACTTCCACTCTATCTTGTAGTTTGTGCGTAGCAAAATTCCAAGACCCAGTGCCTGTAACTCCACTTTCGTGCTTCCAATTCCCCACAACGGCATCCATGGCAGTATATAAATCTTGTTGTTTTGTTGCATAACCATTTGCATCTGTAATGGTTCCAAACAAAAATGCAAACAAATCAATTGTATGACTTGCCAAGTCGTCGAAATATCCACCAAAAGCAATATTTTTATCTGTTCTCCAATTATACTTTCCACTTAAATCAACCGGACTTGGAGTTCTTGTATAGAGATAGTTTACATGACGCACTTTACCTATTTCACCAGAATCTATGATTGATTTCACTTTCAAAAATCTTGGCAAAGACCTTCTGTAATACGCAACAAACAATGGAATATTCTTCTGCTCAAAAACCTGCTCGATTCGTTTACAGGCTTCGTATGAAGGAGCCATTGGTTTTTCAATACAACAAATCTTACCCGCTTCAGCAGCTTTTAAGGCATAATATTCGTGCGAATCAGGAGGTGTTGCAATATACACTGCGTCTATTTCAGGGTTATTGATCAAGGCATCAGCATCATCATAATAATTTGGGACATTATGACGCAAAGCATAATCTTTTGCTTTAGCAAAATCTCTTCGCATTACAGCGTGCAAATAAAAATTTTGTGTTTGCTGATATGCAGGTCCGCTTTTCTTTTCTGTTACATCACCACAGCCAATAATTCCCCATCGATAAGTACTCATGTTTTTTTTGCTAAAAATATTAATCTGTTTTGAATTTTCGCAAAAAAACAGAACAATTTTCAACTAAAAAACAAGCCGTGATTTTTTTATGAGGTACTAACATTATAATTGTTATTTTTGTCACAAATTTTTCAAATGTCTTCAAAAAAAGATTGGTTTACCGATTGGTTTAACACCAAATATTACCACATTTTATACCAGCACCGAGATGATTATGAAGCTCAAGTCTTTATGAGTAACTTGGTGAATTACCTTGAGTTACCAAAAGGTGCTTCTGTATTAGACTTAGCTTGCGGTAAGGGAAGACATTCTATTTATTTAAATTCACTCGGATACAATATTACAGGTGCTGATTTATCTATAAACAGTATCAAACACGCAAGTGAATCAAAAAACGACTCTTTAAACTTTATTGTTCAAGACATGCGTCTGCCATTTCCTTTAAAAACAGATGCCATTTTTAATTTATTTACAAGTTTCGGATACTTTGCTGATGACAAAGAAGACATTCGAGTGATTGAAAATATAAAAAACTCTTTAAATCAAGATGGAGTTGCAGTCATCGATTATTTGAATGTTGTAAAAACAATTGACAAACTTGTACCCGACGAAACAATTTTGTTGGATGACATTGAATTCCATATAACGAAAGAAGTAAAAAACGATTTCATTATAAAAAAAATAGAATTCACTGTAGAAGAAAAATACCACTGTTATTACGAAAGAGTAAAATGTTTAGACTTAGCTCGTTTCAAAAAAATTATTGAAACAGCCGGGCTTCAAATTACCGAAACATTCGGTGACTATAACTTACACGCTTTTGATAAAAACAATTCCAACCGATTAATCTTAATTATCAAAGCATGATTTATCTATTGTTAATTTCTTCTGTGATTATTGGAGCTGTAATAGTGGGGTTGTTCAAACCACAACAAAATTCAGTAAGGTTGTTGTTGTCTTTTAGTGGAGCGTATTTATTAGCTATTACTGTATTGCACTTATTACCAGAAGTATTTAGTTCAGAAATAGATATACATGGTCACGGTCAAATAGCTGCAGATAAAATTGGGATTTTCATACTTTCTGGAATTTTAATCCAATCGATACTCGAATCTTTTTCAAAAGGAGCCGAACATGGACATATTCACCTACACTCACATTCTAAAAAGTTCCCTTGGTTATTGTTTGTAAGCTTGAGCTTGCATGCTTTATCAGAAGGTATTCCGATTGGTTACCAAGAAGATTCAGAATTATTATGGGCAATTGTAGTCCACAAAATTCCTATCAGTATAGTACTAGCTACATTTTTATTTAATTCAGAACTACCAAAATCTTACGGTTATCTCTTTATATTACTATTTGCATTAATGAGTCCTATCGGTTTATTCACTTCAGAAAAAATCGATCTTTTCATGGATTACCATAAACAAATAACTGGTTTTACCATTGGTATCTTTCTGCATATTTCTACCATTATTCTGTTTGAAAGCTCTAAAGATCATAAGTTTAACTATTCAAAATTTGTGGCAATATTACTCGGAATGTTCGTTGCATTTATCGCATAAAACATTTCTCAAAAAAAACATCAAAAAATTCATGTCTTACAATATTTATTGTATATTTGAGTTTTACACAATTAGAAACTAATATTTACCCCCTCTGTTAGTACTATGGATCAATACAATACAAACACGTCTAAGGCACAACTTAAGCCTCTAAAATTAAGTCAAGTTTTCAACCAATACTTATCGGTAAAAAAAACAAACAGAACCCTCATGGATATTTTCCTATGGTGGGAACGTAAAAGAATTGCATTCAACATGATTGTAGTTGGATTATTCTACATCTGCATCCACACTCAAAATTTGTTCAATCAAAGTTCAACTGAAGAACTATTTAGCAAAAGAGAAGTGATACTATTTATTGTTTTATACAATATCATTTA
The DNA here is from genome assembly GCF_009193215.1 of Flavicella marina. Classification (GTDB taxonomy): domain Bacteria; phylum Bacteroidota; class Bacteroidia; order Flavobacteriales; family Flavobacteriaceae; genus Flavicella; species Flavicella marina. Next base: position 200,218 of record NZ_VYVA01000005.1, on the reverse strand, counting down.
TTCTGGATTTTGTGTGTTAGAGTTTTTCATTAAAAAAAGTAGAAAATTTGGGCCTGCTATGTTCAAAAACGCATTGTTTATTTGTACAGCAATCATCACAATTCCAACGATATTCAACCTTTTAGAAAAAATCGCATTCTAGTTAATTTATTTCGTAATTATTTTTGCATCGAATTCTAAAATGTATCTTTGCGCTTCCAAAACAACCACAATTGTTTTGCTTAACGCAACTATTTAGAACATGTCATTTTTAGAAGAAATACAACGCAGACGTACCTTTGGTATTATTTCACACCCGGATGCTGGTAAAACTACCTTAACAGAAAAATTGTTACTTTTTGGTGGAGCAATCCAAGAAGCAGGGGCCGTAAAAAATAATAAAATAAAAAAGGGAGCAACTTCTGATTTTATGGAAATCGAACGTCAACGTGGAATTTCTGTAGCTACTTCAGTTTTAGCGTTTATCTATAAAGACAAAAAAATAAACATCTTAGACACTCCTGGTCACAAAGATTTTGCTGAAGATACATTTAGAACCTTAACTGCAGTAGATAGTGTAATTGTAGTAATTGATGTTGCAAAGGGTGTTGAGGAACAAACCGAAAAATTAGTTGAGGTTTGTAGAATGAGAAAAATTCCGATCATCGTTTTTATCAATAAGTTAGATAGAGAAGGTAAAGATGCCTTTGATTTGTTAGACGAGGTTGAACAAAAACTTGGACTTACTGTAACTCCACTGAGCTTCCCAATTGGAATGGGTTATGACTTTAAAGGAATTTACAACCTGTGGGAGAAAAAAATAAACCTGTTCACCAACGAAAACAAAACAACCGTTTCTGATGGTGTTGAATTTACAGATATCGACAGTGAAGAATTGGAAGAAATTATTGGAGAAACTTCTGCTGAAACACTAAGAGAAGAATTAGAAATGGTAGACGGAGTCTATCCTAAATTCGACCAAGAAGCCTATTTAAACGGAGATTTACAACCTGTATTCTTCGGTTCTGCCTTGAATAATTTTGGAGTAAAAGAATTGCTAGATTGTTTCATTGACATAGCTCCTACTCCACAACCAAAAATGAGTGATACAAGATTGATCGACTCAAAAGAAGAAAAACTGACAGGGTTTGTGTTTAAAATTCATGCCAACATGGATCCAAAACATAGAGATCGTTTGGCTTTTATAAAAATTGTTTCTGGTACATTCAAAAGAAATCAACCTTACTTACATGTTAGAAATAACAAAAAAGTAAAATTCTCTAGTCCAAATACATTCTTCGCAGAGAAAAAAGAAATCGTAGACATATCCTATCCTGGAGATATTGTTGGCTTGCACGACACAGGAAACTTTAAAATTGGAGATACATTAACTGAAGGAGAAAATCTGAACTTTAAAGGAATTCCTAGTTTTTCACCAGAACACTTTAGATATGTTAACAATGCTGACCCGCTTAAAGCAAAACAGCTTTATAAAGGGCTAGACCAGTTAATGGATGAAGGAGTTGCACAATTATTTACATTAGAGCTCAATGGTAGAAGGGTCATCGGTACAGTGGGAGCGTTACAGTATGAAGTAATCCAATACCGTCTTGAACACGAATACGGGGCAAAATGCACCTATGAAAACCTACCAATGCATAAAGTTTGTTGGGTAGAACCTTCAGAAAACAATGAAGAATTCAAAGAGTTCAAAAGAGTAAAACAGCGCTATTTGGCAAAAGACAAAAGAGGACAGCTTGTGTTTTTAGCAGACTCAGCATTTACTATTCAAATGACACAAGACAAATATCCATCAGTAAAATTGCACTTTACGAGTGAATACGAATAGAAACCTTTAGTTTGAAAAAAATTGTTTTCTTCATAATAGCAATAACACTCTCCTTTATATCTTCAGCGCAAAACAACCCGCTATACTTAAAGGATTTAAAAGGTTATGAACTTGAGAATACAATCAAACTAAACTATATTCCGGTTGACATTCAAAAAAGCCCACTTGGAATTGAAGAAATCCCAATGGGAGTTATCGGAGTGCATTACGATTTCCCCTTTAACAAAAACTTTTATGGAGGTATCGGAATGTTTGCTGCTGTTGAAGGAGACCAAGGAGGGTTATTTACACTCGGTGTTGAACTTGGATTCCAACAAAAACTCTATAAAAACTTCTATTTCGACACAGATTTTCACTTTGGCGGTGGTGGTGGCTATCGCTACCTAGTGAAAGATGGGGCTTTCATTAATTATAACATTGGTTTAAAATACAGGACAAAAAAGATTGCTTTTGGAGCTCAATACAGTTATTTTAATTTTTACAATGGATATATCGAAAGCGGCAATGTATCTGGTTTCGTAAGCATCCCGACTTCATTTTTATTTACAGATTACTCAGAAGCAAATCAACACTATACTATCAGCAACGATACTCCCTATTTCTGGAATCGAAAAGCTAGTAAAAATGCGCTTACGCTTCGTTTCGATCAATTTTACACTACTGGAAATACGAAAGACCAATATTACAACCCAATTGAAAACACATTACACCTTATCGGTTTTGAATACGACCATTACATAAATAGAAAGACCTTTGGTTATATACATCTAGATGCAATCTACAAAGGATTAGAATCAGGTTTTATGGACTTATTTATGGGGGTTGGTTACGAACCCATACAAACAAGTACTTTTAAGTTATTTGCTAAATTTGGTGCTGGTGCCTCTGGTGGACGTGTTGAACGTGAAGGTGGTTTTACAATATATCCAAGCGTTGGATTAGAACAAAAAATATACGAAAATTTAGCAATTGCACTACACGGAGGATACATTATGGCTCCGTTTGGAAATTTTGAAGCCTATACCGCTGGATTCGGATTCAAATACAGAACATTCGACAATGGTAGTTATCATCCTGAAAAAGAAACATACATAGCTAAAACAAAAGGTATTCGATTGGGTATTCAAAACCAAACCTATTTCCAAGCGGCCAGCACAGAAACAAAACCCTATGATTTACAATTGATCACAGCACAACTAAACTCTGATATCTCAAACCACTTTTACCTAACCGGGCAAGCGACATTTGCTTATGAAGGAGAAGCTGGAGGATATGCCGATGGTATGGTTGGAATAGGATATAATTCACCAATGTTTTTTTATAAAAAACTTGAGTTTATCGCAGAATTTTTGGGAGGCGCAAGCGGAGGTGCTAAAATAGATACTGGAGCAGGACTCGCTATCAAACCTAAAATAGGACTGAATTACTCATTGAATCATAAACTACATATCACCAGTGGATTTGGAAAAATAATTGCTCCTTATGGCAACCTTAACTCAACACTATTAAGTTTTGGGTTCACATTCAATTTTAGTAAAATACAATTGTAATTTAGAAACGATTACCATATTTTTTTATTTCACATAAACTACTGATTCACAATGCAAAACTGTTATTTATCATAAAAAAAAATACGTTTACAACCATCTTTTAAGGAAAACAAACATATTCCATTATAACATTGATAACAAGAGAATTAATGCGTTGCGATTTTAATGAAATTTTCAAACTATATCATAAAGTTTCTATTAATGTAATTAAATAATTATCAAAATGTTATTTCTTCTTTTTCAGGGTTCAAATATTTTTTTAACCCTCTCATAATCCGTAAATTTGCCCTATTAATAAAACAATAAATTATGGCTATTAAAAAACAATATTTAAAAAGTAAACCAGTGTGTAAAGTTACTTTTGAAGTACCAGCAAAAGAATCAGAAAAAGTATCTGTAGTAGGAGATTTTAACGAATGGGATGCCGCAGCTGCTCCTTTGAAAAAATTAAAAAACGGAACATTCAAAGCTGTACTTCCATTTGAAGTTGGAAATTCTTATGAATTCAAATATTTAATAGATGGTGCATACGTAAACGAAGAAAAAGCAGATGCTTTCGCTTGGAATGAATACGCAAATGCAGAAAACAGCGTATTAGAACTATAGAAAAATAATACTCAATATAGAAGCCTGCTAATATAGCAGGCTTTTTTTTGCTTTAAAGTCTTTGTATAAAAAAAATCTATCCGAAAATCAATTATTAAAATCGATATACACAAAGGTTAAACTTCATAATCTTCTATATTTGTATTCGAAAATTAAAATCAAATAAAACTTATATATTATGGCAGTATTAGTAGGAAAAAAAGCTCCTGAATTTAGTGTACAAGCAGTTGTTAACGGAGGTGAGTTCGTTGAAAACTTTTCTTTAGAACAATTTCAAGGTAACAAGTATGTGTTGTTATTCTTTTACCCGAAAGATTTTACATTTGTATGTCCAACAGAATTGCATGCTTTTCAAGAAAAATTAGCTGAATTTGAAAAAAGAAATGTTCAAGTAATTGCTGCATCTACAGATACAGAACAATCTCACTGGGGATGGTTACAAGTACCTAAATCAGAAGGAGGAATTCAAGGAGTAACATATCCAATTATCGCAGATACAAACAAAACAATCTCAAAAAACTATGACGTTTTGGCTGGAGATTATTTTTACGATGACAACGATCAATTACAAGCACAAGGTGAATTAATCGCTTACAGAGGTTTGTTTTTAATTGACAAAGACGGGGTTGTTCGTCACCAAATCGTAAATGACTTACCATTAGGAAGAAATGTAGACGAAGCTATCAGAATGGTAGACGCATTACAATTCAACGAAGAGCACGGTGAGGCTTGTCCAGCAAACTGGAATTCAGATAAAAAAGGATTGACTACAACTCATGAAGGTGTAGCAAGTTACTTAGCTGAAAACTAAAATTTTTATTGTCTGTGTATCTATTGCATTGACAAGTTAAATTATCAATAAAACTCTCGATTCATTTCGAGAGTTTTTCTTTTTAACGTACTTTTGAATTCAAACATAAACACATTAATAAAATGGCTACAATAACACTAAAAGGAAATCCTTTTCAAACAAACGGAGAATTACCATCAACTGGAAACGCTGCTCCAAATTTTTCACTTAGAACAGTAGATTTAAACACTATTTCATTAGCGGATTTTTCTGGTAGTAAAATTATTTTAAATATCTTCCCTAGTGTTGATACCGGAACTTGTGCGACTTCTGTTAGAACTTTTAACAAAACGGCAAGTGACTTAAAAAACACAAAAGTTATCTGTGTTTCAAGAGATCTACCTTTTGCACATGCTCGTTTTTGTGGTGCTGAAGGAATTGAAAATGTAATCAGTGCTTCTGATATTTCTGGAAACTTTGCTGCAGACTACGGATTGCAAATTACAAATGGTCCTTTGGAAGGTTTGTGTTCTCGTTCAATTGTTGTTATTGACGAAAACGGTAACGTTGTCTATACAGAACAGGTACCTGAAACTGTTGACGAACCAAACTACGAAGCAGCAATCAACGCTTTATCATAATGAAAAAAGAAAAAGATTCTTTTGTTCTAAACAGAATAAAAAGTATTTCTTTCGCTTTTAAAGGCCTTTGGTTGTTACTAAAGTCTGAAAAAAGTATCAAAACACAGATTGCCATCAGTATATTGATGACAATCTGTGGTTTTGTTTTTAATATTACTCACCAAGAGTGGATGATACAAATTTTATGTATCGGAATCGTATTGGTCGCAGAATCACTGAATACGGCTATTGAAAAAATAGCTAATTTTGTACATCCTGATTTTCACGAAAAAATTGGTGTTATTAAAGATGTCGCCGCCGGTGCAGTAGCATTTGCTGCCATCATTGCAATTGTTGAAGGCTTGCTAATTTACATTCCTAAACTAGTCGCGTAACACAATTAAAAAAACTATATTTATTCTTTTAAAAACCTATATTTTTTTGAATGAAAAAATCTAAAAAAGAAAAAGATACAAACGATAAAAAAGAACGTTTCGTAAAGACTAAAGAGCTACTGCAAAACAGACAGTTTCAAACAGTTACAGGTGTTTTTACATTTTTGTTTGGATTATTTTTATTAATCTCATTCTTTTCTTTCTTTTTTACTTGGCAAGATGATCAAAGCTTGCTAAATGAATTTTCAGACAAAACTATTGTCTCGAAAAACCTTTTAGGAAAAATTGGGGCTAGTATCAGTCATTTTTTTATCTATAGAGGATTTGGAGTAGCGTCACTCATCATTCCTATAATAATAATGTTTGCTGGTGCTTATATTTTATTAAAAATTCCAATCAAAAAAATATTTAAATCTTTAAACTGGGGAATATTAGGTATGATTTGGGTAGCTACCTCTTTCGCATTTTTAGATAAAAAATACAGCTTAGTTGCTGGAACTATTGGTACAGAACTAAACGAATACCTAACAACCTACACAGGAAACACAGGACTAGCAATTATTTTAATTTTTGGCTATAGTACTTACGCAGTAATCCGTTTTAAAATTACTCCTGAAAGAATTAAAAGTTGGTTCCCTGAAAAAGAAGTTATTCTTGAAGATTTATCTAAAGAAACACAACTCGAGAAAGAAGTAACTACCGTTACTGAAGAAACAAAAAAAGAAATCGAACCTGAGGTTATAGAGAAAGAAACAGTTGAAGATACATCTAAAGACTCAGACACACCTAAAAAATCTGAATTTGAACTCTCTATAGAAAACCTACAACCTACAATAAAAAATCATTCTTCAATCGATAAAGAAGAAACTGCAGATGTTCCGCTAAAAGTCACTTCAGAACCCGAAGAAAAAATTATCGACGAACAACCTGATGTCTCTATTGCTATAGAAAAAACTACTGATGAAGAAAAAGTAGAAGAAAACTTGGCAAATAATTTGGTTGAAAAATTTGGTGAATTCGACCCTAAGTTGGAATTAGGTAATTTCAAATTCCCAACATTAAACTTATTAAAAGACTACAACGAAAGTATCGCTGTAGATGCAGAAGAACTCGAACAAAACAAAAATCGCATTGTAGACACCTTAAAAAACTACAAGATTGGTATTGCGGAAATCAAAGCTACAGTAGGTCCTACAGTTACACTATATGAAATTGTGCCAGAAGCAGGAATTCGTATTTCTAAAATTAAAAACTTAGAAGATGATATTGCGTTGTCATTATCTGCTTTGGGTATTCGTATCATCGCTCCTATTCCAGGTAAAGGTACTATTGGTATCGAGGTACCAAACAGCAAAGCATCAATCGTATCAATGCGCTCGGTAATTGCCTCTACCAAATTTCAAGAATCAAAAATGGAATTGCCAATAGCACTTGGTAAAAATATTTCTAATGAAACAGTTGTGATTGATTTGGCAAAAACACCACATCTATTAATGGCTGGTGCTACAGGTCAAGGAAAATCTGTTGGATTGAATTGTATTTTAACCTCGTTACTTTACAAAAAACATCCAGCTGAAGTAAAATTTGTATTGGTAGACCCTAAAAAAGTTGAACTTACTTTATTTAATAAAATAGAACGTCATTACCTGGCTAAACTTCCTGATGAAGCTGAAGCCATCATCACAGACACTACCAAAGTTGTGAATACTGTGAATTCTCTTTGTATTGAAATGGACGAACGTTATGATCTATTGAAAACAGCAATGGTTCGAAACATTAAAGAATACAATGCAAAATTTAAAGCTCGAAAATTAAACCCAGAAAATGGTCACAAATACCTGCCATATATTGTATTGGTTATCGATGAATTTGCAGATTTAATCATGACAGCAGGTAAAGAGGTGGAAACCCCTATTGCACGTTTGGCACAATTGGCTCGTGCCATAGGAATACATTTAATTGTTGCAACACAAAGACCTTCTGTTAACGTTATTACAGGTATGATCAAAGCCAACTTCCCTGCTAGAATAGCTTTTAGAGTGATGTCTGCTATTGATTCGAAAACCATCCTTGATGCATCTGGTGCAAATCAATTGATCGGACGTGGAGATATGCTTTACACTGGTGGAAATGAAAGTATCCGTATTCAATGTGCTTTTGTCGATACTCCCGAAGTTGAAAAAATCACAGATTTTATTGGGTCACAACGTGCATATCCAGAAGCGCACATGCTACCTGAATACATCGGTGAAGAAGGTGGCACAGGAGTTGATATAGCTATTGAAGATCGAGACAAATTATTTGAAGAAGCAGCAAAATTAATTGTGATTGCCCAACAAGGTTCGGCATCTTTATTACAAAGAAAACTTAAACTTGGTTATAACAGAGCAGGGAGATTGATTGACCAACTCGAAGCAGCCGGAATAGTAGGTCCTTTTGAAGGAAGTAAAGCCCGACAAGTAACTGTACCCGATTTACAAGCTCTTGATGAGTTATTGGCCAACGAAAAATAAATACACCTAAACACAAGCAAAACTAACATGAAAAAAACGACTCTCATAATCGTACTTTTTATAGCATCTATTGCATCAATTCATGCGCAACAAAACAAAGCAGAAACGCTATTAAATAGAGTTTCTGAAAAAATGTCAAGTTTTAAAAACATGTACATTAAATTCAACTATACCCTGGTCAATAAAGAAGTTGACATGGAACAGCAAGCGTCTGGTTCGGTATATACTCAAGGAGATAAGTACAACTTAAGCTTTATGGATAATATTTTTCTCTACGATGCGCAAAACACCTATATTATTCTTACTGAAGATGAAGAGATAAACGTTGTAGATGGTAATTCAGATGAAGAAATGCTAAATCCTACAAAACTTTTATTCTTTTACAAAGAAGGTTTTACCTACGAATTGGCAGAGAAAAAAAACGTGAAAGGAAACTCAATTCAATTCATAAAATTAATCCCAATTGACAGTAACTCTGAAGCATCTTACTTTGTAATCGGAATCAATACCAATACCAATATCATAGATAGCATCAAAGAAGTTGGCAACAATAGTACAGAAACAACATTTAGTATCGAAGAATTCAAAGCAAATCAAGATATCTCAGAAAATCTGTTTATTTTTGACGAGTCAAAATACAAAGCACTAAACTACACTATCAACAAATAATACAGGTACTTTCCTTTGAGAATTCTTGATCAATACATTATAAAAAGTTTTTTAAAACCTTTTTTTGCAACATTCTTTATTGTAATGTTTGTATTGGTGATGCAATTTTTATGGTATGCTTTTGATGAAATTGCAGGGAAAGGAATTGACTTTATCTATATCATGAAATTTTTATGGTATACCTGCTTGAACGTTACTCCTACTGCCCTGCCCATTGGTGTATTATTATCATCAATTATGGCCATGGGAAACCTTTCGGAAAATTACGAAATGGCAGCTATAAAATCTGCTGGGATTCCTTTACGAAGAGTTATCAAACCAATTGTAATTCTTACGTTATTTATCAGTGCGATTAACTTTCTGTTTTTAAATAATATTTATCCATATGCATCTTTAAAACAGAGAAACCTCCTCTTTAATATGAGGAAACAAAAACCAGCACTTGCCCTTCTCGAAGGTAGTTTCAATACTGAAATCCCAGGCTACAGTATTTATTTTGAAAAAAAATATGGCCCCGAAGAAAACCTGCTAAAAAATGTTCGTATTTACGATTTAAAAGGAGGCAAGAAAAACGATGTATGTATCACTGCGAAAAAAGGAGAAATCACTACAGAATCTGGTAGTAAATACATGACATTAAACCTTACAGATGGTTATTATTTTGAAGACCACTCACAAAGTAAAAAAAGAAAAAACGAAAGGGATAAAATGCCCGCTTCTTCAGCTAAATTTGACAACTACAAAGTAAACATTGATATTTCTTCGTTGAGCAGTAATGATTTAGATCTTGAGAAATACAAAAAACATTATATGATGTTAAATGTCAGACAACTTTACTCACAATCTGATAGTTTAAAAATGTCATACGATACCTATATCAATGCCAAAGCTTCTTCTTTTTACGTTCGAAATTATGGAGAAAAACTTTACAAGAGACACGATACGTTATCTAATGAAAAATTAAGTCAAGAAATTTTAGAAAATTTCAAATTAAATGGTAAAATATCAATTATTCAAAATGCTTCAAACAACCTAAAAAAACCATTAAGAAGCATACAAGTATTTAAAGAAAGTTATAAGACGAAACGTAAAATTTTAAATCTTTTTGATTTTGAATTCCATTATCGATTTGCCTTTTCACTTTCATGTATATTGTTATTTTTTATTGGAGCTCCATTAGGGTCTTTGATAAGAAAAGGAGGATTTGGTTTGCCCATGGTAATGGCGATTCTTATTTTTGTGGTCTATTTCTTTATCAATTCATTGGGTAAAAATATCGCAGAAGAAAGTTCAATATCCTCAACATTGGGTGGTTGGCTATCCACATTGATTATTTTCCCTTTTGGAATTTATTTGACAAAAAGAGCGAGCAAAGGTACAGCAGCGTTTAACTTTGATGGAATTTTGAAAAAAATCAAACCTATCTTTAAGCGTCTAAAAAAACAAAAAGAACCGAAAAGGTAATGACACAAAACAATACTAAAACAGAAGAAATGAAATTAAATACCATTCAAGAAGCGATTGCCGATATCCGTGCTGGAAAAGTGGTAATTGTGGTTGATGATGAAGACAGAGAAAATGAAGGTGATTTCATTGCAGCTGCCGAGAAAGTAACACCAGAAATGATCAATTTTATGGCGAAGCACGGTAGAGGATTAATCTGTGCGCCTTTGATTGAAGAACGTTGCGAAGAACTAGGACTAAACATGATGGTAGACGACAATACTGTATTGCATAACACACAATTTACAGTATCTGTTGATTTGATTGGAAATGGCTGTACAACAGGAATCTCAACGCAAGATAGATCTAAAACTATTTTTGCATTGACTGATAAAAACACACGCCCAATCGATTTAGGTAGACCTGGACATATTTTTCCTTTAAAAGCAAAAAAAGGGGGTGTATTAAGAAGAACTGGTCATACTGAAGCTGCTGTTGATTTAGCTAGATTGGCGGGATTAGACCCTTCTGGAATTTTAGTTGAAATTCTGAATGAAGATGGAACTATGGCTCGTTTGCCTGAATTGAAAAAGGTAGCCAAAGAGTTTGATTTAAAACTAATCTCTATCGAAGATTTAGTTTCGTACAGAATGCAACATGATTCTTTGATAAAAAAAGTTGAAGATTTTGATATTGCTACGCGTTTCGGAGATTTTAGATTAAGAGCCTACAACCAAACCACAAACGATCAAATACACATTGCAATTACTAAGGGTAGCTGGAAAAAAACAGATGAAGTTTTGGTAAAAGTCACACCTAATTCTTTCGGAAACGATATTTTAGGAACTTTACAAAATAATATCGACGACAAATTACAAAGTATTTTCGGCCTTATAGAAAAAGAAGGTAAAGGTGCCGTTGTCTTTATCAACCAAGAAGTGCAGTCTTTTAATTTATTGCAAAGATTACAGGCCTTAAAAAACCAATCAAACGTTGAAAAACCAGTGAACTATTCACAAGGAATGGATGACAAAGATTTTGGTATAGGAGCTCAAATTTTACATGATTTAGATATATATAATATCAAATTGATTTCTAATTCTTCCACGACAAAAAAACGTGTCGGTATGACTGGATATGGATTAAAAATCACGGATAGAATTCCTTATTAAAACACAATTCAAAAAAAGAGCTTGTAAATTTACAAGCTCTTTTTTTTAAATATATAATTAGGTTTACATATTTGTAACTCTCTCTTTTGCTCAAAGAGAAATGCATTTAACGTACCTTCTAACTTCACCTGGTTGCCAGAAATTTGCAACCAACTTCCCTCTTGCAAACCGATAACCGGTACCGTATTGAATACATGAAACTCTTTGATTCTTGTTTCTCTCGTTTCTCCTTTGTGTGTAGAGTTTTTATCTGCTACTATAAAATGTGCATTTAAATTAAATGGGATTACTCCTAATGTCGAAAAGCTTTCCGGTTGTACAATAGGCATATCATTCGTTGTTTGCATAGAGACTCCGCAAATATTACTTCCAGCACTTGTTCCTAAATAAGGCATTCCAGCTGCTATTTTTTTCTTCAAAACAGACATAAGACCTAGTTTCTGTAGCGTATCTACCAAAACAAAAGTATTGCCCCCTCCAACAAAAACTGCTTGAGCAGCATTCAAACCTTTTTTAGGATCTATACATTGATGAATTCCTTTTACCTTGACTCCTAAATTAGACAATCCTTTTGAAGCGACCTTGGTATATGCATCATATGAGATCCCGGAAGGTCTCGCATAGGGAATAAATAAAATTTCAGAGACTCCTTCAAACAAGGTTTTGAGCTGTGGCTGAAGATATTCCAAATACCCACTACCATGTATCGTTGAAGAACTAGCTAAAATAAGATTTTTCATAATTATACATATGTTTAGTTTTTTCGAAAAAAATCAAAATTAACTATTATTTTTTTACAGAAATAACCATCTTTACTTTTTATAGTCATATATGAAAAGAACCACCCTGTTTGCTATCGGTATTGTATTGCTATTCTGCTCATTTAATGTACATAAATATTACATGAGTATTTCTCATATAGAATATGTAAAAAAGCAAAAGGCATTGCAAATGGTACTTCGTATTTTTGTCGATGACTTACAATTAGAAATAAATACAATTAACAATAGTCGCATTGAACTCGCTACTGACAGAGAACCGAAAAATGCAGATAGCATATACTATGAGTACCTAAAAAAACATTTCGAAGTAGCTGTAAACGACTCGAAAATTAACTATAGCTATATCGGCAAAGAATATAAAGAAGACATTGCGATATTTTATTTAGAAGCTACAAATATTGCTTCGATCCAAAATATTAAAATCGACAATAGTGTTTTGTGCCGTTCCTTTCCAGATCAAGAAAACATTATCAAATTAAATATTCACGAAAAACATAAGACTTATATTTTAGATAGATATGAGTCAACAGTGCGCACAGAGTATCAACATTGAGCAAATATTTATACATTTGTTCTTTCTCAAAAATACGATTATGAAAAAAATCTTTAGAACTTCTACATTAATTGCTGTATTCTTTTCTCTTGCTTTAACGGCACAAGAAACACAGACAAAAACGGGGCATACAAACAACAACAAATTCAAACAATTAAAAGATGAATTTGCGACTCCAAATAGTCAACACACAGCATCGGGTGCTCCAGGTGTAAATTACACACAGCAACAAGTAGATTATGAAATGGATATTATTTTGGATGACGAAAACCAAAAATTAAGCGGAGATGAATCCATTGTATACTACAACAATTCTAAGGACGAGTTACAATATCTTTGGGTACAATTAGACCAAAACAAACGAGCAAAAGACTCTAAATCACCACTTATTGAAGGAGGTGGACCAGAAGTTCTTTACACTCCCGAAAAATTTGCTGCAGATTTTATCGACAAACCATTCGATGGAGGTTTTAATATTGTTCATGTAAAAGATGCAAAGGGAAATGATCTATCGTACATGATCAATCAAACCATGATGCGTATTGAATTGCCAAAACCTTTGGCTTCTGGAAAAAAGTTCAATTTTCAAATCAAATGGTGGTACAACATCAACGACCATGTTCCTCATAGAGATCGATCTGGTTACGAACACTTCAAAGCAGATGGTAATAATCTTTACGTAATTGCTCAATTTTACCCAAGACTAGCTGTTTATAACAATGTTGAAGGATGGCAAAACATGCAATTTTGGGGAAGAAGTGAATTTGCTCTTGAATTTGGTGATTTCAAAGTAAACATCACAACTCCAAAAGATCATATTTTAAATGCTACAGGCGTATTGACAAACCCTAAAAAAGTATTAACACCAACACAGTTAGAACGATTAGAAAAAGCAAAAAATTCGTTCGACAAGCCTGTTATAATAGTTTCTCAAGAAGAAGCTATTGAAGCTGAAAAAAACAAAAGCAAAGAAACCAAAACTTGGTCTTTTGATGCGAAAAACGTTCGAGATTTTGCATTTGCATCGTCAAGAAAATTTATTTGGGATGGTATGGCTGTTGACATCAATGGAAAAACCGTAATGGCCTATTCATTATATCCAAAAGAAGGAAATCCGTTATGGGAAGAATACTCAACAAAAGTTGTTGCCCACACTTTGAAAGAATACTCTTCTTATACTTTTGATTACCCTTACCACAAAGCAATTTCTGTACATTCTAAAAACCAAGGAATGGAATATCCTCAAATCTGCTGGAATTATGGTAGACCTAGACCTGATGGTAGTTATGATGATAGAACTAGGGATGCAATGATTGGAGTTATCACTCATGAAGTTGGACATAATTTTTTCCCAATGATTGTAAATTCTGACGAACGCCAATGGACTTGGATGGATGAAGGTTTGAACTCATTCGTCGAAACTTTAACTGAACTCACGTTTGATCCTAATTTTGATACAGGAAATTTACCAAAAGACATCATACCATACATGGATGGTGATCAAAGCAACATTGCTCCAATCATGACTCAAGGAGATAATACTCATCAGTTCGGACCCAATGCATACACTAAGCCAGCTGCCGGTTTATACATGTTAAGAGAAACAATCATGGGACATGAATTGTTCGATTATGCTTTCAAAACTTATGCACAAAGATGGATGTTCAAACACCCAACTCCCGAAGATTTTTTTAGAACTATGGAAGACGCTTCTGCTTTTGACTTAGACTGGTTTTGGAGAGGTTGGTTCTATACCACAGATTTCACAGATATCGGAATTAAAAGCGTCAATCAATATCGCGTAACAAACAAACCTACGCAAGACGTTATCGAATTGGCTAAAAAATATGGTATCACTGCTGAACAAATTCGTCCAAGTATCTATTTATCTACAGATCCAGAAACAGAAGGCGAACCACAAACTGCATTAGATATTAAAATTTTGAAAAACTACATTGATGCCAATTATCAAAATACAGCAGATGCCGAAATTCCAGGATACTTTTACGAAATAACATTTGAAAAACCAGGCGGACTTGTAATGCCGATTATTGTTGAGTATACTTACGAAGACAATACGACAAAATCAATTACCTACCCTGCTCAAATTTGGAGAAAAAACGACAAACAAGTAAATAAAGTTGTTGCATCAAACAAAGCAATCAAAAGCATTGTCATTGACCCTAAGCAAGAAACAGCAGATGTAGACATCTCAAATAATGTTTGGCCTAGAGAAGAAAAATCTGAATTCGACAAGAAAAAGGAAGAACTCACAAACGAATAATTCTTTCAATTATTATAAAAAACCGACGATATCAGTCGGTTTTTTTTATACCAAAGAAGTTTACAAGTTTGTTAACATCTTACCTTTTATTAACTCATAATTAATCGTATTTTTGATTTTTATAATTACAGATTTCAATGGGAAAAATTATTGCAATAGCAAACCAAAAAGGTGGAGTAGGTAAGACAACTACCACTGTGAATCTTGCCGCCTCTCTTGGGGTATTAGAAAAAAAAATCCTTTTGATAGATGCTGATCCTCAAGCAAACGCATCTTCAGGATTAGGGATTGATATTGAAACTATTTCCGCTGGAACTTATCAAATTTTAGAACACACAATTACAGCTGAAGAAGCTATCCAATCAACAACATCTCCTAATGTAGATATCATACCGGCGCACATTGATCTTGTGGCCATTGAAATTGAATTAGTTGATAAAGAAGATAGAGAATACATGTTAAAAAAATCATTAGAGCAAGTAAAAGATGCTTATGATTATATTTTAATTGACTGTGCTCCTTCTCTTGGATTGATTACATTGAATGCGTTGACAGCTGCCGATTCTGTAATTATACCAATTCAATGCGAGTATTTTGCATTGGAAGGATTAGGAAAACTGTTGAACACGATAAAAAGTGTACAAAAAATACACAATACAGATTTAGATATTGAAGGTCTTTTGTTAACCATGTTTGATTCGCGTTTGCGTTTATCTAATCAAGTGGTTGAAGAAGTTCGAAAGCATTTTAACGAAATGGTCTTTAAAACTGTAATTCAAAGAAATACTCGTTTAGGAGAAGCACCTAGTTATGGTGAAAGTATTATCGCATATGATGCTACTAGTAAAGGAGCTGAAAACTATATTAGTTTGGCAAATGAAGTATTAAAAAAGAACTCGTAATGGCAAAAGCAACCAAAAAACAAGCTTTAGGTCGTGGATTATCTGCGCTATTAAACGAAAGTACCACTGAAGATACATCTAAAAAATCAGTAGGAAATATTATCGAATTGAGTATTGATCAAATAGAGGTCAACCCGTTTCAACCGCGAAGTTATTTCAATGAAGAAGCGCTTACAGAACTAGCAAATTCGATTAAAGAACTTGGAGTAATTCAACCTATTACGGTGCGAAAAATCAATGAAAACTCATTTCAATTGGTTTCAGGTGAAAGACGTTTTCGTGCTTCTAAATTAATCGGAAATAAAACCGTACCAGCCTATATAAGAACTGCCAACGATCAAGAAATGCTTGAAATGGCATTGGTAGAAAATATCCAACGAAAAAACTTAGATCCTATTGAAGTTGCTTTATCCTACCAAAGATTGGTTGATGAAATTAAATTGACTCAAGAAGAGTTAAGTACCAGAGTTGGAAAAAAAAGATCGACAGTTACAAATTACCTGCGTTTGCTAAAACTAGATCCTATCATTCAAACAGGTATGAGAGATGGATTCATTTCAATGGGACATGGACGAGCTCTTATAAATATTGATGCTATTGATGATCAATTGTTTGTTTATGAAAAAATTCTAAAAGACAAGTTATCTGTTCGACAAACCGAAGAATTGGTAAAAGAAATAAAAGCACCATCCAAAACAAAAAAAACAGCTTCTGGTGTTACTCCTTCATTTGTAAAAAACGGAATCCCTACTATTAGCGAGTTTTTCGGACACAAAATATCGGTATCAGTTAATGCTAAAGGAAAAGGTAAAATTTCTATTCCTTTTCACTCTGAAGAAGATTTTAATAGAATCAAAAAACTGCTTGAATAAGTGCATAAAAAATTCACATATACTTTTATCACTTTTGTAGTTCTTAGTTTTTATTCTGTAAAAGGTCAGAATACAACTCCACAAATTACTAGCGAAGATGTAATTAAGGCTGAAGGTTATGATCCTTTACGTCCAGCTACTGCTGCATTTTACTCAGCTATCTTACCTGGTATGGGACAAGTATATAACAAACAAGCTTGGAAACTACCGTTTGTCTATGGAGCAATGGCTACAAGCATGTATTATTTTTCAATAAACAATGACTCGTACAAACGCTATCGAAACGCATACAAGTTAAGAGAAGCTGGTTATCAAGATGAATTTACCTTGGATGATGGAACTACATTGATTTCTAGAGAAGGTCTTGTAAGTGCTCAAAAAACATTAAAACAAAACCGAGAAACTTCATTACTTTTGTTTATTGGTTTTTATGTTTTACAAATCGTAGATGCCAGTGTAAGTGCGCATCTATTGCAATTTAATGTCAATGATAAGATATCATTCGACCCACAAATATTTAGTGATCCAAACGATAACAAACCTTTCGTTGGGCTTACCTTTAATTATAATTTTTAAAATGAAAATAGCATTATTAGGATACGGAAAAATGGGACAAACAATCGAAAAGATTGCTATTGACCGAGGACATGAAATAGTTTTAACAATCGACAAAGATAGTCCAGCATATGACATCTCAATAGCTGATGTTGCTATTGATTTTAGTATTCCAAACTCAGCCGTTTCAAATATCAGCAATTGTTTAAATAACAATGTACCTATCGTTTCAGGAACTACAGGGTGGCTAGATCAATTTGAAGAAATGAAACAATTAGCTTCTGAAACAGAAGGGGCATTTATTTATTCATCTAATTATAGTTTAGGAGTCAATATTTTCTTTGAATTGAACAAACAGCTTGCAAAAATGATGGGAAATTTAGACCAGTACAATGTTACAATGGAAGAAATTCACCACAAACAAAAACTTGATGAACCAAGCGGAACGGCAATCACATTGGCAGAAGGAATAATCGAGAACACGCAAAACACAAAATGGGAATTGGACAATGCTACCGAAGAAAATAGTATCCCAATTTCTGCTATTAGAAGTCCTGAAGTTCCTGGTACTCATTCTATTTCATACGATTCAGTTGTAGATAGAATAGACATCAAACATACTGCACACAACCGTCAAGGATTTGCTTTAGGTGCGGTCGTTGCTGCAGAATGGATTATCGGAAAAAAAGGAGTTTTTTCTATGAAAGACGTATTAGGAATTTAACATACTCCTAACGCAATTGATTGATAGATTTGAACATATTTGAAAAAAATAATAGTTTATGACACTTACAGAATGGTTCTTGGTTTTACTTGTTATTCAAGGAATTCACTTTTTAGGGACTTGGAAATTATACCAAAAAGCAGGTAGAAAATCATGGGAAGCCATTGTTCCTGTTTACAATGCAATCGTTTTAATGCAAATTATCAACCGCCCGAAATGGTGGGTTATTTTGCTTTTTGTACCTGTTATCAACTTAATCATGCTACCTGTAATTTGGGTAGAAACTGCTCGAAGTTTTGGTAAAAACTCTAGCCTTGACACCGCATTAAGTATTTTTTCTTTAGGGTTCTATGCATATTATATCAATTATGCTACCGATGTTTCCTACATTGAAAACAGAAGCTTACAACCAAAATCAGAAGTGGGCGAATGGGTAAGTTCTATACTTTTTGCAATTGTAGCTGCTACGATGGTGCATACCTACATCATGCAGCCTTATACCATACCAACTTCATCATTAGAGAAATCTTTATTGGTTGGAGATTTCTTATTTGTGAGTAAGTTTCACTACGGGGCAAAAACACCTACTTCTGTGATTGCTGCACCGATGGTACATGATACATTACCAATTATCAAGACTAAGTCATATGTTTATGACGATGATGCTACAAATAAAAACTCGTTCTTAAACAAATTTCAATTACCCTATTTTCGTTTACCTGGTTTTCAAAAAATCAAAAGAAATGAAATCGTAGTTTTTAACTGGCCCGCAGATACTGTTAGACAGTTTTTCAAACACGATAGAAAATATGCCAAGCCGATTGACAAAAAATCAAACTACGTGAAACGTTGTGTGGCTATTGCAGGAGACTCTTTAGAAATAAAGGATGGATTTATTTATATCAATGGTGAAAGATCAATACTTCCTGAAAGAGCAAAACCTCAATTCTATTATACTGTCGATACGGATGGTAAATCAATGAGTGATAACATGATTTACAACACCTATCACGTGCGTCCTGGAGAGGCTAAAACCGCATATCAAGACTATGAATTGCCTTTATTCTATGAAAAACAATTATTTGATAGATTTGGAAAAGATTACATAAAAAACAGAAAATATGTTTTGAATCTTGATGAGAAAAACGCTTCAAAACTTAAGAAAAATAAACAAATTAAAAGTGTAACTAGAAACATAGCTGCAAAAGGAGAAGCAGAAGCTGTATTCCCATCAATTGAGTTAAAGTGGAATCGCGACAATATGGGACCTATCTATATTCCGGAAGAAGGTAAAACAGTAGCGCTCGATCTTAACTCTCTACCTTTTTACAAGAAAATAATCAAAGACTACGAACACAATACGTTAAAAGTCGAAGGAACAGATATATTTATCAATGGTGTAAAAACAACATCTTATACATTCAAACAAAATTATTATTGGATGATGGGAGACAACAGACACAACTCTGAAGACTCAAGATATTGGGGATATGTTCCTTTTGATCATGTTGTAGGAAAGCCTGTATTCGTTTGGTTTAGTTGGAACACCTATGGAGATGGGATTCTTAACAAAGTTCGCTGGGATCGATTGTTCACAACCGTTAATTTAGAAGGACCTACGAAGTCTTACTTTTATCACTTTCTAATAATATTAGCAATTTATTTAGGATACAAAGAATACAAAAAAAGAAAATCGTAAATAAGCACTGTATTTCGAATGATTTTAGTTCATCCAACATACTTTTCACCGATTATACAATATGCAATAATCTATGGTGAAAAGGAAATTCTATTTGAATTTGAAGATAATTTTCAAAAGCAAACCTATAGAAACAGATGTTATATAGCAAATGCAAATGGTAAGCAATTATTGAATATTCCAATTCATCACAATCGAAACGAAGAAAAATCACTTTCTAGAGATGTGAAAATTGATTACGATGCTGGATTATGGTATCAAAATCATTTAAAATCGTTTCAAGCAGCCTATCGTTCATCCCCTTTTTTTGAATATTATGAAGATGATATAAAATCCATATACGATAAAAAACATACTTTTTTAATTGATTTAAATCTTGACATACACGCATTTATCACTGAAGCATTGCAAGAAGAATCAACATACTCTAAGACCTCAGAATTTTTATTAGAAACTAGCCATCTTGACAATAGACAGCTCGTTAATGCTAAAAAGAAAATCGAATTAAAATTACCTGAATACCCACAAATGTTTGACATAAAACATGGATTTCATCAAAATTTAAGCATCTTAGATTTATTATTCATGGAAGGTCCTGCTTCTTATTTATATCTTAAAAAAGTAAAAAACTTACTTTCTTAATTTTTATAAAAACATAATCTCAGATTTTATTCGTATTGCAATTTTTTTAATATATTTAATAAATTAACAAATGTTATTTTTTCAACTATCAAATTGCTAACTATGAACGAGTTATATGAATTCATGAATAAGATCTCTCCCTTATCTGTAGAATCTTATGAAATCTATATGGACATGTGTGAAAGTAAAACTTTCAAAGCCGGAAGTATTCTTACTGAGATAGGCACCGTCCCTGAATCATTGTACTTTATTAAAACAGGTGTTGCACGTTCTTATAGTGTTACAGATAAGGGTGTAGAATACATTCGATCATTGATAAGCACATATAATATCTTAGCAGCTACTGAAGCTTTAATAACACGAGAACCGAGTAAAATCGCATGTCAATGCCTGACGGACTGTGAGGTGTTAGAAATCAACTATACAGCACTAATTCAAAAATGTAAAGAAAACCAAGAAATTGCAGCGTGGTATACCAGAACCGTTGAATTACACTATGCCCATTTACAAAAAACCAATGATGAATTGTTAACACTAAATGCGACAGAACGTTATTTGATTCTTCAAAAAAGAATTCCAAACATAGACAATCTAATCAATCAATATCATATCGCTTCTCGACTAGGAATTACACCTATTCAGTTAAGTAGGATTAGAAAAAAATTATATAGTAAATAAAAAAAAGCCGTTACAATTTGTAACGGCTTTTTTAATACTTATCGAATAAGCTTTTTGTATTTGATACGCTTCGGCATCAAATCACCACCCAATCGTTTCTTCTTATTTTCTTCGTATTCAGAAAAACTACCTTCAAAGAAATATACTTGAGACTCCCCTTCAAACGCCAAAATATGTGTACATATTCTATCTAAGAACCATCTATCATGCGAAATAACAACCGCACATCCTGCGAAGTTTTCCAAACCTTCTTCAAGTGCTCTTAAAGTATTTACATCTAAGTCATTGGTAGGCTCATCTAACAACAATACATTCCCTTCTTCTTTTAGAGTCATCGCCAAATGCAATCTATTTCGCTCACCTCCAGATAATGTATTTACTTTTTTGTTTTGTTCTGATCCACTAAAATTGAAACGGCTTAAATATGCACGAGAGTTTACCATTTTACCTCCCATCATAATTTGGTCCTGCTCATCAGCGAAATTCGCCCATATAGAACGCTCAGGATCAATATCTGCATGTGATTGATCTACATAAGCTATTTTTGCAGTTTCACCAACCACGAACTCACCAGCATCAGGATTCTCCTCTCCCATAATCATTCTAAATATGGTAGATTTTCCAGCACCGTTTGGTCCAATAATCCCTACGATACCATTAGGAGGTAACGTAAATTCTAGATTATCATACAACAATTTCTCACCAAAAGCTTTTGAAACACCTTTGGCATCAATCACATTTGATCCCAAACGAGGTCCGTTTGGTATATAGATTTCTAATTTCTCCTCTTTTGCCTTTTGATCTTGATTCATCAATTTGTCATAGTTCGCTAAACGTGCTTTCGATTTTGATTGACGACCTTTTGCCCCTTGACGAACCCATTCTAATTCTCTTTCAAGTGTTTTTTGACGCTTCGAGGCTGTTTTATCTTCCTGAGCCATACGTTGTGACTTCTGATCTAACCAAGAAGAGTAATTTCCTTTCCAAGGGATTCCTTCTCCTCTATCCAATTCTAAAATCCACCCTGCAATATTGTCCAAGAAATATCTATCATGCGTTACAGCAATTACTGTTCCTTTGTATTGCGCTAAATGATGCTCTAACCAATGAACAGATTCAGCATCTAAATGGTTGGTAGGCTCATCCAATAACAACACATCCGGTTGTTGCAACAACAATCTACACAAAGCAACTCTACGTTTCTCTCCTCCAGACAATACAGAAATAGATTTATCTGGCTCAGGTGTGCGCAACGCATCCATTGCTATTTCAAGTTTTGTATCCAACTCCCAAGCGTCTAAAGCATCTATTTTATCTTGTAATTCCGCTTGACGATTCATCAGTTGCTCCATTTTATCAGCATCAGAGTACACTTCTTCCAGACCAAATTGATCGTTGATTTTATTATACTCATCTAATACAGCAACAGTATCAGCAACACCTTCCTTTACAATTTCTAAAACCGTTTTCGATTCATCTAATTCAGGTTCTTGCTCTAAAAACCCAACTGAATATCCAGGTAAAAACGTGATATCACCTTGATAGTTTTTATCAACGCCAGCAATAATCTTAAGCAAAGATGATTTACCCGAACCATTCAGTCCTAAGATCCCAATTTTAGCTCCATAAAAGAAACTTAAATGAATGTTTTTTAATACTTGTTTTCCCGTACTTTGGTAAGTTTTACTCAAACCTGACATGGAAAAAATGACTTTTTTATCGTCTGACATATATCTAATATTTTTAGTTTTTATTTGATGTATTTCTCATGGAAATATTACTTCATGAGAACGTACAAATATCGTAAAATTGATTCAAAACTGTTTCTAATGATTCATAAAAAAAGCCTAACAATACAACAGTTGTTAGGCTCTTTATTTGTTCTAATTCTTTATGCTTGCCCTGTAGGACCAAAATTCATGGGTATTGGTGTTTCCTCAGGCTCGTTGATTTTTCCATTAGCTGCTTCAAATCTTTTTATATTATCCGCTAATGCTTTCGTCAATCTTTTTGCATGTTCAGGAGTTAAAATAATTCTAGATTTTACTTTTGCCTTAGGTGTTCCGGGCATTACATTAATAAAATCTACTATAAACTCTGACACAGAATGATTGATAATTGCCAGGTTAGAGTATGTTCCTTCTGCTATCTTCTCATCCAGTTCAATATTTAATTGACCTTCTTTTTGTTTTTGTTCTTCATTCATAATGATAAAGATATGTATAATGTGTTTTAAAAAAAAGATTGGTCCACAATTTCTCGTGAACCAATCTTATTATTCAATTACACTAACTAGGTTAGTCTAAGTTTAAACTCTCTTCGATTTCCTCTTTTGGACCAACGATTAAGTTATTGTAAGAACGCATACCTGTACCAGCTGGAATTCTCTTACCAACAATAACATTCTCTTTCAATCCTTCTAAGTTATCTACTTTTCCACTTACAGCTGCCTCATTCAATACTTTTGTAGTTTCTTGGAAAGAAGCTGCAGAAATAAATGATTTTGTCTGTAATGAAGCTCTAGTAATACCTTGCAATACTTGCTCAGCGGTTGCTGGTCTCGCATCTCTTGCTACTACTAAATCTTTATCTTCACGACGTAATAAAGAATTCTCGTCTCTCAATTTACGAGCAGAAATAATTTGTCCTGCTTTCAATTCTTCTGAGCCTCCAACTTCTTCAACTACTTTCATACCGTAGATAGCATCATTTTGCTCGATAAAGTCATTTTTATGAATTAATGAATTCTCTAAGAATAATGTATCTCCAGAATCAATAATTCTAACTTTACGCATCATTTGACGTACTACAACCTCAAAGTGTTTGTCGTTAATTTTTACCCCTTGTAAACGGTAAACCTCTTGAATTTCATTCACCAAGTACTCTTGTACTTTTGCCGGTCCTTGAATTTTCAAAATATCATTTGGAGTAGTTGCTCCATCAGATAATGGCATACCTGCTTTGATAAAGTCATTTTCTTGAACTAAGATTTGATTAGAAAGCTTTACTAAGTATTTCTTAACATCTCCTAATTTAGATTCAACGATGATCTCACGGTTACCACGTTTGATTTTTCCGAAAGAAACAACACCATCTGTCTCAGCAACAACTGCCGGGTTCGAAGGATTACGAGCTTCAAATAATTCTGTTACACGAGGTAAACCTCCTGTAATATCTCCTGCTTTACCTGACTTACGAGGAATCTTCACCAATACTTTACCTGGCTCAATTACATCTCCATCTTCAATCATCAAGTGAGAACCTAATGGTAAACTGTAAGAACGTAATGCTTCACCATCTTCTCCTTCGATAATCAAAGCAGGAATAATTTTCTTATTCTTAGATTCTGTAATTACTTTTTCTTGGAAACCAGTTTGCTCATCTATTTCTACCGTGTAGTTCACTCCTCTTTCAACATTGTCAAAGACGATTTTACCACCAAATTCAGAAACGATAACACCGTTAAATGCATCCCACTGACAAATTACATCTCCTTTTTTGATTTTCTTCTTTCCTTTTACGAAAACATGAGAACCATAAGGAATGTTATTTGAACTTAATACCAATCCAGTTACATCATCAATTACTTTAATTTCAGATGTTCTAGAGATTACGATATCAACTTTATTACCTTGACCGTCTTCTCCTTCAACAGTATTTAAATCTTCGATTTCGATACTTCCGCTGAATTTAGCAATCAATTTATTGTCTTCAGAAATGTTACCAGCAACCCCTCCAACGTGGAACGTTCTAAGTGTTAACTGTGTACCAGGCTCTCCAATTGACTGTGCAGCAATAACTCCAACAGATTCACCTCTTTGAACCATTGTTCTTGTAGACATACTTTGTCCGTAACAACTAGCACATATTCCTGTAGTAGCCTCACAAGTTAATGGAGAACGTACTTCAATAGAATCAATTCCAGAATCTTCAATAGCTTTCGCCAATTCATCAGAAATCAATGTTGTAGCTTCAACGATAACTTCTTTTGTTACTGGATGTAATACATCATGTAAAGTAAAACGTCCAACAATTCTTTCGCTCAATGACTCAACGATTTCATCATTTTTCTTCAATGGAGCAACTTCTAGACCTCTCAATGTACCACAATCATCTTCATTGATAATTACATCTTGTGATACATCAACCAAACGACGTGTTAAGTAACCAGCATCTGCCGTTTTCAAGGCAGTATCGGCAAGTCCTTTACGCGCACCGTGAGTTGAGATAAAGTATTCCAAAATTGATAATCCTTCCTTAAAGTTAGAAAGAATTGGATTCTCAATAATTTCTCCTCCAGAAGCAGTAGATTTTTTAGGCTTCGCCATCAATCCACGCATACCAGTCAACTGACGAATTTGCTCTTTCGATCCACGGGCTCCAGAATCCAACATCATGTATACTGAGTTAAATCCTTGTTGATCTTCACGCAAACGTTTCATAGACAATTCCGTCAAACGGTTGTTTGTAGATCCCCAAATATCAATAACTTGGTTGTAACGTTCTTTGTTTGTTAACATACCCATGTTATAGTTAGCCATGATTACATCAACCTCTGAGTTCGCATCATCAATCATTTGCTGTTTTTCAGCTGGGATAATGATATCTCCTAAACTAAACGACAATCCACCTTGGAATGCAAATTTGAATCCCATTGTTTTAATATCATCCAAGAATTTACCAGTAGTAGGAATATCAGTTGCTTTTAATACACCACCAATAATTCCTCTTAAGTTTTTCTTAGTCAATACTTCATTGATATATCCAGCAGCAGCAGGAACAACTTCATTAATCAATACTCTACCAACAGTAGTTTTGATAATTTTAGTTACTTGCTCACCGTTTTCATCGATATCTTGTGTTCTAACACTGATTCCAGCATTCAAGTCAACTGCTCCTTCGTTGTAAGCAATATTCACCTCTTCCGGAGAGTAGAATGTCAATCCTTCACCTTTAATCGGCACTTCAGGAGTAGAGATTCTCTCTTTTGTCATATAGTACAATCCAAGTACCATATCTTGAGATGGTACTGTTACTGGTGCACCATTCGCTGGATTCAAAATATTATGAGAAGCCAATAATAACATTTGCGCTTCCAAAATAGCTTCAGGTCCTAATGGTAAATGCACCGCCATTTGATCCCCATCAAAATCGGCATTAAATGCTGTACATACCAATGGGTGTAATTGAATCGCTTTTCCTTCGATCAATTTTGGTTGGAATGCTTGAATACCTAATCGGTGAAGCGTAGGCGCACGGTTTAGCAATACTGGATGTCCTTTTAAAACATTCTCCAAGATATCCCAAACCACTGGCTCTTTTTTATCTATAATTTTCTTAGCAGACTTTACTGTTTTTACAATTCCTCTTTCGATCAACTTACGGATGATAAAAGGTTTGTATAGTTCAGCTGCCATGTCTTTTGGCAATCCACATTCAGACAATTTCATTTCTGGTCCAACAACAATTACAGAACGTGCAGAATAATCAACACGTTTCCCTAATAAATTTTGACGGAAACGACCTTGCTTACCTTTTAATGAATCTGATAAAGATTTCAAAGGTCTGTTAGATTCAGTTTTTACAGCAGAAGCTTTACGCGTGTTATCAAATAATGAATCAACAGATTCTTGCAACATACGTTTTTCATTACGTAAAATCACCTCTGGTGCTTGAATTTCCATCAAACGCTTCAAACGGTTGTTACGAATAATTACTCTACGGTATAAATCATTCAAATCAGAAGTAGCAAAACGACCACCATCTAATGGCACCAACGGACGTAATTCTGGCGGTATTACAGGAATCGCCTTCATAATCATCCAAGCTGGATTGTTCTCTCTGTTTTTAGCAGATTCTCTAAACGCCTCAACAACATTCAAACGTTTCAACGCTTCTGTTTTACGTTGTTTAGATGTTTCTGTATTTGCTTTATGACGCAATTCATAAGACAATGCATCCAAATCAATACGATCTAACAAATCAATCAAACACTCAGCTCCCATCTTCGCAATGAATTTATTTGGATCTGAATCGTCTAAATATCTGTTTTCCATTGGAATTGTTTCCAAAATATCAAGATACTCTTCTTCAGTTAAGAAGTCCATTTTTTGCAATGGTGTACCGTCTAAATTAGATGCAATACCTGGTTGAATTACTACGTAACGCTCGTAGTAAATAATCATGTCTAATTTTTTAGATGGTAATCCCAAAAGGTATCCCATTTTATTAGGCAATGATCTAAAGTACCAAATATGAGCAATAGGCACAACCAAATTGATATGACCTACTCTGTCTCTACGTACTTTCTTCTCTGTTACTTCTACACCACAACGGTCACAAACGATTCCTTTATAACGGATTCTTTTGTATTTTCCACAGGCACATTCAAAATCCTTGATAGGACCAAAAATACGCTCACAGAACAAACCATCTCTTTCTGGCTTGTGTGTACGGTAGTTTATAGTTTCTGGTTTTAAAACTTCTCCTTTAGAAACATCTAAAA
The DNA here is from genome assembly GCF_009193215.1 of Flavicella marina. Taxonomy (GTDB): domain Bacteria; phylum Bacteroidota; class Bacteroidia; order Flavobacteriales; family Flavobacteriaceae; genus Flavicella; species Flavicella marina. The sequence continues at coordinate 172,436 of NZ_VYVA01000005.1, read as the reverse complement.
TAGATTCTGGAGAGGCTAAACCAATTGATATTTTACTGAATTTTTTTACAGTGTATTTATCTTCTTTTCTTGCCATGGTAAATGGATTCGAATTTAAAATGTAAATATTATTTTCCTGTCTGACTTTATATAATGGGTAGTATCAATTACTTAATACTACCCTTGTATATTTAGTCTTCTAATCTAACGTCTAATCCTAAACCTTTCAGTTCGTGCATTAATACGTTAAATGATTCAGGTAAACCTGGCTCTGGCATTTGCTCTCCTTTTACGATTGCTTCGTAAGTTTTAGCTCTTCCCATTACATCATCAGATTTAACTGTTAAGATTTCTCTCAAGATACTAGAAGCACCATATGCCTCTAATGCCCAAACTTCCATCTCTCCAAAACGTTGACCTCCAAATTGAGCTTTACCTCCAAGTGGTTGTTGCGTAATTAATGAGTAAGGTCCGATTGAACGAGCATGCATCTTATCTTCAATCATATGACCTAATTTGATCATATAAATAACACCCACCGTTGCTGGTTGATCAAAACGTTGTCCAGTTCCACCATCATATAAGTAAGTATGTCCAAATCTTGGCACACCTGCCTCATCTGTATGTGCATTGATTTCGTCTAATGAAGCTCCATCAAAAATTGGAGTTGCATATTTCTGACCTAGTTTTTGACCAGCCCATCCTAATACAGTTTCATAGATTTGTCCAATATTCATACGAGAAGGTACCCCTAGTGGATTCAATACAATATCTACTGGTGTTCCGTCTTCTAAGAAAGGCATATCTTCTGCTCTTACAATTCGAGCAACAATACCTTTATTCCCGTGACGTCCTGCCATCTTATCACCCACTTTTAACTTACGTTTTTTAGCAACATAAATCTTAGCTAGTTTTAATATTCCAGCTGGTAACTCATCCCCTACACTAATCGTAAATTTGTTACGACGCAATGTACCTTGTAAATCACTCACTTTAATTTTATAATTGTGAATCAATTCACTAATCATATCATTAAGGGCTTCATCAGTAGTCCAAGAACCTTTAGTTAAATGCGTGTAATCATTCACAGAATTTAACATCTTCAATGTATACTTCTTTCCTTTAGGGAAAACATCTTCACCCAAATCATTTTGTACACCTTGAGAAGTTTTTCCAGTTACAAGATTGAATAATTTTTCAATCAATGTATCTTTTAAAGCTTCAAATTTTACAGCAAAATCAGTCTCTAATTTCGCGATTTCTTCTTTATCACGAGTACGTTTAGATTTATCTTTTACTGCTCTTTGGAATAACTTTTTATCAATTACAACTCCTCTTAAAGAAGGTGAAGCTTTCAACGAAGCATCTTTTACATCACCAGCTTTATCACCAAAAATTGCACGTAATAATTTTTCTTCTGGAGTTGGATCAGATTCACCTTTTGGTGTAATTTTACCAATTAATATATCTCCAGGTTTTACTTCAGCTCCAATTCGGATCATACCATTTTCATCCAAATCTTTTGTTGCTTCTTCAGAAACATTTGGGATATCATTTGTCAACTCTTCGTTTCCAAGTTTTGTATCCCTAACATCTAAAGAATATTCATCAATATGAATCGAAGTAAATATATCTTCTCTTACAACTCTTTCAGAAATTACAATCGCATCCTCAAAGTTATACCCTTTCCAAGGCATAAAGGCTACTTTCATATTTCTACCCAAGGCCAATTCACCTTTTTGAGTTGCATATCCTTCACAAAGAACTTCTCCTTCTTCAACTCTATCACCTTTTCTAACGATAGGCTTCAAGTTAATATTTGTTCCTTGGTTGGTTTTTCTAAATTTAATCAAGTCGTAAGACTTCTCATCAGAATCAAAACTTACAAGTCTCTCATCATCTGTTCTATCGTACTTGATAGTAATTTTGTTTGCATCAACATACTCTACCACACCTGCTCCTTCTGAGTTGATCAAGATTCTAGAATCTTTTGCAACTCTACGTTCTAAACCTGTTCCTACAATAGGAGATTCAGGACGCAATAATGGCACTGCTTGACGCATCATGTTAGATCCCATCAATGCACGGTTGGCATCATCATGCTCTAAGAAAGGAATCAAAGAAGCTGAAATAGATGCAATCTGGTTTGGAGATACATCCATATAACTTACTTCTGTTGGAGATACTACTGGATAATCCGCTTCTTCTCTAGAAATAATTTTATCAGCAACAAAATTTCCACTTTCATCTAACGGCAAGTTAGACTGAGCAAACTTATGTCCTTCTTCCTCTTCAGCACTTAAATAAATAGGTTCATCATTGATGTTAACAACACCATCATTCACCTTTCTATAAGCAGTTTCGATAAATCCAAGGTGATTCACTTTTGCGTATACTGCTAAAGACGAAATCAAACCAATATTTGGTCCCTCTGGTGTTTCAATCGGACACAAACGACCATAGTGCGTATAGTGTACATCACGAACCTCAAATCCTGCTCTTTCTCTCGAAAGTCCACCAGGTCCTAAAGCTGATAATCTACGCTTATGTGTAATCTCTGCTAATGGATTTGTTTGATCCATAAACTGAGATAATTGGTTGGTACCAAAGAACGAATTGATCACTGAAGATAAAGTCTTCGCATTGATCAAATCAATAGGTGTAAACACCTCATTGTCACGAACGTTCATTCTTTCACGAATCGTACGAGCCATTCTTGATAAACCTACTCCAAACTGACTAGCCAATTGCTCACCAACAGTTCTTACACGTCTATTAGATAAGTGATCAATATCATCAACTTCTGCTTTCGAGTTGATCAATTCAATCAAATATTTAACGATGGTAATAATATCATTCTTAGTTAAAACTTTTTCATCTAAAGATTCATCAAGTTGTAACTTTTTGTTCATTCTATAACGACCAACTTCACCCAAATTATAACGTTGCTCAGAGAAGAACAATTTGTCAATAATTCCACGTGCCGTTTCCTCATCAGGCGGTTCAGCATTACGCAATTGACGGTAAATATGCTCAACAGCTTCTTTTTCAGAATTGGTTGGATCTTTTTGTAAAGTATTATGAATAATAGCATAATCTGCCATTTCATTATCCTCTTTGTGTAATAAAACGGTTTTAGCACCAGAATCAATAATCTCTTCGATATGCTCTTTTTCAAGAATAATATCACGATCTAAAACAATCTCATTTCTTTCGATAGATACTACTTCACCAGTATCTTCATCAACGAAGTCTTCATGCCATGATTTCAATACACGAGCAGCTAACTTTCGTCCTAATATTTTCTTTAAACCACTTTTAGAAACCTTTACTTCTTCAGCAAGGTCAAAAATTTCTAAAATATCTTTATCTCTTTCAAATCCGATCGCACGGAATAACGTAGTAACTGGTAATTTTTTCTTTCTATCAATATAAGCATACATTACTTGATTGATATCAGTTGCAAATTCGATCCAAGATCCTTTGAAAGGAATAACTCTTGCTGAGTATAACTTGGTACCATTTGCATGAAATGATTGTCCAAAGAAAACACCAGGTGAACGGTGTAACTGAGAAACAACCACACGTTCTGCACCATTAATAACAAAAGTACCTGAATCTGTCATATAAGGAATCGTTCCTAAATAAACATCTTGTACAATTGTTTCAAAATCCTCGTGTTCAGGATCTGTACAGTATAATTTCAAACGTGCTTTTAGAGGAACACTATGCGTTAAACCTCTTTCGATACATTCTTGAATAGAATATCTAGGCGGATCTACAAAGTAGTCTAGAAACTCTAATACAAAATTATTTCTTGTATCTGTAATTGGGAAATTGTCCATGAAGGTTTTGTATAACCCTTCATCACTTCGCGAATCTGCTTTTGTTTTTAACTGGAAAAAATCTTGAAAAGATTTGATCTGAATATCCAAGAAATCTGGATAGTCTGTAGCTAATTTAGCCGATGCAAAGTTTATTCTTTCAGTACTATTTTTCGTTGCCAAAGGAGAAAAAATTTTAGTTAAAATTCTGTGTTAAATAAAGAATAAATATAAATGCAAAAAATGGTCTAGGTCAAAAGGATACTCCTTCTGACCTAAACCTTAATTTAGTTGTTGGGTAAGATGCTTATTTAAGCTCTACCTCAGCTCCAGCTTCTTCTAAAGATTTTACAAGACCTTCTGCCTCATCTTTAGCGATTCCTTCTTTGATTGGTGCTGGTGCACTATCAACGATACCTTTAGCTTCTTTCAATCCTAAACCAGTTAATTCTTTAACTAATTTTACAACTGCTAATTTAGAAGCTCCTGCTGCTTTTAAGATTACGTCAAACTCAGTTTTTTCTTCTGCTGCGTCTGCTCCTCCTGCTGCTGGTCCTGCTACTGCTACTGCTGCTGCAGCTGGCTCGATACCATACTCATCTTTTAATATAGTAGCTAACTCGTTTACTTCTTTTACTGTTAAGTTAACTAACTGTTCTGCGAAATCTTTTAATTCTGCCATTTTGATTTTTTTTAATTGTAATATAATAATTTATTTGTGCGCTAATTTTATCTCTCTGATAACGTTTTAACGATACCTGAAAGCGTCTGACCTCCTGATTGTAATGCTGAAATAACATTCTTAGCAGGCGATTGTAACAATCCAACGATTTCTCCAAGTAACTCTTCTTTCGACTTGATGTTTACTAGACTTTCTAATTGATCGTCTCCTACATAAACAGCCTCTTCGATATAAGCTCCTTTTAAAACTGGTTTGTCAGATTTTTTTCTAAATTCTTTAATTATCTTAGCAGGAGCGTTTCCTGTTTCTGATAATAAAATTGATGAATTCCCTTTCAATGTTGCAGGTAATTCTCCGAACTCTTTTGTAGAGTTTTCCATTGCTTTTGAAAGCAATGTATTTTTAACTACAGCTAATTTTACGTCAGCTTTAAAACAAGCTCTTCTTAAGTTAGAAGTAGCTTCAGCGTTTAAACCTGAAATATCAGCCACATAGATGACACTGTTATCACTTAATTGGGCAGTTAAAGCATCTATTACTTGCGATTTTTCTTCTCTTGTCATAATTTACGATTTAACTTCCTATTAATTTGATTTTACATCTACAGCTAAACTAGGACTCATAGTACTTGAAATGTAAGTACTTTTGATATAAGTTCCTTTAGCAGCAACTGGTTTCATCTTAATAAGTGTCTGAATTAATTCATTTGCGTTATCAGCAATCTTCTCAGCATCAAAAGATACTTTTCCAATTGCAGCGTGTACGATTCCAGTTTTATCAACTTTAAAGTCAATTTTACCAGCTTTCACCTCAGAAACTGCTTTAGCTACATCCATAGTAACTGTACCAGTTTTTGGGTTAGGCATCAAACCTCTAGGTCCTAAAACACGTCCTAATGGTCCTAATTTACCCATTACACTTGGCATAGTGATGATCACATCAACATCTGTCCAACCACCTTTAATCTTTTGTAAGTACTCATCTAATCCAACATAATCCGCACCAGCTTCTTTAGCCTCTGCCTCTTTATCTGGAGTTACCAATGCTAATACTTTTACATCTTTACCTGTTCCGTGTGGTAAAGTTACAACTCCACGAACCATTTGATTAGCTTTTCTAGGATCTACTCCTAAACGAACTGCTAAATCTACTGATGCGTCAAAGTTTACATTTGAAATCTCTTTTACTAATACAGATGCTTCTGATAAAGAATATACTTTAGAACTGTCTACCTTAGCTTGAGCTTCTTTTTGCTTTTTTGTTAATTTTGCCATTTCTTAAAGTTTATTGTGGAGCATCTCCTTTCATAGTAATCCCCATAGAACGAGCAGTACCAGCAACCATTCTCATAGCTGACTCAACAGTAAATGCATTTAAATCTGCCATTTTGTCTTCTGCGATTGCTTTTGCTTGGTCCCAAGTGATACTTGCTACCTTGTTACGGTTTGGTTCTCCTGAACCTTTCTTGATCTTTGCTGCTTCTAAAATTTGAACAGCTGCTGGAGGAGTTTTGATTACAAAATCAAAAGATTTGTCTTTGTATACAGTAATTGCTACTGGTAAGACTTTCCCTTGTTTGTCTTGAGTTCTAGCATTAAATTGCTTACAGAACTCCATAATGTTAACTCCGGCAGCACCTAAAGCAGGACCTACTGGTGGAGACGGGTTAGCGGCTCCTCCTCGTACTTGTAATTTTACTACTTTACTTACTTCTTTTGCCATTTTCTAATTATTTATTAACTATAGTGGAAGCTATTTGTAACAGATAATATTCTTTTTACTGCAATTATGATATTTTATCAACTTGCATATAACTTAGCTCTAATGGTGTTTTTCTTCCAAATATTTTCACCATTACTTCTAATTTTCTCTTTTCTTCATTCACGTTTTCGATAATACCATCAAAACCGTTGAAAGGTCCATCAACAACTTTTACAGTTTCTCCAACTGTATAAGGAATTGCTACGTTATCGTTTTGAATAGCTAATTCATCAACTTTACCTAACATTCTATTGATTTCACTTTTTCTTAATGGCACAGGTTCACCTCCTTTAGTTTCCCCTAAAAAACCAATAACTCCAGTTACCGATTTAATTACATGAGGAACCTCTCCAGTAAGATTTGCTTCTACCATTATGTAACCTGGAAAATAAATTCTTTCTTTATTTATTTTCTTACCATTACGAATTTGAATTACCTTTTCCGTAGGAACCAATACCTGGTCTACATAATCAGACAATCCAAGTCTAGAAATTTCCGTTTCTATATAAGACTTAACTTTATTTTCTTGGCCACCGATAGCTCTAACTACGTACCATTTTTTTACAGAATCAGCCATTTGTCTTAATTAAACATGTTAAAAAACTTATCCAAACCATTTTGAAACACTGAATCTACAGCAAAAACTGCCAATGCAAATAACACTGTAAACACTGCTACAACCACTGTTGATTTTTGAGCTTCAGCTTTTGGCAACCAAGTCATATTGGTATTCAACTCTTCAAATGATTCTTTGATATATTTTATAACACTCATTCTATTCTATTTTTTTATGCACGGGCGGAGAGACTCGAACTCACGACACCTGGTTTTGGAGACCAGTGCTCTACCAACTGAGCTACGCCCGTAAAAACGGAGTGTTCTACATAAAAGTAAAACACTCCGAACTTAACTTATTTTGTATTCTTACAAGATTTCAGTTACCTGACCTGCACCTACAGTTCTACCTCCTTCACGGATTGCAAAACGTAAACCAACATTCATTGCGATTGGTTGGTGTAAATCAACAGTAATTGTCAAGTTATCTCCTGGCATTACCATTTCAACTCCATCAGGCAAGTTAATTGTTCCTGTTACATCAGTTGTACGTACGTAGAACTGTGGACGGTAGTTGTTATGGAATGGAGTATGACGTCCACCTTCTTCTTTTTTCAATACGTATACCTCAGCTTTGAATTTAGCATGTGGAGTTACAGAACCTGGCTTACAGATTACCATTCCTCTCTTGATATCTTCTTTATTAATACCTCTTAACAAGATACCTGCGTTATCTCCAGCCTCACCTCTATCTAAGATTTGACGGAACATCTCGATTCCTGTAATAGTAGAAGCTAATTTTTCAGCACCCATACCAATGATATCAACAGCATCTCCAGTATTAGCTACTCCAGTTTCGATACGTCCAGTTGCTACTGTACCACGACCTGTAATAGAGAATACATCCTCGATTGGCATTAAGAAATCTTTATCCACTTCTCTTAATGGCTCCTCGATCCAAGTATCACAAGCTTCCATTAATTCTAAAATCTTCTCAGACCATTTAGCATCACCATTCAATCCACCTAATGCAGATCCAGCGATTACTGGTCCATTATCACCATCATAGTCATAGAAAGAAAGCAAGTCTCTTACTTCCATCTCAACTAATTCTAACAACTCTTCATCATCAACTAAATCTACCTTGTTCATGAAAACAACAATTCTAGGAATTCCTACTTGTTTCCCTAATAAGATATGCTCTCTAGTCTGAGGCATTGGTCCATCAGTAGCAGCAACTACTAAAATAGCACCATCCATTTGAGCAGCACCTGTTACCATGTTCTTTACGTAATCCGCGTGACCTGGACAGTCAACGTGAGCGTAGTGACGATTTGCAGTTTGATACTCTACGTGAGAAGTGTTAATTGTAATACCTCTTTCTTTTTCTTCTGGAGCATTATCAATTTGATCAAAGTCTTTCACTTCTGAAAGCCCTGCAGCAGCTAATACAGTAGTAATAGCAGCAGTTAATGTTGTTTTACCGTGATCTACGTGCCCGATTGTACCAATGTTTAAGTGTGGTTTCGAACGATCAAAAGTTCCTTTAGCCATGATTATTAATTTTAATTCTTAGTTTATTATACTTTTTATTTATACTCTTTCATTTATTTCTTTGAGCCAATGACGGGAATTGAACCCGTGACCTCTTCCTTACCAAGGAAACGCTCTACCTCTGAGCTACACCGGCCAATTTGACTTAGAGCGAAAGACCGGGTTCGAACCGGCGACATTCAGCTTGGAAGGCTGACGCTCTACCAACTGAGCTACTTTCGCTTTTTATTTAGTCAAATTCCCTTTCCGACATTTCTATCGAAAAGCATTGTGGTGAGAGTAGGATTCGAACCTACGAAGCTTGCGCAGCAGATTTACAGTCTGCCCTCGTTGGCCACTTGAGTATCTCACCATTATTCAAAGAACAAAGTTTTTATCATTTTCAATCTAAAAACTCCAATTTGTCTTTTTGTACTTTTCTAACAACTTTTCAGTTGTTTTGAGCCGATAGAGGGACTCGAACCCACGACCTGCTGATTACAAATCAGCTGCTCTAGCCAGCTGAGCTATATCGGCGAAGCTGCACAAAAAAACAGTCCATTATTTCTAACGGACTGCAAATGTATAAAGTTTATTTTATTAAACAAACTTTTTATAATTATTTTTCTTTTTTTTTAGTGTTGTAATTCCCTTTCTTTTTCTTTTGATTTTTTCAACTGACGCTTCATTGAATCAGTTGCTGCTGAAGCACCCTCTTCAAAGGTCTTTGTTTCTTTTTTAACAATTAATTCACTTCCCGGAATGTTAATTTTAATCTCGGTAATCTTATTCTCTTTTTCACTTGTTTTTTGAACTTTCAAAAACACCTCAATATCAATAATCTTATCGTGAAACTTTTCAAGTCCCATTACCTTCTTTTCAACAAAATCAACTAACTTTTTATCTGCGTTGAAATTCACAGATTGTACAAATACATTCATGTAATACTATTTTTTATCACTCCTAGGGTGAGCTTGGTTATACACTTCTTTTAAATGATCTAGACTGGTATGTGTGTAGACTTGTGTCGCGGCCAAACTGGAATGCCCTAGTAATTCCTTAACCGAATTCAAATCTGCTCCTTCGTTTAACAGGTGTGTCGCGAACGAATGCCTGATAACATGAGGACTTTGTTTTACCTTGGTAGATACCCTACTAAAATAGGATTTAATTATTCTATAAACAAGCGTTCCGTACAATTTATTTCCTTTATTTGACACCAATAGATGATCTGTAGATCCAAACTGCTCTTCTTTTAATTTTAAATAATTTTTCATAGTTTTTCGAACAGAAGAAAGCAAAGGAATATATCTTTCTTTATTTCTCTTGCCTAACACCTTTAAAGTATTGCTATGCAGATCTACAGCATCTTCAGTAAGCGTTATCAACTCTTCTCTTCTCATACCTGTAGAATACAATAGCTCAACAAGTAGTTTGTCTCGAGCCGCCTCAAAGGTGGTCGCATCTATCATTTCTATCACTTCTATGATTTCGTTTTCAGAGAAGGGCACATTCACTCGCTTTGCAGTCTTCAAAGCCTTGTGACTCGCTAATGGATTCACAGATACCTCTTCAATCCGTTGTAGATATTTATAAAAACTATTAAGAGAACTCACTTTTCGGTTTACACTTCTATTTGAAACACCTGATGATACCAGCGCTACAATCCACGCCCTGATCTCACCATACGATGCCGATTCAATCTTCTTGTTTCCATATTCTTTTATGGAAAACTCCAAAAAACTCTTCAAATCATTTTGGTAAGCTGTTACCGTATGTTTTGAATATTTTTTTTCAAATGAAATATAATTTAAAAAATGTGTTATCATTTTATCGTAAAATTGACCTCTAACAAAACTAAAGAAATATGAATGCATAAAAAAGCCTGTTTCAATAAATTGAAACAGGCTTTTTATTTTGAAAACTCAAAAATTAACTCAACTCTTCGTTTGTTCTTAATCTTTGGATGTATTTCGCTTTGATTTTTTGCTTACGATTCACGACTGACGGCTTATTAAACTGCTGACGATCACGTAATTGTCTCATCGTTTTTGTGCGATCAAACTTTCTCTTAAAACGTTTTAACGCTCTATCGATATTTTCTCCTTCTTTAATAGGTATAATTAACATTGTGTATCACCTCCTCTCATCGTACTCTCTTTAATATGTTTGAATTGAAATAATTGTATTTCAATGATTCGTCTTTCTTTTCGGATTGCAAAAATACAACTTATTTTGAATTGGCAATCTTTTTTTATTCTTTTAATATATTTCTTGAGATGACCACCTTTTGAATTTCTGTAGTTCCCTCACCTATTGTGCATAATTTAGAATCACGGTAAAATTTTTCTACTGGAAAATCTTTGGTATAACCATATCCTCCATGCACTTGAACTGCTTCATTGGCAACCTTAACACAAGTTTCAGATGCATACATTTTTGCCATTGCTCCAATTTTGGTCATTGGTTTTTTGGCGTTTTTTAAAGCCGCTGCTTTGTGAACTAATAACTCAGAAGCTTCAATTTCCGTAGCCATATCAGCTAATTTAAAAGAGATTCCTTGAAACGAAGAAATTGGTTTACCGAACTGCACACGTTCTTTCGAATATTTTAGCGCCGCTTCATAAGCTCCTTTAGCGATTCCTAAAGACAAAGCTCCGATAGAAATTCGACCACCATCTAATATCTTCATGGACTGTATAAATCCTTCTCCTTTTTCACCTAATATATTCTCTTTAGGAACACGACAATTATCAAAAATCAACTCAGCAGTTTCGGAAGCACGCATCCCTAATTTGTCCTCCTTTTTCCCAGAAGAAAAACCTGGAGTACCTTTTTCAATAACAAAAGCCGTCATTCCATGTGAGTCACCTTTTTCTCCTGTTCGAGCAATCACCACAGCTATATCTCCACTAATCGCATGAGTTATAAAGTTTTTTGCTCCATTCAACACATAAAAATCTCCGTCTTCAACAGCAGTAGTACTCATCCCACCGGCATCGGAACCTGTATTGTGCTCCGTCAAACCCCAAGCACCAATAGATTGACCAGTAGCTAATTTTGGCAACCATTTGTTTTTTTGCGTTTCATTTCCAAATTGCAAGATATGTCCCGTACATAATGAATTATGCGCGGCAACCGAAAGTCCGATAGACCCATCAACTTTAGAGATTTCTTCAAGTATACTAATGTATTCGTGATATCCTAAGCCCGATCCACCATATTCTTCAGGTACCAAAATACCCATAAACCCCATTTCGCCTATTTTTCGGAAAAGCTCGACAGGGAATATCTGTTTTTCATCCCACTCCATTATGTGTGGCTTGATGAATTGTTGTGCAAAATCTTTAACAGATGCTGCAATCATTGTTTGTGTTTCTGTATACTCGAAATTCATGAAGAATATTTTGTTTAATCTTTTGTTTAAAATACTAAACAAAAATACGACCTAATTATTCAGCTCGCAAATATAAAACTATTCTATCGTATTTATCAATTGGAAATTGTGGTATTTTTTTTATTTCAGAAATATCCTTGATTATTTTCACAGAATCTCTGTACTGAAAGATCAACTTGGTTGCTTCATAATCTAAATAAACGATAGATAAAACTTCTTTAAAACTTGCCTTATTGATATTTAATTTTACCAATTTTGGCTTCTGATAAATTTTATAATTTGCTTTTATTTTGTTTATTACATCAGCATCTAAACCCCACACCTCTTCAAGCTGACTCATTAAGGTGAACCCACCTAATTTACTTCTATACTTTACAATACGCTCCGACAAAACCTCCCCAACACCGTAAATCTCTTTAAAATCACTTGTGTTTGCTTTATTCAAGTCCTTAAATTTCACTGGTGCGACTTTCTTCGTATTCTGAACTGTTCGTTTTTTGTGTTTTGGAAATTTGAACCTTTTTGTCAATACTACAAGTAGCGAATCTGAAACTTTAGTGATCCGTTGAAACTCTTCAACACTAGTGCACCATTTCCCATTTTTACGAAAGACCAATAATCTATCAATTTCCCAGATAGACATCCCTAATTCATACCCTTGTGCATCTGTTATAAAGTTAGGATTGATCAAAAATTCCTTTTTTTGCTCTCTAACAACATTCTTTAATGAATCAATCCTCGAATTCAAAGCAAGTATTTCACTCTCGTTTTCTTCAACAAATTTATCATGGCTAGCATAAAAAAAATACACTATTTGCAATAGCACCAAAAAACTCAAGAAATAAAAAACCCCATTCCGTTGTCTTTTGTTATAAACGAAATGGGGTCTTAATTTTTTCATAGTAAATTATTCTTTGATAGCCTTTAAATATCTTTTTAATTCATCTTTCACTTTAGGAGCTAAAATCAACAACCCTAAAACATTTGGAAAAACCATTGCAAAAATCATAGAATCCGAAAACTCTACTACTGAATTTAAACTTGAAGAGGCCCCTATTATTACTACCAATAAAAATAATCCTTTATAGGTTAAATCAGAAACTCTTCCCTTACCAAATAAATATTTCCATCCCTGAATTCCATAGTAAGACCAAGACAACATCGTAGAGAACGCAAATAATATTACAGCAATTGTCAAAATTAATGAGAAATTTGGAATCGCTGAATCAAACGCAACAGAAGTTAAATCTACTCCTCCAACACTTTTACCAGAACTATTAAGAACCACACTACTACCATCTAAATTTCCATAAATAAATAAATTACTTTTGATATTCGTAATCACAATCACTAAAGCAGTCATTGTACATATTACAACAGTATCAACAAACGGACCTATAGATGCCACAATACCTTCACTTGCCGGGAAGCGTGTTTTTACCGCTGCGTGAGCAATTGACGCAGAACCAACACCTGCTTCATTTGAGAATGCTGCTCTTCTAAAACCTTGAATCATAACTCCGATAACACCACCTACAACTGCTTTATTCCCAAAAGCACTTGACCATATCTGTCCTAACCCTTCAGGTACTACATCAACATTCATAAAAATTATGACAAAAGCGGCACCTACATAAAGAATCCCCATAAATGGAACTATCTTTTCCGTAACCTGACCAATACGTTTTATTCCCCCTATAATCACGGCTCCAACCAAAATTGCCATTATCACACCAAACCAAAACCCATCTTTTACGTCGAACAAAACTTTTAATTGGCTTGCAGCTTGATTTGACTGAAACATATTACCTCCTCCAAAAGAACCACCTACAACAAAAACTGCATAAATTGCGGCCAATACTTTTCCGAGGCCCATCATGTTTTTTTCTTTTAATCCTTGTTTCAAATAATACATTGGACCTCCATAAATTTTACCATCTGTTCCAACTTCACGATATTTTACACCCAAAGTTGCCTCTACTAATTTGGTCGACATACCAAGAAAACCAGCTAGAATCATCCATAAGGTCGCTCCTGGCCCACCGATTGCAATTGCTACAGCAACCCCAGCAATATTCCCTAAACCAACGGTTGCGGATAGCGCAGCTGTTAAAGCCTGGAAATGGGTTACCTCACCAACAACACCTTCGTGCTGCGGGCTTTCAAAAACATCACCACCTGGAGTAGGGTCCCCTGCTACAGTATCAACACTATGATGATCTACGGCATCATACTTTCCTTTGGCTGCATTAAAAGCCACTCCTAACAATCTAACATTCGCGAACTTAAAATACATCGTAAAAAAAAGTGCACCTAACAACAAAACTATTAACACAATCGGTACAGAAATCCCAACAATTGATACCGGATAAAACACGATAGAACCTATCCAATCTGCAAAAGGCTTGAATTCTTTTTCTATTTTTTCATCAATCGATAGCTCCTTCGCAAATCCAAAAAATGGCATTATCATTACAGCAAGGCTCGTTAGTAAGTTAGGCTTCATAAAATTCTGGTTCTTAATTTAATATTGAATGCAATATAGGAACTTCTCATGATATTTAATTTTTCATTTGAAAAACTATACTGTATACACAAGAGTTTCTTTTAAAACAATGTTTTGATTTTTGCTATTTGATCAGGTCTTCCTAAAAGGATCAGGTTTGATTTTGGTTCCAAAATCATATCCGAAGATGGATTAATAATGTACTCTCCATTCCCTGTAATAAAACCAATAACACTGCACCCGGTCGTTCTTCTTAAATCTAATTCTCGAATCGACTTGTTCAGATATTTACTTGGCAAATCTTCTACAGAAATCTCTTCCAAATTCGCGTAGCTTTCACCATCTAACGAGATCCTATTTACAAATTCAACCAAATCTGGAGTTACGACTAAAGATGCCATATGGTCTCCACCTAATTTATCAGGCATTATCACATTATCAGCCCCAGCAATCTTTAATTTTTTCTGAGACGACTCATTGTTGGCCCTACTCACAATATTCATTTTAGAATTCAACTGCCTAGCAGATAACACAACATATAAATTATCTGCATCTGATGGAAGTGCCGTAATCAAGTTTTCAGCATTTTTAACCCCTGCTTCTAACAACGAATCATCATCTGTCGCATCACCTTCAATATAAAAGAAACCTTCTTCTTCAATCTCTTTCAATAGTTCAGGAGATTTTTCTATAATAACACAAGATTTTTTAAAGTTTTGTAATTTAGAAACTGCTTGTCTACCATTTCTACCATAGCCACAAACAATGGTATGGCCTTCTAACTGCTGAATCTTTTTTACCATTTTATTTTTTTTAAGTTCTTCCATTAAATTACTATTCGAGAAAAATTCTGACACCACAGCAACTAAATAACCATAGATACTAATGCTAGTTAGAATTAAAAAAACTGTAAACAATTTTGCTCCATCACTCAATGGATTTACTTCACTAAACCCAACTGTTGTAATCGTAATTATGGTCATATAAAGACCATCTATAAACGAAAAGTCGAACAGGGATGAATAACCAATTACCCCTAGAATAATTGCTCCTAAAAAAAGGACTGCAGCCTTGTAAATTTTAGATGACAAATGATTAATTTTTTTAAATTACAAATCAAAAACAGAAGTTCTTTTGGTGTATACCATATCTTTCAACTTAAGCAAAAATGCTAGCATAAGATACAATCCAAAAGAGACTCCAAAAGTAACGAACGACAAGTAAATAAATAGGAGACGAATATTTTTTACGCCTATTCCTAAACGTTCAGAAAAACGCGTAGAGACATCAAAGCCATGCCTCTCAAAATAGTGTCTTATCTGGTGAATCCAATTCATAACTCTTTATTCGAATAATTTTTATGCAAGATAGCAAAAGCATTGAAATATTTCAATGAATCCATTGGTTTCCTCTTTAAAAAAAACAACAAGAAGCTTTGCTTATAAAAACTTTCACAAAAACTTTGAAAAGTATATTTTTGCCATTCAAAATCTTAGCAATGACAAAACAAGAATTAATCGAGCAAATCAAACTAAAAAAATCGTTTTTATGTATTGGTTTGGATGTAGACATCAACAAGATACCGAAACATTTGCTGGAAACAGAAGACCCAATTTTTGAATTCAACAAACAAATTATTGACGCTACACATCATTTAGCTGTTGCTTATAAACCAAACACAGCATTTTACGAGTGTTATGGTTTGGAAGGATGGAAGTCTTTAGAGAAAACGATTGCTTATATCAACGAAAAGCATCCTGAAATATTTACAATCGCCGATGCGAAACGTGGGGATATTGGTAACACTTCAACGATGTATGCCAAAGCATTTTTCGAAAATTTAGATTTTGATTCTGTTACCGTTGCCCCTTACATGGGTAGTGATTCTGTAGAGCCTTTTCTAGCTTTCAAAGATAAGTTTACCATAATGCTCGCTTTGACATCAAACAAGGGAGGTTTGGATTTCCAAGCACAACAGGTTGCTCAAGATGAAAAATTATACCAAAATATACTAAAACAGTCATTGACTTGGAATAACAACGAACAATTGATGTATGTTGTAGGTGCTACAAAAGCAGAATATTTTAAAGGGATCAGAGAAATTGTGCCAAACCACTTTTTATTAGTTCCAGGCGTTGGAGCTCAAGGAGGAAACCTACAAGACGTTTGTAAATATGGATTAAACAAAGATTGTGGTTTATTAATCAACTCTTCTAGAGGAATTATTTATGCCGGTCAAGGAGAAGATTTTGCCACCATCGCTCAAGAAAAAGCAAAAGAACTTCAAATCGAAATGGAAACAATTTTAAACGAAATGTAAAATACATTCGATTTCATCAAATTTAAGTAAAAACAAAAAAGCGACACATGGTGTCGCTTTTTTTTATTATAAATTCTGACAAGGGCTATTGTCTAGTAACCTCTTTCATCATAAACACTGGATTCAATCTATTCGGAACAGCATCTTTATTATTAGCACGTAGTACTTGATCTGTAACGCCGTAATACCTCAAAGTAAAAGTAAAGTCTTGTCCTTTGGTATCGATATTGTTTTTTGCACCCTCACCACAATTGAATGAAATGGTAACTGTGTTATCACTGTTCACTTCCCAAGTATTGCTATTGATATTTTTCACATCTTCATCTTCGAATAAATAACGTTGCGCATCATATACCGTAATCGATGTAAAATATACCGATTCAGGATTCATAAATGTAGTGCTATAACTTTTTTTACCATCGTACATTTTAGAGTTGCTATACAGATTAGATTCATTCACAATCGGTGAGGCTCCACCCCAACCCAAGGCACATTCTAAATTCCATTGGTGACGATCTGTAACATCTTTTTCATTTCTTGGAAACGTGTAATAAAATGCTTTTCCTACAACCTCGCTTCTCAATGCATCTGTTTTCGCATCTACTGCAGCAAAATCGTAATTCGGAACTTTAAAGTCTCCCGACACCAATCCCCATGTAGTTAATTTATTTTGATTTTCTTTCGCAACTTCTATCCCTTTTTCTAAACCACTTCTAAAAATTAAAAAAGCATGTGTAGTACCATCGGCAGTATCTAAATTAAGTGTATGTTTTCCTTTCGTTACAATATAATGCTGACCATGACCATACTGATCTACTACTTGAACAGAAGTGTACACCAAAACATCTTCTGGAATTTCAAAAGATATTTTACCATTCACTACTTTGGTAATCGCAACTGAATACAAACAATCGTGATTCATTTGTACAGTTGGTGCTTTCGCTCCTCTTGGAGCCATGATACGTAAATGAACCAACCCCTCATTTGCTCCTTTAGCCATCCAATTGCGATAATTCTTAGCTGTTTCTGCATGTGCGTAATTTTCATCTGTAATCTGAAGAACTTCCCCATCCATGAACTCCGCCTTACCGCCTGCTTTTTGATAGGCAATGGCGCTATCAATAATTTTAGACTCGATGATAGCCGCAGTAGTTGTTTCGTTAGTTTCTGTTTTTTGAGCTTCTTTACAAGAACTTACAATTCCTACAATAAGCAATGCAATCCATACTAGTTTACTATTTTTCATAATGTTTGTTTTATATAGTCTATAAATATAAAAAAACTATAGACTTTGTTTGGTACACCAAAGGAAAAACATCTCCTTAATATTTTTATTTTGATTAGAGTCAAGCAGATGAACTAAGCACTAAAAGAACTGGGTTTACCGTTGAAATAACAATTTAAACTATTGAATCCATATATCAATGTTTGCTATTTTTTAAAATGGACATAAGAATTACCCTTCGACGAGTTTAGGATACAGAAGGTCACTAATCAAAATAAAAGTCGAAATCAAAGTCTGAGTTTGAGGAAGACTTGTTTTTGACTATAAATCTATTTGCTTCAATGTTTCAATTTTATTACGTTCTAAGAAAGCATCTATGGTTTCAAAATGCTCAATTACACGTTTGTCTTTAAATTCAAACACTTTTTGAGAAAGACCTGTTAAAAAATCACGATCATGTGAAACTAAGATTAACGTTCCGTCAAAATTCAATAACGCCTCTTTTAACACGTCTTTTGATTTGATGTCTAAATGATTTGTAGGCTCATCTAATATCAAAACGTTTACGGGTTCTAATAACAGCTTGACCATCGCCAATCGAGTTTTCTCACCTCCAGAAAGCATACCTACTTTTTTATCTATGGCATCACCAGAAAACATAAAACGTCCTAAAATATTTTTTATCTGAGTTCTAATATCTCCCTTAGCAACCTGATCTACTGTTTGAAACACCGTTAATTGTTCGTCCAATAAAGCAGCTTGATTTTGTGCAAAATACCCCACTTTGGCATTGTGACCTAGTTCGCAAGTCCCTTCAAACTCAATCTCACCCATAATAGCCTTGATCATGGTAGATTTACCTTCACCATTCCTTCCTACAAAAGAAACTTTTTCTCCTCTAGAAATAGACATATTTGCATCATTAAAAACGACATGTTCTCCGTACGACTTGGACAAGCTTTCTGCCTGAACCGGATAATCTCCAGATCTTGGTGCTGGAGGGAATTTTAGAGCTAAAGCTGAATTATCTACCTCATCTACTTCAATAATTTGCAACTTTTCTAACATACGTTCTCTATCTCTTACTTGATTCGTTTTAGAGAATGTTCCTTTAAATTTATCGATAAAAGCCTTAGTATCGGCAATAAATTTTTGCTGTTCTTTATAGGCTTTTATTTGATGCTCTCTTCGCTCTTCTCTTAAAGTAAGGTAATGAGAATAATTTGCTTTGTAATCGTAAATTCTTCCCATAGTAACTTCTATGGTTCTATTCGTAATCGTATCAATAAATGCCTTGTCATGAGAAATAACCACAACTGCCTTTGCTTTATTCAATAAAAAATCTTCCAACCAAATCACAGATTCTATATCAACGTGATTAGTAGGTTCATCTAATAATATCAAATCGGGTTTCTGCAATAATATTTTTGCCAACTCGATACGCATACGCCAACCTCCACTAAACTCACTAGTCTGACGAGTAAAATCTTCACGTTTGAAACCTAAGCCCCCTAATGCTTTTTCAACCTCAGCATCATAATTTACATCTTCAAGTGCATAGTATTTTTCACCTAAATCAGATACTTTTTCAATGATTTTCATATAATCATCAGAGTCATAATCCGTACGAGTTTCTAACTCTTTGTTCAGACGATCCATTTCATCACGCATTTCAAAAACATGCGCGAATGCTTTTTCAGCTTCTTCAAAAACAGTACAATTATCCTCTGTCAACAAATGCTGTGGTAAATAAGCAATCACAGCTTCTTTTGGACAACGAACATTCCCTCTAGTAGCTTTTTGAACCCCAGCAATAATTTTCATCATCGTAGATTTTCCGGCTCCATTTTTACCCATTAGGGCAATTTTATCATTTTCATTAATTACAAAAGAAACATCACTAAAAAGTGTTTCTCCACTAAACTCAACCGCTAAAGCATCTATTGAAATCATTTGTCATTTTTTAAGAACAGCGAAAATAAGGAAAAGCTTTGGTATTAAAAATTTAAGACTACATCTAAAAGCCTTTCTTCATCGAAAAATTGAGTAATTATTTTGAAAGTATATTTCTCATAGCACTAAAAGTTTTATAGGGCATTTCGTCTATCGACGCGTTGACAAGCCAAGCTGGAATTTTTTGTGAAGGTTCGCAATGAAACATGTACGTAATTAAAATAGATTCACCGAAATTCTCTAATAATATATAACCCCTTGCCATTTTCAACATGTTTTTAATGAACATGTTTCTATTGGATCCAGTTATCCGAATTTTTAGATTACCTATTCTTTTTTCTTCAAATTTCATCTGGTAATTCATACCTTCATTTGCATAAGGCCAAGG
The DNA here is from genome assembly GCF_009193215.1 of Flavicella marina. Lineage (GTDB taxonomy): Bacteria > Bacteroidota > Bacteroidia > Flavobacteriales > Flavobacteriaceae > Flavicella > Flavicella marina. The sequence goes on along the minus strand of NZ_VYVA01000005.1, from coordinate 152,313 downwards.
ATAATCAGTTTCCATAAAAAAAGTCAATTCATTCGCCTCAAGATCGATCAATTTTGCAGATGCTGTAAAGGCAAACCAATTCGGATAATTTTCTACATCTTTCAATAGTTTAATCACGGTCGCTTGGGAGGCTTGAACTGACATAATAGCTTTAAAAGCTACATACTTACTTCCCCGAACACTAGCAACATAAACTTGTATCCCGTTTTTATCTTTCACAAGTCTCCATGCTTCTTGTGCATGAACCTCATTCTGAATTACAACTTGAAGTAATAAAAACATGATTAAATTTATTACACCAACTCGATTTTTCATAATTTTTGATCACGATATAGTTTCACAAAATAATACACGAAAAAGACGGTAAAAATAAAATCTCCAACAACGATGATAAGAATTAGTGAATTTGCCAAACCATGTTTGTATAATTGCAATTCGGCAAGTGCAAACGCAAATTTACCTACTCCACCAATCAATGCTATCCCATGATACTTAACAGGGTTGTACGCAACCAACAAATACCCCATGAAAAACAACAAAGTAGTCCCCCAAGCGCCTTTGTAGATTTCCTGAAACAAAGGATCTGAAAGTTCTCTATCAAATAAGTTTTGAAAAGTATAGGCGGTATTAAAATAACCAAAAAAAGCTCCTAAAAGATTCCATAGAGCAGCAAAAACAAATAACACTGTAAAAAGCGGATATTCTTTATTTCTCATAAAACGAAAATTAAAAGTTATAAGCCGCAAAAGTAACCTGGAAAAGTAAGCGTTTTATTTACATAGGTAAAGAACTAGATTTCTGTACTCATTTTATTTCGTATTCTACTTAACTGAGTAGCACTAACACCTAGATAAGATGCTATATGGTACTGCGGAATCAACTGTTCTACACCAGGATATTCTTTTCTAAAAATCAAATAACGATCTTCTGCTTGCAACAGAGCCATTTCCAATTCCTTTTTTTCTTTCAACACAAAAAAGTATTCTGCAATTTTTCTCCTTAATCTTTCAATCTCAACGGAGTTTTTAGATAGTTTTTCAATTGCAACCAAAGGGATTTTCGTAATAATGCATTCTGTCAAAGCTTGTTGCGGTAAACGATTAGGTTGACCAGTAATTAATGAGACATAAGAACCTACAATATTTGGAGCTTTGAACAATGTTTTGTTGTATTCCTTTCCAGCTTCAGTTGCATAAAAAGAACGCACAATCCCTTTCGTCAAAAACCCTATTTCCTTAGATATTTCACCTTCTTTAACAAAGTACGCCCCTTTTTTTAGCTCAATCTCAACCATATTAGCAGAAAGCAATAACCAAGTATCCTCTGATATACTACTTATGTTATTTAGAAAATCATAAATATTGTCTTTCAAACTCAAATAAATTTTACAAATAACTCATCATTAAAAACAAGAAAGATTGGAAACATCACTTTAAAAACTTCTATGATTGACATTGAGGACAATCCCCTTCTAATGTTAGTTTTGCATTTTTTATTAAAAAACCTTTCGCTCCTTCTATATGAGGAATTTTTATGTCATTGATACAAAAGGTTTCATTACAAGAATTACAAATAAAATGCGCATGATTATGCACATGCTTGATAGAACTGCATTCTGAATGACAAATAGCATAACGTGTTAAATTACTTTTATCAGGGACTCTGTGTATGAGTCCAGTTTTTTCAAATGCATCTAAAGCTCTATATATAGTTACCTTATCGGTAGTATGTCCTAATATATTTTTAACCTCTTCGGCTGTTAAAGACGAATTCGAATCATAAAACAAAGACAACAACTCCTTTCTAAAAGTTGTTTTTCTCAATCCGTGTTCTTTCAACACCAAGTCCAAATCTGTCATTCTACCATTTTTTTAATTTCGAAAACAAATATAATATTTAAAACGCAATTTAGTTGCGTTAACACAAAAAACCTTTATATTTGCAACCGAGTTGCGTTAAAGAAACAAACATGTTAAAAATTTTTATCAAATCAGATACCATCGGATGTGTTACAAGTATATTGTGCTTGATACACTGCTCAATAACTCCTATACTATTTATGACATGGACTTCTACATCGTTACAAATGGAAGAGAGTCATAGTTTGTGGCATTTATTGGACTATCTATTTTTGATTGTTTCTTTCTTCGCAATATATAAAACAGCCACAAGGACAAGAAAAAATTGGTTAAAAATAGGATTTTGGTCCAGTTGGTTCTTTCTATTAACCCTATTGATAAATGAAAAACTTACTGTTTTAGAGCTTTCAGAATCTCTAATTTATCTTCCGACAATTTCAATTATTATATTACACAGTTATAATCTATTACAACCTTTACAGGTAAAACCCTCTCAATCTTCCATCAAACATTCGATCCAATGAGGTTTTTATCTATACTTTTAATCTTATTTTTTAACTGTGTTACTTGGGCTCAGTCAGACTCATGTGAGCACTCTGTTTCAGGAACAATACTCGACATCGAAACAAAAGAACCAATACCCTATGTTACGATTAAAATTATGGGTTCAGAGAAATACACCACGACTGATTTGAATGGTAACTTTATCATTAATGGTTTGTGCACAAACAATAACACAATTATTGCTTCGTGCTTTGGGTATTGCGACTCTGTCTGTGAAGATTACCATCAACATGGAAAATCACCACATATTTATTTGAAGCAAGACGTGTTGGAACTGAAAGATGTAACAATACACGCAAAAAAAAGAATTGAAGAAGGTGTAAAAACAGTTTCTAAAAGCACTATAGAACTAGAAGAAATAAAGAACAACCCAACCCAAACATTGGCATCTTTACTATCTCAAACAGAAGGTATTTCCTTCGTTTCAACAGGTTCGAACAATCAATTGCCAATCATCCACGGATTGTATGGAAATAGAATCCTTGTTTTAAACAACGAAATTAAACATGGTTTTCAGAATTGGGGTACAGATCATGCTCCAGAAATTTCATTGAGTTCGGCACACAATATCACTATTATAAAAGGTGCCTCGGGAGTAAGATACGGACCAGAAGCTTTAGCCGGTACCATCATCGTAGAGCCAAATCCTTTGTACCTTAACGAACCTTTATACGCAAGTGTAGAAACAGGATATCAAACCAACGGAAAGGGTATCTTTACGAATATCGAATCGGGTATTGGTTTTGAAAAATGGAGTTATTTCATCAATGGAAATTTCACCAAGATTGGAGATTTACATAGTCCTGATTACAGTTTGACAAATACTGGTAAAGAAGAAAAATATTTCGGATTCGGTACCAGGTACCAACATAAAAGCATCGATGTAAAAGCACATTATAGCTATGTCAATCAAAATTTAGCTTTGCTAAGGTCGTCTATTGCAGACAGTGGAAACGCCTTTGTAAATGCAATCAATTCTGACAAACCATTATTCATTACTCCTTTTTCATACGACATAAATGCGCCTAACCAAAAAACAGATCATCATTTTTTAAAATTGAAGATGGATTGGTGGTATGCCGATAACGGAAAAATCACTTTTAAATCAGGAACACAACTCAACAAAAGGCAAGAATTCGATGTAAGACGAAATTCAGACAAACCGATTATTGATCTAGATTTAATTACGCAGGATTATCAACTAGAATGGAATCATCCTGATTGGTATAAACTTGATGGATTGATCGGAGTGCAGTTTTTCAATCAAGATAACGACAACAACCCAGGAACCGGAACAACACCTTTGATTCCTAATTACAATACACACAGTTTTAGCGCATTTATTGTAGAAAGTAAAACATTCGACAAAAACACTTTTGAGTTTGGTAGCCGAATCGATTTTGTAAGCAACGATGTAAGAGGAAGAGAAACAAATCAAAACATCTATAGAGACCAATATCAATTCAACAATATTACATTTAGCTTAGGGGTTGTTAGAGAAGTTTCTGAAAAAACAACATTCAGATCGAATCTCGGTGCTGCATGGAGAACTCCAAATATGATCGAACTTTATGGTTTTGGACAACATGGATTTAAAACTACTTATGGATTATTGAGATACTATGTAAATAGTGATGGTGAATTAAAGACTGACAAAGTTATTAAAATGGAAGACAGTTCTGTAAAACCTGAAAAAGGGTACAAATTCATCAATGAATGGCAACATCAAAATAAAGATAATACGGTTAAAGCAACTGTTTATGGTCATTATATAGAAAATTTCATCTACAACAGACCATTGGCTGTACTCGGGACAATTAGAGGGCCTATGCCTGCTTTTATATACGATCAATCGAACGCGGTGTTTTTAGGAACTGATTTTAGTTGGAAAAAACAATGGTCGAAGCAAATAGCTGGTTTGTTCGGGTTTAGTTATTTGTGGTCGAAAAACATAGAAAAAAACGAACCGTTGATCAATCAGCCTCCGGTTACCACAAATTATCAAGTAACTTGGACGAAAAAGAACGTTTGGAAGTTTGATACTTCAACTATTTCTATAAGACCCAGTTATACGTTTCAACAGTACCAAGCTCCGAGAACGATTCCTCCAGAAGATTTGATCGACGGCTCGGTTATCATCACTCCAGAATCAGAAATTTTTGATTTCAAAGCTGCTCCTGAAGGTTACTTTTTGATGGATGTAGCTTGGAGAATTCAAATAAAAAATGTGAATGCAAGTATCACGGTACAAAATGTATTCAATACTGCATATAGAGATTACCTAAACGAAATGAGATATTTCGCAGATGAACCTGGAAGAAACTTTTTATTCACACTTAGATATTCATTCAAGTCAAAATCTTAAACACAAATAAAATAATCTATTTAAAATCAATAATAAAAAAATGAAAACAGAAATGAACACCTTCAACCTACTAAAAAGACTAAGCTTTTGGTCACTACTAACAGTTTCATTGATAAGCATCAGCTGTAGCAATGATGACGAAGTTCCTCATGAAGAAAACGACCTAGAAATCATCACAGATATAAAACTAATTTTCACTAACGAACTAGATGCCAATGATGTAGTTGAAGCTAGAGCTGAAGATCCTGATGGAGAAGGAGTTGAAGAGCTAGAGGTTTTAGATGCAATCAACTTAGATGCTAATAAAACCTATATCTTAACATTTGACATTGAAAACCATTTAGCCGAAGAAGAAGAAGAAGAAGAACATGAAGAAGAAGAACATGGACATTCACATGGATTTGATATAACTGAAGAAATTGAAGAGGAAGCAGAGGAACATCAAATATTTTTTAGCTTTACAAACGATGCATTTTCAAATCCTTTAGGAAATGGAAATATTGACAACGCTTCAGATGCTATCAACTACAATGATTTTGACGAAAATCAAAATCCTCTAGGCTTATCTACAACCTGGACTACAGAATCTTCTCAAGTATCAGGTGGTACATTTACGGTAAGACTACAGCATCAACCAGACATAAAAACAAGTTCTTCTGGTGCAAATGATGGTGATACTGATTTTGAATTAGAATTTGTATTAAACATCCAATAATAATAATAATAATAATAATAATAATAATAATAATAATAATAATAATAATAATAATAATAATAATAATAATAATAGAAAAAGCCCTTAATTAAATTAAGGGCTTTTTTCTTTCAATAACTTCTTACTCTTGTTTTCAAAAAGCTACTCGATCTAAATATTAGTGTATCTTTGCAGCCTAGAGAAAAAGCATGAGCCTAACATTACTTTCCTCACCTTTACAAGGGTTTACAGATTTTAGATTTCGAAATGCCTTTCATAAATATTTTGGAGGAATCGACACTTTTTATGCACCATATATTCGCATGAATGGAAAAATCGTGATTAAAAATTCTTATAAAAGAGATCTCGAATTAGCAAATAATGACACCTTAGAAGTCATTCCACAAATAATGACCAATTCTGATGAAGAATTTCTTTTTGTGGTAAAATATATTCAAGAATTAGGATACAAAGAGTTGAATTGGAATTTAGGTTGTCCTTACCCCATGGTAACAAAAAAAGGAATGGGCTCGGGTCTCATCTGTCAACCCCAGAAAATCGACCATATCTTAAAAAGAGTTCATAACGAAACAGACATCACAGTTTCTATGAAAATGCGCATGGGATACGACAATCCTGATGAAATTCAAGATGTTTTTCCGATACTTGACAAATACCCTTTGAAAAACATTGCGATACATGCGCGTATTGGGAAACAACTATACAAAGGCGGAGTAGATTTAGATTCCTTCCAAAAATGCATTGACAACACCAAACACAAACTCTATTACAATGGTGACATTACCAGTGTTGCTTCATTTCAAAAACTACAAGAAAGATTTCCGAGCATTGACCATTGGATGATAGGAAGAGGTTTGATAGCCGACCCTTTTTTGCCAAAAATGATTAAAGAAAACACTACAAAGTATCCTGAAAATGCTATCGATACTTTCAGAACTTTTCATGACACTATATATCAACAATACGATGAATTTCTTTCCGGCCCCACTCCTATTAGAATGAAAATGTTAGGTTTCTGGGAGTATTTCTCTCAATCTTTTGACAACCCACAAAAGGTTTTCAAAAAAATTAAAAAAGCCAAAAACATCAATAATTACCAAGTCGCAGTAAAAGAAATTTTAGCCAATAAAGAATTCAAAGGGTTTCAATAAGTTTTTTTGAAATCTGCGCTAGTATGAAGATCAATAAAAGCTGTACACATGTCAGAAAAAAACCTATTGCACCCAAGAAACAAACACAAAAGTCGTTACAACCTTATTGCTTTGTCTGAAAGTTTCCCGAATTTAAAACCATTTATAAAACAAAACAAGCACGGTGATCTTTCTATTGATTTCTCTGACCCAACTGCAGTAAAAATGCTAAATAAGGCCTTGCTATTTAAATATTACAATATCAAAGAATGGGATATACCTGAAGGCTTTTTATGTGCGCCAATACCAGGTCGAGTAGATTATATTCACTATCTAGCTGATTTGCTTGCTGAAAACAACAATGAAATTATCCCTACAGGAACTGAGGTTTCCTGTTTAGACATCGGTGTCGGAGCTAATTGTATTTATCCAATACTCGGGCATCAAGAATATGGTTGGTCTTTTGTAGGAGTGGATATTGAAAAAAAATCATTGAGTGCTGCTAATCATATAGTCAATACTAACAATTTAGAGAATCATATATCACTACGCTTTCAGGAAAACACGAAAGATATTTTTAGAGGAATTATACAAGAGAACGATTTTTTTGATGTTAGCATCTGTAATCCTCCTTTTCATGCTTCTAAAGATCTGGCAGCTGCTGCTTCACGACGAAAAGCAAAAAACTTACAATTAAAAAACAAAGACATTCTAAACTTCGGAGGTCAACAGAATGAGTTATGGTGTGATGGAGGGGAAATTGCTTTTTTAAAGAATATGTGCCGACAAAGTAAGCACTTCAGTAAAAACATTACTTGGTTTACAACATTGGTCTCAAAAAAAGAAAATGTACGTCCTTTAAAAGTACTATTGAAAAAACTAGAGGCGAAAAGTATAAAAGTGATTCCAATGGGACAAGGAACAAAAATCAGTAGGATTTTAGCCTGGAGCTATACCCAAAACCTGTAAAAACTCATTAAAGTATTCACCCTTCGACAGGCTCAGGGTTCAGATTGGAGACTGAGCTTGTCAGAGTCGCATTCCGCTATAAAAAAAGAGAACTCATTTTACCAATCAAAACAACAAAAGTTTAGTTTGGAGACTGAGCTTGTCGAAGTCTCAATTCAAACTTCATCAATTAAAGAAAACAATAATTTATTTAAACGAATCTGTTTTTTTATCATAGTTATAAGGGCAATGTTTACAACCACTTTTACAACAATACCCTCTTTTTAGGTGATACTGCTCTGTAAATACTCTATAACCTTCTTCATTCCAATAAAAATCTCCTTCTTCAAGTGTTGGTAAATTCATCTTATTTTTCTTAAGCAAAGCAAAAGTAGTGCTTCTAGAGCTTCAAAAGAATATTTTAGAAAATATTTCAATGAATTTTGCATCTTTTTTGACTTTACTGCGTCTTATGAGTAACTTTAACTATTAAATAATGCAATTATGAAAAATACAAACTGTACATGCAATTGTGACGCATGTAAAAACGGACAATGTGCAAACTGTACTTGTGAATCTTGTACCTGCACAAATTGCAATTGTTAATCAACTTTCCTTCTCTGTAGTCAATTATGGAGAAGGAATTAATTTCAAGTAATGCAAACAGAAAAAATATATTCAGATTTTTCAGCAGCTTTGAAAAAATTTATTCTAAGCAAAGTAAAGAATGAAACCATCGCTGATGATATTTTACAAGAAGTATTTATTAAAATCCATCTGCATAAAAACGAACTGCAACAAAAAGATAAATTAAAATCATGGCTTTTTCAAATAGCCAACAATACCATTCTCGATTATTTTAGAAAAAGAGAGCTTGTGCTTCCTGATTCTGATAAAAACATCAGACTAGAAAATCCTGAAAAAGATCATCATGATGCTACAGATTGTTTAGTGCCCTTAATTTTAAAACTTCCGAAAAAATATAAAGACATACTTATTTTAACCGAAGTTAAAGGATTCAAACAAAAATATGCCGCTGATCAACTCAACATCAGCTTACCAGCAGCGAAGTCTAGAATACAACGAGGTAGAGAATTACTCAAACAAGGATTTATGGATTGCTGTGATTACAAGTTGGATGAAAATGGATTTTTAAAAGGGGCACATAAGAACAAAGAAGATTGCAAGGTTTGCAATTCATAGAAGTACATAATTATATTTCTATTACTTAGCTATTTTGCTAAATTTGCACAAAAAAAACATGTCAAAAGACGTTTACGGAAACGCATTGATAGATTATCAAAATCAGCAGACCACGGAAGAATTAGTTACCTACTCTTCTATCGCTGGTGAAGATATTATGCCTCTCGCCTACTTATTTCGCTCTTTTGACCAAATGCCACAACTAGAACAAAACGCATTACATCTTTGTACTGGAAAAATTTTAGACCTTGGTGCGGGATCTGGAAGTCATTCACTTTATCTTCAAACTAAAAACAAAGATGTTTTAGCTCTTGATATTTCTGAGGGTGCCATAGAAGTTTGTAAAAACAGAGGTATTAAAAACACCCTTTTAAAAAACATTTGGGAGTTTCAAAATCAGAAATTTGATACGATCCTCGCTTTGATGAATGGAACTGGAATCTGTGGAAAATTAGAAAAACTTGCACCATTTTTAGTACACCTAAAATCGCTTCTTAACCCTAAAGGTCAGATTCTTATCGATTCTTCTGATTTGATTTATATGTATGAAGACGAGCAAGGTGAGCATTGGATTCCAAGCAATCTAAATTATTACGGAGAAGTTGACTTTAAAATGCAGTATAAAAACGAAGTGAGTGACACATTCCCATGGCTCTATGTTGATTACAACACTTTGCAACGCTGCGCTATTTACAACGGCTTCAAATGCGAATTGATTTTAGAAGGAGCCCATTACGATTATTTAGCAAAACTTACCTTATTATAATATGAAACATCTATTTATCCTATTTTTTACTTGCCTAAGTTTCCATTCCATTGCCCAAACTAAACAACAGAGTTTGAACTTTCAAAACGAATTAAACGCACGCTTTGCGAACGACGATACTTCTCCTTTAAAAAACAAAGATCGAAAACAATTTCAAGCACTTCCATTTTTTGAATGGAACAAAGCCTATGTTGTAATAGCTTCTGTACGACTTACTCCAGACGCACCTTTGTTTAAAATGGAAACCACAACAAATAGAAACCCTTTATACCAGCAATATGCTGTTGCTACTTTTTTGCTGAATGGACAAAAGCAAACTTTAAAAATTTATCAAAGTCAAGATTCTAAATTCAGTTTTGACTATAAAGACTATCTTTTTCTGCCATTTAAAGATCTAACCAATGGTGAAGAAACCTATGAAGGAGGTCGTTACTTAGACGTATTTATTAGCAATATTATCAATGGTGAAATTTTGTTAGATTTCAACCGAGCTTACAATCCATATTGTGCATACAACCACAATTACTCTTGTCCGATACCGCCCGTAGAAAATCATTTAAACACAAAAATTGAAGCTGGAGTAAAAAAGGGATTTATTCAAAAAGATTGATCCAAAAATATTACTTCATCAACATCACGCCAATTCCATTTACCAACCACTGTACCTTTATTCAAAGTTACAATTCCAGGGTTAGATCGAATGATTGTTTTTAACGTTGTCCCGTCACAAAACAAAAAATCAAATGGCAAATCAAACTCTTTCTGAATAGCAATCGTTGTCTCAGTAGAAGAAGCCGAAACACCATACACCATATACCCTTTTTTTTCTGCTTGTAAAGCAAGTTCTTTCATTCCAACAAAACCTGTAAGAGATGCATTTTCGATCTCATAACTAATCAATAGCAATACCTTATCTGCACTCAAAATAACTTCTGTCAAATCTTCGGTTTCTGACTCTAAAAAGAAATCGTGCACTGGAGGTAATTCATCACTATCATCAACATACTCCATTCCTTGTTGAATATTGTTTCCGATGGCATAAGCTCTAAAATCAATAATAGGCAAGTGCACCAAAACATAATAGGTGACATATATAAATAGAACAAAAAAACCAATCGAAATAGTACGCAATATCTTATCACTCAACACTGTAGTAATCGATGAAATATTCAGCATTAATGGTACTAAAAGCACCAACAAAATAACATTCTTATAAAAAGTATCCCAAGGACTCAATTTTAAAGCATCACCAAAACAACCGCAATCTGTAACTTTATCATAATAAGCAGAATACCATGTTAGAAACAGAAACAACAAATTTATTACAAACAATGAGAGAACAGTAAGTTTTGGTTTATAACCTAAAAGCAAGGTTATACCCAACATAATCTCTACTAAAATAAGTAAAATTGAAAATGGCAATGCAACAGGAATCAAAAATTCTAGATTCAATACATCAGCACCAAAATATTCTTCAAATTTATAAGAAGAACCTAAGGGATCAACAAGTTTCACAAAACCAGAATACAAAAATGTAACTGACACAAGTAGTCTAGCTATGAACACAATAATTCCCTTCATGTCTTTTTAATTAAGATGTTGCTTGTCCTAAATGAATCATCGCAAAAACCGCATAATTTATCATGTCTTGGTAATTTGCATCCAACCCTTCAGAAACGATTGTTTTACCTTTATTATCTTCAATCTGTTTCACGCGCAATAATTTTTGCAATATCAAATCTGTTAAAGAACTCACACGCATATCTCTCCAAGCTTCTCCATAATCATGGTTTTTATTCTCCATTAATGTCTTGGTGATATCGATATGTTTTTTGTACAATGCAACCGCCTCTTTTGTATTTAGATCAGGTTGCTCAGCAATACCTTTTTCTAACTGTATTAGAGCCATGATTGAATAATTGATAATCCCAATAAATTCAGAAACTTCACCTTCATCAACTTTTCGTACTTCGTTTTCTTGCAACTGACGTATTCTTTGTGCTTTTATAAAAATCTGATCTGTTAGAGATGTAAGACGTAAAATTCGCCATGCACTTCCATAATCAGTCATTTTGTTTTCGAATAAAGTACTACAAGTAGCTATAATAGCATCGTATTGTTGAGCAGTGTTTTGCATAAATAAGATTCAAAATATTATTGTAAATTTCGCCCAAAATATCTTTGCATTTAATAGCGAAATAATTGCAAACGAAATTAAAAAAAAGTTTATCAATTACCTCATTTTATTATGGAATTGTTACACTACTAAAACGAAAGCTGATTCTCTAGGAATCCTAACGACATGTATACAATCAACTGCAAAGGAAAACTCATCGATTTGTCAAAACCCAGAATAATGGGAATTTTAAATATTACTCCTGATTCATTTTTTGACGGAGGTAAATACAACGATTTGACAAGTGTTAATAAACAGGTCTCAAAAATGCTCAAGGAAGGAGCTACTTTTATAGATGTTGGAGCCTACTCATCAAGACCTGGTGCTACACACATATCTGAAGGTGATGAGTTTCAGAGAATTGTACCAATAGTTGAATATTTAACTGAGAACTTTCCGGAAATCGTACTTTCAATAGATACATTTAGAAGTAACATCGCTCGAAAATGTATTGAAGCTGGTGCAGCAATCATTAACGATATTTCTGGAGGAAATGCCGATACAAAAATGTTTGAAACCGTTGTCGAATTGCAAGTACCTTATATTATGATGCACATGCAAGGCACTCCTCGAAACATGCAAGAAAACCCAAGCTATTCGAATATCACACAAGAAATTTTAACTGATTTTGCAAAAAAAGCTGCTACATTAAAAGAAATGGGGTTAAATGATTTGATTGTAGATGTAGGTTTTGGTTTCGGAAAAACAATTGAGCATAATTACGAATTGTTAAAAAATCTCGATTTGTTTCATGCATTAAACACTCCTATTTTAACAGGTATTTCTAGAAAATCGATGTTGTACAAACCCCTAAACACATCTCCTATAAATGCATTAAATGCCACCACTGTTGCTAACACTATAGCCTTGCAAAAAGGAAGTCAAATTTTAAGGGTTCATGATGTAAAAGAAGCTAAAGAAGCAATAGAAATCACTGAGCTATTAAAATAAACCTCAAAAAAAAGCCCAACTTTCGCTGGGCCAATTTATTGATTTACTTTATACAATCTCTCCAAATTGTATTTAAGCATGCTGATTTAAAATAAAATCAATTACTCGTAATCAAAAAAATTAAACATGTGACAAATGTATTGGACCAATGGAATTTAAAATAAAACATATGTCCAATAAACCGCAACAAAAAAAAAGTTATACTTTATTTATTGTTCTTCAGAAAGTAATCTGAAGGTCTTGCGATGGTATTTACAACTGCCATTTTCGGCAATTGCTTTTCGATGTGCTTTTGTTGGATATCCTTTGTTTTGTTTCCAGTTATAACATGGAAATTCTTCATCCAGCTTTTCCATGATTTCATCCCGATAAGTTTTTGCCAATACCGATGCAGCGGCAATATTTAAATATTTCCCATCTCCTTTTACAATTGTTTCATGCGGTATATCTCTATAAGAATTAAATTTATTTCCATCGACAACAATAAACTCAGGTAACTGTTCTAACCTATCTATAGACTTGTGCATCGCCAAAAGAGATGCTTGTAAGATATTTATTTTATCGATAGTTTTTTCATCAACAATACCTACGCCGAAACTAAGTGCATGCTTTTCAATATAAGGACGTAATTCTCGCCGTTGTTTTTCAGAAAGTTTTTTAGAATCATTTAACAACGGGTGTTTAAAATTTTTAGGCAATATAACCGCCGCTGCTACTACTGGACCCGACAAACATCCCCTTCCGGCTTCATCCGTACCAGCCTCTAATGAAAATTTTGAATATTTTAATTTTAAAGACATAAGCTAAATAAACGCTGTAAAAATACTATTTTCTGAAAAGATACTAATGAAAATTATGACTGGATATTATCCATAAAAAAGGCTAATTTTCAACATTACAAAAGTCGTAGATTCTCAATAAAAAATTTACCTTTGCGACTGATATTTATAAGCGCTTATTTTCAACACAATAAACAAAAGAAAACTGGCAACTATAAAATCTTGAACACTATTTATGAAGAAGTTTTTATTTACTTTATACGTTATCTTATTTTCTTTAAGCAGTTATGCTCAAGAAAAAGATAGTATTCAAGAACCAGAAATTTATAATCTAGATGCGCTAGCTCCCAAAAAAGGACAGCCCCTTGCAGCTAGGAGTAATGAAAAAGATGATGGTGTAAAAGTAGATCCTGAATCTGGAAAAACTGATTACAAACTTTATAAAATTATCACCCACGAAAAAGATACCGTTTTAGTCGACACTACGTTGTCTATTCAAAGCCAATACGAAATCAATTATTTAAGAAAAGATTTATTTGGTAAACACGCATTTCAAAATCAAGGTCAGGTTTTAACGCAATTAACCTACGATTACAACGACCAAGAAATATTGCCGAGGATGGGACAAACCCCTCGTCATGAAACGTATAATGAAATTGAAGATGTTGCGTATTACAAAGTACCAACACCTACAACTGAAATCATGTACCGAAATGGTATAGAACAGGGACAAGTATTAGATTCAAAAATCGCTATCAATGTTAGCGAAACTATGAACTTTTCATTGGGTTACACAGGACTGAGATCTTTAGGTGCCTATCGTAGTTCTTTATCTAGCTTCAAAAATTTTGTTGGTACCTTTTCTTACCAATCAAAAAACGATCGATACAGACTTCGATTCCACAACACGAATCAAAGAATTGAAAATCAAGAAAATGGTGGCTTAACAGAAATTGCACAGGGTTTCTTCGAAGCCAACGACTCTGAATATAGTGATCGAGGTAGACTTGATGTGAATCTAGAAGATGCATCATCTGTATTGAATGGAAAAAGGTATTATGTCGATCATAACTTTAAACTTTTCACTACAAAAGACACCATCCCGAAAAAAATATCAAATATAAAGCTTGGACATATTTTCAATTACGAAACAAAACAGTTCAACTTTTTAAAGCCCACCAGTACGGATTATTTTGGAAATTATTTCTCTGCTGAAACAAATGACATGACATCTTATAAGTCGATGGACAATAAAGCCTATATGGACTTTACCTCTCCATATCTTTTAGGAAAATTTAGAGCAATTGCGGGCTATCATTATTACTACCAAGGTTATCGAAATGTAGTTAATACTGGAAATGGGACCATACCAAATCAAATTAAAAATGATGCCGTTTCTATTGGTGCTAATTGGAAGGCGGCAATAAAAACTATACATCTTAATGCAAGTGCTTCGACGATTATCGCTGGAAGTATAAACGGTAACAATTTATTTGTAGAAGCTGCTTTTAAAAACAGTAAAAAAGTAAATATATCTGCTTCATTACAGCTAAATTCGAAAGCACCAAATGTCAATTATCAATTCTTTCAAAGCAACTTTATAGAATACAATTGGTCAAATAATTTTAAAAACATCAATACCAGAAACTTGAATTTCAATTTGGCTACAAAATGGATTCAGGCTACAGCTTCTTTAACACAAATAGAAGACTTTGTGTATTTCAATGAAGATGCTCAAGCAAAACCAACGCAACACAATGAAACTATCAATTACTTTAAACTTCGTGCGCACAACGAAATCAAAGTTGGGTACTTCGCATTAGATACTGATTTCATTTATCAAAATGTAGCGAGTGGCGCAAATGTTTACAAAGTACCTGATGCTATTTTAAGAAGTACTTTTTATTTTTCTAAGGTCTTTTTCGAAAAAAAATCTTTGTATTTACAAACCGGAATTATTGGTAAATACTTCACTTCTTATCAAGCTAACAATTACAACCCTGTTTTGGGGGAGTTTACACTACAACAAACAGATTTTATTGGTGGCAAACCGATCTTTGATGCCTTTATAAATGCACAAATAAGAAGAACACGATTGTATTTTACATTCGAAAACTTAATGCAATTGACTGGCAAAAATTATTATTACTCTACACCGAACAAACCCTACACCGATTTTAAAATCAAATTTGGGTTTGTATGGAACTTCTTTAAATAGTACTTAAATTATAACCTCAATTTTATGCCTCAAGAAATTCAACTCCAAGTAAAACCAAAAGTTGCGGCTACTGAATGGTTATTAAAAAAAGAAGTTGCCTACAAATTAAAAGTTTCAAGTGATGATATTTCACATGTAGAAATTTTAAAACGCTCTATTGATGCAAGACAAAAAGCTATCAAAATCAATTTAAAAGTAGCGGTATTTATACACGAAGAATTCAAAGAACAACTTCCTCAACTTCCCATTTATCCAAATGTAAGTGCTAACGAAGAGGTTTTGGTTGTTGGCGCTGGACCCGCAGGCTTATTTGCAGCCTTAAAACTGATAGAAAAAGGTTTAAAACCAATCGTTCTTGAACGTGGTAAAGATGTTCGTGCAAGAAGACGTGACTTAGCAGCTATCAACAAATTACACATTGTAGATGAAGACTCAAACTATTGTTTCGGTGAAGGAGGAGCTGGAACTTATTCTGATGGAAAATTATACACCCGTTCAAAAAAACGTGGAGATGTAAACGCAATACTTGAGTTATTGGTAGCATTCGGAGCTACTAAAAATATTTTGATCGATGCACATCCACATATAGGAACAAACAAACTTCCGAAAATTATTGCTGCCATGCGTGAGACAATTATCGCACATGGTGGCGAAGTATTATTCGAATCAAGAGTGACTGATATTCGAATAAAAAACAATGCTGTTGTCGGTGTTACGTTGCAAAACAACACAAAGATAGATGCAAATAAAATGATTTTAGCAACAGGTCATTCTGCGCGAGATATTTTTGAATTACTACATCAAAAAGAAATCTTAATAGAAGCAAAACCATTTGCTTTAGGAGTACGTGTCGAACACCCTCAAAGTCTAATTGATAGCATCCAATACAAATGTGATATAAGAAGTGAGTATTTACCTCCTGCTCCATACAGCATTGTAAAACAAATAAAAAACAGAGGTGTGTACTCATTTTGTATGTGTCCTGGCGGAATCATTGCTCCTTGTGCTACAAGTCCTGGTGAAGTAGTAACGAACGGATGGTCTCCTTCAAAAAGGGATCAACCTACCTCCAACTCGGGTATTGCAGTAGAGCTTCGCATCGAAGACTTTAAAGAATATCAAAAATTTGGGCCTTTAGCAGCCATGGAATTTCAAAAAAACATCGAACAAAAAGCGTGGAGACTAGGTGGTGAAACCCAAAAAGTACCAGCGCAACGCTTGACGGATTTTACACGAGGAAAGTTATCTAACGATATTCCTAAAACATCTTACCAACCGGGAACGACATCTACTGAATTAGCTGAAGTATTTCCGAATTTTATATATAAAACGTTGCAAGATGGTTTCAAACAATTCGATAAGTCGATGCGTGGTTATTTAACAAATGAAGCCGTGGTTCATGCTCCGGAATCTCGAACTTCATCCCCAGTAAGAATTCCAAGAAACGCCGATACACTAGAACACCCTCAAATAAAAGGTTTGTATCCTTGTGGTGAAGGTGCTGGTTACGCCGGTGGTATTATTTCTGCCGCTATAGATGGTGAAAAATGTGCAGAGCAATGTAAAATCAGCATATCAAACAGTTAACTACTTTCTTGTTTAATTCATCAGGATTTTCAAGCTTTTTTAGATATTTGCTTAACTTTGCAGAGCAAAAATGAGCAACATGAATTTACCTTTTTACAAATACCAAGGAACAGGAAACGATTTTGTAATGATTGACAATCGTGATTTACATTTTCAACAAGATGATACTGAGTTAATAAACCGTATGTGTGATCGTCGATTCGGGATTGGAGCAGATGGTTTGATCTTATTAAATCCTTCTGAGGAGTACGATTTCACCATGGTATATTACAACGCCGATGGTAATGAAAGTACTATGTGCGGAAACGGAGGAAGATGTCTTGTTGCCTTTGCCCATGATCTAGGTGTCATAAAAAACAAAACCACATTTGATGCTGTAGACGGGTTACACCATGCAACTATCGAAAATGGTTTGGTGAATCTTCAGATGATTGATGTAAACCAAATTTCCATAGAAGATACGCATGCATTTTTAGATACTGGATCTCCACATCACGTACAAGTCGTAGAGAATATTGGAGCATACGATGTTTTTAACAATGGAAAAAGCATACGAAATGGAGCGCCATACTTTGAAGAAGGAACCAACGTTAATTTTGCTGAAGCTATTGATAACAACACTTTTCGAGTAAGAACCTACGAAAGAGGTGTTGAAGATGAAACTCTTGCCTGCGGAACCGGAGTTACGGCTGTTGCAATTGCAATGTTCGAACAAAACATCACTTCAAGCAAGCAAATAAAGTTATTGGTTGAAGGAGGAGAATTAGAAGTTTCTTTCGAAAAAGAAAATAACGGATACAAAAACGTATTTTTAAAAGGTCCTGCGAAATTTGTTTTTGAAGGATCATTTAAAGCTGCTTAAGAAATGGAGTTATTAAAAGGAAAAAAAATAAACTTACGACCCTTAGAGCCAGAAGATTTAGAGTTTTTATACAACGCTGAAAACGACGGAAATTATTGGAAGGTAAGTGGAACACAAACTCCTTTTTCTAAATACCTCTTAAAAAATTACATCGAAAACTCACATCAAGATATTTACGAAGCGAAACAGCTCAGACTGATTATTGAAACCTCTGACTCAAGAACTCCTGTTGGTATGATAGATTTGTTTGATTTTGAACCTCAACACAAAAGAGCAGGCATAGGTCTGTTGATTCTTTCAGAATACCAAAACCAAGGTTTCGCCTCAGAAAGCATTTCTATGTTGGTTTCGTATGCACATCATTACCTTGGTTTGCACCAAGTTTTTGCCAATATCGGACTTGACAACCAAACGAGTATCCATCTTTTTGAGAAACACAATTTCACAAAAACAGGTATTAAAAAAGATTGGATCTTATACAATGGGTCTTATTTTGACGAAGCAGTTTACCAACGTATTTTAACCACAAAAAATGAACAATAAAAAGAGAATTTTAGGAATTATTGCCACAATTTCGATCCTTATATTGATTATTGGATATAACTATTACTCAGATATTTATAGTGAAAATGTAAAAAGCAGCGATACTATTTATATCCCAAGTAGCAGCACTAAAGTTGATTTTTTAAAATTGATAACCCCGTATGTTAAAGATACTAGTTCTTTAGCATGGGTACTAGACAAAAAAAAATACAGTCACCGCATCAAAGCAGGAAAATACACGATCTCTGAGGGAATGAACAACAATGAGTTGGTCAATTTATTAAGGAGCGGAAAACAAACCCCAGTCAACCTAAGTTTCAACAATCAACATAACTTAGAAGCATTAGCAGGAAGAATAGCAACTCAAATCGAAGCCGATTCTATCGAACTAATAAAAGCATTTACCGATGAAGTGTTCCTAACAAAGAATGGGTTTAATATAGCTACTGCCTTAGCAATGTATATACCGAATAGTTACCAAATCTATTGGAATAGTAGTGCTGAAAATTTTCGAGACAAAATGTTAAGAGAATATAATTCGTTTTGGAGCCTAACGAGAACGAGTAAAGCTAAAAGACAAAACTTATCACCAATTCAAGTAATATCTTTGGCGGCAATCGTACAAAAAGAGACTGCCCATGTTTCTGAACGACCAACAGTTGCCGGTTTGTATTTAAACAGGTACCATAAAAAATGGCCTCTACAATCTGACCCAACAGTTATTTTTGCTTTGAAACAAAAGCACGGTCAAGATTTTGAAGTAAAAAGAGTGTTAAACAAAGATTTACACATAGATTCACCTTACAATACATATAAGTATAGAGGGATTCCACCAGGACCGATTGCGATGCCTGACATATCTTCTATCGATGCGGTGTTAAACCCACATAAACATAATTATTTTTACATGTGCGCTAGTGTTGAAGACTTTGGCAAACATGCATTCGCGAAAAACCTTAGTGAGCACAACAAAAACGCAAGAAAATATCAACGTTGGTTATCTCAACAAGGTATCAATAGATAAGATATTTTCTTATTTTTACTAAAAAGCATGTTTGTGAAAAACTTAAAACTGTTTGTTGTTCTCTTCTTTATACTATTCGTTTCGTTAGGAAATGCACAGACGAAAAGCTCATTTTTCACAAAGTCAGACACCTTAAACAAGTCTCGATTGAGAGGTGTCTATTTATCTGAAGCTGCCATAGCTTCTGTAACCTTGATCGGACTCAACCAACTTTGGTATGCAAACTATGAAAAATCAAAGTTTCATTTTATCAATGACAACTCAGATTGGTTGCAAATGGATAAAGTCGGACATGCTTTCTCAGCTTACCAATTGGGACGATTGAGTATGTCGGCAATGGATTGGGCAGGAGCTTCTAAAAGAGACCAACTACTTTACGGAGCACCATTAGGTTTTGTGTTTTTGACAGCCGTAGAGGTTATGGATGGGTTTTCTGCAGAATGGGGAGCGTCTACTGGTGACATTATAGCAAATGCGGCAGGAACTGCGTTTTTGATAGGTCAAGAATTGGGCTGGAAAGAACAACGTATATCGTTTAAATATTCTTTTCATAGAACTGATTACGCTACTCTAAATCCGGATGTACTTGGAAAAAATTTAACAGAGCAAATGCTGAAAGATTACAATGGACAGACCTATTGGCTATCTGCAAATGTTTGGTCATTTGCCAAAGAAAGTAAGTTTCCGAAATGGTTGAACATTGCTTTTGGGTATGGTGCTGAAGGAATGTTATCGAAACAACCCGGTCATGAATTGGAAGTTTCACCTCGATACAGACAGTTTTACGCATCTTTCGACATAGATTTGACGAAAATAAAAACAAATTCCCCCTTCTTAAAAGGATTATTCAACACTTTAAATTTTATAAAAATACCAGCTCCAGCTATTGAATTTACTAGCAATGGTAAAATTATCGGACACTGGATTTACTATTAACTTCTTGATAATTTAAACTTTACTTACCAACAAATAAAAAGACGTATATTTGCCGCTGCAAAAAACAAATTGAGACAGAAACAAATATTCGTATGAAATCTATCAAAAAGAAGTTTTTTTTAAGTATTGTATTTACAATCCTTTTATATTCTGTAGGAGCCAATGAACCTTTTGTCAAAGGATCTAAACTCGACCAAGCCACGTTTTTATCACTACCTACAAAAAAAACAGCAAAAAGCACATTCACAGGTCCCTATAATAAAAACGATTTTTTTCATTTTAAAGAAGCTCTTGCTTTTAAAGAGTCTGGAGGTAATTACAAAGCTATAAATTCTTTTGGTTATCTAGGAAAATACCAATTCGGAAGTGGGACACTTGAACGATTTGACATCTACAACACACAAGATTTCTTACAAAATCCTGAACTGCAAGAAAAAGCTTTTATTGCACTGTGCCAAGTAAACAAGTGGATACTTAGAAAAGACATCCGTCGTTCTGTCGGCAGAAAAATAAACGGAATTGTAATCACGGAATCAGGTATCTTAGCAGCTGCTCATTTGGCTGGTGCTGGAAACGTAAAAAAGTTTTTAAGATCTAATGGTGATTTTCATTTCGAAGATGGTTATGGAACTAGCATAGAAGAATATCTATATACATTTAGAGGCTACGACACATCTAACATAATAAAAAACAGAATGCCCGAAGTAAGCTAATTTTTATTTATGAACAATAAAGATAGCAGGTCTTTTGTGTAAATCGGGCTTCACTCTAGACCACTCTTTCATACTATAAGTTTTGATATACTCAGAACTCAACGAAATATCTGCAGCGATACACAAACGTGTCGTAGGATGTAATGTAGCTTTTAAATCATCAAACATTTTTTCATTTCGATAAGGTGTCTCAATAAAAATTTGTGATTGATTTCTATCTTTAGATATTTTCTCTAGTGCTTTTATTTCTCTTTTACGCTCTCCTTTATCAATAGGTAAATACCCATTAAAAGCAAAATTTTGCCCATTCATTCCAGAGCCCATCATTGCCATTAAGATAGAAGAAGGTCCTACCAACGGAATTACTTGTACTCCTTTTTCATGCGCTAACTTCACAACATCAGCTCCTGGATCAGCAATTGCAGGAACCCCTGCTTCAGATAACAATCCTACAGAAACTCCCTCTTGACAAATATCTAAATAATGTTGTACCTCCAATGCACTAGCATATTTATCCAACAACATAATTGTTAAATCAGGTTGTGACTTTTTAGGCGTTAATTTCTTGATAAATCTTCGTGCAGATTTTTCATTCTCCACAATAAAGTGATCAATTTCTTCTACAACTTTTTTCACAGAAATAGGCATCACCTCTAAAGGTTCATTCTCTCCTAATGTTGTTGGAATCAAATACAACTTACCTAAGCCCATACTCAAAAAATTAATTTGTTATTTTCTTTGCAATAATAGCACAACTTGCATCTAACATTTGAAACACGTTTTCAAAACCTTGTTCACCTCCATAATATGGATCAGGAACTTCTTCGTCTGAACCAGCCTCTAATTCATTCAAAATCATTTTTACTTTTGTGCGATCGTGCTTATTTCTAGCCAATTTCAAAATATTCAAATAATTCGAATGATCCATAGCATAAATAAAATCAAACCTATCGAAATCTTCTTGAGTAAACGCTCGAGCTTTTTGATCAGTAATATCAATACCATGTAATTTTGCAACCTCAACAGATCTTGGGTCAGGTAAATTACCTATGTGCCAACCAGAAGTACCAGCAGAATCAACGGTAACCAATTCTGAATTTACTTTGGACTTTAAAATGCCTTCAGCCAAAGGTGACCGGCATATATTACCCAAGCAAACCATCAATACTTTAACCATCTTTTAGAAAGTTAATTTATTGGTCAAGTCTTCTACGTATTTTTTAAATTGCTTGTCTGTTTCTGTCAAGTTATCTACGGTCTTACATGCATGCAAAACAGTTGCATGATCACGTTTTCCAATTTGAGAACCTATACTTGCTAAAGATGACTTCGTCATTCTTTTCGCAAAGTACATAGCTAACTGACGTGCCTGCACAATATGACGTTTTCTAGTTTTTGATTGTAATGTCGCAACATCCATATCAAAATATTTAGAGACCACTTTTTGAATGTAATCAATAGAAACCTCTCTTTTGGTGTTTTTAACAAATTTATCAACGATTTGCTTCACCAAGGTCATCGTAAATTCTTTTTTATTAAAAGAAGCTTGCGCAATAAGTGAAATCAATACTCCTTCTAATTCACGAACATTCGATTTGATGTTTTTTGCAACATATTCCACAATCTCTTCAGGCATCTCTACCCCATCTCTGAACAATTTGTTTTGAAGAATTGAAATTCGTGTTTCAAAATCAGGTGTTTGCAACTCTGCAGACAATCCCCATTTGAAACGAGACAACAAACGCTGTTCAATATCTTGCATATCAACAGGTGCCTTATCTGAAGTTAAAATCACCTGTTTACCATTTTGATGTAAATGATTGAAAATATGGAAGAAAACATCTTGCGTTCCTTTTTTACCAGATAAAAACTGCACATCATCAATGATTAATACATCAATCATTTGATAAAAATGAATAAAATCATTTCTAGTATTCCCTTTTACAGAATCAATATATTGTTGTGTGAATTTTTCCGAAGAAATATACAAAACCGTTTTATCGGCATATTTATCTTTTATTTGCACCCCAATTGCATGAGCCAAATGGGTTTTTCCTAAACCTACTCCTCCATAAATCAATAATGGATTGAAAGATGTTCCACCTGGTTTATTTGCTACCGCCATACCAGCAGACCTAGCCAATCGGTTTGAATCACCTTCAACAAAACTTTGGAAATTATAATTAGGATTTAATTGAGATTCAATTTTTACTTTTTGTAAACCCGGAATCACAAAAGGATTTCTCAATTCTCTTTTTTTCAATTCTAAAGGAACCGATACATTTTGAGATTTTAAAGGCGCACGATTTGAACTTGGGATTTTCACAATCTGAGGACTGTTGCTACTATACGCATTTTCCATTTTAACTTCATAGACCAACTTAGCATCTTTACCAAGTTCTCTAACCAAAGCAACTCTCAATAACTTAATGTAATGTTCTTCTAACCATTCATAAAAAAACTTACTAGGCACTTGCACTGTTAATACCTCACCAGAAACCTTCATTGGTTTTATAGGCTCGAACCAAGTTTTATATGCTTGCGGCTTGATGTTGTCTTTTATAAAAGACAGGCATTCCTCCCAAACCGTCGTGGCTATTTTAGTCATTGTTTTAATAGAGTAAATTTATAGTTTGTAATTAGTCAAAATTGAGACGTTCCCACCGTTCATTTTGGTTATACAAAAGTGTGAATAAATTTTAGTATAAAAAAATGAAATCAGTATAGGTTCTTAATTATTTTTTGCGTAAAATAAGCAGCATTAAAAATAAAAAATGATAGAAAATAAAACTCCCTTAAAAATACGTTACAGTGAAACTGACCAGATGGGTTACGCACATCACGGGAACTATGCACAATATTTTGAAATTGGCAGATTAGAACTTTTACACGATCTGGGAATTTCTTACAAAAAAATGGAAGAAGAAGGAATAATACTTCCTGTATACTCGATAAACACTAGGTTTATCAAACCTGCCAAATTCGATGACTCTTTAACACTGAAAACAATCTTAAGAGAATTACCGACTGCTAGAATTACATTTGAATACGAAATCTACAATGCTGATAATGAAAAAATAACTACTGGAGATACCACGTTAGTTTTTGTTGACACACAAAAAAATAGGCCTATAAAAATTCCGGACACACTTCTTACAAAAATGATTTCTCACTTTTAAAATTAGTTAATTTAAATTTGATATAAATTGTATTTTTTTAGACATTTTTGAGCGTCAAAAAATGCAACTTTTCGAAGTGTTTTTTTACTGCCTCAAATTCTGATTTTTTTACAGCTATTATTATCTCACAATTTGATGTTAAATTCTGAGAATCTATCAAAATTCGTTTTTGCTTGATAACTCGCATTACATTATTCATAAATTGATAAGCAAACACCAATTTTAATTTTTCTTCGATTGTTTTTTCTACGATCGAAGAATTCTCTAAACTTAATTGCGCAGAAGTTTTGTACGCACGAATCAAACCACCGACACCTAATTTCACTCCGCCAAAATACCGAACAACTACTACAAGTACATTTGTGACATCAAAAGAAAGTATTTGACCATAAATCGGTTGTCCTGCAGAATTACTAGGTTCTCCATCATCATTCACACGAAAACGAACCGTCTCCACACCTATCTTCCATGCATAACACCAATGACGTGCAGAATGATGTTCTTTTTTAATTTGAGCTATAATTTCTTTCACTTCATCTTCAGAAGACACAGGAAATACGTAGCCAAAAAATTTACTACCCTTTTCTTTGAAGAGCGTAACCTCTGAAGGTTTATCTAATGTTTTATACAGATCTAAATCCGACATTTATATTTCAGTTCTATTAACATACCAGAACAAATCCGTATTCTTAACCGCATCCTTTTTAAAAACCTCTTTAGAAATCACAGGTGCTTCTACTCCATTTACAAAAGAAACATCACCAACAAAAACTCGAGCTTCATCCCAAATACCCGAATTGATAAAAGCATTCAAGGTCTGTGTACCTCCTTCAATAATGATTGATTGTATATGATGTCGCATCAACACTTCACAAATTTGCTCTACAACATTTCCAGAAAAATCAATAGACTCAAAAAACAATTGTTTTTCCGCTGAAGCTTCAAACTCAGTATTGACATCAACAACAAATATCGTTTTTTGACTCAAGTCATACAAAGAATTCTCTTTCGAAATTCGTAATGTTCTATCTAAGACTACTCTTACTGGTGGCACCCCTCCCCAACTCCTAACGTTTAACTTTGGATTATCAGCAATCGCAGTATTGGTACCTACCAAAATTGCATGCTCTTCACTTCTCCATTTATGCACCAATTGTTGTGCATATACATTGCTAATCCAAACAGGTCTATTGACCTCTTTTTGATCAGGCGCTATAAAACCATTTTTAGTTTGTGCCCACTTAAGAATCACATAAGGTCTCTTTTTATTTTGAACGGTAAAAAAACGTTTGTGCTGCTCTAAACATTCATTTTCTAAAACACCCACTTTCACATGGCATCCATTTTCTATCAAGCGCTCTACACCTTTCCCTGCGACTACTGAATGTGTATCTATACAACCAATAACGACATTGGGAATTTTATGCTTAACGATCAAATCTGCACACGGAGGTGTTTTACCAAAATGGGCACAGGGTTCAAGCGTCACATACAAAGTAGATTTCGATAATAATGTTTTATCTCTTACAGATGCTATCGCATTTACTTCAGCATGACTACCACCATAAGGACTTGTAAACCCTTCTCCAATAATTTTATTTTCATAAACCACGACACATCCTACAGACGGGTTAGGTCTTGCAGTACCAATTCCGTTTTGAGCCAACTCAATACAACGTGCCATAAATTGTTCCTCTACCTTCATACAACAAAAGTAGGGCATCTATACGAGAGCAACAATCTATTCAAGTCAAAATAAGACAACACAATTATGTTTCCTTTGAATACTATTCGATATTTAATGTACTTTTGCCTCCATGAATATCTCTACATTAAAATCGTTTTTTCATGAAGAATTATCAGGAATGTATCCTGACTCAGAAATCGAATCGTTTTATCATATACTTACCGAATTCAAACTAAAAATGTCTCGAATAGACAAGGCTTTGAATCCTACCAAATCGATAACAGAACAAGAAAAAACGTATTTTACAAGGGCAATTGAGTTATTAAAAAAAGAAACTCCAGTTCAGTACATCACAAAAGAAACTGAATTCTACAGCCTACCATTTGAGGTAAACGAAAACGTACTCATTCCACGTCCAGAAACCGAAGAATTGGTGGACTGGATCATTCAATCTTCAAACAAAAGTACTCCCTTAAAAATATTAGACATTGGAACAGGGAGTGGTTGCATTGCTATCTCTCTCGCTAAGAATTTACCCAGTGCGCAAGTAATAGCGATTGATGTTTCAGAACTTGCATTGATGGTAGCAGAAAAAAACGCCAAGCACAACCACGTTACTATTAAGTTTACGAAACAAGATATTTTATCCACAGAAAAATTCATAGAAAATTTTGACATTATTGTTAGCAACCCGCCATATGTCAGAGAGCTAGAAAAAGAAGAAATCAAAAAAAACGTTTTAGAGTACGAACCACACACAGCATTATTTGTCGATGACAACAACGCACTTGTATTTTACAAGAAAATAGCTGATTTAGCCTTTACACATTTAACAGAGAACGGAAAATTGTTTTTTGAAATCAATCAATATCTCGGTCAACAAACTCTTGATATGTTAAGAGAGAAGGGATTCAAAAAAAACAAATTAAAAAAAGATATTTTCGGAAACGACAGAATGATCTTATCCCAAAAATAAACTACTCTTAAAAAATTAAATAGTCAGTTGACTGAAATAAGTATCTTTGCAAAATGAGAATTGATATTATTACCGTATCCCCAGAATTAATCAAAAGTCCTTTTGAATACTCAATATTAAAAAGAGCACAAGACAAAGGCTTAGCTGAAGTTCATTTTCACAATTTAAGAGACTACGCTCTCAATAAATACAATAAGATTGACGACTATCAATTTGGTGGGGGTGCCGGAATGGTATTGATGATCGAACCTATCGACAAATGCATCTCTAAACTAAAATCTGAAAGAGATTACGACGAGATTATATATATGACTCCTGAT
Organism: Flavicella marina; assembly: GCF_009193215.1. Taxonomy (GTDB): domain Bacteria; phylum Bacteroidota; class Bacteroidia; order Flavobacteriales; family Flavobacteriaceae; genus Flavicella; species Flavicella marina. The sequence continues at coordinate 124,812 of NZ_VYVA01000005.1, read as the reverse complement.
GCTCCCATACTAAACCAATCAACAGCCAATACGCTTTCTTTAAAAGAAAATATCATTGTGTTGTGTGGTCATTATAAAGGTGTCGATCAAAGAGTTCGTGATTTATTCATTACCAAAGAAATTTCAATTGGTGATTATGTACTGAGTGGTGGTGAGTTAGGTGCTGCAGTTTTATGTGATAGCGTGATCAGGTTGATTCCGGGTGTTCTTGGAGATGAAACTTCTGCATTGACAGATTCTTTTCAAGACGATTTACTATCACCACCTGTCTACACTCGACCAGCCTCATACAAAGGAGCTGATGTTCCAGAAATATTGCTCTCAGGTAATTTTCCAAAAATCGACGAATGGAGATCAGAACAAGCTTATGAAAGAACCAAACAAATCAAACCCGAATTGCTAGATGAATAGAGTTCAGCTTTTTTTAAAAACGTATCCCGCACTTAGTATTGTTATCGGTTTCCAATTATTCCGATTGTTCTTATTGCCGTTTATGGGACTAATGCCTCAAGATGCATACTATCATTTTTATGGAGAGAACCTTTCCCTCTCTTATTTCGATCATCCTGGAATGATTGGTTATATCTTACGTCTTTTCACTTCAATATTTGGCAAAACCGTATTTGTAGTGAAAATGGCCGATTTTATAGTCACCTCAATCTCTGTGTTCAGCTTCTTCAAATTAGGTTCTTATTTTTTATCGAAACCTAAACTGAACAATGCACTAGTACTCATGAGTACTACAGTATTTATCTCAATTTTAAGCTTCAACTCAACACCTGACGTTCCGTTAATTTTATTCTGGACACTTTCATTAATTTGCTTGTACAAGGCTATTTTTGAAAACAACAAAACCTATTGGATTTTGGGAGGTATTGCGATGGGACTCGCCTTTGACAGCAAATACACCGCGCTATTACTACAAATAGGATTACTAGCCTTTTTAGCATTCTCTAACAAGTACCGAAAACTACTTGTATCTCCTTGGCTATGGAGCTCACTTATACTATCAGCTCTGGTTACGTTTCCAGTTTGGTACTGGAATTATCAAAATGAATTTGCGTCATTTTTGTTCCAATCCTCGGATAGAACCGGTAGTATATCTAAATTTCAAATTCAACCGAAATATTTTTTTGGAGCCATCGGACACCAAATATTCTTGTTACTTCCTATATTATTATTAACTTTTTTCACACTTCTCTACAAATACATCAAAAAAGCAGTAACAAAGTTTAAGCTACCTTCTGACAAAACGTTATTTCTATTTGCATTTTTCTTACCGACTTTTTTAGGTTTCTTTTTACTGACACCTGTTTATTGGGTAAAACTAAATTGGATGATGCCATCCTATATTACAGGGGTGCTTATCTCGACGATGTTTATAAAAAAGAAACACATCAAAACACATGTATACATTTCTGGTCTGATCCACCTTTTAGTAAGTGTGCAAATATTATTTTATGTTGCTCCAATTAAAAGTGATGATACTTGGGTCGGTTGGAAAGAGTTAGTTCATGAAACAGAGAAACTACAAAACAATTACCCTGACACCTTTATTTTTTCTGATGACGGTTACAAAACAACTGCTTGTATGACGTTTTTTAGCAATCAAAAGATTTATGCTCAAAATATTATCGGAAAACCTGCTTTGCATTTTGATTATATCGGTGATGATTTGACACTTTTGAATGGTAAAAATGCATTATTCTTAGACTCAGACAAGCGATTTAAAAACCATAACAAACATGGTGGACAGCGCACAGAACTAGATCAATATTTCTCTCAAGTCACAGAACTTGAGCCTATCATCATAAAAATCAACGGAAAAGACAGTCGCAAATTCTGGGTATATCTTTGCGAAAATTACCAAGTAAAAAAATAAATCCACAGTTTTTCAGATTAAAAAAAAGAAGTATATTTGCAACCTCAAAATCAACCTCTGACGAAAATCGTGAATGTTGGTGATTGACAAACCATTAAATAATAAGCAATGGCTAATTTAGTAGAATTTGTACAAAACGAATTTGTAGCAAAGAAAGAATTCCCAGAATTCAAAGCAGGAGACACAATTACTGTGTATTACGAAATTAAAGAGGGTAACAAAACTCGTACTCAGTTTTTTAGAGGAGTTGTTATTCAAAGAAGAGGAAACGGAGCTTCTGAAACTTTTACAATCAGAAAAATGTCTGGAACTGTTGGTGTAGAGCGTATCTTCCCAGTAAACTTACCAGCTTTACAAAAGATTGAAGTAAACAAGCAAGGTAAAGTAAGAAGAGCTCGTATCTTTTACTTTAGAGGACTAACTGGTAAAAAAGCCAGAATCAAAGAAGTTCGTCGTTAATCTGACCTTCATTTTTGAAACTCATAAAAACTCGTTAGAAAATTCTAACGAGTTTTTTTTATTTACTTCAATAACATTGCAAGTATTTTAACCTTCTATTAAAACATTTTCAATCAAAATCATTAAATTTCCTTATTCTTTGATATATTCTCAAACAATACAATTGATTTTTAACATATAACCACTATCTCTGTGTAATTTCTATTATTTTAGAACTAATTTATCTCTAGATATTCATTACATTTGTGCTGCTTTAAAACAGCTTAAAAACTGTATTAATTCAGAAAATATTGTTCTTAATATCTTACGATAATTATCATATTTTGAAAACAATATTATTTGACAGAATAACAAAAATAACACCGGAGAATTCAATATAAAAATTAAGAATCTTATGACAACAAAAACATCACAAATCGTGTATACAATTACGGACGAAGCTCCGGCATTGGCTACTTATTCTTTTTTACCTATTGTAGAGACATTTGCAAAACAAGCAAATATCAACGTTCAAAAAAAAGATATTTCACTTGCTGCTAGAATCTTAGCTAACTTATCTGAATTTCTTCCTCAAGATCAAAAAGCTGATGATGCACTTGCTGAATTAGGTGCTTTAGCTAAAACACCTGAAGCTAACATAATCAAACTTCCGAATATTTCTGCGTCAATTCCCCAACTACAAGCAGCAATTAAGGAATTACAAGCACAAGGATTTGCATTACCTGATTTTCCTGCGACACCACAAAACGAAAAAGAAGAAGCTATCAAAGCAGCTTACTCTAAAGTTTTAGGTTCTGCAGTAAACCCTGTTTTACGTGAAGGTAACTCTGACCGTAGAGCACCATTGGCAGTATCTCAATATGCTAAGAAAAACCCTCATAAAATGGGGAATTGGGAAAAAGACTCAAAAACTCATGTTGCTTCTATGGAAGCGAATGACTTTTATGGTTCTGAAAAATCAGCAACACTAGAAAAAGCAACTGAATACAAAATTACCTTCAACGGTAAAGATTTAAAAGGATATGCTCCTTTATTGGCTGGTGAAGTAATTGATACTTCTGTAATGAGTATTAGTGCATTGAAAGAATTTGCAGCCAAAGAAATTGCAGATGCAAAAGCAAACGGTGTATTATTTTCTTTACATATGAAAGCAACAATGATGAAGGTTTCTGACCCTATTATCTTTGGAGCTATTGTAGAAGTTTTCTACAAGGATGTCTTTGAAAAATACGCTGACTTATTTACTGAGTTAAATGTTACTGCAACCAATGGTATTGGTGATGTATATACTAAAATAGCAGGACATGCTCAAGAAGCAGAAATTAAAGCTGCTATTGATGCAGTTTATAAAGATGCACCTGCTGTAGCTATGGTAAATTCTGACAAAGGGATTACTAATTTACATGTACCATCTGACGTTATTATTGATGCATCTATGCCTGCAATGATCCGTACTTCTGGTCAAATGTGGAATGCAGAAGGACAACAACAAGATACTAAAGCTTTAATTCCGGATAGATGTTATGCCGGTGTTTTCCAAGCTACTATTGATTTCTGTAAAGAAAATGGCGCTTTTGACCCAAGAGAAATGGGAACTACTCCTAACGTTGGATTGATGGCTCAAAAAGCTGAAGAATATGGTTCTCATGATAAAACATTCCAATTGGATGCTAACGGTACTGTTGAAGTTGTAGATATTGATGGTAATGTAATTTTATCTCAAGAAGTTCAAGAAGGAGATATCTTTAGAATGTGTCAAACAAAAGATGCACCTATCCAAAACTGGGTAAAATTAGCAGTAGATAGAGCGAGAGCTACGGGATGGCCTGCAGTTTTCTGGTTAGATAAAAACAGAGCTCACGATGCTGAAATCATCAAAAAAGTAAATACGTACTTACCTACTCATGATACAGAAGGATTAGAAATTCACATCATGGCTCCTATCGAAGCTACTTTATTTACATTAAAAAGAGTAAAAGTAAACTTAGATACTATTTCTGTTACAGGAAATGTATTGCGTGACTACTTAACGGATTTATTCCCCATTTTAGAATTAGGAACTTCTGCAAAAATGTTATCTATCGTTCCTTTAATGAACGGAGGTGGATTGTTTGAAACTGGTGCTGGAGGATCTGCTCCTAAACACGTTCAACAATTTGAAGAAGAAGGACATTTACGTTGGGATTCTTTAGGAGAATTCTTGGCTCTAGCTGTTTCTCTTGAAGATTTAGGCATCAAAACTAACAATAAAAAAGCACAAGTTCTTTCTGCAGCATTGAACACAGCAAACAGTGCTTTCTTAGAAAATGACAAAGCTCCTTCTCGTAAGGTTGGTGAGTTAGACAACAGAGGAAGTCACTTCTACCTCGCTATGTATTGGGCACAAGCATTAGCAGCTCAAAACGAAGATGCAGAATTGAAAGCAATCTTCACTCCTGTTGCTTCAGAGCTAACAACTCAAGAAACTACTATTGTAGAAGAATTAAACAATGCCCAAGGCAAACCAATGGATATCGGTGGTTATTACTACCCTAACACTCAAAAAGCAGCTAACGCTATGAGACCAAGTACTACTTTAAACAAAGTATTGGCATCAATCTCATAAGCATTAGAAAAACTCAAATAAAAAACGTCTAAATATTAATTTAGACGTTTTTTTTATATCTTTTTTGAAGAACCTCGAACCACTAATTCAGGATCCAAAATCTTTTTCCTCAACACAGGAGGTGTATCTGCTTCCTTAATACGTCTTAGGAAAGCTTCCGCTGTATATTTACCTATTTCTGTACTATGTTGTTCAATAGTAGTAATAGAAGGAAAAACCAAAGAAGTAAAAGGTTCGTTTCCAAAACCAACAATAGCAATTTCTTCCGGCACTTTAATACCTTGTTCCTTCAAATACTCTAAGGCACCTAAAGCAGCGTAATCACCCGCTACATACACCGCATCTGGTCTGTTCTCTCGATGTAACAACTCCTCCATTATCAAACGTCCATCAGTTTTGGTCAATTTACATTCAAAAATCAAATTATCATCTAATGGAAGATTGTGTTTTTCTAAAGCATCTCTATAACCTCTAATTCTATTCTTAAAAATTCGAGTATGACTAAAACCACCGATATGCGCAATACGCTTACAATTTTCACTTACCAAATGATCAACAACCATATGACTGCTTTGATAATCATCAATACCAATATAATCAACACCTAAATCATTTTCACCTCGATCAAACAACACCAATGGTATCCCCTTCGCTTTTATTTTTTCATAAAATGAAAAGTCTTTCGTCTCATTTGCCAAAGAAGCAATTACTCCGTCTACTTGTGTAAATAACAATGCATCAATATTCCTACATTCTTTTTCAAACGACTCATAAGACTGAGAAATAATAATATTATACCCTTTCTCATGCAATACGTTTTCAATACTTTCTAAAACGGCTGAGAAAAAATTACTATTTGCTCGAGGAATGATAACTCCCACCAAGTTACTTTTTCCTTTTCTAAGTGCACTAGCCAAATAATTCGGCTGATAGTTCAAATTTTTCGCTACTTGTTGAACCGATACTTTGGTTTTCTCACTAATTCTTGGATGATTATTCAACGCTTTTGAGACTGCCGAAGGCGTCAATCCTAACACATTTGCAATGTCTTTTATCGTAGTTTTTTTTTTAGTTCCCAAATTTTATCTATATTTGTTCCAACGTTTGAACAAAAATAGTATTTTTTCAGAGAAACACCAAACACTAATAAACTTTCAAAACACAGTAAACATAGGTGATTGAAGGTTTTTTTAGCGCGAAATAGTTAGGGTTGTACAGAGGCAATCCTATTTTTTACAAAAGGTGTTCAAACGATAGAACAGAATAATTCAAACTAAAAATAAACAACAGATTCAACTCAAATTGAATCATTAATTAAACAAACAAAAATGGGTAAAGTAGTAACTTTCGGAGAGATCATGTTAAGATTGGCTCCACAAGGATTTTTAAGATTTTCACAAGCTAACAGTTTTGATGCTGTATATGGTGGTGGTGAATCTAACGTAGCGGTTTCATTAGCAAACTATGGTGTAGATGTAGATTTCGTAACTCGTTTACCAAAAAATGACATTGGAGAATGTGCATTAATGGAAATGAGAAAAAGAGGTGTTGGTGTTGATAAAATCGTTTATGGTGGAGATCGTTTAGGAATTTACTTCTTAGAAACTGGTGCTGTATCTAGAGGTTCTAAAGTAGTTTATGACCGTGCTCATTCTGCAATTTCAGAAATTGAATCAGGAATGATCGATTGGGATGTTGTATTTGAAGGATGTGAGTTTTTTCACTGGACAGGAATTACTCCTGCAATCTCTCAAGGAGCTGCAGATGTATGTTTAGAAGCTGTGAAAGCTGCAAGTGCAAAAGGAATTACAATTTCAACTGACTTGAACTACCGTGCAAAATTATGGAATTTCTGTGATGCTGCTCATAGAGAATCAATCATGACTGAATTGACTTCTTACTGTGATATTATTTTAGGAAACGAAGAAGACGCTGAAATGCACTTCGGAATCAAGCCAGAAGGAATTTCTGTTCAAACAGAAGGACACAATGTAAAAGCAGAGGCTTTCTTATCTGTATGTGAGCAAATGATGGAAAGATTCCCTAGAGCGAAAAAAGTAATTACTACTTTAAGAGGTTCTATCTCTGCATCTCACAACACATGGGCTGGAGTATTATACGATGGAAAAACTTTGTTCCAAACTCGTCAATACCAAATTACTGATATCGTAGATAGAGTTGGTGGTGGTGATTCATTTATGGGAGGATTGATCTACGGACTATTGCAATTCCCTGAAGATGATCAACATGCATTAGACTTTGCTGTTGCTGCTTCTTGTTTGAAACACACAATCAAAGGTGATGCTAACTTAGCAACTGTTGCTGAAGTTGAGAAATTAATGGGTGGTGACGCATCAGGGCGTGTAGCTAGATAATAAATTTTAATGTTGAGCTGTTTGAACTATAAACTCAAACAGCTCTTCTTCTTATAATACATTACAACAAAATGGCACAATTTACTAGAATTGAAGTTGCAGCAGCAATGAAAGAAACAGGGATGATTCCTTTGTTTTTTAACAATGATATCGAATTAAGTAAAAAAGTATTGAAAGCATGTTACGATGGTGGAGCTCGTTTAATGGAGTTTACTGCTCGTGGAGATTTCGCTCATGAAGTTTTTGGTGAGTTAACAAAATATGCTATCGCAGAATTACCAGGTATGATTATGGGAGTTGGTTCTGTAACTGATGCAGCAGCAGCTTCTTTATATATGGCATTGGGAGCTAACTTTATCGTTACTCCAGTTTTAAGAGAAGATATCGCAATTGCATGTAACCGTAAAAAAGTTTTATGGTCACCAGGATGTGGTTCTTTAACTGAAATCGCTAGAGCTGAAGAATTAGGATGTGAAATCGTAAAATTATTCCCTGGAGATTTATACGGTCCTAAATTTATCAAAGGTATCAAAGGACCTCAACCTTGGACATCAATTATGCCTACAGGTGGAGTAGCTCCAACTGAAGAAAACCTATCTGGTTGGTTCAATGCTGGTGCAACATGTGTTGGTATGGGATCTCAATTGATTTCTAAAGATATCCTTGCGAATAAGGACTACGCTAAACTAGAGCAAGATGTAAAAGCTGCTTTAGCTATCGTTAAAAAAGTAAGAGGATAATTTTTTATTTTCTAAAAAAATAAAAGCGCAGTTTTTACTGCGCTTTTTTTATGTTTTTTTTTGAAAAGTTTATTCCGTACTATTTTTGCTTGAAGAAGCTCTTACCAACAATTCAGTCTCAATAATTATTTTATTTATAGCTCCTTCTTCAATAGGATTTTCAATTCTATTTAAAAAGGCCTCCGCTGCTAATTTTCCTATTTGCTCACTATTCTGGTTTACTGTAGAAATTGAAGGCGACAAATAGGAAGTAAAAGGCTCATTACTAAAGCCCACCAAAGCCATATCCTCTGGCACTTTAATTCCATGCTCATTCAACACCTGTAAAGCTCCCAACGCAGCAAAGTCACTGGCTGCATAGATAGCATCTGGTCTATTCGGTAATTTCAATAACTTCTCCATTATTCTTCTACCATCCTCTAAACGCAAAGTACTTTTACTAATGATAGTTTCATCAACGGGTAAGCCTCTTTTCTCCAAAGCATCCACATACCCCCTGATTCGATTTCCATATACTCTTGTATTATCATAACCACCTAAATGAGCAATACGACTACAACCTTGAGCGACCAAATGATCGATAATCTTAAAACTCGTTTCATAATCATCAATCCCAACATAGTCAACTTTTAAATCCAACTCACCTCGATCAAACAAAACCAACGGTATTTCCTTGGCTTTTATTTTTTCGTAATAACTTAAATCAGTAGTTTCATTGGCCATCGATGCAATAATTCCGTCGACCTGTGTAAATAACAAAGATTCAATACACTTGCACTCCTTTTCAAACGATTCATTTGACTGAGTAATGATAATATTATACCCTTTGGCATTCAAAACCTCTTCAATATTTTCTAAAACAGAAGAGAAAAAATTACTATTATTTCTAGGAATAATCACCCCAACCAACCTACTTTTTCCACTGCGCAATGCACTTGCTAAGTGATTGGGTTGATAATTTAATTTTTTTGCAACTTGACGCACTTCTTTCTTAGTTTTCTCACTAATTCTAGAGTCATCATTCAAAGCTTTTGAGATGGCCGAAGTGGACAATCCCATCACCTTGGCAATATCTTTTATGGTGATTTTTTTTTTAGTCGTCAAAATTTTTATACATTTGCTACATCGTTATAGCAAAGATAGTTAAATATATTTCATCACAAAAATGGAATAACACATAATCGTCTTTTCTTTTTATAGAAACAGGTTTTTGATTATTGAATAGCAATAATCTTTTTTTGACCGATTAGCTAAAACGATGTAGCAGATAGTAACTCCGATGTTTTCTATCTTCTCAAAAGAGCCAAAAGAGAATTTTCTCTTTTTTTTACCGCTTGCTAAAACGATGTAGCAAGTTGAACATAATTGAAAATTACATAGTCTTCTTTTACAGGAGAACCATTAATAATATTACTAATTCTAAAGAATAAAAGAATGAAATACATTGTTTGCGAAAAACCAGGTGAGTTTATCTTAAAAGAAAAAGAAGCACCGGTAAGAAAAGAAAATGAAGCTTTATTACAAATCAATAAAGTTGGAATTTGTGGAACGGATTTACATGCATACTCTGGAAATCAAGCATTCTTTACATATCCTAGAATTTTAGGACATGAATTAGCTTCTGAAGTATTAGAAATAGGAGAAAATGCAAGAGGAATCAAAGCTGGAGATAAGGTTGTAATTATGCCTTATGTAAGCTGTGGAAAATGTATTGCATGTAAAAACGGAAAAACAAACTGCTGCACAAACATTACTGTTTTAGGTGTGCATGGTGATGGTGGTATGCAAGAACAAATTGTCGTTCCTGCAGATATTTTATTACCTTCAAATAACTTATCAAATGATCAGATGGCAATCGTTGAGCCATTAGCTATTGGGGCACATGCTGTTAGAAGAGCTGCCATTACTCCAGGAGAAACGGTTGCTGTAGTTGGTTGTGGTCCTATTGGAATTGGGATTATGAAATTAGCCCAAATTGCAGGTGCAAAAGTAGTTGCTATAGACATGAATGAGCAACGTTTAGAATATGCAAAAGAAAAAATTGGTGTAGAATACACTGTAAAAGCTGGTGAAGGTGCAGCTGAAGCTATTGCTGAATTAACAAATGGTGACATGTGTACTGCTGTATTCGATGCATCAGGAAATAAATTTGCCCTTGAAGCCGGTCCAAGTTATATGTCTCACGGTGGTCGTTTTGTTTTGGTTGGATTATCTAAAGGTGACTTAACTTACAACCACCCTGCTGTTCACTCTAAAGAGATGACTTTAATGTGCAGTAGAAATGCAACAACTGAAGATTTTGTACATGTAATCAATGTATTGGATCAATTCCCAACGGAGTCTTTTATTACTCACAATGTTCCTTATACTGAAATGATTGAAAATTTTGACAGCTGGTTAAAGCCAGAAACAGGAGTTATCAAAGCAACAGTTGACTTTAACTTATAAAAAATAACAGGATGTCTAAGAATTATGTTCAAATAGATCCAAAGGATAATATTATTGTTGCAATTACAAACCTTGACAAAGGACTTGCAACTACTATCCAAGGAAAAGAAGTTATCTTAAAAGAAAACATCAAACAAAAACACAAATACGCTCTGAATGACTTTGCTATTGGTGATGAAATATTTATGTATGGTGTTTTAATTGGAAAGGCTATTGAGCCAATCCAAGCAGGGTGTGCAATTACCATTAACAATGTAAAACATGCTTCTGCAGAATTTAATGATTCAAAGGAAAAATTTACATGGACAGCACCAGATGCTTCTAAATTTGAAGGAAGAACTTTTAACGGATATCACAGAGAAGATGGTAAAGTTGGAACTGGAAACTACTGGTTGGTAATCCCTTTAACTTTTTGCGAAAATAGAAACATCGATGTTTTAGAAGGAGCTCTTTCTGAAAAATTAGGATATGAAACTAAAAAAGATTTTGCTGTTGATACGGATGCATTGATCGATCAATATAAAGCAGGTGCTTCCTCTGAAGAAATCTACAGTACTCCTATCATTACTACCAAAGAAGAAATGTCTAAAAACAGAGTATTCCCTAACGTAGATGGAATTAAGTTTTTAAAACATGACGGAGGTTGTGGAGGAATTAGACAAGATTCTGAAACCTTATGTAAACTTTTAGCAGGATACATTGCAAATCCAAATGTGGCCGGAGCTACAGTATTTAGTCTAGGGTGTCAAAATGCTCAAATTGAAATGCTTCAAAATGCCATCGATGCGATTACTCCAAACAACACTAAACCTGTTCACTATTTAGAGCAACAACAAAGCTCAAGTGAAAGAAGTTTAATTGAAGAGGCTGTAAAACATACCTTTGTTGGATTAACTGAAGCTAATAAAATTGAAAGAAAACCTGCACCTGTAAGTAAAATTGTTCTCGGTCTTGAATGTGGTGGTTCAGATGGTTTTTCTGGAATCTCTGCCAACCCAGCATTGGGATATGCTTCTGATTTATTAGTGGCTTTAGGTGGAAGTCCAGTATTATCTGAATTTCCTGAGTTAAACGGAGTTGAACAAGAAATAATTACCCGTTGTAACACTGAAAAGGATTCTAAAAAATTCTATGATTTAATGAGAGCCTATTCAGCAGCTGCTGTAGCCGTAGGATCTGGTTTTGAAAACAACCCATCTCCTGGAAATATCAAAGATGGTTTGATTACTGATGCTATGAAATCTGCTGGTGCTGCTAAAAAAGGAGGAACCTCACCTGTTGTTGAAGTTTTAGATTACACAGAACAAATAACAAAACCTGGATTGAATCTATTATGCACGCCTGGTAATGATGTTGAGTCTACAACTGGTTTGGTTGGTTCTGGTTGTAATATTGTGGTATTTACTACAGGACTTGGAACTCCAACAGGAAACCCAGTTGCACCTGTCTTAAAAATATCTAGTAATACCAAACTATACGAAAGGATGAATGATATTATTGACATCAATACAGGTACAGTAATTACTGGTGAAGACACAATTGAATCTATGGGAGAAAAGATTTTAGACCATGTAATCAGAGTTGCAAGTGGAGAAACCCCTTCAAAGGCTGTATTACACGGACACAATGATTTCATTCCTTGGAAACGTGGAGTTTCTCTATAGAACACAAATTAACAAACACTTTTACATCTAAAAGTTAAAAATAAAATAGTATGAATTCTTTAAACAGAACCAACGCTTCAGTAAAAACTTATACTGAAAGAATAATCCAATTTGGGGAAGGAAACTTCCTTAGAGCCTTCGCTAACTGGATGATTCATGAAATGAACAAAAAAGCTGATTTTGACGCAGGTGTTGTGGCAGTACAACCCATTGATCAAGGATTGATTAAAATGTTAAATGATCAAGATGGATTATATACATTATACCTAAATGGTATTAAGAATGGTGAGGCAATCTCAGAGCATGAAATAATTGATTGTATCCAAAGAGGAATCAACCCTTATGAAAATCATTCAGATTATTTAGCAACAGCAGAAAACCCTGACTTACGTTTTGTTATCTCTAACACTACAGAAGCAGGTATTTCTTATAATGCTGGCGACATATTAGAGGATGCTCCACAATCTAGTTATCCAGGAAAATTAACTGCATTACTATACAAAAGATTTCAAACTTTCGGTGGCGCATCTGATAAAGGATTGATTTTAATTCCATGTGAATTAATTGATAAAAATGGAGACAACTTAAAACGTATCATTTTACAATACGCTGCAGACTGGAACTTAGGAGAAGAATTTGTTGAGTGGATCAATGAAGACAATATTTTCTGCAATACTCTTGTAGATAGAATTGTACCAGGTTACCCAAGAGATAAAATGGACGCTATTACTGAAGAATTGGGTTACAAAGACAACTTAGTTGTTGAAGGAGAACAGTTTCACCTTTGGGTAATTGAAGGACCTGCATCAGTAAAAGAGGAAATTCCAGCAGAAGCATGTGGTTTAAATATTGTTTTTACTGATAATATGGAACCATACAGAACACGTAAAGTTAGAATTTTGAACGGTGCTCATACTACATTAGTTCCTGTTGGTTACTTATATGGAATCGACAAAGTTCGTGAATCTTTAGAAGACGAAGTTGTAGGAAATTACTTGAAAAATACAATCTTCAATGAAATCTGTCCTACCCTAGATTTATCTCAAGAAGAATTGAATCAATTTTCAAATGATGTCTTAGATCGTTTTAGAAATCCATATTTAGAGCATGCACTTATTAGTATTTCACTAAATTCAACTTCTAAATTCAAAACTAGAGTTTTACCTTCTGTGTTGGAATACATCAAACGTAAAAATAGTTTACCACAAGGGTTGTTATTCTCTTTAGCATCTCTAATTTCATTTTACAAAGGAAAAAGAAATGGTGAAGCAATTGCTTTAAAAGATGATGCTTCCGCATTAGAATTCTTTGCTACTCAATGGGCTAACGGATATCAAGCAAGCATTGTAAAAGCAACACTTGCTAACACTGATTTCTGGGGAACGGATCTTTCTGCTATTGAAGGTATGGTTGAAGCTGTTTCAATGCATCTTGAAGCCATTGAAACAAAAGGAATGCAAAAAGCATTACAAGATTTTATAAAAAAATAAATAACCCATTAGGCCTTCTTTACATAAAGAAGGCTTTTCAACTATAACTTATGACTATAGATTCTCATCAGCATTTTTGGAACTATGAGCCTATCAAACACGAGTGGATAGATGAAAGCATGGCAGTAATTCGAAAAGACTTTACTCCCAGCGATCTAAAACTGGTATACAATCAAAACAATATTGACGGTTGCGTTGCTGTACAGGCAGATCAAACACTTGAAGAAACTAACTTTTTATTGGAACTAGCTGCCTCTAATGATTTTATCAAAGGGGTTGTTGGATGGGCTGATCTACGATCAGAAAATATTGAAAATACGTTGGACAACTACCAAGATAAGGACAAATTAAAAGGTTTTCGTCATGTAGTTCAAGGTGAAGCTGATCATAATTTTTTATTGCGTCCCAACTTTACTAGAGGAATCTCTCTACTAGAGAAATATAATTATACATACGATATTTTAATTTTCCCTCATCAGTTAGGAGCTACTTTGGAATTTGTCAAAAAATTTCCAAATCAAAAATTTGTCATTGATCATATCGCTAAACCATATATAAAAGACGGTTTCTTTGATGGATGGGCTACGATGATTAAAGAAATTGCTACATATGAAAACGTATCCTGTAAATTATCTGGAATGATTACGGAAGCAGATTTCAAAACATGGACTGAAAATCAAATACATCCTTATATGGAAGTCGTGTTGAATTCCTTTGGAGCGCAACGTACTCTGTATGGATCAGATTGGCCAGTTTGCCTTGTAGCGGGGAATTACACAAGAGTAAAAAAATTAACAACAGAATTTATTGCAACATTAAGTACCACTGAGCAACAAGCCATTATGGGAAACAACGCAATCAAATTCTATAACTTATAAAATTAAAACTATGGATTTAGGTTTAAAAGGAAAAGTCGTGGTAATCACAGGAGCTGCTGGACTTAAAGGAAGTATTGGAGAAACCATGCTGCAACAATTAGCTAACGAAGGAGCAATTCCTGCTATCATTGATAGAAATGACAGAGGATTCGGATATGCAGAAGAATTACAAGCAAAGGGAATAGATGCTTTGTTCTGTAAAACAGATGTAACAAACCCTGATGAAATTGAATCGGCTATTGCTACGATCGTAGAAAAATATAAAAAAATCGATGTTGTAATCAATAATGTTGGTGTAAATGATGGCGCAGGATTAGACTCTTCTTATGAAGAATTCATGAATTCTTTAAAGCTAAACATGGTAAGTTACTTTTTAGTAGTAAAAAACGCACTTCCCTACTTAAAAGCCTCTAAAGGAAATATTCTTAACATCGGATCTAAAGTTGGTCTTACTGGTCAGGGTGGTACTTCAGGTTATGCTGCTTCAAAAGGTGGTGTGCTCGGACTAACTCGTGAATGGGCCGTAGATCTTATCAAAGATTCTATTCGCGTAAATGCAATAATTATCGCTGAAAGTTGGACACCAGCTTACGATGCTTGGATTAAGACATTAGAAAATGGTGAAGAAAAATTAAAGTCTATTGTAAAGAAAATTCCTTTAGAAAACAGAATGACTACTCCAGAAGAAATTGGAAACCAAGCCCTGTTCACTATTTCAAATAAAGCCTCTCACACAACAGGTCAATTTATTACCGTTGACGGTGGATATGTAAACCTAGATAGATCATTATTAACAGAATAAAATCATTTGTTACTCATTAATAACGATACGAACATTTTTTATAATTCGTTATGTATAATTTTACCAAACTTAAAACCAATTTAAAATGAATAAAACTTCAAAAATCCCTGTGGTAAGCAAAGAACTTTTGTTTCCATTTATCATCATTACTTCTTTATTTGCCCTTTGGGGAATTGCTAACGATTTAACCAACCCAATGGTTTCAGCATTTAAAAAGGTAATGCCCGAATTGTCAAATACACAAGCATCACTTGTACAATTTGCATTTTATTTTGGTTATTTTTTCATGGCGTTACCAGCTGCCCTTTTTATTAGAAAATACAGCTACAAATCTGGAATAATACTGGGTTTATGTCTCTATGCTGTAGGTGCTTTTCTTTTTTATCCTGCGGCTGCATTTGAAGAGTTTAACTATTTTCTAGTTTCATTATGGATTATTACCTGTGGTTTGGCTTTCTTAGAAACCACATCAAACCCATTGATTCTGTCACTAGGAGCAAAAGAAACGGCAACACAACGATTGAACCTTGCACAAGCCTTCAACCCTATTGGTTCTTTAATGGGTATGATTGTAGCACAACAATTTGTAATATCTGCATTACAATCTGACGATAAAGATGCCTCAGGCGCACTTATTTATGATACGCTCACAGAAACAGCAAAAGCAGCCGTAAGAGAAAATGATCTTGGAGTTATTAGCATACCCTATATAATATTAGGTCTCGTGGTCTTGGCTATTATGGTGATTATATTATTCACCAAAATCCCAAAGACACCAGAAGAAGATAAAATGTCGCTTTCAGAATCGTTTAAAAAGTTATTTGCTAATCACAATTATGTTCAAGGAGTTATTGCACAAGCTTTTTATGTTGGTGCACAAATTATGTGTTGGACCTATATTTTCCAATATGTTGACAATATCAATAACGGATTGCCGGAAAACGAACAACTGACAGCAACATGGTTCAATGTAGCTGCTATGATCATCTTTTTAACAGGAAGATGGATTGGAACTGGTTTGATGAAAACAATCAACCCTTCAAGAATACTAATGCTATTTGGTTTTGGTGGTGTATTATTCAGTGCAGGTGCAATTTTACTAACTGGGACTACAGGATTGTATTCGTTGGTTGGAATCTCGTTATTTATGTCTATTATGTTCCCTACAATCTACGGAATTGCATTAAAAGATATGGGAGACGAAGCAAAAATTGGTTCAGCCGGACTTGTTATGGCCATTGTAGGTGGAGCGTTAATGCCTGTTATTCAGGGAAGTATTTTAGACTGGGGTGGTCCAGGGTTTGCAGATGTTCAAATACTTGGTTATATTCCTGAGGTAAATTTTTCATTCATACTTCCTCTCATCTGTTTGGGGGTGGTTTCTAGATATGGATATATAACTTATAAAAAATCTAAATAATGAGTACAAAAAGATATTGCTATTCTTGTGATCTAAAAGACGATTCAAAACTAATAGCTGAATATAAAGAATATCATGCGGCTGGAAACGCATGGCCTGAAATCACAAAAAGTATAAAAGATGCAGGTGTTGTAGATATGCAAATCTATTTAACAGGAAATCGAATGTTTATGATTATGGAAGTTGACGAAACATTTGATCCAGTTAAAAAAGCTGAAATGGATGCCAACAATCCAAAAGTTCAAGAATGGGAAAATCTAATGTGGGATTACCAACAAGAACTTCCATGGGCCAAAGACGGTGAGAAATGGATTGAACTAGAAAAAGTTTTTCAACTATAAAAAAAGGTCTGCATTAATGCAGACCTTTTTTTATTCTTCCTTCTTTTCTTCTACTAGTACTCTGGTAGTTCCATCATAAGATATAGTACTTCTAGAACTACTCGTTACATTTACGTTGGTATTTCCTCCTCCATATAGTGTCATATAAAAATCATGTCTTTCTATAATATCGCTCGAACGAAAATGAATTTTCACACGCTGTTTTTTATCTTCAAACTCAATCTTCAGGTTTTCAATTTTATTCTCAATTTTTATTCCTCCTTCACCTCCACCATAGCCAGCAACACCACCAGTTCTCACTCCAAAATAAGGTAAATACACAAAAGCACTATCTCCTTTGATCCGAATATGATTTGGATTTCCAATCAAATTAATTCGCGCTCCACCTTGAGCATTCGCCCAAGTAGCCTCAAATTCAAGTTTTTTTGATTCAACCCACTTCACCATCTCTTGATACTCTTTTTCTTTTTTTGCTTTCTTTTCTTCTTTTTTTGATTGTGCAAACAAACCATTGAAAGAACAAAACACAATTATTATAAGAATTAACCTTTTATTTTTCATTTTCTATTGATTTAAACATGTAATATTTCTTTTATTTTAACTATAGAAACTCGGTAAATTTCATATCAAAACGCACCAAAGGGATGCCATCAATCAACATATGTTTATAAACGTATCTTATACATATATTTTAACATTGGAACAGTCTATAAAAGCCATTTATTGAATATTTTTGTCGGCTCATTAAACGGATACCCCTAAAACAATCCAATTGTTTTTCCTAAAATAATAAATTTTATGCTAAAATTTAGTTTTACGATGGCAAATAAATCCGCATATATAATCCTTACTTTATTCATAAGCAATTGCTTCAATGTATTGGGTCAAACTACAATTGCTACTGAAAATTGGAGTTCAAATAATTATACTTCAGGAACAGGTTGGTCTGACAATTGGACCGAGAACGATGACGATACTAATTCTGCAAGTGGTAAAATTTCAATTGTAGGATCAGAATTATTAATGACTGGTGCTACAAGTGGCACTGATGCGGCAAGTATTATTCGAAACGTGGACTTGTCTGGTTATGAGACTGCGGAATTCTCTTTTGATTATAGAGGAGCAGGTTTGATGGAAAACACAGATTTTGTTTACATAGAATATTCTGAAAACAATGGAGCTACTTGGCTTCTGCTTGACACCTTTCAAGGAAACACCGCATCTAGTGGAAATATTGTAATGAGTCCGGGACAAGAGGAGAATACAGGTTCTTATACTAAAGCCTTACCTGTCGCTGGAGGAAGTGAAACAAGAATTAGATTTAGAAGTAATATAAGCTACAATGACGAATACTTTTACATTGATAATATTTCTATTGATGGAGAAGTAATTGCCAATGATGATAACGATGGTGATGGTATTCCAGACAGCATTGATGTTGATGACGATAATGATGGAATATTAGACACTGTAGAACAAAACTATACAAACGAAGCAATCCTTTCTTGCGAAGGTATTGAAGAATTATCATTCTCTGGAGCAATTCAAGAATCGGGAAGTGTTGATGGAAATTTTGATCTTGGTGATGTATTTAGATTCTCAAATGTATTGTCTGGTGTCGATGCTTTGGTAACCATTTCTGCAATAGAGAATTTAACACTTACAAAATTAGACAACGACAATCAATACAACAGTTCTATTGTTGCAAATACTCAATTTAACATCACTGGTATCGGGACACAAGCTTATGTCGAATACACATTTGATTTTGTTGTTTCGGGAACAAATAACTCATACCAACTAAATGATTTCAATGCTAGTTTTAACGATATTGATGGTAACAACAACTATAACGAGCAGTCTTGGTCTTTGAATCCGTCTATTTATCTTTATAATGGTGACACCCAACTTTCTTTTGAAAGAGAGGGTGACTGGTTTATTGGTACAGCTGGTGGGACTGAATTTGGTGGAGTATCTCCAGACAACCCAGAAGTAAACTACACCACTGTCCACTCAAAAAACACACAATACAAAGTAAGGTTTGGTTTTATTTCGAACATTGCCGGTACAGCAAGTTCAAATTTCCGTGAAACCATGCTAGATTTTAGTTGTAACTCTACTTATACCGATGCATATATTGGTCATATTGATACAGATGGTGATGGTATTCCAAACTATCAAGATCTTGACTCAGACAACGATGGTATTCCGGATAATATAGAAGCGCAAACAACCGTGGGGTACATTGCTCCAAATGGTGCATACGACGCAACAGGTCTTGACACAGCATATTCTGGAGGACTTACTCCGGTAAACACAGACAATTCTTCAGATGCCGTGGATTATTTAGATTTAGACTCTGACAACGACGGGTTTACAGACACAGAAGAAGCTGGAATTACTTTATCTAATCTTTTTGGTATGAATGGACTTGATTCTAACTATCAAAACAACGATAACTATTCAGACCCTAATGGTAATTTTGACAATACGCAAACCGATAATTTTCCGGATTCAGATGAGGATGTACTCGCGGGGGGTGATGTTGATTATAGAGATAATATTATCAACAACGACAATGATGATGACAATGTAAATGACACAACTGATTTAGACGATGATAACGATGGTATTACTGATATTACCGAATTCGGTACTTGTTCAGGAAGTAATTCTAATTTTATTTGGACTACTGAATATACAAACGGATCAACTTCTGTTGATTCAGGAGATGACCCTATCGAAACTGATAACGTTAAATCGATAGACAATATTGGTATTACTTTATCCAAATACTCAAACATTAGTACTGACGGTGATTTTAAAATCAACGACTTTTTAAACACCATAAGCACTTATTCTTTGTCTCAGGCAGCTGTTCAAAACGGTTCATCTACCCACACCTTCTCTTTTGATACACCTGTCTACAATCTTAGCTTTATCCTTTACGACATTGATCAAAATACAAATTCTAAAGACAATATTGAAATAACAATTATTGATTACAAAGGAGATTTGTATACCATGGCATCTGGAGATTATACATTAGGAAGCACCAATGCTAAATCTGTAGCTCCAGGAAATGTTTTTGAAGGAACAAGTGCTGCTGCAAGTAATTCTAATACCGGAAACATTACTTTCAACAACTTACCTGTTTGGACAACAAAACTTATCTTGAAATTTAGCAATACAGATACAACAGACCCAAGTGGAACACAAGACATAGCTATCGGAGATTTATCATTTTGTATTCCAGCAAATACAGATGGTGATACGGTTTTTGACTTTAGAGACCTAGACTCTGATAATGATGGAATATTAGATAACATAGAAGCTCAAAATACGAGCACCTATATTGCTCCTTCAGGAGACTACAGTGCAACGGGTATCGATCTAGTATACGGTTCGGGACTAACGCCTCTTAACAGCGATGAAGACACATTGCCTAACTACCTTGATTTAGATGCAGACAATGACGGAATTCCTGACAATATTGAAGCCCAAAATACACAAAACTATATAGTCCCATCAGGAAACTATAGTATTTTCGGGATTGATCTAGCGTATAACGATGGCCTAGTACCTGAAAACACAGATGGAACCGATGAAGCAGATTATATTGATTTAGATTCAGATAACGACACTTTGTTTGATATTGTAGAATCTGGTGTTGGATTGACAGATGATGGAAATGATGGTGACTACGATGGCGTAGTTGGAACCAACGGACTGGCTGACAGTCTAGATTCTGTTGAATCTGGAGATACTTATACAGATGTAAACGGTATTTATGATGCTAGCTTTATCAATGTGTTCAATGATGAGGATTCTGATGTAAACACAGCAAGCGGAGATCTTGATTATAGAGATGTTTCGAATGGTGTTGACACAGATAGCGACGGAGTTGTCGACTCAATTGACATCGATGATGATAACGATGGAATACTAGATGTTGATGAATTAGAATGTTTTGGTTCAAATCCTACTATTGTTGTAGATAATTTTAACGGAACATCAAACAATACCCAATCATTAGATGGTACTATTGCAAATGACAATGGAACCATTTTAAATGGGGTTGATGAATATATCGTTTATGACCTAGGAAACAACTTCCCAATAAACTCTTCAATAAGAATTCACCTTTGGGCCACAGGTTTAGCCTCATACAAAGAGATAAGCATTTCGCAATCAACAAGTGCTACAGCCAATACTGATATTAACAATACTCAACTTGCAAATACAAATACCATTAAAAACTCTGAAGTTGTAATATTAGACTATATCATCAAAGAAGTTGATGCTCGCTACATAGAAATCAGAATGACAGAAAGAGTGGATTATGGTAGAATTGAAATTGTTGAAATATCTAGTTGTAGTGACTCAGCAGATTCAGATAACGATGGGATAATTAACTCATTAGATATTGACTCTGATAATGATGGAATTCCTGACAATGTAGAGGCACAAACAACACTTGGTTACATCACACCTAGTGGTGTTGGTTCTTCTATTACTGACGACAACAACAATGGTTTAGACGATAATTATGAAACACCACAAGGAGGAACCTATTTAACACTTATCAATACAGATAGTACCAATGACAGTATTTACGATTTTCTAGATACGGATTCAGACAACGATGGAACACTAGACATCGAAGAAAACGGTGATTCAGACAACACTGTAAGCGGTATTGATACAGATGGAGACGGTTTAGACGACAACTTTGAAGGAAGTAATTCAAACGATGGTTTTGTAGTCAATAACGAAATAACAAATCCCTCTACAGACCTTCCCGATTTAGACTCTGATGTTGACACACAAGATGTAGATTATCGAGATGACGTGATCGACAATGTTGACCCCGCAGTGGTTGGAAACACATTATGGCTACGTGCAGACATTGGTGTCAACGGAGGAAATGACGTTACGCTATGGGAAGATCAATCTGACTCAGAAGCTGATTTTACAGGAGCAGGTACACCTGACAATACCATTACTGCAAACAACCTAAATTTCAACCCTGTTGTAACTTTTATCCCATCAGATAACGATTACCTAACTTATTCAGGAAACTTAAATCCAGCAACCGTATATTATGTATACAACGATACTTCTACAGAAGCGAGTACTTCTGCATTCAACTCTGAATATGGTAGTATGGGGCATGGACACTCTGATGACACTAAATTTTATAGTGATCAATGGGCCAACCAAGTTGTATATAACGGTGCAGGATATGTAAATGGTGCTTCGGTAACGATTCTCGAACATGACAGACCTGATACCTATGAGTTGATATCAAACATCTTCACAGCAGAAAACACGTTTAACAACAACGATAATTATACGGTTGGAAAAGACAAGGCAGGTCAAGCATCCACTAGAGTTATAGACGGAAACATAGCAGAAATCATGGTTTTTAGCGAAAGACATGACGGCACTAAACGACAAGAGATAGAATCATATTTAGCGATAAAATATGGTTTTACACTAAGCAGTTCCAACAGTTCTAGTGGAATAATTGATGGTGATTATACTTTAGCAGGAAACACTAAAACTTGGAATTATAGCAATAACAGTGCATTTCACAACGACGTTGCTGGTATTGGTCGAGACGACTCAAAAAACTTAAAGCAAAGACAATCAAAATCAATTAACTCTGATGCCATCATAACCATTGGTTTAGAAGCTATAGCAACTACCAATTTGAACAACCCAAATAATTTCGACAACAATAAAGATTTTTTAGTTTGGGGTAATGATAACGGAAGTCTTGCTACTACTACTACTGAAGTACTTGTTTGCGCTCCAGAAAAACATTTAGATAGAACTTGGAAAATTGTAGAATCGGGTTCAGTTGTGAACGTGGAAATTGCAGTTGACAAATCTACAATCGACAATTTACTAAATACTGGATACACTCAAAAAGTTCTGAAGATTGCAGACGATAAAGATTTTTTGATAAATGTACATTACGCTCCTCTTACAGAAAAAACTATTAATGGCTCTCAACAATATAGTACCAATTACGATTTTAATGGAACCAAATATTTCACATATGCAGAGGTAAATGGTATCTTTTGGAATGGTGATTCAGAAAGTTGGTCTGGAGGAAGTGCTGCTGATGGTTCTGCCAGCACAAACGTTGCTGACAAAGATAAAGTAATGGTAATCGACTCAGAAACATCATACAACCATGCCTTATTAGAACAAAATGCTATTGTTGAATGTGTTTGGGTAAAAGAAGGTTCCGAATTAACAATAGATACCGATAAATATCTTGAATTCGATGAGGATTTTATTTTACAAGGAAATATCAGAATGATTGGAGATGCACAACTCGTACAAACGCATCCATTAGAAACCAATGTAGAAGGAAACGGTAAAGTTTATCGTGATCAAAAAGCAACAGTTTCAAATGTGTACAGATACCACTATTGGTCTTCACCTGTAGTGGAAACACAAAAATCAACTTTTAGAGTAGGTGCAGTAATGAAAGATGGTACCTCACCAACTACAGCTACCTCAACACCAAAAGATATTAACTTTGTCGAATACACAGAAAGCTACGATGGGGCAATAACTGACCCTATTACGATTGCAAACTACTGGATATGGTCGTATGTAAACGGTTCTTCTAGTGCTGATTGGCAGCATAAGAAAGACAGTGGTATCTTAAACCGTGGTGAAGGTTTTACCATGAAAAGTACCGGTAGGAGTCCACAAAATTTCACTTTCGTTGGAAAACCAAACGATGGAACCATCGAAATAGATGTCGACCAAGATACCAACAGTCTTATTGGGAACCCATACCCTTCTGCTCTAGACTCTTACGAGTTTTTATCGGACAATGCAGACATCATTAACGGAGGTACCTTGTATTTCTGGGAACACACTGGTGAAGTAAAAAAAGGTGAAGGAACAACAGAAGGACATAATATCAAAGGATACAAAGGTGGTTATTCTACGAGAAACATGAACATGGGTGTAGCTCCTCAAACACCAACTTCTGGAGTTGATGGACTAGGAGATATTGAAGACTATAACGAACCTGGTAGATATATAGCTGTTGGTCAAGCATTTTATATCGGTGCAAAAGAAGCAGGGACTATTAAGTTTGAAAATTCACAAAGAAAATACCAATCTATCAATGGTGGTGATTCAAAATTCTTAAAATCAGGTAAAAAAGGTTCGAAAACTGAAACTCCAGGTTATAGTAAAACTGAAATCCCAACTTACTTGAAAATTGGTTTTGAATATGACAACGAGTCCAATATAAATATCCATAGGCAAATAGGTATTTCATTTGATAAAAGACACTCATTTGAATTGGATTACGGATATGACAGTTATGCTTTTGATGTACAACCTACAGATGCATATTGGCAGTTTGCAAATAGCAACAACAAATACTCCATTGCTGGTATCGAAGAGATTCATGATGCATTAACTTTTCCAATAACCCTTACGTTAGACGAAACTAAAAAAGTGAAAATACTATTAGACGAGCATAGAAATTTAGAAAGAGAAGTTTATTTAACTGACGAAATAACTCACTTGTGTTATAAACTTTCTGAAACTCCGGTATCGATAGAATTGCCTGCAGGAACCTATACGGATAGATTCACCATTGGCTTCAAAGATACAAACACCGATGACACAGCTGGCGTTGTGGATCTTGAAAACTTTGACTTTTCTTTTTATTACGAAAACAAATCAAGGAAAATAATTTTCTTAAACCCGGAAGAAGTATCTATCTCTGAAATACAATTGATTTCAACAACAGGTACTATTATTAAAAATGATCGTTTCAACACAACACCAAGTGAAATTGAAGTCCAGAACATCTCACAAGGAATCTATATACTTCAAATAAAAACATCAAAGGGGATCGTAAAAAGAAAGATCGCATTGTACTAAATATACACTATTCATAAAAAAGCGACTATAAATTTTATAGCCGCTTTTCTGGATTATAATCTAGAAGCAGAACGATCTTTATTCTTTTAGTTTAGAACTAACCCCAATGGATATACGGTATGAGCATTCATCTAAAAATGGCATTTTGATAAACGATTTTCAGTGGTTAGGACAACTGTCACAAAACTAATTATTCCAATACCTTCTCAAACTTCAACTTAGGTAATACTATTTTATATTCTTTGCCCTCTGCAGCATCATACCAATAGACTAGGTATTCAACATTACCATTAGAAAGTTTATACCCATCCTTTAAAAATGTATTGTATTTGGTTGTGAAAAAAGCCTTCGAAAAAATAAGGACATTTCTCGCATTCATTTTTGCTAATCCTAAAGCGGCATTGCTCGAAAACTGAACAGTATCCCTTTTTAACAGCTCACCAGAAACTAACGTATTGATTGCTGCTGCCGTGGTGTTGTATTTTTGTGATGCTAAATAGATGTCTTTATGCCCTAAGATTATTTCAAAATGATTAGGCTGCCTTGTTGTTCCCTTGAAATTTTTAACTTCTAATATATCAGTTCCAAAGTTGTCAAAAAAACCAGCGTTGGAATGAATTTGCAATGTTTTTTTAGCTCTTGAACAGCCTACGTATAGTACACGTTTTGACTCTGTATCATTAAAAACATAATCCTCTAGCAATAAATAAACATGGTCGAACTCTTTCCCTTTTGCTTTGTGCATCGTTGCAATGATAATGGCATTTGCATCCGCATTGATGGCATCCTCCATTTTTATTTCACGAATGTATTCGTACCAATCTACAAGCTGTTTTTGCTTTTCGTAATTTGCCTCAAATTTTAAGATAATCGCTACACAGGTATCAAAGTGAGGACTGTTGACATGCAGGTTTTTAAAAGTTCTTTTTGCCTCTATCCATTCCTCATTAAAAATTATGCCTGCATCATTTTTAAATTCTTTAAGTGCATCTGTAAATGTTCTTAGCTCCAGTAAATCACTCAATCTAAACCCTTCTAAACCAGTAATAAGTTTTGTCCTCTGACCTGCATCTCTTAAAAATGTACTTAGTAATAGCGCCTGTTTGTTTGTTCTCACCAATATTGCTCTTGTGCCAGAATGATTGTCTTTTATGAAATTGTCCACTAAGGATTTTTCTAGATAGGAACTACTGTATTTTATGAGTTGTATTTTGGATGATTCTATTTTGCTTGCAGGTTCTAATACCTCCTGTTTTAATCTGTTTGGAATGGTGGATAGTAATTCATTATTAAATTCTACAATATTTGAAGCACTACGGTAATTTTTGACCAATGCATATTGGGTTGCATCGTACTTCTGTTTAAACTCTAACATGTTTTGATTAGAAGCACCACGGAATCCATATATATTTTGGTCGTCATCACCAACTGCTATAACTCTTATATTCCCAGATTTCTGAATAATCAATTGAATGAGCTCCCATTCTTCTTTATTTACATCTTGAAACTCATCTAAGAGCAAGACACTTTTATTTGTTATTGATGAAATATCAATATCTTCATTTTTGATTGACTCTAAACAATCTTTGATTACATTTTGAGATTTTGCTAAATCGCCCAATTGACCTAATAATTGAAAACAAAATCCATGGAAAGTTGTTATCTTAATCAAACCAGCATATTCAGGAACCAAATTTCTAGTTCTTGACCTGAACTCTAATGAGGCCGCTTTAGAAAAGGTAAGCATTAGAAACTGTTCAGGTTTTATGTCTTCTAGCAACAACAAACTAGCAATTTTATGTACTAGCACTTTTGTTTTTCCACTACCAGGTCCCGCCAAAACCAATATATTATTAGATTTTCCATCAGTCACTATTTTAATTTGATCCGTATCTAAGTCGCCTATGATTTCTTTTAGTCGTTTCGGCGTTAACGGAGTCCCAATTTCAGTCTTTCTGCGAGGGAAATATTTTGTTAAAAACTCTTCGTAGGGCAAACTGAAGTAGTCATTTACATACATAAGTGCCGATTCATAATTTTGAATTCTTTTTTTAGCATATTCACCCACAATATGAATTTGCTGGGTTTTATGATCATAATGGTCACCCATTTTCTCGAAATTCCCTTTCGTAAACCTAGGAATAGAATCATCTATTTCCTCTATGTTTAACCTATTATAGGAAACCATAAAACCACCTTCTAATTTGATAGATTTTATTTGATTTAAGAAGAGAAGTGTTTTTTCATAGCGTTTGATATCTTCTTCTTTGAGCTGACCAAATAAATGATTGGATTCCTTTAACTCAAGCATTGAAAAAGAAACAGGCAAGTCTATTTTCTCTTTAGATACCTGCTTTTCTTTTTGTTCCAACTGAAATTTCTCCAACAGTTCATACACATCAATAGACAAATCATGTCTCCAAGCAATATCGCCTTTTATTTCTTCACTGTATTTTATTTTAATTTGATACAAATCATTCTCTCTATCAATACGTGATTTTTGAATGAAGTTTCTAATTTCCCAATAATTCAAAATATTTTTAATGGCATCAACAGAAGATTTTTCAATCCCCATATCAATCAAATTTTGATTCAGTTGACGCATGGATATTTTAATACTATTTGTTAAACATTCTTGTAATGCTATTTCAATATTTCTATATCGTTCTAATATTTTTTTTGAACCATTTGAGGATTGTGTTGTATTGATAAAAGCGGTGAGGTCTTTTGAGTCCCCAAGTATTTTAAGCTCTCTTAAAACATCAATCACATCTCTGATTTCATTCAACTTTAATCCAGTTGTGTCAGCCAAATAATCAATACGGCACTCTTTGTCTTTTACGATACGCTGTAGAACACGAGAACAGTTTTGAATCTCTATTTCTGTTAATATTTTAGATTCATGGATTTTTTCAAGTGCCTTGTTTAAATTTGGTACCATCAAACTATCGGCAAAAACACTTGGTGAATTTTGCCTTCGTTTTAAAAAGCCCTGATCCTCTAATGCCGCAATGGAAGTTTTCACTTTCGTTTCGAGCTCTTGCATTTCGGTATCCCAGCCTGCTTTTTGTGCAATTTCTAAAGCAGAGTTACTGATTTTATTGTTCTTTCTATA
Organism: Flavicella marina; assembly: GCF_009193215.1. Taxonomy (GTDB): domain Bacteria; phylum Bacteroidota; class Bacteroidia; order Flavobacteriales; family Flavobacteriaceae; genus Flavicella; species Flavicella marina. The sequence goes on along the minus strand of NZ_VYVA01000005.1, from coordinate 96,664 downwards.
TTTCGATAAATACTTAAGTCCCTGCCAAATTTGTTGAATCTCTTTTTGATTAATTTTAGTTTGTTGCAATAAACTGAAATGTTTGTTAAGATCATCTTCATTAAATAAAATGTAACATTTTGCTTGGATGTTCTCATCGCGACCAGCCCTACCGGCTTCTTGCACATAGTTTTCTAAAGAATCTGAAATATTATAATGAATCACCGACTTTACATCATCCTTATCTACACCCATACCAAAAGCGGAGGTTGCTACAATAATCTCCTTTTGGTTATTCATAAAAGCATCCATATAATCCTTTTTGACATCTTTGTCTAATTTTCCATGGAAATAAGTTGAGTTGAAACCAGATTTCTCCAATAACTCATGAATTTCTTCAACTCTCTTTGTTCTAGAGGCATAAATAATTGCAGGTTTTTCACAACGGTCTAGAAGTTTCAGTAGCGTCCCCATTTTATGAGCAGGGTCTTTGATATCAATTACTTCATATTTTAAATTTGTTCTACTTGCCCTGGTAACAAATTCATCTAATTCTACATCTAATTTTGTTTTGAAATATTCTTTTATATCAAGAATAACTTGAGGTTTTGCCGTAGCTGTAAAACAGGAAACTGGTATCTTTCGATACAGCATCCCTTCTTCTAAGCTTTTTATAAATTCGCCTATGTATAAATAATCTACTCTAAAATCTTGTCCCCATGATGAAAAACAATGCGCTTCGTCAATCACAAATCGAGCTATGGAGCGTTGTTTTAATATTCTTAATATGGTAGGAGATCTCAAAGACTCAGGAGATAAGTACAACAATTGGATATCACCATTTTCAACTCTTTCAATAGCATCCTGTCTTTCTAATGGTGACAACAAACCATTTATGGCAACCGCTTTCGTAATATCGAATCTGTTTTCAAGATTTTCAACTTGATCTTTCATCAACGATACCAAAGGCGAAATAACAACTGTAAGTTGACGAGACAAAGAACCTTTCATTAATGCTGGAAGCTGAAATGTAAGCGACTTACCTCCACCTGTAGGAAATACCGCTACAAACGAATCATTTGTTAGTCCTGCGCTTACTGTTTTTTCTTGAAGGCTAATCTCTTCATTAGGATCAAAACTTCTAAAATCCTCATAACCAAAATACTTTTGCAAAGCTTTTTTGGGATTCAGATTCGAATTACAATAATTACAAGTTGACTCATTGCAATGTTTAAACCTTAGATCATTAACAATTTGAGTTGTTTTTGGAAATGTATGTGCGATCCAATATGCCAATTCAGATTTTTCTTCTTTAGCACTTATCAAAGCATACGCGTAGGCTAGTTCTACTGGGTAATCTTTCAATATCTTATAAATATTGGTGTTTTCACAATTTCTATTATTTAAGAGACTGTTTATTGTTTTATAGATATCTAAAGCTTCCGTTCTGAAATTTAATAAATCTAAGAAACCTGAATACGCCGAATTACTCCCTAAAAGATTGGCATAGACCTGCTGACTATCTCTATCTAGTTCATTAAATCTATTTAGTTCGTCTATTAATAATTGCTTTGTTAGCTTACAGTCAGAAAGTGGGTTGTTTACATCACTGTCATTCACAATCTTATAACCTTTTACTAGTTTATGATATGGATTGTCATTAAAAATAATCGGAGACCACAGAAGTGTATCGATTATTCTTTTGTCTTGGAAAATTTCAGAACCTAAAACTTTTCTTAACAAAGGTATATCATGCGCAACAATATTATGACCGCATATGTATTCTGCTTTCTTGACCCACCCCTCAAGTTTCACTAGCTGTTTCTCATGCAATTCTTGACCATTAAAAATTGCACCAACATCGTTTATTTTACCTTATAAAGAATTTTATCTAACATAACACGTAGTCTTTATAAAAAGTCAAACGGATTGTATTTGCTCTTAAAATTAATTACTATAACAAATTACTCATAAAAAACTTAAGTGAAATGGATAGAAATATTCTTGAAACCCACTAATATCACAGTTGACTACTTAGAGCATTTTAAATTATGAACTCCTTTTAAGAATTTCGTTTTCTTAAAGTGTAATATATATTTCACTCTACAAAATGAGAAACAAAAGTAACAGAGTCTTACTTGAAGTTGTATGTTGTACATTTTTTTTAACATAAAAAAGCCATCTCATTTCTGAGATGGCTAATAGCACTTTTACAAAAAAAACATTTTATTTTATCTATTCAAACCACCATAAAGTACGAACAGAGCTGTTTATCTTTTAATTAGTTTACACTCGAGCTTAACACTGCTATTTGGGTCTCAAATTCTTTATATTTCTGATCTAGAATTTTAATATTCGCCTCCTTTTCTTTATCACTTAGAAACGAATATTTAATTGCATTGTAGGTGTATTTTTTAATTTCATCATATGAAGGTTTATAACGACTCGCTAATAACATGTATTCATTCGTTAAATTATTTCTTGACACGCCAGAGTCGTCCGTTGAAATCACCATAGGAACTCCATAACTTGCGTAAACAGTATAAGGGTGCGCATTCCCTTTTACTCCCAAAATAAATTCATTACTTGTTAAGTTGATTTCAACTACCGCGTTCTTTTTTATTTTCTCTAAAAGAGCAATCGAATTGTTTTCATATACAACATCAATTCCATGACCGATTCTTTCTGCATGTGCAATGTCAATTGCTTGGTGAATATGAAAATCTAGATTTTTAGGTCTTACCATACCTAATGTTAGCTCTCCAGCATGCAAAGCTCTATTCGTTTTAGGATATTTTCTAGATAAATAATTAAACATTTGCATATGAAGTGTATAATCAAGTAATGCAGTCGTATTGTTTTCTGGTGCTACAATATTTACACCAACTATTAGCTTAGACTTATCTGACGCTTTAAAAGCAGCAAGCAAGTCTACATAAACCTCTAAAGGATCTTGCACTCTCGCAGCATAACTTTGAAAACGCATTGTAAACCCTTTATCGTCAATTCCATTATGAACAGTTTTGGCGTTTTTTACAAATTGCTTGATTTCGGAATTGAATGACTTATCTTTTTTTAGATTTTTACTTATCTCTTCAAATATTATATCTGCTTCTTTTTGAGACTTGACTTTTCTCAATCTAGAAATCACATCAGAACGATTCGGATAAGATTTACTAGATACTCCAACAGAACTCAGCATTGTCTCGATGTATTGCACATTTTCATTGACAGCACGCTGTTTAATTATTTGCAATCCTTTACTCATGAATTGGTCAGAAACCGTTCCAAAATACCCAAAGGTGTTAAAGAAATTTTGATCAGGTGGTGGTTGATTGTGATAATGATTGTCGTAATCTTTATCAGACCATAATGTCAATAATTTCCTATATAACTCGCTGTTCTTTATTAACTCCTCGACAGTGATAAGATTCGTGTTTGTTGAGTCTGTTTCTTTTACAATTTTGAGATTGGTTTTATTAATTCTCCAGTTCTTTTCTTGGACCCAATCCAAAAAAGTTTCTGCATAAATAGTTCCTGTGTAGTGATGATGTAAATCTGCACCTTTTGGCATAATTGTAAAAAACATATTTAACTGAGCAACCTGTACATCATTTTTGTTGTTAATTAGGCTGTTATAATAATCTCTCGTGCGTTGCAAGTTTTCTTCGATAGAGTCTTGAGACTGTGCTATTGTGAGGTTAGATGCAAAACAGATTATTGCAATACATAAATTTAATTTTTTCATATTCTTTTTTTTAGGTTTTGTATTAACTTCAAAAATAAAAAGAATACTTTGCATGTTCACAATAATTGCGCTAACGTAAAAAAAATTGCAATAGGAGTTATGTTTCTTGTTTTAAGCGGAATCGCCTTTTCTCTACAAGTACCTAGTTAAAAGCATATGCTGATGTTCTTTTATCTAAACATAAAAAGAAACAAACTTTCAATTATAATATCAAAAAATCAACAAATATAACGAACAAAAGTAACCACCTAGAAAAACAAAAAACCCTCATAATCAAAGATTACAAGGGTTTCTGTGAGCGCAGAAGGATTCGAACCTAAGCTCTACTCCCCTATTAAAACTGGGCTTTTATACACTGTAAATTTTATGTTGACCGATTTGTGAACCTCTAAATTCAAATAAATTGTATTGATTTGACTTTCAGTCTTTTACAAAGATACAAAAACAAGACATCAAACACTAGTAAAACAGTTCAAATTCAATGTAAATAAGGATAACACCTCTTACTATTCAGGCGTATTTTGATATATAATTTATGATGCGTTTTGAAGATACTCGTGTATAGAATTCATATCAATACCTGAGTAATCAGAGAATTCTTGTGCAGTAATAAATTGATGTGGTTTTTTGTCGAAATGTTTTTTTATTTGGCGTATTAGCTTGCGCCCAAAACTTTCACTTCTTCCAGTGATGCATTGGATGTCTTTTGGGTATATACAAATTCTTACAGTTCTAATCATTTTTATAAGTTTCCTATGACTTTGGTATGGCTTAAATATAACTTTTCGTTATAAATGATTTATAACGATCAATTTATCAGTCTGTTTTTTTGTTTCCTATTAAAAATACGGTGTTTTGTTGAAACTTTAAAATTTTTTATCATGGCTAAACAAACAGGTATTATCAAATTAAAAGGAACTATCGGAGATATTGCCTTTTACAAAACAACTGACGGACACCTAGCAAGAGGAAAAGGTGGAATTGAAGCTTCAAGAATTGCAAATGATCCTGCGTTTCAGAGAACGCGAGAGAACAATTCTGAATTCGGAAGAGCTGGAAAAGCAGGGAAACTATTACGAATTGCTATTCGAACGCTTTTGCAAAGAGCGAAAGATAAAAGACTTGTGGGAAGATTGACCGCTGCATTGCTTAAAATTGTTAAATCTGACACAACCAATGCACGAGGCCTACGAACGGTACAAGATGGTGTTGTGAGTCTTTTGAAGAATTTTGAATTTAACATCAATGCAAAATTGGCTTCGACCTTGTTTGCTTCTTACACAACAAGCTTTGATCGTGTAAGTGGCGATGGGAAATTAAACATTTCAAAATTTGTTCCGACTACTTCCATTGCTGGACCTTCTGGAACAACGCACTATCGAATTTCATTGTGTACCGCTGAATTGGATTTTGAGAATGATGTTTTTACTTCCGAGGTAGATGAAACTGGAATCGTAGCGTATGACTCTGTCGAAACCGCAAATATTGAAATTACAACCTCAACGAACTCGAATTCACTGTTTCCAATTGTACAGGTTGTTAGTATCGAGTTTTTCCAGGAAGTTAATGGAGAAATGTATCCATTGAAAAATGGTGCATATAACGCCATGGCTGTGGCCCATGCTGAAAAAGCTTAAGATGGATCTTGTCTTGCATAGAACTTATTTAGAAGAGGGCACGCATGGTGTTCTCTTCTATAAAAATAGATTTTTCTGTTTTGTAATTGAACTACCTTTCTTGGACAACAAACGATTTATATCCTGTATCCCAGAAGGTACTTACACTTTGAAACCACGGTATTCGAAGAAATTTCAAAACCATTTATTGGTAAGTGGTGTAAAAGACAGAAATCTAATTTTACTGCACACAGCAAATGATGCGCAAAAAGAACTCAAAGGTTGTTTGGCACCTGTGGGTTATTTGTCAGGTGTTGCAAAGGGGCTTTACAGTAAACCTCAGCTTGAGAAATTGGTTGCTTTGTGTTACCAGGCGTTTGAAAGAAAAGAAAACGTACAACTTATTATTAAATCTTAGAACTAATGAAATTACAAGATCGATACAAGAAACGAACTCCTTCCTTTTTTAGAAAGTTGAGAAATTTAGGTATTGCGCTAGCCGCTGCTAGTAGGGCTATTTTGGCTGCACCTATTGCGCTTCCTGCGGCCATCATAACTGCAGCTGGTTATTTAGCGGTTGCGGGCACTGTAGCAACAGCGGTTAGTCAAGCGGTTGTTGATGGACAAAATTAAATAGCATGGGAAACCTACATATAAAATCTGGAATTTTTGGAGGAACTCTATTCTCTGCAGTATTCAATATTAGCTATCACGATATTGTATTTACAATTGTCATGGCTAGCATTGGAGCTGTTGTTAGTTTTTTTGTTTCGTGGTTTTTACGAAAGGTTTTTATGAAGAAATTATAAATTGAACGTTTTTATATACGGTGTTGTGTGCTGCCTTTTTTTATTCATTCGGTTCAATATGAATTAGAACGTGTTCTAAATTCGGTATTTCTTTTCTTAAATGGTCTTTTAATTTATGTGAAATATCGTGTCCTTTTTTAACAGAAATATCTCCATCAACTATTACGTGTAAGTCAACGTGGTATTTCATTCCTGCTTTTCGTATAAAACATTTTTCTGTTCCAATAACACCTTTAACTTTTATAGATTCTTCTCGGATTTTTTCTAATAAGTCATCATACAAATGTTCATCCATAATTTCTCCTAAAGCTGGTCTGAAAATCAAATAGCTATTGTAAAGAATAAAAGCAGAAGCAAATAAAGCTGCCCAATCATCAGCTGTTTCATAGCCTTTACCAAAAATTAAGGCGATAGTAATTCCTATAAATGCCATTACAGAAGTTATTGAATCACTTCTATGATGCCAAGCATCTGCTTTAAGTGAAGAGCTATTAGTCTCTTTACTTTTTTTTATTACTATTCTAAAGGACACTTCTTTCCATATAATAATTGCACCAAGTACTATCAAAGTCCAAGATTTAGGAATTTTATGAGGTGTTTGAATATTTTGAATGCTTTCGTAGGCAATAATAGTTGCTGACGTTACAAGAAAAGCGACTACTAGAAAAGTTATTAACGGTTCAATTTTTCCGTGTCCATATGGATGGTTTTCGTCTGCTGGTCGCTTTGCGTACTTTAAACCAAATAGAACAAGTAGAGAAGAGAAAATATCGGCCGTTGATTCTATTGCGTCTGCAATGAGAGCATATGAATTGCCAAAAAATCCTGCAAGTCCTTTAATCAAGGCTAAACAGGTATTTCCAATTATACTAAAATAAGCAGTTCGTATTGCAATTTGTTCGTTATTCATTTAGTTTTTCAGGTTGCACACAACGTTTTTATATACGGTGTTGTGAATAGTGCTTATTATATTGTTTAGTTTTGATGTTTGAGTTGAGTTCAAAAGTGAGCGTTGGCAATGTCATACTTTTTTACAGTTTTGGCGGAGCACTGATGATGCGACTGGAAATGTGTATGGCTTTGAGTGTTGGCAATTCTGAGTCTTTAGCTTAAATCCATCTTCTCACTTTTTCCGCGTATTGTATATATTCATTTCCAAATTCACGTTTTAAAAACTCTTCCTCTAATCTTATTTGTGTATTCACACTTAAAGTAGATAAAGAGATTATGAGCAAAGTAAATGCATTGGGAATTACAAAGAACAAACCAATATTGGCAATCATTATTCCCAAAAATATTGGGTTTCTTGATATTGAAAACACTCCATTAGTTACTAATTTAGTTTTGTTGTATTCATCAATTCCAATTCGCCAAGAAGCCGCCATTTGGCTTTGAGAAATCCAAACAACAATTAATGATATAATCAAAAGAGTCCAGCCAATCTTTTGTAAAATAGGATTTCCTAAATACCAAAAAGGAAGTAAATATTCGTACCACTCATTTTTAAAAGCATAGATTCCGGCAACAATAAGCTCAAAGATTGTGATAAATGTAAAAACTTTACCATTATAATCGTGAGCATTATCTGTCTTTTTAAACGTAAGCGGATTTATTCCTGTTTTTTTCCAATGCAAAATGGACCTTAATACAAATACCAATAAAAAATATAATATCAGATAAGCAAATAATAACATAGTTTCTAAATTGAAATAAAAGTGCTCTAATTATCAATGCAATGGAAGTGCAATTACTGACCACTACATTTATCACAAATTCCTTTTACTACCAAGTTTACATTTTCTGAAACAAATCCATCAGGTACTTTTATTTGAGGGATTTTATGTTCTGTCAAACAAACAGTTTCTTTACAGTTATTACAATGAAAATGCAAATGCAAATCGGTTTCAATTTCGCAATTACAACCCTTTTCACACAAAGCATATTTTGTAATTCCTGTACCATCGTCAATTTGATGCACAATATCTTTTTCCTCAAATGTTTTGACGGTTCTGTACAACGTCGTTCTATCTGCTTTTTCAAAAGCATTCTCTATATCACTTAAAGTAACTGCGACATCTTTTTCAGCAAGGAACTTGTAAATTAGCAAACGCATTGCTGTTACACGAATATTTTTAGATTCTAATAATTCTTCAATTGTTTGCATAATTAATCGTGGTCTTCGTTTCCAAATGGTTTAATTATTATTCCTACGCTGAATATAAAACCATCGGTTGGTGCATATATTTCGGGAAATTCTGGATTTTCGTGTGGTGGCAGAACTAAAGGCGAAAATTTGCTCTGTCGCTTGTCTGTAAAATTTTCAAAATTTATAAAAGCACTTCCGAATTTGAAGTTACGCATTAGCAATAATCCCATTGTTACAAAATCTGTTGTTTCAGTTCCGCTTGATAAAAATTGCTTTCCAGTATAAAATGTTTCATAACCAATTCTCCATTTTTCAGATTCGTACATTAGAACACTTCCTGCGTTATGCTTTGCTGTTAACGGTTTTTGTGGATTACCTGATAAATAATTTAGCTTGGTATCAATAAACGCATAGTTTAAAAACCATCTAAATTCTTTATAGGTAAACTTTATGTTTGTTTCTGCTCCTTTACTTAAAATTTCGTCAGTTGCATTTTCAAATGCAAACAAACCATTATTTGTACTGTTCAATAATAATCCGTTGTTAATTGCAGTGACGTAAAAAAGTTGGTTAACTGAAAACCCAATAGTTTCAAATAAATGTGTTTGATAATTAAAATCAAGGTTTATACCAAAAGAAGTTTCTGCTTTAATTGTAGATTTATCAATGCCAAGTACATTTTTAAAATTGATTAATTCTGCTTCTTCCGTAAAAATATCAGGTATTTTGTAGCCTAAACCTCCACCGATTCTGCTTGAAAATCCATTCTTGTTTTTATACAATAATGAAACTCTTGGAAGTGGAAAAAGTCCATAATCTGTATTGTAATCTGTTCTAAATCCAGTCTCCAAAATCCATTTTTCTGAAAGGTCATAAATATTGTTTGCAAATATTCCAAAAGTGATGTCTTTTTGATCACGTTGTAAAATTGCATTATCATTCTCATCAAAGTTTGAAGTATATAAGTTTGCTCCAAAAATCCAATCAACTTCTGATGTCGCCTTTTGATATGCTACTTCTGTAAATGTGTTGATTTGTTTACCATCAAAAATAAAATCTGGAACAGTTAGATTTCTATCAAAAAAAGAAACACTATTTTTAATATTTAGTGAACTTGTCGAGTCAATTTTAGTTTTGTATACAGCTTGACTGCTCAATCTTTTTGAGATATTTTCTTCTGTATATTGATGAATTCCATTCTCTCCGTTTTCAATTTTTGTTACATCTCCACCTATTCTGTCATCATAAGTTCCGTTTAAACCAAACCAAAAAGTTGTTTTTGCTGAAGGATAATAGAATAATTTTGGATTGAATGAAATAGACTTTGTTTTTGGTAAATTACTAAAATCATCATTTTCTGGGTCGTATACTTTTTGATAATGACCAGATGCATAAAGTGAAACACCAAACTTTTCATTTCGTTTGCTATAAAACACATTTGTTGTACTACCTAATGCTTGAGTTTGCGTTAACATAATATCAAAAGCTGGTTCTTCATCTGGTGTTTTTGAAACCATATTTACTAAACCCGCAATTGCTCCTCCACCATATAATGTTGAAGAACTTCCTTTAATAATTTCAAACTGTTGCAAGTCCAAAGGTGGAATTTGTAATATACTCAAACCACTTGAAAAACCTCCGTAAAGGGGAAATCCATCTCTTAAAAGTTGTGTGTAACGTCCATCGAGTCCTTGAATTCTAATATTTGTGTTTCCGCTACTTAAAGAGGTTTGTTGCATTTGAATTCCTGTACTTTCACGCAGTACCATTGAAATATTGGTTGGGTTCATGATGGCTTTTTCCTCCAATTCTTCAGCACCAATAAATTCAATTCTCGTTGGTGTTTTTTTAACCGTTCTTGTACTTCTTGAAGATTGCAATACAACTTCGTCTAATTCGTTTCCTCCACTTTTCAACTTGAAAATTAAATCTGAATTATTCGGGATTAGAATAGTGGTTTTTAAGGTTTCAAAACCTAAAAATGAAATTATTACAATATGTTCTCCGTTTGGAATTTCTTTAAAAGTTGCAATTCCATCAAAATCGGATACTGCTCCTTTTTCTAATTCCTCAAAATATACTGTTGCTCCAAATAGCGTTTCGTTTTCGGACTCTGAAACTACTTTTATTTGTATATCAGATGTTTGTGCTTTGGTAAAAAAGCACATTATAATTGTGAGCATTGTGCTCAATATGTATTTATTCATTGAAAATGTAAAACTGATTAACTAATTTTTTTTGACGTTTTCGTCACTAAATTAGCTTATCAATTGTGGCGGTTGCCAAATATTGGAATGATAATCAAATCTGTATATTGATTGATAAACAGATATTATTTTTGTAGAAATTGAGTTGTTAATACCTAATTCGAAAGATTGAAGTGGTTGATATGTTACTGCTATACCACAACAATTACAAATACAAGTTATCGGACATGTATCATCGCTATCATTTTGATGATTATGTTCAGTACTTGTTTCGTTTTGGTGTTGGTCTTCAGAATTATTTCCATCAGGACAAGGTTTGATTGACAAAACAAGTATTGTTAAAGATAATATGATTGTAATAAATTTCATTGTCACAAATATAAAAACTTTTCAATGCAATGGTGTTGCAAAGTTCATTTTGTACTCTGTTTTGAATATTGGCTGAAAACAGCTCTTTTGTTTTTTCTAAGCATTATGCACAACGTCTCGGCTATGGTTAGTACGGGAATTAAAAGTAATGAATTTCCGATTAATCACTTAGCCAAATTTTTTTATTTTGTTTTATCTTTTCTTTATTAAAGCCAAATCAAAAGATTTGGCGGACTTAGTAAATATACCAAAACTTTGGGTTAAGCATCAAAACCCGTATTAATTATAGCCCTTGTTGCCAACCGTTATTTCAATTTATTGGGTATCTTATGGTCTATAGAAAGTTTTTATGCACCAAATTGGAAATAAAAACAATAAGCAATTCAGTATTGAAATAGATAAGTGTAAGAAATTACTAGGAAATAATAGAATGAAATCATAATCTTTTATTGTAGCTGAATAACTAGAAACACAGAAAGGGAACAAAAAAAGTCTAATTTTTACCCAAATATTTTGCTTTATGCCTTGTTGAATAGTGGATAGTATTAGGGCAAACCCGATGATAAGTGAAATTCCTATAGAGCTAGCCCATAATTTTAGTGAAGCTTCAAAGTATATGCTTATAATTGTTAGATACCAAACTAAATAACACCATAAAATCATTTTTTGGGATGTTATATTTTTGAAATATTTTAAAAAAACAGTTATCACAATATCGTATGCTTCTTTTTATCTTGTCTAATGTCAAGTTTTGTTATTCAGTTAATTATATTTGGGTCAAATCTACCAATTTTAATAAACATTTTAGAGTTTTTTTTCTCTTTAGCCCAAGGAATTTATCGGATTCTGATGGGTAATGGTTGGCAACGTGTTATATAAGTACTAAAACTCTTATTATCCAGTATTATTTGGACCATAAACAAGTGTTTTTAGTAATGTTTTTAAAGGTAAGTGTTTTGTCTAAAACATAATAGATAGAGGAATTATTTTTTTGTTTTTTTATTTTTTACAAAAAAGAAAATACCATGCTTTTATAATTTTATACGGAGCTTTTTGTTTTCTGAAAAAAACAAAGCCAAACAACCGAAAAAATCCTGTAAAGAAAAACACAGCATTTTGTTTGGTGTGTTTTTTAGAAAATGGATCTTGCCCAAAATTTTAAAAGCCGCTGCCACCGGCAGGAAGGGGGATGCTTGCGAATAGCAAGGGGGCGAAGACCCGGAAGTGGGGCAAAAACAGAAAAGCGGGGAAGGGTTTGCAACCCATTTGGCATAGCACTCGGATAGTAATGAGTGATACTGTACTTTTTATTGATATCAGAAATTATTGAACAATGAAAGACTTTTGTTTTTGCCCCCGAGGGGCGCCCCCCATAAGAAAGTAGCACCGATTTATTTTTGTGATACACCCAAACTGTCTTAACTGCAACTGTTCTTGAAAAAAATAAAGGGAGGTGCGACCGAACGACTTTAGGAGTGAGACCTTTTAACCCCGAATTGGCGTAAGAAACTAACATACTGCTACTTGCTCAAATTGTGCAGTTAGTACTGAACTAAATATAATAGCTTTTTGCGCTGAGGTATGAGGAAAGCAATATGCTATGGATACGAAAACAAATAGTACATTTTTGCGTAGTAGTCTGTTGCGAAAACATCAATTGTGCTTAGTTATCGATGACGAAAGCTCTTTGGAGTTGTGAAATGAGGTACGAATGGAGCAAACTGCAATGTGCTAACTTTAAAACTAACTTTTTCATTAATGAAGGATCTATGTGGGTATTAACTTCCATCAGTTTAATCTCCACTTGACTTTATGCATTTTGGGTTGAATATACTACAAACTATTTTTGATACTGGTTATTAAATGATATCGAATTTTCTAGTATTCAGGGTAAAATTTTGAAACTTTAGATTCGTCAAAAAAAGGTGTTTCATTTAAATTAACACTATTTTTTTATGTGTTTTCATAAAGCTACCCTAGTGTTCGCATTCAGTAAATATATGAAAGTTATCGTTGCCATATTCGACTTTGAATATTATATAATCATGAGAACCCTCTTTAGTTTTATAAGAACTGGAAGTTAATTTACCTTCAATAGCAACCTCCTTGCTTTTGGTTATACACTTTACTATAACGTCACAAGTCTTTCCCAAAGTTACTGGATTTATGTTCTAACTAGGAATAAAATTCCTGCTTTAGGAGAATTTGATTTCATATAATATTCTTATCTTATACTTCTCAAAAAAATTATTATGAATACACAAAATCTACTCGTCAATATTTCAAACTACGATGAAGAAGCGTTCACCCAGAGTCAATTTGATCATATTTGTCAAATTTTAAGACCTAGTGATCTATTAAATCTAACATTTTATTTTTTTAACGTAGAATTGATTGACGGAGATTACTTTGTAAAAAAAGTAGAAGATCGGGATGCTTTCATGACTGTTAGAATACCTCAACAACATCGAGGTGAGGAAGTTTTAAAGGATACTCCATCAGCCCCCCTCAAGGCCTCCAAAGTATTTACTACTGGATTCTGTTTTTTAACATTCAAAATCAAATCTGAAGAAGCAAAACTAATAGATTATGATTCTGATCAACTTCTTGCCTGGAATAATAGTGAGAAGTATCAATTAATTGATACTCCATTTGTTAGGAACTACCCAAAATATAAAATTGCAAAACTAGAGAAGCTATTAACTAATACAAACTCTTCATATCCTTTTACTATTTCTGCAAATCCTTATGATCACCCTTTCCTTTTTAAATCTGATAGTGGTATTAGAATTCCTGTAACCTTATTTGAGGTTCCTTATAAAATGTACTTAAGCCCTATTATGCCTGAAGATGGAGAAGGAACCGCTTTCACATTTAGTCACGATAATGAAGAGGTTCCTTTATTAGAACTAAAAAATGAGGAAGACAACACTGTTGTTGAAGTTTTTGAAATTTGGAACAATCACTTTGGTTATAAAAAAGATTTCTTTCAAGATACGATTTCTCCACCTTCATTTAAGATCCTAGGTTTTGCTAACGAAGATAGAGAACCTATCAGCGAAGAAGAGGCTGGTATTTCAGATCATGCTGTGTCTTTTTTACCAGATCCTACTCAAAACCATAGAGAACACTTAGCACTGCTTTCTCGTTTGGGTTATAAGGTTCAAGATGATGGTGTTGTAACAAGAGATTATCGTAGAGATATAAAATCTGATTATTTCAACATTTCTGGATTAGGCGTTTCAACCTATTTAAAATACGATCATCCTAATCCAAAAGAAAGTAACAATGATGGCACGTATAATGATTATTCCATTGTTGGTTGGAAGCAGGACATAAAACTTGGATGTGATAATTATGTGGAAATCGTTACGAGAGCTGTTGATGCCAATAGTGGATTAAAGATTCTTGTTGTTCAAATCTCTGAAAGGCAACTAAAAAATAACGTTAGTTTTCTGAAAAAGAGACTAGAATACCGATATCTCGAAACAGAAAAATCCTATAATTCAGAAAGGTTTAAACACAAAACACCTTTTAAACATATTAAAGCATTAGAAGACGGAAGTTTCTTTTCTTACAAAGATTTAGGAAATGAAACGTATGCTGTGTGTAAAGAAGAGGATAATCCTCACCAAGGTATTTATCCAAAAGAGCTTCTAAAATTCAAATACCTCGTTACAGATTGGAATGATAGCTCCCATGAGGTTGAAATGGATGTTGTTTACATTCATGAAAATCGATTTAAGACGCATGCAGGAGCGTTGGATTTGACAATAAGTAAAATCACCAATTCTAAAGTTACTCACAAAAAATATCATGCTCTCCAATTTCAGCAGAAATTTGCTTTTGCCAATAGTTATACATTGGAAAATATTAGTGACGAGATTTCAAAGAATGTTGAGTTTGAGTCTAAAGAGGTACTTCTGTATCCTAAAATCTATTCTTATGACTCTTTTGATGATCCAAACCCATTGGTCCCTTTACTTCTCTGCTTAAAAGCTCCTATACCCCAATTAAATGGTTTAGAAAGTTCTCCGAGTGTGCATTTCTTAACCTATGCTCAAACATATAAGAACAATGGTTTTCAAAACAATGGCACTAAGGTCTTTTTGAAAAGATTGTCAGATAGCTTTCTAGAAAATTTTCAGTTATCAGAAAGTCAAAGAATTGATGATCAGTTCTTTATAAAAGAAGAGGTTCCTTACAGTAATTTTATGTCGAAGGATCATGCAAGCTTTGGTCCAATAGGAAATACAAACAGCAGTTGTGAGGGTATCTTTCTAAACGATCAAGCTCTTGTCTTAAGTGAAAAAATCAATGCTAATGCTGAGTTGGTCGATGCAAATGCAGATTTAAGCACCATTACTTTTCAACCTACCGATTTTTTGGGTGTAGATGTTGAACTGATGGGAGGAATAAAAATCAAAGATATTTTAGAAGAGGCTCTAGATATTAAAAACCTACCTATTACGAAAGTATATGAAGATATCAAAAAAGATGCTGAGCAAGTAGAAGCGTTGCTTCAAGATTACAAATACGAAAATATTCATGAAGAATATAGAAAGGACTTTGAAGAAAAAATGGCATTTATCAAAGCCTTTCCTGATCAGTTGCGATTGTTAGAAAAAGAATTGGTCAAATATGCACAAGATCAAGCTTTACTATTAGTTAATAGATGGCTAGAGAAGTTGGTAGACTATTACTACACAGAAGTGCTACTTAAGTTTGCGAAAAACAAAAACATTCAATCATTTACGCACAACATTTCTAAGTATCAAAGTCTCTATAATGCTTTGCACGGAAAAGCTTCAGAAATAAAAACAACTTTTGACACTGGCTTTGCACAATTAGAATCGGACATTGTTTTTCTTTCAAAAATAACTCCACAAAACTTAAAAGAAAAATTAGAAGAATATAAAGAAGCTAAAAAAAGAACTGAAGTATTTTTTCAAAAATTAATCGATGAAATTTTACTTTTTCAATCTCAACTAACAAATATTGAAAAAAATCGCGATCAAACTAGTGCTACATCAATAACTTATGTAATTGTACAGCATTACTTATATAAACTAGCTGAAAAAGAAAATGTCAACCTGAAAAGAGTTTTAGAAGTTCTTAAGGACCTTAAAAAAGAAGCAAAAACTCAAAAAATTGTCGATACTTTAATTCAGGTTATCAATGATGTATACAAATACTCTCCTCAACAGCTTAAGGACCTTGAAAAAGAACTAAAACTAGAGTTTGAGGTACGTAAAGAGGAAGTTGAAAGTCAAATCAACGAGGAAATTATTCAGGTAATAAATCATTCGGTAAGGCCATTTCTTTTATTTTATGAAGTAGTTTCTTTTTATAAAAACAAATATTATGCTTTTGTAGATCGATTTAAGGAAATTGAAGCCATGGCTAAAGAGTTGAATTTTCCTCTTCTAAATCCAGATCAAACAGATATTGAATATGTCAAATACCTTAAAGATAGACTCCCTGTTCTTACAAAAGAGATTGTCACAGAGTTAAAAGATGTTCTTGAAAAGATTAAAATGCAAATACTCCCCGAAGCCATTATAATTGATGACAATCCTTTCAAAGTTGCCTATGAAAAAATCATCTCTATCAACCCTGAAGATCCTGAAGCAATCAAAAAGCTAGAAGCTATTACCGAAGGCTTGAAAAATCTTGTAGACATCGAACGAAAATCTTTTGAGGCAACCATTGATAAAAAACGTACCGAACTACTAAAGGATATAGACAGTTTAAAGGATATAGAAACAAGATATAGAGAAGAAATTAAAAATGCCCCAAACCAAATTTTAAACATACTTGAGGTTGAACTTCAAGAAGCATTTGGAGAAAGAAATATTGCTGAGTACAAAAGAATTAATCAACTCATTGAGACAATTAAAGCAACTACTGAAAAAACAATTACTTACAGCTGGAACACAACTAAATTTAAAAACTACTCATCTGGTATGGTTCGTTTCATAAAGCGTTCCAGTCCACCCACATCGTTTTCAGTAGATTTTAAGGCAACTACTTATTTTGACATTAGCTTAGAAAGACCTCCGAAGATAACCAACTATACTTATGGTTTCGTAACTCGTTTTTCAAATTTTGGTGTTGGGTTTGGGCCTGTTGTCATCAATTTTGAAGAGCTTCGCTATGAAAATGGGGCTTCAAAAAATACAGACTTTTCAGTAAAAATTAGAGATGTTCAATTTGAAGGGGCTTTAAATTTTATCAAAGCTTTTCAGGATTATCTTCAAACTTTAGATAAAAACCTAATTTTAAGAATCGATGAAAATGGAGCAACAATAGGCTACAGTGTTCCCTTGCCAAATTTATTATTTGGTTATATCAATCTTTTCCAGTTAAAATTAAGCATGGCAGTAACATTACCTTTTCTGCCTAAACGCCCAACACTTGTTAAGATAGGAATTAATAATCCGAGTGATCGTTTTATCATCACGGTGAATGGCTACATGGGAACAGGTTATTTTGAAACCATCCTCGACCCAAAAGTTGGCTTGATCTCTATCGCTTTTGTGGTAGAATTTGAAGCCAAATTTAGACTCAAAATGCCAGGAGCTAAAGGGTATGCACATCTATTGGCAGGTTTTTATTTTCGAAAAATTCATGGTCTTGTTGAACTAAGGGGTAATTTGCACTTATCAGGAGGTTTCAATATTATCAATCTATTCCACTCATCTGTCACCTTCGATATGACGCTCCTTGGTAATGGCGATTACCTGGAAGGTTCTACAAATCTCAAGGTAAGTCACCGTTTTTCAAGATGGTTTAAAGTTACCGTCAGACTTCACTACAGTCAGAAGTTCTACGGTACGAAGAAAAAAAGCAATAATAGTCTTTACGGCCCTCTGTTTAAGTCGTTAAACACAGATAAAACGATTGTAAGGTTGAAGAACGGATTAGAAATTATTGATTCAAATTTTTATTATGAAAACAACAACTATTTTATCAATGTAGAAAATAAGCCTTGGTTAATTTTTAGAGTTCCAAAAGATACTGTATACACAATTAAAACTTCTTGGAAGAAAAAAAACGGGAATCTTAAAATTTACACAGACAAAACCGTTTCATACAGAAACACTCCTCATTTGTATCGAGATGATCAATTTAGCTATGTAAAGGTAGAAATAGTAAAGCGTAAAAAGAAAGAAGTTTTTAAATTGATTGTAAAACATAAAGACGAAAGTGATATTATATCTGTAGATAATAACTATAAGAGTAAGCTCAAGCCATCTGAATATGTTCTTCCTAATGGAATGCCTGTAAACACAATGTTCGATCACTATTTATCTTACCTATAAACTCAAGAAAATGCCAGATTTTAATTTAATTACAACGCTCCAAGAGAAGACTATTGACGATAAGCTCAAATTGGACATAAGACTCATTCCTAATGGAATAAAAGATATTTCAATTGACGGAGAGAAAAGTAGTGCTTTACGATTTTCTTTAGCGATCATGCTCGTCAATATAGACACCTATGAATCTATACCTATAGATCTCGATTTACTCCAAAAGACTGGCGAGTTTATACATGATGTCATAAATGATCAAGATGCTTCTCTAGTAAAGCTTTTTATTAATGAAGAAGAAGTTCCCTATTTTGTCAATAACGACTCTTTCAATCCTTATATGACACTTTCAGATGGAGCACAGGTAGAAGATGAACAAAATGGTTGGGTTCCATTTTTTAGCAGCCCAGAAAAGCAGATAAAATTACTGCCTTATAAAGCGCTTCAAGATGTCATTGAGGCTCAAGAAACAGAGCTACAATTTGTAGATCAAAATATCGAGAAAAATTATACTTTGAGTGAAGCCAAAGAGCGTATTCACCCATATGAAAAACGGGATCAGGATCTTATTTTAAAGGACTTACTTGAGGTAGAAAGTCATCTTAATAAAATTAATAAACAGTCTTCTGAACATCGGAACCTATTCGAAAAAAGCGGAAAATTAGAATTAATTAATATACTACATACACCAGAAAATAAACCACAATTTCTTATTGACTATGAAGATTCTAATGTTGTAGACCTCAACGATATTATGGCCAAAATATTAAAGCACCCAAATATGGCCAAAAATAGATATGGAGTTGTTGTGGAAATTCTGATTCCCGTAGAAAAGCTTCCTAGTACTGCTATTAATTCTGAAGTCTTAAATGCTTGTATTGCCTTTAAAACTCGAGAAACTAAACTTGAGAATATTATTTTTTCCGAAAACGGCATCTTTGATACGTTTGTGTCAGAAACCTTTTCTTATTCAAAAATCAATGAAGTAGAAGGAGACTATCACATTATAACTAAATCTATTGATGAAATATCTAAATGGTATCATGGAAAAACCAACTATGGTTTGATTACTAATGAAACCTTAAGTGAGAAAATAGAATGGAAAAACAGAAGTCGATTAAACAGCTTAAATTCGAAGTACTCATCTATTAAAAATGCTACTTCAAAAGAAGGTTATTTTGAACGCATAAGTCAGAAAAACCCCAATTATACCAGAGGCATCATTGCAAGACACAAATTAACACCAAAAGAATTTGAGCAGGTTTTTCAACCAGAAGGTGTTATAGGGCATAATATTTTAGTTCAAAAAAGTAAGACTTTAGACGATCAAAATCCTAAAATGGCTTCATTGAATATCCATAAAGCTGTATTTAAAGGTCCAAATGTTCAATCTGAATTTTTAGAAGAAGGTTATCTAAGTTTGGATGCTGTAAATTCTCTTTTAGATGAAGAAAAAGAAAAAGAATTCGCCAGTATGGATTTGTGGGATTGGAAAGGTAAGAACTTATCTGTTCCTAATGTTGGAGAAGTGCTTGATATGAGTAATGAAGAAAGTTCTGAGCCTGAAGAGGAGTATGTATACGATGAAGATTTTGATGTATTCTTCAAAAAATATGGGTTTACTCATGAAATGAATGAAGTGAAAGCTTCCAATATTAGTCTCACAAAAAACCATTATTATTCGTACGTAATTCGTAATGTACTCCCTTGCAACGGATATCTTTTCCCTACACATTCAGAAGAAGAAACGGAGTATACTTTTCAAGATTTATCAGAAGAAGAAAAGCAACTGTACTTTCTAAACTACCAACAAACCAAATACCCTCTTCCTGAGGGTGCGCAAGATTTTGAAAAACCTCAAGCTTTTCAATTAATTTTGAAAAAGAACCCAATTAGTCCTCCAAATATTGTCGCCTTAAAAAAGTTTGAAGAAATTCAAAATGTTGATACTCAAAATGAAAATATTCAGGATGAAACTTCTATACTCGCTGTAGAAAAAGGCAACAATAAGGAACAATTAGATAGTATTCGCTATTTATATCCTGCACAATCTACACTACAGTTTCATACATTGAGTGGGAAATTAGAAAGAGGTAATAAAGATGACAGTGATTTTAAAAATTTAGTGGTTGATAAAATTCTAAAGTCTTTTTCTAAAATTCCAGTTGTATATGATAAGCTAGGTTCTGTAGATTACCTTTCTGATCCTAGGCTAATGGCTATTTTAATTGCCCCAAATGATTGGAAAACTAGAGCTAATATTTCAAATGGAGTTATCGTATATAAAATACCTGCAAACGAACTTCAAAATAATGCTTATAAGATAGAGTCTATTACTTCTCCAGACAATACTTTCAATATTAATTTACAAGATGGAGTTTTAAAGATTCATCTTCCAAAAAGTTTTGAAGGAGAGTTTAGAATACATTCATTAACAAAATATCCCATAGATTTTCTTACCGGTAAAAAAACAGACTATTTTAAAGATTTGGGCTCTCTTATCAAGTTAAGATATGAAAATCCATACAGTCGTGTTCATATTATTCATACAGACAAGAAACCTTTAGAGCCTGTGTTAATAGACCCTAATAATGAAATAAAAGCAAGGCGATTTAAATTGGACGATGATTCAAAATATGGTAAGTTCATTTTTGCTGACTTTAAAGTCAATAGAGATATAGGGAGAAAAGAACTTTCAATGGTTACAGAATCTGATCAAATTATTGATATAGGAAATAACGACCCTGACTATAGCTTAGACACAGTTGAAGAAAAAACATTTCTCAATAACGAGTACGATGCCAATGTTTTTAAGCAAACTATAGGTAACTTATCAGATCATATAGAAGATGATATATATCCTAATACGTTTGGATTACAAATGAATCTTCCTTTTGCTGGCTTGGATTTACTAAATAAAGGAGATGAGGTGTGTAATTTTAAAATCAATCATTCTTTTTCCATTAAGGTCCTATTGGGAGAGAAGAAAAAGCACAAAAAGACTGTTGTTATAGCTCCAGATATTCCTGTTGTCAGAGATGTAGATCCTAGAATAGATCCCTGGATTGACCCATTTGTTATAGGAAATCATAATGTAGATATTGATCGATTTAAAGAAAGTGATAAAGAGAAAAACACTTTTGACAATCTAGAAATTGCGGGTGATATTAATAGGTCAATCTCTGTGTATGACTTTTCTGTTGTACTCGTTAATACTTCGACTCGTGTGGAACGAGAATTATTTTCAAAAAAACACACATTAACCAATGCTGATTTACCTTCAGGTAGTCAACCCGTTGATAATGATATTTTTAGAGACCTCCTCTGTAATTATAATGGAAATAGAGATTGTTCTTCTATAAGAAACTCTTTTTTACTCTCAGACTCACACAAACAACAAGACCTTCAAAATTGCAGCTTTATCATTGATTACAAATATCACTATGACGGCCCTATTTTGAACCTTTATTACAGTGAGTTTTTTGATCATAATGGAAAAGAGAACAATCAAGAGACGCTATTTAAAAAGTACTCTCTAGAGGGAGAAGAAAATTTATTTGAAATTATCGGTTTGCCTGATAAATCTATTTCTAATGAGAATTGTACGCTTCATAAAGATGTTGAAGAGTTTCTTCTTTACAATGACAAAGATTATTTATTTGGTGTAAGACAATTTGAAAATGAACCTCATTTAAGTGTTGATTTAAGTAAATTTACAATTAACCATTCTCACCAGTCTTATTTTATCTGTAGAGACGAAGGAGATACTAAGTATAAGAAAAAGAAGTTCAGGTTAAGAGTCACAAATAAGTTTGATTATAAATTCCCTAATCTTCCATACAATAGCTTAGTGCAATATTCTGATCCTGCTAAAAAGTATTTTTTAACCATCCCAAATGCTAAAAAACCTGAAAGTCCTTCTATTTCGTTGACACCGATCTTTCATCAGTTAGAAGAAAAAGATTCCAATACTAGTACTTACTCTGGGAAACAATTTTACAGGTTAATGATAGAAGTTGATAGGCCATGGTCTGAAGATGAATTGGCTTTAATTATAAAAAGAACTCCAGAAAGTGAAAAGTCAAGTGATATAGGAATTGATATTACCAACAAAAGTTTAGACACCTTTGAAGATCATTATATTACACAGTATCTAATTACTGAACCTGAATCAAACACATACTTTGGAGAACAACAGTACTTAAAAAAATACATCCTAGATCATGAAGAGGTAACTGTTGATAATGAAGTATTTGAAATCCAACGATTGAAACTAAGCTTCTTCGCTCCCAAAAATAAATGGATTGCAGTGATTGGTTTTGAGAATTTTAACAGTGTTCAAGATCCTTTCTTAAAATTGGTTTTTGCCAGATATCAAAGAAATAGTGAGCGTATCGATAGAACAAATGAGACATTAAGTCTATCTAAACCAGCAGCTCCCTTATTTATACGTAGCTTATCAGACAGATTTGTATCAATTGAAAATTCAGATATTGGGCATCACATAAAAATACGTGTCAGTAATCGAAAAAATCACAATGCTTCAAGTCATAATTTATTTATTGCCCGTGTTCTAGAAAATACATTAGCTTCTGACGAAAGTAATATACAGCATCCTTCACAGCTAAGTGGTCAATGGTCTATACTAAAAGATATTGCTTCTAGTGAACCTAACGAGAATTTAATTCCTTATCAAGAAAAAGATCAAAGTGTTTTAATTTGTGAAATTCAAAAGTTTGACAATTTTGATAGTGATAAATTAATTCAAGATATTAAAGAAGGTAATATAGATATTTTTAATACCCCAGAAGTAAAAATAATATTTATGAAAGAAATTTTATTTAGCGAATTTTTAATCAATTAATCTACTTATAAAATGAAAGAAAAAACAATCGAAAACTCTCGAAAAAATATCAGCTACTATGGTCTTCTAGTCACTGGCGATTCTAACTGGTTAAGAATAACCAGGGAAGATACTGGTCAGGTTGTATCCATAGCAAAATATACGAGAGCAAAAAATATGGAAATCAAAGGAAGTGGAGCTAAAAAGAGAGAGCATTTTATCATCGATGATTGGCCTTATAAGAATGTAAAAGCCTCCGTAAAAGCACTACCAGATTCTAGATCTCGTTTTGGCCCAGTAGATTATAATGTTGGTGCAAGTCTTTATTTTGAATCTTCAAAGAATTTACTAACTGTAAATCCTAGTGGAATACAAGTGAAAGCTGGAATAGATCCATATGCAAAATTGAAACCTGGTACTTATGGTGTATTTCTCCCTGATGCCCCTCATAAAGATGGACAAGGTTATTTAGACAGAACCGGCTATGCCCTTACATGGTTTTTTATTAAAGATGATGATAATTTAGACAGGTATGTTCATTGCGGAGCTAGGAGCCTTGGATGTGTTACTGTAGGTGAAAGCTCCATCGGAGGCTCAAATCACGACATAAAAAGGTGGACAGAAATTGCAGAATTTTTGTCAACGCAACGTGTTCCAAGTAATAATAATTTTGTTGGCTACTTAAAAGTTGTCTAGATCTTATTACTATGAACAAAAATCCGCTCAATTGAGCGGATATTATTGATGTATTTCTGACCTACACTTAAATATTTGTTTATAATAGCTTGTGACATACATATGTAATTTGGGTTCATTTTATCTGTAATACATAAATTCTCATGTAATTGTTACATTCATTGCGAAAAAAGTACAGTTTTGATACCTTTTTGAGTATTAGTAATCCTGTAACAAATCTACAATTTGTAACCCCAAATTTTTATTTAAATTATGCTCTAAGTTTTCTGAGAGCACTGAGACAAAACCAAGTTTGCAGGTGTGGTCTAATGGATCGTTGTCGTTATTAAATTGCTTATAACTTTGAGATTTATCAATATGACCAGGGTATAGAAGTATTGCTTTGGATGCATTCCAATAACGTCCGTAGGTATACATTTGCCTGAGATCTTGTACACTTGCTTTGGCATCTTTTGGAACTTTCCATTTGGTATCAATAATAAAATCTTCTTCATCAATGCATATTCTTATATCAGGACTTAAAGTATGGTTACTGATGAAATTTTTGCTTTCCTGACCGTAAACAAAGATGTTGTTATATTTTTGACCATATTTTTGTAGTGATTTTAAAACATATGATTCCCAAAGGTTGTTCATGTCAAATAGTAATGCCAACATTTCTTGATTCCCTCCTTTAAGATCAGGAGAATAATTTAAAATGATCAATTTCGCTAATTCTAATGCTTCCTTATAGGGTGCAGATTTTCTATTGAGTTTTATTGTTGAAACCTCTTTTGATGTTATCAGTTTAGAGGAAACTGAAGGAAACTGAAATTCTACACGTTTTACATAATCTGACAAATAAGAACCTTGACATAGTTTATCTACAATTCGAAGTGCCTTGAATAAAACTTGATGCAATAAATGATCGGCATCATACACTTGATGTGTCGTATAGAAGCGTTCTTTATGTACTAAATTTTTACGGAGGTTTGCTGCAAATTCCAACTTACCTTTGAGTGCCGTAACATTGGCTGTATTCTTACGGTATTGTTTTATAAAGCCCTTATGTAGTAACACTGACAATTCATTTAAATACTTTTCGAAGTATATTTCTAATAGATTTAAATGTTGTTTTTTTAACCTTGCATTGCCCGCATCTTTGACATTTAACTTACCACTAGCTTTTAGCATTGGGATCAATACATCTTTCCATTTTTCATCAGCATCGTATTTATCTGCTTTTGGATGGATTTCTATAGTAAGACCTTTTACCTGTAGCACCCCTACATACTGATTGAATTTTACTCCCTTATACGTTGGAGTAAAATAGCATCCGGCATGCGCATCATTTAGTTTTAATAGCAGATTTAAATGATCTTCTGTAAAACCAAACTCACCTATTTTTAAGGTGTGATGTTCAAAAACTTTTATGGATTTATTTGTCTTCACTCGTTCTTCCTAAAAGTGTGTATATAGCTTCAATAATTGTGTATTCCGTAACCTTGATAAGATTGAATGAATTATTTTCAAAATCGTCTTTGTCCTCATATGTAAAATCAGCAAAGGTTACTTTTATATTGGCAGGAGCTTCTACAAAACCTTTCCCTAACACCAAACCTATTTTACCATAATCACCATAGAAATATTCTTGCAGTAACGGTACAATGTTGTTGTTAAATGTATTTGCCAAATCTTTTTTAGACTTTATACCGAGGAGATAAGAATGACCAATCGTATGATCTCTATCTAATAAGGCTTCTATTCTGTTGTTTATCGTTTCTAACACATCCTCTAACAGAATCGCTTCAACTGACCTGTCTTTTAATATAGTCGGATCTGGAAGCATTTCTTCAAATTGAAAACGACGTCTTAAAGCTGTATCTAGAGCTTCGACAGATCTGTCTGCAGTATTCATTGTACCAATTATAAATAAATTATTAGGTACACCGAAAGACTCTTTGCTATAAGGTAAAGTCACCTCTAAAGCTTCCTTATTCCCTAAGCGTTTGCTTTCTTCAATAAGTGTAATTAGCTCACCGAATATAGCAGACACATTGCCCCGGTTTATTTCATCAATGATTAAGACATAATTGGACTTCACATTCTCTTTCGGAGTTGAAGAAAAATACTCTGTAAAAGCTTCTATTTTTATATCTTGTTTATAAAACTCATAAATGGATTGCTGAGAGATTCCTTTATCTATAAACAGATCAGGGGAAGTATTCATGTTGATTGACAACCAGTTTACTTTTCTCAAATGATGAAAACCGTATTTGTTATTGGGATCATATTCGTAATCACCTTCTATTATTCCAACAGCATCTAAAACATGGTTGCCTAACGAAACCACCACAACATCACCTTTTTTCATTTTCTGAAAAGAAAACATCGCTTGAATATGATATTTTGAACTATCTACCAAATGAGGAAATTCCTCAGTAAATTTTTCTCTAAACTTGCTCCAGTCATTAATTTGTAAATAACTTGAAAAATCTTCATTAGCTCCCCAACCTAATGCGACAACATTAGCATCCAAACACCAATCATGAATATGTTTTCTATTTTTACCACCTAAACTCATTTTAAAATAATTCGCTTTTGAAAAATCGATTGATTGCGTATATTTTTTAATCCCTGAAACCCCTTTAGCTTTATTTACAACCTCTTTAAATATTCCACTTTCAATTGCATATTTCACCAAATCATCATCTTCTGAAATACTCGGTTTTATACCTTCAACAAAATCTTCATATGCTAAGGATTGATGGAATGTAGTAAATACTATTTGACCTTCCTTAACCAAACGATCATATTCCATTTTTACGATTTCCCTATCAAGAGATAAATCGAAATCGGGATTTACAATTGCTATTGCTTTATTTATTGTATTGTATGTTTTACCTGTTCCCGGAGGGCCGTATAGGATTTGGTTTACAGGATACTTGTTTTGAGGTTCTTTAAGAGATGGGGAGTTATTTTTAGACATATTGTTGATTGTGTTATACTCTTGTTCTGTAGCACTGAAATTTGTACCTTGGTTACCACCCTTGAATTTTGAAAACTCAGGAAGATCCTTAAGCGATGACCAGAGAACGGGTGTATCGGCAAGGTATTTTATGATTTTTAATTTTACGCGCTCAGAAGCATCATTGTTTAGAGATGAATTGTAATGTTGTAATTCGAATTCCTCTTCTTGAAAAACATGTACCTCTGAAGTAACTTCTGCTAATGCATAGCAACCTGACGCAGTACCTGTTTGCCATATAATTATTTTGTCACCTAATTTTATTTTGTCTTTATGAGCACCTACTTTCCAACTTTTTAGATGATCCTCTTTTAAAGCCTTTGTGATATTGTAGAATTCGGGATTCCCTTGAAAGACCCAATAATTTGGCTTTATAAATGTTTCTTCTAGAAATTTTAAATAATTGTTTTTACCAATTATTGCCTTTGGAATGCCATTGCTGTTTTTTTTAGCATATTCAAAGAAAGCTTCATTTTTAACACGTTCTTTTTTCTTAAGAAGCGATAAAATTCTGTTTGTGTGTTGTTTGATTCTTGATTCCTTTATTTTGAATAATTCTATTTCAGGGAAAAACTGGTCAATCTCTTTTAATTTAAGAACCGTATCCTTTGTTGTTTCACCGATATAACTTCTATATGAATCGAATGTATTTGACAGTAGCCATGCTGCAAATTCTTCCGTAACATCAATACTTTTTCCTTTAGCGATGATGTCAAGTCCTAATCTTTCATAAGCCTTAAAGCATGGAGTATTGGCACCACCAGAAAAATAGTTATGAGGTTCTATACCGGATGCATAGTAATTAGCATAGGCCATTATAGGTTTTGGGGGATATAGTGCCCCTTTGATTTTCACATCATAAAACTTGCTAGAAGCTAAACCATCCGGTGCTCCTTTTGAATTGTATTCTTCTATAGCTTTATAGATGTCTTTTAATTGAACATTATCAAATAATTTTGAGTTTTCTGAAACTAAGGAATGAATGCCATCCTTTTCCGAAACTATTAAACCATGCTCTGTTTCAAGATGCTTTATGTGATCAATTACGGATTTTTTCTGTCTTCCACTGTTTGTTATCATTTCTTCAATAGTAGCACCTCTTAATAAATCATAATCAAGAATAGCACTACCCCTTCTATGACCTAACCAACTAGTCTTTTGTCTTACTACATTATTTTTATTTCTAATTTGCTGATTAGTAGAGCTTATATCTTGGGCGATATCTCTGTAATATGACATACTATTTTTATTTTTTATTGTTCTTGAATTCTAAAACTCAGCTTAAAAAACAACTTTTATTAGAATTGAATATTTCCTATTTATTATACTTTATACTCATGTTCCACAATTTAGTATAAATAAATCTTAATTGAAATCTTAACCTTGGATTCAAACAATTAGATGCTTTAAATATGTAATCTCTATTGATGAATGATTAGAAACTACCAACACCCTAATTACAACCGCTGATTAATATTTTGTTGAGCATAAATGATTTTTTTACCCGCAGAGCGCAGTGAGCCATGGCTTCGTTGAAAACAAGTAACTAATAGTTCTAAGTCATTTGTGTACTCTAATGCTTTTTTTAAAAGTTCTTTTTCTTTTATTGACCAAGGTTCATTTGCTCGAGGAAAATCAAGGCGCTTTTTAATTATAGTATCTGAAAGGTTCTCTGTTTTGATGATGCCAATTTCGTTAATTTTCTCTTTTAGTTGGTTAACTGCCATTTCAGAAAGCTTGTTAAAAGTAGGAGATTCAAAATGTGGTACATTTTTCCAATTTTGATCATCAGGAGATCTATTTACTTTGCCAGATAGAGAGAAACCGTTATTTATTAGGTGAAGTTTAATTATCTTATGCAATTCTACATTTGAATATTGATCGTTGTATTTACCATAAAGAGGATGAACATTTAACGCAGAATATTCGAACATTTTGGTGCGTAGAAAAAAATGTGTCAGCCTACTATAAGATGGATTATAACTAACAGATTGAAATAATGCTATTGCTTGATTAATTTCGTCTTCAGGGATTAATGAAGATATTGGATTACTATTGTTATTTTCCTTTAAGTTTAAAATCGCAATTTGTAAAGCACGAATTACATCTCTTTCATTTAGTACGCTATCATCCTCGATAAGTTCACCTGTTTTTGGTGAGCAACCTGAAGCTAATGCTTCTAATATTTCTATCGTTTCTTCATTATTCATCCTTCAAAATTTTTCTTCCTTAAAAGAGAACTGTCTCTTACTGCTAAGCTTTAATTTATCAATTTCTTAAAATATTCTCTAGTTTCTTTATCAGTACAATAAAGGTGACAAGATTTAGAACCTCGTGTCATAAGAGTTCTATATGTATTTTTAATCACCTCTTCTACTCTTTTTTTCCCTTCTACTGGAGACTCTTTTATTAATTTTCTCCAAGTTTGTAAGGCTTTATCACCACCAGGATGGGCATTAGGGTTAATTATTACTTCATTGTCGCGGACAATAAAATCATCACCAATAATTACTCCAATATGCTCTAATTCTAACCCTTGACACGTATGTATACATCCGACTTCATTGATTGAGCTCTCTTTTAAGAGCCATAACATACCATCATCTTTCAAATTCCATCTCATTTTAAAATCAAATTCTGGAAATTCGATATCAAAAAGATTCTCTTGCTGCGCCTTACTTAAACTTTTCCACGACTTTGTATTGGAAGCTGTCACCCATTTCCAACAATAACCAGCCACTATTCTTGCACTATTCTTTTGATTATTTAGCCTAAAAATCTCAGCTTTAAGTTCCGTTGGGTTATCATAAACCTTGAATTTATATTCCTTTGACTCCAATAACATATTGGCTGTATTTCTAATACCCAGGGAGTTATCTAACCAAGATAAATAACCATCAGAACCTGCACACCTAAATTGAGATTCTAATTCTCTGTTTGTTACTTTTGCACCAAGTTCTTCTGCCCATTTTTCAATTTCACTTTTAGAACCAATATCTTTTAAAGTAACTTTTTGGTTTTCATCAATAAAAAATACAGACAGTAGCGATGCGTTGATAATTTCTTTGACTTGATTTTCACCTAAGTTTGAAAACATTCCTGATTTCAAATTTAATCTATGTGCCTCATCTACAATCAAGGCATCAAATGTATCCGCATTCGTATCATGAAAAGCTCCTGATCCTTTAAACATATTAGAAAACTGAGTTTTCTTCATCGTTTTCGTCAATTTCGCTTCATAAACAGCTCTAGGAGCTGAATTACGAGTTACATATTGACTAATTAAACCCATTTTGGTATAATCAACAAGCAGATTAATAGCAATTACAGATTTCCCAGTTCCAGGGCCTCCTTCAATTATTAGGACCTGTTTATTTCCTGTTTTAGCTTTTTTAGCTAACAGCTTAGCTTCTTCATAAATTTCTTTTTGCTCGTTAATCAGAACAAATTCTTTGTTTCCTTTAATTAAGGACACCATACTATCAGCCAACACCTTCGAGGGTCTGATTTCACCATTTTCAATTTTAAAAATGATATTGTTCTTATCGCCGAACTTTATGTACTTTTTTATAAAATCCTTTAAATTTTTCTTTTCATCTTTACAGAAGACGGGTGCTGCATCCAGGTATTCCGCATAAAATTCATTTTTGATAACATCGTCTTCTTTATAATTATGTAAGTATGCGCAAGGATTCAGATTGATATTTCCTTCATGAACGGCGACATTATAACTCTGCAATAACATAGAATAAGACCAAGCTTGATAACTAGGGTGTTGCGTATCTTTATTACCATGACTAAACCGGGTATTTACAATAGCATCTTTATTCGTTAGAGTTGCTTTTGACCATTGTTTTAATTCAATTAATATTGCTTGGTCTTCATTCTTTTCATTTTGACCAGAAACAATAAAATCAATTCTGTTTTGAGTACTAGGTATTGAATATTCTATAGCAACACCTGCATCATCTGGAATGTCATTATCAGTCAACAGCATACCTACCATAGGTAACGAATTTGCCCATGATCGATATTCACTTTCACCTACATTTTTATGTAATTTCTCTTGAACTGAATCCCTAACTATATCTTCAATGCATCCTTCGGAAAAATCCTTGATAAACTGCTCTTTTGAGGAATTGTATACTATCATAATTCGGTATACTTTTTGGCAGTGCCTTTTGCTTTTTCAACAGGATACTTCTCACCGTTCTTTTTGATTTTTTCTAATACAATTTCTTTTACATCAAAATCATATTTTTCAGCAAGCAATAGTGCGTATGCAAAAACATCAGCTAGTTCTTCTTTTACTTTATCCTTTTTTGCTTCTTCTGAAGATTTCCATAAAAAATTTTCTAACAATTCCCCTGCTTCAATATTTAAGGCAACCGCTAAATCTTTTGGATTGTGAAATTGTTCCCAATCTCTTTCGTTTCTGAATTTGATTAGGGCTTCAGTTATGTTTTTTATGTCGGACATCTGTTTTCTTTATAATCTTAATAATATCTTTTGGAAGAGAAACTATATCAGTTTACTAAATAGTAGCTGCAATCTCTCGTAAATATACAAAGTCTTTCAATGTAGAAAGCCGATACAATACAGATTTATCTTTACTAGAATAGATAATTAGTAAATGTTATTCTTTAAATGGTTGTAATCTGTTATTTATTAACTTAACAAACATAATAAAAGTTTCAGTTTTTTAAACTTTCAAGGTAGTTATTTATAATATTCTAACAATTGATCTAAACTGATATAAATCCCCCTTTCTTCCAAACTCGAGGATTGTAGCTTGAAGAATTTAGCTATTAAACTTGCTTTGATCGATGCTTCTGAATTATGAAAAGCTCTGTGACAATTGGGACACAGGCTTATTATATTTTCAGGTACATCAATACTTACCTCAAAATCACCTTGATATTCCATTGGTATTAAATGATGTGCTTCAACGAATTGTTTACCTGTCTTAGCAGATATAAAGGTTTTATGAGTTGGATCATTTTCACATTGGAAATTAGCATTATCCAATGCTGTAAATGCCATATTAGAATCTCTCACCCAAGAAGCAGAAGAAGAACCTTGTTTCTTATCTTTTTTCTTAATTGCACCTGCTTTTAAATCTTTTCTTTTTCCTTTTTGAATTTCAACTTGGAAAGAATCTTCATCTAATTGCCCTTTAACATCAATGATATCAACCCCTACATGTCCTTTGAGTTCTCTATATACACCTATAAGATTCCGAAGATCATTTATTAAATCTTCTTCAGATGGAATGTCATTCGCGTTATAATATACACTACAAATATTACCTAATTCGTATCCTTTTCCAAGAGATTTTGTGGCCTTTAAATTAATTGGTGCATATGAAAAATCCTGATCACTCTTAAGTATTTTTTTAGAGATGGTAGCAGTTTTCTTAATCTCAATGCGCCCTTCTCTAGTTCCATATTCTCTTTCGTATTGCGTCCATCCCTGATTTAGACTTAAATATACGCCTGACATATCTGACTTGAACAAGTAAACGATGTAAAAGCCTTCTTGGGCAGACTTCGTAACATCTAGATCAAATACACATATCCATGGTATCTCAGCAGGGTTTCCTTGTCCGATAGATCCTTGGATTTTGTACTTACTTTTAGGAAGACCTGCTTTGGAATGTAATAGCTCAGGAAGTTTTTTACTGATAATAGAAGCACTCATTAATCTGTAAAGGGAATACGTTTTTTTATCAGCTGGATGGGTCTTGTCTGGTATCTTGCCAGATTTTAAATCCGAATTGTATTTTTTATTATTTCTTAAAACTTCTGTGGCCTTGACTTTGTCAATTTGCCAGTTCGTAAAAAAACTTTCTAGATTTTCTCTAATCATAGCTGAAATTAATTTTTGTTCGTTTCTTTCAAATTTTCCTACAAGTTATAGAATCTTGCTTTTATCAATCTTGATAAGCTTATCGCTTGTTTCTTACTTTATCGTATAATGGGATCAATGGTAAATCCGCGGGAGCTAAAGCATATTTGTGAATTTCATCAATCGTAATCCATTCAAATTTATCGTGATCATTAAGTTGAATTTCCCCACTAATTATACTACAAGTAAACGCCTTCAAATTGATGGATTTATCCGAGTATACATGATATGATTCACCAACGTAGCTATTAACAGAAATTTTAATTTCAAATTCTTCTTTAATCTCTCTGATTAAACAAGATACTGCATTCTCACCCTCCTCAATCTTCCCTCCTGGAAACTCCCAATATCCAGCAAGGTGTTTCCCTTTTGCTCTCCGAGCAATTAAGAACCTATCGTCTTCTTCTATAATGGCTGCTGTTACTTTTATCATTTTTAATTATAACGGTTCGTGTTTGGTGTCGTAGTCGATTGCGTGAGCTTTAACTTTCAAACCAACACCGAAATTCGGGCGAGAGATGAAATCTCAAGTATTCACTAAGTCCGCTATGCACTATACATATTGAGAGGCTTTCGCCCTTATTCACCTTCATTTTCATCTAATTTGTACTCAACTCCAATCTTCGATGCAAACTCGATAAGTTCTTTATTTTTCGGTTGACTTTCCAATCTTGTTAGAACATTATCTTTAAAATCAGCAGAATCTTCTTGAGCTCCATTAATAATTGGGATATAAAAATCTTGATATGCTTTTATTAATTCAAAGCATTGATTGTCTGAAACAACTTTTCCTAGAATTGTTCTAGTCGTATCATTATTTTTTTCGTTTAACTTCCCGTATTCTCTGAAAAATTTTTCAAAGAAAATAAATTGTTCATTTGTAATATTGTTCTCCCTAATATAATAATCTCTAATATCTCGTATTGTAGGAGCTATATCTTTCTTTTCGGATTTCTCTATGAAATAATGCCAAAAAGTTCCATCAGAAGGAACGCTGGTATTAGATTCTGAGATTTGCTTAAGTGTTTGTTTAATAGAGTTAAAGATATTCCTTGGAAGTGTTTTTATTTTTGCAGTTTGCATAAAAATATAAAGCAAATTATATATGTATGAACTGTCATCAGCCCATTCTTCTGCTAAAGTCTCTTCATCTGTAGAATTAATAAGTTCAACTGCTAATTTGTTTAAGTAATTTGTTAAATCTAAAGAAATTGAAACAGAATACTCGAAAAATGAGAATTCAGATATTACCTCTTTTAAGTTATCAATATTGATTTTTTCTTTTGCATATTTACTCCATCCATTTAAACTATTTAATAGCTCTTGTTCTGTCACGTCGATGGCTTCTTTTATAGTTTCAAATTTTGTTAAAACCGAATTTATGGACATAGATTGTGGCCCATAACTATTTAAAACTAAATCTTTACAAACAGCACTTAATAACGGTTGGTTCCATGTAGTTGATAATAAAAGCAATTCCCCATAATTCACATAATATTCAATGACTTTCGCAATTTCTTTTACAATATTTTCATCAGTCATTGCTAAAATAGAAGTTGTATTATCTTGCCATCTATGCGGAGCTATTTTTACATTATAATCATTAGCGTATTTGAGTCTCATAGCTATTAGATCATAATAGCCATCTACCTCCTGTGTCACAGTTTGCAACAAGGGATGTAAATGAAGTACAGGAATCAATTTGTCTACAGGTTTATCGTTTGATATTGATTTATATATATGATTAACATTATTAAAGTTGTCTTTAGATAATTTATTTTGCTCAATTAAGTTTTCAATATTTTCCTTAGTATTGAGGAAGGAATAATCTTTAGTTACAAATGACAATTCAACTTCATCAACAATTAGTTCTGATTCATCAGGTAATTTTGAAGAAACATAATTGTCCAATTCTTCTGAATCTGTCACAAGTTTGTATTTTTCAAAATCAGATTCTGCAACACTTAAGTATTTCAAAAACAATTCAGGAGAAACACTTCTTTGTTTAATCTGATTTATCAAGTTAAAACTTATATGTTCTTTTTCAATAAATTTTTCTAAATCCTTAAAAGTGTTAAAATATTTATCACCTGAAATTTCTTTAAGTTCATTAAAACCTTCGATTAGGTACTTTAACAACCTTTTTTTATACCTATTAGATGAGTTTACCAATAAGCTTTGGAATATTTCTCCAAAAGACAATTCTATTATTTCGAGAGCACATTGTTTAGCTGTTAAAGAATTCCATACATTTACTATTCTTTCTTTTACATGAACTCCACTTACTTTTGAAGCATCGAGTTTGGACAAAGATGCAATAGTCTTATCTACAACAAGTTCGCTATTTTGTATTACTTCTTCTAAGATTTCAATAAAGTGAGAGTGTTTTGCTAAATCATTGATATCCTCATTTAAATCACCTCTGAGAGTTATTTCTAAATCTCGAACTAACAACACTTGAGAAGCTTTTTCGACAGGAACATTAAATGTTAAAGCAGAAATATAGTTTTGAAGATTTTCATCTTCGGCAAAAAGGTCTTTTGATGCACCTAAATATTCACCATTTAGAATGAATTTTTGAGGAGAATCTAATATGCTTTCTTTTTTCATAATAAATACAGCAATATACCTCAAAGGGATTTCCTCTTTCCATATCTTTTTATAGGTAACAAGTTCATTAATAAATATGATAATATCACGTGGTGTGAATTTATCTATTAATCTATCAAATACTGACAAAACAGTAGAGAACTCATCTTTTTCTGTATCCCCAAATGCAGTTTCAAATTTTTTCCCATAGAATTCTTTCCAATCTGTTAATACTGGTGGCGTAACTCTGTAAATAATTGAAAAAGTCTTGTTTATAAATTGATTTGTAGGATTATCTTCCTTTTCAAATGCAGTTTGAAGATGTTTTCTATCAAATGGTATAATTACATTTATCTTATCATAATCTTGTTCCGCAAAAAATGTATGAATTGACGACCATATTTCTTTTACTTTTTCTGGAGGGAGTCTATCCATATTATCGTAAACAATCACCAGTTCTTTATTTACAAGTCCTAGAGAAATAGATTTTATCCAATCTTTAAATTCTTTAACAGATGGTTCTAAGTCAGAGAATACTTCAAGTGTAGTGTTTTCTAATTCCTTCCCTTTGTAGAAGTAAAAAACCGAAGATAAATTCGCCCAAATTTTATCTTTTGAAATAAACCTTTTGTACAATGAATAGAATACCCATGATGAGAACACTAAAATGAGTAGTGATAATGAAAATAGAATTTTTAATAAAATTGCAGGTTTATCATCTCCAATAAAATCAGACATTAGAGCAAGAATAGGAGTTAATATTATAATAAGGCCTATTAGAATTACCCCTCCACTAATTTTAGGAATAGTTTTTTTACTTGTTTCTCTTTTTCTTGCAAGTAGATATTTTATCTTCTCTGTCCATGTGATATTTTTCTCTTTTCCTGATAGATCTTTATATTTTGTTTTATCAGATAATAAATTTGAATTGTTATCTATTAAATCTTCTGTCAACTCTTCTAAAAACGCTCTTCTTTGCGAATCTTCTTGATGGCCCCAAGCGTCATAAATATAAATATGATGGGTACTGTCTAATTTATTTCTAAGTAATTCTATAATATTTGATTTTCCAGACCCCCATTCTCCTTCAATTCCTAATACTCTTAAAGAATCGTTTTTATCCTTAATATGTTCCGCAATACTTGTTGCTATTCTTTCGTGAGATTTTCCTTCAAAATGATCCTCTCCAATAGGCTTGTTGTTGATGTATTTCGGGTAATTATTTTCTTCCATAGTTAATTCTCTTTTCGTTCTGTTTTTTGCATGAAGCCAATACGGCTCTAAGCTAAGCGGTCGTTTTAATGCCGCTTAGGTTTTGTTAGTGGCACTAAGTTTAATCATTTTTAATGTTTGCTCATAATCATTAGCTCTGGACCAGTAATAGCCATAAGCCTTTTTGTATTTCTTCATTTGTTGCCGAATACCTTCAGGTTTATATAAGCCTGATTCATCATGTTTCACTGCTTCTAATGATTCAAACTCATTTATGACTTTAAAGTTTTCAGGATCAATTTGAAATAGCTCACCTTTTGTAAGTTTCTTTTGAGCTTTTCTATCTTGAGGTAAATATTTTGGTTTTAATCCATGCTCGGCGATAATTCGTCTATAAACACCGTCACCGATACCATATTTTATCGGAATGTCTCTCTGATAAAATTTACCGCTCATTACGTCTTTTTTCAACTCAGCAAGTTGTTTCGTGCTTAGTTGCTTTTTTTGGGCTTCTTTTTGGCACTCTACGCACCAGTATCCGTCAAATAAATATTGCCCTTTAGAATCCCTTTTATGACCGTTATTGCAAATCCACTTATATGTTTCGGAATAACCCTTCGGCTTTAGTTTCTTGTCAATTAATTTACCTCCTCTTGATTCAATAATTTCCCTGAGCTCTTTGTACTTGGATGTAGCTTCACAAGAGGCACAAGATGCGTTAGATTTAATTATTACACTCAAAACTCGATTGGTTGTTTTGTGACCTTTAGAACAAGTGTATGTATGCTTACTTTCGGAACCTACAAATTCTTGGATAGAACCTTTTTTTTTCTCGACTATTTTTTTTGCCTGTTCATACAATTCACTTTTCCTTCCTCGATAGAGCTCAACTAAATCAAGGTGAAAAGGTTCTTGGTTATAGCTTAAATATTGCTCATTTAGTGTCCTCTTTACCTGGTCAACGAAGAGTTGAATTCTGCCAGTTCTAATTGTTTTAAATTCAAATATTTCAATCAGCGTTATTTTATTTTTTTTACAAAGCTGTTTTTTGTACTTGTCTCTTTCAATTTGTGAATTATATCTACTTTGGTCTGAATGAAAATGACTGTTTTCCGTGTAGTGCTGATATCCTTGGTATTCGAAAGCAATCCTATTTTTTGAATTATAGCCATCTAATTGAAGCCCTTCCATTTCTTTTATGTAGACAGAGGGAAGTTTTAATTGTAAAAGGTGTTCCAAAATTAAACGGGCTAGAGTTTCTCCAATTAATTTGTTTGGTGAACACTTTGGACACCATCGTAAAGAATTTTTTACTGCACTCCAAGATTTTTGAAACCTGTGACCGGCTTTGCATTCAAAGTCTAGTTTAGCTTCATTGTTGAAGTAACTCTTTGAAAGGCATTTCCCGTTTAATTTAGCTACAAAGCGATTTATTTCATTCAACGTTTGTCTACTCAAATTAGCAGAGGATTCTTCCTTTGCGCATAGACCACAGCCATGCCCTCTTAAAAATACTTGAGGCTCTTTGGTAATAACTTTACTGTGCTTTACACATTTTAAAGAAATAGGGGTCCTTTGATTAACGTACTTTGCATTATTGAAATCAAATTGGTTCCCGTAAATTGCTCGTATTTTATTCTTGAATGTATGAAAACTATCAGAGAATTCTGCGCGCCTTGCTTCTTGCAGACAGAACTTACAAGGATGCTTGGATTTGAGGTGGTTATTTGAAGTTTGTTCAAATGAATAGTCGTGTTTTTTACAACGAAACTTGATTTTGGATTTCGCATCCCTGTATTCTGTGGCACTGTAATCAAAACTATCACCAAAAAGTAATTTTGATTGCTCTATTATCCACTTTGTATTTCGCTTTTTACTCAAAATATTATACTCTGGGAATCATTACCACTAACATCTTATATAATTTACAAACCTCATTATTACTAATGTACATTACCGAATTAAGAGTAGGTCTGCTATGATTTTTACAATTTTTGTTTAAATATAGTAAGTCTTTCGCAATTGAAAGCTGATAAAACACATATTTTACCAAATAAGCTTATACTATATAATTTTAACAGATGAAACTTACTTTCACTGACCTAATTATACCGATACCTTCTCAAACCTCAACTTTGGCAATACTATTTTATACTCCTTGTCTTCTTCTACATCATACCAATAGACTAGGTATTCTACACTACCATGAGTCAGTTTATAGCCATCCTTTAAAAAGGTATTGTATTTATACTCTACAAAAGACTTAGAGAACACGAGTATGTTATGAGCATTTAATTTAGCCAATCCTAAAGCCATGTTACTAGAAAATTGAACCGTATCTTTTTTCAAAAATTCACCAGATTTTAGGGTGTTAATGATTGCTGCTCTAGCTTTGTATTTCTGTGATGCTAAATAGATATCTTTATGGCCAAGAATTATTTCAAAATGTAACGGTTGTGTAGTACCTCCATTAAAATTTGAAATTTCTAATTTGTCTGTATTAAAGTTATCAAAATATGTTGCGTTGCAATGAATTTGCAATGTTTTTTTAGCTCTTGAACAGCCTACGTATAGCACGCGTTTTGACTCTGTGTCATTAAAAACATAATCCTCTAGCAATAAATAAACATGGTCGAACTCTTTCCCTTTTGCTTTGTGCATCGTTGCAATGATAATGGCATTTGCATCCGCATTGATGGCATCCTCCATTTTTATTTCACGAATGTATTCGTACCAATCTACAAGCTGTTTTTGCTTTTCGTAATTTGCCTCAAATTTTAAGATAATCGCTACACAGGTATCAAAGTGAGGACTGTTGACATGCAGGTTTTTAAAAGTTCTTTTTGCCTCTATCCATTCCTCATTAAAAATTATGCCTGCATCATTTTTAAATTCTTTAAGTGCATCTGTAAATGTTCTTAGCTCCAGTAAATCACTCAATCTAAACCCTTCTAAACCAGTAATAAGTTTTGTCCTCTGACCTGCATCTCTTAAAAATGTACTTAGTAATAGCGCCTGTTTGTTTGTTCTCACCAATATTGCTCTTGTGCCAGAATGATTGTCTTTTATGAAATTGTCCACTAAGGATTTTTCTAGATAGGAACTACTGTATTTTATGAGTTGTATTTTGGATGATTCTATTTTGCTTGCAGGTTCTAATACCTCCTGTTTTAATCTGTTTGGAATGGTGGATAGTAATTCATTATTAAATTCTACAATATTTGAAGCACTACGGTAATTTTTGACCAATGCATATTGGGTTGCATCGTACTTCTGTTTAAACTCTAACATGTTTTGATTAGAAGCACCACGGAATCCATATATATTTTGGTCGTCATCACCAACTGCTATAACTCTTATATTCCCAGATTTCTGAATAATCAATTGAATGAGCTCCCATTCTTCTTTATTTACATCTTGAAACTCATCTAAGAGCAAGACACTTTTATTTGTTATTGATGAAATATCAATATCTTCATTTTTGATTGACTCTAAACAATCTTTGATTACATTTTGAGATTTTGCTAAATCGCCCAATTGACCTAATAATTGAAAACAAAATCCATGGAAAGTTGTTATCTTAATCAAACCAGCATATTCAGGAACCAAATTTCTAGTTCTTGACCTGAACTCTAATGAGGCCGCTTTAGAAAAGGTAAGCATTAGAAACTGTTCAGGTTTTATGTCTTCTAGCAACAACAAACTAGCAATTTTATGTACTAGCACTTTTGTTTTTCCACTACCAGGTCCCGCCAAAACCAATATATTATTAGATTTTCCATCAGTCACTATTTTAATTTGATCCGTATCTAAGTCGCCTATGATTTCTTTTAGTCGTTTCGGCGTTAACGGAGTCCCAATTTCAGTCTTTCTGCGAGGGAAATATTTTGTTAAAAACTCTTCGTAGGGCAAACTGAAGTAGTCATTTACATACATAAGTGCCGATTCATAATTTTGAATTCTTTTTTTAGCATATTCACCCACAATATGAATTTGCTGGGTTTTATGATCATAATGGTCACCCATTTTCTCGAAATTCCCTTTCGTAAACCTAGGAATAGAATCATCTATTTCCTCTATGTTTAACCTATTATAGGAAACCATAAAACCACCTTCTAATTTGATAGATTTTATTTGATTTAAGAAGAGAAGTGTTTTTTCATAGCGTTTGATATCTTCTTCTTTGAGCTGACCAAATAAATGATTGGATTCCTTTAACTCAAGCATTGAAAAAGAAACAGGCAAGTCTATTTTCTCTTTAGATACCTGCTTTTCTTTTTGTTCCAACTGAAATTTCTCCAACAGTTCATACACATCAATAGACAAATCATGTCTCCAAGCAATATCGCCTTTTATTTCTTCACTGTATTTTATTTTAATTTGATACAAATCATTCTCTCTATCAATACGTGATTTTTGAATGAAGTTTCTAATTTCCCAATAATTCAAAATATTTTTAATGGCATCAACAGAAGATTTTTCAATCCCCATATCAATCAAATTTTGATTCAGTTGACGCATGGATATTTTAATACTATTTGTTAAACATTCTTGTAATGCTATTTCAATATTTCTATATCGTTCTAATATTTTTTTTGAACCATTTGAGGATTGTGTTGTATTGATAAAAGCGGTGAGGTCTTTTGAGTCCCCAAGTATTTTAAGCTCTCTTAAAACATCAATCACATCTCTGATTTCATTCAACTTTAATCCAGTTGTGTCAGCCAAATAATCAATACGGCACTCTTTGTCTTTTACGATACGCTGTAGAACACGAGAACAGTTTTGAATCTCTATTTCTGTTAATATTTTAGATTCATGGATTTTTTCAAGTGCCTTGTTTAAATTTGGTACCATCAAACTATCGGCAAAAACACTTGGTGAATTTTGCCTTCGTTTTAAAAAGCCCTGATCCTCTAATGCCGCAATGGAAGTTTTCACTTTCGTTTCGAGCTCTTGCATTTCGGTATCCCAGCCTGCTTTTTGTGCAATTTCTAAAGCAGAGTTACTGATTTTATTGTTCTTTCTATATTTCGATAAATACTTAAGTCCCTGCCAAATTTGTTGAATCTCTTTTTGATTAATTTTAGTTTGTTGCAATAAACTGAAATGTTTGTTAAGATCATCTTCATTAAATAAAATGTAACATTTTGCTTGGATGTTCTCATCGCGACCAGCCCTACCGGCTTCTTGCACATAGTTTTCTAAAGAATCTGAAATATTATAATGAATCACCGACTTTACATCATCCTTATCTACACCCATACCAAAAGCGGAGGTTGCTACAATAATCTCCTTTTGGTTATTCATAAAAGCATCCATATAATCCTTTTTGACATCTTTGTCTAATTTTCCATGGAAATAAGTTGAGTTGAAACCAGATTTCTCCAATAACTCATGAATTTCTTCAACTCTCTTTGTTCTAGAGGCATAAATAATTGCAGGTTTTTCACAACGGTCTAGAAGTTTCAGTAGCGTCCCCATTTTATGAGCAGGGTCTTTGATATCAATTACTTCATATTTTAAATTTGTTCTACTTGCCCTGGTAACAAATTCATCTAATTCTACATCTAATTTTGTTTTGAAATATTCTTTTATATCAAGAATAACTTGAGGTTTTGCCGTAGCTGTAAAACAGGAAACTGGTATCTTTCGATACAGCATCCCTTCTTCTAAGCTTTTTATAAATTCGCCTATGTATAAATAATCTACTCTAAAATCTTGTCCCCATGATGAAAAACAATGCGCTTCGTCAATCACAAATCGAGCTATGGAGCGTTGTTTTAATATTCTTAATATGGTAGGAGATCTCAAAGACTCAGGAGATAAGTACAACAATTGGATATCACCATTTTCAACTCTTTCAATAGCATCCTGTCTTTCTAATGGTGACAACAAACCATTTATGGCAACCGCTTTCGTAATATCGAATCTGTTTTCAAGATTTTCAACTTGATCTTTCATCAACGATACCAAAGGCGAAATAACAACTGTAAGTTGACGAGACAAAGAACCTTTCATTAATGCTGGAAGCTGAAATGTAAGCGACTTACCTCCACCTGTAGGAAATACCGCTACAAACGAATCATTTGTTAGTCCTGCGCTTACTGTTTTTTCTTGAAGGCTAATCTCTTCATTAGGATCAAAACTTCTAAAATCCTCATAACCAAAATACTTTTGCAAAGCTTTTTTGGGATTCAGATTCGAATTACAATAATTACAAGTTGACTCATTGCAATGTTTAAACCTTAGATCATTAACAATTTGAGTTGTTTTTGGAAATGTATGTGCGATCCAATATGCCAATTCAGATTTTTCTTCTTTAGCACTTATCAAAGCATACGCGTAGGCTAGTTCTACTGGGTAATCTTTCAATATCTTATAAATATTGGTGTTTTCACAATTTCTATTATTTAAGAGACTGTTTATTGTTTTATAGATATCTAAAGCTTCCGTTCTGAAATTTAATAAATCTAAGAAACCTGAATACGCCGAATTACTCCCTAAAAGATTGGCATAGACCTGCTGACTGTCTCTATCTAGTTCATTAAATTTATTTAGTTCGTCTATTAATAGTTGCTTGGTTAGCTTACAATCAGAAAGTGGGTTGCTCACACGACTGCCATTGACAATCTTATAGCCTTTTACTAGTTTGTGATATGGATTGTCATTAAAAATAATTGGAGACCAAAGAAGTGTATCTATTATTCTTTTTTTTTGGAAAATTTCAGAACCTAAAACTTTTTTTAACAAAGGGATATCATGCCCAACTATATTATGACCGCATATGTATTCTGCATCCTTAATCCACCCCTCTAATTTTCCTAACTGTTTCTCATGTAATTCTTGACCATTAAAAATTGCCCCTACATCGTTTATCTTCCCTTTTAAAGAAGTCTCTATGTCTATATATAGAATTTTGTTTGTCATATGTTCGACTATAATAAAGACACTTTACACAAAATATGCAATACGAAAGAGAGCTCTATTTTACCTCTAAGTTGGTGCCTTTATTTATATAACAATAAATATAATAGATTTTATCACTTGAAAACATGATAAATAGCAATAAAGTAACAAAACAGTTATGAAATGGTTCCTGAATACATATTCAATAAAGGAAATTGAATTGTTTTAAGATTAGCATTCGTTTGAAATTATAATGAAAGCTCAATTAGCTCCAAAAACAATTCTTCTGGAGTTGCTTCCTTTGTTATATGCTTTAGTTTGTTTTCAAACTTTGTAATATGCGAGAATATTGAAGGACTGCTCATATTCATCTTCTTGAGCTGATCGATATGAAATTCAATGGCTACAATATTAAAATATCGGCTATGCTGGTCGTGGTTTAAATGAGGAACTCCTTTTGAGAGTTTCATTTTCTTAAAGTGTTGTGTGTATTGCATGCTACAAAATTAACATGGAAATGAAGTTTTTCTTGCTTGTAGTTGTAGTAAACCGCATAAAAAACCACCTCAAGGTTGAGGTGGTTATATTGCTATGAAAAAGAGTTGGCGTTACCAACTGATTCACAAGTTAAGAAAAAAACACGACAAATATTTTATATGCGTCTAGTAATTAAAAATCAATAAAAATATTTTTAAGAGAAGGAGTGTTCTTGTTTATGGTAGTAGTAGGTTTCTATATTCATTTTGTCTGAATTTATTGTTTTCTTTTCTTTTTCCATCGCTGAAAAAGAAACAAAAGATCTAGTCTTGTACTTTCATCGGTCTTATTGTTCTTTGAAACCTAAAAGAAAAAAACTCACTTCGTTTCGTCAGTTTTTCTTTTTACGATTTCTTCAAAACATAGACACTCGATTGCAAGTACCATGACAGCTTAAATAATATATTCATCGGATTTTCTCTTGAATTAAATAATTTCACATCGTTGATTAAAGTTTGACATCTTCGACACCCTTCGACACCCTTTGGCAGGCTCAGGGTACAGGCTCAGGGTACAGGCTCAGGGTACAGGCTCAGGGTATGAGCTCAGGGTACAGTTGAGGATAAGAGCTGAGTATATGGTTGCTCAAAATTACTCTAGTAGAGATTTCCAATAATCCAGATCGGTTTTACTTTCGATTTGATGCTCGAGCTTATTGTCAAGCATTCTGAAAAAATTGATACCTGTTAAACCTTCTAATTGATCGATTGTAATGACACAATCCCAAAGTGATGCTTCATCAACATTATCATGCTTTAAAAGAAAAGCAATTGCGTGCTTTTTGTCTTTGGAGAGTATCGCTTTATAGAAATACCCAGGAACCACAATCGATGTTTCATCTCCAATTACCTCTATGTAATCTTTAAATACTGGTCCGGATACAGCATATATGCTACCCGTGGTAATTGCAAAACTTTTTTCAAGCTCTTCTAAATTGTACCAATCACCACCGGTTTGATTAAAATTCACTCCTATTTGGGGAGAAATATTAGAGGTATAATAACTTTCTTTGTAGGATTCTTTGCTTCGTTTGTTGTATTCTGCTCTAGAGAGGTGGCCACGATCGAAGCCTGTATTTGTATAATCATCGTGATGTGCT
Organism: Flavicella marina; assembly: GCF_009193215.1. Classification (GTDB taxonomy): domain Bacteria; phylum Bacteroidota; class Bacteroidia; order Flavobacteriales; family Flavobacteriaceae; genus Flavicella; species Flavicella marina. Next base: position 51,675 of record NZ_VYVA01000005.1, on the reverse strand, counting down.
GCTCCGTTAGTAATGTTTTTATCTTGGATGAATTTTTTAATTCTTTTTCTGCTTTCTAACTCTAATTCTTCTTTTGTTAACTCGTAAGCTACCCAATAAGGTTGTTCGTATATATCTGAATAACAGGTTGTAAATTCTTTGTATTCTATTACTTGACCATCTAAAGCACTGGGCGTGTAATCGAAGGATTGGGCGCTTAGATTGGTTACAAAAAGAAGGAGAGTAAGGATTAGTCTTATGATGGTATTCATTGGATAACTTGCTACATACTAAACTTTTATCTGAAATAATATGAGTCTTGTATGACCTTATAATTCACTTAATAATTCTTCTAGGCTCTCGCTTTCTTTCTCAATTATCTCATACCAAAACTCGCTTTTCTCTACAGTTGAATCCAAATTCTCTAAAGATTTTATTAGCTTCCTGCCTCTTTCAATTTTAACATTGAAAAGATTAACTACATCAATTGTAGCAATAAAATAATCGTTTTCTATACATTGAAGAAAATCTTCATCATCGAAATAGAAATATTCTGTACCGACCAAATTATACCCAATACCAAGTTTTTCTAACAGAGGTTCTTCACTCCATGAATGATCTATTGTTTTATTAATAATATACCCATATAGCTCCGAAATGTAATCACATTTTCTTATATAACTTCTTAAGCAATGCAAAATCCATTTTCCCGACAGTTTAGATTTTTTGAATATTTTTAAATCAAAACTCTCTTCTTCATACTTACCCTGAGCTGTATCAAAAAAGAGTTTATCATATAAATCACCTCTATATTTTTTCGTAATAATTATACCTTCTGTCTTGAATACAACTTCATCCTTTATATTTAGATATTTCCAGTCATTATCAGTATCAAAATTTAACTTCGCTTCAGTATTTTCAAAAGAAAGATACTCTTGTAAATCATCTAACATTTTAGTTTCAACTAGCTTGCTATGTTTTTTAGGATAACTATTAGATCCTATTTGTTCAGCATAAATAATCCCCCCTTGCTCAAACAATTCTTTTACTCTATCGACCTCCATAGGATAACTTGTACCAGTTAAGACCTTTTTCATTAAAATCTTATCATCATCGAAGTACTCAAAGCTATATTGATAAGTTCGTTCATCAAACATGTGATACATATTCTCAATAATGGTATCTAATTTACCATCTTTATAAAAATAGTTTTTTTTAATATAATGATCATGCCCCATGTATTCCTCATAGTAAAGTCGTCCTTCATCAACAATATAAGATCTATTTGGACTATTCGTCTTACATGGAATAAAATCATTTAAAAAATTAAACTGAGGTATGCATAAACCATCATTTTGCTTTAATTGCTCTATAAATAATTTCATATAGTTGTTCTTTAAAAACAAAAATAATCAAATGACCTAGGAAGGCCATTCAAATTCATCTTGTACTATTTTTATATTATCTGGTAATAAGTCTTGGTATTTCATATGCCAAGTAAGAAGACTAGGCAAGGAAAGTATAATAGGGTGTTTACCTGCAATTTTCTCATGTTCTTCTGTTGGACGATATTTCCACATTACCTCATGGTAATGTTTTACAAAGGTTTCATAAAGTACGATTCCAGCTGTGTAATCAGTACAATCAATTACTATTGCATCCATATATTCAGGAGTTAAATAATGGCTATATTCCCAGTTTTCCATTTTTTCAAAATCACTAATAAAGTAGTTATCATCATGTTTTAAGAGCCATTTTATTATCGATTTTTCATCTTTAACATCTATTTTACTATATTCTTCCATTGCAGCAATGGCAATATCATTTCGCTCAATTAAATCTATCACAAAACTGTTTGAGGTATATAGTTTATTTGCTTGATTGGCAAATTCATAATTCAATTGATCGTCCCAAGTTAGAGATTCGTAAATCTGTTTTGATTCTTTTATTATCGGATATACTTCTGTTATTGGTGTGACTTGGTTTTTAAACACGTTGTATTTAGTTTGTAGTGAAGCTATCCTGTTTATCAAGTTGATTTGCTCGAAAGTAGGCCAGAAGCTAGTTTTTTCATCATCATATATAGTAATATGTATAGAATTCCCTATTTCTGAGTCGTCATCTGATTTAAAAACAGAGCACCTGCAAATCTCAAAATTTTCTTTATTTCTTTCTTTAAATATCAAATCTAAATATCCGATCTCTTTATGAGAGAACCTATAACCGCACTGGCCATTATTCTCGCAATCCCCGATACATTTTCCTTTGCATACTTGTGAAAACTCTAAAACACCTTTCAACTTGAAGTCTGAAAATATTGTATTTAATTTATCTAAGAAAACTTTTTTGGTTGTTTCCATGTAAGAAATATCATCATCTAGAATTAATGACAACATATCTGTATTCATTTCTTTAATGTATCTTATGATGGCTTCTTTTTTTAACATAGAAATTACTTAAATCTCTTTGGGAACGTTGATTAAATTAGCAATATTGTCAATTAAATATGTCTCTTCTTTTTTATTAATTAAATTGTAGCCTTTTACGGAAAGAGAGTTAATCTCTTTGTTAAATAAAATTCCTTTAGGTATTAAAGACACTAAAGCTACCTTGACACTTTCATCACTATCAATGGTCTGATATTCAAACCATATATTCTCATTTTTTTCTATAACATCGTATATTTTAGAAGCATCTTTGTATATTTTTAATTCAAATCGTTTATTTAGGTTATTTAGGTTATTTAAACATGCTGTTTTTAGAGCAATTACAGCTTTTGTTATTTCAAACCTTTCTATATGGAGATTAACGTAGTTTAAAGCTTCTTCGTATTTGTGGGTTTTGAAATAAGCCTGCCCAAGATGAAAATAAACTGAGTTCAAAACATCTTTTCTTGTGCTAAGCTGTATATATTTCAAATAATCAAGGATTGCATTTTCGAACTGTTGCAGGTTAGCATATGCCCGACCCCTGCAGTAATATGGTTTTGCTCTTTCCCGATAAGCTTTAATTGAGTTCGAATAATGCTCAACGGAAACTTTGTATTCCTTTTTATTATAACTAATAACACCCAAGTTGTTGTAGGCTTTATAATTATTTGAATCTAATTCAATAGATTTTTCTAATAATTCTTTAACTTTTTCTAGATTGTTGTTTTTTAAGTAAGCTTTACTTTTTAGGAAAAAATACTTAGAGTCTATATTCTCTGAAAAATTACATTCCTCATTATTACATTCAAAAAAGTATGATGCATCGTTTGACTTTTTGAAATTGTTTTTAACACCGCCTTCTTTGGTTTCTATTAGGATCCCGGTCTTGCATTTATCACAATATTTTTCATCAGTCTTAAATTCGCTCTTTGGATACTTAGTCCTTAATAACAATTCTAAACTAGAACTTAAAGTCAAATACATTGGATTATCTTTTCCGCGCACATAACCAATATAATTCACCCAGCCTAAAAGTGTTTTTCGGAAGTTTTTATTTGGATATTCCAAATCGAATTTTTGTTTTGTAACGACATATCCTTTAGTTTTCCAATTATGCAATATTGCTCTAACTTTTTTGTAAAACTCTCTTTTGATATTTACGTGGTCGTTTACAACAATTCCAGTTACTAATTGCCTACTGTTTTTGTGAAAGTATCTAAACTTTTGATCATTTAACTTAAAGCCATGTTTTACTATTATCGAAATAATTTCATCAACAATTTGTCTTGGTAGTTTTTTAAAATTGAATGAAAAAGTTAGGTCATCTGCATACCTTGTATAAATAATATTATACTCTTTGCAGTATGTCTTTAAGTCATTATCCAAGTTATTACACACATAATTAGATATAACAGGAGAACTCGGTGCTCCTTGAGGAAGGCAATTATTGAAAGTGACCAATTCTGTCAATAAATAAGCACTCTCGTTAGTTATATCAAAGCTGTTACGTAGAACAGAAAGGACTTGAGATTTTGAGATGTTTTTAAAAAACTCCTTAAAATCAAGATTTAAAACAATATTTTTATTGATGTGTTTTTCTGCATTTGTGACGATGCTTCTGTAATATTCAAAACCATGTGAACTGGAATTTTTCTTCCTTTTTACTAATAAATAGTTGGCTATTTTTTTTTGAATATCCATTAATTTATAATGGGGTTGATCTATCCTCCGTTTAGCCCCATTTTTTTTAAGAACAGTAAAAGATTTATAAAACGAACTTTTGTGTTTTAATATATTCTTAATAAGGTGTGAGTTCAGTTCTTTAGAAATAAACTCCTCTAATTCTGTGTTCTTATATTTTATTTTATGGTAATTGAATTTTTTCATAACAAAAAAAAGGATTCCAGTATTAATATTCATTAGTAAGGGTTGTGAAACCCCTATATCATTCGTTATACCCATTGCGTATCACAACAGTTGATTTAAAAAACATAAATCAAAGTAAATATTGTTTACTGGAAATCCATTTATACTAAAACACTTTATATGCTTATTGAGTTATTTGTCTTATATCATTTTGTACCAATTTACAAAAAAACAACGCTTGATAGAAATTTCTTAATTTCAAAGAAAACAAAAACTTTATATGCTTTTTAATGAAAATGCATTATTATTAAATTTTACTGGGTTAAATTTTGCGCCGAGTGAAGCTTCATTATCATCATTTTAAGTACAATCCAATGCTTAGACCAACTAATAGAAAAACTAGTATAAATAATACTAACTTCATAGTTTTCAATTCACTATTTTGAACAGTGAGTTCTTCTTTAATTTTAGACTCCATTTGGCCAAAGCTAGCATTAAGAGCATTTTCAAATGCTCTCTGCATCTGAACCCCTTCGTTTCTGATTTCTATTTGCACATCAGATTTATGCTTATCTAGCCTAGTAATTAAAGAAGCGTCTAATTCTTTTTGAAAAGATTTATTATCTTTATAAATTTCTCCTGTTTTTTTCTCAAGAAAATCATTCGTGTCTTTTATTTGCTTTGTGTTTTCTGAAGTTCTTTTCTTGATTTCTTTACTAACAGAATTTAAACTATTATTATTTTCTTCAATTAACTTTAAGTTCTTATTTAAATCTTTTTGAAGCGTGCTTATTTCGGAATAAACAGTTGTAAAGCTTTTTAGTTGCTTCGAATTATCTTCTAATTCGTTTACAACATTATCTAATTTCTCTAAATCCATTTTCTATATTTTTTTTAATTATATTTAGTCTTTTATTATAATGTTTTAATAGAGTTTCATTATCACTAAGCACTTTTGCAAACACTATTTTCTGTTCTTCGGTTTTGCAAATTTTATATATGTATTTTGACACTATTAATTTTTCGTTTTGCCCTAAATGCTTCGATACTTTTCTAATTTTATCCATTACAACATCATAATTTGACTCTGCATAATTAGAAATAGTATCAAGCGACTTTCCGAATCGTTTTTCTTCAATATCACTCCATGACTCGCCTAAGAACAATGTTGTTAAACCGTAAATCAAGTTTAAACCTGTATTTGATTGATGGCTCTCTAAAAATCGTTGTAAACTTCCTTTAAGGTCGATAAATGATTCTTTATTTATTATGTTCTTGTGTTGGTCATAGAAGACTTCGAACCATTTTGAAAAGTCATTATTATTATTTTCTGCAATATGTTGTAAAACATAAATTGCATCGGTAAATTTAAAATAAGCTTCTAAACTCTGTTTGAATTTATTCTTACCTTCAATCGTATTATCATACTTACGACAATTTTCATAAACGTTTCTTAATGATTCTCTTCTGTTTGCACCAAACTTATCGTATGACCATTGTAATAATATTTTTACCAATCGGTCAAATTTCTGAAGACGATTGTCATTTAAGATATTTGTATATTTTATTCTTTCATCATGTTCATCGAATTCAAAATCGTCGATATATTTTTTTATAAATTTAAGTAAACTAGATTCTATCGTTTCTAATGAAAAATCAGCATAGGTTACTGTAAATATTCCATTAAAGAAGTCGTCTACAGTCCAATCTAGAATTACACCAAGGTTTGACAAACGATATATAGCTTTTTCAACTTTAGCTTTAGTTGATGTTAGATTTCTTGCAGATACAATTTTTGTACACCCAGCTTCAGAATAAGTATTGTGAAGAGACTTAATTAGATCTAATTCATCTGAAATAGAGTCTAACCCGTTCATATACAAGAAAATCTGATTTAATACATCTTTTCCACTTCTGCCCACTTGTGCTGTAATCTCCTTAATTTCTTCGTAAGATGTTTCCGGATTAAAAATAGATTCAATATTGGTTTCTGGATCTTCTTTCGTTAGTAATACATAACATTTTGCATCGCTCTTATCTCTACCAGCCCTTCCTGCTTCTTGATAGAGCGACTCCATTGACGCCGGCATACCATAATGAATAGTAAAACTAATATTCTTTTTATTAATACCCATACCAAAAGCCTTAGTAGCAGTCAGTAAAGTTGTTTTATTCTGTTTATAATCATCTTGTACTTCATGTTTGTAAAGTTCATAATCGCTATCAGTACCAATAAAATTATTTGGCTTTGAGCCCGAATAATACTTGACTGGGGTGTTGTAGTTTATGGATAAATGATTTGATAAACCACTACAACCATTTAATCCATTATTAACGAAAGGTGTAAAAATAAGGCCACATTTTGGATTTTCAGACTCTAGGTTAAATAGATCTTCTTTTGCATCATGTCTATTTAATATATTGAGAGTTTCCACGTATTTATTAGTATCAACATTGACTACAATAAATTCTAGTTCGGGTCTGGTGTAAACAGAAAGAGTTTTTACATTTTCTTTAGAAGTGTTAAACTCTAATTGAATATCCTTTAATACATTTACTGAAGCAGTTGCGGTTAAACCTAAAAATGTTATCGAAGGACAGTGTTTTTTTATTGTTTTAGATAGGTTTAGATAAGAGGTTCTAAAATCATGTCCCCATTCAGATAGACAATGCACTTCATCTATAACAGCATATGAGAAATTTAGTTTGGAGTTTATCGAGAGTAACCTCTCTCTAAAATCATTTGTTTGGAATCTTTCTGGGGAGATTATTACAAAAAAATACTTCCCGTTGCTAAAATTATCTAAAATCTCAGTACGTTCTGGACCTGCCACATCGCTATTAACTGCTGTAACATTCTGAATATTAGTCTGATTAAGATCTTTTATCTGATCATACATTAATGACTTTATAGGACACACAACAAAACTTATGCAAGGCTGAAGCAAACAGGCAAGCTGATAAGTCAAAGATTTACCACCACCTGTTGGCAAAAGACCGATGGTTGTATTATCCTCTAAAATATTCTGAATAATAGAAACCTGACCTTTGTTGAATTTATCATACCCAAAAATATTCTTTAAAAAAAACTCCAGGGATACTAAATCATCTGATTCTTCATTAAAAGCGAGTTTATAAATATGTTTTTTTGTGGTACTAAGTTTAAAATAATTGACTGGTTCAAAATCATCCTTGTTTCTGTTGAAAAAAGAATCTAGATAATCAGTTCGTACAAATATAACATCTCTATTTAATTCGTTTTCATCTGTCCAACGTTGTAGTAAGCTAAAATCAATTTTTATACAATTTGAATTACTAAATTGTTGAACATTCTTAATACTATAGTTAGGCTCTTTATAAGATATTTTCTGTAATCTTAATAAATGACGTAACCACAGGAATACATCTTGTATGGCATCGTTTTCGTATCCAATTACGTCCTGATTTTTAATTTCAAAATACCATTTATCATCATTAAGACTTAATTGACCTGTTTCTAGCAATTCTAAAACCAAAACTTGAAAACGAATTATGGCCGATGGTAATAATCTTGTTTTTAACACCTTATCCGATATTTCAGATTTTTTAAGGTTATAATTTGTTTTATATAAACTAAGTAACTCCGAATAATTTTCAAGTCGATTTCTTATTATTTCTATTTGTTGAAAATAGGTTGCATTTTTAGACTCCAGATCTGCAGTATTAATTCTAACAGTTAGTACATTTGATAAGGATAAATAGTTATCTCTAGTTAAATCAATAACACGATCAGCATCTTGTTTATGTTGTTGTCCATCTATTTCTATTACTAAATTTGCTTGAGGCAGAAAAAAGTCTACACATTGGTAATTGAAATTTTCATCCTTTCGTTGTGTTATTTCATTAATTTCAATTTCAGGAATTATTAACTGCTTTATAAATTCATATTCAGGTAAATCTTCGATTATTCTATCCTCAAGAAATGTTCGCGCGGGGAAATAATTGTTTGCTTCATCTCCTTTAATTGTATTATACCAAGTTTGTTTTGATTTCGTAATTAAATGGAAATAATGAGATTCTCGATGAACAGATCCATAAATTTCTTGTAAGTATTGACTCATTGAAGTAGGACTACCTCTTTGAATTAAGTTTTTAACAACAAGGATTGCTGAAAGGTAATCAGATTCTATTCTAGGAGCAGATAGATTTTGAATAACAAAATTATGATTTGTATGAGAATAATTTGCGGTATACTTTTTCATAACTTTTTCTTGTTTTAATTTTGCAAACAAGTGTAAATCAATTAGTTCATAAAAGCACTTGTTTCTATAACAATTGAGTTAATCAAAAATAAACAAGAGTAACCGATGTGAGATTTTATATAACGCGAAATGACACAAAAAAGGGATGAACTGTATTAATTAAAGAATGAAACACAGTTAGAGACTTACCTTTTATCCACACAACTCTTATCAAACGCCACCAAATTGAATAGTTGCCTCATTCTAGAACGTACTCTTGAACCATATCTCGCTTCTATTTCATTTGCGTTGAGGTTGGTCGTTGCAAATGTTTTTTGTTTTGATTTTAGAAACAAATCATAACGAGAAAGCAGGATTTCTCCGATCACATTACAATCCTGTCCAAAGTGTTTTCCTTTGGTTTCTATACCAACATCATCAAAGCAATAGGAATTCGTATTACCGTATTTTTCAATTATAGTAAACCCTTTGCTATTGAACTGAAAAACTGTATCACGGCATGGTACAACATCATAAGACATCAAGTGTGGTGTGATATGTTTTAACAATTTCATCAAAGAAGTCTTACCGCATCCCACAGGACCGGTTAATAGTATTCCCTTTGAAATATCGAGTCCGAATTTTTTACAATTTTCTTTGTCTTGGATATAATAGACCACCAGCTTGTAGATCATCAACAAATCGCAATCGTAAATTTTAAAGTGCTTTCCGAACAATTGCTTTCCTTTGAAATTGAGGTATCTGATGATTTTATCAAAATCATACATGATGATTTGGTTTTGAAGGACACCTAATGCAAATTCTTGCTCTTTTTCTTGGATTATATGTGGGGTCATAGTATTGTGTTTTTGACATGTTCTTTTGACTTCGACAAGCTCAGTCAACATGATACTGTTATTGATTTACTTTCGTTTTAACCTGCATTAAAAAAGTTATTCTTTCATTTTTTCTTGATGTTCTAACCCTTGACACCCTTCAGCACGCTCAGGGTAAATACTCAGGGTTCGGAAACTTTCTTTACTTTTGTCAAACACTTTTGACTTCGACAAGCTCAGTCAACGTGATGCTAATTTTTTTAAACTGTTATTTACAGGGGTTCGTTGTAATCTTTGTCATTTTCAACTTTTAAAGAATCAAAATCATTGTGTCTCTGTTTATATTGTTTATTATCTTTAGTATTCTTTATATAAGGACCCGATACTTGTACACTACCTGTACCATTATTAGTACGGTGTTGGTTCGGTACCTGTTCAGTACATGTTCCAAAATAGAACATGCTAATTGTACTTCCCATTTGTGGATTGTATGAAGGTGTATATTTTAAATATTTCCATTTAGACAATTCCGTAATGCATTTATGATAAGTCCCCTTTGAACCAATCTTAGATTGCTGCATAATTTCGTTTCTGTTGATAAAAAACTCCTTAGAAAACCTAGCATTATTCCATGTATAAAACAATGCAAGGTATAGACTTATGTGGGTAGTTTTTAGTCTTTTGTCTTTTGGGATTTTTAAAAAGAAATTATTTAAGTGTGAGATATAATTTACACTTGGCATATAGCAATCTAATTTTCTACTTTGTTTTGTTCTAGTACTTTTAGTATTTCTTCGTAGTCGTAATAAATAATCCCACCTATTTTTGAATAGGCTAAAGTACCGTTGATACGCAGTGTTTGTAACGTTCCAGAACTTATTTGCAAAAGCTCCATGAGTTCTGCTGATTTTAAATATTTCTTTGGTTTCAAGGATGATTGATTTTGCAATAAATCCTGAATTCCTTCTAACATTTCCATTTTAAACTCTCTTAAATCATCTGTTGTGATAATTTCTGCTGCCATAACTTTTTGTTTTTTTAGTTAATAAATAGTACGATTTGACTTTCGTTTTACAAAGCTCATCAGAATTCATGAAAATCATTCGGTAGCTGTTCGTAACCTTCCGAAAAACAATAGCAAAAAAAATAGCGCTTGCAATAAAAACAACATTTGCATGAGGATGTTTTTCGAATTCTTCGGTAGTTCAGGTTTTATAAAAGACTCTAAAAAGACTCTAAAAACAAAAATTCGGTAGTTATGCAACTACCGAATTTTTAATACCTATCGTCTTCTTCTAATTTCGAGGACAGTACCTCGGTTAAAGAATGTAAAAACCTTGTTTTGTGTTTGTTTCTATTTTTGATTTCTGAATAGGTTTTGTAATAATTCCCTAGCTCAACATCAAACAAGGAAGCCATTGATTCCATGATATTCTTTAAATGTCCGTTTCCATCATCAATAGAGCCTGATAGCTTTAAAGAATACACCAACTCAATTAAATCGGTTTTAGAGGCTGTCCATCTAATTTTAGGGAAGGCTTGATTTTTGATTGTTGTTTTATCTGGACAAATGATATTTTTATTTTTCAATTGTTTCAATTCATTTTTATAAAACTCCGTCAATAGATCGTATACAATTACTTCAGAAGCCAACACATCATGACTTGTATTAAATTCAGGATCGGAGTACAAAACATCTGGAGAAGCAAACAAATGGAATTGACCGTTTCCTCTTAAAAAATATTTATCATCAAATATATCTTCACCATTCTTATAGTATTTATAAAACTTTAAATTTTTTCTTTTTCTAGATTCGAGTTTTTTAAGTGAAGATTTCATGTAATCTTTTTGAATGCAGATTGTTGCATTTGGTTTCTCTGTATAAAAAGATAGCTGACAAGTGTAAAACAATAGTTCACTACATATTTTGGGTTTCACATATTTAAAAAAATAAATTTCATCCTCTACATTATTGAAGTTGTTTTTTCTAACATGCAGTCTTAATTCATGGATAAACTCTTTGGTAAGTGTTATCTTTTCTTTTAGATGTTTTTGTCGGTTTAAATTTTTCGACGCAAGATTTTTCTTTCGAACAGCATAACTGTCGATTAATGGTAATATTTTTTTCATAGGTTTATTTTAGCGAACTAAAAGTACAAAACACATCAAATATTAACAAATGTTAATTTTAGAGTTTGCTTCATAACTATCCTTTTTTGATTCTAAAAGCGACCTAAGATTCCCCATATCTTCACTAACCTTTCTTTCTATTACTTTCGCATATATCTGCGTTGTCGTGATTTTGGTATGTCCCAACATTTTTGAAACGGTTTCAATTGGAACTCCATTTGACAGTGTTACAGTTGTAGCAAATGTATGGCGTGCCATATGAAAAGTTAACCGCTTATTAATTTCACTCAAACTCGCTATTTCCTTTAGATAGGAATTTATTTTTTGATTGGAAATTACAGGAAGTAAGGTTTTTGACACTGCCGTTCTTGGGTGATCTTTGTATTTATCAAGTATCAATTGTGCCTTCGGGAGTATAGGAACTTTAACCGGCGTATCCGTTTTATGTCTTTTTGTGATAATCCAAATGTTACCATCGATTCCTAATAAAAGATTTTGTTCTGTAAGGTTCATTATATCGATATAAGAAATACCTGTATAACAACTAAAAACAAATAAGTCTTTCACAACCATCAGTTTTTCTGAATTTGAATTGTAACTTTCAATATACCCCAGCTCCCTTTCCGTTAGAAAATCACGTTCAGATTTATCGAATGAAGATTTGAATTTCACAAATGGATCTTTATCTATCCATTCCATATGGAACGCCATGGTAACCATTTTTCGAAGTCTTTGAATATGTTTCATAACCGTATTATTCCCAATTTTTGAATATCCTTTTTTGGGTTTGTAACTCAATAGAAAATTTTCGAAACCAATTAAAAAAGCATACGAGAGTTTATTGAGATTTAGATTCGACCTCTTGTATTCCGATTCAATATATTCGATAAGGTATTTTTGAGAAGTTAGATAATGTCTTAATGTTACGGGGTGTAACTTTCTACCCATTTTTTTATTGTGGTAGTCAAACATTTCAAGTAAAGTGTATTTCTGTTCTTCTTCTCCAAGAAACCTAGCCTTAATTGCCTCCGCAGTGATCAACTCCTTTTCACTTCGCAATTCTTGATATGCCTGGAAGAGTTCACTTTTTACTTGATCAATATACTGATTGATAATTCTAGCTTTTGCACCGTTTCCACGGACACAACCTCTGCCCTTTTCCCAGGTAGCGATGTCAATTTTTCGTTTTAGAGAAATGTTTACTCTTTTCTGATTTACCGTTACTCTTGCAAAAAGATCTGCTTGTCCATTTTTTGCACGTGAAGTGTTGACCCAAATTAGGATCGATACTGTTGTTGTTGCTTTCATAGTTGTCGTTTTAAATATTAAATATTCAGTAACGAAAGTCAAATCAACTATGCTGTCTACGTACTTAAAAAGTCAACAAATTTTTACATTTATTTTTGTTGACCGAATTTCTTCTACAAGTAGCATAAACAAAGGAAACACACTCCTATATTTTACCTCCAAATCGAATCAGAAAAACACACTAAATACGATGTGTTGACTTCTTGATTCTACGTAGTAAAGAACAGAAAGGAATTCCTTCCTTACGTACCCCACTAAAGTAAACACTCATTAAAAAAGTGTTGACCGATTTGTGAACCTAAGGTATGTTTTTTTATCGAATAAATTGATATTCCCAAAAACAAAAAACCCTGTAAACATAAGGTTTACAGGGTTTTGATTCTTTTTGATATCTCAAAAAGTGAGCGCAGAAGGATTCGAACCTTCGACCGCCTCCTTAGAAGGGAGGTGCTCTATCCAGCTGAGCTATGCGCCCATTAACAATACTAAGTATTGATAATGCAATTAAATTCTTTACTTCGTCGGGGTGGCAGGATTCGAACCTGCGACCTCCTCGTCCCAAACGAGGCGCGATGACCGGGCTACGCTACACCCCGAAGTATAGAAGATTGAAAAAAAATAATGCGGAGAGGAAGGGATTCGAACCCCCGGTACCCGTAAAGGTACAACTCCTTAGCAGGGAGCCCCGTTCGGCCACTCCGGCACCTCTCCAAGATTTTACAATCTTAATATTTTAATTGTGTAAAAGAACTTATTTTTTGCGTGTGCAAATCTACATTACGTTTATGTATTACACAACATTTTAGTTGTTTTTTTTTATCAAATCTTTATTTTTTTCCTACACTTATCTTCCAATAACAAACAACTCCTTGAAATCAAGAAATTTAAACTTCTAAGCAACTCTTGTCAAAAAAAATATTTTTTAAATGGGTACTAGAAAATTTTTAAAAATGAACTATTCTGGGTATTCAATACGCAAGTGATAGATGTTTTTTAATTTCTTTTTCAATACTTTTTTTATGGTTTCTATCTCTTTAAATGTAATATCGGCATTTCTAAATTGACCGTCTTCCATTTGTTTTGAAGTAATTCTATCAATCAAAACATCAATTGCCTGAGCTGTTGGCTCTTTTAAACTTTTTGAAGCGGCTTCCGCAGCATCACTCATCATCAATATCGCCGTTTCTTTAGAAAATGGAATCGGCCCAGGGTATTGAAAATCTTCTTTTCTAATATCTCCTAAATTCCCTTCCTCTTCTTTTTTGTAAAAATAATACACAGTACTAGTTCCATGATGTGTGCGAATAAAATCAATAATTCGATCTGGCAATCCATTTTTCTTCGCCAATTCTATCCCATTCAAGACATGACCAATAATTATATCGGCACTATCTTTTGGTGTCAGCTCATCATGTGGGTTTACCGCTGTAGACTGATTCTCTGTAAAATACATTGGGTTTACTATTTTTCCAATATCATGATACAAAGCTCCGGTTCTAACCAACATTGAATTTGCTCCAATTTCATTCGCAGCTGCCTCTGCTAAATTCGCCACTTGCATAGAGTGCTGAAATGTACCAGGTGCTTTTTCATTTAAATCTCTTAATAATTTAGAATTTGTGTTTGAAAGCTCTAACAAGGTTACATCAGAAACCAACCCAAATAATTTTTCATACATCCAAATTAAAAACAGCGACAAAAATGACAATACTCCATTCAAAGCAAACATCACAAAATAATCCCAATTTATTTGAGTCACCGAGCCTTCGTGAATTACTGAGAAAGCAAAATAAGTCAACATATAAATGAGCGTTATCTGTCCGACCGAAATAAATAAATTCGCTCTTTTGTACAATTCAGAAACCGTAAGAATGGTTACAATACCTGCAATTATTTGTAAGTAAATAAACTCAAAACTATTCGGTACAATAAACCCAAGCAAAAGAACCGTAAGCACATGGGTAAACATCCCCAATCGGGCATCAAAAAACGCCTTTAAAACAATTGGCAAAATACTAAGCGGTACTACATATAAATAATCAACTTGGTATTTTATTGTAAAGGTTACCAAGAAAATCATCATCAAAACATTGAAGAAAATAAAGGTAATTTTGGTATTATCATTAAATATTTCAGCGCGTTCTTTTCGTAAAAACAACAACAACATCAATAAAGCCAATGACACTAATATGGTATATCCAAAAACAATCCAGTAATAGTTTGTTTTACTCCAAGTTTGCGATTTATACTCTTCTTTCAAAGAATTCAAAATAGCATATTTTTCACCTTCTACAATATCTCCCTTAAAAATAATCAGTTGACTGGCACTTATCAAACCGGTCGTATACGAAATTGAACTAATCGAATTTTGCAACGCTTTATTCGTATAATTTTCATCAAATTTTACGTTAGGTTCAACCACTTGCGATAATACATGAACTAACTGATCGTTGTATTTGTATTGTGATTTTTTAGATATCTGGGATTGAATAAACTGAAACAACTTTGAAGTAGTTACCAATTCTGTAAACGCAAGTTCATCAATTTCATTTCCTTTTCTCAATACGATATTCGTATTTGTATCTCTTATTTTAGATTCACTAGCTGACTCTAAAAAACCCTTTTTATACAACGCCGATAAAATTGTACTCCCTTTATGAATTAACACTTGCTGCGTTAAAGAATCAACAGACAATGTCTTTACCTTGTCGGTCATTTTTTTCTGCACAACTGGAAATACATCAAAATCATACTCAAAAAACAATTTAGAAGTAGAAATTATCTTTTTCTTTTCTTCTTCAATTACCGACTCGCTCTTTTGAATTGCAAAATCAAAGGGTGCATACAAATTTTCGTATTGCCAAGGTTTCCCTTTTTGAAACTCATACTTGAACTTCCCTCCTTTCGGAAAAAAATAAACGATTAAAAATGTGGTTGCTAAAAAAAGTAATACCTTATAAATAATTGTATTATTCTGGTATATTGTATTGAGAATTTTCTTCATCTAGGTTCAATTGATACTCAAAAATAAACATTTTATGTAGTAGTCCGATTTGAATGTCCCTTTTTATTAATTTTCAAATTAATTAAGTACATTCGCATATACCCATTTTAATAAAAGAATCATGTCTAACGAAGTTGTAATTGTATCAGCTGTGAGAACTCCTATCGGAAGTTTTCTAGGTGGTTTGGCTAGTGTAAAAGCTACTGAACTAGGTGCAATTGCTATTCAGGGAGCTTTGAAGAAAATCAATTTAGCTCCGAATAAAGTAGACGAGGTATTGATGGGAAATGTGTTACAAGCGAATTTAGGTCAAGCACCAGCAAAACAAGCTGCGATTCTTGCTGGAATTCCAGATTCCGTTCCTTGTACAACGGTAAACAAGGTTTGTGCTTCTGGTTTGAAAAGTGTTACACAAGCAGTACAGGCAATATTATGTGGTGATGCAGAAATTGTTGTAGCTGGAGGTATGGAAAACATGTCTCAAGTCCCTCACTATTTCGATGCTAGAAAAGATGTAAAATTTGGCAATCAATCCTTAATTGATGGTTTGATAAAAGATGGGTTGACCAATGTATACGATCAAGAACACATGGGTGTATGTGCAGATTTATGCGCTACTGATCATAATATATCTAGAGAAGCGCAAGATCTTTTTGCTAAAAACTCCTATTTAAAAAGCCAAAAAGCTTGGGAAGAAAATAAATTCGCTGCTGAAATAATTCCAGTTACTATTACGCCAAAACGAGGTGATGTATATACAATTTCTGAAGATGAAGAATATACAAAAGTAAATTTTGAGAAATTTTCTAACCTAAAACCTGCATTTTCAAAAAATGGAACTGTTACCGCTGCCAATGCTTCAACACTAAATGATGGCGCTGCAGCTCTAGTTCTTATGACAAAAAAGAAAGCTTTAGCATTACAATTAACACCCCTGGCAGTCATAAAAAGTTATGCAGATGCATCGCAAAAACCTGAATTGTTTACAACCAGTCCTTCTAAAGCAATACCCAAGGCATTGGAAAAAGCAAATCTTAGCATTTCAGATATAGATTTTTTTGAATTGAACGAAGCATTTTCTGTAGTAGGTTTGGCTAATTGCCAGTTACTCGATATTCCTTTAGAAAAAACAAACATATATGGAGGTGCAGTTTCACTTGGCCATCCATTGGGTTGTTCAGGTGCAAGAATTTTAGTTACTTTGACCCACCAGTTGACAAACGAAAACAAAAACCTTGGCGCAGCTGGTATTTGTAATGGTGGTGGTGGAGCCACTGCTATTATTATTGAAAAAAATGACTCTAATTAATGGATTACGGAATTTGTAATTTAAGTATCGTTCCGCTTAGAAGCGAACCCTCTGATAAAGCAGAATTGGTATCACAAGTTTTGTTCGGAGAACATTTCAAAGTATTAGAAATAAGAAAAAAATGGAGTAAAATTCGATTGGCATTCGACAAATACGAAGGCTGGATTGACAACAAGCAATTTTTACTTTTCTCAAAAGAAGAGTATGACTCTTTGGAAAAAGCTCCAAAAACATTAGCCGGTAACTTAATTGATTTCATCAGCAATGAAAATGATGAGCTAACAACGGTACCTTTAGGAGCTAATTTACCAAACTTCAGCAACAATAGTTTTTCTATTGGCATTCAAAAATATGACTATGAAGGCTCTGTGATTTCTGGAAAGCAACCTAAGGAAAACTTAATTAAGACTGCATTTTTATTTTTAAATAGTCCCTATCTATGGGGTGGTAAAACACCTTTTGGAATTGACTGTTCTGGTTTTTCTCAATTGGTTTATAAATTGAATGGATATCCTTTGCTTCGTGATGCATCACAACAAGCCACCCAAGGAGAGGTTTTAAGTTTTATTGAAGAAAGTGAGCCCGGTGATTTAGCATTTTTTGACAACGAAGAAGGAAACATTACGCACGTAGGGATCATCATGAAAGACAACTATATCATACATGCACATGGCAAGGTAAGAATCGATCGAATAGACCATTCAGGTATCTACAATGTCAACACTAGAAGGCACACACATAAACTCAGAGTGATCAAGAAAATTATTTAACGTATTTATACACATCAAACCCTCAGTTACTTCTATATACTTTAGTATATTTGACAGCAAATTTAGACCTAGCTAGTACACATGAAAAAAATATTATTTGTCTTCTTGATTCTCCTTTCAATATTGACTTCGTGTGAAGACGATGATTTTTGTGAAGAAACCACTACACCACGATTGATTATAGGTTTTTACGACAAAGAAAACCCAAGTGCAAAAAAAGTAGTGCCACTATATGCTTGGGCCGATGGTAAAGATTCCATTTATGAACTAAGCATAACAGATTCAATTTTAATTCCATTAGATACTAGATCAACAAGCACTAAGTATCGATTGTCAACTTTAAACACGGTAGACACTTTAGATTTAAGTTATACAACTACTGATGTATTCCTTTCTGAAAGTTGTGGATATATCGCCCACTTTACTGATTTTGGTATTGAAAAAGCTACATTAAATTGGATTAGTAGTATAGATGTAAATGTTACAAGAGTAGAAAATGAAACAGAAACACATATTAAAATATATCATTAATAGCTGTTTTGTTCTATGCTCTCTAGCAACATTTGCTCAAGAAGAAGAACAGGAAGTAATAAGTGATACACCCGAAGACAACAACAAGACAGAAGTAGTTGCAAAAACTGCAATTATTGACATCGATAGTATCGTAGTTTTTAAAAAAAACTATGGATTACGTGTAGGTATTGACCTTGTAAAACCAATTCTTTCTTTTGTAAAATCAAATTATAGTGGATTTGAAATCGTAGGTGATTATCGATTGAAACGAAATTTATATATCGCCGCGGAGATTGGAGTTGCAGAGCACACCAAACCAAGAGACACCTATGCTTTTACTGCAAAAGGTTCTTATATTTCGGCCGGATTGAACATCAATACGTTTAAAAACTGGTTAGAAATGGACAACGAAATTTACCTGGGTGCACGTTATGGTTTTAGCCTTTTTTCTCAGACTGTAAATGATTATGTCATTTTTCAAGAGGGGACAGAAATTGATGGTATTTCAGGACCGTACTTCGAACCCAGAAGAGAAGCTCCTTCTTTTACATACGAAGATCTCACTGCACATTGGTTTGGTTTGTTGTTCGGGATGAAGGTAGAAACTTTTAAAAATTTATATCTCGGTGCGCACATCCAATTTAATTTTATGTTGACGCAAACACAGCCCGATAATTTTCAAAATTTATATGTTCCAGGATTCAACAAAGTGTACTCTAGTGGTACAGGAATGAGTTTCGGGTACACGATCAGTTATAGAATTCCTCTTTATAAAAAATAATATTCATGAATCAAATACCAAGTGTTGACTTAACAGATTTTTTATCATCTGACCCGTCTAAAAAAGAAGCGTTTATCAATAATATTGGTAATGCTTTTCACGAAATTGGATTTGTTGCATTGAAAGGGCATTTTTTATCTGAAACACTCACAGATTCTCTGTATGCAGAAATAAAAAAATTCTTTGATTTACCTGAAGACATCAAAAAGAAATACGAAATCGAAGGTATTGGAGGGCAACGTGGATATACCTCTTTTGGAAAAGAAAGTGCTAAAGGAAAAGAAGTAGCAGATTTAAAAGAGTTTTGGCATTTCGGTCAATATGTAACAAATGATATTGAACTAGAAAAAAAATACCCAGAAAATATCATTGTAGATGAACTACCAATTTTCAACAGCATCGGTAAAGAAACTTACCAACAGCTTGAAAAAACTGCAAAATATGTTTTACGCGCCATAGCACTACACTTAGGTTTAGATGAAACTTATTTTGATGAATTTATTCACAATGGAAATAGTATTTTAAGACCGATACACTACCCTCCTATTGTAGACAAACCTAAGGGAGCTGAACGCGCTGCAGCGCATGGCGACATCAATTTGATTACTTTGTTGATGGGCGCACATGGTAAAGGACTTCAAGTACAAAATCACGATGGAGAATGGATCGATGCTATTGCAGCACCTGACGAATTAATGATCAATGTAGGAGACATGTTATCGAGGTTGACGAACAACCGACTGAAATCTACAATTCATAAAGTAATCAATCCTCCCAAAGAATTATGGGGTACATCTCGTTATTCTATACCTTTTTTCATGCACCCAAAAGCGTCTATGAAATTAAATTGTTTAGAAACTTGTATTGATGAAAACAATCCAAAAGCATACGAAGACACCACAGCAGGAGCTTTTTTAACAGAAAGATTGATTGAACTAGGACTTATAAAAGCATCATAATGGATAAAAAGATTGTCCGCATATTTATCATTGGATTTATTTGGGTTACAACCGGAATCATCATTAATTTAACAAAGAATGAAGACGGTGCTGGTATCATGGTATTGGCTGTTGGACTTTTAATTGAATCTATTGCATTGCTTTTATTTTTCTGGAAAAAAATCAAGAACAAGCAATAATCTTACACCTATATTATTATGGCAAAAAAGAAACTTTCAAATTTATCTGATTTAGGCGGATTTGTATTTTCTACAAATGAAAATTTCGATTTAAATCAAAATGAAACTCAAGAAACCTTAGCTCCGAAAGAACAATACTTAGAAGCATTATTTTCTAACAAAGGACGAGGTGGCAAAACCGTTACTGTAATTAAAGGTTTTGAAGGTGCAGATGAAGACTTAAAGGCTTTGGGCAAACTTTTAAAAACCAAATGTGGTGTTGGTGGCTCTACAAAAGATGGTGAAATAATCATCCAAGGGAAGTTTAGAGATAAAGTTATGGAAATATTAAAAGCTGAAGGCTATAACGTGAAACGTGTAGGTGGATAATAACTATTAGAATCCTTCTATCAACACATCAATAATTTTCTTATGCTTTACGACTTATTGATTCAAAACATAAAAAAAAACATAGCACTCTCAAAAAGTGAATTAGAATCAATTTGCACCTACTTTACGCCAAAACAACTTGCAAAAAAGGAATTTTTACTTACTCAAGGTAGCATTTGTAAATTCGAAGGTTTTGTTTTAGAAGGATGTTTTCGAATTTTTACGATTGATAAAAAAGGAAACGAAAACACTTTATATTTCGCTACAAAAGATTGGTGGCTTATGGATATCGATAGTTTTACGAACCAAACACCATCAGATTTAAATATTCAAGCTTTAGAAGACAGTCATATTATTTTAATTTCTAAAGAAGACAAAGCCAAACTATACAAAAACGTACCTTCTACAGAAAAGCTATTTCGAATTATGTCGCAAAAAGCAATCGTTGCTTGGCAAAGAAGGCTTATTAGAAACAACTCACTCACCGCTAAAGAGCGATACTTTCATTTTACAAACACCTACCCAGACATCGTTACTAAAATAACCGACAAGCAGATTGCTAGTTATTTAGGGATCACTCATGAATTTTTAAGTAAAATAAAAAAAAGCAACTAGTTTTACTTTTATTGAACTAGTTCAACTTTATCATCGTAAAAGTTTGCAATTTTTGTAAAACAAAACAATTTATTGATGGTAAGAAATAAAAAACTTTTCCAATTAGGCATTTTACTTTGTCTTCTTTTTGCTTCAACTCAGGTAACTTCGCAAACTACCAATGAGTTATCACATAAACAAGCATTGGACATTATATTAGCAGCACAAAAATCTGCAGAAACATCGAATGTGTTAGTAAACATTGCTATAGTAGATGCTGGTGCAAACTTAAAAGCTTTTATTAGAATGGATGATTCGTATCTTGGTAGTATCGATGTATCTATTAAAAAAGCAAAAACCGCAAGGTATTTCAATATCGACACTGGAAAATTGGGTGAGCTAACACAACCAGGAGGAATTATATATAATATTGAACACTCAAACGGAGGACTCATTACATTTCCGGGAGGTATTCCAATAAAAAATAATCATGGAAAAATTATTGGTGCCATCGGAGTAAGTGGAGGTACTATAGAACAAGACAGAGAAATAGCACTAGCCGGAGCTAATTCTATTTTAACAAAATAATCTAAAAAATACGAAACATGAGTTTTTTGAAACAAACCTTTCTACCATTATTTTTCATACTTTCAACTCTTGGCTTTGCTCAAAACATTGAAAATGCGTCGCTGTTCAGAAAAGATTTCAAAGCAATTTCAGGAAAAAACACAGTATCAATTACAAGTTATAAAATTGATGAATCTCAATTTGTGTTTGCCGGAGGCGTTGGTAATATTGATGTCTATAAGTTAAACTCTAAAGGAACATTAACCGCGATTAGCAACCATTCAATGTATATGGAAAAAGGTCCTGCAAGAGGTATAGTAGCAGATAATATTGAAGGCAATGATTTTCTCTTTGTTGCTAACAAACACGGAAATGTAATTGAAACATTCTCTATTGCCAAAGATGGAAAATTAAAACAAGTTGCCTTGCTTGAAGATACAGATGAAATGCATTTAGGTACTGCGATTACATTACAAGTAACACACATAAAAAACAACGCATATTTGTTTGTAGGCGGATTAGAAGAAACACCTGGTTTGAGCTCATTTAAAATTGAAAAAAATGGAAAACTCACGCATATCCAGTCAATGAAAGATGACGAAAACATTCATACAGATGGTATCATTGGAATGTTTACTCATACTATAAAAGGCAGAACCTATTTATACACAAGTGGTTTTCAAGACAATGGTGTAAGCAGTTTTAGAATCTACAACAACGGAACATTTAAGAATGTAAACAACATACACGACAACACAACAGACAGGTATTTAACAGGTGCTTACCCTGTTACAGGAGTCACTCTTAAAAAAAACAAGTATGTAATTGTCGGGCACAGACACCATAAATACTACAAAAGAGGTGGCTTTATAAAAAATCCAGATTTCACATATCATGGTGATGCAGTGAGTGTTTTTAAAATCAACAGCAGAGGTAAATTGATTCCTCATCATACTTTTAAAGATACAGATAACACAAAATTAAAAGGACAAACTAGAATTGAAGTCATTTCTCAAAACGAAAATTCAGCAATTATTGCAGTCGGTACACGTGATGATGCAAGCATCCAACTTTTAAAATTGAACAGTGAAGGTATACTCTCCCCTGTCAATTATCTCGAAACCGGATACTCAATTTATTACGGTTTAGAATCCATTTCATTCGAGGGCAAACAATTTCTAATCGCAGGATCGAATCGTTTCGATATGAACAAGATTGTAAGCTATCAAGTCGTGCCAACTATCGATAGAGAAGACAAAAAATTAAAACATATTGTAACCTTAAAATACAAAGCCGAAGCATCGAAAGAACAAGTAGCAGCAGCTGTGAAAGCCTTCTACAACCTAAAAAACAGCATTCCTGAAATAGCCGATTTGGAATGGGGAACAAATGACAGTACTGAAGGTCACAGCAAAGGTTTTACACATAGTTTCACATTGACTTTTAAAAATGAACACGCTCGAGAAATCTATTTATTTCATACGGAACATATCAAACTTGTAAAACAAATTGGACCTATCATTGACGATGTTTTCGTTTTTGATTATTGGTCAGAATAAAATCTAGAAATCATGAATTTAAAAAATAAAAAAGCCATTGTTACAGGTGGTAGTCGAGGACTTGGAAAAGCAACAGCATTGGCCTTTGCTAAAGAAGGTATAGATGTAGCCATTACAGGTAGAAATGAAGCAACTTTAAAAGAGACAGTTGCCTTGATAAAAGCTGAAGGTGGAAATGCTTATTACAGCGTTTTCGATGTAGCGAATTATGATGATACAAAACATGGGATTGACTCACTTATAAAAAAAATGGGAACCATAGATATCCTTGTGAACAACGCAGGAATTGCAGCCATAGGATCATTTTTAGAAATGGATGTTGCGCAATGGACGAGTATGATTCAAACAAATGTTCTAGGAATGTATTATGTAACAAAAGAAGTTCTACCACATTTGATAGAAAAAAACGAAGGAGATATTATCAATATTTCTTCTACTGCCGGATTAAACGGCAATGCCAATATATCGGCATATTCAGCATCTAAATTTGCCGTAATCGGAATGTCTGAATCTTTGATGAAAGAAGTAAGAAAAAACAACATTAGGGTAGTTACTTTAACTCCAAGCACTATCGAATCTGATATGACCGTTGATTTAGGTATTGCTCAGAAAAACTCAGAAGATACAGTTTTACAACCTGAAGATTTTGCAGAACTCATCGTCGCTGGATTAAAATTACCGCGCAGAGCCATGTTAAAAAGTGCAGCGTTATGGTCTACCAATCCATAAAGTCACCATATTTAATAGGTTACCAGTCTATGGTGGTCATTTTATTCGAATTTAAAAAAGCATTCGTTTTACTAAAATGTTTGTTTCCGAACCAATATCCTCTATTGGCACTTAGAGGAGAAGGATGACCACTAGACAAAACACAATGCTTGTTTACATCAATCTTCGCTCCTTTTTTCTTAGCATAACCTCCCCATAGTAAAAAAACAACGTTTTCTTTTTCTTCTGAAATCTTCTTGATCACAGCGTTCGTAAACTTTTCCCATCCTTGCTTTTGATGCGAACCTGCTTCATGTGCTCTAACAGTTAAAGTGGCATTTAACAGCAACACTCCCTGTTTAGCCCAACGTTCTAAATTTCCGGAAACCGGAATTTCTTTACCTAGATCTTGTTTTATTTCTTTAAAAATATTCGTCAATGATGGTGGATGCCCAATACCATCAGCAACAGAAAAGCACAATCCATTCGCTTGCCCTTCACCATGGTAAGGATCTTGCCCAATAATCACAACTTTCACATTTTCAAAAGCACAATGTTCAAATGCAGCGAAAACATCTCTTTCTAACGGATAACAAGTATTGGATGCATACTCGGTTTTCACGAAAGCAATGAGTTTTTGAAAATAATCCTTCTCAAATTCATCTGACAATCGACTTTCCCAACTTTCATGTAATTTGATATCCATCTGCCTAACTAATCAATTTTATGTTTATTTTTGCGAGAACTTAAATTATTACGGTTTTTGTAATATACGCGTTGTAAAAATAAACAAATCCATGGGGTTTATCTCACAAAAAACATTAGACGATTTAGAATTTGGCACTGTATTAAAAAGTGTTGAAGAACATTGTATTTCTGACCTAGGAAAACAATTGGTTCAACAAATAAAACCCATTTCAAACAGGCCTGATTTGTTCATTGAATTAGCACAAGTAAAAGAATACAACGCTTCTATCATCAGTGAAAACCGAATTCCAAATCACTATTTTGAAGATTTAAGCAAAGAAATTCACTTATTAAAAATTGAAAATAGTCGTTTAGAGGCTACCTCCTTTTTAAAAATAGCAACTACTTCAGAAACGGTGAACGAGTTGTTATTATTTTTTAAAAAATTCGCAGATTATTTCCCGACGCTGCATACAAAAGCATCTGAGATAGAGTATACCAAAACAGCCATTATAGAAATTCAAAAGATCATCACTACCTATGGTGAAGTTCATGATAAAGCATCTTCGTTTCTAAAGGAAATCCGCAAAGACATCAACATTGTTCGGGCAAAAATTGGAAGTTCTTTTACAAGAGAAATGAGTCGTTACGACAATGCGGGATATTTAGATGAAATTCGAGAATCTGTAATCGACAATCAACGTGTTTTGGCTGTACAGAACATGCATCGAAGAAAAGTAAAAGGAAGTCTTTTAGGAAGTTCTAAAACAGGAAGCATTGTCTTTATTGCTCCTCAAGCTACGTTAGAATTGCATCGAGAATTACAAAATTTACACCAAGACGAAAAACAAGAAATCAATCGACTGCTAAAAGAATTGACAGAAACAATTCGTCCGTTTTTCCCTCTTTTTATTAGTTACCAAGACTATCTAAGTAAGTTAGATTGTATTGGTGCCAAAGCAAAGCATGCGTATCAAAACAATGCTTTATTACCTAAGTTTTCTAACACAAAACGAATTTATTTCGAAGAGGCATATCATCCAATTTTACTAGAAAAAAATAAAGCAGCAAATCTTCCCATAGTTCCACAAACATTGGAGTTAAGTAACGAGCAGCAAATTATTGTAATTTCTGGTCCGAATGCAGGTGGAAAAAGTATCACTTTAAAAACCATTGGTTTATTGCAAGTAATGTTGCAAAGCGGAATGTTGATACCTGTAGACGAGCATAGTGAAACGTATTTTTTCGACACTATTTTGTCGGATATTGGAGACAATCAATCTATCGAAAATCAATTGAGTACTTACAGCTATCGTTTGAAAAACATGCGTGGATTTTTAAAACGTTGCAATGCACATACTTTGTTCTTGATTGATGAATTCGGAACCGGTAGTGACCCTGATCTAGGTGGTGCTCTGGCTGAAATATTCTTGGAAGAATTCTATGAGAAAAAAGCATTTGGAGTAATTACAACCCACTACTCTAACCTAAAAGTTTTGGCAAACGAGCTGGATAACGTTAGCAACGCTAACATGCAATTTGATGAAAAAACTCTTGAACCTCTTTTTAAGTTACATATCGGACAGGCAGGTAGTTCTTTTACTTTTGAAGTAGCGCAGAAAAACGGAATTCCATTCAGCTTGATCAACCGAGCGAAGAAAAAGGTTGAAGGAGAGAAAATCAGACTGGATAAAACAATTTCTAAACTTCAGAAAGAAAGAAATCAATTGCAACGAAATTCAAAAGTCTTAGAAAACGAGCAATTAAAAGCAAAAGAACAAACACAAAATTTATCTGATAAAGAATTAAAAATAAAAGAAAAGCTAAGTAGTTTTCAAGAATTGTACGATAAAAACCAAAAGATGCTTTCGTTTGGAAGAAAATCTAACGAGCTTTTGAATAAATATTTCCAGACAAATAACAAAAAAGAATTGTTGGCTGAATTCAATAAATGGGTATTGATCGAAAAAACGAAATACTTAGAACTGAACCCACCTATCAAAAAGAGTAAAAACTCTAAAGCCATCAAAAAAGCAAAAAAACAGGAGGAAAAGAAAAAAGAAGTACTACTTGAAAAGGTTGAAAAAGAAATTTTAGTAAAAGTAAAAGAAGTACGAAAAGAAAAAGTGCAAGAAGCGAAAAGAATTGCTAAAGAAAAAGCAGCATACAAATTTAAAGTGAACGACAAAGTTCGTTTGATAGACGGCAAGGCTTGTGGTATTATCGATAAAATAGAAAAAAACAAAGTTACCATCGATTATGGAATGTTTACAACACAAGCAACCTTAGAAAAAATAGAACTAGTTGTTGCTGCAAAAAAATAAGCAGATACACTTTTGGTAATGATTGTGTATAGCTCACCTATCTTCCTAAAGTTTTATGTATCTTTAACCTAAATTAATCTACCCCAAAATGAAAAAAACTCTTTTTACCCTCGCTCTTTTATGTGGCGTGTTGTTCTATTCTTGTGATAAAAAAAACAATTGTACTGATTTTAAAACAGGTACGTATCTAGTAGCTACGGACACCTCGTTTGTAAACACCTCAACAATTTACAAAACCGATGACAGTCAATTACAAATTTCGCCCAAAGGAGATACGTTGTATGCAAAAGTTCATTGGCTGAATGATTGTTCGTATAAATTATTTTTTGACAAGGCTAAAATGGATTTGACTCCATTTCAAATCAATGTAAATACGCGTGGTGGTATATTAGTTGAATTCGGAATACCTGAAGGAGATGTAATGCCTTATGTATCTGTTTTGAAAGGGGAAACAAAAACTGAAACTTTTAAAGGATACTTAAAAAAAGTAAACTAATCAATCCTGAATAGAATTTTCTTCTGTATCCGGAGCTATTTGAGGTGGACTGAAATTACCATTTTCATCAAACATCAAATCGAATTCGGTTTGCTCAAACACGTAGTCCTTTTTTTGAACTCCTATTTTCCTATAAACTAAAGCAAAAACAAAGCCTATCAACAAACCAGAAAGGTGTCCTTCCCATGAAATACCTTTTTCTATGGGAAATACATACCAAAACATACTTCCATATAAAAAGATAACAATCAAGGACACAGCTATCAATCGAAAATGCTTTCGAAATACACCGCTAAAAAAAACAAAACTAAATAATAGGTACACTACGCCACTCATCCCTATATGATAGCCTTTTCCGCCAATAATCCAAGTAAACACTCCTGTCAACAAACTACCTATTAACAAAGTTTTCGTGGCTATTTCTTTGTAAAAATAATAGAGCATCGCTATAAACACGATTAATGGTACTGAGTTATTGAATAAATGTTTCGTTCCTGAATGAATAAATGGTCCACAAAACACACCAATTAAACCACTTACTTTTCTCGGATAAATTCCCCAATTGGTAAAATTCAAAGAAAACTTTATTTCTACCCAATAAACCAACCACATGACACCAACCACAAGAAATGGAATCCTAATCATATTTTTTGAATAGCTGAACAAATTTTCTTCTTTCATGAACTGTGAAATTGAATATAGTTTTAGCTAATTTAAAAAATATTATGTGAAAACATTCACGATGAAAATTGTATTTTTACGCTATGAATGAGCCATTAGCAGAACGTATTAGACCTAAGAAATTAGATGATTATATTAGTCAGCAACACTTGGTAGGTCCCACAGGAATTCTCACCCAACACATCAAAAAAGGAATCATTCCATCATTAATTTTATGGGGTCCACCAGGTATTGGAAAAACCACTCTAGCGAACATCATTGCGCAAGAATCTGAACGTCCATTTTATACTTTAAGCGCAATTAATTCTGGTGTCAAAGATGTGAGAGAAGTCATTGACAAAGCAAGACAAAGTGGAGGCTTGTTTACCTCTAAAAATCCAATTTTATTTATCGATGAAATTCATCGTTTTAGTAAATCTCAACAAGATTCACTTTTAGCTGCAGTAGAAAAAGGATGGGTGACACTCATTGGGGCAACTACTGAAAACCCAAGTTTTGAAGTGATACCGGCCCTATTATCTAGGTGTCAAGTTTATATTTTGAATTCTTTCGACAAGACAGATTTGGTTGCGCTCTTACACAGAGCTATGGAAATTGATGCTACGATTACATCGAAAAATGTGACCTTGAAAGAAATCGATGCGTTGATAAGGGTGTCTAGTGGTGATGCAAGAAAACTATTGAATGTATTTGAATTGGTTGTGGCTTCTGAAGAAGCTCCAGTTACGGTAACCAACGAATTGGTACTAAGTAAAGTTCAGAAAAACACGGTGAGGTACGACAAAACTGGTGAACAACATTATGACATCATTTCTGCGTTTATCAAATCGATTCGAGGTAGTGATCCAAATGCTGCTGTATATTGGCTTGCTAGGATGATTGAAGGTGGTGAAGACGTAAAATTTATCGCTAGACGTTTGTTGATTTCAGCATCAGAAGACATCGGTAATGCCAATCCTACAGCACTTATTATGGCAAATTCAACTTTTCAGGCTGTAACAACCATCGGTTACCCTGAATCCAGAATTCTATTAAGTCAATGTGCAATTTATTTGGCGAACTCTCCTAAAAGCAACAGCTCGTATGTTGCCATCAATGAAGCTATACAACTCGTTAAAAACACCGGAGACCTATCAGTTCCGCTCTCCTTGAGAAATGCACCTACAAAATTAATGAAGGATTTAGATTACGGGAAAGATTATAAGTATTCTCACAACTATGAAGGTAATTTTATTTCTCAAGAATTTTTACCTGAAGAGATTAAAAACACCAAATTTTACGAACCCAGTAACAACGCGCGAGAAAATGATTTTCGAAACACCTTAAAAAATCGTTGGAAAGATAAGTACAATTACTAATTACTGTTTCGTAAAGTTCATTGTTGTTATACCCGTTGGTGTAGAAAAATCTACATGTAACATTTGTACTTCATCAAAATAAGCGATGGTATTGATAAAACTCCCATTCCCATCTTTCCATTGCGTTTTGAAAACATTTGGCAAAGATGTTTGGTACATTTTACAAATAACATCACCAGCGGAATAATCAATCGACTCAGTAGAAACCACTTTTCCTATATAATTTTCACCTGCTTTACTAAGTTTTACAACTAAGTTTTGGTCATTCGTATAAACAAGTGAAGACGGTTCATCAGATACTGTGCTATTTTTCGCCGCCGTTGGTACCAAAGCTGCAGCTGCGGGAACAGGTACTTCTGCAGCAGGCATTGGAATATATGTATAATTCATGTCAGAAAAACTTTTAAAAGCATTACGTATCGCTTCTTGATACGATTTTTTATACTCTTTATAACTACTTGAACCTACTACACTTGTAAACACAATATTATTATAACAATCTAAAAGCTCGAAATTCACTTTACTTTTAAACATTGATGATTGCTTGTTCATTTTTAATTTTAACCCTCCACAATCAATACGAACATATTTCTGTGGAATTTTTTCAGAATCCATAAAAACAACCACCCCTTCTTTTTCTAATAAAAACTTAGTCAGCGCATTTAAATCATATTGATTGGGTTTATTCTGAAATGAATACAACTCGGGAACCACAACATAGGCATAATTATTTAATTCTTTTTGGGCGAAAGTCAATGTTGCACATAAAACCAAAAACACGGTTAAAATATTTCTCATAAGTTCACAAGTTTATTATTATTTATTGAATAATTAAGCAATATAACATTTTAAGTAATTAGACCAAATTCTTAGCATCTTTATATTATATTTGATTCTACTGTAATTTTTGAATCTTCTAAAATTGTTAAACCTAAAGCTTATTAAAAATAAAATTCAAGGGGAAGGAGTTAAATACATTCTGCAACTGATAACAGGGTCTGGTATTAGTCAACTGATAGTATATTTATCTATTCCAATCTTGACAAGATTATTTAATGAAGAAGCATTTGGTTTGCTTTCTATTTACGTTTCCACCACCCTTATCTTAAAGACTTTAACAACCTTAAACTATGAACTTTCTATTGTTATACCTAGGCGAGATAAGGATGCAATAAACACATTTACCACTTGCTTATTAATAACTTTTATCACAACAATTGCACTGTATTTATGTTTGTTTTTATTTAAAGATCTAATCGTAAGAACTTTACATCTAAATCATTTTAGTTTTTTTATTTACCTCATCCCAATAAGTACTTTTTTCACTGGAATAATTAGTTCATTCGAAAACTGGAATAATCGAAAAAAAAAATTTAATGTTATAGCACTTGGAAATGTTGGGAAAGCCTCTTCGATGACTGTAATACAACTCATTACCGGATTGAGTAGTAAACTCTCTCATATTGGATTAATACCTGGGCATATTTTGGGTCTCGTTATAAATGTACTCATATTGACTTGGAAAAGTTATAAAAAACTACTTAAAAACAAAAGACACATTAGTCTAAAAAGGATGTTTTACCTTTTTAAAATTTATAAAAACATCCCTATTTACAATACAATAATTTCTGTAATTCATTCAATTTCAAGTGAAATACCTATTTTATTGATTACGAAATACTATGGCCTAAATGCTGCAGGAATTTATGGCTTAACGAAGAAAGTAGTCACCGCACCAACAAGTATTATCACTTCATCGGTAAATCAAGTATTTTTTAACAAAGCAAGCAAGTTACATAACGAAAATATGACAATAAAAAGCTTACTCTTGAAAACATACAAAAATCTTTTTTTTATTGGTATGGCAATCTTTTCAGGGTTATTCTTTGTATCGTTTCTTCTAAAGTATATTTTTGGTAATAATTGGACAGATGTAGGTTTATATTGTCGAATATTAATTCCATGGTTCTTTATAAGCTTCTTGAATAACCCAGTTAGCTCAATCGTAGTTATTTTAAATAAACAAAAATCATTAATGAAATTAGATTTATTCTTACTTTTGTTTAGGATTTTAATAATATACCTTAGTTATATTATATATAATTCACTGACTATTACAATAATTTCTATAAGCTTTATCGGAATAATATTTTCTCTGATCTATCTATTTTACTTCATTAACTTTTCAAAATCAAAACTAAATAATAAATATGGCTAGAATTGAATTGGTACGAAATGGAGGATATTTATGGTATCATGATCAATTTATTTCAGTGAAAGGAATTATTTTTGACCAAAATAATAAATTATATACCGATGAGAAACTTCTTGATTATTTCAAAGGAATACAAAACGATAAAGATTTTAGAAAAAAAATAAATCAAATCTCAGGTATCTTTACTGTTATTATAAAAAAAGAAAACAATATATATATAGCCTCAGATACGAGTCGGGCTTTTCCTTTATATTATAAAACTTCAAGTAACAACTTATTAATATCAGATGATATTTCTGTTATATTACAAGAATCAAAACAAACTATATGTAAAATCTCTGAAATAAGTTTTTTAGATACTGGACATACCCTTGGCAAAAACACTCTTTTTGAAAATATTTTCCAAACGCAATCCAATGAAATTTTAATATTTGAAAGGAACAAAGTTTTAGAATCTAGTTTTTACTTTGGAACAATTGTTCAAAAATTCAACAAAGAAGATCTTACTTCTTCTATAGAACTTGGGAGAACTACCTTTGATCAAGTCTTTAAAAAATGGACAAAGTCTCTTGAAAAAAATCAAGTTGTTGTTCCATTGAGCGGTGGTTTTGATTCTAGATTAATCACTAGTATGTTAAAGAAATTTAATCACCCTGATGTTCTCTGCTATACCTATGGAAAAAAAAACAATATTGAAGTAAAACATGCCAAAAACACTGCAAAACAATTAGGGTTTAAATGGGTTTTCATTGAATACAATACAGAGTTGATTAAAGACTACCTTTCTTCTTCCACATTTTTGAATTATTGTCATTACACGGGCAGTTATAGTAATATGCCTTTTCTACAAGAATATTTTGCCGTAAAATACTTAAAAGAAAAAAATATAATAAAAAACAATGCCATATTTGTGCCAGGACATTGTGGGGATGCGCTTGGAGGCTCTCGACACAATATAGTGATTCCTTCAGATCTCACTTCTAAAAATGTCGCAGAATCTATTTATAAGGCGAGATTCAAAAAAAACTATAAATATTCAAGTTTACTTATTGAGAAAATCTCTGAGCAATTGGATGAGTATTCTAAAAATTTTAAGTCAACTGAACCTATTTCAGTTTTTGAAGATTTTGACAACAAGGACCGTTATACGAAATTAGTATTTAATACTTCTAACGTTTATAATTATTTTGGGTACAAACATATATTTCCACTTTGGGACAAGGAATTACTCAGATTTTTTATGGATATCTCTCCCAAGGCGAAAAAAAACAACTTACTTTATAATACTATTCTTAAAAAATACTATTTTATTCCATACGACATTTCTTTTGATAAAGAACTACACCCTAACAAAACAAGAGTTCAAATTCAAAAAGCAAAAAACTTCATAAAAAAACTTCTCCCAGTAAGTATTTTAAATTATATTTTAAGAAATAAAAAACAAGAAGACCCGTTAAATTTAGAGGAGATAACAAAATCTATGGTTGAATATTTGAAAAAGAACAACTTTTTCGACTCAAATAAGAATATTCGATATAATGATATTATTACAAACTGGTATTTGAAATACTCTCATAATTCATTAAAGGATGAACATCAAATTAATTAACAAACTAGACTACCTTTTTTTTGGTCATTTTATCAATTGGGCATACCCAATGTATAAAAGACCTAAATATGGGTATCAACATTATTACATATTGTTTTTTCATTATTGGATTCCTCAAAAACTATTTCGTTTGAATCCTAAGGTGAAATGGCCAGTACACTTTACATCAAAAGTCATCTCCCCACAAAACATAACAAAAGGTGTAAATTGTGACCCTGGAGATGGAATCAATACTTATATTCAAGCAAACAATGGAATTATTTTTGGAAATGATGTCGAATTAGGACCTGGAGTGAAAATAATCTCTTCGAATCATGATTCGCAAGATTATAGCTTACATATTAAATGCAATCCAATAAATATTGGCAACAACGTTTGGATCGGAGCAAATGCTGTCATTCTTCCCGGAGTAACAATCGGTGACAATGTGGTAATAGGTGCTGGATCTGTGGTAACGAAAGACATCCCGTCAAATTCCGTTGCTGTGGGAAACCCTTGTATGAAAATCAAATCTTTATAGAACTTTTATCTCTTAAATAAACTTGGAAGTTTGCTTATTTTTAATTTATCATAATACTCGTCCCTAGCTCCAAATGAGCGGTAATATTTTGCGATGTTTTTCATTGTAGATCCACCAAAATCAAAAATCTTATAATTTTGATGATACCTGAAAATTGCTCGATCATTAAAAAACGTATTCGCACCGTTGTTCCTATTAGAAAAATCAGTTGAACATACTACTTCTGTTGCTCTTTCCTGATAATTTAAAAAGAAGGAAGACGCTACTAGATTGTTATTGGCATCATAAACACAAAGTATTTCTCCCACAGACTTTTCAATACTTACTTGCATAACTCTTAACAACTTGTCATAATCAACCTCTTTGATTTCTGTAGTCCTCTGACCTACATTTTCACGAAACAAATCAACAAGTTTGACGGGATCATCACCCCATTTCTCAACTAATTCTGCTAAAATGGCTTTCTTTAAATCTCGCTTTCTATTTCGATTATAGTTGTGATAGATTGATTCATATGACTCTTCTAGTGATATTACTTGCATTGTAGATCGACTTCTGAACTCTTGATATATAGAAAAGGTATTACCTGTGTTCATTCTCAATTCAGCAAATAGAAATCTCTTTTTCAAATACTTCAAGAATAGATCTAAAGAGATTTTGGTATCGGTATAATAGATGCCTATTTGCAATAACCAAAACGGTTGGTATACATACTTTATAAAAAACTTCTGTCTCCATGGCACGGGCATCACGGCCACATAATCGCCATACACCAGCACATCCCAATTATCTGCCACAATATCTAGATACCAAGTGAATGCATATACCCGTGTATTTAAAGCATTTTCAATACAGGCATTGTATTTAGTTGTATCTAAGTCTTTTCTTTTAATGTATTTAATCATGCTTAATCATATCTAAAACATCTCCATAAAAACCTTTCCAACCTTTCCATTTCTTATAATCACTCAATAATTCATTATGAAATAAGCTCACGAACGTTCCATTCACTTTTTTGACTTCTTCGACCAACTCTTTTACCTTTATAAAAGCTTGTTTGGGAGAAAGACTCATCACATTTTTCAATGTATAATCATTTACAGCAAAAGGAATTACTTTCAATGGTGTTTGAATCTCAAAATCTAAATCATAAAAATAAAAGGGTGTACATGTACTCGCTCTAAACCCTAGAGCATCTGAATACCCCATTGAATATTCTTCCTCTACTTCCAAATCAATTAAGTTTTGATATGTTTCGGGCAAATGATTTCGAAGCATATGCTGCTTTGATTTAGAAACTGGAGTATTGATAATCGATTCCATTTTCTTCAGCTCCTTTTTTGTCAAATCTTCCTTTTTCATCGTAAAATAAGAAAGATTGATACCTATTTTCACATAATCAGACATCGATTTAATTAACAGTCTGTATTTATCTTTTGTTATTGAAACATTGTTGTCAAAAGTGGTATAACTAGATATCAGAAAAAACATAACGGTTGGTGTATCATATGCTTTTTTTAAGCGAACTATTTCGTCATAAGTATCATAAGGGTCTTTTTTTATCTTTAAAAGAACCAACATTCTATCAATAAATGCACTCAATTCTAAAGTAAAAAAATCACTCACAAAACCACCAAAAGAACGAATCACACCTTTTGATCTGTATAAGTAGGCCTGACTCACATCGAAAGTACTGATGTACGAAAAGGTTCTTTTTTCAAATTTGAAATCCGGAAACTTTTCGGTTAGCGCATCTAATAGTTTATATGCCCAAATATCTACGAGCGGTTTTTTTAAAAAACCGTTTCTGAAAGCAATACTTTCTTCCATAGCAAAACGCTCATGTTCATCTTGTACATGAGGTAAATATTCTTCATATCTAGAAATCAAATAAAAACTTGCAGCAAAAATATCATACGGTATTGATGATTTTTTACCTGCCGTAAAAAAACAAGGCACCCCTTCTTCCCAATTACTCAAAGAAATTTCAATATCGTTGATCCCTTGTTCAAAAAGTAAATCATACGATCTAATAAAAAATTCTTTTCCCAAAGGATTTTTAGAATAGTTCATTTTCACTCCATTGAATGCAACAAACTCCTCAATTTTAGTTGTAAAACTCACAGGAGTATTCAATATCCTAAGAAATATATGTTTGAATACATAGGTCAATCTAGGGCTTATTTTATGCGTATATACTAAAACCATTCAGTGAAATTAATAATTCTTTTGTGCAAACTTAGCAATTACAAAATCCCTTCATCCGCAAAGCTAAAATAAGATTTTTCTGTTAGTATCAGATGGTCTAAAACTTTAATATCTAAGGTTGCTGCTGCGGCAATTATTTTCGCTGTTATTTTTTTATCTGCAGTACTCGCCACCAAACTCCCAGATGGATGATTATGACATAATATCACACCGGTTGCCAAGTATTCAATGCCTTTTTTCAACAACAAGCGAAGATCAACAACTGTGCTCGTTAAACCTCCTTTACTCAATTGTAATTTTTCTTTTACTACATTTGAGTTATTCAAATACAGCACCCAGAACTCTTCATGTTTTAAGGCTCCAATAATAGGTTGCATCAATTCAAATACTTCTTTGCTACTAGTTATAGATTTTTTAACATCTATACCCTGAAGTTGCATTCTTCTCCCTAATTCTAACCCTGTAAGTATAGATATAGCCTTCGCCTCTCCAATTCCATTAAATTTCATCAAGTCGTGAATCGACATAGCATTTAATACATTGATTTTATTTTGACAACTAGCCAATATTTTCTTTGATAGTGCAACTGCAGAATCTGTTTTATTGCCAGAACCTATCAATATGGCAATTAGTTCTGCATCGCTTAAAGACTGTTTTCCTTTTAGTAATAATTTTTCACGAGGTCTATCTTGGGAGTCCCAATTTTTAATAGTGAACTTCTCTTTTCCATTCATGTTAGCTTTTTCTTTTAAAGATACTAAATCTAACCTAGTCACATTTATTGAAACGTTTTCGATAATTGTATCAGTCAAACCTATCTTCTTTAAATTCTTCACTATATTTGTATAAATTTCTAATCGATGAAAATTATTATTGCTGGTGCAGGTGACGTAGGTTTTCACTTGGCAAAACTATTATCTCACGAAGCACAAGACACCTTTGTAATAGATTCCAATTCAAAAAAGCTAAAATATATTGACGACCATTTAGATGTTATTACAGCTAAAGGCGATGCCACTTCCATAAAATGTTTGAAAGAAGTAGGCGTACAAAACGCAGATTTAATTTTAGCTGTTACCGAATCTCAAAACACCAATCTTACCATCGCAGCTTTGAGTAAAAAATTAGGTGTTAAAAAAACCATTGCTAGAATTTCTAACACTGAATTTTTGACTACTGATGAAATTAATTTTGCTGAAGTAGGAATAGATTATATGATTTCTCCTGAGTTTTTGGCTGCTCAAGAAATTGAAGGACTCTTAAACGAATCTGTCTTTAATGATAAGTTCGAATTTGAAAATGGAGCCATTAATATTTTAGGAGCCAGACTTTCTACCGTTTCTCCAGCTGTTAACAAAACAGTTCAAGAGGTAAAAGAAATGTACCCTGAAATTAATTTCACCATTATTTCTCTAAAAAGAGAGAATACATTTGAGACTATTATTCCAAGTGGAAATACCGTATTCAAACACCATGATCAGGTATATTTTTCTGTCACCAAAGAGGATGTTGACAAGGTGTATGAATTGATCGGTAAACGAAAAATAGGGATCAAAGATGTGATGATTTTAGGAGGAAGTAAAATTGGTCAAAAGGCAGCTAAAAATCTATGCGATCATAATTTCAACGTAAAATTAATCGAAACAAAACGAGATAAAGCATTTGAATTAGCGGATACGTTATGCGACACGCTCATCATTCAAGGTGATGGTAGAAATGTAGAATTATTAGAAGAAGAGTCAATCGATAAGATGGATGCTTTTGTTGCAGTTACCGGTAATTCTGAAACCAACATCATGTCGTGTTTGGTAGCAAAATCAAAAGGAGTAAAAAAAACAATCGCATTGGTTGAGAACATGGATTATATAAACATCTCTCAAACCATCGGAATTGACACTTTAATTAATAAAAAACTATTGGCTGCTGGAGCTATTTTCAAACATGTTCGTAAAGGTAAAGTTTTGGCTCTTGCTAACTTGCACAATGTGGATGCTGAGGTGTTAGAATTCTTTGTTCGTAGAAATACGAAAGCAACCAAACTAAAAATAAAAGATCTTAAACTTGCCGGAAAAGCTGTTATCGGAGGAGTAATTAGAAAAGGCGAAGCAATGATGACATTTGGTGAGTTTCAAATATTAAAAGGCGATAGAGTCATTGTATTTTGCTTGCCCGAAGCTATTAGCGAAGTTGAAAACTTGTTTAACAACTAATCAATGAAATCAACCAATTTAAATTTAAAAATCATTGTTAGTTTTTTAGGACTCACAGCGATCTTAAATGGAATTTTTATGCTTCTTGCGGTTCCGTTCAGTTTGTATAAGCACGAAACTGCTGCAAATGGAATTTTAACCGCTGGGGTCTTGACTATCTTTATCGGATTTTTGATGTGGTTTTTCAACAGAAATGCACAAAAAAGCTTAAACAAAAGAGATGGATATGTGATCGTAACACTAGGTTGGTTGGTACTTACTTTTACCGGAGCTTTACCCTATTTATTTACCGGAACTATCTCTCATTTTCCAGATGCAATTTTCGAAACTATTTCTGGATATTCTACTACTGGAGCTTCCATAATAAATGATATTGAAGCTTTACCAAACGGAATTTTATTTTGGAGAAGTGCCACGCATTGGATCGGCGGAATGGGAATCATCGTATTAACCATAGCTATTTTACCTTTGTTAGGAATTGGAGGAATGCAACTTTTTATGGCCGAGGCTCCTGGTCCATCAGCTGACAAAATGCACCCGAGAATTACACAAACAGCAAAAAGATTGTGGCTGATATACGTATCGTTAACATTAACAGAATTTTTTCTCTTAAAAATAGCAGGAATGTCGTGGTTTGATGCCATCAATCATGCAATGGCAACCATGAGTACAGGAGGCTTCTCTACAAAAAATGCAAGTATGGCCTATTGGAACAATGCACCAATCATACAATACATCGTAATTGCTTTTATGTTTGTCGCCGGAACAAATTTCATATTGACTTATTTTGCACTAAAAGGAAAAATTAGAAAAATATTTCAAAACGAAGAATTCAAATATTACTTTTTCGGAACACTTGGATTTACATTAGTTATCACCCTTATCATTCGATTTTTTCAAACACCGGGGATCGAATCTACCGTAAACCATCCGATGCCTTGGGGTGAATTAGAAAGTGCATTTCGACATGCAGGTTTTCAAGTAGTAGCTATCATGACGACTACCGGTTTTGTTTCTGCAGATTATACTACTTGGAATTCTTTTGCAACCATGCTAATATTTTCACTTTTTTTAATTGGAGGATCGGCAGGTTCGACCAGTGGTGGTGTAAAAATAGTGCGACATATCATCATGATAAAAAATAGCATCCTAGAATTTAAAAAACTATTACATCCAAATGCCATCATCCCTGTTCGATACGACGGAAAAGGGATCTCTAGAATTATTGTGTTCAATATATTATCATTTTTTGTTTTGTATATGTTGATATTTATCACGAGTGCAATTATCTTAAGTTTTATGGGACTAAATTTTGATGCTGCCATTGGAGCCGCCGCTTCCTCTTTAGGAAATGTCGGTCCTGCTTTAGGCACCTTGGGTCCTGTAAATAACTATGCTAGTTTGAGTGATACCGCGAAATTTTTCTGCTCATTTTTAATGCTAATCGGGCGTTTAGAATTGTTTACTGTTTTAATTCTTTTGACACCATTTTTCTGGAGAAAACATTAACATTTATCATGTTATCTGAATAGTGATAGAAGTATTTTTGAAGCGATAAAAACAATAACAATTTTCAATCAAAAATCATGAATAAAATCCTAACAAAAAAAATTCTATTGGGTCTGTTTTCTTTGTTTTCATTGAGTCTTTTTTCTCAAGAAAAAGAAGAAAAATGTAGGCATTTCAGAATCAGTCCTGTTCTTAGTCACACATACATTCCTACAGCTACTTCTGCTGGAACAGAAACAATTATTGTTCCCTCGATCGGATTAGATTTAGAATACTGGTTCAATCGAAAATGGGGAATCGGTTTGCATAATGACTTAGAGCTTTTCAACTATGAAATTGAAAAAGCTGATCATGAATTGGCTGTTGTTCGTGAATACCCTGTGGTTGTAACATTGGATGCTCTTGCGAAGGTGTATAAAGACTTAGTATTGGTATTCGGAGCAGGCGTTGAATTCGAGAAAAACGAAAACTTATTTATTGTAAGAACTGGATTAGAATATGAAATTGAGTTTGCAGAATGTTGGGATTTAGCTCCGACATTTTTTTATGATTATAGGCACGAACATTTCGGTACTTGGTCAGTTGGAATCGGTATTGGACGAAGATTTTAAATAAAAAAAGGCATCTGAAACAGATGCCTTTTTTTATTTAAATATGTTTTTTCACTTCTTCAAAATCAAGTCCGCCATAATTTCCTGAGCTCATCAATAACAAAGCGCTATTTTCAAAGTTTAATGAAAATAAATACTCTTTAAATAATTTCGGATCTGTATAAACGATCAAATCATCGCGTTGAAAAGCTTCCTTGATTTGCGACTCAGAAACTTCTTCCAATTGTTTAATTTTTACCGCATTGGGAGAGAAAAACACAACCGCTGTGTCTGCAGTATCCAATGCTCCTACATATTCATTCAAAAACTCTGCATTCAAGCTACTATATGTATGAAGTTCTAGACAAGCAATTAAGTTTCTCGATGCATATTGATTTTTCACAGCACTTGTAGTTGCCCCCACTTTAGAAGGTGAATGTGCAAAATCTTTAAACACAACAGTACTGGTATTTTCTGCTATTTTCTCCAAACGCTTACTAGCTCCCTTAAACGAAGAAATAGCTTCATAAAAATCTTCTTCACCAACGCCCATATGTTGACAAATCCATTTCGCTCCTGCTAAATTCTGTAAATTGTGTTTTCCGAAAATCTCTAATGGCATTGGACCATCCGGAGTATCAATTAATGTAATTCCGTTATCTATAACATAACTCGGTGTCTGATATGGATACCTTTTTATGGTATGTGTACTCTCTTCTACTACATTTTTCACTGCTACATCTTCTTCATTGTAAACCATAATCCCACCATTGGTCAAGGAATCTGTGAAAATGCGAAATTGCTCTTTGTAATTCTCAAAAGTTGGAAACACATTGATATGATCCCAAGCAATTCCACTTAACAAAGCAATATTCGGTTTGTACAAATGAAATTTAGGACGGCGATCTATAGGAGAAGACAAGTACTCATCCCCTTCTAGCACCATAAATTCATTTTCTTCTGTCAAATGAACCATTGTGTCAAAACCATCCAATTGTGCACCTACCATATAATCAACTTGAATCTCATGGTAATTTAACACATGTAATATCATAGACGTAATGGTCGTTTTCCCATGAGAACCACCTATTACAACACGTGTTTTGTTTTTAGATTGTTCGTACAAAAACTCAGGATAAGAATATATTTTTAATCCCAATTTTTGAGCTTGTAGCAATTCAACATTATCTGGTTTCGCATGCATCCCTAAAATTACGGCATCGATTTCAGAAGTAATTTTTTCTGAAAACCAACCGAACTGGGTAGGCAATAATCCTTTCGATTCTAAGCGAGATTTTGAAGGTTCGAATATTGCATCATCACTTCCCGTGATTTTATATCCTTTAGCATGCAATGCTAAAGCTAAATTATGCATGGCACTACCACCAATTGCGATAAAATGTATGTTCATTATAAATAATTTGAAGAGTTGTAAAAATACGTAAAACGAAAATTCATAAAACGAAATAATTCAATTATTTTTTCTTCTTACTTGCTTTAGCAAAAGGATTGAAGACCAATGCCAGTTCTACCCAATACTCCAAATCTGAATCCAAATCGGTCGCATCTTCAGTTAAGAAAACATATCCTTTCATAGCTCTACCTGTAAAATTCATTTCTTTACAACCTTCTTTTTTAAGAGCTTCTTCATAATTATCTGTTCCAATTCTCGCCATCACCTCATCTTTTACCACCCCAACACACATTTTTTCGTCGACCATAAAACAATAACCTCCCATCATTTTCATTCCTCTATATGGTACTTTTTTTTGTTGAAAATAATTTTCAATTCGTTCCACTAAATATTCGTTGTATGCCATGTTTTTTTTCAAACAATTTATAAAAATTAACACAATTCAGAACAAACCACAACCGATTGTTTTACAGAATAATAACAACAATTCTCTGCAATTATATACAGAAAATCACAAAAGACACACCTAAAGATACATTTATTCTTTCTACACACTATAATTTTGACATCATAAACCCAAAACATATTTACATGATGAAAAAATTACTTAAAAAAATCACTATCGCTTTTGCTATTTTGATAACAGGAGCGGCATTTGCACAAGAAAATTTAGACTTAACCTCTAATGGTGGCGTTGTAGCTTCAAAATATACTGCTGCTAAAGGTGCACTATCTGCAACTGATGGAGTTGGAATCACTTTAACCACAGATGGTACAGCTAATTTTTTTGAGCTTCGAGTGAATAGCGTAACTACAAATGGACAAAACAAAGCCACGATCAATTACATTTCTAATGACACTGGTGTTACTGGATTAATACTAAAAGCAAGCGGAACAACATTAACTTCTACTAACTTGACATTCACATCAACACAAGCGGTAGACTACTGTGTCGACCCAAATTTCACTAGTGCTGCTGATGACATTCAATTAAGATTTAGATTTACCGCGCCAGCAACAATCGATGCAGGTAAAGTGATTACTTTTACTTCTATTATTGTTGAAAATGATCCTACGGCGAGCACAGATTCTATTTTTTCCGAAGCAAACACCTACATCACAACGAGCAACGGAAAAGTCATTATCAACAATGCTCCCAAAGGAACCTCTGTAGAAGTATTCAATACGTTAGGTCAAGTTGTCAAAAATGAAAACTTGAAGAGTGGAACTTACATAGTAAGAGTTTCTGCACAAGGTGCTACAATGGCAAAAAAAGTAATAGTACTTTAATAAGCTCTATGTACTAATAAAAGACCGCAAAATGCGGTCTTTTCCTTTTTCTATAATTATTTATTTTTCTACAGAGACCCTAGTCGGAGTATCAACTCCATCAATTATTGACTCTGTACCGATAGCAATTGCTTTAATTGTGTTAGCGATTGTACTTACCTCTAAAGTTTCGACCTC
Organism: Flavicella marina; assembly: GCF_009193215.1. Classification (GTDB taxonomy): domain Bacteria; phylum Bacteroidota; class Bacteroidia; order Flavobacteriales; family Flavobacteriaceae; genus Flavicella; species Flavicella marina. The sequence goes on along the minus strand of NZ_VYVA01000005.1, from coordinate 8,307 downwards.
ATCATCTACCGTGTGGTAATACAAATCTTTGTCAATCGGACAGGTAGAAAAAGTATGAGCAGGCACACCTAACCTCGCCAAAGAAGCATTGTCTGAACGATAAAATAAATTAAATTTTTTATAAGGATCAGGATGCAATGTATAATCTGTACCTTTTAAATTCTTCTGAATAATTTTCCCGAAATCAGATCTTTCAAACCCTGTTAAAAACGCTGTTTTAGGACCAAATTTAGAATCCTTCCCTATCATCTCAATATTGATTCCAGCAATGCATTTATCTGCATTCACTTGGGTTCCAAAATACGTCGATCCCCACAAGCCTTTTTCTTCACCAGTAAAAGCAATAAATACAATACTCCTTTTGAAAGGTCCCTTGTTTTTAAAATAATTTGCAAGTGTTAATACCGCAGTAACTCCAGATGCATCATCGTCTGCTCCATTAGCAATTGAATCTCCTTTAACTGCTTTTAGTATCCCTAAATGATCATAATGTGCAGATACAACAACCCACTCATCTTTTAATGAAGTTCCTTTCAAAACTCCAATAATATTTGACATTTCAATACCTGATTTATGAAATGTTTGTCGATAATCCGATGCTCCTTGAAAAGTTTCTAATCCCAATCTTAAAAACTCTCCTTCTATATATTGAGCAGCTAGCTCAATACCTTCTGTTCCTACCAACCTTCCTTCCATTTTATCTGAGGCCAAAGTATACAAGTGCTTTTTTACAAGTTTTTTTTCAATCTCCACTTGTTGTGCAACAGCAGTAAAAGACAACAACACAATAAAAACCAAACAGTTACAATAGCAGTATTTCTTCATAATAAATAATTTCTTTTCATATAAAAATACACTTTTATTTATATCTAAACAGAATTGCTATTAACAATACTTTAGCTACAAGTTCATAACTAATATCAAAAACATAAAAGAAAATTGAATATATTTGTAACCGATAAACTTTAGGGGTGTTCCTCGTGTAGGAACTGAGAATTACCCTTTGAACCTGAATAAGTTAGTACTTACGTAGGAAAAAGTAGAGTCTTTGACTCTTTTATTATTTACTAGGCGATGGAATAATATCGTGTACTACCTCAATAAAAACAGGCTTTGCCTGCTAAAGTTTTCGCATTAAATTATTTGCAATGATTATAAGCGTAAACAATACTCAAAAAAACATACCTGAAAACACTTCTATTGAAGCGTTGTTAAAAGAATTACAACATACTCAAAACGGTATTGCTGTAGCTATAAACGAAATGATTGTTCTAAAAACACAATGGAACTCACACCTATTGCGCGAAAATGATGATGTACTCATTATTCAAGCAACTCAAGGAGGATAAATTATATTGTATCTGATATCAAGATTTAGTATCAGGTATTCAAAATACTAATAAATTAAAAACTGCAACATCTAGCTACTAGATACTTGCTACTAGATACCAAAGAAAATGAAAAACAAAGACACTGCACCTCAGGAGGGGAAAATCACAAGAAAACCTTTTCCTAATTCAAAAAAGATTTATGTAGAAGGAAAAATTCACCCACAGATTAAAGTAGCAATGCGCGAAATATCTTTGAGTGATACTAAAGATTCTATGACAGGTAAATTGACTCCAAATGAGCCAGTTACTGTATACGACACCTCTGGACCTTACACAGATCCTAGCAAAGAAATAAATGTACATGAAGGAATCGAAAGAATTAGAGAGCAGTGGATTTTAGATCGTGGTGATGTAGAAGAGTTAGATTCTTTTACTTCTGAATACTGTAATGAGCGTTTAAACGATGCTAGTTTAGACCATATGCGTTTTAACTTAAAGCACAAACCAAAACGTGCAAAAAAAGGACAAAACGTTACACAACTACACTACGCTAAAAAAGGAATTATTACTCCAGAAATGGAATACATCGCGATTCGTGAAAATCAACGAATCGATGAAATGACCGAAATTAGAAAGCAACATCCAGGAGAGCATTTTGGAGCTTCTATTCCTGCAAAAATCACACCTGAATTTGTTCGTGAAGAAGTTGCTAGAGGTCGTGCAGTAATACCATCTAACATCAATCACCCAGAAGCAGAACCTATGATTTTAGGTAGAAACTTCTTAGTAAAAATAAATGCAAACATTGGTAACTCTGCTACTACGTCTTCTATTGAAGAAGAAGTTGAAAAAGCAGTATGGGCTTGTCGTTGGGGAGCAGATAATATCATGGATTTATCTACAGGACAAAATATTCACGAAACTCGTGAGTGGATTGTACGTAACTCACCTGTACCAATTGGTACCGTGCCAATTTACCAAGCCTTAGAAAAAGTAAACGGTGTTGCCGAAGACTTAACATGGGAAATTTTCCGTGATACTTTAATTGAGCAAGCAGAGCAAGGAGTAGATTACTTTACGATTCACGCCGGAGTATTATTACGTTACGTACCAATGACTGCGAAACGTGTAACTGGTATTGTATCTCGTGGTGGTTCTATTATGGCAAAATGGTGTTTAGCGCATCACAAAGAGAGTTTCTTGTATACTCACTTTGAAGAAATTTGTGAAATCTTAAAATCGTACGATGTTGCTTTCTCTCTAGGAGACGGTTTACGTCCAGGTTCTGTTGCCGATGCGAATGACGAGGCACAATTTGCTGAATTAGAAACTTTAGGTGAATTAACTCAAATTGCTCGTAAGCACGAAGTTCAATGCTTTATTGAAGGACCAGGTCACGTGCCAATGCACATGATTAAAGAAAATATGGAGAAACAAATTGAAGTTTGTGACGAAGCTCCTTTTTACACATTAGGACCGTTAACAACTGATATTGCTCCAGGTTACGACCATATTACTTCTGGTATTGGTGCTGCTATGATTGGTTGGTACGGATGTGCTATGTTATGTTACGTAACTCCAAAAGAACATTTAGGATTGCCTAACAAAGAAGATGTACGTGTAGGAGTTGTTACCTATAAGTTAGCTGCACATGCTGCTGATTTAGCGAAAGGTCACCCAGGCTCTCAGCACAGAGATAATGCCTTAAGTATGGCTCGATTTGAATTCCGTTGGGAAGATCAATTCAACTTAGGTTTAGACCCTGAGCGTGCTTTAGAGTATCACGATGAAACATTACCAGCAGATGGAGCAAAAGTGGCACATTTCTGTTCTATGTGTGGACCTAAATTCTGTTCTATGAAAATCTCTCAAGAGGTTCGTGACTTTGCAGCAGAAAATGAGATTTCTGATGAAAACGAAGTTTTACAAAAAGGAATGGAAGAAAAGTCTCAAGAATTTAAAGACAAAGGTTCTGAGGTTTACCTTTAATCTATTTACAATTAGCAATGTGCAATTGACAATTTATTGTTGAGCGCACATTGTTAATTCTTAATTGTTCATTGCACATTGTAAAAATGATTGTTTTAATTTCACCAGAAAATGATATACCTAACGAACTAGAAATACTAACACAGTTGTTTCAAGAGGGATTAGAATACTATCATTTGAGAAAACCAAATAAAAACTATCAAGAACATTGTGATTATTTGAATCAAATTGATTCTCAATACCACAACAGAATTGTAGTTCATTATTTTCATGAACTCATCAATGAATTCAATTTAAAAGGAATTCATTTTCAAGAGCAAAAACGAAGAGATTGTTTAGATACTCCTAGTGATTATTTCACCAAACTTAACAACATGTTTGGCAAAACAATTAGTTCTTCTTTTCATGATCCTAAAGATTTGGAAGCTTGTAGCTTTGAATTTGATTATCATTTATTGAGTCCTGTTTTTTCATCTATTTCTAAACAAGGATACGAAGGAAGAGGCTTTGATGTCAATGATATCAATAAAACTATCATAGGCATGGGAGGAGTAACCACAGAAAATTTAGCTGAATTTGAAAAATTAGGTTTTCAAGGTGTCGGTGTTTTAGGTGGAATATGGAATAGCGAAGATCCTGTTGAAAACTTCATTACAATGAACAATTGGCAATTAACAAAGAACAATTAAAAATGTCAAACAATATTATTTTAGATAAAACCTATTCGTTTGCGGTTAAAACCGTTAAGCTTTCTCAGTACCTAGTGGATGAGAAAAAAGAATATGTATTATCTAAACAAATATTACGTTCTGGAACTTCGATTGGCGCAAATACGGAAGAAGCAATAGGCGGATTCTCTAAAAAAGACTTTACTTATAAATTAAATATAGCCTATAAAGAAGCGAGAGAAACAAAATTTTGGTTACGATTATTAAAAGACACAGAATACCTTCCTATTGAACAGTTCAATGAACTCTTTGATGAATTAGAACAAATTCTAAAAATATTATTTACAATTATCAAAAAGTCAAAAGAAAATGAAAAAGGATAAAATTGATAATTGCACATTGTCAACTGCTAATTGTAAATACATACTAACCATTGCAGGTCATGATCCTTCTGGCGGAGCAGGTTTGACTTCAGACATCAAAACATTTGATGCATTTGATTTGTATGGACTTTCTGTGTGTACCGCTGTTACCGTTCAAAATGATGTCAACTTTACAGATTGTATTTGGATAGATGTCCCAGTAATATTATCTCAAATAGAAATACTCTTTGAGCGTTTTGAAATAGAGGTGGTAAAAATAGGCATCGTAGAATCCTGGGATGCGATGCATCAAATTACTAATAAACTACATAGTTTAAATCCTGATATAAAAATTGTTCTAGATCCTATTTTCAAAGCGAGCGCTGGTTTTGATTTTCATTCAAAAGAAAGTCAAGAACTGTTAGACTCCATCTGGAAACAATGTTACATTATCACTCCAAATTTTGATGAAATTCAAAGTTTATATCCAAAATTAGATATTGAGGATACAATTGAATATATAAGTAGTCTGACCAATATTTACTTAAAAGGAGGACATCGCTCTGACAAAAAAGGGTGGGATGAATTATACCATAGCAATATTGTTATGATGAATATCCCTCCGAATGCAAAAACAACAAAAGAAAAACATGGTAGCGGATGTGTTTTGTCTTCTTCATTAGCTAGTAATTTAACTCTAGGTATTCCTTTAGAAGATGCCGCAAAAAATGCAAAATATTACACGGAAGAATTTTTGAACTCAAATGACACCCTATTAGGTACTCATTACCGCATCAAAAATGAAGAAGTTAAAATACCTCAACAAAAAAATGATTAGTAAACTACACTACATATCACAAGGAACTTCAGTTAATGAACATCTTGAAAACATACAACAAGCATGTCAGGCTGGTGCTGAATTGGTACAATTACGTTTGAAAAACTATTCGGAAAAAAAGATTTTAAAAGCTGCACAACAAGCCAGAGAAATCACGGGTCACTTCCAAACTAGATTGATTATCAATGATCATTATAAAATTGCGAAAGAAGTAAAAGCCGATGGTGTTCATTTAGGTAAATCAGACACCTGTCCGAAAGAAGCTAGAAAACACCTGTATTCTTGGCAAATTATTGGAGGAACAGCAAACACCATAGAAGATTGTAAAAACCTATTAGAGAAAAAAGTAGACTATATTGGGTTAGGCCCATTTCGTTTCACAAAAACTAAAGACAATTTAAGTCCTATATTAGGAACGAATGGATACCTCACAATTTTAGAGGAACTTAAAACAGACACTCCAATCGTAGCGATTGGAGGAATTACTCTTGAAGATGTTTCAGAAATTATGACAACAGGAGTTCATGGAATCGCTGTTTCTGGAGAAGTCACAAAGGATTTTAATAAAATCAATACTTTTTATCAAATTTTAAAAGGTAATGAAAAATTAGAACAACGTTTTGACATCAATAACTTCAAATAAACGATAGAACCATGGCCAACAAAACACAACCCACCTCTGCTAGCGTTGAAGAATTTTTAAACAAGGTAGAAAAAGAGCAAAAAAGAAAAGATAGCTTTGAAATAGCAGCTATGATGGAAACACTTACTGGTAAAAAACCAGTGATGTGGGGTGACAGTATTGTTGGGTTTGGACAGTTTAGGTACAAAACAAAATCTGGATGTGAAGATAACTGGTTTACTTGTGGGTTTTCACCAAGAAAAGCCAACATATCTCTATATCTAATGGGATGCGACATCAAACAAAGCCAAGATTTATTAGACCAATTAGGAAAGCATAAAACTGGTGTAGGATGCCTTTATATTAACAAACTAGCTGATATTAATACAGAAGTACTAAAGAAAATTATCAAAAGAACGATCGAACTAGAGAACAATTAAGTTCTTCCTTTTGAAAACATCAATAAAACAAAACCCTTCGACAAGCTCAGGGTTCAAAAAATATAAATATGGATATCTTAAAAATAGCAGATAAAGAATTCAATTCTCGTTTATTTACGGGAACAGGTAAATTCAGTTCAAATGATTTGATGGCTGATGCAATATTGGCCTCTGAAAGTGAATTGGTAACGGTTGCATTAAAACGTGTTGATGTAGACAATGAACAAGATAAAATGCTGCAAAGTATTCAAAAACCTCATGTCAATTTGCTACCTAATACATCAGGAGTGAGAGATGCTAAAGAGGCTGTTTTCGCTGCTCAATTGGCTAGAGAAGCGTTAGAAACAAATTGGATCAAATTAGAAATCCATCCAGATCCAAAGTATTTACTACCAGACCCTATTGAAACATTAAAAGCAGCTGAAGAACTTGTAAAACTCGGATTTGTTGTCATGCCGTATATTCATGCTGACCCTGTTTTATGTAAAAGATTGGAGGAAGTTGGAACGCAGTGTGTGATGCCATTAGGAGCACCTATCGGAACAAATAAAGGAATTAAAACAGTTGATTTTTTAGAGATTATTATTGAGCAAAGCAATGTTCCTGTTATTGTAGATGCCGGAATAGGAAGTCCTTCTCATGCAGCGTATGCGATGGAATTAGGAGCTGATGCAGTACTTGTAAATACCGCTATTGCAGTTTCTGAAAACCCTACCGAAATGGCAAAAGCTTTTAAAATGGCTGTTCAAGCAGGTAGAATGGCATACAATGCAAAATTGGCGAGCATCAAAAAACACGCTGAAGCAAGTAGTCCACTTACATCTTTTTTAAATATTTAAAAAACCAGACACCAATATGTCATTCAAAGAAACTTTTGATTTACACGACTGGGACAGCCTAGAGAACGAAATTTACCGCTTTACGAATAAAGATGTTGAAACTGTTTTAAGAAAGCCAAAAATAGAATTAGACGATTTTAAAGTATTGATTTCTCCCGCGGCGAAACCGTTTTTAGAAGAAATGGCACAAAGAAGTCATGCCCTTACTAAAAAACGTTTTGGAAATACCATTCAAATGTACATTCCCATGTATTTATCCAATGAATGTCAAAACATCTGTACGTATTGTGGTTTTAGCATGACTAATAAAATCAGAAGAAAAACTCTATCAGATGCCGAAATTCTGCAAGAGGTAGCGCACATTAAAAAGTTAGGTTATGATCATATTTTGTTGGTAACCGGAGAAGCGAACAGAACTGTGGGAGTTTCTTATTTAAAACATGCCATTGACCTAATTCGCTCTGAATTTTCCAATATAACCATAGAGGTTCAACCATTAGATCAGCATGAATATGAGCAATTGATTGATGCTGGATTATACTCTGTGCTTGTTTATCAAGAAACCTATCATAAAGCCACTTATAAAACGCACCACCCGAAAGGGAAAAAATCGAACTTTGATTATCGTTTAGACACACCAGACAGACTAGGAAGAGCTGGAATTCATAAAATTGGAATTGGTGCTTTGTTTGGATTAGAGGACTGGCGTGTGGATAGTTTTTATACGGCATTGCATTTAAAATACCTTCAAAAAACATATTGGAAAACTAAATATTCTATTTCTTTCCCTAGACTACGTCCGCATCAAGGAGATGTACAACCCAAAGTAGAAATGACCGATTCTGACTTGGTACAGTTGATCTGTGCATATCGTTTGTTGGATGAAGATGTTGAGCTTTCTATGTCAACTAGAGAAAATGAAGTCTTTAGAAATAACATTATAAAACTAGGAATTACTTCTATCAGTGCTGAATCTAAAACAAATCCTGGCGGATATGCTGTGGAACCTCAATCGCTTGAGCAGTTTGAAATTTCAGACGAACGATCTACCAATGAGATCAAAGAAATGATTCAAAGTCAAGGTTATGAAGTTGTTTGGAAAGACTGGGACAGAAGTTATGATTTGACAAAATAGAGTTTTGGTAGCAGGTAGCAGGTAGCAGGTAGCAGGTAGCAGGTAGCAGGTAGCAGGTAGCAGGTAGCAGGTAGCAGGTAGCA
>NZ_VYVA01000004.1 GCF_009193215.1 Flavicella marina | reverse complement strand
GTGGGAGAGTATGTCACCGCCTTTTTTTTAAAGCCTCAATCAGATTTATGATTGAGGCTTTTTTTTGGCTTAAATTTAAAAATGAATGAATTTATACAATTCATAAAAAAAGCATCTTAAACCAATCAAATGGCCTTAAGATGCTTTTGTATTATTATAGGTAAACTCTGTATAAAAAAACACCTTTTACATTAAGTAAAAGGTGTTTTAAATATCGATTAGTTTATTATGCTGTTTTTTCTAATAACGCCATATAGAATCCATCGAACCCACTGGTTGAAGGAAGTATTTTTTTGTCTTTAATAAACTTGAAGTTCCTGTTATTTTCTAAGAATTTTTCAACTTGGAGTTGATTTTCTGTGGGTAATATTGAACAAGTAGCATAGACTAATTTTCCACCAACTTTTACAATTTTTGAATAACTCTGTAATATCTCTTCTTGGATGTTTTTTATGTTTTCAATAAACTCTGGTTGTAATTTCCATTTGGCGTCTGGATTTCTCTTTAAAACACCTAATCCAGAACATGGAGCGTCTATCAAAACCCTATCAGCACTGTTATGTAGTTTTTTTATTGTTTTTGTTGATTCTATAAGACGAGGAGTAATGTTGTGTGCTCCAGCTCTTTTAGCACGTCTTTTCAGCTCTTTTAGTTTACCACCAAAAATATCCATAGCAATAATAGAACCTTTATTTTCCATCAATGCAGCAAGATGTAAAGTTTTACCTCCTGCACCTGCACAAGTATCTACAACTCGCATTCCTGGTTTTACTTCTAAAAATTCTGCTACTAATTGAGAAGATGCATCTTGCACTTCAAATAAACCACTTTTAAAAGCATCTGTTCGAAAAACATTTTTACGCTCTTTTAATATTAAAGCATCTTTGTATAATGGATCGACAGTAGTTTCTATCTCATTAGAGTTTAATTTTTTTTCTAAATTAACTCTAGTTGTTCGAAGAGTATTGGCACGTAATACAACAGGAGCTTGTATATTTAACGCTGAAAGTTCTTTATCCCATTGGCCTCCTAGTTCTGATATTCCCAATTCGTCTAACCAATCTGGTATCGATTCTTTTATTTTACGTATTGATTGTACCTGATCAAATTTTCCTTTGATTCTTCTGATTGGTGCATTTTCAAAATATTTCCAATCTGGTAAGTCAATTCCTCTCATTACAGCCCAAACAGTGAATAACTTCCACAAATTTTCACGTGTATAGTGATCTTTTGTTTCGGCTATTTCATTGTATAGTCTTTTCCATCGAACTATTTCATAAATGGTTTCTGCAACAAACTTTCTGTCACGAGCACCCCATCTAGCGTCTTTTTTTAAAGCAGACTCAACGGCTTTGTCAGCGTATACTCCTTCATTAAATATTAGATTCAGTGAATCGATAACTGTAAAAACTAAGTTCCTATGTAATCTCATTGTTTGAATTTTAGAAATGCAAAGGTACTTAAATCAAATGTTTTAAATGATGTCGCTATCTCTTCTTTTTAGAAAAATCTCGAATAATTACTTTTCTTCTTTTTTCTAAAATATAGAAAGAAATGTAATAACCATCTTGAAGGTTTTTTAATACAACGGGAATGTTATTTCTCGATAGGCGAAGACTACTGCTTAATATACTTTCGTCCATATTAAGAATGTATTCACCGTTAGGAAGATAAAATTCAAAGTGACCATTTTCATCAGTTAGTGTGCTATAGTTTTTATCTTTTGAAGCAGTAATTTTTATACGTGATAGATCCATTGGTTTGTCATCAGATACAGCGATTTTTTGTCTGTCAATAATGACATCACCATATAGTTTTACACCTCTTACGAATGGTATGTATTGTCGTTCACTTCTTCCAATACTAATTGAATCTTGGATGTTAGGAAACCATCCTTTCAAATCTTCTAGTGGTAAAACATCAAATGCATAACGTCCAAAGGCGGCGTTGTTTATTTTTGCCGCTCCGTTAGAAGAAGTGATAACTTCTCGTTTGTCAAAATTGATAACAACATTATTAATGGGTTGTTCGCTTCTATCTTTAACCCCATTTCCATTGGTGTCTTTAAATGCTATGAAGGTTACATTGGAAGTCTTTTTCTTTGCGAAAGGAATTGGAACTCCAATTTCTTTTCGAATACTCATTCCGATAGTTAGGTTAGAACTTTGCGATTTTGTGTTTCTGTTTGGACTGAATCGATTGGCATCTTCGATGTCGATGATATCAGAATAGTCAGTACTGTTATAAAAATAACTCATTTGTAGGCTAAACCTCCAATTTGTTTTAGAGAAGTAAAAAAGTTCTGGGTTTATACCAAATGAATTGTTTTTAGCAATATTTCTATAGGTGTAACTCGTGTTTGTCTCTAAAATAAAACGTCTATTTTTAAAAGTATACTGGTTTTGTGCAGAAACTCTAAAAAGTTGTGGAGTTACAAATTTACCCCCGATAACTTGCGTGTTGTTCGATGTAAAGTCACCATAATTATATTTTAGAGTGAAATTCCATATACGGTACCTTACGAGGGAAGTGAAATCGAAACTAAAATGATTGTCTGTCGGGGTTTCTAAAATTTCTTTAGTGTAACCAGCTCTTAAAATATAGGAGGTTTGTAAATTCCTTCTAGCACTAAAGGTTGATACGTTATAAGAAAGTCCACGTGTATGGATTTTTCTATTTAGGAAATCTCGAATATCATAATATATACCATTTTGAATAGAACCAAATTTCACTTTTCTAGAAACAGCAAATCGATTAAATAATAGTTGTTGTTGGTAAAAATTTGTGGTGTTATTACTAATAGGAGTGATTGTTTTTTGGTAATTATTATTAAAAAAAGTACTCCATTTGCTATTGATTTGGTAGCTTGTTCTATGTGATAAATTTAAACGTTCGATACTACTTGTACCAAAATTTGGATCGGTGTATCTTCCGTTTACATTAAATTTTATTTTTCTAGCAATTGTGCTTGAAAATCCCGCACTGTATAAGAATCCTTCTTTTTTTGTTTGTGTACTATTATCTGTTGTCAATGATTTTGAAACAAAAAAGTCAAATATATTCGTTTTAAATAAACGCAATCTAGGTCTTAAAGAGATGATATCGGTAGTTGTACCATTGATCTTATTGTCATTTCTACCAATTTGTGATGTAAGACTGAAAATGTTTGTATAAAAATTATGTGTTAAACCATAAGATGCATTTGTAGCTTTGCTAATGTCGTTTTTCGATTGTATATAAAATCCAGTAAATGAATTATGATCGTTTAATCTATAGCTGGCCTTTACACCATTACCACTACTAATAATACCAATGATGTTAGAAAAAACTTGTCCAACTTCTACAGATTTTTTATCATCGAAATATCCTACATACCATGGGATTTCTTGTCGAGTTGTAGGGTTGTAATAGGATTGACTAAAATTTAAAGTAGTGTTGTATATCAAACTCGCATTGTCATTAATATTTTTGATACCTCTAAAATTAATTGACATAAATGGATTTTCACTTAGTATATTTTGAATATACATATCAATCGTAAGTGGTAAGGACGGATATCCATAGGATTGCATCTCAATTTCATTGGGCAATTTGACAAAAGAAACTTTCGCCGTTTTTTTATACAATGTTTCGTTACTACTGCGGTCTTCAGTACTATTGATTACTAAGTCGTATTTTTTGAAGTATTTATTTTCGTATGGAGTGTAAGTAGTGTTTGAAACTTTTCTTTTATTTCTTTCGTTTAACTGAATAGCAGATGCATAGTAACTGAAGTCAGCTTCTTCACCTACGTCTAGGGTAATGCTATTATCTTGTGTGATTTTCTTATCTATATTGGTCGTATCAGTTAAATACAGGTCTTTTTTAGGAATTTGATGATGTACTGCAATGTCTTGTTTGTAATTCCCTTTATTTATGATTGAGTATTCAAATTTTTTGTTGAATTCTTCGTTTTTAAAGTAAAATTTGTTGGCTGTTTTAACACCTAAATCCCACTTTACTTTTTTCTTAGTTTTCAAAATGAATGAATTATCACCAATCTGTTGGCCATCTAAATCCAACAAAAAGGTATTGATAATGATTTCACTACTACCAGTTTTTACCTTTGAAGGAATTAATAGTATAGGAATAACAATGGTATCCTTAACTGATACATTGTAAATTTTATCAGGATCAATAATACTACTCCAATCGTTAGGAAGTAGTACATCTAAGGTGAAATTTAGATTGTCTTGGGTTGTGTTGATTATATTCAAGACGTTTGAAACCAAGCCAGATTTTGATATTTCAATTTGAGGCTTGTTAAACTTTGTTTTTACTTTTTCAGCTAATGTTCCTTTGTATTCATTCTCAATTTCGTCTGGATTATTTTTTTCTTGAGAAATCAAAGAGTGTGCACACAATAGCAGTGTAAAAAGAAGCGTTGTTTTTAGAATATGTTTAAGATTTCTTAGGGGTGTCAAATCTATATTAAATATTTTCTTCTAAACGAAAATTGAAACTTATTGCGAATGTACCTGGATTAAAGGACATTCCGGGTTTTATTCTTAATTCTATTTTAAATGTGTATTCACTATAGCTGGTGAGAAAATCTCCTGGTCCATTGACGTTTTGAACACAGCTTCCACTGTGAATTACATCAGAAGCTTCTAGTGTACCAATTATAGGTTTGATGATTTCTAAAACATCGTTAACACTCGATAGTGGAACAAAACTGGTGTAATCTTCAGAGGTCATGCAATCGTTGGTTGCACGAATTTCTACGATATTAAGTAATGGATTTTGACCTAAACCATCACCATAGGTGTTTAATTCTTCCCATTCGGTTGGATTGGCTCCGTTGTTGTCGACGTTTAGACTTAAATGCCAAGAGCATAAGTTATCTGGAATCGCTTTGTCTTCAACTCTTACTTTTAATCTGGCAATTGTTCTTCTAGGATAACCACTTTCGTAGGTGGTGAAATCGTTAAATGTAAAAGTGTTATTTCCCTGCTCTTCTAAATACAACTCTACCGCTCCACAATGTATTTGAGCTTCTAAAGAATTATTATTTAAAAAGAGTAAGAAAAATAATGGTATTACAAATAATTTATTCCACATTCTTGACTGTTTTATACAGTAAAAGGATGTAGGTAGTGCTACATCCTTTTAAGTAATGTTTTAAAGAATCTTATTGATCTTCTAATAAAATATATTGAACGTACATAGTGTAAACACCAGGCTCAGCATAAGTTGAAGGTCCATTGATTGTTGCAATATCTTGAGCTCCTGCTACTATATCGTATGCCATTGGGAATACAGCTGGTAGCCCAGGTAAAATTCTATAATCAATTGTGTAGTAGTATTCAGATCTACTAGTTGTTTGATTTAAGTATGTTCCACCCGGTACAAAATCATCTGCACCAGCAGCACCCTTATGACCAGCTATATATCTTTCAGTTGCTGGTGGAGGAGTTGCCAATCCAAGTGGATCTACATAAATGTTGTTTGTTCCAACATAAGCACCACCTAAACCTGCTACGGTGTTTGCATTTTGAAAGTTCGCACTGTAATCCAATTTAGTTGCATCTGCTGCAGTTGATGGGTTTTGTTGACTTTGTCTGATTTCTAAAAGACTTAAAGGAAGATTTGGAACAGCATTAGTATTGTCATTTCCGTAATCTACTTGTTGGTCCCAAAAACCAGTCGCTGTATTTCCTTGTGATCTACCTACAGCATATAAATCCCAACTTACTGTTGAACTTACTTTAAGGATTGTTGCAGCATATTGTGTAATACCTGCTTGGTACTCGTTGATTTCATCAAATACAAATTCAATTTGATCAGGAGTTGTCATGTCTAATTGCAATACTGGTTGCAAATCAAGTGTAATTGAAACGTCTTTTTCATCAATTAACTGTGCGCTAGCAGATGTACCTATTAGGGCAACAGCAGCTGCGAATAATTTAAACTTGTTACTTTTTCTCATCTTTTTTTAAAATTAGGGGTTAGTATTAATTATATTTAATTTATTGAAAATTCCATTTTGGCAGCTTGTATTTCTTCTGAGTTCTCAAAATCAAGAACTCCTACAGCTATATAATCACCTTTTTTGATTGAATCTGGTATTTCGAAGACAAAATCTCTTATCAATCCTGGTAATATGGTGAATTTCTTAACCTTTAATCTTTGTTGATCTCCAGTTTTTAAATTTGTTAGATCTATATATGAGGTACAATAAGAAATCCCATCTCCTTTATTTTGAGCGACAATTGATATTCTTTTCGAATCATTTGTATCGTCATAAACGAAATCAACAAATTCTACTTGGTTTAATTCTACATTAGGTGGGTTTTGGTATACAAATACACCGAATGCAAAGGTGGGAACAACACCAAGTGCCACAGTATTGTCTGTTTTGTTGTTCGGGTCAAGAGACTTTCTAGCTTCTTGTTGTTCAATCATAATAATACTCCAAGCAGCTTTTTTACCTGCTTCTGTATTAGGTATAGTAACGGTAAATTGAATTTTTTTCTTCTCGAAAGGCTTTAATTCTACGAAAGTAGGACTGATATTTACCCATTCAGACAATGAATATTCACCTTCTCCAACGGGTAAAAACGAACTTTGTCCTCTTCCATTCATGTTAAAGTCATACATGTTAACATCGAATGACTTGGTAGCAGGTGTATCGTTATTGATAGTAATATCGTATACTTTTGATTGACCTTGCTTTAAATTTAAGTGGAAATGTGCAGGAGAAACTGAAACTCCAGAAGTCTTTTTAGTAGAACTGATACCAACCTCTTTGGTGTCTTTTTTCTGTGCAGAAACAGTAATGCACAAAAACAAAAGTGCTACTAATGGGGTATAATAATTTTTTAAATACATTAATCGGGGGTATAGGGTAATATTAATTGTATATAAAACAAATATAGGCTCTTTTCATTAAAAAACAAATTTTAACGTTTTTTTTTATGTTTTCTTTATTGTTAATGACTCTTGATGGATGTGAATTTTCCTTTCGTTATTAATTTGTAGTTTTGGAAAATAAATTCTATTCGTTATTTATGTCTCATAAAGGAAGTGCTATTCCAGTAGCTTATTTAAAGGGAGTTGGACCATCTCGAGCGGAACTTTTGGTATCGGAGTTAGGTATTAGAAGAGTTGATCAGTTATTTTCTTTATTTCCAATTCGTTATATCGATAGAAGTAGGTTTTATAAAGCAATGGAGCTGCAACCTAATTCTTCGGATATTCAGATGATTGGACAAATCACTTCTTTAAAAACGGTCAAACAAAAAAAAAGAGAGCGCTTGGTAGCAAGATTTGAAGATACTACTGGTTCTATCGAGTTAGTTTGGTTTAAGGGAGCGAAATGGATTAAAGAGAATATAAAGATCGGGAAACCTTATGTCGCTTTTGGGAAATTGAATTTCTACAATGGTAACTTTAGCATGGCGCACCCTGAACTAGAGTTGTTGTCATTGTTTGAAAGTAGAAATCGTTCTTCCATACAAGCCATATATCCTTCTACTGAAAAGTTGCAAGCTAGAGGGGTTTCTAATAAAGTTATAAATTCAATTATTGAAAATTTATTTCGTGAGTATTATGTGAAAATTCAAGAAACACTTTCGAATGAAATTTTAGATAAAAATAATTTACTTTCTAAAAAGGAAGCTATGTTAAATATTCATTTTCCGAAGAGTCAAGAATTATTAACAAGAGCAGAGTATCGTTTGAAATTCGAAGAATTATTTTTTGTTCAACTTCAATTATTGAATAAAAAAGTAAACGAACACCAAAAAATTAAAGGTTTTAAATTCGATAAAATAGATAATTATTTTCACGAATTTTATAATAACTGTTTGAAGTTTGAACTTACAAATGCTCAAAAGAAAGTAATCAAAGAAATACGCAAAGATTTAGGATCGGGTATTCATATGAATCGTTTGCTTCAAGGTGATGTAGGGTCAGGAAAAACTATTGTCGCAGTTATTTCTATGTTGATTGCATTGGATAATGGATTCCAAGCAACGTTGATAGCACCTACTGAGATTTTGGCTAACCAACATTACATTGCTATAAAGGAGTTGTTAGGAGAAATAGGTGTATCTGTTGCTTTATTAACTGGTTCTGTTAAAACAAAAGAAAGAAGAATAATCCATGAAAATTTAGAAAAAGGTGATTTACATATTTTAGTTGGGACACATGCGATACTTGAGGACAAGGTTCGTTTTTCTAACTTGGGATTATCGATAATTGACGAACAGCATAGGTTTGGAGTGGAACAACGTTCAAAAATGTGGTTGAAGAACACAAAACCACCACATGTATTAGTGATGACGGCAACGCCTATCCCTAGGACGCTCGCAATGAGTTTGTATGGGGATTTAGATATATCGGTAATTGATGAATTACCACCAGGAAGAAAAGAAGTGAAAACTGTACATCGATATGATAAAAATAGACTTCGAGTGTTTAAGTTTATGAAAGATGAAATTGCTAAAGGAAGGCAAGTTTATGTGGTGTATCCGTTGATAGAAGAGTCCGAAGCGATGGATTACAAAGATTTGATGGATGGTTATGAAAGTATTTCTCGTGAGTTTCCAATACCAAGCTATCAAATAAGTATAGTGCATGGAAAGATGAAACCAGCAGATAAGGATTATGAGATGCAACGATTTATAGAAGGAAAAACTGATATAATGGTTGCGACAACTGTAATTGAGGTAGGCGTAAATGTGCCGAATGCGAGTATTATGGTTGTTGAAAGTTCTGAAAGATTTGGATTGTCACAATTGCATCAGTTACGAGGAAGAGTTGGACGTGGAGCAGATCAGAGTTTTTGTATTTTAATGTCTAGTTTCAAATTATCAGCGGAGGCAAAAACAAGAATAGAAACCATGGTACAAACTACTGATGGCTTTGAAATAGCAGAAGTTGATTTGAAATTAAGAGGTCCAGGGAACCTTATGGGGAAACAGCAAAGTGGTGTTCTATATTTAAAAGTAGCTGATCTGGTCAAAGACAATCATATATTATCAATTGCTAGACAGGAAGCAATTGACTTATTGAAAGAAGATTCAGATTTATCATTAACAAAACATCAAAACATTAAAAATACGTTTGATAAAATTACTCAAAAAAGCAATTTATGGTCGCATATTAGTTAGCTGTTTTTCTTGAAAATTTTAGTTGCATTTTTAAGCTTTTCGCTAAAAGATACTTTTTCATTTTCGTGGTAATTGTTGCCATATCCATAACCATATCCATAACCGTAACCATATCCATAACCGTATCCATATTTACCATCTAAACTGAAGTTATTCAGAATGTAACCAATATTTTTTATTTCCCCATTCGAATATTTATCGTCAATCATTTTCATCATTCCCTTTTTTGAATAATTTTGACGGATTACATAAATATTTGCATCAGAATATTTAATTAATTCTAAAGCATCTGAAACCAATCCAACGGGAGGAGTATCTATAATGATATAGTCGTATTTTGATTTTAATGAATTGATTAATTTAGAAGTATTTGCACTTAAAATCAATTCAGATGGGTTAGGAGGTATTGGTCCAGAAACAATCAAGTCAAGATTAGGTATGTCAGTTTGATGCGTTATTTCTTCAATCGTTTTTTGGTTGATTAAATAGTTTACAATACCAATATTGTTGTCTACTTTAAAATCATCAAATATTTTTGGTTTTCTTAAATCTAAACCGATCAAAATTGTTTTTTTTCCTCCTAATGCCATAGCGATAGCCATATTCATGGATACCATAGTTTTTCCCTCACCACTAACAGAAGAAGTAAATAATATTGTTTTGTTGTTACTGTTATTTTGGCTTTTGTCTGGAAATAAAAACTGTAAGTTAGAACGCAGTGCTCTAAAGGATTCGGCTACCGATGATTTTGGTCTTTCAAAAACGACAAGGTTAGAAGAACTAGTGTTTTTACCAATAACTCCTAATACAGGAATTTTGTAGTTTTTTTCTATTTCTTCTACCGTATGAATACTGTCATCTAATAATTGTCTAAAAACGATATAGATTAGAGGAAGAAGTATTGCTAACATTATAGAGACTAAGTAGTTGAATGATTTTCTAGGGCGAGAAGAACCTTGTCCAACATCTTTTGCAATATCCAATACTTTGATATCTGAAACATTGGCAGCAATTGCGGTTCCAGCTTCATAACTTTTTTGTTTTAAATAAGTGTAATTTGTTTCAGTTTGTTGGTAATTTCTTTCGTATTTAATCAGTTCTTGTTCGAGTTTTGGAATACGTTTCAATTCTTTGCTTAGTTGCTGTAGTCTCTTTTCGAGTTTGATAATATCTTTTTTATTCTTTTTCTCGAGTGAGTTTAAGTTTTCGGTAACAATCTTTTTTCGAGAGGCGATTCTATTTCGGATATCAATCATCTCTGGGTGTATTGCAGTAACACCAGCATCTTCTAATTCGTTTTTCAACGTAACTAGCGTGATTAGTTCTTGTGTGTTGGAAATTGTTGTAGGTTCATTAATTTCACTGATCGTGGGAGCAGGAATGTCCTTGCTTTGTTGGTCGTGAGAAAGTAAGTATTCTTTCAAGCTTACTATATAATCAATACTTCTTCTTTTGATTAATATTTCATTGTCTACATCCGTAATTTGATTAAAAATCTTTTCTCCTTCAGAATCTATACTGTAGATATTCGCAGAATCTTTGAATTTGGCTAATTCACCTTCCAATTCTTCCAATCTTTTAGCCTCATTGCTAAATAGAGTATCAATATATTTTTTTGTTTTAATTGCATAAGCAATTTTGTTGTTTTTTTGGTCGTTACCTAATACGTTGACAGAGGTGTTTAAATAGTCAACCAATCTAGCCTTGTTGGTGCCAGACAACGATAAATCTAATAAAGATGTACCTGATTTTAACTCTTTGATATAAATTCCCCTATACCGACCAACAACACTATTGATATTTCTAAATCTGACATAATATTCTTTCGATGAAATAAAATTGTGTTTTTTGTCTAGCTTGAATGTGCAAAAAGGAGTCTTTATCGTGTCATTTACATCAAAAGTTTTTTCATATGTAGTTTCAGAAGGATTGAAGTTAATAACAGATTGGTTTGTATACTCAATCAGTTTTTTTGTGTTTGTGTTTTCAAAATCGACTGATAATTTGACTTTATTATCAGAGATAAATTGAATTTTTATCAATTGATTTAACAATTGATAGTCGGTACTGTCTGTGGTTAGAAAGAAGGGCTTTTTTCCGTATACATCTTCTAATCGGTATTTGCCTTCTTCAAGGTAGTCAATATAGTACTTTAATGAGGTAACTACTTTTTCATTGTGTGTTCTCGACTTAAAAGCCGCTTTTATTCCTTCAACTAGATTGCTAGCTCCACCCCAGTTGAATGCTATATTTGTGCTGGAAGAAAAAAGAGGGTTTTGTTCTTCTTTAACACCAATAGTGGTATGGATAGTATACGATTTTTCTTCATAACCATTAATAAATTTAGCAATACTCAATCCAATGATTATTGTAATTACAAAAAGCTTCCAATGGCTAAATACCTTAAATAATAGAGATTTTAAATCAATTAGATTTTCTTCTTGTTCGTTGTATGAAGATTGTTTTTTACCCATAAAGGTATTTTAAAAAGATTTTATCAAAAGCAACGTTGTCGCAATTATTGAAAAAATAGATGCCAACGTTGTAAATGTTTCAAGACCAGTGGTTCCAATCCCCCAAGATTTAGTTTTGATTGGGTTGATATAGATTATGTCGTGGGGTAAGATGTTGAAAACTTCTGAATCAAAAACATCTACTTGAGTAATGTCAACTGTGTATTTTTTGATTCCATCAAATTCTTCTCGAATAACTTCAACTTTTGTTCTATCCCCTGTAGGTACAATATCACCAGCGTTTGCGATGGCTTCTATAATGTTGAGTTTGTTTTGATAAATAATTTGCGTACCAGGAGATCCAATTTCTCCAAGAATTGTATATCGAATACCTGCAAGTTTCACAGTCACAAATATATTTTTATCAAAATTGATATAATATTTTAATTCTGACTTTACTTTTTGTCTTACTTCATCGATTGTATATCCAAGAACATTTAAGTTGCCGACATATGGCAATCTTATATTACCATGTTCATCGACGGTATAACCAGTAAAGTATAGGTTACTACCTTGTTGTGTGTTACCATTGTTTGCGTTATCATTATTGTTAAAAAGAGCAACTAATTCTTCATTTTTAGATTTGAGTGTTATAGAAATGATATCGTTAGTTTGCAGTTTATAGGGAATTTCATTGACTTTATGGATATCCTCTTTCTCCATTGGTTCTCCTTGAAAATAAACCAATTTTTTGTGAGGAACACAAGAAAACAATAGGCTAGAAATAAGAATAACCAATAATAATTTGTTCATGCAAGACAGTTTTAACTGTTTACAAATATAATTTTTATTATCTATAAACAATAAAAATTCATTTACTTTTGCTGTGATTAAAGGGATTATAGATGTTTTTTGAACCTATTTCATATTGTAAGTTTTTATTGAAGTCTTCGAATGAACACGGAGTTCACTCACCTTTTGTATATGATTTTGTTACTAAATGCCTGTATAAAAAACCGTTAGGTTCAAATGAGAGTTCATATAGATTATTCATGAAAACACTTCAGGCCTCAGAAGAAGTGATTGAAGTAGCCGATTTCGGTGCTGGTTCAAAGGTTTTTAAAAGCAATAGTAGAGAGATTGCCAAAATAGCAAAGGTGGCTTCTATTAAAAAAAAGCATGCTTTGTTATTGATGAGGATGATTCCTTATTTTAACCTAAAAAACTGTTTAGAGTTAGGGACTTCTTTAGGTGTTGCAGCATATTGTATAGCCAAAAGCGATGATAATGTTTCATTAACAACAATTGAAGGTTGTCCTAACACAGCTAAAGTAGCCCAAAAACAATTGATGTCTTTTGGTATAAAAAATGTTACAGTGCAAGTTGGTGAGTTTGAACAAATATTGCCTAGCTTAGTAACTAATCAAAAATACGATATAGTGCTGTTTGATGGGAATCATACAAAAGAAGCAACAAGAAATTATTTCGATACTTTGTTAACATCGAAACACAACGACAGTATTTTTATTTTTGATGATATTCATTGGAGTAAAGGGATGACAGAGGTCTGGGAAGAAATAAAAATGCACCCTGAGGTTACCGTTACTATTGATTTGTTTAAATGGGGAATCGTTTTTTTTAGGAAAGAACAGCGCAAAGAACACTTTACAATAAGATTTTAGATTATGAAAATATATACCAAAACAGGAGACAAAGGAGAGACGGGATTGTATGGGGGAACAAAGGTGTCTAAAGCTGATATTCGAATAGAAGCTTATGGAACGGTGGATGAATTGAATTCATATTTAGGATTGGTGCGTGATCAAAAGATTGATGCCTATACTTTCGAAAATTTGATTAAAATTCAAAAAGAACTGTTCGTTGTTGGAGCAATTTTAGCAACTCCTCAAGAGAAGGAAACCCTGAAAAATGGAGAAAAAAGATTAGGGAGAACTATGGTTACTGATCAAATGATAACAGATCTTGAAAATGAAATAGATAAAATGGATGCTGAGCTTCCACAAATGACTCATTTCGTTTTGCCAGGAGGTCATACTACGGTGTCATATTGTCATATAGCTCGAGCAGTTTGCAGAAGAGCTGAGCGTTTGGTGGTGGTGTTGCAACAAAAAGAAATAATTGAACCCTCGGTAATCAAGTATTTAAACCGACTTTCTGACTATCTTTTTGTATTGGCACGGAAGTTGACAATTGATAATAAAGCACAGGAAATTAAATGGATTCCATAGCTTTTACATACGTTCTTTTAGACTTTTTGAATTACATGAAAAAAAACTTGACTTTTTAAGAAAAAAAATTATTTTTGCACAAATAAACAATTTTTATAAAGATGTATTGGACTTTAGAATTAGCTTCGTATTTAGCAGATGCACCATGGCCTGCAACAAAAGATGAATTGATTGATTATGCGATTAGAACTGGTGCTCCTTTAGAGGTTGTTGAGAATCTTCAAAGTATGGAAGATGAAGGAGATGCTTACGAATCTATCGTAGAAATCTGGCCAGACTATCCTACCGAAGAAGATTATTTTTGGAACGAGGATGAATACTAGATTAAAACTATTAGTAATATCACTTAAAAGTCTCTATTGAGGCTTTTTTTTTGTGTATTTTTGAACGAGTTTTTTAGAGTGCTGCAACACAGAGTATTGCAGTATTTAGTTTTCGAAATAGATAAATTATATAGAAGTAGTTCAAACTACTTTTGAGAAATAAAAAAAATAAAATATGAGTATCTTAAATTCAGTACTTAAAATTTTTGTTGGTGATAAACAAAAAAAAGATTTAAAATTACTGCAACCAATTGTCGATAAGGTTCGTGATTTTGAGAGTGAGCTAAATGCATTGTCGAATGACGAATTACGTGCAAGATCGAAAAACTTTAAAAAATTGCTTAAAGAAGCAACGCAAGTTTTTGATGAGAAAATTGCTGCTCTTGAAGAAGAAGCAATAAAAGCACATGTTGATAGAAAAGAGCAAATATTTACAGAAATAGATGCTTTAAAAGATGAAGCTTATCAAGCTTCAGAGAATGTTTTGGAAGAAATTATGCCGGAAGCTTTTGCAGTTGTGAAAGAAACGGCAAAGAGATTCACAGAAAATGATGTAGTTTCGGTTACTGCATCTGTTTATGATAGAGAACTTTCAGGGGTAAAAGAATATGTTTCACTAGAGGGAGATAATGCTATTTGGGCAACTTCTTGGGATGCTTCGGGAACACCTGTTACGTGGGAAATGATTCATTATGATGTTCAGTTAATCGGTGGTTCTGTACTTCACAAAGGTAAGATTGCCGAGATGATGACAGGAGAAGGGAAAACTTTGGTAGCGACTTTACCAATTTTCTTGAATGCCTTAACAGGTAACGGAGTACATGTAGTAACAGTAAATGACTACTTGGCGAAAAGAGATGCTGCTTGGATGGCACCGATATGGGAATTCCATGGTTTAACGGTTGACTGTATTGATCATCACCAACCAAATTCAGAAGAAAGAAGAAAAGCCTATAATGCCGATATTACCTATGGTACCAATAACGAATTTGGATTTGATTACCTAAGAGATAATATGGCGCACTCTCAAAAAGATTTAGTGCAAAGAGCACCGAATTATGCGATTGTTGATGAGGTGGATTCAGTTTTGATTGATGATGCTAGAACTCCTTTAATTATTTCTGGACCTGTACCTGAAGGTGATCGTCATGAATTCAATGAATTAAAACCAAAAGTACAGGAAATTGAAAAAATTCAACGTCAATACTTGGTTGGGGTTTTAGCTGAGGCCAAAAAATTGATCGCCGAAGGTAACACTGAAGAAGGTAGTATTCTTTTATTGAGAGTATATCGTGGTTTGCCAAAGAATAAAGCGTTGATTAAGTTCTTGAGTCAAGAAGGAGTGAAACAGCTACTTCAAAAGACCGAGAATACTTACATGGCAGATAACAACAGAGAGATGCCAAAGATTGACAAAGAATTGTACTTTGTAATCGACGAAAAAAACAACTCAATTGAGTTAACTGATAAAGGAATCCAATACTTGTCAGGCGATAGTGAAAATCAAGATTTTTTCTTGTTACCAGATATTGGAGTTAAGATTGGTGAAATAGACAACAGTGATGCTACTGTTGAAGAAAAAGTAACTCAAAAAGAAGCGCTCTATAATGACTTTAGTATTAAAAGTGAGCGTATTCATACCTTGAATCAGTTATTAAAGGCATATACTTTATTTGAAAAAGATAAAGAGTATGTTGTAATGGATAACAAGGTGAAGATAGTTGACGAACAAACAGGTCGTATTATGGACGGTCGCCGTTATTCTGATGGGTTGCATCAAGCAATTGAAGCGAAAGAAAATGTAAAAATTGAAGCGGCAACTCAAACTTTTGCTACGGTTACGTTGCAAAATTACTTTAGAATGTATCGTAAGTTAGGTGGAATGACCGGTACGGCGATTACAGAAGAAGGTGAGTTTTGGGAGATTTACAAATTAGATGTTGTTGAAATTCCTACAAATAGACCGTTATTACGTGATGATAAAGAAGATTTAGTTTATAAAACAACTAGAGAAAAATACAATGCAGTAATTGACGAAATTGTTCAGTTGGTTCAAAAAGGTCGTCCTGTATTAGTGGGTACAACCTCTGTAGAAATTTCTGAATTGTTATCTAGAATGCTTTCGCTTCGAAAAATTAAGCACAATGTGTTGAATGCGAAATTGCATAAGAAAGAGGCAGAGATTGTTGCAGATGCAGGTAACTCAGGTATGGTAACTATCGCAACCAATATGGCAGGTCGTGGTACAGATATCAAACTTTCAGACGAAGTAAAAGCTGCTGGAGGTTTGGCTATTATCGGTACAGAAAGACATGATTCTAGACGTGTAGATAGACAGTTAAGAGGACGAGCTGGAAGGCAAGGAGACGTAGGTTCATCTCAATTTTATGTTTCTTTAGAAGATCATTTGATGCGTATATTCGGTTCTGATAGAATCGCAAAAATGATGGATAGAATGGGACTTGAAGAAGGTGAGGTAATTCAACACTCGATGATTTCTAAGTCAATTGAACGTGCTCAGAAAAAGGTAGAAGAAAACAATTTCGGAGTTCGTAAGCGTTTGTTAGAGTACGATGATATTATGAATGCTCAACGTGAGGTTGTTTATAAGCGCCGTCGTCATGCTTTGGACGGGAAACGTTTGCAAATTGATATTGTAAATATGATTTACGATTCTTGTGCTTCGATTGTAGCTGAAAACAAACCAACGGATAATTATACAAATTTTGAATTTCAGTTGATTCATTTCTCAGGAATGGCTTCTCCATTTACAAAAGAAGAGTTTAAGACTCTAGCTGCAGAAAAATTAGTAGATGATTTATACGACAAGGTATATGCGCATTATCAAGATAAAGTAATTCGCAATGCGACTACAGCTTATCCAGTGATTAAAAATGTTTATGAGAATGAATCTGATAAATACGAGCGTATTGTTGTTCCTTTTACAGATGGAGTAAAAACATTACAGGTAGTTACTAACCTAAAAGAGGCATTTGAATCAGAAGGAAAAACATTGATCAATGATTTCGAGAAAAACATTACGCTTGCCATTATTGATGAAACTTGGAAAGATCATTTACGAAAAATGGATGATTTAAAACAGTCGGTTCAAAATGCATCTTACGAGCAAAAAGATCCGTTGTTAATTTATAAGTTTGAGGCTTTTGAATTGTTTAAAACAATGTTAGACAAGGTTAATAAAGAAGTGTTGTCATTCTTGTTTAAAGGAGAGTTGCCAACTCAAAATCCGAGTCAGATATCAAAAGCACCGGTTGAAAAACGTGAAAAATTAAACGTAAGTAAAGAAGAGGTTCAAAATATTTCTGAATCTGCGATGTCGCAACGAGATACACGTGAACAGCAAGTTCAAGAAACCGTAGTGCGCGAAGAGAGAAAAATAGGAAGAAACGAACGTGTTACAATAAAAAATGTAATGAACGGTCAAAGTAAAGAAGTGAAATTCAAACAAGCGATTCCTCTACTCGATAAAGGAGAGTGGGTCTTAGTAGAAGATTAATAAAAGCGAAGTCATTTGACTTCGCTTTTTTATTATGTGTAATAATTTTGTTTGTAATACTATAACAATTGTGTAAATTGAAGCTTAAAAACAATACAATGATACAAGTATCTAAATCTAGTTTAGAATTTTTGCAAAAACTGAAAGAGAATAACAATCGAGAATGGTTTGATATACATAAAAGTGAGTTTAAAGAGGAAGAAGCAAAACTAAAAGCATTTTATACTGGTGTTTTAGAAGATTTAAATAAAAATGATACGATTGAAAAAATGAAAATTTTTAGAATCTATCGTGATGTACGCTTTTCAAAAGATAAAACACCTTATAATTGGTATAGAAGTGTTAGTTTTTCAAGAGCTACAGAAAGTTTACGAGGAGGATATTATTTGAAAATAGCACCGGGAGAAACGATGATGGCAGGAGGTTTTTTTCAGCCAAACCCAGCGGACTTGCTTAGAATAAGAAAAGAATTTGAAACAGATGCTACAGAGATTCGAGAAATCATTGCTTCTGAAAATTTTCAAAAATTATTTGGGAAACTAGAAGGGGATGAGGTGAAATCGGCGCCAAGAGGTTTTGATAAAAATCATCCGAATATTGATTTGATTAAGAAAAAGTCTTTTTTGGTTACTCGAAAATTTTCTGATAAAGAAGTAGTAGCAAGTGATTTTAGGGAAAAATTAAACGAATCGTATTTAGGTCTGAGGCCTTTTTTCGATTATATGTCTGATGTGTTAACAACAGATTTAAACGGTGTGTCAATTTTAAAATAATATATGAGTCAAGCTATTGAGGAAAGTAAAATACATGGAGAATCAAGTGTTTTTGTACAAAAATTTCAAGAATATTTGGCAGAGTTTGTTTATGGTGGTATCGATGGTAGTGTCACTACATTTGCTGTAGTAGCTGGAGCTGTAGGTGCTGGGTTAGATTCTAATGTGATAATTATTTTAGGTTTTGCAAACCTGTTTGCCGATGGTTTTGCGATGTCAATAGGTGCCTATTTATCATCAAAATCAGATGTTGATAATTATGAGAAACATAAAGCAATTGAATATTGGGAAGTAGAAAATATTCCTGAAAAAGAAAAACAAGAGGTGCGAGAAATTTATGCTGCCAAAGGTTTTAAGGGTGAATTGTTAGAACAAGTAGTTGATACAATAACAGCTGACAAAGATCGATGGGTTGATGTTATGATGAAAGATGAGCTTGGTATGGTGGAAGAAAACAAGTCACCTTTTAAAATTGGATTGATAACCTTCGTTTCGTTTTTAATTCTGGGGTTTATTCCGCTGTTGGTTTATGTTTTAGATATGTTTATGGAGTTTAAGGGAGACTTGATGATATGGTCTACCACACTCACATTCTTTTCTTTTGGTCTGATTGGCTATTTGAAAGGAGTGGTGAATAATAAAAATCGATTTTATAGTGTGTTGTCAACGGTTCTTATGGGGGCGGTAGCAGCTTTGGTTGCTTATTATGTTGGAGATTTTTTAGAGCGTATTGTATCGTTGAGACAATGATCTAAATAGGGTAGGATTTGTTATGTTATTCTCCTCTAAGTTTATCAATCAATTCATTTAAAATGAGTGACTCTTTGTAATTTAAATGTTTTGTAATAGATTCTGTATGTCCTGTGATTTGTAGGTCAATTTGCTCTAATAAGTTTAGACCTTTTTTTGTAATTCGGATTTCTACTCTTCTTTTATTTTTCTTATCTGTCCTTCTAGTTACAAAACCTTTTAGAATAAGCTTGTCGATCAAACGTGTTGTGTTGCTCATTTTTGAGATCATTCTTTCATGGATGTCGGTTAAATTTATCGGTCTTCCTTTTTGACCTCTAAGTATTCGTAATATATTGTACTGTTGAGACGATAAACCAAACTGTTTGAAAAAAGTAACATTTTTTTCATTTACCCAGCTTCCAATATGCATTAAATTGATAACCGTTTTTGTATCAATATCAAGAACAATTGTTGATTTTATTTTTTTCTCTATGGACATTTTTATTGCTTAAATTAACATTTGTTAATAATGCAAAGTTAGAGAAATCGAGGACGGCCTAAAATACGTGCTACCACGTATTTTTAAAGTAAGTCTATTGAGTTTTTGTTAGTTAGAGCCCAGTTTGTCAGAGAATTTGTACCACCTACTAATTCAAGTTTTTGAATGATATTGCTTCTATGCTTTTCAACTGTTCGAACTGATATTGATAAATAGTCTGAAATTTCTGCATTAGAGAATTGCTTGGTTACCAATTTTAATATTTTTTTTTCAGAAGTTGTAAGTTTTTCCACTAAAATCAAATCATTTGGTAAATTTTCATTTTGACTTGTATCTAAAGATTTGCTCAAATAAAAAACATTGTTTTCAATAGAATTTATGCATTTTTCAATTTCTTCGAAATCGTCTTCTTTTAGTAAATATCCATTTATATTTAGTGATTTAGCTTTTTCTAGATATTCTGATTGTTTGTGGAATGAAAGAATTATAAAATTAGTTTTACAACCTTTTTTTCTTGCTTGTTCTATCACCTCAAATCCATTTAGCTCAGGCATGTGAATATCCAACATAGCGATATTCGGTTCGATGGATAAGATCAGTTTTAATGCATTCTTTCCATTAGTAGCTTTGTGTACATGCGTATAATTATGAGAATGCAACTCATGAACCAAACCATTTAAAAGTAATGGGTGATCATCTGCCACAACAATGGAAATATCTTTTTTAGAATTTATTTTTGACATGGAATTGATATTGTTGTTTGAGTGCCCGATGGTTTTTTATTTTTTATATGAAATTTTCCATTCAGGATTTTAGTTCTTTCTAGCATAGTTTTTAGACCAAGGCTGTTTTTTTTGTTCAGCTCAGAGGTGATATCAAATCCAGTACCGTTGTCTTCAATTTTGATATAAATGAGATTTTCAATTTTTCGAATTTTTAAAGAGATAGCAGTAGATTTTGAATGTTTGATGCTGTTGGCAATAGATTCTTGTATGATTCTAAAGATATGTATCCCCATGTTGGTATCACAATAGGTATCGACATCCTCAATGCTCATAGTGAAAAAATGCTCTGTATGTTGGTCAAACTCATTTACAAGAGTTTTGATAGCGGTAGTCAGCCCAATATTTTCGATGCTT
Source organism: Flavicella marina (assembly GCF_009193215.1). Lineage (GTDB taxonomy): Bacteria > Bacteroidota > Bacteroidia > Flavobacteriales > Flavobacteriaceae > Flavicella > Flavicella marina. The sequence goes on along the minus strand of NZ_VYVA01000004.1, from coordinate 351,571 downwards.
TCAGGATGTAGTTCTCTAGAAATTGACCTTAATTCCGACAAAGTACTGGTAGCTAGTTTTTCTAAATTTTTATCATTAAGTGACTTGATGTTCCTGGTCAATAACATCAATTTTTGCCCAACACTATCATGCAAATCTCTCGCGATTTTAGTCTTTTCATTTTCTTGAGCTTCGATCAAGTTTTGTGAATAAATACGTTGAAGAGATTGTTTTCTTTTCGAGTACTCGTTTTTTTTGTACAAAAATAGAATCCAAAAAATTGAAATTAATCCTAAACTACCAAATATCAACCAAAAGGTGATGGTTTTATTTTTCGAAGTTAATTGGTGTATTTGTGATTCTGAAATTTGCTTTTGTTTTTCATATCTTAAACTATCTCTTAGTTTTTCTTGATCAAATTTGTAAGTTAATTCTAGAGCTTTTATTTTTTTTATTCCCTCTTTGTCTAATATAGAATCGGAGTATTTTTTATAAAGGATATAGTTTTTGTAAGCGTTTTTATAATCGTTTTTGAATTCTAAAATTTCAGATTTTTTTTTGTAAGCTATTTTTAACCTGTCTTTGAACTGAGACTTTTTCGCAATTTCAATCAGTCTATCGCAGTATGATAAAGCAAGATCGTAATTTTGTTTTTTGAAATATTCGACGCTAATATTGTATAGAGTCGTACACATTGACGCTTCATTTTTGGTTCTAGAATAGTACTCTAGGTTTTGTTTATTTAATAGTAGACTTTTGTCCGAGTTATTCTGTCGGCTATAAAGAACAGCCAAATTTCCATTTACACGGTAGATATTTGCTTCGTTTTTTAATTCTTTGAATATAGTTTTCGCTTTTTTATAAAAATACAAAGCAGAGTCCAATTGGTTAGACTTTCTGTAACTCACCCCAAGCATGTTGTAACTGATGGCTAAATCATTTTTTTTGTCTTTTAGTTTGAGTCTTATGTCAATAGCATCTTTGTAGTGTTTTATAGATGTCTCGTAATCATTTAGAAATCGATAAAGTACGCCCAAATTATGGTTTAGGGCAGACACATTGACAGAATCGTTTAATCTATTGAAAATCGATTTTGACTTTAAGTAATAATCAATAGCTTCAGTATAGTCAGATTTTCTTCGATACATAATTCCAAGATCTGCATATATCGTTGCGATTTGATATTGATTGTTCGTTTTTGAAGCTAACTTCAGCGCAGTTTTTAAATAATCATTTACTTTAGAAAAATCTCGATTTAGATGATATTCTCCCAATGCAATAAGCGCGTTGGTTTTAAGACTGTCGTTTGATGCTTCAATTAAATTTTGTTGAAGTGCTTCAATTTTATCTTCAATAGTAGGCTGGTGTGTTGGTTTGTTTTTAGAAGTTGTTTGAGAAAAACAGTTCACCAACAGAATAATGTTTAGAACAAAAAAAACTATTTGTTTCACAGAGCGCATAAATTTCGATAAAATATAAATGTAATAATAACTTATGAATTATTACCTGACGAAAATATTTTCGACGCTCTAAAAATATTAAGAGGAACGTTTACTCTGAAAACTTCACAGTGTAAATAAAGATTAAAACAACACATGCAACGATACACCCTTGTGCAGGGTAAAATCATTTTAAATATGGATAGTTTTGTAGATCGCTTTCTGTATCTAGAATTACAAGTTGGACAATGTTTACTCATGATTGTTTCTGTGCAAAATTTACTGCTCTATTTTTTTTGTTTTTTATTTATTTAAGTGGTTAAAGTTGGTTATGTTGTTATATGCTTGTTATTCTATGTCGGCATTATTCCAATAATGGTTTTCGTAAAAGAATCGTTTCTGTACTAAAAATCTTTTTTTAAGCACTGAGCACGTGATGTACTGAGAGCCACAATCTAAGCAACGATACACAGTAGTACATGGCAAAACCTTATTAAAAAAGCTTAGCTGGGTAGAAATTCTTCTTTCCTTTGAACTACAATGTGGACAGTTGCATAAATTACTCATGGCATACAATTATCAATTACATTACAAAGATACAATACGATGATTAACATTTGTTAATTATTTTGAGTTTTAAACTTGTATGTACAAGTATTTAATGGTTTTTTCTTTTTGAATATAATATTATTGTATATTTGTTGTCTAAACAATAGTTGTATATACAAATGTTAGTCGAAAAACAATTAAATCAAGAGAGTAAACTGAATTCTTTTACGAAAGTAATATTGAATTTAATGTATACGGGCAATTGGGTGAATGAGAAATCATCTGAATTTTTTAAGCTGTATGATTTGACATCACAACAATTCAATGTTTTACGAATTTTAAGGGGGCAGAAAGGAAAGCCAATAAATTTGCAAGACATACAACTGCATATGATTTCTCGAATGAGTAATACAACACGGCTTATTGAAAAATTAAGGATAAAAGGATTTGTAAATAGAGTAGCTTGTGAAACCAACAGAAGAAAAATTGAAATTACAATAACCCCTGAAGGATTAGATTTATTGGCTACAATTGATGAACCAATAAAAACCCATGAACAAAAAGTAACAGAAAGTTTAACAGAACATGAAGCGAATCAATTAAACATATTATTAAATAAATTAAGAACAAATAATAAATAACAATTATGAAAACAAGAATTTTAAAATCAACAGCAGTAGCAATTATAGCGGTTTTGGCGATGTCATTTAGTGCTATTAAAACAGAAAAAAAAGAAATCAAAGCATCAGAAAGTGCAATTCACTGGGTTGGTGAAAAAGTAACGGGAAAGCATGAAGGAACTATAAAGATTAAAGAAGGTTTTTTAGAGTTCAAAAAAGACAAGTTAGTAGGAGGAACAGTAATCGTTGATATGGAGACAATTACTGTAACTGATTTAACAGGAGATTATAAAAACAAATTGGAAGGTCATTTAAAAAGTGATGACTTTTTTGGAGTAGCGAATTATAAAACTGCAAAATTAGTATTTACAAAAGTCTCAAAAGATGATGATAATGAATACGATGTTGAGGGAGAAATAACGATCAAAGGAATCACTGAAAAAATTTCTTTCGAAATAGAAATTGAGGGGAATACTGCTAAGACTGATGTAGAAATCGACAGAACAAAATTCGGAATCAAGTATGGTTCTTCAAGTTTTTTCGACAATTTAAAAGACAAAGCAATTGACAATGAGTTTGACTTAGATGTTAAGTTGGTTTTCTAAAATTTTAAATCGCATAAAAAAGCCGCTGAACAGCGGCTTTTTTTATGCGTTGATATCTGATAAATATTTTTTGTCGATATAAAATGTACCAAACGGAAGCACAGATGCAAAGCATATGAAGAAAAAATCTTTAAACTTCCATTTTACTTTAAACTTATAATAAACTGCGAAAAAAATATAAGCAATAAATAAAAGTCCATGTGCCATACCTACAATCTCTACCAAAAGAGGCTTGTCTAAAATATATTTTACTGGCATCGCAATACCGAATAATAATAGCAAAGAGATTCCCTCTGCAATGCTGATTGTTCTAAATAATTTAATAATGGTCATCGTTTTTTTTGCGAAGATACAAACTATCTTATTTTATCCCTTATAGAAATCGAATTAGGCAAAACATGTCATTAATAATTACCCTTAATTTTAAATAAGAGTTCCTGTTATATTTTTAATGCTTTCCGTATATTTGCCGCCTATTTAAGAACTTTATTTCACAAGAATGAAAATATCATACAATTGGCTAAAACAATTTTTAAAAATTGATTGGGAAGCTGTAAAAACTGGAGAATTACTTACTGATTTAGGATTAGAGGTTGAAGGAATTGACAGAATAGAATCTATCAAAGGTAGTTTAGAAGGGGTTGTTGTTGGAGAAGTTTTAACTTGTGAAAAACATCCCAATGCCGATAAATTAAGTGTAACAACTGTAAATATTGGAAAAGAGGAACCCGTTCAAATAGTTTGTGGAGCACCGAATGTAGCCGCAGGTCAAAAAGTACCAGTTGCTACTGTGGGAACAGTTTTGTACGATGACAAAGGTGAAGGATTTAAAATAAAGAAAGGGAAAATTCGTGGAGAATTAAGTCTAGGGATGATATGTGCTGAAGATGAGTTAGGACTTGGTAAAGGTCATGATGGAATTTTGGTTCTAGATGATGCTTTAAAACCGGGAACTCCTGCTGCTGAAGTTTTTGATATTGAAATTGATGAGGTTTTTGAAATCGGATTAACTCCGAACCGAGCAGATGCCATGAGTCATTATGGTACTGCACGAGATTTAAGAGCAGGCTTGATACAACAAGGTGTTTCTTTAGAGTTAATCTCTCCTTCTGTTAGTAATTTTCATGTAGATGAAAGGAAATTAAAATTCGATATTGAAGTTGAAAACAAAGAATTGGCTCCTAGATATTGCGGTGTTACAATAACAGATGTAAAAGTAGGCGAGTCTCCAGATTGGATAAAATCTAGATTGAATGCGATCGGGTTAAGTCCGATCAACAATGTAGTTGATATAACAAACTATGTGCTACATGAATTGGGACAACCTTTGCATGCTTTTGATGCAATGAAAGTTAAGGGGAATAAAATTTTGGTTAAAACCTTAGAACAAGGAACCAAGTTTACAACTTTAGACGGTGTAGAAAGAGAGTTGCATAACGAAGATTTAATGATTTGTGATGGAGATTCTAATCCATTGTGTATCGCAGGTGTATTCGGAGGAGAAGATTCTGGAGTATCAGAAAATACAACTTCTATCTTTTTAGAAAGTGCATATTTTAATCCGGTTTCTGTTAGAAAATCTGCCAAAAGACATGCCTTAAACACAGATGCTTCTTTCCGATTTGAAAGAGGGATAGATCCGAATTTCACAAAATATGCTTTGAAAAGAGCAGCCTTGTTGATTACTGAAATTGCAGGTGGTACTATTTCTTCTGATATTGACGATTTATATCCTACAAAAATTGAGGATTTTGAGTTGTTACTTTCATACGAAAATGCTGCACGTTTGATTGGTGAAAAATTACCAAATGAAACGATAAAAAATATTTTGGCTTCATTAGAGATTAAAATAAATAGTGAAACGGAAGGTGGATTAGGTTTAACAGTACCTGCATATAGAGTAGATGTGCAACGAGAGGCTGATTTGATTGAAGAAATTTTACGCGTATATGGGTATAATAACATCCAATTTTCACATAAACTAAATACTTCAATTTCATTTTCAGATTTCAATGGAGTGAAAGTTGAAAATATTGTTGGGAATCAGTTGAATGGGCTTGGTTTTCACGAAATCATGTCTAATTCGCTTACCAAAGCTTCATATATAGAGCATTCAGAAAATTTAAACCCAGACAACAATGTAGAAATGTTAAACCCTTTGAGCAATGATTTGGCAGTGATGCGTCAATCATTATTGTTTAGTGGTTTAGAGTCTGTTGCATACAATATCAATAGAAAAAACAACGCATTGCAGTTTTTCGAATTCGGAAAAACATATCACAAATTTGAAGATAAATACGAAGAGTTAAAGCATTTATCACTTTTTGTTACCGGAAATAGAACACAAGATTCTTGGTTGAAAACGAATAAAACATCTGATTTCTTTTATGTTAAAGGTGTAGTAAATTCTGTTTTGGCTAGGTTAGGGGCAACTGCATTAAAAACGACTCCTACTAAAAATGATGTTTTTTCTGAAGGAATTACTTTGAGTCTTGGAAAAATTAAATTGGCTGATGTTGGAATTGTAAAACAAACTATTTTAAAATCTTTTGGAATCAAACAAGAGGTTATCTATGTTGATTTTAACTGGGATAATGTTTTGAAAATTTCTAGCAAAAAAGGGGTCAAGGTAAAAGCATTGCCAAAATTCCCAGCTGTGAAAAGAGATTTATCGTTGTTAGTTGATAGTACGGTGACTTTTGGCGAGATTTACAATTTAGCCTTTCAATCAGAAAGAAAATTATTGAAAGAAGTTGATTTATTTGATGTTTATGAAGGTAATAAACTTCCTGCCAATAAAAAATCGTATGCGGTGAGTTTCTTATTACAAGACGAGCAGAAAACATTGAACGATAAGCAAATCGACAAAATAATGCAAAAACTACAAGCAACATTTGAAAAGAATGTAGAAGCTAGTTTGAGATAATATATCATAAGTCTTTTAAAAAAAAACGTACCCTGAGCTTGACTCAGGGTACGTTTTTTTATGTGAAGCCATTGGTATTAAAATTTAAAAAGACGTTGTCTCCCAGGTTTTGGTTCTTTGTGTAGCGAAGTTTCAGATGATTAAATATTGAAAGACATCAAGTGTTTTGAAAATTGGCTCTCTGATGGTTATTTCGTAAATTTGCAGCGTTCTTAAAATAATTAAGAAATCTTCTAAAGAAGTTATCTATGTACAAATCGATTATACGACCTATACTTTTTCAATTCGACCCAGAAAAAGTACATTACTTTACATTTTCTGTGATAAAAAATATTTCAAAAATCCCTGGAATATCTGCATTGATAAAAGGAATGTTTCAGGTAAACGATGTACGTTTAGAAAGAGAATTGTTTGGTTTGAAATTTAAGAACCCAGTTGGATTAGCTGCTGGATTTGATAAAAATGCAGTATTGTATAATGAGTTGGCGGATTTCGGTTTTGGTTTTATTGAGATAGGTACTGTAACTCCTAAGGGACAAGCAGGAAATCCTAAAAAGAGATTGTTTCGTTTGAAAGATGATCAAGGAATTATCAATAGAATGGGGTTCAATAATGAAGGATTAGAAGCAGCTATTGAAAACCTTAAAAAGAACAAAGGCAAACTGATCATCGGTGGAAATCTTGGTAAGAATACAGATATTCCGACGGAGCAATACACGCAAGATTATTGTGAAGTATTTAAAGGTTTACATCCATATGTAGATTATTTTGTGTTAAATGTAAGCTGTCCAAATGTAGGAAGTCATGCTAAATTACAAGACAAAGATTATTTGATTGAATTAATTGAAGCTGTACAAGATTTGAATAATAAAGAAGCCATTCAAAAACCAATCTTGTTAAAAATTGCACCAGATTTAAATGATCGTCAATTGGATGAAATTGTTGACTTGGTGGCAGAAACTAAGATTGACGGAGTAATTGCATCCAACACATCTACGAATAGAGAGGGGTTGAAAGCAACGGATGAACAGCTCGACACAATTGGTAACGGAGGTTTGAGCGGTAAACCAATTGCTGAAAGAAGTACCGCAACAATAAAATATTTAGCAGATAAATCGAATAAAGCTTTTCCAATTATTGGAGTAGGGGGAATTCATTCTGCTACTGATGCATTAGATAAAATCAAAGCTGGCGCTGATTTGGTTCAGATTTACACAGGGTTTATATATGAGGGACCAAGTTTGATTAAAAAAATCAACAAAGCAATTTTAAATTCTTAATCAAAAAAAAAGAATTTTAATATTTATTTTTTTGAACTTTCTTTTATATCTTGGATTTAAAATTATTTAAGATGAAAACAAAGATTCAAGATCTATTAAATGATCAAATAAAATACGAAGCAAGCGCTTCTATGCAGTACTTAGCAATGGCTTCTTGGGCAGATAATAAAGGATTTAGTGGTGTAGCAGATTTTTTCTATGCACAATCTGAAGAAGAAAAAGCACACATGACGAAATTGGTCAAGTTTGTCAATGAAAGAGGAGGAGAAGTTACAATTCCTCAATTAGATAAACCATTGGATAGATTTGAAAACCTCAATGCGCTTTTCGAACATTTTCTCAAAAGTGAAATGTTTGTAACTGAACAAATTAACAAGGTTATTTTTGAATGTTTACAATTAAAAGATTACAACGTTCATAACTTTATGCAATGGTATGTTACTGAGCAATTAGAAGAAGAATCTACAGCTAGAACGCTGCTAGACAAACTTAATATTATTGGAAGCGATAAAACCGGACATTACTTATTTGATAGAGATATCAATACGATTGCAACTGCTACCGAATAATTATTTTTGTTAAAATACTGGCTACTAGAAAAATATTTTATACTTTTGTCTTTATTTATTCTAAATAAGAACAATTTATATGGGGCCAGTATTGATTTCTCCTTGTGTTATTAGCGGAGATTGTGCAACTTCTTGTGGTAAGAAGAAAAAGAACAAGTGTTGTAAAAAATATAAAAAAAGTGGAAAAACCAACTGTAAACGTTGTCCTAAAATCTAGCATCAGCTAGATTTTTTTGGTTTAAGAAGGTTCTAACTCTAGAATACGTTGGTTATATTTGTTTGGATTTAAATTTCTCAAAGCTTTTGATTACTGAAACTAATAATAAGGTAAAAATTATTGAATGTCCTCGTGATGCGATGCAGGGGATAAAAGAGTTTATACCCACTAATAAAAAAGCCAACTACATCAACGCTTTGTTAAATGTTGGTTTTGATACGATTGATTTCGGAAGTTTTGTGTCTCCAAAAGCGATTCCGCAAATGAGAGATACAGCTGAAGTTTTGTCATTATTAGACTTACAAGATACTGAAAGTAAATTGCTGGCCATAGTTGCCAATACAAGAGGTGCGATGCAAGCGGCAAGTTTCGAAGAAATATCTTATCTAGGGTTTCCATTTTCTATTTCTGAAAATTTTCAGATGCGTAATACGCACAAAACGATCAATGAATCAGTTAAAGTTTTAGAAGAAATCATATCTATTGCTGCAAATTCTAATAAAGAAGTAGTGACCTATTTGTCTATGGGGTTCGGAAATCCATATGGAGATCCTTGGTCTGTTGAGGTAGTTGCAAAATGGACGGAAAGATTGTCTCAAATGGGAGTGAAAATTTTATCGTTATCTGATACTATTGGAAGCGCAACACCTGATACGATAACATATTTATTCGAAAATTTAATTCCTGCTTATTCAGAAATTGAATTTGGAGCGCATTTACATACTACATACGACTCATGGTTCGATAAAATTGATACTGCATTCTTAGCAGGATGTAGACGATTTGACGGTGCCATTAAGGGATTTGGAGGGTGTCCAATGGCGAAAGATGAATTAATAGGAAATATGCCTACTGAAAAACTTTTGTCATACTTTACTTCTAAAAATATTATAACTCATACAAAACCAATGAGTTTTGAAAGTGCATATAATGCTTCGTTAGAAGTTTTTATTTAAAAAAAGCCTAACAGGATGTTAGGCTTTTTGATTTATTACAACTTGATTATTTTTTTTGTGATAATTTCATCATCCGAGAATAGCTTCAGGTAATATATGCCTGAAGATATATTATTTGAAGAAAAATCAAACAAAAGTAAATTGTCATAGCTGGTGGGCTCAATTTGTATTAATTGCCCGAAATTATTTAGCAGTAATATTTTTTCAAAATGCTTATTCGTTTTGATCCAAATTTTATTTGAAAATGGATTAGGATACACTTCAAGTGTGTTTTTTTCGTAAGTACTTTGTTTAAGAAGGCTTAAGGTTTTTGCTAATGGTGATATATTTTGATTTGCAGAATAGGTTCTCCATTTTATATTGTCAATTGCCATGGTGTTACTATCCGTAGCTGAAGAGACATTTTTAATATGCAGATTGAAATCTCCTGAAATGTTTATGTTATCGAAGACTAGATTTGTACTCGCTGTACCAGAAAAGCTCATCACGGTATCTTTTACAGTGTTGTTATTTTGTAAGATACTTATTTGAATTTTTCTTTCTCCACCGATATTTTTCCATAGACTTTTACAATCGATTGAAAGAAAACTGATACCGCCAATAATCGTACTTGACTCAATGCTATTGTTAGGTTTACTTAAGCCAGACATATAAACGCATTTGCTATTATCAATGTATTTTCCGCTAGTCTTTTTTACATCCTGTAAGCTCCAAACAATACTTTCTATTCCTGAGATAGTTCCATTCCAACTATTGTCGGCTGGTGAATCGTCAAATTTTTCTAAGAATTCTTGTTCTGTTTTGAATTTGATTTCCCTTTTTGCTGATTTATTTCCGTTGTTATCTTTTGCTTGAATAAAATAGGTGTGTTGCGTGTTTTCTGATAGGTTTGTTAAGTGATATGAAGTACTTGACGTAGTAGCAATTGGCGAAGCATTATTTAATTCAAATACATCATAAGTCACGATGTTTGAGTCGTCATATGAAGGTGTCCAAATCAAAATACTGCTATCGGTAGTAGTTTTTATAGCATTCAGGTTGTTGATATTTGAAGGAGGTGTTTCGTTTTTTGTAAATCCTGAATAATTGGTCCATTTTATATTATCTATTGCTATCGTGTTATTTGGGTCTGAAATATTTTTTAATTTTAATGTAAAATCACCAAAAACCTGTAAGGAGTTAATATTCAAGGTAGCTTCATTTTCAAAAGTCAAGGTATCAATAATTTTATCGTTAATCATTACCAAAATTTTTCGAGTATTATTTTGAGTTCCCCACAGCGATTTACAATCTATAGATAGACTGCTGATACCACCTTCAATAGAAGAAGATTCTATTTGGTTATTCGGTTTATTCAGGGATTGTATGTAAATACATTTGCTACCATTTACATAGGTACCACTTGTTTTTTTAGTGTCGGTTAAGCTCCAAGTAACATTATTTCTTCCGATTAGTGTGCCTCCCCATGAGTCATCAGCCTCAGACAATTCAAAATCCTCTAAGTATTCCTGGTTTTCTAAATGATCTAAGGAGTCATACATCCATTCGGGTAAATTATTGTTTCGTCGATATGCTAATTGCGCTTCGTAAATTGACTCAATGTTGTGGTTTTTATCTCCTATAATAGCGTGAGTAACTTTCGTTCCATTGGATTCAATGATTTCACAGTCATCTGGATCGGAAAAAGTGATTCCTTTGGTTCCTACTAGTATCGGCTGAATTGCCATTGTATTGTATCTTTCATTGTTCACCCAGAAATCAATAGCTCCTGTTTCACCCCGTCCAGCATCATTACCTGTACCTTCAAAATTCCATAAGACCAATTTTTTTAAATGATTGGGGACTTCGGTTTCATTTCCTCCTGCGTGAAAGAATATACCTCCTTTACAATTGTCGAATAAATTCGCTCTGGGTTGACTGGCATGCATTTCCATTCCTGTATGTCCATCCATAGGATGTGTATTTCTGTATATTACATTTCCTATGGATTGTTTACTAACACCAGCTCCATGCCAAATTCCTTTACCATTATTTCGGAAAAATATGCTGCCAGAGTCAGCATTGTCAACAGCGATGTTGTTCCCCGTTGAATTGTCTTCATTTAAGGCGATCAAACATTTAGTAGAACTTGCAGCTGTTATGAAATTGTGACCAGGGTAATCTCCTGTGTATTCGTTGTTGATAGCTGTACAATTTGCAGAATTTTTAAAAAGTACACATTGTGACATTTGTGAGAATACTACATTTTTTATCCATCCATTTACAACTCCGTTAAATTCGATCCCGCTCCAACCAGAAGTTCCGAGGTAGGAATATTTTTTTCTGTTTGCAGTGTTAACAGTTTCTCCTAAATCAATTAATGTTTTACTTGATGTGCTATGATGCATGTGTTTAGAGGTAAAACCACCAGTGTACTTCAAGTCTTGAATGCCAACTTCTTTAAGTTCGTTGAAACTATAAATACCCCAATCGTTTCCTGAAACTGGTTTTAATATAGGTTCATGAAAAATAAGTTTGTTGCCTTGAATGTCTTTGATTTTGTGATATTCAATCGAGCTAGACCCCTTTTTCTTGATACTTAAATCAAAATCGTCTTCGTATATATTGTCTACAGTTTTCGGACTCAAATCTTCTGTAACTAAAGCTAAATTATCAATGGTTCTTAGGGATATCCATTCCCCGATTTGTAATTCAGCATGGTTTGCATCGATATCACTTTGTGAAATTTCAATTGAAAAGGAATTTAATTTGGCAGAACCCGTGACAGTAGCAATTTTCTTTTGAGAAGAAAACCAAAAGTCATCTGATTTAAATTGAAACAAATATGGGCAATTGTAATCTGCTCCATTGGTAGACTCTAAATATTGAGAATGAATCAATTCAGTTCCACCTATTCCAGATCCGCTTCCTTGTATCACAATATTGTTTTCAGTTATAGAAATGATAGAGCTGTTATCTGTTGTTGTGTTTACATAAAACTTACCGGGTGGGAATTTTACAATGGCTTTATTTTGCGGATTTTCTTTTATATAATTCTCAGCCGCGGTAATTGCTTCTCGAATTTTTAATTTGTCATCGATCATGTCATTACCATCTGCTGCGACTAAAAATATTTTTGCTCCATCAGAGGTTAATTCAGCAATTGTTGGTATTGATTTGTCGCCATAGGCATATCCAGCATATGAAAATGTTGGAAGAGTCGAAGTTCCATCATATTGATGGTTTACCCAATCTTCATATAATGTAGAGGTTTGAGAATGAGTTGTTTGAACTTTCATTAATAGCATGACAGCAATGAGCAATACTCTTTGTTTTGTTTTTTTCATGTTGGTTTGATTTTAGTTTGGTTGGTGAAAGTTCAATTTTATTCGAATATAATTTAAGGGGTATATCACTCAAATAAAGAGGTTAAAGTGTTCATAATTAAGCTTGAAAACGAAATAGAGCTATTTTATAATAAAATATTTTAAATCTTTATTTTAATTTATTCTAAATAAGTTTTGTTAAATCGCATTCTTGTGTATCTTTGCGGCAAGAAAATTAACTATTTGTAATAAATCTAAATAAAAAGAAATGCAAAAGAATTTAATCAAGGCAGGAATTTTAGCTGGAATGGTATTATTGTTTACAGCTTGTAAAGATGATGGTAATGATTTAGGAGATGGAAATGGAGATACAGGAGTCATCACAAACGTAAATGATATTGAGTATGATTTCAATGTACCATCAACGTATGTTTTTGAAAGAAATAATGAAACTACTGTAAGTTTTTCTGGACAATCACAGAGATTGGCGATGAACAAAGAAATTTTGAGCTATTTCTCTGTTACTTCAGGGAAAACTACAGCTGAAATAGAGGCTGCTTTTGCACACGAGGCAGGAAATAATGATTTTATTGATGCTGGTAGTTTAGGATTGAATGCATCATCTAAAAATGTAAAGAGTAAAATTGCAGCTTCTGACGATTTGTTTGGAAGTGATGCTGTTGCAAAAGAAGCTATTCAAGCCGTATTTTCAGCGTATATAGCGAGTCAAGTAGCTGATGTCGTTCCTAACAAAGACAATACTGCTACTGAAGGTAATGCTGGAATGATTGCTGATGGAAGCAGCACACGTTATGTGAATGGGAAAGGATTAGAATACAATCAAGCTTTTGCAAAAGGTTCTATAGGGGCTTTAATCGTTGATCAAGTATTGAACAACTATTTAGGTACTACTAGAATCAATAACGAAGACTATATTTCTAAAAATGATGCAGAAACTTTAGAAGAAGGGAAAAACTATACGAAATATGAGCACCACTATGATGAAGCTTTTGGGTATGTATATGGAGATCCATCAGTAGATTTTGAAAGCCCAATTAGTTACGAAAGCGATTCATTTTTATTCAAGTATATCACTAGAGTTGAGTCAGATACTGATTTTTCAGGAATTCAAGAGCAGATTTTTAAAGCATTTAGAATTGGTAGAGCAGCGGTTGTAGCTCAAGATTACGATGTGTTAAAAGATGCGGTTACAGTATTGCAGTACCAGATTTCAAAAGTAATTGGTGTTAGAGCTGTGTACTATTTACAAGCTGGTAAAAACGCTTTAGCGGCACAAGATTTCGGTGGAGCATTTCATGATTTATCTGAAGGATACGGTTTTGTATATAGCTTACAATTCACAAGAAATCCAGAGACGGATGCTCCTTATTTAAGTGCTTCTGAAGTAAATTCTTTGATTGCTAAATTAGAAGCAGGAAATGGATTTTGGGACTTAACTGATGGAACTGTTTTAGATGAAGTTTCTGATACTATTTCTGCAAAATTTGACTTTACTACAGCGCAAGCTGCAGATTAATTAGATATAAAAAATTATATAAAATAAAAGTGATTGTCTTTAACTATTAAGACAATCACTTTCCTTAAATTTGCAAACTCTTAGAGAAAAATATTTTTGAGATGAAACATGTTATTTACACCCTGGTTTTAGTAGTTTTTTTGGTTTCTTGTAAAACAGAAGGAGCTATGGAAGATTGTACGAAAGACTCTTTTGATAGAGGTGCTTTATTGACGAATTGGGCGGATAATATTATCATTCCATCTTATGATCTATATGTAAGCGAATTAATGGATTTAGAAGCTACATCTAATGCGTTTATAGCAAGTCCAGATATTCAAAAGTTAGAAACATTACGAGCTGATTGGTTAGCAGTTTACACTACTTGGCAAAATGTTTCAATTTACGAGATTGGACAAGCCGAAATTTCGAGACTTCGAGATTATACGAACACCTATCCATTGGAAGCTACTTTGGTAGAAAGTAATATTTCTTCTGGGAATTATAATTTAGAACTTTCAACAAATATAGCCGCACAAGGGTTGCCTGCTTTAGATTATTTGTTGAATGGTATAGCAGCGACAGATGCCGATATAGTAGTGAAATATAGTTCAGACCCAAATGCGACGAACTATAAAGCGTATTTATCAGATGTTGTTTCAAGATTGAAATCAATGGCGATTTCCGTACAAACAGATTGGAAAGGAACTTATCGAGGTATTTTTATAGCCAATGACTGTTCGTCTTCTACGGCTTCAGTAGATAAATTGACAAATGATATGATTTTCAATTTAGAAAAGGTTACAAGAGCTGCTAAAATTGGAATTCCAATTGATTTTTTTGGTCAGCCACCAATGATAGCTCCAGAAAAAGTAGAGGCGCTTTATAAACAAAATGTTTCAAAAGAATTATTGATTGCTTCTATCAAAGCTTCACAAGATTTATTCAATGGGAAGTTTTTTAATACTGAAGAAGAAGGAGAAAGTTTAAAATCGTATTTGGATGAATTGCAAATCGAAGCAGGAGGTAAACTTTTAAGTGTTGTAATCAACGATAGATACGATGCCGCAATCGCACAAGCAGAAACATTGGATGACGATTTTTACATGGGAATTCAATCTGATCGTACGAAGTATAAAATCACGAGAGACAGAATTCATAGTATTATTGAAGTTTTAAAAACCAATATGATTTCCGCATTGGGTATCAAAGCCGATTATAACGATTCAGATGGTGATTAGTTCTCTTAAAAATACAATTTATCTAAAGTTCAAAAATTTTAATTTTTGAACTTTTTTTGCAAAATATATTTATGAAATTCAAATTCATACCTTTTATTTATTTCATCTGTGTTGCTCTGTCAATACAGCACTTGTCAGCTCAAAAAATATTAAATAAGATTCGTGTATCTGTAAAAGATATCGAAACAAATCAGCCGATTGCTTTGGCCCAAGTTTTATTGTCGTCTGGAAAAGAATTAGGAGTTACAGATGCAGAGGGAAGTATTGAAATAGAAAGTATGCATGAGGGGAAAACATATTTTGTCATTTTTTCATATGAGTATGCAATTTTAGAGACACAAGTAGAGATCTCGTCAAACAATAAAGAAATAATTTTTAAGATGACTCCTCTTGGCGAGGTATTGAGCGAAGTAGAGCTAGACAATCATAAAAAAGAAATTTTTAACCTAAAAAGATTGAAACCTGTTGAAGGTACTGCAATTTATGCAGGTAAAAAGACCGAAGTAGTTTTGGTGGAACAGGTGATCGGAGGATTGGCTACTAACAATGCCCGACAAGTCATGTCTCAAGTTGTAGGGATGAATATTTTTGACGCTGGTGATGGAGGTTTGCAATTGAGTGTAGGAGGTAGAGGATTAGACCCAAATAGAACTGCAAATTTTAATACGCGTCAGAATGGGTATGATATTAGCGCTGATGTATTAGGTTATCCTGAAAGTTATTATACTCCGGCAAACGAAGCTCTATCTGAAATACAGGTGATTCGAGGTGCGGCATCTTTGCAGTACGGTACCCAATTTGGTGGTTTGATTAATTTTAAACTAAAAGAACCTCAAATCAACAAAGAAATAGAATTGGTGTCTAGGAATACGGTGGGTTCTTTTGGCTTGTATACTAATTTTACGAGTGTAAACGGTAGTATAGGAAAATTTAGTTATTACGCATATTATAATTTCAAACGTGGTGATGGATACCGTGAAAATTCAAATTTTGACTCGCACAATGCGTTTGCACATTTAGAATATCGATTCAATAAAAAAACTAAAATTTCGTTTGAATCTACTTATTTAGAATATTTAGCCAAACAGTCTGGAGGTTTGTCAGATGTACAATTTTTAGAAGATCCAAGACAAAGCAACAGAACACGAAACTGGTTTGCTGTAAATTGGAATTTATTGGCTTTAAAATTAGAGCACAAACTTACATCTAAAACAGAGTTAAGTCTGAACGTTTTTGGATTGAATGCAAGTAGAAAAGCTATTGGATTCATTGCAAATTATAATTTTTCTGAGCCAAATCCTTTTTTAGATGTTGATGAGCAAGACAATGAAGGAAACTTTATTCATGAACGTGATTTATTAGTTGGGCAATTTAGAAACTGGGGAGCCGAAGCTCGATTGTTAACGCATTATGATATCAATGACAGAGAATCTGTATTCTTAATTGGTACGAAAATTTACAATGCAAATAATACCTCTCAACAAGGTCCTGGAAGTAAAGGAACTGATGCTGATTTTAACTTTTACTCAGACAGATATCCAGAATATCCAAATCAATCTAGTTTTAACTATCCAAATTTTAATACAGCCGTTTTCGGAGAAAATATATTTAATATTTCAGATAGTTTTTCGATTACTCCAGGATTTCGATTTGAATATATCAAAACAACTTCTGAAGGAGAATATCTCGACAATACAATTAGCGAGTTCGTTCCAGATAATAGAAGTTTTAATAGGAATATATTTTTATTGGGTATAGGGGCGAGCTATAAGCCCGACAATTATTTTGAATTGTACGGAAATGTATCTCAAAACTACCGTTCGGTTACATTTAGTGATATCCGAACTACAAGTCCTTCTTTCGTCGTATCAGAAGATATTACCGATGAAAAAGGGTATACCAGTGATGTTGGGGTTCGTGGAAAAGTCGGAAAGAACTTGTCGTACGATGCCAGTGTTTTCGGATTGTTATACTTAGGGAAAATAGGAACTAATTTTACAGATCGTGTGGGTTGGGAGCGCTCGAATATTGGAGATGCTTTCATTTATGGGGTTGAATCATTGTTCGATTTTAATTTGAAAAATATCTTTTGGGAAAATTACAAGCAGATAAAGAATAATGTATTTATAAACACAGCGTTTACGAATTCTCAATACTATAAGTCTGAATTGAATGGAGTTGAGGGGAAAAAGGTAGAATTTGTGCCTTTGGTAAATTTAAAAACAGGAACAAATTTTGGATATAAAAACTTTATGGTCGGTGTTCAATATACCTATCTTTCAGAGCAATATACAGATGTTACCAATGCTCCTTATAATCCGAACAATGCAACTTCGGTAGAAGGTGCAATACCTGCATATGATATTTTGGACCTTTCTTTTTCGTATGTTTACAAAAAAATACGTGTGGAAACCGGAGTAACCAACTTATTGAATAATTCTTATTTTACTCGTAGAGCTACTGGATACCCGGGGCCTGGTATTATTACATCAGATCCTCGAGGCTATTATTTTACATTTGAATTTAAACTTTAAAAAAAGTAAATATGAAATTTAACAAGAAAAACATTTTAAAAGTTATCGTTGCTTTATTGGTAATCATTCAGTTTTTTACGATTGATAAAACTACAACACCGGTCGATACCACTAAAGATTTTATTAGTGTAACGCAACCACCTGCAAAAGTTGCAGAAATTATTAAAACTTCTTGTTACGATTGTCATTCAAACCAAACAAATTATCCTTGGTATACGAATGTAGCTCCTGTTTCTTGGTGGGTTGGTCATCATATTGAAGAAGGAAAAGAGCATTTGAATTTTTCTAAATGGGCGGATTATTCAGATAAAAAAGCTGACCATAAATTAGAAGAGTTTTATGAAGAAGTAGAAGAAGGTGAAATGCCTTTAGAATCTTATACCATTGTACACGGTGAGGCAAAACTTTCTCAAGAAGACAAAGAATTGTTGATTTCGTGGGTAAAATCTTTGAGAGAATAATTAATTTTTTTTAAAAAAATATTTCAAAAAGTACCCTGAGCTTGTCGAAGGGTACTTTTTTATTTCACAATACTTTTGACTTACGTTCAAATAGTAGTTTATAGATGTTTTTAAACGGCATCCATAAGTTTTTTAGAAAAGAGTTGTAGTTTTTATTGTCTTCTTTACCTAGACCGAATGTAACTTTTTCTACCTGGTTTGAACGAATGAGTGTTCCAAACATCCAATCCCAAATAGCCAATCTTGATCCTAGGTTTTTATCGAAATGTTTTGGGTTGTCACTATGATGAACCTGATGCTGAACAGGACTTATAAATATATATTCTAAAAAGTTGAAAAACTTTAAACGAACATGAGAATGTCTTAAGTTAGCTCCCCAAGCATAAAAGGCAAAACTAAAAACATTGACTCCTAAAAAGGTCCATTTACTTATTTGATGATCAGATAAATAATCAAAGATACCTGTAGTTACTCCAAATACAAGTATACCTTTTATATTATTGGCTAACAATTCAATCGGATGCAATCTGTACTGTGTAAATGGATTCATACTCGTTGCTGAATGATGAATTTTATGAAACTCCCATAAAAAAGGAACTTTATGAAAAATGAGATGTACTACATAGGTCATAAAATCATTCAACACGGAAAGACTAATTGTGTATAAAATGAGTGTTTGTGCAGTAGATAAACTAAAGCTGGCATAACCAAAATGACTCAATAAAAAGTCATTTGTATTGAATGCAAGCTTCAACCCGAATAGTAAAAACGGTGCTATTAAAGCAAGTTTGAAAAAACTATTAAAAATAATCAGCGAATAATCAACAAAGGCAGATTTACTCAACCAAACTTTTTTATTTAAAATGTAATTTAGAAAAGAACCTTTTCTGTTACTTCGATAAAAAACGTACGCAGCCAGTAGTAATGAACTTATTAAATATAGAAAATACGTTCTTTTACCAGGTGAGGTTAAATAGTTAATTACTAGTTGTAAACCATCATTAAGAAAAGCGATAATTTCTTTGTACTCCATACTGCAAATTTACGAAGCAGCATTTTATTTAAAGAATCTATTTAGAATAATTTTAAATAAAAAAGGTGTGCTTATTCAAAAAGAAAATCAACATCAATACTTGCATCTAAGGCATCAAAAGGCTCAATTTCTATTTTATCAAAAAAATGAGCAATCAGATTTCTTTTCACAAGTTCTTTGTAATAATCATCTAGTATCGATACTTTGCATTCATGGTGTTCTACTCCGTTTGCTAAAAACGTAAATCTATCTATAGAAGTTAATGTACAGACAGCAGTGTCGGTTGTTAGTAATTCTTTTATGTTAAAGAGCATCAAATTAGATTGATGGTACTCTTTTATTGTCATAATTTTTCCATCATCGTGATGGTGATGTTCATGATCGTGATGTTCGTGGTTGTGCTTACTCAAAATATTTGTTTATTTCTGATTCAGAGAGATTGTAGTTGTCAACTTTATGATGTACAAGTATTTCTTCGATTGCATCCGTTTTAAATTTCAGTATGGCTTTGTTGATGTCTTTGCCTTCTAAAAACTGTTTGAAACAGGTATTGTTATCATTTTCTAAAACTTCGTTTGCAATATTCATCGTTTCACGATACAATACAACCAATCTAAACTTTTTGGTTTTACTTTTTTTATCGTATCCAAAACCTAAGATATAATCATTTCTAAATTCTTCTACTGTCATTTGTGTTATTTCGAAAAGCTAGCGATCAGGTTTTCTAGCATGGTTATACATTTTGATAATTCTTCTTTTGAGACATATTCATTTGCCCGATGCGCTTGGCCTATAGATCCTGGTCCGCAAATAATACTCTCTATCCCTGCTTCAGAAAACTGTCCTGCTTCAGCAGCATAAGCGACAGTCCCTAAATTATGAATTGGGTTGATGTTTTTCAATAACTGTACAATAGAAGTGGTGTCTGCTGTATCAAGTGCAGGTACTGGTGGATGTTGCTCTTTTGTTACAATAGAAAACTCAGGATAGCGTTTTTGCAAGATTTCCTCTCTTTCATTACAATACGCTCTAAAATCTGTAATTATTTGATCTAATGAGTCTTGAGGTATTACTCTAGCATCCCATGAAAAATGAGCTTTATCTGCAATTACGTTTGCTGCGATACCACTGTTTATTTGTCCGACATGAAGAGAAGTATGGGGTGGTGTGAAACGATTGTCAATACTACCGGCTTCGATAAGCGATTTCATTTTAGCTTCTATCCATAAAATCAAACGAGCTGATTCGTGAATGGCACTTACTTCTTTTAAGATACCGCTACTATGTCCTGCTGAACCAGACACATAAGTATCGTATAGCGAAATTCCTTTATGACCGATAATAGGTTGCATTAATGAGGGTTCACCAATCAATGCAAATTGAGGTTTTTCTGAGTAAGAACTAAGTAAATTTTGAATTAATTCTGGTGCCGCTAAACAACCAATTTCTTCATCATAAGAAAAGGCAAAGTAAATAGGTTTGGTTAATTTCGCTTTAGAAAGTTTGGGTAGTACTGCCAAACAACAAGCTAAAAAACCTTTCATATCACAAGTACCACGTCCGTATAAGTTTCCATCGTTTTTATCTGTTAATTCAAACGGATTACTCGTCCAGTTTTGACCTTGAACCGGAACTACGTCGGTATGTCCGGAAAGTATGATTCCTCCATCTACATCGGGTCCTATTTTGCAATGTAAGGAAGCTTTTGTGTTACTGTCGTTTGGGACTAATGTAGTTTTTATTCCAAAAGATGCTATATATGTCTGGATCCATTGAATGATAGACAGGTTGCTTTCGCCTCCTAAAACAGGAAAAGAGATTAGTTTTTCTAAGAGTTGTTCAACAGTCATCATTAGCGTGCTATTTCAATTTTAACCTTTTTATTTTTAATTTTTCTAGTTTTTGCTACTGTCAATAAACGTTTCGATTTATTACGTTTAATGGCTACATAGACAGAATAATCTTTTACTTCGATCAAGCCTAAATCATCTTTTTTCATAAAGTCAAATTGCAAACAAAACCCAACGACATCCATTTTATTGATTTTGTCTTTTTTACCTTTGCTTATGTAAATGGTAATCCATTCAGGTTTCTGGATTGTTTGTTTTATAGATGCTATAAATTCTTTAGGTTCAGCGGCAATGTATTCGGGTAAAAAATCAGTTTCAGTACGAACTAAAATACTAGTTCCCGTAGCTTTCATTCTTGCTGTACGTCCATTTCTATGGGTAAATGTACTTTCTTGTTTAGGTAATTGGTAATGAATTACATAATCTAAATCAGGTATATCGATACCTCTGGCAGCAATGTCTGTAGCAATAAGAAATTGAGCAGAACCATTTCTGAATTTTAACAACTCTAACTCGCGTTGAGGTTGTTCTAATCCACCATGAAAAATAGCATATTCAATTTTTTCATCGTCCAATAAATCACAAATGCGGTCACAAGCCTCACGGTGATTACAAAAAACAATGGTATTGTTGTTTGTGTCAAAAGTTTTTAAAACTTCAATAAGTTTTTCAGCTTTTTCATCTACGGGGGTAATGATTTGTTTTTGAGTTAATGCTGTTTTTTTATCTGAAGAATAGTTGAGTGTATGAATGTTTGAAATTTCTAAGAAATCTGGAATGTCAATTGCATTTGTTGCAGATACTAACAAATGACCTTTTCTATTCGGAACGTTTTTTATGATTGATTCCATTTGCTTGATAAAACCAAACTCTAAAGATTTGTCGAACTCGTCAAAAATTACATGAGAAATATCTGATGTATCGAAGGTTTCACGTTTTATATGATCTTCAATGCGACCAGGAGTTCCAATTAATATCGTAGGAGGTGTTGAGAAATTTTTTCTTTCCACCGAAAAAGGATGCCCACCATAACAAGCATTTGTTTTGAAAGGTAGTTTCATTTTTTTGACAACTGCCTCGATTTGCAAGACCAATTCTCTTGTCGGAGCTAGAATCAATATTTGAACATTGTCTGAAGTATTAATTTTAGAAAGCGCATGTAATAAAAATGCTACTGTTTTTCCACTTCCTGTAGGTGCTAGTAACAACAAGTTAGCATGCTGATCGCTAGAAGTAAGCGTATCGTTTTGCATGTTGTTGAAAGCATCAAACCCAAGGTTTTTTAATAATACTTTTTGATTCGTTTTAAAATTATCCATTCGGCAAAGGTAATTCAACTATCTTTAAGCACTTCAAAAGTATTTCAAAAAAATGGAAGCACAACCAAATAACCCGATCCACGGAAAAAAACTCGATCAAATTTTAAAAGAGCTCGTAGCGTATTACGGTTGGGAACATTTGGGCCATAAAATTCAAATAGGATGTTTTAGAAACAATCCGTCGATTGGTTCTAGTTTGACCTTTTTAAGACGAACCAACTGGGCAAAAAGTAAAGTAGAGGCATTGTATATCGAAATGCATCGAAAAACGACGCAGTCTTAATGTTGGATTTGTTAGAATAAGCCATTGAAAACAAATCGATTAATTTTAAGAAAACATTAAATGTGAGATTCGGTTTTACGATTGCTTATGTACCGAATAAAAAACGTATATTTGCACGCAATTAAATGATAAATTTATTGCACATGGCTACATCTAGAATTATCAACGAAGGGCTTACTTATGACGACGTACTATTGGTACCGGCATATTCAGAAGTGTTACCAAATACGGTTGACATCAGCTCGAAATTCACAAGAAATATAACTTTAAATACACCTATCATCTCAGCAGCGATGGATACGGTTACAGAATCCTCTATGGCTATTGCTATGGCAAGAGAAGGAGGAATAGGGGTATTGCATAAAAACATGTCTATTGAAGAACAGGCTTTAGAAGTGAAAAAAGTAAAGCGTTCAGAAGCAGGTATGATATTAGAACCGGTTACCATTAAAGCAAATGAAACAGTTTTTGATGCGAACAATTTAATGTTTGAACATAAAATTGGAGGAATTCCGGTAATCAATGATCAAGATGATTTAGTTGGGATTGTAACCAATCGTGATTTGCGTTTTGAAAAAAATAATAAGCGTTCAATTTCTGAGGTAATGACTTCAGAAAATCTTATCACAGTGAAAGAGGGGACTTCTTTAAAAGAAGCTGAAGTTATTTTGCAAGACAATAAAGTAGAGAAATTACCTGTTGTAAATAAAAATAACAAATTGGTTGGTTTGATTACTTTTAGAGATATTATCAAAGTAAGAGAAAATCCTCATGCAAATAAAGATAAATATGGAAGATTGCGTGTAGCTGCTGCAATTGGTGTAACACCTGATTGTATCGACCGTGTAACTGCTTTGGTTGCAGAAGGTGTAGATGCAGTTGTGTTAGATTCAGCTCATGGACATTCAATAAATATTTTAAATAAATTAAAAGAGGTAAAAGCCGCTTTTCCTAATTTAGATGTTGTAGCCGGAAATATAGTAACAGAACAAGCTGCATTAGACTTAGTTGCGGCTGGAGCTGACGGTGTAAAAGTTGGAATTGGACCTGGGTCAATTTGTACAACACGTGTTGTTGCAGGTGTCGGATACCCTCAATTGTCTGCTGTTATGAATGTTGCTGATGCATTAAAAGGAACAGGAGTTCCGGTAATTGCAGATGGCGGTATTCGTTACACAGGTGATATTCCTAAAGCAATTGCTGCTGGTGCAGATTCAATTATGTTGGGTTCTCTTTTGGCCGGAACGAAAGAAGCTCCTGGAGAAGTTATTATTTTCAACGGTCGTCGTTTTAAATCTTACCGTGGTATGGGATCTGTTGAAGCAATGAAAAATGGTTCAAAAGATCGTTATTTTCAAGGTAAAGAAGATGATAGCTTAAAATTAGTACCAGAAGGAATCGAAGGACGTGTGCCTTATAAAGGTGAGTTGTATGCTACGATGCATCAATTTATTGGTGGTTTAAGAGCAGGTATGGGATATTGTGGATCGCCTACAATTGAAGCGCAAAAGAACAATTCATCTTTTGTGAAGATTACTGCTTCTGGTATAGCAGAAAGTCACCCACATGATGTTACAATAACTAAAGAAGCTCCTAATTATTCTAGATAATTTTTAGCTTAGATTATATTAAAAATCCCCTTCAGTTTTTGAAGGGGATTTTTTTATGCTTGTAGTTTGTCTTTTAAAAACTCTGCGGTAAAAGAGTTTTTTTCTTTGACAAGTTGTTCAGGAGTTCCAGAGAATAACAAGTTTCCTCCATTTTTTCCTCCAGTAGGACCTAAATCTAATATATGATCTGCACATTTAATCAATTCTATATTATGCTCGATCAATACAATGGTATGTCCTTTTGATATCAGCGCTTCCAAAGAAGCCAATAATTTTTTTATGTCATGAAAATGAAGGCCTGTTGTAGGTTCATCAAATATAAATAAGGTTTTGTCTTTGGTAACACCTTTTACTAAAAAGGATGCTAGTTTGATACGTTGCGCTTCTCCACCAGATAGAGTAGAAGATGACTGTCCTAGCTGCACATAACCCAACCCAACATCTAACAATGGTTGTAATTTTTGAACTATTTTTTTCTGATGGTAATCCGTGAAAAATTGTATGGCATCTTCTATGGTGAGATTGAGAATGTCGTCTATGTTTTTTTCTTTGAATTTTATCTCTAGAACTTCTTTTTTAAAGCGTTTCCCTTTGCATTCGTCGCATTCCAACGAGACATCTGCCATAAATTGCATTTCAATCGTAACGACTCCTTCACCTTTACATTTTTCACAACGACCACCTTCTACATTAAAAGAAAAGTGCTTTGGTTTGTAGTTTCTGGCTTTCGCTAAAGTTTCATTTGAAAAAAGACTTCGAATATCGTCGTAGGCTTTGATATAGGTTACCGGATTCGAACGTGAAGATCTACCTATTGGGTTTTGGTCAATAAATTCAACATTTTTCAAGGTTTCAAAATCACCATCAACAGAGGTGTGTTCTCCTATTTTTTCACCATGTCCTTGCAGTTTTTTCTGAAGAGCAGGGTACAGAATTTTTTTTACTAAAGTACTTTTTCCACTTCCAGAAACACCAGTGATTACAGAAAGGGCATTCAAAGGTATCTCAGCAGAGATGTTTTTAAGATTGTTTTCTCTCGCACCTACAATTTTAATTTTTTTAGTTGAGGTTCTTCTTTTTTCAGGAACGGCTATTTGCAAGGTCTCAGTAAGGTATTGTGCTGTAAGAGAATCTGATTTTAGTACTTCTTCAAAAGTTCCTTCAGCAACAATGTTCCCTCCGTTTGTACCTGCTTCCGGACCAATATCGATAATGGCATCAGCTTCTCGCATGATATCTTCATCGTGTTCTACCACAATTACGGTGTTTCCTAAATCACGTAACGTTTTTAAAACTCCGATAAGTTTTTGAGTGTCTTTCGGATGCAATCCGATACTTGGTTCATCTAATATATACATTGACCCTACCAAACTACTTCCTAATGATGTAGCTAAATTGATGCGTTGACTTTCACCACCAGATAATGTGTTTGAGGTTCTATTAAGTGTGAGATAATTCAATCCAACATTGTTAAGAAAACTCAACCTACTATTGATTTCTACCAATAATCTTTTTGCAATTTCTGCATCGTGTTCTGAAAGCTTTAGGTTTTCAAAAAACAATGCTAGTTCATCTATAGGCAAATCCACCAAGTCAGAAATGTTTTTTCCTGCAATTTTTACGTAGTTAGTTTCTTTGCGTAATCTACGACCGTTACAAGTTTTACATTTACTTCTTCCTCTATAACGCGAAAGGAGTACGCGGAATTGAATTTTATAACTTTTACTTTCTAAATACTCAAAAAATTCGTTCAAACCCAAAAAAGAATTTGTGCCATTCCATACCAAATCTTTTTGTTCGTCGGTAAGTTCGAACCATGGCTTATGAATTGGAATGTCGTATTTATAAGCATGATCTATCAATGCATCTTTGTGCTTTAAGAATGAATCTGTTTTCCAAGGAAGAATAGCATCTTCATATATAGAAAGTGTGGTATTTGGGATCACTAATTCTTCATCCACACCGATAGTACTTCCATATCCTTCACATTTTGGACAAGCTCCATACGGGTTGTTAAAACTAAAAAAATGGGTGTTGGGTTCAGAAAATTTTATGCCGTCTAGTTCAAATTTATTACTAAATTCTTGAAGAGAAGCATCAGCTAAATTTTCAATTGAACAAACGCCTTTTCCTTCAAAAAATGCTGTTTGAATCGCATCTGCTAATCGGTTGTAAAAATCTTCATCTTCTTTCACTACAATTCTATCTATTACCAATTGCAATTTGTTTTTAGTAGAAAAAGATTTTAATGTTTCACCGCCATATTTTGTTGCAAATGTTTCATCAAGACGTTCAATTTTAGTATCCACTTTTATCCTTGCATAGCCTTGCTGAGTAAGAAGTTTGATTACAACTTCTGGATCTTTATCTTCGTCAAAATAAATAGGAGCAAGTAATAATAGTTTTGTTTTTGAGTTTAGACTTTTAATAAAGTTTACGACATCTGCGACAGTATGTTTTTTTACTTCGTTGTTTGAAATGGGAGAATACGTTTTTCCAATTCGTGCAAAAAGTAATTTTAAATAATCAAAAATTTCAGTGGTAGTACCAACAGTCGAACGAGGGTTAGTTGAGTTAACTTTTTGTTCTATCGCAATTGCAGGTGCAATACCTTTAATATATTCGACCTTCGGTTTGTGTAATTTTCCCAAAAATTGACGGGCATAAGAAGATAAACTTTCTACATAACGTCTTTGACCTTCAGCATACAAGGTATCAAAAGCCAAACTCGATTTTCCTGATCCAGATAAACCCGTGATCACCACGAGTTTGTTTCTGGGGATGGCTACATCTATATTTTTTAGATTGTGAAGCTGAGCACCTTTGATTAGTATGTTTTTTTTGGGATCTAAAGATGAAATATTTTTAGTCATGTGTGTCGAAAATATGAACTGTAAAATTAATCAATACTTATTAAAAAATGGGTTGACTTTGGGACAAGTTTTAGGAGGGTTTCAACGCATGATATCATTAAAAATTACTTTTACAAATGTTAATTTTTCAAAAAAACATTTAAAATTTCTTGCTCTTAACATATTATTATGCAATATTTGTTACTTATTATAACCACAAAATCAACTGCATATAGAATAAAACTACTTTTTTTTAATACATATTTGTTGAACCTAGCGAATATAAAAAGAGGATTATTATGCAGATGAGAAACCAATCTGACAGCGTTTTAGTAAGTAATTATATAGATGGAGATGAAAAGTCTCTAGAGGTATTAATTCAAAAACACAAACAAAAATTGTTTGGGTTTATTTACTCTAAAGTGACTGACACACAATTAGCAGAAGACATATTTCAAGATACGTTTATCAAAGTAATTCAAACTTTAAAACGAGGAAAGTATAACGATGAAGGTAAGTTCTTGCCATGGGTGATGCGTATAGCTCATAATTTGGTGATTGATTATTTTAGAAAGTCAAATCGATTGCCGAAATTCAACAGAACAGATGAATTTGACATTTTCTCAGTATTACAAGATGATACCAAGAATATAGAATCCTCTATTATGCAAGAACAGTTATACAATCAAATAACTGGCTTAATTCAATTTTTACCATCTGATCAGCGAGAGGTATTAAATATGCGAATTTATCGTGAATTAAGTTTTAAAGAGATTTCTGAGCAAACAGATGTAAGTATCAATACGGTGTTGGGTAGAATGCGATATGCACTCATTAATTTGAGAAAATTGGTAGATAAAAAAGAAATTATTTTAACCAATTGATACTAAGTTTAATTTTTTATCGTTTTAAAAGAAACTACTAAATTTTACTATATGATAAAAGATTACTCAACTAAAGAAAAATCCTACGAACCTATGACACCTTCCGACAGAACGGTGGAGTTTATTTTAAATTACTCCAAGTCACTTCATGTAGTTGATTTGAAAAAAAATGAAAATCAGATTGATTTAAATTTAAATTTAAATTAAAAAAAAAGCCTGAATCTAGATTCAGGCTTTTTTTAATAAACTGCTTTTGCCAGATTAAATATTTCGTATATCAATTCAATGTCGATATCTTTTGTAGGGACTATTGGAAGGATCTTTATCCGTGTTCTGTCTCCTTGAACTAATGCGGGATGGTCAATCCTAAAGCCTCTAGCAATACCAATATAAGGTTCATGTGTTTTGTTATCTCTCCAGATATAACAAAAAGGTTTCTTTTTGTAGTAATACGATGGTAGTCCGTATTTCCATTCTTCTGTTATTCGATCGTCAAAATTTAAAATAATGTCTCTTAGTGCTAGTAAGCAACTTTTGTTGGGTTCTGTCTGTCTTAAATAATAGGCTTCAATTTTTTCTTTCATAACTAATACAATGGAATCCCGAAATAAAACTCAAGTACTTTGGCCTTAAAAAAATAGTCGTATTTTGATTTTATAACATCGTTTTCGGCATTCTCGTAGCGCAATCTGGCGAGACTATAATCGAAAGAATTCATCAAACCTAAATCAAATTTTTCTTGAGAGTATCGAAAGGATTCTTTTCTTGCTGCGAGTGTTTTTTCTGAAGCTTCAAATACTGCAAAAGCAGATAAAACATCGTTATAGCTTTGGTTGACCTTGCTTTTCAAATCAATTTTGGCTTGCTCTAAGGCTAATTTGCTTTTTTCTAAGTTAACTTTTGAACGTCTTACACCATTTGAGTTTTGTAATCTATTAAAAATAGGTATCCTAAGACTCAAATAGAAATTGTGTGATTTATTATCGTTTAATTGATCCCAAAATTGTGGCAATTCAGTAGGTCTGTCTATGTTGTCATTGTAGTAGTTGCTTCGAAAATTATATCCTCCAGAAAGTGTAGGATGGTAGACTCCTTTAGAGAGTCTTAAATTATCCTCATTGATTCCCACTGCAACTTCAGCATTTTTGATGTCATTTCTTGTTTCTAGAGCTTTTAAATAAATTTGAAACGGAGTTTTTTCTAAAATTGTTGTGGAAGTAATTGCTATGGAGTCTGTTATTTTAAAAGATTTATAGTCAACGATTGAAAGTATATTGGCCAGGTTTATCTGAGCAATTCTCACTTGATTTTCTGCGTTTATAATTTGTTGTGATTGAGTAGCAAGGTTTGATTCTAATTCTAATAAATCACCTTGAGGGATAGTTCCTGCAGCTGCCAATTCTTTACTTCTATCAAATTCAGCTTCGTTAATTTCAAATTGTCGTTTTACAGTTTTAAGTGTCTCTTTATTAAATGCTACTTGCAAATATGCATTGATAATATTTAATGTAATATTATCTTTCATGTCATCTAATTGATATTGGTTTGCTAAAATCCCTAGGTTCGCTCGATGCAATTGACGAATATTTCTCAAACCATCGTATAATACAACCTCAGTACTAATACCGATATTTGAATTCTGCTGTCTTCTAACGAGATTTACATTATTGGCTCCACTTGTCAGACCGTTTTGCCAGCTGTGACTTAAGTTCGAGTTAAGGTTTGGTAAAAAATTACCAACTGCACCTCTTTTGTCAATTTCTGAGGTTTCTAAATCTAATTTTGATTGTTTGATTGAAATGTTGTTTTCAATCGCATACAAAATACAATCACTTAGAGACCAGGTTTTTTGGGCAAATGTTGAAAAAGAACAACATAAGAGCCCGATGAGTACAATGTTTTTCATGTTATCTATTCTTTTTGTTATTTTCTTTAGAGGCTTTATTCCAAACTTTTATGTTATCCTCCTTAGTAACGCCAGAAAGGACTTGTACATCGATTCCGTCTGAGATTCCTAATTTTATATCTCTTTTCTCAAACTTCTGATTTCCGGTTTCAACTTCTACAAACGGCTTGTCTGTTTCTCTGTTGTATTGAACAAGAGATTCTTTGATGGCAAGAATATCTGTTTTTTTATCAAGTATCAATTCAGCATTTGCGCTATAACCTGCACGTACGTATACAGAATCGTTTAGTGTAAGATTTGCTTTTATTTTAAATAATACCGCACCTTGATCTTCTGTTCCTTTAGGAGCTACAAAATTCAATCTCGCTTTGAATTTTACGTTTTCAAAGGCTCCAATTGTAACTTCTAGTTGTGTTCCCTCTGATAGTTTTCCAACTTCCGATTCGTCAACTTTACCTTCAAAAATCATTTTTGTCAAATCGGCAATTGTTGCAATAGTAGTACCTGCATTGAAATTATTACTTTCAATGACTTGATGTCCTTCTTTTACAGGGATTTCCAAAATAGTACCAGTAACCGTGGATCTGATATTGGTATTGGCAGAAGAAGAAGAATTAGCAGAACCTACTTTGATAATTTGATAATCATTTTTTGCATTTTCAAATTCCTGTTTTGCTTGGTTATATTTTAATTCAGAAGTATTATAGGTTTGGATTGAAACAACACCTTTTTTAAGTAATTTTTTATTTCGATTATAATCAATGCTAACATTTTCTAGATTTAATTCCGCTTTTTTTACTCTTCCTTGAGCGCTATTCAATGCTTTTTCATCTGGAATAATTTTAATTTTTGCAATCAAATCTCCTGTTTTGACAAAATTTCCTTCCTCTACATAAATATGATCTATAATTCCTGAAATTTGAGGTTTGATATTTGTTTCATCTTCGGGAGTAACTTTACCTGTAGCAACAGACTTTTTTTCAATTGAGGTAATAAAAGCTTTTTCAGTTTTAAAATCGACTGCTGCTTTGCTGTTTTTCTCGTTAAAATAGTATAAGACTCCGCCTAATAGACCAAGAATTACAATTACGATAATTATTTTGATTGCTTTTTTCATGCTATTATGAATTTGTGTTATGTTTCATTAATTCGTCGCTTACAATAACTCCATCCTTTAATCGAACCAGTCGATGGGTTTGCTCAGCTATATCTTCTTCGTGTGTGATTACTACAATGGTCATCCCTTCCTGATTGATACCACGTAAAATATCCATTACCGAATTGGTGGTGTTTGAATCCAAGGCTCCGGTAGGTTCATCAGCTAAAATAACTTTAGGTTTTGTTACCAATGCTCTCGCAATGGCTACACGTTGTTTTTGACCACCTGATAATTCATTAGGTAGGTGAGTAGCCCAGTCTTTTAATCCAACTTTTTCTAAATACTCCAAGGCTGTTTTTTCTCGTTCTATTTTTTTTATACCTCTATAATATAAAGGCAGTGCAACATTTTCAAGTGCTGTTTTGTATGAAATTAAATTGAATGATTGAAAAACAAAACCTAAAAATTTATTTCTAAGAATTGCTCCTTTTTTCTCGTCTAGGTTTATTATTTCTTCTTGGTTGAGATAATATTTTCCACTATCATGAACATCTAATAGTCCCAAAATATTTAGCAGTGTTGATTTTCCAGAACCTGAAGCTCCCATAATAGAGATAAACTCACCTTCTTTTATGTGTAAGTCAAGTCCCTTTAATACATGTAGTGAATCATTTCCAACAGGATATGATTTATGTAGTTGTTCAATTTTTATCATCGTTTAAAAGTCTTTTTATTCATCACTTAAGGCTTCAATAGGTTTTATTCTTGTAGCTCTACTAGCAGGAATTAATCCAATTAGTGTACCAAGTATAGTTAATGCTAGAACGGCAATAAGAACTATAGGTATGGATACGGATGCGTTTACCAGTACAGCATCATCTCCTTGTCCATATAAGGTGTCAATTAAGATTAAGACAAGTCCACCACTTATGATTCCGAGTATCCCAGCAATAAGAGAAAGAGTTACAGCTTCTAAAATTATTTGTCTTTTTATTACAATAGGTGTCGCTCCGAGTGCTCTTCTAATACCAATTTCTTGTGTCCTTTCTTTAACGGTAATCAATAAGATATTACCAATAGCAAATACACCTGCAATTAATGTGGCAATACCAACAAACCAAGTTAAAAATTGCATTCCTTTTAAAAATCCCATCATTTTAGCAAATTCTTTACCAAGATTAAAGCTTCCAAATCCTCTTGGATCGTTAGGGTGTACTTTGCAAAGGTTTTTAAGTAATAATTTAGTATCTATTTCAATTTGATTGATATCTGCATCTTTTTTAGCGGTGACCATTACCCAACCAACGGTGTCTCCTGTATTGTACATGCGTTGTAATGTAGTAAACGGAATGTGTACACTATTTTCATCATCAAATTGGCCACTTTTAAAAACACCAATAACAGTAAAATTTATTTTGTTAATCAAAATATTTTCTCCGACAGCTTTTACATCTTTGTCAAAAAGTTGTTTGTATACCTCTTCCGAAATTACAACAACTTTTCTCTTTTCTTGGATGTCTATTTCATTGATAAAACGACCGTAACTTAGGTTTTTTTTCTGAACTTTATTTAATAAGGGATAGTCTCCATATACCGAAAAAATAGCGGATTCAAAGTTTTTTGTAATGGTACCGTTTCTGTAATATCTAGGAACGATGAATTCAATACCATCAATTTCATTTTTTATTTTTTGAATATCAGCTCTTTTTATTTCTACACGTCTCCCTTCTTGGTAGCCTTTAAAAGGCATGGATGTTTTGGTACGCCAAATAAAGACACTGTTGGTTGCTAAATCACCAAAGAGTCGGTTGAAAGAGTTTTCCATTCCTCTAGCGGCTCCTAATAGACTAACCAATAAAAAGATACCCCAAGTAACACCTATGATGGTTACAATGGTGCGTAGTTTGTTTTTACGAATACTTTCGTAAATTTCTTTCCAGGTATCACTTTCAAATAGAAATTTCATTTTTTAAAATTTAGTCATTTCTTAGAGCAACGATTGGTTTAATTCTGGCGGCACGTTTTGCAGGTAGGTAACCAGCAATGCAACCTGCTATTATTAAAATAACCATGGCATTTATTATCGTTCCTGTTTTGACACTTGGGTTGGTAATAAAATATTCTTCTAAGCTGTTTCCAATTAAAGCCAAAGTACCGATTCCTATTAGCATTCCTATATAACCAGCAATAGATGTGATTACAATGGATTCTAATAAAATTAGTGAAACGATGGAACTGGGTTTTGCTCCTAAAACTTTTCTGATTCCAAGTTCTTTCGTTCTTTCTTTTACGATGTAAACCATAATATTGCTAATTCCAACAATACCAGCAATCAGACTACCAAAGCCAATAAATAATACCATTAAGCCTATTACCATAGACATCATACTAAGGTTTTTGTTTTCTTCTGCATAATTTACCATTCGAATGGCACGTTGATCATTTGGAGCTACAGAAAACCTGTTTTTGAAATCTTTGGAAAGTTTGGTGCTAAAAGCAATTGCTTGATTGAAATTTAATTTTGGGTTATAAGTCAACCTAATTTCATTGATGTAATCTTTGTTAGAAAAAATACTTTGCGCTGTTGTCACAGGCATATAAATTAGGCGTTCTTCATTTTCCCCTCCATCATCTTCAAAAACTCCAATTACTTTAAAAACGATTCCTTGTAAGTTTATGTATTTACCAATAGGGTTGATGGTTCCAAACAAATCTTCTACAACAAGTCTACCGATTACAACATTTTTTTGTCGAGTATCAATATCATTGTGATTTAGATATCTTCCATAAGTTACTTTTGTGTTTTCTAGGTACTGATGATCTGGATGTACAGCCCTAATTTTATAATCGTTTTTTTTGTCTTTGTACGATCCTACAAAATTTTTATATACACGTGCAGTAATATATTGTACTTTATCATCATAAGTCTCTTTAATATAATCGTACTCTGCATTGGTGAAGTTTATTTTTTTTCCACTTTTATTACCTTTATATGGTTTTGAAGTTCTACCAGCTCTAATAAAAATAGTGTTTGCAGCATCATCTACGAAAAATGAAGTAAATGTGTTTTGTAGTCCTGTAGAAATACCAGACAATAACGTAAAAATTAAGATTGCAAAAAGTATGGTAAAACCAGACAAGATACTCCTAAGTTTATTTTTGTTAATGCTTTGGAAGATTTCTGTCCAAAGGTCTTTTTTTAGCATAATTAGTTAGGTCTATTAGTTTGTTTTTCAGGACACAATAAAAATAGGGATATTTGATGTTGTACTATTTTTTTTTGCGTAAAGTTTTGTTAAAAAAAATATGATTACTTATTAGCTTCTATAAATAATTGTTCTTTATGAGTTAGTAAAATCGTATTTGAATTTGTTAAGGTTTCTGATGGAAGGTTTTCATGAATAGGTAGGTCTAGGTTTATTATTTTTTTCTTTTTGATTTTTTTCTTTTTTGTCTCTTTTGTAATTACCAAAGTGTTTGTAAGTTGAATTTTATGTGTAATGTTTTCATAAATTAAATCACTGTTTAATTCTACATTGACATATACTGGTGACCATTTGTTTGAACTGTTTTTTGCGAATTGATATTGATTGATTTGGTTTTTGTAATTTTTTGTACCCGTTTTGTTAGTTTTGCTAAATGTCTTTTTTTGGATGTGATTTTTATAATAAATGGTGTCTAACAATTGAATGATAGCATTTTCTTCTTTTTCAAATACTATTTGACCAGCGCGTTTTGTAGAAATACCATTTTTTAAGGAGGTCCAATCTAAATCATATAAAATAGTGATCGTTTTTTGAGTTTCGTTCTGAACAGAACAATGTGTTGTTTCTAAGTTAGAATTCAATAAAGTATTAATGGAGTGGTTGAGGTATAAAAAAGGAATATAAGTTTTTGTGATCAGTGCTGGGTATTTTATTTCTCCTTCGGCGAGGTTTAAATTTTCTTTTCTGTTATAATGAATTTGTCCAAGTTGTAGCTTGAAAAAATCCTCTGGTTTTTTCCTATAATTATAAAATGCATTTTTTGACCAGTAGTTTATGTCTGTTAAAAAGAGTCTTTTAATATCATCATCAAATAAAAAGGATTCTTTAAAAGTACCTTCTCTTAAAGTACTGTAATTGACATATAATTTTGTATAGTTGTTAAGAGTAGTTTGTAGTTTGGCTTTTAAATTAATGTTTTTAATTACAACTTCAGTTAAGGTGTTTGTAATTGGCATAAGCCAAATAGTATCAAGTTTTAATAAATCGTTTTTTGGAATATTTTGTGCTGTGTAATTGATGTGCTGAACCGATAAGGTTGCATCTTGAAGCATGATTTTTGTACGTCCTTCTTGGTTTGAAATTGTTCCTTGTTGAGCATTTTTGTAATACAAATGTACATTGCTAATAGGAGTAGAGGTTGTTTGATCTAGAAGTGTGATTTCTTTCTCTTGAGCATTAGCAAAAAAACAGATGAGAAAAATAAGATAAAAGAGTTTTTTCATGTTTTTATTATAAGGGTATAGTTAAGTCAACAATAAGTGTGCCGCTAAAAGCCAAAGACATTTAAAAAAAATTAGAGAAATGTATTTGAAGAGTCTTAGGTCTTTATATTGAACACAGGTGTGAGAGACTATTAGAATTTTACATAAAACGAAAATAATCTATTCAAAAATCAATAAATCTTAGAAATAAACAACAAGAAATCAAATTCGTCTAAAAATAACAACAGAGTGTCATAGTTATAGAAAATATCGATACTTTTGTGTTCTCACAAACTAAAAATAAACAAAACTTCTACTATGAGCGTTTTAGTAAATAAAGATTCAAAAATTATTGTTCAAGGATTTACAGGAAAAGAAGGAACTTTTCATGCAAGTCAAATGATAGAGTACGGAACAAATGTTGTTGGAGGTGTAACTCCAGGTAAAGGTGGTCAAGAGCACCTTGGAAAACCAGTTTTTAATACAGTTGCTGATGCAGTTGAAAAAGCAGGAGCAGATACAACATTGATTTTTGTTCCACCAGCATTTGGTGCTGATGCAATTATGGAGGCTGCAGATGCCGGGATCAAAGTTATTATTTGTATCACAGAGGGAATTCCTACTGGAGATATGGTAAAGGTAAAAGCTTATTTAGAAGGTAAAGAAGCTAGATTAATTGGTCCAAACTGTCCAGGTGTAATTACTCCAGAAGAAGCAAAGGTTGGTATTATGCCAGGTTTCATTTTTAAGAAAGGAAATGTAGGTATTGTATCAAAATCAGGTACTTTAACATATGAGGCTGCTGATCAAGTTGTAAAACAAGGATTTGGAATTACAACAGCTATTGGTATTGGTGGAGATCCAATTATTGGAACAACTACAAAAGAAGCTGTTGAATTGTTGATGAACGATGAGGAAACAGAGGCAATTGTGATGATTGGTGAAATTGGAGGTCAGTTAGAAGCAGATGCTGCAAAATGGATCAAAGCTACAGGAAATAAAAAACCTGTTATTGGATTTATCGCTGGTCAAACTGCTCCAGCTGGTAGAACAATGGGACATGCTGGTGCAATTGTTGGTGGAGCCGATGATACAGCACAAGCCAAAATGGCCATCTTAAGAGAAAATGGAATTCACGTAGTAGATTCTCCTGCGAAAATTGGAGAAATGGTTGCTAGTGTATTGAAATAATTAGGTTTTAAATCGCCTAAAAAGGTCTGTTACTTTATAAAAGTGCAGACCTTTTTTTGTTTTTATATCTAAATAAGAGTCCATTTAATAGGTATTATTTATATTTGCTTGCAAATTAAAAATATTGAAAATGAAACTTCTTGAAAACAAAACGGCATTAATTACAGGTGCAACCAGAGGAATTGGAAAAGGAATTGCGATTACTTTCGCAAAACAAGGTGCAAATGTAGCGTTTACATATAGCTCTTCAGTAGAAGCAGCACAAGCTTTAGAAAAAGAATTAGAAGAGTTAGGTGTTAAAGCAAAAGGATACCAATCAAATGCTGCAAAATTTGATGCTGCACAAGAATTGGCTGCTGATGTTTTGAAAGAATTTGGAACTATTGATGTATTAATAAACAATGCAGGTATTACGAAGGATAATCTGTTGATGCGAATTAGCGAAGAAGATTTTGATAACGTAATTGAAGTGAATTTAAAATCAGTTTTCAATTTAACAAAAGCTGTAATTCGTCCTATGATGAAACAAAGAGCAGGTTCTATTATCAATATGAGTTCTGTTGTGGGAGTTCAAGGGAATGCAGGTCAAACCAACTATGCTGCTTCAAAAGCTGGGATGTTAGGGTTTACGAAATCTGTTGCTTTAGAATTAGGTTCTCGTAATATTCGTTGTAATTCTATTGCTCCTGGATTTATCGAAACTGAAATGACAGCGAAATTAGATGAAAAAGTTGTTGATGGATGGAGGCAAGCAATTCCATTAAAAAGAGGTGGTTCTCCAGAAGATATTGCAAATGCATGTGTGTTTTTAGCATCTGATATGTCTGCTTATATTACAGGACAAACATTAAATGTAGATGGTGGTATGATTACCGCATAATTCTATAAATGAATAAATTGAAAGCTATTGTATTTTTGCAGTAGCTTTATTTTTTATATCTCTATGAAAAAACATGTAATAGGTCTTTTAAAATTTCAACCCATTTTTCACTACAGAATTTGGGGAGGAGATAAGCTGAAGACTGTACTTCATAAGAATTATTCAGAAGAAAATATTGGCGAGAGTTGGGAGATATCTGGTGTTCCGGGTAATGAAACTGAGGTCTTGACGGGTAGTTTGAAAGGAGAAACATTGGCTACTTTAACCAATAAATTTGAGAATCAACTTGTAGGAGAGAAGTGCTTTAAAGCATTTGGTGATGAATTTCCTATCCTGATTAAATTTTTAGATGCTGCCACTGCATTATCGGTACAAGTTCATCCTGATGATGAATTGGCGAAAGAACGACACAACAGTTTGGGAAAAAATGAGATGTGGTATATAATGGATGCCGACAAAGACGCTAATTTATTAATTGGATTCAAGAAACAGCTCAATAAAGAAGCGTTTAAGAATGCTGTCCAAAATGGTGAATTGATGGAGGTGATTAATTCTATACAAGTTAATAAAGGAGAGTTATATTATTTACCAGCTGGAAGAGTACATGCAATCGGTTCGGGTGTTATGCTTGCAGAGATTCAGCAAACTTCTGATGTAACATATAGAGTATATGATTACGACAGAGTTGATAAAACAACAGGTGAAAAACGAGAATTACATGTTGAGGAATCTGTAGATGCAATTGATTTTTCAATGGTCGATAATTATGGCACGAATTATCCCAAAGAGAAAAACGTATCAAATACGATGATAGATACGCCTTTTTTTAAAACGAATTACATCAATTTTGATGCCCAAACAGAATTAAAATACGCAGAAAATCAGTCGTTTAAAATTTTCATCTGTACTGAAGGAAGTGCAGTGTTGACCATTGAGGGGCATCAGGAAAAGATAATGAAAGGTGAGATCATTTTTTTACCTGCAAATGAAAAAAGTTTGACTATCTTGCCTAAACAAAGTGTAGAGCTTTTAGAAGTGTCGTATTAACAAGCAAAATAAATTAAAATGAGTGTAGTAATAATTAATAGTTTTGATGAATACAAAGCTTTTGAAGGGAAAGAAATTGGAACTTCAGATTATATTAAAATCACACAAGATCAAATAGGTCAATTTGCAGATGCAACTCTTGATCACCAGTGGATTCACTTGGATAAAGAAAGAGCAGAAAAAGAAAGTCCATTTAAAACAACCATCGCTCATGGGTATTTAACCTTGTCGCTTTTACCTTATTTATGGGAACAAATTGCTGAGGTTCGAAATAACAAAATGATGGTGAATTACGGGATTGAAAATTTTAAATTTATCAAACCAGTTTTGGTAGATAGTGAAATTCGATTGGTCGCTTCATTGAAATCTATCGTAAACTTACGTGGTACATCAAAAGCTGTTTTAAATGTAACGATCGAAATAAAAGGAGAGAGAAAGCCTGCTGCTCAAGGAGATATTATATTCTTGTATACCTTTACGAATTAAAATAACATCTTTTGAATTTAAAAGAAATAATAATGGCGAATATTAAGGTATTCGCCATTTCTGATTTTTGTCCGAATGGAGGTTGGCCAAAATTTGATAATTTGTCGGTAAAAGTGTTTAGCGAGACAAAAGAAGAAACATATACGATCTTTGATATTGAATTGTTATACGATTGTGAAGTGGCAGGTTGCTGCTTTATTCCTGGGGGTGATGATTTTACCCGATTGCGAAAAAAAATAAAAATATCTGAAACTTCCTTCGAAGTAATCGATTAATAAATTTTCAAATTGTAAATTTGAGTTCACTTTAAAATCAACTAACATGAGTAATGGTCAAATAGATATTCGTTTTCCAAAAGGAGGAATATTTTTTATTATCACAGCAGTTTTTTCAGTAATATTTTTTTCGAAAGCAACCGTAACAATTGGTTCAGGAGAAGCAGGGGTTTTGTATAAAACTTTCGGAGGAGGAGTTGTAACTGATGAACCAGCATTAGGTGAAGGATTTCATTTAGTGGCACCTTGGAATAAGGTAATTGTTTACGAAGTTCGTCAACAAGAATTACTTGAAAAAATGAAGGTGCTTTCTTCAAATGGTCTTGATATATTATTAGAATTGAGTGCGTGGTATCAACCCCAAACAGATCAGTTAGGATTGCTACATCAGAAAAAAGGTCAAAGTTATTTAGATAGAGTTATTAAGCCATCCATTCGTTCTGCTGCCAGAAGTGTTGTTGGACGTTATACTCCTGAGCAAATTTATTCTAGTAAACGTGATGCAATTCAAGAAGAAATTTTTGCTGAAACAAAAATTATTCTAGATGACCAGTTTGTTCAATTAAACGAAGTTTTGGTAAGAGATGTTACGTTACCTCCAACAATTAAAACTGCAATTGAAAATAAATTAAAACAAGAGCAAGAGTTCTTGGAATATGAGTTTACCATTCAAAAAGCACAAAAAGAAGCTGAAAGACAACGAATAGATGCAGAGGGTAAAGCAGCGGCTAACAGAATTTTGAATCAATCTTTGACAACGAATATTTTGAAAGAAAAGGGAATTCAAGCTACCATAGAATTGGCAAAATCACCAAACTCTAAGGTGATTGTAGTTGGTGCAGGAAAAGATGGACTGCCTCTTATTTTGGGGAATAATTAATTTCTTTCTGTTATTGATTTTGCTACGGAAAAACCTGAAGCAAAACATCCTTGCAATAAATAGCCACCGGTAATGGTGTCCCAATCAAACATTTCCCCAGCGATATATACGTTGGGGATTTTTTTTAGCGATAAATCAGAGTTAAGTGCTTCTAGAGAGATGCCTCCAACTGTTGAAATAGACTCTTCAATCGGTCTAAGTCTTTTTACAGGTATTTTAATTTTTTTTAAGGATTTCGCAAATAATTCTGAGTCCAAATAGGTTGCCTTGTCAGTAAAAGCTTTGATTATAGATAGCTGACATTTGTTTAAATGAAAGAGGTATCCGTAATTTTTTGGTTGGGTGTTCGCCGTTGTTTTTTTGATCAAGTCGTCTTCAGAATTATGCGGTTTGAGGTCTATTTCTATAAATGCTTCTTGCTCCTTGAGTTCATTTCTAACAACTCGAGATATTGGGTATATGGCATTTCCTTCCAATCCATAATTACTTATAACTGCTTCACCCTTATATTTTTTATCGTTACAGGTGATTTCGATATTTTTTAATGGATATCCGATGAATTTTGAGATTTCTGTGTCTGAAAAATTGATTTCTAAACCACAATTTGAAGCTTCGAATTCTTTGGTTTCGATATGTTTGTTTTCAAAGATAGTTTTCCAGTCACCTTTAGATCCTGTAACCGACCACGAAGCTCCACCTAGTGCAAAAACACAATAGTCAAAAGGAACTTCTTTTCTTTGATGAGGTGTTTCGAAGGTGATTGTTGTAGTATCAAAATCAACAAACTCATGTTCAAAATAAAGCTGTGTGTTGTTTTTTAACAAGTTCGTCTTTATAGCATTAAGGACTTCGATAGGTTTGATGCCTTTTTCAGGAAAGATCCTTCCACTTGTTCCAATATAAGTAGGTATGCCAAGTTTATCGAGCCAGGTTTGTAAATCGGTAGCATTGAATTTTTGTAAAATTGAATCGAATAAGCCTTGGGGGAAATAGTTTGGTGTTAGAGGTTTGCTATTACTTAAATTAAAGCCTCCTTTACCAGCGACTAAAAACTTTCTTCCGAGCGTTTTTCCTTTCTCGAACAAATGTACTTCATGATGCTTGCTTAGCTCTAAGGCAGCCATCATACCTGCTGGTCCACCACCGACGATAACAATTTTTTTTCTTTGTATAGAAGTTGACATGTCAGATTACATTTACCTCAATTTCAAGATCTATATCAAAATTAGTTTTGATCGTTTTTTGAATCTTTTGTGCAAGTTCAAATATTTCTTTGCCTGTCGCATTGCCATAATTCACCAAAACCAACGCTTGGTTTTTATGTGAACCTGTGTTTCCAATTCGTTTTCCTTTAAAGCCACTTTGTTCAATCAACCAACCGGCCGGAATTTTTATTTCAGTTTCTGAAACTGGGTACGAAGGAATATTCGGGAACTTTTTTTGAAGTTCGATAAAGTGATTTTTAGAAATTATTGGGTTTTTAAAAAAACTACCACTATTTCCTATCTCTTTCGGATTTGGAAGTTTAGAATTTCGAATCGAAATTACAGCATCGCTGATGTTTTTGATTGAAGGTTCTTTGATCCCATTTGCATGCAATTCATTTTGAATCGCCCCGTAAGAGAAATTCAATTCATGCTCCTTAGATTTCAATATAAAACTCACCGAGCAAATAACATATTTACCTTTTAGTTCGTTTTTAAAAACAGAGTTTCTGTATCCAAATTCGCATTCTTCTGTTGAAAAATGTTTTGTTTTCCCTGTAGCAATTTCAATAGCTTCAACAGAGTTAATACAATCTTTTACTTCAACACCATAAGCTCCGATATTCTGGATAGGGCAGGTTCCTACATTTCCCGGTATTAATGATAAATTTTCTAAACCACCGTAATTCTTGCCAATGCACCATAAAACAAAGTCATGCCAGTTTTCACCAGCTTGAACCGTTACTATTGTTTCAGAAGGTGTTTTGTTTTCTTCAAGAATACCTTTTGTATTGAGATGTACGACAAGTTGATCAATGTCTTTAGTCAACAATAAATTACTTCCTCCACTTAAAATAAATACATCTTTGTTTTTAGATAAAACTTCTACAAGTTCAGCTTTCGATGTAACCGATATATAGCTTTTTGCCTTTACATCAATTCCAAAAGTATTGAACTCTTTTAGGGATATATTTTTTTGTTGGTGCATGCAAGTGCTAGTTTTCTTGTTGGTACTTTTCTAATGCTAGTTTAAGAATTTCCACCGAACGTATCAAATCTTTTTGGTTTAACACATAAGCAATTCTTATTTGCTTTTTACCAATATTTTCAGTCGTGTAAAATCCACTAGCAGGAGCTACCATCAACGTTTCGTTGTTGTCAGAAAATTTTTCAAGCATCCATTGTGCAAAGATATCTGTGTCATCAACAGGTAATTGTACAATACAGTAAAATGCACCTTGGGGTGTAAATACCGTTACGCCATCAATTTTATGAAGTGCTTCTACCAATATATTTCTGCGTTGGGTGTATTCAGAAACAACTTCGGTAAAATATTTTTTTGGAGTGTCTAAAGCGGCTTCCGCTGCAATTTGAGCATAGGTAGGTGGACTCAATCTTGACTGAGCCATTTTCATAATTGTAAATAAAAAGTCTTTGTTTTTAGAAACAATACAACCGATTCTTGCCCCACACATGCTGTATCTTTTGGAGATTGAATCAATCATAATAGCATGTTGTTCCATGCCTGACTCACTTAAAATAGAATAGTGCTCTTTGCCGTCATAAACAAATTCTCGATATACTTCATCTGCAATCAAAAACAAATCGTATTTGAGAGCTAATTCCTTTAATTG
Source organism: Flavicella marina (assembly GCF_009193215.1). Classification (GTDB taxonomy): domain Bacteria; phylum Bacteroidota; class Bacteroidia; order Flavobacteriales; family Flavobacteriaceae; genus Flavicella; species Flavicella marina. The sequence continues at coordinate 308,472 of NZ_VYVA01000004.1, read as the reverse complement.
ATGAATGTCTTGTTTCGAATAAACAACACCAGTTGGATTTCCTGGGTTACAAATTAAAATAGCCTTGGTTTTTGAAGTAATGACTTTTTCAAAATCTGAAATTTTAGGCAAGGCAAAATTTTCTTCTATGGTAGAAGTTATTGGCACAACATTTACCCCTTCTGCAATGGCGAAACTATTGTAGTTTGCATAAAAAGGTTCAGGGATAATGATCTCATCATGTGGGTCTGTGATACATGCAATCGTAAATAATAATGCTTCTGAGGCACCTGTAGTAACAATGATATTATCTTTGTTGATGTCGATTTCATTGTCGTCGTAATAGTCAGCTAACTTCTGACGGTATGCTTCAGAACCGTTAGAGGTAGAATAACTCAATATTTCTACATTATTATTTTTAACCGCATCCAAAGCAACTTGAGGTGTTTTAATATCAGGTTGCCCAATATTTAAATGGTATATATGAACTCCATTTTTTTTAGCCGCTTCTGCATACGGAACCAATTTTCTTATTGGAGATTCTGGAGTTAATATTCCTTTTTTAGATATTTCAGGCATGTTTATTAATGGTTAAATAATATTGATAAAACAGCGACAAATTTACTATATATAATGTTAATTTCTTTAATAATGACTTAGTTTTTTCTTAATGCTTAAAATCTTTTGTAAATTGGTTTTAAATAGAAATTGTATTGAAAACAAAACTGTTATACTTTGGGTTTTTCTTGTTTGCTTTTTCTTTGATTGCTCAACAAAAAAGTAATCTGGTCTCTGGTAAGAGATGGCAACATATTCATTTTAAGTTTATAAACAATTTAATTATTCTACCACTAGAAATAAATGGAGTTCAAGGTGATTTTATTTTAGATACTGGTGTCAGAGGAAATATTATTTTCTTAGGTGAAAATCAAAACTTTCATATCAACGATTCTTTGAAAGAAGTCAAATTACGTGGTTTTGGCTACGGTGATCCTATTCCCGCTTTTGTGTCTGTCGGAAATACAATTTCTTATAAAAGAATGGAGTTGAAAAATAAAAATTTCTTCTTGTTGAAAGACGATAAACTTAATTTTTCAGCAAAAACAGGAATCGCCATTCACGGTTTGATTGGGTCTGATTTTTTTAGAAATAATGTTGTCAAAATCGATTATAAATCTAAAAAACTTACCGTGTATGATAGATCTTATTTTTACAAAAAAAAGTTCAAAGAAGATAAAGTAAAATCAGTGCCTTTGGTTTTTCATAACGAAAAACCGTACCTGCAAGGTAAAGTGCAAATTCATGAGTCAGATTCCACTGATGTACCAGTGAAGTTATTGATAGATACCGGAGGTACAGATGCACTATGGTTGTTCAAAGATGCGAGTAAATTTCAAACCTTGCCACCAAAGTATTTTACTGATTTCTTAGGGGAAAGTCTTACAGGAAGTTTGCATGGAGATAAGTCAAGAATTGAAAATTTTGAATTTGGAGGTTATAGTTTCGGTAATCCAATTGTTTCATTTTTAAATGAAGATGTAGCAGAAAGGGCAAAGAAAATCAAAGGAAGAAGTGGTACTGTCGGTGCAGGAATTCTGAAACGTTTTACCGTATGGTTTGATTATAGACTGCAAAAAATGTATTTGAAAAAAAATTCTGATTATAGAGATGCGTTTTATTACAACATGAGTGGATTAGAAATTAATTATAATGGTAGTGTGATGGTGCTTGAATTTTTACAAAACGGACGCACAACACTTGAAAATGGACAAACGATCTCATTGGGTTACTATTTTGCATTGAAACCATCTTATGTTATCGCAAATGTCCGCAAAGGATCTCCGGGCGATTTGGGTGGACTTAAAGAAGGAGATGTTTTGCTTGAGATAGATGGAATTCCTGTTCATGAAAAATCATATGCTGATATTATTGAGCATTTTTATGAAAAGAAAAATAAAAATGTTGATTTGTTAATAGAACGAAACGATGAAGAATTGCTTTTTGAATTTCAGTTAGTAGATGAATTAGATTAGGAGGGGCGCATTGGTCTTTTGTAATTGGCACGAGAATTGAAATACTTAATGTAACATAAGACTGCTTTTTAGTAAAGCCTTTGTTTTATAAGGACTTAACGAATATGTGATTCGTTGAGCGATTTTTTTGAATATAAATATAGTGTCAGTTTGACAGTAAAATACGCTTATGAGTAATTCTAAAGTAATAAAAATAGACAGTTTGTCTTTACAAAATATGTTGGATGAAGATTCTGAATTGATTCCATTGATGACGGCTGAAGATGAGGAAGAAATCAACAAAGAGTTAATCCCTGAAGTATTGCCTATTCTTCCTTTGAGAAATACTGTGCTTTTTCCTGGAGTTGTAATTCCGATTACAGCAGGTAGAGACCAGTCGATTCAGTTGATCAAAGATGTTAACAAAGGAGATAAGGTATTGGGAGTTGTATCTCAAATTGATGATTCTATTGAAACACCTACAGAAAAAGACATTCATAAAGTTGGAGTAGTTGCACAAATATTGCGTGTATTGAAGATGCCTGATGGAAATACAACCGTTATTATTCAAGGTAAGAAACGATTCCAAATTAAGGAAGTGATTCAAGAAGAACCTTATTTAAAAGCAACGACACAAGACTTTTTAGAGGATAGTTTTATTGAAGACACAGAAGAATTTAAAGAAATTATGGCTTCTGTAACAGAGTCTGCGCTTGAAGTGATTAAAGAAAATCCGAATTTACCTTCTGAAGCTGGTTTTGCGATTAAAAATATTCAAAGTCAATCTTTTTTGGTGAATTTTATTTCTTCGAACATGAATTTAAGTGTGAAGAAAAAGCAAAACTTATTAGAGAAGAGCAGTTTAAAAGAACGTGCGATTACTACCTTAAAAGAGTTGAATAAAGAATTGCAACGTTTGGCTTTGCGTAACGATATTCAATCTAAAACACGTGTTGATATGGATCAACAACAACGTGAATATTATTTGCAACAGCAATTAAAAACAATTCAAGAAGAATTGGGTGGTGTTTCGCATGACGAAGAGTTGAATGAGTTAAAAGCCAAAGCGAAAGACAAAAAGTGGAGCAAAGAAGTGCAAGAACGTTTCGATAAAGAGGTTTCTCGTTTGCAACGAATAAACCCTCAAATGCCTGAATATTCTATCCAAAGAAATTATTTAGAGTTGTTGCTAGAGTTGCCTTGGAATGAATATTCTAAAGATAATTTTGATTTAAAGCGTGCTGAGAAAATTCTGAATAGAGATCATTTCGGATTGGAAAAAGTAAAAGAAAGAATTATCGAGCATTTGGCTGTCTTGAAACTTAAAGGTGATATGAAATCGCCAATTATTTGTTTGTATGGCCCTCCTGGTGTAGGTAAAACTTCTTTAGGGAAGTCCGTTGCTGAGGCATTGGGAAGAAAATATATTCGTATGTCTTTAGGTGGTTTGAGAGATGAATCTGAGATTAGAGGTCACAGAAAAACTTATATAGGTGCAATGCCAGGTAGGTTGATTCAGAATATGAAAAAAGCAAAAACTTCAAATCCAGTTTTTGTTTTAGATGAAATTGATAAATTGGCTTCAAGTCATAGCGGAGATCCTTCTGCGGCGATGTTAGAAGTGTTAGATCCAGAGCAAAATACAGAGTTTTACGATAACTATTTAGAGGTTGGATACGATTTATCAAAAGTTTTGTTTATCGCAACTGCAAATAACATTGGTGAAGTTCCATGGGCGCTAAGAGATCGAATGGAATTGATCAATGTTTCAGGATATACGATTGAAGAGAAAACGGAAATTGCCAAAAAATTCTTATTTCCAAAACAATTAAAAGAACACGGTTTAACTACGGAACATTTAAAAGTAGGTAAAGCACAGTTAGAGAAAATTGTAACAGGTTACACAAGAGAATCTGGAGTAAGAACTTTAGAGAAACAAGTTGCGAAAGTTGTGAGATATGCTGCAAAGTCAATCGCAATGGAAGATGAATACAACGTAAAACTTTCAGACGAGGATATAGAAACCATTCTAGGAGCTTCTCGTTTAGAAAGAGATAAATACGAAAATAATAGTGTAGCTGGCGTTGTTACCGGTTTGGCATGGACGAGTGTAGGAGGAGATATTTTGTTCATCGAATCAATTCTTTCTAAAGGGAAAGGAGAGCTTTCGATAACAGGAAATCTTGGAAAAGTAATGAAAGAATCTTCTACGATTGCTCTTGAATATATCAAAGCAAATCTTGAGGAATTCGGTATTGATCAAAAAGTTCTGGATGATTATAAAATCCATATCCATGTACCAGAAGGTGCTACACCAAAAGATGGACCAAGTGCAGGTATTACGATGTTGACTTCTTTGGTGTCTGTATTAACGCAAAAGAAAGTGAAATCAAATCTTGCAATGACCGGAGAAATTACTTTAAGAGGTAAAGTTTTACCTGTGGGAGGTATCAAAGAAAAAATACTTGCAGCGAAAAGAGCAAATATCAAAGAAATTATTCTTTGCGCTGAAAACAAAAGAGATATAGATGAAATTAAAGAATCGTATTTGAAAGGTTTGAAGTTTCATTATGTTACTGAAATGAAAGATGTTATTGAAATTGCATTGACCAAACAAAAGGTAAAAAATGCCAAGAAGTTGGTTTAAGTAACAATCTGATAATAATATTAAAAGTACCCTTAGCTAGTCGAAGGGTATTTTTTTTTCACAATAAAATTGTATTTTGTGTTGATGAAGTCTCTTGTATATGTCTTTTTATTCAGTTGTTATTTTGGCGTTTCCCAAACCGAAGATGCATGGGTGTATTTTAAAGACAAACCGTCTGAGGCAAGTTTTTTGAATAACCCAATTTTAATGTTGTCGCAACGCTCTATCGATAGAAGGGTGAAACAAGGAATTGCAATTGACAGTAAGGATGTTCCTGTTGAATCGAGTTATATAAATCAAATTACGGCTGCCTCAGGAATAGTAGTAAAGGCAAAATCTAAATGGCTCAATGCACTACATATTCAAGGAACGGAATCTGATATTCAAGCACTTTTATCGTTAAATATTGTGAGTCTTGTTGAGTTTTGTGACACATCATTAAACAAAGCGCAATTCAAAAAAAGGAATAAGTTTTTAATAGAAAAAACAGTTGAAAACACTTCAATAGATTATGGTGTTACCCAAAATCAAGTTGAGATGCTACAGGGAGATTTCTTGCATGAACTTGGGTATACTGGAAAAGGATTACAAATAGCAGTTTTAGATGCAGGTTTTAAGGGAGTAGAGTCATTTGCAGCATTTTCAAAGCTGCATGATAACAATATGGATAATGGTGAGATTTTGGGTGGATTCGATTATTTGAATCGTACAAATAATTTTTATGTAAATACGGGAAGTACTCATGGGCTATCTGTATTGTCGACAATAGCAGGTTTTTTAGAAAATCAATTTGTTGGGACAGCACCAGATGCACAGTTTTATTTGTTTGTAACAGAAAATCCTAGTTCAGAATCTACTTTAGAAGAGAGTTTATGGGTAGAGGCTGCGGAAAAAGCAGATAGTTTAGGAGTTGATATTATTAATACTTCTTTAGGTTATACTACTTTCGACGATAGTTCCTACAATTATACCTATGCTGATATGAATGGTGCAACTACGTTTATCTCAAGAGGTGCTAGCGTTGCAGGGTCGAAGGGAATGTTATTAGTTACTTCAGCAGGTAATGAAGGTAATAGCTCATGGAAATTTATTTCTGCTCCGGCTGATGTGGCATCTGTATTAACCGTTGGTGCGGTAGATGCCAATGAAATAATTGCTAGTTTTAGTTCTTTTGGACCTACAGCTGATATGAGGGTAAAACCAGAAGTTTTGGCACAGGGAAGAAATGTATATGTCATCAATAGTTTAGGAAATATTGCTTTGTCAAATGGAACTTCGTTTTCTTCTCCTATCATGGCAGGAATGTCTGCTTGTTTATGGGAAGCTTTTCCAAATAAAACAGCAGAGCAAATCAAACAATTGATTGTAAGTTCTGGAGATTTATTTCAGAATCCTACCGACCAAAAAGGGTATGGCGTACCTGATTTTCAATCAGTGTATAATTCATTATCCGTTTCCAATACTTCTTCCAAAAAAAACAAACTGTTTCCAAATCCAGTTGATAGTCAGTTTATTATTTCAACTGAAACGCCTGTTGTGTACGACTCGATACTAATAAGAAATGTGTTAGGTAAGACCATCAAGGTGATTGTGAACCATCCTTCAGATCAAACTATAGATATTAGTGAGCTGACTCCCAATATTTACTTTGTTGAGTTTAAATTGTATGGAGAAAAAAGGCTTGTAAAAATAGTGAAGAAATAGCTAACAGTTCTAACATCATCTCTTATTTTTGTAGCAATGATAAAGAGTACAATAACAGAATTATTTAAAATAAAATATCCTATCATTCAAGGTGGTATGGTGTGGGTAAGTGGATATAAATTGGCGGCTGCAGTTAGCAATGCAGGTGGATTAGGTTTGATCGGTTCAGGTTCGATGTATCCAGACATGTTTAGAGAGCATGTGCAAAAATGTAAAAAAGCAACGAATAAACCTTTTGGTGTAAACATCCCAATGATTTACCCTAATATCGAGGAGTTGATCAATATTATCATTGAAGAAAATGTAAAAATAGTTTTTACATCTGCAGGGAATCCCAAATTGTATACAAAGCGTTTAAAAGAACATGGTATTATTGTGGTTCATGTAGTTAGTAGTTTAAAGTTTGCGCTCAAGGCAGAAGAAGCAGGTGTTGATGCTATCGTTGCTGAAGGTTTTGAGGCAGGAGGGCATAATGGGAGAGAAGAGAGTACGACATTTACTTTGATACCACTTATTCAAAGTAAAATAAAAATACCTCTTATTGCTGCAGGAGGTATTGCTACCGGAAGAGGTATGTTGGCTGCTATGGTTTTGGGGGCTGATGGAGTACAAGTTGGAAGTCGTTTTGCAGCTAGCATAGAATCTTCAGCACATGAAAATTTTAAAAATAAAGTTGTAGAAACGCGAGAAGGAGAGACAATGTTAACTTTAAAAGAAATTGCTCCTGTACGAATGATTAAGAATGAGTTTTATCAAGAATTGGTTGCTTATGCAAAAAGTCATTCCGTAGAAGAACTGAAAGAGTTTCTTGGAAGAAGAAGATTGAAAAAAGGAATGTTTGAGGGTGATTTAAAAAACGGGATGTTAGAAATAGGTCAAATAGCGGGGATGATAAAAAATGTAGAATCAGCGGAAGCGATAATTAATGATATGATTGAAGAATACAATGTTATTAGAAGTAGTCCTTTATTTTGATAATTGCCTTAAAAATCGAAAATCATTTTTGTTGCTACAATAAGTTGAAGTACAGCGAATATTTTTTTTAGTGACTTTTGGTTTATCCTTAGTGCAATTTTTGAACCGATAAAACCTCCTATCGAAAACAAGATGGCGATGGCAGCCATAAAATACCAATTGATAGGTTCATTATGGTTGTAGTTACTCACAGCAAAATAAGTTACTGGAGGTAACATTACGGCCAAACTTAATCCTTGTGCGTTGTGTTGGGTGAAATTTAGTAGATATACAAATAATGGCACCATGACAATGCCACCACCAACTCCAACTAGTCCACTCATGATACCAGCCAGTATTCCAATTCCAATGAGAATTAGAATACGTTTGTAATCTGATGTATTTTTAGATTTCGTTTGTAGCATCATCGATTTATTTACCAAAAAGCATTTTTATACCTGCAAGAAACATCACTCCCCCAAAAACTTTTTTAAGAGAGACCTGGTCAATACTCAAAGCTATTTCTGAACCTAGAAAACCACCTACTGTAAAGAAAAGGGCAACAATTATTGTATACTTCCAATTGACTTCACCTGCTTTGTGATAGTTAGCGACTGCAAAATAGGTGACAGGTGGCAGCATAATTGCCAAACTCAAACCTTGAGCATTATGTTGGGTATAACCAAGTAAGAAGACGAATAAAGGAACCATAATAATTCCACCACCAATTCCAACAAGTCCACTAATTATACCTGCCGACAACCCTATAAAGATGAGTATTAAGATGGTTGTTGTTACTGTCATGTATGTTTTTTACTTATTGAGGTATTTTGATTAAATATTCTTTTCTTGATTTATTGTGTAGTTTATTCTCTCGCAACCATGGGTTGTGCAGTTTTAATTCTTTGTAGTTGCAGTCCATAGTTTTAGCAAACAAAGCGATATTCGAAATTGCGGTATCTACGCGAACCAACTTTGTTTTTTCCAATTGGTACAAATCTTCCTTTTCAAAAACAAAACCATAATGTTCTGGGTAGCTCAAAATTTCTTTAATAGCGATAATTCGAGGTACATATCTCTGGGTTTCTGAACTTAACAGTAAGTCGTAATAATCATTCACTTGTTGTTGTTCTAAATTTCGAGTAATTCCTCTATTTCCAGCATTGTAAGCAGCTGCAGCCATGGTCCAATTTCCAAATAGTTCTTTTGATTTTTTTAGATACATACATGCAGCTTCCGTAGCTTTTTCTATATGGTAACGTTCATCAACATTGCTATTTACTTCTAGTCCTCTTTCTTTAGCAGTATGCGGCATTAATTGCCAAAAACCTTTCGCACCTGCTGAAGAGGTAACGTTTTCTAGTCCACTTTCAATAACAGCCAAATACTTAAAATCATTTGGGATACCATGTTTTTCTAGAATAGGCTCAATGATTGGGAAGTATTTATGAGATCTTTTAATCAACAACAATGCATTTGATTGCCAATATGTATTGACCAATAATTCTTTATCCATTCGTTCTCGAATATCTTTTTTTTCTAGTGGAACTCTTTCTCCGCAGAAATCGATATTATTCGGAATTTTTAAGGCTTTTATCTGATACGAATCACTCGTGTTTTTTTCGGGTTCATTGGTACTATTTATAAACAGCAGTGATGTGGTACAAATCAGTAAAAAGGCAAAAAGAATTTTATTAAACGTAGTCATGGTGTAAGTAATTGAAAAAATGGTATTGTCACTATTTTTAAAGTTACAAATTTCGAGCCATTATTGAAGTTTTTCTAATAAAATTTTATTGATTATATGCGCTTTGTTGATAATCATGATATGAGATCCTTTTTGAATCGGGATGCAATGATGTATATTTTCTATAGGGAATATTTTGTCATTGGTTCCATGTAGATGGATCGTATTCGGCAGAGAGATTTTTTGTTCCCAATTTAGAACAGCATGTATTGCCCATTTCAAGTATAATGGGGCTCGAATAGACAAGTACATTTTGTATGCGTCGATTCTATTTTTTGCTTTTTTTCCGTACAATAATGCAATTAATTTTTCTATAGGGTCAATAAGTTTTATCGGGGCTAATCGATAGAGTTTAGAAAATTTAATTAATTTAAGTCTAGCAGGTAATTCGTATTTGTTTTGAATGCTTGAAATGATAACAACTTTTTCACAGGGTAAAATTTTGCTAATTTCTTGTGTGAGTACACCACCGAATGAAACACCTATTATAATTGGATTTTTATGTCTGATTCGTTCAGAAAAGCGTTTGGCATAAGAGACCAAATTTTCATTCTTTGAAATGGGTGAAATCCATTCGAGAAAATGCATTTCGAATTGTTCTTTCGGCAATGCGATCCTTTCAAATATTTTTGAATTGGCAGCGGTACCGGGAACAAAATAAACATGCTTTTTCATTCTGGTAAGTTACAGAAAAAATTATGACATCCAATCAAACCTAACGAGTCCGTCTTCATCAATTTCTGTTAATTTTACAGCGTGAATTGTATTGACTAAACTCGGGTTCCAAGGTGTTTTTACTTTGACATAATTTTCGGTAAAACCTTGAATGTATCCTTCTTTGTTTTCACTCTCAAACAAAACAGTTTGTTCAGAGTTAAGTTGACTCTCGTAGAAGGCACGTCTCTTTTTTACAGACAACCCGCGTAGCATCTTACTTCGCTTTTTTCGAACATTTGCAGGTACAACACCTTCCATGTGTTCTGCTTCAGTGTTGGGTCTTTCTGAATAGGTAAATACATGTAAATACGAGATGTTCAATTCATTTAGATAGTTGTAGGTTTCCAAGAAAAGTTCGTCTGTTTCTCCAGGGAATCCAACAATTACGTCAACTCCTATACAAGCATTTGGCATTTTTTCTTTGATGCTGGTAACTCGGTCTGTATAAACCTGTCTAAGGTACCTGCGTTTCATCAATTTCAATAAAGTATCACTTCCGCTTTGCAGAGGAATATGGAAATGAGGAACGAAGGTTTTAGATTTTGAAACAAAATCGATAGTTTCATCTTTTAACAAATTCGGCTCAATAGAAGAAATTCTCAATCGGTGAATACCATCAACTTCATCCAATGCTTGCACCAATTCGTAAAAAGTATGTTCGTGCTTTTTGTTTCCGAATTCACCTTTTCCGTAGTCTCCAATGTTTACACCTGTTAGTACAATTTCTTTGATGTTCTTTTTAGAAATTTCTTCAGCATTTTTTAATACATTTTCTAAAGTATCGCTTCTTGAAATTCCCCTTGCCAAAGGAATCGTACAATAAGTACATTTATAATCACATCCATCCTGTACTTTTAAAAAAGCTCTCGTTCGATCACCAAAAGAATAAGAGCCTACATAAAAATCAGCTTCTCCAATTTCACAAGAATGTACTTCACCTAGGTCGTTTTTAGATAGATCATTGATATAATCTGTCACTTTAAATTTTTCAGTAGCACCTAAAACCAAATCAACTCCTTCTACATTTGCCAGTTCTTCAGGTTTTAATTGAGCATAGCAACCAATTGCGATTAAAAAAGCATCTTCGTTTTTTTTCAAGGCATTTTTTACGATAGATTTGAAACGTTTATCAGCATTGTCGGTAACTGAACAAGTGTTAATCACGTAGATATCAGCCTTCTCTTCAAATTCGACACGATCAAATCCTTCGTTCTGGAAACTTCTTGCAATTGTCGATGTTTCAGAAAAATTTAATTTACATCCTAAGGTGTAAAATGCTACTTTTTTTTGTGCATTCATTCTTGTACTTTTAGCGAGTACAAAAGTACGCCTTTAAACTTAATTTTTTTGCAAGATTATAGAGTAAATATTTGCATGTAGAAATTAAAAAACAATAGAATTATATGATTGCTGAGACGCTGAATACACCCTATTATGCTGTGATTTTTACAAGTATACTTACTGATACTACTGAAGGTTATGGCGACATGGCTTCAAGAATGGAGGTGCTGGTAAACAAACAAAAGGGATTTTTAGGGTTTGAATCTGCTCGTGAAGAGTTAGGAATTACCGTATCTTACTGGGAGAGTTTAGAAGCTATAAAAAAATGGAAAGAGGAAGAGGAACATTCAGTGGCTAGAAATAAAGGTCGTGATTTGTGGTACAAGTCTTTTAAGGTGAGAATATGTAAAGTTGAAAAAGACTATGGTTTTGGATTGTAAATATATGATGAAGCGATTTCTTACGGTTTTTGCGATAACGCTATTTGTAGTAGGTTGCTCGACGAATAAAAAAAAGAACAATTTAAATAAAGTTTTTAGGTACAACGAGGCATCCAATATAACTACATTAGATCCTGCTTTTGCAAAAGATTTACGAACTATATGGGCGACAAATCAATTGTTCAATGGTTTGGTTCAACTCAATGATTCTTTAGAAGTGCTGCCCGATATTGCAAGTTCTTGGGACGTTTTAAACGGAGGTAAAACGTATATTTTTCATTTAAGAACTGATGTGTTATTTCATAAGCATCCCTTGTTTGGTTCAGATTCTACGCGGACAGTTGTTGCAGAAGATTTTGTGTATAGTTTTAACAGATTGAAAGATCCATCTGTTGCCTCACCTGGAAAATGGGTGTTAGAACACGTAAAAGAGTATCGGGCGTTGGATTCTTTCACTTTTAAAGTTGAGTTACACGAACCTTTTCCGCCATTTTTAAGTTTAATGAGTATGCGATATTGTGCAGTTGTGCCGGAGGAAGCAATACTTTTTTTCAAAGATAAATTTAGATCAAACCCGATAGGTACAGGTCCGTTTCAGTTTAAATTATGGGTAGAAAATACGAAATTGGTTTTCAGAAAGAATCAGCAATACCACGAAAGAGATCAAGAAGGAAATCGTTTGCCATACATGGAAGCTGTAGCGATTAGTTTTTTATCTGATAAACAAAGTGAATTTTTACAATTTGTTCAAGGTAATCTTGACTTTTTAAATAGCATCGATGCTTCTTATAAAGATGATTTGTTAACGACTGATGGAAGTTTAACGGAGCGTTACAAGAATAAAATTTATATGATGAGAGGTCCGTATTTGAACACAGAATATTTAGGTGTTTATTTAGACTCTGAGGAAGATGAAGTGCAGTCACTAAAGATTAGAAAAGCGCTCAATTATGCTTTTGATCGTGAAAAAATGATTCTGTATTTAAGAAATGGCATAGGTACTCCTGCAGTCAATGGTTTTATTCCTAAAGGACTTCCTTCATTTTGTAATATGAAAGGGTATGATTATCAACCGAAAATAGCAAAAGAATTAGTGAAGTCGTATATGGAAGAAACAGGAGCTAGGGAACCTTCAGTTACGATTAGTACGAATAGTCAATATTTAGATTTGTGTAAATACATTCAAAGAGAGGTTGAAAAAACAGGTTTGAATATAGAGATAGATGTGATGCCGCCTTCGACTTTACGTCAAACTAAAGTGAATGGTCAATTAAGTGTTTTTAGAGGGAGTTGGGTCGCCGATTACCCTGATGCAGAAAATTATTTGTTTATTTTTCATAGCGATAAATTTTCTCCGAATGGCCCTAATTATACCCATTACAAAAATAAAGATTTTAATAAACTGTTTGAAACTTCTATTCAAACTGTAGATAAAAAAGAGCGTCAGAAGTTGTATCAAAAAATGGATAGTTTGTTGATGTCATCAGCCCCCGTGATTCCATTGTATTATGATGAGGTTGTTCGTTTTACTCAGAAAAATGTGCGTGGTTTAGGTATGAATCCTATCAATCATTTGTCGTTGAAGCGTGTTAAGAAGCTGTAAGTCAAAAGCAATAAAAAAGCCTATCAAATTTTGATAGGCTTTTTTAATACTTTAAAATATGTGCTTAGATAACTTTTACGTTTACTGCATTCATACCTTTTCTTCCTTCTTGTAATTCAAATTCTACTTCGTCACCCTCACGGATTTCATCGATTAAACCTGTTACGTGAACGAAATGTTCGTTGTTTGATCCTTCTTCAGTAATAAAACCAAAACCTTTAGTTTCATTGAAGAATTTTACTGTTCCTTTGCTCATTTTTTGTAATAATTAATTTTAGTTGCTATAAATGTAGTATTATATTGCTAAAAAAACTAATAAATATTTAAAACATTGTAAAAATGCTAATAGATTAACTTAAACTTTACAAATATTTTAATGGAAAAGATTGTCGTTAACCTCTTGGTCCATTTGAAGATCTCTTAGGTTTGCCTTTATTTACATTACCTTTTCTTCTAAATTGTTGTTTTTGTTTTGAAGGTTTTTTCTTTTCGTTGGTTTCTTTAGAATCATCAACAAAAGAGTGATCAGAGATTACCGGTACTTTTTGATTGATAAGTTTTTCAATATCTCTTAAATAAGCTCTTTCTTCCATATCACAGAATGAGATAGCTTCACCACTTGCTTTCGCTCTACCAGTTCTTCCTATCCGATGTACGTAAGTTTCAGGAATATTTGGCAAATCAAAATTGATAACGAATGCCAAATCAGAGACGTCAATGCCTCTGGCTGCAATATCTGTTGCAATCAAAACATTGAGTTCTCCTTTTTTAAATGCTCCTAAAGCTCTTTGACGTGCATTTTGTGACTTATTCCCATGAATAGCAGCAGCTTTTATATTTGCTTTCATCAATTTTTTTACCACTTTATCCGCACCGTGTTTGGTTCTTGAAAAAACAATGGTGGTCGCTTTAGGTTCTTTTTGTAATAATTCAATCAGTAAATTTATTTTGTCGCTTTTTTTGACGAAATAAACAGATTGTCCAACTTTTTCTGCAGTAGCTTGTTTAGGTTGGATCGTAATTGTTTGATGATTGTTTAATATGGTTTCAGACAATTCTTTGATGTTTTGCGGCATCGTGGCTGAAAAAAATAAGGATTGTCGCTTTTCGGGTAATAGTTTTATGATTCGTTTGATATCATGAATAAATCCCATGTCTAACATTTGATCTGCTTCATCTAAAACGAAATATTCTATATATCGAAGAGAGATAATATTTTGGTTGATCAAATCTAACAATCTGCCAGGAGTAGCAATTAATATATCTACACCTTGTTTTAACCGATTTACTTGTGTTCCTTGTTTTACACCACCAAAAATAACAGTGTTTTTTAGGTGGGTATGTTTAGAATATTCTTCAAAATTTTCTTCAATCTGAATGGCAAGTTCTCTAGTGGGTGTTACCACAAGAGCTTTTATGCGTTTTGGGCGTTTTTTTGTATTTGAGCTATTGAAAAGCTTTTGTATGATTGGAATAGCAAATGCAGCTGTTTTACCAGTTCCCGTTTGCGCACAACCCAATAAGTCTTGTCCTTCTAATAATAACGGGATAGCTTGTTGTTGAATGGGGGTTGGGTGTGTGTACCCTTTTGAGTCTAATGCTTTTTGAATAGGAGCAACGATCTCTAAATCTTTGAATGTCATATGTTTTATTAAGCTGCAAAGATAGGCTATTCAAAAGTAACAGTTAAAAATTAAAAAACCGATGTACTGTACATCGGTTTTTATATTAAGAAGCACTATGTAATGCGACTTTATCTAGTAATTTGAATCCAAATATTGCATCACAAATAAGAGGGTTTTCCTTGCTGTTTTCTTTTGAAACACGCACAGAAAACACGATTTCAGTGTCGTTGTATTTTTGCACTGTATGTGTGATTTTCAGTCTATCTCTTAACGATGCATTTTTTAGCATATTTAGTTTAAAGAGATATTGATGTATAGATTTGTCAGCTTCTAATTCTTTCAAGCTATTGGTTGCAATAGCTTGCATTTTTGTATAAAGAACAGAAGGTGTTAGTTTTTTATTTTCGTTTACGTCATTTTTAGTAATGTTAAACGAATAGGTATTTCTTTGAGTTGCAAATGTTGTTTTCATAATTTTTTATTTTCAATTTGAATTGTAGATTTTTAGGTATTTGTATTCAGTGTAATTAGGTAATAAGGATACCGTTGCAATAAAATTTTTCATGGTGATTTTGATTTTTTGAATTGTTGTTTTCATACTTGTTGTTTTAAATTAATGAAATAAAAAAAGGTGCTTTTCGTTAAAAAAGCACCTTTATATTGTTGTATAAATTATATATTATCTATCGAAGCGATTGAAAGGGCTTTTTTGTTTTTCTACTTTAATACAAATAGGAGACATAGTTTTTTTATCCATATTAAAAATTGCTTTTAATGCGGTTAAAACGACTTGTTGAAGTTGTGCTATGTTAAAGATTTCTTTCATCGTGATTCAAATGTAATGAATTTATTTGTTACCCATAGCTTATCTATGCTTTTTTTAACAAAAGATAAACGTTAGTTAATTTGTTAATCAATGATTTCTATAGTGTGTACATCTTTGATTTGATCATAAAATTTGGCATTGGTAACGTACATATAAGGCATCAGCCAAAAAAATCCTATACCTAATGTTAGTATACATAAAAGTCCTAACCCGAAGAATCTTAATGATAAAAAGAAATATTTCATTTTGTAGCCATCCATCATTTTATGGCTCTTTTTCAATGCGTCTAAAGCAGATATATTTGGGTCTTCAGAAAGGATAATATAGGTCATACTTAAAGCCATAGCTGCAATGATACCAGGAATAATAAATAGAATGATTCCTCCAGCAACGATGATTAAAATCAAGAGGTATGCTAAAAACGAATTCAGAAAATTAGAGAAACCCGCGAAAGAATCTTCAAATCGAGCTTCTTCATTTCTTGAAAGTTTTAACGCGAAACCAGATAAACCAACTCCGAATGGTCCTGATATCAATAAAGTTATGAATCCAGACATAGGATATTTTTCAGCGGATAGTTGTAATCCGGTAGAAATTAAAATAAATACTAAAAAGGTACCAATTGCAAGTCCCCATTTCCCTTCTAAACTGTCTTTAGAAGATTTCATTAACTCTGTAAGGTCGATGTTCATTTTTGTTAGATTAGTTGTTATTCTTCAGGTGATAAATATTTATAAACGACTCCTGCCAAAATAGCACCAATAATTGGAGCAACCCAAAACAGCCATAACTGATCCATCGCCCAGCCACCATTAAAGATCGCTTGACTCGTACTTCTTGCAGGGTTTACAGAAGTATTGGTAACAGGGATACTTATTAAATGTATCAAAGTCAAAGCCAATCCAATCGCCAATCCAGCAAACCCTTTTGGAGCTTTAGAGTGTGTCGCACCCAAAATTACAATTAAAAACATGAATGTCATAGCAATTTCTGTAACTAATGCAGCTGTCATACCATAACCATCTGGTGAATGTGCACCGTACCCGTTTGAAGCAAACCCGTTCAATTCGAATCCTGCTTTTCCGCTTGCAATGATGTATAAAATTCCTGCACCAGCAATTCCTCCTAAAACTTGTGAAATTATATAAGGGACTAATTCTTTGGCTTCGAATCTACCTCCCATCCACAAACCGATTGAAACAGCTGGATTTAAATGACACCCTGAGATGTGTCCAATGGCATAGGCCATGGTTACAACGGTTAAACCAAATGCAAGCGATACTCCTACAAAACCAATTCCTAATTCAGGATAGCCTGCTGCTAAAACTGCACTTCCACAGCCTCCTAATACAAGCCACATAGTTCCGATAAATTCTGCTACTAATTTTTTCATAAAATAAATGTTAAGTTAAGGTTGTAAACGAAAATTCAGACATGTCAAAATGCCTGTTAATTTTGAAATTAAAAGTATGATGATAACAATTTTTGAAGACAACCATTTTTAGGTTTTTAATTTTTCATACTGCTCTAAAGTACAAAAAAAAAGATACTTACTTTATTTACGATTACAATTAACTGAGGTGTTTCCCTTTTCTTTATCTTTGAAAAATATATAGAAAGACTAATTTAACTCAGGTAGACAGATATTTTTATGAAAGTTATAGCTATGATTCCTGCTCGGTATGGAGCTTCTAGGTTTCCAGGGAAATTATTGAAAGATTTGGCAGGCAAACCCGTAATAGTAAGAACTTATGAGGCTGTAAAAGCAACAAAACTTTTTGATGAGGTATATGTGGTGACTGATAGTGATGTGATAGAGAAAGAAGTCTCTGCTGCTGGAGGAAAGGTTTTTAGAAGTCTCAAAGAGCACGAAACAGGTTCTGATAGAATTGCTGAAGCTGCCGAAAACCTAGATGTTGATATTGTTGTAAATGTTCAAGGAGACGAACCTTTTACACGAATGGAGCCGTTGAGGGATTTGATTGACGTTTTCAAAGCTGATCCAAAGAAACAAATAGACCTTGCCTCTTTGGTACATCCTATGAATACATGGGATGAAATTGAAAACCCTAACAACGTAAAGGTAGTGATGGATTCTTCAAATTGCGTGATGTATTTTTCTAGATCCCCAATTCCTTACCCACAAAACAAAGAAATAAACTCAACTTATTACAAGCATATAGGTATCTATGCTTTTCGTAAATCGGCGCTCACGGCATTTACTCAAATGCCAATGCAGCAAAACGAGGCTACAGAAAAGTTAGAAGGAATTCGATTTTTAGAGTATGGTAAAAAAATAAAAATGGTAGAAACTCCTTTCAAAGTGATCGGGATTGATACAGAAGAGGATTTAGTTACAGCAAATAAATTATGGAAATAGATTTTGATAAAATAAAAGTTATTGCCTTTGATGCTGACGATACGCTTTGGGTTAATGAACCCTATTTTAGAGAAGCCGAACACGAGGTAGCCCGTTTGTTGTCTCCGTACGAAACAGAAAATAAAATCGGGCAAGAATTGTATAGAGTAGAAATAGATAATTTGCCAATATATGGATACGGTGTAAAAGCCTTTATTTTATCGATGGTTCAATTGGCTGTTGAAATTTCTAACAAAAATGTACCCGCTTCGGTAATTGAAGAAATCGTTGCTCTGGGAAAAGACATGTTGCAAAAACCGATAGAGTTGTTAGATGGAGTAGAAGAAGTGCTCAAAACTTTTCATAAAAAATACAGGTTGATTGTTGCGACAAAAGGAGATTTGTTAGATCAAGAACGGAAACTAGAAAAGTCGGGCTTGTTGAATTATTTTCACCATGTGGAAGTAATGAGTGATAAAAAGGAGTCGGATTATTTGAAAATTGTGAAACATCTAGATATCAAACCAGAGGAGTTTTTAATGATTGGAAACTCGTTAAAGTCTGATATTTTACCGTTGGTTTCTATCGGTGCATCTGCTATTCATATTCCTTATCATACCACTTGGTTACACGAACAGGTTGCTTCTTCAGACTGTAAAGAAGGTTCTTTTAAAACCTTTAAGTCTATTCATGAACTTTTAAAAATAATACCTTAACGGTTCGTTGTACAACTATATGAGATAAAAGACGTAATTTTACGCATTAAATAAAAACATACAATATGGCAGCAATTAAAAATTTAAAAAAAGACATACATAATATCTTAGGTGATTTGATCGAAGCATGTTATGTTTGGGAATTTGACAATCCAGATGCAGATGCTTCAAAAGCACAAGAGATTATCAACGAAGCAATTGCTTCTTTTGATGGTTTAATGGATAAAATTCACGTGAAAGATGTTGAAAGTAAAAAAGCACATTTTTCAGCTATTAAGGCGGAATTGATATCGGTTTCGAACGGACTTGCAGAAAAAATCAATGCATTATAACAAATGTTAATAACAATATGTTAAAATTAAAAGTCAGACAATTATTCTGGCTTTTTTTTTGATTATATTTGGGTGTTGAAAAAGTACAATACCCCAAAAAAAATAAAGATGGCAAGAGCAGTATTTGATTACACAAAAGAAGTTTTACAAAAGGTAAGCTTCAATGCTGAATTGTTTCAGAAGGAACTAGAAAAAGCGTTGAAGAAATTGTTGCCTTACGAAGTAGAAGAGCTTAAGATTTGGTTAAATGAATACACGCATGGAAAACCAGAGTTAAGGCAAAGCTTATCGTTGGTAGCATAAAATAAAAAAGACTATAGTTTATTCTATAGTCTTTTTTATTTCAGTTATTTTTTACTTGCAAGTG
The DNA here is from genome assembly GCF_009193215.1 of Flavicella marina. GTDB lineage: Bacteria > Bacteroidota > Bacteroidia > Flavobacteriales > Flavobacteriaceae > Flavicella > Flavicella marina. The sequence goes on along the minus strand of NZ_VYVA01000004.1, from coordinate 289,163 downwards.
GGCTGATAATTTTGACATCGCTAAAAGAGATGGCACCTCTAACAATTCCATCAATAGTATCTTTTAAAGCTTCTATCATATGCATCTTTAGTTGAGATTTGTGATACAACAAACTCACTTCTCTAGCCGGAACGGGTTTTTCAAATTCACGCAAGAATTTTTTATCAGGTTCTGATAAATCCATACTATGTAGGTATGGTAATAATGTCATCCCTAAATTTTCTTTGGCTAATTTGATCAATGTATCGAAACTTCCACTTTCCAGACGAAATGACTTTGCATTTGGAGAAGCAAACGAGCCACACATGTTTAAAATGCTTTCTTTGAAACAATGACCATCTTTTAATAATAAAATATCATCTGAGTCTAATTCATCTACAGATAATAATTTTTTAGAAGCCAATTTGTTAGAATCAGGTACGAATCCCATGAACGGTTCATAATACAATGGGCGTTCTTTTATATTTGGGTTTTCAAGTGGAGTTGCAGCAATGGCAACATCAATATATCCATCGGATAATTTTTTGATACACTCTTCAGTTGTTAGTTCTTCTATTTGAAGGTTGACTTTGGGGTGCTTTTTGTTAAACGTTTTTAAAAACATCGGTAACAAGGTGGGCATGATAGTAGGTATAATAGCAATTTTAAACTCGCCTCCAATATAGCCCTTTTGTTGGTCCACAATGTCGTTAATTCGATTGCTTTCTTCTACGATTGTCTTTGCTTGAAAAACAATTTTCTCACCAATATCAGTAAGTGTAATTGGTTTTTTTGTACGGTTAAAAATTACCACATCTAATTCGTCTTCGAGCTTTTGTATTTGCATACTAAGAGTAGGCTGTGTAACAAAACAATGCTCAGAAGCTACAGTAAAATTCTTGTGCTCTGCAACGGCAAGAATGTATTTAAGTTGTGTGATGGTCATCTTGATAATTTTTTGCGATAAAAATAAACAAAACTATTGATTTCATCTATCAAATATCAAAAAAAGATCAAAGATTTAGTAAATTAAGATTGCCAAAATTCACGTTGTTTATTGAGTTCGTCTTCTTGTTTTTTGTATTCTTCTAAAGAGAGTACTTTCAGGAAAGAAGGATGTTGCTCAATAGCAAATTCTATTTGTTTTACGATGTCATCAAAAGAATCGTTTTCGTAATCAATATCTAATGGTTTTTTAATCACCATGCTCTGTAATACACCACGTTTTTTGATCAAAAGACCCTTTTTGTCAAATGAGCGTCTAAAACCATCAATAACAATTGGTATTACAATCGGTTTGTAGGTTTTTATGATGTGTGCAGTACCTCTTCTAATCGGGTTAAAAGGTTTGGTGGTTCCTTGAGGAAAGGTAATAACCCAACCATCATTAAGTGCAGTACCTATATTGCTAATATCAGACATCTTCACCTGTCTCTTGATGTCTTTACCTTCGCTTCTCCAAGTTCTTTGAATAGAAACGGAACCCATATAAGCAAAAACTTTTGGTAAGAAACCAGCTTTCATTGTTTCCGCAGCTGCGATATAATACATATTCAATTTGGGTTTCCAAATATATCCGATGTTGTTGATAGTGTCGACTCTACCTTTTAAGGATGCATTAAAAACATGATACATGGCAGCAACATCAGCAAAGTAAGTCTGATGATTGGCTACAAAAAGCACATTGGAATCAGGCAAGTCTCTTATGATTTCAGAGCCTTCTATCTGTAATTTATTAAACTTATTGTATCTTCTATGTGAGATAACCCCAACGATTCTAATGAGCCATTTTTTTAAAAATAAAATATGACCAAAAGGATTTTTTTTAATGAGTTTCATCGAGAAGTGTTTAGTTTTAGTGGCAACAAATTTACCAAAAAGAAATGGTTTTCAAAGTCTTTTTAGTAGTTCTTTAATCTCGCTGATTATCATGGCAGTAGCTCCCCAAACCATGTGATTTTCAAAATTATAATATGGAATTTTTATGTTTTCGGCATAAAAGGTTTTTTTCTCATCCATAAGAACGAGTTTCTCATCGAGAATGTTTTTTAGAGGTACTTCAATCAATTTATCAACCTCTGGATTGGGAATAAATTTTGGATGGAAATCAATGACACCTATAAATGGTGTTACTAAAAAATTACTCGGTGGTATGTATACATTTGTAATCTCTCGTAGCACATGAATTTTATGTTGTTCAATGCCAATTTCTTCAAAAGTTTCTCGAAGCGCGGTTTCTTTTAAGTTTTTATCCGAAGGTTCTACTTTTCCTCCTGGCAAACTAACCTGAGCTGAGTGCGTGCCTTTGTATTTCGCTCTTAAGGTTAAAGCCAAGCAGGTTTCTCCATGGCTGTTGGGGTAAAAAAGTGCCAAAACTGCTGCCTTTTTTGTTTTTTTGGTTACAGGAGTTTTTAAAAGACTCTTTTTTCGTTCATCAGGTACCATTTTATTCTGAGCTGTCGAACCTCCAAGTGCTATGTTTTGTATGTCTGTTTTTAAATTTAAAAATTTAAGATGTTGCATATTGATTGTAAAATATCGAATATTCAAATTTACTAATTACCATTTTTAATGAAGAACTTTTTGTAAGTAATGTAATCTATGTTACACTAATCACACTTGAATGGATGTAATTTTGTGAAATGAAGAAATTTATTAAAAAACATTGGAGTAATATAGTTTTTGTAATTGCGATGGGCTTGGTATTGCATCCAACCTCTAAAGAAGTTTTGTTACGCACTATTGCATTATCACCATCCCTAACAGATGAGTCCGTAGTATTGGACAATTACCAATGGCAATTAAGAGGAGTCAATACACAAGATGTATTACTTTCTAGCGCTAAAGGTAAAGTAGTGTTTGTCAATTTTTGGGCTACATGGTGTCCACCTTGTCGTGCTGAAATGCCTGCGATACAGAATTTGTACAATCAATACAAAGACGATGTAGTTTTTTTATTTGTCACACAAGAGAATAAAAATAAAGTAGCCACTTTTTTTGAAAATTATGGATATGATTTGCCTGTATACAACTCTGGCAGTAGAGTTCCGATTCAGTTAAATACTACAAACAGTATTCCAGCAACGTATGTGATCGATAAAAGAGGGAATATTGTAATTTCAAAAACAGGTGCTGCCGCTTGGGATAGCAAAGATTCATTTGAACTATTTGATCAGTTGATTGCTCAATAGTCATTGATCTCTCGCGATGCTTAAATACGCTTTGGCACCGGTCGCTAGATTCCACATATTTGATGATAACAAGTTTCCTGATTCGTCAAATACAGAAAAAGCAGCTGTATTTGGACCAGATTGCCCTTGATTTAGAGCTAAAAATGAAACCGTATTCAATCCAACATTTAACGGGATTGTATATTGTTGGTAACTAGTGGTAAGCTCAATATGTCGAATGATGGTTTCTTCATTTAAAAGAATAGCCACTACATCTCCGTCTGGGGCAGAAAAATCTCTACATAATATTGTTATAGTTTTACTCGTGGTACTAAAACCTCCTAGATCTTTATCTATAATGGGCATTTTACCAGTTAAACCATCCATTTCAGCTTTCATTCGCTGTTTGTAAAATTTTTCTTTATCTACAATTCCTTTGCTGTTTAAGGCTTTTAATTCTTCAGCAGCAATTTGTTGTTGTAAACGTTGAAATAAAGCATTTTCAAATTTCTCTTCTTCATTTTCTGGATTGATAAAGTCAAATGTTGCATTCGGGCTGTTTGGAATAGAGGGAATCACGAAGTCAGAGTTATCTGCTCCTGTTCCTGGACGCATAGATTCGATTTGTGACCATGCGCAATATTGCGTACCCAAAAAGAATAGCATTAAATATAATGATGTAAGGTATGTTCTCACAAGACAATTGTTTTCAAGAGACAAAATTAAGCTATAGAATTTTCAATCGCGTTAAGAATATCAAAAACTTTAAAAGAAACTACGTTATTACTGCTCTTATTTTTTGAAAAAATGAATAGTTTTCTATTTCAAAATAGTTGTGTAAGTTTGTGACTTTCCCAATAGAAATAAATCCAATTATTTATGAAGGTGTGTATTGCTGAGAAACCAAGTGTTGCAAGAGAAATTGCTGCTATTTTAGGCGCAAATCAAAAGCATGACGGGTATTTCGAAGGGAATGGTTATCAGATAACTTGGACATTTGGTCACTTGTGTACTTTGTTTACACCGGATGATTATAAGCCGCATTGGAAACGTTGGGACTTGAATACTTTACCGATGCTCCCAGAAAAATTCGACATAAAACTAGTTGGAAATGAGGGAGTACAAAAACAATTCAATACCATAAAAAGCTTGTTCGACAAAGCTACGGTTGTTATAAATTGTGGTGATGCAGGGCAAGAAGGGGAGTTGATTCAGCGTTGGGTAATAAAACAGGCGAATTACACCGGAGAAGTGCAGAGATTATGGATTTCATCATTGACTCCAGAAGCTATAAAAGAAGGTTTTGAAAATTTAAAGAATGGTGAAGATTACGATTTGTTGTATTATGCAGGTAGTTCTCGGGCGATTGGTGATTGGTTGTTAGGGATGAATGCAACTCGCTTGTATACTTTACGATATGGTGCACAAAAGCAAGTGTTGTCTGTTGGTCGCGTACAGACTCCGACTTTGGCAATGTTGGTAAACCGCTATAAAGAAATAACGTATTTTAAACCACAGCCATATTGGGAATTGCAAACAGAGTATAGAGGAACTATTTTCAACAACGAACAAGGTAGGTTTCTAAAGAAAGAAGATGGTGAAGCAACTTTGAATAAAGTAAAAGATGCGGATTTTACAATTAGTTCTGTAACCAAAAAGAAAGGAAAAGAATACGCTCCCAAGCTCTTCGACTTAACAGGATTGCAGGTTTATTGCAATACGAAATTTGGTTATACGGCAGAACAGACTTTAAAAATTGTTCAAAAATTATACGAGCAAAAACTGGTTACATATCCAAGAGTTGATACAACATTTTTACCTGATGATATTTTTCCTAAAGTACCGGGTATTTTGGGTAAACTAACGCAATATGCTGCCTTAACAGCTCCTTTGAAAGGTAGTCCTCTAAAAAAATCGAAAAAAGTTTTCGATTCGAAAAAAGTCACTGACCACCATGCAATTATTCCGACAGGGTTTGAATCGCAATTGGGTGAATACGATCAAAATGTATATGACATTATTGTAAAAAGATTTATTGCTGTTTTTTATCCAGAATGTGAAGTTTCAAATACGGCAGTGATTGGTGAAGCCGCAAAAATTAATTTTAAAGCAACCGGAAAAGAAATTTTGTCTGAAGGATGGCGCGATGTCTTTAAAACGGAGAAATCTAAAGTTTCTAATAAAGATGAAGTATTGATGCCTACTTTTGAAAAAGGTGAATCTGGAAAACACAGTCCTTCGTTTCTTGAAAAAACGACAAAACCTCCAAAGAATTATACTGAAGCAACTTTGTTGAGAGCTATGGAAACTGCGGGAAAACAAGTTGAAAATGATGAATTGAGGGACTTGATGAAAGCGAATGGAATTGGTAGACCTTCGACACGCGCAAATATTATTGAAACTCTTTTTAGAAGAAAATATATTGAACGAAATAAAAAGCAAATATTACCCACGCAAATGGGAATTCAGCTGATTGATACCATACAAAATGAATTGCTAAAATCTGCCGAGCTTACAGGTCAGTGGGAGAAGAAATTGAAAGAAATTGAAGAAGGTGCTTATAGTGCAGGCCAGTTTATCAATGAGATGAAAAAAATGGTAGATGACTTGGTTGTTGAAGTTCGAATGGAAAAAAACGTACGAAGGTTCTCGACTGATCCGGTGGAAGTAGTTGCCACCAAAAAGAAAAGTACCAATGCTGGTTTAATCGGTAAAGAATGTCCTAAATGTAAACAAGGTAGTCTGTTAAAAGGAACAAGTGCATATGGATGTTCAGCATACAAATCGGGCTGTAAATTTCGACTGCCTTTTGAATTCGCAGGTAAGAAAATTTCTGAAAATCAATTAAAAAGATTATTGACGAAAGGAGCTACTGTTGTTTTAAAAGGTTTTAAAATTGAAGGGAAAAAAATAAATGGTTCGGTTGCTTTTGATGATGCATTTGAATTGACACTCCAGCAAGAACAACAAAAAACTCACACGAAATCAGGCGCGTTGATTTGTCCTAAATGTAAAAAAGGAGAAATTATCAAAGGAAGTTCTTCGTATGGTTGTTCTGGTTACAAAGATGGCTGTGATTATCGTTATCCTTTTGATGCAATTCGAACCAATGCCGGAGATCAACAAATCACCAAAGAACTAGTAGAAAAGTTATTGTTAGCCAACGTATGAATCATAAACAGGTACTCATAATTGGCAGTGTGTGGCCAGAGCCAAATTCTTCGGCTGCTGGAAGCCGAATGATGCAGTTGATTCAGCTATTCATTGAAGAGAGCTATGCTGTTATATTTGCAACGGCAACTGCAGAAAGCACATACAGATATCCACTAGAAGAGTTAGGTGTATCAATAAAGGAAATTGAACTAAACGATATTAGCTTTGATGATTATGTAAATAATTTAGATCCAGAAGTGGTCCTTTTCGATCGATTTATGACTGAAGAACAATTTGGTTGGCGTGTTGAAAAAAACAGTCCTAATTCAATTAGGATTCTAGATACAGAAGATTTGCATTGCCTTAGAAAAGCAAGACAATTAGCAACCAAAGAACAGCGAAAATTTTCTCTAGAAGATTTAAATTCAGATATCGCAAAAAGAGAAGTTGCTAGTATTTTTCGAAGTGATTTGTCTTTGATGATTTCTAGCTACGAAATGGATTTGTTACACGGTTTTTTTCATGTGCCGAAATCTATAATATGCTATGTTCCATTTTTACTGGAAGCTATAGATGAGCATCAAAAAAGTGACTTGCCTGAATTTGAAGAGAGAGCTCATTTTGTGACAATTGGTAGCTTTAGACATGAGCCCAATTGGGATAGTGTCTTGTTCATAAAGCAAGAAATATGGCCCGTTTTGAGAAAAAAGCTGCCTCAGGCGGAAATGCATATATACGGATCTTATCCACCTGAAAAGGCGATGCAGTTGCACAAACCTTCAGAAAATTTTTTCATTAAGGGCTGGGCAGAAGACGCTTCAGAAGTTTTAAAATCTGCACGAGTTTTATTAGCTCCCTTGCGATTTGGGGCAGGTTTAAAGGGAAAATTTGTAGATGCCATGCAAAATGGTTTGCCGAGCGTTACCACAGAAATTGGAGCAGAAGCGATGCATGAGAATTTACCTTGGTGTGGAGTTGTAGAAAACGAAATCGTTACTATCGTCTCTGCTGCTGAAAATTTATATACTGACGAAGAGAACTGGAATAAAGCTCAACAAAAAGGTTTCAAGATTATTGAACAATGCTATTCTAAAGAGAAATTTTCAAAAGAGTTGCTTAAAAATATTTCTGTAATTCAAGAAGACATAAAAAGGCATAGAAATTCAAATTTTATCGGTTCAATGCTTTTGTTTCATAGCATGCGAAGTACAGAATTTATGTCCAGGTGGATAGAAGAGAAGAATAAAAAACAATAGGTTTATTTATTCATGATGATAGGGCTCGTTTTTTAAAATTGTAAAAGCTCTATAAACTTGCTCTACAACAAACAATCGAATCATTTGATGTGAAAAAGTCATTTTCGAAAAAGAAACTTTTCCCATAGATTTTTTATAAATTGCTTCAGAGAAACCGTAAGGACCTCCAATAACAAAAACCAACTGTTTGATGCCAGAATTCATTTTTTTTTGCAAATAATTCGCAAACTCTAATGAACGAAAATCTTTTCCTTTTTCATCTAATAAAATCAACTGATCGGTAGGCTGTAATTTTTTTAATATGAGTTCACCTTCTTTTTCTTTCTGTTGGCTTTCAGATAAATTTTTGACATTTTTTATATCAGGAATAATTTCCAAATCAAACTTTACATAATGTTTGAGACGGTTTTGGTAGGTAGTAATCAAAGTATTCAGATTTTTATCATCTGTTTTACCGATGGCCAAAAGTTTTATTTTCATGCCACAAAGATAGAAAATCAATCAAAATTTTGAAGTTAAAATAACTCGAATAAAAGTTTGAATTTTGACATGTAATTCTTTTTCAGACTTCAAACAGAAAATGTACTTTTGTTACTCTTAAATTAATACCTATGATTACTGAAGCTCAATTTGAAAAAGAATTAGAATTAATAATTGAAAACGCAATTCGTGAAGATGTTGGAGATGGAGATCATAGTTCTTTAGCTTGTATTCCTGCTTCAGTTACTGGTAAAGCACAGTTATTGGTAAAAGATGAAGGTGTTATTGCAGGTGTGGCATTCGCAGAAAGAGTTTTTAAATATGTTGAACCTTCGATCAAAGTAAACGTATTGATTGAAGATGGCACTGTTGTTAAGTATGGAGATGTTGTTTTAACAGTGGAAGGAACGTCACATGCCATTTTAAAAGCCGAACGTTTGGTGTTAAATGTGATGCAAAGAATGAGTGCGATCGCAACAAAAACCAAAAAATATACTGATTTGTTGTCGGGTACAAACACAAAAATTTTAGATACACGTAAAACTACACCTGGTATTAGAGCTCTTGAAAAATGGGCAGTAAAAATAGGAGGTGGAGTGAACCATCGTTTTGCCTTGTATGATATGATTATGTTGAAAGACAATCATATTGATTTTGCAGGTGGAATTACCAAAGCAATTGATAAAACACATGCCTACTTAAAAGAAACGGGCAAAGATTTGAAGATTATTATAGAAGCGCGTGATTTGACGGAAATACGTGAAATTTTGAACTCCGATGGTATTCACAGAATATTAATTGATAACTTTACTTTTGAAGACACAAGAAAAGCTGTAATGATGATTAATGGAAAATGCCAAACGGAGTCTTCAGGAGGTATCAATGAAGAGACATTACGTTCTTATGCAGAATGTGGTGTGGATTTTATTTCATCTGGTGCTTTGACACATTCTGTGTACAATATGGATTTAAGTTTAAAAGCAATGTAGGTCAAGATTCTAAAAAAAATATGCTAGAAAAAATTTTCGATATAGGAAAGAGAATTAAAGTTCCGGGACTTGAAGGAATGTCTTTGTACGATTTGTTGCATATGTATGTCTTGGGAATCATTAGAGGTGGATTGACCTCTAGAGCTGGAGGAATTTCATATAGTTTCTTTATGGCAATTTTTCCTTTCATGCTTTTTATGCTGACACTGATACCTTATATCCCGGTAGATGGTTTTCAAGAGAGTTTCATGGAGATGATCTCTGAAGCCGTACCTCCAAAAACCTATGAAGCTGTTGTGCCTATTTTTAATGATATTGCTACCAATAAATATGGAGGTTTGCTGTCATTCGGTTTTTTAGTGTCGATATTTTTGATGACAAATGGTGTGAATGCAATTTTTGGTGGTTTTGAGTACTCTTATCATGTTACAGAAGTTAGAAGTGCTGTAAGAGCTTATGTTGTTTCATTAGGAACCTCCTTGTTGATGTCTGTGTTGTTAATTCTTACTGTAGTTGTAACGATATCATTTAAATTTGGTTTGGATTTAATGATTCAAAAAGATTGGATTAGCAGTGATTTTTTATGGTTAGAGAATATTAGGTACCTCATATTTCTTTTTATGATTTTTACTACAGTGTCACTGTTGTATTATTTTGGCACGAAAGAAGGAAAACATTCTTCGTTTTTCTCTCCGGGAGCTATTTTAACGACTTTGCTGTATATTTTTACGTTTTACGGATTTGGAATTTATGTTGAAAAATTCGCTAAATACAACGAATTGTATGGCTCTATTGGTACACTTTTGATTATGATGTTGTTCATTTGGTTGAATTCAATAATTCTGTTGCTAGGTTTTGAACTCAATGCGAGTATGACAAAGTTGAAAAAGACAACAAGAGACGTTGATCTTTAGAGAAGGTAATCTCAATTCGATGAATGATACTTCTATCGAATAATCTAATACTAGAATTTTAATTTTTTCATTGAAAAATGACATTTTTTTGTTGAACTAGTTTTTCAAGAATTTTCAAGTTTTGAGAATTTCGGAATATTTGCTAGTTTTCGAAATCGATGTAGTTATGCCAATCGATTGTATTTTGGTTTTTTGATATTTCAATTCTTTTATAAATATTTCTAAGAATCTACCGTTATCTGATGGTTTTTTGAGTTTTTTATATCTAAAATTGATTGTTTTTGAAGTTTCCGTAAAAATCAATCACGCTTATTGCTGTGTTTTCATTTTAGCTAACTTAGCCAACTTAAAATAAATGGATTTTATCCATGTTACTCTCGAAATTACCCAATTTAAAAAATCAGCAAGGTCAATTTCGGAAATCATTGAATTAAACATAAATATTAATTAAAACTAAACTACCAGAAAATATGAAAATAGGCATATTGAAGGAAACACAAAAAGGTGAAAAACGCGTTGCAATCTCTCCAAATATAGCAAAGCAGTTAGTAGCCATAGGATTTGATGTTATCATTGAAGAAAATGCAGGGAAAAGCTCTTCGTATAAAAATTCTGACTATCGTGATGTAGATGTCAAGGTAGAAAAAAGAGGTGTCGTATTTAAAGATGCTGATGTTTTGGTCAAAATCAACCCTTTTGACGAAGAAGATTTAAAACTGGTTGATAAAGGTCAAGTTTTGATCAGTCAATTGTATCACAAATCAAGTCCAGATTTAATCAATGCTATTGCAGAAAAAGGTGCAACTGCATTTTCTTTGGATGCAATTCCAAGAATCTCCAGAGCACAAGATATGGATGTACTAAGTTCTCAAAGCAATCTAGCTGGTTACAAAGCAGTAATTCTTGGAGCTTATGAAATGACAAAAATATTTCCATTAATGATGACGGCTGCTGGTACTATTACTCCTTCAAAGGTTTTAATATATGGAGTAGGAGTAGCAGGTTTGCAAGCCATTGCTACAGCAAAACGTTTAGGAGCTGTTGTTGAAGCAACGGACATACGTACCGAAACAAAAGAACAAGCGGAGTCTTTAGGGGCTAAATTTATTTCAGTCGATAATTCAGGTGAAGAATCTGAAGGAGGGTATGCAAAAGAAGCATCTGAAGATTATGCTAAAAGACAGAAAGTAGCAGTAGATAAATCTTTGTTTCAAGCAGATTTGGTGATTACTACAGCAAATATTCCTGGTAGAAAAGCACCGGTCTTGATCACAGAAGAACAAGTGAATCAAATGAAGAACGGTGCGGTTATCGTTGATTTGGCTGCTGCACAAGGTGGAAACTGTGAAGTAAGTGAAATGAACAAGACTATTGTAAAAAATGGTGTGAAAGTAATCGGTACAACCATTGCCCCGGAAAGTGTTTCAACAAATGCCAGTGAGTTATTCGCGAAAAATATATATAATTTCTTGATCCATTTAACTGAAGAAAACCAATTTAAATGGGATTTAGAAGAAGAAATTACAGACGAAACTCTTATCGTGCAAGACGGAACTATTAGAAAAAAATAAAATTTACATTATGAACGAATTGATAGAATTTATTAGCAATAATTTACAAATTACTTACATATTAATTTTAGCAACTTTTGTTGGAATCGAAGTGATAAAAAGTATACCTGCAGTTTTGCACACACCTTTGATGTCTGGTGCGAATGCATTGAGTGGGGTGGTGATTGTCGGAGCAATTTTGGTGATGTTACATTCAGATCCTGAAGATTATGTTGCGCTTGCATTAGGCTTTGTCGCAGTGGTACTTGGTGTACTAAACGTAGTTGGTGGTTTTGCCGTTACCGATAGAATGTTAGAAATGTTTAAGAAGAAAAAATAAAAGATACAGCTAAGGTTTTAGTAATAAGTATCATAAAAAAATAGAAATATGAGTGTTTTATTAAGTATAATATATTTAATCGCGACGGTTACGTTTATCGTCGGTTTGAAAAAGTTAGGACATCCAGAAACTGCAAAAAGTGGAAATTTAATTGCAGCAATTGGTATGGGATTGGCAATTGTTGGAACAATTTTTATCAATGATATTGAAGTGCCAACAATTATTTATGTGTTGATCGGAGTTGCAATCGCAGTTGGAGCTGTTTTAGGTTGGTTGATTGCCATGAAGGTTGAGATGACAAAAATGCCTGAATTGGTATCGTTGTTCAATGGTTTTGGAGGAGCTAGTGCTGCTTTGATCGGAGTTGTTGAGTTTATTGGAAATGATAACATAGCAGGAACAGAAGCAACGATTGTTTCAACAATATTATCGGCAATTGCAATTGGCGCCATTACGTTTTCTGGAAGTTTGGTCGCTTGGGGAAAATTAAATGGATCATTGAAGAGTGTTGTTAAAATTCCTCAATATAATATCATCAACAACCTAGTGATTATTGGGATTGTTGCATTCTCAGCTTATTTTGTTGTAACCGGTAATGACAATCAAATATTATTGTATGGGTTATTAGCAAGTGGTCTTTTATATGGTGTTTTATTTGTATTGCCAATCGGTGGAGCAGATATGCCAGTTGTGATTTCGTTATTGAACTCTTTGACAGGAATTGCTGCTGCTATTACAGGTATTTTATACGATAACATGGTAATGCTAGTAGGAGGTATCTTAGTGGGTTCTGCAGGTATAATTCTTACAGTTGCTATGTGTAAAGCGATGAATAGAACTTTAGGTTCAGTTATTTTTGGCTCTTTCGGAGCAACAGCTGTAGGAGAAGAAGGAGTGAATAAAACATTGGGTACGATTAAGAAAACAACTTCCAGTGATACTGCGATTATGATGAATTATGCTCAAAACGTAATTATTGTTCCGGGATATGGTTTGGCAGTAGCACAGGCGCAGCATGTTATTCACGAATTAGAAGAGTTATTGACAGGTAAAGGAGTGAATGTGAAGTATGCCATTCACCCAGTAGCAGGTCGTATGCCAGGTCATATGAATGTATTATTGGCAGAATCTAATGTTGAGTATAGTTTGTTGGCAGAGATGGATGATATCAATCCACAATTTAACAATGCAGATGTTGTATTGGTAGTTGGTGCCAATGATGTGGTGAATCCAGCGGCTCATAATGATCCGTCGAGTCCGATTTATGGAATGCCTATTTTAGATGTAGAAAACGCAAAACATATTGTAGTAAATAAACGTAGTATGAAAGCTGGATATGCTGGAATTGAAAACGAATTATTTTACAATTCTAAAACATCTATGTTGTTCGGTGATGCTAAAGATGCTTTGACAGATTTAGTCGCTGAGTTGAAAGGAATGTAATAGAAAAATACAAAACTTTTTAGATCCCGATAAGTCTTTTGTTTTATCGGGTTTTTCTTTTGAAATAATATAGAGTTTAGAAAGATAAACTCTCAAAATTTTCATGTGTTATTTGGTGTATTACATCTGATTTTTTCGGATATTTGCAGCTTATTTTTTTAAGATGGCACAAAAACCAAGTATTCCAAAAGGAACTAGAGATTTTTCTCCTGTTGAAGTTGCAAAACGCGACTATATTTTTAGTACCATAAAACAAGTATTTCAGACATTCGGTTTTCAACCAATTGAAACTCCTTCATTTGAAAATTCATCAACACTGATGGGGAAATATGGTGAAGAAGGAGACCGTCTGATATTTAAAATTTTAAATTCTGGTGATTATTTAAAAAAAGCAGATGCTACTTTGTTAGCAGAAAAGCAAAGCACTAAAGTTACGACTCAGATTTCTGAAAAAGCCTTGCGTTACGATTTAACAGTGCCTTTTGCAAGGTATGTTGTGCAGCACCAAAACGATTTAGAATTGCCTTTTAAAAGATTTCAAATTCAGCCTGTATGGAGAGCCGATCGTCCTCAAAAAGGTCGTTTTAGAGAATTTTATCAATGTGATGCAGATGTAGTTGGGAGTAAGTCGTTATGGCAAGAAGTTGAGTTTATTCAATTGTATGACACCGTTTTTAGTAAGTTAGGTCTTGCAGGAACGACTATCAAAATGAATAATAGAAAGATTTTGGCAGGTATCGCTGAAATTATTGGAGCAAAAGACAAGTTAATTGATTTTACAGTTGCCTTAGATAAGCTAGATAAAATTGGAGCAGAAGGTGTCACAAACGAGATGATTTCAAAAGGGATTTCTGAAGCAGCTATTGAAAAAGTAGCTCCTTTGTTTTCTTTTGATGGTTCAAGTTCAGAGAAGCTAGAACAATTGCAAGAAATGCTAGCAGGATCTGAAGAAGGTTTGCAAGGTGTGCAAGAATTGCGTTTCATTGTAGAGAAAATAGATACTTTAGGGTTGTCATCTGCCAAATTAGATGTTGATGTAACGTTGGCAAGAGGACTAAATTATTACACAGGTGCCATTTTTGAAGTAGCGGCTCCAGAAGGTGTAAAAATGGGTTCGATCGGAGGAGGTGGTCGTTACGACGATCTAACGGGTATTTTTGGTTTGAAAAACATGAGTGGTGTCGGTATTTCATTTGGATTGGATCGAATTTATTTGGTTTTAGAAGAATTGAATTTGTTCGATAAGTTCGAACAACCTAGACCTGAAGTGGTGTTTATCAATTTTGGTGATGAGGAAGCTTTATATGCGACCAAAGCAATAAAAGAATTACGTGCAAAAGGAATAAAATCAGAATTGTATCCTGACGCAGCGAAAATGAAAAAACAAATGAACTATGCCAATAAAAGAGGTATTCCATATGTGATTTTGGTAGGTTCAAAAGAAATAGAAGCAAATACATATACAGTAAAGAATATGCAAAGCGGAGAACAACATGAATGTAGTTTACAAGAATTACTTGAAGTGGTGATTAATTCGTAAATTTGCAAAATAATTAAGAACAATGTTTGAAGGTAAAAACGGAATGAGTATCGATAATATTGATGAGATAGGAGAAAATCATATTGCAACATCTGCGCAAACACCATTGCGTGAAGATGCATTTGAACTATCTGATTCAGAAAAAATCTCAATAATTCAAGATAAAGTAAAAGACATCTTAATTACTTTAGGTATGGATTTGACAGATGATAGCTTACAAGGAACTCCAAAGAGAGTAGCTAAAGCTTTTGTAAATGAGTTGTTTGCAGGGTTAAATCCAGCAAATAAACCAGAGTTGTCAACTTTTGAAAATACCTATAAGTATGGAGAAATGTTGGTTGAAAAAAATATAGTTGTTTATTCAACATGTGAGCACCATTTATTGCCTATTATCGGTAGGGCTCATGTAGCTTATATTTCAAAAGGTAAAGTAATTGGTTTGTCTAAGATGAATCGTATCGTTGAGCATTTTGCGAAAAGACCTCAAGTGCAAGAGCGTTTGACAATGCAAGTTGTGCAAGCGTTGCAAGAAGCTTTAGGTACAGATGATGTTGCTTGTGTAATTGATGCGAAACATTTATGCGTTAATTCAAGAGGAATTCAAGATATCGAAAGTAGTACGGTAACAGCAGAGTATGGTGGTGCATTCAAAAAGAAAGAAGTACGAAGAGAATTGTTAGATTATATCAAGTTAGAAACAAACGTATAATCATATTTTTAAAATAATAAAAAGCCGCAATTATTGCGGCTTTTTTTATGTGTTAATAATAGCATAGGCACGAACAGGACTTCCATCTCCGTTTTTAATATGTAATGGGACTCCTGAAAAGTAAAAAGTTTTGGGTAGTTGTTCTAGGTTGTAAAGATTCTCATAGACTAAAAAATCGTTTTGAAGCAACAAACGTTCAATGTTTTCGTCAATAGTTATACTTGTTCCAATATATTTTGGCCGTCTCTGAATGAGTTTAGCTAATATAGTTTGTGTGATTTTTTCTTGGAATAGTACACCTTTTTCATGTGAAATATCCGATAGTTTTTCAAACAAGATACAATCACCCTGGAATTCGTCTACCTGGTAGTCACTAATGGTTTTTCCATTTTTAAAACAATGACTAGGTGTATTTACATGTGTTCCATCATGCGTGTTTATGTGCAGTCGATGCATGTTCCAATTATCTTTTTCAAGAGTAAAAACAGGTTCGATAAAGCATTCTGGATCTCCAGGGTAAACAGGCATTCCTGAATAAATAGGCAAACTTAAATCAATTATTTTCATAGCTGTATATATAGTCAAGCCTCAGATTATTTTTTTATGAATTCTATCATAAACCTTTAATTAAAACTATCTTTGCAGTCTAAAAATATATTATTTTGACTACATTTTCAAGTTTAGGAGTTGCTAAAGATTTTCAGAAGGCATTAAAAGAGAACACTATTATTACTCCTACCGATATCCAAATAAAAGCGATACCATTACTGCTAAAACAAAAAACTGATTTTATCGGATTGGCACAAACAGGTACAGGAAAAACAGCAGCATTTGGCTTGCCGATTTTGCAAAATATTGATCCAACAAAAAACGAAATTCAAGCATTGATTTTGTCACCTACAAGAGAGTTGGTACAACAAATAAATAAGCAATTATTTCGATTTACGAAATATGCAACTACAAAGATATTTTCTGAAGAGTTGTATGGAGGTGTAAAAATAGATGTTCAAATAGAACGTTTGAAAAGACCAACACATTTCATTGTTGCTACTCCAGGTAGGTTGGTAGATTTGATAGAACGTGGAGCTTTAGATTTGACAAAAATTAACACCATTGTATTGGATGAAGCTGATGAAATGTTAAGTATGGGATTCAAGCAAGATTTGAATCGTATATTAAACTATACCAATGGTACTAGAAATACATGGTTGTTTTCTGCAACGATGCCAGAGGGTATTCAGAGAATTATAAACACCTATATGTCTCCGAATGCGCATAGAGTGAGTGTAGATGTAGATACCTTAGTTAACAAGAATATTACACACCAATATGCCGTTGTTAATGGTAAAGAAAAATATGACAACCTTGTATCGTTTTTAGAGCAAAATCCAAACGGTAGAGGGATTATTTTTTGCAAGACGAAAGCAGGAGTACAAAATCTGACAGAATATTTAAAAGAGGATGAATTTTCTGTAGGTGGGTTAGAAGGTGATATGGGACAGCGTGATCGTGATAAAGTGATGAGAGCGTTTAAAAATGAAAGTCGACAAATTTTGGTTGCTACAGATGTTGCAGCTCGAGGAATAGATGTAAAAGATTTGGCATTTGTAATTCATTACCAACTACCTGAACAATTAGAGTATTATACTCATAGAAGTGGAAGAACGGCTAGAGCGGGAAAAAAAGGAATTTCATTGGCTTTGGTTACAGCAACGGAATTAGGTAGATTAAGAGAAATTGAAAGAGATTTAGATATTAGAGCACAACAAGTTAGTTTCTAAGTTTAAATACGACTATAAAAAAGCCTGTTTATCCAATAAACGGGCTTTTTGTATCTTAGATAAAATGGTGAAAAAATACAAATACATTATAGTTGGTGCTGGTTTGTCAGGATTGGTAACAGCTTATAAATTACTTCAAAACGGTGAAGAAGATTTTATTGTTTTAGAGTCAAGATCGAGGGTTGGAGGAAGAATTTTCACCAACAATCATATCGATTTAGGAGCAACATGGTTACAAAACTCTCACACCGAATTGCTTCAGTTACTTCAAGAGTTAAATGTACATACGTTTGAACAGTATTCTAAAGGGAAAAGTGTTTTGGTGTACAGTTCGATGTCACCTGCCCATTATTTTGAAATGGATACCTCTCAGCCTTCGTCAAAACGAATAGTAGGAGGGACGAAAGCGTTGCTTGATGGTTTGTATAACAAAGTCAAGGAAAAAATAGTGCTCAATGAAGAAGTAGTAGCTATGCATGATCAAGGTGATTCCGTTCTTTTGGAAACCAAAAACCTGAAACTAAAGGGGGAAAAAGTAGTATGTACGCTTCCGCCATTGTTGGCTTCAGAGGTTACATATGTACCTAATCTTCCGGATCGTTTGATTGAAGTTATGAAAGGTACACACACATGGATGAGTAATGCGATAAAGGTTGGGATTCAATTCAAAACTCCATTTTGGAGAGAAAAAGGTTTGTCAGGTACAATTATTGGGCAAGCAAGTCCGTTAGTTGAACTATATGATCATACGAACTTTGCATCAGATATATTTGTACTAAAAGGCTTTGTAAATGAAAGTTTGAGAGAATTGTCACCAGAGTTGAGGAAAATAAAAATAATTAATTTCTTAGAGAAATATTTTGGGAAAGAGATTCGTAATTATATTAGATACCAAGAAAAAGATTGGTCGCAAGATATGTTTACCTCTGTAGCGCAATTGAAATCTTATTATTTAAGTCCTCAATATGGCAATCCAATTTTTCAGAAATTATTTTTCGAATCAAAACTATTGTTTTCAGGTACTGAAACCTCTGATTTTTTTGGAGGATATTTAGAGGGAGCAGTAAGAAGTGGTATCAATGCATTTAAGATTCTTTCAAATGAAATTTCATAAAACGAATAAATTGATAATCGGAATTATTTGTGATATAATCGGAATGGGATCGTATCTAATTCCTGGAGCGGGCGAGTTTTTTGATGTTGTTTGGGCTCCATTATCATTGTATATCATGGTGAAAATGTACAAAGGTACAGATGGAAAAGTGGCTGGTGTCATTTCTTTTATTGAAGAAGCTTTACCAATAGATTTTGTTCCAACTTTTACTTTGATGTGGCTATATACATATAAAATAAAAAAATCTGCGTAGTTTCGAGACTACGCAGATTTAAATATTATTCGACTGCAATATAAATGTCGGCTTCTCCATTTTTTGGGTTCATCGCCTTTTCACCGTATACTTCAATATCTGTGGTATAAGTTCTTTTCAAGTCCTTACTCCAAATCTCTTTCCAGGCATTGATTACCGCGTCTTTGGTTAGATCACCTTTCGCCGTGAATTTTTGATACTTTGTTTTAGGAACAATCTTGACTGTATAGGCTTCAGGTATTTGATCTAAGCTATCTACTTCATAACCCAACAAAACGGTGTATGCACCTGTGTGATCAGATTCATAATCTGTATACAAAGCATACATCGTATCGTTTGTTTTGTTTGGAATCGATTTAATAGATTGATTTTCCATAAACTCATGCCATAACTTTGGTATGTCATTTTCTGCATTTCCTGGGGCGTTAGATGTTCTTGTGCTGATACCTACAATCGTAAGTGTTTCTTTCGTGAGTGAATTCATTTGTTAGATTTTTATATTTGAATTCAAAAATAAAGGAGTGTAATGACAGAGGTGTGTCAGGGGTAGTTTATGAATAATGATTTTTATAGAATTCTTCTAAAGTCATGTTGTGTGATTCAAAATATTCCTGAGTCTGTGAAATTTTTTGAATACAGTCGATACGAAACATTCTAAATTCATTCCGCAATCTGCAAAAAGCAATAAGGAGCCAGTTTTCTTGAGTGCTATATAAGGCAAAAGGTTCTATTTTTCTGTTAGAAGAAATTCCTTTTAGAGAAGTGTAGGCAATATCAAGAAGTTCAAAATTTGTGATTGCAGTTTGAAGTAACATAAGATAGTTACTCGTTTTTCTGTGTTGCTCGTTGGCATTAAAATACACTCTATTTGAAAGTAATTCTGACTTCTCTTTTTGGCTAGTTCTAAGTGTGGATTTTATTTTTAAAATGGCTTCACTGTAATGCTTCGATAAGGAGGCATCTTTGTTTTTTAGAATCAGTTGTTCTGCAGTAATTAGTGCATTGGCTTCTTCTTCAGAAAACATGACTGGAGGAAGTTTGTAACCTTCCATCAAAGCGTATCCTTTACCTTCTTCTGTGAAAATAGGAATCCCAGATTTTTCAAGTGTTCTAATATCTCTATAAATGGTTCGAACACTTACCTGGTACTTTTGAGCCAAACTTGTGGCAGTAGTAATTTTACGAGATTGTAATTGCGTAATTATGGAAGTCAGACGCGCTAATCTTGGTTTTTCTTCCATAAAAAAAGTTTTATCCTTTGTAGAAAGGCAATTTAACAATCGTAGCTTTCAGTTGTTTTTTACGTACTTGAATATAAATTTCACTATCCACGGTAGAAAATTCAGTCGAAACATAACCCATACCAATACCTTTTTTTACGGATGGCCCCATGGTTCCAGAAGTCACAATTCCGATTGGGTTTCCTTCTTGATCAACGATTTCATAATCTTTTCTAGGAACTCCTTTGTCTACTAATTCAAAACCAACTAGTTTTTTAGAAACACCATTTGCTTTTTGAATTTTTAAATTCTCTGAATTAATGAATGAGTTGTTAAACTTAGTAATCCATCCTAATCCTGCTTCAATAGGAGATGTGTTATCGTTGATATCGTTACCATACAAACAATAGCCCATTTCTAGACGCAATGTATCTCTTGCGGCTAAACCAATAGGTTTGATGTTGAACTCGGCTCCAGCTTCAAAAACTTTGTTCCAAATCTGTTCAACCTCTGAATTTTTACAATAAATTTCAAATCCACCAGAACCTGTATATCCGGTAGCTGAAATAATCACATGCTCGATTCCTGCAAAGTCACCGACTTTAAATTTATAAAAAGGAATACTCTTCAAATCTACTGAAGTCAAACTTTGCATTGCTTCTACAGATTTAGGACCTTGGATGGCGAGTAAAGAATAATCGTCAGAAAGATTTCTTAATGTAGCTCCTTCTGTATTGTGTTTGTTGATCCAATCCCAGTCTTTGTCAATGTTTGAGGCATTGACAACCAATAAGTAGGTTTCTTCTTTTATCTTGTAAACCAATAAATCATCTACAATCCCACCAATATCATTTGGTAGACAGCTGTATTGTGCATCGCCAATTTGTAATTTTGAAGCATCGTTTGATGTTATTTTCTGAATCAAACTGAGAGCAGCAGGTCCGTCTACCAAAAATTCTCCCATATGAGAAACGTCAAATACACCCACACCGTTTCTTACAGTTGCGTGTTCAATAGTTACACCTTCATATTGAATAGGCATGTTGTACCCAGCAAAAGGAAGTATTTTTGCTCCTAGAGCTTCGTGAACATTGTGTAGTTGAATGTTTTTCATGTTTTTTAATATCAAAGTAAATTACAAAATAGCCAAACAAAAATTCGTATGAAATATTATTTGACTTAATGTTTGATTTGTAAACTAGGCTTTTAAGAAAGATTTTAGTTCTTCGTATTCAGAAATTTCAGTAGCCTCTTTTTCAAGATTTATCACAGCTTGAATTTGAGTAGGAATTTCTATATTTTCAGCAACACCCGGATATAAGACATCTAAGAATTTTACAGGATGTGCAGTTTCTAAGAAAATCCCTTGGGTATCGGTATTCGTTTTTAAATAATTTTTTAAAGCTAAATATCCAATAGCACCATGAGGCTCAGCTACATAATTACAACTTTTCAATAAATGACCCATTGCAGCAGTTGTTTCTTCGTCTGTATAACTATAACCCGATAGATTTGCTCTTAATGCTTCAAGATTATTGTTATGAATTTCTTCTATTCTGATAAAGTTACTCGGTGCCCCGACATCCATGGCATTAGAAATTGTTTGAATAGATGGTTTTGGTTCGTATGTACCAGTTGCCAAATAATCAGGTACAACTTTGTTTACATTCGTTCCGGTGATGAAATGTTCTATCGGTAATCCTAATTTTTGAGCCATCATTCCTGCACAAATGTTACCAAAATTTCCACTAGGTACAGAGAATACTAATTTTTTCGATTTGTCTTTTAATTGCTTGTAAGCGAAGAAAAAGTAAAACATTTGCGGTAACCAACGTGCAATGTTTATTGAATTTGCAGAGGTAAGTTTCATGTAATCCGTAAGATCACTATCTAAAAATGCTTTTTTAACCATTGCTTGACAATCGTCAAAAGTTCCGTTTACTTCTAAAGCTTTGATGTTTTGTCCGAGCGTAGTCAGTTGTTTTTCTTGAATATCAGAGACTTTTCCACTTGGATATAAAATAACAACATCAACTCCATCAACACCTAAAAATCCGCTTGCAACGGCACCACCTGTGTCACCAGAAGTAGCTACCAAAACGGTTACATCTTCAGGCGTTTTAGATTGACTATTGAAATAGCCTAAACAACGAGCCATAAAACGTGCACCAACATCTTTAAATGCCATTGTAGGGCCATGATATAGCTCTAAAGAAGAGATGTTTTCATCAACAGGAACTACTGGAAAGTCGAAACATAATGTTTCTTCAATAATTCTTTTTAATTCTTTTTCAGGAATTTCATCACCAACGAATTGTTTGATTGCTTCGAAGGCAATTTCGTTGTTGCTGTAGTTTTCAATATTATCAATAAACTCTTTTGATAGCGGAGTGATGCTTTCTGGAAAATAAAGCCCTTTGTCAGGAGCGAGTCCTTTAACGACAGCGTTTTCAAATGTTGTATTAGCGGCTTTTTTGTTCAAACTAAAATAGTTCATAGTATGTATATTTCTTTCTCCTCAATTTATTAGGAGCGATTGTTTGTAATTATTTGGATGCTTAGTTTTTCGAATTCTATTGAATAACTTTTATTCCTTCTGTGTTGATTTTTGAAATATGTACATCATAATCGATACCCACATTTTCGTACACTTTTTTCATTGCATCAGCTACTTTTTTGGCTGTTTCTTCTCCTTTGCTAAGTGCGTAAATAGAAGGTCCTGAACCAGAAATACCTGCACCTAAAGCACCTGCTTTGATGCTATCTTGTTTTACAGCATCGAAAGCCGGAATCAAAATAGAGCGAATCGGTTCTACGATGTGGTCTTCCAAAGATCTACCGATTAATTCGTAGTCTTCTGTATATAAGCCGCTAATTAAAGCACCTACATTACCCCATTGTTTGATGGCAGTTTTTAAAGGAACAGATCCTCTTAATATTTCTCTTGCGTCAGATGTTTTCACTTCTATTTGAGGATGAATTACCGTTGCATACAATTCGCTAGGAGTATGAATTTTTAAAACTTCTAAGGGTTCAGTAGTTTTAACCAAAGTAAAGCCACCTAAAAGGGCAGGGGCAACATTGTCGGCATGCGCAACACCACTCGCTAGGCGCTCACCTTGCATGGCGAACTCTATTAAATCGTGATTTGAAAAAGGACGACCTAATAGTTCGTTGATACCAAATACAGCTCCAGAACTACTTGCAGCACTTGATCCGATACCACTTCCTGGTTTGATGTTTTTATAGATTTCAATTTCAAAACCAAATTCTGTATCTACTTTAGAAAGCATCGATAAGGCGGCTACTCCAGCAACATTTTTATGTGTTTCAAGCGGCAAGTCTTGACCGACAATTTTTGTAATCGTAACTCCTTTTTTTGCTACTTTTCTGATGATCATTTCATCACCAACATTGTCTAATGCAAGTCCTAATACATCAAAACCACAAGAAACGTTTGCAATCGTTGCTGTACAGAATAATTTAATTTCTTCCATAATTAATCAACTTTATATTCTTGTTGTACCCTTCGACATGCTCAGGGTTCAAAAGAATTTCTTTTTTATCCTCTTCCAATTCTAATGATATCTGCAAATATTCCCGATGCAGTAACGTCGGCTCCTGCACCAGCACCTTTTACTATAAGAGGGAATTCTGGGTATCTTTCAGTAAAGAACAACACGATATTGTCGCTACCTTGTAAGTTAGAGAAAGGATGTTTGTTGTCTACTTCTTGTAAAGAAACATTTGCTTTTCCATCTACAAATTCAGCTACATATTTTAATTCTGCATTATTTGCTGCAGCCTTTTCTTTGATTGCTTCGAAGTGCGCTTTTTCTGCAATCAATGTCTTTTTAAAGTCGGCAATAGAATCTGCTTCAAGACTAGATTTAGGCAAGAAAGATATGTTTTCGATATCTTCTAGATTCATTTTCGTACCACTCTCACGAGCTAAAATTAAAATCTTACGAGCTACATCAACACCACTTAAATCAATTCTTGGATCTGGTTCGGTAAATCCAAGTTCTCCAGCTTCATCAACAATTTTTGCAAAGTCAGCATCACCCACAAAAGAGTTGAAAATAAAATTAAGGGAACCAGAGGCTACCGCTTGGATTTTTTTAATGACATCACCTGATTGAACCAAGTTGTTCAATGTGTTAATGATCGGTAATCCAGCACCTACATTTGTTTCGAATAGGTAAGGAGCGTTGTATTCGCGAGATAAAGATTTTAATTCTGAGTAAATTTCGTAATCAGAAGAAGCAGCAATTTTATTACAAGTAACAATTGCGATACTTTCTTTTAGGTACCCTGCATATAATTGAGCAATGTCGTAGTTTGCTGTGTTGTCAACAAAAATACTATTGGCTAAGTTGAATTCTACCACGTTCGCTTTGAATTGCTCCATGTCTAACGAAACTCCATTTTCTAACAAATCGTTTTTCCAATCAGAAAGATCAATACCTTCTTGCTTGAATAACATTTTCTTTGAGTTAGAAAGGGCAATTACATTTATTTTTAATTGTAATTTCTCTAACAAGTATGATTCTTGAGCAGCAATTTGTTCAATTAACTTACCACCAACATTACCTACACCTACAACATATAAGTTTAAATGTTTTATTTGGTTTTCAAAAAATTCATTGTGTAAAGAATTCAATGCTTTTTGGATGTTTTTACTTGAAATTACCGTTGAAATATTTTTTTCAGACGCACCTTGAGCAATTGCTCTGATGTTTACATTGTTTTTTCCTAGTGTGCTAAACATACGTCCACTAATACCTTGATGGTTTTTCATATTGTCACCAACCAAAGCAATAATTGCCAATCCGCTTTCAACCAATAAAGGCTCTACTTTACCCAACGCGATTTCGTATGCAAAAGCTTCGTCAATCACTAATTTCGCTTTTTCAGCATCTGCATCATTGATTCCGATACAAATCGAATGTTCAGATGAAGCTTGCGTAATTAACGTAACATTAATTTTTTCTTGAGATAGTGTTTCAAATAAACGTTTTGAAAAACCAGGAATACCAATCATTCCATTTCCTTCAAGAGTAATCAAACTTACTTCATTGATATGGCTGATTCCTTTGATCAAAGTTTTACTAACATTGTTGTTTTTAGAGATATAAGTTCCAGGAGCTGTCGCATCAAAAGTATTTTTGATTACCATAGGAATTTCTTTCTTTAAAACTGGTTGTACTGTTGGTGGGTACAAAACCTTGGCTCCGAAATGAGACAATTCCATTGCTTCTTGGTATGAAATATTTTCTATGGGGAAAGCTCCTTTTACAATTTTAGGATTCGCAGTGAACATTCCGCTCACGTCCGTCCAAATTTCTAAAATAGATGCATTCAAAGCAGATGCAACAATGGCAGCAGTGTAATCTGATCCTCCACGACCTAGCGTAGTTGTGTCTCCTGCTTTATTTGCAGCAACAAAACCTGGCATAACAACAATTTGAGCATTGTTTTTGTTAAAGAAAACTTCTATGTTTTTATTTGTTGTATCAATGTCTACGATAGCTTGAGTAAAATCGTCGTTTGTAATGATTAACTCTCTACTGTCTTTTAGTTCGGCATTTTCAACCTCTACTTGAAGTGCATTTATAACTATATAAGAAGATAAACGTTCTCCGAAGCTAACCAACTTGTCGTGTGTTCTATTTGATAGCTCTTTTAATAATGAAACGCCTTCTAAGGTACTTTCTAATTCGTTTAAGATTTTTTTCAATCCTCCTAAGACACCAGATTGTTTGTCAATAGGAATCAATTCACGAACTGCCTCAATATGTCTTTTTTCGATCGTTTCGAAACTAACTTTGTAAGCGTTGTTTCCGTTCTGAGCAAAATCTCCTGCTTCTAACAAAGTATCTGTAGTTCCTCCTAGTGCTGAAACAACTACAACTAGTTTATCTTTTTGAGCACTATCTTTAAGGATGTTGATTACTTTTGATATGTTTTCTGCATTTGCTACCGAAGTTCCTCCGAATTTTAAAACTTTCATTTTTTATTTTTTTTAACTCCCTCAAAAATAGAAAGAGTATTTGAATTTGCATTGATTTTGAAAGAAATACGATGAATAGTTTCATTAAGTATTTCACCTGTGCTAACACGTGAGTCTAACGATATAGACGCAGGATTTATTGATATGTAATGATGAATTAACCCCAAAGGGTAATCGTATTTCTAGTAGAAAATGTAGAAATATTTCCTAACGTATTAGGAGTGTTTGTAGTAAGTATGTTTTCTTTTGAAAAAATCATGATGCAAATATAAATAAATCTATTAAAAATGCACTTTTATACTTGAAAAATATGTACATAATTATATCCTTTTCTAAAGAATAAAATACAAATGGAAAGTTTGCGTTTGAAATTCTAGTAAAAACAAGTGTATAAATAAAAAAAGCGACTAAAAATTCGATTTTAGTCGCTTGTGTTTTTTATATAGAATCGGCTATTAAAAAGCAACTTCTATTTGATTTTTAAGGATGTCTTCCATCGTTTCTCTTTGACGTATCAAATAATCTTGTCCGTTGTAAACCATTACTTCAGCAGGTCTAAAACGAGAGTTGTAATTTGAAGCCATAGAAAAACAATAAGCTCCAGCATTGTGAATACACAAAACATCACCTTCTGTAACTTTGCCTAAGTTTCTTTTTGCACCAAAGGTGTCAGTTTCACAGATGTAACCTACAACAGAGTACTCTTCTTCTTCACCTTCAGGGTTAGAAATATTTGTAATATGTTGGTATGCATCATACATCATCGGGCGAATCAAATGGTTTAATCCACTGTCAATACCTGCAAAAGTAATGTTTGGTGTTTCTTTGATTACGTTTACTGTAGCCAAGAATTTACCAGCCTCACTCACTAAGAATTTACCAGGTTCAAAAATCAAAGTCAATTCTTTTCCATATGCTTCGCAGAATGCATTAAAACTAGTACCTAGTAATACACCCAATTGCTCTAAATCTGTTTCGTTGTCACCTGGTTTGTATGGTACTTTGAATCCACTACCTAGATCTACAAACTCAATGGTATCAAATCTTTTGGCGATTCCTAATAAAACTTCTGTTGCTTCTACAAAAGCTTCTAAATTTGAAATATCAGATCCAGTATGCATATGCACTCCGTTGATTGTCATTCCGGTTCTAGAAACTACTTCTAAAATAGTATCTATTTGAGATACCGAGATTCCGAATTTAGAATCGATATGACCTACAGAAATTTTCGCATTTCCACCTGCCATCACATGTGGGTTCATTCTAATTGCAACAGGATAGTTTGGAAAATCTTTACCAAATTTTTCTAAGCTGTATAAGTTGTCCAAAGTAATTTTTACACCCAAATTTTTTGCTTCTACGATTTCTTCATACGAAACTCCGTTAGGCGTGTAAGAAATATTTTTGACATCAAAACCTGCATGGATACATAATTTTACTTCTTGAATAGAAACGCAGTCTGTACCTGAGTTCAAACGATTTAATATTTTTAATACATTGATATTTGTATTTGATTTTATCGCATAATTTATCTTTACATTTTTTACCCCAGAAAATGCATTCATCATGCGGTTATACTGTGATTCAATTTTGTTTGCATCGTAAATATAAAGAGGTGCTCCATATTTTTCGACTAAAGATAAAAGGTGTTGATTTTCCATTTTTATATAATTGTAATTCTTATGCAAAGATTCAACTATTCTTTAAAATATAACGTGTTTTTAGCTGATTTTATCAAAATAACACAGAATGTTGAAATTTAAACAAGTGATTTTTTGAGTCTTAATTTGTATTCGCAGATTGATGTGTTAAATTTATCGCTGAGCTACTATTTGTGCAATATTTACAATTACTTCGGTTGCTTTGAGCATAGATTCTACAGGTACATATTCATATTTGCCATGAAAATTATGTCCACCTGCAAAAATGTTAGGGCAAGGCAATCCCTTATAAGACAACTGTGAACCATCTGTTCCGCCTCGAATGGCTTTTATAATTGGTTTAATGCCTGCTTGTTCCATGGCGTTTTTTGCAATAGTGACTATATGCATTACGGGTTCTATTTTTTCTTTCATATTGAAATACTGATCCTTTACTTCAATATCGATAGTTGCTGAATCGTTTTCTGTATTCATTTCTTTTGCAATATTACGTATCAATGCTTTTCTGTTTTCGAACAAATCGTTGTCATGATCTCGAATAATATATTCTAAAACTGTTTTTTCTATAGAGCCATTGAATGTATGAAGATGGAAAAATCCTTCGTAACCAGTCGTTTTTTCAGGTACTTCGTTTTGTGGAAGTCTTGATGCGAATTCGTTGCCGAGTGTAATTGCATTTACCATTTTATCTTTGGCATATCCTGGATGTACAATTTTACCGTGTATTGTTATTTTGGCGCTCGCTGCGTTAAAATTTTCATATTCTAATTCTCCGATTTCACTACCATCCATGGTGTATGCCCAATCTGCTCCGAACTTTTCTACATCAAATAAATGAGCGCCTTTTCCGACTTCTTCATCTGGAGTGAAACAAATTCTTATGTTTCCATGCTTGATCTCTGGATGTTTGATAAGGTATTCCATCGCAGAAACAATTTCCGTGACTCCTGCTTTGTCGTCGGCACCCAGTAGAGTAGTACCATCTGTCGTGATCAGTGTTTGACCTTTGTACAATAACAGATCTTCAAAATAATCAGGAGAAAGAATAATGTTTTGTTCTTTGTTGAGTACAATGTCTTTTCCGTCGTAATTTTCATGGATTTGAGGATTGATGTTTGTGCTTGAAAAATCAGGGCTCGTATCTATATGCGCCACGAAACCGATGGTTGGTACCGTGTGTTCGATATTGCTAGGCAGTGTAGCCATGATGTAACAGTTTTTGTCAAGTGTAACATCAGTCATGCCAATAGAATTCAATTCTTCAACTAATAATTTTGCTAAATTCCATTGTTTTTTAGTACTCGGGAATTCAGGATTGTTAGGATCTGATTGCGTATCTATTTTTATGTATTTTATAAAACGGTCTAATATCGCTTGCATGTGATGGAATTTAATTTTTGTCAAAAATAAGGAATCATTGGTGATTTATAGCATGGTCACTTCGGCAAGCTCAGTGTCCATTGGTTTTATAGGGAGTTCTTTTTGCGTTAGGGATTGAACGTTGTGTTTGAGCTCTTTTATAATCTGTTCTCTGAGCCTGTCGAAGTGACCATGTTATAAAAAGCGAGTAGTGAAAGCCCGACCTTTTGGGTAACGCACTGATTTCTATGAGATTTGTCCTTTGGTGAATTGGGAAATAAAAACTTGTATTTGGGTATTGTTAACTAAAGAAACTTCACTATATTTGCAGCCTTAAAAATAATATTAAATTAATTAATTATGAATCATTACGAAACTGTTTTCATTTTGAATCCCGTTTTATCTGATGTTCAGGTAAAGGAAACAGTACAGAAGTTTGAGGACTATCTTGTTTCTAAAGGTGCCAAGATGATTCACAAAGAAGACTGGGGGCTTAAGAAATTAGCTTACCCAATTCAAAAGAAAAAAAGTGGGTTTTATCACTTATTTGAGTTTAACTTAGAAGGAGCTAACTTAGCTGCTTTTGAATTAGAATTCAGAAGAGATGATAGCGTTATGCGTTACTTAACTGTAAAGTTAGACAAACACGCTGCTGCTTGGGCTGAGAAAAGAAGAGAACGTGTTAAATCTGCTAAAAAATAAGAATTATGGCGTCAATTGATCAACAAGCAAAAGGAGGTAAACAAGGTGATGTAAGATACCTTACTCCATTAGATATCGATACTAAAAAAGAATCTAAATACTGTAGATTTAAGAAAAATGGAATTAAGTACATTGACTATAAAGATGCAGATTATTTAATGTATTTAGTAAATGAGCAAGGTAAAATTTTACCTCGTCGTTTGACTGGAACATCTTTAAAGTACCAACGTAAAGTTTCTGTAGCTATCAAAAGAGCTCGTCACTTGGCTTTAATGCCTTATGTTGGAGATTTATTAAAATAATATAGTAGATACGACATGGAAGTTATATTAAAACAAGACGTAGAAAACTTAGGATTTAAAGATGATATCGTAACTGTGAAAAACGGATACGGAAGAAACTTTTTGATTCCTCAAGGACATGCAGTTTTAGCAACAGGATCTGCTAAAAAAGTATTAGCTGAAAACTTAAAGCAACGTGCTTTTAAAGAGGCTAAAGTTGTAGAAGAAGCTGCGAAAGTAGCAGAAGCTATCAAAGGATTAGAAATTAAAATTGCTGCTAAAGTTGGTGAGGGAACTAAATTATTTGGTTCTGTTTCTAATATAGATGTTGCTGAGGCAATTTCTAAAGCAGGTGTTGAGATCGATAAAAAATTCATCAAAGTAACTGGTGGATTGATCAAAAGAACTGGTAAATACAATGCTGTTGCAAGATTGCACAGAACTGTTATTGCTGAGTTTACTTTCGATATCATCGCTGAGTAATTTTACATTACATCATATAAAAATCCACTACTCATTGAGCTAGTGGATTTTTTATTTATATTGACATAGTTATGATAGCATTTCTACATACTTCTAAAATTCACATTCCGAAATTCGAAAACCTAGTTAGAGAATTCAATTCTGATATTGAGATACAGCATTTTGTAAATGAGTCCTTACTTGCTGAAGCGATAGAAATGGGTGAAGTCAATCAAATAAAATTTGTAGATCAAATTAATAAGATTGAAAAAACAGATCCAATGTTGGTTATTTGCACATGTTCAACTTTAGGAACTGCCTGTGACGCAACACAAAATGTACATCGAATCGATAGACCCATTGCAAATTATTTATCGGAGAATTATAAAAAAATCGGATTGGCATTCACAGCGAATTCAACCAAATTAGCAAGTACGGTTTTACTATCTGAAGCAGCTAAATCTCAGGGTAAATCAATAGAGATTATCCCTATAGATTGTTCTTCTGCTTGGACCTATTACCTGCAGAATGATTTTGAACGATATGAATCGGAAATAGCAAAATGTTTATTGGAAAAACAAGATGCCGTGGACGTAGTGTTTTTAGCACAAGCATCAATGGAGGGTGCTATAGAAAAAGCTAAGGGGTATAGTAAAGAAATTTACACAAGTCCCGCTTATGGAGTAAAAACAATTTTAAAACAACTGAAATAAGACGTTAATAAATAAGAATGATGAAATATAGACAACTAACCAAAGAACAATTTGAAGAACTACATGAGGAGTTTGCAAGGTTTTTAGCGTCTCAAAAAATTGACGTAAAAGAATGGGATACCATTAAAATAGAAAAGCCAGAAGTTGCTGAAGAAGAATTGAATATATTTAGCGATGTTGTTTGGGATGATGTGTTGACCAAAACAGAATTTATTGAGCATTATTCGCAAACGAGTATCAATTTATTTAAATGTCAGTCTACATTAATAGAACGTATTATGGTGAAAACAACAAATTCTTCTATAAATTTTTTGAAAAAAGAAGGCATTGAATGGTTGAGCAAAAATGCAGGTGATACAAGTTTAGAGTATTTCTACGCGCATAAAAATTATACCAAAGAACGAAATGAAGAATTGTTTGATTTGGTTGAAAAAGGAGGGATTATGACTAAAGGACATTTATACAAATCAATTGCTCAAATAATAAAAAAATAAGTTCGAATGGATGTTAAGAAATTAACTGCTTTTTTAGAGGATTTAGTTACAGAAGAACGCAAAGAAATTTTTCAGGAAGTGTTGAAAAATAGAACGCGTCACTTTTCTGTAATTTTGGAAGATTTGTACCAAAAACACAATACAAGTGCTATTACTAGAAGTTGCGAGGTTTTCGGAATTCAAGACATGCATATTATAGAAAATAAGTACAAAACCTATGTTTCGAATCAAGTAGGTAAAGGTTCACAAAAATGGTTGACATTTCATAGGTACAACCAACAAGAACACAATACACAAGCTTGTATAGATGCTGTTCGGGCACAGGGCTATCAAATCATTGCTACAACACCACATGAAACTTCTAGATTTGTTGGTGATTTTGATGTTACAAAAAAATCTGCTTTTGTATTTGGTGTTGAAAAAGAAGGTGTTTCTAAAATGATGTTGGAACAAGCAGACGGTCATTTAAAAGTACCTATGTATGGTTTTACCGAGAGTTTGAATGTATCAGTCGCTGCTGCTATTGTATTGCAAGATGTTTCAACTAGGATGAGAAAAAGTGGCGTAGATTGGGAATTGTCTGAAAAAGAAAGTGAAGAAATCTACTTGAATTGGCTCAAGAAGTCTATTAAAAGTATCGACAGTGTAATGAAACGTTACGAAGAAACAAATTAAAAAAAATCCACTTCATTGAGTGGATTTTTTTTGCCTTGCCAAAAGGGTGTTTCATCAGGTTTTTTATCCACTTCATATTAGAATCCGAAAGATCAGTTACAGACTATTGTATCTTTAAAATACAAATCTGATTTTTAGTTGAGGTCATTTTTGTAAGTTAATATTAGTTGATTTTTTTCAGGATTAGTATGGTTTAGAGAAGGTGTTTTATTATGCTGTTAGATCGTACTATTACAACAATCTAAACTACCCTGAGACCGAAAAGGCCGAGCAAATTTTTGTTAGGTCTTTTCTCTTTTTTAGAGATTTTTTGTTTCAATCGCTTCGGATGTTAAAAATGTCGTTTCACGCATCAAAAAAGACGTTTCACTTAGTTTGCGCATTTGTGAAGAGAGGTTAGGAGTATCTTTGGGGTATAGAAAAATAATAATTTTCATATTTAGATTGGTTTAGTATTTAAGATTCACTGATTGTTTGAGGATTGAAAAAGAAGTTGTTAGGTTCTTGTTTTTCATAGAGTTTTCAGAAAGAATTTTAAAGTGAAAAAATCCTGGTTGTTAGGTTCCAGGATTTTTTTTATGCCTAAAAGTGAAGTAGAAAGAGCTTGTTTTTTCTTATAATTTGTTTCAATTATCTCATAAGTCGTTTCACCTATCAAAAAAGACGTTTCACTTAGTTTATAGATTTGTGAAGAGAAGTTAGAAATATCTTTGGGGTATAGAAAAATAATAATTTTCATATTTAGATTGGTTTAGTATTTAAGGTTCACTGATTGTTTGAGAATTGAAAAAGAAGTTGTTAGGTTCTTGTTTTTCATAGAATTTTCAGAAAGAATTTTAAAGTAAAAAAATCCTGGTTGTTAGGTTCCAGGATTTTTTTTATGCCTAAAAGTTAGGTAGAAAGAGCTTGTTTTTTCTTATAATTTGTTTCAATTATCTCATAAGTCGTTTCACCTATCAAAAAAGACGTTTCACTTAGTTTGCGCATTTGTGAAGAGAGGTTAGGAGTATCTTTGAAGTATCATAAGAAATAAAGTTAGGTTGGTTAGTTTTTAAATTGTTTCTGTTTCTTTGATGATTGCTTCAAAGGTTGTTAGGTTCCTTTGATGCATAGAAAAATAGAAACATTTAATGTAATAATCCCAGTTATTAATTTAACTGGGATTTTTTGTTTTAAAACAACAAGTGTAACAAAGGTTACAAGTTACAAGAATTTTGAATTGTAACTTTGTAGTATAAAAAATGACACAAATGAAAATTGAACAGATTTATACGGGGTGCCTTGCACAAGGAGCATATTATATCGAGAGTAATGGAGAGGTGGCAATTATTGACCCACTACGAGAAGTACATCCATATATGGATAAGGCAACGACTCATGGTGCGAAAATTAAATATATTTTCGAGACTCATTTTCATGCTGATTTCGTTAGTGGGCACGTTACTTTGGCAAATAAAACTGGAGCTAGAATTATTTATGGACCAAATGCCGAAACTAATTTCGATGCAGTAATTGCAAGAGATGGTCAAGAATTTACATTGGGTAATATTGTCATAAAGGTTTTACACACTCCAGGACATACAATGGAAAGTAGTACTTTCTTACTTTTCGATGAAGCTAAAAAAGAACATGCGATTTTTACTGGAGATACGCTGTTTTTGGGTGATGTAGGAAGGCCAGACTTAGCTCAAAAATCCTCGGGTATGACAAAAGAATTGTTAGCTGAAACATTATACGATAGTTTGAGAAATAAAATTATGACCTTGCCAGATTCTGTCTTGGTGTATCCGGGTCATGGTGCAGGGTCTGCTTGTGGAAAAAATATGAGTAAAGAAACTGTTGGTTTACTCGGTGATCAAAAAGCAACTAACTATGCCTTGAGGTCGGATATGACAAAAGAAGAGTTCGTAAAAGAAGTGACTACTGGGTTACAGGCTCCTCCAGTTTATTTTCCATTGAATGTTCAAATGAATAAAGAAGGGTATGCAGATATTTCTGAAGTTATTGAAAAAGGGACACATGAATTGACACCTGATGAGTTTCAGGAGATTGCTGAAAATAGTCATGCCTTGATTTTGGATGTTAGAACGCAAGATGAATTTGCAAACAGCCATATACCGAATTCTATTTTCATCGGATTAAATGGTGGTTTTGCACCTTGGGTTGGTGCCTTAATTGGTGATGTAAAACAACCACTACTATTAGTAGCTCCAGAAGGGAAAGAAGAAGAAGCTATTACACGTTTATCACGAGTAGGTTTTGATTATACCTTGGGTGTTTTGAAAGGAGGAATGAAAGCTTGGGAAAATGCATCGAAAGAAGTAGAAAAAGTAGAAGGTATAGATGCTGTTAAATTTTCAGAAGTAGCTTCGGAATCAAAAATATTTGATGTACGTAAAGAAACTGAATTTGCATCTGAGCGAATTGAAAACGCTAAAAATACACCTTTGAGTAATTTGAATTCATTTTTAAAAGAATTTCCAGAAGTTGAAACTTTTTATTTGCATTGTGCAGGTGGTTATAGAAGTATGATCGCGGCTTCAATATTGAAACAAAGAGGTATTCATAACTTTATTGATGTAAAAGGAGGCTTTGCAGCAATACAAAAAACAGCTATTAAAACTACGGCATTTGTTTGCCCTTCAGCACTTAAATAAATGAAAGCAAAAATTATAGTTCAAAACTTAAAATGTAATGGGTGTGCCAATACCATTCGTAAAAAGATTGCGCATGCAGATGTTTCAGATATTAACATCAATA
Source organism: Flavicella marina (assembly GCF_009193215.1). Lineage (GTDB taxonomy): Bacteria > Bacteroidota > Bacteroidia > Flavobacteriales > Flavobacteriaceae > Flavicella > Flavicella marina. The sequence goes on along the minus strand of NZ_VYVA01000004.1, from coordinate 254,152 downwards.
TAGAAGAAAGTACCATTACTTTTCAATATAGCAATGATAACACCATTGTCTCAGTAGAAGAAATGTTATTAAAAGCCGGGTACCCAAAAGAGGGAGATGCCAACGCAACGACTACAAAAGTTAAATCATTTGTTAGTTGTGCAATTGGAAAAACAACGCTGTAAGGATCATTTTGACGATTTAACCTAGTTAGATTAATGCGCTAAGTTTATCTACCAAAGCTTGTACCAGCTCCAATTACCACATTTGGTTCCCATTGTTCAAACGGAGAATTTTTATCGTTTAACAAATCGAACAGCACGTGCACAGATACCCATGAACGTTTGCTTGTTCTTTTTCTAATACCGGCACCTGCCCATAAATAAGGCACCCACTCGGTAGTAGAGGTTACATTGGCATTGTTATCTAAACTTAAATATTCGTAACTATAGATTTCTGGGGCAATATGTACATACAAGTCACTAAATGCGAACCAACGTAAAAATGTACCAAACCCATAATTGTGGTAGTCGTATTTTTGACCTTGAATTTTTTGTGTAGAATAAGTATAGTATACCTTAAGCCCAGTATATAAAGAAGGTTTTAATCTATAGCCTATTGTGGGAGCTACGGTTATGGATGTATAATTTCCGAATGTTGCACCAAATGTTCCACCTACATATATTTTTTTTAGAAAAGGAACAGCCGCCTTTTTATCATTTTCATCTTTAGCGGTAGTCTGTTTTGGCGGTGCTTCAACTTGCTCATTTTGTGTGTTGTTTTGATTGTCTGGCACTTCAATAGTTGTAGCAGTGGTGTCGTTTTGAGCAAAAATGCTAAGAGTTCCTAACATTAAAACAGAGGCAATTAGATTTTTCATAGATAAATAGGTTTGTAGTAAAAATACAAACAATGCTTTAGTTTGTCAAGGTTACTTTAAAATCAATCTACAATTATTGAAATAATTGGGTAGAATTAGGGTATAAAACAGGTAATATAGTAGTTGTATTTGGTAATATATTCCAATCAAAAGAAACTAGACTTCTTATTTTTGTTTAACAAATTAAAAAATGTTTCATGAAGAAATTACTTATTTTACTAGCTATCGGTTTTACAATGGTTGCGCATTCGCAACAACAGAAAAATATATTGTTTCTAGCAGTAGATGATTTGAAAACTGAATTAGGTTGTTATGGATCTGAGATTGTAAAATCACCAAATATTGATAAGCTTGCTCAAAGTGGAGTTTTATTTACCAGAGCTTATTGTCAGCAAGCCATTTGTGGTCCATCTAGAGCTAGTATTATGACCGGAGCGAGACCAGAATCAATTAATGTTACAGATTTATTCCAAGATTTTAGGGCAAATGTTCCTAGCATAAAAACAATCCCACAGCACTTTAGAGAAAATGGGTACGAAACTGTATATGCAGGTAAAGTTTTTCACGGTAAGTATACAGATGATGAAATGTCATGGTCTAGAAAAGCGTTGAAACCTAAACGAAGTGCAAATGCCCCTGAAACAAAAGGAGGATATGTTTTGAAAGAAAGTCAAGAATTGTACATAAAAAATAAAAAAGCTCTAGAAGAAAGATACGGTGCTAAGGTTATTAGAGAAAACTGGTTGGCGAAAGGACCCGTAACCGAATGTGCAGACGTACCTGACGATACTTATGAAGATGGTTATAATACAAAAGCAGCAATTGCTACGTTACATGAATTGGTTGAAAATGAAAAACCTTGGTTTTTAGGTTTAGGGTTTAAAAAACCACATTTAGATTGGATTGCTCCTAAAAAGTATTGGGACATGTACGATAGAGATGCAATTCCACTTGCAACACATACAAAAGCTCCTATAAATGGTGCTGCTATGGGCTTGTCTGAGTCAATGGAAGTCCGTGTTGCAGCAGATATGCCGAAAACAGCACCGTTTTCAGAAGCTTTACAAAAAAAATTAAGACATGGCTATTATGCATGTACTAGCTACATTGATGCACAGATAGGAAACATGATTCAGGCATTGAAAGAATCAGGCGCATATGAGAATACCATTATCGTCTTATGGTCGGATCATGGATTTAATCTTGGTGAAATGGGCTACTGGGGAAAGGCGACGAATTATGAAGTGGCGACGAAAGTTCCTTTTATTATAGTTGCTCCTGAGGTTTCAAATAAAGTTAAAGGTCAGAAATCAGATGCTTTGGTTGAATTGGTAGATTTATTTCCAACGTTGTGTGATTTGGCGGATTTAGAGAAACCTAATCATTTAGAAGGAACTAGTTTAGTACCATTATTGAAAAAACCTTCAAAAAAATGGAAGGAAGATGCCTTTAGCATTTTTCCGACACCAGCATTAAGAGAGTGGGCTGCTCGTCCTTTTACGCCTCCTTTTAGAACTGCATTCTATGCTCCATTAATTGTTAAAATTGAAGATCGAATTGCTGCTCAAATGGGAGATAAATGGAATAGAGAAACCTTTGAACAGTTTGTAATGGGGTATGCGATGCGTACAGATCGTTATAGAACCGTGGTATGGAAAGACAGAAGAAAACCAGAAGAGAAACCTTTGTTTGTTGAAGTATATGATCATCAAGAAGATCCGAATGAAACAACAAACATTGCAGAGAATAATCCCGAGTTGGTCGCCAAATTGTTAGAACGAATGGAAAAGTCGGGTTGGCAAGGAAAATAGAATTTTTTTTGAAACCAATTCTAGAAAATATAAATACAGATGGAGAGTCTTCAATAAAGGCTTTTAAATATGTTGCCACGGACTTTGTTACTCCTTGGCATGTGCATCCAGAGTTGGAATTAATTTATATTGTACAAAGTAAGGGAACAAAGTTTATTGGTGATTTTGTTGGAGATTACGAGCAAGGGGAACTCGTTTTACTAGGAGGTAATCTTCCTCACTTTTGGAGGAATACACATAGTGATGAAGATTTGTGTGAATCAATCGTTATTCAGTGGAGTAGTGACGCATTTGCGCAAAGACCTGAGTTAACTAAAGTGTTTGATTTGTTGAAGAAAGCAAATAAGGGAATTTTATTTTCTAAAAGCACAGCAAGAAAATTGAAACAAGATTTGATGGAAATCTTATCACTTGATAAGCAAGAAAAATACGTACGACTTCTCAAAGTATTGATTTTTCTATCAAAAGAAAAAGGTAGCTCTTTGTCTCAGAATAGTTTTGACGATCTAACAGTTGTGAACGAACAAAATAGAATTGTTAAGATTCACAATTATGTCGAAAAACATTTTCAAGAGAGAATTAGTTTATTGCAAATAGCCAATGTTGTAGGGATGTCTGAGCAATCTTTTTCTAGGTTTTATAGTAAACTAATGGGGAGACCCTTTTTTACGTATTTGAATGAATATAGAATTAATATGGCTACTCGAATGTTGGTTGAAACAGATAAAACTGTTTCAGAAATAGGTTATTCTTGTGGTTACGAATCCTTATCTTTTTTTTACAAACAGTTTAAAAAAGTTCAGAATGTGACACCTTATAAGTATCGAAAAATTCATTCGAATGATCAATATTTGACTTGAAGTCGTTTTCATTTTTTGTAGGAACTAATAGTTAGTTATAACTAATGAAGCTAACAACATAATAGTTCATATTTATGTGAATATACTTTATGTATGAGTCTTTTTGAATGCTAATCTTTGTAATTCATTTGTTGTTGAAACAAAAAAACACAGTTTACTAAAAATATTATGATATGAGAAGAACCCAATTATTTACCTTATTTCTAGTTTTTGCAACGTTGATAAGTCAAGGACAAAAGAATCAACTATTGAGTTTTAATGATGATTGGTTTTTTACGCTTTCCGATTCCAAAAATTATGCATTGACAACCTACGACATTTCTCATTGGAGGAAATTGGATCTTCCACATGATTGGACGATTGAACTAGGTTTTTCTCAAGAATTAGAAGGAGCAACCGCATTTACGCCTGGTGGAATTGGTTGGTATTCAAAGAATTTCAGAACACCAATTACCAGTAATGAAAAGTGTTATATTATTTTTGATGGTGTTTACAACAATGCGGAGTTTTGGCTGAATGGTTATCGAATTGGAAATCATCCCTTCGGATATGCTCCTATATTTTATGATTTAACAAATTACTTGAAACCAAAAGGAGAGGTCAATAGAATTTCGGTTAGGGTGGATCATAGTAGGTATGCAGATTCTAGATGGTATACAGGTTCAGGGATATATAGAAACGTTCAATTGTTGATTTCAGATAAATTGCATATTCCGGCATGGGGAACGTTTGTAACTACCCCTAAAGTTAGTAAAAAAGAAGCTCAAGTTAAAATTGAGTTAGAGCTTAAAAATGACTACGAACATGATAAAGAAGCTGTTGTGATTTCTGAAATAATTGATGATGGAGGGGAAATTGTCGCAACAGAAAGAAATAAAGTTCTGTTATCTGGGAAAACAACTCGTAAAATATTCCAAAGCTTTGTCGTGTCAAAACCAAAATTATGGAAAATTGACAATCCCACTTTGTATACCGTAAAAACATATTTTGAGGGAATTGATAAAGCTCCAAGACTAACGCGCTTTGGTATTAGAACTTTTCGTTTTGACAAGGATAAGGGCTTTTTCTTTAATGGGGAAAACATGAAAATAAAAGGAGTTTGTTTGCATCATGATGCTGGAGTGGTTGGAGCTGCCGTGCCTAAAGATGTTTGGAAACGAAGATTGTTGAAACTTAAAGAAGGTGGGTGCAATGCAATAAGAACCTCACACAATCCTGCTTCTGATGAATTTTTAGATTTATGCGATGAACTTGGATTTTTAGTGCAAAACGAATTTTATGATGAATGGGATTTACCAAAAGACAAAAGATATAATATGCACGATAAAGAAGTGGATTATATTACGAGAGGGCATTCAGAACATTTTCAATTATGGGCTGAGAAAGATCTAAAAAACACAATGAAAAGTAGTAGAAATCATCCTTGCATTTTTCAGTGGAGTATTGGTAATGAAATAGAATGGACGTATCCTGGAAATCGTGGAGCAACCGGAATATTTAAAGAAACTAATAAGGATGATAAAATGGATTGGACATTGTGGAGAACAAAGATTCCACCGCACAGTCCAAAGCAGGTAAGAGCTTTTTGGGAACAATTTCCTGAGCAAACTTTCAATATAGGAGAAACTGCTAAAAAATTGGCAGATTGGACGAGAGCAATGGATACAACCAGAGTTGTCACAGCCAATTGTATTTTACCTACTTCTAGTTTTGAAACTGGCTATACAGATGTCTTAGATGTAGTAGGTTTTAGTTACAAACCTCATAAATATAAATATTTCAAAGAAACTTATCCTGATAAATGCATGATGGGAACAGAAAACGTTCCTCGCTATTATGAATGGAAAGCTGTGATGGAGCATGATTTTATAGCTGGACTTTTTTTATGGACCGGAGTAGATTATATGGGTGAATGCAGGGCGGATTTTTGGCCACAGAAGGTTACACCTCATGGTCCATTAGATATCGCGGGTTTTCCGAGAGGGTCATTTTATATGTTCAAATCATTGTGGAGAAATGATTTAGCTGTCATCAGTATGTATACACAAACCGAACAAAAATCAATCTATAAATTAGCTACAAATGGAGAAGTGGTTGAGAAGAAAAAAGATTATTGGAAGTTGGCTCCTCGAGAATGGCAAGAAGTAAACCCGTATTGGAACTACAAAGAAGGTGTAAGAACGATTGTAGAGGTATACTCAAATTGTGAAGAAGTGGAACTCTACCAAAACGGTAAATCATTGGGTAAAAAATATTTGAAAAATCAACAAGATTATACCTATAAATGGGCTGTAGATTATAAGAAGGGAAAACTTGAAGCGAAAGGAAAAAAGGGGCATAAAAAAGCTTCGATAAAGTTGACTAGCGTGAAGAAACCTGTAGCAATTAGATTAACTGTTGATAAAAGTCAATTGAAATCTAATAATACAGATGTAGCTCATATTGTAGCGCAATTGATAGATAAAAATGGTCATGAGGTCAAACATGTTGAAGATGAGGTTTCATTTGAAATACAAGGACGTTATAGGTTTTTAGGAACGGATTGCGGAGATACTAGAAAATTAGATTCGTTTAAAAACAAATCAGTACCTACAGTATTTGGTAGGAGTTTATTGATGATTCAAGCTACGAAAAATGCTGGTACAGTTACCGTAATTGCTAAGAACAAAAAGGGGAATGTAATTTCAGAACCGTTAAGAATAAAAATTAATTAAAAATGAAGCACAGAAATATTGTAGGCATAATACTGACTTTAATAAGCTTTCAAAAAGTTACTGCGCAAATCTATCCAAAATCAGATCCAAAAAATAAAGAAGGATGGGTTATAAACACTGAAGTTAGTGACGAATTTAATTCTGATGAAATTGATGAAAATCGATGGTATATTGTTGGGAAATTCAAAGACGGAAAACCTTTTTATAAGCATCCAGACAAACCAAATAAAAAAGTTTGGACCGGTAGAGCTCCTTCTCAATTTTCAGGTCGAAATTATAGGTTGCAAGATGGAATGTTACATTTAGAAACACGTTGGGAACCAGATTTCCCGTTTATAGAAGAAATTAGGATTCCTGTTTTTGGAGAACCATTGCCCTATGAAAATATTACTACAGCATGTTTTATTGGTAGAAAATATTTTAAGTATGGCTATATAGAAATTAGAAGCAAAGCCGCAGATGCTGAGGTTACAAGTGGGTTTTGGTCTATGGGAAAAAATTTAGAGTTCGATTTTTTCGAGATGTATGGAGATGGAAGGAAAAAGAACAAAGAACATTTAGATAGTGAACTTTGGTGGTCAATACGTGATTGGAAAAAATTAAGAGGTAAACCTTCTTATACCGAAAGAAAAAATCTTGGTTTTAGAGGGGCAGATGATTTTCATGTGTATGGAATTGATTGGAGTAAAGATGGTATTAAATACTATGTTGATGGAAAGTTGTTTTCTTCGGTAACTGCTGCACAAGCTACAGAATGGGCACTAAAAAACAGGAAAATTGAAAAAGGATATGACGGATATGTTGCTGTCAATTCAATAAGCATTTGGTTGGATAATGAAATATTTCCTTGGCATGGGATTCCTAAATCCGAAGAAGAGCTAACATTAAACGGTACTGAAGAAGAAAAGAGAAATGGACGTATGGATTTTTCTATTGATTATGTTAGAGTATGGCAAAAAAAATGACTTTGATAATTAGATTTTTTTGTGTTTACATCTAATATCAAAAACCATTGGTACCTGTTTATTTTAATAAATTAATAATTCGTTTCCAATTTTCAGGGAAATCAGTTTCCAATTCAATTGCTTCTAAAGTAAATGGATGAATGAAGGACAAAGTTTTTGCATGCAAAAACATAGCTTCGTTTTGAAATTCTTTTTCAAACATACGATTGTGAAAGCGATCCCCGTACTTAGCATCTCCAATCAAAGGGTGACTTATTTTATTCATATGAATTCTTAATTGATGCAATCTTCCAGTTTTGGGTTGCAGTCTTACCAAACTATAACGTGAATTTTTATACGGCCCCACAGAAATGGGAATGGTAAAGGTTTCAATTCTTTCGTATAGTGTAAGTGCATCTTTATGGTTGTTTGCATCTCTACCTTTTACAGGACTGTCAATGGTACCAGATTCAGGAATAAACCCTCTTATCAAACCGATGTAAGTTTTTTCAATTAAATTGTTTAAAAACAGTTCTTGAAAATTTTTTACATATTCTTTTTTAGTAGCGAATAAAACAATTCCTGAAGTCTTTCTGTCCAAACGATGCACGGGGTACAATTTGCGATCAAGTTGCTCCATTAACATTTGAACCATAGATTTTTCATCCAACTGATTGTTTGCCATTACCGAATGATGAACCAATACATTGTTTGGTTTATGGATCGCAATACAATAAGGGTCTTCATAAATTATTTGTAACATAACTGTATAAAAAGAATTAACATTCAATTTGAATGTTGCCGCTCAAAAATAATGTTAATTTTTAGGTTTTAGTGTTGAAAGATTGTACAATGTTAATCATTATGAAAAATGGTAAGTTTAGTTGACAACATACGACAATTCATACATAATTAGAATAACAACAAAAAGATGAAAGAAAAATTAAGAATAGATATTGTATCAGATGTGGTTTGTCCATGGTGTACAGTCGGATATAAAAGGTTAGAAAAAGCAATCCAAGAATTGGGTGTAGAAGATCAAATAGAAATTGAATGGCAACCATTCGAATTGAATCCAAACATGCCTATAGAAGGACAAGATTTAAACGAACATCTAACTGAGAAATATGGATCTACGAGTGATCAACTAGAGGCATCAAAGAATATGTTGGTAGAAGCTGGAGAAGATCTTGGTTTTAAGTTTGATTATTTTGACGGAATGAAGATTGTGAACACATTCGAAGCACATGTATTGTTAGAATATGCTAAAAAATACGGCAAACAAACAGCATTAAAAATGCGTTTGACAACCGCTTATTTTAGTGAAGGGAAAAATGTTTCGAAAAGAGAGGTATTAAAAGAAGCGTTACTAGAGGTTGGGTTAGATGCTGACGAAGCATTAAAACAATTAGATGTTGATGAAAAAAGGACTCAAGTTGCGGATGCACAAAATTATTGGAAAAGTTTAGGGGTTAACTCTGTTCCTACAATTGTTTTTGATAGAAAAAGTGCCGTAACGGGAGCACAACCTATTGCTGTTTTCAAGCAAGTATTGTCAGAGCAGTTGCAACAATCGTAAAGTAATTTTGCGTTTAATTTAAGGTAGTAGAATGACAGTCAGTTGGTAAGAGTGTTTTTTTTGATGATTGTATTGGTTTGAATGATATTTTTTATATTTTTGGTTTTCCAGTTTGGTTCACCAAATTGGAAAACCAAAAACTAAACTCATATGAAAAACCATTACCAAAAATTGTTAGTATTGACGTTGTTCAGTACATTGTTTGTGTCGTTCATTGGAACATCACAGAACAAAACTTATTTAATCGATGATCCTGAAGATTTAAGAAACGTTTTTTATCAGCCTGGAGATGAAATCATTTTAAAAAACGGGACCTATACTACCGATGAACGTATGAGGTTCTTAGGTTCAGGTACCGAAGAAAATCCAGTAACTTTTCGAGCTGAAACACCTGGAGGTGTTATTTTTACAGGTGGACCTAGATTAACCATAGGGGGAGAAACGGACGACGGAATAAATGCCACCGGAGAATATTTGATCGTTGATGGCTTTCATTGGAAAGGTGGTTATGGTGCTAGTAACTTTATTGAATTTAGGAATGGTTACGATTACGCACACCACAGTACGATTCAAAATTGTGTAATTGATGGGTTAGCTGCAGAACCTTCAGAACTTGCAGAAGATTTGGCAGATGGTCAGATTACAAAACATAGATGGATTGTATTATATGGTACTTATAATACTGTTATCAATTGTTCTTTTATGAATAAAACTACAGCAGGAGCACTTATTTTAGCAGAATATTCATACAATGCTTTTCCAAATGTTCCTGATGGAGAGCCAGAAGTTAATAATAGTTGTGAATTGGTAGGGCATACGATCAGTAACAATTACTTCTATAACTTTGAGAAAATGGACTCTAGTTTAAGTAATGCTGGAGATAGTGAAACCATCCGTATCGGTACTAGTGAGTATCAAATGGTAAATTCTGGTGCAACTGTAAGCAACAATTACTTTGTTCAATCAGATGGTGAAAATGAAATCATTACCAACAAAAGTAAAAACAACAAATACTTTAAAAACACATTTAGACGTTGTAGAGGTTCTCTAGTTTTACGTCATGGATCTCATGCAACAGTAGAGCAAAACTATTTTTTAGGACAAAATGTAGATGGTACAGGAGGGATCAGAATAACGGATAGCGACCATTTAGTCAAGAACAATTACATTCAAGACTGTATCGCTGTAATCAATCAAGCGAAATGGAACAATGGAATTACTTTTATTGGAGGATCTGCAAATTCATCTGTTGAATGTACATCAACGGATGTTTCAAACGGATATCAGAAAACAGAAGATATTGAGGTAATCAACAATACAATAATCAACACAAATGCACCTTTGTATTACAATACAGATAAAGGCTCAACAGATCCTCTAGGGAATTTTAGTGATAACTTAATTTATTTTGAAAATGGAAACGCAAATATTACCGATGTAATTAACGGTGAATATAGTAGTCTAGGAACTGCTTTAACCTACGAGAGAAATGTTTATAAAGGGACAACTCTTGGAGCGACTAATACCGGTTTTAGCGAAGATAATGCAATTTCAGCCACAGCTAGTGGTGAGATTTTTACGTTTACCAATACTTCTGGGAAAGGTGCAAATATGGGAAGTTATTTGCCAGCGACAGATGCTGATGTGGGGTATGGAATTGGTGCTTGCTTTGTTGACTATGCCGGAGTAACAATTAACGATGGTGATTGTACCATTGTTATTCCTGAGCAAGGAAATTTTTTAACAGTAGCGAGTGTTCCGGAATTTTCAGCAGATGGCGGGAATAGTGATGCTGCAGTATCAGCAAATGTGAGTTGGACGGCAGAATCAAATGATGATTGGATTTCAATTAGTCCAACTTCTGGTACAGATAATGGAACCGTAACAATTACGGTGGCAAAAAATACGGCTTATACAACAAGATCAGGAACCGTTACTTTTTCTGAAGTGACAGGTGGTGACGATATAGTAAAGTCACTAACAATTACGCAACAAGCAGCTGACCCGAAAGATAATATGACATTAATTAATGATGCATCTGAAAATGACAATGTAAGTATTGCGTATTTCTTTGCAGAAGAAGTTACTGCTACAAAAAATAATGTAGCTGGTAATATGCTCGATAAAAACCTTTCTACGCAATGGTCTGGTGAATCTGTAGATTACGAAACAGGAGGTGAGGTATTGTTTGATTTAGGAGGTTCACATGATTTAAGTTTAATTGACCTTGCCGCTACAAATGGTAAAACCTATGAATTTCAGTTTTGGGTGTCAACTTCAGGAACTGCAGCTGGTGATTTTGTAAATCCATTTACAGATCAAGAAAATGCAAGCGGAAACTTAGAGAGTAATAGTGATGGCTCTTATAAATCATTCCTTTTGTCAAGTCCGATTATTGGTGCGAAATATGTTAAATACCTTGGGTTTGGACAACCGAAAAGACCGAGTAAATGGAATACGATAACTGAAATTGATTTTTATTCAAAAAACGGAAATTTGTCAACTTCGTCGAATCAATTAGAAGAAGTTTCTATTTATTATGTTGCTGCTGACGAAAGCTTACATTTAGACCAATTATCAAACGTAAATTCTTACGCTTTATATAGTATTGAGGGGAAGAAACTTGTAGAGAAAAATGTGGAAACTACGAGAAGTATTTTAATCGTTGCTGATTTTGCGAGTGGTGTTTATGTTGTTCAGTTACTTACAAACAACACACAAGTATCTCGTTTGATTTTGATTCAAAAATAGAAACGTATTATTTTTTTGAAAGAAAGCATCCATTTTTCGATTTGGATGCTTTTTCTTTTTTGGTCAGGAAAAAAAATGATGATTGGTTTTTAGTTTCATCATATTGTCATTTAATTTGTACGAAACTCATGATTTAGATGAATAAACCAAAGAAAGAGAAAACTCCTTGGCCAACAAAAGATGCTATGGTACAAATTTACGACAAGCATTTGTGGGGTGGTAATGCGTATGAGTTTTATTCAGGTGAGGGCTCACATGATTTAAAAATTGTAGAACCCTATATACAAGCCGTTCAAAATTTTTTATCTGAATTTGACCGAGCGATCACTATTTGTGATTTAGGTTGTGGTGATTTCAATATTGGTAGACAACTGATGGGCTATGCTGAAAACTATATTGGTGTAGATATCGTACCTAGGTTAATTGAACATAACAAATCGCGTTTTAAGGAGGATCATTTAGAGTTTCTATGTTTAGATATTGCAAAGGACGATTTACCTGATGGTGATTGTGTTGTTTTAAGGCAAGTATTGCAACATTTGTCGAATAGAGAAATTCAAGCGGTGACTCAAAAATTGTCAAAATATAAATATCTTATTATTACAGAACATCTTCCTAATGGAATATTTGTACCAAATTTAGATATCATTTCTGGTCAAGGTATTCGTTTGAAAAAACAGAGTGGAGTAGACTTGATGAAAGCTCCTTTTGATTTGAAATTCTCAGAAACAAAAGTATTGTGTTCTGTTGATTTAGAAAATAACAAAGGAAGTATTGTAACGACTTTATTTCTGAGTTGAGATGTATGCAGTCTATCGTACCTTACGACGAGCTCAGGGTACAAATTTTAAGATGTTTTTTAAGAATGGAGACTGAGCCTGTCGAAGTCTCACTTCAGTAAAGGTATCCATATGGCGCACCCTTCAACAATAATAGGGTATAAGTGAGGATATTTGGAATTTCGCTGTTTGAATTAGTTGGATTCTGAAGTTTATTTTCCAATACAAAAATTTGCAAAAATATTCCCTAGCAGTTCATCATTGGTAACTTCACCAGTAATTAATCCAAAATAGTACAAAGCTTCACGTATATCTATAGCCAATAAGTCACTAGAAATTCCTAATTGTGTTCCTTCGTCAACTTTGTTTATTTCATTCAAGGCTTTCAGCAAAGCATCATAATGACGAGAGTTGGTAACAATGGTATCGTTATTATTCAAAGCACCAATGTTTACTAACTTGGTTAGTTCATTGGTTAAGGTCTCAATACCTGATTTTTCTTTAGCCGAAATGCTAATAATTTCAGGGATTTCATTTTCAATTTTTGCACGTTCCTTATCAGATATTTTATCAGCCTTATTGGCAATAATGATCAATTGCTTTTGTGGATATTTGTTTTTGATTACTTCCAACTCCAATTTTAAAATATCACTTTTGATTTTGTATTTCTCTGAGTCAAATAAATAAATCACCACTTGTGCCTGAGTAATTTTTTCAAAAGTTTTTTGAATCCCGATATTTTCAACAACATCCGATGTTTCTCTAATTCCTGCTGTATCGATAAAGCGATAGGTAACACCGTCGATTATTATTTCATCTTCAATCGCATCTCTCGTAGTTCCTGCAATGTCAGATACTATTGCTCTTTCTTCATTCAATAAAGCATTTAATAAGGTTGATTTACCAACATTGGGTTCTCCTACGATAGCTACTGGAATTCCGTTTTTAATTACATTACCCACAGCAAAAGAATCTATCAAATGTTTTAACACCAATTGTATTCTTGCAATTAAAGTTTTGAATTCAGATCTGTCTGCGAATTCAACATCTTCTTCAGCAAAATCTAATTCTAATTCTATCAAAGAAGCGAAATTTAAAAGTTGTTCTCTTAATAGTTGAATTTCATTAGAAAATCCACCTCGCATTTGCTGCATGGCTACTTGATGAGAAGCTTCAGAGTCTGAAGAGATCAAATCTGCAACGGCTTCGGCTTGACTTAAATCTAATTTTCCGTTCAAAAATGCTCTTAAAGTAAATTCACCAGCATCTGCCATACGACAACCATTTTTCAGCAATAACTGAATAATCTCTTGTTGTATATAGCTCGATCCATGACAAGATATCTCGATGGTATCTTCACCTGTATAAGAATTAGGGTTTTTAAACACAGATACCAATACTTGATCTATCGTTTTTCCTTCGCTAACCAAATGGCCTAAATGTAAGGTATGTGATTTTTGTGTTGTAAGTGATTTCTGTTTTTTTATGGATTGAAAATTGTTATTTACAATTTCAATAGCTTTCGGTCCAGAAACACGAATAACGGCAATGGCACCCACTCCAGATGCTGTAGCCAAGGCAACAATGGTATCTTTATGATTCATAGCTGCAAAAATAACTTTTTATTTTGATTCAATTGATGCCTATGATAAGTTGAATTGATAGTAAGATACTATTTGTCGCATCACTCGTGTACATATGTAAGAATCTCTTTTTTTACTTCCCTTTTTAAAATAATATAGTATTTTTACGTTCTTGTTTATAAGCCATACAAGACGACTACTTTAATGAGAAAACTTTTACTAATCTTTCTTTTGTCAATCTCATGCCTCAGCTATGCTCAGGTCGGAGGAGAGAAAGTCTATAGTTTTCTAAATTTACCCTCATCGGCACATCAGATGTCTCTTGGAGGTGCAGCCAATACAATTGAAGATGATGTGAATATTCCTTTATGGAATCCTGCGATGATAGATGCGTCTTTACAAAATAAATTTGCAGTTAATTATACGTCTTATTTGGCTGGAATTTCTCTTGGGTCTGTAAGTTTTGTTTCTCAATTTAACGAGAAAGTTGGATTGTTTTATGGAGGAGTTCAGTATTTAGATTACGGGACTTTCACACGAGCAGATGAAAACGGAAGTATTATCGGAGAATTTAGTGCACAAGATTTGGCATTGAATGTTGGATATGCTTACACCTCAAAAGCGAGTAATTTTACCATAGGAGCAAATGTGAAATTTATTAGTTCTCGAATTGATACATATTCGTCATTGGGTATCGCAGCGGATTTTGCTGCTTTGTATCGTCACTCTAACGAGCGAACACTTATTTCTTTAACAGTTAGAAATTTGGGAACGCAGCTAAAAACCTACGATGGATTGAAAGAAGAGTTACCGATGCAAATAAATTTTGGAGTTTCATCAAAATTAGAACATTTGCCATTGACATGGTATTTGAACATCGATAATTTACAACAGTGGAATATTTCTGAACCTAACCCGTCAAATGAAATTATCGATATCGATCAAAATGTTGTTGCTGAAGAAATTTCTTTTGCAGACAACGCTTTACGTCATTTGGTTGTGGGAGCAGAGTTGTTTTCTGATAAAAAGATCTCTATTAGAGGCGGGTATAACTTTAGAAGAGGAAAAGAGCTGGCTTTAAATGGAACGAATTCTTATGGAGGTTTTTCTTACGGATTCGGTTTGAATTTAAAAAAAATCACCTTCAATTATGCTGTGACTAAATATCATCCGAGTGCGAACTCGAACACATTTAGTTTGGTAGTCAATCTTAATTAATTGCATGAGTCAAAATAAAAAAATAATAGTTGCTATAGATGGTTTTTCTTCAACAGGTAAAAGTACAGTAGCGAAAGAGTTGGCCAATAAACTAGGATATGTGTATGTAGATACTGGTGCGATGTACCGAATGGTGGCTTTGTATGCTTTTCGAAACAATTGCATAGATGACAATACTTTTGATGTTGAAAAATTAGTGGGACTACTAGATCAAATCAACGTAAATTTTATTTTTAATGAAAAGGTAGGGTTTGCTGAAGCGTACTTGAATGATGTGAATGTTGAGTCAGAAATACGTTCGTTACAGATTTCTGGGTTTGTAAGCAAAGTAGCATCAGTCTCTGAGGTTCGTGCTAAGCTGGTTGAAATTCAGAAAAGATTAGGTCAGCAAAAAGGGCTTGTAATGGATGGTAGAGATATAGGTACCGTTGTTTTTCCAGAAGCAGAATTAAAATTATTTATGACTGCCTCAGCTCGAACTAGAGCGCAAAGAAGATATGATGAGCTGATAGCGAAAGGAGATGATGTAACTTTTGAAGCTATATTAGAAAATGTAACTTCTCGAGATGCACAAGATACCTCACGAAAAGACTCTCCTCTTGTAAAAGCAGAAGATGCCATTGAGATCGACAATTCAAATCTCACAAGAGAAGAACAGTTTGATAAAATTTACCAACTGGCTTTAACAGCCATACAGTCTTAAAAATTTAAGACATACGGAAACTCTTCTTTTTTAATATTTGATATTTCTTTCTCACGAATATCAGATGCTTTGTCTAATGCATCATTCAAAGCAGTAATTAGATGCTCTTCTAATACCGATCGGTTGTTTAAAACACTGTCGTCAATTGCAATATTCACTACTTTTTTGTTTCCTGTAATCGTCGCTACTACCAAACCATTACCTGATTCTCCATCGATAAATACAGTTCTTAAATGTTCTTTTTTACTAACGATTTTAGCCTGTGTTTTTTCTAATTCTGATAATATTTCCTTTGCATTTTTTTCCATAGTGTGAAGTTTTTTTCGAGTAATAATAACTAAATTGGTAGAACACCAATAACCATAGCATAAATGTATAAAATAAATTTAGGTTTGGCGCTTTTTAGTCTTATTTTTGTGCTCTCTTGTAATAAAAATAACATGACTAAAATTAGTACTCAAGCACCGGTAGCAAAGAAGATTCCAACTACTTTTGAAAAGCATGGAGATGTACGTGTAGACAATTACCATTGGATGCGTTTAACTGATGAACAGAAAAATGCTGAGGTTAAAGATGAACAAACACTAGAAGTTTTAGATTATTTAAATGCGGAGAATTCATTTTTTGAAGAAGAGACAAAGCATACAGAAGATTTTCAAGAAGCGTTGTTTGAAGAAATGAAGGGGAGAATCAAAGAAGACGATGCTTCTGTTCCTTATAAAAAGAATGGATATTATTATATCACGAGATATGAAGTAGGGAAACAATACCCTATTTACACTAGAAAGAAGGGGAGTTTAGATGCAGAAGAAGAGTTGCTTTTTGATGTGAATGTCATGGCAGAAGGATATGATTATTATGCATTAGGTGGATTGTCTATTAGTCCTGATAATACAAAAGCTATCTTTGCTGTAGATACCGTAAGTAGACGCCAATATACCTTATATGTGAAAGATTTGATTTCTGGAGAGGTATTTAATGATGCCATTGAAAACACTACTGGTGGTGCAGTTTGGGCAAATGATAACAATACGTTTTTTTACACCAAAAAAGATCCTGAAACACTTCGAAGTTCACAAATAAAAAAACATGAATTAAGAACTGAGGCGAAGGATGATGTTGTCGTTTTTGAAGAGAAAGATGAAACATTTAGCACCTATGTTACAAAATCGAAATCTCATGAATATTTAGTGATTGGTTCGTATAGCACTGTTTCTACAGAATATCAGTTTTTAGAGGCCGATAATCCAAATGGAACTTTTCGCGTTTTTCAACCAAGAGAAAGAGATTTAGAATACAGTATATCTCATTTTGATGAGCACTTTTACATTGTTACCAATAAAGACAATGCAAAGAATTTTAAGTTGATGCGTACACCAATATCAAAAACAACCAAAGAAAATTGGGAGGAAGTAATTGCGCATCGTGAAGATGTATTGTTAGAAGATATTTCTATTTTTAAAAATCATTTGGTTTTAGAGGAGAGAAATAATGGATTGAACAGTATCAGAATTAAAAAATGGGATGGTAGCGAAGACTATTATTTAGACTTCGGAGAAGAAACCTATTCAGCATATGTTTATGCAAATCCTGAATTTGATACAGAGACCATTCGCTATGGATACAATTCTATGACAACCCCTAGTTCTGTGATTGATTTTAACATGGTCGATCAGTCGAAAGAAATAAAAAAAGAACAGGAAGTTCTAGGAGGAAAATTCAATAAAGAAAACTACCAATCGAAACGTATTTGGGTTCCCGCTAGAGACGGTAAAAAAGTTGCTGTTTCTTTGGTGTATAGAAAAGATACGGAGCTAAATCAAAACACACCATTTTTATTATATGCCTATGGCTCTTATGGACATACAATTGATGCTGGATTTAGCACAACTCGTCTCAGTTTGTTAGATCGAGGTTTTGTATATGGAATTGCACATATTCGTGGAAGTGAATATTTAGGCCGTGAATGGTATGAAGACGGAAAGTTATTCAACAAACTGAATACATTTTACGATTACATCGACTGTAGTAAATATTTGATAGAACAGAATTATACTTCTGAAAAGCACTTATATGCGATGGGAGGATCAGCAGGAGGCTTGTTGATGGGAGCTGTGATTAATTTAAACCCTGAATTGTACAACGGGGTTATTGCTGCAGTACCTTTTGTAGATGTAATGTCTACGATGCTTGATGAAACGATTCCGTTAACTACAGGTGAATATGATGAATGGGGAAATCCGAATGTCAAAGAATATTACGATTATATGCGTCAATATTCTCCTTATGACAATGTGAAGAGACAAGCATATCCAAATTTATTTATTACTACTGGCTTGCACGATTCACAAGTGCAATATTGGGAGCCTGCAAAATGGATTGCAAAATTAAGAGAATACAGTACAGGTACTAACAAGCTTATGATGCATACAGATATGGAAACAGGGCATGGTGGTGCATCTGGACGTTTTGATGCTTTGAAAGAAGTGGCACGTGATTATTCTTTCTTTTTAGATTTAGAAGGGAAAACAAACTAATTACTGATGGATTTGTTTGATAGCAACCCATTATCAAATAAATTACCTTTTGATGGAGAGGTGTATTATCATGGAGCGATACTAAGTCAAAAAGAAGCATTGAATTATTTTGATATATTGCTTTCAAAAATTGCATGGAAAAGGGATTCTTCTGTGTTGTTCGGAAAAAAAATTACGTTAGACAGAAAGGTAGCATTGTATTCTGAAAAGAGTTTAACTTATACCTATGCTGGTGTAGAAAGGCATACAATACCGTGGACTAAAGAACTTTTGGAATTGAAATCTTTGGTAGAAACGAAGACAGGTACGTCTTATAATTCTTGTTTGTTGAATTTATATCATTCAGGAGAAGAGGGAATGGGATGGCATTCTGATGGTGAAAAGGAAATGAAAGAACATGCTGCAATCGCATCATTGAGCTTAGGGGCAGCAAGAAATTTTGTTTTCAAACATAAAGAAAACAAACATAAAGTAACTTTTACATTGGAAAAAGGCGATTTATTGGTGATGAAAGGTTCAACACAAGAGCAATGGTTGCATAGTTTACCTAAATCTAAAAAAGTGAAATTCCCTAGAATTAATTTGACATTCAGATCAATCCATAAATTTGACTAAGTACCCTTCGACAGGATCAGGGTACGAGGTGGTTAATACAGGGTATAACATATGGGATTCAGGATAAAAAAGTAAGCTAAACATGCGTCGAAGGGGACAAGGTTGGGAATTCAGTTTAAATATTTGAATCAGGGTATAATAAAGGAGGCTGAGCATGTCGAAGCCTCGTTTTTAAATAAAAAAACCTCCTAGATAAGAATCAGGAGGTTTTGGTATATAAGAATACAAAAGTATTATTTCATACTTCCGATCATGTCTTCTGGTTTTACCCATTCGTCATATTCAGCTTCTGTTACATAACCCAAACGAACAGCTTCTTCTTTCAATGTTGTTCCATTAGCATGTGCTGTGTTTGCAATTTCAGCAGCTTTGTAGTAACCAATTTTAGTATTCAATGCAGTTACCAACATCAATGAGTTGTTCAATAGTTTTTCAATTACTGGATGATTTGGTTCGATACCAACCGCACAGTTTACATCAAAAGAAACACAAGCATCTCCGATCAACCTTGCAGACTCAATCAAATTTTTTGCCATAACTGGTTTGAAAACATTCAATTCATAATGTCCTTGTAAACCACCCACACCAATAGCAACGTCATTTCCCATTACTTGGGCAGCAACCATGGTGATAGCTTCACATTGAGTAGGGTTTACTTTTCCTGGCATGATTGAAGATCCAGGTTCGTTTGCTGGGATGATCAATTCACCAATACCAGATCTTGGACCTGAGGCCATCAAACGGATATCGTTAGCAATTTTGTTTAAAGAAACAGCAATTTGTTTCAATGCACCGTGAGTTTCTACAATGGCATCATGTGCAGCCAAAGCTTCAAATTTATTTTCAGCTGTTACGAAAGGCAACCCAGTAAATTCAGCAATTTTTTCAGCTACTAATACATCGTATCCAGCAGGTGTGTTCAAACCTGTACCTACAGCCGTTCCTCCCAAAGCTAATTCTGCTAAATGCGGAAGCGTGTTTTTTAAGGCTTTTAAGCCATGATCTAACTGAGAAACATAACCAGAAAACTCTTGACCAATTGTCAAAGGAGTTGCATCCATTAAATGCGTACGTCCAATTTTTACAACATCTTTGAAAGCTTCTGATTTAGCTTTTAAAGTATTTCTTAATTGTTCAACACCAGGAATGGTAGTTTCGACAACCATTTTGTAGGACGCAATGTGCATTCCTGTTGGAAAAGTATCGTTAGATGATTGTGATTTGTTTACATCATCATTAGGTTGAATTACTTTTTCGCCTTCACCAATTACACGTCCTGCCAATTCTTGTGCACGATTTGCAATTACCTCATTCGAATTCATGTTTGACTGCGTTCCAGAACCTGTCTGCCAAACAACCAAAGGGAATTGATCGTCGTGTTTTCCAGCTAAAATTTCATCACAAGCAGCAGAAATTAAATCTCTTTTTTCTTCAGATAAAACGCCTAATTCACTGTTGGCATGAGCAGCAGCTTTTTTCAAATAAGCAAAACCATAAACCACTTCTAATGGCATGCTAGCAGCAGGACCAATTTTAAAATTATTCCTTGAACGTTCTGTTTGTGCACCCCAATATTTGTCGGCAGGTACTTTAACCTCACCCATGGTGTCTTTTTCAATTCTATATTCCATAATACTATTATTTTATTGTGCGATAGAGGTCTTAACAAATGTGCTTTTCTATAAACGAAAAACCCATTTTATAAAGCCACACAAATATAAGCAATCAGCCTCTTTTTACATTGCCAAACAAGTCTTTTTTTAAGATGAATTACTCTTTTATTGACCTCTAAAAATATGTTGTAAAAAATAGGCATACTCTGAAAAAAATATTATTTTTGCTGCGAATAAATTATTACATAGATAAAATTATTATGGACGTTTCTCAATATTTAGGATTTTTATTATTTCTTTTTGTTTTTACAGCAGGTTTTTGGTTGTTAATTTTCTTATTGACTTTTGTAGTTCCTTATTGGATTGGAGGAACAATATTTGAAAACTTAATGTTGAAAAAACAAGAAAAATCTAAAGAGTAAATAGAGTTTTCCAAAAAAAAATATACAAAGGGATTGCAATGGATTGCAATCCCTTTTTTTTGTGAAATAGTTTAGGTACATTTCAATGCTACAACTTTTATCGGATTGAATTTATGAAAGCAGCGAGTTTAAAAGAATTAAAGTCAGAATTATCTCATGCCACTCAAGATGAGTTGTTGCAGATTTGTTTGCATTTGGCAAAATTTAAAAAAGAAAATAAGGAATTATTGACATATCTTTTGCTAGAAGCAGAGAACGAAGAGGGGTATATTGAAACCGTTCAAGCAGAAATGGACGCTTTGTTTGAAACGATAAATACCAGCAGCTATTTTTACATGAAAAAGACCGTTCGAAAGATTCTAAGAATGGTGAAAACAAACATACGTTATTCAAAAAAGAAACCTACAGAGATAGAGCTACTTCTTTATTTTTGTGAATCTTTAAAAAATGTAAAACCTTCTATTCGGCATAGTTTGGTTTTAAAGAATTTATACAACCGAGAGCTGTTAAGTTTAGAGAAAAAAATTAAAGTGGTACACGAAGACTTACAATTCGAATACAATCAACAGTTAAAAGAGTTGTATTTTAATTAAAATTTGCCGGGTTTTCTATATACTCAAATGCTTCCAATAGTGTAGGGAAGGTGTGTTTACTTCCAGCTGCCTCCATCTGTTCTTTCGTGTTCATGGTTAAAATTCCAATAGGAACCATTCCTGCATCTACGGCAGCTTTTGTTCCTGTAAGACTATCTTCAAAAACCCAAACATTTTTGTATTCCCTAGCCGGAATCTCTAAATGGTTTGCTAAAGTGATATAGGCTTCAGGATTTGGTTTTGGAAATTTGTAATTCTCTAATCCGAAAATATGTTTGAAACCTAAATCAAGTTGTGCCACACTGTTTTTTACAAACATTCGAGTAGCATTGCTTGCAATTCCATGTGGAATACTTCTATTAGCTAAAAATTGTTGTATTTCTTTGACACCAGGCAATAGAATAGGAGGTGTGTTACTACTATGCAAAATATCGCCTTTTAATAAATACAGTTCAAGGCTTTTTTCAATAGAGCCAGCTGCATTTGCTAAATGCTCTGAAATCAAATGTGGTGATTTTCCAGCCAATTCTTCGTGCGGAAAATAAGTGAGTTTTTTATGGAATATTTTTTCAAAGGCTTCTTTCCAAGCGTTGACATGGCTATCTACACTATTGACTATAACGCCATCAAAATCAAATAAAAAGCCAACAGGAAAATCATTATTTTTCATCGAATAATTCTTTTAAATAGGTGTTTAAGAATTTATTATTTGGGTCTAATTTCTTTCTTAAATTTTTGAAATCATTCCATTTAGGGTAGAGTTGTTCCATTTCAGGATCTCTCGCTTTGAAACGTTTTCCCCAATGCGGGCGACCACCGTGTTTGATGAAAATGTTTTCAACTGTTTTAAAGGCTTCATAGCTATCAGCAGTTTGTGCATTTCTAGAGACACAGCCTACGGTAACGGTATCTTGTTTGTAAGCGTAACTTAACCAAGAGTTGTCGGCTTTTATAAATCGAACATCCATTGGAATATGGATAAACGATTTGTTGCTCCATTTGTTGATCTCAGCTTTGAGTTCTTCAAAAACCTTTTGAAAATCATCTAAGGCAATGGTCCATTCTGCTAGTTCTAAGGTAGATCCTCTCGATTTGGTTACAGTTGCTTGATATAAACTACCTTTGTGTTCTTTTTTGCTATTGAAAAAAGCAAGGGCCAGTATTTTATTGGCTACTGATGTGAACCACGGATAGGTATGTGTGTGTTTGTATAAAATTTTGGAAACATCTCTTCGATATTTTAAGTAGGATGGTCCATTTTTTTCTATGATGTTTTTTTCTGGTGCAATTTTATCACCAGTAATCACATATCCTTTATCAGTATGAGGCATCCATAAGACTCTTAAAAAGTCATATTGATCAATTTTTTCTTTTAAATTTTTTGTCCAAATGGCATCCTTTTGTGGAGCTTCTTTTACATGAAGTGTATAATTAGGTTCACAGGCTATTGTAATCGTAGAAAAGACGCCTAATACCCCCATTGAAACTCTCAATGCATCCATCAATTCATCTCCATCGATTACCTCTTTCAATGTACCATCAGCGAGTACGATTCGAAACGATTGTACGTATTGTGCTAAGATTTTTCCACTTGTTCCGTGTGTACCTGTGGCCAAAGCTCCTCCTAGAGTAACAGTATTGATATCAGGTAAGCATGGTATACACCACCCTTTATTTTCAATTGCTTCTATAAGTGTTTCTAGCGTGATACCTGCTTCTACAGTAATTTGTAATTTTGTATCGTCGTAAGAAAGTATTTTATTATAATTTCGAATATCGACTAGTGTCTCTAGCCCAGCACTGATGTCTGCTGAAGACTGTTTGTTCCCGAAGATTCTTAATTTTTCAGATTTTTCTACAACTTCTTGTAGCTCTTTTTCAGTTTGAACTGTATAGAGATTTTTGTACTTATGTTGGATGTTTTCATTCCAACTAACCCATACACCTTTTTCTTTTCTTGTCATTGTGGGTAAATATTTGTGCAAAGATACGAAATGTTTAACTAAAAGTTGTTTTTGATAAACATATTCTGTAGTGTTTTTTTTCAGGTTTTATCATGGGTTCCATTAAATTGCAGCGAATCTTTCTACAAAATTTTTCTTTGTTTTGAATCGTCAGCATTTAGGAATATATAGTTCCAAAAGTATTTTTGACTAATTTATTTTTCAAGTAAATCAACTATTAACTCAGTGGGTCTCCCAATAACCGCTTTGTTTTCTTTTACAACAATCGGTCTTTCAATTAATTTTGGGTTGTCAATCATGGCTTTTACAATAGCTGCATCAGAAAACTCTTTTCCCTTATAGTTTTCTTTCCAAATTTTTTCTGTTTTTCTAACCAGCTCAATCGGAGTGATGTTTAGCAGTTTTATGATGTCTTTTAACTCGTTTTCATTTAAAGGTGTTTCTAAATATTTTATAGTTTCGAATGGTACCTTAGCATTTTCCAAAACAGCTACTCCTTGTCTACTTTTTGTGCATCTTGGATTGTGGTATATTTTAATCATAGTTGAATATTTAATTTTTCTAATTCTCTTTTCAGCTGTTCAGGTGATTGAAAATGGATTCCGTGAATTCCTAATTCCTTTGCCATTTCTATATTCGGTAAACTGTCATCAATAAAAACCGCTGTTGTAGGATTGATATCGTATTTAGTCAATAGATGTTCGTAAATAGGAGCAAAGGGCTTACGCATTTTAACATGTCCTGAGACTACAACTCCTTGGAAAGTATTTAAGTAAGGAAACATTTCCGTTGCTATAGGCCATGTTTCAGCAGAGAAATTTGTCAAGGCATAATAGTTATATTTTCCTGAGTTTTTTATGGCTTCAAAAATATCAAGTGTGCCTTGGTAAGTACCTTTACACATGGTTCTCCAATTCTCATAAAAGGACCGTATTTCTTTCTCATATGTTGGGTGCTCTGCAATTTTTATCCGATTGGCTTCTTCAATGGTTCGACCGGCATCTTGTTCTATATTCCATTCAGGAGTGCATACATTTTCTAAAAACCATTGCATTTTTTTTGAATCGTTTTTAAAAATGGTTCGATAATAGTATTCAGGGTTGTAATCAATAAATACACCACCTAGGTCAAAAATAATGGTTTCTATTAGTTGCGTCATTTCCAAACGTGATTTTTATAATTCGTTGCTGTCTTCGGTTCCTGAATTCATCATTAAATATGCTTTTAGAAATTCATCAATTTCACCATTCATTACTGCATCAACGTTTCCAGTTTCATAAGAGGTTCTTACATCTTTTACCATTTTGTAAGGATGCATTACATAATTTCTTATTTGACTTCCCCATTCTATTTTCATTTTCCCTGCCTCAATATCACTTCGAGCCTCTTGTTGTTTTCTCAATTCTATTTCATACAATTGAGATTTTAACATTTGCATTGCTCTATCTCTATTTTCGTGTTGCGAACGTGTTTCTGAACAAGAAATTTGAATTCCTGTTGGTTTGTGAGTAAGTTGTACTTTTGTCTCGACTTTATTTACATTTTGTCCTCCTGCACCACTTGATCGTGCTGTAGTAATAGAAATATCAGCTGGGTTGATTACAATTTCTATGGAGTCGTCTACTAACGGGTAAACGTAAACAGAGACAAAACTTGTATGTCTTTTTGCATTGCTATCGAATGGAGAAATTCGTACCAATCGATGTACGCCATTTTCACCTTTTAAATAACCAAAAGCAAAGTCTCCTTCAATTTCTAGGGTTACTGTTTTTATACCTGCTGCATCTCCTTCTTGGTAATTCAACTCTTTTAGTTTAAAACCTTGCTTTTCTGCCCACATCATATACATGCGCATTAGCATTTGAGCCCAATCGCAACTTTCAGTACCACCTGCACCTGCAGTGATTTGTAATACAGCACTCAGTTGATCACCTTTTTCTGAAAGCATGTTTCTAAATTCTACATCTTCTAAAAGAAGGGTGAGTTTTGAAACCAATTCATCAACTTCAAGCTCAGTAGCTTCGCCTTCTTTGAAAAACTCTAATAGAACAGATAAATCATCAAGCAACGTGTTTAGATTGTTGTAATCTTCAACCCATTTTTTGAGTGATCTTAAATTTTTGAGTACAATTTCAGCTTCCTTAGGGTCATTCCAAAAGTTTGGGTTGGCACTTTTTTCTTCTTCGTTATTGATTAAAATTTGTTTTTTATCAATTTCGAGGTAGCTTTTGAGCTTGCTAATTCGGTCGGATAATTTTTGGAACTGGTCTGTTGTAATCATAGAAACAAAAATAAGAATTATCTTTGGCTGAGTTCATATCTACCCGTCTTTTTTCGGGTTAATTTAATGTGAAAAGTCAATTTTTATTCGTTGTTGAAAATGTAATTTTTCGGAAGGATTCTCGACTATAAAAGAAGTTTAATGAAACAAAATATATTAGCAAACATATGAAAACAGCAATTTTAGGAAATGGATGCTTTTGGTGTACTGAAGCAGTGTTTAAGCGATTGAAAGGAGTGGTGTCTGTGGTTCCTGGTTTTAGTGGAGGAACTATTAAAAATCCAGCATATAGAGAAGTGATTGCGGGCAGAACAGGTCATGCAGAGGTATTAAAGATTGTTTATGATGAGACCATCATTGATTTTAAAAAATTGTTGACAGTCTTTTTCGAAACGCATGATCCGACTACTTTAAATAGACAAGGGAATGATATAGGAACTCAGTATCGATCTGCGATATTTTATCAAGATGAAAACCAAAAAAGCATCGCTGAAACAATTCTAAATGATTTCACAAATTCTGGTGTTTTTGAGAATCCTATAGTCACAGAGATCACGAAGTTTGTTGCATTTTACGAGGCGGAAAATTACCATCATGATTATTTTGAGAGTCATCAACACGAGCCGTATTGTAACTTGGTAATCAATCCAAAATTAAAAAAATTCGTTGCTAAATTCCAAGATGATTTGAAATAAAAAAAGTCCCCTTCGACAAGCTCAGGGGACTTTTTTTTATTTGACTGTCATCGTACTTATAGAATGAATAGGCATACCTGTTTCAGAAATACCTTGAACTTCAATGATAAAATCACCTCTAGTGTCTGATGTAAAAAACGAGATTTCTGTAGGTTGATCTATTTTAGTTGTTAGGTTTGGTTCCCAATGTAAAGTTGTTCTGATGTCTGCTTTTGACATTTCTTCAAATCCATTAATGTGATCGGGAGCATAGAATTCTCTTGCGGTATAAAAACCTTCCGCTTTAAAGTCCATGATACCAGGTTTTCTTTTTACGTTTTTACTAGAGATATTTGACCCAAGTCTAGAATACAGAGCAATAACTCCATTTCCGCTGTTTGAATAAACAGCGGCATCAGCTCCTTGAAGTACGTCAATAAAGTCGATGTCCATCCCGCTTAGAGATTCAACGAAAGTCGAATCAATTGGCATTCCGTCTAACATAAATTTTGGACTTCCTCCACCACGAATAGATACACTCGTACCAGAAACTTGAACACCAGCAATTCCTAATAATAAATCAAAAATAGTCATAGATTCTGCTCCGGTGATGTCTTCGGTTACCACTCTTTTGTCACTGTAGCCATGCATGGTTCTGCTATCAAATTCTTCGTTTCTTTTTTCGAGTTCTGTTTTTTTCTTTCCTACTACAACGACTTCATCTAACAGTTGCATTTGCTGTTCGTATTCAAGGTTTACTTGATTGATGTATTTTGATACTTTTAGATAGGCTTCTAATTGAGCATCATCACTCACCGTTGTTTGTAAAAGATCTTTTCTTGATATTTCTGGTGGTGTTCCTGTCTCGTTATCTAACAATATAACCACATTTCTATTTTTAGATTTTTCTGATTTGAAATCATACAATCGAGCTTCTATTAACGTAGGCACTTGATCGAAGAAGATAAACGGACCATAAGTGAAGTTTCCTAGTGAGTCTGATTGTTGTGCTTCTTGATGAATTGATTTCCCCATAAAAGTTAATCGCGTAGCGGTTGAACGATAATCGTAAGGTTTTTTTAAGTTTTTCGTTTTTCCTTTTATGAAAATACCTCTTTCTGGCTTGAAATCTCTAGAGGGCTGATTTTCGTCTAATAAAGATTGCCAAGAAAAACGTCTCCAGCCATGAGTCATCATCATTAAATCTAATAAATACCTTCTTTTCGGGTCGTTAGGAATTTCGAAAAAATATCCAGGGTTTTTGATTTCTCCTCGTAAGTCTGAATTCAAGAGTAAATACGTTTTTATATTTTCGACGAAGTTGTTTTGTGGTACAGCTTGCATGTCTCTTATCGCCATTGAAAGACTACTAACAACTGTTTTTCCTTGGTTGTCTTTAGGTGTAATTTGCAGGGTAACTTTTTCTCTTGTTCCTAATTTTTTTTTGTCATGTTCAATGTCAACTGTAAGATTATTTTCAGGGTTTTCAACATAAATCAATCTTTCTGATACCGGATTCCCTTGTGGGTCGAATAAGGTAATATGTATGATACCATCATCTAATTTTGAGGTAGGGAAATTGATATGATAGTTGTCTTTATTTGAAGTTGTTACTTTGCGGTATAACAATTTTCCTCTTTGATGAGCTACAAGTATACTTCCTTTGAGTCCTTCTTCCATGTTCGAGCTAACGTTCAAACCAATTTTGGTACCAATGTTAGAAGTACTAATTGTATATCCTTTATGCAAAGATTTTGGAAGAGGGTAGCGCTCCTCTGAACCGTTTATATCAATAATTGCGGTATACGTTTTATTAGGTTCCGGTGTGATCACGAACAAACCCAATCCAAATTTTGTAGTTGTAAAGCTAAATATTTTATTGTCATTGTTGTCAACGATAAACCCGTCGAGTGTTTGCTCATGAAAAGCTCTGTTTTTTATTTTTAAAGCCACTTTATTCGTTAAGTTGTCAATGAGATAACCACCTTCAGGATGAAAACTTACATCAGGTCTTGGAATCGTATAGTTTGTATCTTTTTCGTCTTGATTCGTTGCAGCTTCTTTTGACTCTTCGTTGTTGACTTCTTCTTCGTTTGCAGTACCCATAACCGTAATTTCTTTTTGAAAGAAAAATGAAGGATCATCATTTCGCATTTCATTGGTATAGGCACGTAACAAGTATTTTCCAGGTTGCCATTTTTTATCAATTTTAAAATCACCAGGACTGCTAATTTTATTGATAAATAATTTTTTCGACCCCACGATACTATCTTGTTCGTTGATCAATTCTACGTGCATCACGTAGCTTTTTTTACTTTTAAGGTGACTAACACCATTTACTAGGTATCCGGTAAACCAAATAGATTCGTCTAAAGAGTAGTAGGGTTTGTCAGTATGAACATATACCTTTTCAGGATAATTTTTTGAATCATATGCTTCAAGTTTTTCTACAATACGTTTTTCAAAATTGTCGTTGTAGTAAACGCCAAACGATACAAGAGTAAAGAATAACAAACCTGCGTAAAATGTTTTTTTCATAGAATGTTCTTTCTGACTTTTTTAGACTGCTTTTTTTGTGAAAGGTTTAATTGTGTCAAATATATCAAAAAATATGCCGTGTTTTAGAATATGTCTAAATAAGGATGTTTGCTTACTGAAGCGAAATCATAAAAAAATCCGATACAAATTTGTATCGGATTTTTTTTATATTTTTTGTAGTGCTTACAGGTGAATAACTTCATCGTATGCATCTGCTACAGCTTCCATAACCGCTTCACTCATCGTAGGGTGAGGGTGAACTGTTTTTAATACTTCATGTCCTGTTGTTTCTAGTTTACGTCCTAATACAGCTTCTGCAATCATGTCTGTAACACCAGCTCCAATCATATGACATCCTAACCACTCACCGTATTTAGCGTCAAAGATTACTTTTACAAAACCTTCTTTTGTTCCGGCAGCACTTGCTTTACCTGAAGCCGAGAATGGGAATTTTCCAACTTTGATATCGTAACCAGCTTCTTTTGCTTTTGCTTCTGTCAAACCAACAGATGCAATTTCAGGAGATGCATAAGTACAACCAGGAATGTTTCCGTAATCGATAGCTTCTGTATGCAATCCAGCAATTTTTTCAACACAAGTAATTCCTTCAGCAGAAGCAACGTGTGCTAAAGCTTGACCAGGAACTACATCACCGATTGCGTAATATCCTGGGATGTTTGTTTGGTAAAAATCGTTTACTAAAATTTTATCTCTATCAACAACAATTCCTACATCTTCTAATCCGATGTTTTCAATGTTTGATTTGATTCCTACTGCAGATAATAATATATCAGCTTCTAGTTTTTCTTCTCCTTTTTTAGTTTTTACTGTAGCAACAACTCCAGCACCAGAAGTATCAACAGACTCAACAGAAGAGTTTGTCATGATTTTTATTCCAGCTTTTTTCAATGAGTTTGCAAATGCTTTAGAAACATCAGCATCTTCTACAGGTACGATGTTTGGCATAAACTCAACGATAGTTACTTCTGTACCCATTGAATTGTAAAAATGTGCAAATTCAACACCAATAGCTCCAGAACCCACAACAATCATTTTCTTAGGTTGTTTTGGTAATGTCATTGCTTGACGGTATCCGATTACTTTTTCACCATCTTGTGGTAAATTAGGTAATTCACGTGAACGTGCTCCAGTTGCAATAATAATGTGATCTGCACTGTACTCAGTAACGGTACCTTCTTCTGCAGTAACATCTACTTTTTTACCTGTTTTGATTTTACCAAAACCGTTTAAGATGTCAATTTTATTTTTTTTCATTAAGAACTGAACACCTTTGCTCATTCCTTCTGCAACACCACGACTTCTCTTAATTACCGCTTCGAAATCTTTATCGATTGCTTCGGCTTTTAAACCGTAATCATCTACATGTTTTAAATAGTCATATACTTGTGCACTTTTTAATAAAGCTTTGGTAGGGATACATCCCCAGTTCAAACAGATTCCACCTAAGTTTTCTCTTTCAACTACAGCAGTTTTAAAACCTAATTGAGAGGCTCTAATTGCTGTAACATAACCACCAGGTCCACTTCCAATAACTATTACGTCGTATTTCATTGTATATGTTTTTTTAGTTTTTCTTTTTGAATTTCATCAACATCAATCGATTCAATCTGTTAATGAGCCGCATTTTGCAGCATGCAAATTTAATGAATCTATATTTATTTTTACAATTTCAATGCTTAATTATCGAATTTGTAATCAATGATGATATTTTTGTCTTTTGTGTAAAAAAACAGGCTACATTCTTTCAGGTACATCGATTCCAAGTAAATCAAAACCTGATTTTATGATTTCTCCTACTTTTTTAGACAGTTGTGTTCTAAATATTTTTAGCTTTTCATCTTCACAACCTAAGATATACGAGCTCTGATAAAAAGAATTGTAATCTTTAACCAAGTCGTAGGTATAATTTGCAATTAAGGCAGGGCTTTGGTTTTTAGATGCCAATTGAACCGTTTCTGGATACAATTGTATTTGTTTAATCAACGCTCTTTCCTTTTCACTAATTGAGATATCAGAAATTGGGGTTGTATAATCAAAAGATGCTTTTCTCAGAATTGATTGAATTCTCGCATAGGTATATTGAATAAATGGTCCAGTGTTTCCATTAAAATCAATTGATTCTTTTGGGTCGAATAAAATTCGTTTCTTCGGATCTACTTTTAAAATATAATACTTTAAAGCTCCTAAACCGATTACTTGGTACAAGGCTTCTTTTTCTGCATCAGAATAACCTTCTAATTTCCCTAATTCTTGAGATATTTCTCTAGCGGTATTCGTCATTTCATCCATCAAATCATCTGCATCAACAACAGTACCTTCTCTAGATTTCATTTTTCCTGAAGGTAAATCTACCATTCCATAAGAAAGGTGGTACATATTGTCAGCCCAAGAAAAACCAAGTTTTTTTAAGATTAAGAAAAGTACTTTAAAGTGGTAGTCTTGTTCGTTACCAACTGTATAAGTAAGAGAATCGATATCATAATCTTTAAATCTCTCTATCGCTGTTCCGATGTCTTGTGTAATGTATACAGAAGTACCATCAGATCGTTGTACAATTTTTCTGTCTAAACCTTCGTCAGTCAAATCTATCCAAACAGAACCATCAGGATCTTGCTCGAAAATTCCTTTTTTCAAACCTTCTGCAACTACGTCTTTTCCTAAAATATAGGTGTCACTTTCATAGTAGTTTTTATCAAATTCAACGCCCATTTTTTTATAAGAAGCATCAAATCCATCATATACCCATTTGTTCATTTTTTTCCATAAAGCTATAACATGCTCATCTCCAGCTTCCCATTTCAATAACATTTCTTGAGCTTCAAGCAATATTGGTGCTTGCTTTTTTGCATCCTCTTCTGTGTATCCTTTTTCTATTAATTCGTTGATTTCTTCTTTATAGGCTTTGTCAAACGCTACATAGTAATTACCAACTAGTTTGTCTCCTTTGATACCAGTAGACTCAGGAGTTTCACCGTTTCCGAATTTCTCCCAAGCAAGCATACTTTTACAAATATGAATTCCACGGTCATTGATAATTTGTGTTTTGTATACTTTTTTACCTGCACCAGCTATAATTTTAGAGACAGAGAACCCTAATAAATTATTTCTAACATGCCCAAGGTGAAGGGGTTTGTTGGTATTTGGAGAAGAATATTCAACCATTACAGCTTTGTCTTCTGGTTTTGGTACTATAATTCCATAATTGTCGGTCGTGTAAATTTTTTGAAAATCATCGATGAAATAATTTTCAGAAATTACCAAGTTTAAAAAACCTTTTACCACATTAAAGTCTTCAACAATTGCAATGTTTTCTTTTAAGTACGATCCGATTTGTTCACCGATTGCAGCGGGATTTCCTTTGATGGTTCTCAACAAGGCAAATACCACAATGGTTATATCACCTTCAAAATCTTTTTTGGTAGCTTGAAACTCTACAGATGTTATTTCTTTATCGAAAATACTTGAAACCGCTTGTTTAACGGCACTTGTTAACGTGTTTTGAATACTCATTTCACTTGGAATTTTGAGCTGCAAATTTAATAATTATTAGGTGGCGATAAATAAATAAAAGAGATTTTATTTTTGGGATGTTTATTGTGATTGAAAAACGTTTTTTACTCTTTTAATAAGTTTATCTTTGTGTTTTAAATTGGTTCATAATTATGGCAAACATGCAAGAAAGGTTAGCGAGGTTGCACAAAGATGCAAAGGATACTGAAAAAGAAACCTTAAAATATTTTCAACGATTGAAACGACGTACACCAAAAACGTTGGACTTGACGATGCGTGATTTGCACGATGCTGAATTCGAAAAGACAGATTGTTTAGAGTGCGCTAACTGTTGTAAAACATCAAGTCCGATTTTTACAGAGAAAGATATTCAGCGTATTTCGAAACATTTTAAAATGAAAGAAGTTCATTTTATGGAACAGTTTTTAGAAAGAGATTCAGATGATTTTTATGTCTTGCAATCTGTGCCTTGTCATTTTTTAGATGAAAACGACAATTCTTGTACGATTTACGACGTGCGTCCGAAAGCTTGTTCAGAGTATCCGCATACCAATCGAAGAAAATTTATTCAAATTACAGACCTTACTGTAAAAAACGCAGCTATATGTCCTGCGACATTTTCGATTATTGAAAATTTAAAAAAAGCTATTCCATTGGGTGGAAAAGCGGTGAAAGCAGAGAAATTTAAATAAAATTTTGCATGTCTAGCTTTTTGATAAAACGTTCGCGATTTGCTTTTTATGCTTTTGGTGACTCGGTATCAGAAAAAGATTTTGAAGCTTCAGAATTTCAGGTATTGCTATCTGAAAATAAAGTTGTTTTTGAATTTAAACTTCACAAAAAACTCGATTACTTTTTCTTTTACGATGAGAAGAAGTATTATGATACATATGTTTTTGAAGAGTCTTTTGTGATGAAAAAAATAATCTCAGTTTTAGAAAAGGTACCAGAGGTTGAATATTATAAACTTCGAATTATCGATACCACTGTGTTTGAGTCAAATTTGACGACAATCAAAGTGCAGTCTAATGCAATCGTTTTTCAAGCTTTTCAGTAATTATTTTTTGATAAAAGTTAATTTGTGTTTTTTTCTCGTTATTTTTAGAAAATAATAGATTGATATGGGTACGACATCAAAATGGATAGCGGGTTTGTTAATAGGTTTGTTTGTTGGAGCGGTTGCTGGTATTTTATTAGCACCAAGTTCAGGTGAAGAAACAAGAGAAGAATTATTGGGCAAGATTGACTTACTCAAGGAAAAAATTAATGAATTGGTCGAAAAAGGAGGTGAGTTTACAAACGAAAAAATTGAACTTCTAAAGCAGAAAATTTCTCAATTAGAAAAAGAGATTGAAACGAAGGAAACGGCATAAATTGTTCTAGATATGAAGGAAGAAATAATCAAATACATTGAATTAAAATTCAAATATCTACAGTTCGAAGCTGTTGAGAAAATAGGTGAGGCAAGAGCAAAAATATTTTTTGATGTTGTATTTTTATTTCTCTTTTTTTGTTTTCTAATATTTGTTGGTTTTACTTCAGCTTTGGTGTTGAATGCGCTATTTGAAAGTACCTATTTAGGTTTTGTTACTGTTACGGTCGGATTGGTTTTGATTATGTTGTTGATGTTATGGAAACGAAAAACAATTTTGACGAGAATAATGCAAAATTATTTAGATAGAAATATTCCTTCTTAAAAATAGTACTATGGAAAAGTCTGAGTTTTATTTAAAAAAAGAAATGCTAAAAACAGAAATTAGCATGCAAGAAAAATTGCTAGAAGAAAAATTTCAAACTACAATTAGTCCTCAGAATTTACTGTTTAATGTGGTGCCCTTGGCAGCAAAGCGTTTTCTGAAGTTTGAAAGTAAAGAGTTTAAAACTTCGTTTGCTGAAAAAACAAATGAGATTTTAGTAAATGTTTTAGTTGAGTCTCAAAAAGTAATCAGTGGTATTTCGCACATTGTGTCTATATTTAAAGATGTTAGAAATACTGTAAAAACAGATGAAAAAGCTTCTGTTGACGAATAAGAAGGTTTCGATCGTAGAAAATCTTATTTGTTCTAAATAACTTAAAAGTTGATGTACTTAGCAGGTACATATTTGTATTTTTTTCCTGCGCGAATTACAAGTGACACCATTGGTGTAAAGGAATAGGTCCATCCATCATTATCTCCTAAAGCAGCTGCTCCAAATAACGGTGCTATTGACAGTGTATGTTGTTTGTCAAAACTATAAGTAAAGGCTGGTCCACCACGTATGAATTCAATTCCTGTATAGTCTTCACCCCATCTATAAAATGGGCCAATCAATCCGCTTATAATAAAATGATCATTTATTATTTTATTATATGTTACAACATACCTAACACCATGTCTTAAATTTCCTTTTGTGTCAATGTCTATTTGATATTTCATCTGATTTACCAATTGACCATTTAAAGTACCTTCTTCACTACTGAAATTAAATTTTCTAACCCCTGCAAATCCAAATCTAAAATCTTTTCTATCAGGTTTTACACTTGCACGAAAGTCAGGTACAATTTCCCAATTTGCATTTGGTGAATAGGTGAGAACCCCTTCGTAATACCATTCTTTTAAGGCAGACATATTTTCGTTTACTCTCCATTGCAGTTCATGTGAGTGTTGAAAATTATTTTCACCTCCAAACACTATTTTGTTACCAACTAAAAGCCAGTTGTCCCATCGGTCGATGTCTGGTTCTTGCGCATAGGTAGACACTGTCAAGAAAAATAGTACTTTGATACAAATAGATTTAAAGTTGGTTTTCATGATCAGTGGGTTTTATGATGTCTTAAATGTTCAGTCTTCCTCTTACTCCGGCAATAAAAAGATTTGATGTATTTGGGTTTAAAGCAGGATTGATTAGATATTGAAGATCTGGTGAAATCTCGAACCTGCTAGAGAATTTAATTTTATAGAATACTTCTGCCGTAATTTGGTCTTGTAGATTAGTTCGAAAACTACTTTCATTCACTTCTCCCCATCCTAAGGATGCTCCGAATAGACTTCCTTTTTCGGTTGTTTGATATGCCATTCCAGCAACTAAAGATTTTTGCAATAAGGTACCGCCATCTTTGGCATAACCACCTCTAAGAAAAGGATGAATACCACTTTTGAAATAATGTGTAGCAGAGAACGCAATTCCCCAACCTGGAAGTGACGCAGTAACTGGTGTACCGTCAGAATGCCAATAAGTAAGATGAAAATTATTCAAGAAAAAATCATTAGATCCTGTGGTGTATCCCAATTCGATACTTTTGAAATAATTTCCATTTTCGAAGAATGAATTGAAATTATCCCAAGGTTTCGTGGGGTCTGATCCTGCATCACTGATACTTGCAATTGCATAAATGTTATCTGTAATATACATGGCAAAAGCTACTCCCAAAGCAGCATCGTTAGGAATGTAGACAGTTTGAGACCCTGTACTGAATTGGAAATTCATAAATCCTGTCCATGGACTAGCATATGCATAAACATCTACATAATCTGTCGCGTCTAATAAACCTGCAACAAAAGATATTTTGCCTCCAGCTAAACGTTGTCTCCAATAAAAGTTGGTCATTCGAAAACCATCATCGTTAAAGGCCGGGACCTCCATTCCTACATATCCAATACCAAAACCAAAATTTTTCGGAGTTACTTGTGTATAAGGGTGTCTGTGCTCGACTTTATAAATAAGTGCACCATTATTTTTTTTTTTTCTGTTGATCAATTCCCATGAGCCATACAAACGAACCATCCCAGCTGCAGTATGATTGTCATTACCTGGTAAACTTTCAGTGGCTCCAAAATAAACGCTAGAGTAGTCCAAAGCAAAATCAAATCCGGAATTGGATTTTAAGGTTTTTTTGAAATCGAAAAAGGGATTTAAAAAGCCCAAATCAAAAACAGATTCTTTTTCAATTTTATCTTCTGCCAATTGATTGTCAACCTGGTTGGGTCCCCCCATTTGATATTCTTTTGACTCGTTGTTTTGTTCTTGCGCATATAATACTGCGAAATTAAAAAGCAAGAATGCAAATAAAATGTAATTTTTTATCATCATAATTTGTTTTACCAAGGAAGGTTAATTACTGGGGGTATTTGAAAGAATTTAGTCCAGTGGTTAGTTTTTTGAAATTCTAGACTTGCTATCGTTCTTAGAGTATTTGAAAGTTCTTGAGCGATTTCATCAGCAGATTTTTCCGTGCTCTTTTGACCGTGTAGTTGAAATACTGCAAAAAGAATTCCTAAGGTGAGTATATATTTATTCATAGTTGATTGTTTGAGTCAAACAAACGCAATTTTATTTCAAAGATAAAGATTAATTAAAGTCCAAATCTATAATTTAAGGAAAGCATTAGCTGTTGTTTGGATTTTAAAAAACCGTATTCTCCACGAAATTGCCATTTATCATTGTGCTGGTAATTAAAACCTAAGAGCATATTCCATTCGTGTTCTAATCGTTTGTTGAATTTATAATACACATCAGTATCTACAACACCACGAACTAAATTATAAGTTGCCGTGGCTTGAGCCTTTTGTAAAGCGTTTAATTCATCCCAGTATTGTCCATTACCATTCGGAACTTCATTGTTTTTAAAACTATTCCAATGGTTGTCTAAATTCTGTTTGTCCTCTTCAGTAATTCCTAATGCTTCATCAAAGGCTATATTACCAGAAGTTTGATTGTCTAATTTCTGAAATTGAGCACCTCCCCAAATAGCCCAAAACCTTCCCTTGGTAGGTGTCATGATTCTTTTGATGACTCTTATTCCGCTTACATTAACCAATACGGGTTTGTCTAATCTAGAGTTTGTTGTCCAAGACCATGAATAATCTGCAGCGATGTTTACCGGTCCAAGAGGAGCAACCCCCAACAAGTTTATTCCATAATATTTTCCTCTGATATCAGTAGTACTTTTTATCAAATCACTCCCAGCTACACTAAAAGTAATATCTTGTTCTCCCCACACTTCTCCAAAATAGCCTCCGACAGAAAAAAAAGGTAATATCCATGCGTCAAGTCTTGCGTTAAGGGTGTTAATTCTTCCTTGCGAAGGGCCAAAATCTAGGATGCCATCTAAAGGAAAATACGAAGTGGGTGGAGTGGTACCATCGCCTAAAGCCATTTCAAAATTATCTATAATGATACCTTGTTTGTTAAATAAACTTCCGAGCATAACACCAAAAGGTTTTTGTAGCTCATAACCTCTCGCATAGGCTTTTTTGCCAAGTATTGGTAATACATAGGGGTATTCTTTTCCAATTTGTGTAGAATCTATGGTTTGGCCAAGACTAAAATGAGATATGAGACAAGTGAAAACTATAAAAATATATTTATACATAGTCCAGTTTTAAAGGTATCTATAGTTAATCATACCGTATCATCAATAATAAAAATAGCATAAAATATGAAAACAAAAAAATACCTGGGATTATATGACTCTATATTATGTAACTAAATAGCTTGATAGGGTATGGGCTTATTTGTTTTCAATAGTTGTTATTTTGCGCTGTATTTAAATGAATATTTTACTGAGAATTGTACGCGGTGCATGCCATCACCGATTCCATTTTCTAGCCCACGATATGCGTACATTCCTTCAACTCCGAGTAATAAATCTTTGTCTGCTTGGTAAATGATATTCGCAGAACCACTCCAAGCATTTTTATTTTCATTTAATCCTGCAAGTTCGGTAGGGTTTTGTGCTTCTAAGAAAGAGTAATTGATACTTGATTTCCATCGATCGTTCCAATGATGCAAGTATGAAACAAATCCATTCATAGAAGAAATTGCTTGCAAATCACCGTTGTTGTCCACGACCGAGCTGTTTAAAAATGCCAACGCCAAATAACGGCCTAATCCATAACCATAGGTTGCTTGAATTCTGAGGTCATCTTTTTTTCCAATGTTGATTTTTGCACCTGAGGTCAGACCATACCCAATAAAACTTTTTCTTGTACCGTTAGCGTCATGGTATCGAGGATTTCGAATAATACCAGAAACCCCTAGGTTACCCCATTTTCCATTGAAGTTTCTTCTGACAATTGCATCAGGTAATCCACCAGATGATATTACAAAAGGCCCACCACCATTTGGTGTAATAGTTGCTTCAGGGACTTCAAGTGAAAACTGCCAATTTCCATTTGTATATCTAATTTGGGGTTGTCTGTTAAAAACAATTCCTTCTGCAGCTCCTGAAAAATCTAGGTCGTCTGGGATTATAACCACCATAAAAGTCGACCAGGTTTGACCGAATAGCCATTTGTCATAGTTGATGTATAAATGTCTGATACGAGGATTGTATGAATTACTTACTCGTGCATCTCCAGCAGCTGAAAGTAAAAAATCCATTTCAAAATAGGATTTTATTTTTTTCTCGTTTTTTAGTGTTTTTTCGAAATCAAGATAGAAACGAGATTCTTTGATGTGCATATGCGTATCATAAGTATCTTGGCCTCCTACGGGTATTGCACTGGGTAAATGAATGTCTCTAATTGGACTTTCAGGATCAGCAACTTCACCACCTTCGAATACGGTAATCATTGCATCCATTTTTGCAAATCCACCTATTGTAAAATTGGTGTCATTGTTTTTCGTTTTATGTTGAGCAACGATTCCTATGTTTATCAAAAAAGTTAGAAATAGTAGTTTTTTTTTCATAGGTTTTAGTTAAAAATCAAATTTCATTTAGCTGGTTGTAAACCAATAGCAAGTGTTCGGTTTTGAAATAATTGTTAAGGTTTTATACTAAAAATGAGCAACTGGGTGTCGAAATAACTTCCCAATTGCTCATTAAAAGTGAATCATAAAGATTATTTATCTAATGTGTTTTTATAGATTTTTCCGTCTTTCATGATTATTTTCATAGTTTCTATTCCATCACGAACTGGTGCATCGAACCATTTTTCATTTCCACCAATCACTGAAATATCCTCTAACGGATTTCCGTCAACTAACAACAAATCAGCATAGGCCCCTTCTTCTACAACACCCAATTTACCATCAGGGTAAGGATCCATTACTTCACCAGAAAGTTTTACAATTTCACCGTTTACAGATGTCAATGCTTTTAAGTAATAATGGTTTCCAAAATAGTGCGCTCCTAGATATATTTGGTGGTCGTTTTGCTTGTTACAAGCATCAGGCATTCCTACACAATCTCCTTGGAACCCTAATTTTGGTCGGTGTTTTTTTACATTTTCGATATATCCTTTAAAGGCTTCTTGAGCAGAGTTTGCTTTTCTTGCAGAAGCTTTACTAGCAGAAATTGCAGAAACTTGAGACAATGCAGGAGAGAATGCTTGCATGTTTGTAGTCATATATGCTCCTTTTTTCTTCATCAATTTTGCAACATCTCCATCAAACATAAAACAGTGCTCAATTGTTTTTACACCATTTTCTAAACAACGCATGATTGATTTTTTACTGTAAGCATGAGACATCACATAAGTACCATAAGCATCAGCAACTTCTACGGCAGCTCTAATTTCTTCTGGGCCATAGGCATCTAGCTGCCAAGGGTCGAATTGCGAAACAACACCACCGCTCGACATGATTTTTATTTGAGAAGCTCCCTGCATAAAATTTTGACGTGCTGCTGCTTTTATTTGGTCGACTCCATCTGCAGTGATTGTCATACCTAATTTACCACCACTAGAATGAATACCATTTAAGGTTTCATTTGGTGTGTTGAAATTTCTAAAATCTGCATGAGAACCTGTAGGTCCAATAAATCCTCCTGAAGGATAAATTCTTGGTCCTAAAACCAAACCAGCATCCACTGTTTTTTTAAGTCCGGCACCCATACCACCTGCATCTCTCCAAGTTGTAAATCCGGATAGCAATGCGTTTTTTGCATTTACCGTTGAACGTACTGCTAATTCTTCCCAGTTTCTACTGTTTTCAATGTCTGATATTGAATGACCATTCATTTGTAAATGACCATGCCCTTCAATAAGCCCTGGCATTAATGTCATGCCTTTACCATCAATTACCGTCGTTCCTTCAGGTATTGAAACATCTGCAGCAATTTTTTGAATAAGATTATTTTCTATTAAAACCGACATACCTGAGATAAGTGATTCTGAGGTTCCATCGAATATTTTTACATTTTTAAAGAGAATGTAATTCGCTTTTGTGTCGTTTTGTGCTGTTAGGTTCGATGCGAACAACAACAGAAAGGTAAGTAAAATTAAGTTTTTGATAAGTTTCATAAGGTATATAATTTTTGAAACTTAAAAATAATCATTTTTACAGCACAAAAAAACGACTACTGAAAATAGTAGCCGTTTTGTTTTGCTTGAAAGTCGTTTTAAATTTAAGGAGTGATGTTCTGCACGATTGCTAGATACAAAGGCATTCCTATCGTAATGTTTATTGGGAAAGTAACCGCCAACGCCATTGGTAAATACAATCCGGGATTTGCTTTTGGGACTGCCATTTTCATAGCTGCTGGTACCGCTATATAGGAAGCACTTGCCGCTAGAATTGCAAAGATAAATCTGTTAGAAACATCTTCTGTGATATAACCACTTAAGATTCCGAAAAGTGTACCATTGAGCAATGGAATAATTATGGCAAAAAGTATAGGGTAAATTCCTTTTGCAATTAGTGCGTTTAATTTTCTACCGCTTACGATTCCCATATCTAGTAAGAAAATAGCCAAGAACCCTTTAAACAAATCGTCGGTAAAAGGTTTTATATCATTCGCTTGTTCTGCACTAGCTAAAAATCCGATTACCAAACTACCAAATATGAGCAATACACTACCGTTGGTGATAGAGTGTTTGATCGCATCTTTTTTATTGATTTTATCATCATTGTTCTTATTGTATAAAGAAATCAATATCAAGCCAGCAATAATAGCCGGACTTTCCATAATGGCCATGATAGCGACCATATGACCATCCATATGCAGACCTTGGGCTTCGAGATATGAAATAGCAGTAACAAATGTTACAGCACTAACAGAACCATATGCAGCAGCTATGGCTCCAGCATTTTGAATGGTGAATTTTTTCTTTAGAATGAAAAATGTATATAACGGAATGGTTACCGCGATAAAAACCCCAAAAAGCATAGAATAAATAATTTTGCTTGTGAATGCTTCATGGGATAATTCTTGACCTCCTTTAAATCCAATTGCGAATAATAGGTATAATGAGATGAATTTCGAAGAGTTTTTGGGGATTTCTAAATCACTTTTGACGCAAACCGCAATGATTCCCAAAATAAAAAATAATAGTGCAGGGTTTGTAAGATTATTAACTAATAAGTCAAGATTCATGTTTTTTTTTAGAGGGTTGTTTATTTAGACAGCTGCCTGAAAACTATAGTTTGAATTTGCGATAGTGTTGAATTGTGTATCTGAAATAAGTGATAATAATTTTTCAGGATTGTTAAGATTTTTGAATTCTTTTATCTCTTGGCGTATTTTTTTCAATTCAATTATTTTGTCAAGAGTATTGCTGTCAACGTTTCCAATTCTTTCACATTGAACAAGAAGTTCTAAGTTGTAAGAATTTAGCTTTTCTTGTAAAAGACTGTCTAAAAATTCTACAAATTCTTTGTTTTCTAATAGTTCATTGTTCAATTTTAATGCTTCCATAATTTGAATGTGTTTTTATTTTTACATTGCAAAACTACAAGCATTTATTTATAAATTTTTATTTATGTTTGTAATGAAAAACATAAATATATTTTATGAATTATACATTGAACCAACTTCAAATATTTTTGAAGATAGCTCAGACAAAGAGTGTTACTAAGGCATCTGAAGAATTACATCTTACACAACCGGCAGTTTCTATACAGCTAAAAAATTTTCAAGCTCAGTTCGACTTGCCTCTAACTGAGGTGATTGGAAGAAAGATTTATATTACAGATTTTGGAAAAGAGATTGCGAAAACGGCAGAAATTATATTAGAAGGAGTTGAAAAAATAAAAGCAAAAAATCTAGCTTTTCAGGGAAAAGTGTATGGGAAATTAACCATATCAATCGTTTCGACTGCAAAATATGTGATGCCTTATTTTTTAGCACGATTTATGAGAACCTTTCCAGATGTAGAATTGGAAATGCACGTAACGAACAAATCGAGTGTTGTGTCAGATTTGGAGAATAATTTGGTCGATTTTTCTTTGGTTTCGTTGATGCCAGATACCATTAACCTTGAACGATTTGATTTACTTGGCAACAGATTGTATTTAGTAGTGAAGCCAGGATTAGAAATTCCGAAAACTAATGATGCAAAAAAGATATTAGAGCAATTGCCCTTGTTGTATCGTGAGTTAGGGTCGGCTACTCGCTTGTCAATGGAAAAGTATATAAAAACGAAAAATATTTCTATTGCAAAAAAAATAGAATTGACTTCTAATGAGGCTATTAAACAGGCAGTTTTAGCAGGAATGGGATGTTCAATAATGCCTTTAATTGGTATCAAAGACGAATTGTTGCATGGCAGTTTGAATATCGTTCCCTTAGAAGGTTTGCCTATTGAAACACAATGGTCACTGGTATGGCCTTCTGGAAAAAAACATTCGCCCGTAGTAGAGAAATATCTAGAGTTTTTATCTGAAGAAAAAGATAGAATTATTAAAAATCATTTTTCTTGGCATGAAGCATATTAAACAAGTTAAGGGTAAAGCAAATATTTTTTTCGAATGTTTTTAAATTTCTTCAAATCTTTTTGCCAAGAGGCTTGAATTTCTGTTGCAGACAAACCATTTTCTAATTGGTCTTGAAGTTTTGTACTGCCTGCGTGAATGGTAAAGGTCTTACCAAAAAATGCTTTTTTGTCTGGATACAATTCATAGGCTTTTTTTAGCCATGCTATATTTACTTTGTTTAGGTTAGGTGTTTTGGATAAATCAAAACCATAGCATTTTTTATTTTGGTCTTTTGGATATTTGCTTCCAAAGTTGGCTCTTGGGAAGTAGGCAAAGAGATTGTTTGGGAATTTCGATGAACCAAATCGCTGAAATTGAAACTCAGTTCCTCTTCCGGCATTGATAGGGGTTCCTTCGAAGAACCCTAGACTAGGATAAAGATTGATTGATTTTGAATTTGGTAAGTTTGGTGAAGGGCGAATGGGTAATTTGTATGTTGATTGATGTGTGTAGTTTTTTAATGGGATTACAATTAAGTTGCACTTGATTTTATTTTTTAACCAACGTTCTCCGTTTATCATTTGAGCATACTCTGCAATGGTCATCCCATAAACTAATGGAACGGGGTGCATACCGACAAAACTTTTGTACTCTATTTGTAATGTAGGTCCGTCTACATAATGTCCATTCGGATTTGGTCGGTCAAGAACCATCACGGGAATATTATTTTCAGCACAGGCTTCCATTACATAGTGTAAGGTAGAAATATAGGTGTAAAAACGAGCGCCAACATCTTGGATATCAAAGACTACAAGGTCTATATCTTGTAATTGGTCTTTGGTTGGTTTTTTGTTTTTACCGTACAAAGATACAATTGGTAATCCTGTTTTTGCATCTTTTCCGTTTG
Organism: Flavicella marina; assembly: GCF_009193215.1. Classification (GTDB taxonomy): domain Bacteria; phylum Bacteroidota; class Bacteroidia; order Flavobacteriales; family Flavobacteriaceae; genus Flavicella; species Flavicella marina. The sequence continues at coordinate 210,059 of NZ_VYVA01000004.1, read as the reverse complement.
CAACATGTTCCGCAGCATCTGCTTTACCTCGAAAACCATGTTCAGGTGAAAATACTTTCGTAACCTTTATTTTTTTTGATAAAAGTGAATCAACTAGATGTGTGAATGCAGTTTGTGTTTTGTTCTTAAAAATAACTGAGGTTTGATTGGCAACAATTGCAATGTTCTTGCTCTTGAGATCTTTGATGTGTTGTTCTAGGTTATTTGCGCCAACTTCAATAGTATTTTGTCCAGAACAACTGATCGATAAAGGAATCAAAATACTCAAAAAAAATAGTTTGCTGTTTTTTAGTATTTGTGTTTTTAGAGGTTGAAATAATAGATAGTTTGGCGTACCAAGAAGAGAATAATATGTATTTTTGATGAGAAACATTGAATGAATTAAATTGAATTACGAATTATTTTTAGCTAAACGTTTTACTGCGTCTAAGAAACATAAAAGTAGCATTTCAGCACCAATAATAAAAATTGCAATCACAGCAATTTCACTTGGGGTATTGCTAATGTTAATTACTGTGGCTACAGGTGTAGGTTTACAAGATCGAATTCGTGAAAAGATATCTGTTTTTAAAGGGCATATTCAAATCACTAGTTACGATAATAATACTTCTGAATCTACACAAAACCCAATAGCCAAAAACCAAGATTTTTATCCAGATTTTTCAAATTTAAACGGTGTGGTAAAAGTGCAGCCATTTGCTTCAAAAGGTGCGGTTATACGTACCGAAAAAGATTTTGAAGGCGTTGTGTTAAAGGGGGTAGATACAGATTATGATTGGTCAGGGTTGTCTGAATACCTCATTGAAGGTAGTATTCCTAAGATTTCAAACCAAGTTAGTAATCAAGTACTGATATCAAGTATTTTGGCAAATCGATTGGGTTTACATACCAACGATACCTTCGATATGTATTTTATCAAAGACAGAGGTAATAGAATGCCAAATAGGAGGGTGTTTACCGTAAGTGGTGTTTACAATTCGGGCTTTAAAGATTTTGATGAAAGTTATGTGTTGGGGGATATCAAACATATTCAGAAATTAAATAAGTGGAGTGAGGGACAAGTTGGTGGTTTTGAAGTGTTTGTAAATGATTTCTCAAGAATAAATGAGTTAGGAGCAGGAGTGTATAAAGAAATAGACCCTATGTTGAATAGCGAAACTATTTTAGAAATGTTCCCAACTATTTTTGATTGGTTGAAACTATTCGATACCAATATTGCGGTTATTATTGGAATTATGATATTGGTGGCAGGTATAAATATGATTACCGCATTGCTAGTACTGATTTTAGAGAGAACCCAGACCATTGGAATTTTAAAAGCTCTTGGGAGCTCGAATTGGAGTATTCGAAAACTGTTTTTATACAACGCATCTTATTTGATTCTAAGAGGTTTGGTTATCGGAAATGTCTTGGGTATTTCATTGTTGCTGATTCAAAAATATTTTTCAGTCATTAGTTTGAATCCAGAAACGTATTATGTGAGTAGTGCTCCAGTTAGTATAAATGTCTGGCATGTGTTGCTGTTAAATATTGGGACTTTGGTACTGTGTTTATTGATGTTGATAATACCTTCATATATAATTACCAAAATAACTCCCGCCAAGGCAGTAAAGTTTGCATAAAAAAAATCCTGTTCGAGAAAACAGGATTTTTTTTGCTATTTATTAGATACCTAATTCGGTAAATAGTTCTGTTAAACTGGGGTCGGATGGTCTAGGAGCGTTTGCTTCAACAATATTGCCTTGTGGATCAATTAAAATAAACCTAGGAATTCCTGAAATTTGATAAGCGCGAGAAAAACTCTGGTCACCACCTGCAAACAATTGAACACCTCCCATATTTTTGTCTTTTATCATTGTTTTCCAAGCGTCTTTTGCTGCCGGGTTATCGATAGAAATACTCACAAACTCGATGTTTTTATTGTGGTATTTTTTTTCTAAAGTTTGCAAAAATGGAATTTGTTGCTTACAAGGTCCGCACCAAGTTGCCCATACATCGATATACACATATTTTCCTTTGTAGTCGTCTAAAGAATTGTTACCACCTTTATAGTTTTCATAACCTTCAAATTTTGGTGATGGACTACCTTTGCTAGTGCTTTTTAAAAGGTTGTGTTGTTCTTCGTAATTTTCATTCAAAGTTGTGTACAGCTGCTCGTTGTTTTCTTTTTCTGCTTTAGCAAAAGCAGGGTCTAAATCATTGTATTTTACCAACAAAGCATCAAATGTAGATTTTGCTTCAGAAACTTGTTGTTCGAAAGCCTCTTTCTCTAGCTTAAAATATTCTGGAATATTCATATACTTACTTCCAGTTTCTAGTTTTTCTTTGATGTAATTCGTGTTTTGAGCTCCTTTACCTTTGAAATCGAAATTATCCCCATCAATAGTCAATTCAAGATCAAAACCATTTTGGATGTATGAAAAGGTTCTGTTTTGCCCGACAGTGATACCGTAAAAATTTTCTTCATAACTCGCAAGATCTTGTACATTTTTTAAGTGCAAAGTATCTTTAAAATGACCGTCTTTGTCAATTTCAATTTTTTTATTGTAGTGCTGATTTTCCACGATCAACGTATTTTCAGAAGTGTTTAATACAGTTCCTGATAAAGTCAAGTAATCTTTTTTTGTATCAGAACAAGCAAAAAGACTAATAGCTGCTAAAATGAGCGTAATTTTTTTCATTTGATTGAATTGTTGTATGAAGTTCAAATATACAATTTATGACGTGTTGGCTGTGCTATAATTACATTCTTTAACAAAATATTATTTAATATTAGGGCATAAAAAAACCTTCACTTTAAAGTGAAGGTTTTTTTATTTGTCTGCTAAAATATTATTAAGCAATCATAGTAACTGGACTCTCAACATATTGTTTCAATGTGTTTAAGAAGGCAGCTCCGACAGCACCATCAATGGTTCTGTGATCGCAAGATAATGTTAAGTTCATAACATTTCCAACAACAATTTCTCCATTCTTTACAACAGGCTTTTGTTTGATTCCACCAACTGAAAGAATAGCTGAGTTAGGTTGGTTGATGATAGAAGTGAAGTTATCTACACCAAACATTCCTAAGTTAGAAACGGTAAATGTACTTCCAGACATTTCTGCTGGAGTCAATTTTTTGTTTTTAGCTTTGATAGCTAAATCTTTTACTTCTGCACCGATTTGTGTCAAGCTTTTCATATCTGTAAAAGGAATTACAGGTACAACCAATCCGTCTTCGATGGCAACAGCAACACCAATTGAAATGTGCTCGTTATAGATAGTTTTTTCTTCTGTCCACTGTGTGTTAATTTGTGGATGTTTCTTAATTGCCATAGCAGTAGCTTTTACTACTAAATCATTGAAAGAAACTTTTGTATCTGGCAATTCGTTGATTTGCTTACGAGAAGCAATCGCATTGTCCATATCTACATCAATACTGATTGTAAAGTTTACATTTTCAGTTTGAGATTTATCTAATGCTCTAGCAATTGCTTTACGCATGTTAGAGTTTTTCTCTTCTCTTTGAGAGATTTCTCCAGCAGGTGCAGAAGCAACGGTTGCAGCAGCAGGTGCGTCAGTAATTACAACATCTGTAAAGTTTTCAACATCTGTTTTTACAATACGTCCACCTTCACCAGTACCCACAACTTTCGCTAGGTTGATTCCTTTTTCTTCAGCCAATGCTTTCGCTAGTGGAGAAGCAACGATTCTTCCGTTTTCAGACTGGATATTGCTAACTTTTTTAGTAGCGCTTGGAGCCGCTGCTTTTGCAGGCGAAGCTTTAGCAGCAGGTGCCGCTTTTTTCTCAGTAGCAGGTGCTTCAGCTTTTGGTGCTTCAGCAGCTGGAGCAGCTTCACCACCACCAGCATTAAAGTTTGCAACAACACCAGAAACGTCAGTTCCAGCATCACCAATAATAGCCAATAAACTATCAACAGGTGCTGTTTGTCCTTCTTCCAATCCGATATATAATAAAGTTCCCTCGTTAAACGATTCGAACTCCATAGTTGCTTTATCTGTTTCGATTTCAGCTAAGATATCTCCTTCAGCAACTTCATCACCAACTTTTTTCAACCAAGAAGCAACGGTACCATCTGTCATGGTGTCACTCAATCTTGGCATTGTTACTACGGTAACTCCATCAGGAATAGCAGCAGCGGCAGGAGCAGCAGGTGTTTCTGCAGCAGGGCTAGCAGCCTCTTCAACAGGGGCAGCAGCTTCCTCAACGGGTGCAGCAGTAGCATCTCCAGATAATAATGCTGAGAAGTCTTCACCTTCTTCACCAATAATAGCTAATAAGCTATCAACAGGTGCCGTTTCTCCCTCTTGTAAACCTATATGTAATAAAGTTCCTTCGTTAAATGATTCGAACTCCATAGTTGCTTTGTCAGTTTCAATTTCAGCAAGAATATCTCCTTCTTCAATTTTATCACCAACAGACTTCAACCATTTTGCCACTACACCTTCGGTCATAGTATCACTCAAGCGGGGCATTGTAATAATTTGTGCCATATAACTTTGTATTATGTTTTATTTTCTAGAAGTTTTGATAAAAGGGTAATCCTCTTGATCGTAAACTACGTCGTATAATTGTTGTTTTTGTGGGTAAGGAGATTCTTCAGCGAATTTTTCACATTCAGAAACCTTTGCTTTTACATCCTTGTCGATTTGTTTGATTTCATCGTCAGACAAGTATTTGTTTTCTTTGATGATATCAAGTACCTGAGTAATAGGGTCGATTTTTTTGTATTCAGCAACTTCGTCTTTTGTACGATAGTGTTGAGCATCAGACATTGAATGACCTCTATATCGGTATGTTTTCATTTCTAAGAACGTTGGCCCATCACCTCTTCTTGCTCTTTCCATAGCCTCATCCATAGCCTCAGCAACTTTGATGGGATTCATAGCATCTACAGGTCCAGAAGGCATTTCGTAACCCAAACCTAATTTCCAGATATCTTCGTGATTTGCAGTACGCTCAACAGAAGTACCCATAGCGTATCCATTGTTTTCAACGATGAATACTACAGGAAGTTTCCATAACATAGCCATATTGAAAGTTTCGTGTAATGATCCTTGACGTGCAGCACCATCACCAAAACAACAGATAGTTACAGCACCTGTGTTGTGGTATTTATCTCCGAATGCCATACCAGCACCTAATGGAATTTGACCACCAACAATACCATGTCCACCATAAAAACCTTTTTCTTTAGAAAAGATATGCATCGATCCACCCATTCCATGAGAAGTACCTGTTTCTTTTCCGTACAATTCAGCCATTACTCTTTTAGGATCAACACCCATACCAATTGGTTGAACGTGATTTCTATAAGCTGTAATCATTTTATCTTTAGAAAGATCCATTACGTGCAAAGAACCTGCTAAAATAGCTTCTTGACCATTGTATAAATGTAAAAAACCTCTCACTTTTTGTTGAATGTAAACTGCAGCTAATTTGTCTTCAAATTTTCTCCAGAACAACATGTCTTTGTACCAATTGATGTATGTTTCTTTTGTAATTTCTTTCATGATGAATTTTAATAAGTATTCAAAGTATGACCGCAAAAATAACATTTTAGTAATAAATTATACTGCATAGGCGCTACTTTTTTTTAGGTTCGTATTACGAACTTAGAAAATGATAATTTTTAACTTATAAAACTGAAAATGCCTAATATTTACATTCTCTTTTTTGAGAATTGGCAATATGTACTATGATTTTATGTAGATTTATAAATGTGTAATTGATAGTTTAATTACTGTTTTTCGAGATATTTTTTAATTGATTGGTCGTTTGTAGAAGATTTATTGTGTTTTTTTTACTTAAATTCTTATTTCATTGATAATTTTAAAATAAAAAAACACCTGAATTTCTTCAGGTGTTGTAAATTTATTTTTGATTCTTGTAATTACATATATTCTTCAATCGGGGTGCATGAACATATTAAATTTCGATCTCCGAAGGCGTCATCAACACGTCTTACAGATGGCCAAAATTTATTTTCTTGAATCGAATCCATAGGAAATGCCGCTTCTTTTCTTGAATAAGAAAAATCCCAATTATCATTTGTAAGCATTTGTTGCGTATGTGGCGCGTTTTTCAATACGGAGGAAGTATCGTGACTTTCTTGCGCATCGATTTCTTTTTTGATATGCAACATGGCATCAATAAAATTATCGATTTCTGCTTTGGATTCAGATTCAGTAGGCTCAATCATTAAGGTACCTGCAACAGGGAATGATACAGTAGGAGCGTGGTAACCATAATCCATTAGTCTTTTTGCAATATCGACAACTTCAATTCCTTTTGCTTTGAATTCTCTAAAATCAACAATCATTTCATGTGCACAGAATCCGTTTTCACCTGTATATAAGATATTATAACTGCTTTCTAAATGTTTTTTCATGTAATTAGCATTTAGTATTGCGGTTTCAGTTGCGGTTTTCAATCCTTTTGATCCTAGCATTTTTATATATCCGTAAGATATTAATAATACTAAGGCAGATCCCCAAGGAGCTGATGAGATAGGAGTGATTGGACTTTTTCCTCCTGTAGGAATAACTGGGTTAGAAGGTAAAAATGGAGCCAAGTGCTCTACTACACATATCGGTCCAACACCTGGTCCACCACCACCGTGAGGGATGGCAAATGTTTTGTGTAGATTTAAGTGACAAACATCAGCGCCAATTGTTGCTGGGTTTGTAATTCCTACTTGTGCATTCATATTGGCACCATCCATATATACTTGTCCACCGTTTTCGTGTATTAAATCTGTGATCTCTTTAATCCCACTTTCAAAAACACCATGTGTTGATGGGTAAGTAACCATCAAAGCTGCTAAATTGTCTTTGTGTAAAAGCGCTTTCTCTTTAAGATCATCAAAATCTATATTCCCTTCTTCTGTGGCTTTGGTAACCACAACCTTCATACCTGCCATTACGGCCGAAGCAGGGTTGGTTCCGTGTGCTGAAGAAGGAATCAAACAGATATTTCTGTGATGATCGCCATTTGCTTCATGGTATGCTTTTATAACTAACAAGCCTGCATACTCACCTTGTGCACCCGAATTCGGTTGTAAAGAAGTTGCATAAAAACCAGTAATTTCATTTAAATCCTCTTCAAGTTGTCTAAAAACTTCTTGGTAACCATCTGCTTGTTCAATTGGTACGAAAGGATGAATGTTGGCCCAGTTTGCCCAACTCAAAGGGAACATTTCTGAGGCAGCATTCAATTTCATAGTACATGAACCTAATGAAATCATTGAATGGTTCAAAGAAAGGTCTTTGCGCTCTAATTTCTTTATATATCGCATCATTTCTGTTTCAGAATGATAGCTATTAAAGACAGGGTTTTCTAAAAAACTCGTAGTTCTTGATAGATTTTGCGGAATTGTAATTTGCGGGTTAATGGCAACAACTTCAGTAAAAACTTTATTTTCTGCTTTTGCAATAATTTTTACAATTTCATTGATGTCTGATAAAGTTGTGGTTTCATTTAATGAAATACTAACAGTATCTTTATTTGTGTAATAAAAGTTGACATGTAAAAGTTCTGCGTTTTCTTTTATTTTTTCAAGATTGGAAACTTTTACATTTAACGTGTCAAAAAAAGTTTTATTGATTTGCAAGATGCCTAGTTTGGTCAACTCGTCATGCAGAGTATATGCCAGCTGATGGATTTTATTTGCAATGTATTTCAGGCCATTTGGACCGTGATATACACCGTACATACCAGCCATTACAGCTAGTAATACTTGCGCTGTGCAAATATTAGATGTTGCTTTCTCTCTTTTAATATGTTGCTCTCTGGTTTGCAGTGCCATTCTTAAAGCACGATTTCCGTTGGCATCTTTAGTTACTCCAATGATTCGACCTGGAATACTTCGTTTGTAAGCTTCTTTGGTAGCAAAATATGCTGCATGCGGACCTCCATAACCCATAGGTATTCCGAATCGTTGTGTGGTTCCTATCACAACGTCAGCGCCCCATTCTCCCGGAGGAGTCAAGATAGCTAAGCTTAATAAATCTGCAGCAACTGCTACTCGAACGTCATTTTCGTTTGCTTTTTTTACAAACTCTGAATAGTCGATAACTCGTCCGTTTTTACCAGGGTATTGCACCAATGTTCCAAAATAATCAGATGTGAAATCTTGTTCAGAATCTTCTCCGATTATTAATATGATTCCTAATGGAGTAGCACGAGTTTTTAACAATTCGATCGTCTGAGGTAAAACATTTTCAGAAACAAAGAAATGCAAAGAGTTATTTTTCTTTTGAGCTCTTGTTCTTGTGTTGTAAAGCATTATCATGGCTTCTGCAGCAGCAGTACCTTCGTCTAGTAAAGAAGCATTTGCTAGTTCCATTCCGGTTAACTCAGCAACCATCGTTTGGTAGTTTAATAAAGCTTCTAATCTTCCTTGAGCAATTTCAGCTTGGTAAGGAGTGTAGGCAGTATACCAACCTGGGTTCTCTAGAATATTTCTTTGAATTACTCCTGGTGTAATGGTTGGGTGATAGCCAAGACCAATATAGTTCTTAAATAATTTGTTTTTTATTGAGAGTTCTTGAATATGAGACAGATATTCTTGTTCACTCATCGCGGAGTTTAAATCTAAATCTTTACGAAGTAAAATGTCATTCGGAACTGTTTTTTTTATCAATTCGTCTATCGAATTTAGGCCGATAGTTGCTAACATTTCTTGAGCATCATTTCCCCTTGGGCCAACATGTCTCAATACAAAAGAATCTGTTTTCATTCTGAAACTATATGAATTATGAGTGAGTTTTGAGTGGCAAAAATAATTATTATTCAGGCATAAAAATTATTTAGAGAAATAGTTTTGTTAACGAATTAGCAAGTTTATCAACAAAAAAGAAAATAAATCTTTTTTCTAATTTCAATCAGATAGGTATAAGCTCAAATAAATAAAGCGTTATTTTTGAATCGTGAAAAAAATAAAGTCTCTTTTTGAATTTTATATTCATGGTAATATCCATGTAGCCCTTTCGGTATGGTCTATGGCACAAATTACGGGATTGTATTTTGATTTTTCTCCAGGGAAGAGTAGTCTTTTTTTAGCTCTCGCTACAATTTTATCGTACAATTTTATTCGATATGTGAAGTATAAAAACAAAGATCTACAAAATCATTTGTATGCTTGGTTTTCTCTAAATAAAACCATCTTGCTCTGGATAAATGTGCTTGTTGGTATTGCTTTTGTGTATTTGGTTTTTCAGTTTAACATACAGGCGTTACTTGTTTTAATCCCATTTGGAGTTGCCACATTGTTGTACATGTTACCAGTATTAAAATGGAAGGGAACAACATATTCTTTTCGAAAAATTCCTGGTTTTAAAATATTCTGTATTGCTATTTCGTGGTCAGGAGTTGTTGTGTTTTTTCCAATACAGGTTCATGGTATGGAATTGGGTAGCCTTGCTATATTATTTTTTCGTCTTCAGTTTTTATTTGTATTTCTGCTAACCTTACCATTTGATATTAGAGATGTCAATTTTGATGACAATGGCCTCAAGACAATACCGCAATGGTTAGGCTTGAATTATTCAAAAATATTGGGTTTTAGTATCACTCTAATCATCGCGTTTTTACAATTGCATTATTTTTATAAGACAGCTGTTATTATGTTGTTTGGAACAATTTTAGCATCGTTATTTTTATTTTTTTCAAAACCAAACCAGTCAAAGTATTACGCATCTTTTTGGGTAGAGGCAGTGCCGATATTTACCTATTTGTTTGGAGTTTTATTTTTGTGAAAAAAAACGCTCAATCATTTCGATTGAGCGTTGTGTTTGTTTCAGTTACTTGATTATTTGAATGCTACGGAAATATTGATTCCTACATCACTCCAAGTTTTGCTTACACCATCGGGTCCTTTGTGTAATTCAAAACATGCTTTGTTTATAGATTCTATGGCAGCTTGTGCTTGCCATGTATCTGTATGCATCACTGATTGGATTTCTAAAGTACTTCCGTTTTGCGTATATGAAAATGGTAATTTTTCAATTACTCCATTCATGTTGAAATCAACAAAACCAGCGTTGTTGTTTTCTATATGAATGGTTCCAGACAATACTTCTGCATTTTTCATAACACCAAAAAATAATGTTTTTAGTTTATGATCTCTATCTGGATTGTTTGAAAAAATACTACTTACAGGAATAGAAAATTCAGTTCCATTCAATGCATCACTAGGAGTGTTACCACTACCGTTTTTTGTAATAATAAGCTTTTGGAACTGACCTTTAACGGGTACTTTTTGAGTGGTTTTGTAGGCAGTCCAGTTTACCACTGTTTTTGAAGCATCAATCGTTATTTCTTGTTTCGCTGCAGCATCTTTCTTCGCTTTTTTCTTACACGAAGTTGAACTGAATGCAACTACGATTAGGCTAGCAATAAGAATTATTTTTTTCATAATTATTTTGAGTGTTTGTTTACAAGTTCTATGTATTTTCTTTTCGCTTCATCAGAGCTGATCCCTTTTAATTGCATCCAAGCGTTGAATTTAAAAGCATTTCTAACATCAAAATTGGCATTGAAAGAAAAATTATCTCCGGCAGTAGCTTGTTTGTAATAAGCATAAAACAATAGCATTACATCTTGTGGTAATGGAGTTTTCATTGCAGATGCCTTCTCGAATGCTTTTTCAAACTCTTCATCAAGTTTTTTATCTACACTCATTTCAATTTTTTTTAAATGGTAGCAATGATGTTTTCAGCACCTTTTACTACGTCGTTTAATTCTACTTTGATATTAGAATTTAAAGGTAAGAATAAATCTACTCTTGAACCAAATTTTATAAATCCGGCATCGGTACCTTGAACGACTTGCATGTCTTTTTTTGCGTAATTTACAATACGTCTAGCAAGGGCTCCTGCAATTTGTCGGTAGAGAACTTCACCAAAAATGGGGTTTTCTACAACAACTGTAGTTCTTTCGTTTTCTTCTGAAGCTTTTGGGTGCCAGGCAACTAGATATTTTCCTGGGTGGTATTTGCTAAATTTTACAATACCACTCAAAGCATATCTAGTAACATGAACATTTAAAGGAGACATAAAAATTGAAACTTGAATTCTTTTGTCTTTAAAATATTCAGGTTCGAAAACTTCTTCGATTACAACAACTTTACCATCTACAGGAGACACCACGTGATTGTCACCTATACTCGTGTTTCTAGAAGGGTTTCTGAAAAATTGTAAAATGATAACGAGTAAGAATAGTAATGCAAAGTAGAGTAGGTACTGTAACCAGTTTATTGTAACAAATTTGTCAACTAATAAATAACCAGCTGTAACCACAACTGCAGCAATTGCAATACTCGTATTTCCTTCTTTATGAAACATGTTCTGTAATAAATTTTAAATAAAAATAGATAAATGGTGCCGCAAAGATAATACTATCTAATCGATCTATAATGCCTCCGTGACCTGGAATAATTTTTCCGGTATCTTTGATGCCCGTTTCTCTTTTAAACATAGAAGCTATCAAATCTCCCAATACACCAAATATACTAACTATAGCTCCTAAGCCAATCCATTGGATAGGAGTGAGTATGTTGTTGTATAGGGCAATAATATAGGCTGCAACTAAAGTGGCAATGACACCTCCAGCAAATCCTTCAATGGTTTTTTTTGGTGAAATTCGCTCTAATAATTTTGTTTTTCCAATACTAACTCCAGTTATATACGCGAATGTATCACTGACCCAGATCAATATAAAAACCGCCAATATCAGTGAACCTTGATAGGTGCCTAGTGCGTTAGTAAAGGGGATTTTAATTATAAAAATATAACCAAAACAGGCATATGCGATGCACAGTAAAAATGTACCAATTGAATTGATTGAATTTGAATTTTGACGAAATAAATTTTTTATAAATACGGCCAAAATTGCGAGTATGGTTATCTCAGTTGTAAAATCACTAGAGATGTTTAGAAATGGAGTAGCTGAAGTGATAAAAGCAAAGATACCCACCAGATAAACTTCGCTAAAAGGCAATCGAAGCATTTTTGAAAATTCATACAAACTTGCCAGCATAAGTATAAAAAATAACCCAATAAATGTTTGGTGGCTAAATAATATTGAAAAAACAAGTATCGATACAAATATAGCACCAGAAATTGCTCGCGTAAGCATATTGTTCATAGGTTATAGGTCTTCAAATAAAAGTAAATATAAATTTTTTGAATTACTATTTGGAGTAGAAATGAAATTTTCTTCATCCTCTTCAGGCTTGTAGTTTTTTACAGCACTGATGTTTGTTGGGATGTTGTCTTTGTAATTATTTTTTATTCCTGTAAGACCTTGTCCCATGTCTTTAACCAGCTGACTAGTTTTGGCAAACACGATAAAATCATTAGATAATTCGTGTAGCTTTTTTTCTTTCAATTGGTTGGAAGAGAATAAAATACTTCCATTATCAGAGATGATATGTTCGCAAGAACTGAAAATCGGAGCGGGGTTGTTGATATCAAATGATATGTCAATCGCCAAAGCATCTGTAAAAGTAGCGAGGTTCGTTTCGTCTAAACAGGTGATGTTTTTCCATTGATTTTCATCGAGAATTCCTGTTAAATTATCAATCAATTCCTCTTTTGACGTACAGTATAAAAACTTACCGCCTTTATTAATAAAGTGATGCACAAACAAATCGTCTAAAGATAAATTAACTTCCTGCTTTTGGATGCTATCTTTTTCTTTAGGACCTTCTGATTTGTTGGAAAAAAGCTTTTTAAAAAAATTCATTCTCTATACTACCCAGTAGCTAATGTTACTTAGCTACGTCAGTTTTACCTTCGATTTGTTCTGTCTCTTCTGAAGTATCTTCAACAACACTTGTTTCTATCGTAATCGGAGTTTCTTCAGTTTTTTTCGATTCTAACTCAGTTTCAAACGGTCTTTTTCCGAAGATTTCAATCAAATCATCTTTGAATATCACTTCTTTTTCAAGTAGTTTTTCGGCTAAAGTTACCAGTTTGTCTTTGTTTTCAGTTAAAATATCAATAGCTCGTTGGTATTGAGTTTCGATAATTTTTGAAATTTCTTCATCGATAATTTTAGCGGTCTCTTCGCTATAAGGTTTTGAAAAGCTGTATTCACTTTGTCCAGAAGAATCATAATAGGTTATGTTTCCAATTTTATCATTCAATCCATAAACACTTACAATTGCTTTGGCTTGTCTCGTAACTTTTTCTAAATCATTTAAAGCACCTGTAGATATTCTGTCAAACATTATTTTTTCAGCGGCTCTACCAGCTAATGTAGCACACATCTCATCGAGCATTTGTTCTGTTTGAACAATCATTCTTTCTTCAGGTAAATACCAAGCAGCACCTAATGATTGTCCGCGTGGAACAATGGTTACTTTTACCAAAGGAGCTGCATGTTCAAGCATCCAACTTGCAGTAGCGTGTCCTGCTTCATGGTAGGCAATAGTTTTCTTCTCCTTTGTTGAGATAATTTTATTCTTCTTTTCTAAACCACCAACAATTCGATCCACAGCATCCAAGAAATCTTGATTGTGTATTTCATTATTGCCTTTACGAGCAGCAATCAAGGCAGCTTCATTACAAAGGTTGGCAATATCTGCCCCAGAAAATCCAGGAGTTTGTTGTGATAAGAATTCAGCATTTACATCTTTACCTAATTTTAAAGGTTTCATATGTACTTCAAAAATTGCTTTACGTTCATTTAAGTCAGGTAAATCAACAAAGATTTGTCTGTCAAAACGACCAGCACGCATCAAAGCCTTGTCTAAAACATCGGCTCTGTTCGTTGCAGCTAAAACAATTACGTTAGAATCTGTACCAAAACCATCCATTTCTGTTAATAGTTGGTTCAACGTGTTTTCTCTTTCATCATTTCCACCTGTCATATTGCTTTTTCCACGAGCTCTACCAATTGCATCTATCTCGTCAATAAAAATAATAGATGGAGATTTTTGTTGTGCTTGTTTGAACAAGTCTCTCACACGCGATGCACCAACTCCTACAAACATTTCAACAAAATCTGAACCAGATAAAGAAAAGAAAGGCACACCAGCTTCACCAGCAACTGCTTTTGCTAATAAGGTTTTACCAGTACCTGGAGATCCGACTAACAAGGCTCCTTTAGGAATTTTACCTCCTAATGATGTATATTTTTCCGGTGTCTTTAAAAAATCTACAATTTCTTGAACTTCTTCTTTTGCGCCTTCTAAACCAGCAACATCTTTAAATGTTACTTTTACTTTTTGATTTTCGTCGAATAACTTCGCTTTCGATTTACCAATATTAAATATCTGACCACCTGCACCACCTGCAGCACCACCTCCAGACATTCTTCGCATAAAGAAGATCCATAAACCAATTAAAAAGATAAATGGTAAATAAGATAAGATAGAATCAAACAAATCTGTTTGTTCATCATTTCTTTTGTCAAAATCTAGGTTATTAGCCACTTTGGCTTCTTCTAATTTTTTTTCAAAATTTTGCAAATCACCAAAGTTGTATTCAAACATTGGAGCATTTTTATTGAACAAACTAGAAGATGTTATTTTACTGTAAGGATCTTTTGATAGCGCCTCTTCTTTAATATATAACTGTGCTATATTTCTGTTAAGAATAACGATTTTAGAAATGTCATTGCTTTCTAGAATTGACTCAAACTTATTTTGAGAAATCTCTTTTTGAGTTAAGTTTTCACTGTTGAAAAATTGAAACACAACAAATAAAACAAAAAGAGCTCCATAAACCCAGTAAAAATTGAATTTAGGTTTGAAGTTTGAATCTTTGATGATGTTTTTTTTATCTTTTTTATTGTTTGATGACATAGTGAGGTAAATCTAAAGATTAAGAATTAATTTGATGTTGATATAGTTGTAGTTTTGGCATCGCCCCACAATCCTTCAATATCATAAAATTCTCTAATTTGTTTTTGAAAAACATGTACAACAACGTTCACATAATCGATTAAAACCCATTCTGCAACAGATTCTCCTTCAACATGCCATGCTTTTTCTTGCGCTTCTTTTCCGACAATTTTTTGTACAGAATTTGAAATCGCTTTTACTTGTGTATTTGAATTACCTGAACAGATAACAAAATAATCACAAACAGTATTGTCAATATCTCTCAGGTCTAGTAGTTGAATATCTTCTCCTTTTACCTCGTCAATTCCTTTGATAATTGTTGAAATTAACTCGTCGGTACTTATATTTTTTTTAGACATTAAATTTTGTTTAATTTGTAGCAAAGTTATTGTTTTTTCCGTAACTAATCACGAAACACAACCTTGTTTCTTACTATATTTTACAAATGCATATAATCAAACTTGATGCCATTGAGTCTACCAATACTTTTTTGAAAGATTTGGCATTAAATGGCAGTGTGAAAAACTTTACGGTCGTTAGTGCAGAGAATCAATTTAAGGGTAGAGGGCAGATGGGAGCTAGTTGGAGTTCGGAAGCTGGTAAAAACCTTATGTGCAGCGTTTTTGTTAAAGATTTGTCTATGTTGCTTAAAGATGTATTATATTTAAATCTTGCCGTTTCAATCGCTGTTTATGCCACTTTATCGGCATATGATTTACCTAAGTTATCTGTCAAGTGGCCGAACGACATTTTGTCAGAGAAAGGAAAATTAGGAGGTATTTTGATTGAAAACACCATTGATAAAAAAATGTTACGGAATAGTATTATTGGTATAGGCTTGAATGTGAATCAAACTAAATTTTCCAGCGCTATTGGTAAAGTCACTTCAATGAAAAAACATCTTAAAATAGATGTTGATAAAGAGGTGTTATTTACATCGCTTCTTGAGAATTTGAAGAATGAAATAGTTTTATGTACACCCCAGAATTATCAAAAATTGAAAGAAAGATATCTTTCGGTATTGTATAAATATCAAGAGCCTGCGATGTATGAAAATACGTCAGGTCAAGTGTTTATGGGAAAGATTGTGGGAGTGAATTCAGTTGGTGATTTGCAATTAGAAATGCAAGATGAAAGTATTCAAGAATTCGGACTTAAGGAAATAAAACTACTTCGATAAGTCCGATTAAATTTATAATTTTTCGATATTATCGATCAATGTTTCAATAAATTTTGTTAACGGTTTTTTCACCATCATGCTAACCATAGGATTGAAAGTTCCTTCAAAAAACATTTGAACTTCAGAAGACTGCTCGTTAACTTCGTCAATCACTACTTCTAGCGTGAAAGGCATCTTGCTACTTGCAGCACCCAACACAATTTTTGAACTAGGAGTTTTTTCTTTTAATACCAATCTGATTTCTGGCATTCCTTTCAACCCAAAAATAAATGAATCACCATCGATTTCAAATTTCTCTATACTCTCTGGCATCAATCCCTCGTATGAGGCTAAGTTTTCTAATGTGGTATAAACAGAAGAGGCTGATTTAGATACTCCGACTTTTCTACTTTCTAATTTCATAAAAATCGTTTAATGTTGTTATTGATTCCAAGTACTTGGAGATTCTCTCCATTCAGATAAAGTGTCTAATTCCTTTTTAGAAATATAATTGTCTTTGTGAGCTTGCTCAAGTAGATGGTCGTAATTGCTTAATGTTGTTAGGTCTACATTGGCATTTTTGAAATTTTCAGCAGCAACATCAAATCCATATGTGAAAATAGCAATCATTCCTTTGATGTTTACATCTGCGGCATTTAATGCATCGACAGCAAGTAAACTACTTTTACCTGTACTAATTAAATCTTCAACCACAACAACGTTGCTTCCTGTTTCTAAAAACCCTTCAATCTGATTTTGACGTCCGTGTTTTTTAGCTTCCGGTCTCACATAAACAAATGGTACTCCAAGCTCTTGTGCTACCAATACGCCTATAGCAATTGCTCCTGTAGCAACACCAGCAATTACATCTGGTTTACCATATTTCTCTACAATGGTTTTTGCCATGTTTTCTTTCAAGAAATTACGTATAGGTGGGTAAGAAAGCGTTATTCTATTGTCACAATAGATAGGAGATTTCCATCCTGATGCCCAAGTAAAAGGTTCTTTGGGTTCTAATTTTATTGCTTTGATCTGTAAAAGCAATTTGGCTGTAGCATTTGCTGTATCTTTGTTCAAAATCATGATGCAAATGTATAAAGTTTTTATGAATGATAAGCCAATTATCATTACAGAATCTATCGAAGAATCAAATAATTTTGAAGTCTATAATTTTGATGCTATTAATTTTGATAAACTTCAAGAGCGCTTGTTAGAATCTTCAGTGCATGGCGTTTATTTACAGTCAAGTAATTTAGCAAAAGATTGGTCACGTTTTCAAGAAAACTTCAGAGTTATTGAAGCAGCTGGTGGTAAAGTGTATAATTCAAAAAGTGAAATTTTGTTTATATATCGATTCGATAAGTGGGATTTACCAAAAGGACATATTGAAAAAGGCGAAAAAAGAGAAGTTGCTGCAGTGAGAGAGGTTGAAGAAGAATGCGGTATTGAAGGTTTGAGTGTTGTGAAACGTTTAGAAACCACATACCATGCTTTTTCTTATAATGAGGAGTTACGCTTAAAGGTCACCTATTGGTTTGAAATGAAAACTGAATTTGAAGGGGAGTTGATTCCACAAACAGAAGAAGGAATAACCAATGTTTGTTTTAAAAACAGCTTGGATATTGATTTGGCATTGAAAAATACGTACCCTAACATAAAATTGCTGTTTTAGTTTTATTAAAAATTGTGGTTGTCTATGGTCGACGAACACTTGAAATTACTAGTGCTTTGTTTTTAAAACTTAGACATTGTCAATGTAAATAATTGCTGTACTTTTGCAATTCAAAAAATGACAGAGAAATGACAAGTTTTATTAGAAAAATAGCACAGAACCCGAAAGATGATATTTTCGCAGGAATTACGGTTTCATTGGCAATGATTCCCGAAGTTGTAGCATTTGCTTTTGTGGCACAAATTGATCCTTTGGTTGCACTTTCAGGTGCATTTATGATAGGATTGATCACCGCTGTTTTTGGTGGTAGACCCGGTTTGATTTCTGGTGCGGCAGGTGCTGTAGCTGTAATTTTTGTGCATATGATTTCTGAAGGGCATTCTAAAGGAATGTTGTTTGATCAGCCAATCGAGAACATGGGATATTATTATTTGTTAGCTGCCGTTGTATTGATGGGAGTTATTCAGATAGGGGCAGGAGTATTAAAACTTGGTCGCTTTGTTCGTTTGATACCACATCCAGTAATGATGGGGTTTGTAAATGGTTTGGCAATTGTGATTTTCATGGCTCAAGTTCGTATGTTTTCTCATAAAGAAATGAGCATCGCAGCAGATGGAGTAAAGCAATACTTGAATATACCAATGCAAGGAGCAGAATTATATACCATGCTTGGCTTGGTAGGTTTAACAATGGCTATTATTTGGTTGTTACCCAAAGTTACTACTAAAATTCCAGCTGCTTTGACTGCTATTTTGGTGACAACTGCAATCGTAATCTTTGGTGGTTTAGATGTTAGTACAGTTGGTTCTTATATTATTGAAGGTGGTGGTGATGGTTTAAAAGGAGAGTTTCCTACACCAAATAAAGAACTTTGGCAAAACCTTCCTTTTAATTTAGATACCTTTAAATTTATTCTTCCATATGCATTTTTGGCAGCATCAGTTGGATTGATAGAGTCTCTTATGACTATGAATTTAGTAGATGATTTGACAGAAACTAGAGGGAATGGAAATAGAGAGTGTGTCGCTCAAGGTGCTGGTAATATCGTAAGTGGTTTGTTCGGTGGAACAGGTGGTTGTGGTATGATTGGTCAAACAGTAATCAATATCAATGCAGGTGGTAGAGGCCGCTTGTCTGGTATTATGATGGCGTTGACGTTACTAACTTTTATATTGTTTACTGATAAATATATTGAGCAGGTGCCAATCGCTGCATTGGTGGGTGTAATGTTTATGATGGTGATCGAAACATTTGCATGGTCAAGTTTTAGAATCTTAAGAAAAATTCCGGTTGCGGATGCCGTGGTATTGATAATTGTATCAGCAGTTACGGTGTTTTTTGATTTGGCAATTGCGGTGTTTGTAGGGGTGATAATTTCTGCTTTGGTATTTGCTTGGGAGAATGCTACAAAAATTAGAGCTCGTAAACGTATGCAAGAAGATGGTACGAAAACTTACGAAATTTGGGGGCCGTTATTCTTTGGTTCGGTTTCTGGCTTTTTAGAGAAATTTGATGTTAAGAATGATCCAGAAAAAGTAGAAATTGATTTCGTAGAGTCTAGAGTAAGTGATCATTCGGCTATTGAGGCGATTTCTAATATTGTTGGTAAATACGAAGAAGCAGGTAAATCAATAAAATTAAAACATCTTAGTGAAGAGTGTAAGATATTGCTTACCAAAGGTGATGAAAAGTTCAATGAATTGATTATTCATGATATCGATGACCCTCGCTATCATTTGGCTGCAGATCCTGAAAGATTTACCAAAGGAATACATGCAAAGTAATTGAATATGCAACGATACCTAAATTTATATTATCAATACTTAAATAGGTCTGGGTTATTTCAGTTTCTAGGAAGAAATCTGTTAAAGCTTGGCTTGGTGTTGGCAGTCTTTTTTGGGGCGATGTTTTTACTTGAAAAGTTTGTAATAACTTTAAAAGAGGTTTTTGCACTAATTGTTGATACGGTAGATGCATGGATGGTCTTTGTAATCTTTGTGTTTTCCGAATCTTTTTTAGGATTGTTGCCACCAGATTTTTTTATAGTATGGACAAAAGAATTAGGGGATGATATTGGAGTAAATCCTTGGTTGTTGACGTTCTTATTAGCAGGTTTGTCTTATATTGGTGGGTTGATTTCTTATTTTATTGGAGCTAAATTGATCCATATTCCAAAGATACATGAATGGGTTACTCGAAAGTATGCCGAGTTGTTTAAAAATTTGAAAAAATGGGGAGGCTTTTTCGTAGTGATTTCGGCTTTGCTACCTGTTCCTTTTTCCATTGTATTAATGATTTGTGGAATTACTAGTTACCCTTTTAAATGGGTATTGTATTTAGGACTGTTTCGTTTTGTTCGATTTGGCTTGTATGCCATGTTTCTATTTACACTGGTGTAAATTTATTCTAGAACACTTTTCGGAACCAATATACTTGCATCTCCACTGTTTCTAATAATGTCACGAACAATACTAGAGCTGATGTATGATGTTTCTGCGCTTGTAAGTAGAAATACAGTTTCTATTCCAGATAGTTTTCTGTTTGCTATTGCAATGGCTTTTTCGAATTCAAAATCCGCAGGGTTTCTCAATCCTCTTAAAATAAAATCTGCATGGATGCTTTTACAGTAATCAACGGTTAAGCCCTGGTAAGTACTTATAGAGATTTTCGCTTCGTTTGTGAATGTTTTTTTTATGAATTCAGTTCTTTCTTCTAGTGAAAACATATATTTCTTGTCGGCATTGATACCAATTGCAATTACAATTTCATCAAATAAAGGCAAGGCTCTATTAATGATGTCTACATGTCCATTCGTAATTGGGTCAAAAGAACCAGGAAATACTGCTTTTTTCATAAGATCTATCGTTGTCTGTAATCAAAGATACTGTTTATTCTAGA
This sequence comes from Flavicella marina, assembly GCF_009193215.1. Taxonomy (GTDB): domain Bacteria; phylum Bacteroidota; class Bacteroidia; order Flavobacteriales; family Flavobacteriaceae; genus Flavicella; species Flavicella marina. Next base: position 189,475 of record NZ_VYVA01000004.1, on the reverse strand, counting down.
ATAATTCTTGAAGTGGTGTTTTCTAAATATTATATATCTGCTTGTTTAATAAAGTCTTCAAACTCGTAAAACCAAAGCTCAAATTGCGTCATGTTTTTGTTGAAAAAATCAAATGCAACTCCCCAAGTGTTTTTATTGTAAATACTAAATTTCTCATCGAGTTGTACATAAATTCTTGAGATTATCTTTCCTGAATCTAAGCGATGGTTTTCGTCAAAAATTACTTCAGGTAAGTAGGTCTCTTCGGTGACAGTTTTCAAAGCGGCAACTTGTTGGTATAGTAATTCTCTTTTGGTTTCACTGTTGGGTTCAATATCCAGTACAACCATTGCGGTTTTATTATCCGCGTAAAATTTAAAACCAAATCCTTTGATTTTAGTATTGTACAAAAGCCATTTTCTAGGAAATGATTTCCCATAGCTTGTCCAAAAGTGTTTTCTTAATACTGCAGCTTCGTCTTTGCTAAACATTTTTTTTATTTCTTATAGCAGCTGCAAATGTAAATTATTATTACGGATAAATGTATTTAGTTGCTAGAAGGTTTTTAGGATTAGGGTACTTCGACAAGCTCAGTGTCCTTTTTGTTTCGACAAGTTCAGTGTTTATTTATTTCAATAAGCTCAGTGTTCTTTTGGTTTCGACAAGCTCAGTGTCCTTTTGGTCTTGATAAGCCCAGTGCACTTTTACCTTTTTCTTAGTGTTAGGGATTGCGGCATTTTTTGAGTTCTTTTTTTGATTTTGATACAGAAACACAAAAAAGCGAGTGACAAAAGACCGACCCAAAATTAATTTTGGGCAACATCCATAAAAAAAGTCGCCAAAACAACAGGTGTATTGACGACTTTTAGAAGTATGTGTTAGCTATTATTTGATCATTTTATAGCTACGTTTGATAAAGTTTGTCAACTCTTCACCATGCAATAGGTTTTGAGATAATTTTGCTAGATCAAAAGCTTGACCAATCAATTCTTTTTGAACTGCTTCGTCTTTGTTGTCTAAGATTTCTTTTACCAAGTCGTTGTTCGTGTTTACAACCAAGTTGTACATTTCTGGCATGTTTTGCATTCCGAACATTCCGCCTCCACCTGTCTGGCTCATTTCTTTCATACGTCTCATGAATTCAGGAACCGTAATGCTAAAAGGATTTGAATTAGAATCTAAAGCTTCTAATTGTACCGTGTAACTTTCTTTAGGAACGTTCGCTTCGATAATTGGTTTTAAAGCTTCTTTTTCTTCGTCGGTAAGCTTGCTGATTTTTTCTTCATCTTTTTTGATCAAGTTATCGATATGATCAGCATCTACACGTGCAAACTTAAGTTTTTCGTTACTTGCTTCAATTTTTTGAATCAAGTGAGAAACAATAGGAGAGTCAAGTAATAATACTTCGTAACCTTTCTCTTTAGCTTCTTGAATGTACCCGTGTTGTGCTTCTTTATTTGCAGCGTACAACACAACCGTGTTTCCGTCTTTGTCTGTTTGAGCAGCTTTGATTTTTTCTTTCAATTCTTCAATCGTAAAGAATGTATCATCTACTGTTGGGAATAAAGAGAATTTTTTAGCTTTATCATAGAATTTATCGTCAGATAACATTCCGTATTCGATAATCACTTTGATGTCATTCCATTTTTGCTCGAAATCTTCACGATTGTTTTTGAACAAAGAAGTTAGTTTATCTGCAATTTTTTTCGTGATGTATCCAGAGATCTTTTTAACTGCACCATCGGCCTGTAAGTAAGATCTAGAAACATTCAATGGAATGTCTGGAGAATCAATCACACCTTTTAGCATTTGTAAGAAATCAGGTACAATTCCTTCTACGTTATCGGTAATGAATACTTGGTTTTGGTACAATTGAATTTTGTCCTTTTGAATATCCATACTCTGATTCAACTTAGGGAAGTATAAAATACCTGTTAAGTTGAATGGGTAGTCTACATTTAAGTGGATGTTGAATAAAGGCTCTTCAAATTGCATTGGGTACAATTCTCTGTAAAAAGTATTGTAATCTTCAGCCTCTAAATCAGAAGGCTTTTTTGTCCATGCTGGATTCGTATTGTTGATAATGTTGTCAACAGAGATTTGTTTGTGTGGCTCAGTAGTTTCTTTACCATCAGCATCTGTTGTAGTTTGAGGAGTAAACTCAGGATCGTTAATTTCTTTAGTTCCGAATTTGATAGGAATTTGGTTGAAACGATTGTATTTCGTCAACAACTCAGTAATTTTAGCATCTTCTAAAAACTCTACAGAGTCTTCAGCTATATGTAAAACAATTTCAGAACCTCTTCCTTCTTTTTCTACAGGTTCAATTTCGTAGTTTGGTGAACCATCACAGCTCCACTTTACTGCCGCAGCATCTTTGTAAGATTTCGTAATGATTTCTACTTTATCTGCAACCATAAATGCAGAATAGAAACCAAGACCAAAATGACCAATAATTCCAGAATCTTCTACTTTATCTTTGTATTTGTCGATAAACTCTTCAGCTCCAGAAAAGGCAATTTGATTGATGTATTTTTCAACTTCTTCCTCATTCATACCAATACCTTGGTCGATAATGCGAAGTGTTTTGTTTTCTTTGTCTGCGATTACCTCGATGATAGGGTCGCCATAAGCTTCGTCACCAGCCTCGCCCATTGCAATAAGATGTTTCATCTTAGAGGTCGCATCAGTTGCGTTTGAAATTAATTCACGTAAGAATATTTCGTGATCAGAATACAAGAATTTTTTAATCAGCGGGAAAATATTTTCTACCGATACATTAATGTTTCCTTTTGCCATAATTATATGTGTATTTAATTAATTATAATATTGATGCTTTTGCTTAGTCAAAAAAAATACCAAATTTAGAATTCTGCCTACTCGACAGTTTAAGGTGACAACATGGCATTATACACGACTGGTTTTATCAAATAAGTTTCGTTTATTAGGCAATTGATAATTGTTATTAATTTGGTAATTCAGCTATTTTAATTATTGCTAAGTTTGTCATAATTAACAGTTTAATATGCTGGGTTGAGGTACTGAAAAAATGAAAAACATTTTTTTTTATTTTTTTTAAAAAACAACTTGCCATACATAAAAGGTTTTGTATATTTGCCCACGCTTTTAGTGGATGGTTTTGTACCGAAGCTATGATAAATAAACAAGATTTTTAACACATACTATAATGAGTAAAAGAACATTCCAACCATCGAAGAGAAAAAGAAGAAACAAACACGGTTTTAGAGAAAGAATGGCTTCAGCTAATGGGCGTAAAGTATTAGCTAGAAGAAGAGCTAAAGGAAGAAAGAGATTATCAGTTTCATCTGCTCCAAGACCTAAGAAATAATGAATATATAATTCATATAAATCAGGTGTTACTATTTGTTAGTAACACCTTTTTTTTGAATTAGCCAGTCAGAAATAAGTTTTTCAATTAAAGGTATTGATTACCTTTGCTTTATAAAAATAAGTAGCATGCCAAAAAACACAAACATCAAATCGGTTTTAATTATAGGTTCTGGACCAATCGTAATTGGTCAAGCATGTGAATTTGATTATTCAGGTTCTCAATCTATACGATCGTTAAAAGAAGAAGGAATTGAGGTTACGTTGATCAATTCTAATCCAGCAACAATTATGACAGATCCGTCATTAGCGGACAATGTTTATTTGAAGCCTTTGACTACCAAGTCAATTATTGAGATCTTAAAGAAGCACCCTAATATCGATGCAGTTTTACCTACAATGGGTGGACAAACAGCATTGAATCTTTGTATTGAAGCTGATGATAAGGGAATCTGGAAAGATTTTGATGTTGAGATGATTGGTGTTGATATTGATGCGATTAATATTACAGAAGATAGAGAGCAATTCCGTGAATTGATGGGTAGAATCGGTGTAGGTATGGCACCACAGGCTACAGCAACCTCTTTCTTAGAAGGTAAAAAAATTGCGCAAGAATTTGGTTTCCCATTGTGTATCCGTTCTTCGTTTACGTTAGGAGGAGCAGGAGCTGCGATTGTATATGAAGAAGAAGATTTTGATGAGTTGTTACGTAGAGGATTAGAGATTTCTCCTATTCACGAAGTAATGCTTGACAAAGCAATGATGGGTTGGAAAGAATACGAATTAGAGTTGTTGCGTGATAAAAACGATAACGTAGTAATTGTATGTTCTATTGAAAATATGGATCCTATGGGAATTCATACAGGTGATTCAATTACGGTTGCACCTGCAATGACCTTGAGTGATTCTACATTCCAAAAAATGCGTGATATGGCAATTCATATGATGCGTTCGATTGGTGATTTTGCTGGAGGGTGTAACGTTCAGTTTGCAGTTTCTCCAGACGAAAAAGAAGAAATTATCGCGATTGAAATTAATCCACGTGTATCACGTTCTTCTGCATTGGCATCAAAAGCAACTGGATACCCAATTGCAAAAATTGCGACAAAATTAGCTTTAGGTTATAATTTGGATGAATTGAATAACCAAGTTACAGGAAATACTTCTGCATTGTTTGAGCCAACATTGGATTACGTTATTGTAAAAATTCCTCGTTGGAACTTTGATAAATTCGAAGGTTCAGATAGAACTTTAGGATTGCAAATGAAAGCTGTTGGAGAGGTAATGGGTATTGGACGTTCGTTCCAAGAGGCATTGCACAAAGCAACGCAATCATTAGAAATTAAACGTAATGGTTTGGGAGCTGACGGAAAAGAAGAAACGCACTACGATACTATTATTTCTAAATTGACGAATGCTTCATGGGATCGTGTATTTACAATATACGATGCAATTAAAGCAGGAATCTCGTTGAAGAAAATTTACGATATCACAAAAATTGACATGTGGTATTTAAAACAATATGAAGAGCTTTTTACTTTAGAAAAAGAAATCTCTACAAATAAACTAGATACACTTTCTAAAGATTTATTATTAGAAGCGAAGCAAAAAGGGTATGGAGATAGACAGATAGCACATATGCTAGGTTGTTTAGAATCTGAAGTTTATAAAAAACGTGAAGAACTAAACATAAACCGTGTTTATAAATTGGTAGATACATGTGCTGCGGAATTTGCTGCACAAACTCCGTATTATTATTCAACTTTCGAAAATACGATGACCACTGCGGATGGAGCAACTTTCTCTGCTAATGAGTCTGTTGTAACAGATAAAAAGAAAGTGGTTGTATTAGGTTCTGGACCAAACAGAATTGGACAAGGAATTGAGTTTGATTACTGTTGTGTGCATGGTGTTTTAGCAGCAAAAGAAGCTGGTTACGAAACAATCATGATCAACTGTAATCCAGAAACGGTTTCTACTGATTTTGATACGGCAGATAAATTATACTTTGAACCCGTATTCTGGGAACATATTTATGATATTATTCGTCATGAAAAACCAGAAGGAGTTATTGTACAGTTAGGAGGTCAAACAGCATTAAAATTGGCTGAAAAATTAGAAGCACATGGTGTGAAGATTATTGGTACTAGTTTTGAAGCTTTAGATTTAGCTGAAGATAGAGGTCGTTTCTCTGATATGTTAACTTCTTTAGATATTCCTTTCCCGAAATTCGGTACGGCTACAAATGCTGATGAAGCGTTAGAAATCGCAGATACCTTAGACTTCCCAATTTTGGTACGTCCATCTTATGTATTAGGAGGACAAGGAATGAAAATTGTTATCAATAAAGAAGATTTAGAGGCGCACGTGGTTGAGTTGTTGCGTTCTATTCCAGGAAATAAACTATTACTAGATCACTATTTAGAAGGAGCAATTGAAGCTGAGGCGGATGCTATTTGTGATGAAGATGGTAACGTTTATATTATCGGTATCATGGAGCATATTGAGCCATGTGGAGTACACTCTGGAGATTCAAACGCAACATTGCCACCATTTAACTTGGGGGAATTTGTAATGGATCAAATCAAAGAGCATACTAAGAAAATTGCTGTTGCTTTGAAAACAAAAGGATTGATCAATATTCAATTCGCAATCAAAGACGATACAGTTTATATTATTGAGGCAAACCCAAGAGCTTCTCGTACAGTACCATTTATCGCGAAAGCATATGGTGAGCCGTATGTAAACTATGCAACAAAAGTAATGTTAGGAGTAAATAAAGTAACAGATTTTGATTTCAACCCTCAGTTAGAAGGTTACGCAATCAAACAACCTGTTTTCTCTTTCAACAAGTTCCCGAATGTAAATAAGGCATTAGGACCTGAAATGAAATCTACAGGAGAGAGTATCTTATTTATTGATAGCTTGAAAGACGATGCGTTTTACGAGTTGTATTCTAGAAGAAAAATGTATTTGAATAAATAATTTCAAAGCAATAGAATAAAAAAGCCTTCTCAATTAGAGAAGGCTTTTTTTATGAGTCATATCGTATGACTTAAGCTGTTATTTTGTTAAGTCAACATAGTACAAACCACCACCATATATGTCATTGGTGTCGTCACTTTTGGCAGTGCTAATGTATAAATTTGAGTTGTTGTCGAAACAGCAAGAAGTTACATTCGGACAAGGCAATTCAATTTGATTTATTTTTTTTCCTGTAACAGGGTTCCATTGAGAAATGCATGCGCCTCCCCATTCTGCAATCCACAACATTCCATTTGAATCAATACACATACCATCAGGATAGGAGTCACCTTTGAATTCTATTACATAAGAATCAAACTTTACGTCTCCGGTCATTATATCGTAGTTGTATTTTGCAACTTTTTTTGTTGGTGTGTCAATAAAATAAAGAATTTTATTGTCTGAAGTAAAAGCTAATCCGTTAGAAATAGTTGTGTTTTCAATAAGCATCTTACTTTCTCCTTTGTAATATGAGTAAACTTTCCCTAAATTGTTTACAACATCTGGGTACCCCATTGTTCCGATAATTATTCTTCCTGCAGCATCTTGTATTCCGTCGTTGTATCTAACATTGTTGTCGATGTCAATTTGGAAGGCAAACTTCTTTTGAAGGGTGTTAAAATCAACTTCATAAAACCCTTCTTTAGAAGATACTAAGACTACTTTTTTTTCTTTAAAATAGATGCAACTGACGGGTGAGTCTAGATGCATACTAAGTATTTCTTTTGTTTTAGGATTGTAACAATATACCATACCGTCTAAAATTGAAACAAAATACAATAAGTTGTTTATTTTATCAAACACAGGACCTTCTAAAAGCTCTGAATTTCCATGAAAAATTAAAGATGGTTTCATAAGCGATCTGTTAAATAAATTCACCTGCTGTGATTCTCATAATTGATCCAGTTGTCATTGCTGAATCATCTGATATAAAATGCATTACAGCTGGCACCGGGTCTTTTGGGTTTAGCATTCGTCCCATTGGTAATTCTTCGGCTGCTTTTCGTTTTAATTCATCTGCGCTAATACCTTCTTCCTTTCTTAGTTCTAGCTCTCCTTCCGTGCTGGTCCACCCCATAACTACATAATTAGATCGAATACCGTACTCTGCATAATGATGAGCTATATGTGTGGATAAGGTGTAAAGAGTTCCTTTGGTTAATGCATACGCTGTTCTGTCTTTCTGACCATAATCCATGTGTGCTGATCCGAAAAATATGATTGAACCTTGACCAGCTTTTTTCATATGCTTCATTACATGTTTGATAACAAAGTATGGTGTTTTTAAATTGATATTAAATACAGTATCGTAGACATCTTCTTCTGTTTCGGTTAAAGAAGCTACGGGAGTTACACCGGCATATAGAACCAAAGCATCTATTTGGCTGAATTTTTCTATTGTATTATTTACAAAATTCTCTACTTCATCTGTCGTGTTTAGGTCTACTTGATGAAAGTATAGTTTATCATCTGCTTGCAAAGATTTCATTAGTTCATCACCTTCTTCAACACTACGACCACAAAAAGCTACATTGTAGTCTTTTGCTAAGCAAGATTTTAATATTTCTTTTCCTACTCCTTTGGTCCCTCCCAAGATCATTACTGTTTTCATACGTTTTTTCTTAAAAAATTAAAGATTTGTTTCGTGCAGTAAATTTCCGAATAGCTTGAGAGGTCTGAGTATCTTACCGTCAGTAAATTGTTTATTAGGGTAAAAATGAGTTTTTATATAAATAAAGATTTCAGTCAGTGAAGTGTCTGTTATGTTATGTGGATGTTAAATAAAATCAGTAAGATGTTTATATACTGTGTGTTATGTTTTCCATGTACGCACAACCACAAAATAATTACGCAGAGTAACCTAATCTGATTACAGATATTAGACTTTTGTTATCTTTCTTGTGTAGTCTCTATGTTTTATCTACGGCTAACGATGATAATAATAAAATATGTAAACTCTTTCTTGAATAGATGAATGATGGAGAGATAAATAATATAATAAATATAAATTTAGAACAAATGAACGATTTAAAAATTGTTAAAATAGAGTTGTTTAAAGTGCCACCACGTTGGTTGTTTTTAAAAATAACAACGGAGTCAGGAATCGTAGGATGGGGTGAGCCTGTTGTTGAAGGGAAAGCGGATTCTGTGGCTGCTTGTGTGAAGGAATTAGAAAAATTTGTCATTGGTCGAAATGCCAATGAAATTGAAGATATTTGGCAAGTTTTGTACCGTGGAGGTTTTTACCGTGGTGGTGCTATTTTGATGAGTGCTATTTCTGGTATTGATCAAGCGTTGTGGGATATCAAAGGAAAGTATTTGAATGTTCCTGTTTATGAACTTTTAGGAGGTGCTGTTCGAGATAGAATGAAAATGTATTGTTGGATTGGTGGAGATAACCCAGATGTCGTTTTAGAACAAGCGCATGAAAAAGTAAAAGCTGGTTTTAAGGCAGTGAAAATGAACTGTACGGGTGCAATGGATTGGGTTTCATCTATTAAAGATGTAAAGTCTGTTGCAAATAATATAAAATTGTTGAGAGAAGAATTCGGGTACGATTTAGATATTGGTTTAGATTTTCATGGTAGAATTCACAAACCAATGGTAAAGCGATTGATTGATGAGTTACAGCCTTACGAACCTATGTTTATTGAAGAACCTGTTTTAACTGAGAATAATGATGCCTTGAAGCATATTTATGGTTATACAAGTATACCAGTTGCAACAGGTGAGCGTATGTTTTCTAGATGGGATTTTAAAGAGATTTTACATCAGGGAGTTGTGGATATTATTCAACCAGATTTAAGTCATGCAGGTGGAATATCTGAAGTGAGAAGAATTGCAGCGATGGCAGAGGCTTATGATGTTACCTTAGCACCTCACTGTCCACTTGGTCCTGTTGCTTTGGCTTCTTGTTTGCATGTAGATTTTGTTTCGGCAAATGCAATTATTCAAGAGAGTAGCATTGGTATTCATTACAACCAAGGGTATGATATTTTAGACTATATGAAAAACCCTGAGTTGTTTGATATCAAAGATGGTTATATTGAATTGTTTAAGAAACCAGGTTTAGGGGTTGAAATCGATGAAGATAAATTAAAAGAGGCTCAGAAAATTGGACACGATTGGTCGAATCCGATTTGGAGACGTCCTGATGGTAGTTTTGCTGAGTGGTAAATAGATAAATCCATTCGTGATTGATAATAATACTTGCATGTTTTTCTCTGATAATTCAGCTGAAAATATGCAAGTATTTTATTTCGTAAAAAGTAATTGTCAAATTTAAAGAATAGAAAAATGAGTTTATTTGAAAATAAAGAATATGTAGTAGGGCCTTTTATGAAGGTAAGTGACCCAGCGTTAGTAGAGGTTGCAGCTTTTGCAGGTTTCGATTTTGTAATTATTGATTTAGAACATGGGCCGAATACAATTCAAACGGTTCAAGGACATGTGAGAGCAGCAGAGGCGAAAGGAATAACCTCAGTAATCCGTGTTCCAGAGATTAATGAAAATATGATTTCTAAAGCGCTTGATATTGGTGCAGACTATGTTCAGGTACCTCAAATCGAAACGGCTGAAGACGCGAAACGTGTTGTAAAAGCAGCGAAGTTTTTTCCTGAAGGCGCAAGAGGGGTGTGTAGGTATGTAAGAGCAGCAGATTATGCTTCTATGCCAAAAGAGAATTATTTTGGAGGAGCGAATAAAGCTACTGGTACAATTATTCATATCGAAGGAAATATCGCATTCAATAACATTGATGAGATTTTGAAGGTTGATGGGATTGATGTAATTTTTATTGGTCCGTATGATATGTCACAATCTTGTGGAGTACCAGGACAAGTAAATCATCCTATGGTGATTGCTCAAATGAAAGAAATTGTTGAGAAAGCAGCGGTTTTGGGTAAAGTTGTAGGAACTTTTGTAGAGACTCCAGAATCAGCGAAACAATGGATTGATTTAGGAGTAAAATATATTTCGTATGCGGTTGATGTAGGGATTTATTTTGATGCTTGTAAGTCAATTGTAGATAAAGTAAAAGCATAATTTATAATTCAAGAATTATAAATTTGGCATTGGTTAAAAAAGCCTTCTCTAATTGAGAAGGCTTTTTTTTTGTTTTAGCAATAATTACCTTCTTCTGTTGGCTAACAATGGAGGGGCATCTCCGTTAAAGGGATTGAATCTAGAAATGGTTTTGGCATCCATGCCTCTTGCTCTTATAACAGCTCTGTCTCCGTAGCGTTCTCTCATTTTATCCATGGCTTGGTATAGATTGATTATTTTTTCATTGTCTTCAAATAAATCTATTTGAAACCCACCTTCTACCAAGTGACTAAATTTTACGCCAATCAGACGTACCAGCATGCGTCTGTCGTACAGTTTTTTATAGAGTTCTTTTACTATCGGGATGATTTTGTGATCAGCAGAACTATAGGGGATTCTCTTTTGTGTAGTATAGGTTTGAAAGTCAGAATAACGAATTTTAAATGTAATGCAAGAGGTTAGTTTGTTTCCTCTTCGTAGTTGGTAAACTAGGTTTTCTGCCATTGCAATTAAGATGCTTTCTAGTTTTCCTATATCGGTAGTGTCTCTATCAAAAGTTCGTTCTGTAGAAATAGATTTTCTTTCTCGGTACTGTACTACTGGACTGTTGTCGATACCGTTGGCTTTTTTCCATATAGAAACTCCGGATTTCCCAAAGACTTTGGCCATCATGTCAAGAGGCATTTCTTGAACAGTTTTTATTTTTTTAATTCCTAAATCACATAAAGATTTGTAGGTAACTTCACCTACCATTGGTATTTTTTTGACAGATAAAGGAGATAAAAAAGGTTTTTCGGTCCCTTTGTTTACCTTGATTTCGTTATTTGGCTTGGCTTCTCCTGTGGCTATTTTAGAAACTGTTTTATTTGCTGAAAGACCGAAAGAAATAGGGAGCCCTGTTTCTTTGATAATGCGTTGTCGTAATTCTGAAGCCAATTGATGACACCCAAAAAACTGATCCATCCCTGTTAGGTCGATATAAAATTCGTCTACAGATGTTTTTTCGTATATAGGAACGGCTTCTTTAATTACATCAGTAACGAGTTGAGAGTATTTGGTGTAGGTTCCTGAGTTTCCACGTAGAACAATAGCTTCGGGGCATAGTTGTTTTGCCATTCGCATTGGCATGGCAGAATGTATACCAAAGGTTCTTGCTTCGTAACTGCATGAGGCTACAACACCTCTGTCAGAAGTACCTCCAATAAGAATAGGTTTCCCGTTAAGTCTACTGTCTAGCAGTCGCTCACAAGAAACAAAAAAGGTGTCTAAATCCATGTGTACAATTGATCGTTCCATATCAGTTTACTTTTTTGTTTTTAGGACGTTGTGCTTTTCTTCTGTCTGCATAACGTGGGTCTTCAATAATAGCCAAGCGCTCCATGCTTGTAATTTCAATGGATACACAATCAAACTCGACAACAACTTTTCCCATCAATCGATAAATTCCTTTGCCTCTGAAGGGGTATTGTTTTGCAACAGGAGGGAAGTGTACGGTATCTAAAAAGTCACCATCGATATCTAAAAAAGTACCGAAAAACATGTCTTTAGCATTGCTAGTTCTGGTTCTTTTTACTGTTACAAGATAGCCTTCTATGCAGATCATTCTGTTTTCGTAATTCAGTAGGTTTTTAGCACGAAATGAGTTTGAAAATGATTCAGATAACAACTCAAATGGATGGCAAAGAGGGTAACCGAGTAATTCTATTTGATCGAAAGCATCTTCTAGTTTTGAAGAGTATAGTTTAGGTGTTTGATAGTGAATTTGTTCTGTAATAAATAGTGTTGCTGTGGGTTCTGATAAAGCTACTTTTTTAATTTTCATATGCGCTTCCCATAGCAATTCTCTTTTGTTTATTCCTGTAAAACGAAAAGCATTGATTTTGATTAAAATTCGAATTTGTTCTAAAGAAATAGGAACTCGATCAATAAAATTATCGAGACTCTTAAAAATACCATTTTTTCTGGCGGTGAAAATATGTTCTCTGGTTTTAGATTCTAGGGCTTGTAAAAAAGAAAATCCGATGTAGATATCGTTACCTGTAATTGTGGTTTTGTTACGGCTGTTATTGATACATGGGGCGTGAATTATAGCGCCATGCATGCGAGCTTCGTGTATGTATAGTTCGGTGCTGTAAAACCCGCCATGATTGTTTATTGTGGCTACCATATATTCTAAAGGGTAGTAGGCTTTTAAAAATAAGCTTTGATAACTTTCTACAGCATAAGAAGCAGAATGTCCTTTGGCAAAGGCGTACCCAGCAAAGCTTTCTATTTGCATCCAAACCTCTTGTATTATTTTTAAAGGTTTGCCAGAATCCAGACAATTTTTAAAAAACTGCTTTTTTACCTTAACAAACATGTCTTTAGAACGAAATTTACCAGACATAGCTCTTCGTAACACGTCAGACTCTCCAAGGTTTAAGCCACCAAAATGATGCGCAACTTTAATTACGTCTTCTTGGTATACCATTACTCCAAATGTTTCAGGCATTATATTGAGTAGTATTGGATGCGCATCTTTTCTTTTTTCAAGGAAGCGATACCTCATAATATATTCACGCATCATACCTGATTTTGCTACTCCAGGACGAATGACAGAACTGGCTGCAACCAATCCTAAATAATTGTCTACTTGTAGTTTTTTTAACAACATTCTCATTGCTGGAGATTCTACATAAAAACAGCCTATAGCTTTTGCATTTCGTAGTAGGTACTTGATTTTTGTGTCTTCTTTAAAACGTTGAATATCATGAATATCCAACAAAGGTTGATCAGGATAATTTTGATGTACAATTTCTACCGTATCTTTAATTTTACCTAAGCCTCTTTGACTTAAAATATCGAATTTATAGAGTTGACTGTTTTCGGCGATTACCATGTCAAATTGAGTTGTAGCGTAGCCTTTTGGCGGAAGAAACGTTGCTACGTAATGATGGATGGGTTTTTCTGAAATGATTATTCCTCCTGCGTGAATTCCTAAGTAATTCGGAAAACCTTGAATGTACTGGCTGTAGATGATTACTAATTGAGAAAGGCGATCGAGTGTGTTGAAATTATATCTATGAGCACATAGGCTATCAATTTCAGATTTAGGCAAACCGAATACTTTTCCTAGTTCTCTTACTGAGGCTTTGTGTTTAAAAGTGTTGTATACAGCTATTAGTGCCGTGTTTTTAAAGCGACTGAATATAAATTGCGTGATATCGTCTCTGTCTGTCCATGAAAAATCAATGTCAAAATCAGGAGGAGTCGTTCTGTATAAGTTGATAAATCGTTCAAAATACAGGTCTAATTCTATCGGATCGACATCGGTAATGCGTAATAGGTAAGCTATAATACTATTCGCACCGCTTCCTCGACCGACATAAAAATATCCTTTAGAACGAGCGTATTTTAATATTTTCCAATTGATTAAAAAATAAGAGACAAATCCTTTTTCTTTAATGATCCTTAATTCTTTTTCGATTCTGTCTAAAACCTTTTGTTCTGTTTTTTTATAGCGATAGGAGATGCCTTGATAGCTTAGTTTTTTTAAGAGTTTAAAATCTAGTTCTTTATGTGTTGTGTAAGAAGATTGATTGTTGGTTTGATTTTCTAGAAAGTTGAATTCGACGTTGCATTGTTCTAGAATTTTCTCTGTATTTTTTATAATTATAGGGTAGTCAGAAAAGAGATTTTTTAATGTTGATATTGGGATAAACATGTCAAACTCGCTCCCTTGTTCAGATGTGGGTAGCTTGCTTAAGAGTGTGTTGTTGTCGATAGCTCTTAATAGGCGGTGAGTATTGAAACCTTTTTTGTTTTCAAAAGAAACCGTTTGTAGGACCACCATTTTAGGGATCAAATGTGTTGCCTTTAAAAAACTCAAAGTATGTAGGTCTTCTTTGTGAACTCCTATAAATTCGTTGGTTTTTAAGTTGATATTTATTGCTTTTTTAAAAGGATAAATAACAAAAGTGTCAGTTAGTTTTTTTGCGAGTTTCGGAATTTTAAAATTAGACTGGTGTAAAAAACTAGAAAGGTATTGGTTGATTGCTTCAAAGCCGTTGTTGTTTTTGGCTAGCATGATAAATTCTTGCTGCGCTCCGTTTCTAAAATCAATGCCCAGGATGGGTTTTATTTTAAATTTTTTCGCCAATCGTATTACTTCTAGACAAGCAGAGGTGTTGTTGATGTCGGTGAATGCCATCTGTGTTACTTCATGTGTATGTGCAAGTTTCAGAAGTTGTTCAGGAGCAATGGTTCCGTAGCGTAAACTGTAATATGTATGTGCATTTAAAAACATTTTACAAAATTAGCTACAAATAATAGTTTTTAATGCTTATATTTGTAGTATTATGAATAATGTAGCTAAAAACATCCGACACTTACGAAAAATTAAAAAATTAACTCAAGAGCAGTTGTCTGAAGAACTGGGTATTACTAGGTCTAAAGTGGGTTCTTATGAAGAAGGACGTTCTGATCCTCCAATAGAGATGTTGGTTAATTTTTCAAATTATTTTAAACTACCAATAGACGTGTTGATTAAAAATGATTTGACATATGCGTCAGATACTTCTTTTATAGAAATAGGAAACCAACGTGTTTTGTTTCCTATTACGGTAGATAGTGATAACGAAGACTTGATAGAGGTTGTTCCGGTAAAAGCTTCTGCAGGATATTTGTTAGGGTATAATGACCCTGAATATATAGAGCAATTAGATAAAATAAAATTACCTTTTCTACCCACCGGAAAACACAGAGCTTTTCCAATAAAGGGAGATTCTATGTTGCCTATGAAAGATGGATCGTATGTTGTGGCTCAGTACATAGAAGATGTTCGAGATGTTAAAAATGGTACTTCTTACATTGTTGTAACATTGAATGATGGTATGACTTATAAGCGTGTTTATAATAAAATAGAAGAAAGTGAAAGTTTACTTTTGGTACCCGATAATAAAAATTACGATGCTTACGAAGTTCCTCTTTCAGAAGTGTTAGAGGTTTGGGAGTATACCTGTAGTATCAATACGCAAGAGTATGATGAGCGTGATTTGAAAATTAGCAGCATAGCTTTGATGTTGAATCAATTGGGTGTTGAATTGAAAGAGTTGAAAAAAATGGTTTCATGAAATATGCAATAGTCGATATTGAAACCAATGGGGGAGTAAAAATAACTGAGATAAGTATTTTTATTTTTGATGGAGAACAGGTGGTAGATGAATACACTACATTGATAAATCCTGAGTGTAACATTCCTGTTTTTATTACAAATCTTACCGGAATAACAAATACGATGGTAAAAGATGCGCCTAAGTTTTATGAGGTAGCAAAAAAAATATATGAAATTACTGAAGGGTGTGTGTTTGTAGCGCACAATGTAAATTTTGATTATAATATTATTAGCAAAGAGTTTAAAGAACTCGGCTTGACATATAGACGTAAAAAATTATGTACAGTTCGTTTGTCGAGGAAATTATTACCCGGAAAAAAATCATACAGCCTTGGTAAATTATGTATATCTGAAAATATTCCATTGGTAGATAGACATCGCGCACGAGGAGATGCTGAGGCAACTACTATATTATTTAAAAAACTATATGAATTAGATAATGGCAGCGTCTTTGCCTCTTTTTTAAACCCGAAATCAAGAGAAGCAACATTGCCTCCATTACTTCCAAAAAAAATATTTGACAGTTTGCCAGAAAGGGAAGGGGTTTATTATTTTAAAAACGAAGAGAAAGAGATTATTTACGTAGGGAAGTCGAATAACATAAAGCAGCGTGTTTTGAGTCATTTTTATGATAAAAAGAAAAAAGAAATAGCGATGTGTATGGCTACAGCAGATATAGCATATACTGAAACCGGAAGTGAGTTATTAGCGCTGTTGTTAGAGTCTTCAGAAATCAAACATCATTTTCCTAAATACAACAGAGCACAACGAAAGACAAGAGAAGGCTATGCCTTATTTTCTTATGAAGATAGAAAAGGAGTAACGCATTTGGCGTGGAATCAATTAAAAAATGTTCCGAAACCGATACTTAAATTTTATAGTGTTACAGAGGCTCGGCAATTTGTAGAGAAATTGTGTGAAACTTATGAGTTGTGTCCAAAATACTGCAACCTCCAAACCAATGTTAGCAGTTGCTTTCATTACCAAATAAAACAATGCAGGGGAGTTTGTAGAAGTGAAGAGCCGGTAGAAGCCTATAATAAAAGGGTGCAAAAGGCGATACAGTCTGTTCAGTTTAAAAAGGATAACTTCATCATCAAAGAGTCTGGGAGAAAGCCAAATGAATATGCTTATGCATTGGTGTTGAATGGTATTTATATGGGGTTTGGATATATTGATGAAGAAATTTCTACAGCTTCAAGAGAAACCTATTTATCTCAAATTACACCACAAAAAGACAATAAAGACATCCATCGAATATTAAAGAGTTATTTGAAAAATAATCAGTCAAATTTGATAGAAATAGCCTAGAAAAAAACCTCAGATTTATTCAATTTTTATGCTTGTAACATCTTACAAAAAGATGTACTTTTGCCGAATAAATATTATAAAATGGCTACAACTCAAGAATTGAAAGATTTTTCTCAACAAGTAAGAAGAGATATTTTACGTATGGTACACGCAGTGAATTCTGGTCACCCAGGAGGATCTCTAGGATGTACTGAATTTTTAACAGTATTGTATCAAGATGTGATGTCTTACAATTCTGAAAAATTTGATATGGATGGTAAAAATGAAGATTTATTCTTTTTATCTAATGGACATATTTCGCCAGTTTTTTATAGTGTTTTAGCAAGAAGCGGGTATTTTTCTGTTGAAGAATTAGCAACATTTAGATTGTTAAATTCTCGTTTGCAAGGTCACCCAACAACACATGAAGGTTTAGAAGGAATTCGTATGGCTTCAGGTTCTTTAGGACAAGGATTGAGTGTTGCTTTAGGAGCTGCTCAAGCTAAAAAATTAAACGGCGATGACAAGTTAGTCTACAGCTTACATGGTGATGGAGAGTTGCAAGAAGGTCAAAACTGGGAGGCTATCATGTATGCGGCAGCAAAAAATGTTGACAATGTGATTGCTACAGTAGATTTGAATGGTAAACAAATTGACGGAACTACTGACCATGTATTGGCAATGGGTTCTGTAAAAGATAAATTTGAATCTTTTGGATGGATTGTTTTAGAAGAGAAGCAAGGAAATGATATCGAAGCGATTCAAGCAGTTTTAGCAAAAGCAAAAGATTTGTCTGGAAACGGAAAGCCAGTTTGTATTTTGTTAGAAACAGAAATGGGTAACGGAGTAGATTTTATGATGAACACGCATGCTTGGCATGGTAAAGCTCCAAACGATGCTCAGCTAGAAGAAGCATTGAGCCAAAATCCTGCTACATTAGGAGATTACTAAACAGCAGTATATATAATACATAAAAAAATCCCAATCGTTTGATTGGGATTTTTTTTTTTTTTTAACTTTTCAATTAGTCTCAAGGTTCGCTATGTTTCGTAGACTTAGCTTGTTCCCTGAGCTTGTGCAAGGATGTCGAAGCCTTAGATAATCAAACTATGGTATATTCAAATATTTATGTGTTTGTAATGAGATTTTCCATTTAGGGTTTTTCATTACATAGTCGATAATTTGTGGAATCATTTTTTCTTTTTTGCTCCATTCAGGCTGTAAATAGAGTTCACAAGAACTAGATACTTTCGCTGCTTGTTCTTCAGCGAAAATAAAATCATTTGCATTATGGATGATCATTTTTAATTCATCTGCTGCTTGATGACATTCTTTCAAAGGTAATTTTGTTTTCTTCGGAGACAAACAAAACCAATCCCAGATACCCGATAACTGATACGCACCAGAAGTTTCAATATGTGTACGAATTCCTTCGTTTCTTAGTTTTTGAGTAACATAATCAAGAGACCACATTAAGGGTTCGCCACCAGTAACAACTACTGTTTTAGCGTAGTTTTTTGCATTTGAAACTATGGTGTCTGTAAGGGTAGGCGGGTGTAGATTGGCATCCCAACTTTCTTTTACATCACACCAATGACATCCGACATCGCAACCACCAATTCTAATAAAATAAGCTGCTGTACCGGTATAGCCTCCTTCACCTTGAATGGTGTAAAATTCTTCCATCAGTGGGAGCATTTTACCAGCGGCTATTAAATCTTTGTCTTCTTGTGTCATG
The DNA here is from genome assembly GCF_009193215.1 of Flavicella marina. Lineage (GTDB taxonomy): Bacteria > Bacteroidota > Bacteroidia > Flavobacteriales > Flavobacteriaceae > Flavicella > Flavicella marina. Next base: position 170,900 of record NZ_VYVA01000004.1, on the reverse strand, counting down.
AATGCTTGATTTTAAGGCTGCAAAGATACTTAAAAGGGATAGTTTTATAAGTTAATATCGAAGAATATTTTTCTGCATACCTAGTACTTCTGATTTTTTTACGAGTGAAGCTCATGGTGATTTAAAAGAAAAAAACTACATTTAGCCCCAACAATAATTAGATTCTTTCAATTTATGATACAAACGATTTTCAAAAGTGTTTTGGTGTGTTTTTTCGCAGTGCAACTTGTCGCCTGTTCGGGTAATGATGCTTATACGATTTCAAAAAATAGAGTAGGGCTAGTAACGAATGAAACGACAGTAGAAGAAGTTGATGCACTTTTTGAGAACGATTCGATTGTTAAAAATTTAAGTGAGGGTGTTTTAGGTTACAAAGGTAGTTATACTCAAGCAGATGACTATTACTATATTTATTCTAAAGAAGGAAAACACCTGTTGACTCTTACTCCAAAAGAACCCTTAGATTCGTTATCAACTTTTAAAGTTATTGAAATTCACGACGAGCTATATACAACAGAAGAAGGCATTGGTCTTGGGTCTACTTTTGAAGAGATAAATTTATTGACAAATATTTCAAAAACGGAATCTACTTTTACAAAGGTTGTTTTGTATTTAGATGCGTTAAATGCAACGATGACATTGGATAAATTAGATTTGGGAATTACTACTATTCAAACAAATGATGTACAATTAGAACAAATACCAAACCTTGTAAAGCCTACAAGTTTTGTCGTTTGGTTTGATTAGTTTTTTAGCACCGTAATTTTCATAGGAATTTCTTTCTCTGGCCATTCGTAACGGTCGATAGCAACTTTGGTGATTTTATCTATAACTTCAATTCCGTTGATGATTTCTCCAAAAACTGTGTGTTCGAAATTTAAGTGAGATTGGTCTTTTGTGGCTTGAATAAAATAAAACTCAAAAGGACTTGACATTTTTTCAGGGTTGTTTACCCAGTCCCTTGCAGCTGCCATACAGCCGCGTTTATGACCTCTGTTTTTTCTGAATTCTGCAGGAATTTTATAGTCGTGTAATTGTTCTTTAAAGGCAGGGGTTACCAAATTGTCTGAGTTTCCACCTTGTACTATAAAGTCAGGTACTACCCTATAAAAGCAGGTAGTGTTGTAATATCCCATTTTTACCAAATAGATAAAACTCGCTCGATGAATCGGAGTGTCTTCGTATAATTTTGCAATTATGGTACCTAATCTGGTTTCTATTTTTATCTTCGTTTCAGGATTTTTTTTTCCGTATTCTGTAAAGAATTCTACAGCATTTTCTGTAGAGATAGAATCAAAGATGTATCGTCTGTTTTGCGGTAAGATGTATTTTTCTGGCGGTTTGTTTTCTTTTACAACAACGGTTGAAATAGCAGCAACAGAATCTTTTTGAGTCTTTGTTTTGTGTTGTTGTTTGTCATTTGATTGAGACTCACATCTAGTTAAGAGAACACTAGCAGTTATGAAAAATAATAACCTAAATGATACCATCAAACTATGCTTCAATTATCCCACTATACAAACTTTTGATAATACCATCAGACAATCCAATTTTTGGAACGTAGATTTTTTTTGCTCCACTCCATTTCATTGCTGATAAATAAATTTTTGTGGCAGGTATAATTACATCCGCTCGATCTGGGTTCAATCCAAGTTCTGAGATACGTTCTTCGTATGACATCTTTTTCAAAAACTGGTAATGAGCATTCATATAAATATAAGAAAGAGGTTTGTCTATTTTTTGACCAGACATTTTAAATATCTTATTGATATTTCCACCAGAACCGATTAACACAATTTTCTTTAGGTCTTTGGTGTTTTTTTCAATCCATTTTTTGATTTCTTTCCATGTTTCTTTTTTGTCTACTTCTTTGTTTAATAGACGTACAGTACCCATTTTAAATGATTTTGATGCAACAACCTGTTGCTTCGAAAATATTGTGAATTCGGTACTTCCTCCACCAACGTCAACATAAAGATATGATTTATGACCTTCTATAAGCTGAGATAAATCGGTAGAAGCTATTATTTGTGCTTCTTTTTTACCATCAATAATTTCAATTTTAATATCAGCTTCTTTTTTGATTTTTTCAATTAATTCTGGTCCGTTCGAAGAATCTCTCATGGCTGAAGTCGCACATGCTTTATAGGTCTCTACACCATGTACATTCATCAAGAGCTTAAAGGCTTTCATGGCCTCAACCATTCTATTAGAATTTTCATCAGATATAGTCCCCGAAATAAATGCGTCGGCACCCAAACGAATTGGTACACGAATTAGTGCTGATTTTTTGAATTTTGGTTCTTCATCTTCAACCAAAATAATATTTGAAATTAGTAATCTTACGGCATTAGAACCGATATCAATAGCAGCGTATTTCTTTATGTTTAACAAGATGATATTGTTTTATTTGTGATTTTTAGGTGCTTCTTGAAAAAGAGTTTTTCCTTTTTTTATACTTTTCCAGTGATTGTTGTCAAATTCTATGGCAATTACCCCACAAGTAGGTACATGCGGAATGAAAACATTTCCATATTTATTTACAAAGTCGTTGATCCCATGATCATGACTAAAAATAATGGCTGAATCAAATTCATCATCCAAAGCTTTGATGGTTTTTACTAAATAACCATCACTAAAACTATACAAAGATTTTTTGATTTGCAAATTTGATAAAGGGTATCCGAAAACGTTGCTAAATATAACCGCCGTGGATAAGGCTCTAGACGCGCTACTTGTAATAAAAACATCAGGTTTTTTTATTTTTTCAGATAGCGCCGAAGCAACAAGATAAGAATCTTTGATACCTCTTTTTTTTAATGGTCGATCAATGTCTTTAATGCCATTGTACTCCCAAGAAGACTTTGCATGCCTTACAATATATACTGTTTTCATGTATACAAATTAATAATTCAAAGATACTAAAATAGTTGAATTGGCTTTTTTATATGGATAGAAAAATAAAATTTATATTCTTTTGTTAAGGGGCCAAACGTTCAATATTCCAATCGAAATTTTCTTGCAGCGTATATAAGATTCTATCATGCATACGATTAGGTCTTCCTTGCCAGAATTCAATCGATTTTGGTTTCACCAAATAGCCTCCCCAATGCTTTGGTCTTGGAATTTCTGAGTTTTCAAATTTTTGTTCAAATTTTTCAAGATTTTGCAACAATTCATCTTTCGATGCAACTACCTGACTCTGATTGGAAGCCCATGCACCTAGTTTACTACCATCAGGACGAGATTCAAAATAACCATCTGACAAGTTTTCAGGTACCTTTTCAGCGATTCCTTTGATGATGATCTGTTGTTCCATTCCTGGCCAAAAAAACGAAAGACATAAGTTGGGATTGTTGGTAATGGCTTGTCCTTTTTCACTGTTATAATTCGTGTAAAAGATAAAACCTTCCCAGGTAAATTTTTTCATCAATACCACTCTGCTTTTTGGAAAGCCATCCGTACCAATGGTTGAAACCGTCATCGCATTGGCCTCGTCAATCGAATTAGATTGTTCTACATTGTAAAACCACTTTTGAAATAATTCCAAGGGGTTTTCAGGAATATCATTTTCTGATAACTCCTTTTTTTTGTACACTTTTCTATAGTCGCTTAGGTCTTTTTCCATGCTACAAAAATAATGATTATTTGAAGTAGAAGATAGTGATTTACTGAGAAATTGGTTTGTTTGATTTTATAGTTAACAAACCTAAGAATGTAATAGCTCCGTTGACAATTAACAATTCGTATCCAAATTTGTATCCGTTGAACAAAACTGTTGAATAATAATTTAGAATTGCCGTTGTAATTACGGCAAATAATGCAACGAAAGGAACTCGTTTTTCGATGATCTGATGTTTGGTGAATATTCCGAAAGCAAAAAGACCTAATAAAGGACCATACGTATAACTAGCTACTTTTAGCAGACTGCTGATTACATTGTCATCCAATACATGTTTGAATATTATAATAACGAGTACTAAAAGTATAGAAACACCGATATGTACCTTTTTTCTGATTGTTTTTTGTCGTTTTTCCTCTTGGTTTTCAAGTCTTAAAAAATCAAAACAAAATGAAGTTGTTAACGAAGTAAGTGCACTATCTGCACTTGAATACGCTGCAGCGATCAAACCTAAAATAAAGAACAAGGCAATTGGAAGACCTAGGTTCTCATTTAATGCAATTTGAGGGAATAATAAATCGGTTTTTATTTTCCCATCAATTGTAGGAATTGCAATTCCGTTCTTATCAGCATACATAAAAAGTAAGGCGCCTAAAAACAAGAAAATAAAATTTACAACGATTAGAATAAAACCTAAAGACAAAACATTCCACTGAGCTTCTTTGGTACTTTTACAAGTAAGGTTTTTTTGCATCATGTCTTGATCTAAACCAGTCATTGCGATTGCGATAAACATACCTCCGAAGAATGACTTGAGTAGGTGTTTGCTGTTGTTGATATCTTCCGTGAAAAACATCTGTGAATATTCTTTGAATTCTTCTGATTTAAAGGCTTCGAATACTGTAAGTCCGAAACTGTCACAAATAATATAAATGGATGCAAAGACTGCAGCAAGCATAAAAAGAGTTTGCAAGGTGTCGGTCCAAACGATCGTTCGCATACCACCTTTATAGGTATACATCCATATGAGCAAAATAGATATCACTACAGTAACTTCGAAAGGAATATTCCAAGTGTCAAAAATAAAATACTGAAAAACTGAAGCCACTAAAAATAATCGAAAAGAGGCTCCAAGTACACGAGAAATGAAAAAGAAAACGGCTCCTGTTTTATGACTTACAACTCCGAATCGTTCTCTTAAATATTCGTAGATAGAGGTGATGTTGGTTCTGTAGTAGATTGGCAATAATATGTATGCAATTACAAAATATCCAGCCAAATATCCGAATACAATTTGCATATAACTAAACTGACTCGCTTGTACCCAACCTGGAACAGAAATGAATGTAACTCCAGAAAGTGAAGCACCAACCATTCCGAAGGCTACCACATACCAAGGCGACTTTTTTTCTGCCTTAAAAAAGGAATTATTAGAATCGCTTTTACCTGTGAAATATGAGATTCCAAGAAGGACAAAGAAATATATAACTACGATTGAAATAATTTGAATAGCCTGCATTCTTATTTGTTTTTTGAATAAAAAGTGAAAATACTAAAGTTTTTAAGATAGATTCTTATTTGCATAAAAAATCAAATATATTTTTTGAAAGCTCTTTAGAATTACGATTGCTTTTTTAAGCAATTGAGTATCTTTGTGGCATGAATTTTTCTTCAAAATTATTAGAAAATGCTGTGAATGAAGTTTCTCAGCTTCCTGGAATCGGAAAGCGTACAGCCTTGAGATTGGTGCTCCATTTGTTGAAGCAATCGAAAACACATACAAAACATTTAACGACAGCGCTAGATGCTTTAGTTGAGCAGGTGAAGTTGTGTAAAAGTTGTTACAGTATTTCTGATGTTGAGGTTTGTGAAATTTGTTCGAGTAGTCAAAGAAACAAAGAAATTATTTGTGTTGTTGAAGATATTAGAGATGTGATGGCAATCGAAAATACAGTTCAATTTAAAGGTTTGTACCATGTGCTCGGTGGAAGGATATCTCCAATGGAAGGGGTAGGACCTCATAATTTAACGATTTCGGAGTTGATTGAAAGAATAGAATCTGGTGTTGTAAAGGAAGTGGTTTTGGCATTGAGTTCAACTATGGAAGGCGATACCACAAATTTTTATATTTACAAACAACTACAAAAATACCAAATCACCATTTCAACCATTGCTAGAGGTATTTCGGTTGGAGATGAATTACAGTATACAGATGAGGTAACCTTAGGAAGAAGTATTGCAAATCGCGTTCCTTTTGGAGACTCCTTAGCGCAATAAGGAAATATTACCTTGAATAAGAAAAATAAAAATTCTATTTTCGCTACTACCATTTAACCGTAATTACTTTGACCAAATCTCCCCATATGGAACTATCTATTGTGATAGTAAGTTATAATGTTTATCACTTTTTAGAATTGTGTTTAAAAAGTGTTGAAAAGGCTTGTGAAGGTATACGCGGTGAAATAATTGTAGTAGACAATAATTCAGCAGACAATAGTAGTCTGTTATTGGCTAAAAACTTTCCGAATGTAAAACTAATCGCAAATAAGGAAAATGTTGGTTTTTCCAAGGCGAATAATCAAGGTGTTGCAATTGCTGAAGGAGAACATGTACTTATTTTAAATCCAGATACGGTTGTAGGAGAACATACTTTTATTGATTTGCTAGATTTTGCAGCTACAAAAGATAAATTAGGAGCGGTAGGAGTACAGCTCATCGATGGTACAGGTGCATTTTTACCAGAAAGTAAAAGAGGGATTCCAACCTTCAAAGCATCTTTGAATAAATTATTTGGAGGAAACAATGCTAAGGGAACTTACTATGCCAATCATATTGAGCAAGATGGTTCGGGTGAAGTAGAGATTTTAGTTGGTGCATTTATGTTTTTAAAAACGAGTGTTTACAAAGTGGTTGGTGGTTTTGACGAAGATTATTTTATGTATGGTGAAGATATTGATCTCAGTTATAAATTGCTAAATGCCGGATTGCAAAATTATTATTTGGGAGGCGTTAAAGCAATACATTTTAAAGGTGAGTCTACAAGGAAAGATGTAAAGTATTTGAAATATTTTCACGGTGCCATGGAAATATTTTACAAGAAACATTTCAAAGCAAATTTTTTCAAAGACACTGCTATGAAAATCGGAATAAAGTTGTGGTATTTATACAAATATTTTCAACTGGCCGATCCAGTAATTATTATTTCAGAGCGCGAAAATATTTTATACGTTGGAAATAAAAAGGTAACGATTGACAAAGAAATGCATCGAAATTTATCGTTTGTAAAGTTCAATTCTATCAAGCAAATAGAGCGTTATACAATCAAGAAAAAAATTGAAGAAGTATGGTTTGATGAATCTACGTTGTCTTACGAGAAAATTATTGAAATCATAGCTCAATTGCATTCTGAAAGATTAATTTTTAAAATCCATTCCACAGATACCACATATGTTATAGGGAGTAATTCTTCCGATGGAAGAGGAGAAATTATAGATTTACTCTAGAAAGTCCTTTTCAGAAGCATCCCAACTTCTTTTTTTTCTAGCTTTCTTGTATAGTTTTACGAGTAACATTAAGACAATACCAAAAGAGAAAATTCCGATGACACCCCAAATCCAATCAATATTATTTTGAAGTTCAACTAAAAAGACAACAGCGAATAAAACAACAGTTGCCACCTCATTCCAAAGTCTTAATTTTGCAGAACTATATTTGATAATATCGTTTTGCAATTGTTTGTATATCACATGACACCCCCATTGATAAAAATATAGGATTCCAACAAAAGATAACTTGATCCACATCCATTGTTGTTTTAATAAAGTAGGGTTTTCATATAATAACCAAAAAGCAAAGATACTTGCTAAAATAGCAGAAGGCCATGTGATTATGTACCATAAGCGTTTGCTCATGATTTTATATTGACGTTGCAATATGCCCTTATCTGGCTGTTGTTTTTTATCAGCTTCTACATGGTAGATAAATAAGCGAACGATGTAAAACAAACCAGCAAACCATGTAACAATAAAGATAATGTGTAAGGCTTTTATATAATAGTAATCCATTGCATTTGTCTTTTAAAGATTCAATGAACAAATGTATAGAATTAAATTTTTTCATTGATTACTCTAAGACAAAATAATGCCCAATGAAATTTACATTGGGCATGAAATGCAGTATTTTTTTTGATTTAGTTACCTATTTGGTTGAAACTTTCAACTTCAAGGGCATTAGGATTTGAAGAAGTTATTTCGAATATAGCATCGTTGAAATCATTGTCTCCATTCGGGACACTGATATCTTCAAAGGCAATCACTACTGAATTACAGTTGGCATCATAAAAAATAATACTCTGTTGTCTACCACTTCGGTTAAAGTTTATATCGGTATGTTGAGAGTAATAACCATCAGTTATAGAGCCATTTCGCCATCCGTTGGCTATCAAAAAGAAACCGACCACTGTACCTGGTTCAAATTCACCCAACAATCTCATTGTGTTACCCCTTATCAATTGTCCACCTGAACCTTGTGCAGATACGTTTGGAAAAATTACTATTTTATCTAATAAATTTTCTTCCGTTATAGGATCATTTTCGTTGTAGGTGTAGTATCCTAAAACATTTTTGTAACCAGCTCCTTCATCAATAAAAGTCAAATTTAATTCTGTCTTTTCTTTAATCACCAGGTTTTTCACAGGGTTTAAAAAATACTCAGGATGTTGTTTCATTGCGTTTTGTCGTTCAGGTAAAACATTGCTATAGATATTTGGTAGTAGTGTACTACATACTTCTTTATCGTCTTCCATTCCATCTGGTTTACCGTTATCATTGTAGGTAGTTACGGTTTTGTATTCATCTTTGGTTCTTTTTCTTAAAATTTTAAATCCACCTTTTCCTTTAGCGACAAATACCCATTCGCCATCTGCAATAATGTAATTTGCCGAAGCATCTTCTTCTGCTAGATCCCAATAAAAGATAGGACAGATGTCTTCATTTTGATTTGTTGGATGTGGAGAGATGGAAATGCCATCAGAACCGTTTGCTGCATAAACATAATCGATATCTGTACTCACACCATTGGTGTTTCCAGCAATTAACATGGTCCCTTTAGATTTGTTTAATTCAACTCCGTTGTTAATATCATATAGTCCAATCCCATCTTTACCTTTAGCTATGTATAAATTATTAGAGTTTTTTGGAGAAAATTCCATAGTTGATTTTCCACGATAGGTTTCAATTACATTTTGATGAAAGATTTCTCCGATTGAAAAATTCGTTGCATTAAGGTCATTTTCATCACGATTTATTTTTAAAGAAGCATTGTCTCCAGTAACTAAACTTGCAATAACCGGGTTCCCTGAGAAACTATTTGCCGCAATGTATTTTGCATTTTGGTAGCTCTCAAAATCTAAAGCTTTTAGACTGCTTTTATTCAGTTTTACAGTTCCTCCATGAGTTTTTCCTGAAGTGACATATAAAAATTGACTTGTACTAGCAATTCCGTTTGCAGAGGCAGAAATTCCTGTATCGAAAATGTTTGAGAGGTTTACTCTTCTGTGTTTATCTGTGTACACTCCATTATCTGTTTCGATTTCATAAAGTTGTGCCCCGTTTTTTGAATTTGACATAGCCAACCAAACTTTTACATTTGGTGATGCCGCAGAAGGTCCGGAGCTTATGGCATTGATATCTGATCTCGGGAATGTCGCTCTACTGGCAATAATCGGAAAATTAGGGTTGTTTAAATCAATAGTTTCAATGGCTCCAAAATGTTCATCACCTTGTTTGTGATAACTAATATATGCTTTGTTGTTATTTAAAGTTATATGCGTTACACTTAAAAATTTTTCATTAATAATTAATGGAGCTACATCGGCAACATGTTCCCAATAATACATTTCTTCCACTCCATTGACACTTTTGGCTTTCAATGATCCTTTTTTAGAGTAGGACGCATCATTGATAATAGGAGTGATGGTTGCAGTTCTATTGATGTAAGTAATTCTGGAAGATAAGCTTTGTTCGTTATTATCAATTTCGTAAACTGCTGCTTCTTCTTTTACTGTTTCTTCATGAGTCATAACATCATGTTCAATAACATTTTGACAACTCGTAGTAATCGCAATGATCAGAAATAGGGCAGCTTGAACTACAATACTGCTCATTGAAACTTGCTTCTTTTTGTTTATCAAGTCAATGGAACGATAGATTTTTACAAATTCTGTGATAATTTTTTCGTTGTTCGGAACTCGAAGAGTTTTGGCTTTGTGTACTATTTTTAAATTCATAATTGTAGGTTTTTGTTTGAGTAAAATTACTTTTTACTACCGCTGGATTGTAGAATTTTCGTCGACTGACGATTTTGTAAAGACGAATGGTGGTTTGTTTACTTTTTAAAGTCCAGCTCTCTTCGCTTGAATCGACGACTTGTAAGGATTCCACGGGTCTTCAAAAGATCTTTTAAAAAAGAACTCTTTGTAATAGGCAACAGTTCTTACAATTCTTAAGTAGGTTCCCGTATAGATGGTCATTAAAATTACATATGGCCATAAATATTTTTCTTCTTCACGTCGTTCCGAAAAAATGTAGATGCTTAGCATTTGAACGTACGACATAACAAAATACAGGGTGAAGTTCATGGGGATTATAAATTTTAATGAACTGCTGTAGTTGACAATTATATCAATTATGTATACCCACCATAGTAAATCTAAGACCACATTATAAAATACATTTTCGAAAAGTGCTATAAAATTCAGCCAATTAAAATTCGCAGAAGGGAAATACACATCTTTGTGTTTCCGAACCCTAAATCTAATGATCGACTTATCCCATCGAAGTCTTTGTTTGGTCAAGACTTTAAATTTTGCTGGTGCATTTGTCAAACAAATTGCATCTGGCTGAAAATATACATTGTAACCCGATTTTCTGATTTTTACAGTGATGTCACCATCTAATCCTGGACCGATGTCCCAACCACCAATACTATCAATCACATCTTTTCTAAATGCACCGAATGCTCCAGATATGATTTTGTAGATTCCTAGATAAGAGGTTATTATTCTTCCAATGGATACAGTTTTTAAGTATTCAATAGCTTGCAGTTTTGCGCATAAGCTCTCTTTGTAGTTTCTTACTTTTACGTTGCCACCGACAGCTGCGATATTTTCACCGAAAAAAAATGGAAGAAGTACTTTCTCAATAGCATCTCTATCAAAAGAACAATCAGCATCAAGATGCACAATGTATTTTCCTTTGCTATAACGCAACGCTAGATTTGCTGCAGAAGCTTTACCACCACGCATGTCATTTCTAATGAATACATCTATTAATCCAAGTTTTTCAAGATTTTTTCCAATAATTGGAGTTTCATCATCTGAACCATCATCGACGATTATCAATTCAAAATTTGAGAACGTTTGTTCTGCTAATGATCGTGTTAATTTGTATAAGTGTTTTCCTTCGTTTTTTCCGGGAATGATAACAGATACAAAAGGATTTTCGTTGAATAGTTGCTGTCTTGCTAATTCGAATTTCTTTGTTCTTGATTTAGACGATATTTTAAATAGAATTGCGATTACATAATCGATAATGATGTAACGCGTAAATTCAAAAATCACGAAAAACCAAAAAACGCGAATAAATTTTTGTATTCCAACTACAAACCAATAATTCATGTATTCTGGAAGTATGTTATGTAAGCTTAATGGTATCATGAGAAAAAGGTTTGTAAAGTATCGTTTTTATCTATTCGATGTATTTTAATTTCGACTTTTTGGTTATCTCCTGTAGTATTATCATTGATTAGTTTTGCCAAGTTGTAGTCTATTAATTCTAATCTTTGTAATTGATCTTCACGGGTGTCAGGTAGCATTAAATAATAGCAATTGAAATTTTCTGCAGATAAAATATCTGGACCTTCCATATAAGATTTTATGATTCCTGAAATTTCTTTGGTCAATGCAGATTTGACATTATCATTCAACAATTGCAATTGTTGATTTCTAAATTCAATTTTCGCAAAATAACTATACCCATTGGTTGCTTTTATTCTTTTGATTTCTTGGTTCAGAACAATTTTGAATAGTTGAGGAGGCATACTACCAATTTTCATGCTTTGGTTTTCTTGAATTTGATTTTTTATAGAAGCATCAAATAATATGTTTTCACCTTTTTGTGTAATACTATATTCCCCTATGGATTTTTCTAATAATTCCTCTAGCTGATTTTCTGTTTCACAGTCAAGACATAGTGCTTTCATATTTGCATTTTGAAATTCATGATTGCAACAGTTGCAAGAATAGATGGTAGATGGTTTGTCGTAGTCTATTCCAATGTGACGAAGGTTTTTATCACATTTTGGACATGCTAATCCATCTTCGATTTTGAAGTCTTTTTCTGGAGCAACATGTGCGCATACAAAATGGTGTATCATGTCATGTGCAACAATATCAATACCGCTACATTTTGGGCAAGCTTCTCTAAAATTTAAATAATTTCCATCACAAGATTTACAAAGGTGTATATAGTCTTTAAGTTGGAACGTTACATAATGTAAGGTTCTCATTTCCTCTAAGTTTTTTAATAAAACGATAGATTCGTAGTGCTTATAGTACAATGAAATAAAAGGAAACGTATAACCGATCGTGCTTTTTCTATCGGCTATAGGCTTTAGAATAGCATTACGTGTATATAGATACGCGATAGTTTTATGCTGAATCAGAGAGTTTACATAAATGGTTTTTGGTGTTTCAATATTTTTTATTCTGTTTGCTATGGTGATAACACGCTCAAAATAATTTGATTCTAATTCTAAGTTGATATATCCATCGGTGTGGAGAACTAATTCTTTAGGTTGTTTGTACAGATTGTTAATGAAAATAGGTAACAAACAAATCTTTAGGTTTTTGTGAGTTCTAATTCGTACGATGATTTCTTGAACATGTGATCGATTTTCTGAGTCAATAACAAAACCATCAAGATATTCAAGCTGCTCGTGTTTAAGTTCATTTACATGAGCGACCATAAGCAGCGAATACCCGTCGTTTACTATCTTTCTAGAATTGTTGTTTTTTAAAATGTTTAACATGACTCAGTTTTTTGTTGAAAACGTCAGTTTATAAAGACATATAAATGTTTTCAGGAAATTTATCTTTTTTGTCTCCTTTGATATCAAAAATGATTGTCTCTTTATCTCCGTTTTTTAAATAATCGTAATGAGCTAAATGTTTGTAATCTTCATGGTCGACAGCTAAAATGATTGCATCAAATTTTTCTGATGTTGTATTATTTACTGTAATGCCATAGCGTCTTTTAACTTGATCTACATTCACCAAGTAATCGTTGACAACGACGTTGAAACCTTTTTTCTCTAACTCGATACATAATTCTGCAGTTTTAGAGTTTCTGATGTCGTTTACGTTTTCTTTGAATGCAACTCCTTTTACCAATATTGAAACTTTTTCTTTACGCATTCTTTTTGTGAATAATCGCTTAGATAATTGGAAAACAATATGTTTGATCATTCCTTCATTTATTTCACGAACCTGTTCTAATAATTTAGGATTGATTCTTTTCTCTTTTGCTCTGTTGATCAAGTAGTAAGGATCAACACCGATACAATGACCACCCACCAAACCAGGGAAATAATTGTGAAAATTCCACTTTGTTCCAGCAGCTTTAAGTACATCTTTTGTGTTGATATTTAAAGCAGTGAAAATTTGTGATAGTTCATTCATCAAACCAATATTCACATCTCTTTGAATATTTTCTACTACTTTGGCAGCTTCTGCTACTTGAATATTTGGTGCTTTATGAACTCCTGCAGTCACTACTTCACTATACACAGAAGAAATAATATCTAAGGTTTCTTTCGTGCTTCCTGACACTATTTTTTTGATTTTAGTAAATGTGTGTTCTGTATCTCCTGGGTTAATTCGTTCTGGAGAGTAACCTATTGTAAAATCAACATTGTATTTTAATCGTGATATTCTTTCTAAGATTGGTACACAAACTTCTTCGGTACAACCTGGAAATACAGTCGATTCAAATACTACACAGTCACCTTTTTTTAGATGTTTCGCAATACTTGCAGTTGCAGATTTGATTGGTGTTAGATTGGGTTTTTTTAAATGATCGATTGGTGTTGGAACTGCTACTATATAAAATTTAGCATTTTTTAAAATTTCAGCATTTGCTGTAAATTGAATGTCTTTACCAGTGAACTCCTCACTTGCTAATTCTTCGCAAGGGTCTTTGTGTTGTACTAACGATAAAACTTTGTCTTCACTAATATCGTAACCAATTACTTTAAATTTTGATGCCATGTGTACCGCTAATGGTAAGCCTACATACCCCAATCCAACTACGGCAATATTCTCTTTTTTAGTTTTTAAATCATTGAAAAGAGTACTTTTTCTGTAAGCTAGTTTTGGGTTGTTTTTTACGGTTTCTTCGATTTGTTGTGTTTTAGCTAATGCGTTCATATTTATTAGATTTAGAAGTTATTATTTCATTTGATACCACTAAATTACTTCAAGTCTTGAGTTTGTATTTTATTATTAGTTTAGAGAAGCCTAGCTGTAGACTAAGAAACGTTTTCTGTCGACGAATGGTTTTTGTAGAAAAGGTGATTTTAAACTGATTTATTAGAGATTTAGTGCGCTCATTTTAATTGGTTGGAAACAATGCAAAAAAACCTTTCATTGAAAGGTTTTTTGAGATACACTATTTAATATTTGGCGACTTTTACTTTGAGGTTTAATTTGTAGAATTTACCCCATTCTGAGATTTGAGTTTTATCCAATGGAATTATCTCGGTTAATATGTTTCGTTCGGTTGGTTCGTATTTTTTTTGAAACTCTGTGGGTGCTTCGTAGGTAGATATGTAAAGCTTGTTGATAATTCCCTTTGATTTTGTTTTGTCTGGGAATTCTACAATAACCAGATCACCTTTTGTGATATGAGCAATATCTTTTAAATTGAAATATGCTTTAATGAATACTTTTTCTACGTCGTGTATGGTCATAACATTTTCGGTTTTATAACAAGATTCTTCACTGTTTTTTAGAATTTGTCCGATGACACCTTTGATGGGAGAGTAGTAGGTGTTTCCGTATGATGAAGAACCATAGGTGCTTGCATCATTTGGCGCCAATCTTTTTCTTTCTAGATTTAAAAAGTAAAGCTCGTTTTGAAGTAAGCGTATTTTGCTTTCTGTACTTTGAATTTGATCGTTAACGGTATCTAACTTGTCTACTGTGTACACATCAAGAAGTATTAAGTTTGTGATTTTCTTTTCTTGAGATTTTAAATAAGTTAACCTGTCTTTAAATGCTCTTAATTCAAGGTTTTTTAAATGTATTTCTTTTTGAATGTTCTGTAAATCACTATACCGACGCTCTCGTTTGTCATTGTTTTTAATTACTAAAGTAGCATCACTATCAAAATGATCTTGGTAATAATTAAACAGAGTGTCTCCAATTTTCACGGTATCTCCCTCAAAAATGTGAATGCCTTTTACTCGAATGTCAGTTGTGAAGTTTACATCAACTTTTTTCATTAACATTTGCCCATTACCTTCAATCCAGAATACTTTTTTGTAAAGGAAACTTGTTCCCCAAAAAAACAATCCTAGGAGAAGAATTATAAAAATTACCCTGTCAAAATTGAATTTCTTTTTTTTGATTACAGGTTCTTTTAAAGTCCTTATGATGGCTTTGTTTGATTTGTATGTGAATTTTTTCATCAGATTATTTTTTAATCGTTTGTAAATCTTTTTGGATTAACTCTGCTACCGTTTTTATGTTTTGGTCTTGGGCTACAGAGAAATGAATATTCTCTTGATTTAATTGGTTGTTAAGTGTTTCGTCAGAAATAACGATATTGTTAAGTTTTTTGGCTTGAATGTATTGAATTTGAAATTCCATTGAGAAAACTTCGCTCTTTTCTAACTTGAAGATTTCGTTAGATTTATTTTGACCAAATCTAACTGGACTCCAGGATTTTTCTATGTTTTCGTAATTCTGCAGTTGGGAAACCAATACATACAATTGTCTTTTTAATTGCAAACAGTTTTCTAGAACTTCAAATTGGTTTTCGATTAGCTGTAAAACTCTATAACCACTTTCAGTGCTATTTAGTTCTGTTTTTAGCAACGACAAAACACGTATTCTTTCATTGATAATTTCCCATGACTTGTATTGATTTTGCAGATCTCTCACTTTCTCTGCATAGGCATTAGTCTGTGTAATTATTTGATTGTATTGCCCAACTGATTTATCTTTCTCTTGAGCTCTTAAAATTTGTTTTTTGGTTTTTATAATATTTGACTTTTGATTAAAACGTATCGGAGCTCTAAATCTAATGCCAACTAACGGAAAAAATACCTGTCTGAAATTAGAGTAGGTGTAGTTTTGGGTTGCAATCAGAGTAAGACTGTAGTCATTCGAATAATGATGATCAAGTTCAATGTTTTTTTCTCTTAATTCTAAACTTTGACATTTGTCTTGAATTTGTAATTCTTGTAGGTCCAGGTCAGGGAAAGGTAGCGATCGTTGTGATAATATTGCAGGCGAAATACTGTCTCGTAATATTCTATTTTGGTTTTTATAATGTTTTACCTGTTTTTCTAAAACGGTAATTTGATTGCTCACTTTTAGCAATGACTCTCGATTGATTAATTTTTTTACGTATAGTTTATTTAAGAAATCAAAATACTCATTTTCAAAATCCAAATGATTTTGAAACAATTCAATGGTTTCAATATTTAGAACAAAATTGATGTTGATTCTAAATTGTCGTCTCCAAAGATGGTTTTTGGTAGCGTAGGAATCTAAATGTAGTGTAGTAATTTCGTTATGTAGTTTTTCTTCACTGATGCGGTTCTGGCGTAAACCAGTTTTCAATAGGTCCCATTCTAAACCAATACTTGCAGTACCAATATTATTGCTAAACGTTTGTTGATCATAACTCTCTCTAAAGTTATAGACAGCACCCGCTCTAAAACTTAATCCAATATCTTGATGGAATTGTTTGGCTTGGTACTTTTTTAAATCTATTTCTAATTGATTGACGTCAGAATTTTTGGTGATTTCTAATGCCTGATGAAAACTTATTTCTGCATCTTCATTTGAAGGGAAAACAATTTTTGTTTTGGTTTTATTCAATAATAGTTCAGCCTCCTTGACCAACGGGTTGAGGTTTTGTCCTTTAATTTGTATGCAAAACAGCAGCAGGAAACTATGTATAAGTATTACTTTCATTACCATAAAAGTAGTAATGAAAGATGCTCAGGCAGAAGTTAATCGACCAAGAACCGAGCTATAAACGTTCTATGGTTGTTTTGTGTCGATAAACGGTTACAAGAGATTCAAACGTCGCATTAGTTCACTTCTGTTAGATCTACTTACAGGAATAATATCCTGTTTGATTAATACACTATTGTCTTCTATATCGATTATCTTATTGAAATTTATAATAAAAGATCTATGAACTTTGATGAAAATTTCTTCAGGTAACTTATTCTCTATTTTTTTTAAAGTCGAATGTACAATGTAATTTTTACCTTCTGTTTTAATATTTATATAATCACCTTTGGCTTCAATCAAGTAGATGTCTGGAATATGGATTTTTACCAATCTCCGATCGATATTTACATACAACTTGTCTTCTGTTTTTGAATTGGTGTTTTCTTTAGATACTTCAGGTTTTATTTTAACAGAAGCTAGTTTGTTCAATGCTTTTTGAAAGCGCTCATATGCGATAGGTTTTACCAAATAATCTACTACACAATTGTATTCAAATGCATCTAAAGCAAAATTTCTATCTGAGGTAACCAAGATAATGTTTGGTGGAGTTTTGAGCGTTTTTATAAAATCGAATCCCGAGAATGTAGGCATGTGAATATCCAAAAATATAACATCTACTGTGTTTTCGTTTAGATATTTAATTGCTTCAATAGCATTTTCAAATTCGCCAACAATTTCAAGGTTTTCAGTTTTTATAATTAGCTGTTGGATAATCAATCTTGCAGATGCGTCATCATCGATTAAAATGCATTTTTTCATAGTGTTACTTTTTTAAGAAAAAGTGTCATTTGCTCTAGTAGTATTTCAAACCGTTGGTTTCCTTCTGTTTTTTCTTCTCTGAGTTTTTGCTCGTAGAGATTTGCAATTTGACAACCTTTTTCTAGGCCTAATATACTTATTTTATGCTTTATCTTATGTACTATCTCAGCAGTTTTTATAAAATCTTGGTTTCTGAAGTGTTTGAAATACGCATGTATTTCAACAGGAAGTTCTTCTTTTAAGATAGTAACTATTTTCTTTTCGAATTCTACATCTCCACCACTCAGTTCCTTGATGTAGTTTAGGTTTGGATCGCTCAAAGTTTCGTTATTTAGGTATTTTTATAAAAAATGCAGTGAAAACATTCATTTCAGATTCAATCCAAACTTCTCCACCAAGTAAATCCACAATTTTTTTTACGATGGATAATCCGATACCTGAAGATTCTTTACTTTCTTTAAGAGAGTTGAAAATTTTGAAGATTTGTTTAAAGTACTTTTCATCTATTCCGATACCATTGTCTCTAACCGAAATAGTGTAGTTCTTTTTTTCTTCAATCAAAGAAATATCTATAATTCCTTCTTTTTTGTCGTTGAATTTTATGGCATTACTGATTAGGTTTTGAAACAATTGTTGGAGCTTTATTCTGTCTGCGTTAAGTGTTGGAAGTTCATTAAGTATGTTTATTTGAATGTTTGTGGGCACAAACATTATTTGTTTTAATTCTTCGATTAACAAATTTAGATTGACATTTTCTTTTTTAGTTTCTTTATTTCCAATGCTTGAATAGATAAGTATATCAGAAATTAATTGCTCCATCTTTTCTAGAGTAGTGTCGATAAGATCCATATTAGACAAACTAACATTATCTAATATGTCTTGATTGTCTTCTCGAATCCAGCTAACTAGCGCATTGATACTTCTAAGAGGGGATTTCAAATCATGAGATACTATATGTGCATATTCTTGTAATTCTAAATTGTTTTTTTCTAGCTGTTTTAAAAGTGTAATGTTTTCTTTTTCAGCTTTGTTTCGGGCTCTTAAATGAATGGCGCTTTTCAATTGAATTGCGACCAAACTAGCTATGTTTTCAAGAGTATTGATGTTGGATTTATTGAAAAAATTATTTTGTCTGTGCTTGCAGTGAATTATTCCGATTACTATATTTTCATTTAAAATAGGAATGAAAGCTTCAGAACCATACACAGATTTTGATGCTTTGTTATCAAAAATTTTAGAAAGACCATTGTTTGTGATATCAACTAGTTCCGCTGAACGAATATCTATTTTTTTAGGATCAGTTGTATTTGGGTTTATAGTAGTTATTTGATCTAAACTGTTAGTTTCTTTATTAACTAAGTATAGCGAACATTCATCTGTTTCTAAAAAGTTCGCTATTTGGCTAATTATTTCCCAAGAGATTTCATAGATGTTCACTTTTCCTAAAATGGATCGTGTGAGCTTCTGAATAGTGTCTAAAATCAAGTTCTTTTCTCTTTCAGAAGTGATGTCTTCTATAATTGCAACTTCGTATTTTAACGATCTATTTGTGTTTCTAACGGCGCTGACATTTGTCTTTGCCCATATTACGCTTCCATCTTTTTTGATGTATTTTTTATGAACTAAGAAATTATTTAGATCGCTTTTTTCAAGAGATTTTTTTAGGTTTTTTGATTTGTCAACATCTTCTGGGTGAGTAATGTCGTTGATAGAAATGGTATGCAATTCGTTTTCATTGTAGCCAATGAGATCAATAAATGCCTTGTTGGTTTTTATAAACGAGCCTTGCTGTGTCAATGCAATCCCAAATGGTGCGTTTTCTACAATCGCATTCAGTTGGTTTTTCTGTTCTTCTATTAACTCGTTGTTAAATTTGGTTTCTGTAATATCTCGCACAATACCTTGAGCTGCAATAGGTTTGTTTTTGTCGTCGAAGATGATACTAGCATTGATATGAACCCATTTTATTTTTTTCGATTTTGTGATGATTCTTGCTGTGTAATCACTAAAATGACCTTCTTTTAGTAAGACTCCAAACGAGTTGAAAGCATATTCAGTATCTTCAATATAAATGAGGTTTTGAACATTTAATTTCTCTTTTTGGATGTCGTATTCAAAAAAATCAACTGCAGAGTCGTTCATTTTTAATACGTTTCCTCCAAGATCCATGATAAGATAAGCATCATTAATGTTTTCAAAAACACCTTTTAGTTGAGTGTCTTTTTCATTCAATAATGTTCCGAGTTTTTCATTTGCAATTTTTAACTCTTGAGCAATGGTATACAATTCTAACGATTTTTTTTCGAGAATTAATTCTGCTTGTTTACGAGCTTGTTTTTCACGTTTTAGAGCACGCTCTAGAATTTTTATTTTTTCATCATCCATTCATTAGTTTTTATGAATAATAAATTTCACTTCAGTTCCGTCTTCTTTAATCTTTTCCAGAATAATTTCTGCAGTTGAATTAAAATGCTCAAAAGTTTTGTTCATCAATCCTAATCCAAAATGATGCATTGCTCTATTGGAACGGTACAACATAATTAAAGAATTTTTTGATTTTTCCAAAACTACAAACTCTGGTAATTCTGCATCTGGATATATTTTTCTCACTTCGACATGAATATGATTTTCAATTGAAGCAAGTAACTCGATAGGATCTCTGTATTGATTTAATAGGGCTGGATAACTGTTTTCAAGTACTGAAAAAAAGTGCTCTGCATATACTAATAATAAATCGTCGATTGCAATACCCGTATTTTTATTCAGGTTTTTTAGTAGTTGAAGCATCTCAGAAAAAGCATAGGTGCCAATAGCAGTATAAGCACCTCCTGATTCTAATTTCGATTGGCTGATGATTTTATCAACCATAACAAGACCAAATTTATTTTCGACAAGGTCTAAAAATTCCGTAAATACAATTCCTTTCATTTTTTTTGGATTAGTTCGTTAATACTCCAATAAGCAACTATCTTTTCAATTTTTGTCACATATTCTTCATACCGCAAAGGTTTTAATATATAACCAGTAACTCCTAAATTGTAACATTCTTGTAAATCTTTTTGATTGCAAGAAGTTGTCAATATTATAGTCGGAATGTGTTTTAATTCATTGTCCTCTTTCAATATAGATAAAAAATCAATACCGTTTAACTTTGGCATATTTAAGTCGAGTAGAATGATATCAGGTAATTTATGATCACCGTTTAAATATTCTAATGCTAATTCGCCATTTTTCATTTCTATAACAGTATGATTCAAATTAAGTTTTGATATTGTTCTATTCAATTTCATTACTTCGATAGTATCATCTTCAACTAACAATATAGAAAGGCTACTCATAGTTTAAATTATTTTCAATATATCAAAAATAAACATTCAGTATTATTATCGATAAGTCAATAGATGAATCGACAATAAGTGTCGGTGAATGGAATTCTAGTGCCGATAAAAGGAGTTATTTAAAAGTAAGTTTATCATATAAATTGCTTAAATTTCTGTCGTATAACCAAGTCCTATGAAAAAAATAATAATTGTTGTAGCATTGTTTTTTGTGCATTTGGGAGTCAATGCACAAGAAAGGTTCTTAACCATTCGTTCAAAAGATTCCATAAATGGTGCGCCCAAATTTAAAAGTAGTTTTGGAGCAAATATTAAATTAAATGGATACTTTGATGCATTTGGTGGTCTTCAGGATAGCGAGACCTTCAATGTCGGAAAAATTAATGTGTATGGAACTGATGACTCCAATAGTTTTAAGATGGACATGTATCAAACGCAATTAAAGTTTGAGTCAACCATACTTACAGGAGATGGAGAGAAAGTTTATGCCATAGTAGAGTTTGATTTTTGGGGTGGAAATGGACATATGCGATTGAGAAAAGCTTACGTAGAATTTGATCATTGGCAAATTGGTCAAGGGTGGGCGTCTTTCGGTGATGAGGCTTTATGGCCGAATATTTTAGAATGGGAAGGACCACCTTCTGGGGTATGGGTACGAAGCCCTCATATAAAATATTTTAATAAAATCGGCAACGATCCGGATTGGCGGTATATCATTGCTTTAGATGCACCAATCACCGACTACAATCGTTTTTCAGAAATAGATCCTTTGGTTGGCAATGCGCACCAATCTACTCCTGATGTTATTTTAGGATTGAAACATGAAAAAAAATGGGGGCATTTAAGAGCTTCGACAATTTTTAGAAACATCAACTACAAATACAATAACGAACAAAGCTCGTTTTTTGGATATGGTTTGTCGTTCTCAGGTAAATTAAAAAAGAACAAAAACAGTTTGCAATTTCAGGGGACTGTCGGAAAAGGTATTACATCATATATAACCAGTATTGCAGGTTTTGGATATGATGGTTTTCCTACGGTGCAAGGAGAGTTAGATGCAACGCCATCCATCGGTGGATGGGCGGCTTATGAACATTATTGGACACCAAAGTTACATACGAATTTCGTAGTTGGTTACACAAGATTTTATACCAATGACGTAGCTCGGTTTTTTATAGTGAACGACCCACAACAAATAGTAGTTCTCAACGGAAATGTAAATCACGTACATACCTATGGAATTGTAAATGTAATGTATGATCATTACGAAAGAATGACGTACGGATTAGAATTGGATTACGGAACAAAATCTTTAGACTATAATGGCGAAGCAAACGGAACGACAATAAGTGATTCTCCAAGAAGAGATGCGATGAGAATTAGTTTTGGACTGATGTTTTATTTTTAGAAAAATTACTTTTCCTATTCTTTTGTTTCTAAGTATCTTTGTCGCTTATGAAGTTTGAAATAAAATCGAAAGATCCATTAAGTAAAGCTAGAGCAGGAGTTATGACTACTGATCATGGCGATATAGAAACTCCAATTTTTATGCCTGTAGGAACTATGGGAACCGTAAAAGGAGTGCACCAAAAAGAATTAAAAGAAGAAGTAAATCCAGATATTATTCTAGCGAATACCTATCATTTGTATTTGCGTCCTAAAATGGAAATTTTAGAAAAAGCAGGTGGAATTCATCAATTCATGAATTGGGATCGACCTGTTTTAACAGATAGTGGTGGGTACCAGGTATATTCTTTGTCTGGAAGAAGAAAAATTAAAGAAGAAGGTGTAAAGTTTAAAAGTCATATCGATGGCTCGTACCATTTTTTTTCTCCAGAAAATGTAATGGAAACGCAACGCACCATTGGAGCAGATATTATCATGGCATTTGACGAATGTACACCATACCCTTGCGACTATAAGTATGCAAAAAGGTCTATGCACATGACACATCGTTGGTTGAAACGTTGTATCACGCATTTAGAAAAATTACCTTACAAATACGGATACGAGCAAACGTTTTTTCCAATAGTACAAGGTAGTACATACAAAGATTTACGTAAACAATCTGCAGAATTTATTGCTAGTGTAGGTGCAGAAGGAAATGCAATTGGTGGACTTTCAGTTGGTGAGCCAGCAGAAGAAATGTATGCAATGACAGATGTTGTTTGTAGTGTTTTACCTGAAGACAAACCAAGATATTTAATGGGAGTAGGTACGCCAATTAATATACTAGAGAATATTGCATTGGGTGTTGATATGTTTGATTGTGTGATGCCAACACGTAATGCCAGAAACGGAATGCTGTTTACTTCTGAAGGAAGTATCAATATAAAGAACAAGAAATGGGAAGATGATTTTTCTCCTATCGACCCTATGGGTATTACCTATGTTGATACCTATTATTCTAAAGCATACTTGCGTCATTTATTCGCATCAAACGAAATGCTTGGTAAGCAAATAGCAACGATTCATAACTTAGGGTTTTATCTTTGGTTGACACGAGAGGCTAGAAAACATATTTTGGCTGGAGATTTTGCAGAATGGAAAAATAAAATGGTAAGACAAATGGATAACCGTTTGTAATTAATTTATATTTACGCTTCAATTTCTACATTTGAGAATATTAGATAAATACATTTTAAAAAGATATTTAGGTTCATTCCTTTTTACCTTGTTTATTTTGATACCAATTGCTATCGCGATTGATGTATCAGAAAAAATTGATAAGTTTTTACGTCATACAAACTTGTCAGTTGGTGAGATTATTGAAGATTATTATGTGAATTTTATAATCTATTATGCCAATACGTTTATGCCTTTGGCACTGTTTATTTCTGTAATATTTTTCACTTCAAAATTAGCAAACAATACAGAGATTATTGCAATCAATAGTGCGAGTATTTCCTTTACAAGGTTTTTAAAACCATATTTTATTGGAGCAACGATTGTAACGGTTTATGCTTTGTACATGAATCATTACGTCGTGCCAAATAGTAATGAGACCTTGACGAAATTTGATAAAAAATATTTTGCTACCCATAACAATGTTAAAGAAAATTATGTAAAAGAATTTAGCATGCGTTTAGGGAAAGGGAGGTATATCTATATACAGAATTTTGGTATTAGAACAAACCGTGGTTACGATTTTTCTTATGAAGAGTACGATGGGTTAAAAATGAAATACCGCCTGACAGCAAACGAAATTACTTGGTCTAAAAGAGATAGTACTTTTAAATTGTCTAGTTATTCTAAACGTAGAATATTTAATGATCGTGATAGTATAGAAACAGGTAGAAAATTCGATACCATATTTGATTTTTCTCCAAGAGACTTGCTGTATGTAGATTATTTATCGAAAGAAATGACCTCGGCAGAACTGAAGAGTTTTATTGAGAAGTCTAAGTTGAGAGGTGTGAAAAACTTAAACGCTTATTATGTAGAATTGTACAAAAGAACAACATTACCTATATCGTCTTATATAATGACGCTCTTAGCGGTTTGTCTTTCTTTTAGAAAAAAACGAGGAGGAATGGGAATAAACATGGCTGTAGGAATCGGACTCATGTTTATTTATGTATTCTTTATGAAAGTTGCTGAGGTACTGGGAGCAGTGGCTGGTAGTAATACGATGTTATTAATTTGGATGCCAAATTTTGTTTTTGGTAGTTTGGCGTTTTACCTATATTTAAAATCAAAAAAATAAAAAATATGATTTTGATACTTTCTCGAAGTTAGTATCTTTGTCATCTTATAACAATATAATTATGGAATATTTAGACTTTGAATTACCAATAAAGGAACTTGAGGAGCAATTAGACAAATGTCAAGTGATCGGAGAGGAAAGTGCTGTTGATGTTTCTGAAACATGTAAGAAACTTACAGAGAAATTAGAGGTAACAAAAAAAGAAATATATAAAAACCTTTCACCTTGGCAAAGAGTACAGTTGTCAAGACATCCAAATAGACCTTATACATTAGATTATGTAAAAGCATTGGCTGGTGATACTTTTATGGAGCTACATGGTGATAGATCTGTAAAAGATGACAAAGCGATTATTGGTGGTTTGGGTAAGATTGGTGACCAGTCTTTTATGTTCATCGGACAGCAAAAAGGTTACAATACCAAAACTCGTCAGTATCGTAATTTCGGAATGGCGAATCCAGAAGGATATAGAAAAGCATTGCGTTTGATGCGTATGGCTGAAAAATTTGATATTCCAGTATTGACTTTCGTAG
Source organism: Flavicella marina (assembly GCF_009193215.1). Taxonomy (GTDB): domain Bacteria; phylum Bacteroidota; class Bacteroidia; order Flavobacteriales; family Flavobacteriaceae; genus Flavicella; species Flavicella marina. The sequence continues at coordinate 145,636 of NZ_VYVA01000004.1, read as the reverse complement.
ATACCCCAGGTGCTTATCCAGGTTTAGAAGCTGAAGAAAGAGGACAAGGAGAAGCGATTGCCCGTAATATTTTTGAGATGTGTATATTAAAAGTGCCAATTATTACAGTAATTATTGGTGAGGGAGCTTCAGGTGGGGCTTTAGGTATAGGTGTAGGTGATAGAGTAATGATGATGGAGAACTCATGGTACTCGGTAATCTCTCCTGAAAACTGTTCTACTATTTTGTGGAGAAGTTGGGATTATAAAATAGAGGCAGCATCAGCATTGAAATTAACATCGAAAGATATGGCCGGATTGAATTTGGTTGATGGTGTAATTAGAGAACCTGTTGGAGGAGCACATTTTAACAGAGAAGAAACTTTTGAAACAGTGAAAAAGACAGTTGTTGAAGAGTTAAAGGCACTTAGAAAATTATCTGTTGAGAAAATGATTGAAGAACGTATTTCTAAATACGAAAATATGGGAGTATACAAAGAATAGTATAAACCCTATATAAATTCAAAACCATCTATTTTTAGATGGTTTTTTTATTTGCAATTGAAATGAAAGATCGTATACATCAACATTTTATTATCAATAAGCCATTTGGTTTTATTTCGCAGTTTGTTAACAACAAAAACAGGAAGAAGAAATTGTTGGGTGAATTGTATGAGTTTCCTGAAGGTACCATGTCAATAGGTCGATTAGATGCTAAATCTGAAGGGTTATTGTTATTGACTACTGATGGCAAATTAAGTGATACTATTTGTAGTAGTAAAGTCGAAAAGGAATACTATGTACAGGTGGATGGTGAGATTACACAAAAAGCTTTAGAAGATTTGTGTAAGGGTGTTGAAATTGGCTTTGATGGGAAAAGGTATGTTACAAAGTCTTGTTTGACTGTTGTATTGAAAGAGGCACCACATTTTGAAGAAAGATCAAAAAAAATTCGTGACGAGCGTCATGGCAAAACCACTTGGATTTCTATAACAATCAATGAGGGGAAATTTCGTCAAGTAAGAAAAATGACAGCTGCCGTTGGTTTTCCTACATTACGCTTGGTTCGAGTGCGTATTGGAGCTATCTATTTACAAGGTTTAAAGCCGGGGCAAGTAGTCCCGGTTTCAGAATTAAATTACAATTAGTTATAATTACATGGCTTCTTTATATTTGTCAATCTAAATTTTTACTATGAAAAAAATACTTTTATTCGTTTTATTTTTGTTCGCTATTGCTTCATGTCGACAAGAACAAAAAATTAATGAGAACATGCCTAATGTTGTTTTTATTCTCGTTGATGATTTTGGAAGGTTTGATACAGGGTATGCTGGAAGTAAATTTTATGAAACTCCAAACATTGACAAATTAGCTTCAGAAAGTACTAGTTTTACAAATGGTTATGCATGTTCTAGAGTCTGCAGTCCGTCAAGAGCTAGTATTATGACAGGACAGTTTACTGCAAGACATGGTATCACCGATTGGATTGGTGCAAAGTCAGGTAAAGATTGGAGAATAAGAAAACGTTATGATAAATTGTTACCAGCTGATTACGAACACAATTTGCCTTCAAAACCAGTAGTTTTACCGGAAGCTTTTCAAAAGGGAGGCTACCAAACTTTTTTCGCTGGTAAATGGCACTTAGGAGGTGATGGGTCTTTGCCGACCGACCATGGGTTCGATATAAATAAAGGAGGTTACCATAAAGGAAGTCCTGCAGGTGGGTATTTTTACCCTTATAAAAACCCCTATTTGAAAGGAGGTAAACCAGGAGAAAATTTATCCATGAGATTGGCAGATGAAACTGTAAATTTCATTGCAGAGAATAGAAATAAACCATTTTTCGCCTTTTTATCTTTTTACGCGGTACATGGTCCGATACAAACAACAAAAGAAAAGCGAGCAAAATACAGAGAAAAGGCAGTTGCCTTAGGAGTAAAAGAGGAAGGATACGATATGGAAGCTGTGTTGCCTATTCGTGTAGTTCAAGACAATCCTATTTATGCAGGGCTGGTAGAATCTATGGATGCTGCGGTTGGTCGTGTTTTAAATCAGCTAAAAGAATTGGGCTTAGATAAAAATACCATCGTTGTTTTTACTTCTGATAATGGAGGGGTTGCCTCGGGTGATTCGTTTTCTACTTCAAACTTGCCTTTGCGTGGTGGTAAAGGATATCAGTGGGAAGGAGGAATTCGTGAGCCATACTTGATAAAAGTTCCTTGGATGAATACGGCCGGTATAGAGAATGGAACCCCTGTTACGGGTGCTGATTTGTATCCGACATTGTTAGATTTAGTAGGGATTCCCTTAGAGCCTAATGCACACCGCGATGGAAAGAGTCTAAAACCTTTGTTAGAAGGATCGAAGTTTAAAGATCGACCTATTTATTGGCATTACCCTCATTATGGGAATCAAGGTGGAGATCCTTCTTCAATTATCCGTTTAGGAAAATGGAAACTAATTCATTATTACGAAGATGGCAGAAACGAACTATATAATGTGGAAAAAGACATCAATGAAAGAAATGACCTTTCAAATAAATTAAAGGATAGAGTTACAATTATGCACACGATGCTTAAAACATACTTGAAAGAAGTCAATGCAAAATTCCCTTCAAAAGATAGTTTGTATAGTGCCGTGATATCAGAGAAAATGAGAACAGCAAATAAGACACAAAAAAAGATTATTCTAGAGCGATATCGAAAGAAAATGCTGAAGGAAAACTTTGAACCGAACAAAGATTGGTGGGGCAGTCAGTTAACAAAAGATTAATTCTTTTGATAGAGGAAAAAAACAAATAAAGACTTGACTTTTTTTTAATTTAATTCTTATATTTGCGACGTTAAAATAACACAGATGAACACAAATAAATTACATCATCATCATTCTAATACTTGTAGTCAAACGAGCTAGGAATGTTATGTAGTTTATAAACATATTTTCAAAAAACCCGTTTGAGTAACTCAAATGGGTTTTTTTAGTAAAAATCAAATCATTTTCAGTTGCTGAAACACAATTAAAAATCAAAATGACAAAATTAAAAATCGCCATTCAGAAATCAGGAAGACTTAATCAAGACTCTCTAAAATTGTTAAAAGATTGTGGTATTTCTATCGATAATGGAAAAGACCAATTAAAAGCTTCAGCACGTAATTTCCCGGTTGAGGTATTGTACTTGAGAAATGGAGATATCCCACAGTATTTAAGAGACGGTGTGGTTGATGTCGCTATTTTAGGAGAAAATACGTTGGTAGAGAAAGGAGAGGATTTGAAAATTGTAGAACGATTAGGTTTTTCTAAATGTAGAGTTTCTTTAGCTGTGCCAAAGGAAGCGGCATTTACTGATTTAAAAGATTTAGATGGAAAGCGTATCGCAACATCTTATCCGAACACGGTAAAGAAGTTTTTCGACGAAAATGGGATTTCTGCAGACTTACACATTATCAATGGTTCAGTAGAGATTGCTCCGAACATCGGTTTAGCTGATGCCATATGTGATATTGTTTCTAGTGGAAGTACTTTGTTCAAAAATGGATTGAAAGAAGTAGTTAAAATGTCAGAGAGTGAAGCAGTACTTACTGTTGCTCCAAATTTATCTGCAGAGAAGCAAGAAATTTTGAATACCATTCAGTTTAGAATTCAATCAGTATTGAGAGGGCAAAACTCGAAATATATTTTATTGAATGCTCCGAATGAAAAAATTGATGATATCATTGAATTGCTTCCTGGTATGAGAAGTCCAACGGTATTGCCATTGGCACAAGAGGGGTGGAGTTCAATTCATACAGTTGTAATTGGGAAAAGTAAATTCTGGGATCTAATAGACGAGTTGAAAGTTAGAGGAGCAGAAGGAATATTGGTTGTGCCAATTGAAAAAATGGTACTTTAATTAAATTCTTTTACAAATTACTGGTGGGTGATTGTTTTGATTACCACTTGTGAAAAATATAGAATACAATGACAATTATTGAAAATCCATCTAGAGATACCTGGAATACTTTAACTGAAAGACCAGCAAAAGAAGCAAGTGATTTAAGTAAAATCATAGGTGAAGTTTTTGACAATGTTCAAGAGAATGGAGATAAAGCTTTAAAAGAGTATACGTTAAAGTTTGACAAGGCAAATCTTAGAAATCTAAAAGTTTCTGAAGATGAAATCAATCAAGGAATTGCTCTAGTTTCAGATGAATTAAAAGATGCGATTGCTTTAGCTAAACAAAACATTAAAATATTTCATGCATCTCAGTTTATTTCTAAAAAAGTAGTTTCAACTACAGAAGGGGTAGAGTGTTGGCAAGAAATGAGACCGATAGAGAAAGTAGGTTTGTACATTCCTGGAGGAACGGCACCGTTATTTTCTACGATTTTAATGTTAGGGATTCCTGCGAAATTGGCTGGATGTAAAGAAATAGTCTTATGCACACCTCCTGATGAGAACGGAAAAATAAATCCGGCAATTTTATATGCTGCAAAATTAGTTGGTGTAACAGATATCTTTAAGTTAGGTGGTGTTCAAGCGATTGCCGCGATGACCTTAGGTACTGAGTCTGTGCCAAACGTATATAAAATATTTGGACCTGGAAATCAATTTGTTACCGGAGCGAAACAATTCGCATTGACAAAAGGCGTCGCTATAGACATGCCTGCAGGACCTTCTGAATTGATGGTCGTTGCAGATCAGTTAGCATCACCAGCCTTTGTAGCGTCTGATTTGTTGTCTCAAGCGGAGCATGGACATGATAGTCAGGTGATTTGTCTAGCAAATACTAAAGAAAGTTTAGAGGCGATTCAAGAAGAAGTAACGAGTCAACTAGCGGTACTCCCTAGAAGAGAAATGGCGCAGAGTGCTATTGATAATTCGCAATTCATTCTGATTGATAATTTGGTAGAGCAAATTGATTTTATCAATGAGTATGCTCCAGAGCATTTGATTTTGAATGTGCAAAATGAAGATTTGTATTTAGATAGAATAATAAATTCTGGATCAGTGTTTATCGGTCCATATACTCCAGAAAGCGCTGGGGATTATGCGTCAGGTACCAACCATACGTTACCAACAAATGCATACGCACGTATGTATAGTGGTGTAAATATGGATGCTTTTACCAAAAAAATTACATTTCAGAAATTATCTGAAAAAGGAATTCAAAATATAGGTAAGGCAATAGAATTAATGGCCGAGGCTGAAGGTTTACAAGCTCATAAAAATGCGGTGACCTTAAGACTTGATAGTTTGAAATCATAGATTTTATCAGGTCAAAAAAAGAGAAAATGAAATTTGAATTAAAAAATATAGTAAGAGAAAATATCGCTAAGCTCAAAGCTTATTCGTCTGCGCGTGATGAGTTTGAAGAAGCTACAGCTGATATGGTTTTCTTAGATGCTAACGAAAATCCGTTTCAGAATGGAGTAAATCGTTATCCAGACCCAAAACAAAAAAGCGTTAAGGTTTTGCTTTCTGAACTGAAAGGAATTCCTACAAGCCAAATTTTATTGGGTAACGGAAGTGATGAGGTGTTAGACTTATTGTTTAGAGCTTTTTGTGAGCCTAAAGAAGACAATGTAGTTTTTTTACCACCGACATATGGAATGTATGGCGTGCTTGCTGAGTTGAATAACATTGAAACCAAAGAAGTTTTGTTAACAGAGGCTTTTGATATTCGTGTTGATGAAACCTTACAAGTGATTACAGACAAGTCAAAAATTATATTTCTTTGTTCTCCAAACAACCCTTCCGGGAATGCTTTTTCTGAAGAAAAAATAAAAGCAATCGTTGAAGGTTTTAACGGCTTGGTAGTTATAGATGAGGCGTATATAGATTTTTCTGGTCAAGAAAGTTGGTTGGAAAAATTGAATAAATACCCTAATTTGATCATTACCCAAACACTATCCAAAGCTTTTGGTATGGCTGGTATTCGTTTAGGTATCTGTTATGCTTCTGAAGAAATTATTGAAGTATTGAATCGCATCAAACCTCCATACAATGTAAACGAACTTACACAACAAAAAGCGAAAGAACGTTTGTTGAAATACAATGAGGTTGAAAAAGAAATTGAAACTATTTTAAATCAGCGAAACTTATTAGAAGTTGCTTTAGTAGAGGTTTCATATGTTTCAAAAATCTATCCTTCTGATGCCAATTTTGTTTTGGTAAAAGTCGATGATGCAACTAAGCGTTACAATCAATTGATTGAAAAAGGAATTGTAATTCGTAACAGAACAACGCAACCACTGTGTGAAAATACATTACGATTAACAGTCGGAACTGCTTCGGAAAATAAAAAATTGATTGAAGCACTTAAAATTATAGAATAATAACGAGCAACAAATGATTGTACTTTAGGGTACTTATTACAGCTTGTATTGAATATTAGAAAAAATGAAAAAAGTATTATTTATTGATCGCGACGGAACTTTGTGTATCGAACCTCCTGTAGATTATCAGTTAGATAGCCTAGAGAAGTTAGAGTTTTACCCGAAAGTATTTCAATACATGAGTAAAATTGCGGCAGAGCTAGATTATGAATTGGTGATGGTTACCAATCAAGATGGGCTAGGAACAGATTCTTTCCCTGAAGATACATTTTGGCCTGCTCAGAATAAAGTAATTCGAGCTTTCGAGAATGAAGGTGTTGTTTTTTCTGATATTGCAATAGATAGAACATTTCCACATGAAAATGCGCCAACACGTAAACCTCGTACTGGTTTGTTGACGAAGTATATAAACTCGGAAGCGTTTGATTTAGAAAATTCATTTGTTTTAGGTGATAGAATCACTGATATGGAGTTGGCTAAAAACTTAGGAGCTAAAGGAATTTACTTGTCTGAAAACCCTGAGTTAGGCGCTGATGAAATAGAATCGAACAAGCAAGAAATTATTGATTGTATTGCCCTAACAAGTACTGATTGGAAAGCTATTTATGAGTTTTTAAAATTAGAAGATCGCTCTGCTGAAATCACGAGAAACACAAACGAAACAAAAATTTATATCAAATTAAATTTAGATGGTTCTGGTAAAAATGACATCTCAACAGGTGTAAAGTTTTTTGATCATATGTTAGATCAAATTGGTCGTCACGGTGCAATGGATTTAACAGTGAAAGTGGATGGTGATTTAGAGGTGGATGAGCACCATACAATTGAAGATACAATGATTGCTTTGGGAGAATTGTTTAGCAAAGCACTAGGTAATAAATTAGGAATTGAAAGATATGGTTTTTGCTTGCCAATGGATGATTGTTTGGCGCAAGTGGCCGTTGATTTTGGTGGTAGACCATGGATTGAATGGGATGCTGAATTCAAACGTGAGATGATTGGTGATATGCCAACCGAAATGTTTTTCCACTTATTTAAATCATTTTCTGATGGAGCAAAATGCAATTTAAATATCAAGGCAGAAGGCGTAAACGAACATCATAAAATTGAAGGAATTTTTAAAGCTTTTGCGAAAGCGATGAAAATGGCTGTAAAGCGTGATGCAAATAAAATGTTTTTACCGAGTACAAAGGGAATGTTGTAGACTTCGACAAGCTCAGTCTACGATAAATTTAAACTAAATTGTACCCTGAGCCTATCGAAGGGTACGATTCAAGACAAGATAAATGAAAATAGTCATAATAAATTACGGAGCAGGAAATATTCAGTCTATAAAATTTGCTGTGCAACGTTTAGGGCATGAAGCGGTTTTGAGTCACGATGCTGAAGAAATAATGGCTGCTGATAAAGTTATTTTCCCTGGTGTGGGCGAGGCTAGTAGCGCAATGAAAATGTTACGTGAAACAGGTTTGGATACGGTAATACCGAATTTAAAACAACCTGTATTAGGAATTTGTTTAGGAATGCAATTGATGTGTCATTCAAGTGAAGAAGGGAATACAAAAGGTTTGAGTATTTTTGATGTTGATGTCCACCGATTCACCAACGAAGTTAAGGTTCCACAGATTGGATGGAATCAAATTGCTGAATTAAAGAGTGATTTATTTACTGGAATAAAAGAAAATGAGTTCATTTATTTGGTTCATAGTTTTTATGCGCCAATTTGTTCTGAAACCATTGCAACTACAAACTATGGATTGAAATATTCTACGGCTTTGCAAAAAGATAATTTTTACGGAACACAATTTCACCCAGAAAAAAGTAGCAAAGCAGGAACACAAATATTAAAGAATTTTTTGAACCTATAGGTTCTGAATCAAGTAGCAGATATCGAGTATCAAGAATAGATTTCGAAATGTTACTTATGTTATTAATAAAAATGTATCGAGTACTCGATACCAGATATAAAATACTAGTTTAAAAATGAGATTAATACCTGCAATTGATATTATAGACGGACAATGTGTTCGGTTATCGAAAGGAGATTACAATACTAAAAAAGTATATAACGAAAATCCTTTAGAGATAGCCAAACAATATGAAGCTCATGGAATTGAATATTTACATTTAGTAGATTTAGATGGGGCTAAAGCAAGTCATATTGTAAATCATAAAGTCTTAGAAGAAATAGCAACTAAGACTAGTTTAAAAATTGATTTTGGCGGAGGATTGAAAACAGATGACGATTTAAGAATTGCATTTGAGTCAGGCGCTGGTCAAATTACTGGTGGTAGTATCGCGGTAAAACAACCTGAAGTGTTTAAAAACTGGTTGTCTAAATTTGGTGCAGATAAAATTATTTTAGGAGCTGATGCCAACAACGAAAAAATTGCGATTAGTGGTTGGTTAGAAGAATCAGACAAAGAATTGATACCATTTGTAGCGGATTATATGAAAGACGGAGTGTCGTATGTAATTTGTACTGATATTGCCAAAGACGGAATGTTGCAAGGGCCTTCTTTTGATTTGTATAAGAAAATGTTAGCACAGTTACCAGGGGTTAAATTGATTGCAAGTGGTGGAATTTCTACTTTTGATGAATTGCCAAAATTAGCTGAGTTGGGTTGTGAAGGTACCATTATCGGTAAAGCTATTTATGAGAATAAAATAAGCTTAAAACAATTAGAAAATTATATTATTAATAGTACAAAGTAATAAGTACATTCATCGTACGAAACTTACTACTTAGAACTTAATACTAATAGCATGTTAACAAAAAGAATAGTTCCCTGTTTAGATATCAAAAATGGTAGAACTGTAAAAGGTGTAAACTTTGTAGACCTAAGAGATGCTGGTGATCCCGTAGAATTGGCCAAAATATATGCTGATACAGGTGCTGACGAATTGGTTTTTTTAGATATTTCTGCAACTGAAGAAAAAAGAAGAACGCTTTTGGATTTAGTGATGCGAGTAGCAGCAGCAGTGGATATTCCATTTACAGTTGGGGGTGGAATTTCTTCTGTAGAGGATATTGATAATTTATTACATGCTGGAGCCGATAAGGTTTCTATCAACTCTTCGGCAGTTAAAAATCCGCAATTGATAAATGATGCTTCTGCAAAATTTGGTTCTCAATGTATCACAGTGGCTATTGATGCAAAACAAATAGATGGAGAGTGGTTTGTACATTTAGTAGGAGGTAAAGTACCTACAGACATCAATTTATTTGAGTGGGCTCAAGAGGTTGAAGAAAGAGGAGCAGGAGAGATTTTGTTTACATCTATGGATCATGATGGTACCAAGGATGGTTTTGCTAACGAAGCTTTAGAGATACTATCTGAAATGTTGAATATACCTATCATTGCTTCGGGTGGTGCAGGTAACATGCAGCATTTTGCAGATACTTTTATAAAAGGTAAATCTGATGCGGCTTTAGCGGCAAGTGTTTTTCACTTTAAAGAAATTGATATTCAAGACCTAAAAAAGGAACTGAAAAAGCAAGGAATTGCTGTAAGATTATAAAAAATAAGTTAGTTGACTGAGCCTGTCGAAGTCAACATAATAATGTACCCTTCAACAGGCTCAAGGGACAAAATAAAATGAAACAATAATGAAAATAGATTTTTCTAAAGACAACGGATTGGTACCTGCAATTGTTCAAGATGCAACGACAAAAAATGTGTTGATGTTAGGGTATATGAATCAAGATGCCTTCGATAAAACAATGGAAACAGGAAAGGTTACTTTTTTTAGCAGAAGTAAGAATAGATTGTGGACAAAAGGGGAAGAGAGCGGAAATTTTTTAGAATTGGTGAGTATTGCCAATGACTGTGATGATGATTCTTTATTGGTTAAAGTAAATCCTGTTGGTCCAACTTGTCATACAGGTACAGATACTTGTTGGAAAGAAGAGAATGTTTCTACCTATGGATTTTTCTCTACTTTAGAAGATGTTATTTCAGAAAGAGTTGCCAACAAGGATACTAAAAAATCTTATGTTGCAAGTTTATTCTCAAAAGGAATTAATAAAGTGGCTCAGAAAGTAGGAGAAGAAGCTGTAGAAACTGTAATCGAAGCTATGGATACTAATGATGACTTATTTTTATATGAATCTGCGGATTTGTTGTTCCATTATTTAATGTTGTTACAAGCAAAAGGATTCAAGTTAAAAGATATAGAAGCTGAGTTAAAAGGAAGGCATAAATAAATATAAAAAAATCCGATTCAATTTGAATCGGATTTTTTTTAGAAAGCTTGTTTTCTTTTGGTAAACGATGTTAGTAGTACTATAACTAATACCAACATAGCAACTCTAAAAATATAGTCACCGTGTTGTGTGTAGTACGTAATTTGCTTGTTGATTGCTATTTTCCCTCGAATAGCTCCTGTTTTTTCATAGCCTAGAGACTGCTCAATGTCTCCTCTCAGGTTTATCAAGGCCGATATACCTGTGTTTGCAGAACGGGCAATGCTTCTTCTGTTTTCAATAGCTCTTAGTCTAGCAAGACTGAAGTGTTGTTTGTGTCCTTGACTATTGCTCCACCATCCATCATTGGTAATGATGGCTAAAAAATTAGCACCTTTTTTTACATAGTCAGTAACGTATTCACCATACACCGATTCATAACAAATAATGGGCGCTACGGTGTTTTTTTTGTCAGAAAAAACAGTACGTTCGTTTTGTGTACTTAACGTAGATACTGAGCCTCCTAAATCAATCATGTAACCATTGACCAAAGGTGAGATAATGTTTCTGTAAGGAAAATGTTCTACACCAACTACAAGTTTCGATTTATGATAAGTTTCCATTTTTTTCTGAAACCTTAAAAAGAAAGAAGAGTTGTAGCTATTGTACCAATTTTTGCTGTTTCTAAAGTAATTCCCTGTTGCATTGATAGGTTTGCTAGCTGGATAACTTTTGAAAAAAGTAATGCCTGATAAGAGCGAAATATTACGGTTCTTTAAAATAAAACTGTTGAGCTCATAATATGCTTTGGTAGTCGTAAATTGTTTCAAGTCTACGGGTCTAGGTAGTGTTGTTTCTGGTGCGATTACAAATGAAACAGCACTGTCTAATTTAGTTTGAGCTAACCCTATTAGTTTTTTCGCCATACCATGATTTGACATTTGGTATTTTTCTTTATAAGGGTCTATATTGGGTTGTAATACAATTACATCAGTTTTAGTTTCAGGGATAGTCGTATTGTAGTATATGTAAAGAGATGAAAAGATTCCAATTACAATAATAGCTATAGGAAGCAATAACGATTTTATTAGTGTTTTTTGAATTCTATGTTTTTGAAACGCTATGATGGCATTAAAGATTAAAATATTTACAATCCAAACCCATAAAGTACCTCCGAATGTTCCTGTATATTCATACCATTGAACCCAGGTGTAATATTCAGAAAATCCATTACCAAGATTGAGCCACGGCCATGAAAACTCCCAATTCAAATGAAATTTTTCGAACCCGATCCAAAGACAAACAAGCATCCACAGACTTAATTTTTGGGAGATTTTTTTTGCGAGTAAATGATACAACAGAAATACAATACTCATCAGTAACGCATTTGCCAAAACCGCAAAATACATTCCGAATGGAGTTGCATAATACAACCACCAAGTTGTGGCTAAATTGAAAATTACAAACGATAAGTAAGACAGTCCAAGTAACTTTAGGCTTTTCTTTTTCGTATTTGAAATTCTCAGTTTTTTTTCAGCTAACAATAAAGGTACAAATGCGATAAATAGGAGCAAAGGGAATCCATAAGTAGGCCAAGAAATCGCTAATAAACCACCGGTTAAAATCGCTAAGATTATTTTTTTCATAAAAAATTCTTGAAAAGATTATTTTCTAGGCTTCATAAAATCAAAGTCTACTTTTAAAGAAAAAGTGTTTGAGTAGAGAGCATTTCCAGTACTTGCGATATTAGAAAGTGCATAATCAATTTGAATTCCATGATAGCTAAAACCTAACCCAATATTCGGTTGTAGACTTAATGAGTCTGAACCATCAAATTCGTCTACTTTTTGAAAATTACCTGCCCCCGCACGTAGAAAAACTATTTTTTTGTAATCTAGCTGAAATCCAATAGAAGGATCTACACTAATGGATTCTGTAGAAATTAAATCATTTGTTTGTGCAAAGCGAGTATGGAAATTCAATTCTGAAAGCAATTGAAAATCTTTGTTTTTAAAATCAAAGGTTCTTGCGATTCCCAAATGAACTTTCGGTATTGTTAATTCGGTGGTTTCTGGTAGCTCATCATTTTCACCAGGAATGGCGTTTTTAATGTCTTCATAGCCATCTGGATCTATCGTCCAACTATTTACAGTAGTAGTAACATCTCGTACCATCAACCCAAATTGCCATTTTTGAAGCGAATATTGTACTCCTGCATCGATACCAAACCCCCATGAAGAAGCAAATTCACCAATAGTTCTTCGAATTACCTTTGCATTTGCACCTACACTCAACCCTTTTACAGAATTGATTTTTTTACCTATTGCAAAACTTAAAGCATAATCTGCTGCTGAGAATAAACTCACTCGGTTGTAATCTATATTGCCTTGATTGTCGATTAATTTTGTGGTATTTAAAATATCATCAACACCAAATCGGATAAATGAAAAACCCAAAACGAGTCCATCTTGTTCTTTTGGAGCGATAGCAACGGCAGCATAATCGTAATTAGCAATACCTGCAAAGTGTGAAGTATGCATTAACGCTCCTTGATTCACTGTTACGTTTGTGAGTCCAGCCGGGTTCCAATAAATAGAATTTACATCATTCGAAGAAGCTGTCACGGATTTGCTCATTCCTAAGGCAGCAGCATCCACACCAATGTTTAAAAATTCATTGGAGTATTTTCGCGTTACTTGTCCCAATAAAATTTGGAAGGTGAACATTAAAATGACAAAACTTACTCTTTTCAAATGTGTTATTCTTTGTTTGGGCATTCCGATTGAAATGGATGCGAAATGCAAATATATCGTATTTATTACGAGTTTTTTACTCCTTTAAATATTTTACAATCTTTTTTTCTAACCAATTTTTGTTTTTTGAACCGAACCAAGGCACAAACCCTAAATGACCACCTTTTGTTGTAATTTCTAATTGTAAATAATTGTGGTTCTTAGCTTCTGTTATTGGTATACAAGTTTGTGATAAAAACGGGTCGTCTATAGAGGTTAACAAGAATGTCGACACTTTTATTTTTGATAAAAATGGTTTTGAACTTGCCTTCGCCCAATAGTCTTCAGCATCTTTAAATCCAAATGAAGGGGCAGTAAATAAAGAATCGAAATCAGCAAAATTTTTAGATTTATTGATGTTTTCGATGTCTATATTTATTTCTTGATATAGGAGTGCTTTTTTATTCGCTTTCTCTAGTAACGTTTTTAAAAAGCGTTTCATATAAATTAAGTTGCTTTTTTTTGCTAATACTTCTGAAGCTCCTTTTAAATCACAAGGGGGTGAAATAGCAATTACTTTGTTTACTAGAGTATTTATAGCACCTTGTTGTTCTCCTGCATATTTCAACACAACGTTTCCTCCTAAGCTAAAACCAAGTAATGCTATATTATTGTAAGCGTGATTTTTTTCAATAAAACGAATCACCTCATGTAAATCACCAGTTTCTCCGCTGTGGTATGATTTAAATTTTTTGTTGGTACTGCCACTGCAACCTCTCAAATTGATTACGATTACATCAAAATTGTTTTTGTTTAAAAAAACTGTATTGCTGAGAACGTATTTAGAGTTTGAACTACCCTCAAGGCCATGAATAATGATTACAGCGTTTTTAGAATTCACAAAACTACAATCTAAGTCTAAGAAGTCTCCGTCTGAAGTTTCCATTCTTTTTCGTTCGAATTTTACTTTCGGATTTGTGAATACCGTTCGGTAAATGGTACTGAAATGTTTGTTGGAAAACGGAAAAAATGTATTGAAATCAGAATTTATTATTGCCATATATGTTTAGTTGTCGCAAATATAAAGGGAATCGTACAAAATATTTGTTCGTAGTATTTTTAATTTAAAAGATTGAAATGAATCAGAAGGTAATAGGATTGGTTTTTCTATTTTTACAGAAAATTAATAGCATGACAATTAAGAAACATATTCCGAATGCAATTACTCTGCTTAATTTATTTTCGGGTATCATAGCAGTTTTTTATGCAGTATTCGGGCACTTAGAAATAGCGGGTTTGTTTGCGGTATTAGGAATTGGGTTTGATTTTTTTGATGGATTAGCAGCACGATTGTTACATGTTCAAGGGGAATTAGGAAAACAATTGGATTCGTTGGCAGATATGATTACCTCCGGACTCGTTCCAGGCATCGTTATGTTTCAATTGTTGTTAAGAGCAACAACAAATACTTCTATAGAAAATTTATTTGCAAAAGGAACTATTGAGTTTTTACCTTTTCTAGGTTTGATTCTGACATTGGCATCGGCGTATCGTTTGGCAAAATTTAATATCGATACACGCCAATCAACATCATTTATTGGTTTGCCAACACCAGCCAATACCTTATTTATTGTCTCTTTACCCTGGGTATTGACTTATAGTGATTTAGCTTTGGTTCAGCAATTGTTAGAAAATGTATATGTCTTACTATTTATAACGGTATTGTTTTCGTATTTGTTGAACGCTGAGATTCCATTGTTTGCATTAAAATTTAAAAATTTTGGGTGGAAAGAAAATAACTATAAATTCATTTTTCTTGCAATATCACTAGGACTGCTAATTGGATTGAAAGTTTTGGCAATTCCTATAATTATATTACTATATGTGTTGATATCTGTTTGGAATAATGGTCGAAAATAATTGTTCTAATAAAAAAGGCGATTTCAAAGATTTGAAATCGCCTTTTTTATGTTCAAGCTATGTGCTATTCTTTAGGAAAAGATTTTTTCACGAATTTTGTTAAAATAACAATATGTACCCCATTAATTCTTCCTTCTATGTGTTCAGCATTGTCATGAGTTAAAGAAATATTGCGAACAGCCGTTCCTCTTTTAGCAGTAAAGTTTCCACCGCCTTTTACATCTAAGTCTTGGGTTAGGGTAATGGTGTCTCCATTACTTAATAGTGCACCATTACAATCTTTATGTATAATTTTTTCATCTTCACTAAGACCTTCCCCTGTTGCTGCTGCATATTTTAGTACGTCGTCTTCTAAATACAACATATCTAATAAATCTTGTGGCCAACCTTCATTTTTAAGTCTGTTCAACATACGCCAAGCAATAATTTTAACGCTGTCAAATTCACTCCACATACTATCGTTTAAACAACGCCAGTGATTGGCATCAGTTTTTTCAGGATTCTCTATTTGATCTATGCAAGTTGTACATGCCAATAAATGTTCGTCGATACCACCTGTTTGCATTGGTTTTATTTGATAGGGATGTAAAGATTTTTGGGCACCACATAATTCACAACTAGAATTACTTCGTGCTTCTAATTCGGCCAGTACGCTCATAGAAAATAGTTTTATATTGAAAGACAAACTTACAGTTTTCTAGAACAACAAGTTGTGCATTCTTATGAAATGTTTACGGATATTGTTGTTATGAAAATTACAAAAATCAAAAGAATTACAACTAATGGCATGATAAACTTTAACCACTTGTCGTAGCCTACATTCACAATTGCTAATGTCGCTAATATGAGCCCTGTAGGATTGATGAATGCAAAAAGACCCATACCATAGATATAACAGTTTACAACAATTTCTCTACCGATACCAACAGTATCTGCTAATGGAGCCATAATAGGCATGGTCAATACAGCCATTCCTGAAGAGGAAGGAATAAAGAAAGATAAGCCTCCGTAAATAATTACTAATAAGTTTGCAAAAACTCCTTTGTTCATACCTGTTGTTAATTCACTTGTAAAATGTAAAACAGAATTACTAATCATTCCATCATCCATGATAATCGAGATTCCACGAGCAATACCAATAATGATTGCAACACCAAGTAGCTCACTAGCCCCTTTGATAAATGTTGCTACAAATGTTTTTTCATTGGTTTTAGCAAGAAGCCCAATGATAATTGCAGCTATAAAGAATACGGTTGTCATTTCTAAAAACCACCAATCTAGTTGTGAAACTCCATAAATCATTACAATAAATGCATTTACAAATACGAGTAGAATTATTCTAAATCTCCAGTTTAAATCAATTTTTTTTATATCCATGAATTGAGATTCAATGGCGTTTTTTTGTTCGTATATAAAAGAATTTTTAGGGTTCTTCTGAACTTTTTTACCATACCTAAGGATATAAATTATACAAATACTAGTTGCCAATAGTAAGAACAAAACTCTCAGCTCTATACCGCTAGTCCAATTGATTCCGGCAGCATCTGAGGCAATAATCGTACTGAACGGGTTGGTAGTTGAGAACATGGTTCCTATTGACGAACCTACATAAACAGAAGCCAAAGCTACCATAGCATCATAACGTGCCGCCAAAAATATTGGAATTAAAATAGGGTAGAAGGCAATCGTTTCTTCTGCCAAACCAAATGTTGTTCCTCCAATAGCAATAGCAACAGTCGTGAAAACAATAAGTAAGTATTCTTTACCGATCAATACTTTTCCTAACCAAGAAATTCCAGCATCAAATGCACCGGTGTAGTTCATAATTCCGATGAGTCCACCCAATATGATCACAAGAAAAATTATGTCAGAAGCAGCGATAATCCCTCTTATAGGGGCTTGAATAAAGGCAATAAAACCTTGTGGATTTGCTTCTATTATTTGATAAGATTTTGGTATCGTAATTGGTTTCCAAATGGCTCCAGAAGTGAAATTCTTCAATGGAATTGTAATCTCTAATGAGTCAAGAGTGGATTGCTTTGCTGGCAACGTTTTTGTGTATTGCAGAGAGGTGTGTTCAAAGCAATTTTCTGAGTTATTATAGACTAAAGTATCGTAAGCTCCTGCTGGAATGATCCATGTCAAAATAGTCACGAGACCGCAGATGATCATCAGAAAAGTTGGAGCCGAAGGAATTTTAATTTTTTTCATCATTAGAAACTCCATTTAAAACGCCAATAAACACCATTCCCAATATTTTGGAATGGACTATCTGTAAATTCTTGCCAGAAAAACTGACCTATAATATCTAAATCTAGATTATTCATCACGCTAAAGGTAGCCGCGGGTGCAAGTGATAAACTATTGATTCCAAAACTATATACAGTCATTAATGAACCAGAAAAAATGGGACTAAACATATAAGAAGTTGTCCCCATGATATTGTGACTAGCAGGCATTAAAGATTCTGCATTTGGTACTTCAAAAATCGGATTGGTAATGTCACTCAACATATTTGTACCCGATGAGTTGTATAAATAACTTGCCATTAAATACGTTCCGTTTCTTAAAGAGTAATCTAAACTTGTCGAGAAAGAGGTGTTCATTTTTGATACAAAATCATAGGGTTGGAAAAAAGTCAATTCACCCTTAAAACCAATTGATTTGATGCTTCCGGCCCAACCTGTACCCAAAGAAATTTTTTCTTGAAATTTTCCTGCTAAAAATTGAAAATCATAATTCCAATTATTGAATTTATACATTGCAGAAAAAATATCTGTTTTCCAATCACCGGTAAACTTATAGGCAATATCAAAACTTGACATATAAGTGGGGAAGTAAGAAAAACGAACGGCGTCTGCACCTTCTCGTTCTTCATAATCAAAATCATAAATATTATAACTGTTAAATAAGTCATTCGGATTCCATGTGGTATTGATTCCCCAATTGATGCGTTGTCGACCAACACGAAATTGTGTTTTTTCGCTTGTGTATTGATAGTAGGCCCGATCTATAATCGTGCTCATTACTACATTACTATTACTAACGAATAAAAACTCAAAAGGCAAAACACCATTGTATTCATTAATCAAATTTCCATAATTTGGAATGCTGTTTACAGAGGTACCATAAAAAATTCGATTTCTAAATTCTGCAACAAATTTATGACCCTTTTGATTTTCATATGCGAAGTTCAATCGGTTGTGAAACAAGTTGTCTACGGCTAAATCAGTATTCCCTGCAAAAGCCAATGTTTGCATGTATTTTAAATATCCACGAAATGAAAAATTTTCTTGAAATATAGTTTTTTCTTGCGCAGTTAAAGTACAGGAAAGTGCTAACGAAAGAATGAATATGTAGGTTTTAACGTAATTCATCTTTGACTACTTTTCCATCGTCTAAATAAATTACTCTTTTTGCCCTGTCAATTACCCTTTGGTCATGTGTGGCAAATACAAAAGTCATATTTTCTTCTTGATTGAGTCGATACATTAAATCTAGCAAATCATTGGTAGCGGTACTATCAAGGTTTGCTGTTGGCTCATCCGCCAGAATATAGGCTGGTTTGGCAGCCAATGCACGTACTACGGCAACACGCTGTTGCTGTCCGCCCGATAATTCACCAGGTTTGTTGTTTTCCTTGCCTTTTAGACCAACTTCTTCTAATAACTTATAGACTCTCTCTTTTCTTTCTTGAGATGAGATGCCTTGAAGAAGCATAATGAATTCGGCATTTTCATAGGCTGATAGCACAGGGATTAAATTATATGCTTGAAATACAAAACCAATGTTTTTTTGACGAAACTCTGTCATTTCATTCTTTTTTAGCATTCCTATGTCTTGGGCATTCAATATTACATTACCACTATTAGGGTTGTCGAGACCACCAATCATATTTAGTAGTGTAGTCTTTCCAGATCCTGAAGGTCCTACCAATGCAGTAAATTCACCTTCAGATATTTCTATAGATACATCGTTTAAAGCATGTACAGCAATTTCGCCATCGCCAAATATTTTATTTACTTTTTTAGTTTCAATTACTTTTTTCATAAACTTCGATTTAGATAGAACGAATGGCTTCAATTGGATTCAATTTTGTCGCCATTCTACTAGGGTAAAAACCACCTATAAAAGTGGCAAGTAAAATATATGATGTATAGATCAAATAATATTTTGGGTCTATTTGAACATAGATTATTGGGTCGTACCCGAATGCTTCCATGCCTTCACCAAAACCAGATAAATCTAAACCTTTTTCTCCAAAGTATTGTATCGTTACATATCCTAAGAATACACCCAATGGCCCACCAACCAAACCATAAACCAACGATTCAAAAACAATCATCATTCTTAATTTCCAAGTAGAAATACCAATTGCCATTAAAATTCCCAACTCCTTTTTTCTTTCTAGAATTGACATTACTAAGGTGTTGACAATTCCAAATAATAGTGCGGCAATAATTATCGACATTAATATGTACATGGTAGTATCCATCATGTCTACTCCATAGGCAATTTCAGGGTATCTTTTTTGCCAGTTTTCAATTAAGTTATTCGGATTGTTACTCTGAAGTTCTGTTGCGATAGAAGCAAGGTTATCTGTGTTTTTTGTTTTGACAATAATCTCATGAATCAAATGTTCACCTGTTAATCTTTCGATGGTTTTGATTGGAGCAAAAACGGTAAAACCATCAAAGGCATCATTCCCGACATAAAAAATACCACAAACCTTAAAGTTTTTTGTGATTTGATTGGCATTAGTATCAGTGAAATTTAATTGAATTTTCGAATTGAGTTTTAAATGCAATTCTTTCGCTAGTTTTTTACCGACTAAAATAGGGTATGTATTTTTAGAGTCTAAAAAAGTTCCTTCTTCTAAGTGCTCTGCCAAGTTGAGTACTTTCATCTCATCTGCAGGATTTACTCCGAGTAATTTAACACCCTGTTGTCCGTGTGGAGAAAGCGCAAAAGCATCAGTCTTAAATCTTGATGAGTAGCTGGCAACATTTGGGTTATAGCTCAAAAGGTTTTCGGTAGTTTCTAAGTCCTGTACTGTACTTAAAATGTCGCTTTGAACATCATAAGTAGTTGAGTGAATTTGAATATCACCTATTTCTAGGTTTACCATTTTTTCGATACGCTGCTCGACCAGTCCGGTTGAAAATCCCATTAGAAAAATAGAACTCCAAATTCCAAGAGCTATTGAAGCAATTACGATGGAAGAACGCAATGAGTTTCTCCAACAGTTTCTCCAAGCTATTTTTATCGTAGTTTTCATAGGTTATTTTTTCATGGATTTAAGTGCATTGATACGGATGATCTTTATCACAATATATAAAGAAACAAAAGTAGCAATTGCTAAAATAGCTAGAGAGTTTGCAGTAAACACATCGAGAAATAAGCCGGTACCCATATAAGGTTCAAATCCTTGATCGATTACAGCTTGTGCTGCATCACCTCCAATTTTTATTGGATTTTGATTGAAGTAGTAGAGCAGCGGTAACGAAGATAAATTACCAATTACAATTCCGATTAAAGTTAAAATGGTTAGTTCTGTTAAGGTGATGAACAAGAGATCGAATCGATTGGTGCCGATGGCATTCAATACACCAAACTCAAATTTTCGTTCGTTGTGTAACATTACAATGGTTCCAAAAATACCAAAACCTACTATCATGTATAAAATTCCAGATATGATCAATCCCGAATTTGCGTCCATGTCAATTCCTTGTTTCAAACCAGGAACTACTTCTTCCCAAGTTCTTACTGATATTTGTGAATCATTGCTCACTTTTTTGACTTCTGAATATATTTCTTCTAGTTGATTGTTACTTTCAATATCTATCAAAACATGCGTAAACCTGTTATCAGCGACATGCATAAATTGTGCTTCTTTTATAGGCATAAATACCATACTAGATAATTCACCAACAGGGAAATTCAAAATGGCCTTGATAGGATAAATTCCTGCTGCTGTAAAGCCATGATAACCCTGTCCCATTAAAATGAGTGAATCTCCAACAGATACTTGATAGTAGTCTGCCATGTTTTCGGTAATCATGATGGCTCTGTCATCTGCATTGATAAGGGTTCCTTTTCTTAGTTTGATATCTAGCTTTAATAGTTTGTTGTCTGTTTCTGGCGAAATTCCGCTGATCCCTGCATATTTAGATTTGATACCTGTTGATACCAAAGCTCCTGATAGAAATCTTGGATAGACTCCCTTAACACCTTCAATTTTTGTCAAAGCTTCTACATCAACTTGATTGGAACTTAAAGTGTTGTCGATAATTTTTTCATCTACATAACTACTGTCTGTAATTTGTATGTATCCAACAGTTGCAGCTACGCTGTTTTTGATGTTGAAATCGTACACCCAAAATTGCATTTGCCTTAGAAAGAGTACAAAGAAAAGAGATGCAGCGATAGAAGAAATTGTAATGAAGGCTCTTTTTTTATTTCGCCAAATATTTCTCCAAGCTAATATTAAAAACAGTTTTTTCATATTAGGCTTTGATTTTGGTCATGTACTGTGTGGTAAAATAATGAGTCGGAATCTTTACGTTGAATTCTATAGAAATATATTCCATTAAAGTTTTTTGCTGTGGCTTATCTGCTGGGAAAAACTCCATTTTCAAAGGAATAGTTTCTCCACTCATTTCTTGAATGTTTGATGCTGTCATGGTATTTACAAGTTCCATATCTTCATCAAATGATTGTTGTTTCATCACATTGTAGTGATTGTTTTCTATCCATAATTCAATTTTTCCCCAGATAACATCGGCATTTTCATGAGGAATTAATTTGATATGATAGCAAGTATGCCCGTCGATAGTTTCTTCACCTAGCAAGGTATGTTCAAAATCTTTCGAAAGCGATGTTTTTTTTACCAAATCGTCATTACTTAAATCGGTACCCATCCAACTTTGATTCATCATAGAAGGTGGCATTTTTATGTTTCTCTCGATAGACGGGAGGTAGTACCAAATTTCTTTATAGCGTTTGAGGTAGGTTGTTCCCTTATCTCGTACAGGTTTTGTGATATACATCAAACTTAAATCTTCTCCTTGAGTCCATGATTTCATTTCCATTTCACGGGTATACTTGGGGCGGATTGTGGTGATTTTCATTTCAGCCACAGAACTCTTTCCTCGAAGTTTGTTCTCTGCTTTGTAGATAATATCTTTTAAGTTTACAGACGTTTGCGCGTTTGTAGAAAAAGAAATCGTGATACATAATATAAAGATAAATTTTTCGAGAATATACCGTTTTTGCATAGGAGAGAAGTATGAAATTTATAAAATAAAAGTATGAAATAATTGAGGGTAAAACAACAGATTCGGTTTATAAAATTCTTTTGATTTGTTTGGTTAAACTGTTTTTGATACCTGGTGATAAACTCTCTAGGTACATATCTTGTGTCCATAATTTTATTTCACTTTTTAGCTCTGGAAATTTTTCTACAACACTTAGAATAAATTTCATTGCTGTAATTCTAGTAGAAGGTATCAATTT
This sequence comes from Flavicella marina, assembly GCF_009193215.1. Taxonomy (GTDB): domain Bacteria; phylum Bacteroidota; class Bacteroidia; order Flavobacteriales; family Flavobacteriaceae; genus Flavicella; species Flavicella marina. The sequence continues at coordinate 122,991 of NZ_VYVA01000004.1, read as the reverse complement.
TATGTTTTCCCAAATATTCAAACAGGTATCGAATAATTTTCCTTCTTGCTCATCGTTCAAAAACATGTTGAGCAAAATAATGATGGTTTGTCGCTGATGCCCTTCTTTCAATAGCGGAAGTATTGAAATCATTTTATCAACATCGGCTACAATCCTCCCATCATTTATATTCATGGTATGCCCTATTAACCAAGAAGCTCTCCAAGCGGTAGTATTGTTTTTTAACGATAATTTGAAAAGGGGTATAAACGCCTCAGGATGACTTTTTATAAAATTCAGCAATCCTTTTTTGTTTCTCGTTGTCTCAAATAATTTTTCGAAAAATGCTTCGGTATATTGCATGTTAATAGGTTATTTCTGGGAATAATCGTGTAAATTTCTTTGGTGGTTTTGCTTTGTAGTTGATTGTATCTCCTGTTATTGGGTGTGTAAACTCTAAAGAATAGGCATGTAAATACAATCCGTTTCCGTTCAGTATTTTTCCTTCAGAACCGTAAGTTTTATCGCCTAAAATGGGGGTTTCTTGTTCTGAAAGATGTATTCTCAATTGATGTTTTCTACCCGAATGTGGACTTAGTTTTACAAGGTTTAGAAAATCAAAACGATCTGATTTTTCACTATAAATAACTTCGTAAGAAGTACGTGCATTTTTAGTTTCAATAGCGGTTTCTATAGATCCAAATGGTTGCATTTTTCCAATAGTTATAGCATAATATGTTTTTCGGATGGTTCTATTTTCAAATAATTTATTCAATGCTACCACACTTTTTGATGTTTTTCCGATTAACAAAATTCCACTGGTAGGATGGTCTAATCTATGAATGGGTTCTGGCCGAATCAATGCATCAGGCTCCTTACTTTTTGCGAGATTTCCAGACAATGCATTTTCTAAAGTGTACTTTTTTGTTCCACTTACCGTAATACCAGCTGGCTTATTGATAAGCGCTAAGTGCTCGTCTTCGTATATTATTTTTAGAGCTATTTGTATCGTAGGTTTTTGGTTGTTTTTTTGATTTTGATACAAGTCAATGGTTTCGCCTCCATATAGAAAAGTACTACTGTTGACTATTTGGTTGTCAATTTTAACCAGTTTGTTTTTGAGCGCTTTTTTTACTCCACTTTTTGTGGGGAGCATGGTAAACATATCCGCAGCTAAATCTTGTAATCTCGTTTTCTTAAGAAGCGTGGGTACTATGTAGCTTTCTATTTTCAATAATTTGGGACTGTTTGAATTCATAAGACGAAGAAATTAAGATTTTGAAGCATTTAATGTTCTTGTCAATAAAGTGGCATAAATAGGCTTGTTACCCATAAGAGTGGTAATTACAGATGCTGACACGGTTGTTAAAATTAGAGGAAGAATCAGTTCATAATTCGAAGTCATTTCTACAGCCAATACCAAACCAGTAAGTGGTGCTCTTACGGTTGCAGCAAATATACCTGCCATACCTGCTACGGCAAAAACTCCTGAATGAGAAATATGTTCTGGAAATAGATCTTGCATCACGCTTCCGTAAAACATGCCTACTATAACTCCTAATGTAAGTAGAGGTACAAAAATACCACCTGCAACTCCGGTTCCATAACTGAAAAGTGTTAGTAGCATTCTAGCAGCTAAGAGAATTAATAAAAAACTCAATGAAAAAGAATGATCTAAAACTTTTGTCACTGTGTGGTAGCCTCCTCCAATCATTTCAGGATAATAAATCCCGATACTAGTGATCGTTATAGCAACAATGAAACCAGTTAAGATGATTGGTTTTTTGTTTAAAAATTGAAAATTATCTAAAGATTTTAAAAGCAATAGATTGAAAGTATATCCTAAAATACTTAATAGAACTCCTAGTAAAATATACAACCAAAGACTTCCCGGTTCAGGGGAAGAGAAAATGCTCATTTCTATACTTGGTTTGGTTTCAATTAACGTACGCACAACCATATCAGAAGAACCGGCTCCAATCATAATTGCGGCAACAGAGAAAAAATTCCATTTAAAATGTTCGTGCATTTCTTCAATCACAAAAATAATACCCGCAAAAGGTGCATTGAAAGCACTTGCTAGTCCAGCAGCGGCTCCTGAAGAAATTAACGGATTGTCTTTTATGGACTCAGGGGCTAAGGTGTCTTTGATCATTTTACCAATACTTGCGCCGAGTTGAATTGTGGGACCTTCTCGTCCTAATAACATTCCACTTCCTAAAGAAAAAATAGAGGCAATAAATTTAATAGGAATCACTTTTTGCCATCTCATTGGACGAACACCATCTAGGGCTCCTTCAATTTCCTGAATACCACTTCCGGCAGTTTCAGGGGCATATTTTCGAACTAAGAATACAGAAATGCTAACGGTTATCAATACAAACAAAAATGGCCATACATACGCAATCAGTGTTTCATTTGTAACATTGGAAAAGATATCTTTTCTAAGTTCTTCAACCAAAGACAAGACTATACGAAAGATAGAACTTACGAGACCAACCAATATCCCAATTAACAAAGCATAAAACAACAAGCGATAATGTATTTTATTTTCTTTACTTGTTCTAAAATGATATTTCATTGTGTGATTTTTGGTCTAGAAAAATAAAAATAACTAAAAAAACAATACGGTTACCTTTCTTATGAATCTCTATATTTGTGGAGTAATAATTAACTAAGAAATGCGAGAGGTATTTAAAGATTTTATTTGTGTTCAAACAGGTTCAGATTCGACTTTTGAAATTGAAATGATTCAGTCACTTTGGAGTGGTTATGGAAGTATTGTAAGGTATGGCCTTGAAGGTTCAATACATAAAACAATTATTGTAAAACACATAAAATTACCTGAAGTAGAAAAACATCCTCGAGGATGGAATACCAATATATCGCATGAAAGAAAAATTAAATCCTATCAGGTTGAATCTTATTGGTACGAACATTATGCAGAAAAACTGAAGACTACGAGAATACCAAAATGTTTTGGAGTGAAAAAGATCGGAGATGAAGTTTGTATTTTGTTAGAAGATCTTGATCAAGCTGGTTATCCCATCCGCAGAAATCAAATTTCTGATTTAGAGCTTAAACATTGCATAGAATGGTTGGCAAAATTTCATGCCACTCACTTACATATTGCTCCAGTAGGATTGTGGAAAGTAGGTACGTATTGGCATTTAGAAACAAGATCAGAAGAATTAGAAGTCTTAGAAGATCTTGATTTGAAAAAAGCAAGTAAAAAAATAGATCAAATTTTAAACGAAAGTCCGTTTCAAACCTTAGTTCATGGTGATGCAAAACTGGCTAATTTTTGTTTTTCAAAAGCAGGAAATGTCGCAGCTGTAGATTTTCAATATGTTGGAGGCGGTGTAGGTGTAAAGGATTTGGCTTATTTTGTAGGAAGTTGTTTTTATGAAGAAGACTGTGAAAACAATGAAGAATATATTCTTGAGCTATATTTCAAAGCATTGAAAAGTGCTGTAGGAAATAGTGGAATAGACTTTGAAGCTTTGGAGAAAAATTGGCGTGAGTTGTACCCTGTTGCATGGACAGATTTTCATCGTTTTTTAAAAGGATGGAGTCCTGGACATTGGAAAATAAATTCTTACAGCGAACGAATAACCAGAGAAACTTTAAAGAAAATAAATTAAAATTTTTCAAATACGCCTAGGCCAAAAAGAGCAAAGTCATATTTTACAGGGTCTAGTGGGTCCATTTTTCGTAAAGCAGTATCTAATTCTAATAATGCTTTACCATCGTTTTGTTTTCTTTTTAAGAGTCCGAGCTTTCTTGCAACGTTCCCAGAATGTACATCTAAAGGGCAAGACAGTTTTGAAGGATTGATGTTTTTCCAAATACCGAAATCTACTCCAAGGTTGTCCTTTCTTACCATCCATCGAAGATACATATTGATACGTTTCGCAGCAGAACCTTTTAAAGGATCAGAAACATGTTTGGTACTTCTTGATTGGTGAGGAAGTTCAAAAAACAATTTTTTGAATTCATGAATAGCAGGTTGCAACGAGTTTTCGGTTTGGTATTTTTCAAAGACCTGTTCGATGCCTTGGTGATGTGTGTAGATGTTTTTCAGTGCCGTGATAAAGTATTTAAAATCATCTAAGTTGAAGGTTCTATGGACAAAATGTTCAAAAGCTTCAAGATGCTCTGCAGTATGATTCATGACAAAATCATAAGGAGAATTCCCTAAAAAGGACATCATTTTATGACTGTTTTTAATGATCATTTCTCGTTTGCCCCAAGCGATGGTTGCAGCTAGAAAACCTGCAATTTCAATATCTTCTTTCTGTTCGTATAAATGAGGAATTTGAACAGGATCGGAGTCAATAAACTCCAATGTGTTGTATGCTATAACCTTGGCATCTAAAAAATCTTTGAGTTCTTGTTGATTCATGAATGATATTCTTAACCGTGAATCGATTCTTTGGTACCTAAATCTTTCATGATATTTGCTTCATATACCAGTAAGTCATCCCATTTTTTGTCTACTTCTTCACGGTTTCCATATTGTCTCGCGAATTGTAAAAATAAGGTGTAGTGATTGGCTTCAGATGCCATTAAATCTCTATAGAATTTTGCCAAATCTTTGTCTTCTAAATTCTCAGACAATAAACGAAAACGTTCGCAACTTCTGGCTTCTATCAAAGCAGCATATAGCAAGCGATGTACCAATTGATCAGTTCTACTACCTCCTTTAGGGAAAAACTTTAATAATTCTAAAACGTACAAATCTTTTCGGTCTCTACCCATCGTTTTACCGCGAGCAATCAATCTGTCTAAAACCAATTTGTAGTGACTCATTTCTTCTTTTACCAATGCAATCATTTCTTGAACTAAATCGGTGTATTCAGGAAAACTTACAAGCAAAGAAATTGCCGTAGAAGCAGCTTTTTGCTCACAATGTGCATGATCGATTAATATTTCGTCAATATTTTTTTCAGCAATGTTCACCCATCGAGGGTCAGTTGGTAATTTTAAACCTAACATATTTAATTATTTGTATTGATTTCAGTTTCAAAACCATCGATGCTCTTCGAGTTTTTCTCTGATTGATAGTCTTTTAATTTTTCTTTTCCTTGTTTTTTAGCCCAGTCTTCAAGATGCGTGCGCTCTTCTTTGAAATCTAAAAACGGTACTGCCATGCCACAAGAAGCTTGTACCAAGTCAATCTCCATTTCGATAATTTGTCGTGCACCTGCAAAATTAGGAAAGCTTGGTAGATATTCATGAAATTTTTCATCTCTTTCATGGTATATTTTGGCGGTTCCGTACAAACGTAAAATAAGAGGTTTTCCTTCAAAAGCACAAAACATAATCGTCATTCTGTTATTTTGCAGTAAGTGAGCGGCAGTTTCATTACCGCTACCCGTAAGATTTAACCAAAGAATTTTATTTTCATTGACAATTCTAAAAGAATCCATTCCTTTCGGTGAAATATTTACTCGACCTTTATTTGCTGCTGTTCCAACAAAAAATATTTTTTGTGAATTGATAAAATCTTGAAATTCGTTGGTGATTGATTCATGTTGTTTTCCCATTCCATCAATGTTTATTGATTTTTTTTGCAAGCTACACAATCAAAAAGAGAAAAACCAACTCGAATTGCTGTGTTTCTACGCGAATACAAAGTTTAAATTGTTAGCGGTACAAGGTGTATAAATATTTGATAAAGATGCTATACGTCTAAATTGAAGCGATTTCTTAACATTTCAATAGCAGGATTGAGTTCTTTGAGTTTCGCGTATTTTTCTTGAGGAGTGTAAACGAATTTTTTAGTTTGAGTAATCTCAACTTTTACGGTAAGATCAACGCTAAAATTATTTAAAGACTCTCTTAGGTACCTCAACAACCTAGGTCTCAATTTTTCTAGTTGATCCGCCATTAATTGGTTGGGCAAAGTGAGATGCAGGTGAAAGCCTTTGACGATGGGTTTAGAGGCCAAAACTATAGATGCCAAACTTTTATCTCCACGTTTGATGAGTTCTTGCGCATATTGCGTCCATAAGTTCTGAAGTGTTGCATCAGAAAATGGGGTTTTAGGCAAGGTGTCTCTGTCGATTTCATCCTCAGGTGTTATTTCAACAGCTTCTACCTTTTCGCTTAAACTTTTTAACGATAGGGCAGAGGTTCTTCTCCGACCAGTTCGCACTTTGGGTGCAGGTTTTGGGGTTGAATGAACGATTGGTTTTGGCGTTGATGGTGTTGTATGAGTTTCTTTCGGAAGCTCTTTTTTGATAGATTGAATTTTTTCTTCTACCAGTTGAGACTTGAAAAATGAAGCTGGAATTATGTAGTTACTGCTTTTTTTTTTTCTGCCTCGAAGGTGATAGATGCGATTTGCATAAGGGTAAGCTCAACCAACAATCGTTGATTTTTACTTGTTTTATACTTCAAGTCGCATTCATTTGCCTTTTCAATAGCCTGCATTAAAAAAGGCATTGGCGCGGCACTAGACTGTGTAAGATATTGTTTTTTAGCAGCATCTCCAACTTCTAAAAGAGGTATAGTATCAGCATCTTTGGCAACAAGAAGATCTCTAAAATGAGAAGCTAAACCATTGATAAAATGATGACCTTCAAAACCTTTACTCAATACATTGTTAAATTCAATTAACAATTGAGGGATGTTATTTTTAAGCATCAAATCAGTTACTTTAAAATAAACATCGTAATCTAATACATTTAGATTTTCTGTAACGGCTTCTCGTGTTAAGTTTTTTCCTGAAAAACTAATTACTCGGTCAAAAATTGACAAAGCATCACGCATTGCACCATCAGCTTTTTGCGCAATAATGTGTAAGGCATCGTCATCAGCTGTAATTCTTTCTTGCTCAGCAATTTTTTTTAAATGCAATTTAGCATCAAGTACACCTATTCGTTTGAAATCAAATATTTGACAACGAGATAGTATGGTTGGTATTATTTTATGTTTTTCGGTAGTTGCTAAAATAAAAATAGCATGTGCAGGTGGTTCTTCTAAAGTTTTAAGAAAAGCATTGAAGGCTGCTTGTGATAACATGTGCACCTCATCGATAATATAGACTTTAAATTTACCAGTTTGCGGAGGTATTCTCACTTGATCCGTTAGTGATCTTATGTCGTCTACCGAATTGTTCGAAGCTGCATCTAATTCGAAAATATTGAAAGCAAAATCTTCGTCTTGATGGCTGCCATCTTCATCGTTTATTTTTTTTGCTAAAATTCTAGCACAACTTGTTTTACCAACACCTCTTGGACCGGTAAATAATAATGCTTGAGCTAAATGGTTGTTTTTAATAGCATTTTCTAAAGTATTGGTAATGGCTTGTTGGCCTACCACATCTTCAAAAACTTGAGGACGATACTTACGTGCTGATACTATAAATTGTTCCATAAATGCGCAAAAAATTGAAAAACAAATGTAGGAATTCAAAAGGCGATAAACAACAAAAAAGAGACTTCAAGAAAAGTTTTTTGATGTGATGATTATTTGGATACATTAGATAGAATTATTATTGTAATGAATCGAAGATTATTCGTACCAATTAATAAATTTTTAATACGATAAATAAAATGAAAAGGAATCAAATTATAAGTACGGCTATTTTTTTATTGATGCTTTCAGGAAATGTTTTTGGACAAGAGTTTAAGAAGCAACTAAAATCTGGAGAATTAAAAGTCGCGTATTTTGCAAGTGGTTGTTTTTGGTGTGTTGAAGCTATCTATGAGAGTGTAAAAGGAGTAGAAGAAGCTGTTTCTGGTTATTCAGGTGGTCACACTAAAAACCCTACATACAGATCTACAGGTACAGGAAATACAGGACATGCAGAAACAGTTGCGGTATATTACAGGCCTGATGTGGTTAGTTTTGAAGAGTTATTGGAAGTGTATTTTGGAAGTCAAGACGCTACAACTTATGGGCAAAATCCAGATTTTGGATCGCAGTATAGAAGTATTATTTTTTACCAGACAGCAAAAGAAAAACAACAGGCAAAAAACATGTTTTCTATATTGAATACATCAGTTTATAAAGGAAAAATGGTTACTGAGATTGTTGCATTTGAAAAATTTTATAAAGCAGAAGATTACCATCAGAATTATGAGAAATTACATCCAAACAATGGATATGTTAAGAATGTATCAATTCCAAGGTTAAATCGTTTTAAGTCGGCATATCCAGAGTTGTTAAAAGAAAAAGACGAGCAGTAGCTACTCGTCTTTTTTCTTAGGGGTTCTTTTATTTTCTTTGAGGCTTTGCATAAGCATCCATTCAATCTGTCCATTGGTAGATCGAAATTCGTCTGAGGCCCATTTTTCGATGGCTTTCAACATGTCTTCATTTATTCTTAATGCAAATGCTTTCTTTTTTGCCATATACCTATTTTTGGTAGTTTTTGATTACTTGAATGGCTTCTTCTTTTTTTTGAGTGCCTATTAATAATTTTTTACCCTTTTTCAATAGTAATTGAATTCCAATATCACCTTTTACATTGATCGCCTGACCTTTGTTTTTATTCCAAAAAGCTCCACCTTTTAATCCCCAACCTCCATATTTAGACACGGCGTCGTATTTTCGAACTTCGATAGATGTAATTTCGTTCCAAGAAATAATTCTTTTGCGTATGTGGAAAGGAAAAAACTTATAATGAATTCCAAACTCATCGATTCTAGTTTTCAACTTAAAGATAAAAATTACGCAACAACTTAGTGTAACCAGGGTTAAAGCTGAAATGAATTCTGTTGTTGACATCTGATTACTCTTAACATAAGTGTTGATGATGATGGCAATTGGGGGTATCATTGAAATAAAAATTACAATCAATAACCATCTTTGAGTAAAGCGTTGTTCTTCAATAAAAACTTTCATTTTTAACGATTTTTTTCTCTTTCAAATACGATTCTCGCATGGTTGTCTGAGATATGTTTAGCTTCCCAACCGGCTCTAGCAAAATCGTTAAGGGTGTCCTCTAAACGTTCGTTGTTTTTGGTCAGACCCATTTTCCATGTAATTACTTTGTATTCTTTCATTTCTTAATGATTTAATGTTCCGGTATTCAAAACGGGAGATGCTTCTTTGTCACCACAGAGAATCACCATCAGATTGCTTACCATGGCTGCTTTTCTTTCTTCATCAAGTTCTACGATGTCTTTTTTATTCAACTCTTCTAAGGCCATTTCTACCATACTAACTGCTCCTTCAACAATTTTATGTCTTGCCGCAACAATGGCAGTCGCTTGCTGTCTTTTCAACATGGCATTTGCAATTTCTTGAGCATAGGCCAAATATCCAATTCTAGCTTCTAAAACTTCAATTCCTGCTATTGACAAGCGTTCTTCTATTTCTTTTTCTAAGGCTTCGCTAACCTCATTGACACTAGATCTTAATGTAATATCTTCTGCATGACCTTCGTCTGCAAAATTGTCATAGGGATACATACTTGCTAGTTTTCTTACAGCAGCATCCGTTTGTACACGTACAAAATTTTCGAAATTGTCTACGTCAAACGCAGCTTTGTACGTATCTGTAACTCGCCAAACTAAAATAGTACTTATCATAATAGGATTTCCGAGTTTGTCGTTTACTTTTAGTCGTTCACTATCGAAATTACTCGCTCGTAACGATATTTTTTTCTTTCTAAAAAATGGATTTGCCCAAAATAAGCCGTTGGTTTTAACAGTTCCAATGTATTTACCGAATAACAATAGAACTTTAGATGCATTCGGGTTTACTAGAATGAAACCTAAAGATAGAAATACGGCAACTACGGGTAAAGCTGCAAATACGCCTTTGTTAGTACTGAACAGTGCATAGATTCCGCCTATAAATAATGCTAGGACGATTACCAACATTAGGTATCCGTTAACGGGTTTGATAGTTTTTTCTTGGTTCATAGTGTTAAATTTAAAATGATATCAAAATGATATCACAAATATAATTGTTTTTTTAGTTGAAATCCAAATAGTTATAGAAAAAGTTTATTTTTAAGTGTTGACATGTGACTATATATGACGATTTGTCAAAATATATATTTGGCGTGGTTTTCGTGTAAATAAAATTATGAGTAAAAAGAAAGTTTCCTTCGGTTGGGCATTTAGAGAATATATTTGGCCTAGAAAAAAAATAGTATTTATCGGAATTATATTAATTATTTTTAGAAGTTTGGCAGGTATGGTGTTGCCTTATTCTAGTAAAACTTTGATTGACGATGTTATTCCTTCAAAAGACCTACATAATTTATTATGGTTGCTTGGTGCAGTTTGTTTTGCAATCTTAATTCAAGCTTTAAGTTCTTTTGCATTGACGCGGTTGTTGAGTGTAGAGGCACAGCATCTTATTTCGTTATTGAGGGCACAGGTACAGAAAAAACTATTGAGATTACCTATCCGTTTTTTCGACAACAATAAGTCAGGAGCTTTGGTAAGCCGCGTAATGTCTGATGTAGAAGGTGTTCGAAACTTAGTAGGGACTGGTTTGGTTCAATTAGTTGGTGGTACTTTTACCGCAATAATTTCGTTGGTGATTTTGATAAAAATCAATGCTTTAATGACGTTTTTTGTCTTACTACCGGTTTCTATTTTTGCATTTGTAGCATTGAAAGCATTCGGATATATACGTCCAATTTTTAAAGATAGAGGAAAAATAAATGCAGAAGTAAAAGGGCGTCTTACAGAAACCTTGAACGGAATTAGAGTAATCAAAGGATTTAATGCTGAAGCACAAGAGAGTAAAACCTTTGAGTTAGGTGTAGAGCGGTTGTTTTTAAATGTGAAAAAAAGTTTAACAGCTACAGCATTGATAACAAGTAGTTCTACGTTTTTACTCGGATTGGCATCAGCAGGGATTATGGGGATTGGTGGTTACTTTATGATGGACAATACCATGACCTATGGTGAGTTTATATCATTTACCTTATTCCTAGGTTTTATGATTGCTCCCATTGTGCAGATGAGTAATATAGGAAGTCAATTAACGGAAGCAATGGCGGGGTTAGATAGAACCCAAGAATTGATGGAAATGGATGAAGAAGACAATCCAGAAGAGCGAACGGAAATTATTGATGGTATTGTTGGGGATGTGAATTTTGAAGAGGTTTCTTTCGCTTATGAAGAAGATAAAGAGGTGCTGCATGGTGTTAGTTTTGATGCTCCAGCAGGATCGGTTACTGCTTTGGTTGGGTCTTCGGGTTCAGGAAAATCTACAATTGCAGGTTTGGTAGCTACTTTTTTAAATCCGACACAGGGTAAGGTTTTGTTGGATGGAAATGATTTGTCGAAAGTGAATTTGAGTAGTTATCGACAACATTTGGCAGTTGTTTTGCAAGACGACTTTTTATATGAAGGAACGATTCGAGAAAATATATTATTTCCGAATCCTGGTGCAAATGAAGAAGATTTAATGCATGCGGTTAAGGCTGCTTATGTCGATGAATTTACGGATCGATTTGAAAATGGATTAGAAACTGTAATAGGAGAGAGAGGTGTAAAACTTTCTGGAGGTCAGCGCCAAAGAATATCTATTGCTCGAGCCATATTGGCAAATCCAAAAATAATAATATTAGATGAGGCAACTTCGAATTTAGATACACAAAGTGAAAGTTTTATTCAGAAGAGTTTACAAGAATTAATGAAAAATAGAACGACTTTTGTAATTGCACATCGACTCAGCACAATTCAACAAGCAGATCAGATCTTGGTAGTTGAAGAAGGGAATATAGTAGAACGTGGAAAACACGATGAGTTGATCTCTAAACAAGGAAGATATTTTGATTTATTCACTTATCAAAGTAGAATATAAAATCGATATACGCTTGTTGTTAACGGTAAAGTTTTTGAGTTTCATTACAAGTATTTATAACTTGATTTTGGATCTTGTTATAAATGTAAAAAATAATTGAACTTATTTATTTGTTGTAAACGAAATTATTTTCTTTAGCAATATTGTTAAATATTTCAATCTGTCCCTTGTTCTTCAGTACGTTGTAAATATCATCGATAATTTTGTATGCTTTACTGTTTACTTCGTCGTTTGTATCAGAATTATTTGCTGCAAAAATTGCATGTAAAAGGGCTGGTTCATTCAATTCATCTAAAAGCTCAGTTTTAGACAATCCTAAATAAGCATCTGCATTTGTAGGGTAGTATGAGAGTAGTGTGCTAAAATACACAGAAGCATCTTTTATGTCTTCTAATGATAAATAGGCTTCACCGATATTTAACAAAGCGATGTCTCCTTCAGGAAATAATTTTAAAGATGTTTTAAAAAATTTAATCGCTTTTTTTGTTTCGTTAATTTGCATATGAGCGATTCCTAATTGATCATAAGCCATGCAGTAATTTTCATCAAGTCGAATGGCTTTTTTGTATGCTGTGATAGCTGCTTTGTAATTTTTTTCATCTGAAAGTCTATTCCCTTTATCAAAGTTAAAAACAGCTTCTTTGTTTATTGAAGGAATGTAGTTTAAGTGTTTTTTATGAGCTGACTTTTTGGAGGTGAGACTAGGGCAATTTTTAGAAATTAGAGCAAAAATTTCTTTGTATTTTGCTCTTAATTCTTCAATAGAGATATTTGGCTTTAATTCAGGATGTTTTTGTTCAACTTCAAATTTTGCTTGAAGAATGCATTTTTTCATACTGATTTCAACATCATTAGTAATGTCTATATCTTGTATGTATTCACAACTTAAATCGGCAATACGTTCTTCGTAAGTTTGTGAAGTTGCTGAAGATGTTAGTAAAATTACAACTGCTAGTAAACGAAAAAATTTCATTGAGAGTTTATTTTTTTTTGAAGATTTAAACATACAAAATCTTTAAGGATTATTTTAATTTCCTTTCGGAATAAAATCTTGGTAATGTTTGTATCTTTCAAATATTTCTTGGACATAATTATAAGGTTCGATACCATTCACATATCCGTACTTTACAACTGGATCTGAATAGTTTTTTTTCAAGTTGAGTTCCAATAGTATGTCTTCTACGTTTTGGTCCCATATGGTTGGGTTTAAACCTCTTTTCTTTGCCAAGTTACGTGCGTCTAAAACATGATAGAATCCGCAGTTGTACGAAGCGATAGCGAACTTTTTCCTTTGAACAGGGTCTTCAATTTTATCCAGTTTGTTGTAAAGATATTGTAAGTACTTTGTTCCACCTTCTATACTGTGGTTTGGGTCAGATCGACTCTCAACACCAAGCTCTTTAGCTGTTGCTGGCATTATTTGCATGAGGCCTTTTGCACCTGCCCAGGATTTCGCATTTGGGTTGAACCTTGATTCTTGGTATACGATAGAGGCAACCAATCTCCAATCCCAGCCAATTTTTTTTGCGTGTTTTTTTATGAGTGCATCATATTTGCTAATCTTGTGGCTGTTGATACTGTAGAATTTACTTTTTGTGCGTTTTTTAAAATCACGAGTATTTTTAAAATACTTGTTATAGATCACATAATAGTCAACGGTTTTCTTTGATTTTTTAAGCCACTGGTTCAGTTCGTTTAATAAGTCGGTACTTTCTTTTCGGGTTGCCCAAGCTATTTTTTGAGAAAAACTGACAGGTACACTTATATCCAATATTGGGTAATACGAGGCCATTATTTTGGCTATATTTTCATCTGCAATAGTATACTTTAGTTCTCCTTTGGCAACTTTTTTTATAATTTCATCTGTAGTTAAACTACCATCTAGCTTTTTGATATGAATTGTACCTCCTAATTCATTCGATAAGTTTTCGATTCGTTCTCTGTAAGAAGTTTCTTCTCTAATTGCGACGGTATCATTCAACAAATCCATTGCATCATGGATAATTGAACGCTCAAGACTGCTCCATTTCATTTGGCGCCAATTAGTTGGTTTTTTTTGCACCAAAACCTGTTTCGTAAGGTAGATGTAGTCTGAAAAATTTATTTGAGCTTTTCTTTCTGCGGTTACAGTAAGTCCATGTGCCATTAAATCAACTTTACCATTGATTAAGTTTGGAATCAAATTATCGATATCGTTGGCAACTTCAATTTCTAGACGAACTCCTAAATGCTCTGCAAATCGTTGTAGTAATTCGTATTCAAAACCCATTATTTTTCCTTTATATAAAAAATAGCTGGTAGAACTATAGGTGGTAGATACTCGCAAGACACCGGAAGATTTGATTTCTTCTAAACTTCTTTTTTTGTAGACTTTGGCTTGCTTTTCTTTGGGTACTGTTTGTTCCTTTTTTTCTTCTGATTCTGAGCCACAACAAACTAATAACAAACAAAAAAAGCAAAAAATTACGTGTCTCATGAAGTTTATTTTTGATGTTAAATTACAAATAATATTTGTTTAGAAACCTAATTTTGACTCAATTTTGTCGGCATTTTTCTGAATGAATTTTGGTGGTTTAATTCTAAAACCAACGAAAAAATTGAAAAAGACTCTTGTTTCAAAGTTAGTTGCTGTAGTGTGCTCTTGATTGTAGTTGGTTTCAGATAAGGTTGCAAATGCTCCTGAATAAAACTTTCGTCCATTATACCCTAATCCAATTTTTCCTTGCCACTGAATAAGTAAGTTGTTTTGATAGCTCACAGCTGCCTCATTTTCTAATCTGGTGGTTAGTTTTGTGTGTATATTTCCTAAACTAACCAATCCGCCTATAGTACTGTAAAAGTTTTTAGCAATGACAAAATTATAGGCATAACCTGGACCGAGTGTAAATTCAATATTATTGGTTTTTTGAGTGTTTATGCTCGATGATCTATCGTCAAGATTGTAAAACCTTAGTTTGAGTATCGGTATAAAAGTACCAGCACTTTTAATTTGCCTTTCCATATGCGAGGTAATACTTCGATACGAAAATTTAGAGTTGTGTATGTAGCCAGATTCTAATTCAATTGCTTGATAATGTAAATCAGGAAAAATGATATAACCGTTATCGATGTTTGTGTAGTCTGCAGAGTTTTTTAAATAGTAGCCTTGGTTTTTTGAATATTGTGCGATATGATAAAAATGGTCAAATACCATTTTTACTTTAAAATTAAAAGAGTTGGTTTCTCCTTTGGTATCATTATCTCTGTTGTCTGGAAAGAGTTTCGGAGCAAATTGAAAACCAGCCAAAATAAATTTATAATTCACTTGAATTCTGTAATTAGTTCCGATGTTTGGTGCAATTTGCAATTCTGTACCGTTGTTTTTTAATTCAAATATTTCATAATCATTATTAACAGAGTTTTCAATTGCTATATAATCCCGCATTTTCTCTATATATCCATCATGAACAAACACACGTGTAGAATCGATTTGAGCAGTAACCTGCATGCTCAATCCTAAAAACAGCATAAGAAAGGAGGTTGTATTTGTTATAGATCGCGTAATTATTCTAAGCATTATTTTTGAAGCTGTTCTGTAATAAATTGATAGATTGGGTATTTTTTTTCTTTGCTATTTGTTTCATGTGTAATTACGATGTTGCTAACTTTTACAGCATCGAGTTTTTCACCCACAGTAATTGCATGATTTTTATGATGTTGGATTATATTATTGTTTGTTGGAAATGTTTTTTCGAGTGTGTTTTGAAGATAAATAGGAGGGTCGTTTGAATCGATCATGGTTAACATATCCAAACTTTTACAAATCGTGTTTTTTGAAGGTTCAAAGTCCTCATAGGTTTCATAGCCATAAAAATTTGCTGCCATTTCATAGAATGCTGCTTTTTTTAACAGGATAAAAAATCCTAAATAAGGTATAAATTCTTCCCATTGAAATACGTCATAAGTTGCTTGTGTAGCAATCGCACCAGCACATGTTAATCTAGTGGATTCACCTATTGCAGTAGTATCACCTATAATTTTGCTGTCGTCTTGAAAAGCAAAATACAAACTCATTCCAGCACCGGCCGAACTTCCGTAACATGCCAATTTAGTTTTGTCTAAATTGTATGTTTTTGCATGATGTCTAATGTATTGAATAGCTTTTTGTACATCATTGATACAGCGTTTTACTCCGAGTGAATCGTTGTCTTGTCTGTATTGATAGTTTACAGTAGCAACTGCAATTTTATGCTTGACAAAATAAGCGATATCTTTTTCTCGAACATAAAGTTTTTCTTTTCTACCTTTTTTGAAACCTCCACCATGAATAAAAATTACCAAAGGTGTTTGTTTGTCTGATTTTGGTAGAATGATGTCAAATGTGTTTCTTTCATTTACACCATACGTTTCATTTTTTTTAAAGTCAAAAGAATCCTGATCTAAATAGCTAAGGTTTTGTGCATTTGTAAAAAAATAACCAATAAAGATGAGTAAAGTGATGTAGTATTTTTTCATATCAAATAAATTTACAGACTTAAATCTTGGATGGCATCTGATAAAAATAGTTGCTCTTCTGGTTTTTTATTTGCTACAATAATCATGGTTTTTGCTACCACATTCGTGTCTATGGCCCTGTATTTTTTTAGGTTTCCTACAAGTAAAACTCCAACTGTTTTTAAAACAACACCAGCTATTTTTTCTGCAATTCTTGGTTCTTTTGTCTTGCGTAATAGTAACGATGGGCGAAAGATATAGGTGTGTTTTATTCTGACTGCTAAAACTGCATTTTCCATTTCACCTTTTGTTTTCGTATAAAATGTTTTACTGTTGCTGTTTGCTCCTAAAGAAGAAACGACAAGAAAAGTATTGATGTTGTTTTCTTTTGCCATTTTCGCAGCGGATACGGGAATACCGAAATCTATAAGTGCGTAAATATTTTTATCTGGTGTTTGTTTTTGAGTCGTTCCAATACAGCAGTAAACTTCATCTCCCCAAAAATCATCTTTAAACTGATCAAATTGAAATAGGTTTCCTAAATATTCTTTGATTTTCGGGTGTTTTATATCTATTGAAGATCTAGAAAATAGTTTTATGTTGTCGTACTGTTTATTAGTTACCAAAAGTTGAACCAACTCTCTACCCGTGGCACCTGTTGCTCCAATAACAATTGCTGTTTTTCCCATTATTCGATGTGAGTTATTTACGTTTTGGTAAGTTAATTAATAATGTTTGAATAATCATACTCAGAAATTTTGCTAATGGATGACTTGTTAGGTGTTTTACAAATAGTGAATGCTGTTATTTTTTGATGGCAGCATATAAAATTTCTACAGGGTGAAGCGCATTTTTTTGCACTCCGTCTTTTATTTGATGTCGACAACTAGTACCTGCAGCAGCTATGAGTGTTTGACAATCTAATTTTCTTAATTTAGGAAAAAGTGTGTCTTCACCGACTTGCATGCTTATTTCGTAATGTTCTTTTTCGTAACCAAAAGACCCAGCCATTCCACAGCAGCCCGTATTTAAGATAGTAACCTTATAATTACTAGGCAGGTTTAAAATGGCAAATGAAGGCTCCATGTTACTTAAAGATTTTTGATGGCAATGTCCATGAATTTTAATAGTCTTCTCTTCAGAAGTTAGCATTTCAGTGGTTAGAATATTTCTTTCGATACACGATTTTAAAAACTCTTCAATGGTGAATGTGTTTTTAGCTATTTTTTCAGCAGCTGCTTTGTCATCTCCAAGTCGTATATACTCATCTCTAAACGACAAAATTGCTGAAGGTTCCATACCAATCAAAGGGTTGTCTTTATCGATCAAGTCTTTAAAAACAGCAATGTTGTTATTTGCTTTTTCTTTGGCAAAATCTAAGAGCCCTTTTGATATAGCTGCTCTCCCTGACTCATCATGATTAACAATTACAGGTTCAAAACCAATTGTAGAAAGCAAATTTAAAGTAGCTTTTCCAACTGAAAGATCCATGTAATTCGTAAACTCATCACAAAACACATATACCTTACCATTGGGTGAGTTTTCAGATAGTTTTGCTTTGTTTTTTAAATAGAAGCTCTTTAGAGTTTCTTTTGATAATTTAGGGATAGACCGTTCTTTCGCAATACCCATGAAATTTTTAGTGAGTTTTTTTTCTAAAAAAAAATTAGTAATGCTAGGGAATAGGCTTCCTATTTTATTGTACTTGGCGTTGTGAGCGAATAATTTGGTTCTAAAAGAAATTTTATTTGTTTGGTAGTATTGATGTAAAAATTCTGCTTTTAATATTGAAATATCTACATTGCTTGGGCATTCGCTGGTACAACCTTTACAGTTTAGACATAAATCAAAAACTTCATGTAGCTCTTCATGGTCAAATTTATTTGGTTTGTCGCTGTTTGTTAAAAATTCTCTTAAGGTGTTTGCTCTTGCACGTGTGCTATTCTTTTCATCTTTTGTAGCTCTATAGCTAGGACACATTGTACCTCCAGCTTCGGGTGATTTTCTGCATTCACCTGTTCCATTACACTTTTCGGTAAGTCTTAGGATTCCCTCATTGTCGTCAAAATTCATCAAGGTTTTGATGGTGGGCTCTTTTCTATCGGCTTCGTATCTTAGGTTTTTATCCATAGGATAGGGGTGAACGATCTTTCCTGGATTCATAATGTTTTGAGGGTCAAACGCGGATTTTATTCTCTTTAACAATTCGTAGTTTTGACTGCCAATCATCAGAGGAATAAATTCTGAACGTACAATTCCGTCACCATGCTCACCGCTAAAAGAGCCTTGATAGCGCTTTACCATTTTTGCGGTTTCTGTGGTGATTGTTCTAAATAATGTTACATCTTCTTTTTTCTTAAGATTAAGAATCGGACGCAAGTGTATTTCACCAGCACCTGCATGTGCATAATAGACAGCTTTTTGTCCAAATTTATCCATCATACTCGTAAATTCAGATATATAGTTGGGTAAATCTTTAACAAGTACCGCAGTATCTTCAATACAAGCTACGGCTTTTGGATCTCCTATGATGTTCCCTAAGAGTCCGAGTCCGGCTTTTCTTAGGTTGTGGACTTTTACAATTTCTGCTCCATGTACTTTTGGATAATGGTAACCGAAGTTTGCCGCTTTCAAATCTGAAATCAATTTTTCTGCGAGTACTTCGGTTTCTTCCAATGAATTTGAGGCTACTTCAAGCATTAATATGGCTTCTGGATCACCCTTTAAGAAAAATCTATTTTTCTTTTGATCCAAATTGTTTTTCGTACAATCAAGAATTATTTTATCCATCAATTCACAATTGTACAAATGATGTTTCATTGCGACAACAACTGCTTCTAAACTTTCTTGCACACTTGTAAAATGTGCACATACCATAATGTTTTGTGTAGGAGGGAGGTTGTCTAACTGTAAAGTGATTTTTGTCGAAAACGCTAAAGTTCCCTCACTTCCACATAACAAATCACATACATTGACATCTTTTTCATTTCCTCCAAATAGTTCAGATTTCAGTAAAGAATCAACTGCATATCCTGTATTTCTTCTATGGATATCTGGTAATGGAAATTCTTTGTGAATGTTTTTTTGAATTGATTCGTTAGATAATTCTTTATAAATTGTTTGATATATCTTGCTTTCTAAAGTGTTTCCTTTGGTTTTGGCTATAAAATTCTCTGAACTAATTCTTTCGAAAGTAGCTTCTGAACCATCGCTTAAAATGGTTTCTAATGCAATTAGTTTATCTCTTGTAACCCCATATCGAATAGAGGTAGTTCCTGAAGAGTTATTTCCTACCATTCCACCAATCATACAACGATTAGAAGTTGATGTATTAGGACCAAAAAAGAGCCCATGAGGTTTTAAATAACGATTCAAATCATCTCTAATCACACCAGGCTGTACAGTAACCGTTTTGGCTTTTGCATCAAAAGAAATAATTTTGTTAAAGTATTTCGATGTATCCACAACTATTCCGTCTGTAACACATTGACCTGCTAAAGAAGTTCCAGCTGTTCTTGGAGTCAGAGCTAGTTTGTGCTCATTGGCAAAACTTGTCAATAGTTTTAAATCTTCTTTTGTTTTTGGAATGGCAACCGCAAAAGGCATTTTTCTATAAACAGAAGCATCTGTTGCGTAGATCGTTTTTTGTAGGTTGTCTGTATAAAATTCTCCATCCAGATTATTTTGAAGATTTAAAATGTCGTGTTCTGATGTCATGGATAACAAAGTGATAGGTTCGAAAGTAAAAATAGTTAAAAATATAAGCTATACTTGTTAGTTTTTAAAAGAATTATGAGGTTGATTTTTTATGTTAAAGAACATGAAGAAAAATATTTTTTGCTAAATGGTTCGTTCTCAAAACTTAATAGTTTTATTTTAAAATAAACTGTAAATATTCAATAAATATGCTTGTTTATCTCAAAATAGGTTTTATATTTGCAACCGCTTAGGGCAATTAGCTCAGTTGGTTCAGAGCACCTCGTTTACACCGAGGGGGTCGGGGGTTCGAATCCCTCATTGCCCACCAAATTTTTATAAAAAGTCTACACGTTTTGTGTAGACTTTTTTTGTTTTCTGAGCTTTGGTTTTCATTTGAAAGAATCATATAACATACGCTAGTAATTAAGTATTGTTTAAAAGGTGGTTTTAAGTACTGTTAGGCATGATGTTTGTATATTTGATGTCAAAAATATAGAATAAGGGTAGCATCTTATTTTATTTCTAGAAATTATCAATTTCGATATCGTTTTAATTTTACAAAGTACTACATGAAAAAATATAGATTCGTAATTCTTGGATTCGTGGTTTTAGGTCTGTCATTAGGAGTTTACCAATTCTTTATTAATAATAAGAAAGAGAAAGAAAGGGTGGTGTCAAAAGTTCAAAAAACGGTTTTTACAGAAGTTGTTAAGAATGCAGAAATTCCGATAGTAATTAAAGAAAAAGGTAGTTTACGATCGAAAGACAGGGTTGTATTATATTCCGAAGTTCAAGGTGTTTTAGAGAATTCTAAAAAAGAGTTTAGAGTTGGTGTAGCATTTAAAAAAGGAGAGACTTTACTTGCGATAAATAGCGATGAACATGTTGCAACCTTAAAAGCTCAGAAAAGTATTTTTCAAAATTTAATTGTTTCAATAATGCCAGATTTACGAATGGATTATCCTGAATCTTTCGAAAAATGGTTGCATTATTTGAATAATTTTGAAGTTGACAAAAAAATAAAGGCGATTCCTGAGCCTTCTTCCGATAAAGAAAAATATTTCATCACTGCTAAAGATATATACACGACTTACTATAACATCAAAAACTTAGAGGTTCGTTTAGAGAAATACAATATTCGAGCTCCTTTTGATGGTGTAATCATTGAGGTAAATGTTAATGAAGGTGCGTTGGTGAGGCAAGGTCAGATAATGGGTGAGTTTATCAACACAGATACTTATGAATTGGTATTATCGGTAAATGCAAGTCTAGCTAATGATATTAGAATTGGTAAAAAAGTTGAATTAACAGATTTGACAAAAACGATAAAGGTTACCGGTAAAGTTGTTAGAGTTGGTGGTAAAATTGATTTGAATAGTCAAACACTTGATGTTTTCATTGAAGTTAGCGGTGATAACCTTAGAGAAGGTATTTATCTAGAAGCTGAAGTAAATGCAAGAGGTGTTCCTGATTCCTATGAAATTCCTCGAAATTTATTGATAAAAAAAGAACATGTATTTATATTTAAAGACTCTATTTTGAGAAAAATTCCCGTCACGCCTGTATATTACAAAAGGAACTCGGTTATTGTAAAAGGGATTCCAGACGGGGTCGATTTAATTTCGAAACCTGTTTTAGGTGCATTTGATGGTATGCCTGCAAAGCAATTTATTGACTCAAAAGAATAGGGGGATGAAAAAAATAATTTCTTATTTTATAAAGTACCCTGTATCTGTAAATATCATCATCATAGCATTTGTGCTATTGGGTATTTTCGGATATTCGAATTTGAATTCTTCATTTTTTCCTTTATCCGAGTCTGATCAGATTTCAGTGAGTGTTGCTTATCCAGGGGCATCGCCTTTAGAAATGGAAGAAGGTGTTGTCTTAAAAATAGAAGATAATTTAAAAGGAATTGTTGGTATTGATCGAATCACTTCTACCTCTAACGAGAATTCTTCATCGATTTCTATAGAAATAATTAAGGGTTACGATATCAATGAGGTTTTAGCAGACGTTAAAAATGCAGTTGATAAAGTACCAAATTTTCCCACGGGTATGGAGCCTCCGGTGGTTGCTAAGGTAGAGCGAATACGTGAAACAATAAGTTTTGTGATTACCGGAGATGGAATTCCTTTGAAATCTTTGAAAACCTTTTCAAGAGAAATCGAGAATGATTTAAGACGGATGGATGGCGTTTCGCAGATTTCCATTATGGGGTTTCCGGCTGAAGAGATTGAAATCGCTGTTAGTGAGAGTTCTTTGAGAGCTTTTGATTTGACATTTGCAGATGTTGCTCAAGCAGTATCAAAAAATAATATTCTTACTTCAGGTGGTTCTGTAAAAACCAATTCAGAAGAGTTTTTGATTCGAGCTAAAAATAGATCTTATTATGGAATTGATATGAATTCTATGGTTGTAAGAGCAGATCAAAATGGGCGAGTAATTCGATTGAAAGATATTGCAGAAGTTACAGATAGATGGAATGAATCTCCCAATAGATTGTATTACAACGGTGATTTATCAGTAAGGGTTCGTGTAGATAATACAAATAGCGAAGATTTAATAGGGACTGCAGAAAAAGTAAATAAGTACATTGCCGAATTCAATGAAAAGCACGACAATGTAAAGTTAGTAGTTGCAAGAGACTCGTCGATAACCTTAGTAGAGAGAACAAAACTTTTATTTACGAATGCTTGGCAAGGGATGTTGTTGGTGCTATTGTTTTTATCACTGTTTTTAAGACCTCGTCTAGCCTTGTGGGTTGCTGCTGGGTTGCCTGTTGCTTTTTTCGGGATGTTTATGTTAGCTGGTTATTTTAATGTAACGATTAATGTATTGTCTCTTTTTGGGATGATTATCGTAATTGGAATTCTAGTGGACGATGGAATAGTAATTTCAGAAAATATTTACCATCACTACGAGAAAGGAAAAAATCCAGTAAGGGCAGCGATTGATGGTACTATGGAAGTGGTACCTCCAATATTTTCAGCGATTTTTACTACGATTTTAGCTTTTTCAGTTTTCTTTTTTTTAGATGGAAGACTTGGTGAATACTTCAGTGAAGTTGCCACTGTTGTGGCGCTTACATTGGTTATTTCCTTGGTAGAAGCGTTGATTATTTTGCCTGCACATGTCGCACATTCAAAAGCCTTGGATAGAAATGAAAAGGTAAATGTAATCAACAAACATGCAGAAAAGGTGATGGACTATATGCGTGATCGTTTGTATGGACCTGCTTTGAAATTTGTATTGAAAAATAAATTTTTAGGAATCACGATACCAATTGCATTATTCATTATTACGTTAGGAGCGTTTAAAGGAGGACTAATAAGGGCTACGTTTTTCCCGAATATTGCCAGTGATAGAGTTGCTATTTCTCTTCAAATGCCTCAAGGAACAAATGAAAAAATTACAGATTCTATTATAAGTATGATAGAAGATAAGGTTTGGGAAGTAAATGAAGAATTGACAGCCAAACAAACCGGTAATTTATCTGTAGTTGATAATGTAATAAAGAGATTGGGTTCAGGAACTTCTACAGCGTCGCTAAATGTAAACTTGCTTCCAGGTGAAACAAGAGATTTTAATGCGATTGAATTGGCAAATATGTTTAGGTCTGCAGTTGGACCGGTATATGGAGTAGAGTCTTTAGTGTTTGGTTCTGGAGGGCGATTTGGAGGTAGTCCAATTTCTGTTTCTTTATTGTCAAATGATATAGAACAGTTAAAAAATGCCAAATCAGATCTGAAACAGAGTTTTGAAAACAATCCAATTTTGAAAGATATTTCTGATAATGATCCACAGGGAATAAAAGAAATAAAAATCAAACTAAAAGAAAGTGCTTATTTGCTAGGTTTGACGTATCAAGATATCATGTCTCAAGTTAGAAGTGGATTTTTTGGATATCAAATACAGCGATTTCAACGAGGTCAAGACGAAATAAAAATTTGGGTTCGATACAATAGAGAAGAACGTTCTTCTATTAAAAATCTAGATGACATGAGGATAGCTACACCTACCGGAGCAAAGGTAGCTTTTTCAGAAGTTGCAGCCTATGAAATAGAACGAGGTGAAATAAAAATCAACCATTTGAATGGGTTGCGTGAAATTAGAGTAGAAGCCGATTTAAAAGATGATAAATCGTCGGCTACTGAAGTTTTACAAGATTTGAAAGGAACGGTTATTGCTGACATGTTGGATAAATATCCTCAAGTATCGGTATTATATGAAGGGCAGAATAGAGAAGCGGCAAAAGTATTGAGTAATATTCCTACTGTTGGAGGAGTTATCTTGTTGTTGATTTATATCGTAATTGTATTTACTTTTAGATCTTATGGACAGCCATTTATGTTGTTGCTGATGGTGCCAATTAGTTTTGTTGGTGTAGGTTGGGGGCATTATATTCATAATTTTCCGGTAAACATGCTTTCCATGTTGGGAATTATTGCCTTGATAGGTATCATGGTAAATGATGGTTTGGTGTTGATTAGTAAATTCAATTCCTTTTTAAAGGAAGGAATGTTGTTTGATGAAGCTTTGTACCATGCTGGTAAATCTAGATTTAGAGCGATTTTCTTAACAACGATTACCACAGTAGCTGGATTGGTACCGTTGATTTTTGAGACAAGTAGGCAAGCACAATTTTTAATTCCAATGGCAATTTCTATCGCTTATGGTATTATTATAGCTACTTTTTTAACATTATTAACCTTACCAATTTTATTGTCTTTTGCGAATTGGGTCAAAATATATGTAAAATGGTTTATTAGCGGTACAAAACCTTCAAGAGAATCTGTAGAAAGAGCTATTAAAGAAATGGAGTACGAACAAAAAGAATTGGAATTATGAGAAAAGAAAAGATAATAGTTTTCGTGTTGTTTCTTGTTGTGTTTGCTCATATATCAGCGCAAGATTTACTTACAAAGGAAGAAGCTATATTGCAAACTTTAGAGAATAATTATGATATTATTCTTACAGAAAATAGTCTTGAGACAGCAAGAAATAATGCAAGTGTTTACAACAGTGGCTATTTGCCAACTTTATTTACGAATGCAAATGCTTCTTATGATTTGAATGACTCTGAAGCAACTCAGATTTCAGGAGATGTAGTGTCTACAAGTAGTTTAGAGTCAAAAAACCTGAGTGCATCAGTAGGATTTAATTATACACTTTTTAATGGTCTAGGGAGGTATTATACTTATGGTAAATTAAAAGAAACCTATAATTTAACGGAGTTACAAGCAAGAGCAGTTTTAGAGAATACGTTGATCACGTTATTTTCTGCATACTATGAAGTTGCTAGGTTGACAGAAAATTTAGACAATCAAAAACAAACTCTAGAAATTTCTAAAGAAAGATTGAAACGTGCTACATACGGATCTGATTACGGTCAAAATACAAAATTAGATGTGCTCAATGCAGAGGTCGACTTAAATAATGACAGTATTACATATTTAGGAGTTCAAAGAGAATTGGCAAATGCTAAAAGAGATTTGAATATCGTACTAGGAACCGATGTGAATAAAGAGGTTTCAGTTGATACTACAATTGTATATTTAGATGATATGTATTTAGAATATGTATTGGAAAAATCATTAGAAAATAATGTAGATTATTTACAAGCGAAAAAAGCTTTGGAACTGGGAGAGTACGATGTGAAAATTAACAATTCAGGGTGGATGCCAAATGTAAGTTTGACGAGTTCTTATGCATGGTCAAAAAATTATAGTGACCCTTTTAATCCAGACAATCCCTTTAGTACGGTTGAGCGATATCAAAACGGATTGAATGCTGGAGTAGGTTTGACTTGGAACTTGTTCGATGGGGGAAATACCACTACACGTGTTAGAAATGCTAAGATTGCGGTCGATCGATTAGAGACGCAAAAAGAACAACAAGAAGAATTTTTGAAACGTGATGTAAACAATGCATGGGAGATTTATCAAAACGCCTTGTTTACATTAAAAGTTCAAAAGGTAAACGTAGAAACGAACAAATTAAATTTTGAAAGATCTACGGAGTATTATAAATTAGGACAAATTAGTTCTATTGACTTTAGATTGGCACAAGTAAATTTGGTGAATGCTGAGCTGACCTATAGTGCAGCGAAGTATTCAGCGAAAACAGCTGAACTTGTGTTGTTGCAATTGGCCGGTGATATTATTGCCAATAAACAGTTTTAATATGCCTAAAAAAGGAAAAGAAAAAAACACGAAGAACAAAGCGAAACATACAAAGTTGATGAATCGTAAATTGAATAAAAAACGAGAGGAGAAACTCGCTCGTCAACAACGATTGAAGGAATTGGTAAAAAAGCACAATGAACTAAATAATGAAGAATCGTAATGTCTGTTAATTGTAACTGTGGAAGAGATGCGGAATACGAAAAATGCTGTGGCGTTGTGCATCTCGATATCAGAAAAGCAATCTCTGCTGAAGATTTGATGCGCTCTAGGTACACTGCATTTACAATGGCGAATGGAAATTACCTTCAAAAGAGTCATCATACAAAAACACAACCAAGTAAAAATGAAGCCAAAGAAATTGAAGCTTGGGCCAAATCTGTTAGCTGGATAAAATTAGAAGTATTAAATTCAACCAAAGGTTCTGATGTAGATACAACCGGTACGGTAGAATTCAAAGCATATTTTTTTGAAGGAGGCAAGGTGTCTGTTATTCACGAAAATTCGTTTTTCGAAAAAGAAAATGGTGTTTGGAAGTATTTTTCAAAATTGAATTAATTTTTATGAAGCAAATTATTGATATTGTAGGTGGGGAGATTAGACTTTTAAATATCATATTACTTTATGTATGTTTTTTGCTGTTGACTTATTTTATTAACAACAAAAGAGTAAAGATAGTTATTGCGATCGTATTGTCATTTATTTTGATGGCAGAGCTATTGAGTATCTATCTATTGCAGTCATTTGTTAACTACCGTTTTTTAATACATTTTAATGTAAGAGATGTACTCTCATTGATACATTTATTCAGGATTAATTTTATACTATTCTTGTTTATTCTTTGGACACTAATAGGGTTGACTTTTGTTTATTCTCGTAGAATAATAAACAAACTATTTCTTTTATTTGATAGAAAGAATCGTGCAGTTATAAGGATTGGTTTTTCAATTTTGATATTTGCTACTTCCATTATCGTTATGACGAAAGAGAAGGGTGTGCTTTTTGAGGCTAATAAACTCCTTCAATTGTATAATACAAGTACTGATTTTAGCTACAAAGAAATAGCATCTAGATTAAAATTAAAGACTACTGAAATTAAAGATGTTGAAGCTTTTTCAGCGCATAAAAAAAATGTAATTATTTTGTCATTAGAGTCTTTTGAAAAAGGATATCTGAGTGATAAAATGAAACATCTTACTCCTAATTTAAGAAGGCTAAAAACGAATAACGATTGGACATATTTTGAGGTAAATGAAAATGAAGGTAGTAAGTGGACAAGTGGTTCTCTTTATACAACATTAACAGGATACCCAGCTTTTTTTGGAAGTGAACATAATTCTATTTTTCAAACGTTTCATCAAGCCAGTATTCCTAGTATCTATACTGTTTTCAGTCGATTGGGGTACAAAAACATCTATTTGTCGAAAGACGCAAAATTCTCTGGAACGGAAAATATGCTTTATGCATTAGGAGTTGACGAGATTATTGATTTTACTTCTTTGGGGGATAGTTCTATGGATAAAGATTTGTTTGAAATAGCAAAAAATATTGTTGTAGATCAAAAAAACAAAAATGAAAACTTCACACTCTTTTTATCCACATTAAGTACTCACAACCCTGATGGAATATATGATGATAGAATGGAAAAATATATCAATCCACAAAAATCAGATTTAGAGTTTATGGTTGCATCCGTTGATTATATGGTTGCAGATTTTCTAGCCTTTTTAGAGAAAAACAATTTTTTAGACAGTACACAGATTTATATTATACCTGATCATTTGAAACATGGTAGTCCAGAAATATTTTATGAAACTGGTGAAAGAGGATTGTATTTACTTACCAATTCTCCTAAAAATAAAACTATAGCAGAAGATTCTATAAAGCGATACCAATTAGATTTACCTAAAATGATTCTAGATCTTTCAGGTATTGATCATAATATTTCATTTTTGTCAGAACAAGTGGATGAAGATTTAAATTTATACGTAGAAAATAATATTACCGAGCTTACAAAGCTGAACATATCTGGGTTTTCTGGTGGGGCAGGAAACTCCGTTTTGATACCGAAATTATCTGATAAGTATGATCAATATAAAAAAGACACATTACGTTTTATTGCACATGCAGGAGGAGCAATTGACGGACTAAATTACACGAATTCATTAGAAGCTATGAATAATAGTTATGAAAAAGGCTTCAGGTTGTTTGAAATTGATTTTAGATCGACTTCAGATGATGTGTTTGTGGCAGTACATGATTGGGATGAATGGAAAGCTTTTACAAGCCACTATGGCGAAGTGCCTGTTTCTCTTGACATATTTTTAGCATCTAAGATAGCAAATCGTTATACTCCACTAGATATAAATCTTGTGAATAAATGGTTTGCAGCGCATCCTGATGCAGTATTGATAACCGATAAAGTAAATTCTCCTAAAAAATTCGTAAAAGAGTTTCAGTTTAAAAATCGATTGATGATGGAGTTGTTTACTTGGGAGGCGGTGCATGTTGCTAAAGAAAATAATATTGAACCAATTGTGTCTGAAAATCTTATTTTTTCTGATGAACACAACATATTAAAAAAGTTAAAAGAATTAAACATTAAATATGTGGCGATGTCGAGAAAATCGTTAGCCAAACACACAGAACTATTTAAGAATTTAAGAAATATTGGGGTAAAAGTTTACGCCTATCATATCAATGAGAAAATTGATAAAGACGAAGTGTATGCAGTAAAATATGAAATGGATTATTATTATGGTATTTATGCAGATGACTGGGATTTTGGAAAAATGAATGATTGATTTTTACAAAAATATCAATCAAAACTTTTTTGCATAAAACATAAGTATAAAACAAAAGAGAATTTGTAATTTTGCACTTTATTTTTATAAACTGTAAATCTTAAAAGATGCAACGTGATCAAATCATCTTCGACTTAGTACAAGACGAAAAAGAAAGACAATTAGAAGGATTAGAATTAATCGCTTCTGAAAACTTTGTAAGTGAGCAAGTAATGGAAGCACAGGGTTCTGTGTTGACAAATAAATACGCTGAAGGATATCCTGGTAAACGTTACTACGGTGGTTGTGAAGTAGTAGATGTAGTTGAGCAAATTGCTATTGATAGAGCGAAAGAATTGTTTGGTGCTGAATATGTGAATGTACAGCCTCACTCAGGTTCCCAAGCAAATGCTGCTGTTTATTTAGCCGTATTGAAACCAGGAGATAAAATTTTAGGATTTGATCTTTCTCACGGAGGTCACTTAACACATGGTTCTCCAGTAAACTTTTCTGGAAAAACGTACAAAACTTCTTTTTATGGAGTTGAAGAAGAAACAGGTCGTTTAGATTACGATAATATTCAAAAAATTGCTTTAGAAGAAAAACCAAAATTAATCATTGCGGGTGCTTCTTCTTATTCAAGAGATATTGATTTTGCTCGTTTTAGAGAAATAGCTGATAGCGTAGACGCTTATTTATTGGCCGATATTTCACATCCTGCAGGGATGATTGCAAAAGGATTGTTGAATGACCCAATGCCTCACTGTCATTTTGTAACAACAACTACTCACAAGACTTTGAGAGGTCCAAGAGGAGGAATGATTATGATGGGGAAAGACTTCGAAAACAAAATGGGAATCACTCTTAAAAATGGTTCGTTGCGTAAAATGTCTGGTTTGTTAAATGCTGCTGTATTCCCTGGAATGCAAGGCGGACCATTAGAACATGTGATTGCTGCCAAAGCAATTGCTTTTGGAGAAGCTTTGACAGATGAATTTTTGCACTACCAAGTGAGAGTGAAGGAAAATGCTGCTGCATTGGCTGCTGCATTTGTTGCAAAAGGGTACAAATTAATTTCTGGTGGAACAGACAACCACTGTATGTTGATTGATTTACGTAATAAAAACTTATCAGGTAAAGATGCCGAGCAAGCATTGGTAAAAGCTGATATTACTGTAAATAAAAATATGGTTCCATTTGACGATAAATCACCATTTGTAACATCTGGTATCCGTATTGGAGCGGCTGCGGTTACGACACGTGGATTGAAAGCTGATGAAATGGCAACTGTTGTTGACTTGATTGATGAGGTTATCATGAATTTTGAAGACGAAGCGGTTTTAGAAGCTGTTGGAGAAAAAGTAAATAAATTAATGAGTGGTAGAGCTTTGTTCAACGCTTAATAATTTTATAAAATTTATTTGAAATCCCTTTCTATTTATTTAGAAAGGGATTTTTTTGTGAATTCAAAATATTCTTTGGGTGTTGTTAATCGTCAAAGCCATAAATTAGAGTTGCATTCAGATGTCGACTGGATTTCAAATACAATTGTCGCCAACGACTTGAGAATCGATACATTTAACTTATTGTTAGGATGCAGATTTTAATAAAAACTTAAAAAAAATATAGTATATCAAATATTAGGTGTTAAGTGAAGGCTTTTTCTTAATTTTTTGTGTCGAGAATAAAAATTAACGTATTTTCTACATTTATTTGAATTACCTATGATAATAAGCGATAAAGTAGTATCATTGCCTCAAATTAAAAAAATATTTTATATGAAAAAGTTACTAGTCGCTGTTATAGTTACAGTATTGGGTTTATCAAGTGTGAATGCTCAAAAAGATGCTTTCGGCTTAAGTGCGGGGTATAGTTCTCTAATCGTTAAAGCGAAAGCTTCATATCAAGGTGATTCAGATTCAGATTCAGATTCAGCAGGTGGATTCTATATAGGATTGTTTAAGGAATTTAATATTGATGAAAAGTTTACGATTCGTCCAGAGTTTCAATTTGCTGTTTACAGTTCTGATGGAGATAATAGTTCAGAATTATTGATTCCAGTTATGTTTAAGTATGAGGTAGCCAGAAGTTTTAGTTTGATGGCAGGACCACAATTTGATTATTTGTTAGATGACGATGCGGATGGTCTTAATAAATTTGGTCTTGGTCTAGCGTTAGGTGCAGAAGTAGATTTAACAGAGAAATTATTTCTAAATCTTAGATATTCATTTGGTGTTTCAGAAAGGTTGGAGGATGATGAAATACTTGCTCCTGTTGAATTAGATGCACGATTTGATACATTCAATCTAGGTTTAGGATATAAATTCTAAAAAAAAAATACTCATAAAAAATCCCTTTTCATTTATTTGAAAAGGGATTTTTTTTGTTTTGAAGGGTAGGGTTTAGGGTAAAATGACTGTTTTATTAACAACAAACCTTTAAAACCCTATATAATGAAAAATCATCCAATAAAACTTACAAGTATTTTTTTAGTATCTACTATGCTCTTTATGAATTGTGCATCGAATGATATCGCTGAAGTCGTTGAAGAAGAAGAAGTAAATGAATCAGAAGTAATTACAGGTGAATTGCACGCCGCGTTTGCAGCATTCGATACTGAAGAAACAGATATTTATTTGATCAATGGTGGAGCAGATGTTACAATTGAGACCACAGGTTTACCAAATCATGAAACATTTTATTGGGGGAGTAACCACGAACTCTATAGAGCAGAAAGTGGATCTTTTGCAGGGACACCTTCTACGATAAATCCGAATGGGACTTATACAGATATGAGAGGAGAAGCTAGAACATATGATGACTCATTTACTGTTGCTACAAATCCTACTTTAGCCAATAATACTACTTCAACCTCAATGGGGTTGATTGGAATTGCGGTTTCAGGAGCTGCAATCTATAACGATCAAGAAGGATCTGGTTCTCTAGATGAAGCTGCTGCAACTTTAGATTGGACGGGTGGACATATTGGGCCTGATGTATATCATTATCATTTAGAACCGCATGCTATCACTAACGACGATGAAGATTTAGTGGGTATTTTGAAAGACGGTTTTTTTATCTACGGTAGAAAATGTAATTCAACAGGAGGGTACCCTACAGATCTTGATAGTTCTGGTGGACATTCTTCTACTACACAGCACACAACTTCATCAGAATATCATTATCATATTATCAATGAAATGTACTCAACTACATCTGCTGGAGATGTTGGATATATTTTATTTGCTGGTCCATATAAAGGAAGCCTATAGATTTTGAGATGAGAATTTCCCACTACATATTCATTTTAATTATCACGTTGTTTTGTTCTTGTGCAGATAAAAACAATGCTTCAAGTCATTTCCTTTTTGAGCCTATAAAAAACACAGTGGTTTTAAAAAAAGATTTGGTACTTGATGGTAATAAAGGTATTTGGAGTTATAAAGACAAGCCGTTTAACGGTTTTGCTGCAAAATATTATGGCAATGGTCGTAAGGCCGAATTTATTGGTTTTTACAAAGGTAAAAAAGAAGGACTTGCAACACAGTGGTTTGCTAATGGAAGAACTCGTAAAGTTTGTTATTACAAAGAAAATAGCCTAGTATCTGATTACACAACCTATTGGTCGAATGGTACTAAAGCATACCATGTAAAATATAACAAGAAAGGAAAAAGAAATGGAATAGAGACAAGTTGGTGGGCCGATGGAAAAATTTCTAAAAAAAGGAGTTTATTAAATGGCAAAGAAAATGGTTTGCAAAAAGCCTGGTTGAAAAATGGGAAGTTATATGTAAATTATGAAGCGAAAGAGGGAAGAATATTCGGAATGCGTCGGGCTAATTCTTGCTATAATTTAAAAAACGAAACCGTTGTTAGATATGAAAATTATATCAATTAAAGTAACGATACTTTTTTTATTATGTTTCGGTTGTAAAGAGACTGATAATAAAAGTAGGGTTGCGCATTTACCATATTATAAAGATGAGAGTTTTACTCCATATTGGTTAGTGCCGGGTAGTGATGAAGAAAAGAATTTCCACAGTATCTCAAATTTTACAACTGTAAATCAAGATGGTGATATTGTTAACTCAGCTACGTTCGAAGATAAAATTTATGTCACCGACTTTTTTTTTACTTCTTGCCCTGGTATTTGTCCTCGAATGACAGCAAATATGAAAGAAATTCAAGATGCATTTTTAAATGAAAAAGACCTGCTTTTACTTTCTCATTCTGTAACTCCTGAGAAAGATTCCGTATCTGTGTTAAAGAATTATGCTGTTAACAAAGGCGCTATAGCTGGTAAATGGCATTTGGTGACAGGAGAAAGAACTACTATTTATCGTTTAGGAAGAGAACAATATTTTGTGGAAAATGATTTAGGTACGATTAAAGATGTTAACGATTTTCTGCATACAGAGAATTTTTTATTGATTGACAAAAACAAACATATTAGAGGAATTTATAACGGATTGAATAGAGCTTCTATAAATCAATTAAAAATAGATATTCAAACACTACTTAAAGAATAAAATATCTTGTCAGAAAAGAGTGTTTTTTTATGGTAAGCATATAGGTTTTCGATATTTTTGCTTTCAAAAATTATATTATGTGTGCAAAAAAACTGTTTGGTTTGGTAGGTAAAAACATTGAGTATTCTTTCTCTAGAGGATATTTTTCTGAGAAATTTGAAAAGATGAAATTGACAGAAAATTCGTATGTGAATTTTGATTTAGAATCTATCGATGCATTTCCTATCCTTTTTGAAACACATAAAGAATCTTTAATTGGGATGAATGTTACGATTCCTTATAAAGAAGAAGTTGGTGCTTTCTTAGATAGTATAGATCAAGAAGCCGATGAAATAGGCGCAGTGAACACCATTAAAATTCTTGAAGATGGTACACGTGTAGGCTATAATACAGATGTATATGGTTTCGATCAATCTATTGCCCCGTTTATTAAAAAACACCATAAAACGGCTTTGATTTTAGGAACCGGTGGTGCGTCAAAAGCTGTGGCTTATGCTTTTAAAAAACGTGGAATTTCATACAAATTTGTTTCTAGAGTTCCTAAAGATGCTACCCAGGTTAGTTACGATAGTTTAACTGAAAATAGTATAACTCAAGTAGGAATCATCGTAAACTGTTCGCCATTGGGTACCCATCCAGATATTGATCAACATCCGAATATTCCGTATCAATTTCTTAATGAAAAACACTTATTATTTGATTTGATTTACAATCCTGCTGAGACTACGTTTTTACGTAAAGGAAAAGAACAAGGAGCCGCTATTGCAAACGGAATGAAAATGCTAGAGCTTCAAGCAGAAAAATCTTGGGAGATTTGGAATAAATAATACCTTCTTTTTAAACAAGGCGTACCATTTATATCTTACTTATTTAAAGTCTATTAATTTTGTTGTTTAAGATGCTATGGCTATATTTAAACAATAATTAGGAACTTTAAACATAGATACATGTTAGACGCAGCAAATAAAAATTCTGAAGAATTAGACAAAGCTTCTCAAATCAATGAAAACACAAATAATTCTTCCGAAGAAAATAAATCAGAAATAATAGCCGAGCCAGAGTCAATAGTTGTCGATGAAGCAACGAAGGCCATGGAAAAAGTTGTTTCTTCTATTGAAGATAAGGTTGCTGCAGAAGCAGAAAAAGAAGAAGAAAAAGAAATAGTTCCTACAGTTGATTATCAGTCTTTATCGATGGAAGACATTGTAAGTGAACTTAAAAAGCTGATAAAAAACGAGAAAATTCAGGCTATTAAAACGAGTGTTGAGTCACTGAAAAAAAACTTTGAATCTCAGTTTAGTAAATTATTGGCATCAAAGAAAGCAGCATTTTTAGCAGAAGGAGGTGAGTCAATAGATTT
The DNA here is from genome assembly GCF_009193215.1 of Flavicella marina. Taxonomy (GTDB): domain Bacteria; phylum Bacteroidota; class Bacteroidia; order Flavobacteriales; family Flavobacteriaceae; genus Flavicella; species Flavicella marina. The sequence continues at coordinate 88,199 of NZ_VYVA01000004.1, read as the reverse complement.
TCAGTTTTCAAGTCCTTTGAAGGTAGAGTTTAATGAATTGATGCAGGATTATAGAACAAAACGAAACACCTATTATTCTGAGCTTGAGAAACAACTGAAAGAAAATTTAGACAAGCGTATTGAGGTTATCGATAATTTAAAGCGAATTATTAAAGAAGCCAACTCAAAAACGATGTATAAAGAATTTAAAGAGTTGCAAGACAAGTGGAAGACAATCGGACCTGTACCACGAACAAAATACAACAATACTTGGCGTAATTATCACCATCATGTAGAACGATTTTATGATCTGTTACACATGAATAACGATTTACGTGAATTAGATTTCAAACATAATTTAGAAGAAAAAATAAAAATTGTTGAAAAGGCTTATGCTTTGACGCAATTAGAAGATGTTTCAAAGGCATTCAAAGAGTTGCAAAGTTTGCACAAGGCTTGGAAAGAAGAAATTGGACCAGTATCACGTGAATTTCGCGAAGAGATTTGGCAAAAATTTAGTGAAGCAACAAAAATTATTCACGACAAAAGAGATGCGTATTTTGATCAGCAAAAATCAAAATACCAAGAAAATATTCAAAAGAAGTTAGCTGTAATTGCTGATTTAGCAAAGTTTGATTACTCTCAAAATAAGACACATTCTGATTGGCAGAAATCTATAAAACAATTTGAAGCAAAAAGAGAAGTGTTTTTTACGATAGGGAAAGTTCCTAGAAATAAAAGTCAAAAAATTTGGGATGAATTAAAAGCTGTAACCAAAAAATTCAATCATGCTAAAAATCAGTTCTATAAAGAATTAAATGCCGAGCAACACAAAAACCTTACAGCGAAGTTGGCTTTGTTGGATGTTGCAAAGTCATTAAAAGATAGTGACGATTTTAAAACAGTAACCAATCAGATGAAAAAAATTCAAGCAGATTGGAAAACTATAGGACATGTTCCAAGAAAACATTCTGACAAAATTTGGAAAGAATTTAAAGATGCGTGTAATCATTTTTTTGATAGAGTACATCAAATTAAAGACAATGGTTCTCAAGAAGAGTTAGATGCGTTAGCGACTAAAAAAGATTTCTTGTCACAGATCAATGCTGTTATTGGTAACAAAGGTATCACACTTGAAGAGGTGAAAGCATATTTGAAAACTTGGAAAAATATTGGACGTGTTCCTAGAAAAGACAAGCAAATAGAAAATGATTTTAATTCTGCAATCGAAAAACTGTTCAAACAATTATCGATAGAAGGTAGCGAGTTGGAAATGTTGAAATATAAGTTGCAAGTAGATTCATATGCTGCGTCTAACGACACGCGTAAAATCGAAAGTGAGATTCAGTTTTTGAGAAAGAAAATAGATGAGATCTCAAAAGAAATACAGCAATTAGATAATAACATTAGTTTTATAGCAAATGCTACTGAAGAAAATCCGCTGGTTGTGAATGTTAGAAAATCAATCGAAGAAAAAGGAAAAATGCTGGCAGTATGGAAAAAGAAACTCAATCATGTCAGAAGTTTGAATGAATAAAAAATGTACCCTGAGCTAGTCGATGGGTACATTTTTTTTTGATTTCTTTTATTGCTCAATAAAACCAGTGTTTATCCAAGTTTTTAATAAATCAATATTTGATTGTGCTAAGTTTGCACTGTTTTTAGGCATATTACCGCTTTCTATTCTTCCAATAGAGCTCAAGTTACCGGTAGCTTCAAAAGCAGTTTTTACTTGACTATAATTTGATAATGTCGGTGATTGTGCTCCTCCATGACAATTAGTAGTAGCACAGCTTTGATTTATCAAAGGAGCAACATCTGTTACATAGCTTGTTATTTTTAATTCTCCAGAAGGGTACCCTGCATTGATCCAAGTTTCCAAATTATCTTTGTCGTCTTGTGTAAGTGGAGAAACTCCCGCTTTTGGCATTCTACCCGACGTAATTTCTCCCCAAGAATCATCAACAATAAATCCGTTTTTCACTTCGTCAAAGTTTGTTAGAGAAACACTTCCAGCAGGGTTTTGTCCACTATGACACCCTGTGGTAGAACAACTTTTATTCATGATCGAAGCAATGGTGTTTTCGTATGTTTTTACACCTGTTGTAATGGTACTACCTGTACCGGAAACACTGATCGTATTTGCAGTACTAGTTGAGTTGGAAGTAATGACTATGTTTCCATTAAAAATATCAATCGCATTAGGAATAAAAGTAACGGTGAAATTGATGAAATCACCAGAGTTTATCGTCCCACTTGTAGGAGAAACAGAAAAACCGGTTGGTGCTGTAATGTTACTAATTGTAATGGCTTGTGTACCTGTGTTGGTTACTAAAAATGTTTCTTTCCGTTCTTCCGCAACTTCTACATTTCCAAAATTTATTGAAGTTTTCGAAAGTTGTGTAGTAAAGGTTTTAGTTTCCACCTCGCCGTTATCTGATGAGCATGACACGAGTAGAGCGCCAAATATGGCAATGAATACGGTTGTATATTTTTTCATAAATTGGTTTTAGTGTAAAATACGTCGAATATAAATAAGTAACTTACATTTAGTTAAAGTTAAAAATAAGATTTATTTTTTTAAAAACATAAATGTATTCATGTTGGTAGTGTGTACTATTGTAAAAGAATATATTTGTAGAAAGTGAAAAATTATGAACTACATACTTTACGACGGTGCTTTTCGTGAGAATCTATTACCTTTTACCTATACACGTCCTGTTGCTGAAATACGAATAGGAATTCTTACTATTAGAGAAAAATGGGAAAAAATGTTAGGATGTACCGTTACTTATTTAACAGAGGAATATTTGGAAGATAAGTTTCCGATGGTGGAATTCGAAGAAAATGTATTTATTGATGCTTCCATTATACCAACAGAAAAACTCGCTGAAGATGTATCATTTTTAGAAAGAAATCAAGCGATTGTATACCAATGTGAAGTTATTTCTTTTTTTGCCACTCAAGAGCAAGAAGAAGTCGAATTTGATTCTTATGAAATGATTGAATATAAATCTGACTTGATACGACTCACATCATTATCAGAGATTTTTTCTAATAATTACAAAGCCATAGCAAGTGATTTTGACTTATTGACGAATGAACGAACATCGTCAAAAATTTCAAGTTCAAATACAATTATCGGCAATGTCGAAAATCTTTTTGTTGAAGAAGGTGTAAGTATGGAGTGTGTAAGCTTAAATGTTACAGATGGACCTATTTATATAGGCAAAGGTGCTGTTTTAATGGAAGGTAGTCATATTCGAGGTCCTTTTTCAATTGGTGAAAGCGCTGTCCTAAAAATGGGAGCAAAAATTTATGGAGGCACAACGGTTGGACCAAATTGTACGGTTGGTGGTGAAGTAAAAAATGTTGTCTTTTTCGGAAATTCTAACAAAGGACACGATGGATATCTTGGAAACTCAGTGGTAGGTGAGTGGTGTAATTTTGGAGCAGATACCAACTGTTCGAATATGAAAAATAACCATAGCGAGATTAAATTGTGGAGTTATTCTGAAAAGGAATTTGTCAATTCAGGTTTGCAATTTTGTGGTCTGTTTTTAGGTGATTATTCTAAATTAGGGATCAACACCATGATCAATACAGGTACAGTGATCGGAGTATCATCAAATATTTTTGGTTCAGGGTTTCCAGAAAAATTTATTCCTTCGTTTTCGTGGAGTGGATTTGAAAAAAAATCAATCTATCATTTAGATAAAGCGATAGAAGATGCGTCAAAAATGAAACAACTTAAAAAAGAGGCTTTTACAGATATTGATAAGGAGATACTCACAACAGTTTTTGAAATTTCGAATGAATACAGAACATAAAAAAAGCACTCAATTTGAGTGCTTTTCTATATATTTTTATTCGTAACTATTCTTTCGGTTGTAGTACTTCACCCTTTATTCGTACCACTTTTTTTGATTCGGTGGCATTAGAAGTGATTGTTACAGATTTTGAAAACCTTCCGATTCTTTTGGTGTCGTATTTCACACGAATAGTACCTGTTTCTCCTGGCATAATTGGTTCTTTATCATAGGTTGGCACGGTACAACCACAACTTCCTTTTGTAGCAGAAATAATCAAAGGACTACCTCCAACATTGGTAAATGTAAATTCACGTGCTCCGTCAGCACCTTTTTCAATTTTTCCGTAGTCAATAACTTCTTCATTAAATTTAAACGCTGGTGCATTGGCATCAAAATTTTCTACAGGTTTTGCTGTTTGTGCATTCATAGAAAATAGCCCAATAAAAAATACAGCAAAGAATATCGATTTTTTCATAAGATTTTGTTTTATCTGAAACAAAAATAAACATAATTGCGAGCCTACAAAATATAGGTTTGTTAACTTTTTAGTTAAAAGAGATAATTGTACTTTTGCAAACACTTAAAAAGTACTGTTACTTTTTAATAGAAATAGATAATTAATTACAACTCATTTTACAATGATCCCAAATAAATACAACCCAGAAAACGTAGAAGACAAATGGTATAGCTATTGGATGGAGCATGGATATTTTCATTCAACACCAAACGAAAAAGAAGCCTATACGATAGTCATCCCTCCACCAAACGTTACTGGAGTTTTACATATGGGACATATGTTAAATAATACCATACAAGACGTATTAATTCGTCGTGCTCGTTTGAAAGGATACAATGCTTGTTGGGTACCTGGTACCGATCATGCATCTATTGCAACCGAAGCTAAAGTTGTAGCAAAATTAAAAGAGGAGGGGATCAACAAAGACGATCTTACTCGTGATGAATTCTTAACGCATGCTTGGGAGTGGACAGATAAACATGGTGGTATTATTCTAGAACAGCTAAAAAAATTAGGAGCATCGTGTGATTGGGAGCGTACAGCGTTTACTATGGATGATGATTTAAGTGAAGCTGTTTCAAAAGTTTTTGTTGACTTGTTTGAAAAAGGGTTGATTTACCGTGGCTATAGAATGGTAAATTGGGATCCTGAAGCAAAAACTACCTTGTCTGATGAAGAAGTAGAGTTTGTTGAAAAACAAGGAAATTTATATTATATCAATTATCAGATAGAAGGTTCTGATGAAAAAATTACTGTTGCGACTACGCGACCTGAAACTTTATTAGGAGACACTGCAATATGTATCAATCCTACAGACGAACGTTTTATTCATTTGAAAGGAAAGAAGGTAATTGTGCCTATCGCGAATCGCGTAATTCCAATAATTGAAGATGAATATGTAGATGTTGAATTCGGTACAGGGTGTTTAAAAATTACACCTGCGCACGATCAAAACGATAAGACAATCGGTGAAAAGCACAATCTAGAGGTGATTGATGTTTTAAACGATGATGGAACTTTAAATGCTTTAGGTTTGCATTATGAAGGTAAAGATCGTTTTGTAGCCAGAAAGGAAATTGCAAAAGAATTAGAAGCATCAGGGGCTTTAGTGAAAACTGAAAAGCACATGCATAAAGTTGGTGTCTCTGAAAGAACAAAAGCAGTTATCGAACCAAAAATTTCTGTGCAGTGGTTCTTAAAAATGGAAGAAATCGTAAAACCTGCTTTGGATGCTGTTTTAAAAGACGAAGACATCAAATTCTATCCAAAGCACTATAACAACACATACAAGTATTGGTTAGAAAATATTCGTGATTGGAATATTTCTCGTCAATTATGGTGGGGTCATCAGATTCCTGCATTTTTCTATGGTGAAGGACTAGAGGATTACGTTGTAGCACAAACCAAAGAAGAAGCTTTAGAAAAAGCAAAAGTGGTTACAGGAAATACAAAATTATCAATTGATGATTTAAAGCAAGATCCGGACGCATTGGATACTTGGTTCTCATCTTGGTTGTGGCCAATATCTTTATTTGATGGAATAAGAAATCCAGATAATGAAGAATTTAAGTATTATTATCCAACAAACGATTTGGTAACTGGACCAGATATTATTTTCTTTTGGGTAGCTCGTATGATATTTGCAGGATATGAATTTGCTGATGCGAAACCATTTAGCAATGTGTATTTTACTGGAATTGTAAGAGACAAGCAACGTAGAAAAATGTCGAAATCCTTAGGGAATTCCCCAGACCCTATCGAGTTGATGAAAAAATATGGTGCTGATGGTGTTCGTACAGGGTTGTTGCTAAGTGCAGCTGCTGGAAACGACTTGTTATTCGATGAAGAATTATGTGAACAAGGAAGAAACTTCTCTAGTAAAATATGGAATGCTTTTAGATTGGTGAACGGTTGGGAAGTTTCAGAAGCTATCGAACAACCAGAATCATCTAAAACAGCCATTGCTTGGTATACAGCTAAATTCCAAAAGGCATTGGTAAGTATCGAAAAATCTTTTGAAGAATATAGAATTTCAGAAGCTTTGATGACTATTTACAAGTTGATATACGACGATTTTTCTTCTTGGTTCTTAGAGATGATTAAGCCGGGTTATCAGCAACCGATAGACGCTTTAACACAAAAAGCAGCAATCCAATGTTTGGAAGATAATTTAAAGTTGTTACATCCATTTATGCCATTCTTAACTGAAGAGATTTGGCAACATATAGAAACAAGAACTCCTGAAGAAGCGTTAATTATATCAGAGTACCCTGAGTTAGTTTCTTTTGATGAAAAAATTATAGCTGATTTTGAATTTGCTTCTGAAGTAATTTCAGGAATTAGAAAAATAAGAAAAGATAAAAACATCAGTTTTAAAGATGAGATTGCGCTTTCTGTTTTAGATAACGAAAATGCTAGTGATACATTTAATGCTGTGATTGAGAAGTTGGGTAATACAACTAAAATCGAAAAAGTAGCTGCAGCAGTAGAAGGAGCATTGAGCTTTAGAATTAAGTCTAACGAGTATTTTATTCCGGTTTCAGGAGCAATTAATGTTGAAGAAGAAATCGCAAAAATCAATGAGGAATTAAAATATACTGAAGGCTTTTTAAAATCTGTTCAGAAAAAATTAAGCAACGAGCGTTTCGTAAATAATGCACCTGAACAGGTAATTGCAAATGAGCGCAAAAAAGAAGCAGATGCTTTAGCGAAAATAGAAACCTTAAAAGCGAGTTTGGCTACGTTGTAAATTTGGTCTGAGCTATTTGGTACACTGAGCTTTTCGAAGAGAAATGCTTAATAATTGTACACTATGACTGGCTTCGGATTCAAAATGACAGAAATAAAAAGATAAAAACAAAATCATGGATACATTTAATACATTTTCTGAAGTAGTACAAACAAGTATTGCTGCAGATGATTTTGTGAAAATCACGTTGAGCAAACCACTTCGTAAAAACGATGGTTTGCGAAATATTTATGTTCGTTTGGTACTGATTCAAGACGAGTTAAAACTATCGTTTACGTATCACTATAAAACAAATGATCAGGTAAAAAACTATTCAATTATTGAAGGAGTTTCATTATTACAAGAGTATTTAACTACTACGTTTAGAGCCGCTGTTGTATTTACATTGCGTGAAGATTTACAAGTATTTGTTTCTAAAAAGAAAGTAGTTAGCTATAAAAGAGTTTCTCCGAGTTTTACCAATAAACCTCCAATTACTCATGACAAACCTAAAGAAAAAAGGGCTGATATGGGAGCGTATTTGCGCTATTTAGGTGTCACAGATTCAGAAAATCAAGTGATTCCGAAAATGGCCGATAAATACCGTCAAATCAATAAGTATTTGGAAATTATGGAAGGTTTGATAGCAAATGCGAAACTTCCAAAACAAATTCAGATTGTTGACATGGGGTCTGGTAAAGGTTATTTAACTTTTGCTTTGTACGATTATTTAGTTGTGCAACGAAAGATGAATGTTACCGTTACTGGAATTGAATTGCGAAAAGAATTGGTCGATTATTGTAACGATGTAGCTCAAAAATGTGAATTTGAAAACTTGAATTTTGAGTGCAAACCAATTCAAGAATACGAAAACAAAAAGATTGATATTTTAATTGCTTTGCATGCTTGTGATACAGCAACTGATGACGCTATTACAAAAGGAATTGTAGCAAAAGCCGGTTTGATCGTTTGTGCACCTTGTTGCCATAAACAGATTCGTCAACAATTGAAAGGTAAAGAGCAAGAAAACCCTATTTTAAAATATGGGATTTTTAAAGAGCGCCAGTTTGAAATGGTGACTGATACGATTCGTGCGCTGATATTGGAAAAGAGACATTACCAAACAAAAATTTTTGAATTCGTGTCGAACGAGCATACTCGTAAAAATGTAATGTTAGTAGCCACCAAATCAACAAAAGACATTGATGAAAAATCATTGAATCAAAAAATTTCTGAAATAAAAGATACGTATGGTATTGAAGAGCATTATTTAGAAACACAAATAAAATAATAATTCGTGTGGAAAAAATGAACTTTAATATTGTTTTAGTAAATCCCCAAATACCAAATAACACGGGTAATATAGGTCGTTTATGCGTTGGGAGTTTGAGTAAATTACATTTGGTAAAGCCGCTTGGTTTTGAAATTACTGATAGTAGAGTAAAGCGTGCTGGTTTGGATTATTGGGGTGATTTAGAGTTGTCATATCATGATTCAATTAATGCTTTGATACATACAATACAAGATGTGTCACGTGTCTTTTTCTTTACAACAAGAGCAGAAAAAACTTTTTATGATATTGAATATCAAGAAGGGGACTGGTTAGTGTTTGGTAGAGAAGCTGATGGTCTGCCACAAGAAATTGTTGATGCTTATAAAGCACAGTGTGTAAAAATACCTTTTCCTGGTACGGTAAGAAGTTTTAATTTGGCCAATGCTGTTGCCATGGCTTTAGGCGAAGGATTAAGACAGTTGCGTTAGTCTATCATTCATTTTATTTAGCTAGAACAATTCCCTTATTTTTAAGGGTAATTCACTCATTTTAATTACTTTTGCAAAAAATAAAAAAATCATACAATGCTTTCAGTATCAAACTTATCTGTTCAGTTCGGAAAACGTGTTTTATTTGATGAAGTAAACACAAAATTTGTTCAAGGAAACTGTTACGGAATTATCGGTGCCAATGGTGCAGGAAAATCTACATTTCTTAAAATATTAACAGGGCAAATGGAGCCAACATCTGGACAAGTTTCTTTAGAAAAAGGAAAGAGAATGTCTGTTTTGTCTCAAGATCACTTTGCTTTCGATGAGTTTCCTGTGTTAGAAACTGTGATGATGGGAAACAAAGATATGTTCGCCATAAAGAAAGAAATTGATGATTTGTATGCAAACTATACCGATGAGAACGCTGATAAAATTGGTGAATTGCAAGTAAAGTTTGAAGAAATGGGAGGTTGGACTGCTGAAAGTGATGCAGCGACCTTATTATCTTCTCTTGGGATTAAAGATGACGCTCATTATACCTTAATGGGTGATTTAGATGGAAAGCAAAAAGTACGTGTATTGATTGCACAAGCTTTATTTGGAAATCCAGATGTGTTGATCATGGATGAGCCTACCAATGATTTGGATTTTGAAACGATTGGATGGTTAGAAAACTTTTTAGCAAATTATGAAAATACTGTGATTGTCGTTTCACATGACCGTCACTTTTTAGATGCTGTTTGTACGCATATTTCAGATATTGATTTTGGAAAAGTAAATCAGTATTCTGGGAATTATACTTTCTGGTATGAGTCAAGTCAGTTAGCTGCAAAACAAAGAGCTCAGCAAAACAAAAAAGCTGAAGACAAGAAAAAAGAATTGGAAGAGTTTATCCGTCGTTTTTCTGCAAACGTTGCCAAGTCGAAACAAGCAACAAGTAGAAAAAAGATGATCGAGAAATTAAATGTAGAAGATATCAAACCTTCGAGTAGAAGGTATCCTGCAATTATTTTTGAAAGAGAACGTGAAGCTGGAGATCAAATTTTAAATGTTGAGAACTTGTCGAAAGAACTTGATGGAGAAGTATTGTTTAAAGACATTAACATCAATTTAACAAAAGGAGATAAGGTTGCAATTATTTCTAAAAGTTCTAAAGCAGTTACTTCTTTTTATCAAATCTTGAACGGGAAGATGGACGCTGATTCTGGATCTTTTGATTTTGGAGTTACAACTACTCAATCATATTTGCCACTTGAAAATTCTGAGTTTTTTGAAAATGCAGAATTAGATTTGGTTGATTGGTTACGTCAATATGCGAAGACCGAAGAAGAAAGAGAAGCAGTGCATCTAAGAGGTTTCTTGGGGAAAATGATTTTTAGTGGTGAAGAAGCTTTAAAGAAATGTAATGTGTTGTCAGGTGGAGAAAAAGTACGTTGTATGTTGTCACGAATGATGATGGTTAGAGCAAATGTTTTAATGTTAGACGAACCAACAAACCATTTAGATCTTGAATCGATTCAAGCACTGAATAATTCGTTGACCAATTTTAAAGGAACAGTTTTGTTCTCTACGCATGATCATGAGTTTGCACAAACGGTTGCCAATAGAATTATTGAAATTACACCGAAAGGAGTTATTGATAAATATGCTACGTTTGACGAATATTTATCAGATCCAAAGGTAAAAGAACAAAGGAAAAAACTATATAGCTAGAAGGTTATATTGTTACTATAGAAAAACACCTTTCAAAGGTGTTTTTTTTGTTTTGTACTGAAAGTTACATTTAACAAACTGAAACCAACATAAGTCTGTGTTGTATTGTGTAATTTTAGTTTATATTTAAATCAATAATAACAAAATTAATTACACATGAAGAAATTACTAAGTATCGTAGCAATACTATTTTTTGCATTCTCAGTTTCAGCACAAAAAACACCGAAATGGATTGATAAAAAAGCAACTGATGTTTCTCAGGATATGAAACAGTTTTTGGAGTTAGATGACGCTCAAACGAAAATCATGTACGATCAAGAGGTTAAGAAACAGATGGCTATTTATGAAGCGAAACAGGCAAATGGAGGAAAAAAGGTGAGCAATGAAGTCTTTAAAGAAATATGCGCTCCGTTTGTAGAAGCTCAAACAGAAGTTGCAGGAGGGAAGAAGAACATGAACAAATATTGGGCTCATGTTAAAGAGGAAAGAGCGAAAGCTAAAAAATAAAAACATTTTAAAAAGTAAAAGCCCAATCTAATTTAGATTGGGCTTATTTTATTTGTAGTAAAAAGAATTTTTATCTAACGATTGTCTGTTTTCTATCTGGTCCAACAGATACAATACTGATTTTTATTTGAGTTTCCTTTTCTATAAAAGCAATGTATTCTGACAATTCTTTAGGGAATTCAGCTTCAGATGTGATTTCTGTAATATCTTCTTTCCATCCCGGGAATTCAGTATAAATTGGTTTTACATTTTCTGGCTCGATATTATAAGGGAAATGCTCAATTACCTCTCCTTTGTATTCGTAGGCTGTACAAACTTTTAATGTTTCGAATCCAGATAAAACATCACCTTTCATCATGTTTAACTGTGTTACACCATTTACTTGACAAGCGTATTTTAAGGCTACTAAATCTAACCATCCACATCTTCTAGCTCTACCTGTTGTAGCTCCAAATTCGTGTCCAACTTTAGCCATTCTAGCTCCGTCTTCATCAAACAATTCTGTTGGGAATGGTCCAGAACCTACTCTCGTTGTATAAGCTTTAAAAATTCCATACACTTCTCCGATTGAGTTAGGAGCAATTCCTAATCCAGTACAAGCACCGGCAGCAGTTGTATTTGAAGATGTAACAAATGGATACGTACCAAAATCAACATCTAACAAAGAACCTTGAGCTCCTTCTGCTAAAATTGTTTTTTTAGCTTTGATTGCTTGGTGTAAATATTCTTCACTGTCGATAAAAGTCATTTCTTTCAATCGTGCTACCGCTGTGAAAAACTCTTCTTTCAATTCGTCTAGGTTGTAGTCTAAATCAATGTCGAAGAAATCTAACATTTTAAGGTGTTTTTGCGTCAAGATATCGAATATTTCTTTCCAGTTATCAAGTTCTAAATCACCAACACGCATACCATTACGTCCTGTTTTGTCCATGTATGTTGGTCCAATTCCTTTTAAAGTAGAACCAATTTTCGCTTTTCCTTTTGAGGCTTCAGAAGCTGCATCCAACAAACGGTGCGTAGGTAAAATTAAATGTGCTTTTCTTGAAATTAAGATCTTAGCATTTAAATCTAAGTTGAATTTATCTAGGTTTTCTAATTCTTTTTTAAAGATAACAGGGTCAATAACCACTCCGTTTCCGATAATATTTAAAGCATCATCGTGAAAAATACCTGATGGAATTGTATGCAATACATGTTTGTGTCCATCAAAAATTAATGTGTGTCCTGCGTTAGGTCCTCCTTGGAAACGAGAAATTAAATTGTAATTTTTTGTAAGTACGTCTACAATCTTTCCTTTCCCTTCATCTCCCCATTGTAAGCCTAATAATAAATCTACAGCCATTATCTAAAAATTAATTTGTTTTGTGTGTGTTATTGTTTCTTTTTACCATAAAAATAAAGTGAGTGATCTTCTATTTCGATGTTAAAAAACTCTTCAATAGATTTTTTGATATTCTGGATTCTAGGATCACAAAACTCAATCACTTCTCCTGTATCTAAAATTACATGGTCGTGTTGTTTGTTAAAAAAACTTTTTTCGTAGTGAGCTTGGTTTTGTCCAAACTGATGTTTTCTTACCAATCCACTGCTCAACAACAATTCAATTGTATTGTAAAGTGTAGCACGACTCACTCTATAATTTTTGTTTTTCATACTGATATATAAAGATTCTATATCAAAATGATCTTCTAAATCATAGATTTCTTGTAGAATTGCAAACCTTTCAGGTGTTTTTCTGTGGTTGTGTTTTTCTAAAAACTTAACAAAAACAGCCTTAACAGTCTCTTGATTTGTATTAGTAGCTTCCATGGTAAACTATTTTAAAATAGCAAAACGCAAATTTAACTTTATTTTTCATTTAGACGAGCTGAAATTACATTTTATTTCTTTTAATTATCGAAATAAATTCAACAGTAAAATTGATGTTTTGTAAAGCAAAAAATAAAGTCATCACAAATGTTCATATTTTAATGATGACTTTGTAGTTTTTTTAAGTTTAATCTACGCGCTGTACTCGTTTGATACCGTCTATCTTCAGAATATTATCGATCAACTTTTTCAGTTGAGTTTTGTTTTTTACATCAATGGTTATCTTCCCTTGAAAAACGGTCCCTCTAGTTACGGAATTAATGTTATAAATGTTCATATTGGCATTACCAGCTATGATGCGCGTAATGTTATTTAAAATACCCAATTTGTCTTCACCACTGATTTTTAAGGTAACTTTAAAGTTACGTTTTGATGAGTCAATCCATTTTGCGAACAATACGCGATATGCGTAGTTAGACTGCATACTAATGGCATTTGGACAATCGTGTTTGTGTACCTTAATTCCATCATTAATTGTTAAGAATCCGAATACCTTATCACCAGCAATTGGGTTACAGCATTTCGATAATTTGTACTCTAAGCGTTCTTCATCTTTACCAAACACAAGTAAATCATAATTACTTGATAGTTCATCGGTATCTTCATGAGTTTTTTTGCTCTTGCTTCTTTGAATTTTATTTTTGAAGAAATTGTAAATAGAATTACTTCGTTGATTTGCAAAGTTTTTAAGCTCGGAGTTTTCAATAGTTCCAATTCCCACTCTATAAAACAAGTCGAAACTAGTTTTGAGCTTGAAAAAACGAACCAAATCATTGGTCGTGTTTTCGTTAAATGGAATTTTAAGTTGCTTTAACTTTCTACCAAGTAATACTTTACCTTCTTCTGCGATTCCTTTTTCTTCTTCTTTTAAAGCCGCTCTAATTCTAGCACGTGCTCTAGCAGTAACTACAAATTCTAACCATCGGTTGTTTGGCTTTTTTACATTTGAAGTGAGCACTTCTACTTGATCTCCACTACCTAATATGGTATCTAGCGGGGCAAGTTTCCCGTTGACTTTTGCTCCTCTACATTTCAAACCAATATCGGTATGGATGGCAAAAGCAAAATCTAAGGCAGAAGCCCCTTTGGGTAATGTTTTTAAATCTCCATTTGGGGTAAAAACAAAAATTTCTTCTGAGTATAGATTTAGTTTAAAGTCTTCAACAAAATCGATAGCATTTGCACTTCGATTTTCTAACGAATCTTTCAATCTGTCTAGCCAAGTCTCTAATCCTTTTTCGTTTTGGGTACCTTGTTTGTATTTGAAATGAGCTGCATATCCTTTTTCAGCAATCTCATCCATTCTATCAGAACGAATTTGTACTTCAACCCAATTTCCACCTGGACCCATTACGGTAATGTGTAAGGATTCGTACCCTGTTGTTTTAGGATTTGTAATCCAATCTCTTAATCGAAGAGGGTTAGGGTTGTATTGTTCAGTAACAATTGAGTAAATTTTCCAAGCATCAAATTTCTCATTGTTAATATCAGATTTATAAATAATACGAATAGCGAATTTGTCGTACACCTCATCAAAGGTTACGTTTTGCGCATTCATTTTTCTTCGAATCGAATAAATTGACTTTGTTCGTCCTTTAATTTTGTATTTAAAACCTTCACTATTTAATTTCTCTTTTATGTTATCAGAGAATCTATTAATATAGGCTTCTTGCTCTTCTTTGTTAGCGTTTAATTTGTGTTTGATGTCTTCAAAAACTTCAGGCTCAGTATATTTTAATCCAAGGTCTTCTAATTCTGTTTTTATATTATACAGCCCTAATCTATGTGCAAGAGGTGCGTAGATATACAACGTTTCAGAAGCAATTTTAACTTGCTTGTAACCAGGCATTGATTCCATGGTTTGCATGTTATGAAGTCTATCTGCAATTTTTATGAGTATCACACGAACATCATCATGTAAGGTGAGCAACATTTTTCTAAAATTCTCGGCTTGTATCGAAGCATCTTGTTCTTTGTTAAGCCTAGAAATTTTTGTAAGCCCACTTACTATTTTTGCAATTGTTTCACCAAACAATTGCTCCATATCATTTACTGTGTAGGGGGTATCCTCAACGACATCATGTAGCAAAGCAGCAGCAATGGATTCTGCATTTAATCCGATTTCATAAGCTACTATTTTAGCCACAGCAATTGGATGGTAAATATAAGGCTCACCTGATTTTCTACGCTGATCGCTATGTGCCTCTAGAGCCAAATCAAAAGCTTTACGAATTAAGGCTTTGTCACTTTCTGATAAAGTTTGGTACGTTCCTTTTAGTAAATCTTTATATCGATTGGCAATTTCTTTATTTTCTTCTTCTACAGTAACATTGTATGTCATAAACGAAACAGAATTTTATACTATTCAGACAATTTATTGAGATTTCTAATTCGCTGAAGCAGAGTAGGGTGAGAATAATGAACAAATACTGTTGCTTTATGTGGGGTTAAATTACTCAAACTGTTTTTAGATAGTTTTTTTAACGCACTCACCAAATCTCTACTACTTGAGTGTTTTTTAGCAAAATCATCTGCCTGATATTCAAATGTACGAGAAATTACATTCATAACCATGCCTGTAAGTTCAGAAATTGGACTATACAGAATTCCGAATGTAATCAATCCAATATAGAAGCTAGGAGTGTTTATTTTTAAAGCTTCTGACAATAAGGGATTTCCGATTAATAGTGATAATATAAATAATGTAAGTCCGGTTAAAAGAGTTGATAAAATTAGATTGAAAATAATGTGCTTTCGTTTGTAATGGCCTACTTCATGAGCGAATACTGCAACGATTTCATCACTAGTTAAATCATTTATCAAGGTGTCATATAAAACAATTCTCTTCTTAGGACCAAATCCAGAAAAATATGCGTTTGCTTTTGTGGATCTTTTAGAGCCATCAATTACATAAATATCACTTAATGTAAAACCTATCTGAGCAGCAAAATTTTCTAGTTTGTCTTTAAGTTCTCCTGCTTCTAAAGGTGTCTGTTTATTAAATATCGGAACTATCAGTGATGAATAAAATAAATTCATAAAAAGTGAAAACAAAGTAATCACAAGCCACGTATACAACCAAAATTTATTTCCTGACAACTGGTAAAACCACGTTATTAAACTTAATAGAGCTCCACCAACGATGATCGTTAGCAACCATCCTTTTATTTTGTCTATAAAAAATGTTTGTTTAGAGGTTTTATTGAATCCAAACTTCTCTTCAATATAAAATGTTTTGTAGTATGAAAAAGGCGTGGTTAAAATATCACTTCCAATAAATAAAACTCCAAGAAAATATAAGGTTTGTAGTATTTCATTGTTAGTTAAATCTCTTACTATAGAATCAACAAAAGCAAATCCTTCAAAAAAGAAAAATGAGAGCGTTAAAATGAGCCCAAAACTATTTGTGTAAAAAGAAAAATCATAATTCACACGTTTGTATTTCTGAGACTTTTTATAACTAAATTTATCATAAACATCACTTAGTTCGTCAGGAACAGTATCATAAAAATGTTTTGCATTTAAAAAAGATAAAATCTCTTCTTTAATGAAGTTTAGAATAATAATTCCGACCAATAAATTGAACATTGAGTTTGGGGACATACCTATTCCATTTTATAAAAGTTGTTGTAAAAGTAGTGTAATATTTAATTAAAACCTTACATTGACTATAAGAAGTTTCTTTGTCTAGAAGCTTCAAAAATTAGGATAGATGCCGCAACAGAAACATTCATAGAATCAATTTTTCCGTTCATAGGGATTATGATTTTTTTTGAGGCGTTTTCTAACCATTGGTCTGACAAACCTGTTGATTCAGTTCCAACAACGATAGCAGATGCATTGGTGAAATTCTGTTTTTGATAAGGTTCAGAGTCTTCTTTTAAGGCAGCTGCGTATGATTGGATATTGTGCTTTTGTAAAAAGGACAATATTTCATCAGTAGATCCCGTTGCAATTTGAGTTGTAAATACGCATCCAACGCTACTTCGGATAATATTAGGATTGTAAATATCTGTTTTTGGATTTGCAATGATAACGGCATCAATGTTGGCAGCATCTGCAGTACGCAACAAAGCACCAATATTACCAGGTTTCTCTGGTGCTTCAGCAACTAAAACTAAAGGTTTCTTTCTTTTAAAAGTTAATTTGTCTAGCGTGTGATTTTTAGCCTTGCAAAGCGCTAGAATTCCCTCTGTGGTATCGCGATATGCAATTTTTTGATAAACTTCTTTGCTGATCTCAATTAGCTCAGTTGAAGATTTTACTTGGTTTATGATGCTATCCAATTCACTTTTGTTTGCGATATCAGAACAAAACAGCAATGTTTTGATAGAGTATTCACCTGCAATAGCTAGTGAAATTTCACGTTGTCCTTCTAGTAAAAAAGTACCTGTTTTTTTTCTAATTCTAGATTTGTCTTTGAGTAGTACTACTTCTTTAACAAGAGCGTTTTGTGGACTTGTGATTTGTTTATGCATTTCAATGATTTTAGGCAAAAATAAGGTTTTACTTGTTTCTAAAAGTAACTATAGTGGAAATCTTATTCTTTGTAATGCAACAGCAAATCCACCATATAATTATAACTTTTGATTCCGGATTTTTGTTTGTTGGCTTTTAGATATACGTTGTAGCTTTTTTTAAAGTAGGGCTCGAAGGGGTTTTCATATTGATTCCAAAATTCTCTACTTTCTTTAAACTTTTTTAGAATACCATAGTTGATCGTTTTTGAGATTTTTTGATATTCATTAACATCACGTTTGTGTAATTCTGCTAGTAAATATCTTGCAGCAACCATTTTACCAGATAGTTGAAAATAGGGATCGGGGTGTGATGTAGAGGCCAAGTATCCGATAAAATTCGCTTCATTTTCTGCGGCATAACCTAGTTGATGTGCAATTTCATGACTAGCAGTAAATAGTAATGAGAATTTAGGTGGTTTTGAATTTACTTGTGCTTCACCTGTGAATGGATTTAGATATCCTGAAAAGCCCATATAGGTAAGAGGCGTACTTAAAAGGGAGCTTTTGATGGATGGGTGTCTATATTTTAAAAAGGGATGTTTTTTGGAAATTTGATCATATCCTAATTTCGTTTTTTTTAAAATTTCTTTTTTTGAATAAGGGACTTCAAAACTAACACTATCATTTGATGTTAATTTTATGTGTAGTTTATTGATGTCATGTATTGTTTGTTTGGTGTAATTTGAAAGTTCTTCGGTTGTGTAGTTTGTTTGTTCTATTTGCAATCTTTCGGCAAGTGGCAAGCGGTAATAGTTTAAACCCCAGCTTCCATAAAAGAAAAAATAAAGTACAGAAATTGCACCACCAATAGCTAAAAGGTAGGAACGAATTTCTGAAAGTTTGTCTCTAAAAACTATGTAGATAAACTTGATTGCAATTAAAATGAAAATAAAATAAAGGATGTCACCAATACTAAAAGGAATATAACTTGTAGCGATTCTGTAAAAACCAGCAATTATTTTATAGATACCGTTCGAGTAAAATTTTTCTATTGTTAGCGGAAACCTAGAAATCACTTGAACAAAAAGTATTTGAAAGACTAAGAATAGGGTAAGATATTTTGCTAATAAATCATCTTTCATAGTAATTTGTTCTCCTGGTTATTGTTGAAAATTGTGGTACTAAAATACGTTAAAATTTGTGTTCTGTTTTAAAAAAAATAATGCCTAATCTATTTACAACCAACCATAATTTTAAGTTTAAAAAAAATGTTATCAACAAATAAAGCTTTTTGTAAACAGCCATGTGTACAAATAAAAGTGTTGAAATTAATAAAAAATTGAATTAATAATTTAATTTTGTTGGTATGGAACAACCACGCACTGTGAAAGGACAAAAAGTTGATAAAAGTAGAATTATCAACTTAGAAAAAGGAAAAATCCCACCCCAAGCATTAGATTTAGAAGAAGCTGTGTTGGGAGCTATGATGATTGATAAAAAAGGTATTGATGATGTAATTGATATTTTACATGCTGATGCTTTTTACAAAGAGGCTCATAAAGAAATATATGATGCTATTTACACGTTGTTCCAAAATTCAGAACCTACCGATTTGTTAACCGTTTCGAATCAATTGCGTAAAAACGGAAAACTTGATTTTGCTGGAGGCGATTTTTATTTAATTGGCTTGACGCAAAAAGTAGCATCTTCGGCACATATTGAATTTCATGCTCGTATTATTATTCAAAAATATATTCAAAGGAAACTAATTAGTATTTCTAGCGAAATTATTGAACAATCTTATGATGAGACAGCTGATGTTTTTGATTTGCTAGATGAAGCAGAATCAAAATTGTTTGAAGTTACTCAAGGGAACTTGAAAAAAAGTTCTGAGAGTGCTAAGGACCTTGTGAAGCAAGCTGTGAATAAGATTCAAGAAATAGGGAACCAAGAGGGTATGAGTGGTTTAGAGACCGGTTTTACTAAATTAGATGCTTTGACTTCTGGTTGGCAGCCTTCGGATTTGATTATTATCGCTGCACGTCCGGGTATGGGTAAAACAGCTTTTGTAATTTCTATGGCAAAAAACATGGCCATTGATTTCAATCATCCGGTAGCCTTATTTTCTTTAGAGATGTCTTCTGTACAATTGATTACTCGTATGATTTCGAGTGAAACAGGGTTGACATCAGAAAAACTACGTAAAGGAAATTTAGAGCCTCATGAGTGGGAGCAATTGAATGTAAAGGTTAAAAATTTAACAGATGCTCCAATTTTTATAGACGATACACCTTCGTTGTCAATTTTCGATTTGCGTGCAAAAGCAAGACGTTTGGCTTCGCAACACGGTATAAAGATTATTGTAATTGATTATTTGCAATTAATGACTGCTGGTGGAGCAACAAATGGAAATCGTGAGCAAGAGATTTCAACAATATCTCGAAACTTAAAGGCTTTGGCAAAAGAATTGAATATTCCCGTAATTGCTTTATCACAATTGTCTCGTGCGGTTGAAACACGTGGCGGTTCAAAAAGACCTTTGCTTTCTGATTTACGTGAATCTGGTGCGATTGAGCAAGATGCCGATATTGTATCGTTTATTTTCCGTCCAGAATATTATGGTATTACAGAGTGGGATGATGATGATCATTCACCATGTGAAGGGCAAGGAGAGTTTATTGTTGCCAAACATAGAAATGGTGGTTTAGAAAATATTCGATTGAAGTTTACAGGACACTTAGCTAGATTCTCTGATTTAGAAGAAGGATTCGGAAATGAATTCCAATCCAAGATGAATGATTTCAATCAAGAAATATCATCGAACAATTTTCCAAGTGCAGAAGATGCCTTCGGAGCACCTGAAGATGACGGAATGCCTTTTTAAAGGATATGAAATAAATAACAAACCCGATAACAATTAATGTTATCGGGTTTTACTTTTAACTTCATGAGTAATTGATATAAATAAAAAAGGCTAGCAAATAATTGCTAGCCTTTTTTATATTTAATTATAAATGCTTAAGATAAAACGTCAGCAAGTGCTTGTTGCTCTTCATCGGCCAATGCAGAATCAACTAAAATTCTACCACTATATTCGTCAATAGTGATTTTTTTGCGAGAAGCAATTTCTATTTGTACTTGTGGTGGAATTGTAAAGAAAGATCCTCCAGCAGCACCTCTTTCAATAGATACAACAGCCAAACCATTCTTGACATTAGAACGAATTCTTTTGTAAGCTTTTAATAAATGCTCGTCAATTTTTTCTGACAATTCAGCAGAAAGATTGTTCATCGTTTCTTCTTCTTTTTCAGTTTCTTTAGCGATCGCATCTAATTCAGCTTTTTTATGATCTAAATGAGATTGTTGTCTATCTAATTTCTCAGTTGTATTAGAGATGATTTCGTTCTTTTGCTCGATTTTAGCCTTGAATTCTTTGATTCTTTTTTCAGCTAATTCAACTTCTAATCCTTGAAATTCAATTTCTTTTGACAAAGAATCAAACTCACGGTTATTACGAACTGACTCTTGTTGTTTTTCGTATTTTTTCGCAGCTGCTTTCGCTTCTTCGATTGCTATTTTTTTAGCAGCGATGTCTGCTTCGTAATTTGCAACATCTTCCGTTAATTTAGAAACTCTAGTTTTAAGACCAGCAACTTCATCTTCTAAATCCTCAATTTCTAATGGTAATTCACCACGTACACTTCTAATTGTATCGATTCTTGAATCAATCAATTGTAATCTGTATAGTGATCTTAATTTTTCTTCAACGGTTAGTTCTTTGCTCTTAGCCATGACTATATATAATAAATAGGATTCGTAATTTTATCTGATAAAATGATTGCAAAATTAGTAAATTTTTCTGTAAGATAATCGACTAATAGGTTTTTTGTGAATTGTTCTGATTCGTAATGTCCTACATCGGTTATTAGTAGCTGATTTTCAGCTTTATAGAATTCATGGTATTTAAAGTCTGCTGAGATAAAAGCATCAGCGCCAGCTCTTTTTGCGTCTTCAATAGCAAAACTTCCTGATCCACCGAGAACAGCTACTTTCTTTATTTTTTTACCTGATAGCTTAGAATGTCTTATGCAATCTGTGTGTAAAGTCTTTTTTACAAAATTTAAAAAATCGGTTTCTTTCATTTCGTTTTCGAATTCTCCGATCATTCCCATACCGATTTGTTGGTGTTTGTTTTCAATGGTTGTTATTTCATAAGCTACTTCTTCATAGGGATGGTTGTCAAACATTGCTTTTAAAATGGCTCCTTCCAAATGTTTTTCAAAAATAACTCCGATAATAATCTCCTTTTCGGTATGTAAAACACCTTTAGTTCCGATAGTAGGGTTAGAGTCTTCACCACCTCTATAGGTTCCAAATCCAGCCACGTTAAAGCTGCAATTATCGTATTTACCGATTTTTCCAGCACCTTTCGCAAACATTGCTTTTCTCAATCTGTCAGCATTTTCTATGGGTACATAAGTCAATAATTTTTTTATTGTGTTTTTTTGAGGAATTAAGATGTGTTTATTCGAAAGCCCCAGTACATCACAAATTTTTGCATTAACACCATTGAAAGAATTGTCTAATGCAGTGTGCATAGTGTATATTGCAATGTTGCTTTTTATAGCCTTAATTACGACCCTTTCTACATAGTTTGATCCATTGATTTTCTTTAAACCTGAAAAAACTATAGGGTGAAAGCTTACAATAAGATTGCAGTTTTTTTCAATTGCTTCATCAACTACATTCTCTAAAGTATCTAGCGTAACCAAAACTCCAGTTACTTCGGTTTTGTAGTCTCCTACCAACAGTCCGACATTATCGAAACCCTCTGCATAATTTAATGGAGCTAATTTTTCAATGCTATTGGCAATATCTCTTATTGTAGTCATATTTTGCATAAATTTTGAAATCAAATGTAAAAAAAAGAGTTGGATTCTTTTTAGAATGAGCAAGAGATATTTGATTACTTTTGTGAGAATAATTTAGACAAACGCAAGCAATCTATGTTTCAGAAAACATTCATAAAATTTCTTCGATACCTACTTTTTCCTTTTTCTGTACTTTACGCATTGGTAGTGGCTGTTAGGAATGTGTTTTTTGATTTAGGTGTTTTTAAGCAAACGAGTTTTGATATTCCTGTGATTGCTGTGGGTAATTTGAGTGTGGGAGGAACAGGTAAAACACCGCAAATAGAATATTTGATTCGTTTGTTAGAAAAAGACTATCGTATTGCTGTTTTGAGTAGGGGGTATAAAAGGAAAACCAAAGGTTTTGTGTTGGCAAATGAAACGACAAAAGTTGAAGATATTGGAGACGAGCCTTTTCAATATTCTCAAAAATTTAAAAACATTCTTGTTGCGGTTGACGCGGATAGGACTAACGGTATAAAAAAACTACTAGCATTAGATGCTTCAATTGATTTGATTTTATTGGATGATGCGTATCAACATAGAAAAGTAAAAGCAAGTTTTTATACTTTACTAACTGGATATGACAATAGGTTTACGAAAGATTTTGTATTGCCTACTGGAGAGTTACGCGAGTCTCGATTTGGAGTAAATAGGGCACATGCTATTGTGGTAACGAAATGCCCTGCTGATTTAACCAATGAGCAACAACTATCGATTGTCAATGAAATCAAACCAAATAAGAAGCAACAAGTGTTTTTTAGTAGTATTGAATATGATGATGTGGTAAACTCTAACAGCAATACAATAAGAGTAGGTGACTTGGTTAATTATGAAGTTGTATTGGTTACAGGTATTGCGAAACCCAAACCATTGTTGGATTTCTTAAGGTCAAAGAATATTTCTTTTAAACATGTTGAGTTTCCTGATCACCATCATTTTGAAGAGACGGATATAAGAAATATAAAAAACATTTATAAGGAGATTGAGACTGATAACAAGATAATTCTTACAACTGAAAAAGATTTTACACGTTTGTCTGATAGTGTAGAGAATTTGTACGCATTAGGTATTAAAACTTCGATTTTTTCAAATAAAGAATTTGATGCTTTTGTAAAGCAAAGTATCAAAAATTAGAATGAACTTCTGGGATGGAATTTTTCCACGACACTTTTTAAGTGGCTTTTGTCTAAATGCATGTAAATTTCTGTTGTAGTAATGCTTTCATGCCCTAGCATTTGTTGAATTGCCCTTAAGTCAGCGCCATTTTCTAACAAATGTGTAGCGAAGGAATGTCGAAATGTATGTGGGCTAATTTTTTTTTGAATACCAGCTTCTTGCGCAAGGTTTTTGATGATCGTGAAAATCATATTTCGCGTTAACATTTTGCCTCGTCTGTTTAAAAACAAAGTATCTTCGAAACCTTTTTGGGGTGTGTCATGACAACGGATGTATTTGATGTAATTTGTGATCAAGTTCTGAGTATCTAAACTTAATGGAACAAAGCGTTGTTTGTCTCCTTTCCCAGTTACTCGTATAAAACCTTCATCAAAAAACAGATCAGAAATTTGCAGTGTGATGAGTTCACTTACACGAAAACCACAGCTATACAGTGTTTCTAACATTGTTTTATTGCGTTCACCTTGTGGATGACTTAAATTGATACTATCAATGAGCATGTCAATTTCTACTTGAGATAAAGTGTCTGGAAGTTTTCTACCTGTTTTTGGGGTCTCAATCAATTCTGTTGGGTTGTCATCGCGATATTTTTCAAAAATCAAATAATCAAAAAAATTACGCAATCCAGATAAGAGTCTAGCTTGCGATTTAGGGTTGCTGCTTTTAGCAGTTTCGTAAATAAACTGTAGTATGATTTCTTTGTCAATCTGTTCAGGGGTTACAATAATACTATTGTCTTCCAGGTAATTAATGAGTTTTTTAATGTCTCGACTATAGCTGTCAATTGTATTGAAAGACATGCTTCTTTCAATTTGTAAATAAAGTTTGTAATCGTTTAAAAATTGCAACCATTTCATGCGAGTAAAGGTATTAAAAAGTATAAAGATATATGATTTAAAGAGGCGAGTTTTCTAAGAAAATTGAAAATAGTCATTGTTAATTCGATAACATTCTTATTTTTGTTTTTTATATAGATTGAAATCATGAAAATTCTAGTACTTAACGGCCCAAATTTAAATTTATTAGGAAAAAGAGAGCCTGAAATCTATGGTTCGGCAACCTTTGAAGATTATTTTGAGAAATTATCAAATAAATTTGAAACAGTTTCGTTAACTTATTTTCAATCAAATCATGAAGGTGAGTTGGTAGATAAATTGCATGAGATAGGATTTTCGTTTGATGGAATAGTATTGAATGCTGGTGCATACACACATACATCTGTTGCTATAGCAGATGCTATAAAAGGAATTGAAACTCCAGTTATAGAAGTACATATCTCAAATACACATGCAAGAGAAAATTTTAGAAAACATTCTTATTTATCGCCTTGTGTAAAAGGTGTCATTTTAGGTTTCGGTTTAAAAAGCTATGATTTAGCTATCGAGAGTTTTTTGTAAAAGAAAAATCGCAAGTATAATACCCCAATTATTTGTGTTTTTTTGATTCGTTTATTTAATTTTACGGGGATAGGTATGAGTAAAAACAATTGGCTTTTCGAAATAACCCCAAAAAATAAATTGCTTGATTTTAATTTTAAGGAAATTTGGGCATATAGAGATTTGTTGTTTCTGTTTGTAAAGAGAGATGTAATCACACTATACAAACAAACAATATTAGGACCCTTATGGTATTTAATTCAGCCCTTGTTTACTTCTATAATTTTCACTCTAGTGTTTAACAAGATAGCTAATATTCCAACAAACGGAGTTCCTCCATTTTTATTTAATTTGGCTGGAATTACAGCTTGGAATTACTTTAAGGATTGTTTGGTTTCGACTTCTGATACGTTTAAGAAAAATGAAGCAATTTTTGGTAAAGTTTATTTCCCAAGAATAATTATGCCTTTATCGATTGTCGTTTCTAATTTGTTGAAATTTGGAATTCAATTAACTATTTTCTTTTTGTTTTATTCTTATTTTATATTTCAAGGAATGTCTTTTTCAATTTCGATTGCAATTTTATTTTTACCTATTTTGATAATATCGATGGGGTTTCTTGGGTTAGGTTTAGGAATGATTATATCATCGATGGTAACAAAATATAGAGATTTGACATTTTTGGTGTCATTTGGAGTTCAATTGTTGATGTATTTATCTGCTGTTGTATATCCATTAGAAATTGTAGAAAAAACGATGCCAAAGTACGCGTGGATCGTTGCGTACAATCCAATGACAACAGTTATTGAATCATTTAGGAATATTGTTTTAAGAACTGGAGATGTTACGATAATTTCAAGTTTTTCTGTACTTGGAATTTCTTTTGTAGTATTAATTTTTGGAATGTTAGTGTTTAACAAAACGGAAAAAAGTTTTATAGATACGATTTAAGATGGAAGAAGTAATTTTAAAAATAGAAAATCTATCAAAGCAGTATCGACTAGGAACAATTGGTACAGGAACCATAAGTCATGATTTAAATAGATGGTGGGCAAAGATTCGAGGTAAAGAAGACCCGTATTTGAAAATAGGAGAAAGTAACGATAGAGCTTCAAAAGGGAATTCTGAATATGTATGGGCTTTAAAGGATATTAATTTTGAAGTGAATCGAGGCGAAGTTTTAGGGATCATAGGAAAAAATGGTGCAGGTAAATCGACTTTATTAAAAATTTTGTCTAAAGTTACGGGGCCTACTAAAGGAAGTATCAAATCAAAAGGTAGAATTGCTTCATTACTTGAGGTAGGGACTGGCTTTCACCCAGAAATGACAGGAAAAGAAAACGTTTTTTTAAATGGAGCCATTTTAGGGATGACCAAAAAAGAAATTGCTTCAAAATTAGATGAAATTGTCAAATTTTCAGGTTGTGAACGATATATCGATACTCCAGTAAAACGATACTCTAGCGGGATGAAAGTTCGGTTAGCATTTGCCGTAGCGGCTTTTTTAGAACCTGACATCTTAGTTGTAGATGAAGTTTTAGCTGTAGGTGATGCAGAATTTCAAAAAAAGGCTATTGGTAAAATGCAAGATATTTCAAAAGGTGATGGAAGAACGGTTTTATTTGTGAGTCATAATATGGGGGCGATTAAAAGTTTGTGTACGCGTTGTGTTGTTTTAAAAAATGGAGGGGTTCAAATTTTAGCAGATACTAAAACGGCAATAAATGAATATCTTTTATTGAATAAAGTAGAAGATTTATCTGTTAAAAAATTTTTTAGCAATGCAGGAGTTGTTAAGATGACAATGGCACAACTGAAAAATAAAGACCTTGTATGTAATACTTTTCATAGCGGAGATAGTTTGACAATAGATGTAACTATTGAACGTGAAACTAATGATGAGCATGAGGTAAATTTGTTTGTAGGTTTGTATGATGAATATGGAGTAAAACAAGCTCACTTTGGCAATACGTATGCAGGGTATAAGATTGAAACCAATAAAAAAAATATTTCTCTTCAAATCAATAAATTACCATTTGTTTCGGGTACATTTACAATAAACCTGTCTTTACATTTATACGGAAAACCTCATCATAGAGAATTAAATGCACTTACTTTTTATGTAGAACCAGGAGATTATTACGGAATTGGTAAGAATGTTATTGAGGGGAATGGTAGATTTTTAATTGAAAGCACTTGGGCATGATGTTAGTTTTTATAAAAAAAATGATAAAAAGGGTTTTAAAAATTCCCAAAAAGCTAAAATTAAAAATAGCTCAATACCTATATACTAAGTTAACAGAAAAAAATATTTTTTTAATTAAACTGTTTTATTTCTTCTTTGACCACTCATTTGACAGAGAAATGAAAAGTGTACTTTTAGGTAAAAAATTGTTTGAAAAAAGAATAGATAA
Organism: Flavicella marina; assembly: GCF_009193215.1. GTDB lineage: Bacteria > Bacteroidota > Bacteroidia > Flavobacteriales > Flavobacteriaceae > Flavicella > Flavicella marina. The sequence goes on along the minus strand of NZ_VYVA01000004.1, from coordinate 60,971 downwards.
TAATGAGGCAAATATTTCTAAGGTTAGGAGAGAGGTCCATAGGATTGAAAAAGGTTTGATACTACCGAATAGGAAACCATTTTTTGCTTCAGATTATATTGAGTCAACTGTTGATTTTTTGATAGCATCATTTCATGAATTAGATTCGTTTAATAAAAAATGGTGTTGTGATGTTTTGATAAAGTATTTTGATGAAATTGGTAACGGTAATCATTCGATTGATCTTTCAAGAGAAAAGCTACATGAATTTTTATCGAGTATTGATTTAGATTTAGAGGTAGTTTCAAGTGTTCCTTTTAACCAATCTCAATTAGAAAAGACTCCTATTGTCTATGATGATCTATTAAGTTTAGCAAAAAGAAGACACTCAGTTCGTTTTTTTAAAGACGTTAAAGTAGAAAAAGAAAAATTAGAGAAGGCATTGGATATAGGCTTACAATCTCCAAGTGCTTGCAATAGACAACCGTTTGAAGTTTTGTTTTTTAATCAGGAAGAATTATTATCTGAAGCGTTGAAGTTGCCTATGGGAATTACTACTTTTATGGGAGAGATTAAAAATATTGCAATTATTGTCGGTGATTTAAGTTATTACTTTAGTGAACGAGATAGGCATCTAATATATGTTGATGGTTCTTTGTTTACGATGGCATTTTTGTTTGGACTTGAGGTTCAAGGTATTTCATCTTGTGTTATTAATTGGCCTGATATAGAGGCCTATGAAAAAGAATTTCATAAAATATTTAACATTCCAAGCCACAAAAGAGGAGTATGCTTTATTGCCTTAGGTTATGCAAAAGAAACAGGTAAAATACCTTATTCAGAAAAAAAAGAATCCAGTAAAATACTGAAATACAATGAGATATATACAGGTAGATAATGCCGGTTTTGTAAACAAAGGAGCAGAATTAATGCTTCGATCAATTATAAAACACTATGACGCTAATGAGGAAGTAAGAATCGTATATAATGGAGGGGGTGACCTAAATGAATATGTTAAGATTCAGAAAGTTTTATTAAATTTATATTCCCCTCTTTCGCTACAAAGATTTAAAATTAAATTCTCGAATTTTATTGATTCACAAAAAATATTGATGCATGGGCTAGTTTTTGATAAAGATATTAGCGTTGTGCTTGATGCTGGTGGTTTTCAATTTGGTGATCAATGGATATATGAAACTACGAAGATTGAAAAGATTAATAAAAGAATTAAATACTATAAAGATTTAAAGAAGAGAGGAGTTAAAATAGTTTTTTTACCTCAAGCTTTTGGTAGTTTCGAGAAAAAGCTTTCGAAATATTACATCCTAAAACTCTATGCTATATGTGATCTTTTTTTTGCAAGGGATAAAGTGTCTTTTGAATACATGTCAAATATTTTATCAAGTTCTGAGAAACTACAATTAGCTCCTGATTTTACGAATTTGTACTTACCTGAGATAGATGATAAAAGTAAATTTGAATTATATAAAAATAAGATATGTGTCATACCTAATTCGAAGATGTTAACGCATACAACCAAAGAAATAGCCTCAAACTATAAATCTTTTTTGATCAAAATAGTTAAAGAATTAAAACGTCAAGGAGAAGAGGTGTTTTTTTTAAATCATGAAGGGCAATCAGATTTAGATTTAATAAAGGAATTGAATCACCTAGAACTACCTTTCCTTACAGATTTGAATGCTAATGAAGTGAAATTTATAATTGGTCAATCAAAAATGTTGATATCTTCTAGATTTCATGGAGTAGTTAGTGGATTATCACAATCAATACCTACTTTTTCAACTTCATGGAGTCATAAATATAATGAATTGATGAGTGATTATGGTTTTTTTGATGGGTTACTAAATGTTAATAAACCTGACGTTTCAATAAATAAAATTAGCAAATACTTACACCCTTCAGAATACAAAAAATTAAAGAATCAATTGGATTTGAAAGGCAAGGAAGAGAAGAAGAAATCGAAAGAAATGTGGTCAATGGTTGATAATTTTGTTTTGTAATGGTTGCACCACAAGTTTCTTTAATAATTCCCACATACAACAGAGCTGAGGTAATAGCTGAGACATTGAATTCTATAATTGCTCAGTCTTATACAAATTGGGAATGCATTATAGTTGATGATGGATCAACAGACACGACAATAAATGTTGTCCAAGCTTTTGTTAAAAAAGATAGTCGGTTTAAACTTTTTGAACGTCCTTCTCATTTGTTGAGAGGAGGTAATGCCGCAAGAAATTATGGCTTTAGTAAATCATCAGGTGAATTTATTAATTGGTTTGATAGTGATGATATTATGACTGAAGACCATATAAAAGAAAAGGTAGAATATTTAACAAGCCATAAAGAAACTGATTTTGTAGTTTGTAAATATCAAAACTTTAATGAAAGTATTTTTGATGATGGGTGGATATCAATGTTTGAAAAAGTTGGTGATCTATTTGAAAATTATATATCTGGAAAAATATCAATTCTAACTTTTATCCCAATTTGGAGAAGAAGCTTATTGTTAAAATATGATTTGTTTGATGAAAAAATCTACCAACATCAAGACTTAGAATGTTATTCTAGAATTTTAGATAAAGAGAAGAATATAGGATTTATTGATAAAGTTTTAATTTTTGTTCGAGAAAATAACGAATCAATTACAATAAAAAACAAAAAAAGAAATTATCATATAGATTCATATTTAGCAGTTAAAACAAAACAATTACAATTAAATTCGGTTAAAAATTCTGTAAGAATACAAGAGGTTTTATTGAATCAGATGATTAAAGTTTTTTTGTATTTGATCAGAATTAGAGAATTTAATAAAGCTAAAAGAGTGTACTTGTTTATTGAAGAAAATTTTTCATTAAAAAAGTTTCATTTATCAATCTATAGATTTAAAATTTATTATTATTCAATTAAGTTTTTTAACCGTGGAGATAACAGGTTAAAGATGATTTTAAATTTGAAAAATCCATATGAATCTTTTAAATAAAAATATAGTTTTACTTATAAAGTCTCCGGTATTAGGTGGTGCAGAACGTCAAGCATTAGGTTTTGCTGATTATGCCATACATACTTTAGATTGTTCTGTAAAAATTATTGCTACGCATTCAGGTTTGGTTTCGAAAGAATTTAAACAGTTTGCAGAAGAAATTGGAATTGATGAAATTCATTATAAAGAAAAATATTTTTTAAAATTATCTAACAATATTTCTCTGAAAAATTTAAGAAACGGCATTAAAACTTTTCTTTATTTGTTAAAGATGATACAGTTTATTAGAAAGTTTAAACCCTTTTTAATTGTTCCTTTCTTAAATCCACCATCTAAGTTAGCAGTATTAATATATAAATATACCGGGGCTAAATATACATTTTGGCATCAGTTGGGATTGGACTTTTTTAGGAAAGATGCATTAGAAGCCTATGCAATAAAAAAAACGCCCATATTTGTTGCAAATGCACAGAATGGAATAGATGAAATTTGTGATTCGTATGCAGTGCCTACCGAAAAAATATTTTGTTTACCTCAGTATACTACGTTATCTTACCAAGAACACGATTCAAATTCGATTCGTGAAAAGTTACAAATTGATAATGATGCAATAGTAATAGGTATGATTTCTCATTATCGAGAAGAGAAATTGTTCGATCTGTTGTTCGATACTTTTTTGCAACTTTGCTCCACAAGAAAAACACACCTAGTGTTATTAGGGGATGCTGATAATTCTCCTGAAACCGAAAAAAAATATAGAGAATTATGTAACCAAGCCTCTGCTAGTAGTTGTTCAGAAAACATTTCGGTTCTTTCTAGTCGTCCGGTTTCTGAAATACTAAGCATACTAGATATTGGAGTGTTGGTTTCAACAATGGAAGGAACTCCCAATGTTGTTATGGAGTATATGTTGTATAAATTACCTGTTGTAGCTACTAATCATATTGGTTGTAAACAATTATTGAATTCTGAAGATTTTTTAATAAATAATACCGTTGATGAATTAACAAATAAGTTAGATCTGTTAATTGAAGATACTGAATTAAGAAAGAAAATAGGAGTGAAAAATGCCAACTTGATACAGAAGTATTCTAAAGAGAATTATTTTAAGAGACTTGAAGAAATAATCAGCCAAAGCAATCCGTCATGAAAATAGTTTGTGAAGTAGAAATGATTGATAGTCCTCATTTATACCATTTGTATTCTGGTTTTTTGACATTAGAAACAATGGGGATTATCGAGCTAAAACTAAAAACCCCTGGTAATGATGGTAATGTTTACAAACCTATTCTTCATGTAAAAATAAACAATTCAATCACTGTAGTTTATGATTTGTTAGATGGTTTTAATTGGATTTCAGGTACGATAGAAGAAAACCTTAAATTTTTTCAAGAAGAATACAAAAATGTCGATTATTATTTTAAGCGTAGTTTCAATAATAAATTACTAGATTATAAAGCTAAAACAACTAAGATTTTGGCATTAGGTTTATTTTACAGGATCGAAAAACCAGATTTTTTAAAAAATAAATACAAAGTAAGAGCAAAAGAAATAATGAGGGGCTTTAACTTATTTACTGTTGAGAAAAATCAATTTTGTGCGCCACCCATTCTTTCAGATTTAAACTCTATGCTGTATACTAGATTATGGGATCCGTCCGATGTTGAAGCACAGCACTTAAAAGAAGAGAGAGAGTTGATAAATATCAATCGTATAGAATCAATATTAGCTTGTAAAAAAGAATTCAAAGATCGATTTGTAGGTGGGTTGTCAAATACTCCTTATGCTCAAAAAAAAGCAAAAAGTCTTGTTTTAGATGGCAACATCACAAATAGAAAAAATTATTTAACTACATTGAAAAGTACAGCAATTAGTATAGTTAATTTAGGACTTCATAACTCTAACGGAGGTAGGTTTGCAGAATCAGTGGCTGCAAGTCGAGCAATTGTAACTGAGCCTCTTGTTTATCAAGCTACAGGAGATTTTTTAGAAAATAAAAATTACCTAACCTTTACAGATAAAGAAATGTTGCTAAGTCAAGTCGAATCACTTTTATCTTCTCCTAAAAAAGTCAAAACTATGATGGAGTATAATTACAAGTATTATAACAATTACTTAAGACCAGAAAATTTAGTTTTAAATTCATTAATTGAAGTATTAAAATAAACATGTAAGAATGAATAAACTAATAATTTCCATTTACCTGTTCTTTTCATTAGTTATAACTTTTTCTATTTATAAAGATTATGGAATAAGTTGGGATGAAGGCATGCAACGAAGTACCGCTAGAATAAATTTCAATTACGTATTTAGAGGAGACCAAGAATTGAAATCATGGATTGATCAAGATTATGGGGTGGCATTTGAATTGCCACTTTACATTATCGAAAAAGTTTTTCAATGGGAGGATAGTGAAAATGGTGAGCTGTATGTTTTTTTATACAGACATTTATTTACACATATATTTTACTTATTCGGTGGTCTGGTTCTGTATTTATTAGTTTCTCAATTGTTTCAATCAAAACTATATGGTGTACTTTCGCTTTTTTTATATATGCTTCAACCTAGAATTTATGGACATTCGTTTGTGAATACAAAAGACATTCCGTTAATGGTAGGGTTTATTTTTTGTTATTATACACTGTTTAAATATTATACTAAAAGAACGTTTACCTATGCTATATTATTAGGTTTAAGCTCGGCAGTATTGATAAATATTAGAATCTTGGGCATTGTTTTTCCTGTTATTGGAATATCGTTTTTAGTTCTGTTTGACTGTATTGACAATGGCCTGTTACAGCTAAAAAAAGAAGCAAACAAATATGCAGTCATAGTGTTGAGTACACTAATATTTACCTATGCTTTTTGGCCTGTTTTATGGAGTAATCCTATTGAGAAGTTTATTGAGATTTTTATAAATATGTCTCATTTTAGACATAATACTCAAGAATTGGTTTTTGGAGAATACATAAAAGCAGCTCATGATCAAACCTATTTTTTTAAATGGTTTTTTACAACGGTTCCTTTGGGATATCTGATTTTTGGGATAATGGGTCTGTTATTGTTTTTCTATAAAGTGCTTAAAACAAAATTCAACTATTTATCAGTTCCTAAAAACAGAGTTATAGGACTATTATTCGTGTTTTTATTAGTTCCATTATCAATTATCATTCTAAAAAAATCGGTACTGTATAATGGTTGGAGACAATTGTTTTTTATCTACCCGAGTTTTATAATTATGATGATTTATACGTTTCATTATTTTAAGAAGACCAAGATACATTTGCCACTATTAATTGTATTTGTTTTGTATTTGGGTACTGTTATTTATAATCAAGTAAAACTACACCCATATCAAGCAGTTTATTTTAACGAACTTGTATCGAAAGAAAAAGATTATTTAGCAAAGAATTTCGAATTTGATTATTGGGGAGTTTCGTATAAAGAAGCTTTTGAAAAGCTATTGAGGTTTGACAAATCAGACTCTATTTGTATTGCCGTGCCTGAAGATGTAGGTGTTGCTAATTTAAAAATCTTACCTTTAAAGAATAAAAAAAGATTGCATTATGTTAACAATATTGAGAACCCTGAAAATTTAATAAATGCTGATTATTTCATCTCTCACGGTTACTATTACAACAAAATAATGAAGCAAGATAATTTACTCTTTGAAATTAGAAGATATAATAGCCCTGTTATTACTATATATAAAATAAAATAGATGAAGACCTGTATAATAATTCCTGCATTTAACGAAGCAAAGCGATTACCGGTCGATGAATTTCTTGAATTTTTAGCTAGTAACAAAAGCAATTATTTTTGTTTTGCAAATGATGGTAGTAGTGATGAAACAATTAAGGTATTGCATAAAATAAGGGATAAATATCCCGAATATGTGAAGATTATAGATTTTGAAAGGAATGAAGGAAAAGCTGAAACTATTCGAAAAGCCATGCAACATCTATTGAAAGAAAAAAAATATGATAGTATAGGCTTTTTTGATGCAGATTTGGCAACTCCATTATCAGAAATAGAAAGGTTTAAAAAAGAGCTGGTAAATAATCCTGAATTATTGTTGGTAATGGGAAGTAGATTCAAAAGATTGGGAGCAACCATAGATAGAAAGTTCAAAAGATTTTTATTTGGTCGAATATTTGCAACCATTGTTAGTTATTTTGTGTTGAAATTTCCTGTTTATGACACACAATGTGGAGCTAAATTATTTTCAACGAAAATTTCTGTTTCGGTTTTTGAAAAACCATTTATTACGAGATGGATTTTCGATGTTGAAATTCTATTGAGAATGAAGAATAATCTTGAATTAGATATTTATAAAACAGTTTTAGAACTCCCCTTGAAAACATGGATAGAAAAAGGTGAATCTAAAATACGATTTAGCGATTTATTGAAAGTCCCTTTTGATTTAATCCGTCTGAATCGTACAAATTAATCACAAATAGAATTCATGAAAATACTTTTTGTTTGCATGCAATACATACACAGTGCTCGTTGGATCAACCAGCTCAAAGACAGCGAACACGAAATTTATGTGTTCGATTGTTTAGACAAACCGATTCATGAAGAATTGTTATGGACTAATACCATAACAAACTGGTCTAAACGAAAAAAGTCATATGTCAAAGGCGAATATTTTTTAAGAAAAAAAATGCCTGCTATTTATGAAAAAATCCAACCATTTTTAGAGGTTACCCCTGCCGAAAAATTGATTGAAATTATTTCAGAAATTAAACCAGATTTGGTGCATTCACTAGAAATGCAATCTGAAAGTTACCCAGTGCTGAAAGCTAGAAAAAATATTGAATTTAATTGGGCGTATTCATGTTGGGGAAATGATGTGTTTTATTACCAAGATAAAAAATTTCACACAAAAAAAATCATCAAAGCTTTGGGTAAGATACAGTACCATTTTTTAGAATGTGAACGAGATAAAAAACTAATTACAGCAATAAATTCACATGCTGAAATTCTTGGAGTAAATTTTCCTGGGGGAGGAGGCTATGATTTGAAAAAGTATAATTCTTACAAACACCCTTTAAATGATAGAAATTTAATAATAATCAAAGGCTATCATCATAAATTTGGAAGAGCATTAAGGGTTTTAGATGCTCTTGAGCAACATATAGATCTAATTGCTGATATGGATATTTATGTATATTCTGCGCATGAAGTCGTAATAGCTAGAATCAAAGAATTGAATGAAAAGTATGGATTAACCATAGGTTACTCTTCAAGATACAATCAAATTTCTCATGAAGAGCTTTTAGAAAAATTTGGAGCAGCTAGAATTGCTATAGGAAATAATATTTCAGACGGTGTACCGAATACGCTTTTAGAAGCAATTATTCTAGGGGCATTTCCAATTCAGTCTAATCCTGGTGGTGCTAGTGAAGATTTTATAGAGAACGGTGTCAATGGTTTGTTGATTGATAACCCGGAAGACGTCAATGAAATCGCCCGTTTGATAAAAAGAGCTCTTGAATCTGGAGAACTCCTTGAAAGTGCTACAGAAAAAAATAATGAGATAGCCAAAAAGTTAGATTACAATTTGGTCAAGACTAATGTTCAAAAGGCTTATTCTAAAATAGCTGCAGAATTATGAAAAAGATTCTCTTCATTGTAAATAACGGAAAGATTTCTCCAAACGAAAACGGAGGAGCAGCGGTGTATTTTTCTCACTTAGAGTTGTTGCATAGTCTTGGGTATAAAATCCATTTATTAGCTGTTCAATGGGGAAAAGATAATTTGTTTATTGAAGAAGATTATAATGAAGTAACACATTTAATAACCTCTGTTAATTCATTTAGAATAAAACATGAAGGAGCTGTAAGCAAGAGAAGCCATTTATACCACGCAATTTTTAAGCCAGAGAAATTTGAATACCTTTTTTTAAATAAGTCTAATCATTATTTTTTAACTGATTTTATACAAAAAAATAAAATTGATATGGTTTGGGCTGAATGGCGTTGGGCTGGGTTTTGGGCAGGATTTTCTAAACTTAGCATTCCTGTTTTTTATGCGCACCACGATTGGCAATTTAAAGTAGCAAAATTACGTAAAAAGAGAAATTTCTTAGAGCTGTTTCATATTTTTCAAAAGAAAAGAGCAGAATACAAATTGGTGAAAAAAGTTACTGCTTGTGTTTCTGGGTCTAATACCGAAGCTAATGAAATTGAACAAGTATCAAGAAAAAAAGCTATGTATTTGCCTACAACTTATGCAAGTATTGAAAATAAACTAACTAAAAATAATGTTCCAAACATTGTCCACCTAGGAGGAATGGGAACAACAGCCAATAGGGTAGGTTTAGAGCGTTTTTTAGATATTTGTTGGAAGGAAATAAAAAAAGCGAACCCTCAAACAAAACTATGGGTCATTGGTTCCATAAAACAAGCAAATGACTCACTTAAAATAAAGTTAACTAACGATCGACAAATTGTGTGTAAAGGCTTTGTAGCTGATCTAAGTACTGTTTTACACCCTCAAGATATTCACATTATTCCATGGGAGTATGATACGGGTACACGGACACGATTACCAGTGATATTGAACTACCAACAAGTATTAGTTGCAACCAAGGCCTCTGTTGCAGCATTTCCAGAGGTGAGAAATCAAGAAAATTCAGTACTTTGTGATGATTTAGACCAAATGACAATTGCTATGAATAGATTGTTAACGAATGAATCAGAACGTGTTCGTTTGAGTAATCAAGGAAAAGAAGTTTTTAGAAAGAATTTTACTGTTGAAAGTAGAGTAAAACAATTAAAAGAATTTATAGAAAATACCGCACAATGATATTTACCATCGCTGAAATAGGTCAGGCACATGAAGGAAGCCTAGGAATTTTACATTCATACATAGATGCGGTTGCTACAACTGGAGCAAATGCCATTAAATTTCAAACACATATTGCCGAAGCAGAAAGTAGCAAGTTTGAACCGTTTCGTGTTAATTTTTCTTACGAAGACAAAACGCGTTTTGATTATTGGAAACGTATGGAGTTTTCTTTAGAGGAATGGAAAGAAATAAAAAACCATTGTGATGAAGTAGGGTTAGAATTTATGAGTTCTCCCTTTAGCAATGCTGCTGTTGATTTGTTAGAGGAAGTAGGAGTAAAACGCTATAAAATCGGATCAGGTGAAGTAAATAACTTTTTACTTTTAGAAAAAATAGCAAAAACTGGTAAACCTGTTATTCTTTCTTCAGGGATGAGCTCTTTAGAAGAATTAGATGCTACTGTTGCTTTTTTGAAAGACAGGAATGTGGAATATTCAATTTTACAATGTACTACGGCGTATCCTACTAAACCAGAACAATATGGGCTGAATGTCTTGGAGGTTTTGAAAAGTAGGTATAATGTACCTATCGGTTTTTCCGACCATTCTTCTTCGATAGTAGCGGGTATAGCTGCTGTAGCGCTAGGTGCTGAGATTTTGGAATTTCACGTAGTTTTTGATAAGGATATTTTTGGTCCAGATGCTAAATCATCTTTAACGATTGATGAAACGAAGAAATTGATAATGGCTGTCAATAATGTGAAGAATGCTCTAAATAATCCAATAAACAAAGAAAATAATTTAGAATTTACAGATTTAAAAGGTATTTTTGAGAAATCTTTAGCCGTGAATAAAGACTTACCCCAAAACCACATACTCACGTTTGACGATCTAGAAGCTAAAAAACCAAAAGGATATGGTTTGTTAGCTTCTGATTACGAAAAAGTTATTGGGAAGAAGTTGCAAAAATCATTGAGCAAATGGGATTTTTTAAATGAAGCTGACCTGATATGAGTAAACGCAAAATATGTGTCGTAATAACGGCAAGACCTTCTTACAGCCGAATAAAAACGGCATTAAAAGCTATTGATAATCACCCTAAATTAGAGTTGCAATTGGTCGTTGCTGGTTCTGCGCTTTTAGGTCGTTATGGAAATGCTGTTGACTTTATTGAAAATGATGGTTTTAAGGTTAACGAAAAAGTCTTTATGGTTTTAGAAGGTGAAAATCCAACTTCCATGGCTAAAACTACAGGTTTAGGAGTGATGGAGCTTTCAACTGTTTTTTACAATTTGCAACCCGATGCTGTGATCACGATAGCAGATCGATTCGAGACAATTGCGACTTCTATCGCTGCGTCGTATCAAAACATTCCGTTAATTCACATCCAGGGAGGAGAAGTAACGGGAAATATTGATGAGAAAGTGAGACATGCCAATACAAAATTAGCCGACATTCATTTGGTTGCTTCTGAAGATGCCAAACAGCGTGTGATGAAAATGGGTGAGGATGAAAATTTTGTAATCAATACAGGATGTCCGTCTATCGATTTGGCAAAAACAATTAAAGAAAATCCTACAATTAATTTCAATCCAATAGAAAAGTATGGCGGTGTAGGAGAAAATTTAAATTGGCAGTCAGGTTATATAGTTGTTATGCAACACCCTGTAACAACTGAGTACGAGAAAGCGAAAGAAGATGTAATAAAAACTTTAGAGGCAGTTGATGAATTAGATATTCCTACTTTTTGGTTTTGGCCTAATGTAGATGCTGGTTCTGATGGTACTTCGAATGGAATACGAACGTTTAGAGAACTTCAAAAACCTAAAAATATACATTTCTTTAAAAATATGGAGCCACATGATTTTTTAACGCTACTGAAAAATAGTCAATGTTTGATAGGTAATTCTAGTGTAGGAATTCGTGAATGTTCTTATTTAGGAGTACCTGTAGTGAACATTGGTACAAGACAAAACAAACGTCTACGTGGAAGTAATGTTTTGGATGTTACCTATGATAAAATTGCTATTAAAAATGGAATAATGACTCAGATTTCGAATTCAAAAATTGTAGCAGAAACAATTTATGGTGATGGTGATTCAGGAGAAAAAATTGCAGCAGTATTGGCTGAAATACCTTTGATATTTCATAAAACAATTCAATATTAATGAAGGTATTAGGTTTAATTCCGGCAAGAGGAGGCTCAAAAGGTGTTCCCCAAAAAAATATTCGCTTGGTAGATGGTTTGCCGTTGATCGGCTATTCCATTGAAATAGCAAAAAAAAGTAAATTATTGACCGATGTAGTGGTTTCTACAGATTCAGATGAAATCATTGATGTTGTAAAAAGCTTGGATTGTTCTTTTTTAAAAAGAAGTTCTAAAAATGCACAAGACGAATCTAAAATAGAAACAGCAATTTTGGAAGTTCTGGAAACATTAGAAACCAACTACGATTTGATCGTTTTGTTACAGCCAACATCTCCAATACGTGAAGTTGAAGATATTGATAATGTAATAAAAATGCTTGTCGATGATGAGAAACTTGATTCTGTTGTTTCTTTGGTAGAATTAGAAGACATTCATCCTGCAAGAATGTATCAACTGAGTGAAGCACAAAAAATGTTGCCTTTACAGCCTGATTTGGAAAGAAAACGAAGACAAGATTTAAAGCCGGTATATTTAAGAAATGGGGCAATATATGCTACAAGAGTTTCAACATTTTTAAAATCAGAAAAATTTATTGCAGACAATAAAAAAGGTTATGTGATGCCTGAGTCTAAATGGTCTAATGTTGATACAGAAAGAGATCTGTTAATTACTGAAGCACTCATCAAAGAGTGGAAAAAAGGAAATTTATGATGCACACAATTATTTCTGGTATAGAAAAATTAGCACATCAGACCGAGCATAAATTAAGTTCGGTATCTACTTTAAGCTATGAAGAGATTAGATCGAAAGAAAAATTAAAAGAAGCATTTTTAAACTGCGATGTTTTTTGGTTTCGATTGAATCATAAAATTTCTGCAGATATTCTTAAGGATGCTCGTTGTAAATATATTTTATGCGCAGCCACCGGCTTAGATCATATAGATGTTGAAGCATGTGAAGCTAGAGGAATACAAATTATTAGTGTAAAAGGAGAAAAAGAACTTCTAAAAGAAGTAAGAGCTACTGCCGAACATACTTTGGGGCTGGTTTTGGCGTTGATTAGAAAGTCAAAACGTGCTTTTCAACATGTAGAAAATGGTGAATGGAATCGATATTTGTTTCAAGGAACTGAATTGTATAAAAAAAATGTGGGTATTCTTGGCATGGGACGTTTAGGTAAAATTGTTGCAGATTATTATGCTGTATTTGGTATGAATGTTTCTTATTTTGATATTGAAGAGCAAGAAGTTTCGAGTCAATTTATAAAAAAGAGCACCATGTTAGAATTATGTAAGAATATAGACATATTGTCTATTCATTTGCCATATAACTCAGAAACAGATGGAATAGTGAATGCAGCAGTTTTTAAAGAACTAAAATCTTCAGTTGTAATTGTGAATACGGCTAGAGGAGGAGTGGTAGATGAAAAAGATTTATTAAACTGCCTTTTAAATAAAGAAATTAGCGGATATGCAACCGATGTGTTATTTGGAGAACCAGCAATAGAAAATCATCCTTTGGTAACTTACGCAAGTGAAAATGAAAATGTAATTATTACACCTCATATTGCAGGAAATACATTTGAATCCATAGAAAAAACTGAAGCTTTTGTTTTACATAAACTCATTGAAAAAGTTAGTAAATAATTATGTGTGGAATAGCAGGAGTTGTAGGTAAAGAAGCTCATTTAAAAAGCTTAAAAAAAATAACAGAAGTTCAAACACATCGTGGACCAGATCATACAGGTTATTGGAATGATGCAAATTGTGCTTTGGGTCATAATCGATTGTCAATTATTGATTTGTCTGTAGAAGCGAATCAACCTTTTCATAATCTTTCAGGTAGGTATGTACTCGTTTTTAATGGTGAAATTTATAATTATGTAGAACTTAAAAAAGAACTTTCATACGATTTCAAAACGCACTCAGATACTGAAGTCTTATTAGCTTCATACATAAAATGGGGTAAAGATTGTTTACATAAATTCAATGGAATGTTCTCATTTGCTATTTGGGATAAACAAGAGCAAACATTGTTCGCTGCGCGTGATCGTTTTGGGGTAAAACCTTTTTATTATGCTCATGATAAAGAGCAGTTAATTTTTGCTTCTGAAATTAAAGGAATTCATGCAGCAGGTATTCCTAAAACACCAAATAAAGAAACTTGGGCAAATTTCCTTTGTTATGGAAGTTATGGAGTTTTGAATGAAACTTTTTGGGAAGGAATTGCAGAATTACCAGGTGGGCATACTTTAGAGTATTCCAAAAATAAAATTTCAGTTTCTAAATGGTACCATTTTGAGAATGAAATAAAAAAACACGAACAAAAAAAATCATACCAAGAAGTTAAAGAAATATATACAACACTTTTAAAAGATAGTTTGAAACTACGTTTTAGAGCAGATGTTCCGGTTGGTTTTAATGTTAGTGGTGGTTTAGATAGTTCTGCTTTATTAGCCTTTGTGAATCAACAAGAAAAAGGCGATAAAATACAAGCATATACTTTTTATACAAATGATGAAAGATATGATGAATTACCTTGGGTTGAAGAGATGATTTCTTTAACAAAGAATCCATTGAAAAAAGTGCTTTTAAATGCAGAAAAGGTAGCACAACTAAATGAAAAAATAAGTGTGTATCAAGATGAACCTTACGGGGGATTACCAACACTGGCTTATGCGAAGATTTTTGAAGAAGCAAAAAGAAATGGTGTATTGGTGTTGTTAGATGGTCAAGGTATGGATGAGCAGTGGGCAGGGTATGATTATTATCTATCTCGATCGAATGATAATATCATTCAAGCCACAACGATATCTCCATTTAAATCAAATGTTTTATCTGAAGAAGTTTTACAGATGGCAAATAAGCCAATGTACCCGAAACCTTTTAAAGATGAGTTGCTTAATAAGCAATATAGAGATTTGTTTTATACGAAAATACCTAGAGCCTTACGTTTTAACGATCGTGTTTCTATGGCTGCTAGTACAGAGCTAAGAGAGCCTTTTTTAGATTATAGATTGGTAGAGTTTGCTTTTGCGCAACCATTAGAATATAAAATTAAAGGTTCAGTTCAAAAATACATGCTTAGAGAAATTGTGTCTGAGTTTTTAAGTGATACTATTTCCTATGCACCTAAGAGACCTTTACAAACACCACAAAGAGAGTGGTTGGCTGAAGATTTAAGAGAGACAATAGAACAAGCGATTTCAAATTTAAAAGAGAGTTCTTATGCATCTTGGTTTAAAATTGAAGCCTTAGAAAAAGAATGGGAAATATATAAGAAAGGTAATAATGAATCTAGTTTTCATATTTGGCAATGGCTGAGTATGAGTACATTTTTAATTGATGAATAAGTTTATGAAGAAAATGGTAATTGTGCTTCCTAGGGGAGAATCGATTAAAAATTTTGTGTATTCTGGAATAACTGATGCATTAAGAAAAAAGTATCGTTTGGTGTTTTTCTCAATCATTCCGAATCAAGAAATAAAAGAATATTTGGTTTCTAAGTGTGATGAGTTTTATGAATTACCTGAAATAGTATCAAGTAATAAATACGCCGAAGAATTAAAGAAAGTTTTACAATTAGCACATCTGTATCGATTGGATTGTGTTACCGGGAATCTCAAGATATTGAAAGATGATATTTCTAGTAAAAAAAGTTTTAAACATAGAATTGTTAGAGTATTTAGAAGACAGTTGGCAAAATTGTTTACTTCTGACAAGAGTATTATTAAGCTTACCAATAGGTTTATCAAAGCAAATTATAGAAATCCTAAAGTTTTAGAATTCGAGAAAATAATAACTGATATCAATCCAGACATTGTTTTTAATACATCGCACATCCATAATTTGTTGTCATTAGATTTGATGTATGCTGCAAAAAAAAAGAAACTAACAACGGCTACATTTCTTTTTTCTTGGGATAACTTAACATCTCAAGGAAGAATTTTACCAGATTATGATTATTATTTTACTTGGAATGACAAAATTAAACATGACCTACTGAAATATTATCCAAATTTAGACACTAAAAATATTTTTGTAACAGGTACTCCACAATTTGATTTTCATTTCAATAAAGATTACATCATGCAAAAAGAAGAGCTGTACGAGTTTTTAGATATTCCGATGCATAAAAAAATTGTATTGTATTCAACAGGAATGTCTTATTACACACCAAAAGAGTATGTCATAGTAAAAGATATTCAGCAGAGGTTGCAAAATATAGATGAAGATTTAATTTTGGTGGTTCGTATCTATGCAAAAGACGACAATACCGAATATTATAAATTAAGAGAAAACAATAAAGAAGTTATCATTCCCGATCACTATTGGGAGCTAAATCATCTGACTCCCACCATTAAAGATATTACCTTGTTTAATAGTTTGTTAAATCATTGTTTGGTTGGTATAAACGTTGCGTCAACTGTGAGTTTAGATTTGGCAGTTTTAGACAAGCCAGTGATCAATATTGCTTACAATCCTCCTGGAGAGAATGTATATCCAAATGATTATTTGAAAATTTACAATTTCGATCATTATAAACCTATCGTAGAAACAGGAGCAATAGCATTGGCTAAAACACCAGAAGAAATGGAGAGGTTTATTAAAAAACTATTAAAAGATTCAACTTTTTTAGCTGCTGAACGAAAGACTTTGGTAACTACATTTTTTGGAGATAAGTTGAAAGAAGACAAAAAGTTACTATTTACTAATCTTTTTGAAAAAATAACAAAACAAGTTACGCTAAAAAATGCTGTTTAATTCACTTGAATTTTTATTGTTTTTACCAACAATATTTTTGTTGTATTGGTTCGTTTTTAGACAACTGAAACATCAAAATATTTTATTATTTGTTTCGAGCTACATTTTTTATGGTTGGTGGGATTGGCGATTTTTGTCGTTGATATTGTTCAGTACACTCATTGATTTTTTTATTGGATATCGTTTAAATCTTTCTACTCATCGCAACAAGAGAAAATTTTTATTGTATACAAGTTTGTTTGTAAATCTAGGACTTTTAGTTTTTTTCAAATACTTTAATTTTTTCATTGAGAGTTGGATAGAAGCATGGGCAGACTTAGGCATTCAAATGCATCAAACCACATTAAATATAATACTACCTGTTGGAATTTCTTTTTATACATTTCAAACCTTGAGTTACACTATTGACGTTTATCAACGAAAAATAGAACCTGTTACAAATTTTATGGCTTTTGCGAGTTATGTCGCATTTTTTCCACAGTTAGTTGCAGGTCCTATCGAAAGAGCAAGCAACTTATTACCTCAGTTTTACAAAAAAAGAATTTTCAACTACGAGTTTGCGGTTTCAGGAATGAAGCTGATTTTGTGGGGTTTACTAAAGAAAGTAGTCATAGCCGATTCTTGTGCCGTTTTGGTAAATGATATTTTTCAAAATTACCAAAATGAATCAGGTTTAACGCTTTGTATGGGGATTGTCTATTTTTCATTTCAGATATATGGCGATTTTTCTGGATATTCTGATATTGCCATTGGAACCTCAAGATTGTTTGGTTTTAACCTAATGAGAAATTTTGATTACCCATATTTTTCTAGGGATATAGCTGAGTTTTGGAGGCGTTGGCACATTTCGTTAAGTACTTGGTTTCGAGATTACCTCTATTTCCCTCTAGGTGGTTCAAAGGGTAGCTTAGGCAATCAATTAAGAAATGTGTTTATTATTTTTTTAGTAAGTGGGATATGGCATGGAGCGAATTGGACTTATGTTGCTTGGGGAGGGATAAACGCATTGTTTTTTTTACCAATATTTTTGTTAAAGAAAAACAGAAAACATACAAATGCTATCGAAGGTAACTTACCCAGTTTATCGGAATTTCTTGGAATAATGAAAACATATATGTTGGTTACTTTTTCATGGATTTTTTTTAGATCAGAATCAATTAAAGACGCTGTTCGATACATTGAAAGAATTATAGATTTCAATACTTTTATACCAAATACAATTCGTCATAAAAAAATAATTCCGTTTTTACTCATTTTTGTCTTTTTCGAATGGATTTCTCGTAAACAAGAATATGCTATAGTTTTGGATAAAAAATATCGAATTGTGTTCTATTTGAGTTTTGCTTTTTTAATATTGTATTATGCATCAGTAGAAGAGAAAACAACATTTATTTACTTCCAATTTTAGATGAAAAAATTTATACTTAAAGTTGTGGCATATCTCGTAGTCATAATAACAACTTACTTATTGTTAGGCTTCTTAGGGGATGGTTATACTGACCCTTTTTATTTGAGGTTTACAACAAAAAAACAAAATTCTTTAGTTCTTGGTACATCTCGAGCAGCTCAAGGTATTCAGCCTGAAATATTAAATTCTTTACTTCTTGATTCGGTGGACAAACCTCTATATAATTATGCTTTTACTTTGCTACATAGTCCCTATGGAGAGACATATTACAACGCTATTGATGCAAAATTAAATAAGAAAATTTCCAATGGTTTGTTTATTGTTTCTGTTGACCCTTGGAGTATTTCTTCACGATCAGATTTTGACTATGAAATTGAAACGAATAAAGAATTAGGTAAAATTTCGTTCTATAACTGTTATCCAAATTACGATTATTTCATGTATGCGTATCCAAAATCAATGTTTAGTTTGTTGTTTAAAAAAAAGGATACTAATATGTTTGTGCACAATGATGGATGGTTAGAAATAAATGTTTCGATGAAAGCAGCTGAAGTAATAAAAAGAACAATGTTTAAAGAAAAACAGTATATCACTAATAAGGAGATTTATGGATTTTCTGAAAAACGACTATTTTGGTTAAAAAAAACAATTTCTTTGTTAAAGAAACATGGTAGAGTAATATTAGTTCGAATTCCTACTGGACATAAAATTTTGAAGATTGAGAATTCAATGTTTCCGGATTTTGACAATTTAATTGAAAGAAGTTTTAATGGTGAATTGTACTTGAATTATAAAAACCTAGTTGATAAATATGTATATACCGACGGTAATCATTTGTTTAAAGAATCTGGAACTGAGTTTACAAAACAACTTGCTAAGGACATAAACAATCATATTAAATAAAACAAAAGCATATGAAAGTTAGATTCTCGATCACATTGGTTTTATTTAACGAAACAACATCTATAAAATGGGTTTTTGGAGAAAAGTATTCCATAAAACAATCAACAATACATAAGGTTAAAGATTCGATTTTAAGTAATGATTCGAAATATGTTTTGTTTTGGAATGCTGAACATCCTATCCCTACGGAAAAAATATTGCATGATGTCATTAGTTCAAAGGGTGATTTATGGCATATAGGTTCAAAAATTGGTTTTGCAGAATCTTTACCTCTTTTAGATAGTATTCAACCTGCAAACATGTTACATGTTAAAGTAGATTATAATATCGACCACACTTCTTGGAAAATTTCGTTTGATGGTTGTCTGATGAAAAAAAGTGTCCTTAATTCGATTCCGTTACAAGAACAATCAAAATCTTTAGATGTTTTGGCATTAAATTTCGGATATAAAGCAATGCAATCTGGGGTGCTAACAAGATATTCTTCATTATTGGCACAAGAAATAGAACCATGCATTAGAACAAAAATAAAAGCAAAAGATGAAATTGTTTTTATCAGAAATAATTTTGATAAAAAAGCTTTTATATGGAGTTATTTAACAAATTTTTCGAGAATTTCTGCACTACGTTTTTTTAAAGAATTCATAAGAAAAATAGATAAACTTGAAAGTGTATATGAACAATCAATTGATGAAATACAACTATCTGAAAATGACTGCTCGGTTTCTATTGTAATTGCAACCTTAGAAAGGTACGAGTGTTTGCGTGATGAATTGAAAGAACTAAAAGGATTGAATCTTCCTGCAAAAGAAATTATTATTGTCGATCAAACACCCAAAGAGAATAGAGATCAATCTTTTTTGAATGATTTTAAGGAATTGCCAATTAAGTATCTTCAGACAGATAAAATTGGTCAATGTTCTGCTAGAAATATGGGTATAAAAAATGCTACAAGTACCTTTGTTTGGTTTTTAGATGATGACATGCAAGACATACCCTCAAATTATTTAGAAAAACATTTGAAAACGATATATGCTCTTAATGCAGATGTTTCTTGCGGAATTCCAGACGAAATAGGAACGGAATACATCGATAGATCTATACCAAAAGTAGAACTTTCTGAAGGGTTTCCTACAAATGATGTTTTGGTGAAGAGAAAACTGTTGCTGACAGTAGGTGGATTTGACGAAAAAATGGATCAAATGCAGAGTGAAGACCAAGAAATTGGATTGAGGTGCATAAAATCAGGTGCTTTAAGTGTTAAAAATAATCAATTACGTATCATTCATTTAAGAGCAGCTAGAGGAGGTTTAAGAAATCATAATGTTCGAAAAATTACGTTTTCTTCTTCAAGAAAAAATGTTAGAGAAAGACGTTTGTTACATCATTCAGAGATATATCTCAATTTGAAACATTTTTCACAGGAACAAGTAAAAAAACTGATTATATTAAATATAAGAGGTACATTTATTATTCGTGGAGGAATCTTAAAAAAACTTTTAAAATTTGGGTTTGCTTTACTTTACTTGCCAAATACCATAGTTGTTCTAAAAAAGAAGTATATTTTAGCTAATAAACTAATAGAAAAAAAGTGAAGAAAATTTTAGGAATAATTCCAGCGCGATACGAGTCTACAAGATTTCCGGGAAAACCTTTGGCAAGGATTTTCGGTAAACCCATGATTATTCATGTTGCAGAAAAAGTGGAAAGTGCTTTGGGGAAAGAAAATACTATTATTGCAACAGATGACCAATTGATAGCAGATGTAGTTGAAAAACATGGATATAAGGTAATTATAACATCAGACAAACATAAAACAGGTACGGATAGAATTTGCGAAGTCGCCCAAAAAATAAAAGCAGATATATATATAAATATACAAGGGGATGAACCTGTTATTAATCCTAATGATATCATTAAAATCGCCGATTATAAAGAGAGGTTTCCTAATCATGTAACCAATGGATATACAGAGCTGATTGACCTAGAAGAGGCAACATCTGATACTGTTCCGAAAGTGGTGTTTGCAGAAAATAATGATTTAATTTACATGTCTCGTTTGCCTATTCCTGGAATCAAACAAGCGAATCAAAGAGCAAAATATTACAAACAAGTATGTATTTATGCGTTTAATGTAGATGAATTAAATGCTTATGGAGAGAGACAAGAAAAAACTAGAATCGAATCTTTTGAAGATATAGAGATTATTCGTTTTTTAGAAATGGGATATAAAGTAAAAATGGTAGCTATGGAAAGTGTTTCGTTAGCTGTTGATACTCCTAAGGATGTAATTAAAGTTGAAAATTTTTTAAAGAAAAATAGTAGTTCAAAATCAAATGAATCATAAGTCTTATGAATTTTAAAACATTCACAAAAAAAAAGGTATATGAATTTATTTATTATAAGATAAAACCTACATATAATAAATCCTTCAGAAAAAAAGATAAAACTGACTTTGAGAATTTATCATTAAAAGAGATTGTCTCTAAAATGATACCTAAAAATTCAAAAAATCTCGTTTTAATAGCAAGTGGTCCAAGTTCTAAAAATGTTGTGTTATCTGAAACGGACTTGTATTTTTGTACTAATAACTCGGTAAATCTAGTCAATGAGTACAGTTTTATTTATTATATACAAGATTATTTTTTTTCATTACGTTATCTGAAAATGTTTTTTGATACTGATAAATGGAAGGGTACTTTTTGTGTTGTAAACGATAATGGGTATCGATCAAATGAAAAGGTTTTTTTTGCTGTTCACAAGTATTTGTCTAAATATAAAAGATCACAAGGAGAATATTTATTGAGCGATATTTTTGATAAATCATCTAGTTATAACGCACTTTTTTTAGAGTTTAATCAGTTTTTAAAATCGGAATTTGATATTGAATTTAGAAGTTTGAATTCAGGATATTCTTTATTGATGTTGATTGCATATTTTTCTAAAATATCAGGTTTACCAATAAAGATTTATGGTTTAGATTTGGGTTTAGGAAAAAGCGAGTATTTTGATGGTAGTAGAATTGACAACCATTGCGCTTTTAGTGATATTAACAAAGAATCGGTTAATAATCTTTTGAGTAAAATATATCAAAACTCAAATTTTCAGGTAAAGAACTATTCGCATTTTGCATCTAATGTCCTTTGAAAGAAAATAAATGAATAAATCAAAATTACTAATTGTTACTTCTGAGTTTCCTCCAGAACCTGGTGGAATCGGAAATCATGCAAAAAATTTAGCAACATATTTGGTTCAAAAAGGTTATGTGGTGGAATTAATTTGTGATCAAAGACGAAATAACGCTTCATCAGAATTGTTGTTTGATGCTACGTTACCATTTATTGTGTATCGGGTAAGACTTTTTAAAATTCGAGCTCTAATGTACATAAAAAGGTTCACGTTGCTTTTTCATCATATCAGAAAAAACGATATAATAATAGCTTCTGGTAAGTTTTCTTTGTGGACAGTTGCTTCTAGTTCTCTTTTTTTTAAAAGGAAGTATATTGCTGTAATTCATGGATCAGAAGTGAATTTAAAAAATATTTTTTTAAAAAAAGTTACCAACTTATCTCTTAAAAGATTCAATAGCATCATCGCAGTCTCTAATTTTACAAAATCGTTGATTGAAAATTTGAACTTGTCCACCATACATGTAATACAAAATGGTTTTGAAAAAATAGTTCCATCTGCAAATACCAATGAAGAAATAAGTAATTATTACCCTAATTTTATTACTGTTGGTAGTGTTACAGAAAGAAAAGGACAGTTAAATTTTATCAAAGCCATACCTAAATTACTTGAAAAATACCCTGATTTGCATTATCATCTTGTAGGTAGTCCAGCTGAAAAAGGGCATTTTTATAAAGAAGCGCAGGGTCTAGGTGTGGGTAATTATTTGACATTTTATGGTATTGTTTCAGATGATAAAAAACACCAATTACTAAAAAATAGTGATCTTTTCGTTATGTTGAGTAACAATACTTCTACTGGTGATGTAGAAGGTTTTGGAATTGCGATATTAGAAGCCAATAATTTAGGGGTACCGGCAATTGGTTCTAAAAATTGTGGAATTGAAGATGCAATAGCACATAATAAAACAGGGGTTTTAGTGGACCCAATGGATGAAGTAGAAATTTTTAGGGCTGTGAATAAAATACTTGAAAGCAAGCAACAATTTTCTGAAAATGCAGTAAACTGGTCGCATAATTTTTATTGGGATACTGTAATTGATACATACGGAAAAATTATTGAGGCATGAAATTAGCGATCATTTCACATACCCAGCACTACGTAGATGCTAATAATGCAATAGTTGGCTGGGGACCCACTATTAAAGAAATTAATTATTTGTTAGATACCGTAGATACAGTATATCATATTGCTCCATTGCATAATGAAAAACCCCCATCTAGTTCTCTACCTTATGCATCGAAAAAGATTATTTACATACCTTTAAAACCTTCTGGAGGTAGTGGATGGAAAAAATTATCAATACTATTTACAGCTCCATATAATATTTTTAAAATAGTATCTACTCTACATAAAGTTGACAAGATCCAATTTAGAGCACCTACAGGAATGGGAATTTATGTCTTGCCATTACTTAAATTATATCCTTCAAATAAATATTGGGTAAAATATGCAGGTAATTGGAAGGATAAATTTATGCCTTTAGGAAACAAGCTTCAGAAGAAATGGTTGCAAAAATGTACAGCTACTACTACAAAAATTACAGTAAACGGTACATGGGCTGGAGAAAGAGAAAATATTATTCCGTTTGAAAACCCTTGTTTAGATGATATTGACAGAAAAAAAGGAGAAAAAATTATAGAATCGAAAGAATTAAGATCAAAATTAGTTTTTTGTTTTGTGGGTGCTTTAAATGAACATAAGGGTGTCTCTAAAATTATTGATGCTTTTTCTAAATTATCCGCTTCACAAAAATATAAGGTTGAAGTTGTACACTTTGTAGGGGATGGAAAAGAAAGACAAGAATATATTTCTAGGTCAGAAAAGTCAGGTGTGCAAATGAAGTTTCATGGTTTTTTATCAAAAGATCAAATCATTACAACATATCAAAAATCAAATTTTATTATTTTGCCTTCAAAAAGTGAAGGTTTTCCAAAAGTAATTGGGGAAGCTATGAATTATGGCTGTTTACCCATTGTATCTAATGTGTCTTGTCTTGAGCAGTATATTGAGAATAACAAAAATGGTTTTTTGATAAAACCTAATACTATTGAAGAATTGGTGAAAGCGATTGAAAAAGCCTTAGAATCTCAATCAGAAATATATCAAGAAATGCTCATGAAGAATTACTTGTTGGCTGAAAAATTTACTTACAAATATTACAATAATCGAATTTTATCTGAAATATTAAACCAATAGATTGTTTAAAAAAATAAAATATAATCCATTAATATTAATTTTACTTCATATAACTTTTGGTTATTTTGGGAGTATCGGACTATTGATGAAAGTACTGTATTTAGGTGTGTTTTTTTATAGTCTTGCTGATATTTACAGGACAAAAAACAGGAGCGATGAGGCACTTTTATGGGCGTGTTATTTTGTAGGTGCGGAAGTGTTTTTTAGAATGACAAAAAGTACCATATCATATGAGTTTGGAAAGTATTCAGTTATTGGTGCACTTGTAATGGGTATGTTGGTTAGGAGTGGTCAACAAAAAATTTCGATTAGTTATTTTATATATTTATTTTTATTGCTAATAGGTATCGTTTTTACAGATGTTCCAGATGGTGAATCTATAAGAAGAGCAATTACGTTTAATTTAACGGGGCCAGTTGTACTTTTTATTAGTGCTCTTTATTTTTATGGACGAAAAGTATCAAGGAATACACTTCTTGAAGGTTTGGTATTTATGGTCTTTCCAATATTTTCAATGATAAGCTACATGTATTTTAGAACACCTGATTTAAAGGAAATAGTTTTTAGGGGTAGTGCTAATTTCGAAACTTCAGGTGGATTTGGCCCAAACCAAGTCGCCACCGTAATAGGTTTGGGTATGTTTATTTTAGCAGTGCTGGTTTTTTTAAATAAAAAGTTATCAGGGTATGTTTTTTTAGATGTCATATTTCTCATATATTTTACTTATCGAGGATTGTTAACATTCTCTAGAGGAGGTATTTTCACGGGAGCAATAGCATTTTTTATTTTCGTATTGTTTATGTTTTTTTACAAAAAAGATTTGATTAAAATAATATTTAAATATGTACTAATAGGCTTTGTAGCTTTAGTTGCAATT
Source organism: Flavicella marina (assembly GCF_009193215.1). GTDB lineage: Bacteria > Bacteroidota > Bacteroidia > Flavobacteriales > Flavobacteriaceae > Flavicella > Flavicella marina. The sequence continues at coordinate 35,709 of NZ_VYVA01000004.1, read as the reverse complement.
TGGTTGTATACTTCAGATGTTACTGGCGGGATGTTAGATAATAGGTATACCGGAAAAAATGCTAGAGGAGAACAAAAAGAAGATATTACCTCGGGTAGATTGGATATTATGTCAACTCAATTTGAAAATTTTTATAAGTCCCCTTGGTTTGGTATCGGAGTTGGAAATGGAAAATATCTACGGATGGAAAGCGATGAAGGTGTTACTGCTGCATCACACAATGAGGCAACAAGGTTGATTGAAGAACATGGGTTTTTAGGAGTTTTAATTTTAATGATATTGATTTTAGTACCTACAGTACATTTCATCAATTCATCCAATTACCAACGGGCATTTCTTATCTCATTTTATGTTTTTTGGTTTTTAACGATCAATCATTCAGCCATGAGAATTGCTTTTCCTGGATTTATCTATGGGTTGAGTTTGATAAAAATTACACGTGATGAAGACTAAGAATATCCTCTATATAGGTAATGATTTGTCAAAACACACTTCATACGTTACCGCAATGGATGTATTGAGTGAAGCATTGACAAAACAAGGCTTTCAAGTTGAAAAATCTTCAGATGAGTTGTCTAAATTCAAGCGGTTTTATAAGATGATTTGTAGTGTTGGAAAGTATCGAAATAGTATCGATTATGTGTTAATTGATGTTTTTAGTACTTCCTATTTTTATATAGTTTTTGTAATTTCTATGCTTTGTAATTTTTTTGGACTAAAATACATTACAATTTTACATGGAGGCGATTTACCTGCAAGAATTGAAAAGTCTAAGAAATTTTCTAAAAGAATTTTTAAGAACTCATTTCGAAATATAGCACCATCTAATTATCTAAAACAAGCTTTTGAGCGACAAGGATATCTTACAGATTTTATACCAAATATTTTAAAAATTGAGAATTACGAATTTATAGAAAGAAAAAATCCAGAACCAAAAATTTTATGGGTACGTGCTTTTAGAGAATTATACAATCCTTCGATGGCTATTGAAGTATTAAATTTGGTGAAAATAAAATATCCAGAAACTGTACTTTGTATGGTGGGACCTGAGAAAGATAGTTCAATAGATAAAGTCAAAGAATTAGTTCATAAATACGATTTAAAAGAATCTGTTGAGTTTACAGGGGTTCTACACAACAAAGAATGGGTAAAGAAATCTAAAGATTTTGATATTTTTATCAATACGACAAATTTTGACAACACGCCTGTAAGTGTTATGGAAGCGATGGCTTTGGGTTTATTTGTTGTTAGTACCAATGCAGGAGGGATGCCTTTTTTGATTGATAATGGACAAGAGGGTGTGCTAGTGGAAAAAAATGATGCACGAAGCATGGCAGATGCTATAGTATCTATAATAGAAAATAAACCCATGGATTTATGCAATAATGCCCGTAAAAAAGCGGAGTCTTTTTCAGCAGAGAATGTGATGAAACAATGGAATGCAATTTTAAGCTGATATGTATACAATATTTTTAGAAAAAATAATTCTACCTATAGGTGATTGGCTTAACGGAGGTTCTTTTGTGAAAAAACTTAAGTATTGGAGGCAAATAGATTTATTAGATGAAGAAGATTTAGAAATACTTCAGGCAGATAATTTAAAACTATTGCTTAAGCATGCAATAGATAAAACAAAATTTTATCAAAACATTGAATTCAAAGGAAATTCACCAAATGAGTGGTTACAAAACTTTCCCATCCTTTCGAAGAATGATTTAAGAGAACGAACAGATCAATTATTGGCTACTTCAAAAAAAGAATTGACAAAAATATCGAGTAGTGGCTCATCAGGTATTAGCTCATCTGTATATATGGATAAAAACGATCTTGCATCGCTAAGAGCAGGTTTAGTTCATTGGTGGGAATGGTCTGGTTATAAAATGGGATGTAAGGTTGTACAAACAGGTATTTCTCCGAATAGAGGCTTGTTAAAAAACATCAAAGATTTCCTATTTCAAACAATTTATGTGAATGCCTTTTCACATGATGAAGCACAAATTATCTCTGTGCTAAACAAAATAAAACAAAAAAACTATATACTTATAGGCTATGCTTCTTCATTGAATGTTTTCGCTGAAGTAGCTCTAAAACATAATTTTAAAATTCGATTAAAGGCTTGTATCAGTTTAGGTGACAAACTTTTTGACCACTACCGTAAAAATATTTCAAATACTTTTCATTGCACTATTCAAGATACATATGGTTCAGCCGAAGGCTTTTTAATTAGTAGTCAATTGGACCTTGATTACTCTTATATTTTATCTCCACAAGTGTATGTTGAAATATTAGACGATGATAACAATGCCGTTCCTGACGGTGAATTAGGTCATGTTGTTGTAACTAGATTAGATGGTTTCGCAATGCCGTTGATTCGTTACAAAATAGGTGATTTGGCAATCAAACTTCCCAAAGAAAAATATCCTAAAAACAGAAAATTTCAGTACCCGCTGTTGCAAAAAGTAATCGGTAGAGATACAGATATTGTAAAAACTAATAATGGCAAAACTTTAGTTGTTCATTCATTTACCGGGATTTTTGAATACATACCTGAAATCAAACAGTTTAAAATTATTCAAAATAGTATTGAAGGTATTGAAATTCTTATTGTGAAAGGAGAAGATTTCTCTGATGGAGTTGTTGAAGAAACAAGAAAGAAAATTAGTGTTTTGATAGGAAGTGAAGATTTTTCAATTAATTTTGAAATTGTTCAAAAAATTGAACCTACAAAGTCGGGAAAACCACAAATCATAGAATCAAATTTGAATGAAAAAAAATAAAACCATCTGGGTACTTAACCAAACTGCGGGGAAAATTGATTCTGGTTGGGGAGAAAGGCATTATTTTTTAAGTAAAACTTGGGTCGATAAAGGTTATGATGTGAAAATTATTTCAGGTTCTTACAACCATTTATTTTCAGATCAACCGGAAGTAGGTAGTAAAAAATTTACGATAGAACCCATAGAAAATGGAATTGATTTTTGTTGGGTAAAAACTCCAAAATATAGTGGGACAGGTTTTGCCAAGTTTTACAGTAATCTAGTTTATACCCTTAAAGTATTGTTTTTGAAAGAAAAACAGTTGGGGAGACCTCATGTTATTATTGTTTCATCAATGCCTATTTTTCCAATTATCAGCGCGTTGTATTTAAAGAAGAAATTTTCAGCTCAAAAACTAATTGTTGAAATTAGAGATTTATGGCCATTAACACCGATTTATTTAAAAGGGTATAGTAGAAATCACCCTCTAGTAAAAATTCTTGGTTGGTTTGAAAAACTAGCTTATAAAAAATCTGATGCTATTGTTTCATTATTACCCAATGCTGATGCATACATTAATTCAATTTCTAAAAATGAAGATAAATTTGTATACATACCAAACGGAATTAATAAGAATTTGATAGGGAATGAAGCTTTGTCTAAATCAGTACAAGAGCTAATACCTAAAAACAAATTTATTATTGGTTATGCAGGAACTATTGGAATGGCAAATGCGATGGAAGTTTTGGTAGATACAGCGATTCAAATGAAAGATAATACAAATATTCATTTTGCGATAGTAGGAGATGGATTGTCAAAAGAAGCACTAGTTCGAAAGTCTGAAAAGACTAACAACATTACGTTTATTCCAAAAATTAAAAAATCTCAAGTGCAAAGTATGATTTCGAATTTTGACGTTTGTTATATTAGTCGTTTTGCATCGCCTTTATACAAGCATGGGGTTTCGTATAATAAATACTTCGACTACATGCTTGCAAAGAAACCTATCTTAGAATCTTCGGAATATATCAAAGACCAAGTAGAACTTTCAGGATGCGGCGTTATTGTTCCGCCAAACGACATAGTAGCTTTGGAAACTGCCATATTGGAATTGTTTCAAATGTCAAAAGATCAGTTAAATACAATGGGACAAAAAGGATATGACTACATGATAAAATACCATGACTATGAATATCTAGGGAAAAAGTATATTGAATTGTTTTAATAGTTCGATTTCTATTAACAACTCTGATTTTCTTAGTAGAATTGTATAAATTTGGAAAAAATTAATTTAGACTGTTGTTTTAGTAGGTATGAAGAAAAAGAATAAATATTTAAATATTTCTGAACGCAAGGTTTTATTGCGATTTTTTGATATTGTAAGTGTTTTTATAGGTATTTATCTTATTTCTTCATTGTTAAATGTTACTTATATTACATTTAATAGTCCCTTGACTAGAAAATGGCTACTGACATTTTTGGTATATTTTATCTTTTTCGGGAATATTTTCGAAATGTATAATTTAAAGGTTTCCAGCAGTAGGTATCGTATTTTTCAATCGATCATACTTACGTGTTTTTCATCCGTAGTTTTTTATGTGTTTACACCGATAATAACACCGTCACTTCCGAGTAACCGTATTGAAATACTTTATTTGTTTTTAGGAGTAACGTTACCATTAATGTATTGGCGATTTATTTATAGCACCTTTATATTCAGTCCAAAATTTTCTAAAACTATTTTGATTATCGGTAAATCAACTTTGGTTGAAGGGTTATTATTTGTTGTTAAAAAGAGAAGTTACCAGAATAATGTTGTCAGTTATATTTCTGAAAAAGAATTGCCAAATTTTCCAGAGTTCAACTTTATAGATATCAAAGAAGCCGATTTATTAACCGAGTTAGACAAAGAGCCAGTTGATGAAATTGTAGTCTCAACGAATGAATTAAAATTAAATCCCAATGACACAATAAACAAACAAATCGTTTATTTGTTTGAATCTGGAGTAAATATAAAAAGTATTGAAAATTTATATGAAGAGATAACAGAGTGTGTTGCTAAGGAAAACTTAAATCATGAATTTTATAAGTACTTATCGTATAGTAAAAATCATGAAAACTCAATTTATTTGGTAACGATGCGTCTGATTGATGTAATTATTTCAATATTAGGTTTGATAAGTTTGTTGTTTTTTATTCCTTTTGTTTTTATTGGAAATTTGTTTGGAAGTAGAGGTCCCTTATTTTACAAACAAATTAGAGTAGGTTTGAATGGTAAAAAATTCTCTATTTATAAATTCAGATCAATGGTAATTGACGCCGAAACTGGTAAGGCTATTTGGGCATCGAAAAATGATAGTAGAATTACGGCTTTTGGTAAATTTATTCGAAAAACAAGAATTGATGAAATTCCTCAGTTTTGGAATATTTTAATTGGAGAAATGCGTTTGATAGGTCCTAGACCAGAACGTCCGGAATTTGTTGAAAGTTTGAAAAAAGAAATTCCGTTTTATGCAATACGACATGTGGTACGACCTGGACTAACCGGTTGGGCACAAGTGATGTTTCCATATGCAAGCACTACTAGAGAACAGGAAATAAAACTCCGTTACGATTTGTATTATATAAAATCAAGAAGTATCATGATGGACTTAAAAATTATTTTAAAAACTATTAGTACTGTAATCCAATTAAAAGGACAGTAGGTTTTTAGTTTCATTTTACAAATGTTAAGCATTTTCGTTTGCCTACACGTTCGATAAAATATTTCGTACATTTATAAGATGCACGTTATTTCAAAGTTTATCTTTCATTTTCTTTTAGGATGGAAACTAAAAGGAAAATTTCCAGAACAACATAAAAAATATTTGGTGATTGCCGCTCCTCATACGAGTTGGCTTGATGTTCCACTTGGGGTGCTAGTTCGTTCGATTACAAAAACAGACATTCATTTTATTGGCAAAAAAGCACTATTTAGATTACCACAAGGCATTTTTTTTAGATGGTTAGGAGGTTTTCCAATAGATAGAACCAAATCGAATAACACTGTAGATTTGTTAGTCAGTAAATTTAACGAAAATGATAGTTTTGTTTTGGGTATGTCTCCTGAAGGAACTAGAAAAAAAGTTGAAAAATGGAAAACAGGGTATTATTTTATTGCGAAAGGAGCAGGAGTTCCAATTGTAAAAGTAGCTTTAGATTTTCAAAATAAAGAAGTTAGAATTGACGAACCTTATTTTTTAACAGAAGATGTACAAGCGGATATGGAAAATATTCAAAATTATTATAAAGGAGTAAAAGGGAAAGTTCCAGATTTTAGTTAAAGTATGTTTATACAATTGTTTTTCATTTAGTTTTCATGCAAAAAAAAAAGATTTTGTAGTACATTGCATGAAAATAACACCTTTTATACACTATATGAGAAAACTAGCACTTCACTGGAAAATTGTTATCGGAATGGTATTAGGGGTGTTACTTGGTTTTACCTTGTTGCAATTTGAAAGTGGACCACAGTTTGTTAAAAACTGGATAGAGCCTATTGGAAGAGTTTTTGTACGAATGTTAAAGCTTATAGCGGTACCTCTTATAGTTGCCTCACTCATAAAAGGAATTTCAGATCTAAAAGATATCTCAAAATTTAAGTCCATGGGGGTAAAAACCATTGTTACCTATGTGCTAACAACAGTAGTAGCAATTTCAATTGGTTTGGCTATTGTAAATGTTTTCAAACCAGGTGAAGGGGTTTCGCAAGACACGATCTATCACTTAAAAGAAACTTATGCTTCAAGTTCCGTAATTCAAAAGAAAATTTCTGAAGCGGAAAATCAAAAAAATAGTGGACCCTTGCAATTTATTGTAGATATGGTTCCAGATAATGCTTTTAAGGCAATGAGTAATAATAGAATGATGTTACAAGTTATCTTTTTTACTATCTGTCTAGGACTTAGTATGCTGCTGATACCTGAAAAAGAAGCAAAACCTTTAAAAGATTTTTTCGACTCCTTAAATTCTGTTGTTTTAAAAATGGTAGATTTGATAATGTTATTCGCTCCTATAGCTGTATTATCTCTATTGACAACAGTGATAGTGAATACAAACGATGGCGGGATTTTATTAGCGCTGTTACGTTATGCTGGAGTAGTAGTGTTAGGCTTGATTTTAATGATAGTAGTATATCTTATACTCGTTTCAGTCTACACAAAAAAATCACCAATTTGGTTTTTAAAACAAATTTCACCAGCTCAATTATTAGCGTTTTCTACCAGTTCAAGTGCAGCAACTTTACCAGTTACTATGGAAAGGGTAGAAGAGCATATTGGTGTTGATAAAGAAGTCTCTAGTTTTGTTTTGCCGGTTGGAGCTACTATTAATATGGATGGGACGAGTTTATACCAAGCAGTAGCAGCCGTATTTATCATGCAAGTATTATGGCCAGAAGGTTTAGGTTTTACGAATCAATTGATTATTATTCTTACAGCACTATTAGCCTCTATAGGCTCGGCAGCAGTGCCAGGAGCCGGAATGGTTATGTTAGTGATAGTGCTTGATGCCATTGGTTTTCCTAAAGAAATGTTACCGATTGGGTTGGCGTTAATTTTTGCAGTGGACAGGCCTTTGGATATGTTACGTACAACTGTAAATGTTACTGGCGATGCATGTGTATCTATGGTAATTGCCAAATCAGAAGGCAAGTTGGGAGAACCTAAAGTGAAAAACTGGGACGATCATTATAAAAATGAAGACGTTAATCAATAAACTTCTTTTTTTCTTCTTGAGTCGGTACTCTGCAAGTTTCTAGTTTGCCAAACCATTTGTAACGCTTTTTTGCGATTCCATCATAAACCCAATCTCTAAAGAAATTAGGTATAAGTATAAATAGGATGCTTATAGGCCAAAATCCATTTAGGCTTTTTGCGATGTGCAAAGCAGCAGTAGATTTCGAATAAACATTGTTTTCAGTAACAAGGATAATACTATCAGTTGCACGGATTGTTTCTGGTTGAGTTTTTAAAAAAGCAACACCTACTTCAGATTGTAATGAAGCAAATACAAATTTATTTTTAGTGTCTCTTTTTAGTACGAATTGAACAGAACTATCACACAAACTACAAAGTCCATCAAATAATATGACAGACTTTGTTTTACGTATATTGTTTATGTCAGAAACTGTTTTCAAAACATTAAAAATTATCGATAATCTGTAAAGCAACTTGTAATGCTTCAGCTCCTTGTCCTAAAGAAACAACAGGAGTGGTATTTGTATGAATTGCATTCGCAAATGATTCTAGTTCATCTAATATTGCGTTATTCGCTTCTACTTTTGGGTTTTCAAAATAGATTTGCTTTTTTACTCCCTCTGCATTTTGTAAAATCATAGCAAATTCATCAGGGTTTTCTGGTGCATCGTTCATGCGAACCAATTCACTTTTTTTGTCTAAAAAGTCAACTGAGATGTAAGCATCTTTTTGAAAAAATCTTGATTTACGCATGTTCTTTAAAGATATTCTACTTGCTGTTAGATTTGCGACACAACCATTTTCAAATTCAATTCTAGCATTTGCAATATCTGGAGTTTGAGATATCACAGAGATTCCACTGGCATTGATGTTTTTTACCTTAGAATTTACAACGCTTAAAATGATGTCAATATCATGAATCATCAAATCTAAAACTACAGGTACATCGGTACCACGAGGGTTGAATTCTGCAAGTCGATGAGTTTCGATAAACATAGGATTGTTAATTGCATCTTTTACAGCAGTAAATGCAGGGTTAAATCGTTCAACATGACCTACTTGACCTCGTACACCTTTAGCTTTAGCTAATGCTCTTAATTCTAATGCCTCTTCATAGGTTTTTGTTATAGGTTTTTCTATAAAAATATGTTTTCCAGCTTCTAAGGCGGTTTTTGCACAATCGAAATGAGAAAGCGTTGGCGTTACAATATCAACAACATCAACTTCAGAAATCAGGGCTTCAATGCTATCAAAAGCTTTATAGCCAAATTCTTCAGAAACCGCTTTAGCATTTTCTTTACTTGGATCATAAAAACCAATCAATTCATATTGTTCTGATTGCTGTAACAATCGTAAATGTATTTTTCCTAAATGACCAGCTCCTAATACTCCTGCTTTTAACATATTTTTGAATTATTTTCTAGTTAAGTATTGCTTTTTGTTGTGTTTCAAACAAATAGCAATGGTAGTTTTGTTATTCTAAAAACCTACATAAATAAGTTGGTAAGTTTTAAACAAAAATAAAAATCTTTGGGGATTAATTGCTAATTTTAAACTCCTAAATATAAAGAATTCGTGAAGGATACCCTCAAACATCAAGGTCTTAGAAATCAATTAGCTAAAGTAGTTGCCGAAAAAGGAATAACTGATAAAAATGTATTAGCAGCAATTGCTAAAATTCCACGTCATTTATTTTTGGATTCTAGTTTTGAAGATTTTGCTTATCAAGACAAAGCATTCCCAATTTTAGCTGACCAAACAATCTCTCAGCCATATACAGTTGCTTTTCAATCTCAGTTATTGGAAATTCAAGCAGGACAGAAGGTGTTAGAAATTGGTACAGGTTCGGGATATCAAACAGCCATGTTGCTTGAATTAAAAGCAGAGGTTTATACGATTGAACGCCAAAATGAATTGTTTAAAAAAACAAAATTGTTTTTACCAAAATTAGGATATCGTCCTAAATACATGTCATTTGGTGATGGTTATAAAGGATTACCAGAGTACGCTCCGTTTGATAAGATTATTGTAACAGCAGGAGCACCTTATGTACCTAAAGCTTTGCTAGCACAGTTGAATATTGGTGGTGTGTTGGTGATACCCGTAGGAGATACTACGCAGATTATGCATATTTACAAGAGAACAGGAGTGAAGTCTTTTGAAAAACAAGAACTAGGTGAATGCAAGTTTGTACCGATGTTAGAAAAGAAGAATTAAGTTTACAGGATGTAACATGTTCATTAATTTAAACCGTTAACTTATATGAAGATTGTTGTTTTAGACGGATTTACCTTGAACCCTGGAGATATTGATTGGGAAGGTTTGAAAAAATTCGGTGATTTGGTAGTTTTTGATAGAACACCTTTTGATGAGACTTCTATATTAAATGCTATTGGTGATGCTGAGATTATTTTCACGAATAAAACTCCTTTGTCTTCTAAATTGTTAGAAAAATTACCGGACCTAAAATATATCGGAGTTCTTGCAACTGGCTACAATGTCGTAGATGTTTTAGCTGCAAAAAAAATGAATATTGTAGTAACGAATATTCCGGCATATGGAACAAAAGCAGTTGCTCAATTTGTAATGGGACTTTTATTAGAAATATGTCATCATATTGGTACACATAGTAAATCTGTTTTTGATGGTGATTGGAAAAAATCAAAGGACTTTTGCTATTGGAATACACCATTGATTGAATTGGAAGGTAAAACAATTGGACTCATTGGCTTTGGTAAAATTGGACAAGCAACTGCAAAACTTGCCCAAGCTTTTGGAATGAGAGTTTTGGTGTATTCTAGAACTATAAAAAAAGGATTCGAAAACGAGTTCTTAAAATTCGTTTCGTTATCTGAGTTGTTTGAAAATTCTGATGTCATTAGTTTGCATTGTCCCTTGTTTAAGGAGACTGAAGGAATTATCAATAAAAAGAATATTGAATTGATGAAAGATGGTGTGATATTGATCAATACAGCGAGAGGAGGGCTATTGATTGAACAAGATGTAGCAGATGCTTTAAATTTAAATAAAATAATGGCAGCTGCGGTTGATGTGGTTTCTACAGAACCAATCAAACAAAACAACCCTCTTTTAACTGCAAAAAATTGTATAATTACCCCACATATTGCTTGGGCAACAAAAGAAGCCAGAACGAGATTGATGAATACTGCTTCGGAAAACCTTAAGGCGTACTTAAATGGAAGCCCAATTAATAAGGTCAATTAAAATCTAAAGAACACGTTTGTTAGGATTTGATTTTTATTCGTCCAAGACTAGAAATAGTTTAATATGGATACGATAATTAAAGATAGTTTAGATAAAGCAATATCATTTTTTGAATACAAAGAATTAGTGAGTAAGTTGGTCGCTTCTGGTAAATCATCAGGAGAAACACAATCGGAAGCATTATCGAATTATTCGAAATTGAATGATAGAAGAATGACACGTTTGTTAAAAACATTAAAGATAGACGACAATTCTAAGGCTGAAATAGAAAAGCATAGCAAATCTCAAACGTGGTTATTGATTACAGAAAGTTGGTGTGGTGATGCAGCGCAAACGATGCCAATGATTCATAAGGTTGCAGATCTATCAAAAAAGATTGACTTGAAAGTTGTACTACGTGATGAAAATGAGGCTTTAATGAATGAGTTTTTAACGAATGGTAATAAAGCAATTCCGAAATTGGTGGTAATTGACAATGATACAGAAAAAGTAGTAGGAGATTGGGGACCGAGACCCAAAACGGCAACGAAAATAGTTAACGATTATAAAAAGCTTCATGGAGCACTAGATGCCGCCTTTAAAGAAGAGTTGCAAAAGTGGTATAATAGAGACAAAGGAAAAGATACATTAGACGATATACTTGCACTGATAAAAAATACAAGTGAAGTGAATACAGTGAAAAAAGCAAGCTAAAAAAAATCCGTTCAATTATTGAACGGATTTTATTACGATTTTTATTCTAATAGTTTATGTATGATCGCGTATTGCAATAATAGAATAGTTTTGGCGTCTTTGATGGTTCCGTTATTCATTAGTTCAATCGCTACACTAAATGCCATTTCTAACACTTCGATATCTTCTTGTTCTGAATCTAAGCCACCTCCATTGTTTGCCTTCATGTCATCAGAATATTCAGCAATAAAATAATGCATTTGTTCGGTAACGGCTCCAGGTGTCATATAGGCTTCAAATACTTTTTTTACAGTTTGTATTTTGTACCCGGTTTCTTCAAAGATTTCCTTTTTTATACAGGTTTCAGGGTCATCTTCATCTAAAAGACCCGCACAGGTTTCAATCAGTAATCCATCCTCGTTACCATTGGCAAAACTCGGAAATCGAAACTGTTTTATTAAAACAATATTTTGGGTTTCTTTGTTATACATAAAAACAGTAGCACCATTTCCGCGGTCGTAAGATTCTCTAATTTGAGTTTGCCATATACCATCGTTCCTTAGATAATCAAAAGTTACTTTGTTTAAAGTATACCAATTGTCAGATAAAACTTCAACATTCTTAATCTTTACTCGTTTATTATCCATTTTTCTTTTTATTGAAGTCAATCATTTTTTGTGTGTAATTTATTTCAGTATCATGTAAATCTTGAAAAATACCACAAGACACCCCAGGTTTCGCAAGAGATTTTTGTGACATGTTTTTTGCAAGTTTTTCTATGTCTGGAGTTAAAAATTTCATTGTTATAAAACTTTTATTTTTACTTTCAAATTTACAAAAAATCAAAGGAAATATTTTAGAACTACATTATATTATAATTATTTGTAGATTATTTCAATCATAAAAAAAAGCATACAAATAAATGTATGCTTTTAAGAAAAGGAATAAAAATATTATTTTTTATAGCCACATAGTGACAATTCAAGCATTGATGCAGAATTCCACCATGAATATACTTGGTATGATGCTACTTCAATTGGGAATTCGAAACCTTCATGCAATGTGATTGCGATGTCAGCTGCCGTTCCATAATTATTAGGAACCCCATTGATAAAACCAACTTGTACGCCATTTTCGTCAACTAAGTAAATATATGCATTTGATATTGCTGAAGTATTTGCTCTTATGGATGCAAAACCAGAATTTACCATCAAAGTTTCATCTAAAGTTATAATTTGTCCAGCTGTTCCCATATATAAAGGAGAAGCTCCAAGTGCCGTATCGGTAAATAGATAACAAGATTCTGCTTTTATCAATTCCACGATTAATGGCGTTTCATGATAATTGTTTGCAATATCATCTCTAGTTAAATCTATTTGGTACTCGTCATAATTTTCAACCGAAATATGTAACTCGTACACTGCGTCTGGAATATCTCTTACAGTAACAACATTTTCTTCAATAGTTGTGAAATTCTTAGCTGTTGTAAATCCATCTGTGAATATAAAATATTCACCTGCTAAAATTTCATTACCTCCCAATTCGGAAACGGCAAGTAAGAAATCTAATTTTTCTACTTCAGTGATAGGGAAGCTTACCAATCCAAAGTCTTGTGGTGTATATGTTTCAGTAGATACTACTTCTACATCTACTGGAGTAGCGGCGTTATTATCTACTATAAAATCGATCGCCAATGGATTTGTCACCAAATCAGCCAATTCAGATCCTGCAAGGGGAGTAGTAAAAATGATGTCATTGTTTACATCCATAAAACTAAACTGTGTTAGTTGATAATTTCCAATAGGTAACGCAATTTTTTGAACCAATAATTCTCCATTCAATCGGTTGACAGTTAATTCTGTGTTATCAAAATCTGTTGGAGAACCATCTTCAGTAAGAATTGTTATAATTGCTTTAGTAACATCAGCTAATTCGTTTGTTTTTGCAGCTAATTTAGATCCTTTTTTTGAAGCCTGAGAGTTTATAGTACTTTCTTGAATACTGAAATCCACAGTCCCCATTTGTACGTCTTGAAGTTCGTCTGACACGTTTTGTTCAGCACATGAGGTCATAACTAATGTTAGTGTCAGTATGGTAAGTGCTATTTTATTAAGTAATATTTTCATTTTGATATGGTTATTTAAAAATAAATAAACCACTGAATGAGATCCAGTGGTTTATAAAAAGTAATTTAGTAAGTAAAAATAAAGTTTGTAATGCTTCCGTAGTAGCTTGATGATTGTGTAGATCCCCAAGTAGTGAATTCAAAAACATCTCCTGCAGATACCGGAATATCGATTACAGAACCAGAAGCACTTCCGCTAGCTGATAAGTTTGTTGAAACTCCATTGATAATATAGTTTATAGAGTCTCCATATTGACCAGCTGATCTGATTACGATATTCCAATCAAAACTGATGGTTCCATCGCTTGGAATGGTAATTTGTGCTACGACACCACCACCTCCGCCACCACAGTCGAAAGAAAAAGTACTGTCTGAAAAAGAACGTGCAATTACACCCGATGTAGTCCAGTTTATTCCGCTAAACGCTTCTGTAAACCCATCGATTGAAACAATTTTTAACAACTCAACCACCAAAGGTGCAGTATGATAAGTATTTACAATCTCATCTCTAGTCAAGTCAATAGAAACATTCTCATATCCATCTTTAGTAATAGTTAATGTGTATACAGCATTTTCAATATCTCTGACAGTGATAACATTTTCTTCTATAGCAGCAAAGGCTTTTGTCGTTGTAAATCCAGTAGCAGTTACTGTATATTCACCTGCTAAAATTTCATTACTTCCCAATTCAGAAACTGCAAGTAGGAAATCTAATTTTTCTATTTCAGTAATAGGGAAACTTACCAAACCGAAATCTTGAGGTGTATATGTCTCAGTAGATACGACTTCTACTTCTACTGGAGTTGCAGCGTTATTACCTATCGTAAAACCAATTGCCAATGGATTTGTAACCAAATCGGCCAATTCAGATCCTGCAAGAGGAGTAGTAAAAATGATGTCATTGTTTACATCCATAAAACTAAACTGTGTTAGTTGATAATTTCCAATAGGTAACGCAATTTTTTGAACCAATAATTCTCCATTCAATCGGTTGACAGTTAGTTCAGTGTTATCAAAATCTGTTGGAGAACCATCTTCAGTAAGAATTGTTATAATTGCTTTGGTAACATCAGCTAATTCGTTTGTTTTTGCAGCTAATTTAGATCCTTTTTTTGAAGCCTGAGTGTTTAAAGTACTTTCTTGAATACTGAAATCTACAGTCCCCATTTGTACTTCTTGAAGTTCGTCTGATACATTTTGCTCTGCACATGAAGTGAAGAGTAAACTGACAGAAAATAAAGTTAATACGAGTTTGTTAATTGTTTTCATAATCTTTTAATAGTTCATAAATTGCTTTCTTACTCTTTTATAAAGCTTTTCAGAATCCGCTTTTCAAAAAAGGCAGCTACACTTCTTTGAAAATTTAGTTCTCTCAAAAATTGAATTGTATATCAATTAGGTATGCATATTAGAGTCCTAAACTTATGTTAATGCAAATTTCATAAAATGTATGTCTTGACATTTTGTGAATGTCATAAATGCTGTTATTTGAGTTTAACTGTAGAGAAATTGAGCATAAATAATTACTGATTCACAAAAAAAGACTTTTATATTTGCAGCGGAATAAAAATCACTATTACTATGAAAATTGCTTTGTTTTCCGATATACATGCTAATTTACCTGCCTTGGAAGCCTTTTATAAAAGTTTAGAGGTTGAGAAGCCTGATGCTGTTTATTGTTTGGGAGATCTTGTGGGGTATAATGTATGGCCAAACGAAGTCGTTAATAAAATTAGAAATAGTAAATTCTCAACGTTGTCTGGGAATCACGATGCTGTAGTTGGTATCCCTACGGAAAAAGCTTCTGGAGCTTATACAAATAGTGTTTTGGATGATGATGTAAAGGAATTTTTATTATCGTTACCAGAGCATATTAGACTAGAACATAAAATTCAAGGCAAAAAAGAAGATGTTTTATTAGTACATGGGAGCAATAGAAAAAACAACGAATACATTCTTGAAGAAACCGAAGATGTATATCTTTTGGAGTTATTAAACGAAGCAAATGCTTCGATTATGTGTTGTGCACATACCCACAAGCCATTTCATAGAGCGATTTTTACGAATAATAAGTTTAAGCACGTAATAAATATTGGTTCGTTAGGAAAACCGAAAGATGGTGATTCACGAGGGTGTTATGCAATGCTTGAAATAGATGCCAAAAGTAATTTTATTTCAGAAACAGGTATTTCTGTAAGATTTGTTCGTGTATCATATGATGTTGAAAAAGCAGCGCAAGCCGTTGAAAACTCAACCTTACCGAATGAATTTGCTGTGGCATTGCGTGTAGCTAAATAATAATGTTTTCATAAAAAACTTGTACTGTAAAGTTTTGCAGATATTGTCGTCTAAAATTTAGTTATTTTCACATACCTAATAACTAAAATATTTATGCTTTCTACACTTTTTCAATGCAAATACAATTCGAATTATACTTTTGAAGTCTATAATTCAATGAAGAGCATTGACATTGATGTGTGGAATGGTTTAAATGTAAAAGAAAATATTTATCTATCTACCGAGTACTTAACTGCATTCGAGAAAGGAATGAATGACACCATTCACTTTCGTTATCTAATTTTTAAAAATAAAGAAAATGAGCCTGTTGGATGTGCAGTCTTTCAAATAGTTACATTTAGGCCTTCACAATTATTACAAGATAGAATTCCATGCAGTATTTCTAATAAAATTAAAACATTTTTTTTAGAAGAAACAGATGTCAAATTATTAATATGTGGTAGTTTGTTCGCGTGCGGAGAAGTTGGATTTATACATAATAACTCTATTTCCAACAAAGATTTTTTTTCGATTCTTTCTGAATCTATTGCCGAAATTCAAAATACCAAACTTGAAGATTCTAAAATTTCTTTTTGTTTGTTAAAGGAGTTTTGGCCGAATTCAGTTTCATCAGAAACTCTTAGAAAAAACAATTCTTTTTTGAACTTTGATATTGATGTAAATATGATTTTACAAATTGATAAGAGTTGGAAGGTGTTTGATGATTACTTGGGCGCAATGAATACTAAATATCGTACTCGTGCAAAATCAGTGCTAAAAAAATCCAAACAGATTAAAACGAAAGCTTTTTCTGTAGAAGATATTATGCAGAATTTAGAAGATATTGATAGTTTGTACAAACAAATTTTATCAAAGGCAGCATATAATTTAGGTGTATTAGAAGCAAAAACATTTGTTGAATTAAAACGTGAACTAAAAGATAGTTTTAATTTTACGGGATATTTTATTGAAGACAAACTAATTGGTTTTGCTAGTGCCTTTATTTTTGGAAAAATTGTCGATGCGAATTATATTGGAATCAATTATCGCTATGTAAATGAATACAAGTTATACCAGAGAATATTATATGACTATGTTGAATTGGCAATTGTATCTCAAAAAAGTGAATTAAGATTAGGTCGAACAGCTGAGACAAGTAAAAGTGGGATAGGAGCAAAACCAGTTGGTATGACCTTGTTTGCAAAACATCGTAACAACCTACCTTCAAAATTATTAAAACCTTTGGTCAAATCAATCAAACCAGATGTATTTGAATTAAGACAACCTTTTAAAAAGTAATATGGATTCATTAACTCAGATTGTACTTGGAGCTGCGGTAGGAGAAGCTGTTTTAGGAAAAAAAGTTGGAAATAAAGCCATGTTATGGGGGGCTGTAGCAGGTACAATTCCAGATTTAGATGTGTTTACAAAGTTGTTTTTCGATTCGGTTACCTCAAATGAAATGCATCGAGGCTTTTCTCATTCGATAGTCTTTAGTTTGATTTTTGCCCCTATATTCGGATGGTTGATTTTTAAACTATATAAAGAGAAAAAAGCTACATGGTTGGGGTGGTCAAAATTGATGTTTTGGGGGCTTTTTACGCATCCATTATTAGATATGCATACCAGTTGGGGTACGCAGCTCTTATGGCCATTGCCGTATAAATTTTCGTACAATAATATTTTTGTAGTTGACCCTTTATACACGTTACCGTTTTTGTTTTTTTTGATTTTCGCTATGATTCAAAAAAGAGGAACAGTGAAAAGAGAACGTTTAAACAAACTAGGATTTTATGTGAGTTCTGCATATATGGTATTAACTATTGTTTTTAAAGGGATTACTTACAAGGTGTTTAAAGATAGTCTAGACGATCAAAAAATCGTATATCTAGACATGGAAACAAAACCTACTCCGCTAAATAGTATTCTTTGGACAGCAAATGTTGAAACAAAAGATGCTTTTTTAATTGGATACTATTCTTTTTTTGATGCTGATCAAGATATTGTATGGCGAAGATTTGAAAAAAATCACCAATTATTAGGGAAATATCAAAACGATCCGTTAATAGCGCGTTTGGCAAAATTATCACACAATTGGTATACAATTGAAAAGTCAGGAGACAAATTTCTCTTTAATGATTTACGATTTGGCTTGATGGGAATTTCTAAAGATGAACAACGATTTGTGTTTTCTTATGAATTGTTTGAACAAGAAGGGAAATTGCAAGCCGTAGAAACTGAAAAAAACACTTCTGATGCAAAACCATTATTAACGGCATTGTTTAAGAGAATACTTGGAGATAAGTGAGTTATATAACTCGATTGCTATCGAGGATTAAGATTTCTGTTAATGTAATAAAAAAGATTGAGCTTCGACAAGCTCAGCTTACGGTCTCGAATCACTTTTAATTTGGGTAAAAGAGTTATAAGGAAAAACAATTCAAAAGATTATGCTTCTATTTCCAGAGCTTACGCTCTCGTACCTTGAGGCTCTCTAAATCACTTTTAATGAGGGTAAGAGAGTTATAAGGAAAAACAATTCAAAGACTGTGCTTCTATTTACTGAGTTTACGCTCTCGTACCTTGAGGCTCTCTAAATCACTTTTAATGAGGGTAAGAAGGATATAAGGAAAAGCAATTAAAGGACTAAGCCTCTGTTAATTCAGATTACGCTCTCGTACCCTGAGGCTCTCGAATCACTTTTAAAGAGAGTATTGAAGATATAAGGAAAAGTTCAAAAACAAAATTTATATTAACTCAGCTTACACTTTCGTACCCTGAGCTTGTCGAAGGGTACATAATGGGTGAGTTATTCTAAGGCTATAATATGAAACATTTAAAATTTAAAAAGCCAACTAAAATTTAGTTGGCTTTTTTTATAATGATGAAAGAAAATTATTTTCTTTTCTTTTGTTGTGCTTGTTGCTCTTGTGCTTGCTTCATAGCATCATCCATACGTTGTCTGAATTTACTTTTCTTCTTTTCAGGACGTTTTTTGTTCTCTTGAATTTGTGCGTGAATCTTATCTTCATCAATGATAAAGTTTTTGATTACTAACATTATTGTAATCGTTAACAAGTTAGATATAAAGTAATACAAACTCAATCCAGCTCCATAAGAATTAAAGAATACCAACATCATGATAGGAGAGAAGTACATCATCATCTTCATCATTTTTTGCATATCAGGCATTCCTTCTTGAGCAGGCTGCTGCATGTTCATTTGTTGACTTTGACTCATTCTCATATAAAAGAATATTGCCACAGAAGCCAATATTGGGAACAAACTAATATGATCTCCATACATTGGAATTGTAAATGGAAGCTTATAAATAGAATCGTAAGATGATAAATCATCTGCCCATAAGAAACCTTGTTGACGCAAATCTATTGCTGCAGGGAAAAATCTAAACAAAGCAAAGAATACAGGCATTTGTAACAATGCTGGTATACAACCTGCCATCATGCTTACACCAGCTTTTCTCTGTAATGCCATGGTTTCTTGTTGACGCTTCATAGCGTTTTCTTTTCCTGGATATTTCTCATTTATTTCAGTCATCTCAGGTTTCAAAACTTTCATTCTTGCACTTGATAAGTATGACTTGTACACCAAAGGAGACATGAAAATTCTAACAACTATTGTCATCAATATAATAACCAACCCATAACTGCTAATAAATCCACCTAGTAAAGAAAACAACGGAATAAAAGCATGTTTGTTAATCCATCCAAAAATACCCCAACCAAGATCAACAATATTTTCAATGTTTTTATCGTAACTAGCTAATAATTCATAATCGTTTGGACCTACAAATAATTCGAAATTGTAGTTTAATTCACCTCCAGACAATGCTAATGGTGCAGCTACTTGAAATGCTTTTGTGAAAACTGAATCTTTTGCTACATCTTTGAACAAAGTGTTTGAGCTAAGTTTAGCAGTTTTTAGTGGTGTTTCAGAAATTAAAATAGTAGAGAAGAAGTGTTGTTTGAAACCAAACCAACTAACTTCTGATTCTTCTTCTTCATCATCTCCAGAAATTGATAAATCATCAATTTTACCACCTTCTTTCTCATAAACCAAAGCCGTCATTTGATTTTCGTACTTGATACTTTTTTCATGTCTGTACGATTTCAAGTCAAAGTTTAAGTTGATGGCATTTGAACTGTTGATAACTGCACTTAATCCAACTGAACGTACACTAAAACCAAGCATATAATTATCTGGTTTTAACTCATATCGATATTCTAAAAATTTACTCTCAGAAACTTTTAATTTCATTGAAAGAATTGTGTTTTCCCCACTTTTGGATAATTCTGGTTGAAAAACTAGGTCTTTCGTATTAAAGATTCTATTGCTTGTAGTTCCAAAATTTATATTAAAAGCTGCATTGGCATCTTTAATAATGTACAAAGGAAGTGAATCATAGGTCTTGTAGTTTTTAACCAAAGCCTCTGTGATTTGTCCTCCTTTATTAGAAACAGTTATTTTAAGTAACTCATTTTCAATTACTGTAGTGCCATTTTCTTTACTTCCTAAAGAAGCTGAATATGCAAAATCTCCTAATCTCTTTTGAGCCTCTAGGTTGGCAATCGAATCAGAAAGAGGAGATGTTTCTAGATTTCCTGCAACCGGTGCTCCAAATTGTTGAGCTTCAGTTACCGTTTCAGTATTTTGAGTTTCTTGTACTTGTTCTTCTGGTTTATTCGTGTACATAAACCAAAGCATGATCGCCCCTAACAGTAAAAATCCAATAATTGAATTGGCGTCAAATTTTTTTTCTTCCATTTTTAGTGTGTGAACTGAATAATCAGTTATTAAATAATATTAGTTTTTTTTAGTGTGAATTGTAAAGCTGCATCAACAAACTCAACAAATAAAGGATGTGGGTTTAATACAGTACTTTTATATTCTGGGTGATATTGTACTGCTACGAACCATGGATGATCTTCAACTTCTACAATTTCTACCAATCCAGTTTTTGGATTAACTCCAGTAACTTTTAATCCTGCAGCTGTTAACCTTTCTAGATAATCATTGTTGAATTCATAACGATGTCTGTGGCGCTCACTAATCAATTCAGAACGGTATGCAGCAAATACATTTGAGTCTTCAGTTAATTTACAATCCCAAGCACCTAAACGCATTGTACCACCTTTTTCAGTAACGTCTTTTTGATCTGCCATTAGGTTGATTACAGGGTCCGGACAGTTTTGGTCCATTTCTAAAGAACCTGCATCTTTTATTCCTAGTACATTTCTTGCATATTCAATAACCGCCATTTGCATACCTAAACAAATCCCTAAAAACGGAATTTTATTTTCTCGTGCATAACGTACGGCGTCAATTTTTCCTTCAGTTCCTCTGTTTCCAAAACCTGGAGCAACCAAAATACCATCTAAGTCTTTTAGCTTTCTAGGGATGTTTTCTAAAGTCAGGTCTTCTGAATGAATCCATTGAATCTTAACTTTTACCTCATTGGCAGCACCAGCATGAATAAATGCCTCGGAAATAGATTTGTAGGCATCGTGTAATTCAACATATTTCCCGATCAATCCAATTTTTACTTTGTTTTTCGGACTTTTATGTTTTCCTAAGAACTTATTCCATTCAACCAGTTTAGGCTGATCGTTGTCACATAAATCTAATTTTTTCAACACAACTTTGTCCAATCCTTCATAAAACATAAGGTTTGGTACGTCGTAAATAGTTTCAGCATCTAAAGAAGAAATTACATCTTCTTTTTTTACGTTACAGAACAATGCTAATTTACGTTTGATATCGTCAGATATTTTGTGCTCAGATCGACAAACCAATACATCTGGGCTCACACCACTTTGCATGAGCATTTTTACAGAATGTTGTGTTGGTTTGGTTTTCAATTCTCCAGCTGCAGCCAAATATGGTACTAAAGTCAAGTGTACAACAATAGCATTGTTGTCACCTAATTCCCATAGCAACTGACGAACAGATTCTACGTAAGGTAAAGACTCAATATCACCAACTGTACCACCGATTTCTGTAATTACAACATCATAATCACCTGTTTTACCAAGAATTTGTATTCTTTCTTTTATTTCATTGGTGATATGTGGAATTACTTGTACAGTTTTTCCCAGAAATTCTCCTTTACGCTCCTTGTCAATTACAGATTGATAAATTCTACCCGTAGTGACATTATTCGCCTGAGAAGTAGGGATGTTTAAAAAACGCTCGTAATGACCTAAATCTAAATCAGTTTCGGCACCATCATCCGTAACATAACATTCACCATGCTCGTATGGGTTTAAGGTTCCCGGGTCAATATTGATGTAAGGGTCAAGTTTTTGAATCGTAACTGAGTATCCTCTTTCTTGCAATAATTTAGCTAGTGAAGCGGCAATAATTCCTTTTCCTAGTGATGAAGTAACGCCTCCTGTAACAAAGACGTATTTGGTGTTTTTCATTGTCCTTATGTTTTGGCAAAAATACTAACTCTATTTTAGTTGACAAACCAAAAGATTGTAATTTTTTTTGAAGGATTATATATCCATCGTTGCCGAAGTTTTTATAACTGAAAATCAATACTGTTTATCATTATAAATAGCATATAACTAACCAATGTTTTGTACTTCAAATAATCTTTTGTTGTATAATCGCAGAACAATAACGATATTTAGACGTAAAATTTATATTTATGGAAGTATTAGGTATTGATATTGGAGGTACTGGTATCAAAGGAGCTATTGTGAATGTTGAAACGGGGGAGTTGACTTCTGAGAGACATAGAATTCCAACACCTGTTGGAGCAAAACCAGATGATGTAGCAAATGAAGTTGCTGAAATGGTGCAACATTTTGACTGGAAAGGTAAAGTCGGATGTGGATTTCCAACAATTGTTTCTGCCGGCAAGGCAAGATCTTTTGGAAATATAGATAAAAGTTGGGTAGGGGTGCAGATTGATGAACTTTTCTCCGGAAAAACAGGACTTGAGTTTCATGTGGCAAATGATGCTGATGTTGCTGGTTTGGCTGAAATTAAATTAGGTGCAGGAAAAGATGTAAATGGAGTGGTTATTTTGATAACAATAGGTACAGGCTTAGGTTCAGGTGTATTTGTAGATGGAAAACTAGTGCCTAATGTTGAATTAGGAACTGTTCCTTACAAAGAGTACGAACGTTTTGAATTTTATGCTTCAGATTCGGCCAGAAAACGTGAAGAACTTTCGTATAAAAAATGGGGCAAACGCTTTAAAAAGTTTTTATTGTTTACACAACAAACCTTTTCACCAGATCTTATTATATTAGGAGGAGGTGCCAGTAAAAAAACAGAAAAATTTAAAGAAGCTTTAGAGATTGATGTACCTGTGATTCCTGCCAAATTTGAAAACAATGCAGGTATAATTGGTGCCGCACTAACAGTTGTTCAATAAAATCATATTTTACAAAAATATTGATGTTGTATAACCAAAATTATTTGTTACTTTGCGAGAGTAATAGATTTAAAAAGAATTTGTAGCAATACTTGGCAAAAAATGAATTCTTATTACCATACAAATTAAAACAGCAGAAATTTCTGTACTTATACTTTTGATAAATTCATGGAATTTAATTTAGAATACAATTCAGATCGTCCTTTGATGATTATTCCTGAATATGGTAGGCATATTCAAAAATTGGTAGATCACTGTGTTGCTTTAGAAGATGCAGACGAACGCATAAAAATGGCAAATGCGATTGTAGATGTAATGGGGAATTTACAACCTCATTTACGTGATGTACCTGATTTCAAGCACAAATTATGGGATCAATTGTTTATCATGTCTAAATTCGAATTGGATGTAGAAGCTCCTTTTGGAAAACCAGACAAGGTTGTGTTAGAAGCAAAACCAGAACCATTAGCTTACCCGAAATCAGCATCGAAATATCGTTTTTATGGACATAATATTCAAACGATGATCAAAGTTGCTTTGTCATGGGAAGAAGGTGAGTTGAGAACAGCTTTGATTTTCAATATTGCCAATCACATGAAAAAGTGTTATTTGAATTGGAATAAGGATACAGTAGAAGACAGCGTGATTTTTAAGCATTTGAAAGATTTGTCTGCTGGTGAAATTGATTTGACAGAAAGTGAAGAAGTTCTTTCTTCTAGCTCTAGTTTGATTAAGAAAACTGCAAACGCTAGAAATTCAAATCACCAACACAAGAACAATAGAAACAATAAAAATAAGAACAGAAATAAAGGACATCAAAATCGTCATAAAAACTAGTTTTTATTTAAATCAACTCAGACAAAACAATATCCCTAATGGCTATATTTAAAATTGAAGGAGGACATAAATTATCGGGTTCGATAACTCCTCAAGGCGCAAAAAATGAGGCGCTACAAATTATTTGTGCAGTTTTATTAACTCCTGAAAAAGTAAGAATTGAAAATATTCCCAATATTATTGATGTCAATAAATTAATTTTCATTTTAGGTGAATTAGGAGTGAAAATCGAAAAGCATGATGTAAATACGTATACTTTTCAAGCAGATGAGATAAATTTAAAGTATTTAGAATCTGCAGATTTTAAAAGAGATGGTAGTTCTTTAAGAGGGTCTATTATGATTGTAGGACCTTTGTTAGCACGTTTTGGTAAAGGATATATTCCACGTCCAGGAGGTGATAAAATCGGTAGAAGAAGATTAGATACTCATTTTGAGGGATTTATTAAGTTAGGTGCGAAATTCAGATACAATAGAGAAGAGCACTTTTACGGTGTTGATGCTGAAGAATTGTTTGGTACAGACATGCTTTTAGACGAGGCTTCTGTAACCGGTACGGCAAATATTTTAATGGCTGCTGTACTTGCAACAGGTAAAACAACGATTTACAACGCTGCTTGTGAACCTTACATCCAACAATTGTCAAAAATGTTGAACAGTATGGGAGCAAAAATCACGGGAGTTGGTTCTAATCTTTTAGAGATAGAAGGAGTAAAAGAATTGAAAGGTTGTACACATAGAGTATTGCCTGATATGATTGAAATTGGAAGTTGGATCGGAATGGCAGTGATGACAAAATCAGAAGTCACTATAAAAAATGTTAGCTGGAAAGATTTAGGGCAAATTCCTAGAGTGTTTCAGAAGTTAGGAATCAACCTAGAAAAACGTAATGATGATATTTATATTCCAGCGCAAGATTCTTACGAAATACAAAATTATATAGATGGTTCTTTTTTAACAGTTTCTGATGCTCCTTGGCCAGGTTTTACACCTGATTTATTGAGCATTATTTTGGTGGTTGCAACCCAAGCAAAAGGTTCTGTTTTGATACATCAAAAAATGTTTGAAAGTAGGTTGTTCTTTGTCGATAAATTGATTGATATGGGAGCGAAGGTTATTTTGTGTGATCCGCATAGAGCTACGGTGATTGGTATGAATCATGAATCGTCTTTAAAAGCGACTACGATGACATCTCCAGATATTAGGGCAGGTATTTCATTGTTGATTGCAGCACTATCAGCAAAAGGAACAAGTGTTATTCATAATATTGATCAAATTGATAGAGGTTATGAAGATATTGAAGAAAGATTAAAAGCCTTAGGAGCTAAGATTGAAAGAATAGAGGAATAAAAAATATTTTTATTCTTAGAATTAAATAAGTCCCTTTTCATTTTGAAAGGGATTTTTTACGTAAATAATAATGACATTTTGACACAAAGTATATAATGGCAATATTGTTGCATACGTACGAGTGTATTTTTTAACAAACATTACAAATGAGTACTGAAGAAAAAACAAAAAATGAAGAAATTAACGAGCAAGAGCCAATAGTTTCTAATGATGATATTAAAGAAGAAAAGCAAGAAGAATCAAAGGTTGAAGAGAAAAAAGAACCTACAGCTGAAGAGTTGATTCAAGCAGAAAAAGATAAATATTTACGCCTTTTTGCAGAGTTTGAAAATTATAAAAAGCGTACAACTAAAGAGAGAATAGAGTTGTACAGAACAGCCGGACAAGACATCATGGTGTCATTACTGCCAATTTTAGATGATTTTGACAGAGGATTGGCAGAAATTAAAAAAGTAAAAGACAAAGAATTATTGAAAGGAATGAACCTTATCAATGATAAACTTTTGTCGACACTTACACAAAAAGGATTGGAGGTAGTTGAAGCGAAAGCTGGAGATGTTTTTGATGCGGATTTACATGAGGCAATTACTCAGATTCCTGCTCCTTCAGATGATTTGAAAGGTAAAATTATTGATGTAATAGAAAAAGGTTACAAATTGGGGGATAAAATTATTCGTTATCCAAAAGTTGTAATTGGTCAAGCGTAAAGGAAAAAGCTTTCAATTAACTTTTATAAAAGTTAATTGCTAATAGAAAGAATTATGGCAAAAAGAGATTATTACGAAGTATTAGGTATTGCTAAATCTGCTAGTACTGGGGAAATAAAAAAAGCATACCGTAAAATGGCGGTCAAATATCATCCTGATAAAAATCCAGGTGATAAAAGTGCTGAAGAGAAATTTAAAGAAGCTGCTGAAGCCTACGAGGTTTTAAGTGATGACAACAAAAAAGCTAGATACGATCAATATGGTCACGCAGCTTTTGAAGGTGGTCAAGGCGGTGGAGGCTTTGGAGGTTTCGGCGGTGGCGGAATGGATATGGACGATATTTTTAGCCAATTCGGAGATATTTTCGGAGGTGGTTTTGGTGGCGGACGCAGACAGTCAAGAGGACCGATGAGAGCGAAAGGAAGTAATTTGAGGATTCGCGTGAAATTGACACTTGAAGAAATTGCGAAAGGTGTAGATAAGAAAGTCAAAGTTCGTAGAAAAATTCAGGCGAAAGGTGTAAAATACGAAACATGTGGTACTTGTAACGGTCAAGGTCAAGTGATGCGTGTAACGAACACTATGTTAGGTAGAATGCAAACAGCAGCAACATGTCCTACATGTAATGGAGCTGGGCAATCTATAAAGAGCAAACCAAGTGAGGCTGACTCACAAGGATTAATAGTTTCTGAAGAAACTGTAACGATCAATATACCAGAAGGAGTTACAGAAGGAGTACAGCTAAAAGTTGCAGGAAAAGGAAACGAAGCTGCAGGAAACAATTCTATCCCAGGAGACTTATTAGTTGTAATTGAAGAAATACCACACGAGAAATTGAAACGTGAGGGTACGAATTTACATTACGATTTGTACGTAAGTTTTTCTGAAGCTGTTTTAGGAGCATCAAAAGAAATAGAGACTGTAACTGGAAAAGTGAAAATTAAAATTGAAGCTGGTACGCAATCAGGTAAAATTTTACGTTTGAAAGGAAAAGGGTTGCCAAGTATCGAAAGATATGGAACTGGTGATTTGATGGTACATGTAAATGTATGGACTCCGACAACCTTAGATAAAAAACAAAAGAAATTTTTTGAAAGTATGTTAGAGGACGAGAATTTTATTCCAAACCCAACCACATCAGACAAATCATTTTTTGAAAAAGTAAAAGATATGTTCTCATAACGAAAAGGATGCGCAAAAAAAAGTTACGTTAATTAAATTTAATAGACTATCTTTGCATAGTTACTAAATCTTTAGTAACATCTTTTTCATAGCAATTTTCCCACTCTAGAGATAGAGTGGGTTTTTTATTACATAAGTAGGCCGTCTTATCGTCTTGAATTTTTCAGGAAAGGAAAGTCCGGACATCACAGAGTAGCATAGCGGATAACATCCGTCCAGTGTGAGCTGAGGACAAGTGCAACAGAAAGCAAGTACAGTTCGGCTGTAGTGAAACCAGGTAAACTCTATGCGATGCAATGCCATGTACATTGGAGCTTGAGGGTTACTCGCCCGATTCCAAGGGGTAGGCAGATAGACTCCATAAGTAATTTTGGAGCGAGATAAATGATAAGAGTCCGTTTTTACGGAGACAGAATTCGGCTTATAGGCCTACTTTTTTTTGATTGCGAATATTTGAATATTTTATAGGTTTCTGTTAAAAACCACTAAACAATGTGTTTTATAGTAGTTTTTGATTATGTAATTCTTAAAATATTGAAGTTATTTTGAGTTTAATGTAAATTATATATTCTAAAAATTTCAATCTCATTTATCTTGTGTCAAATCTAGTAAACATCAGTGTTACAGCTTTTAAATACAAGGTATATTTTGTATTTTTGCCACACAAAATTATTAACGAGATAGTAGTGTATTATTTTTAAAATAATTGCTACTAAGTAAAATACGAAAAGTTTTATGAACACTTATAACGATTACCTTAAAGAGATCGAAGAGCGTAAGAGCAATGGGCTTCACCCAAAACCAATTGATGGAGCAGAATTGTTAAGCGAAATTATTTTGCAAATTAAAGACGCAAATCATGAATACCGTGAAGATTCTCTTAAT
The DNA here is from genome assembly GCF_009193215.1 of Flavicella marina. Taxonomy (GTDB): domain Bacteria; phylum Bacteroidota; class Bacteroidia; order Flavobacteriales; family Flavobacteriaceae; genus Flavicella; species Flavicella marina. The sequence goes on along the minus strand of NZ_VYVA01000004.1, from coordinate 7,550 downwards.
TTCTTTATTTATAATGTTTTACCTGGTACAACAAGTGCAGCTACAGTAAAAGCAGAGTTTTTGAAAGAAATAATTTTAGGTGAATCTGTTTTAGAAGAAATTTCTCCAGCTTTTGCTTTTGAGCAATTGTCTCATATGAAAGGTGGTCCTTCTATAAAAGTGTTACTTGATTTGGCTTTAGGTGCTGATGCAGATATAGCAAAAGAAGCGGCAAAAGTTTTAAAAACACAAGTATTTTTATACGATGCAGATACTGCTCGTTTGGAAAAAGCATATAAAGAAGGAAATGCTATTGCTGTTGAGTTGATAGAAAGCTATGCTAAAGCTGAGTTTTTTACACAGTTACCAGAAGTAGAAGAAGAAATAGAAATAGTGACATTTATCGCTGGAATAGGTGATATATCAACAGATTTATTATCTCCTGGTGCAGATGCACACTCAAGATCAGATCGTGAATTGCATGGTCAATGTATCTTTGAGCATAATAAAGAAATGCAACAAGAGTTAGCTGCTTTAAAAGAACAACACCCAGACAAACGAGTGATGTTGGTGGCAGAAAAAGGTACAATGGGAGTTGGATCTTCTAGAATGTCAGGTGTAAATAATGTGGCTTTATGGACAGGAGTTGCTGCAAGTCCTTATGTTCCTTTTATCAATATTGCTCCAGTTATTGCGGGTACAAATGGTATTTCACCTATTTTCTTAACTACAGTTGGAGTTACAGGAGGTATCGGAGTTGATTTACAGAACTGGGTAAAGAAAACAGATGCAGATGGCAATGTTGTTTTAGATGAAGCAGGAGAGCCTGTATTAGAAGAAGTTTATTCTGTAGAAACAGGTACTGTTTTAACGATTAACACAAAAGATAAAAAATTATACAAAGACGGAGTTGAAGTAAAAGATATTTCAGCAGCGTTGACACCTCAAAAAGTTGAGTTTATCAAAGCAGGAGGTTCTTATGCTGTAGTATTCGGTAAGAAATTACAAACATTTGCTTCTAAAGTTTTAGGTACAGATATCATTCCAGTATATGCTGCTTCTAAAGAAGTATCAGTAGAAGGACAAGGATTGACAGCAGTTGAGAAAATATTCAACAAAAATGCTGTAGGTACTACTCCAGGTAAAGTTTTACATGCAGGTTCTGATGTTCGTGTTGAAGTAAATATTGTTGGGTCGCAAGATACTACAGGATTGATGACATCACAAGAGTTAGAAATGATGGCAGCAACTACAATTTCTCCAATTGTAGATGGTGCTTACCAATCAGGTTGTCATACAGCTTCTGTTTGGGATAACAAATCAAAAGCAAATATTCCAAGATTGATGCAATTCATGAATGATTTTGGTTTGATTACAGCGCGTGACCCTAAAGGGAAATATCATGCTATGACCGATGTAATTCACAAAGTATTGAATGATATCACAGTTGGTGATTGGGACATTATTATTGGTGGAGATTCACATACACGTATGTCTAAAGGTGTTGCGTTTGGTGCAGATTCAGGTACCGTAGCATTGGCTTTAGCGACAGGAGAAGCTACAATGCCAATTCCTCAATCTGTAAAAGTAACCTTTAAAGGTGAAATGAAAGGATATATGGATTTCCGTGATGTCGTACATGCAACACAACAACAAATGTTAAAGCAATTTGGTGGTGAAAATGTATTCCAAGGTAGAATTATAGAAGTTCATATTGGTACATTAACTGCGGATCAAGCATTTACATTTACAGATTGGACAGCGGAAATGAAAGCCAAAGCTTCAATTTGTATTTCTGAAGATGATACTTTAATTGAATCATTAGAAATAGCGAAAGGTCGTATCCAAATCATGATTGAAAAGGGTATGGATAACGATAAACAAGTTCTTAAAGGATTGGTGGAAAAGGCAGAAAAGAGAATCGCAGAAATCAAATCTGGTGCTAAACCAGCGTTGAGACCTGATGCGAATGCTAAATACCATGCAGAAGTTGTTGTTGATTTAGATCAAGTTCTAGAACCAATGATTGCTGATCCGGATGTAAACAACGATGATGTTTCTAAGCGTTATACACACGATACAATTAGACCGTTATCTTTTTATGGAGGTACTAAATCTGTAGATTTAGGGTTTGTAGGCTCTTGTATGGTGCACAAAGGAGATATGAAAATATTAGCTCAAATGTTGAAAAACATTGAGTCTCAACAAGGAAAAGTAGAGTTCAAAGCTCCTTTAGTTGTGGCACCTCCTACATATAATATCGTTGATGAGTTGAAGGCAGAAGGTGACTGGGAAGTATTGAAAAAATATTCAGGTTTTGAGTTTGACGACAATGACCCTAAAGCAGCTGCACGTACAAAATATGAAAACATGTTGTATTTAGAGCGTCCAGGGTGTAACTTATGTATGGGGAACCAAGAAAAAGCAGAACCAGGTGATACGGTAATGGCAACATCAACTCGTTTGTTCCAAGGTAGAGTTGTAAAAGATTCTGGTGAGAAAAAAGGGGAGTCTTTATTGTCTTCTACACCAGTTGTTGTGTTGTCTACAATTTTAGGAAGAACACCTAATTTAGAAGAATACCAAGCAGCAGTTGAAGGAATTAATTTAACAAAATTCAAACCTTCGTCTAAGTTGTTAGTTTTATAATACGAAACAAAATAGTTATCAAGGCCCAAGTTTTAAACTTGGGTTTTTTTTTGCTGTTTTTTTACTAGCTGTGTTTTTTAAATAACTTAAGATATTTTGTATCTTGTAGGTTACGAAAAAATCTATAAAACTTTGAGAATATGGCATTTGATATCAAAATGATTAAAGAGGTATATGCACGTATGAAATTACGTGTTGATACAGCAAGAGAGGTTGTTGGTAGACCTTTGACGTTATCTGAGAAAATATTATACAACCATTTATGGGATGGTAATGCGACACAATCTTATAAAAGAGGCGAAGATTATGTAGATTTTGCACCCGATAGGATTGCATGTCAAGATGCTACAGCTCAAATGGCATTACTGCAATTCATGCAAGCGGGTAAGAAAAAAGTAGCAGTTCCTACAACAGTTCACTGTGATCATTTGATTCAGGCGAAGGAAGGTGCAACTGCAGATTTAAAATTTGCCAACAAAACAAGTAAAGAAGTATTTGATTTTCTATCGTCAGTTTCGAATAAGTATGGAATAGGATTTTGGAAACCAGGTGCTGGAATAATTCATCAAGTAGTGTTAGAAAACTATGCATTTCCAGGAGGTATGATGATTGGTACAGACTCGCATACGGTAAATGCCGGTGGATTAGGAATGGTTGCGATTGGTGTTGGGGGAGCAGATGCTGTTGATGTCATGGCTGGTATGCCTTGGGAGTTAAAATTTCCAAAGTTAATCGGTGTAAAATTAACCGGAAAACTATCTGGTTGGTCTTCACCTAAAGATGTCATTTTAAAAGTAGCAGGTATTTTAACTGTAAAAGGAGGAACAGGAGCAATTGTAGAGTATTTTGGAGAGGGAGCAAAATCGATGTCTTGTACAGGTAAAGGAACTATTTGTAATATGGGGGCTGAAATTGGAGCAACAACTTCTACTTTTGGTTATGATGCTTCAATGGATCGCTATTTAAGAGCAACGGATAGAGCTGATGTTGCTGATGCTGCAAACGAAGTAGCATCGTATTTGACGGGTGATTCTGAAGTTTATGAGAACCCTGTAGCTTACTTCGATCAAGTAATTGAAATTAATTTAAATGAATTGAAACCACATATCAATGGTCCGTTTTCTCCAGATTTGGCTTCTTTTGCAGGGAAAGATATCAAAGAAAAAGCTGAAGCGAATGATTGGCCGCTAGATGTTGAGTGGGGATTGATAGGTTCGTGTACCAACTCTTCATATGAAGATTTATCTAGAGCTGCATCTATTGCCAAACAAGCAGTTGATAAAGGAATTGAAGTAAAGGCAGAGTTCGGAATCAACCCGGGTTCAGAACAGGTACGCTATACAGCAGAACGTGATGGATTGTTACAAACTTTTGAGGCTTTAGGTGCTAGAATTTTCACCAATGCTTGCGGTCCTTGTATCGGTCAATGGGCTCGATATTCGGACCCAAAGAATGCTCCAAAAAACTCTATCGTTCATTCATTTAACAGAAATTTCGCTAAGAGAGCTGATGGGAATCCGAATACACATGCATTTGTAACTTCACCAGAATTAGTGGCAGCAATCGCAATTTCTGGTCGTTTGGATTTTGATCCAGCAAATGATAGTTTAAAAAATAATAATGGAGAAGATGTGATGTTTGACGAGCCAACTGGCGAAGAATTACCAAGCAAAGGTTTTGCCGTAGAGGATGCCGGTTTTATAGCTGCAATGAAAGACGGCTCGCATGTGCAAGTTGTAGTTTCTCCTACATCAGAGAGATTACAGTTATTAACTCCTTTCGAACCTCTCGGAACAAATGTAAAAGGAGCAAAACTATTGATCAAAGCTTTTGGAAAATGTACTACAGATCATATTTCAATGGCAGGCCCTTGGCTAAGGTATAGAGGGCATTTAGATAATATTTCAAACAATTGTCTGATTGGAGCGGTAAATGCTTTCAATAAGAAAACAGATCATGTAAAAAATCAATTAACAGGAGAATATGGACCCGTTCCTGCTACAGCAAGGGCGTATAAAGCAGCAGGAATTCCTTCTGTTGTAATTGGTGATCATAATTATGGAGAAGGTTCATCGAGAGAACATGCAGCCATGGAACCAAGACATCTTGGTGTTGCAGCAGTAATTGTAAAATCATTTGCGCGTATTCATGAAACGAATCTAAAGAAGCAAGGAATGCTAGGTTTAACGTTTGCTAATGAATTAGATTATGATTTGATTCAAGAAGACGATACTTTTGATTTTATTGATTTAAATGAGTTTTCCCCAAAGAAATCGTTGACTTTAGAAATCAAACATGCAGATGGTTCTGTCGATACAATTCAATTGAATCATACTTATAATTCTAGTCAGATTGAATGGTTTAAAGAGGGATCAGCTTTGAATTTGATTAAAAAACAAAATGCCTTCTAGATTGGCAAATAGCATAGCAAAACTCCTTCATATTTGAAGGAGTTTTTTTGTAAGGTTTGCTTCGTTTTACGTCTTAAAAAATAAAAATATGTCGAATATTTGGTTTCTTGAGAACGTTAATTTATTCAAAAAGCTGTGTCCGCATAAGTTTAAAGAATATAAAAATTGTCATGAATTTGATTCGTATAGAAAAAGCGATTATGTGTATTTTTCTGAAGATTCTGCAAATAAAGTTTATTTGATAGAAAAAGGAAAAGTAAAAATAGGCTATTATACTGAAGAAGGTGATGAAGTGGTGAAAGCCATTTTAACGAAAGGAGAGATGTTTGGTGAAAAAGCAATTTTAGGACAAGAAAAAAGAAATGAATTTGCACAATCTATTGATAATGCTACCTCAATTTGTCCGATAGGAATTCCAGTATTGCATGATTTAATGCGTGATAATCAAAATTTAACAACAAGTATCTATAAATTTTTGAACTTTAGATTTAAAAAATTGGAACGTAGATTAGAGTTATTGTTGTATAAAGACTGTAAAGAACGAGTTATTGCTTTTCTGGAGGACTTGAAAGCAGAGTATGGGTATTGTTGTCCTGATACTGGAAATACAGTTGTAAAACATCCATATACACAAAAAGACATTGCGAGTTTGATAGGTACTTCAAGACCAACATTAAACATCATAGTCAACCAATTAAAGGAGTTGGGTTATATTTCAACGGATAGAAATCAAATTATTTTTTTAGAAAAAATGAGTAGTGTTAGCTAGCTAACATTTTATAATGTTTTTGGTTTCTAAATTTGAAATATAATTTAAAAACTTAAGAAAATGATTCAAAAAAACATTGCTATTGCTTTGATAGCATTCAGTACAGCCTTCGTTTCGTGTAAGGATAACGAAGAAGAAACACAAGAAATGACAACCTCTCAATTAACATTAGATATTGAAGGGTTAGAAGATTTAGGAAATGACTACAAATACGAAGGTTGGATTATTGTTGATGGAGAACCTGTGACAACAGGAGTTTTCAGTGTGGATGCAAATGGTGATCTTTCAGAGACAAAATTTGATGTTGATAAAGTTCAATTGGAAAATGCTTCAAAATTTGTTTTGAGTATCGAACCAACAAACGATCCTGATCCAAAACCATCAGATACTAAGTATTTAGTTGGTGATTTTTCTGGGAGTTCTGCAACTTTAGGAACGGGTATCATCGCAGATTTCTCTTCTGTAGCTGGTCAGTTTGTATTAGCAACTCCTTCTGATAATGCAACAAATGCAATGAATAATGAAAATGGAATTTGGTGGTTGAAACCAGGAGATCCGGCAACGGCAGGTTTGACTTTACCAGATTTACCAACTGGATGGAAATATGAAGGTTGGGTTGTAGTTGATGGTACTCCAATTACTACAGGAACTTTTTCAAATGTAAATGCTGCGGATGATTCAGCACCATATAGTGGAATGGAAGGTACACCTGGATATCCCGGAGAAGATTTTTTAACAAATGCACCTAGTGGAGTTACTTTTCCTTTAGATGTTCGTGGAAAAACTGCGGTGATATCGATCGAGCCTTATCCAGATAATAGTCCTGCACCTTTTAAATTAAAACCACTAGTAGGTATGGTTGGTCAAGAAACAGCACCTGTTTTAAACACCATGAATGATAACGTCAATGCATCGACACCAACAGGTAGTGTATGGCGATAGTGAGTAGTTTAGCAAAAAAAAGGGAACCAATTGGTTCCCTTTTTTTACGTTTTATATTCTTAGAATTTATAAGACAATCCAACAATAAATTGATCCGGACTGTTGTCCATTTCAATTGAAGCTTGTGGGAAGTTTGGATCACCAAAAGTAGTTGTGTTCGAAGAGAAAGCGGTTTCATATCGAACATCCAGTCCTAGTTTCCAAAACTCTAATCCTACACCAATTTGAGCTCCTACAAAAAAATCATCTGTCTTAACAGAAGTAATAGTTTCGTTAGATACATTAAAATCAGATGTAAGTACGTACTCGAAAACCGGTCCAGCGAAAACATTTCCAACTCCAAACATTTTTAATCCAACCAGAACAGGTACATCAATTCTATCTAATTTATAATCACCACCAATCATATTTACTGACTCAGGTAATGTTGCAGATATTGACGTATAAATAACTTCAGGTCTAACATACAATCCTAGTACAGGGACTTTTACTCGAAGCCACCCACCGGCATGCCAGCTTGTATTTGCATCTAAACTTGTGTTTGGTTGTGGGTCTCCAGAACCATCAATAGTTACAGCATCACTTGGAGAAGCAAAATTTAATCCTGCTTTCAGACCATAACTAATTTGTGCGTTAGAAAATTGTATTGCTCCTATAACGAAAGCAATTGCTAAAAGTACTCTTTTCATATTAGGTTTTTTTTAGGTTACAATGTAAATATAGTTATTTTCTTTTGATAACCTTTTGAACAGCTTCAACGATTGCTTTGTCGTTCAATCCGTATTTCTCCATCAATTGTG
>NZ_VYVA01000003.1 GCF_009193215.1 Flavicella marina | reverse complement strand
CTGTCGCTTAGCGGCTGCAAATCTAAAACCTTTTTTCAATATAAAAAAATAAAATTTTAATTATTTTTTTAAACCTCTTAATCTTAAATCTAACCAGCATTTTAAAGAACTCTCGCCAACTAATCTAAGACTTATGCCCCGTTCGTTAGCGGCTGCAAATATACAATCAACTTTCATTCCCACAAGCCTTTTTGCAACCTTTTTTATGTTTTTTTGCATACTTTTTTTTACACCTCTTAAAACAAGCAACTTACGACTAGAAAAAAAACAAGTAAAACGAATGAAGCTAAACATATTTATAGATTCATTTACAAAAAACAACAACAAGAAAACTGATAAGATTATTTTTTATAATCTGGAGGAAAACCCAAATCCCACTTTTTCTTAATAGAAACAAAGTTAAAATCAAGTTTAGACTTATCTAAATCTATTAAATTATCACGCCAAGCACGTTGTAAAACATCTTCTATCATATAATCTTCCTGAACATTAACCGGATCATACTCATCTTTTAGAGACATCTTAAAAAGGTTCGCGGTTGTATTGTACCAAAAAGCTTTCCAACCACTTCGATACTCTTTAACCAAATCATAAGTCACCTTCCCCGTCTCTCGATGCATCAACTTAATCAACACCCTACCTTCAGTTCTAGTCAACTTCTTCAACTGTGGGGTAAATTCTTTTTCTAAATATTTTTGGACTTTTTTCGTATGTTTTTTCCTCTTACGTTTAGAGCTAATACTGTCGAGTTCTTTATTCAACTTCAACAATTCTTCAGAGGCGATTTTGGCGTAAGGGTATGCGCGTAGTACTTTTTTACGAAACCAGTAATAGTACCTCTTATTATTATAGGATGTAAATTCTAACTTTGGTAATAATTGAATTTCATCAAGCTCCAATATCAAACTATCATTTTCAAATAACGTGTACTGACTTAAATCCAAGGAGTCTTTCTCTTGAGAAAACAAAACCAAAGGTAAAAACAGCACAACAAAAAATACTCTACTCATAGTTGTATATTGATTTTCAAATTTATATAATTTAATCTTTACTGACTAGAAAAACACAACAACTCTAAAGCAAGAACAAACAACTACTGCATTTAGTAATAACAGCTATTTGAACTGAGAAAACTATTCAGTACTTTTGGAACAAATAACAATTCAAAGAGAAACCTATATTATATGAGTAAAAAATCTATACTTACTAAAGACTCGATCACTTTTTTAGAAAAATATTTAAACAATGCCTCTCCTACTGGATACGAGAGCGAGGGTCAAAAAATATGGATGGACTACCTAAAACCATATGTCGACACATTTATTACAGATGCGTATGGAACTGCTGTTGGGGTAATAAATCCTGATGCTAAATTCAAAGTAGTAATTGAAGGGCATGCTGATGAAATATCTTGGTATGTAAACTACATTACTCCTGAAGGGCTTATTTATGTTATTCGAAATGGTGGTAGTGATCACATTATCGCTCCATCAAAAAGAGTAAACATCCATACCAAAAAAGGTATTGTAAAAGGAATATTCGGATGGCCGGCAATACACACTAGATTGAAAGGCAAACAAGAAGACACTCCTAAACTAGATAATATTTTTATTGATGTCGGATGTAAAAACAAAGAAGAAGTTGAAGCTTTAGGTGTTCATGTAGGTTGTGTAATCACTTATCCTGATGAATTCATGATCTTAAACGAAAACAATTTTGTTTGTAGAGCACTAGACAACAGAATGGGTGGATTTATGATTGCTGAAGTTGCTCGTTTATTAAAAGAAAACAACAAAACACTTCCATTTGGTCTATACATCACAAATGCAGTTCAAGAAGAAATCGGACTTAGAGGTGCTGAAATGATTACCGAAACCATAAAACCAGATGTTGCCATCATAACAGATGTGTGTCACGACACAACAACTCCAATGATTGACAAAAAAACTGAAGGAGAAACAAAAAGTGGTGACGGACCCGTTATCTCATACGCTCCCGCAATACAACACAATGTACGTGAATTGATTATTGAAGCAGCAGAAGAAAACGAAATACCAATTCAACGTCATGCCTCATCAAGAGCCACTGGAACTGACACTGATGCTTTTGCTTACAGTAACGGAGGTGTACCTTCTGCATTGATATCTTTAGCATTGAGATACATGCATACTACAGTAGAAATGGTTAGCAAAGACGATGTAGAAAATGTAATCAGACTGATTTATGAAAGTTTGCTAAAAATTGAAGAAGGCGAAACTTTTAGCTATTTCAAATAACACATTTCTATTTTGCAAATAAACATCAAAGAGGTTACCTTTATACGAGGTAACCTCTTTTTAGAATATGGACGAATACATTGAACTATTAGATAACGACAACAAACCATCTGGCGAAAAATGTTTAAAATCAATTGCACACCAAAAAGGGCTATATCATGCTAGCGTACACATTTGGTTTTACACTTCAAACAAACAGCTATTAGTTCAACAAAGACACCCCACCAAAGACACTTTCCCTAACTTATGGGATGTTTCGGTTGCAGGTCACATCGCTTACAAAGAAAGACCTAAGACGGCAGCAATTAGAGAAATTGAAGAAGAAATAGGTCTCACTATCGAAGAAAACGAGTTGCGAAATATTGGCACAAGTACCCACAAAAACCAACACGCAAATGGAATAATTGATCACGAACTGCATCATATTTATATATGTAAGCTAAACGCTCCTTTAGAAAACTTAACTATTCAACAATCTGAAGTTTCTAAAATCAAGCTAATCCCTTTAGATGTTTTAAAATTTGAATTAAAAAACAACACATCGCAATACGTACCTCACGGAGAACTCTATTACAATAGAATTTTCAACGCCATCAACCAATTCGCATAAAACAGATTATGAAAAACACCATCGCAGAAAGAATAGCCGATTTTTTAAAAAATTACCCTCCGTTCAACCTTTTAAAAAAACAAGAACTAAGAGCGATCTCTGAAGAAGTTGAAGTGTTATATCTCGAAAAAGGAAAATTTATTTTCAACAAAGAAACCAAACCTCATTCGTATTTCTATATCGTAAACAAAGGAGCTGTTAAACTATCACAAGTTGACAACGAAGAACAAAATATCATTGACATTTGCGATGAAGGAGATATTTTTGGACTACGTCCATTGATGACACAAGAAAACTATCTTTTGAATGCGGAAACAAACGAAGAATCAATTATTTATGGGATTCCACTTGAGATATTTAAGCCGTTAAGCGAAAGCAACAAAAATGTAAAAAACTACCTTATCACAAGTTTTGCTTCTAATATCAAAGACGCATCCATCATAGAGGGAAGAGGAAATATCTCGTCATACATTCAAAAGGAAACAAACAATGATCTTTTCAATATACAAAATGCAAGATTCACTAAAAAGCCTATCACCTGTGAAGCAAGCACCACAGTAAAAGAAATTGCCATAAGCATGAGAGACCAACACATTGGTGCCATGGTCGTTGCAAAAAACAAAAAACCTATTGGAATAATAACAAGTAAGGATTTGCGAGATAAAGTAGCAACAGGCGATTATAAAATTTCTAGCAAAGCAGAGGATATAATGAGTAGTCCTGTCATAACTTCTACAGAGGAAATTACAATCCCTGAAGCTCATATTGCAATGCTAAAACATGCTACGAGTCATATTTGCATTACAAAAGACGGAACTCCAAAATCAAAACTCATGGGCATCTTATCACTCCATGATTTGATAGTATCTCTAGGAAACAATCCATCTGTATTAATCAAAGAAATCAATCGCGCGAAAAAATCTAAACACCTAAGAACCATTCGAGAAAAAGTACATTTACTTTTAAAAACCTACTTAGAACAAGAACTCCCTTTCCCGCATATCTTAAATATAATCTCAGAAATCAATACTGTCATTATCTCCAGAAGTATTGAACTTTGCCTAAAAAAAATGGACACACCACCTCCAGTAAAGTTCACATGGTTGTCATTAGGGAGTCAGGGAAGGAAAGAACAATTATTAACCTCTGATCAAGACAACGCATTAATTTTTGAAGATGTTCCGCAAACTAAATTCCAAGAAACACAAGAGTATTTCATCAATCTATCCATCAAAGTCGTAAAATACCTCAACACGATTGGCTACGAATATTGCCCTGCCGACATGATGGCTAGCAACCCAAAATGGTGTAACTCCCTTAGCAACTGGAAACAACAATTCAATGATTGGATCTTAAACCCAGACGGAGCAGGAACACTATTATCATCTATCTTTTTTGATTATGAATATATCTATGGAGAAAAAGAACTGACAGAAAAGCTAGGAAGAAGTCTTTTCAAAACCATCAATGAGAACAAATATTTTCTTTCTAAACTCGCAAAAGACGTAATTGACAAACCATCACCTGTTGGTTTTTTCAGACAATTTATCGTCGAAACGAATGGTGAACATCAAGAAGTTTTTAACATAAAGATTAGAGCGCTGATGCCACTGATTGATGCTGCTAGAATTTTGATTCTATTCCACAACGTAAAAAACAGCAATAACACATTGAATCGTTATAAGAAACTCGCTGAACTAGAACCTCAAAATGAAGACTTATACAATTCGTGTGCAAGAGCATTTAGAACCTTACTAAAATTTAAAACCGAACAAGGTATTATCAACAATGACTCAGGTAAATTAATCAACTTAGAATCGTTAAGTAAAACAGAAAAGCTTAAGCTAAAACGTGCATTTAAACCTATTAAGGAAATTCAAGAACTATTAATCATTCGATTCAACCTTAAACAAATGCTCTAAAATGAAATTTCCTTTTTTTAACTTCAGCAAAAAAGAATATCCAGAATTCTGGAAAAATTACTGCGCACATTTTAACTCGAAAAAACAACGCACAATTGACAACACTAGGTTTGTAGTTTTTGACACAGAAACTACGGGTTTTGATTTTAAAGAAGATCGGATTTTATGCATCGGATGCACAACTGTTAAGCAAAATAAAATTATCATTAAAGACGGACTAGAAATCTACCTCAACCAAGATGTTTTCAAAGCAGACACGGTAAAAATTCATGGAATTTTAAAAACAGAAAAAGTCACCAAACTCGAAGAAAAAGAAGCACTAATCGTATTCTTAGACTACATAAAAGATAGTGTTTTGGTTGCACATCACGCCGGCTTTGATATTGGAATTGTAAACCAAGCGTTAAAACGCCACAAACTCGGAAGACTAAAAAATGATGTTCTTGACACTGGAATACTATTTAAAAGATCAAAACACATAGTAAACATCATCGACCCGAATAAAAAATACAGCCTTGATGAAATTGCTCAAGAATTAAAGATCACGCCCAAAGACAGACATACTGCAGCTGGAGATGCTTTTATAACAGCACTTGTTTTTCTGAAAATACTACCTCGTTTGAACAAAGATGGTAAAATGAAGTACAAAGACTTATTTATCAATCCGATGAATTACTAAAAAAAGCTCCTTTTAAATAAAAGGAGCTTTTTTTTATAAAATCATTATAGCTATTTGATTACATTTTCAATTATTTCATCCACAACTTCAGGATTCAACAAGGTAGATGTATCACCTAGATTTGAAGTATCATTACTCGCTATTTTTCTTAAAATTCTTCTCATAATTTTACCTGACCTAGTTTTCGGTAGTCCAGAAACAAATTGAATCTTATCTAACTTAGCAATTGGCCCTATGTGCTCAGTAATTATCTGATTGATCTCCTTACTAACATTTTCATGTACCCTTGATTCTCCCGTTTCTTTAAGAATCACATAACCATACAAAGCATTCCCTTTGATATCATGTGGAAAACCAACAATAGCAGATTCAGACACTGCAGGATGCTCATTAATCGCATCTTCAATTGGAGCAGTTCCTAAATTATGACCTGACACGATAATTACATCGTCTACCCTACCTGTTATTCGGTAATAACCAACAGCATCTCTCAATGCACCATCACCAGTAAAATATTTTTGCTCATATGCAGAAAAATATGTCTCTTTATATCTTTGGTGATTGCCCCAAATAGTTCTCGCCATTGAAGGCCAAGGAAATTTTACACACAATCTCCCTTCTACTTGATTTCCTTGTAACTCTTCTCCATTTTCATCCATCAATGCAGGTTGAATTCCAGGGAATGGCAAGGTCGCATAAGTAGGAATCGTAGGCGTTACATAAGGCAATGGCGCAACCATAATTCCACCAGTTTCTGTTTGCCACCAAGTGTCTACAATCGGACTGTTCTTTTTCCCAACATTATCATTATACCAATGCCATGCTTCTTCGTTTATTGGCTCACCTACAGAACCTAAAACTTTTAAGGAAGTTAAATCGTATTTATTTACGAACTCTAACTTTTCTTTCGCCAAAGCACGGATTGCAGTTGGAGCTGTATAAAATTGATTCACTTTATGCTTTTCTACAACTTCCCAAAAACGACCATAATCTGGATAACTTGGAACTCCTTCAAAAAGGACTGTTGTCGCCCCGTTTGCAAGAGGTCCGTAAACGATATAACTATGTCCAGTAATCCAACCTATATCAGCAGTACACCAATACACATCATTTGATCTGTAGTTAAAAATATTTTTAAAAGTATATGCAGTATACACCATATATCCCGCTGTAGTATGAACCATACCTTTGGGTTGACCTGTAGAACCAGACGTATACAATATAAACAATGGATCTTCTGCATTCATTATTTCAGGCTCACATTCTTTAGATGCAGCATCTAACAAAGGTTGTACCCATTGATCTCTACCCTCTTTCATGTCAATATCACTATTGATTCTCTTTACAACCAATACATTTGACACACCTGGACACTCATACAAAGCCTCATCAACAATACCTTTTAGATCAATAGTTTTCTTTCCTCTGTAAGAACCATCAGAAGTAATCACCATTTTACAATCCGAATCATTAATACGAGTTGCTAAAGCAGTTGACGAAAACCCAGCAAAAACAACTGAATGTATTGCTCCTATTCTAGCACAAGCTAATACTGAAATGGCCAACTCAGGAATCATGGGTAAATAGATACAAACACGATCTCCCTTCTGAATACCTTGACTTTTTAAAACATTCGCAAATTGATTTACTCTTTCATACAATCGATTATAAGTAATATGCTGTGCTTCTTCATCCGGATTATTTGGCTCGAATAAAATGGCCGTTTTGTTTCCGTTGGTCCTCAAATGACGATCTATACAGTTTTCTGTAATGTTTAATTTTGCTCCTTCGTACCATTTAACCTCTGGTTTTGAAAAATCCCAAGACAACACTTTATCCCATCGCTTGCGCCAAACAAAATGTTCTTCGGCAATTTCTTCCCAAAAAACTTCAGGCTCTCTTACTGATTTTCTATATACCTTATAATACTCTTCTAAATGTTTTATATGATAATTACTCATCTCTTTATTTTCTTTTATTTGTTTCTATTTTTTTAATGATCATGTGCTTGACCTGCACCACTTGGTATCCTTATATTTTCAACAATATCTTGTACTTCCATTGGTGGAGCTGGTGTAAATTTTGAAATAACTATGGATATCGTAAAATTCACCAACATTGCAAACGTCCCAAATCCTTCAGGAGAAATTCCAAACCACCAATCTTCTTGTGTTCCACCCCCAAACCAACCAAACTTAAATTTGGTCATATAAAACAGCATCAACAACACTCCTACAACCATACCTGCGACTGCACCTTCCTTATTCATTCTTTTGTAAAAAATCCCCAAAACAATGGCTGGAAAAAACGATGCAGCTGCTAAACCAAATGCCAATGCTACAGTCGCCGCAACAAATCCGGGCGGATTTACTCCAAAATATCCTGCTAAAATTACCGCCAAAAAAGCAGAAACCCTAGCCGCAATCAACTCACCTTTTTCAGAAATATCTGGTTTTACTATTTTCTTTATCAAATCATGTGAAACACTCGCAGAGATTACCAATAATAATCCGGCAGCAGTTGACAAAGCAGCTGCCAAAGCACCTGCAGCAATCAAACCGATTACCCAATTTGGTAAATCTGCAATTTCAGGATTAGCCAATACCATAATATCTCTATCAACCTGTAATTCATTCTTTTCTTGATCAGCAACATATTGCACTTTCCCATCTCCATTTTTATCATTGAATTGCAACAAACCTGTCACTTCCCAATTTTCAAACCATTGCGGAAGCTCATCATACTCTTTATTACTTACAGTTTCAATTAAATTTGTACGAGCAAACACAGCAATCGCCGGTGCTGTAGTGTATAGAATCGCAATAAATAAAAGCGCCCAACCTGCAGATTTTCTAGCATCACTAACTTTTTTAACTGTAAAAAATCGTACAATGACATGGGGTAAACCTGCGGTTCCAACCATTAAGGCAGCTGTTATAAAAAACACATCCATCGTTGATTTTGAACCTGAGGTATACTCATGAAAACCCAACTCTCTGTGTAAACCATCTAATTTATCTAATAAATATACTCCTTCAGAAACTTCTCCTCCAAAACCTATTTGCGGAATCAAATGACCTGTCATTTGAAAACTGATAAAAATTGCCGGTACCATAAACGCAAATATCAACACACAATACTGTGCAACTTGCGTATATGTAATCCCTTTCATCCCCCCTAAGACTGCATAAAATAGCACAATAACCATTCCAATAAGTACACCTGTATTGATGTCAACTTCAAGATATCTCGAAAACACCAATCCAACGCCTCTCATTTGTCCAGCCACATAAGTAAACGAAATAATCAACGCACAAAAAACAGCTACAGTTCTTGCAACGTTAGAATAATATCGATCTCCAATGAAATCTGGCACCGTAAATTTTCCAAATTTTCTTAGGTATGGCGCTAGCAACAAAGCTAACAACACATATCCACCAGTCCACCCCATTAAATAAACAGAACCATCATAGCCACTAAAAGATATCAAACCTGCCATTGATATAAAAGATGCAGCAGACATCCAATCAGCAGCAGTTGCCAACCCATTCGCAATAGGAGAAACACCTCCTCCTGCTACATAAAATTCTTTCGTCGATGCTGCTCTAGCCCAAATAGCGATACCTATATATAGAGAAAAAGTCAATCCAACTAAAATCCAAATCCACAATTGTGCGCTCATAACTATCTATTTATTCGTTAACTTCATATTTACTATCTAATCTAGACATCAATCTGATATATACATATATTAGAATAACGAAAACATAAATTGCCCCTTGTTGCGCAAACCAGAAACCTAACTTGAAACCTCCAACACGTATTGTATTTAATTCATCTACAAATAAAATACCACATCCATAAGAAACCACAAACCACACAAGTAGCAATATGGCTAAATATTTCAAGTTTTCTTTCCAGTACTCTTTTAAATTCTGTTTTGACATAAAATAAGTTTAGTTTGGTTAGAAGATAAAAATATAATTTTAATTCGATAAATAAAGACGTGACTGTAAAAGAAAACAAAACACCCCCTAAATTTGAAACATACACCTCCTAGTAAAACTCTCACGAATCTAATTCATCTTCATATAAAATAAAAAAGCACTCTACGAACAACACAATAAATAGTACAAACTACACAACACTAATTTTTTAAGTATGTTTGCATTCATAATTGAGACATGGACTTTACAGAAATCTTTTTATCCAACTGGAACATCATACTTTCCTTTCTCGCAATTGCCATACTTTATGCATCTGTTGGTTTCGGAGGTGGATCAAGTTATTTAGCGATTTTAGCACTTACATCCTTAGCATATACTGAAATCAGAGCAACAGCACTTATATGTAATATTGTTGTTGTAACAAACTCATATATATTATACCATCAAAAAGGATACTACAACTATCGAAAAGTTTTGCCTCTGGTACTCATTAGTATCCCTATGGCATTTATTGGTGGTTATATCCATATTGAAGAAACACTATTTTTTATATTGCTCGGTGTCACCTTGTTCATCGCAAGCATAGCCATGCTGACAAACAAACAAGATACCCAGAAAGATGCTATACAAAAGAAAAACATTGCCACAAATCTATCTATAGGTGGAATCATTGGATTTGTTTCGGGACTGGTAGGAATTGGAGGAGGGATTTTCTTAGCCCCATTACTGCATCTAACAAAATGGGATCAATCAAAAAAAATTGCAGCAACAGCAAGTATATTCATTCTTGTCAACTCTATTGCAGGTTTGTCAGGGCAATTTTCTAACCCTAGCCTCTCACTCAACCTTTCACTGGTCTCGGTATTGGCATGTACAACCTTTATTGGAGGTCAAATCGGCACGAGGTTAAGTATGAAGTTCATCAACCCAATATCACTAAAAAGAGCAACGGGCATCCTAATTTTATTCGTATCTATAAAAATACTTGTCAAACACCTACCCGTCTAAACAAAATTACGTACCTGTAATTACGTAGTTACCAGCCTAAAAAGACATTTTTTACGTAAAAAAGACACATCTTCATAACATATCGTAACATTACATAGTAATTTTATCAAATTCTAAGTAAAAATGACTTCCTAAGAACTAGTTTAATTTGTAATTTCACAATAACACACCTTTACGCAGTATACAGAAATGACATTTAATATGGTTTAAACCTGCGTTTTATCATATTTGAATCAAACTCTTTTCAAAGTTCAAAAAAATCAAATAAAAAATAAGAAACACGTATTTTTATCATATTATCAATAAAACTTATTTTTTTCAAAATCTTTGCCATTAATTTAAGCCTTCAGAAGTTAATCAATTAGATAATTCACAAAATACACTGTGTTTTTTTAACGACACCACGTAATTAATACGTAATTTTTTGATAAATAAATTTGCAGTTACGTAAAACTACGTATATTTGCCATGTATTAATCGAAACACAATTATCAATTTAAATTATCAAAAAATGAAAAAAATTATTTTATCAGCATTATTACTTGCAAGCGCAGTTACTTTTGCACAGGAGGAAAGTCCATTAAGCATTTCTGGATCTGTTGATGTTTACGGAACAGCAAACTTTGTTGACGGAGCAGGAACTCCTGGTCTATTAATCGCTAATCCTCAAAACGCTAATGCATTTGGTTTAGGTATGGCTAACGTAGTTTTAGGATATGAAACCGAAAAAGCTGGTTTTGTTGCTGATTTAGCTTGGGGACCAAGAGCAGACGATGCGAACATGGCAGGAGCTATCAACCAATTATATGCTTACTACAATGTAAGCGACAAATTAACAGTTACAGCTGGACAGTTCAATACATTTTTAGGTTACGAAGTAATCTCTCCAGCAGTTAACTTTAACTACTCAGTATCTTACTTATTCAACGCAGGTCCTTTTTCTCATACAGGGGTTAAATTTGACTATGCTGCCTCTGAAGACTTATCTTTCTTATTAGCTGTTACAAACGCACATGGTATTTCAAGTGCTGATGGTAACGTAACTGGAGACATGCAAGTTGGTGGTCAAGTTGGATACAAAGGACAATACTTAAACATTATTTATGGTGCTACAGGTGCTAACGCAACAAATGATGATTTATACATTGACTATACTGGTGGATTCAATATTTCTGAATCATTATACTTAGGAATCAATGCTGCTTATGCAAATTCAGCAGAAGCTGACTCAGGATACACTGGAGCTGCATTGTACTTAGAGAACTCTTTCTCTGATTCTTTCGCATTAGGATTACGTCCAGAATTCTTCCAAGCTAAAGCTGCTGGAGTAACTGGAGATGTAATGGCATTGACATTAACTGCTAACACTTCTTTAACTGAGAACTTAAAAGTTATTTCTGAATTCAGATATGACTCTTCAGAAGACGGATTAATCGAAGCATTCCCTACTCAAGAAAGCGTTTCTGCAATCACTATTGCTGCTGTATACTCTTTCTAAGAAAAACAAAGTATCTATTACGGACTGTAGCAATACAGTCCGTAATTTTAAAAACATAACACTTATATCATGAAAAAAATTGAAGCAATCATCAGAAAAGCTAAATATTCTGAAGTAAAAAAAGCCTTACATGAAGTAAATGTAAACTTCTTTTCTTACTGGGACGTAACTGGACAAGGTAACGAAAAAACTGGTCAAGTTTATAGAGGAGTAGCTTATAGTACAAGTGATATCCAAAGACGTCACTTATCAATCGTAGTAAATGACGATTTCGAAGAAGCAACAATCAATGCTATCTTAAAAGCAGCATCTACAGGAGAAATAGGAGACGGAAAAATATTTGTATCAGACATTAGTGAAGCATACAGAATCCGTACTGGAGAACAAGGTGGTGACACTTTGAAATAAAAAAATTAACAAAACAACAAAAAACACTTTATTATGGAAGCATTAGGAGCATCAATGGATGCCTTATGGATCATCATTGCCGGAATCTTAGTATTCTTTATGCAAGCAGGATTTACTTTAGTAGAAACAGGATTTACACGTTCTAAGAACGCTGGTAATATCATCATGAAAAATTTAATGGACTTAATTGTAGGTTCAATCGGATTCTGGGCTGTAGGATATGCAATTATGTATGGTGAAGGATTAAACTTAGGAGGTTACCTAGGAAGATTCAGTCCATCAGAGCAAGGATATTTCTTTTTTAGCGCAGATGATTTTTACAACTTATTTTTCCAAACTGTATTTGCTGCAACTGCTGCAACTATCGTATCTGGAGCTGTAGCAGGAAGAACTAAATTTACTGCTTATGTAATTTTCTCTTTAATCATTACTACATTAATCTACCCAATCTCTGGTAGCTGGTACTGGCCATTTGACGATAACGCATGGTTAAACACTTTAGGATTTATCGATTTCGCAGGTTCTTCTGTAGTACATGCTGTTGGTGGATGGGCTGCTTTAATGGGAGCTATCTTTGTTGGACCAAGAATTGGAAAATACAAAGACGGAAAATCTCAAGCGATCCCAGGTCACAACATCTTATTAGGTGCTTTAGGGGTAATGATTCTTTGGTTAGGATGGTTCGGATTTAACGGTGGTTCTCAGTTGGCATTTAGCTCTGCTGATGACGTTACAGCTGTTGGTAGCATCTTAATTAACACAAACTTAGCTGCTGCATGTGGTGCTTTAGCTGCCTTATTGTACACTTGGTTACGTTATGGTAAACCAGATATCTCAATGACTTTAAACGGTGCTTTAGCAGGATTGGTAACTATTACTGCTGGATGTGCTAACGTTTCTGCAGGATCTGCTGCAATCATGGGATTAATTGGTGGTGTTGCTGTAGTTATGGCAATTACATTTATCGATGAGAAATTAAAAATTGACGATCCAGTAGGTGCAATTTCTGTACACGGTGTTTGTGGTACTTTAGGTACTATCTTAGTAGGTGTTTTTGCTCCTGATGGAGACATCATCACTCAAACAATCGGTGCTTTCTCTTACATGGCATGGGCAATTGTAACTTCTGCTATCGTATTCTTCATCTTAAAGAAAACTATCGGTTTGAGAGTTTCTGAAAAAGAAGAAATCGAAGGATTAGACAAACACGAACACGGAATTGGAGTTTACAACGACTAATCAATTTCAATCACATATAAATAGCGAACTTGTTTTACGGGTTCGCTATTTTTTAATACAATAGTTTCATTCTATCCTAAAAAAATCATCATATTCGATCATTAACACTTACTCTTTCTAAAAAATATTTTAACTTATGGCCTGTAAATATTCATTCCATAATTCACCACTAAAAACTTTCAAATCATGAAAAAAATTGAAGCAATCATTAGAAAATCAAAATACTCTGCAGTAAAAAAAGCACTACATGCTGTAAACGTAAACTTCTTTAGTTACTGGGACGTAACAGGTCAAGGAAATGAAAAAGTAGGACATGTATACAGAGGAGTTTCTTACAGTACTAGTGACATACAAAGACGTCACCTTTCAATTGTTGTAAATGACGATTTCGAAAAAGCTACTATCGATGCCATTCTTGGATCTGCAGGTACTGGTGAAATAGGTGATGGAAAAATATTTGTATCTGATGTAACCACTGCATACAGAATTCGAACAGGAGAAAAAGGAGAAGAAACATTAAAATAAGATAACACTATATATTATGGACACAGGATTATTTACAGCAAACAATATATGGATGATGCTATGTACTGCATTGGTATTCTTCATGCACTTAGGCTTTTCTTTCTTAGAGATCGGACTAACTAGACAAAAAAACACCATCAATATCTTATTCAAAAATGTTTTTATTATTTGTGTAGGACTACTTTTATACTGCTTGGGAGGATTTAATTTAATGTACCCAGGTGAATTTAACATCATAGGAGACGGAGTCTTAGGATTTGCTGGTTTCGGAATTGCCGCACCTGAATTAGGTATGACTCCAGAATACGCTGATGGAGGTTATACTTGGTGGACAGACTTCCTATTCCAAGGAATGTTTGCAGCCACAGCAGCGACAATTGTTTCTGGAGCCGTTGCAGAGAGAATCAAACTAACGAGTTTTATGGTTTTCACTCTTGTATACGTTGGACTAGTATACCCGATTGTTGGCGCATGGAAATGGGGAGGTGGATTTTTAGACAGCATGGGTTTCTATGATTTCGCTGGTTCAACACTCGTTCACGGTGTTGGTGGATGGGCAGCATTGGTTGCTATTTGGTTGCTAGGTGCACGTATCGGTAAATTTGACGAAAACGGAAACCCAAAAGTGATTCAAGGTCACAACATTCCACTTGCCACAGCAGGAGTTTTGATTCTTTGGTTAGGATGGTTTGGATTTAACGGTGGTTCTGTTTTATCAGCAGACCCAGAATTAACTTCTTTAACACTTGTTACAACTTGTTTGGCAGCAGCCGCAGGTGGAGTTGGTGCATTCTCTTTTTCACAAATACTTTACAAAAACTTTGATTTAACCATGTTCTTAAACGGAATACTTGGTGGGTTAGTTGGTATTACAGCAGGTGCTGACCTAATGGGACC
The DNA here is from genome assembly GCF_009193215.1 of Flavicella marina. Classification (GTDB taxonomy): domain Bacteria; phylum Bacteroidota; class Bacteroidia; order Flavobacteriales; family Flavobacteriaceae; genus Flavicella; species Flavicella marina. Next base: position 452,059 of record NZ_VYVA01000003.1, on the reverse strand, counting down.
TACTGATGCTATTTTAATTGGAATCGTAGCAGGAATCATTATTGTCCTAGCCGTTGCCATGGTTGACAAACTAAAACTTGACGATCCAGTTGGAGCCGTTGCAGTGCATTTAATTTGTGGTATTTGGGGAACATTGGCTGTTGGTATCTTCGGAGCCAAAGCTAGCGTAGAACAATTCTTAATTCAATTATCAGGAGTTGCCATCGTTGGTGCTTTCTGTTTAATAGCATCGTTTATTATATTATCAATCATCAAGAAGACTATGGGACTAAGAGTTTCTGAGAAAGAAGAGATTGAGGGTCTTGATGAGGCAGAACACGGAATGAGTGCTTATGCTGACTTCAGAATGAATGACCATTAAAACACTTATCCTATAAAGATTTGATCTTTAAAATTTAGCACAAAGCTCCTTTAACATGTTAAAGGAGCTTTTTTTATACAGGAATAGAAATTATCAAAAAATCTACAACGATGTAGTTTGATTTAAGTATTCGCAATAAAAAAGCTGCGACTACACATAAAATTAAATGTTCCCTATTTTCATATATAATATTTCAACAATCAATAATAATCCAACTACAAATTTGTAATAAATACATTTTTATTTTTTCTATAGCCATTCTATTGGTTTTTAACATTGAAATTATGTAATTTTGCGTTCTTATTTTCAAGATTATGATAGAAAAACAAGGTCTATATACACCGGAATTTGAACACGAAAATTGTGGAGCAGGTTTTATTTGTAACCTAAAAGGTGAAAAAACGAACCAAATAATTCACGATGCATTAGAAATTTTAGTTAAACTAGAACACCGTGGAGGTGTTAGTTCTGATGGAAAAACAGGAGATGGAGCTGGATTGTTGATTGATATCCCTCATGACTACTTTAATAGAGTCTGTGAATTCGAAATTCCTGCACAGAGAGAATATGCTGTTGGAATGGTTTTCTTACCTAAAGTAGAAAACCAATATCAATATTGTAAGGATGTCTTCGAAAAAGAAATCAAAGAACAAGGTCTTGAAATCTTGGGTTGGAGAACTGTACCTGTAGACTCTACTCAACTTGGAGAAATTGCATTGGCATCTGAACCTAATATCGAACAATTATTTATCGGTAAGAAAGAAGCTATTGAAGAAAATATTTTCAAAGCAAAATTATATGCTGCTCGTAAGATTACAGAACACACTATATTAAGTTCAAAAATCTCTCAAAGCTCTTATTTTTATGTACCTAGTTTATCAAACACAACATTGATTTACAAAGGTATTATAATGCCAGAAGACATTGGACCATACTATACAGATTTGCAACAATCTGATTTGGTTACTCGTTTGGCATTGGTGCACCAACGTTTCTCTACAAATACGATGCCTGCATGGGAGTTAGCGCAACCATTTAGATATATGTGTCAAAATGGAGAAATTAATACATTGCGTGGAAACGTAAGTAGAATGCGTGTTCGTGAAGAGATCATGAAAAGTGATGTATTTGGTCCACAGATAGAAAAATTATTCCCTATCATATTACCTGGAAAATCAGATTCTGCTTCTATGGATATGGTAGTTGAATTATTAACACATACAGGTAGATCATTACCAGAAGTAATGATGATGATGATTCCTGAAGCATGGGAAAAACACGAAACAATGTCTGAAGAAAGAAAGGCATTTTACGAGTACAACGCATGCTTGATGGAGCCTTGGGATGGACCTGCATCTGTACCATTTACTGATGGTGATTATGTTGGAGCATTATTAGACCGTAATGGTTTAAGACCTTCTAGATACACAGTTACAAAAAGTGGTAAGTTAATCATGGCTTCAGAAATTGGAGTTGTAGAGGTAGCACCAGAAGATGTTGATACGCATGGTCGTTTAGAGCCAGGAAAAATGTTCTTGGTTGACATGAACGAAGGTCGTATTATCAAAGATGAAGAAATTAAAAGTAAGATTGTTTCTGAAAGACCTTATAAAGAATGGTTAGACAAAACAAGATTACACTTGAAAGACGTACCTCAAACAAGTACGGAGTGTCCAGTTGAAACATTAGACATTGCAACGAGATCACGTTTATTCAATTATACAATTGAAGATATTCAAGAAGTAATTACACCAATGGCACAAGTTGGTAAGGAAGCATTAGGTTCAATGGGTATCGATACACCATTAGCTGTTTTATCAGATCGACCTCAATTGATTTCTAATTACTTCAAACAATTATTTGCCCAGGTTACCAATCCACCATTGGATGGAATCCGTGAAGAGATTGTTACTGATATTAGTTTGGCACTTGGTAAAGACAGAAATATTTTCAGCATTACCGAAAGACAATGCCGTAAACTAAGAATTCAAAATCCTGTTATTTCTAACAATGATTTAGCAAAAATAAGAGATATTGACATTGAAGGTTTCCAAGCTGAGACCATTGAAATGTTGTATCCGAAAGACAAAGGATTGAATGGTTTGGAAGATGCATTGGATAACATCATCACACAAATCACAAAAGCTCTCGAAAGAAAAACGAACATTATTATTTTATCTGATAGAGGTGTAAATAAGGAGTTTGCTCCTATCCCTTCTCTATTAGCATGTTCATATGTACACCATCAAATGAACCGTTTGCGTAAGCGTTCGTACTTCGATATCATTATCGAATCTGCTGAGCCACGTGAGCCACATCATTTTGCAACTTTGTTTGGATATGGTGCAAGTGCCATCAACCCATACATGGTAAACGAAATTATCCGTTTACAAGTACAGCAAGGTTTCATTACCGGAATGGACGAGCAAAAAGCCGTTGACAATTTCAATAAAGCAATTGGAAAAGGTATTTTAAAAGTAATGAACAAAATCGGAATCTCTACTTTACATTCTTACAGAGGTTCTCAAATTTTCGAAATTGTAGGTTTCAACTCTCAATTTGTAGAAAAATACTTCCCATACACAGCTTCAAGAATCGAAGGTATTGGATTGTATGAAATTGAAAAAGAAATCAACGAAAGATATAAATACGCATATCCAGATACGCAAATCAAAAACCGATTAGGATTAAATATTGGTGGAGATTATAGATGGAGACGTAACGGAGAAAGACATTTATTCAACCCTACAACTGTTGCTAAATTACAACAAGCTGTAAGATTAAGTGATCAAGCTAGTTATGATGTGTATGCAAAAACTGTAAACGAACAGTCTGAAAACTTAATGACAATTCGTGGATTGTTTGAATTCGACAACTTAGATCCGATTCCATTAGACGAAGTAGAACCATGGACAGATATTGTTAAGCGTTTTAAAACGGGAGCAATGTCATACGGGTCTATTTCAAGAGAAGCACATGAAAATCTTGCTATTGCAATGAACAGAATTGGTGGAAAATCAAATTCTGGTGAAGGTGGAGAAGACCGAAGAAGATTCCAACCAAATGTAAATGGTGATAGTCGTAACTCTGCTATTAAACAAGTTGCTTCTGGACGTTTTGGTGTAACTTCACATTATTTGTCAAGCGCAAAAGAAATTCAAATTAAAATGGCCCAAGGGGCTAAACCTGGAGAAGGTGGACAATTGCCTGGTGAAAAAGTATTGCCATGGATTGCAGATGCTCGTAACTCTACACCATTCGTAGGGTTGATCTCTCCTCCTCCACATCACGATATCTACTCAATTGAAGATTTAGCTCAATTGATTTACGATTTAAAGAATGCAAACCGTGCTGCAAGAATCAATGTAAAATTGGTTTCTGAAGTAGGTGTTGGTACTATTGCTGCGGGTGTTTCTAAAGCAAAAGCAGATGTAGTATTGATTTCTGGATACGATGGTGGTACTGGAGCTTCTCCTTTAACATCGTTAAAACATGCAGGTCTTCCATGGGAACTTGGATTGGCTGAAGCGCAACAAACATTAGTATTGAACAATTTACGTTCTCGTATTGTTGTTGAATGTGATGGTCAATTAAAAACTGGACGTGACGTTGCTATTGCTGCTTTATTAGGAGCTGAGGAATTTGGTTTCGCAACTGCACCATTAGTAGCTTCAGGATGTATTATGATGCGTAAGTGTCACTTGAATACTTGTCCTGTTGGTATTGCCACTCAGGATAAAGATTTACGTAAAAACTTTAAAGGAACTCCTGAGCACGTAATCAACTTCTTCTACTACGTAGCTGAAGAATTGAGAAGCATTATGGCTGAACTTGGTTTCAGAACATTGGAAGAAATGGTTGGTCAAACGCATAAAATCAATGCAAACAAAGCAATCAAACATTACAAAGCAAAAGGACTTGACTTATCTGCTATTTTACACAGACCAGCTGCTTACAGCGAAATGCCTGTAAAAAATACCGAGACGCAAGACCATGGTTTGGATGATGTAATGGATTTCCAAATCTTAAAAGATGCACACCGCGCATTGTATAGAAAAGAAAAAATGGCACTTGAATACCCAATTATCAATACAGATCGTTCTGTAGGGGCAATTGTAAGTAACGAGATCTCTAAAATATACGGACATTTAGGTTTACCTGAAGACACGTTAAACATTAAATTCACAGGTTCTGCAGGACAAAGTTTAGGAGCATTTAGTGCTCACGGTTTAACTTTCACTGTAGAGGGTAATACAAACGATTACTTAGGAAAAGGTTTATCTGGAGCAAAATTGATTGTTAAGAAACCAGCAGAAGCTGATTTCGTAGCAGAAGACAATATTATTGTTGGTAACGTTTGTTTGTTCGGAGCTGTTGAAGGAGAAGCTTATATCAATGGTATTGCAGGAGAGCGTTTTGCAGTAAGAAATTCTGGAGCAACTACCGTTGTAGAAGGAGTTGGAGATCATGGATGTGAATACATGACAGGAGGTAAAGTTGTTGTACTTGGTAATACAGGTAGAAACTTTGCTGCAGGTATGAGTGGTGGTATTGCATACATTTACGATCCTGAAAATAAATTCACTAACGGATTGTGTAATACTGAAACAATTGAATTTGAAGACATCTCGTCTGATGATGCTGCTGACTTAAAAGGATTGATTGAAAAACACGTATTATACACAGATAGTAATAGAGGTAAAGAAATTTTAGCTGATTGGTCTACAAACTTAAACAGCTTTGTAAAAGTAATGCCAACTGAGTATAAAAGAGCCTTAGAGCGTTTAGCTAAAGGTGAAGTAATGGTTGAAGAATTAGAAACAGTATAACATGGGAAAAGTAACAGGTTTTAAAGAATTCGAAAGAAAAGACGAGCAATACACGCCTGTAAAAGATCGTGTACAAAATTATAATGAGTTTACAGTTCCTTTAAGTGATTCTGAAATTACTGAACAAGGTTCTAGATGTATGGATTGTGGTATTCCATTTTGTCATAGTGGTTGTCCACTTGGTAATTTGATTCCAGATTTCAACCATATGGTACATCAAGGTGAATGGAAGAAAGCTTCTTGGATTTTACATTCAACAAACAACTTCCCAGAATTCACAGGTCGTTTATGTCCTGCACCTTGTGAGAAAGCTTGTGTATTGGGAATCATAGAAGACCCTATTTCAATTGAAAACATAGAAAAAAACATCGTTGAACGTGCCTTTAAAGAAGGATGGATCAAACCACAACCTCCAAAAACTAGAACTGGTAAAACAGTTGCAGTTGTTGGGTCAGGACCTGCTGGTTTGGCAACTGCTCAACAATTAAACAGAGCTGGTCATACGGTTACTGTATTTGAAAGAGACGATGCTATCGGTGGATTGTTGCGTTATGGAATTCCGAATTTCAAAATGGAAAAAGGAATTATTGACCGTCGTGTTGCAATTTTAGAAGCAGAGGGAATCACTTTTAAAACAAACGTTAATGTTGGTGTAAACTACGATGTAGAAGAATTAAAAGCTTTTGATTCGATCGTATTGTGTGGTGGTGCTACTGAAAGAAGAAGTTTACCAACTCCAGGTATCGATGCTGATGGAGTTGTACAAGCTATGGATTTCTTGACACAACAGACAAAAGTTGTATTCGGACAAAAAATTAAAGATCAAGTTTTAGCTACTGACAAAGACGTTATCGTAATTGGTGGTGGTGATACAGGTTCTGACTGTGTTGGTACGTCAAACAGACACGGTGCGAAATCGGTTACTAATTTTGAAATTATGCCGAAACCTCCTGGACACAGATCTCCATCAACTCCTTGGCCTTATTGGCCATTACAGTTGAAAACATCTTCTTCTCATAAAGAAGGGTGTGATAGAAATTGGTTGATCAACACCAAGGAATTCATCAAAGATAAAAACGGAAAATTAACTGCTTTAACAACCGTGAATGTTGAATGGAAAATGGTTCCTGGTCAGCGTCCTCAATTGATTGAAATTGAAGGTACAGAAAAGACTTGGCCGTGTGATTTAGCATTATTAGCTTTAGGATTTACAGGTCCAGAAAGTACTTTAGCTGACAAATTGGGAATCGAGAAAGATGCTCGCTCTAACTACAAAGCTGAATACGGAAAATACCAAACAAACGTGCCAAACATCTTTACAGCTGGTGATATGCGTAGAGGTCAATCTTTGATTGTTTGGGCTATTTCTGAAGGTAGAGAAGCAGCTAGACAAGTAGATATTTACTTAATGGGTAAATCTGATTTACCTACGAAGAACGAAACAGGAGATTTGGTTGGAATCCAATAAAAATTCTTTCGTAAACAATATGAAAGTTCCTTTGCAATTATGTAAAGGAACTTTTTTTATGCCCTTTTATTTTTTTTGTAAATTAGATAGAAAAATACTTCATTATGAAAACTATAAAAAAACTGGGCGTTATTCTCGCTCTTATAATTGCCACTCCATTCATTATTGCATTATTTACTGCTAAAGACTACAGCGTAGAACGTTCCATTGCAATAAATCAACCTAAACAATTTGTTTTTGATTACATAAAATATTTAAAAAACCAAGACAATTACAGTAAATGGGCCACCATGGATCCTGATATGAAGAAAACATTTTCAGGTATTGATGGAACGGTAGGTTTTATTTCTGCTTGGGATAGCGATAATGATGAAGTAGGAAAAGGCGAACAAGAAATTCTCTCAATTGACGAAGGTAGGAGAATTGATTTTGAGCTTCGCTTTTTTGAACCCTTTCAATCCACTGAAACTGGTTTTATGACAACAAAACAAATTAATGATACCACTACACAAGTAACTTGGGGATTTAAAGGTCATATGGATTATCCTATGAATCTAATGCTGCTCGTTATGGATTTTGAAAAAATGCTTGGAGATGATTTCGACTATAGTCTGAATCAACTCAAAAAAATATTAGAAAAATAAACATAGTTGCCTCAAAAATTACTTGAGGCAATTTTATTTTCATGATATATCTCAGAAACAATACCCATATTTTTCGTATATTCACTATCTACGGTAATAGTAATACTATTACAAATACAACTAATAGTTGCAATGTGAAATGAATGACCTACATATACATATTGAGATCGACCCCGAATTGTACACAAAAAATCCAGATTCATCTGAATTGGGGAAAAAAATTATCTCAAATAGTATTGAACTTATTTATGACATAGGTTTTGAATTATTTACTTTTAAAAAACTAGGCAAAAGAATTAATTCGCCTGAAAGCTCTATTTATAGATACTTCGAAAACAAACATAAACTTTTAATCTATCTTACCAGTTGGTATTGGACATGGATGGAATACAGAATTGTATTTGCCACAACCAATATAAGCTCAGCAGAAAATCGATTAAACAACGCTTTAGATTTATTAACCAAACCCATTCTTATCGATAATGATTTCTCTTATGTGGATGAAGTAATGTTAAGCGAAATTATCTTTTCTGAATCCATAAAGGCGTATCATACGAAAAAAGTTGATGAAGAAAATGAAAACGGTTCATTTACATCATACAAATCGGTTGTGAATAGAGTAAGTGATATCGTATTAGAAATCAAACCTACTTTTCAATATCCTCATATGCTAATTTCAACCGTTATTGAAGGCGCACATCATCAAAAATATTTTTCTGAACACTTACCTTCACTCACTGATATGACGAGTGATAAAAACGCTATTACTAAGTTCTATAAAGAATTGGTATTTAATCTTCTAAAACCTAACTAAATTATGACAACTAACTTATTCAAACATTTTAAAAGTGACATCCCGGCGAGTATTGTTGTATTCTTTGTTGCCTTACCCTTGTGTTTAGGTATAGCATTAGCGAGTGGTGCACCACCGTTTGCAGGAATGATTGCTGGAATAATTGGAGGAATTGTTGTTGGTTCAATTAGTGGATCACAAATTGGAGTTAGTGGACCTGCAGCAGGTCTTGCTGCTATTGTGATGTCTGCGATTACAACATTAGGAGGCTATGAAAATTTTTTAGTAGCAGTTGTCATAGGAGGAATCATTCAAATAATATTTGGAATTATCAAAGCAGGTGTTATCGGATACTATTTCCCTTCTTCTGTAATTCGAGGTATGCTAGTAGGGATAGGTATTATCATCATCTTAAAACAAATACCTCATTTTTTTGGCTATGATAAAGATCCTGAAGGAGATTTTTTCTTTTTCCAAGTTGACGGTAGCAATACTTTTTCAGAAATAATCAATTCAATAAATGGCATCAACTTAGGAGCAACACTTATAGGGGCTCTTGCTCTTATTTTAATTATTGTGTGGAGTAAATATCTTGCAAAGAAAGCCAAAATATTCACCATAATTCAGGGTCCTTTTGCAGCAGTAATCATTGGTGTTATTTACTATATACTAACTCAGAACAATGCAACATTCGGAATAGAAAAAGAGCATTTGGTAAATGTACCTATACCGGATGACTTCAGTTCTTTCTTGGGACAATTTACTACCCCAAATTTTGCCGCCATTGGAAATAAAGAAGTTTGGATTACAGGTTTTACAATAGCCTTGGTGGCAAGTTTAGAAACTTTACTTTGTGTAGAAGCTACAGATAAAATTGACCCTAGAAAACGCGTTACACCGACCAACCGTGAATTATTTGCACAAGGAACTGGGAATATTGTTTCTGGATTGATTGGCGGATTACCAATTACACAGGTAATTGTTAGAAGTTCGGCAAATATTCAATCAGGTGGTCAGACAAAATTATCGACCATTGTACATGGTTTCCTATTATTGATTTCAGTTCTGGCTATCCCTACCCTTTTAAACATGATTCCACTTTCTGTATTAGCTTCTATTTTATTGATTGTTGGCTATAAATTAGCCAGCCCAGAGACTTTCAGAAAGATTTTAAAATTAGGATGGCAACAATACGTACCATTTTTGGTAACCGTACTCGTTGTTCAATATAACTTGTTGGTAGGAATCGGATTAGGTCTGGTTATTGGAGTAATCATTGTCATGTATAAAAGTTACCAAAACTCTCACTTTTTACATATCGAAGAAACGGACTCAGATCATCACTATATGAAAATGGAACTAGCGGAAGAAGTAACATTTTTCAACAAAGGAGCTATTATGCGTGAATTAGAAAACATCCCAAAAGGCACTTATCTAGAAATCAACCTTTTAAAAACAAGATTTTTAGACAACGACATTATTGAAATATTAGAGGATTTCATAGAAAAAGCCAAAAATAGAAATATTAATCTTAAATTGAACTCAAAACGAGGTGTTGTTGAAAACCCTGAAAGTTTTGTAGAGTTCTTTAACAATAGACCTAAAAGTAAACTATCACTTAAATAATACTACTATGAGAACGCAGACGAAAGAAACACAGCAAAATATTACTCCTAAAATAGCTCATGAAATTTTAGTGAATGGAAACAAGAGGTTTGTTCAGAATCTAAGGTCTATGCGTAATCTACAAGATCAAGTAATCGCTACAAGTGAAGGTCAATACCCGTTTGCCGTAGTATTAAGCTGTATAGATTCACGAGTACCTGCTGAACTGGTATTCGATCAAGGTATTGGTGACATTTTCAGTGTGAGAGTTGCCGGAAACGTTGTCAACGAAGATATTTTAGGTTCAATTGAATACGGTTGTAAAGTAGCAGGTTCAAAAATCGTTGTTGTATTAGGACATACCAAATGCGGTGCTGTAACTGCAGCTTGCAAACAAGTAGAACTAGGGAATATTACAGCATTATTAAGTAAAATACAGCCGGCTGTTCAGCAAATTGATCAAGAAAAAACGAATGCCATTGAAGAGACTTCTATCGTTAATGTAGCACATTCGATTGAACGTATTAGAAACGAAAGTCCAATTCTAGCGGATATGGAAAAAAATGGAGAAATTGAAATTGTAGGTGCTTCCTATGATGTTAGCACTGGCATTGTTCAATTTTTATAAAAAGTAAATCTTTACAATAAAAAAATCCCTTTCGTATATCGAAAGGGATTTTTTTTATTCAACTACCAGTATTTGACCGACACTGATATCATTGGAAGTTAAATCATTCAAGGACTTTATAGCATCCACAGTTGTTCTAAATCGTTTCGCAATAGCATACAGCGTATCTCCTTTTCGTACACGATAACGTTTGTTTTTTACTTTTTTCGTATCATCGATTTTTTTATGTAAAACAATCTTATCGTAATGATCAAGATTATAGGTTTCTACCAGTCGAATCAACTTGTCTGGATATCTTTTATCAGTTGCATAGCCTGCCTTTTTCAAACCTTTTGCCCATCCTTTGTAATCGTCTTTCTTAAGATCAAACAAAAACTCATAACGACCTCTATTTCTTAAAAACAATGAATGATCACGATAAGAGCTTTCTACATGCTTATATTTTCTAAAACATTCCTGTTTTTCATCGTCATCATGCCTTACAGATTCACCATGCCAGCGGCTATGACATTTGATTCCGAAGTGGTTGTTCGATTTTAACGCCAAATTACTTACACCATTACCCGATTCTAAAATACCTTGTGCCAATGTGATACTTGCTGGTATTTTGTGCTTTTTCATTTCATCCATGGCAACAGGAGCATAATGACTAATATATGCAATTGTTCGAGGATCTAAACTCTCTTTTTCTCTCTCTAATTTTTCGATTTCTTTATTGACGTCTTCATTGTCAGTTTCAACAACCTCTAAAACGGGTTTTGTCTTTTGGGTTGTTGCTACTGCTTTTTTGTTTGAACCACAACTCACTATCAAAGAGGCGAAAAAAACAACAAGTATTAATTTATTCATTCTATGTTTGCTAATATTGGTAATCCTTTTTTTTCTAATAACACATTCATTCCACGAATACCTTGTAACCCACCGGTATGGATCAACAGAATTTTAGTGCCACTTTCGAATGCATCTTTTCGAATCAAATCTAACACACCGTACACCATCTTACCAGTATATATCGGATCTAATAAAATATTCGTCTCTTTATAAAAATCATTCATAAAAGTAATTAATTCTTCATTGATTTTCGCATAACCACCAAAATGATAATTCGATTCAAGATTCCAATTAGTTTTTGAAACATTATTTTCAATTTCAGCTTTCAAAAACGAACCTTTTAAAGCAGGAAAACCCAAGATTCGTTGAGACGACTTGGAAGCGTTAATAATGCCAGAAATCGTTCCTCCTGTCCCCACAGCCGTACAAATAACATCAAAATTCGCTGTTGCTTCACTTACAATTTCTTCACAGCCTTTTATTGCCAAATCATTTGTCCCCCCTTCTGGTAAGATATAACAGTCTTTGAACTTGTCTTGAAGTTGCGACAAAAACTCTTGAGTATTTTTCAACTTGTACTCAGACCTTGATATAAAAACAAATTCCATTCCAAAATCTCTTGCTTGTTTTAGTGTGGCATTTTCATTTAAGGTTTTTTCTAAATCAACACCCAGCTCTTCACCTCTTATAACTCCGATTGTTCGAAAACCAAACTCTTTACCCGCTCCTGCTGTGGCCAATATATGATTCGAGTAGGCTCCTCCAAATGTCACCAATTGTTTTGCACCCGATTTTTTTGCGACTTGAATATTATAGAAGAGTTTGCGGTATTTATTCCCAGAAATAATAGGATGCAATAAATCTTCTCTTTTTAAAAACAAAGAGATCCCTTTGCTTTTAATTTCTGGAAGAAAAACTTCTTGTATACTACTATCCTTTCCTTTCACACCGAGTTATCCAAGTTATGCGTATGAACTGACTTGTTCATCCAATTCTGCCCATTTGTCCATCAAGGAATCTAGATTGTCCTTTTCAGCTTGATAAGATTTAAAAAACTCAGGGTCTGCAGCTGTCTTTTCATAATCATCAGACAAGAGCGCATCCATTTCTAATATTTTCTTCTCTGTGTCTGCAATCGTTTTTTCAACTTTACTCAATTTATTTTTAAGTTGTTTGAGTTCTTTTTCTTGCTGACGACTTAATTTATAAGCTTCTTTTTTTGATTCTTTCTTTACTACAACTTGTGTTTTCTTTTCAGCTTCTCGAAGATTTTCAAGCTTGTGCTCCTCTAAGAAATAATCAATATCACCTAAATACTCTTTGATTACCTTGTCCTTAAATCCAAAAACCTTATCGGTTAACCCTTGTAAGAAATCTCTATCGTGCGATACCAAAATCAACGTTCCTTCGAATTGCTGAAGTGCTTTTTTCAGAACATTTTTAGAAGCAATATCCAAGTGATTGGTTGGCTCATCCATAATCAATACATTGAATGGAGAAAGCAGCATCTTACATATCGCTAAACGATTTCGTTCACCTCCTGAAAGCACCTTCACTTTCTTCTCTACATCATCTCCCCCAAACAAAAATGCTCCCAACATATCTCGTACTCGCATACGATTTGTGTCGTTAGCGGCATCTTCCATGGTCTCTAACAAGGTTTTCTCACCATCTAAATATTCTGCTTGATTTTGCGCAAAATAACCGATTTCAACATTATGACCTAGTTTTATTGAACCTGAATAATCAATCTCACTGACCATCATTTTAGCCAAAGTAGATTTCCCTTGACCGTTTTGGCCTACAAAAGCAATTTTTGCCGACCGTTCAATCATTAAATTCACATTGTCAAGAACATGTTTATCTCCATAACTTTTAGAAACAGCTTCGGTTTCAACAACAATTTTTCCTGGCTGCTTCGATATCGGAAACTTTACATTCATCACGGCATTGTCTTCCATATCAACTTCAATTCGCTCAACTTTGTCTAGTTGTTTGATTAAAGATTGTGCCATAGAAGCTTTATTTGCTTTAGCCCTAAATTTTTCAATGAGTTGTTCTTTAGCCTTGATCTCTTTTTCTTGATTTTTTTGAGACTGTAATTGTTTCTCGCGAATTTCTTCACGCAAAACAAGATATTGAGAATACGGCTTTTTATAATCGTAAATTTTACCAAGGGATATTTCAATCGTTCGATTGGTGACATTGTCCAAAAACATTTTATCATGCGAGACCAACACAATTGCACCAGCATATGATTTTAAAAAGTTTTCTAACCAAATAATCGATTCAATATCTAAATGGTTTGTAGGCTCATCTAAAAGTAAAATATCATTTTGTTGCAAAAGTAACTTCGCTAGTTCAATTCTCATTCTCCAACCTCCTGAAAAAGTATCGGTGAGTTTGTTAAAGTCTTCTCTTTGAAAACCTAAACCTTGCAGTATTTTTTCTGTATCTCCTTGATAATTGTAACCTCCTAATAGTTCATAACGAGTAGTTACCTCATCCAAATCATGAATTAACTGTGTGTAATAATCACTTTCGTAATCTGTACGAGTTGCCAATTCTTCATTGATTTGATTTATTTTTTTTTCTAGCGAAACAATTTCTTCAAAGGCCTGGTATGCTTCTTCCAAAATTGTTCTACCAGCCACAAAATCGATATCTTGACGTAAAAAACCGATACGTACATCTTTTTCCAAAGCCAATGTACCTCCATTGTTTTCTATATCCCCAGAAATTACTTTTAATAAAGTAGATTTTCCTGCACCATTCTTTCCTACCAAACCAACTCGATTCCCTTTTTCTAACTTAAAAGTAATCTCAGAGAAAAGGTCTTCACCAGCGAATGAAACCGTTAAATTATGAACGTTAAGCATCTATAAACAAGTATTATTGATTCAAATTTGAGTTTTGCAAAGCTATCATATTTTTTAAGATATCTCGCTAGAATTTAATGAGTTTCTAAGCTAATATTAAGACCTCTTTAAGAAATTCATTTGTATCTTTGTAGAAAGAATAGTGCAGCATGTTTTTAAAAAAAGGAACCAAATTATTTAGCATTTTAAAACAAAAATGTCCTCAATGTCAAGAGGGTGATTTTTTTGTTGAAAAAGGAGGTTTCAAATTAAAAAACGTAACAAAAATACACGACAACTGTCCGAATTGTAATTTTAAATACATGATGGAACCTTCGTTTTTCTACGGTGCTATGTATGTATCTTACGCGTTGTCGGTTGCAATCGCCATCGCTACTTTTGTAATTACGAATGTTTTCTTTGGTTTGGAATTATTGGAATCTTTTTTAGCGATTGTATTGATCCTTATTGGTTCCACTCCTTTTAGTCTAAGATTATCTCGTATGATTTGGATTAATATTTTCGTTTCTTACAAAAAGAAAGATTAAGCCTTTTTAAAACGTTTTATATCTGACTCTGGATCTAAAGCACTACCATTTTCGATGTGTTTGTACAACTCCAACGACACCTTTGGTGCAATCATCACACCCCTTGTACCTAATCCGTTTAAAATTGCCAATTGACCATATTTTTCATGAATACCTACCAATGGTCTCCTGTCTTTTACGGTAGGTCTGATACCGGCTGTTTGTTCGATTATTTTATAGGGAACCGTAATAAAACTCTCTAATTTCTCAATCAATTCATCACGACCTTCTTGCGACGGATGCAATGTTTTATCATGCCAATTAAATGTTGCTCCTACTTTATAGTAATGATTCCCTAATGGCAAGACAAATACTGCAGCTTTTATTAGAAAATCTACATCTAATTCAGGAGCGTGAATGGTGAGCAATTCTCCTTTTGCTTCGTTCATCGGCAAATCCTTGAAAAATGGATTTTTATGCATTCCGTATCCTTCACAAAAAACAATTTTTGAAGCTGAAACACCTTTGTATTTAACACCATCCTCTAAAAACTCAATCCCTGTATAATCGAAAGATTCCAAATAAATTAAATCTTCTTTTTTAAGATGCGCTTTATAATCACTCAGCAAAGATTTTGTATCAATTCTACCTGTATGGTTCAATTTACCGAAGCCACTTTTCGCAATTATTCCGTTATATTTTTTGGTAATAATATTTACATCCATGTACGACGACAACTTTGGTTTATCAGAAGCAGCAAACCAATTATTTTGTTCTTCTATAGATTTAAAAATTCTATATGTCGGTATTTTAAAATCGTAAACTGTATTGAATTTCTTTTCAATTTCTTTATAGAAAGGCAACGCCAATTTAAGTTGCTCGGTTCCTTGCCAAACCGGTGTAAAGCGTTTTAATACCACCGGGTTGTATACACCTCCTGCTACATTTGATGAAGTTTGAGACGAATTTTCGTACACAATAAAAGACTTATTATTGTCTTCCAACCTTTTTACAAAAGACATTCCCGCCAATCCAAAACCAACAATTATATAATCTACTTTCATACTTTTAAAAATCAAAAAAAAGCTCTTGAATGAAATTTCAAACAAGAGCTTTATACTTTATTCATACAAGAACATTAATAGTTCCACATATCCAATTCTCTGTTTCTAATTTCCTCTCGGATTCGCTCAGACTCCATAATTTGATACAAAGCATTTCCTTGAATATAATCGGCAATACTTCTATTTCCATAAAGATTTTCTTCTCTTAAAATCAAAGTTGTAAATCGTCTAGAGTTTAACAAATCATCAAAAGAAATTGGAGACCTATGGTTGACTTCATTAAAGGCAAAAGCATTATGCAACACTTCTCTTGCATCGGGATAGAATACCCAAAACAACGGAAGACTCTCGTCACTTACAATATCATCTCTACCTAATAACTGAACGTCTGGAGCCATTGGTGCTATCGCCAACAAACGATATTTCATTTCTCCATGACGTTTGTCGAAGTACCACATTCCTTTAATTCTATACGCTTCAATATCTTCTGATTTGATAGAAACTTCATCTACAAAATCTTTAATATCTGTTTCACCTTCATTCAACAATTCATAAGCATAATCCGAAGTATCCACACGTGTTAATTTCTGATTGATGTCTTTCATCGTCAATTTCGATTTGAAAAACGAATCATCATAAACCTCAGTAATTTTCCCTGATTTAATCCCTTTCAACAAAGTGTAAAACAACGATTTTCTGCTGCTATTTACATTCGCCGAATCAATCGGATAATACATAGGCATATTCATTTTTTCATTCAAATCAATATGTTCCCAAGTAATTTTCGACCATAAGATATCACGTTCATTTACATATCCATAAGGAATTGGTTTTTCCTTTGAAATTTCTTTATAGATTTCAGGAACTTGATCTATTTCATCAGGTTTTGTGGCATTAAGAATATTATATTCAGCCTGCGAAAAAGTTGTAGTCGACATCAACGTCAACACAGCCAATACTACATATTTTTTCAAATTCATCATTCTTTTCATTTTGTCAAGTTTACAAAAATACAAAATAAGATCTTGTTTACTTTTCAATTTACCTATATCCAATTACTAGAGGGGCGACAGTAATTATTTATTAATTTGAGATTACAACACTCAAAGGCAACACTCCTTTCAATCTATATGAAGAGTTTCCGATGATGGTTGCTTTTACATCAAATATACTCACAACATCGCCTCTTTTGGCCTTTTGCAAAGCCTTCTGTGCTCTTGCATCAAAACGTGTTCCGTTTACCAATACAGTTGATTGCCCAGGAATCTTTACTTTAAAAGATGACACCTTTAACTTCAAATCAAAATCAAAATCTATCAATGCCGCATCAATTGTAGATTTAGCCAAACTTGACTTAGGCATTTTTATAGAACCATATTGCTTTCTAATCGTCGCTGCAGGTGGTGGGATATCTTTAATTCTAAATTTCACCGGAGGTGAAGATATCTTTGTTCCATCATTTGTAGTACCAGAAACATTGATCGTAACTTCTTTCCCTTTTCCTGGAAACAAGTTATATTTTGTTCCTTTTACTCTTTTTAATCCTGGTGCTGTTGCTCTTACATTATTATCAGTAATCCCAGGGATAGAAATCGTGATAGGATTTTGAACACCTCTATAGACAACATTCATTTTATCTGCCGATACTACCGCTGAATTTGGTTTCGGAACTACCAAATAATTAGATTTTACCGGAATTTTAACTGGTTTTCCATCTTGTTGAAATACAAATTCTCCAACAATATCATTCTCACCAACCTTTCCTGCTTTAAATTTTATCAAGGCGGCTCCTTCTTCATCTCTTTCTTTGTAATTTTTCCCGTTGATTGTCAATCTCTCTGGTTGTAAACTAGCATCGTATTTTCCCAAAACTACAGTTCCTTCAAACTCTTCACCAGGAAAGTATGCTGGTTTTTTAGGAATTACAATTGCATGATAAGTTTTCTCACTAATCGAAGCATCCGCCGAAAGTTGTTTTCCTAACAAAGAATTATAAATCTCTTTTTCAGAAGTTTTTACATCTGCCTGAATCACAGAAATATTTGTCAAGGTTGCTACCAATGGAAAACCTTCATATCGGTTTCGAATCCATGGTTGTGTTTGACCTCCTTCAACTTCTTGATCACTTGTATCAAATCGTTTATTCAAATGATCTAATACATCACTCTTAATACTTTCACCCAATATAGATTTTATGTCTTCTCTATATTGATTGATTCTAGCAACAAACTCTTCACCTGCATCTGTTAATTTTTCTTCTCCTTTGAAGAAAAATTCATCTCCTGCAGTTTCTGTATCCAACGACTCATAATCCCTATGCAATTCAGGGTCGATCGTAGATAAAAGTGTGTCTTTTACAGCTCCTAAATAATTAAAGAATTCATTCGAGGTTTTGTTTACCTTCACTGCTTTTTTATTAAGATCTCTGTATTTCTCTGGTTGTTCAGAAGCTTTTGTCGCCAAGTCATTCAAAACAACGGCAATATCGTTGATTTTTGTAACGTTCGACGCTTCAATTTTTTCATTTAGATATCCAAAAGACGACAATACTTTCTTACCCATATTCAATGCTAACATTGCAATGAACACTAGGTACATTAGATTGATCATCTTCTGTCTAGCTGATTGTTTTCCTCCTGCCATAATTAATAAGCTTTTTTATAGGGTTATTAATTATTTATTCATTGCTGATAACATTCCTCCATAAACAGAATTCAAAGAAGATAGGTTTGTAGCCAATGCCTCCATTTGCGATTCTAATTTCTCTGAATGCTTCAACATAGATTCATTCAAGTATGCTTGTCTCTCAGAATTTTCTGATTGTACTTTATACAAACTATTTAATGATTCTAAATGAACAGCTGCAACAGCCATTTCTTCATTATATTTATGTGTATTTGCAACTGTATCTGCAGAAGCGTTGATACTTTCTGCAGCTCCTTGAAAGTTTTGAATACTCTTTGTTAAACTTCCCATTAATTCAGCATCTAACTTAGACTCTTTTAACATTGCATCTAATTTTTCTGCTAACATACCTCTTGCACTTGGATCTTTTTCTTTCGCTTTTCCACCAACTAATTCAGGGTAAACTTGAGTCCAATCTAAATCTTCTTCTATAGGTTCAAAAAATGCTGAATATGCGAAAATAAATGCTTCTGTTAACAATCCGACAGTTAACATTACTCCACCCGTTAAAGGACCGATACTGTAGTGTAATATTTTAAACAATGCTCCTACAAGTACAACAGACGCTCCTAGTCCGTATACCATATTCAAGATTTTCTTGCTTTTAACTGATTGTGCCATAATTATAATTTTTTAATTTATAGGGGTTGGTTAATTATTAATTTATTTTTTATTTTTCACTGTTCCTAAGAAGTCTTGAACGGTTCTAAATCCGATATAACTTTTTAAAGAATCTGCGTATTCGTAGTCTCTTGTACTTACTTGTAAGAAATATGCAATATCTTTCCAAGAACCACCACGTACTACTTTACGTTTATTTTCAACATCTTCGATATTTGCGTTGATACTTGAACCATGGCTGTAAGAACCTTGATTGTATGCCGTGCTTGTCCATTCTGACACATTTCCTGCCATATTGTACAATCCATAACCATTTGGCGCATAAGAATATGCTTCTACGGTATACAGTGCACCATCAATCGCATAATTTCCTCGAACTGGCTTAAAGTTTGCCAAAAAGATCCCTCTATCATCTGTCGTATATGGACCTCCCCAAGGGTACGTACCGTTTTCTATACCACCTCTTGCTGCAAATTCCCATTCTGCTTCAGTAGGCAATCGAAACATCGGAACCCTAACAGGGTTTTTTCTCGATCGAAGATAATCGTTTTTCATTTTTGTTCTCCAGTTACAAAAAGCACGAGCTTGGTACCAATTTACACCTACAACCGGATAATCTGCATAAGCAGTATGCCAAAAATACTCTTCGTGAATTGGGTCGTTGTATGAATACGTAAAATCTTTTACCCATACCGTTGTATCTGGGTAAACACGAACATCTTCATGAATAATAAAATCTTTTCTCGTACCTGTTTTACTCATTGCGGCTGCCTCTTTATCAAACCAAGAATACGTATATTTTAATTTATTAACGTTTAAGATTCTTTGCCCTTCAAAAGTATCCTCTAACGGCAAATACATAGAATCCATAACTTCTGTATAAGCAGCATCAGGATATTCTAAACGATCCCATACGATTGGAATTCTCCAATTCAATGATTTCCCTTCGGTGAGCGAGTTTACATCTCCGGTACCGCCATAATTTTCAAACATATACCTCTCATACTCAGTAGCATTGGTAGTATCTGATTCTTTAAAACTATATCTAAAAATTCCTTCATCACTTCCTTCTCCATCAGATAATAAATAAGAGCGCTCTTCAGCAGTTAACGCCAATTCAGTTCGAACTATTGAATCTCTTACCCATTCAACAAATTTATTGTATTCACTGTTGGTTATTTCCGATTCATCCATATAGAAATGCTTTACAGTTACACTTCTAGTTGGCGTACTAATTCCTCCAAACGGATCTTCATCACTTTTCCCCATTGTAAAGGCACCTCCAGGAACTAACACCATTCCAAAAGGCTTTTCTGTATACCATTTCTTACCAGACTTATCTCCTACAACTTCTCCTCTATTATTAGAACCACAACTATATACCGCTAAAACTAGGATAATATATACTGCTATTTTTTTCATATGTTACTAATGTCTTTCGTAATTGAGCGTAAACCTATCATTTTTTTTCTTTAAAAGCAACGTTTCAAAGCAATTCAACAGAGGTAATTTTCTCGATTTAACACAATTTTTAAATTGCATCTTTATTAATTAATTTTTTTCAACGCTTTGTACCAACGTTCAGGGACTTTTTGATCTGTCGCATCTAAATAATCTTGATGGGTACAGGGTATTAACGCATGACGTTTGTATTTATTGTCATCTCTAGAGTGAATTTCTAACCACCAACGACCACTTTTATGACTTTTGTAAAAAATCATATCTTCTTCTTCATGCGGAACTATAAACTTTAAATAACTCTCTTTGGTACAATAAGGGTAGTCTTTTGCTCTAAAGCTAAAACCTTCAACAAAATACCATATCATTTGGGCTATTAAATGCGCTGTTTGTCCATTGTTATCAAGACGATTGTTAAATTCATAAATCCCAAATGAAGTAACTTTATCGCTGATTCCTGCATATCTTGAAATCGCACAAATATCATCACCGTAAAAACCATTTGGTGTTGCATTTCCGTTTGCAGGTGCATCACTCATTCTAACAGCACCTATATCAATGCTAACAATATCTGCATCTCTCATGATTGGCTCCACGATCTTTAAATCCTTGGCTTCACCCAACCTATACGTATCAAAAGACAAACTTTGTAATAAATCTATTTCTTCTTGTGCATTGAAAAAAGTCTGATATCCAATATTGCTATAATTAAACATATTAGCTGGTTCTTCCATTACTATTTTACTCAGAAAAGAACTAGAATCTAAAGGAGAATCGATCGCACCCAAATCAAACTTAGAATCAACGGTAACGATATTGACAAGCTGTTCTAACTGATCGTATGCCCTATAATTCGCATAAGTCAAATCTTGACCACCGCCCAAAATAATTGGTACAATATTCTTCTTTACCAAAGACGCTATCACCTCACGCAATGCAAAATAAGTATCCGAAACTGTATTTCCTTGTGGAATATTCCCGAGATCAGCAATATTGACAGACCAATTTCCAGGGTATAGTTTATAAAAATAACTACGAATGGCATCTACACCATAACCAGTAGTATCATTTCCTACAGCTCCACGTCCATCTTGAACACCTAAAATTGCAATAGAAACATTTTCTAAATCTGGTAAACCTTTTTCTTTCGAGTGTATCGCAGTAAAATACGACAATGAGGTTTCAGAATAGTCTGAAATCATTTCGAAAAAAGGTTCTTCAAGGGGTAATAAAAAATCTAAATTCATCAAATATTAGATGAGCCTTTTCGGACTCATTTTTCCAAAAATAACAAAAATATCGTGGTATATACCAACTCTATATAAGTTTATTTTTTCTTGGTAGTTCTTTTTTTAGCAGCAGTTTTTCTTGTTTTCTTTTTCGGAGCTTTTGCCTCAATAATAGCTTGAACTTCTTCTAGAGTCATGTTTTTTGCATCTGTTGTTTTAGGCAACTCAATTTTGGTTTTTCCTTTGATGATGTTAAACCTTCCCCAACGTGCTTTTTCTAATCGAATACCTTCTTCTTCCCAGTTATGAATAACTTTTTCGATTTCTTTACGCTTTTTATCTTCGATCAATTCAACGATATCATCATAACTCAAATTGTCGTAATCGTATTTTTTATTGACATTTATGAAAATGCTATTCCATTTTATAAATGGACCAAAACGTCCTACTCCTTTTTGAACAGGAAGATTTTCGTATTCTGCAATCGGAGCATCGGCTTTTTGTTTCGCAACAATCAATTCGGTAGCTCTTTCCATATCTACAGACATCGGATCTTCTCCTCTATCAAGAGAAACATATATAGTTCCGAATTTGATATAAGGTCCGAATCTTCCGTTAGAAACCACCACTTCTTCACCTTCGTAAACTCCTAAATTTTTAGGCAATAAAAACAACTCTAAAGCCTCTTCAAGGGTAATCGTACCTAAGTTTTGTTCTTTTAAAAGACTAGCAAATTGCTTTTCTTCATCTTCTGGATCACCAATTTGTGCCATCGGACCAAATTTACCCAAACGAACCAAAACAGTTCTACCAGACTCAGGATGCTTCCCAAGAATACGCTCACCACTTTCTCTTTCTGCATTTTCAGAGACATCTTTTACAGTTGGATGAAAGGTCTCGTAAAAACTTTTGATCATTTCTGACCAATCTTGAGCTCCCTCAGAAATATCATCAAAATCTGCCTCTACTTTTGCCGTAAAGCCAAAATCTAAAATATTTGAAAAATTTGCCACTAAGAAATCATTTACAATGTTTCCTATATCTGTCGGCACCAATTTACCTTTATCTGAACCTACTCTTTCAACCAAGTTTTTTGAAGAAACCTCACCAGCTTTTAAAACAAACTGCTCGTAATCTCTTTCTACACCCTCAATTTGTCCTTTTTCAATATAACCTCTTCTCTGTACAGTTGAAATAGTCGGTGCATACGTAGAAGGTCTACCGATTCCTAATTCTTCTAATTTCTTTACCAAAGAAGCTTCAGTAAATCTATACGGTGGACTTGTAAAACGTTGTGTTGCTGTGATAAAATCATATTCTAAAGTAGCACCTTTTGTCAATTGAGGCAGCATTCCTGCTTGCTCTTCCTCTTCATTATCAGTTCCTTCTAAATATACTTTTAAGAAACCTTCAAACTTAATCATCTCTCCGTTTGCCGTAAAGATTTTTTCGTTATTCGAGTTCTCAATTTTCACATTGGTTCTCTCTAATTGCGCATCACTCATCTGCGATGCCAATGTTCTTTTCCAAATCAAATCGTACAAACGATCTTGATCACTTTCAACATTGATAGAATGACGTTTCATATCTGTAGGACGAATCGCCTCATGTGCTTCTTGTGCTCCTTTTGATTTCGTCTTAAACACTCTAGGACTGCTGTATTCTGAACCGTAATAGTTTGTAATTTCTTCTTCAGCTTCTTTACGAGCATCATCCGATAAATTCAAACTATCAGTTCTCATATAAGTAATCAAACCGGCTTCATACAAGCGTTGTGCTACTTGCATAGTTCTCGCTACTGAATACCCTAATTTACGAGATGCTTCTTGCTGTAAAGTAGAAGTTGTAAATGGTGGAGCTGGTGATTTTTTTGCAGGTTTTTTTTGTAAATCTGCAATTGAAAAATCTGCATCTGCAGAAGATTGTAAAAACGCCTCAGCTTCTTCTCTAGAATCAAAACTTTTCGGAATCGTTGCTTTGAATTTTTTCCCTTCACTATTTAAAAACTCTGCAACTACTTTATAATGTGCCGTTGTTTTAAATTCTTGAATACTTCTTTCTCTTTCGACGATCAATCGAACCGCTACAGACTGAACCCTTCCTGCAGACAATCCACCTTTTACTTTTCTCCATAAAACAGGTGATAGTTCATACCCTACTAAACGATCTAACACCCTT
The DNA here is from genome assembly GCF_009193215.1 of Flavicella marina. Classification (GTDB taxonomy): domain Bacteria; phylum Bacteroidota; class Bacteroidia; order Flavobacteriales; family Flavobacteriaceae; genus Flavicella; species Flavicella marina. Next base: position 428,280 of record NZ_VYVA01000003.1, on the reverse strand, counting down.
CTCGCTTGTTGTGCATTCACCATATCATAATTGATATCTCTTGGATGCTCTACAGCTTTTAGAATTGCTTTTTTAGTAATCTCGTGAAATACGATTCTTTTGGTTGCTTCAGAGTTTAATTTTAACTGCTCTTGCAAATGCCAAGCAATTGCTTCTCCCTCTCGATCCTCATCACTTGCTAACCAAACAGTATCTGCTTTTTTCGCTAAAGACTTTAATTTTCTTACGACAGCTTTTTTATCATCTGAGACAATATATTTTGGCTTAAAATCTCCATCTACATTTATCCCTAACTCACTAGAAGGTAAATCTGCAATATGCCCAAAGCTCGATTCTACTTGAAAATCTTTTCCCAAAAATTTCTCAATCGTTTTTGCTTTTGCAGGTGACTCAACTATAACTAAATTCTTCGCCATAAAAATCGTAATTGTATTTTTCTAAGTCTAAAAAGTTACTATGTTTTTATTTAAATTCAAATTAAAACCTAGCCTCTTAGCTGTTGCAAAAGTAGATAGAATTTTTAAATTTCAAATTTATGAAGCAGATAAATTCAAATATTTTTCAAATCTTCACTTATTTTTAACGTAGAATTTCTATGACAAAATGTCATAATTCATATTTTTGATTGTATCTTTGCGATCCTAATTTTTGAATGGAATGGAGACAGAAAAAATAATAGATGCTAACAAACAGGGACACCCTTTATTAACAGATGAGTTAAAGGGGAATTCTAAAAAATTATACATCGAAAGCTACGGTTGTCAAATGAACATGAATGACAGTGAGATTGTAGCTTCAATTTTAGCTGAAAACGACTTCAACACCACGCAATACATTGAAGATGCTGATTTGGTGTTAGTGAATACTTGCTCCATTAGAGACAAAGCAGAGCAAACCATTCGAAAAAGACTTCAAAAATACAATTCTGTAAAAAAAATAAATCCAAACATGAAAGTTGGGGTTTTGGGATGTATGGCTGAACGATTGAAATCTAAATTCTTAGATGAAGAAAAAATTGTTGATTTGGTTGTAGGACCTGATGCATATAAAGATCTACCTAATTTATTAGAAGAAGTAAATGCAGGTAGAGATGCGGTAAATGTGGTCTTATCGAAAGAAGAAACTTATGGAGATATTGCTCCTGTAAGATTAAATTCAAATGGGGTTTCTGCATTTGTATCCATCACGAGAGGTTGCGACAATATGTGTACGTTTTGTGTAGTACCTTTTACTCGCGGAAGAGAACGCAGTAGAGATCCAAAAAGTATCATTGAAGAAATTCAAGATCTAAAAGACAAAAACTTCAAAGAAATCACATTGCTAGGCCAAAATGTTGACAGTTATTTATGGTATGGTGGCGGACTTAAAAAAGACTTTGATAAAGCTTCTGACATTGCCAAAGCAACGGCTGTTCATTTTTCTCACTTGTTAGATTTAGTTGCCAGCACTTTCCCTACGCTAAGAATCCGTTTTTTTACAAACAATCCACAAGATTTAGAAATCGAGGTATTGCATGTAATGGCAAAACACCCGAATATTTGTAGGTATTTACATTTACCTGTACAATCAGGTAGTACAAGTGTTTTGGAGAGAATGAACCGTCAGCACACTCGAGAAGAATACATGGAGTTGATAGATAACATCAGAAAAATAATCCCAGGTACTGCTATCTCTCAAGACATGATTATCGGATTTTGCGATGAAACCGAAGAAGAACACAAAGACACATTGAGCATGATGGAATATGTTCAATACGACTATGGATTTATGTTTGCGTACTCAGAGCGCCCTGGTACTTTAGCGGCAAAAAAACTTGAAGACAACGTACCAAACGAGGTAAAAAAACGAAGGTTGAATGAAGTAATTCAACTGCAAAGAAACTTGAGCAACAAGAATACCGAAAAATATATCGGACAAACCATTGAGGTTTTGATTGAAGGAACTTCAAAAAAATCGAATGAACACTGGATGTCAAGAAATTCTCAAAACTATGTTGCCGTTTTCCCGAAAGGAAACGAAAAAGTAGGTGACTATGTACAAGTGAGAGTTGATGAGTGCACTTCTGCAACATTAATTGGAGAAGCTGTTAGTGCTCCTCAAGAAACTCCGTTTCAATAAAAAATAATTTCTATGGAAGGATTGACGACAATAAAACAACGTTTCGAGATAATAGGAAATGACGAGAAACTTAATCGTTCTTTAGAAAAAGCAATGCGTGTTGCTCCAACAGATATTTCTGTTTTGGTAACGGGTGAAAGTGGTGTTGGTAAAGAAACCATTCCGAAAATCATTCACCAATTGTCTCACAGAAAACATTGCAATTATATCGCAGTAAACTGTGGTGCGATTCCTGAAGGAACGATCGACAGTGAATTGTTCGGACACGAAAAAGGTGCTTTTACTGGAGCAACATCGACACGAAAAGGATATTTTGAAGTTGCTGATGGGGGAACTATTTTTCTGGATGAAGTAGGTGAATTACCACTCACCACCCAAGTACGACTTTTACGTGTTTTAGAAAATGGTGAATTTATCAAAGTAGGTTCTTCTCAAGTACAAAAAACGGATGTGAGAATTGTTGCCGCAACAAATATGAAAATGCAGCAAGCCATTCAAAAGGGGAAATTTAGAGAAGATCTTTACTACCGATTGAGCACTATTGAGTTGCATTTGCCTCCTTTAAGAGAAAGAGAAAACGATATTCATTTATTGTTTCGAAAATTTGCCTCAGATTTTGCGCAGAAATACAGAATGCCAACCATTCGCTTAAATGACGATGCGGTAAATCTATTACTTAACTACAGATTCCCTGGAAACATACGTCAGTTAAGAAATATTGCTGAGCAAATTTCTGTTGTAGAAGAAAGCAGAAACATTGGCCCTGAAAAATTAATTCAGTACTTACCAAACTACAACAATCTTCCAGCAATTGTAGAAAGTACTAATAATGAAAGTGATTTTTCTGAGGATAGAGATGTTTTATACAAAGCACTATACGAGTTAAGAAAAGATTTCAATGAATTAAAAGCATTAACTCTTGACTTAATTAAAAACAAAAACACGGCAGAAATTCCGACAGAAAAACTACATCTCTTAGAAGAGTTTAAAAAAGAGAGTGCTAATTTTTCTAACGATAAAAATGTTGAACTTATTCAAATTCAGCAACCAAATCCAATAAGCAATTACGAATATGCCGAAACTATTGAAGAAGATGAATCGCTATCCCTTCATGAAAAAGAAATTGAGATGATTAAAAAATCACTCGAAAAAAATCAAAACAAACGAAAATTAGCGGCCAAAGAATTAGGTATTTCTGAAAGAACGCTTTACAGAAAAATAAAACAATACAATTTATAATTCTCGCACTTCTTAGGTGAAGTCATCAATATTGATTAATTTTCAAACCGGAGTAGCACAATATACATATGAAACTAAAAACTCTTTTTTTAGCCCTTATCTTCATAGCAAGTTTAGCGGGTTGCGGTATTTATTCATTCACAGGAGGTGATACCGGTAATGCAAAGACTTTGCAAGTAAATTATTTCCCTAATAATGCACCGTTAGTTGAACCTGGATTGAGTCAACGCTTCACTCAAGATTTGCAAGATTTATTTTTGCGTCAAACTAATTTAAGTCTCGTTAAGTCTAATGGAGATTTATTTTTCGAAGGTGAAATCACAAATTATCGTGTAACTCCAATGACTGCAACTGCAGATCAAACAGCAGCACAAAGTAGACTAACCATCGTAGTAAATGTTCGCTTTTACAACAAACTTGATGAGAAAAAAGATTTTGAAAAAAGCTTTTCACACTTCCATGATTTTGATGCCAACGCGCAACTTGCAGGTAGTGTTTTAGAAACCGCATTGGATGAAATTTTCGAACGTATTACTCAAGACATTTTTAACGCATCTGTAGCTAACTGGTAAAAAATGGATAAAAAAGTTTTTTTCGATGGTTTAAATTCACCCAAACAGATCAATGCTGATTTTGTTACGGCGCTAGAAAGCATCACCGAAAAATATCCTTATTTTCAATCAGCAAAAGCCCTTTATATAAAAGGTTTAAAACAAAACAACAGTTTTAAATACAACAATCAATTAAAAAAAACTGCTGCACATACCATCGATAGAGCGATTTTATTTGATTTCATAAGTGATTTCGCATTTTCTCAAAGTAAAGCTCAATCAAAGAAGGTGGTCTCAAAAAAGCAAGTAACAACTAAACAAACTTTTTCTGAAGATCTAGAGATAGGAACACCTTTAGAGTTTGATAAAAACGAAACACATTCGTTTCATCAATGGCTACAACTATCGTCTAAAAAAACCATTAACAGGAATGAAATTTCTGAGAAAAACATCGATAAAAACAGTGACTTAATCGATAAATTTATTGAAGTAAACCCTACGATAAAACCTATTTCAAAAGAAAGCTCTCACACTGTTTCTAACGAGAATTACTATAACGAAGAAGAATTAATGACCGAAACATTGGCAAAAGTATATTTAGAACAAAAAAAATATACGAATGCAATCAATGCATATAAAATATTAATTTTGAAATATCCAGAAAAAAGTGGTTTCTTTGCAGACCAAATTAAGAAAATAGAATACTTAAAAAATAAATAATCATGACATATACGTTGTTTTTAATCCTTATCCTTATTGTAGCAGTATTGCTAGTATTAATCATTATGGTTCAAAACCCTAAAGGAGGAGGTTTATCTTCATCTTTCGGAGGTGGTGGTTCTCAATCAATGGGAGGAGTTCAAAGCACTAATAATTTCTTAGACAAAAGTACTTGGACATTGGCAATTGCATTGATGGCGATGATTCTTTTATCAAACTTTGCGATTCCAAGAGAGAATTCTAATTCTCAAGAATCTCAAATCGAAGAAACTTTAAACAATCGTATTTCTGAAGATGAAGCTCCTGCACTACCAGAAGTTGAAGACACAGAAGAAGAATAACAACTAGAAAAGTTGACACAAAAATGCCAAGGAAAATGACACCTTGGCATTTTTTTTTACAAAATGGCATAGAATTCGAAATGGCATATTTTTAGCTATGATAGACAGAAAATAATATAACCTATATAAAAATTATATAATATGAGTAATGTAAACATCAAACCATTAGCAGACAGGGTACTTGTAGAACCATTAGCAGCTGAAACGACAACTGCTTCAGGATTAATCATTCCAGACTCAGCAAAAGAAAAACCTTCAAAAGGTACAGTAGTTGCAGTTGGAAACGGAACCAAAGATGAAAAAATGACTGTAAAAGTTGGTGACACAGTATTGTATGGTAAATATGCAGGAACCGAGTTAAAACTAGAGGGTACAGATTATTTAATCATGAGAGAAAGCGACATCTTCGCAATCGTTTAAAAAACTCTTACAAATCTTTATTCACAATAAAAAACATTAAAAAATGGCAAAAGAAATAAATTTTGATATTGACGCACGTAATGGATTAAAAAGAGGTGTAGATGCCTTAGCCAATGCGGTAAAAGTAACTTTAGGTCCAAAAGGTAGAAACGTAGTAATTGAAAAATCTTTCGGTGGACCAACAATTACAAAAGATGGAGTAAGTGTTGCCAAAGAAATTGAGCTTGAAAACCCAATTGAAAACATGGGAGCTCAAATGGTAAAAGAAGTTGCTTCTAAAACCAACGACCTAGCAGGTGATGGTACTACAACAGCTACAGTTTTAGCTCAAGCCATTGTAACAGAAGGATTGAAAAACGTTGCTGCCGGAGCAAATCCTTTAGATTTAAAAAGAGGAATTGACAAATCTGTAGCTGTATTGGTTGAAGATTTACAAAAACAATCTGAGGTTGTTGGAAATAAGTCAGACAAAATAAAGCAAGTAGCTTCTATTTCTGCAAACAACGATGAAACAATTGGTGATTTGATCGCTGAAGCTTTCGGAAAAGTTGGAAAAGAAGGAGTAATTACTGTTGAAGAAGCAAAAGGTAGAGAAACATATGTTGATATTGTAGAAGGTATGCAGTTCGACAGAGGATATTTATCTCCTTACTTTGTAACGAATACAGAAAAAATGTTAGCTGATTTAGAAAATCCTTACATCCTATTATTCGATAAAAAAATCTCATCTTTAAAAGAATTACTTCCTGTTCTTGAGCCAATCTCACAATCAGGAAAACCTTTATTGATTATTGCCGAAGACGTAGACGGAGAAGCTTTAGCTACTTTGGTTATGAACAAATTGCGTGGTGCATTAAAAATTGCTGCTGTAAAAGCTCCAGGATTCGGAGACAGAAGAAAAGCAATGTTAGAAGATATCGCAATCTTAACAGGTGGTACGGTAATTTCTGAAGAAAGAGGATTAACTCTTGAAGGTACAACTATTGAAATGTTGGGTACTGCTGAGAGAGTAACAATTGACAAAGACAATACAACTGTAGTTAATGGTGCTGGTGAAACAGATGCTATCAACACAAGAGTTACACAAATTAAATCGCAAATCGAAAATACAACTTCTGACTACGATAAAGAAAAACTTCAAGAGCGCTTGGCTAAGTTAGCAGGAGGAGTTGCAGTATTATATGTTGGTGCAGCTAGTGAAGTTGAAATGAAAGAGAAAAAAGACAGAGTTGACGATGCATTGCATGCAACTAGAGCTGCTGTAGAAGAAGGTATCGTTTCTGGTGGTGGTGTTGCATTAGCAAGAGCAAAAGCTTCTTTAGAAAATATTTCAATTGACGATAACTCTGACGAACAAACAGGAGTAAACATCATCAACAGAGCTATCGAGGAGCCTTTGAGACAAATTGTTGAAAATGCAGGTGGAGAAGGATCTGTAGTAATTTCTAAAGTACTAGAAGGAAAAGCTGATTTCGGATACAATGCGAAAACAGGAGAATACGTTCAAATGTTAAAAGCTGGTATTATTGACCCTACTAAAGTAACTCGTGTAGCATTAGAAAATGCTGCTTCTGTTGCTGGAATGATCTTAACAACAGCTTGTACTATTTCTGAAGTAAAATCAGAAAATGCAGGTGCAGATCACGCACACCCACCTATGGGAGGAGGAATGCCAGGAATGATGTAATATCAAACCTTATACTTATTTTAAAAGTGCTTTTGAAAATTCAAAAGCACTTTTTTTTGATACAAGAAACACAATGAACATCAAGATAAAAAGAAAAAAATACTGTTGATTTGACCTCCTCTAAAAAATCATTTTAAACTTTGGTCTAGTTTTTGAGTCTTACACGTCGACCGATAAAAACCAATAACCCTAAGACTCATAATGCCAATTAACCTTCAAAAAAACATTCAACTCATATTCGTATTTCTTTGTACTATTTCAACTCTTACAATCACTGCACAAGATACTCCTTCTATCACTGGGAAAATTGTTACACCTGAAAACGAACCTTTAGAATATGCTTCTGTCGTCTTACTACACCCTACAGACTCAACAATGATCAACTACACTACAACTGATCAAGACGGTTTGTTTAAACTGGTTGAAGATGCTAGAGACTCTATGTTGCTTCAAGTTCATTCAACCGGATTCAAATCCTTTTTCAAAACAATTGTATATAAAAACCAGGCCATTGACTTAAGTAGCATCATTTTAGAGGAAGATATTGGTGTATTAGACGAGGTCACGATTTCAGCGGTTGTTCCGATCCAAATAAAAAAAGACACGGTGGCTTTCAACACCTCAGCATTTAAGATAAATCATGACGATAATATAGAAGAAATGTTAGAAAAATTACCAGGAATGGAAATTGACTCTGACGGAAAAATGATTGCACAGGGTAATGAAGTCACGAAAATTTATGTTGATGGAAAGGAATTTTTCGGGGGTGATCCATCAGTGGTTATGAAAAATCTCTCGGCTGATGTTATCGCCAAAGTAGAAGTGATTGATAAAAAAAGTGACGAATCTGAGTTAACAGGAGTCAGTGATGGAAACAAACAAGTAATTTTAAACTTCACACTAAAAAAAGACAAAAAAAATAGAGGCTTTGGTAAAGCTTCTGCTGGAATCGGACTTGACAATCGCTATTTCGCAAATGCCAACTACAATCGCTTTTCATCTAAAACACAGTTTTCAGCTGTAGCCAAAACAAATAACATCAATGTAACTGGTTCTAATATTAGAGATTTTTTACAAAATGCAAATGGTCTAGGAGATCAAGATGAAAACGAAGAGAGTGACATTCCAAAAAAAAAACTGAGTGGGTTTTTAAATACTCAAATTGCAGGTTTGCATTTTGGACATGAATTCAAAAAACGTGAATCCTTAAATGCCGATTACACATACAACTACTCAGACAACGATGGAACTTCTTACACTAAAAGAACCTCTTTTCAAAATTCTGGTAGCTTTAACTCTGATTATGTTAGTCAATTCGACAATCAAAACAAAGACCATAAATTAAATTTCAACTACCTAAATCAATCTCACAAAACCTATAGTTTTTTCGCGAAAGGTGGATACAGTATCAACGACAGAAACACCCTATTAAATAGATTTACAAATTATTACAACGAGCAAGATACATTAAGAGCTACTAATGATAGTCGTTTCAACAACAAGTTTAACAAGCAGAATGGTAATGTTAAACTCAATTTTTACAAAAAGTTAAATGACAAAGGAAAAAACTTCAGTGTTGGAACTTATGCTACTACGGAAAAACTGAAACGTTACAATCAACAATACACGCTAAACAAGCGTAATATCGATACCGATAACACAACAACTTTTGAAACTGATATCTTTAGAGATGAGATAATTGACAACAACTATTTAAATTACAATGCGAAATATACAGAACCTCTGGGTAACGACCATTATATAAAAATAGAAGCGGTAAACTCATACCGTAAAATTGACGAAGACATTTATCAATCGAAAACTTTTATCGACAATAGCAGAGAGGCTGAAATTTTAGCGTATCAGTACAAACATCAAGAATTCAATTATCAATCAAGAGCAGGTTATAGCTACAATATTGAAAAACTGAATATCTATGCTGGTGCAGAATACCAAAATATAAGTCGAGAGTTTGGAGAAACGAACATGAATCCAAACCGAAAAACGAACAGTTTTATCAACCCTATTGCAAAACTACAGTACATTCCGAAAAGAGGTAGAAAATACAGAATCAACTATAAAAAAATAGTAAAGAACCCGACTACCTTTCAAAGTTCAACCGTTATCAATGACTTGAATCCTTTTTTTATCAGAAAAGGAAACCCAAATCTAAATCCTGAACAACGAGACGATTTATTACTAAGAGTAAATGTCTATGATCAAAATGCAGGTTTAACTTTTTACGGAAATGTCCGATATCAACACACTGATGATGCTATTGTGCAAACCGTTGAGATCGACGACAACTTTATACGAACTAGAAGCTTTGAAAACATTGGTACTAAAGACAATATCACCACTGCTTTTAGTCTGAGCAAAAAAGTAAATGGTCTAGGAATCCGATACACCATAAAAAATAGAAACTCTTTTGCTGTATCTAACACCCTTGTCAACCTTGAATTGAATGATGTCAGTGCAAAAAAATATTCAGGCTATTTAAAATTCGAAAACAACAATAAAAAAATATACGACTTAAAACTTGGCGGTGAATACACCTTAAATCAAACAAACTTTTCAATAGTAAGAGACCTTAACAGACAGTTCGTTACCCAGCATTATTTTACTATGCTAGATTACGACATTACATCAAAATTCACCTTCAACACCCAATTCGATTATTTTATTTACACTGACAGTAAATTTTCTCCAGACAGAACTTTACCCTTGTGGAATGCTGCCATTTCTTATTCACTTACAAAAAAGAAAAACAATGTTTTCAAACTATTGTTAATCGACATGTTGAATAAAAACGTAGATATTCACAGAAGAAGTAATGTAAATTATTACGAAGAAATAACTACAGAGAGCCTAGGTATGTATGCCGTTATTAGCTACACCTACAGATTAAACAATGGCTCAAAAAAGAAAAAAAATAAACGCAGTTAAAAAAAATGCGACCGAACGGTCGCATTTTTTTATTCTCGAAATTTACAACAAGCATGCAATCTATTGTAAACTGGTGCTGCTGCTCGTAAAGAATCAACATCATGTCCAACCATTAGAACCGATTGTTGAATATCTGACAATTCAGTTTTATTTTCATTATAAACTACACTCAGCTTTTTTGAAGCAACATCCCAATAGGCATATTTCACACCTTTAGTTTTCAAACAAGCTTTTTCGATACGCGCCTTGCACATTTCACAATTACCATTTACTTCTAGAACACTATTTCTTTTTTTACTTTTCTCTGGTATCTGTTGCGAATAAGCAACAACCGAAATAAACAATAACAGCACTTTAATTAGTTTTCTCATTTTTTTATATTTTATAAATTATAACGTAGCCCTGCATAGTACATAGACCCAACCACAGGAGCGTACAAAAGAGTGGTATCAAAATAATCTCCAAAAGGATCATCTACACCTAAAATTGATTTTTTCTGGGTAACATTTAAAAGGTTCTCACCTCCTACGTAAAAATCTAGCTTTTTCGAAAGCACATACGTCACCTGTGAATTTAGCAAACTATAAGGTGAAGACCATTCATCCATTCGATACTCGATTGGGTTACTCTCGGTATTGGGTATCCTTTGTTTGCCTATCAAGCTATAAGTAACATCCCATTTCCATTGATTCTGCTTTTCTTGTTTTGATTTGAATTCCATATTTGCAAAATACAAATCTGTCGGTTGCAGTGCTTTTCGCAAAACTCCTTTGTTATAAGTTACTTGAACATCGTTATTCTTATATGCGAATCTAAAATTCAATTTAGTATTCAATTCGAAATCTAACTGAACTTGAAAAGACCTTGCTTGTGAACCCCCATTTAAATTATAAAAACGAACTTCTTGTGGTGATGCATCATAATCGACAACCACTTGATTCTGAAAGTCCGTAATAAAATAATCAACTGAAAAACTCGCATCATGATAAAACAACTTTAATTTGTGTAAATAACTCAAACCATAATTCCAAGCTACTTCTGGTGATAAACCGTAAGCACCTTTCGAATCTGTACTTTCAATAATGATATTTCTAGACGAAGCAAACATTTTTTGATTTTCCGTAAAAACACTCGCCATTCGTTGTCCTTTTCCTAGCGCAAATTTGAACACCCCTGATCTCCAAGGCTCGTATCTTACATGCAATCTCGGAACTAAGGTAAATCCCATCACCGAGTGATAGTCGAACCTTACACCAGCGACTACTGTAATATCGTCGATATTATCATAGGTATATTCAAAAAAACTACCGATAGATTTTTCGTTTCTATTATAAAACTCTGAATTCACTTGCTCTTGATAAATATCCAACGCACCACTCAATCCTGTTTTAAAAGTATGCATGGTATTGAACAATATAGATTGAAAAATTGAATTGAAATAGTAACTATGCTGTTCAATATCATAACGATTCAATCCAAAATACGAATCTTGTCGGTGCTGACTGTAGGATGCTTGTAAACCAAAACTCTGATAAGGTTTCTCATCAAACACATACCCTAATTTTGCCGCTGCCTCAATTCGTTCTGTTCCGATTTCACCACCATAATGTATTGTTGAAAACTTATCTTTTTTAGGTTCAAATAAAACCTCTCCTATTTGTTTTTGATCTGACACGTATTTAAAATCTATGAAACTAACCCAACCGGAACTAGGGTTGGTATACTGCCATCGATTCATAAGATTGATTTGTCTACCGATTGGCACATCTAAAAAACCATCCGCATTGCGATCTATTTTTAAACTCCGGGTGTTCCCATGAAGAAACATTCCTGTGCTCCAATTTTCAGTTACTTTTTTCAATAAATGTGTATTGATTTCTATACGACCAGCACCTGAACCATATAAGTTTAAAAAGAAAGAATCGTTTCCTCTAGGTTTCTTTAATTCTGTATTTATTTGACCTGAGATACTCTCGAAACCATTGACTACAGATCCGGTACCTTTCGTCACTTGAATGCTTTCTATCCATGTTCCAGGAATGAACGACATTCCATATACTTGAGAAGCACCACGAACGGATGGAATATTTTCTTGTGTAATAGATATATAAGGACTTGTAAGACCCAGCATTTCAATTTGCTTGACACCCGATAATGCATCGGAATAACTGACTCCCACTATCGGGTTCGTTTCGAAACTTTCAGACAAATTGCAACATGCTGCTTTCAACAGCTCTGCTTCATTAATACTCACCTTGTTCAACGGACTATAGAAAGACGTACTAGTTGCTTGAACACTTCCATTAACAACCACTTCATCCAAGGTCTTTTTAGGCTTTAAAAAATGATGTACTTCTGTTTTTTTGGTAATTTCAATCGTGTCTGTTTCATACCCAACAAAACTCAGCACCAATTGATTGGTTGCGTCGGTAAATGGCAATTCGAACCAGCCTTTTTCATTTGTATGTGTACCTATTGAAGTACCAAGCCAAAATACTGTAGCACCCGGTAAACCCACAACAGATGTTTCTTCTAGAGACATAACCATACCTTTCAATTGCATCTGAGAAGCACAAATATTAGGTACAATTACAATCCAAAAAAATAAATATTTGATTTTCATGTATTTAATTTTACGAGAAATTCTCAATGAATATCTCTTATTTTTAGATAGTTATTTGCAACTCTTTCTTTAGTTGTTCTTATCTAAAAATCAAATCAAATATGTTTCGAACAAGACAGTTCTATCTTTTAGAAGTGTAGGAGAACTGTAAAAATTATAGGCGTTATTATTCGTATCAAAAATCTGAAAACTCAAATCTGACACTACAGGAATCGAATAACTTTCGAGTTGAATTTTTACAATAGAAAAATCATCTTTTTGTAAAAAATCACTTCCATCAATCAGTTGAAATTCAGTTTTACAGCAGGATTTTTTTTCTATGTGCTGTGTTTTAGTCGTTTCGCACGATACAGGCAAGGCTTCCATACCACAACCTGAATCTGCTACAAAATAAGACACCGAGGCTACTTCATCCGCACAATAATGTTTACTCACACCAAAAGACATGGATGAGAACAACACCAAAAGTGCCATGAACAACGAACTTATTTTAACTAAAAAATCTTTCACATTACAAAATTACGAAACCTCTAAAATTGACACTATTAAAAACTGTTAAAAGTTACAGTTTCGGCTTTACCCCAATCAACATTTCATAAAATAAAGCTGCCAATAACAACAATAAAAACAAAGGATGGATGATAAATCTTCGAATGTAAAAAGGCAATAAGTATCCAGAAGAGAAATCAAAATACAACAGTACAGAAAACACAATAGTTAACATAACAAATCCATACACATATAACTTAGAAGCTAAGATCACATAACCTAGTTTTTCAAAAACTAGATAAATAATTGCAATAGAAATTATTGAGTTCAATGTATAGCGATAGCATAAGTTCAAAATTAATTTACCGAAATCAAACTGCGGAATAGAAGTGTACAAATAATCATTTTGAAAAAACACAATGAATGGATCATAAAAAAGCTCAGTCTCAAATGCTCTTACCAAAACTAATGCTAAAAAAAGCAATGCCACAAGAAAGTATCTAATTGTTTTTTTCATCTCGCACTTGTTTGTAACTAGAAAAATAATTTACCCAAACGACCCATAAAAGGAATACCAATCCGTATATAATTGCAGGAAACACTAAATTATGCAAGACTTCACGCTGTTCTGGGAATTTTGCTAAAGCAACTGTCAAAAATGCAATTCTCACAATGTTCACATAATAAATTAAAAAACTTCCGAACAACGCATACAAAACCGTTCTCTTCAAGGCGCCTGGAAACGCAATAATAAAAGCAACAAATAAAATAATGATATTAATAGAATTACAGCCTTCAATAACCCTAGCGAGATACACATTGTTTAAAAACAATTTTACTGAAAGTTCTTGATCATGTTGCTCGAAACTTGCATTATAACCGAAAAGATTCAACAAAGAAGTCGTCTGAATTGCAACTTTTTCGGTAATTGGAGCACAGGTAAACCCTCCATCTTTAACCTGTGTGTTCGACAAATAAAATGAGTAGATCGCAAACATTAAAAAGTAGGATCCAAAAAATTTAATCAAAAAACCAATGATGCTTTTTCTCTTACTCATAAAACCTTTTTCATCAAAAATACCACTTTTTAAATGAAGTACAATTCTCTAAAAAAAGACCCATCTCAAAATCTTTTTTTCCATGAGAAAATAAAGCAAAAAAATATTCGTTTGGACTAGAGAATAATAGTTGCGAAAACATCACAATATTAGTAACTTCGCAGAAAATTTTACAACACATAAAATGAGCACTAGCAAAACAGCAAAATCTGCCTTAATTTCTGTATTTCACAAAGATGGTTTAGAGCCTATTGTTAAGAAATTAAATGAATTAAATGTTACTATTTACACAACTGGAGGTACCGAAACTTTTATCAAAGATTTGGGTATTGATGTGGTTCGCGTAGAAGATTTAACATCGTATCCTTCAATTCTAGGAGGACGTGTTAAAACCTTACACCCAAAAGTTTTTGGTGGAATCTTAAACAGACGTGAAAACGAAGGTGACCAAAAACAAATTGAAGAATTTGAAATTCCAGAAATTGATATCGTAATCGTAGATTTATATCCTTTCGAAAAAACTGTTGCTAGTGGTGCTCCAGAACAAGATATTATTGAAAAAATTGATATTGGTGGGATTTCTTTAATTAGAGCTGCAGCGAAAAACTTTAAAGATGTAATCTGTGTATCATCTATGGATCAATACGGAGAATTCTTAGACATCATTACAGAACAAAACGGTGCAACGACAATCGAGCAAAGAAAATCATTCTCAGCAAAGTCTTTTGCCGTTTCTAGTCACTACGACTCGGCTATCTTCAATTATATGAATGATGACCAACCACAATTCAGACAAAGTTTTGACACTGTAAAACAATTACGCTACGGAGAAAACCCTCACCAAAAAGGATTTTTCTACGGTAACCTTGAAGAATTATTTGATCAATTGCACGGTAAAGAATTATCATTCAATAATTTGTTAGATGTTGATGCAGCTGTGAATTTAATTAGAGAGTTCAAAAATGAAGCTCCGACTTTCGCCATTTTAAAACACAACAATGCTTGTGGTTTTGCACAAAGAGACACCTTGGCTCAAGCTTATAAAGATGCTTTGGCTGGTGATCCAACTTCTGCTTTTGGTGGTGTGTTGATTGCAAATAAAGAAATTGATTTAGATACAGCCAATGAAATTCACAGTTTGTTCTGCGAAGTAGTAATTGCACCATCTTACTCTGAAGAAGCTTTAGAGGTTTTAAAAGGTAAGAAAAACAGAATCATTTTAGTTCAGAAAGACGTTGAATTCCCAAACATCAGTTACAGAACTGCTTTAAACGGAGTTTTAGCGCAAGACCCGAACAACGTAACAGACAAAAAAGAAGATTTGACAAACGTTACCAAACGTGTAGTTTCTGATTCAGAAGTTGAAGATTTATTATTTGCTTCGAAAATCTGTAAGCATACAAAGTCGAACACAATTATTTTGGTAAAAAACAAACAATTGTGTGCAGGTGGTACCGGACAAACATCAAGAGTAGATGCATTAGAGCAAGCTATTGCCAAAGCAAAAACTTTCAATTTCGATTTAAATGGAGCGGTAATGGCAAGTGATGCATTCTTCCCTTTCCCTGACTGTGTAGAGATTGCAGGCAATGCAGGAATCGAAGCTGTAATACAACCAGGTGGTTCTATCAAAGACCAATTATCAATCGATTATTGTGATGCTAACAATATCGGAATGGTTTTCACTGGAACACGTCATTTTAAACATTAATTCATTAAATTTGGAGAATGTGTTCACTTTTGTGAGCACATTCTTTATATTTTAACCTAATACCGAAAAAAGAACTATGGGTTTTTTTGATTTCATGATTGAAGATGTTGCTATTGATTTAGGAACTGCCAACACACTTATCATTCACAATGGAAAAGTAGTGGTAGATGCCCCCTCGATTGTAGCAAGAGACAGGTCTTCTGGTAAAATTATCGCAACAGGACAAAAAGCAAACCTGATGCAAGGTAAAACGCATGAAAACATTAAAACAATTCGTCCATTGAAAGATGGTGTAATTGCTGATTTTGAAGCTTCTGAAGGAATGATAAAAGAATTTATCAAGAACATCCCTTCTATTAAAAAAAGAATGTTTCCCCCAGCATTGCGTATGGTCATCTGTATTCCTTCTGGAATTACTGAGGTTGAAAAACGTGCGGTTCGTGATTCTGCGATGCACATGAATGCTAAAGAAATATACTTAATTTACGAACCAATGGCTGCCGCAATTGGTGTAGGTATCGATATCATGGAACCAAAAGGAAATATGATTATTGATATAGGTGGTGGTACTACCGAAATCGCCGTAATTGCATTGGCTGGTATTGTTTGTGACAAGTCTGTAAAAGTTGCAGGTGATTTGTTTACGAACGACATCATGTATTACATGCGTACGCAACACAACTTATTTGTTGGAGAAACTACTGCTGAAAAAATTAAAATTCAAATTGGAGCTGCTACAGAAGATTTAGAAACACCTCCAGATGACATGCTCGTTCAAGGCCGTGACCTATTAAGCGGTAAACCAAAACAAGTTCAGGTTTCTTACAGAGAGATTGCAAAAGCATTAGACAAGTCTATTCTACGAATTGAAGATGCTGTAATGGAAACACTTTCGAAAACACCTCCAGAATTAGCAGCAGATATTTACAACACAGGAATATATTTAGCGGGTGGTGGATCAATGTTAAGAGGCTTAGACAAACGTCTATCAAAAAAAACAGATCTACCAGTTTACATTGCTGAAGATCCGTTAAGAGCCGTGGTAAGAGGTACCGGAATTGCGCTTAAAAAAATAGACCTTTACAAAAGTGTACTTTTAAAATAAATGATAAAAATACCATTGAGGTATTTCAATGTGATTAGACAAAAAATCGATGCAGCAAATTGCTTATTTTATTGAAAAATACAAATATTTCTTGCTGTTTGTCTTGCTTGAAATTATTGCCTTCGGTTTCATCATACAATCCCACAGCTACCATAAAAGTCAGTTTATCAATTCAGCCAACGCGATAACTGGTGGTTTTTTAAACAAAACCGTATCGTTTTTTGAATACACGACACTTAAAGAAGAGAACTTACGTCTATCTGAAGAAAATGCATTTTTAAGAACCAAACTAGGGCTACAAACTGCAGCCTTAGATACGGTACACCTTGACACAAACTTGGTGAAAAACCAATACATTTCTGCAAAAATAATAGCAAATAATTACACGCATCGCAATAACATACTTACCATAAACAAAGGAACCAATGATGGTGTACATATAGATATGGGAGTTATCAATAGTACAGGAATTATCGGAATTGTAAATCAAGTATCGCATAATTACGCAACTGTGTTGAGCATACTGAACAACAATACAAAAATCAATGCCCGCTTACAAAAAAACAATTATTTCGGTACCCTTACTTGGGATGGTAAAGACTATAAAACCGTGCAATTATTAGACATTCAAAGACAAGCTAATATTGCAATTGGTGATACCATTGTAAGTGGTGGAAAGTCAATCCTTTTTCCTGAAAACTTACCTATCGGAATCATCAAAAGTTTCGAAGCAAGTAATAAGAATTACAGCAACATTGAAATCTCATTATTCACAGATATGAGTAATTTAGGATATGTGCATGTTATAGACAACTTAGACAAAGAAGAAATCTTAGAACTACACGAAAATGACTAGAGAAACATTAATTATCGGTTTTCGTTTTGTATTACTTCTTTTGATACAAACTTTGATTCTGAATAGAATACATCTTTTCGGCTTCCTAAACCCAAACGCATATCTGTTATTTATTTTTCTATACCCGGTTGAAACCAAAAGAGCAAATTTTCTGATTGTATCGTTTTTATTTGGATTGTGCATAGACTTATTTTCAAACACTGGAGGAATCAACGCAGCTGCAACTGTAGCAACAGCCTATCTTACCCTTCCATTGATCAAAATTATTTGGAACTCACAAGATTTAGACTTCCAATTATTCAAGTTAAACAACGAACCTTTACCTAAGACACTTGTCTATATTTCACTTTTAACATTGGTGCATCATTTTTTACTATTTTCAATCGAGTATTGGAGCCTCAGAGAATTTGGGACTGTTCTTTATAAAACATTTTCTACTAGTGTGGTGACAATATTCTTGTGTATTTTAGGTTTATATTTGACAAAAAAAGGAGCATCAACCCATTACTAAGAATTAATTTGAAACGCGGATATCTTTTATCATTTTTCATTATCACCATTGCTTTCATATTTATCGGAAAGCTTTTTTATCTGCAAATTATTTCTAACGCTAACAACCAAAATAACCTTAGGAGTTCGACAATAAAAAAGTTATTTGACTACCCAGAAAGAGGATATATTTACGATAGAAAAGGAACACTCTTAGTCGCAAATAAACAATCATATAATTTAATGATTGTACCCAGAGAAGTAGCCCCACTAGACACTGTTGAATTTTGCAAACTACTAAAAATTGACAAAGCCTATTTTTTAAAGCGTTTTGACAAAGCAAAAAAATGGTCTCGTAGACTTCCTTCTGTTTTTTTAGCACACTTATCGAAAGAAGACTACGCCTACCTTCAAGAAAAAATGCATAAGTACAAAGGGTTTTATATTGAAAGAAAACTCTTGAGAAATTACCCAATCAATTCTGCCGCAAATGTTTTAGGTTATGTAAATGAAGTTAACGACGAAGTAGCTAATAAAAACCCATACTACCAACCGGGAGAACTTATTGGTACTACAGGAGTAGAAAAACAATACGAATCATTTTTAAGAGGAATAAAAGGGGTAAAATACCTACAACGTGATCGGTTTAATAAAATAATTGGTCCCTATAAAAACGGAATCTACGATACCTTACCGGTAGATGGTAAAGACCTAACATTAACTTTAGATTCTGAATTACAACAATATGGAGAAGCTCTGATGAAAGGAAAAAGGGGTGGTATCGTAGCTATTGAACCAGACTCTGGTGAAATCCTTAGTTTGATTACGATGCCGAACTACAACCCCAACTTAATGGTAGGAAGAGAACGTTCTAAAAATTCTGTTATCTTTTTTAGCGACACGATCAACAAACCTATGTACGACAGAAGCTTACTAGCACAATATGCGCCTGGATCTCCTTTTAAAATTATTCAAGGGCTCGCAGGATTGCAAGAAGAAGTAATCACACCTAAGACGTCTTTTCGCTGTTTTCATGGCTATAAATATGGAGCAAGAGAAAAAGAATTTATGGGATGTCACTGTGGTATTTTCAACCAACCGATAAAATTACAGCAAGGGCTAGCTAAATCTTGTAATAGCTACTTCTCCAATGTTTACAGAAGAATTATAGAGAAATACCCAACCGCTTCTGAGGGAATGAATGCATGGAGTAAACATATTAGAAGTTTCGGCTTAGGACAGTACTTAGGTTACGATTTACCACAAGGTCAAAAAGGATTGATTCCAGATGCAGCCTTGTACAACAGATGGTATCCTGATGGCAGATGGAGAGCTACCTATACCATTTCGAATGCTATCGGACAAGGTCAAATTTTAACCACACCGATACAACTGGCAAATATGACTGCTGCTGTAGCCAACAAAGGATATTATTACACTCCTCATATCTTAAAAGCAACCAGTGATAAAACCCCAATCGACTCAGCATACACTACCCTTCACTCGACAACTATAAACCCAAAACACTTCCCTCCTATTATCGAAGGAATGCATGATGTATTCAAAACAGGTACCGCCAAACACGTGCGTTTAAAAGACATTGAAATTTGTGGTAAAACCGGTACTGCAGAAAACTTTAAAAGAATCGACGGTAAAAAAATACAATTCGAAGACCATTCAATATTCGTAGCATTTGCACCGAAAAAAAATCCTAAAATAGCTTTAGTAGTATATATCGAAAATGGTGGTTATGGTTCAATGATCGCCGCACCAATCGCAAGCTTAATGATTGAAAGATATCTTACAGGAAAAACAACCAACAAATACTGGGAAAACAGAATGTTAAACACTAGCTTAGAAGCAGTATACGAAAAACAACTGAAAACAATTAAAGGTGAGAGCACAGAGGAATAACATATTTTTTGGAGTGGACTTTACGTTGGTTTTTCTCTATTTATTTTTAATCCTTTTTGGATGGATGAATATTTACGCTGCTACACATTCTGACGAAGCAGTATCATTGTTTGACTTTTCAACGAAACACGGAAAACAAATACTTTGGATTGGTCTTAGTTTTCTTCTCGTCATTGGAATTTTGTTTGTTGATTCTAAAATTTTTGAACGGTTTTCTTCTATTATCTATTTGATATCAATGGCTTCACTTGCCGGATTATTCGTGTTCGGTAAAAAGATAAATGGAGCAACCTCATGGTATGACTTGGGCGCTACAAGCTTGCAACCTTCGGAGTTTGCAAAATTTGCAACAGTCTTAGCTTTGGCAAGATTGCTGAACGACAAACAATATGATTTGAAATTATTCAAAAATCAAATTAAGGCTTTCTTCATTATCTTCTTACCTGCAGTTTTAATCACCCTACAGCCCGATCCTGGATCGGCTTTGATCTACACTGCATTTTTCTTTGTTCTATACCGTGAAGGATTACCTATCTACTATATTGCAATAGGCGGTTTTGCCATACTTGTATTTATATTAACCTTAGCATTTGGCTTCAATATTGTCTTGTTATCCACATATACAATCTTCTCATTATTCATCCTATATATTATCTATTACCGAAAAAAGTCTTTGAAGTTTCAATGGATGAATATCATGGGTCTCTATGCTATTTGTGGGCTTTTTATCTTTAGTGTAGACTATGTATACAATAACATTTTTGAACAACGACACAGAGATCGTTTTAATATACTTCTAGGAAAATCGAATGACACTAGAGGTGTAGGCTACAACACCAACCAATCTGTATTAACTATTAAATCTGGTGGCTTCTCAGGAAAAGGATATTTACAAGGTGATAGAACCCAAGGAAATTTTGTGCCTGAACAACACACCGATTATATCTTTAGTACTATCGGTGAGGAATGGGGATTTTTGGGTACTTCACTCCTGATTATCGTATTCACTTTTTTTGTGCTTAGAATTATACAGCTTGCAGAAAGACAAAAAACTACATTTAGTCGTGTCTATGGGTATGGCATTGCTGCAATTTTCTTTTTCCATTACCTAATCAATATTGGTATGGTAATCGGACTTTTTCCTACCATAGGAATACCTTTACCCTTCTTTAGCTATGGAGGTTCTGGGTTATGGGGATTCACCATACTATTATTTATTTTTATCAAGCTAGATGCTAGCAAATCATACGAACTGTAATTACTATTCATTTTTCATGAGTACTAAAACCAATTCTCAAAAAATACTTGTATTTTAGTGTATCTAAGAAGCAACATCAACTATGCGACACAAACTCCTTCTCTTAATTCTATTTTTCACAATTCAATCAATTTCTTTTGCACAAGTCAATATCGGCTTTCAAGGAGGTATAAACTCTAGCAAATTAAACGGAGACGCAGAACCGAACACAGCATATAAAAGTAAGGTAGGAGCTATTTTTAGTGCTTTTGTAGACATTCCTGTTTCAAAAAGCATTGCCATTAGCATACAGCCTTCATATAGTCAAGAAGGAACAAAAATAAGTCATATAAAAAAAGACAGCTATTACCCTGTAGATAGTTTGAAAGTAAAGTTGAATTATTTTAGCATACCGGTATTGGTAAAAGTTAGTAGTAACAACAAAAAATTTTACGCTATAGGCGGAATCGAGTCGGCTCTATTACTAAACAATGAACTCACATATAACGACGGCTCATCAGAACCGTTAGACATAAGTGTCAACTCATGGAATTTCTCCATACAGTTTGGGACAGGATATAAGTTTGCCATTGGAAATACAATTTTGTTTGTAGAAGCACGATATGCACAAGGTCTTGACAACATCACAGAAGACCCTATTGTTAACGATTTAATCCCAAGAGTTAAAAGCTCATCATACAAACTACTTACAGGTATTGAAATACCATTAACGAGCAGAAAAAATAAATTATGAAAAAGCAGCTACTCTTACTATTGTTCTTCTGTACTGTTTTTCAGGCTACCGACGCACAGGAAAAATCAGAAACTATTCGCAACAGAATTCCCATGTTAAACGGACACCGATTTGCTACAACCACACAACTCAAAAGTCCATTTATAGCGACAAGCTTGTCTACTGATGTAGGTTTCGGTTCTACCTCGTTAATAACAATTCCAGGTGTTGAAATTGGAGACAGAGAACTTTTCAGGTTTCAAGGAAAAATATTCTACGTTGATTTCAATGCTCAGTACCAACAAAAATTCAACTCTTGGCTATCATTATTTTTATCAGTGAAGCTGGCAGGAAGACTTGGATCTGACATGTCAACAATCGTTGCTGATGGTATTAATTCGGTATCGGGAGGAGATATTGGCTGGTTGATCAAATTAAAAGAAACCGAAAAATTTATTCTCTCTGGATCGATA
Source organism: Flavicella marina (assembly GCF_009193215.1). Classification (GTDB taxonomy): domain Bacteria; phylum Bacteroidota; class Bacteroidia; order Flavobacteriales; family Flavobacteriaceae; genus Flavicella; species Flavicella marina. The sequence continues at coordinate 405,570 of NZ_VYVA01000003.1, read as the reverse complement.
AAAGCAACTGCATTAACAGGGAACTTTATCAATGTTGCTGAATATTTACAAGATGTAATCGAAGGGGAACCTTATCCTACGTTGAGTAAAAAAGTCCCTTCTACATCTGTCGGTATTGGCTTAAGAGCTGCTTACGCATTTAACCCGTCTTACGGACTTCAAGCTAATTTTCACATAAGTCAAGGTGAGTCTTTGCAACGTGGAACCATAGACAATTATGTTACCATGGGTATTTTGGGTGATGTAAATCTAAACATAAAATACGAAGTCCCTATTAGTTTAGCACTTGGTTACTCACTGACTTCAACCCCTGAAGTTTCTATGGACAATAGAGGATACTCTAGTTTATATACAGGAAAAATTGACTATACGGGTTCAAACGATTATGAACTAGGTTTACAGTTTACATTTTATGATGTTCAATTGAAAAGTGTAGAAGCTAATACTTCCATCAGTAAAGTAATGCTTGGACTTAAATTTTATCTATAAATTTGAAACGCATAAAAAAAGGCTACACAAATTGTGTAGCCTTTTAAACTTGGTGGGCAATGAGGGATTCGAACCCCCGACCCCCTCGGTGTAAACGAGGTGCTCTGAACCAACTGAGCTAATTGCCCTTAGCGGTGGCAAATATAAGACCAATGTTAAAACTGACCAAACATTTTTTCGTTTTTATTGTAAAATTTCTGCAACGACAAATGTGCTTCCTCCGATATAAATACAGTCTGATGAATGCGCAACTGACAAAGCCTTTTTATATGCCTGATTTACAGAATCAAAAACCGATCCTTTCAGCTGAAATTCACCAGCATTGCTTTGTAACACCGAAGCGTCTAAACCTCTACCTAAATTAGGTTTGCAAAAATAATAATATGCATTTTCAGGAAATAAAGGTAAAATCTTAGATAAATCTTTATCATCGACGACTCCTAAAACAATATGCAATTTATCGTAAGATTCTTCTTGCAATTGCGCTAAGGTATACTTCAAGCCTTCTTTATTATGTGCAGTGTCGCAAATTGTTTTGGGACTCGTTTGCAATACCTGCCATCTCCCTAAAAGATTTGTATTCTTCTGAACATGTAGCAAGCCTTTTCTTACTCGTTCTTCTTCTATTCTAAACCCTTTGCTTCGTAATACCTCAACCGTCTTTACCACCGATTTTATATTGTGTTTTTGATAACTTCCGATTAGATCTGACGGATATTTTCTGTCGTCTCCCTCACTAGCCAAAAACAAAGGTGCATGTTTCTTTTGAGCCAACTTTTCAAAAACAGAAAACGTCTCTTCTTGGTATTCCCCAATGACTACGGGTATATTTTCTTTAATAATTCCTCCTTTTTCAAATGCTATTTTTCCTAGAGTATCTCCTAAAAACTTGGTATGATCTAATCCTATATTCGTAATCAATGACACTTCTGGTTGAATAATATTTGTAGAATCTAACCTTCCTCCTAGACCCACTTCAACGACAGCAAAATCCACTTTTTCATCACTAAAATATTCAAATGCCAATCCGACTGTCATTTCAAAAAACGATAATTGCTGCGCTTCGAAAAAACCTTTGTTCTTAGCGACGAATGAAATTACTTTTTCTTCAGAAATCTCAGCTCCATTTATTTTGATGCGTTCTCGAAAATCAATCAAATGTGGAGAAGTATACAACCCTACTTTATAACCTGCTTCTTGTAAAATTGACGCAAGCATATGACTACAAGACCCCTTACCATTGGTTCCGGCAACATGAATGGATTTGAAGTTGTTTTGTGGATTTCCAATCGTATCTGCCAATAAAATGGTATTCGACAAATCTTTTTTATAGGCTGCAGCTCCCTGTCGTTGGTACATAGGTAACTGAACAAATAACCAATTTAGTGTTTCTTGATAATTCATAAGTTTAGATTCCGAAATACTGCTATTCAGATAATGAAAAATGATAAATAATTGTTCCCTTTTGTCCAGGTGAGGCTTCTGGATCTGCACTCCATTTCGTGCTTAAAGCCGCTTTTTTAGCAATTTCTACTAGACAAGGTGACGTAGTATTACTCCCTTTTAGACTTAATGACACTCTATTAACATTCCCTCTTCTATCAACCTCAATGTTAATCACAACAATTCCATCTTCATTACAATCCGATTGTATTTGTGGTTTTTCTATGGCTTTTCTATTTCCTAATCGATAATTTCCATCACCCCCAGAACCTCCATTTCCGTAATATTTCGACGAATTTGGATCTCCTAACTCACTTCCTTTCAAACCAGCCTCAGCATCATCTCCTTCACCTTTCGTTTCATCTCCCTCTGATGGGTTACCGTTTAACAAATTAGACAAGGCAGCTTGTGTCGCTTCCGAAGGTTTAGGTGCTTCCTTTACAGCAGGTTTTTCTATCTCTTTTGGTTTTTCTTGAGGCGTTGGCGTTTCTTTCTTTACTACTTTCTCTTTTTGAATTACCGGAGCTTCTTCTGTGTTCTGTGTTAACACCTCTTCTTTTACTTCTTCAACAGGTTTCGCTTGCTGTTTGGGAATGCTTTGCTGCTGTGTTGGTTGCTGAGTAGATTTTACCGTTTCTTTAAAAACAGGTGAACCATTACCGACATCTGATGTACCAAAATTAATTGCGATTCCATATTCTTCTGGAGGATCCATATAGCGCATTCCAAAAAACAACATCAGAAGTAATATAGCCGCCATCAACAATACTGTGATTGCAGCAGATTTTCGTTCGTGTTTTGTTTCTAGATATTTCATAGCACTACATTCCTTTTACGGCAAGTATCATTTTTATTTTGTTGCGATTTGCAATATCAATCACGTACATAATATTTTTGTAAGACACTTCTCGATCTCCTCGAATCACCAAAGTTTTAGTCTCTGATGTAGCAAACTCTTTTTTGATAGCACTCTCTAAATTTGTTTCTGTAACTTCTTTGCCATCCATATAAAACTTTGCGTCTTTAGTAATAGAAACAGCTATTGAAGATTTATTTTCTGTTTTCCCTCCTGCTTTCGGAAGCAACACGTCAATCGCATTTACTGTAACCAAAGTAGAAGTCAACATAAAAAATATCAACAACAAAAAAACAATATCTGTCATTGACGACATATTGAAATTCGGATCTACTTTATTTCTACCTCGTATATTCATAAGTCAATTTTTATACGGGTTCGTTTAATAGATCTAAAAACTCAACCGTTTTAGCTTCCATTTGATATACTACTTTATCTGTTTTAACCACTAGGTGATTGTACGATATGTATGAAATAATTCCTACAATCAACCCACCAACTGTAGTTGTCATGGCTGTATACAGTCCATCAGCTAATAGTTTGATATCAATTTGTCCTCCAGCATTGGCAATTTCATGTATTGAAATAATCATACCTATTACCGTACCCAAAAAACCAATCATCGGTGCTGCTCCGGCTATAGTAGCCACAACACTCACATTATTTTCTAATTTGTAAACCTCTAACTTCCCTGCATTTTCAATAGCCGTATTGATATCTTCTAACGGTTTCCCTATTCGAGAAATACCTGTACCGATCAAACTAGCTACCGGTGTTTCTGCATTCGAACACAACGACTTCGCAGCTTCTAAGTTTCCATTCGCAACATGATCTTTGATTTGATTCATAAAATCTTTATCAATTTTTGTCGCTGCTTTAATTGCAAAAAAACGTTCGAAGTAAATGTACAAGGTAACTGCTAAAAGCACTAATAAAATAGCTATAATGAGCTGACCACCAACACCGCCTTCCATGATTAATTTATAGATAGACAATGTTTTTTCTTCTGAAACTACCTCTTCTGTATTGACGATGGCTTCTTGAAACAATGATAACATATGAAATAGATTTTGTTAGGTATTTAAAGAAAACGAAAATACGAATAGTAAATTGTTTTTGATTTAATTAATTCATAAATATTATTTCGAATCTTGTATACAATAAAAAAGGAGCCATTCTTTCGAAGGCTCCTTTTAAGTTTATATGTTTTTTTGATGCTTAGTGCAAAACTAAGTTTACCATCATATAACCAACTCCACCTAATACAATCGTATAAGGCAACGCCATTTTAACCATTGTTCCGTATGATAAGTTAATCAATGGAGCTAATGAAGAGGTTAATAAGAATAAGAATGCAGCCTGTCCGTTTGGTGTTGCAACACTTGGTAAATTTGTACCTGTATTAATTGCAATTGCCAATTTCTCAAAATGCTCTCTTGAAATCTGACCTGACTCAAATGCTTGTTGTACTTCACTGATATATACAGTAGCTACAAACACGTTGTCACTAATTGCTGAAAGAACTCCATTTGCTATATAGAACAAACCTGGCTGTGCGTCTGGATCTTGGTGCAACGCCCATTCAATAATAGGAGTAAACAAATGTTGGTCGTGAATCATAGCAACGATCACAAAAAACACAACAATCAACCCTGTAAAAGGCAATGCTTCTTCAAAGGCATGCCCCAAAGCATGTTCTTCGATAATCCCCATAAATGCCGTTTGAAACACAATCAAACCTAATCCGATAAAACCAACTGGTGCAGCATGAGTTGCCAATCCAATAATTAACAATACCGCAGCAACACCTTGTACTATTAAGGCATATTTTTCTTTATCCGTTCTTTTTTCATCTTCAGCTTTCGTGTAACCATCAATAATTTGATTTACTATTTGAGGTCTTCTGGCTCCGAAACCAAACCAACCTGTCAACTCTAAAAATACTGTTGTCAACAAACCACATAATAAAACTGGCATTGTAATTGGCCCCATTTGGAAGAAGAATTCAATAAAATCCCATCCCATTCTTTCTCCAATCAACAAGTTTTGAGGCTCTCCTACCAAAGTACAAACACCACCTAAAGCAGTACCTACAACTCCATGCATAATCAAACTTCTCAAGAAACTTCTAAATTGCTCAAGGTTCTCTCCACTTAATTGTTTGCTATCAATCACTCCATCTCCATCGTAGTCTGAAGCACTTGAATGAATTTTGTGATATACACCATAAAAACCAACAGCAACACTAATTAAAACCGCAGTAACAGTCAATGCATCTAAGAATGCAGACAATACGGCCGCCATAAACACAAACAATAATGACAAAGCTACTTTCGATTTAATTTTAGAGAAAATCTTACTGAAAATATACATCAATAAAGGTTTCATGAAGTAAATACCTGCAACCATGAATACCAACAACAAAATCACCTCTAAGTTTTGCTCAACTTCGTGATATGCATTGTGAGGAGTTGTTAAACCAAGTAACAACACTTCAATGGCCAACAAACCACCTGACTGCAACGGATAACATTTTAATGCCATCGCCAGTGTAAAAATAAATTCTGCGATAAAGATCCACGCAGACACAGTTGGATTTAAAAAATAAATTGGAATATTAATCACTAAAAAGAAAAGCATCGTAACTTTGAACCAAGACGGACTTTTACCTAAGAAATTTTTGAACATAATTATAAAATTTTAGAACGCCTAAGCTACTAAATTCTAAGAAAGAAACCTTCCTTTTTAACATGATTTCTTTACGCAAAGGATTTCGCACACAGAAATAATGATTCTGTTAAAAATCAATCCAGTTTTTTATACTCCTTAATTTTTTTACCTCTAAAAATTAGCATTTGAATATTTTTTGCAGTCAAAAAAAATCGAAGCAAACACACAAATCACTAAAAATTTCCCAACCACACAGTTAAAATCTTAGAAATTTCGGATTATTTACATAGAAACACATGAAAAAATGCAGTTCTAATTAGGATAATAAATCGCACCACTCGAATGATCTTTACTTGCTCCAGTAACACTTTTCAAACAATTTACCTTCTCCTCTATTTTCAACAAGCCAAGCAACCCAAAAATGAGCGCCTCTTTAAACTCAACCAAATCTTTCTCGGGTATTGATATTTCTGTGATTGATAAAACCTGTAGTCTTTCTATCAAAAAACTATTATAAGCTCCACCACCGGTAATCAAGGTTTTTGACTTTTCTTTTCTATTTACAACTGCAGAAATTTGGATAGCAGCATGCTCAACAAAGGTTCTCAAAATATCTTTTAACGCTAAGTCAAAAGTATCGATTAAGGGAATAATTTGTTGCGACACAAATTCAAACCCCAAAGATTTAGGAGGTTTTTGCTGGTAAAAAGAATTAGCATTTAACGCCTTTAACAAAGATTCATGTACTTTACCTGATTTAGCAATCTGCCCACCTTCATCAAAAGACAAATCATATTGTTGTACATAATAATTCAGCACAATATTCACTGGACATATATCATAGGCCAGTCTCTCGCTGCATCTTCGATAAGAAACATTCGCAAAACCACCTAGATTCAAACAATAATCAAAATCTGAAAACAAAAGACTATCTCCGACAGGAACCAATGGAGCTCCTTGACCACCAAATTTTACATCTTGCGTTCGAAAGTCGCAAATTGTTTTGCATTGGGTTATGTTGGCTATTTCTTTTCCTGAGCCAATTTGCAAAGTGTAGCCCATTTCGGGTTTATGAAAAATGGTATGACCATGAGAGGCTATGAAATCTATTTGTTCAATAGAATTTTCAATAATAAATTGTTTTGCAAGCTCCCCTGTATATTTACCATACCGAACATCAAGTTCGATTAACTCTACCGGTTTCTTATGAAAAGCTTCTTTTAAAGCAACAAGCCATTCTTGCGAATAAACATAGGTTTTGGTCTTAAGTATCTGATACGAGTAATTTTCATCACTAGTCAGTGTTGCATATACCAAATCAACTCCATCCAATGAAGTTCCTGACATGATTCCGATACAATAATATGTGTTCTTCATACAATTCTATTCTTAACAAATGTAGTTTTTTAGTTTCACAGACTTAAAAAAATGATTTAAAAATAAAAAGCACTTTTAAAAATTACTATATTGAATTTCTAAAAAAATATTCCATGAACTTTCAATTGTCTGAAGAACACATAATGATACGAGATGCCGCAAGAGATTTTGCAAAAGCAGAATTATTACCTGGCGTTATTGAACGAGATGAAAATCAAACCTTTCCGCATGAACAAATAAAAAAAATGGGCGAAATGGGATTTATGGGAATGATGGTTGCTCCTGAATATGGCGGGGGTGGTATGGACACCATATCTTATGTACTTGCCATTGAAGAGATTTCTAAGATTGATGCGTCGGCTGGCGTAGCCATGTCGGCTAATAATTCTTTGGTTTGTTGGGGTTTAGAAAAATACGGTACAGAAGCACAAAAACAAAAATATCTAAAACCACTTGCAAGTGGCGAAGTACTAGGTGCTTTCTGCTTGAGTGAACCCGAAGCTGGTAGCGATGCCACTTCGCAAAAGACCACCGCTATAGACAAAGGAGATTATTACGAGCTTAACGGTGTTAAAAACTGGATTACAAACGGAGGGAATGCAAGTATCTATTTAGTTATAGCTCAAACCGATGTTTCAAAAGCCCACAAAGGTATCAATGTTTTTATCGTTGAAAAAGACACGCCTGGTTTTAAAATAGGTAAAAAAGAAAACAAACTAGGCATACGAGGTTCAGACACGCATTCATTGTTATTCACAGATGTTAAGGTACCTAAAGAAAATAGAATTGGTGATGACGGATTTGGGTTTCGATTTGCAATGGAAACCTTATCTGGAGGTAGAATCGGTATTGCCGCTCAAGCATTGGGGATTTCTGGTGGAGCGTACGAACTCTCTCTTCAATACAGTAAAGAACGTAAAGCTTTCGGAAAAGAAATTAGCAAACATCAAGCAATTGCTTTTAAACTAGCCGACATGGCAACAGAAATTGAAGCTGGAAGGTTTTTATGTATGAAAGCGGCCTGGGAAAAAGATCAGGGATTAAATTATGATTTATCGAGTTCGATGGCAAAATTATACTGTGCAGACACTTGTATGAAAATTACCACAGAAGCGGTTCAAATTCACGGAGGTTATGGATTCGTAAAAGAATACCATGTCGAACGTATGATGCGAGATGCCAAAATCACCCAGATTTACGAAGGAACCTCTGAAATTCAAAAAATCGTTATTTCTAGAGCAGTATTAAAAGATTAAATATGGCTGAGCCTCTAAAAAATCTATTCAACGAAACTTTCGTTATTCCCTTTGGAGAAATATGTGCTATGCATATTGCGAATTTTAACCATGAGTTGTTTTTGAAAACTGTATTCGACAAAAATTGGAAAAACTTAGAACTCAAACCTAGAATAAAACATATAGCATATGCCTTAAACGAGCAGTTGACAGAAGATGTCAAAGAAAATTTAAAATGCATTGTGGCCATTTCTGAAGACATTCGTATCAACCAAAACAAACAAGATACATTTGAATATTTGGTCTTATGTGATTATATAGAAATTTACGGGCTAGGACATCTTGACGATTCATTACGCGCTATAGAAAAAGTAACCATTTTGGCCAGTTGTGAATTTGCCATACGCCCCTATTTATTAAAATTTCCTACGGAAACATTTAAAAAATTAGTAGCATGGAGCAAACACAAACACCCATCGGTACGAAGATTGGCATCTGAAGGCTGTAGGCCAAGATTGCCATGGGGAATGGGCTTGCCTTTTCTAAAAAAGGATCCTACACCTATCTATCCGATATTGGAAAATTTAAAAGACGACACATCATTATATGTAAGAAGAAGTGTAGCAAACAACCTCAACGACATTTCGAAAGATCATCCAGAAGCAATATTAAAAATATTAAGTAAGTGGAATGGATTTTCTGATGAAAGAGATTGGCTGGTAAAACATGCTGCGAGAACTTTATTAAAAAAAGGAAATACACAAGCACTACAATTATTTGGTTATCCAGCAATTGAAAATTTTAACACGAGTGCTTTTAATTTACGAAACCAAAAAGTAGCTGTCGGAGATGCACTTACGTTTGAATTTAAAATTCAAAATATTTCAAAAAAATCACAAAAAGTTCGCTTAGAATATTTTGTGCACTTTTTATTGGCAAACGGAAAACTTTCTAAAAAAATATTCAAAATTTCTGAACGAGATCTAACACAAGGACAAACGCTTGAGTATACACGGAATCATTCGTTTAAAATCATCAGTACGAGAACATATTATCCTGGAACACATGGCATAAGTCTTGTAATCAACGGAATCGAAATGGAGTCGAAAGCATTTGAACTTACTTCTTGATTATTCTACCGGAAAATCAAAATATGTATCAGGGTAAGGTTCATTATTTAATGTAAAATGCCACCACTCACACTGATAGGGTTTGAAGCCATTTTGTAACATCACTTCTCTCAACAACATCCTGTTTTCTTGCTGTTTTTTAGTGATTGATGTATCGAAAGGCCAAGAGATTTTTCCAAAAAAATCATAAGGGCTCCCCATATCAACTTCTTTTCCTGTTGTGCGGTATACCAAAGTCAAATCTAAAGTACTACCTCTTGTATGTCCTGATTTAGAAGCTATATAATCTAATTCAAACAAATCTTTTTTCGCTACATCAGGATAAAATTCTGATTTCATCAAAGTATCTTTTTCATCTTTTGCCCAACGCACAAAATGATTCACTGCTCTTTGAGGTCTATACCCATCAAAAATTTTAAACACCATTCCTTTTGATGCTATATCGGCAGCTGCTTTTTTTAACGCAACAATTGCCTGATCAGATAAAATAGCCGTTGATTTTTGATATCCATCAATCGGCTTTCCTATAAAGTTATGGCTCCCAAAATACCTGATTTCTAAAATCACCGAGGGTATTTCTTTTTTGATTTCTTTAAAGCCATCCGGTCTATTAACTTCTTGCCCAAATAGGATAGAATTCATAAATAAAAGCAGCCCAAAAAAAAGGCAACGACCATAAAATAGTTTGTTATTTTTCATCTCTTTAAAATCTAATCTCAACAAATCTAATTAACTATATTTGCAATTCAAGAAATTATCATGACAAATAACGACATCTTAAAAAAATTAAGAGTAGCCTTACAACTAAAAGACACCGATATCGTAGAGATTATGGGATTGGTTGATTTTAAGGTGACAAAAAGTGAAATCAATGCTTTGTACCGCAATGAAGAGCACCCTAAATTTATGGAATGTAAAGATCAGTTTTTACGAAACTTTTTAAACGGTTTGATCATCCACAAAAGAGGCCCAATGCCTCCGAAAAAAAAATAATTTCAATTTAAAAACCCCCCTCTTATGAAAGAATACAAATTCATTAAGCAGAAAAGCACGCCAATAAAAAAGGATGCTGACTTTGAGAACTTATTAAATAGTTATGCTAAAACAGGTTGGAGAGTTGTGAATACATTTGTTCACAGAGGAATTGTTAAAGCTGTATTAGAAAGAGACAAAGACAAAGCTTAATAGAACACAAAACACTTATGAGTTTAAAGATTGCTTTTACCGACATCGATGGAACTTTATTAAACAAAGAAAGAGTACCATCTGCGGCATTAAAAAACGAAGTTGCAAGAATCAACAAAAAGGACATACCATTTATCTTGATTTCCTCAAGAATGCCAAGTGCAATGTATCACATTCAAGAAGATTTAAATATCAAAAACACACCTATTATCTGTTACAATGGAGGATTGGTATTGGTTGATGGCAAAAGTATTCACTCCACTGAAATCCCGACTTCTATATTAGAAGATATTGCACTTTTAAATACAGATAAAAAATTCCACATCAGTCTATACAACAACGATGATTGGTATGTAGAAAACATGGACTTTTGGGCTAAACGTGAAGAAAACAACACAAAGGTAACTCCTACTATCAAGCCTATAGAAGAAGTATTATCGAGCTGGAAAAACGACAACAAAGGAGCACATAAAGTAATGTGTATGGGAGACAAAGAAGCTTTAGACATTGTAATGGAAAAACTATCTGCCGCTTACCCCGATCAATTACACCTATACCGTTCTAAAGACACCTATATAGAAATTGCAAATAAAGAAATCTCGAAGCTTACAGGAATCAAAACACTGCTACAAAACAGTTACGATGCATTAAGTTTGGAAAACTGTATTGCATTTGGCGATAATTATAACGATATTGAAATGCTGAAAGCGGTAAAAATGGGAGTTGCAGTAAAAAACGCCAAAGAAGAAGTATTGGCAATTGCAAATGACATCTCAGACACCAACCACAACGATGGTGTAGCAAAAGCTATCGAAAAACACTTATAACAAACCATTAAACTAAACAACAATGAAAAAACTTATTCTCTTAACTTTTATTTCTACATTTTTGATAATGTCTTGCTCTAAAGACAATTCCAAAAACACCATGATTGTTAAAGGTGAGATTATTGGTTTGAAAAAAGGAACGCTGTATTTACAAAAAATAGAAGAGGGTGTTCTTTCTACTGTAGATTCGATTTATTTAGACGGTACTGCAAATTACAGCCTAACCTCTAAAAAAAACAGTGGGGAACTTTACTTTCTTTCTTTGAACAAAAACAGCGAAAATACAATTCCGTTTTTTGGAGATACTGGTGAAATTAGCATCCATACGCAACTTGACAACTTTGTACTAAGAGCTAAAATTTCTGGTTCAGAAAATCAAGAAATATTAGATGAATACAACAAAATATCGTCAAAATTCCAAAATCAGAATCTTGACATGATCAAAGATAATTTTGAAGCTGAAAAAGAAAAAAATCAAGAAAAATTGGAGCAACTTGCTGAAAAATCGAAACAAATATTACGAAGAAAATATTTATACACGACCAATTTTGCTGTTCACAATAAAGACTCTGAAGTTGCACCATATATAGCACTGACACAATTAGCTGATGCGAACATCAAATTATTGGATACGATAAACAACTCGCTAACTGAAGAGATTAAAAATTCTAGATATGGAAAAGAATTAAACTCTTTCATTGAAAAAATAAAAGCAGCAACCGAGGACGAATAATCTTGCTGAAAATATAGAATTACTTATCCTCTATTTGAAAATCTTTTTGAATTACTAGATTGACCCAATTATCCAAACTTACGCCCATCATCGTAAATCCATAATCATCATTCAATACTAATGCTGGAGGCTCTTCTCTTGTAACATTCAATACTACATTGGATACGTCGTAATATGCAAAACTCTTATCATAGGTATAGGTCCCAGACAGTAAATCGTTTTGACCATTTGTCACTACCTGAAAGTAAATAGCATTGTCATCTATCAAGCCATCTTGCCATGAAAACGTTGGTTTACTATTTTCTGAATATGCGATTTGAACTTCATCAGACCATTCGGTCTCGTATGTTTGATGTTTCAATCGAATAGGTTGTGCCATTCTCAACTCACCTGCTACTTTATACGTAACAGTACACCATACTTCTTGTTCTGAGTTTCTAACAAAACGTTGCAGATACCCATTAAAACAGGCTCAACAGACAAATCAACCTCTGAATACAACGTTAAATCACTCTTTTCTACATCGGTATTTTCAGTTTCAAAATATTTAAAATCTGTTGCACCTGGTACAGGGTAAAAAAACACAAAAACAGTATTCGAATTATCAGCTTTACTGGCAGCACAAGCAATCACATGATCTTTTGAGTTTAGAGAGTTCAAATCAACGTATTCGTTCAGCGTCTCATAAGTTTCTATATTGTCTTTAGCACACGCTACACATAAGACCAATACGAGAAGCAATAATTTTTTCATGTTTTTTTTACTTTGATACTCCATTGATATTCAAACTCAGATACCACATCACCAGACTCATCTTTACCTCTTGACGACAAAACAAGTATCTGTGCTTCTTCTGAAACAATGGCTTTTTTTATTGCAGACTGAATAATATCATTTTCCTTACACTCAAACACAATTTTTCCTTTGGCTTTTTTTATAAAAACACCACTCTGTCCCACAACTAACATTGATATTTTTTTTCCAGTTGCTTGTATACTTTTCATCATCAGTACTCCTGTAGCCAATTCAGATGCCATACCTTGTGTTGCCCAATACATCGATTTGAATGGATTTTGGTTGATCCATCTATGTTGTACAGACACAACAATTCTATCTTCATATACACCACTAACTCTTACACCTGAAATATAAGCAGAAGGTATTTTAAATAATACAAATCGATTTAACAAAGACGGTGTAAACTTCATCTACCTAAGTTAAAAAAAAAAGTTGAGTTCACCATTTTAATGCTTTTATTAATAATAGCTCAAATAATCACATCTTTTTTTCACACCCCAAACCCCCTATAAACACTACAGAAAACAGATCAATCCACAAAACTATTTAAAAATAAACAGTACTATGTTTTGCATAATACTATGTTTGTATGTATATTTGTACCATAGAACATTAATATTGAGTTGTATCATGCAAAAAAACAGTGAACAAACAAATTCCTTTTTAATACATATTTCTGCCTTGGCAGGGTATTTTATTCCTCTAGGTAGTATTATCATCCCATTAATTCTATGGAAAACATTAAAAAACCCATCTTCGTTTACAGAGCACCATGCGAAAGAAGCTGTAAATTTTAATCTTAGCATTTGCATCTATGAATTAATCTTAGCTGGTTTTCTTTTGATAAGTGTATTGGGGATTGTATTATTTTTCGGAATATTTGGTGTAGCCCTTTTTGGCTTGTCAATTGCCATACTCGAACTCAGTAAACTAGCCTTAATAATTATTGCATCTCTTAAAGCTCAAAATGGAGAAGCTTACACCTACCCCTTTAGTATCAACTTTATAAAATAAACACTCCTAATGAAGATAGAAAACACAAAAGCACAAATGAGAAAGGGAGTACTAGAGTACTGCATCCTTTCAATACTCGCAAAAGGCGATGCTTACACTTCTGAAATCTTATCTACTTTAAAAGAAGCAGAAATGATTGTTGTAGAAGGTACCATTTACCCTTTGCTGACTAGGCTTAAAAACGCAGGCCTACTCAGTTACCGCTGGGAAGAATCTACCTCTGGCCCACCTAGAAAATATTATGTACTCACGGAAAACGGAACCCTCTTTTTAAAGGAATTAAACACTACTTGGAACAACCTAACAAATGCGGTAGACAAAGTTACCAGCAATAAAAATTAACGACATGAATAAGACAATAAATATCAACCTAGGAGGATTCTTTTTCCATATTGATGAAATTGCATATCAAATCCTAAAAAACTATCTCGAATCGATAGCACGTTCATTGAGCGATGACCCACAAGGAAAAAATGAAATTATCGCCGATATCGAAGCTAGAATAAGCGAATTGCTGTCTGAAAAAATAGTTGACCAACGACAAGTTGTAAACGAGCAAGACATCAACGACATCATCAAAATTATGGGACAACCCGAAGATTACGAAGATGCTGGTGAAAGTTACGATAACACAAATAACCAAAGACCAAAACCCAATTCTAAAAAACTATACCGTGATGGAGAAAATAAATTTCTTGGTGGTGTAGCTTCTGGGTTAGGTCATTATTTGGGAATCGAATTTATATGGGTGCGTTTGTTATTTATCATAACTACCATTACCATTGGTTTTGCGGTACCTGTTTATATTATCTTATGGATATTGTTGCCTGAAGCTAAAACCACGGCCGAAAAGCTCGAGATGGAAGGTGAAGCTGTAAACATCGACAATATTGAAAAAAAAATAAGAACCGAATTCAACAATGTTGGTGACAAAATTAAAAACGCTGATTACAGCAAAGCAAAAACAGGATTTCAAAATTTTTTAGACACTTTAGGCAAAATAATACTAACCCTATTTAAAATATTCGGAAAGGTTATTGGAGTGCTTCTTATGTTCGTTGCCGCAGCAGTTTTGATTTCACTTGTAATCGCAGCTTTTTCATTTGGAAGCATTGAATTAATGGGTATTTCTAACTCGTTTACAAATATTCCTTCTTTCATTTATAGCTCAATAATTCCAGACTGGACCTTGGCTTCATTAATTTTTGTCGCTATTGGATTCCCTTTCTTAATCCTATTTTTACTCGGACTACGAATTATTTCATCATCAGTAAAGCAACTAAGCAAACCAACCTCCCTAACACTATTAGGAATTTGGATTATTGCCATACTTGCCTTAATATTTACCGGTATTGAACACAGTACAGCAAAAGCGTTTTCTGGTTCCAAAATACAAGAAGAACCATTCGCGTACCAGGTAAATGACACATTACAGATTAAAATGGTAAACAACGACGAATTGCTCTTTAAAAACTTCTTACGAAGTGGAAAATCACAAGAGTATGTATACGATAAAGACGTTCAAAAACTGTATTGCAATAACATAACTGTTGATGTTATTTACAATGATACAGACAATGCAACCATAAAAGTTAGACGAGTATCAAAAGGTAAAAACAGGCAATTGGCAAATTCGAATGCCGAAAACATTGAATACAATTATGCTGTCAAAGACAATACTATCGAACTGAATGGCTATTTTTTAAGCCCTGAAAAACATTTGAGTAAAAATGAATCCGTATCGGTGACAATTTCAATTCCAAAAAACATAACGCTCTATTTTACCAATTCAACCAAAAGTTTTTTAGGTCCTATAGAAACCACGCAAGATTTGTACAACAACGATATCCCAAACCATTATTTTATAATGAGAGACATGGGACTAGAATGCACTGATTGCGACGAAAGACTTTTTAAAAACCAAATGTAACATCATGAAAACAAAGACAAACTTAACACTCTTTTTTATTGCGACAGTGACTACCATATCCTTGACCAGTTGTCGTGTAGACTTCAATCAAAAAAACAGTGTAACCGGAAACAACAAGGTAACGACGGAAGAACGTGTCATTTCTGAATCTTTTTCTAGCATTGAAGTTCAAGAAGGTATCACCCTTTACTTAACACATAGTAGCGATAAAAAGCTAACTGTTGAAGCTGATGAAAATACCCATAGTTCTATTCAAACTAGTATTAAAAACGGAAAACTAAAAGTTTATTGCGAACCAAATATTCGTAAATCTAAAGCTAGAAACATCTATGTATCTATAGATGGAATAAACGAATTAGAAACTAGTAGCGGAGGAAGAATTATCTCTGAAAACTCGCTACTATCTGCGAACCTAAACGCAACTTGTAGCAGTGGGTCTTCAATGAACCTACAAGTGAAATGCAAAAACATTCACTTGAGTACAAGCAGTGGAAGTAATTTAATGATAAAAGGCACCACAAATAACCTTTCAGCAAAATCAAGTAGCGGAAGCTCAATTGATGCCTACGAATTAGAAGCCAACCTCGTTGAATCAAAAGCTAGTAGCGGGTCGCACATCAGTGTTACTGCACGAGAACATCTTAAAGGAAAAGCTAGTAGCGGAGCAAGCATTACACATAAAGGAAATCCAAAAAACATAGAAATAAAAACATCTTCGGGTGGAAACGTATCTGCTGGGTAGAGCCGCGGAAAGCAATCTTTGGTTTAGATTGATTCTTTATGCCTATAGCTTTTGCTATAGGCATTTTTTTATCTTTATAAAAAAATAATGATGCAGCACTATATAGTATTTTTAAGAGGAATCAATGTTTCTGGAAAAAACATTCTCAAAATGGATGCTTTGAAAAAGGCACTACATGAAAACAACTTTCCAAATGCTCTGACCTATATCCAAAGTGGAAATATTGTTATTCCGAACTCGAATCTACCAGCTGATGCTCTTAAAAAGAGTATCGAAAAACTTTTACTTGATTTGTTCTCAATAGAAACAATTGCCTTTATCTACACAAGTAACTGCATCAAAAAAACAATCGATCTCTATCCTTTTTCTATAGAGGACACCAAAAAAAATTATTTTGTATTTCTAGAAAACGAACCTCAAAATCAATTGATTTCTGAACTTTCTAAGAATGATTATAACGAAGATACTTTTTCAACACAAGGCTCTTGCATTTATGTTCATTGCAAAAATGGTTATGGAAAAACGAAGCTTCACAATAATTTTTTTGAAAACAAATTAAAGATAAAAGCCACAACGCGAAATTGGAACACCATGCAAAAGATGCTGAACTTAGTAGAGAAATGTTAGCTACCAGCTTCCACTAGCACCACCTCCACCGAAGCCTCCTCCACCGAAGCCTCCAGAAAAACCACCACCACCAAAACCTCCGGAACTTCCTCCTCCGAAACCACCGCTGCTTCTACCCATATTACTGAATAAAATGGCAGTTAATATATCTGATGACATATCTCTTCTTCGACCTCCTTTACCCCCTCCACGATTGTTTCTATTTCTAAAAATAAAAAACAACAGGATTACGATAAAAATAAAGAAACCTTTGAGTTTTGAAGAAGTTTTGCTCTTTTGCTTTTTTGGGTTGGCTTTAAATTCTCCTGTCAACACTTTAAATACAGCGTCGGTTCCTTTATTCAATCCAGCATAAAAATTACCCGATTTAAAATTTGGAGTAATGATATTTTCAATAATTCTTCTTGAAAGCGCATCTGTTAGCAAATGCTCTACCCCATAACCAGTTGAAATATTGACTTTTCTTTCGTTTTTTGCAACCAATATCAACACACCATTGTCTTTACCTTTTTGACCAATTCCCCATTTCTGACCAAGCTCAGCAGCAAACACTGCTATATTGTTGGTTCCTATTGAGGTCATTGTTACCACTACTATTTGCGTAGAAGTAGAATCTGAATACCGAACTAACTTTCGCTCTAATTGTTGCTGTTGTTGCTTAGTTAACAAATTTGCTCGATCGTACAAACTTGTCTGTTTTTTTGGAGCATCAGGAATTCCATATTGCGCAAAAACCGTTGTCAACGTTCCGAACAAAAACAACACAAAAAAGTAAAAATTATGTTTTGATTTCAAATCAATGGTATTTATCTGTTGGTATTACTTTTTATCTTCTATCCCCTAAGAAACGTAACAAGTACAAAAACAAGTTCACGAAATCTAAATACAAAGTCAATGCCCCCATAATAGATTTCTTTTTTGATACTTCTTGAGAATCATCGTAAGAAGCCATTCTTTTTATTTTTTGAGTATCATAAGCTGTCAACGCAACAAAAATTAAAACTCCTGCATACGTTATTACCCAATACATAATTTCACTTTGTAAAAACATATTTACTAACGAAGCAATAATCAATCCTATCAAAGCCATAAATGCAAGATTCCCAATAGAGGTTAAATCTTTTTTAGTCATATAACCATAAGCACTCATTACTCCAAAAGTAGCTGCCGTCACTAAAAATGTAGAAGCGATAGACGAACTTGTGTAAATTAAAAACACCATTGACAATGTCAATCCATTTAAAATAGAATATACTAAAAACACAACTCCGGCAGTTTCAGCAGACATTTTGTTAATTCTAGCCGACAAGTAAATAACCGCTCCGATTTCAGCACCGATTAGCAAATAAAATGGCAACATGGTTGTACCAGGAAAAATAGCGTTATACACAGCAGGTGTTGATGCAGCCCACATAGCAACCACTCCTGTTATAACGAGTGCTACACTCATCCAACCGTATACTTTAGAAATAAATGCCGCTTGTAATTGTTCTCTTTGTAATGATAATTCTGTATTCATAATGTATTTTTTTTAACCTTTTGATATTTCGTCTGACAATTCATTTACATCGTCAGATTGGTATGGGAAAAATTCTTTCAAACGTTTCCCTGCTTCTGTTATTCCTAATTGCAAACCTGAAGCAAAATCTCCTTTTTTAAACTCGCTAATGACCAAATCTTTCGTAGTATCCCAAAAATCATCTGGAACCACTTTGTCTATTCCTTCATCACCCAATATCGCAAATTTGTGTTCTTTGATCGCTAAATAAAACAAAACACCATTTTTTGCTTCTGTTTCATTCATTTTCAATTCAAAAAAAACTTCTTTTGCACGTTCAAACGCATCCTTATCAGAACTTGGATCGATATGCACACGTATTTCACCCGAAGTATTTTTTTCGGCTGCTTTTATAGCATCTACTACAGCAAGTTCTTCTTTTTCTGATAAATGATATTCTGTATTTAACATCTTAAAACTGTACTTCTGGTGCTTTTTCACTTCCTTCAGCAGCTTTGTATCTGCTCATCTCTCCAAAGTTCAACATTCCAGCAAACAATGAATTTGGAAATACTTTGATATGCTTGTTATATGTATTCACGAGACCGTTGAAACGATTTCTCTCAACGTTGATTCTATTCTCAGTACCTTCCAACTGACTTTGCAATTCTAAAAAGTTTTGGTTTGCTTTTAAATCTGGATATTTTTCAGCAACCACCATCAATTTTCCTAAAGCACCTGCCAAGCCTTGTTGTGCTTTTTGATAAGCAGCCATATTTTCTTCTGTTAGGTTACTAGCATCTATTTTTGTGCTCGTTGCCGCAGCTCTTGCTTTGATCACAGCTTCTAAGGTTTCGCTCTCATGCGCAGCATACCCTTTTACCGTATTCACTAAATTAGGAATCAAATCTGCTCTTCTCTGATAAGAACTCTCAACATTAGACCAAGCTGTTTTTGCATCTTCTTGATACGTAACTGCTGTGTTGTTAAAACCTTTGAATGTACTGTAGCCCCATAACAATACAACACCTAGTACTACATATGGCAACCATTTTTTTAAATTATTCATATCTTATTTTTTACGTTTAGTTTTTCTAGCTCAATATATATACCAATGTACAAATGCTGATATTTTGTCAGAGTTAATGACAAAAAAGGCTCGTTATCAAGACAAAACGACTTTACAAAGCGTTCTTTATCTTCAATAATTCTGCCTTTACCTTTTCAAGACTTGCTATTATCTCATGGTTATTGACCGTACCATCTGGATTCGATTTTAACCTATTTTTTGCCCCGTCTAAGGTAAAACCTTTCTCTTTAACCAAATGATAAATTAATCTAAAATTTTTAATATCGGTAGGTGTAAACATGCGATCGCCTTTTCCATTTTTTTTGGGCTGAATGACGTCAAATTCTTTCTCCCAAAAACGGATGAGTGATGTATTTACATTAAAGGCTTTGGCTACTTCTCCAATTTTATAATATCTCTTTTCAGGTAGGTCGATATTCATTAGTCAAGAGATTGGTTTTCTTTTGATGCCATATCCAACATCATATCGTATTCTTCAGGTGTTAAATCATTAAAATAGTAATAAATAGGATTTACTTTTCTATTCCCTTTTACTACTTCGTAATGCAAATGTGGTGCAGTAGATGTACCTGATGTCCCAACATAACCAATCAAATCACCCCTTTTCACCTTTTGCCCTTTACGAACAATGTATTTATCCATATGTCCATACAAAGTTTTGTATCCAAAACCATGGTCGATCTTCACATAATTACCAAAACCTCTTTTCGAACGCACAGCCTTTTCAACTTTTCCGTTACCGGTGGCATAAATCGGAGTTCCTTTGGGAGCTGAAAAATCCATTCCCCAATGGAATTTCCTAGTTTTATAAATCGGATGGATTCTATATCCGAAACCTGAAGCCATACGCTTCAATTCTTTATTTGCAACAGGCTGAATTGCAGGGATTGAGGCGAGCATTTCTTTTTTATTTTTTGCCATTTCGATAATATCATCGAGCGACTTGGACTGTACTACCAATTGTTTTGACAATACATCAATTTTTTTGGTAACCTCTTTGATCATTGTAGAATTCTCAAAACCATCGAGAGATTTGTATCGATTGATACCACCGAACCCAGCCATTCGTTCTTCTTTCGAAATGGGTTCTGCCTCAAAATACACACGGTAAATATTATCATCTCTGTCTTGAATTTCTTTCAAAACCTCGGTTCCTTCATCAATTCTCTTCGACAATAATTCGTAATGTAATTTTAAATTTTCAAGCTCACGTTCTTGCTCTAACTGACTAGGAGACTTTACGATATAACTGAATCCAATAAATCCTAAAAAAGCAATCAAAAACACGGCTGTTACAAACAACAAACCTTTTTTAATCTTTGTGCTTCTTTTTACCGTTATTCTCTGGTACGAAAGCGTATCAGAATCGTAGTAAAATTTTACTTTCGCCATATTAGTAAATATAGTACTTTTGTATCCTCATTTGCAAGCCCTTTAATGAGCTGATAAATTCATTAGACAATTGCAAATTTACAAAATGTTTTACAACTACTCTTATGAAGAGGTTTTTTAGCATTTATTTAATTGTCAACACAAAGTAGCGCAACGCATGAAATCACTAGAATTAAGACAAGAATTTTTAAATTTCTTTAAAGAGAAAAATCATAAAATTGTTCCTTCAGCACCTATCGTTTTAAAAAACGACCCAACATTGATGTTTACCAATGCAGGGATGAATCAATTCAAAGAATATTTTTTAGGTCAAAAAGAGATTACCAATTCTAGAGTTGCAGACACTCAAAAATGTCTTCGTGTTTCTGGTAAGCACAATGATTTAGAAGAGGTTGGAATGGACACATACCACCATACGATGTTTGAAATGCTAGGAAACTGGAGTTTTGGAGACTACTTTAAAAAAGAAGCTATCGAATGGGCTTGGGAGTTCTTAACGGATCGTTTAAAAATCGACAAAGACTCTTTGTACGTTAGTGTTTTTGAAGGTAGTTCTGATGCCGATAATCTTGAATTAGATCAAGAAGCTTTTGATTTATGGAAAAGTATTGTTCCTGAAGACAAAATTATCATGGGGAACAAGAAAGATAATTTTTGGGAAATGGGAGCACAAGGTCCTTGTGGTCCCTGTTCTGAAATTCATATCGACATTCGATCGAAAGAAGAAAAAGCAAAAATCTCTGGACGTGATTTGGTTAATATGGACCACCCTCAAGTTGTTGAAATATGGAATTTGGTATTCATGCAATTCAACAGAAAAGCTGATGGATCTTTAGAAAAACTACCCGCACAACATGTAGATACAGGTATGGGCTTTGAACGTTTGTGTATGGCCATGCAAAATGTAAAATCTAATTACGATACTGATGTATTCACACCGTTAATTAGAGAAATAGAAACGATCACAAATTCAACTTACGATAAAGACTCAATTGCAACTGAAGAAAGTGGAAAAGTAAGTGTCGCTATCCGAGTGATTGCAGATCATGTTCGTACCGTAGCTTTTTCTATTGCTGATGGACAATTACCGAGTAACAATGGTGCTGGTTATGTAATAAGAAGAATTTTACGTAGAGCAATCCGTTATGGTTTCACCTTTTTAAACACCAAAGAACCTTTTATCTTTAAACTGGTAGAAACGCTTTGCAATCAATTAGGAGAAGTATTTCCTGAGTTGGTTTCTCAGCAATTCCTTATCAAAAATGTTATCAAAGAAGAAGAGCAATCTTTCTTAAAAACATTAGATCAAGGATTACAATTATTAGATCAGGTAATCAAACAAACTTCTGGTGACATTGTTTCTGGAGAGAAGGCTTTTGAATTGTACGACACCTTTGGATTTCCTATCGATCTGACAGCGCTTATTTTAAGTGAAAAAGGACTGAAATTAGACGAAGCTGGGTTTGAAACCGAACTTCAAAAACAAAAAGACCGTTCAAGAGCTGCGGCACAAGTAACTGCAGGTGACTGGCAAATATTAGCAGAAAATGCAGGAGAAACATTTGTTGGATATGACACTAAAACTGCTGAAGTAAATCTTACACGATACAGAAAAGTTGCTAGTAAAAAAGACGGAGAATTGTTTCAATTGGTCTTCGATCAAACACCATTTTATCCAGAAGGAGGTGGACAAGTTGGTAGCGCTGGTTATTTAGAAGCAACAAACGGAGATGTTGTATACATCTTAGACACAAAAAAAGAAAACAACTTGATCATTCATATGACCAAGACATTGCCAAAGAACATCGAAGCCACTTTTACAGCTGTAGTCGATGAAAAACATGCAAGATTATCTTCGTGCAACCATACGGCAACACATTTATTACATCAAGCATTGCGCAGTGTTTTAGGAACGCATGTTGAGCAAAAAGGTTCTATGGTAAGTCCGAAAAACTTACGTTTTGATTTTTCTCATTTTGCAAAGGTAACCACTGATGAACTTGAAGCGATCGAGAATTTTGTAAACGCTCGTATTCACGAACAATTACCTTTAGAAGAAAATCGTAACAATACGTATGACAATGCTATCTCTGAAGGAGCTATCGCTTTGTTTGGAGAGAAATATGGAGATACAGTTCGATCTATTAGATTTGGAGAATCAATGGAGTTATGTGGTGGTATTCACGTACAAAACACTTCAGAAATATGGCACTTTAAAATCACAAGTGAATCTGCAGTAGCAGCAGGAATTAGAAGAATTGAAGCCATCAGTTCTGATGCCGTAAAAGTATACTATAGCGAACAAGATGCCGTTTTTACAGATGTAAAAAACACTTTAAAAAATGCAAAAGATCCTATAAAAGCGATTACTTCGTTACAAGATGAAAATGCTGCATTAAAAAAGCAAATTGAGTCGTTGGTAAAAGAAAAGATCAAAAGCTTAAAAACACAATTAAAAAACGAGATTACTGAAGTGAATGGCGTTAATTTCTTAGCTACTCAAATTGATATGGAAGCCGCTGCACTGAAAGACATCGCTCATGAGTTGGGAAGTGAAATTGAAAATTTATTTTTCTTTGCGGGTACAGAAATCAATGGAAAGGCATTGCTAACAAGCTACATATCTAAAAACTTAGTTGAAGATAAAGCTTTAGACGCTGGAAAAATAGTTAGAGAATTAGGAAAACTCATCCAAGGTGGTGGTGGTGGTCAAAAATTCTTTGCTACCGCTGGTGGTAAAAATCCTGCCGGAATTGCAGAAGCCATTTCTAAATCAAAAGACTATATTTTATAATATAATAGTTTACTCAATAAAAAAAGGTTCTGAATTTTCAGAACCTTTTTTTAAACCTACTATTGAGCTTTAATTTTTCGTCAACTCTAAATAAGATTTGGTAGAATTTCTCTCAACAAGATCTGTTTTTATTACTTTGGTAACTGTCGGAAGAATTTGTCCTTCAGCATTTTCTAATCGGTCTATAAGCATTTCGGCAGCAGTTTCTCCCATGATCTCACCATGCTGACTAACTGTTGTTAATTTAGGACTTGAATGCCTAGACAACAATCCATTTGCGAAACCTATAACTGAAAAGTTTTCCGGAATTTTATATCCCTTTAATTGAGCTATTTTCATCGCAGCAATAGCAGATTGCTCACTTGATGCAATAACACTATCTATTGGGCCGTTTTCAAACAGTGGAGATATAATCTCTTCGTATTTTTTGTAGTCATTTTCTTGAATGTTCAATATCAGGTTTTCATTTACTGGTAAACCTTCAATTTCCATTCCTTTTAAATATCCTTTGTAACGATCTTTTCCAACAATTAAATCGCTAATTGTAGAAATAAATGCAATATTTTTACAACCTGTATTTTTTAAATGTTTTACTGTTTTGATGGCTGCTTCATAATCATCAGCAACTACTTTATCACAATCAACATCCTTCGCTACTCTATCGAACATAACGATAGGTGTACCGTCTGCGATCATTTCATTAAAGTGATTAACACAATTCTTCATCCCTGTTTCCTTCGACATAGAAACCAAAAACCCATCAATACTTCCGTTCGAAAGCATCTCCATCGTTTCTACTTCTTTATCAAAAGACTCATTAGAAATACATGTAATTATTTTATACCCTTTTTCGTTTGCTTTTTTCTCTACTCCTTGAAACACTTGAGCGAAAAAATAGTTCAACATATTTGGGATGACAACACCAATTGTCTTGGTACGTCTGTTTTTCAAACTCAAAGCATTAAAATTCGGCTTGTACTTTTTCTTCTTTGCGTACTTTTGAATTTTTTCTTTCGTTTTATCGCTAATCTCATAACTATCATTCAATGCTTTTGACACAGTTGAAATTGAAACATCAAATTTCGCAGCGATATCTTTAATAGTTATTTTTTTCATTGTAAAAAGTTAATTTAATAACGTGGATTGCAAAAATAGATTTTTTAATCTAAAAAACATGAAAACGAAATTATATAATAGTTCGGTAACCTTATATAAATGATTTCCTCACACCAAGAAACGTTGTTTGAGCTCGATAAATCGTTTTGATTTTATCAATTCTAAAAACGCAATGGCATATACAATTACATATTCAACAGCTACAAGATATAAATTTTCTTGATAAGTTGTATCTTGATAAGCAGCATAACTTAAGATCACGAGAAAGCTCCAAACCAATGGAAAAGTATAATTTGTAAAGATCGACAAAAACAAAGGAATTGCGATATACCATGGATGCACAATAGAAGCGAAACTATAATAAATACAAATACTAAAAAGCATTGTTGCTATCATCGTTTTTGATTTTTTGTTATTTCTAACAACAGACAATATCAAAACCAACACCACAATAATTATTGGTGTAACTTTTCCGACAGAGTGAATTATGTTATATCCTTTCACTTGAAATCCGATTGCACGAATCACATAATAAATACTCGCGTTGAATTCAAAATTCTGAAAATACAAATGAATACTCTTCATAAAATTATCGTAGATTTCAACACTCATAAAAGGAACAAAAAACAACACATTCAATAGCAGGACTAAAACCACAAACAAGAAGTTTTTTTTGATACCCAATTTTTTAATAAAAACAGGAAGAAAAAGCAAAGGGATCAATTTTACAGAAACAGAAATAGCAAAAAATAATGCAGACCTTCCCCATTTGTTTTTAATGATATAATACAGAGAAAGTGCCAAGAAAAAAATCATGACTCCTTCAAAATGTAAATTACCTGTTAACTCTAAAATTACAAATGGATTCAAAAAATAATAGTATATATTTTTTACGGGTAGCTTCAACAACTGCACTATTTTTTTTCCAAAAATAAACGTTCCGATATCTGCTAGAATAATAAGCACTCTCATCACAATTGTTGCACCTACATAATTTTTAGAAAAAAAAAGGGCAGGTATTAAAAATGAAAGTTGATTGACTGGTGGATAACAGGTATAATGACTTCCATTCATTGTTCCCATACCACTGTACAAAAACGCACCTTCAGCTACAAGATCCGTATTGTTTTCTGGCAAATATAAATACGGGTTAAGTCCTAAAAACGAAAGCCGTCCATCCCAAATAAAACGATAAAAATCATCCGACAAATTCGGTATTGAAAACAGTAAAATGACTCTAAAAAAAAGACCGATATAAAAAAGCTCATTCGAGTTGTTTCTGTTTTCTTTGATCAATAACAAAAACAGTACAAAACAAATTGTGTACATCGAAATCAATGATAGGAAAGCAGTTCTATCAATTCCATATGAAATACCCCAATAAACAATACTACTGATTAAAATATAAATCAGACTTTTTTTTGAAATATTTACAAAAAGATTACTCATTTACAGAACGAATCGAGTGATAAAAAACATAGCTAAACCCAAAAAACAACATCAAATGAAAAGGAAACAATCCAAAATCAAAATGTTCACTTGGCTCTGTCTTCCCTTCGCCAATATACCCAACAAAAACAGCACTTAACATTCCAAAAGCAAAATACAACGCTAACAAACCTTCTACAAAAACACTTTTCGGCAATTTCTTCTGTAGGTATTTATTTTTGCTCCACTTATCTTTTAACGAAAGCATGTTGAATTTAGGAGTACGTACGAATTCACTCTTTTTCCCTGCATGGCCTTCTGCAACAGCCAAAGAATTATGTAAAGAAAAGCCCATTGCCACTGAAAAGAATCGAAAAAACATGACAGTATATCCACCAAATTTTTTAACACCACCTCCTTTAATTTCTTTGTACATAAACCAGTAACAAATAAAGAAAAAGACAGTGCTCAACACGAAAAAACTCAATGCAATAAAATAGAATTTCAAATCAGAAAAATAGTTTTTCAGATACAACATCGGAACACTCAACACCCCCACAATAAACACATTCAAAAACATGGTACTATTCAACAAATGCAGCACCGCGTGAAACTTTGTCTTTTTCGAGATTTGTTCAGATGAAAGAACTTTTTTAATCATTTTTTGAAAATTCTCAGCACCCCCTTTGTTCCAACGGAACTGTTGACTCCTTGCAGCAGAAATAACCACCGGCAACTCGGCAGGAGTCTCAACCTCACATAAATATTTGAATTTCCAGTTTTTCAACTGTGCTCGATAGCTTAAATCTAGGTCTTCTGTAAGTGTATCACCTTCCCAATTACCGGCATCTAAAATGCAGTCTTTTCTCCAGATTCCAGCAGTACCATTAAAATTGATAAAATGTCCTTGACTATTTCTACCAACTTGTTCTAACGTAAAATGTGCATCTAATGCAAAGGCTTGAATTTTTGTCAGTAAAGAATAATCTCTGTTGATATGCCCCCACCTTGTTTGCACTACACCTACTTCATTGTTCTTAAAATAAGGGACTGTTTTTTGTAGCCAATCAGAATTTGGCAAAAAATCGGCATCAAAAATAGCAATAAACTCACCTTTTGCCACTTCCATACCTTCTTTCAAGGCACCCGCTTTAAATCCTTTTCTGTCTGTCCTGTGAATGTATTGAATGTTATGGCCTTCTTTTTGCAAACGTTCGATTTGTATTTTTGTAGACACAACACTTTCATCTGTAGAATCGTCAAGCACTTGAAATTCTATTTTATCAGACGGATATTCTAATTTTACAATAGTATCTAGCAAACGCTCCATTACATACAACTCGTTGTATACTGGTAATTGAATCGTAACGAAAGGCACTTCGTTCGGATTAGAAAGATCAAATTTTTCAGAGGTATCTTTTCTTCTCTTAGCTCTTAAAAAATTATATAACAGATTTACTTGTGCTAGTGAAAACAAAAATATCATCACTAATGAAACCAAATAAACTCCTAGTAACACTAATCCTATAGAATAGAGTACTTTTTCAGAAAAAATATTTTCCATTATTTAAAACTATATCTAAAAATCCAACTTAATATTTTATATCCTGCCATAATTGTTCCTTTTAGTGTACCAGATACTTTAGAAACACCTATTCGATTTCTATAATTCACTGGTACTTCTGTATATTTCATTTTTGCCTTCAGTACTTTTAATTGCATTTCAACCGTCCAGCCATAGGTTTTATCTTGCATCTGTAACGCTAACAACTTATCGTATTTGATGGCTCTAAACGGCCCTAAATCTGTGAATTTTGCATTAAAAAACAAATGCATCAACGAAGTCGCCAACCAATTACCAAAGACTTGTTGTGGAGTCATTGCTCCTTTTTCTCTATATGCTGCACTTCTAGCTCCAATAACTAAATCAATATCACTCTTCACAATCGGCTGTATGATTTTTGTTAATTCTTCAGGATAATCTGAATAATCTCCATCTAAAAACACAACAATATCAGGAAGTGCCTTTTGCTGAGCGATATGTTCCATTCCTTTCAAACATGCAAATCCATAACCTTTGTTTTTTTCAAATAAGACAGTCGCACCAGCTTTCTCAGCAATAGCTGATGTTTGATCTGACGAGTCATTGTCGACAACAATTATTTCTGATACACTACTCGGAATATCGGCTATCACATTGCCTATTGCATCTGCCTCATTATAAGCTGGTATAATAACTTTTATTAACGGCATCTCATTCGTTTGACTATTTTTTGAATCTAATTGTTTTGACATGATATTTAAATACGACTACAACAAGTCTTTCAAATTATTTTCTGATTCAAATTCTTTGAGATTGTCCCACTCACCAATTTTTGTATCGGCTTCAAACTTTTCTATCTTCACTATTTTATCATTTTCGTATCGCAAGCAATATCCATTTTTAGCATTATTTCTATACTGAATTTTACATTCAACTTGACCTGATTTTGCATAAAACACCCACCAAGCTTCCATATTCCCTAACTTATAGTGACCTTCTTTCAAAAGCATTCCACTCGGCGCGTAAAAGTACCAATATTTTTCTTTGCGACCGTTACCATAATGACCTTTTGAAGCTACTTGTTGATTTGAATGATACGTGTACCAATACCCTGATTTTTCACCATTTAGGATCCATCCTTTTGATTCTAACTCACCTCGTTCATTCGTGTTTTTTTGATACACTTTTTCTTGCTGAGCATAGGCTACAGTCATAACAAAAAATACAATTAGGCAACTAAAAAACCGATTCACACTATTTATTATTTTTTATGAGTTCTAACAAATCTACATCATTTCCAAGCAGCGTTGGATTCTGATCTATTCTATTTTCGGTAGGTCCATTTTCTAATTTTAACACTCCTCTTGGGCAAACTGCAGAACAAATCCCGCATCCCACACATGAAGAACGTACAATATTTTGCCCCTTTTGTGCATAAGATCGAACATCTATTCCTTGTTCGCAATAGGTAGAACAATTCCCACAAGAAATACATTGTCCTCCGTTGGTAGTAATTCTGAATCTAGATTTGAATTTTTGAACCAAGCCCATATAAGCTGCTAATGGACACCCAAAACGACACCAAACACGATTTCCTAAGATTGGATAAAACCCAGTACCAATTACACCTGAAAAAATAGAGCCTATAAAAAATCCATAACTCGATTGTACATCATAAGCAGTAATTCCGAAGGCAAGTTCACGCCAAGTTTCTATTTCCGCAAAATACGTATACAATGTAAGGGCTGTCATGAATATAGCGAAGCCCAAGACCCCATGTATCAACCAGCGTTCTACTTTCCATGAAAACAACGATTTATCTGATAATTGACGATAAGGATCTCCGAGTGTTTCTGCCAATCCTCCACAACCACAAACCCAAGAACAATACCATCGTTTACCATAAAAGTACACCATCACAGGTACAATAATTAGCGTCAATACGATTCCCCAGATCAACATAAACAAGCCTAAATTCCCACTATTCATTAAGGTATTGATATTCCAATCAAAAAAGAACGTATAATTTAAAGGCCATGCATTTTTAAAGTCAAACCAAGGTTTATTGAATGCAACTAATATTTCAGGAATTAAAAAAGCAAATGCCACTTGAAAAAACAAAACAACCGCAGTTCTTACTAGTTGGTACGCATTATGGCGATATTTGATAAACATTCTGATCGCAAAAACTGTCATGACCGAGCAGTACATAAACCCATATAAAAACCATTGGCTAGCCGGGTTACCACTCAAGCCTAAACTCACAGGATTGACTGCTAATATTGGGTTTACCAAATAATTTGGAAAAAAATACAACAAAACATAAAAACCAACAAAATAAGCAAAAGCAAACATCCCCATCCAGCCTCTGTTTGTGGCAGCATGCTGAAAAATTCCGTTATTTTTTATACCTGCAGGTCCTAATATTTTATATTCCGAACCAAATGCTATCACTCCACCAAAAATTGCCAAACCAAAGGTCAACCAGAAGAATAGCAATTGGTTTTCTACTACCCAACCTGTAGCTGATTCTCTTACCAATGGATAAACAAAATCTTTAGAGCTTTTGTTCCATTTTAACCAAATAATTTTATCCCATGGAATTTCGGCCATTTCCATATAGTGTGCATTTGAAGCCTTAGCTATAGCAATAATTTTATTTGATAAGTCAAACGCAGACATCTCTTGACCAACAATTTCTCGCTGTGCCTTTTCTATAAAAAACTCACTTTTTACTTGTGAAGTAGACCAAGCATTAAAGGTTTCTTGAGTTACTTTATTGGTTCCGGTGAATACACTGCCAGTGAAGAAAATGAAACCTAGCAGACTAATTAGTAACCCTATATTTTTAACTGTTTTCATCTGTAGATTTTTAAGCGTTTAAGAAAATTCGTTTCCAACTTTTTGCCTTCACTTTTAACGAAGTATTATTTTCTTGATTAAATTTTTTGATAATAGCAGCTTCATAGCTCTTGAAAAACTCTGGATCAAAATTGGCATCTTTTAAATGCACCAAAACTTTTTCAACAGATGCTTTTTCATTAAGCCATGCATCAAAACGTTCGTGTCTCAAACGAATTCCGAACGTATTGATACCTATAAACTCTCTAGTTTTAGTATCATAGTTGAGAAGGATGCTTTTTTTACCAGTTGCATCTTCCCAATAAAAACGGCTTTCATTTTCCTTAGGTTGTGCCCAAACCCATCCATAGGTTTGGTATTCGATGTCGATGAATTTCGCTGAATTAAACCAATGTCCTGGCTTGTATGCTTTTCGATTTCCACATATCGTTCTGGCAACAGTTTCTCCCATCATTCTACCGGTATACCATACTGCCTCGATTGGTCTTCGTTGATCAATTGCTTGATGTTGTTCAGCACAATCACCAATCGCATAAATATTTTTAATATTAGTTTCTAAAAACTCATTTACCAACACACCACGATTGGTTTCAATAGCAGAAGATTTAACAAATTCTATATTAGGACTTACACCTGCGGTCAAACCAACGACGGAACATTCTATCGTTTCTCCCTTATCAGTTAGCACTGCTTTTGCCCTTCCGTTTTCATCTGAAATTATTTCTTGTAAGTTCGTCGACAAACGCAAATCGATATGATTTTCAAGTATTTCTCTATTCACCATTTCAGATTGCTCTTTTGGTAAAACCCCATTCCAAAAACTTGTTTCTCTAACTAGAAAAGTAACGGGTATATTTCTTGAATGCAGCATTTCAGCCATTTCAATACCGATCAAACCTCCACCAACAATCACAGCTCGTTTACAGTCCTTAGCATTTTCTTCTAAGGTTTCTAAATCTTGTTTAGAATACATTCCTTGCACTCCTTTTAAATCCTGACCAGGCCAACCAAATTTATTTGGCCTAGAGCCCGTAGCTAAAATTAAATCGTCGAAAAGTATTTCCGTACCGTTTCTCAATACCACTTTACACCCTTCAGTATCAATAAATTCAACCAAACCCTCTACCAAATCAATTCGATTTTTTTTCCAAAACCAATTTTCGTAGGGTTGCGTGTTTTCAAATTTCATATGTCCCATAAAGACATACATCAAAGCTGTCCTAGAAAAAAAATACTTGGTTTCAGCAGAAATAATTGTGACCCTATGGTCACTTAATTTTCTGATGTGACGTGCTGCTGTCACTCCCGAAACTCCATTTCCAATAATTACTATATGTTTCATAAAGTTAGGTTTGCTTAAATTAGAATATGATAAACTGGTTCGTTCTCTAAATTAAGATTTTACTTTCCGTAGGTCGAAACAAATTTTAAAAACTTAAAAGAAATAGAATCACGAGCATCAATTTAGAATCAATATAAATAAAACCAATCTTGTAAGGAAATCTTCAAATGAAACACTTTTAGGAAGAACTTAATTAAAATTAACGATGACTCGAATTTCAAAAATTATATTGTTAACGCTTTTTATTTCGTGCGTTACTTATGCACAAGAAAGCAATATTCAAACCTACACGCCTTCAAAACTATTACGCAAAGGACAAGTGGATGTAAAATGGTTTAATAACTTTTACAGTCAAACCGAAGACACCTTCAGAGGAGACCATCCTAGAGAAAACTTCTTTACAGCAACCTTCGAAACTTTTTATGGAGTTAGTGAAAACTCAAGATTCAATATTGGATTAGTTTTTAACGTAAAATCAAATAACATTGGAGGAAAAGGTTGGTTTTCTCCTTTGAATTTCGCTAATGAAGAAGGTGGTTCTAGAGCTGGTTTTACCTCTATAGCTCCAAGTATAAGTTTTCAACCCTTAAAAAATGTTGGTAATTTTTCAATTCGAACAGGAGTGTTTATTCCGTTGGTTGATCATGAAACAGAAAATGGAGTATACCTAGACAAAAAGAGTTATGTATGGGAGACAAAATTCTTTTACGATTATACTTTTCCAAGTGGAAAATGGCAGTTGTTTACAGAAATCGATACTCAGTTCAACTTTGGTGAAGAAGACACCTATGATGACAACGGAACCTCGGAAGGAGGATTTGCAAACAATAGCTTAGGAGTACCTGTAAGTGCATTTGTTAGTTACTTTCCAACATCAAAATCTACAGTATACCTGCAAACTCAACAATATATATTGATCGATTTAGGAAATAAATTTAGCCAAGAATATACGCAATTGGGTATTGGAGGAAAATACCAAGTAACCAAAACTTTAAACTTAGAACTATCTTACACAAATTTTGTAAGAGGAAGTGATACAGGTTTTGGAGAAACCCTTAACTTAGGCCTGCGATTTATATCAAATTAACAAATGAGTTATCGAAGTGTTTTTATAGTTATTCTATTCATGAGTTTTCACATGACGGGGCAACAAAAAAACATTTTAAAAATCAATGGACTAAGCTTCGTTGCATCAAATAAAATACCAAACACGAAAGACGTACTTTCTGTCAAAAACATGCATGCCAATTGGGTGGCGCTCATGCCCTTTGGCTTTATGCCTTCTGCAACAAAACCCGACCTTAGCTTCAATAACAAGTGGCAGTGGAAAGGAGAAACTGCAGAAGGCATTCAATTAACCTCAGATCTCTTTCATCAGCATCACATCAAAAGAATGCTCAAACCTCAAATATGGGTAAAAAAAGGTGTTTTCACGGGTTTCATTGAAATGAAAAGCGAGCGTGATTGGAAATCATTTGAACAAAACTATCGTGATTTTTTAGTTTTTTATGCAAACCTAGCAGAAAAGGAATCCATTGACATGCTTTGTATAGGAACTGAATTAAAACTTTTCGTTAAACACCGACCAATATTTTGGGAGCAGCTCATTATTGAAATTAAAAAGGTTTACAAAGGACAACTTACTTATGCTGCAAACTGGGATTCATATAAAACTCCAACTTTTTGGGATGCACTAGATTGCATTGGTATAGATGCATACTTCCCTTTATCAACAAAGCAAACGCCTGAAGTAAACGAATTACTTAGGAAATGGCTTCCCGTTAAAAACGAACTAAAAAGCTTCAGTAAAAAACACCAAAAAAAAATTATCTTTACCGAATATGGTTATAGAAGTGCAGATTATTCAACAAAAGAACCCTGGGTATCTGACACCCCTTCACCTCACAACCCAACAGCACAAATAAATGCACTTAAAGCACTTTATACAACTTTTTGGGATGAACAATGGTTCGAGGGTGGTTTTCTATGGAAATGGTTTGATAAACACGAAACATCTGGTGGATTGAACCATCATGGCTATACGGTACAAAACAAAAACTCTGAACATTTTGTAAGAGAATTTTACAAAAGCAATCAATCATATGAATAGAATTTTATTCCTTTTACTCATTGGATTTTTAAGTTTACCTGTAACATCACAAACCACAACAATTAGCGAAGTTTCATTTGTCGGAAACAAAAAAACAGACACGAAATTTTTAGAAAAAATTGTTTCTGTAAAAAAAAATCAGGTTTTGGATTCTGCACAAATAGAGCAAGACCTTGTATTCTTAATTCGATTGCCAGCAGTCGCAAATGCAACATCAAAAATAATTCCACAAACCAACAACAGATGTAAAATTGAATATACAGTGGAAGAGAACTTCACCATAATTCCATTGTTTAATGTGTATACTTCAAACAACGAAGAAGTCGCATATCGCATTGGGCTTTCAGATTATAATTTCTTGGGAAATGGAATGGTCATAGGTGGATTTTACCAAAAAGACATTTACGATTCGTACCGAATAAGTTTTCAAGCACCCTATCTTTTTTCACGAAAATTCGGACTCGGACTTAGCTATCAAAATTTCACTTCTTTAGAACCGGTTTTTTTCGAACAAGGTGCCGTGGATTATAAATACAACAATGTCTCATATGAAGTTTTAGCTCTGTATGAAATAGACGGTAAAAATCGATTCAGTGCAGGGGTAAATATTTTTAGAGAAAATTATCAATACGTACCAAAAGAAGGGGATAATCTACCTCCTGTATTTGATTTAATCGAAGACAAAATACTTTATAAATTTATTTTCCAACACGATAATTTAAAGTACCATTATCAATATGTTTCTGGATTCAAAGACATTTTTAATTTTCAATATGTGACTTCTGAAACCAACGTATCTTCGCCAAACTTTTTGATTGGATGGAATGATATTCTTTACTATAAACGCATCAAAGAACGCGGTAATTTTGCTACGAGATTAAGAGTCGGACTTGCGACAAACAATGATTCTCCATTCGCACCTTTTGCCTTGGATAACAACGTAAATATTAGAGGTGTTGGAAATATAATCGACCGTGGTACTGGGTCTATTGTTTGGAATGCAGAGTACAGACATTCATTAATCGATACTTCAATCTTTTGCTTACAAGGAAACGCTTTTGTGGATTCAGGATCTTGGCGTACACCTGGAGGAAGTATCAATGACTTTATCAATCAAGATAATATTGTTGTTTTTTCAGGGCTTGGAGTACGATTTATCCACAAAAAAATTGTGAATGCTGTATTTAGAATCGACTATGGCTTTGGTCTTACAGAAAACACACATGGAATGGTGTTTGGAATAGGCCAGTATTTTTAATAAAAATAAGACATAAAAAAAGCTCCTTATAAAGGAGCTTTTTTATTGAGAAATTCTTTTTAGAACTTCGCATATTGATACCATAAGTTATCGATAGCTTCAGACTTATCAATAGCATTGATTCTATCTATATAATTTGAAATTAAGTTGATAAAATGGTTATCTCCTGCTGCTACAACAGGACTAATAAACTCTTTTTCAGTAGATTTAGAAATGTTTTTATAGTACAAGAAACTATTCTCATATAAAAACGCCATTGTTTCACAAGTATTGAAATCTGCTACCAAACCATCTGCTTTATCAGCTCCTAATAACTCAAGGGCTAACGTATTGTTTTCAACCAATAATAGTTTTGCATTTGGAAATCTATTTTTCACAAATTCCTCACTTGTAGTTCCATTAACAGTTACTAGCGTAACTGATTCTTTATTTACATCCTCAGCTTTACCTTTAGAAAGGGTTTTACTTTTAGATAAAATAGATTTACCACTTTTATAGTAGACTCCTGGAAATGCCACTCTAGCATTTCTTTCTGTAGTAATAGATACTCCTGAAAAAACAATATCAACTGAACCATTCTCTACAGAAGGAATTAATTTATCGAAATCCATCACTTCATATTTAACAGCAACTCCTAAATCATTTGCTAGATAATTTGCTATGCGAATATCTATCCCATCTAGTTTCCCACTTTCATCTTTGAAAGTAAAAGGGAATTGATTTGCAGTTGTACCAACAATTAGTGTTTTTGTAGCTAAAATTCTGTCTAAGGCTTTCTGTTTTTTTGGTTGATCAGCGCAAGATGTCAAGAACATGGTACACGCAACAAATAATAGACTTAGGGCGGTAAAAGCTTTCCTCATAGTTTTTATAGTTTTAGTATATGTATTTTTACTTATTTGCGTAAATTTAATATAATTTATTTTAAACGCTAGCTAGTTCGTAAATATTTAAAAAAAATACATCTTTCAAGCTCAAAAATCACTGTTTTAAGTTTTTATTGGATACATCTCTTGGTGCACAAAGTCTTTCGGAAAATTTTCATCACCCTCAAAACCAAGTTCAATATCCCTCCCACTTTTAGGTTGGTAATTTGTTTTAAAAAAATAGTCCCAAATACTCAAAGAAATTCCAAAATTCACTCCGTTGCTATGGTCAGAAGGCAATGCTTTCGCATGATGCCAAATATGCATTTCAGGGTTATTCAAAATATATTTAAGTGGTCCGTAATGCAACTTGACATTAGCATGATTGAGATGACCGATAGTCAATGCTATTAAATGCACAAAAATCACATCATCTACTTGAAACCCTCCAATAATTGCTAAAGGGATGTATAAAGTAGTTCGATACACAAGTGTTTCCATCCAATGATATCGTAAATGTGCAGCGAATCCCATTTCTTTTACAGAATGATGTACTTTATGAAAATTCCACAACCAAGGTGTGCTATGCAGCAGTACATGCGTTCCCCATTGTACAAAATCTGTAATTACAAAAAACAAAAACAATCGCAACAACAAAGGATATTCATTGAGATTCACAAGTTGTAAAGTAGTTAGCTCTAAAGAAAAAAATGACAAAAAGTTTAAAAACAATTTTTCAGTTGCTGAAGATAACGCTATAAAGACAATTAGATTAAAAATAAAAAAGTTGAAAAACATGTAAAACAAATCCAACCAAAAGTCTTTTCTGAATATACCTTGTTTTTTTCTCCACGGAAAGAAAATTTCTAACATCCATACAACAACCGATATAAAAATCAGCGCATAGAAATAATTATCCCAAGACGGATTCAAAATTTCATGGACAAGATAATTCCAATACCCTAAAAACGAATCTTTAAAAATGCCCCAAATCGAACTCATTTATCCCATTATATTTTGACTAAATTTAAACATTAATATGTTTTCTCCCTAACTTTTCGATTTTTGATAACCACAATGCTCTTTTCTTTTCATCAGAATTCTTGATCATTTCAATATAATGCACTTTGATATTTTTGACTCCGCAAAACTCTAATGTGTTTTTCTTTAATTGATTCACACTTGGTCTTTTATTGATAAATCTATAAAACCATTTTGGCTGATCTAAGGTTGTAATTATTTGCGCGGTTTTTCCTGTAAGTAATTTATCCCACCAAATCGAATTCTCTTTGTATTGAAAAGCCATACCGGGTAAAAACAAACGATCTATAAATCCCTTAGTAATGGCAGGTAATCCGCCCCACCATACTGGGTGCATCCAAACCAAATGATCAGCCCATTTTATTTTTTTCCAAGCCATTTTCAAATCCGGTTCTAACTCAGTTCTTTGCTGATAACCAAAAGCCAAATTAGGATCAAAATTTAGTTCTCCTATTTGAATTTCCTTTATCTGTGTATGTTGAGAAGTAGCTCCTTCCTTAAAAGCCTTAAAAATTCCGTAATTAAAAGATTCTTTGTTTGGGTGTCCATTGATCAAAAGTATTTTCTTCATTGTTATATTTTTTCTCAAAAATAAAACCCTGAACTTTTGTCAAAGAGGACATTTGTCTATAAATCAAACTCCTTTACGAATTCTACTCAAATGCCTTTGAGATATTCCCAAATAAGAAGCTAAATAATGCAAAGGAATTTTTTGAATGTAAATAGGTTGCCGTTCTAGCAATGTATTGTATTTTTCACTAGCTCCTTCTCGTTGTAACTGAAATATTCTTTGTTCTAGAGCTACATATTGCTGCTCTGCAATTGTTTTTAAAACATGCATCCATTTAAACGAATTTTCACTCAATTGATCTAAATCAGTTTTCTTCACGACTAAAATCTCTGCATCGGTCAAGGCCTGAAGCGTTTCCGAGCTTGGTTCTCCACTTATAAAAGCAGAATAAGAAGACATTAAACTCCCTGGAAAACAAAAACAATAAGTAGTTTCCACTCCATCAGAACCTGTATAATACGATCTATAAATACCTTTTACAACAAACGCTATTTCAGTACATTTTGTGCCTTCTTGTAAAAAAACTTCATTTTTCTTGATGGATCTTTTTGTAAAATAAGATTCGATTTCATCAATTTCTTCTTCCGAAAAAACACCAAAGGATTTAAAAAATTCTCTAATCATTAAAATTTCTTAACAACATCCTCCACCATCATAATGAAAAGTAGATTCACTAAAATAAATATCATCTCGACCTAAAGACTTCAATGCTCCAGCAGTTTTATCGCAAATAGCTAGCGGTTGATTTTTCAAAAGTGTGTGTCCTTTTCCATCATCAAAAAAGTCTTCATCTCCATAATAAATAGCCGCCTTTCCAGTAAATATACAAGGACCATCTTCTGGCATTGGATCTTTTATTGCAGCCACTTCAATCGATTCAATATAAATCAATTCATCTGCAGGATAGTTTTTAGGATCTAGTATTCGATAAGGTTTTCTTGCTCTTATTTCAATTGTACCAAAACCTGCATCTGTTAACATTTTTACGTATTCAGCTATCGGTAAGCTTCCGCTCAAACAAAGTGCACGCAATCGTTCATCGTTTCTTAGTGTATCATTCATGGGCTGTTCACATGTTGGATCACTCATAACCAATCGACCATGTGGTTTCAATACTCGATACATTTCTGAAATGGCTTTTTTTAAATCGTCAGCTTTAAAAATATTGAACAAACAGTTTTGTGCTGCTACGTCAATGCTACTATCTTCTACATTCAAGTTTAGCGCATCACCTTTTACCAAGTCTACAAACTCACTTTTGAACCATGAATTTTGTTTTTCTGCCTCTAAAAAATTCTTTCGAGATGCTTCTAACATTTCGTCAACTACATCGACTCCAATCACACCTGATTTCTGACGTGAGAAATACGAAAATTGCAACAACTCCATTCCTCCTCCAACACCGACATACAGTATCTTTGGGGAATTTGTCAAATCTCTTGCATTCACTGTGCTTCCACAACCATAATTCATTTCTTGCATGATTTTAGGAATTTTCAAACCTGGTAATTCCCATATCGGATTTGTAGTACAACACAAACCAACATCTGGTGTTAATGCTGCTTCTTTGTAAACATTATGTGTAGTATCTAAATAACTCATATATTCTTTATTAAATCTAATGTCTTAAGTGATTCGTCGCAATTCATCAAGTACGACTTTACACTTCTGACTGTTTTATATTGTTTTTATCAACTCAGTAAAAAGCGAAACTAGCTTTGGCTCTGCCTTTGCTGCTAATTCCAGTATTTCAGGAATATTAATCGGTTTTAAGTTGTCTGCATCACATTCATCTGTTAACACAGATACAGCAATACAAGGCAAATTCATCTGGTTCGCTACAATTACTTCTGGTACAGTAGACATACCAACAGCATCTGCTCCTATAATTTTTAAATAACGATATTCTGCACGAGTTTCTAATTGTGGACCAACTACGGAAGCATATACACCTTCAAATAGTTTGATTTTAAGTTTTTCTGCGCAAGCTTTAATTTTTTGATTCAGTTCTTTCGAATAAGGCTCAATCATATCTACAAATCTAGGACCAAATTCTTCGATGTTTTTCTCTGCCAAAGGAGATCCACCTTGTAAATTAATATGATCTTCTACCAACATCAACTCTCCTTTTTTATAGTCTAAGTTAATGGCTCCTGCCGCATTCGAAATTAACAAATTTTCTACACCTAATAACTTCAATACTCTAATAGGAAATGTGATTTCTGAAAATGAATACCCCTCGTATAAATGAAACCGACCTTGCATCGCAACAACCCTTTTTCCTCCAAGGGTTCCATAGATCAAATTTCCGGCATGAGATTCTACAGTAGCAATAGGGAAATTTGGTATTTCTTTATAAGATATTGTTTCTATGATTTCAATTGCTTCGGTTAACTTTCCTAAACCAGTACCCAAAACGATACCCACTTCGGCTTCAAGAAATCCTTTATTTTTTAAAAAAGCAACTGTTTCTTTAACTTGTTCTAACATTTACTGAACGATAATTTTCTGGGTTTTGAATTGGTTTCTATAGGTAACTCTTAAAATATAAATTCCTTTTTGGAATTTAGAAACATCAATTCGATTCATTTCATTATTTAAAAGTAATGGTTTTTGTACCAACTCACCTAGCACAGAATAAAAATGTATAGTGATTTCTTCATCCTTCACCAATTGAATGGAAACTTCATCATTGGTGATCACAGAAGGATATATTAAAAAAGGCACATTCGTAACATCATCATCTACAGATAGCGTTGCGCAATCTACTCCTGATGCTACTCCAAAAGTACCTGCTCCCCAATAATGATCATATGCTTTACAATGAATATGTACATAGGTATAGGTATCTAATCCAATAGCCGGACTAATCGCAGACAAATCGTAACTCTGACTTCCTGAAGCACTTTGCAACAAACCAACTTCAACGGTATTTGGGGTTGTCAAAACGCCTCCTGGTGTTGAAACAGTTGTTTCGTTTGATAAATACACATGTAAATCTGGGCCTGAAGTCGTTGCAAAATTGCTATCAAAACTTAAGGTCTTTGTTCCGTTCAACAGAAAATTTAGAGTTGCATTGCCACTTATAGCATAGTCACCAAAAGGTCCTCCTGAAAAGGGGGCGATTCTAGAACATTGGGCATACGAGCCATCCAAAAATGCAACGGATAGAATAAATAAAATAAGTAGGTTTCTCATATCATAAATAATTTACGAGATATGAGTCGTGTTTTATATCAGAAATTACATCAATATCGTTTAAAGTTTCAAGAAACGAAATAGAAAATTTAGTATCTAGATCTTCAACCGTATCTTTTAAAACAGAATCCGAACCCCAATTTTTATTTTTAAAAACAGAAGGTATATACATTTTTAGTCCTAACAAATAATAGCCTCCATCTAGTGCGGGTCCAATTACTGTATCTGTTTTATCAAGACATGAAAAAGCATATTCGATATGAGATTGGGTCAAATCATATATATCAGATCCAATAATAATTACTTTTTCATACCCTAGTAAAAACGCCGATTCAAACGCGTTCCCCATTTTTATACCTAAATCTCCAGTAACCTGAATTTTTTTCTCATAAATACTTGCATCCCAAGCATCAGAATTTGAAATCTCATTGGTATAATACAAATGCTTGTCTGCATCTAAATGTTCAGAAATTTTGCGTGTGTGTGCTAGAAGTTCTTTATAAATCTGCAATGCTTTCTCGTTACCAATGCTTTTTGCAAGTCTGCTTTTAACTTTCCCTAACTCAGGATTACGAGTAAAAATGATAAGCAAATTTTTATTTTTCATAAATTTTTTCGCCTTTGATCAACCATTTGCTCCATTCTTTGGAAAAAGTATGCACTTTTTCCGTGGGTACGTTATTTTTATCAACTACTTCTTTTTCTTGATTTTTCCATTCAAAAATACCACCATACAAATTGTAGACATGCATGTAACCAGATTGTAACAGTTTTTCTCCAATCATTTCACTGCGCATTCCTATGGAACAATACACCAAAATGGGTTGGGACTTATCTGGGTATTTTTGCAGTACTTTATCTATTTGAAAATAATCAAAACCTACACATTCTGCATTTTTAAGATGACTCGTGTCGTATTCTTTTTTTTCACGAGTATCTAGTAAAATATAATTCTCTAAGGAAGAAATTTCTGAAACTTTTATAATGGGCACAGTCTCTTTGAGGTTTCGTTTGAGCAATTTATTGAATTTCTTGGTTTGAGCATTCGAAAAAAATGACACAATAAGTAAAATTAAAATACAGCTAAACTTCTTCATACTATGTTACGATATTACTCCTTGACAACTAGAACCAGCACCTGCTGTGCATCCATAACAATGATTTTTAAGAGATATCGTTCTATTCTTCAACTTTTCTGCATTAAAATCTTTGATGTTTTGAAGTTGTTTATCCAAAACAGGTAAATGCAACATTTGATTGAAATCACAATCATAAATAGTACCATCCCAACGTACAGAAATTGTATCGCGACACATTACATTTTCAACCGCCGACAAATTAAAATTATCGACCAAAAGGTTCATATACTCTTCAACCTTATTCTGAGTTTTTAAATCGTTTAAAAAACGACTAATAGGCATGTTTGTAATGGTATACAATTGATTGAACACAATGTCAAAATTTTCTTTCAACATACGTTTATAGTCTTTTTCAAGACCTTCTTGAGAACCTGGCAACGAAGGTCCTCCGGGATTGTACACCAAATGCAAATTCAAATCTTTTTCTTTACCATACCCAATCGAATTTAAAAGCTGTAACCCTTTAATTGAAGCATCAAAAACTCCTTCACCTCTTTGTTTATCAACATTTTCTAAAGTATAACAAGGCATCGACGCTACCACTTCAATTTTATGTTCTTTAAAAAACAAAGGCAAATATTCATATTCTTTTGCAAACGTTAATATGGTCAAATTACTTCGAACAATAATCTTTACATTTCGTTTGGCAATTTCTTGAACAAACCATTTAAAATCAGGATGAATTTCAGGTGCTCCACCTGTAAGGTCTACCGTAGAAAACCCACCTAAATCTATCGCAGCTAAACAGTGCTTCATCGTTTCAACTGACATCAACTCTCTTCTAGAAGGTCCAGCATTTACATGACAATGGTTGCAAACTTGATTACACAAATACCCTACATTGATTTGCAAAATATCCAATCCATTCGCTTGAAAAGGCAACTTTGAATATTGATGTAATTTTTTAGAGAACCCTTGAACAGGCAATTGCTCTAAAAACAAAACATCTTCTTCAGATTTCTTTTTTCTAATTTCTGATATCGGATTCGTTTTTGCTTTTGCTAAAGTTTCTTGAACTTTTGCATACAGTTTCTCTTGGTCAGCAAGGGTATAAGCTTCCATAAATTTCTATTCTTTCTTTGAGGTAAATTATTCGTTTAAATTCCAGTTGTACTCTAAATAACGAACTTTTGTTTGTTTCGCTAACTCAATCGTAGCATATTTTTTTATATAATCAATAAGTTTACCCTCTGTAGCAAAATCTCCTTGATACCATTCGAAAATTTTAGAAAGTGATACTTTTTTCGGTGTCAAGACATTTCTTTTCGGATCATTTACAAATCTTTTCATCAACTGCTCTAGCTCACTTTCTACATTAGTTTCTGTAAAGGCGAAGTTTGCCAATGGAGGACAAGAAAATGAGGCACAATTTACACCTACATGAATTCTAGGATCTTTGTAAACAGCTCGTAACTGCTCATGCTCTATTTCATTTAATGTATATGTAACACCACCGACTTCAGCCATTTTTACATCCCATGCTTTTCCATTTTTTATTTTCATAATACTCGAAATAGGATAGTTTTCAAGAATTAAATTGATTGTATAAGCATTGTATGCATTGATCCAAAAAGCCTTCGTCTTATTAGCAGACCAAGTTTTTTCAGGCTTCGTGTTTTTCAAATAGTTAATATAGCT
This sequence comes from Flavicella marina, assembly GCF_009193215.1. Taxonomy (GTDB): domain Bacteria; phylum Bacteroidota; class Bacteroidia; order Flavobacteriales; family Flavobacteriaceae; genus Flavicella; species Flavicella marina. The sequence goes on along the minus strand of NZ_VYVA01000003.1, from coordinate 361,628 downwards.
TGTCAATGATTCCTTTTCACTCAAAATTCCTTTATAATCAACAACTCCATCAGAAGTGACATACTTTTTTAACAAACTGTCAAAAGTTTCAACTTGCGAAAATGACGAAGTGGCAACAAACATCAACGCAACAACAATACTTTTAAATTTCATAAATTTTAGATTTAATTTTTTTTCTTAGTAGCAGAAGTTGTGGTTACATTACAAAAACTCTTTTATTTCTTCTCCTTTTGCCAAACCAAATCTCTTTCTAAAGAAATAAACCGCCAGATATAACAAAGGAGTATCGAATGCAGCAACAATTACTTTAAACAAAAAACCACTTAACAACAAACTACCGAAAACATCCCAAGACAACACATCAAATAAAGTCAATAGTAAGACTACGGTAAACGTATCAATAAATTGAGAACTGAAGGTAGAAAAATTATTTCGCATCCATAAATGGTTCCCATTCGTTTTTTCTTTCCAAAAGTGGAAAATTTTTATATCGATAAACTGTGCAAAAAGATAGGCCATCATTGAAGCCATTACAGCCACAGGTGACAACCCAAAAACTTTTGTAAACAAACCATCGTTTACCGGTGACCATTCTGTAGCAGGAGAATAATTTGCGATCAATACAATAAGTACTGAAAAGAACGATGCAAAAATACCCGTAACAACAACTTGATTTGCCTTTTTCTTTCCATAAATTTCAGAAATAATATCAGTAATTAAAAAAGTAATTGGATAAGGTAATATTCCAACAGAAACTTCAAATTGAAACCACCCAAACGGATTCCAATAAAAAAACTTCTGAAAAATTAAATTTGAAACCACTAACGATGTGATAAATAAAGTTGCCAAAACCATATAAATGGAGGATGCAAGATGCTTGTCTTTTTCGTTCATAATTACGAATATAAACAAAACATCTAAGCTATAAGCTTTCAAAGAAACACAGATTGTAGTCTAACAAATATTGTTTTTGACAAACAATGTGTATTTTTGCTATCAAATTTGAAATTAACATTTATGAAAGCATATGTTTTTCCTGGACAAGGAGCTCAGTTCTCTGGAATGGGACAAGATTTGTACGAAAATTCTGAGTTGGCAAAAAAATTATTCCAACAAGCAAATGAAATTTTAGGATTCGATATCACTAAAATTATGTTTGAAGGAACTGCTGAAGATTTAAAACAAACAAACGTAACGCAACCTGCTATCTTTTTACATTCTGTAATTTTAGCAAAAGTTTTAGGTGACAACTTTACACCAGACATGGTAGCTGGTCATTCTTTAGGTGAACTATCTGCATTGGTTGCCAATGGAACACTTTCTTTTGAAGACGGTTTGAAACTAGTTGCTAAACGTGCTGATGCGATGCAAAAAGCATGTGAATTACAAGCCGGAACTATGGCAGCCGTGTTAGGACTAGAGGATGCCGCTGTAGAAGAAATTTGTGCAGCTGTAGAAGGTGATGTTGTTGCTGCTAACTACAATTGCCCAGGACAATTGGTTATTTCTGGTGAATTAGATGCCGTAAAAGCTGCTTGTGAATTAGCCACAGAAAAAGGAGCTAGAAGAGCTTTATTATTACCTGTTGGTGGTGCGTTTCACTCACCATTAATGGCTCCTGCAAGAGAAGAACTTGCTGCTGCTATTGAAGCGACTCAATTTAACGAACCTTCATGCCCTGTATATCAAAATGTTGTTGCCAAAGCGGTAACAAATCCATCTGAGATAAAAGAGAACTTGATTGCTCAATTAACAGGAGCTGTAAAGTGGACACAATGTGCTCAAGCAATGATTGCTGATGGTGCAACTGAAGTTATCGAAGTAGGACCTGGTAAAGTATTACAAGGTTTGTTTGCTAAAATAGACCGTTCTGTAGCTAGAAGTAGTGCAGAAGCATAATGTACAGACAGACATTCAACAAAAAAATCCTTTCTAAATAGAAAGGATTTTTTTGTTGAATTATTTCATTTGTTTCAAGGCAACAAGAACCTCATCCGTAGGTAAATTACACGCTCCATCAACACACACATAAATCAGTGTATTGTTTTTTACATAACGATTTTGAAGAAGAGGCATGGCATTTTCAGCAACACTTCCTGCTATTAATTTATTCGGAAGGTATGTTTGATTGATTTCTGAAATTTTATCTAAAGCGCGATCACCTACAACCGCAACTTCATAAAAATTTTCTGCAAAATTCAAATACAAATCCAGCCAATTAGAATAACCTGAAGGGTATTCAGAAAACTGACTAGAAACATTATGCAACATTTGTTCGCTTGTTTTTCGATAGGTATTGTTGTGGTAATAATGGCTTAATTTAAAAAGGTTTTTGGCCATCATTGAATTTGAAGCCGGAATTACATTGTCTGTAATCTCCATTTTTCTGGTAATTAGTTCGGTATCCAAATCTGAGGTAAAAAAGAACATTTTTGAATCTGGATCATAAAAATGCTGGTAACAATAATCCGCCAACGCTTTTGAATGAAACAACCATTTTTGATCCAAAGTCACTTCATACAAAGATATAAATGCATCAATTACTGTGGCATAATCTTCTAAATAACCATTGATATTACTTACCCCATTTTTGTAATTATGATTCAGTCGTTTCTTTTCAAAAAATTGGTTTTCTTCTATGAACTCAGCATTTCTTATTGCACAGGCTAAGTACTCTTCTTTGCCAAATACGCGATACGCATCAATATAGCCCTTCAACATCAATGCATTCCAAGAAGTCAGCGTCTTATCGTCTAATCTTGGACGTGTTTTTTCTTCCCTCGCTTTAGATAAAATTTTATTCCACTTTTCTACTTTTAAAGAAAGTTCAGCAAGAGAAATATTGTTATTTACCGCAAATTCTTTAGCAGACTCCTTTCGAATCAAATGATAACTATTGTTTTCCCATAAACCATATGAATTGATGTTGTAATATTTTGCAAACAAGTCAAAATCGATATGAATCAAATTTCTTAACTCATCCTCTTTCCAAATATAATAGGCACCTTCTTCTAATTCGTCGTTTTCATTCTTACTATCTGCGTCAAGCGATGAATAAAATGCTCCTTCTCTACTGGTCAATTCTCTAGAGATAAACTTCAATGTTTTCTGAACAGCATCTTTATAAAGGTCGTTTTTGGTAATTAAATAGGCATCACTGTATAAACTTACGAGTTGTGCATTGTCGTACAGCATTTTTTCAAAGTGTGGAATATGCCATTTTTCATCAGTAGAATATCTTGAAAACCCGCCATTTACATGGTCAAACAACCCACCTAAAGCCATTTTATCCAACGTCTTAAAAACATATTTCTCCAAAGCTAAGTCATTACTTTGTTTAGCAAATCTCATTAAGAAGTTATAGTTATTAGGCATCGGAAATTTTGGAGCCCCCATCATGCCTCCTAAATCTCGATCGAAACGAGTACTCCATTTTGCAATGGCTTTTTTGATAGTATCATTTGAGAATACGGGTTGTGAACTATTGAATTCTAACAATTCAGATTGTTTGATACCTTCGGTAAGTTTTGCGGCATATTCAACTATTTTCTCAGGATTATTTTGGTATACTTCAATAATTTGAGTCAAAGTATTCATCCAATCATCTTTTGTAAAATAAGTGCCTCCCCAAAAAGGTTTTCCATCTGGCAACGCAACACAATTTAATGGCCAACCACCACTTCCAGTCATCAATTGAACGGCATTCATATACACTTGATCGATGTCTGGTCTCTCTTCTCTATCAATTTTTATATTGATAAAATGGGTATTCATCAATTTTGCAACAGTTTCATCTTCAAAACTTTCATGTTCCATCACATGACACCAGTGACAAGCTGCATAACCGACTGAGATAAGCAATAATTTATTATCTTTCTTTGCTTTCTCTAAGGTTTCTTCATTCCAAGCATACCAATTCACCGGGTTATGTGCATGTTGCAATAAATACGGACTCGTTTCTTTGATTAAACTATTGGTAAACTTATATGATTTTTGTTCTTCCTTTTTGCACCCTATCAAAAATAAAATTAATAAAAATGAAAACGGTAAAGATTTAGACATGTGGTTTGGTTTTCACCAAAGATAAAGGATTATCATAATAAATTTGAGTTAAAAAAAACACTTTCTTATGATTAAGAAAGTGTTATACTATTTCGAATTATTCTAATTTCCAGGTTCGAACCCAATCAATTTTCATTGTATTGATACTTTCATCTAGCAAATCATTTTTAACTGCCAATCCACCCACCCAAGGAGAGTCTTGAGTCCACAAATCCCAAATTAAATGTTGCTCTAATGTAAAGGCCTGTACAGTTGTAACATTACCAGAAGGTTCTCCATCCAAATAAAACTGAACCGTATGCGCATCTTTCCACCAAGCACCGACTACATGATATGCTTCGTTCCATCTTACACCTTTCAAGGTATTTCCATCTGATAAATTTTTGTTACTCGAATTTCCTTTTGCTCTTTCAGTCACGCCGTTTTTAACAATAAAATATTGAGAATTCATTTGCCATGGATACTCATCTAAATTAAAACTTGGTGTTGCTTGTCCAGATGGTTTCGAGTTGTTTTCAATAATATCTATTTCGTCTCGATTGTTGATATCTCCATTATTCAACCAAAAAGTATTAAACGCTGATATATGTGCTGTTTTGATACGACATTCAGTATACATTGGGAATTTTATTTTGGCGATAGATCTAACACGAGAGGTCTCAAACCATTGCGTTTCACTTGTAGCATCTAATGTTGCCTTGATCCATAAATTACCATCAGACACCCCAGAGTTTTTATTGACCATATTGACCGGAGTACCTCCGTAATTCCAATTTGTTTTGATCCATTTAGCTGAATTGAATCCGTCATTAAATTCATCAGACAAATTAGCAACTTTGACCCATGACTTACCTTCTGGAGTAGTATCGTCAAAAGACACAAAAGTAGGGTAAGCTTCATCTGCTTCGTTTACATCTATTACAACGACTTCTTCTTTCTCTTCTTCCGTTTCTTTTTCTTCACCTACTTGCCCCTCTTCTTCATTACTTCCTGCACAGCTAATTAAAACCGTTACAAAAACCAAAAGTCCTAATAAAAACTTTTCAAAAACATTACTTTTTTTCATCATCCTTCTATTTTAATTTAATCCGGACAACAAATATACCTCAAACAAAACCCTCCAATCCGCAAAAGGAACGTTTGTCTATTTTTTTTCTATGCATATCGTTCTACTATTTAAAACTGTCTATGTACAATAAATAAACAGAAACATCAAAAATGCTTCGACACAAAAAAAAGAGGCTGTTTTTACAACAGCCTCTTTTATTTTTTCTAGTTCTTTTTAAAACTATTTCTGAGCTTGTTGCCACTTCCATGCAGAACTCAATGCATCCTCTAGAGACAATTCTGTCTTCCAATTTAATTCTTTATTGGCAATGGTGGTATCTGCATACGCTGCAGTAATATCTCCTGCTCTTCTTTCTACAATTTTATAATTTAATTTTAAATCATTTACTTTTTCAAAAGCATTGATTATTTCTAAAACCGAACTTCCTTTACCTGTACCAACATTAAAGTACTCAAAAGACTCTTTGTTATTTTTATTAGTCAAACGCTGCAAGGCTGCAATATGTGCTTTTGCCAAATCAACTACATGGATATAATCTCTAACCGCTGTTCCGTCTACAGTATCATAATCATCTCCAAAAACAGATAGTTCTGCACGCATACCAGCTGCAGTCTGAGTGATAAACGGAATTAAATTTTGAGGTACACCTAATGGCAATTCTCCAATTTTGATTGAAGGATGCGCCCCGATTGGGTTAAAATAACGCAATGCAATAGTATTGATTCCATGAGCAGAACTCGCATCTTTGATAATTTCTTCTCCTATTTGTTTGGTATTACCATATACAGATTCTGCTGTTTTCACAGGTGCTTTTTCTGTAATAGGCAGCTCATCTGCTTGTCCATAAACAGTACAAGAAGAAGAGAATATAAAATTATCCAATTTACGATCTCTCATTTCTTGCAATAAATACACCAAAGATCCCAGATTATTCTCGTAATAGTCTAAAGGTTTGTGCATACTTTCTCCCACTGCTTTAAATGCAGCGAAATGAATAATCCCATCTACTTCATACTTGTCAAAAAAAGCTTTTACATCGCTTTTTATTCTTAAATCAACTTGAGCAAACTCAGGTTTTATACCAGTAATTGCAGTTATATTATCTAAAACTTCAATTGTAGTATTTGATAAGTCATCAATGATAACTACATCATATCCTTTGTTTTGTAATTCTACTACGGTGTGTGATCCGATAAACCCAAGTCCACCTGTGACAAGTATTTTAGCCATGTTATTAATTTATATAGTTAAGTATTGTATTTATAATAAAATCTTGTTGATCTGAATCTAATTCGGTGTGCATTGGTAAAGCAATAACTTCATCTGACAATTGATTGGTAATTGCAAAATCCTCTTCATTGTATCTTTCGTCTACATAAGCTTTTTGACGATGCAAAGGAATTGGGTAATAAATCGCACAAGGAATTTGTTTTTCTTGTAAGTGTGCTAACAAACCATCTCTTTTTTCATTTGTAATTCTAATTACATATTGGTGAAATACATGACAATCGCAGTCGTCACAAATTACCGGAACAATAATATTTTCATTCACACCAAGTGCATTAGAATAATACATTGCTGCCTTTTGACGTGCTTTGTTATAAGTGTCTAAATGCGGTAATTTTATTCTTAACACAGCAGCCTGAACACTATCTAATCTTGAATTAACACCAACTACATCGTGATGGTAACGTTCGTACATACCATGATTTACAATTCCTCGAATGGTATGTGCTAATTCGTCGTTATTTGTAAAAATAGCTCCACCATCTCCGTAACATCCAAGGTTTTTAGATGGAAAGAATGATGTTGTTCCAACATCACCAATAGTCCCTAATTTTTGCTTTCCTTTTTTTCCTGAATACACCCCTCCAATTGCCTGTGCATTATCTTCAATCACAAATAAATTATGCGCTTCAGCGATCTCTTGAATCGCATCCATATCCACAGCTCTACCGAACAAATGAACAGGAACAATAGCTTTGGTTTTAGGAGTAATGGCTTTTTTGATGGCATCAATCGAAATATTCATATTATTGATATCACAATCTACCAAGACAGGTGTTAATTTCAACAATGCTATTACTTCAACAGTGGCTGCAAAAGTAAAATCTGTAGTGATTACCTCATCTCCTGGTTGTAAGCCCAATCCCATCATTGCAATTTGTAAGGCATCTGTCCCATTTGCACAAGGAATCACATGTTTTACATCTAAATATTTCTCTAAGTCTTCTTGAAACTGTCTAACTTCAGGACCATTTACAAAAGCCGTAGAATCAAATACATTGATTACTGCATTATCAACCTGCTCTTTTATTTTTTCATATTGACTCTTTAAGTCAACCATTTGAAGTTTTCTCATTTGAAGATATTTTTAGATTTATTAACCTGACAAAAATACAATTTAATCAATGAAAAGAAAGTAGATTAAAGACATATTGCTCTTCATTTTCCCCTTCTTTGTCTCTATCAATCTTACCGAAACAAAGGTAATAAAAAAAACGCATTAAATGTAAACAATACATTTAATGCGTTCTGGTTTGCTAACAAAAAGTTAATACAACGATCTTAATTATCTGCTAGAGTACTCGTGTCTTTCCACTCACTAACATTTGCAATCCTTGATTGCTCATAATCTAATTGTAAAAGCTTGTCTCCTTGCCATACTAACCACTTTCCTACCTTTGCCCCTTTGTAATAATTAGCAACAATAGTTTTCTTTCCGTTTTTATCAAACTGAACCCATTCGCCAGTTAATTTTTTTTCTGCGTCGTAAAATCCTTGTTCTCTTATTTCACCTGTCTCATAAAAGTTTGTAACCTTCACTAATCCATCTTCAACTTCATATACTGGCTTTGGAGTCTCGGTTGCAACAACATTTTGAGCTGATAAAACAAGTGACGTAAATAATAACGCTGTCATAAGTAACTTTTTCATAATATATATCTTTGATGTTGTTAATACTTTGTTTCTATACAACAAATATATAAAAACATTTACATTAAAAACACAATTACATAACATTAATTTAACATTGGAGCTAAAATTTAACATTGGAGCTAAAACCAGAGTCCAACACTCAGATACCAATTAGACACACTAACATCTGGACTCCAGTCCCTTACAAGCTTTACAGGGCCTAAAAACGAATCATAACCATACACAAAAGCATAACCTGATAATACATCTTGAAAGACTTGACCACCATTAAATATGTCTAAATCTGTCTTTCCATAGTTCGAAATAAACGCAATATTATGCTTTTTATGTATTTCATATCTCACTTCAAACATACCTTTCAAATAAGAATGATTTACATTGTCTTCATATCTATACCCAAAAAAAGGAATATGATTGTTAATCATATTTTCGCCATACCCTCCAAGGGCATATAAAAATTGATTCGAAGTATTTGATTCAAAAGTAGTCCCTCCTTCAGCTGTAAAATGAAATGTAAACTTATTAATCACCGTTTTAACGGCAGATAGTTTTAACTTCAACTGACAAAACGGAGAAAAGTTATTATTAAAATCCGTCGAAGCCATATAATATTTTACTTCTCCATTCACATAATACCCATTTTTAGGAAATGTCTTTTTATCGTAAGAATCTAGTTTGATGTAGGCTAATGAATTGAAATAATTACTTTTTTCAAAATAAAACTTTTCATTAGTTCCATTTTCATTTGTAAAAGCCCTAGTTGAAACATCCCACAACTTATGTTCTAACCCCAAACCTACTGCAAACTTTCTATTGAAAGTAGTTTGAATGTAAGCCAAATTTGTAAAGTCTAGATAATTTTTTGTGATTTGATTGACTTGACTTCCTTGAAATTTCACGTTTGTATTTAAAGTATTAAACCGAGAACTTAATCCATAACTCGTATAAATACCATTATTTACAAAATAGTTAAGATTTGCCCTGATATTATCTCCCACGACAAAATCAACTGAGAAAATATCATTCTTAATCAGCATATGTTTTGTGGTGAAATTCAATAACAAACTAGATTTATACAAAGGATCATAATGCAACCCTAACCTTGCAAATGACAAAATTTTATTCTCTTTAACATCCAATTCCAGTTCACTCTCTTCATCGTTAATTTCATGAAATTTATACTTAATCATCTGAAAATCATTTCCCGTCGACAAACGGTCTATTTTTTTGTTTAAATCAGCAAAAGAAATAGAGTCTCCAAATTCGAGATCCATTTTTCCTCTTATATATGCACCGGAATAATGTTTTAATTCGTTGATAGAAATCTGGGTAACTTTTCGTTTTTTACGTTCTTTTACTATTTTGGGATTTTGATCAATCTTCAATTTTCGTTGTAAAACAGCAATACTATCTAATACTTTTCTATGTGCATCAGCAGCTATTTCCCCTTCTGTGATGATCTCAACGGATCTATCGAAAGTAGTCATTGAAAAATCTTTAGTATTCGGTTTAATATGTACTGTTAGTTCTTGAACCTTCTCATCATCTTTGGCATACATCTGAAAATCTATGATTTGATTCAAGACTCCTAATACCGACTTAATATTTTCTTTTTTTTCTAATTTCCCCTGAACATCCACACCTATTATAATAGTTGCACCTTTCGCTTTCATTTCATCAACAGGGAAATTATTCATCACACCTCCATCTAGATAAGTTCTTCCATCAACTTCAAAAGGCTCTAGTAACGTTGGTAAAGAGGCACTTGCTCGAATTGCTTCTGGCAGATGGCCTTTATCAAATACAACAGACTCACCTGTTTCAATATCTGTAGCCATACAAAAGAATGGTATTGGTAATTCACTAAAATCTGTAACCGTGTGCACATGTTCAAAAAGAGCATTCATCTCATTATATACCGATTGCCCTTTCGCGATAGCTTTTGGCAGATTGATTTTTTTATTTTCTGTTATCGGAAAACTGATCAAATGCTTTTCTCCATGTTCTTTTTCAAAAAAAGCGGTTTCACTTCTCGGAACTACATCTTGAAGAAGATTCATAAAGTTATAGGAGTTGATAATAGAGTCGATTTCTCTCGAAGAATAGCCAGAAGCATACAACCCACCTACTACTGCTCCCATACTGGTTCCTGCAATATAATCGATTTTTACACCTGTTTGCTCTATCACTTTTAACACACCGATATGGGCAAATCCCTTTGCTCCACCTCCACTCAACACCAATCCAACTTTAGGTACTTGTTGGTCTTTAGCTTCTTGAGAAAAAACACTATTTATCGATAAAATAATAAAAAGTAGTAACGGTCTTATGTTCATAGTCTTACTTTTACCCAAAGATAATGAACTTCTAGTTTCGGCGTTTATCTCAGGTTTATTTATTTGAAGATAATTCATCCAAGATTTTTTTAGCTTTTGCTGGCCCCACTACATTGGATAAATTTTCCAAACTAGCTTCTTTTACTCTTTTTACACTTTTAAAATACTGCAACAAGATCTCAACGGTTTGTTTACCTATGCCTGGAATCTGCTCTAGTTCTGATTGAATTGCCCCTTTACTTCTTTTATTTCTATGATGTGTAATTCCAAACCTATGTGCTTCATTTCTTAAGAACTGTACAATCTTTAAGGTTTCTGAAGTTTTATCGAGATACATCGGTATTGGATCCCCAGGATAATAAATTTCTTCCAGACGTTTTGCTATACCGATAATTGCAATTTTCCCTCGTAGTCCCAACACATCGAGACTTTTCAATGCAGAGGATAATTGTCCTTTTCCACCATCAATAACGATCAACTGTGGCAAGGGTTCATCTTCTTCTAGCAACCGTTTGTACCTCCTAAAAACCACCTCTTCCATCGATGCAAAATCATCTGGGCCTTCTACGGTTTTAATATTAAAATGGCGGTAATCTTTTTTGCTTGGTTTCCCATTTTTAAAAACAACACATGCTGCTACTGGGTTGGTTCCTTGAATATTTGAATTATCAAAACATTCGATATGCCTCGGTTCAACAGACAGTCGCAAATCTTTTTTCATTTGTGCCATGATCCGCTTGACATGACGATCTGGATCTACAATTTTTATTTGCTTGAATCGTTCTTGTCTATAATATTTGGCATTTCGCTGAGACAATTCAACAATTCGTTTTTTATCTCCTAATTTAGGCACGGTAACTTTGATGTCATTTCCCAAATCAAGTTCAAAAGGAACATAAATCTCTTTTGATACCGAATTAAATCGTTGTCGAATTTCTACAATCGACAATTCCAATAATTCTTTATCAGATTCGTCCAATTTTTTCTTTATCTCTGTTGTATGTGATTGGATGATAGCTCCGTTTGCAATCTTAAAAAAATTCACATACCCAAAACTTTCATCTGAGATAATCGAAAACACATCAACGTTATTAATACTTGGATTTACCACTGTTGATCTTGCTTGATAATTCACAAGCAAGTCTAATTTTTCTTTGATTTTCTGCGCTTCTTCAAATTCTAAATTTTCAGAGAACAATTGCATCATTTTTTTAAACTTATCCAAAGAAGATTTAAAATTACCTTTGACAATATTGCGTATCGCTTTGATATTTTCATCGTAATTTTTTTCAGTTTGAAACCCCTCACAAGGTCCTTTGCAGTTTCCTATATGGTAGTCCAAACAGACTTTGTATTTTTTTGTGGCAACATTTTCTTTGGACAAATCAAAGTTACAACTGCGCAATTGAAACAATTCTTGAATCAAGTCAAGCAATACTTTTGCAGTTTTTACACTTGTATAAGGCCCGAAATATTCTGAACCATCTTTAATTACTCTACGAGTTAAAAACACTCTTGGAAAACGTTCTTTTTTAATACAAATCCAAGGATAGGTTTTATCGTCTTTCAGCATCACATTATAACGAGGCTGATATTTTTTTATCAAGTTATTCTCTAATAACAGGGCATCTGTCTCAGTAGCTACTACAATATGTTTGACACTTCGTATTTTAGAAACCAATACTCTGGTTTTTCCGTTTTCTTGTGTTTTATTGAAATAAGAAGATACTCGCTTTTTTAAATTGATGGCCTTACCGATATACAACAACTGATCATCTTTATCGTAATATTGGTACACCCCAGGAGAATTAGGTAATGTTTTGAGTTGGATTTTTAACGCCTCAGTCATCCCACAAAAATAACCATTAATACATGAAGAAATTAAAATTTTTATTGAAAAGAAATCCTATTATTCTTTAATTTGCCAATCTATAAAATACAGCATGTTAAAGACCGAAGCCCGAAAAGCGTACAAAATAAAAAGAGCATCCCTTAATGATGCTGCTATTGAAGAACAAAGCATTGCTATTGCCAATCAATTTTTAAAATTAAAACAAGATATTCTTTCGGAAGAGAAAATATATTTTCATCTTTTTCTTAGTATCGAGCAACAAAAAGAAATCAATACAGAACATTTCTTAAACATCTTATTTGCCAAAAACAAAGAAATAGTCGTTTCTAAATCAAATTTTGAAAACAACACACTAACCAACTACTTGTTAACAGAGAATACCAGATTGAAGACGAACAAATATGGAATCCCTGAACCAATTGATGGTATTGAGGTTCCAATTTCCAAACTACATGTAGTTTTTGTTCCCTTGTTGGCATATGACAAACAAGGAAATCGCGTTGGATATGGTAAAGGGTTTTACGACAATTTTCTTTCGGAAACTAATGCCATAAAAATTGGACTTTCATTTTTCGAACCCGAAGACATAATAGAAGACATCTCTTCAAACGACATTGCATTAGACTACTGTATTACCCCAAAAAACATCCATTCTTTTGAACGATAATCCCTGTCTTTTAACGACTTGTTATTTTTTCTTTCAAAACATTAATTTTTGTTTAAAAATCAGATAAAAAAGTATTTTTTAAACAGCGTTTTGTATCTTGCACGAAAATTATTCCACTATGTCGAAACACACGAAATTATCAAGATTTAATAATAACGTTCTCGCCAAATACCAAGTATATAATAGTGTTTTTATGACCTTACCTTTTGACGAGGTAAGTAAAACGGGAACATTACTTCCTCTATTCAATGAAACTTGTGTTGAAGGTTTTAACGAAGGAAAAACACCAACTGAAATTGTTGAAGGATTTTTCAATTCTTACAAATCTGAGAGTTCTGAAGAAGAGAGAATTAGTTTAATATTCAAATTCATCCAATACATCGAGCGTCAAGTAGTTTTGTTTGATGCTATTGAAGATTCTGCTTTTGCAGATGTCAATAACATGAATGGTATTGGTACCTTACGTAACATAAAAGAAGAAGCAACTTCTAAACGAGTTAAAAAAGATTTACAGAAATTTTTAGAAGATTTTAAAACGCGTTTAGTTCTTACAGCACACCCTACTCAGTTTTACCCTGGTACGGTACTTACGATCTTAACAGATTTACAAGGTGCTATCAAAAATGGAGACTTACCATTTATAAAAAAATTACTTTCTCAATTAGGAAAAACAACTTTCTTTACACAAACGAAGCCAACTCCTTATGACGAAGCTATTAGTTTGATTTGGTACTTAGAAAATGTTTTTTACCATTCTATCAGTAAAATTTACGATTATATTCAGACGCAAATTTTTGATGGGAAATCAATCGACAATGAAATCATCAATTTAGGATTTTGGCCATGTGGAGATAGAGATGGAAACCCATTTGTAACTACTGAAACAACATTGAAAGTTGCTAGAAAGTTACGTCAAACTATCTTAAAAAATTACTACCGTGATGCTCGTGAAATCAAAAGAAGATTGTCTTTTGAAGGTGTTTACGACATTATACACGATATTGAAGTTCGCTTGTATGACAGTTGTATTTCTGAAGATGCTCCTATCAAAATTTCTCAAGAAGCATTACTAGAAAAATTGTTGACTATCAAAAAGACAATCAAAGATCAATACAATGGTTTGTTCTTAGAAGAAGTTGACACATTTATCAATAAAGTAAAAATATTTGGGTATCATTTTGCAACAATGGATATCCGTCAAGATAGTCGTGTTCACCACAATGTTTTCACAAACATCGTAAAAGAATTGCAAGAAAAAGGAGACACTATATTCCCTGAGAATTATTTAGAATTAACTCCAGACGAACAAATTGAAGTACTAGCGAAAGTAAAAGGATACATCAATCCAGATGAATTGAGCGAAGAAATGGCGCAAAGAACCTTAAGTTCTATGCAAGCTATTCGTACGATTCAAAAAGAAAATGGTTCTCGTGGAGCAAATCGTTACATTATTAGTAACAACCAAACTGCTTTGAACGTAATGGAAACTTTTGCTATGTTAAACTTGTCTGGTTTTGAAGACGGTTTACATGTAGACATCGCTCCTTTATTCGAAACAATTGATGATTTAGAAATCGCACCACAAGTAATGCGTCAATTATACAGCAACCCTGAATACCGCGCGCACGTTGAAAAAAGAAACAACAAACAAAACATCATGCTTGGTTTCTCTGACGGAACTAAAGATGGTGGGTATTTAATGGCTAACTGGGGAATTTACAAAGCCAAAGAAGAACTTAGTAAAGTTTCTAGAGAATTCGGAATTAAAGTAATTTTCTTCGACGGACGTGGAGGACCTCCTGCACGTGGTGGTGGAAAAACTTCTAAATTCTATGCTTCTTTAGGGCCTAATATTGAGAATCAAGAAATCCAATTAACAATTCAAGGACAAACAATTAGTTCTAATTTCGGTAACTTAGATTCTTCACAATACAACATGGAACAAATGTTAGGAGCTGGTATCATCAATGATATCTTTAACGATCCTAAAAACGGTGCCATGCAAGATGACGACCGTGAAGTAATGGTTGATTTAGCAGAAACAAGTTACAAAGCTTACGTAGACTTCAAAGAACACCCAATGTTCATACCTTATTTAGAACGTATGAGTACATTAAAGTATTACGGTAAAGCAAATATTGGTTCAAGACCTTCGAAACGATCTAAGTCAACACAATTAGATTTTGGTGACTTAAGAGCAATTCCTTTTGTGGGAAGTTGGTCTCAATTGAAACAAAACGTACCTGGTTTCTATGGTGTAGGTACAGCACTTAAGAAATACGAAGATGCAGGAGAGTTTGACAAAGTACAGAACTTTTACAACCACTCTAACTTCTTTAAAACCTTATTAGAAAACAGTGTAATGTCATTGAGCAAATCGTTCTTCGAATTGACGTCTTATATGGCGAAAGATGAAGAGTTCGGACCTTTCTGGAATATGATTCATGATGAATACGAATTAACGAAGCGTTTGTTACTAAAATTAACAGGTCACAAAGAATTGATGGAAAACTATCCTGACGGAAAAGCTTCTATCGCATGTCGTGACTCAATCGTATTGCCATTATTAACATTACAACAATATGCTTTAAAAGAAGTTCAAAACATGCACAAAGAAGGCATTTCTGACCAAGAAAGATTAGAGACTTTTGAAAAAATCATTACTCGATCTTTATTCGGTAACACCAATGCAAGTAGAAATTCTGCATAATTGTAAATTGAACACAAATAAAAAAACCTGCTAATATTAGCAGGTTTTTTTTATTTTAAATCTATCTAATTAAAATCCATTTCCGATTTTTTTCAAAGCTGTTGCGTTTTCGATTTTTATTTTTTTCCCACTCAAAGAAATAATATTTTCTTTCTTCAAATCAGATAACAAACGAATTGCAGACTCCGTAGCCGTACCAATAACATTCGCTATTTCTTCACGCGATAATTTGATATTGATATTACCTAATTCGTCTTCTCCGAATGTCTCATCTAAAAACAACAAAGTATCTGCCAGACGCTCTCGAACCGTTTTCTGCGCCATATTAGCAATCGTTGCGTTTGCATCTTTTAAATCGTGACACACTACTTTAAACATATCTTTAGAAAAATCTTTGTTTTTCTGAATCGAATCGAAAATATCTTTTTTCGGAATAAAGCAAGCCGACATATCTTCTAAAGCAACCACTGATAAATTAACAGGCTCTTCTCCTAAAACAGAACGATACCCTAACATATCTCCGTTTTTAATAAACTTTACAATCTGCTCTTTTCCATTCGGACTTAATTTTGTCAACTTACACTTACCCTCACGAATGCAGTAAACACCATTTAACATCATTCCTTCTTTGAAAATAACGTCACCCTTTTTGAAATTCAACTCATTTTTATGACTTGACACACATTTCAATTCTTCATTTGAAAGCGCTCTTAGTGAATTAAATTCTTTGATAATACATTGCTGACAGTTGCCCATAATATTAATAATTATTTCTCTAACAAAGATAATCATTAATACTGATAATTATCATTCTAGTAAAAAGAGATTCTTATGATTTTTGTCATAAATTTGAAACTGATATTTGATCAGAAAAACACGAATCATACGTTGTTCTTTCTAGAATAAAAAGAAGTTTCTAATTCGAATAAATCGCGATAAAAGTCATGAATAAAACAGAAAATTGTTATCACTGTGGTACCGAATGTACCGACCGAACTGCTGTTTTTTTTGATGAGAAAAACTTTTGTTGCAATGGTTGTAAAACTGTTTTTGAAATCTTAAATGAGAACGAACTAACTTCTTATTACGATTTCGAACAGTCACCAGGTAAAATCCCTGAAAACATTCAAGGGAAATACGATTACCTCGATAATCAAACGATTGCCGAAAAACTACTTGAATTTGATACTGAAACAACAAGTATCATTACATTAAACATCCCACACATACACTGTAGCTCTTGTATCTGGGTTTTAGAGAACCTGCATCGTTTGAATGAGAAAATACAATCGTCACAGGTTAATTTTCCTAAAAAAACGGTACGTATTGTATTTGATAAAAATAGCATATCCCTCAAAGAGATTGTACTGTTATTAAGCTCTATCGGTTACGAACCATACATCAGTCTTGAAAACACAAAAAAAGACAAAAATAAAAAAACGAACAAAGACCTTATTTACAAATTAGGCGTGGCGGGTTTTGCTTTTGGAAACATCATGTTTTTGTCATTTCCAGAATATTTTGAAGTCGATGAATACTGGCTCAATCAATACAAAATTTTTTTTAGATGGATCATGTTCTTCATGGCACTTCCAGTGCTTTTATACTCTGCCCAAGATTATTTCTCTTCAGCTTACAAGGGCTTAAAGCATCGTATATTAAATATTGATGTACCGATATCATTAGGAATCTTGGTATTGTTTGTTCGAAGTGTTATTGAAATATTCTTTGATCTAGGACAAGGTTATTTTGATAGTTTAACAGGATTAGTTTTCTTCTTACTTCTCGGAAAGTTCTTCCAACAAAGAACCTATAGCTTTTTGTCTTTCGAACGAGACTATACTTCATATTTTCCAATAGCCGTAACTCGCATCAAAAACGACAATGAAACATCGATTCAAATATATGATGTAAAAAAAGGGGATCGTTTATTGATAAGAAATCAAGAGCTCATTCCGATTGATGGAATCATGATTTCAGGAAATGCGCTTATAGACTATAGCTTTGTTACAGGTGAAGCCAACCCTGTAGTTAAAAACTCGGGCGACAAAATATTTGCTGGAGGAAAACAACTGTCTGGCGTTATAGAAATTGAAGCCATAAAGACAGTTTCTCAAAGTTATCTCACTCAACTTTGGAGCAATGATGTCTTCAACAAAGACAAAAATGAACAATTCAAAAATATAACCGATCGTATCAGTCAATATTTCACCTATGCGATTCTTGCAATAGCAATGATCTCAGGTGGTTATTGGTTTTTCATAGATAAAACAATTGCTGTTAACGTGGTTAGTGCAGTATTGATCATTGCATGTCCGTGTGCCTTAGCCTTATCCGCTCCATTCACATTAGGAAACGTTATACGAATTTTTGGAAAACATAAATTCTATCTAAAAAACGCGAGTGTCATTGAAAACTTAGCTCAAATCAATGCGCTTATTTTTGACAAAACAGGAACAATCACCTCACCTGAAGAACAAAAAATAAATTTTGTAGGAACTGAATTAGAAGCAACAGAACAGACCAACATTACGGCTGTTTTACGAAACTCAAATCATCCACTAAGTAGAGCGCTATACGCGGCTTTAAAAACCAAAACTAGCTCACCAGCACTAATTTCTTTCAAAGAAGAGATCGGAAAAGGAATTACAGCAAAAATCGGTAACCAACAAATTATGATTGGATCTGCTAGTTTTGCCAAAGCACCCCAACAAGACAAAGTCAACGAAACGGCTGTGCACATCAATATTGACCATCAATACAAAGGAAAATTCATCTTTAAAAACAACTACCGCAAAGGAATGTTCGCAATGTTTAAAAAACTAAGCAAACACTATAAACTAACAGTTTTATCTGGCGATAACGAAGGAGAAAAAGAATTTTTGAGTCGAAACCTTCCTTCTGAAACTAGTTTTGTTTTCAATCAAAAACCAGATGACAAACTAAAATACATTGAAAAACAACAACTAAACCAAGAAAAAATTGTCATGTTTGGAGATGGACTGAACGATGCAGGAGCACTTGCCCAAAGTAATGTGGGTATTGCTGTTTCTGAAAATGTAAATGTTTTTTCACCTGCCTGTGATGCCATTATCGACGCTGATGTTTTGAATAAAATGCCTTTGTTTCTAAAAATTTCAAAAAAGGCAATCACAACGATAAAAGCTAGCTTTATCCTTTCGTTTTTATACAATTTTGTAGGGCTTTATTTTGCAACTACCGGGCAACTATCTCCAGTAATTGCGGCGATATTAATGCCATTAAGTTCTATTTCTGTGGTTGTATTTGTCACAGTGATTACAAATATCATTTCTACACCATTAAACAATCGCAAGCGTTGAAAATTCTTCATTTAACTTGAAGTTATTGCAAACGAAATATTTACATCTTTGAAAAGAAACTATTATTCTCTATATTTGGGTAAATGTTAAAAAAATTAACAAAAGAAAACTAGCACCTTCAAATAAAGTAAAAACATGATATTTATCATTTTTACTAAACGGTGCCCACGATACTTTTGTCATCTATATAAATCCCGAATATGAGTATCATTTATTTACTGATAACTATCAGCCTTATTGTAGCCTTGATTTTTTTTACAGCCTTTATAAAAGCGGTGAAATCTGGGCAATACGATGATTCTTATACTCCCTCGGTTCGAATCTTATTTGATGACAAACCAGTTCAAAAATCTTCACAAAAAAATTCTAATACAAAAAAACAACTAACAAATTCTTAATTCATGGAAGTACAACAGTTTTATTACGATAACAAAATTGTCAAGAATTTCATCTATGCTACCATATTCTGGGGTATTATTGGAATGACCGTCGGACTGCTTTTAGCACTTATGTTTCTTTTTCCGAACATGACAAACGGAATATCTTGGCTTAGTTTTGGTCGTTTACGTCCTCTGCATACAAACGCAGTGATATTTGCCTTTGTCGGAAATGCGATTTACGCCGGAGTCTACTATTCTTCTCAGCGTCTATTAAAAGCTAGAATGTGGAGTGACTTTTTAAGTAAATTCAATTTTTGGGGATGGCAAGCTATTATTGTTGCTGCTGCCATTACGCTTCCTTTAGGTTACACTACAAGTAAAGAATATGCCGAATTAGAATGGCCAATTGACATTGCGATCGCGTTGGTATGGGTAGCATTTGGTGCCAACTTAATTGGTACAATTATCAAACGTAGAGAACGTCATATGTATGTGGCAATTTGGTTCTATTTAGGTACGTTTGTTACCGTTGCTGTTTTGCACATATTTAACAGTTTAGAGCTTCCGATTTCTTTTATGAAAAGTTACTCTGTTTATGCAGGAGTTCAAGATGCATTAGTACAATGGTGGTATGGACATAATGCTGTTGCCTTTTTCTTAACGACACCATTCTTAGGACTGATGTACTATTTTGTACCGAAAGCGGCGAACAGACCAGTATACTCTTATCGATTGTCTATAGTTCACTTCTGGTCATTGATTTTTATTTACATCTGGGCAGGACCACACCATTTATTATATACTGCATTGCCAGACTGGGCACAAAACTTAGGTGTTGCATTCTCAATAATGCTAATTGCTCCATCTTGGGGTGGTATGATCAATGGGTTGTTAACCTTGCGTGGTGCATGGGATAAAGTTCGTACTGACCCTGTTTTAAAATTTATGGTAGTTGCGATTACCGGATATGGTATGGCGACTTTCGAAGGACCTATGCTATCTTTAAAAAATGTAAATGCAATAGCGCACTTTACAGATTGGATTGTTGCTCACGTACACGTAGGCGCCTTAGCATGGAATGGTTTCTTAGCTTTTGGTATGATTTATTGGTTGGTGCCAAGAATGTTTAAGACAACATTATTCTCAACGAAACTTGCCAACACACACTTTTGGATCGGTACATTAGGAATCATTTTATATGCGTTACCAATGTATGTTGCAGGATTTGTACAAGCTTCTATGTGGAAACAATTCAACCCAGATGGTACTTTAATGTATGGTAATTTCTTAGAAACGGTTACACAAATCATCCCAATGTATTGGATGCGTGCTATTGGTGGTTCTATGTATATCGCCGGTGCTTTTGTAATGTTATTTAACATTGTAAAAACAATCCAATCCGGATCTGCTGTTGAAGATGATTTGGCTGAAGCACCTGCATTGAAAAAAGTTGGAAAAGCAAGAATGGCTGGTGAAGGTTGGCACGAGGTTCTAGAAAGAAAACCAGTAAAGCTAACGTTATTGGCAACTGTTACTATCTTAATCGGAGGAGCGGTACAAATCATTCCAACCTTGATGATAGATTCAAACATTCCTACCATTACAAGTGTAAAACCATATACACCATTAGAGCTTGAAGGTAGAGATTTATATATTAGAGAAGGTTGTGTGAGTTGTCACTCACAAATGGTAAGACCTTTCCGTTCTGAGGTTGAACGATATGGAGAATACTCTAAAGCAGGTGAATTTGTGTACGACCATCCATTCTTATGGGGTTCTAAACGTACGGGGCCAGATTTACATAGAGAGGGATTGAAATATTCAGATAGCTGGCATTTCAACCATATGTACGATCCACAGTCTACATCTCCAGGTTCTATTATGCCACGTTATCAATGGTTGACAAACAACACACTTGATACTTCAGCTACAGAAAGTAAAATGGAAGCTATGGTCACATTAGGAGTTCCTTACACTGAACAAGAAATTTCTGAAGCACAAGCAAATTTATTGGCGCAAGCGCAACAAGTTGAAAAAAACTTGCACCAAGACCCTTCTTTTGTCGAAAATTACGAAGCTGAGAAAAATGCTGCTTTAGCTGCAGGTGAAGAGTTTGTACCAATTCACAAAAGAGAAATTGTTGCTTTGATTGCTTATTTGCAACGATTAGGGACAGATATCAAAGTAAAAGATTCACAAAAATAAATTTTAGAACATGTTGAAATTTATAAAACACCATATGACTGAAATAGAAGGAATCGAAATATATCCTATCATATCACTTTTGATTTTCTTTATATTCTTCACTGCCTTGTTTTGGTGGGTATTCAGTTCAAAAAAAGAATATTTAGATAAAGTAAGTCAAATTCCTTTCGAAAAAGACGCATTACAAAACACAAAAAACAATCTATATGAAAACTAAACTACCAGCTCCGTTTCTTAGAATATTCTCAATATTTTTGGTAGTATTCGTTATAACCGAACTCATGACCCCTGGCGATGAACTTGGATTTACTCACCCCTCAATTGCAGCATTTTACTTAATCGTGATTTTAGCTTTGGTGGTGATTGAAAAAATAAAAGTCGCTTCAGAGAACCTTTACACAGATCATATTTCTGAAGAAGAAAGAGCTGCTTATTATGCAAAAAAAGAAGCGAATTCAATAAAAGATTGGAAAAGCTTAGTACAAGCACTCTCAAAAACCAAACCTATAAGTGAAGAGAAAGACATTATTCTTGAACACGATTACGATGGTATCAAGGAGCTTGACAACGATCTACCACCATGGTGGCTGTATATGTTCTATGCAACGATTGTATTTGCAGGAGTTTATTTAGGGTACTACGAACTACTAGGTGGCCAATCTACTCAAGAAGAATACATAGAACAAGTTGCCATCGCAAAAGCTGAAGTTGAAGCGTACAAAAAAACAGTAAAAACTATTGACCTAAGCAATATGGAAGCTAGTGCAGATGCTGGCGCTTTGAGTAAAGGAAAAAAATTATTCAAGCAAAACTGTGCCGCTTGTCATATGGTAGATGGACGTGGTTCTATCGGACCAAACCTTACAGATGAATACTGGATTCTTGGTGGTGGTATCAAAAATGTATACAACACCATTTCAAATGGAGGACGTGATGGAAAAGGGATGATTGCTTGGAAAAACAGTTTTAGCCCAGAAAAAATTCAACAAATTGCAAACTACGTTATAAGTTTACAAGGCACCAACCCAGAGAATGCAAAAGCTCCAGAAGGAGACAAATGGGAAGGAGAATAAATTTCTTAATCGTTGGTGTTACTGAATACCAACGATTTTTTTTCGTTTTTATAGAGTTATATGGATCAAAAACAAGAAGCTTTTAGAGATACCTTAGGTACCATGACAGACGACGGTGGTCGTAAGTGGGTGTACCCCAAAAAACCTACAGGTCGGTATTACAAGTATCGTACTTATGTAAGTTGGCTTCTGTTAACATTATTGTTGGTTTCGCCGTTTATTAAAATTAACGGCAATCAATTTTTGATGTTCAACATCCTTGAGAGACGTTTCAATATATTCGGAATTCCTTTTTGGCCACAAGATTTTCATTTGATGGTTATATCAATGATAATAGGTGTGGTCTTTATCATTCTATTCACCGTAATCTATGGAAGAATATTTTGTGGATGGATCTGTCCGCAAACCATTTTTATGGAAATGGTTTTCAGAAAAATAGAATATTTGATTGACGGTGATAGAGGTGCACAAATACGACTAGACAAACAAAAATGGAATGCAGAAAAAATCAGAAAGCGACTCCTTAAATGGTTCGTTTATTTCTTAATTTCTTTTGTAATTTCTAATGTATTCTTGGCATATTTTATCGGTAGTGATGCCCTGATTGAAATTATTACCGATCCACCAAAAGAACATGTAAAAGGCCTTTCGTTACTTTTGATTTTCACAGGGGTATTCTATTTTATTTTCGCTTGGTTTAGAGAACAGGTATGTATCATTGCGTGTCCTTATGGTAGACTACAAGGTGTATTACTAGATAACAAATCTATCAATGTAGCATACGATTACAAACGTGGTGAAAAGGAAGAAGGTAGAGCCAAATTTAAGAAAAACGAAGACAGAGAGTCAACAGGAAAAGGCGATTGTATTGATTGTGGACAATGTGTACATGTTTGCCCAACGGGAATCGACATCAGAAACGGAACACAATTAGAATGCGTAAACTGTACCGCTTGTATTGATGCTTGTGACTTGATGATGGAAAACGTAAACTTGCCAACAGGTTTGATTCGATATGCCTCTGAAGATGGAATTGAAAACAACACCCCCTTTGAATTTAATTTAAGAGTTAAAGGCTATACAGCTGTGCTTTCTATTTTGATAGCAGTACTGGTTACCATGTTATTTTTGAGAAACGATGTGGAAGCTACTATTTTACGTTTACCAGGTGAACTCTACAAAACCAAAGAAAACAATATTATTAGCAATGTATACACCTATAAATTGATAAATAAAACCTCACAAAGAATTGAAGACATTCATTTTGAATTAATTTCACATGAAGGGACGATACAGCTAATTGGAAAAGATGATTTTGATATCGACAAAGAAAATTTTTATGGAGGGTCTTTGTTTATTGAGATTCCACGTCAACATTTAAAAGACTCAAAAGAGAATTTAAAAATAGGAGTCTTTTCAAAAGGAAAACTGATAGAAACTACCACCACAAACTTTATGGGACCAAGAAGTTTTAGATAACTTTACCATTCGCAAAAACAAGAAGATGATGAAAAAAATTAATTGGGGAACGGGAATCGTAATTGCATTTGTACTGTTTATTGGTTTTATCTTGTACTTTGTAATCAAAACAACGACAGACAGCAATTATGAGTACGATTTGGTTGCCAAGGATTATTATAAAGATGAGTTAGAATACCAACAGCGCATTGATAAATTAAACAATGCAAAAAAACTAGAAACGAACATCAATGTCGATAGAGTCGAGAAAGGAATTACAGTCAATTTCCCAACAAATTTTTCATCTGAAAAGATAAAAGGAACCATCTATTTATACAGGCCATCAGATAAAATACTCGATGTAATCATCCCTATTTCACTCAAAAATTCACACAGCCAATTTATCTCTGATGAGGTATTAATCAGTGGCCGTTGGGACTTAAAAATAGAGTGGAATGTTTCAGATGAAACTTATTTATTTCAACACAGTATTAATTATTAATACATGTTATATTCAGCATTTCTGTTAGGACTACTAGGGAGTTTTCATTGCATTGGCATGTGTGGTCCGATTGCAATGGTTTTGCCGGTACACAAAGACACGAGAGCCTCCAAAACTATAAAAATTTCACTTTATCATATTGGTAGAATTCTTGCATATGGAAGCATTGGTCTGTTGTTTGGTTTTCTTGGAAAAGGTCTTTTCTTATCTGGGTTCCAACAGAGGTTATCGATAATCATTGGAGTTATTATTGTCGGTTATATACTGTTGCCCAAAAACTGGATTCGAAAAATTGAAGTAACGACTCCTCTTTATCAAATTGTAGGTAGAATAAAATCAGGGTTAGGAAGTCGCTTGAAAAAAAACAGTTTTTCTTCTCTCTTTGTAATAGGCTTCTTAAACGGATACTTGCCCTGTGGAATGGTATATATGGCAGTAGTTGGTGCTATTGCCATGGCAACACCTCAGCAAGGATTTTTATACATGCTATTGTATGGCGTGGGAACCATTCCACTAATGACGATGATTATTTATTTCAAGCATCTTTTTTCTATAAAATTCAGAAACAACATTCAAAAAGCCATCCCTTATTTTGTTTTTCTAATTGGAGTGCTATTTATTCTTCGAGGTTTAGGAGCAGGAATTCCATACCTCTCCCCTTCAGATGCAAGTTTACAACTTCAAAACAACGGAGCAACTTGTGCACCTATTGAAGTTAATTAACATATGTCAATAAAATAACAACGTTACCTACGTATCTTTGTAAAAAAAGATGAAATTGAAACGTGAAAAACTTTTCACTCCATTTAGTGTAGTAAGCTTCTCTACTATTGTGTCTGTGCTATTATTTAGTATTACTTACGCATTTCTTCACGACGAAAACTTCGAAATTGGATTGGCAAAAGCAATCATTATCCCGATAGCAATTGCATTGCCTATTTCTCTTTATTCAAAAAAATACCATCAAAAAATAAAAACCCAAAAAGAAGAATTAGAACGATTGAATAATACCAACAAGAAACTCATGTCTATTATCGCGCATGACATTCGAAGTCCATTAGGAATCGTAAAGGGGTATTCTGAAATGATCTATGAGGATGCAAATAACAAAGACACCTTTGAGATTCATAACAAATTAGACAAAGTTGCAACACGAATCGATAATTTATTGCTTTTTTTAAACGACCTTTTACGTTGGTCGAAAAACCAAATACACACCTGCGAGGTGCAGCTTACTCCTTTTTCAACAAAAGAAACTATTGATACCATTATCGATAGATATGCTTCAATCGGAAAGCAAAAAGAAATTACAACTACAACATCAATCGAAGTAGAAGAACTTCTTTCCGATAAAGAAATATATTCTTTTATCCTGAGAAATTTGTATGAAAATGCCTTAAAGTTCACAAATATTGGAGGAGCTATTCATATTCAAATCAAAGAGATTGACAACCAAATTTACACCAGCATTCAAGATGATGGAATTGGGATTCAACCAGAAAACATCGAAAAAATTTACGATGAAAATTTATGGTTTTCGACAGAAGGGACTCATAAAGAAAAAGGAACAGGACTTGGTATTAAAACAATATTGCAATATTTAAAAATTTGTAATGGGGCTTTTAAGATAGACTCAGCGCCGAACAAAGGCACAACAGTAACTGTAATTTTCAAGAAAAAGGAAATCGCCTAAAAGTTCAGCAAACATTATCCTTCAATAATACCCTACGTAAGTAGTTTGGATTTCTTACTTTTGACAAAATTATTTTTTCATGAAATTTTGGTCAAAGACTTCTCGTTTTGTTTTAAAACAACAATATGCAATTTTATCTGTAATTGCGATCATCACGGTTCTTCTTGCTACACAGATGAAGTACATAAAATTGTCTTATACCGAAGCAAACTTACTTCCGAAAGACCATATCGAGAACATCAAATACGATAAATTTCTAGATGTTTTTGGAGAAGAAGGAACCTTAATTGTTGTTGGAGTAAAAGACAGCACCCTTTTCACGCCAGAAAAATTTTACAATTGGAATCTCCTAGCAAAACAATTAGATTCTTTTCCAGAATTCGAGTACTCTATTTCAATTGGTGATTTAAAAGAACTAACAAAAAACAAAGAATTAAAAAAGTTTGAACTCACCGATATATCTATTGAGAACTTAGACACACAAGCAAAAGTCGACTCGTTGAAAAATCACCTTTTTAACGAAATGCCATTTTACGACAACTTGTTGTTTAACAAGGAAACTCAAACCATGCAAATTGCGGTTTTTGTCGACAAAGAAATTGTAAACACAAGGGCTCGAAAAGAATTAATATTTGAACGATTTAACCCGCTAATCTACAAATTCGAAAAGGACAATCAAGTAGATTTACACGTTTCTGGAATGCCCTACATTCGTTCGATGAATTCAGAAAATATCAAATCTGAAATGGCCATTTTTGTAGGCTTGGCATTGTTTGTAACAGCTTTGATTTTCTTTCTGTTTTTCCGATCATATCGTGCTACGTTCATCACACTACTCGTAGTAAGTATAGGTGTAATTTGGGCTTTTGGTTTTATTGGACTGTTTCGTTTTCAAATTACAGTATTGACTGCGTTGATCCCTCCACTAATCATTGTAATTGGAGTACCGAATGCTATTTTTATTATCAACAAATACCAACAAGAGATAAAGAAACACAGCAATAAAACAAAATCATTGCACCGTGTAATATCAAAAGTAGGAAATGCTACATTGATGACAAACATTACCACCTCTGCTGGTTTTGCAACTTTTATCTTTACCAACAGTTCTTTATTGAGAGAATTTGGTGTGATCGCCTCTATCAATATCATGGCAATTTTTGTATTGTCTATTTTAATTATTCCTTCGATCTATAGTTTTATGCCACTTCCGAAGAAAAAGCATTTAAAACATTTAGAACAAAGATGGATTTCGAGAATTGTTGATTGGATGATTTTTATGGTTCGAAATCGAAAAAACACGATTTATACCGTTGCTTTTATCGTAGTTATCACAAGCATCATTGGAGTCTACAAAATAAAAGTTTCAGGTAGTTTGATCGACGACATGCCAAAAAGCAAAACTTTCTACAAAGACATCGTATTTTTTGAGCAAGAATTCGGAGGCATCATGCCTCTAGAAATTATGATCGACACTAAAAAAGAAGGAGGAGTTTACAAATTATCTTTTCTAAAAAAGGTTGACAAGCTCTCTAAATTGATTGGAGAAACACCCGGTCTATCTAGAGCTACATCTATTGTAGACCTAGTAAAATATTCGAAGCAGGCCTTTTACAACGGAAATCCTAAATACTATCAATTACCTACTTCTCAAGAAAAAGCATTCTTGCTAAACTACATTAAAAACTCTGATCAAAATTCAGGTTCTGGAGCGGTACTTAATAAAGTAGACCCAAATGGTCGTTATGCGCGAATTACAACCTATATGCAAGACGTAGGTACCGATCAGATGGAACAAATCCAACAAGACATCAAACGACTTGTAGATAGAGAATTTGACTCGAACAAATATGAAGTAATGTTGACAGGTAAATCTCTTATGTTTTTAAAGGGAACCAATTACTTGATAAAAAACCTTATCATTTCTTTAGGTCTTGCCATAGTGTTGATTTCAATTTTTATGGGATGGATGTTCAAATCGCTTAAAATGATTTTTATCTCATTAATTCCCAACTTATTACCACTGTTAGTTACTGGTGGTATTATGGGGTATTTAGGAATCCCAATCAAACCATCAACCATTTTAGTTTTTAGTATCGCCTTTGGGATATCTGTTGACGACACTATTCATTTCTTGGCAAAATACCGACAAGAATTGATTGCTAGTAATTGGAAAATTAGAAAGTCTGTCTACAAAGCTATAAGAGAAACGGGAGTGAGTATGTTTTATACTTCTATCGTTCTATTCTTTGGGTTTTTGGTGTTCTTAGTTTCTAGTTTTGGAGGAACAAAAGCTTTGGGTGGATTGGTCTCGATAACGCTTCTTTTTGCGATGGTATCTAACTTATTGTTATTACCTGCGCTGTTACTTTCTTTAGAAAGAAAAATGGCAAGAGACAATAGAAAAAAAGGATAATCTTACCTGTAAAGATGGTCTCTAAATGATACAATAGGAGCATTCGAAGCAAGAGGTGTGACGCCAGTTGAAGCCAACTCTCTTAAGCGAAAAAATAAGAACCGAACAAATTTACATTTGTAGGAAATAGAAATTATATAAAATAAAACCAGTGAGCACCAACCTCACAATTTCTAGTATCGTAGTTTTAGTTCCTTCCAAAAGTCGACCTGTGATGATAAGTGTTAGCATAACAAACACACCAATAGCCGCCATATTTAAAATTGACAATTGACTCATAAAGTAAGCGAACACTAAAATCACTACAAACAATCCAATCGTATTGAATAAGATATACGTTTTTGTCAAGGCAGAAAATTTCGTGTATTTATAAGTTCCTTTGTCGATATACAAAGGCATCAAAGAAAGTTCTCCTGATGATGGTACCCAATCCGGACCACTAACCAATAACAATAATTTTTCTTTTATTGATGGTAGTTGTTTCATTTGGTAACCTAAATTCCTATAATAATGAAACACTGAAGTTAAAAAGTCTCTTGAGTTGATGTCTTTTGTAATTCCATATACCACTTCAGCCTTCTCTTCGGCAAAAGTTCCGAAAATACGATCCCAAATAATCAATACACCTCCATAATTTTTATCTAAATACTCTTCATTACTTCCGTGATGCACTCTATGATGCGAAGGTGTTACGAAAAAATACTCTATAATTCCTAATTTCGGAATTAATGTAGTGTGCAACAAAAACTGATACAATCCAATCACCAAATGCGTTCCTAGAACAACCTCTGGAGTAAAACCTAGAATTGGCATTAAAGACCAAAACAACACTCTCACAAATACTTGTAAAGGAGTTAAATTTAATGCAACGGTATAATTATAATCTTCACTTTGATGGTGTATGATGTGCGCACCCCAAAACAAATTAATTCTGTGTCCAGATTTATGATAAAAATACCATATAAAATCGGACATCAACACTGCAAAAATAAACCAAGCAATCGTATTTGGAACCGTGAAAATTGACACATAATCATACAAAAACTGATAATAGAAGAAAATCAATGGCACCATAAACAGACCAGCAATTCTATCAAAAACCCCCATCAATAAATTTGATATCGTATTTTGAAATCTAAAAATTTTTTTTCCTTTCGAGCGTGCATACAGATATTCAATACCTAGTACAAAAAAAACGATTGCCGCTGCTATCCAAAGATGCTTATCCCCTTTCACTTTTATATTTTTTTACATTTGCAAAGATAAAAACTTCATTTGAATAAATACCTTTTGATATAAATATGAACATTCGTTAATTTTAAAAATTATTTGTGTCTTTGTTGAAAACAATAAACGAAACTAAAATTCATTTATAGTAAGAATCCAACCTAATTAGTATCTTTGTTTACATGCTTAAACAGAATTTTCAATTAAAATTATCACATAAATTATCTCCACAGCAGATTCAGCTGATGAAGCTAATTCAACTTCCTACACAGGCTTTTGAGCAAAAATTAAAACAAGAAATTGAAGAAAATCCTGCATTAGATATTGAAAGAGAGACGGAAGATTCTTATGAGGATGAATTTCAAAATGAATATGAAGATACCGGCAATGAAAATATTGATGCAGACGAAATAAACATTGACGAGTATCTAAGCGATGATGAGATACCTCAGTACAAATTACAAAGCAATAATTACAGTGCTGATGATGAAGACAGCCAAATTCCCTATGCAGGTGGCGTGAGTTTTCATCAGAATTTAAAAAGCCAACTCAATACATTTTCATTAAACGATCATAAATTTTCAATTGCAGAATTTTTAGTTGGTAGCTTAGATGAAAGCGGTTATTTAAGAAGAGATATACTTGACTTGGTTGATGATCTCGCTTTCACACAAAATATTTACACCACAGAAGATGAGGTTGAAGAAATATTAATAGCGATCATACAGAATATGGATCCTATTGGTGTTGGTGCGCGTGATTTAAACGAATGTTTGATCATTCAGTTAGAAAACAAACCAAAAACAAAATCCATAGATCTTGCTATAGAAATATTAAGCAACAGTTTTGAACATTTTGTAAAAAAACACTACAAAAAACTACTTTCTAAATACGGCATTTCTGAAGCCGAATTAAAAGATGCGATCTCTGAAATAGAAAAACTAAACCCAAAACCGGGAGGAACCTATACCGTTACGTCAAAAATAACTGACCAGATCGTACCAGATTTTACGATTCAAATTATCGATGGAAATTTAGAACTGAGTTTAAACTCAAGAAACGCACCTCAATTAAATGTTTCTAGAGAATACAACAATATGCTAAAAGGGTATCAAGAGTCTAAAGAAAAAACTAAGTCTCAAAAAGATGCTGTTTTATTTATAAAACAAAAATTAGATGCTGCCAAGTGGTTTATCGACGCAATAAAACAAAGACAACAAACGCTTCTACTGACCATGAATGCTATCATGGATTATCAAAACGACTATTTTGTTTCGGGTGATGAAAGAAAACTAAAACCGATGATTTTAAAAGATATCGCAGATAAAATAGAAATGGATATCTCAACGGTTTCTAGAGTCGCAAACAGCAAATATGTTGCAACACCTTACGGAACCAAATTACTAAAGGATTTCTTCTCTGAATCAATGAAAAACGATCAAGGAGAAGATATTTCTACCAAAGAAATAAAAAACATCTTAAAAACTGTCATAGACGAAGAAGACAAACGAAAACCTTTGACTGATGACAAACTAATGCAAAAACTCAAAGAAAAAGGGTACATCATCGCAAGAAGAACTGTAGCTAAATATAGAGAGCAATTGGACTTACCTGTAGCGCGTTTAAGAAAAGAAATTTAACCCATGATGCAGCGCGTTTACAAACTAATTTCCATCGTATTTCATCCAATATTACTTCCTCTTGTAGCTACGCTCAGTTTTTTTGTAATAGGTAATAGCAACCTCATCGATAGTGTCAAATTAAAAATCATTTTGCTCGTTGGCATTGGTACCTATTTATCACCTGTAATCCTATTAATCATTTTAAAAAGGAAAAAACTCATTCAATCAATTGAAGTAAAAAACATTGATGAGAGAAAAATACCGATACTATTTATGACAGTATTATTTTATGTACTCGGTAAAACACTGGGAAGAATAGATCCTTTATTTCTTTTGTCGAACTTATTTATCGGCTGTGCAATTTCACTTGCTATCTGTTACATGTTATTCGTGAAAAAATTAAAACTTAGCATCCATATGTTAGGCATGGCTAGTTTTATTTCGTTCACGCTCATAATGAGTATTTACATGCAAGTCAATTTATTAATGGCAACGGCATTACTGTTTATTGCTAGTGGGCTAGTTGCAACTGCAAGAATACAATTGAAAGCACATAGTTTACAAGAAATAAACCTTGGATTTATTGTAGGACTCCTACCTCAATTACTGTTTATATATTTCCATTAAAATATATAAAACATCAATCCCAAACGCATCGTATTCATGCGCAAATCGTTATCACCTTCGAAGAAAGGAACCAAAGCATAATCAAAATAAACATTCCAAGTTCCATATCCAGCTGAAATGGCGAATGAATATTGCCAAGGCTTTACATGCAAAACATTGGTCAAATTAACAATCTGATTGTCGGTTGTACCAATCGCACTTGAATTAAGTATATATGAAAAATTTACTCCAGTATATATCCTCCAAAATTTATAATCTTGCAAGGTTGATGTCCTCCAACGTATTTGAAAAGGAATATCAATGCTATTTGTTTTGATAGTATATGTTTGGTCAAAAGTTTCAGTTGCAAATACATCTTGATTTGATTCTGTGACCACTACATTCTGAATGTATGTGTTAAAAGAATACCCTAATCCCAAACCAACACCAAAATTTCTTCGCTTATTAAACGGAATATCACGAATAAAACCCGTTGATATACCATAAGCAAATCCATCTTTTAAAAACCCCTCTGGTGTATTATCATAAATATTATAGGTCAACCCTAGATACAACTGATCTTCTAAATACCGAGGATCGATACTAATAGAGTCTTTTTGCGCAGATCCTATAAAACATAGAAAGAAAAATAAATACGAATAATACTTTTGAAACATTCAGTAAATCTATACAGGTTAGAAGAGCGTTAAAACAAAGATAAACAAAAAGGCATTCGTTAGTAAAACGAATGCCTTTAACTTAAAATATTTAATAAATATTATTTCATGTTTTCAGATAAATCTCCCTTACGAGTAGAATAACTGATTTTAAGAGCATTGATATCTCTTAATTCAATTCTAATATCGTGAATGGTACCAACACCACAATTGATATCAGACTTGATAGAAGTAGTCATATATGGAATCTCTTCAGGATTATGTTTTTCTTGCTCTGAATAGATGAAATTAGGAATTTCACTTACTTGAGAAATTTTATCATTCAACTGAATTTTATCTCCAGATCCATATTTGGCTTGATCTTCTGGCTTGGCTTTACCAACATATATTGTACTTACCAAACTTTTATGTTCTAATTTCTTTACTTCAGAAGCATTAGGCAACTTTGGTGGTTTGATCAACAAATCGGTTTCTCTCATTGTTGTTGTAACCATAAAGAAGAACAATAACATAAATACAATATCTGGTAATGCAGCAGTATTCACAGCTGGTAACCCTTTTTTCTTTTTTCCGAATTTAGACATATATTATATTATTTAGTTGGTTCAGCATCAGATATAATCTGAGGATAAGCTTCTTTTACTTTCTTAATCACTGCTTTCAAAGCTTCGTTTTCTTTATCATTACCAGAAAGCAACAATAATTCGTCGTAACTCATACCAGCATATTGACCTTTAATGTATTTTTTCGCATAACGATTTCTCAATTCTGTGTATGCTGCTAACAATTCATTTTGAACTGTAATATACATCCCATAAGAAGTACCTCTATCACTTTGTACAGATATAATTGCTTTGTTCGGGTGATCAGAAGAATCATCTGCTTTTTTACCATTACAATAGTCACAAGCCGTTCCAGGTCCGTATTCAGTTGGTTTCCCAACACCTCCTCCGTTATCCAAGAAGTCGATTGTGTATTGTTTTAAGTCTTCAATTTCCATTCTCTCATCTTCAACCAACATTTCATTGTTACGGTTCAAGTTGATTTCAAGAATGTTCTTTTGTTTAATTACAGGCGGAGTGTAATTTTCTGGCGGTTTTTCTGATAATTTACGAGAAATTCCAGAATCAACATCCATCGTTGTTGTTACCAAGAAAAATATCAGCAACAAGAACGCGATGTCGGCCATCGATCCTGCATTAATTTCAGGGAGTTCTTTTCTTGCCATAGATTCTTATTTAATGATTTTTTTCACACCACCTAATACGATCGTAACAATTGCAGTTGCTCCTAGTAAAACAGTATACCAAATACCTGTACTTACCCATTTAGAGTTTGCACCTTGTTCTCCACCTTCTAAAACTTCACCGTTTACATTGGTTACAGCATCATCTGGTGCCAACCCGTAAGCTGCTCCTAAGAAAATTCCCAAAACAACCAATCCTAATAAAGTTTTCTTTAATGCCTCTGGCTTTTTAAATAAACTGATAATTGAGAATAAAACTGAAAGTCCTAATACCAATATAAACAATCCTATAGAAAAAGTAACCATAGGTCCTACGATTCCTAAAGATCCTCCTCCTTCTACGATAGCTTCATCTCCAGTACTTACAATCTTAATAAAGAAATAAGCAGCAACGATAGCTATCAAGCCAACAAGACCTTTTAATATATTTGTTAATTTCTGATTCATTCTTCTTATTTTTTATTTTTTACCAATAGGTCAATTAATGAGATAGAAGCATCTTCCATATCATTTACGATTCCATCTACTTTAGAAATAATGTAGTTGTAAAATACTTGAAGAATAATCGCTACAACCAAACCAAATACAGTTGTCAATAAGGCTACTTTAATACCTCCTGCTACTACTGTTGGAGAAATATCCCCTGCTGCTTGAATCGAGTCAAAGGCTCCAATCATCCCGATTACAGTTCCCATAAACCCAAGCATCGGTGCAAGTGCGATAAATAAAGATAACCAAGAAATGTTTTTCTCTAAAAGTCCCATTTGAACTCCTCCGTAACCTACTACCGCTTTTTCAGCAGCTTCGATTCCTTCATCAGCTCTATCTAATCCTTGGTAAAAGATTGAAGCTACAGGTCCTTTCGTGTTTCTACAAACTTCTTTTGCTGCATCAACACCACCTGAAGTTAAAGCTTCATCGATACTAGCTACTAATTTTTTAGTATTTGTAGTAGCCATGTTTAAATAAATAATTCTTTCAATAGCAATTGCTAAACCTAAAATTAAAGCTACCAAAACGATTCCCATAAAAAATGGACCACCTTCAATAAAACGTTGTTTTAATATTTGGTGAAATGTTTCTGTTTCTACAGATTCTGCTGCCTGCGCAAACGCACTTTGTGTTGCTCCTAAAAACATAGCACCTGTAATTGTAAGGATTGTAAATACTCTTTTCATTGTGATAAAATTAATTTATTAATATAATTAAGGTTTTAAACTAGTTAACCTAAAAAAACACTGCGGAGAGAAAGGGATTCGAACCCCCGTTACAATTTCTTGTAAACACGCTTTCCAAGCGTGCGCCTTAAGCCGCTCGGCCACCTCTCCGTGGACATGCCTTCTTAGGTTCAGCAAGTAACAAAAAATTGTTGAATCTGTAAAAAAAATTATGTGTTTATTTAACTAATTCATGTGTTTTTCTATCCATTAATCACGAATCATACCGTTTTTCAACCAAGACAACATTTAAAACGTATTTTTCTTAAAATTAATTTAACATTGAAGACTGAACCCACACATCAACGTTCATTATGAAACAAAAAAAAGAGGAAACAATGTTGTTTCCTCTTTTTCAATAACTTATCGAATTTCTTATTTCTCCATTTCAAAATCTTCCATGAATTTTGTAGTATAATTACCTGCTACATAATCCGGGTGATCCATCAATTGTCTATGGAAAGGGATTGTCGTTTTTACTCCTTCAACCACAAATTCATCTAAAGCTCTTTTCATTTTATTGATTGCTTCTTCTCTTGTTTGCGCTGTGGTAATCAACTTTGCAACCATAGAATCGTAGTTTGGTGGAATTGTATAACCAGCATAAACGTGCGTATCTAATCTTACTCCATGTCCTCCTGGAGCGTGGAACGTAGTAATTTTTCCTGGAGCTGGCATAAATCCTCTATGCGGATCCTCAGCATTAATTCTACATTCAATAGAGTGCATCTTTGGCAAATAATTCTTACCCGAAATTGGCACTCCTGCCGCTACTAATATTTGCTCACGAATCAAGTCATAGTTCACCACCTCTTCTGTAATTGGGTGCTCTACCTGGATACGTGTATTCATTTCCATGAAATAGAAGTTTCTGTCTTTATCAACCAAAAACTCAACTGTACCTGCTCCTTCGTACTTGATATACTCAGCAGCTTTAACTGCAGCTTCCCCCATTCTTTCACGAAGGTCATCCGTCATAAATGGTGAAGGTGTTTCTTCAGTTAACTTTTGGTGACGTCTTTGTACAGAACAATCTCTTTCAGACAAGTGACATGCTTTACCAAAAGAATCTCCTACAATTTGAATTTCAATATGTCTTGGCTCTTGAATCAATTTCTCTAAGTACATATCATCATTACCAAAGGCTGCCTTTGATTCGTATCTAGCAGAATCCCAAGCATCTTCCAGCTCTTCTTCTTTCCATACGGCACGCATACCTTTACCTCCACCACCGGCAGAAGCTTTTAACATCACAGGG
The DNA here is from genome assembly GCF_009193215.1 of Flavicella marina. Taxonomy (GTDB): domain Bacteria; phylum Bacteroidota; class Bacteroidia; order Flavobacteriales; family Flavobacteriaceae; genus Flavicella; species Flavicella marina. Next base: position 325,071 of record NZ_VYVA01000003.1, on the reverse strand, counting down.
TAACCTGCTTCTTCAGCCAATCTTTTACATTCGGCAAAATCTTCAATCACACCCTCACTACCTGGTACACATGGCACACCAGCAGCAATCATGGTAGATTTGGCATTTGCCTTATCTCCCATCCTATCAATCATCTCAGCACTCGCTCCGATAAATTTGATATCGTGCTCTTCACAAAGACTTGAAAACTTAGAATTTTCAGATAAAAATCCATATCCTGGGTGAATTGCATCAGCATTTGTAATTTCAGCAGCAGCCAAAATATTTGACATTTTCAAATACGAATCTGTACTTGATGGTGGTCCAATACAAACAGCTTCATCAGCAAATTTCACATGCAAACTTTCTGCATCAGCAGTTGAATAAACTGCTACCGTTTTAATCCCCATTTCTTTACATGTTCTGATAACACGCAAAGCTATTTCACCTCTATTGGCAATTAATATTTTTTTAAACATAATAGTTTTTTTTATACTGTTCGTCTGTATCTAAACAAACAAAATAGTGTTAGTAATTATGCTCTGTAGATTAAGATGGGTCTACTAAAAATAATGGTTGACCGAATTCAACTGGAGAAGAATCTTCTACCAAAATCTTAACGATTTTTCCAGATACTTCTGATTCGATTTCGTTGAATAATTTCATTGCTTCAATTACACAAACTACTGAGTCAGCTGAAACTGAATCACCTATCTCTACAAAATTAGATTTGTCCGGAGATGGTTTTCTGTAGAAAGTTCCGATAATTGGAGAGGTAATTGTTACATATTTAGAATCTTCATCCGCAGACTCAGCAGCTGGTGCCGAAGCAGCAGGTGCAGCTGGAGCTTCTGTTGGAGGTACAACTTGTGATACAACCGGGATTTGTGCTGGAGCCATAGGAGACTGTACAATCGTAGTTTCTGTTTTACCAGCACCCGTTTTTACAGTAATCTTAATGTCTTCCATTTCTAATTTTACTTCACTTGCACCAGATTTGGCTACAAATTTTATCAAATTTTGAATGTCTTTTAATTCCATAATATGTTAATTGTAAGTAATGTTTAGTTTTATAATTAAGAGTTATAAGCCCACTTTAAATAAAGGGCTCCCCATGTAAATCCACCACCGAAAGCAGCAAATACAATATTATCTCCTTTTTTTAATTTTTCTTCGTAATCTGCTAACAACAATGGTAATGTAGCAGAAGTCGTATTTCCATAGTGTTGAATATTCACCAACACCTTATCCATATCTAAATTGATACGTCTTGCTGTTGCCTCAATAATTCGTTGATTTGCTTGATGTGGCGCTAACCAATCAATATCTTCATTGGTAAGATTATTGCGTTTCAATATTTTTTCACTTGCATCAGCCATATTTGAAACAGCATATTTAAATACTGTTTTACCTTCTTGCTTGATATAGTGCTGACGTTTGTCTAAAGTCTCTTGCGATGTTGGTTTCAAAGAACCTCCAGCTTCAATACGTAAGAATTCGCGTCCAACAGCGTCACCTCTTAAATATTCGTCTTGAAAACCTAATCCTTCTTCATTTGGCTCAAAAAGCGCTGCACCAGCACCATCACCAAAAATAATACATGTAGTTCTGTCTGTATAGTCGACAATCGAAGACATTTTATCTGCTCCAATCACCAAAACCTTTTTATACCTTCCAGACTCTATATAAGCAGATGCCGTTGACATGGCATATAAGAAACTTGAACATGCAGCTTGTAAATCATAACCAAAAGCATTTACCGCTCCTATTTCTGTAGCAACATGCACAGCTGTAGAAGCAACGTTCATGTCTGGAGTTGCAGTACCGATAATAACCATGTCGATTTCTGCTGGATCTAAATTTCTTTTAGCGATTAAGTCTTCTGCAGCTTTGATAGCCAAATAAGATGTGGCCTTATCCTCATCTTTTAAAATTCTTCTTTCTTTGATCCCTGTTCTGGTAAAAATCCACTCATCGTTAGTTTCAACCAAAGATTCTAACTCTTTATTGGTAAGAGCATAATCAGGAACATATTTTCCTACTGCTGTAATAGCTGCAGTGATTTTAGTCATAATAATGTATTTTATTTGGCCTATTTTTTCAAAAAAAAATAGAAAAAAATCTAGAGTTCAAATTAATGAAAATTATTTTACATGGAACAAAAAAACAACGCTAAATTGCATTTTTCACCCCAAAACACCAAAAAACCCTCTAATCAAGAGGGTTTTTTGTAATAATTCTAATAAAAGACTATGCTTCTGACTCAGCTGAATCAATTACGATTTGTCCTTTGTAGTAAAGTTTTCCTTCATGCCAGTGAGCTCTGTGGTACAAGTGTGCTTCTCCAGTTGTTGGATCAACAGCTACCTGAGGAGCTACTGCTTTATAATGAGTTCTTCTTTTGTCTCTTCTTTGTTTAGATATCTTTCTCTTTGGATGTGCCATTACGCTGTGTTTTATCTATTAATAAATCTTTCAACTTTCCCCATCGCGGGTCGGTTGTATCTTCTGTGTTTTTTGTACTCTTTTTTACTTTTAGTTCTTCTAACTTATTCAGTGCTTCAGATTGCATTGTGCCATCTAAAACTTTTGGATGTATTCTTTTTGCCGGTGCCGACAAAACCAACATCTCAAAAATAGAATGCGCTACATTGATTCTATGCTCTGTATGAGGTACATATATAATCTCTTCGTTTCCATCATCATAACCATCACCAAATTTCACAATCAATGACAAACTACCTTCTATCGGCATGTCAAAAGACTCTCCGGTCTGGTCACAAGGAACATTAATAGTACCTTCTGAAGAAAACTCTAATTCAAGCATGGTTGCTTTTTTCACAAATACCAACCCAACTTTTATACTTGCATCATCAAACTCATCGAATTCAAATGCATCAAAGAACTTTTTATCAATCTGATATTCAAACTTGTGTTCTCCTTCCTTTAATCCAATAAAAGAAATGTCAAACTCTTTCAACTCTTTCATAACGAACATCAATTTGAGCGTGCAAAGATATAAAATTTCATTTTATATTAAACAAAAGAAATAAAATTTTACACATTAATATTTTTTTCTCACTTTTAACTGATCCTCTGTGAGGGTTTTGTAACCGTTTCTCGTCTTAACTATTTTTAAGCCAGCAAACAAAGCTTCTTTGAAAGACGACTCATCTGCCTTGTTTTTTCCTGCAATTTCAAACGCCGTTCCGTGATCTGGAGAAGTACGTACTTCAGACAAACCTGCAGTAAAATTAACACCATTACCAAAAGCCAAAGTCTTGAAAGCAACCAATCCTTGATCGTGATACATCGCCAAAACACCATCAAAACCTTGATAGTTACCTGAACCAAAAAAGCCATCCGCCGCATAAGGCCCATATACTAACTTTCCAGACTCTTGAATCTCTTTTAATGTCGGTCGAATCAACTCTTCATCTTCATTCCCAATCACACCATTATCTCCACAATGCGGATTCAAGCCCAAAACAGCTATTTTTGGTTTGTCGATTCCAAAATCTTTTACCAAAGTATCATACATGGTTTCAACTTTAGCTTCAATCAATTCTTTTGAAATAGTTTTCGACACTTCCGCAACTGGTATGTGACCTGTGATCAACCCCATTCTTAAGGTATCCGTCATCAAAATCATCAAACTCTTACCATCTAATTTATCTTCTAAGAACTCTGTATGTCCCGCAAACTTAAAATCATCTGACTGAATGCTATCTTTATTTATTGGAGCTGTCACCAACAAATCCACCTTTTTATCTCTCAATGCGGTCGTTGCTGCTTCTAAAGACTTCAAGGCAAAAGCACCCGACTCTTTGGTTGCAACACCTAACTCTATCTTTACTTCTTCTTTGCTAATGCTTACTAAATTTATCTTACCATCTATAACAGCATCTATAGAAGCTACTCCTTGAACCTGTACATCTGAATGGAAGGTTTTTTTATGAAAAGAAACCACTTTCGCATTGGCAAAAATAATCGGAGTGCAAAAATCTAACATACGCTTGTCTGCAAAAGTTTTTAAAATAACTTCAATTCCGATTCCATTGATATCACCCACTGAAATTCCAACTTTTATTTTTCTCTCTTTCTCCATTCAAGTACTATATTATTCTTATTTTTGAAGCATCAAAAGTAATCATTTAAATTGACAATTTTATGTTCACAGGTATTATTGAAAAACTAGGTACAGTAAGCAAAATAACTAAAGAAGCAGATAATTTACACATTTCTGTTACCTCAGAATTTACCGACGAGCTAAAAATTGATCAAAGTGTTGCTCACAATGGAGTTTGTTTGACGGTAGTTGCCATTGATGAAGACACGTACACTGTTACAGCTATCAAAGAAACGCTTCAAAAAACCAATTTAAATTCTTTAAAAGTTGGCGACAAGGTAAACTTAGAAAGAGCCATGAAATTAGGTGATCGTTTGGATGGACATATCGTTCAAGGGCATGTTGACCAGACAGGACACTGTACCGACATTAAAAATGATAACGGAAGCTGGTTTTTTACTTTTGATTACGATGCTGCAAAAAACAACATCACTATTGAAAAAGGATCGATTACTATCAACGGAACCAGTTTGACCGTTGTGAATTCTGAACAAAACAGCTTTAGCGTAGCCATCATACCTTATACCTACGAACACACGAACTTTCACACTTTTGAAACAGGTACAGAAGTTAATTTAGAATTCGATGTGATTGGTAAATATGTTGCGCGCCTTACCAACTTATAAAGTTCAACGAAGGTTTCGTTTGTTTTAACGTTACTTTTTGTCACTTCACCTTTATTTCTCTAATTGTAACACATCTGTGGGCTACTTTTAAGTATTGATAACACTTAAATTGTAAAGCCATGTACACAGACAGCACCTATTTACTAAAAGAAGTAGCAAAATTACCTGCACACACCGTTATTACAAAACGTATTTTTGATGCGATCGTTCGAAGAGCAAAATTTAGAAAAGCAAAACACCAGTTAATCTTGGTATCGGCATAAAAAAAAGCCTTTCATTTAAATGAAAGGCTTTGTGTTTTAAAAGTGGACCCACCAGGGCTCGAACCTGGGACCACCTGATTATGAGTCAGGTGCTCTAACCAACTGAGCTATGAGTCCTAAAACGTGTGCAAAAATAACATTATTTTACAAATCTGTATACTTTTGCAAAGAAATTTACAGAAAAAATATTTCTTTATACCGACCTAGTCATTAGGTTTTCACCAAATTGTTTTAAGACCAAACTATTAGCCTCTGGTATAGCGATGGTTTCTAAAATCGAAAATGCTTTTTTAGTATAAGCTTCAATCGCATTTCTTGTCAACTGATCACTCCCTACTGCAACAAACAATTCTTTTACGCGTGACACTTTTTTAACGTTGTCAACAAGTGTTTGTGCGTACCAATATTCTAATTCTTCTTTTTCAGCCGGAGCTGCATGTTTCAATGCTTCGATATACAAATAGGTTTTTTTATTCTCCATAATATCTCCACCTACTTGCTTTCCAAAAGTAGCAGCATCACCAAATGCATCTAAATAATCGTCTTGTAATTGAAATGCTAGTCCTAAATTCAAACCGAAATCATATATTTTTTTAGCGTCTTCATCAGAAGCTCCTGCAATGATTCCACCCATTTGCAAAGCCGCCGCAACCAAGACCGATGTTTTCAATCCTATCATTTTTATGTACTCTTCCACAGAAACATTATTTCTGGTTTCAAAGTCCATATCGTACTGCTGACCTTCACAAACCTCTAATGCCGTTTTATTGAATAATTGCATTAATTTTTTATAGATAGCACCGTCATAACTTTCAAGAAATTTATACGCGAGAATCAACATAGCATCTCCAGACAAAATGGCTGTATTTACATCCCATTTTTCATGCACGGTAGCCTGACTTCTGCGCAAAGGAGCATCGTCCATAATATCATCATGTAGCAAAGTAAAATTATGAAACACCTCAACTGCCAAAGCAGCATCTAAAGCATCTTCATGATCACCTCCAAAAGCATTGGCTCCCATGAGCACCAAAATTGGCCGCAATCTTTTTCCTCCTAAATCTAAGATATACGATATAGGTTCATATAAATTTTTTGGTTCGGTAACCGCTATCTGTTTTTGTAGATATGCTAAAAAGGCTTCTTTGTATTCTTCTATTCTCAAAATTCTAGATTTTTTGTAAAAATAAACAAAGCTATTCGACTACAATCAATTTTTTCAAAAAATGAAAAAATGATATTTGTCACAAAAAACTTTGGAAACTTTTTTTGTATTTAAAGTTTCCTTACTACATTTGCAGCGTTAAATTTAGTGAATAGATGAGAGAAGAAATATTAACATCAGCAACTGAAATGTTCTTAACCTACGGATTTAAGAGCGTTACCATGGATGATATTGCTGAGAAAATGAGCATTTCTAAAAAAACGATTTACACGCATTTTAGCAACAAAACGAAATTGGTTCAAGAAACCACTTTTGGTATGTTCGAGTGTATTTCGTCTGGAATAGAATGTATTTGTGATTTAAGCTACAACCCCATTGAAGAATTATTTCAAATCAAAAAATTCATTTTAGAAAACTTAAAAGACGAAAAATCATCACCCCTATTTCAACTTCAAAAATATTACCCGAAAATTCATGCTGAATTAAGAAACAAACAATTTGCTGTGATGCAAGAGTGCGTAACCGACAACTTGAACCGAGGTGTAAAAGATGCATATTTCAGAAGTGACATCGACATCTCATTTATTTCAAGGGTGTATTTTCAAGGAATGATGGGCATCAAAGACATAGACACTTTTCCTACCGAATTGTTTTCTATGAATTATTTGTTAGAAAAATATTTAGAATACCATGTTCGTGGTATCGCAACCGAAAAAGGAATACTAACACTAGAAAAAGTACAAAATCAATACAATTAGAGATGAAAAAAAACAACATCGTTTATTTATTATTGGCAATTGTTTTGAGTTCATTTGCACAAGAACCTGCAACAGAACCTCAAAAAACATCGTTTAGCCTCAATGAAGCTGTCGAATATGCCAAAGTACACAACCGAAACATTCAGAATGCAACGGCAAGTATTCAAGCCGCGGAAGAACAAAAATGGGAAGCCATCTCTGTAGGTTTGCCACAGTTGAATGGTAAAATCGATTACCAAGCCAACATCAAAGCACCGATTCAAGGAGACCCAAACAACCCAGCAGATCCGGTAAACTTCTTTTTTCCGAAGAACAGTTTATCTCCGAGTTTAACAGTTACCCAATTAATTTTTGATGGTAGTTATATTGTAGGTTTACAAGCTTCAAAAGTATTTTTAGACATTTCTAAAAACTACAAAGAAAAAACAGACAATGAAATCGAAGAAATTGTGGTGAACGCGTATATGACTTCATTATTGACTGATGAAAGTATTTTGATATTAGAAAAAAACATCAAAAATATTGAAGACAACTTAAAAGAAGCTGGCGCTGTAGTAGCAAATGGTTTGGCAGAGGAAGAAAGCGTTGAACAATTGCAATTGACCTTAACAAATCTTGAAAACTCGATGCGTAACTACGAAGTTTTATCTGAGGTTTCAAATGGTTATGTAAAACTACTGCTTGGAATAGATTCTACCATAGCGATTACATTGAGTGACGATCTTGAAAACTTGATCAATCAATATGTAACACTTGAATCTGAATACTCGCAAAATTCTATTTTCAACAACATAGATTACAAAATAGCTGTAAACGAAACAGAAAGTAAAGAATTGCTATACAAGTTAGAAAAATCGAAATACATGCCTTCTATCTCAGCATTTCTAAACACAAATGCACAAGGATTAAACGAATCGTTTGGAGGTTTGTTTGAAAGCGAACAAACATGGTTAACATCAACTTCGGCAGGTGTTTCTCTTACCATTCCAATTTTTACTTCTTTCAACATTCGTTCGCAAAAAAGAAGAGCAAAAATAAATTGGGAAATATCGCAAAACACTTTGAAAGATGTTGAACAACAACTACAACTCGATTTAAAGAAAGTAAAAAGCGAGTACATTCTTGCTGCTCAGACTTACGAAAACAGAAAACAAAACTTAGCCTTAGCAGAAAAAATTGAACGAAAAAATTCGATCAAATTTAGAGAAGGACTTGCAAGTAGTATCGACTTAAGAACCGTACAAGTTCAGTTGTACGACAGTCAACAACAATACATCGAATCTATTATTGATGTTATCAACAAAAAAGTAGAACTGAAAAATTTATTAAACATAAAATAATTTCCAAAAAAATAAACCATGAAATATATTTACGCAATTATTGCTAGCACAATTATCCTAACTTCTTGTGCTGAAAAAACAACGACGACAGTTGAAGCTGTTATCGATTCAGGAGACATTTCTCAATTAAGAGCTAAGAAAAAAGAAATCGAAGCCAACCAAAAAGAGATCAATCAAAAATTAGAAGCACTAGTAGATGCCATAGCCATTTATGATACTGTAAAAAGACTGCCTTTGGTTACAACGATTACAGCGACAGAAACTGTTTTTAACCATCATTTAGACATCCAAGGTAATGTAAGTACTAAGAAAAATGTGTTGGTATACCCAGAAGTTCCAGGGATCATCAAAAGTATTCATGTAGTAGAAGGTCAAAGAGTTTCAAAAGGGGCATTGCTTGCTGTTTTAAGTGACGGCGGAATTGACGATCAAATTGCACAATTAGAAACACAAACCAAATTGGCAAAGACTACATACGAAAGACAAAAGAGCTTATGGGAACAAAAAATTGGTTCTGAAATAGAATACCTACGCGCAGAAACCAACTATTTCGCAAATATCAATGCCATCAAGCAATTAAAAAAACAACTAAAAAAGACTAGAATTACAGCTCCGTTCTCTGGAATTATCGATGATGTTTTTAAAGAAGAAGGTATGGTAATTGCTCCTGGACAAGGATCTGAATTATTGCGAATTGTGAATTTGACAAACATGTACATAGATGCTGAGATTCCTGAGAGTTATATTACTTCTGTAACCAAAGGAAAACACGTTGAAGTCTTTTTCCCTATTCTAAACAAAACGGTTCAGGCTTCTGTTAGACATGCTGCTAGCTACGTAAACCCAAGCAACAGAACGTTTAAAGTTGAAATAAACGTACCGAATCCTGATCAAGATATCAAACCTAACCTTACGGCTCGTTTGAAAATCAATGACTACAAAAACGAAAACGCAATTTTAATTCCTCAAAGCATCATTTCTGAAAATGCAAATGGGCAGCAATATGTGTACATCGCCACCAACAAAAAAACAAATGGTGAAGCTGTTGTGAAAAGAAAGATCATCGAAACAGGTAAAACTCAGGGTGATGTAATCGAAGTAATTACAAAGTTTCCGAATGGTTTAGAAATCATCGATGAAGGAGCAAGAAGTGTTACAGACGGTCAGTCGGTAAAAATTTTAAGCAACGAAGCGTTAAAACTATAATTGACAAATCAATTTAAACAACCTAAAGATGACTGAGAAAAAAGTTGACAAAGAGTTTGGTTTGTCCTCATGGGCGATCAACAATAAAACTACCATCTATGTTGCAATGGTGATGATATTCTTTTTAGGAACATCAGCCTACTTCAACATGCCAAGGGAAAGTTTTCCTGAAATTAAGGAAACCAAAATATACATCAGTTCTTTGTACCCAGGTAATACTGCCGAAGATATCGAAAAACTGATTACAACACCTTTAGAAGACAAACTAAAAACGGTGAGTAATGTCGTAGAAATCACTTCTACATCGCAAGAAGATTATTCAATGATTATTGTTGAGTTCGACGAAAACATTACAGTAGATCAAGCGAAACAAAAAGTAAAAGACGAAATAGACACCGAAACTTCTAGTGAAGACTGGCCTACGTTTAACGGTGCGAAGGTTGAACCAAATGCGTTTGACCTAAGTATGTCTGAAGAGATGCCGATTCTGAACATCAACTTATCTGGTGATTACCCAGTTTACAAATTAAAAGAATTTGGTGAGTATTTAGAAGATGAGATAGAAGACCTAAGCGAAATCAAACAAGTTGACATTCGTGGTGCACAAGAAAAAGAAGTAGAAATTGCAGTAGACATTTATAAAATGATGGCTGCTAAGGTAAGCTTTAACGATATTGTTTCTGCGATCAACAACGGAAATGCCACCATGTCTGCGGGTAATTTAATTACGAGTGGACAAAGACGTACCATTCGAATTATCGGAGAGATTTCTGATCCGAATGAACTAGGTAATTTCGTTGTGAAAAACGAACGTAACAATCCGATTTATCTAAAAAATGTTGCGAAAATTGCATTTAAAGACAAAGACAAAACTACTTATGCCAGAGAATTTGGTGAAAAAGTAGTGATGCTTGATGTTAAGAAAAGAGCCGGAAAAAACATGGTTGCAGCTGCAGATCAGGTGAGAGAAATTGTGACTAAAGCACAAGCAGATTATTTCCCGAATGACTTAAAAATCACTATCTCAAACGATCAGTCTTCGAAGACCATTGGCCAAGTTGATGACCTGGTTAACAACATCATCTTCGGTATTATCTTAGTGGTAACAGTATTGATGTTTTTCTTAGGATTCAAAAACGCGTTGTTTGTTGGATTTGCAATTCCAATGTCGATGTTTATGTCATTGATGATCCTTGAAATGTTAGGATACACTATGAACACCATGATTCTTTTCGGATTGATTATGGGACTTGGTATGTTGGTAGATAATGGTATTGTGGTTGTTGAAAACGTATACCGATTGATGGATGAAGAAGGGATGACACGTAAAGAAGCGGCGAAAAAAGGAATCAGCGAAATTGCGTTTCCAATTATCATATCAACAGCAACAACTGTAGCAGCATTTATTCCTTTAGGAATGTGGCCTGGTTTAATGGGGCAGTTCATGATTTATTTCCCAATTACATTATCTGTAGTTTTAGGTTCATCATTATTTGTTGCCATATTCTTCAACTCTGTATTGGTATCTCAATTTATGAGTGTAGAAGACAAAGAGATGCCGATCAAAAGAATGGTGTTAATCTCATCTATTTTGACCGTAATTGGTGTCTTTATATATTTCACAGGCGGGAGCTATAATGCTTTAGGTACCTTAATGGTATTTACTGCAGCAATGCTTTGGTTCTACCGTTTGGTATTGCGTAAACTTGCCAACGCATTTCAAGATAAAATACTTACCAGACTTGAAAACTTCTACGAAAAACAATTGAAATTTGCCTTGACAGGATGGAGACGTGGTGTGTATAGTATCGGTACTTTTATTTTGTTAATAGCGGCGTTTATTTCTTTTGGAGCTTCAGTAGCAACACAAAGAACTAAAATTGAATTTTTCCCTGACAACAAACCAAACCAAATTATTGTATACATCGAATACCCTCAGGGTACAGATATTGAAAAGACAAACGACATTACCAAAAGAATTGAAAAACGTGTTTTTGAAGTACTGAACGGAGATGAATACATGGACGGTGATTACAACTTTTTAGTTGAGAGTACGGTTTCGCAAGTGGGTGAAGGAGCTGGTAATCCGCAAACTGATGGTGGTTCAGCTGCAGAGATGCCACACAAAGGTAAAATTACAGCTTCAATGCGCGAATACAAATTCAGACGTGGTGAAGACAGTGAAATTCTAAGACAAAAAGTACAAACTGCTTTGGTTGGGATTTACCCTGGAGTCTTGATCTCTGTTGAAAAAGATGTAAACGGACCTCCTGCAGGGCCTCCTATTAATATTGAAATTGAAGGTAAAGATTATGCTGAGCTGATTGAAACTGCTGAAAAAATGCGTGACTTTATCAACACAAGAAGTATTGCAGGTATTGACGAATTAAAAATCGACGTAAACAGAGACAAACCAGGAATGCAAGTTGTTGTAGATCGTAAAAAAGCTGGAGAATTGGGTGTAAGCGCAGGTCAAGTGGGTCAACAATTACGTAATGCAATTTTTGGTAGCAAAGCTGGGGTATATAAAAACGATGGTGAAGATTACGACATTTACGTTCGTTTCAACAAAGAAGATCGTTACAACAAAAGTGCTTTGTTCAATCAAAAAATTACGTTTAGAGATATGGCAACAGGTCAGATCAAAGAGATCCCTGTTTCTGCAGTAGCCAAGCAAAAGAACAATTCTGGTTTTAGTGCCATCAAGCACAAAGACCAAAAACGTGTAGTTACTGTATATTCTGCTCTTTCTCCGGGTTATACCGATGCAGGAGCCATCGTATCAAAAATCCAAGAAGAAATGGAAAACTTCAAAGGTCTTCCTAAAGGAATTAAAGTAGATTACACTGGACAGATTGAAGAGCAAACAAAACAGATGAATTTCTTGATGGGTGCCTTTTTCTCTGGTCTAGGATTGATATTTTTGATCTTGATTCTACAATTCAATTCCGTTTCGAAACCAGCAATTATTATGATCGCTATTTTCTTAAGTCTAATTGGAGTATTCGGTGGGATCGTTATTACAGGAAGTTCATTCGTTATTATGATGACCATGATGGGAATTATTTCACTTGCTGGTATTGTAGTAAACAACGGTGTGGTTCTCTTAGATTATGCACAGCTTCTTATCGATAGAAAGAAAATTGAATTAAGTATTGTCGATGAAGACTATTTGAGTGCTGAAGATTTGTTTAATTGTATTGTAAGAGCAGGTAAATCTAGATTACGTCCAGTATTGTTAACGGCCATAACAACCATCTTAGGTTTGATTCCATTGGCAATCGGACTCAACATCAACTTCTTTACATTCTTTAGTGAATTTGATGCTCATGTATATTTTGGTGGAGACAATGTTATTTTCTGGGGACCATTGGCCTGGACCGTAATTTATGGGTTGGTCATTGCTACCTTCCTTACCTTAATTATTGTACCTATTTTATTCTTATTGATTACCCAATTAAAAATGTGGTGGCACAATAAAAAGGCACTTATTTAATTAACTGATTTATCAAGTAAAAAAGCGGTTGCATTTTAGATGCAACCGCTTTTTTATGTAGTAATATTTTATACATTTGATTTTAAATGAAGAGTGTCAAAACATATACGCTAGAAGAAGCCAAACGGGCTCTCGAACACTATTGTGTATACCAAGATCGATGTCATAAAGAAGTAGAAGATAAACTCAGTAAAATGAGGTTGATTCCAGAGATAATTGAAATTGTAATTACGCATTTGATAGCTGAGAATTTTTTAAACGAAACCCGATTTGCACAAAGCTTCGCACGCGGAAAATTTAGAATAAAAAAATGGGGTAAAAACAGAATCATTCGAGAGTTAAAACAACGAAACATCACTGAATACAATATCAAACAAGCCTTGAAAGAAATAGACGGCGAAGCCTATTTTGCTACGTTAGAACACTTGATTGAAAAAAAAATGGAAACTGTTTTTGAAACAAATCCGTATAAAAAAAGAAAAAAAATAACCGACTATTTATTGCGTCAAGGTTTTGAAAGCAACCTTATTTACGAATTGCTGGCTTCTTATTTTGATTGACCGGTTTTCGTTTACTTTTCTTAGGCACTGAATAAGGAGTTTCGCCGTTTTCATTGAAGTTGAAAATAGACTCATCAAAATCGACATTCTCATCAAAATTTTTCTGCATGTAAACCGAATTAATTTTTAAATTAATTGAATTGTATACAGTTGCAATTTTCTGAACCTGATCTACAACTTCTGATGCTTTGATAGAGCTTATCTCAGACATATCTTGCAAACGCAAAGCCTCTGAATAAAAAGTATACAATCGCGCAAAAACACCTCGATTATTCAATTCTTTTATCTGCAAAGAATCATTCATTTTTTTTGTCAAATCAACCAATTCTTTCGACATCTCTAAAGCCAATGATGGAGAAATTATCGAGTAATTTTTTTTTAAGAATTTTGACAGACTACTGTATTCATCCCAACCGGAAATTTCTTTCGCAACAGTGACATCTAGATCTTCATTAAAAATAAAAGTGCTTTTTTCGTCAAATAAAGACAAACCTTCAGCAGGTACTTCTTCAACAACAACTAATGGCTTCGCTTTTTTCTTACATGCCACCACAGACAGCATACATACTAAACATAGAACAAAAAGATTTCTTAAAACCAATGGTGTGTGTTTTTTCATTTGATAACAGCAAATATAAACAATAATCAAGCGCAAGGTAACCAAGAAAATTGGAAAATATTATTTCGATAAAAAAGAAATATCTTTGCGCCTCAACAAAGAAATTATGGTGACCGATTATAAAACATTTCCAGAGGATGCAAAAGTCTGGGTGTTTCCCTCTGAAAAAAAAATATACAAACACGAAATTGAAGAACTAGAAGAAAAGCTCACTGCGTTTATTTCGAAATGGACAAAAAACAAGGAGAACTTTGAAGCTACTTTTACCATTCAATACAATCGTTTTATTGTAATTTTCGCTTCGTCAGAAATAACGATTAGCACCGAAACAACGAATGAGTTGATCAACTTTATTATTTCACTTCAAACCGAATACGAAACTGAATTGATGGACAAAATGAATCCTTGTTTCAAACAAGGTCAATATGTACAATACAAAGATTTAAAAGAATTTAAAAAATTGATCAAAGACAAAGCGGTTAACAAAAAAAACATTGTTTTTGACAATACGATTACCAACAAATTTGAATTTGAAAACTACTGGGAAGTACCTGCTTCTGAAAGCTGGTATGGAAATCTTTTTAAATAAGCTAGTCTTCTTTTAATGCTGAAATATACCCTTCAAGTGTTGCAGCATCTTCTACAGAAAACTCACCAATTTTTGTGCGTCGCAATGCTGACAAATGTGCGCCAGACTCTAGTGCTTTTCCAAAATCATATGCCAAAGAACGAATATAAGTTCCTTTACTACACACAACTCGAAACGAAACTTTCGGAAAATCTATATGCGTAATCTCAAATTCTGAGATCGAAATTTTTCTTGCGGTTACCTCTACTTCTTCTCCTGCCCTTGCCAGTTCATACATACGCTTCCCATCTTTTTTCAGTGCAGAGAAAATGGGTGGTTTTTGATAAATCTCCCCAATAAATGTCTCAGTAGTTGCATGAATCATTTCTTCAGTAATATGTGCCGTCGGATACTCGGCATCAATGTCTGATTCTAAATCGTAACTTGGGGTCGTGGCTCCAAGCGTAATTTCTCCAGTGTATTCTTTAATTTGTGCTTGGTATTGTTCTATTTTTTTGGTGTACTTACCTGTACATAAAATAAGTAACCCTGTCGCTAATGGGTCTAAGGTACCCGCATGACCTACTTTTATTTTTTTAATATTGAATTTCTGACGAATCTCCCATCGTATTTTATTCACCACTTGAAAAGAGGTCCATGTCAAAGGCTTGTCGATTAAGACCACTTGCCCTTCTTTAAACTGTTCTTCTGTTAACATATTACGACAGTGAGTACACAATTGCAATAAGACCTACAACTGCACAATAAATTGAAAAATAATACAATTTGCTTTTTTTAACCAAAGCCATCATCCATTTACAAGCTACCAAACCAGATAAAAATGCAGCGACAAATCCAATAAACATTGGAAGAATTTCTGCACTTTGTACATTTAAATCTCCGCCTAATACATCTTTCGCTATTTTTCCTACGATCAAAGGCACCACCATTAAAAATGAAAAACGTGCCGCTTTGGTTCTGTCAATCTTCAACAAAACCGAAGTAGAAATAGTTGCTCCCGATCTAGAAATACCAGGCAACATTGCAATCGCTTGTGCTATACCAATAATCAGTGCCGATTTATAACTTGTATCGACGTCAGTTGTTTTGGCTTTGTCGGCAAATACCAATAAAACCGCTGTCAATAATAACATCGCTCCTACTAATAAAATCTGACCACTAAAAAAGTATTCTAATTGTTCTTCAAACAACAACCCAATGATCACCGCAGGAATCATTGAAATAATGATTTTTAATGAAAATTGTGTTTCTTCATTCCATGAAAACTGAAACAACCCCTTAAAAATTTGAAGCACCTCTTTTCTAAAGATTAGCAACGTACTCAAGGCGGTTGCAAAATGCAATACTACTGTAAATGTCAAACTTTCTTTTGGCAATGCTTCATCACCTAAAATAAATTTTGCCAATTCTAAATGACCACTCGACGAAACTGGTAAAAACTCAGTTAGTCCTTGTATAATTCCAAGAATTATAGCTTCAATTATTCCCATCTAAAGTTGTTCTTATTTGTTAGGGTTAGCTAAAATAGCATAGACTTCTATTCCAAAACCAATCAACACCAAAGTTGGTGCTAAACGAATACGTCTAAAATTATAAATCGAGTCGTTAAAAACTTCTGGATCATCACTTCCGCCACCAGCCATAAGAATAAAGCCTAGAGCCACTACTCCCAAACCGATCAACATCCATTTGTAATTTTTCTTACCGAATAAAAATTCTTCTTTTGATTTCAATTCTTTCATAATATTCTATAATACTAGCAACCTTATGCGTAAAGTTGATCTGTTTTTAAGTTTAAAAAACGTTGTGTTGCAAAAAACGTACTAATCCAAGTAACAAATATACCCATCAATAAAACCCCTGAAAAAACAATCCCAAGATCATTTTTGTTCGCTAGCAATTCTAGTTCAGGTATTTGTTGTGCTACATAATACAAGACTACAGTCAAACCAGCACTCGCAATAATAGCTCCGAATATTCCTAATCTTATGCTATTGAGAATAAACGGCCAACGAATAAATCTTTTAGTTGCACCCACCATTTGCATGGTTTTTATTGTAAATCGTTTTGAATACACAGATAAACGAATCGAACTATTGATCAGTACAACAGCTATCAAGGTAAAGAACCCAGCGATTACTAACACCCAAAAACTAATTTTCTGAATATTCTGTGTAAGCAATTCTATCAAAGGAGCATCGTACAATACCTCAACAACAAAAGCATTTTCAGACATCTCTTTTTGTATCGCTTTCATTTTAGTAGGAGTGATGAATTCTGGATTTAAATGAATATCTATTGAATTTTTCAAAGGATTCGTTCCTAAAAACTCCATAAAATCTTCTCCTATATCTTTGCTAAATTCTTTCGCAGCAGCTTCTTTAGAAACAAACACCACAGACTTAACATATTCTTTCTTTTTGATACTTGCTACCAGTTTCTCAGACTGACTTTTAGAAACACTATTTTTCAAGAATAGCGTTACTGCAACCTGTTCTTTAAAATGGTTTGCAATTTTTGATGACTTTAGCACCACTACCCCTAATACTCCTAACACAAACAAGACCAAAGCAATGCTTAGAATGACAGAAAAATACGAAGACCGCAAACGTCTTTTTTGGTAACGTTCGAAAGAATTAGACATAGGTATAAAATTTAATGTGGCAAGTTACTAAAATAGATTGTAAGTCACCATGCTTCTTTTTCATAAAGAAATGAAAAATATCAGTTGTCTTTCGCAAAAGATCACCTCGAAAAAACTAGATACATCTTAAATAATTACCTTAAATTTGCAGCATGGAAGAAACAAACAGACAGAAAAAAATTGGTGGCGTTATCCAAAAAGATTTGGTAGACGTATTGCAAAGTGCAGCCCAAGAAGGCATGAGAGGTGTAATCATCTCTGTAACAAAGGTTAGTGTTACAACCGACTTAAGTCAAGCCAAAGTGTTTTTGAGTATTTTCCCTTCTGACAAAAGAGATGAATTGGTACCAGCCATTCAATCAAATAGCAAAGCAATTCGACATGAATTAGCAAAACGAACAAAAAATCAATTGAGAAGAGTTCCGAATTTAACTTTTTACGGCGACGATTCTTTAGATTATATAGAGAATATCAATGCTTCACTTCGTGGGGAAGACATCAACCCTATCAAAAACCCAGATATTTTACCAAAAAGGAAAAAATCGTAATTTGAATTTTTCACTCTACATTGCCAAACGCTATTTATTTTCTAAAAGCAGTAATAATGCAATCAACATTATTACCAAAATAGCGAGCATTGGAATTGTAGTTGGAACTTTGGCTTTGTTTTTAGTTTTATCGGTATTTTCTGGACTAAAGACATTCAGTGCGAAATTCTTAAACGCCACCGACCCTAATATTCGTATTACCGCTGCGCAAGGCAAAGCATTTTATTTCAATGATAGTATTCAAAACACCTTACTTTCTACAAAAGGTATTGAAGCTTTTTCTAAGGTTATTGAAGAACGTGCATTTTTTAAACGCGGTGAAAAAATACAAATTGCCTATCTAAAAGGTATCGATAGAAACTACACCAATGTGGTTCGAATTGACACGCTTATTTATTCTGGAAACTGGTTAAATTATTCTAAAAAAACTGCAGTTGTTGGTAGTAAAATTGCAAACAAATTGTCATTAGGAGTACTAAATTATGGAGATCCTTTAACCGTATTGGTACCGAAACCTGGTAAAGGCTACGTATCGAATCCAAGCAAAGCATTTCAAAAAATCAACGTGCAACCAACAGGTATTTTTTCTGTTTCTGAAGAGCTCGATCAGAAATTTGTCTTTACCTCATTAACAGATGCACAGCTCTTGTTAAATTATCCTAGCAATAAAATATCAGCGTTGGATATCAAAACTTCAGAAAGCACAGAAGCGTCTGCGATTTCTAGCTTAAAGTCAGCACTAGGGGAATCCTATAAAATTCAATCCAGAGACGAACTCAATGCCGTTTTTTACAAAATATTAAATACTGAAAAACTGGTTGCATACCTAATTTTCACCTTAGTTTTAATCATTGCCATCTTTAATGTAATCGGATCTATGATTATGATGATTTTGGATAAAAAATCAAACTTGACAACCTTATTTAATCTTGGAGCACCGGTTGATGAGATTCGAAAAATATTCATTTACCAAGGATTTTTAATTAGTGTAGGAGGCTTGTTTGTTGGAGTTGGACTCGGAAGTTTGTTAATTCTTTTACAAAACAAATTCCATTTGTTTATGATCACACCAACCATAGCATACCCTATAGAATTTCGATTTACCAATTTTGCAATTGTTTGTGTTACAATTACTCTTCTTGGTTATTTCGCCTCAATTATTGCTAGTAGTAGAATTTCTAAAGAACTCTTAGAGTAGTCATTTTATTTGAAAAATAAAAAGATCAGCTGTTTGATCACTAACAATGTACAATCTACGTTGATTATCTAAAGCAATACCTTCTGGTTTTTCAATATTTAAAGGAAATTCTTGTAATAACTCTCCTTTATCGTCTACTTTATATAAAGCTTTGGAGGCATCACTCAATATCCAAAACACATCTAATACATCATCATAAACGATTCCTGAAACATCCTTACTAAAAGAAAGATCATAATCCTTTTTTATTTTTCCTTTTGAAGAAATCTTAAGAAATTTTTTAGGTTTCGCTTCATTTAGCAAATACAAAGACTCTTTTTTCGAGTTGAAACAAACTCCCTCCAAACCATCATTATCAGAATTTTGTTTTCCTTTTATTTTAAAGGAAGCCCCCACGCCATCTTTCAATGAATAGTAGGTCATTTTTCTTTTCGTTTCACTAAGTAGTACGAAAGCTTTTTTCTTCTCATCAAAAGCAACTCCTTCCATTCCATTGACCGGAACAGCATATTTATACTCAAGTTTACCTACCAAAGACATTTGATATAAAAAAGATTTTGCATCACTTACAGCAAACAAACTCCCATTATAAAAAGTAAGTCCAGATGTTTCTGGAACAACTATTTTTGTTTTGGAAACAAACTCTATTTTGCTTGACGGAATTGAATTACCACAAGCCAAAGCCAGCAGTAAAACTCCAAACAAAACGGATGTTTTATACATAGGTCTGATCTCCAAATTTAGCCAGCACTTCATCGAAAGTTGCATACATTTCTTCTGCAGAATCAGATGTAACCATTTTCATTCTATATTGCTTGAAATTCGGAATTCCTTTAAAATAAGTTCCATAATGACGTCTTGTTTCTAACACAGCCAAAATTTCTTTTTCTTTCCAAGCAATTTCCATTTCTAGATGACGACGGGCAACGGCCACACGTTCTGCAATAGTAACTGGTGGCAAGTGCTCTCCTGTCTCAAAAAAGTGTTTTACTTCTTTAAAAAACCACGGGTTTCCAATGCTGGCTCTTCCTATCATAGCACCATCCAAACCATATTCATCTCGCATTTTTACAGCTGCTTCAGGGGTATTTACGTCACCATTTCCAAAAACAGGAATATGCATTCTTGAATTGTTTTTCACCTCAGCTATTGGTTTCCAATTCGCATCTCCTTTGTACATTTGTGCACGGGTTCTACCATGAATAGAAATAGCGGCACAACCAACATCTTGTAAGCGTTCGGCAACCTCAACAATACGAATAGAATCTTCATCCCATCCTAACCTTGTTTTTACTGTTACAGGTAAATCTGTGTGTTTTACCATAGCTTCAGTCAAAGAAACCATCAAGTCGATATCTTTTAAGATACCTGCTCCTGCCCCTTTGCTCACCACTTTTTTCACAGGACAGCCAAAGTTGATATCAATGATATCTGGTTTCGATTTTTCAACAATCTCAACCGTTTTCAACATAGATTCTAAATTGGCTCCAAAAATTTGAATTCCAACTGGGCGTTCTTTTTCGTAAATATCTAATTTCTTAACGCTTTTTGCTGCATCACGAATCAATCCTTCAGAAGAAATAAATTCAGTGTACACAACATCAGCTCCTTGCTCTTTGCACAAAGCACGAAAAGGTGGATCACTCACATCTTCCATAGGTGCTAACAACAACGGAAAATCATTCAATTCAATATCGCCTATCTTTACCAAAATATCTATGTTTTTTTCAGCTGCAAAGATACAATTTTCTATTTCTTATGAATTGTTCTTAAAGTAATTTGATTTCCAAAACAAAATTGTAATTTTCTCACGTAAATTAAAAAATCATGAAAACCTACAACTGGGCGATCTTAGGATGCGGAAAAATTGCCAGAAAATTCTCGAAAGACTTACAATTACTTTCAAATGCAAACCTCTATGCGGCTACTTCTAGAAACCTAGACAAAGCAACCGAATTTGCAGCTGAACTTGACTTTGAGAAAGCCTATGGTTCTTATCTCGAAATGTTGCAAGATCCAAATGTCGATGTTGTCTATATTGCAACTCCACATTCTTTTCATAAAGATCATGCATTGTTATGTATGCAACATAAAAAAGCTGTTTTATGTGAAAAAGCCTTTGCAATCAATCAAAAAGAAGTTGCACAGATGATTCAATCTTCAAAAGAGAACAACGTGTTTTTAATGGAAGCTTTTTGGACGAGATTCAATCCTGATTTTTTGAAGGTTTTAGACATTATAAAATCGAAAGAACTCGGTACACTACAACATGTCAAATGTGATTTTAAGTTTTTTGCTCCTTTCGATGATCAACATAGATTATTCAATAAAGACCTCGGTGGCGGTTCGTTACTTGATATAGGCATATACCCGGTTTTTACTGCACTTATGACATTAGGCCTACCTGATACAATAGATGTAGATGCAGACCTCGGCATGACCAAAATCGATGAGAATATTGAAATCACATTCAAATACAAAAACGGTGCATCAGCAAAACTTTCATCTGGTTTTCAATGTACAGCATTCAACGACAGCGAATTTTATTTTGAAAATGGTGCCGTGAGAATCTCTAGAGAATTGAATCGACCAATGTTGTATAAAAAAGGATATCAAATTGATGAAATTCATATTGAAAAAGAACAAGGCAATGGATATCAATTAGAAGCAGAGCATGTAATGGATTGCTTGGACCAAAATCTAATAGAAAGTCCGATGTTACCGTTATCTTTTAGCTTAGACTTAATAAAAGCTCTAGACAAAATTCGAAATCTTACATCAATTCACTATCCGAATGATGATCATTGATTTTTTTTACAAAATTTGATACTTCTATACATAGAATATAAAGATTGAGTGAACTTTCTTTCCCTCAAAAAAACTATCTTTGCAAACTATTCAGAAGAAAGAACACACACAGCATGAAAAACATACGTAATTTTTGCATCATTGCACATATTGATCACGGTAAAAGTACTTTGGCAGATCGTCTTTTAGATTTCACGGGAGCCGTGACTGAAAGAGAAAAACAAGATCAATTACTTGACAATATGGATTTGGAACGTGAACGTGGTATTACCATAAAGAGTCACGCGATCCAGATGGATTATAAATTCAACGGAGAAGATTATATTTTAAACTTAATTGACACTCCGGGGCACGTAGATTTTTCGTACGAAGTTTCCAGATCTATTGCTGCATGTGAAGGCGCGTTGTTAATTGTTGATGCTGCGCAAAGCATACAAGCACAAACGATTTCTAACCTATACTTAGCCTTAGAAAACGATCTTGAAATCATTCCTGTACTGAACAAAGTAGATTTACCTAGTGCCAATCCAGAAGAAGTTACTGACGACATTGTAGATTTATTGGGTTGCGACCCTGAAGATGTCATACATGCCAGTGGAAAAACAGGATTTGGAGTTGACAATATATTAGAAGCAATTATTGATAGAATTCCGGCTCCTGAAGGAGATCCTGATGCGCCGTTACAAGCCTTAATTTTTGATTCTGTTTACAATTCATACAGAGGAATTGAAACGTATTTTAGAGTACTGAACGGAGAAATAAAAAAAGGACAACGTATCAAGTTCATGGCTACAGACAAAGAATATTTTGCTGATGAAGTTGGAACATTAAAACTAGAACAAGTTGTAAAAAAATCTGTTAAAACCGGTGATGTAGGATACCTTATTACAGGTATCAAAACAGCAAAAGAAGTAAAAGTAGGTGATACGATTACTGATGCGGCTCAACCGACAACAGAAATCATTGACGGATTCGAAGATGTAAAGCCTATGGTATTTGCTGGTATTTATCCGGTAGACACTGAAGACTACGAAGAATTGAGATATTCAATGGAAAAATTGCAGTTGAATGATGCTTCTTTGGTATTTGCACCTGAAAGTTCTGCAGCTTTAGGTTTTGGTTTTCGATGTGGATTCTTAGGAATGCTACACATGGAAATCATCCAAGAACGTTTAGAACGTGAGTTCAACATGACTGTTATTACAACCGTACCCAACGTATCTTACCATGCCTATACGAAAAAGAATCCTGACGCGACGATTCAGTTAAACAACCCAACCGATTTACCTGACCCTTCAAGTCTAGATCGCGTCGAAGAGCCATTTATTAAAGCCTCAATTATTACCAAATCTGACTTTGTTGGTCAAGTAATGAGTTTGTGTATAGAAAAAAGAGGGGTAATTGTAAACCAATCTTATCTTACAACACAACGTGTAGAATTGATCTTTGAAATGCCACTCGCAGAAATTGTATTTGACTTCTACGACAGATTGAAAACTGTTTCGAAAGGTTATGCATCTTTTGACTACCACCCTATCGGAATGAAAGTTTCTAAACTCGTTCGTGTAGACATTTTATTAAATGGTCAGCAAGTGGATGCATTATCAGCTTTATTACATGCAGACAATGCTTACACGATTGGTAAAAAAATGTGTGAGAAACTAAAGGAATTAATTCCTCGCCAACAATTTGACATCCCTATCCAAGCTGCTATTGGAGCAAAAATAATTTCGAGAGAAACAACAAAAGCACTTAGAAAAGACGTTACCGCCAAATGTTATGGTGGTGATATTTCTCGTAAGAGAAAACTTTTGGAAAAGCAGAAAAAAGGAAAAAAACGAATGCGTCAAGTGGGAAATGTAGAAATACCTCAAGAAGCATTTATGGCCGTTTTAAAACTAAACGACTAGTACTTATTTTTCGAAATCATATTCTTGAACCTTGCCTTACGCAAGGTTCTTTTTTAGGCTAAAAACAATAAAAATACTATTTAGTCTTTTTATTAGGTTTTCAATAGAATATATCGTACATTAGATACATGTCAAACCCTAAAAACTCGCGTCATGGAAACAAAGAAAAATCCTCATGCTCGCTTAGAAAATTACAGCATGCAATTCATGCTAATAGGATTGGTATTAACACTATTTAGCATCAACGTTGCACTTGAGCACAAGACCTATACTAAAAAGACAACTTCCCATACGACGGTTGTTTTACAAGAAGAAGATGTGGTAAAACTAATCATCACTCATAGAAAACCGCCTGCAATAAAAATAGCGCCACCACCTCCACCAAAACTTATTGAAGTAATCAAAGTTGTAGAAAACACAGTAGAATTGCCTGAATCCATCATTGAATCTACAGAAACTGACGAGAAAGAGGCCGTTGTAACTAGTATAGACATAGAAAGTATAAATGAGAGTGCTGAATATGAAGAAATCACCGAAGATGTGCCATTTGCAATCATTGAAGATATACCCGTTTTTCCTGGATGTGAAAAAGGATCTCAACAAGAACAAAAAGCATGTTTTTCAAAAAAAATAAGAAATCATGTCAACAGAGAATTTGACTCAGAGCTTGCCAATGAATTAGGACTCTCTGAAGGAAAAAAAAGAATCTATGTTTTGTTTACGATAAACGAATTCGGCAGTGTAGCAGATATTCAATCAAGAGCACCACATCCGCGTTTGCAAACAGAAGCAAAAAGAGTGGTAAAAACATTACCAAAAATGACTCCTGGAAAACAACGCGGTAAACCGGTTAGGGTTCGCTATTCATTACCCATCACTTTTGAGGTGGTCAATTAACATAAAAAGAGGTGTTTGTTTGACAATAAAAAAACAAAATAATACCTCTTTAAGAATTGTCTAACAACACATTTTAAAAAAACTACCATGTTAAACCCATAGCGATACCTTTCAGCAATAAAAAACATGCAATTAAACCTAAAACTGCCTGTTATATAACAAAACACACTCAAAAACCCAACACAAAGCACTACATATCAAACATTTATAAACACATTAACAAATGCATAGAAAAACCACTTCTATTAAAAGAATTTTATAAAAAAAATACGTAAGTTTAAACATCAAATTAATCTAACAATGGAAATCATACATATAAGCGCCGAATGTTACCCTATTGCGAAGGTAGGTGGT
The DNA here is from genome assembly GCF_009193215.1 of Flavicella marina. GTDB lineage: Bacteria > Bacteroidota > Bacteroidia > Flavobacteriales > Flavobacteriaceae > Flavicella > Flavicella marina. The sequence goes on along the minus strand of NZ_VYVA01000003.1, from coordinate 299,982 downwards.
CTTGCAGATGTGGTCGGTGCATTGCCAAAATACCAGAATAAAGTTGGTAAAAAAACAGGTGTTGTTATGCCCTATTTCAACACAAAATTCACTCAAAACAATAGTTTTAAAATAGATCATAGAAATACAGTATCACTCGGTGACTTACTTTATGATTTTGAAGTATTGATTTTGGAAAACGATGATTTAGGTTACCCACTTTACCTGATAAAGATTCCAGGTTTAATGGACCGAGAAAATGTTTATGGATATAGTGACGATACCGAACGCTTTTTAGCATTTCAAAAAGCTGCATTGAATTGGATTGTACAATTTCATGACAAACCAGAGATCATTCACTGCCACGACTATCATACGGGTTTGATTCCTTTTATGATGCTATACGCACATCAGTATGCATCTCTTAAAGACATACCTACAATCTTAACCATTCATAATGCTCAATATCAAGGGCAATTTTCTTTTGATAAATTGTATTATTTTCCAGAATACGACTTATCAAACTCTGGAATGCTTGAATGGGCTCAAATGATCAATCCTTTAGCTGCTGCCGTAAAGTGTGCTTGGGCGGTTACTACAGTTTCCCCAAGTTACTTAATCGAACTGAGAAGTGCTGCAAATGGACTCGAATGGTTGTTAGACAACGAAAAAGGAAAATCCATCGGAATTCTGAACGGAATCGACACAGAGGTTTGGAACCCTGCAACCGATCCAATGATATCTAAAAATTTTAACAAGCAAAACTCTCTATCAGGAAAAAAGAACAACAAAATGTTCTTGTGCGATAAATTCGATTTAAATCCTGAAAAACCGCTTTTCGCTTTTATCGGTCGTTTGGTAGGTGAAAAAGGTGCTGAGTTATTGCCTGAAATATTCGACACCATACTTTCTAATCCAGAGTTAGACGCAAACGTACTTGTTTTAGGATCGGGTGATCCTGGGGTTGAATACAGTTTGAATAGTATCAAAGAAAAACACAAAGGTAATTACAATGCATTTATTGGATACGACGAAACATTGTCTCATATTATTTATGCTGGAGCCGACTTTTTGGTAATGCCTTCTAGAGTTGAACCTTGTGGTCTCAATCAAATGTATTCGTTGCGCTATGGTACCATACCAATTGTAAGAAGTATCGGAGGTTTAAAAGACACTATAACCGACATTTCTGAAGAAGATGGTTTTGGTATTTGCCATGAAAATACGGCAGTTGATGAAGCTTGCATTGCTATCGAAAGAGCTTGTGAGTTATACAAAGACCAACCAAAATTCAAAAAAATCAGAAAACAAATCATGCAAATTGACCATTCTTGGGACAAAGCTGCAAACAACTATATAGAATTATACAACAAACTAATCAACAAATAATTATGAAAAGAAAAGTCTTAGGAATTATTTTAGGTGGTGGGCAAGGATCTAGACTACAACCACTTACTACAAGTCGTTCAAAACCAGCTGTTCCAATCGCAGGTAAATACAGATTGGTAGATATTCCAATTTCAAACTGTTTAAACTCTGGAATTGACAGAATGTTTGTACTTACGCAGTTCAACTCTGCTTCACTTAACAAACACATAAAAAACACCTATAGCTTTAGCTTTTTTAACGATGCATTTGTTGATGTATTAGCAGCAGAACAAACTCCTGGAAACTCAAACTGGTTTCAAGGTACAGCAGATGCAGTAAGACAGTCTATGCATCACTTTTTAAATCATGAGTGGGATTATGCTTTGATATTATCTGGAGATCAATTGTATCAAATGGATTTCACAGACATGATCAAACAACACGAGAAAAACAAAGCCCAAGTAACAATTGCAACACTACCAGTAAACGCCAATGATGCTACAGGTTTTGGAATTTTAAAAACTGATGACAATAACATCATCAAGTCATTTGTAGAAAAACCAGATGCTTCAGAACTTTCAAATTGGAATTCTGAAGTAACCGACGAAATGAAAAACGAAGGTAGAAACTACCTTGCTTCAATGGGGATCTATGTGTTTAGTAGAAGCTTCCTTAAAAAAGTTTTAGACGACACAACTACCATGGACTTTGGAGGAGAAATAATTCCTCAAGCCATTGATAAACAGAAAGTTTTAAGCTATCAATATGAAGGGTACTGGACAGACATCGGAACGATCTCATCTTTCTTTGATGCCAATTTAGGTCTTACAGATCCTGTTCCTGCTTTTGATCTTTTTGACAAGTCACAAAGTGTACTTACAAGAGCAAGAATTTTGCCCCCATCAAAAATAATGGGAACCACACTAGAACGAACTTTGATTGCGGCTGGTAGCATTATCAACGCAAGTCGAATCGAACGTTCCATAGTTGGAATCCGAAGTAGAATTGGAGTTGGAACAACCATCTCAAACTCTTATATGATGGGTGCAGACAGCTATCAATCTATTGAAGATTTAGAAAAATGTCGTGCTCAGAAAAAACCTTATGTTGGAATAGGTGAACGTTGTTACATAAACAAATGTATCATCGATAAAAATGCGAGAATCGGTGACGATGTGCGCATCAATGGAGGAAGTCATTTAGAGGATACCGACACCGATACTTACACGATCAGAGATGGAATTGTTGTGATAAAAAGCAAAGCAACAATACCAAACGGAACTGTAATTTAAAAAATAAAAACACAGCAATTGAAGACCTCAATTGCTGTTTTAATCTAATAAAACCTCTGAATGTATGAGTAATGTAAAAGATTTTAGTCTATTTACAGAATTTGATATTAACTTATTCAAAGCTGGTAAACACTTTAGACTTTATGAAAAATTTGGAGCACATCCTGCCGAAGTTGATGGCGTAAAAGGGATTTATTTTGCTGTTTGGGCTCCAACTGCGAGCAAAGTATATGTCGTTGGAGAATTTAACTTCTGGGACTCACAAGATCACTTATTAAATGTTCGTTGGGATAGTTCTGGTATTTGGGAAGGATTTATACCCGGTTTAGAAATGGGTGTACAATACAAATACAAAATTCACAGCAATAATAGTGGTATTATTACAGAAAAAGCAGACCCCTATGCTTTTGCTTGCGAGCAACCACCAAGAACGGCATCTGTAGCCTATGATATAGAAAATTACAAATGGAAAGACAAAGACTGGCTTTCGTATCGAAAAGATAAAAACGGACTCGACAAACCTTATGCGGTTTTAGAAGTGCACCTTGGATCATGGATGTACAACGTAGAAGAAGACAGACCACTTTCATACATAGAACTTGCCGATAAATTAGTTTCTTATCTAAAAGAAATGGAATTTACCCATGTTGAGTTTATGCCTATTATGGAATATCCATTTGACCCATCATGGGGTTATCAATTGGTTGGGTATTTTGCTCCAACTTCAAGATTTGGAAGTCCTAAAGACTTTATGTTTTTAGTAGACCAGCTGCATCAGAATGATATTGGTGTTATCTTAGACTGGGTACCATCGCATTTTCCATCTGACGATCATGGATTAGGATTTTTTGACGGTTCTCATCTATACGAACACCCTGATAGAAGAAAAGGATACCATCAAGACTGGAAAAGTTTGATATTTAACTATGGAAGAAATGAAGTTCGTTCGTTCTTAATTAGTAATGCTATTTTTTGGTTGGATAAATACCATATTGATGGACTGAGAGTTGATGCCGTAGCTTCAATGCTATACTTAGATTATTCTAGAGAAGATGGAGAATGGGAACCAAATATATATGGAGGCCGTGAAAATTTAGATGCTATTTCGTTCTTAAAAGATTTCAACACTGAAGTATATGCAAGCTTTGAAGGTGTTCAAACCATCGCTGAAGAATCCACAGCATTTCCAATGGTTACCAAACCTGAAAACTTAGGTGGTTTAGGATTTGGAATGAAATGGATGATGGGTTGGATGCACGATACATTAGAGTATTTTAAAGAAGATCCTATCAACAGAAGATACCATCACAATAAAATTACCTTTAGTTTGGCTTATGCCTTTACAGAGAATTTCATGTTACCACTCTCACATGACGAAGTGGTTTATGGAAAACATTCTATTCTGGGAAGAATGCCTGGAGACAAATGGCAAAAACTAGCCAACCTTAGATTATTGTATGGATATATGTACGCACATCCTGGAGCAAATCTATTGTTTATGGGTAGTGAATTTGGTCAAGAAAACGAATGGTCATTTGAAAAAAGTTTGGACTGGAATTTATTAGAAGATCCTATGCATGCAAAAATGAAAGACTTCGTTAAAGACCTTAACAAACTTTACAAAAACACCCCTGCTTTGTATGAAAAAGCTTTTGGAATTGAAGGTTTCGAATGGATCAATTACGAAAGATATGAAGACTCTGTAATTTCATTTATTAGAAAAGGTCACGATGAAAAAAACGACATTGTTATCGTTTGTAACTTTACTCCTGTTGTGAGAGAAAATCATTTAATAGGAGTACATAAACCTGGACATCTCGTTGAAATTCTTAACAGTGACGCTGATAAATACGGAGGTAGTGGCGTTAGCAACCCGAAGAAAATAAAAATCAGCAAAAAACCTTGGGACTTCAAGTCTAACTCGGCTACAATCACTTTAGCGCCTTTAGGTATTTCTTTCTTTAAAATAACCAAATAAAAACTATTATTTCACATCCTATTATCTGAATTTTCACATGATAATTTCGGATGTGAAATTTTATCTTTACACTTTACGAAGCTAACAATAAACTAAGGTTAATTTCGTGAAAATATAAGCTGCTACTTTTATTTTTTTAAGTAGTTTTGCAACTCATTAAATTACTAGTACTTATGATTTTAAACACGCAACTAGAATACAAAGGAGATTTATTTCCCTCTAATATTACTGACTATACAAAAGACGTAGATGTCTTGCACTTTTCTACTGCTAACAACGTTATATTACAACTTACGGTGCTTAGAGATAGTGTACTTAGATTTCGATATACAACGGTTGGAAAATTCGACAATGATTTTTCATATGCCATCGCAAATGATGCCAATACAGGATACAATCATTTAGAAATATCTGATGATGATGAAAAATACATCATTACAACTTCAAAACTAATTTGTCATATTCATAAATCTGATCTAAGAAAATCAATTTATGACGTGAACGACAACACGTTGATTTGTGAAGATGAAAAAGGATTTCACTGGGAAGAGAGCTATGAATTAGGTGGAGACATCGTAAAGATGAGTAAAGCAGCTCAAAACGGAGAGAGCTATTATGGTTTAGGTGACAAACCTCAGCACATCAACCTAAAAGGAAGACGTTTTGAAAACTGGGCTACAGATTCATACGCGTTCGGAAAAGACACTGATCCAATTTACAAAGCAATTCCATTTTACACTGGTTTACACAGTGGAAAATCATACGGAATTTTCTTTGACAACACTTTCAGAACCTATTTCGATTTTTGTCATGAAAGAAGAAATGTAACAAGTTTTTGGGCACAAGGTGGAGAAATGAACTACTACTTCATTTATGGGCCAAATATGACCGACGTAGTTACCAGTTATACTGATTTAACAGGTACACCAGAATTACCACCATTGTGGGCTCTAGGATACCACCAGTGTAAATGGAGCTACTATCCTGAATCTAACGTAAAAGAGGTTACTCAAAAGTTCAGAGACTTAAAAATACCATGTGATGCTATCTATTTAGACATCGATTATATGGAAGGATTTAGATGCTTTACTTGGAGTAAAGAATACTTCCCGCAACCAAAAAGAATGGTGAAGGAATTAGCTGATGACGGTTTCAAAACTGTTGTTATTATTGATCCAGGAATTAAAATTGACAATGAGTACAGTGTTTTTAAAGAGGCATTGGATAAAGATTACTTCTGTAAACGAGCTGACGGACCTTATATGAAAGGTAAAGTTTGGCCAGGAGAATGTTATTTCCCTGATTTTACTCGTGCTGAAGTTAGAGAATGGTGGGCAGGATTGTTCAAAGGATTGATTGAAGATATCGGAGTAAAAGGTGTTTGGAATGACATGAATGAGCCTGCAGTTATGGACGTTCCTGGTAAAACATTTCCACCAGATGTGAGACATGATTACGACGGAAACCCATGTAGCCATAGAAAAGCACATAATATCTATGGAATGCAGATGGCAAGAGCTACATACCATGGGTTAAAAAGGTTTAACTACCCAAAACGTCCTTTCGTAATTACACGTTCAGCTTATTCTGGTACACAGCGTTATACTTCCACTTGGATGGGAGATAATGTTGCAACTTGGGAACATTTACAAATTGCAAATATACAAGCGCAAAGATTGGCATTGTCTGGATTCTCTTTTGCTGGTTCTGACATTGGAGGGTTCGCTGAGCAACCGAATGGAGAATTGTATGCTCGATGGATTCAACTTGGAGCTTTCCACCCATTCTGTAGAACTCACTCTTCAGGTGACCATGGTGATCAAGAACCTTGGGCTTTTGACGAAGAAATTACAAACGTGGTACGTAAGTTTATCGAAATTCGTTATGAATTGTTGCCTTACCTATACACTTCTTTCTATAAGTATTCAGTTGACAAAGAACCAATGCTTAAATCTTTGGTATTATTTGATCAAGAAGATACGCAAACACATTATAGAATTGATGAATTTATCTGTGGTGATAAAATTTTAGTTTGTCCGATCAACGAACCAAACGCTCAAGGAAGAAGAATGTATATTCCAAGAGGAGACTGGTATAACAAATGGTCTAAAGAATTAGTTTCTGGAGGTAAAGAAACATGGGTAGATGCAGATTTACACCACATGCCAATATTTATCAAAGCAGGTGCTGTAATCCCTAAATACCCTGTACAACAATACGTGGGTGAAAAAGAAATTACTCAGATGACTTTAGATGTTTATTACAAAAATGGTAAAGAAGAGTCTGACTTATTTGAAGATGCAAATGATGGGTATGACTACACCAAAGGTCGTTTTAGTTTAAGAAACTTTAAGATCGTAGGTAGTGATAATAAACTTATCATTAGACAACACAAACAAGGTAAGTTTATTACATCTTATGAAACATTTAAAATCAACTTGTTCGGATTGCCTTTTGATGTAAAATCTATTAAAATCGATAACGAAGAAGTTTCTTTAGCTGATGTAAGCTTTGAAAACAGAACTTTAGTTGTTACCAAAGAATTTACAAACATTCAAATACTTGGGTAACACTTGCTCAATATATTTGATTTATGAAGTACAAAAAAAGCCATCTAAATAATTAGATGGCTTTTTATTTTTCATTGTATGCCTATATCTCGTGTAATAACTTATTCGATAATTCGGTAGCAATGATGTATTTTGATAACACTGCGTCTACAATAAATTGGGTTTTATCTGGATAGTCAACATGAATTACTTTTCCTTTTTTGACCCATTTTTTTATTTTCGAAATATTTTTTTTCTTCAATTTAGCAAGTACAGGAACCCCGATATCCTTTAAACTCTCGGCATTAAAATGCTGCTCTAATTGACCTTTCATCGGAATCACCAATAATTTTTTCTTTAAGTACAAGGCTTCGGCAGGTGTTTCAAAACCCGCTCCGCAAATAACCCCTATTGCCCCTGAAAGACTTTTTTCAAAGGTTTCACTTTCTATGGGCTTCACATAGATACTTTGTTTTTTGTAGGCTACTTTGCAATTTTTCGAAAAAACATGCCATTTCACACCCTTTATTTCAGACAAAACTTTAATTATTTTTACATCAGAATAAGAGGGAAGGTACACTGTATAATGATCCTCAACTCGAACCTGTAAATCCCGAATCGCTCTTCTTATGATTGGCAGGTAAATACTAGAATCATATTTTTTAAAATGAAATCCAAAATTCTGAATTGAAGGCGCATAATATTTTAAGATCATTGATCCGATAAAGTCGTTATATGATGGCTTTGGAACACCGTTTGACAACAAAGCACTTTGATGGCTTAACGAAATACAATTGACACCTCGTAACTTACATGCCCAAGCGGAAATGGGTTCAAAATCATTAATAACCAAATCATAGTCTTTTACTGGGCAATTTTTTATCTCGGTATACAACTTTCTCAAGCTATTACTTGAAATCGTTTTGTAAACATCAACACCTCCCTTGGTACCAAAAATAAAGCTCAAACCTTGATACCTATATTTAACATCATAAGGTAGTTCTATATCTGCCTGTGTACCACTAATTAATAAATCAACCTCTACTCTACTCATAAGAGCAGGTATCACCTCTTTAGCACGACTTAAATGACCGTTTCCGGTACCTTGAATTGCATACAATACTTTCATAATACAAACTACAAATTAAACTCCTTTAATAATTCCTGAAACAATTCTTTCGCACTTTGATCAGATGGTTCAACTTCAGCACTTTTAGCCTGTTTTTTTGGGCCGAATTCGCTAGCATCATACTTGTAAAGACTCCAATGTCCATTTGAATATTCCAATGCAGTTAAATTCTCGATCCAATCTCCAGAATTTAAATACATAATTCTTCTACCATTGTTACTAAATTCCTTGATCAAAGGCTGATGAATATGACCACAAACAACATAATCGTAGCTCTTTTCTATAGCAATATCTGTCACTGTTGTTTCAAAATTATTGATGAACTTCACCGCTCCTTTTACTTTGTCTTTTATTTTTTTTGACAATGAAATTTTCTCTTTACCGATAAATGAGCAACCGCTATTAACGACATAATTTATGAGAATTAAAAAATCATATCCCACGGCACCCAATTTTGCCAACCACTTAGAATGTGACATGGTAACATCAAAGACATCACCGTGAAAAAACCATGCTTTCTTTCCATCTAATTCCATCACAACTTTATTTACTATAGACAATTTACCCATTGAAAAACCGGTAAATTTTCGCAACATTTCATCGTGATTTCCTGTAATGTATATAACTTCAACACCTTCTGAAACCCATCCAAAAATATGCTTGATTATTTTCATATGAGATTTAGGCCAATAACGTTTCTTAAATTGCCATATATCAATGATGTCACCATTTAAAACAACTTTTTTAGGTTTTACACTCTTGAGATAATTTAACAACTCCTTTGCATTGCAACCAAAAGTTCCTAGATGAATGTCAGATAATACCAACACATCGATTTTCCTTTTTTTCTTTTTTGTCATTCGCTTAATGTAAGATGATACAATTCCCAAAGCAAAATAAGGATATGTAGTTTAACTAATTATTTGATTTTCATTAATTAATAATCAACAAACCATACACGCATGTTAAATTTATGTATGGATAAAAAACAAAACTAATGTGTATGCAAAAACAAAATTCACCCAAAGGTTGATTGGTGTTACTAAACATTAAATTCAAATAACATATAAAAACTATTTAGAAATTCATAACTTGAGAAAAACCATAAATCAACTTAATTTAATTTTACATTATGAAAAAAGGAATGACAAAAGTTAGTGTACTCTATGCAAATGGAGAAGGAAAAACATTTGATATGGATTACTACTGCAACAAGCATTTGGCAATTGTAGGGAATTTACTTGGCGATGCCTTAAAAGGCGCTACGGTTGAGCAAGGATTGAATAGCGACGCTCCTTTTGCGGCGATGGGCAACATGTATTTTGAATCACCAGAGGCATTTGAGCAAGCTTTTGGACCACATGCCGAAGAAATCATGGGTGATTTACCAAATTTCACCAATATTGAACCGAAAATTCAAGTAAGCAAAGTACTTGTATAAAACACATAGACTAATTACCTGGTAATCAGTGTTTTTAAAAAAATATTAACAAAAAAAGCACAGAATATTTTTACATATGACGAACGGTCATTATATTTGTAGTATGAAACGAAAAATATTTAGGGAAGATATTCTAGCAGCCGGGCGTGACATCATGTTCGTGAATGGTTACAATGCAACAGGAATTAAAGAAATTACTGATAAAATTGAAATCCCTAAAGGATCGTTTTACAATCATTTCAAAAGCAAAGAAGATTTTGGATTAGAAATGATTAAAAATTATACGGATAGAGGTATTGGTTTTCATAAAATGAATTTATTAGACACACAGACTTCCGCGCTGACTGCATTGAAAGGCATGTATGACAAAATGATCGAAAGCTTTAAGATGAAAAACTTATATGATAAGGGTTGCTTGATGAGTAACTTTTCTGCGGAATTAAGTGATGTAAATGAGAATTTCAGAAACTTACTTGATGAACAATTTAATGAAATAGAAAACATCATCATACAAAATTTAAAAAGGGCTCAAGATGAAAATGAAATCTCATCAGAACTTGACGTAGAAAGTACAGGAGCTTTTATATTAAATAGTTGGCATGGTGCATTGGTACGAATGAAATCTACAGCCGACATCAAGCCATTGGAAGATTTTAGAACATTAATTTTCAACAACATATTAAAATAATATTTTTTTACTCAAAATATGACGAACGGTCATATTAATCCTAAATACAACAATCATGAAAAACAAAATCAACAAAACAGTAGTAATTTTAGCTTTAGTATTAGCTGTAAGTGCGCAAGCACAAAAAAAAGTAAAAACCTTTACTGTATCTAGAGTAATCCCAGCAAACATCGAAAATGTATGGCAAGTAGTAGGTGAAGATTTTGGAGCCATCTCCAATTCACACCCTCAAATTGTTAGCTCAAGTTATAATCAAGGAAGCATTACCTATGGTGGTGAAGGAGCAGAACGCATATGTAATTTAAATGAAGATGGAACCAAATATGTAAAAGAAAAACAACTATCATTTGACCGTGAAAATCACACATTTACAGTTCAACTATTCCACTCAGAAGGAATTCCATTAAATCCCGAATACACAAAAGCCGTTTACACCGTAAAAGAAATTGATCAAAATAATTCAGAAGTATTTTTCGACATGACCTACAGAACTACTCCTGCCTTCATGGGATGGCTCGCAAAAGGTAAATTCAAAAAAGGTATCAAGGATTATTTAATTGCCGTAGAACATCATGTTATAACCGGAGAAAATGTCAACAAAGATAACTTCAAACAAATCAAAAAAAATTATAAAAAATCTAAATAAACTAACGATGATACAGAAACCTATCCAATTGAGAATTGTCTTTATACTAAATGCAATTTTAGCACTACTACCATTCATCTTTTACTATGTTTTTACCAGTAAAAATATAAGTATCGAAGGCTTAAAACCAATCTATTTTATCTACACCGGTATTGGCTACATAACCAGTTTTATTGTGATGATATACGCAATACTAAGTAAGAAAATAAAGCTCTTTAGAACCGTATTTGTTGCAACCATACTCATTTCATTACCTACCAAAGCATATATAGGAATTGCCGTTGCAGCAATATCAATTCTCTTATCCTTTCATTCTAAAATTAAAGCCTATTTAAATTCATAATATGGAACTTTCAAGAAAAAATATACTTGTAGTTGGTGCTAACGGAGGGTTAGCATTGGAAACTATCAAAGCACTAATTAAAGAAGGTGCAACAAACATAACTTTGGGATGTCGAACTTTAGAAAAAGCAAAACAAACCAAACATCAGATATTAACATCATTAAAAGAAGCTGAAAATTGCGAATTGAATCCTGTAGGAGGTTTTGACATGCTGAATAAAACATCTATTGAAAATGCCATTATAAATCTTCCTAGACAAAACTTTGATGTCGTTTTTTTGGCAGCAGGCGGCATTATCATAGACACAGCATATCCAACCATAGAGATCAATGGTACGAATATTGAAAAAACGAGTTACCAAAATTTATTTGGAGCACATATCGTACTCCACAATCTAATTCAGCAACAATTACTGGCTGACAATGCACGAGTGGTATATGCTGGAGGAGAAGGCGCAAGAGGAATCCCGGGAATGATACAAAAACCAACATACAACAGCACTCAAGAGTTCAGAGAGTACTTAAAAGGCCGTTCAAACTCTGCTTACAATCCAATGAATGCTATTGGCGTATCAAAACTATTGGGGGCGCTATGGACGATCAAAATATCCAAAATAAAAAACAGAAATTTTGATGTTATTTGGTTCTCTCCTGGATTGACTTATGGCACTAATGGATTGTCAAAAATGACACCTATAAAAAGATGGGCTATGGAAAACATAGGGTTTGGACTTATGCGTCTGATAGGAAAAGCGCAAAGTCCAGGCGATGGAGGTGCCAAATTTGCAAAAGCCTTAAGTGGAGTTATTGGAACAAATGGGGATGTGCTGGGAGCTCCAGAAAAACAGACTTTGGGAAAAATAACGGATCAAAAGCCTATGAATACCGCTATCACAGATCCAAGTTTACAAACTGAACTTTGGAATCTACTTGAAGAAACTACTGGAAAATTCGCGCTGTCTTAGATAGCAATTAATTTATACACAGTCACAGCTAAAAGTATCATTTGAATGGTAAGGAGAAAGCTCCATATCGATGCGATAAATTTTTTCGATAGGAATTTCTAAACCACTTTTAAAAAGCACAATTTCATTATCAGTGTTTTTATTTAGAATTTTTGATACAGAATCTTGAATCTTTATTTTTTCCATGTTTTCGTCGAAGTACACAACTTCATTCACAGGGTTCATTTGTGCTTCATATAAAAGAATAGAAGAATATTTAGAGTTTGTTTGCATAATAATTGATTTGACTGATTAATTTTTAAATAACAAAGAAATATAGAAAGTTTGTCGTGAGCATTGAAAAATACTTTCAATGAAATTAAAAAGCCTGATACAAGTATCAGGCTTTTTAGTATTATAGTTAAGGATCTTAACCTCCAAAATCGTCAAAACGAACATTTTCTGGTGGTACCCCAAAATCATCACACATCTTTACAACTGCTTGATTCATCATTGGTGGGCCACAGAAATAAAACTCAATATCTTCTGGAGCTTCGTGAGCGTTCAAATAGTTATCTATCAATGCTTGGTGAACAAATCCGACAAATCCATCTCCTTCGTCATTGATATCTTTCTTCACATTCCAATTATCTTCCTCTAAAGGCTCAGACAATACTAAATGCATTTTAAAGTTAGGGAACTGCTCTTCTAACGCTTCGAAATAGTGCAAGTAGAACAACTCACGTTTCGAACGACCACCATACCAATAAGATACTTTACGACCAGTTTTCATCGTATGGAACAACTCGTATAAGTGAGAACGCATCGGTGCCATTCCGGCTCCACCTCCAACATAAATCATTTCAGCATCAGAATCTTCGTTGATAAAGAATTCTCCATAAGGTCCAGAGATTGTAACTTCATCTCCTGGTTTACAGTTGAAAATATAAGAAGAAGCGATTCCAGGATTTACATCCATCCATCCACCTTTCACTCTATCAAAAGGAGGACAAGCCACACGTACATTCAACATAATGTTACGTCCTTCTGCAGGGTAAGAAGCCATAGAGTATGCTCTCTCAATAGTTTCATCATTCTTCATCACTAATGGCCATAATTTGAACTTATCCCATTCTTCATGGAATTTTTCTGGCTCACCTGGATGATCTTTAGGGTGTGCTGTAATATCCATATCTGAATATTTAACCTCAGTTTTAGGGATTTCAATTTGGATGTACCCACCCGCTTTGTAATCCATGTCTTCTGGTATTTCAACAACAAACTCTTTGATAAAAGAAGCAACGTTGTAGTTAGAAACTACTTTCGCTTTCCATTTCTTAATTCCGAAAATCTCTTCAGGAATAGAAATTTCCATATCATTTTTCACCTTCACTTGACATCCTAAACGAGCCCCAGCTGCTAACTCTTTACGAGTAAAGTGAGGTGTTTCAGTTGGCAAAGCTTCTCCTCCACCTGAATGCACATGACACTCACATTGGATACAGGTTCCACCTCCACCACAAGCTGATGGTAAAAATATTTTTTCATTACCTAATGTTCCTAATAAAGAACCACCGGTTTCAACTTCAATTGTTTTTTCTCCGTTGATCGTAATTTTAACCTTTCCAGATGGAAGTAATTTCGCTTTGGCAGTCAACAATACAGCTGTCAAAATTAAAATTACTATTAAAAATACGATAATACTTACTACTATAGTCATCTATAAAATCTTAGTTGTTTATAATTTGATTCCTGAGAAACTCATAAATCCTATCGCCATTAAACCAGTAATGATAAATGTAATTCCCAATCCTTTTAATGGAGCTGGTACATTTGAATAAGCAATTTTCTCACGGATTGCAGCAATTGCTAAAATTGCTAAAAACCATCCAATTCCTGAACCCAAACCATATACTGCAGATTCTCCTACGTTAGAGAAATCTTTTTGTTGCATAAATAATGAACCTCCTAAGATCGCACAGTTTACAGCAATCAACGGTAAGAAGATTCCTAACGCTCCATACAATGCAGGTGCAAAACGTTCAACAATCATTTCTACCAATTGCACCATTGAGGCAATTACTGCGATAAACATAATAAAACTCAAGAAACTTAAATCAATAGATGCATATTCTTCACCTAACCATGACAACGCTCCTGGTCTTAATAAATAAGTATCCATTAAAAAGTTTACGGGCACCGTAACCACCAATACGAAGATTACCGCTGCTCCTAAACCAACTGCTGTATTTACTGTTTTTGATACTGCTAAGTAAGAACACATTCCTAAGAAATATGCAAATACCATGTTATCAATAAAAATACTTTTTACGAAAATATTAATATAATCCATTTTGTATATTTTATTAGTTTTCGATTAATTTTCTATTCTTTGATCTTTGGAACCAAATGATAATTCCTACAGTAATCAATGCCATTGGCGACAACAACATAAATCCGTTGTTTTCGTATCCTAGAGCATACAAGCCTGTTGAATCTGCAATTGTTTTAGCTTTATGACCTAATACTTCGAATCCAAATAATTTCCCAGATCCTAACAACTCTCTAAAGAAAGCTACCAATACTAAAATCAATGCATAACCAGCACCGTTACCAACACCATCCAAGAAAGATTTCCATGGTCCGTTTGCCAAAGCAAATGCTTCTAAACGTCCCATAACAATACAGTTTGTGATAATCAAACCTACGAATACTGAAAGCTCTTTACTTACATCGTATGCATAAGCTTTTAGTATTTGATCTACTAAAATTACCAAAGAAGCAACGATCAATAATTGAACGATGATACGAATACGACTAGGAATTAAGTTACGAATCAAAGAAACGATAACGTTACTAAAAATCACTACAAATAAAACGGCGATTGACATTACCAAAGCAGGCTTCAATTGTACCGTAATTGCCAATGCAGAACAAATACCTAGTACTTGTACCGAAATGGGGTTGTTATCATCCAACGGATCTGTTAACAACGCTCTATTTTGTTTAGAAAACAATGGTTCTTTTTCCTCTGCCATGATTAATTATTTTTAAAATATGGTAAATAACGTGCCAATCTCTCTTCGATCATGTTAGATACACCATCTGAAGTAATTGTACCTCCTGAAATGGCATCTACACCATGAGCATCACCAGTTTTAGCACCTCCTTTAACTGTTTTTACAGACACAAAGTTATCTGCTGTAAATCCTGCACTAATATCTTTTAACAAAGATTTTCCTGCAAATTGTGCTTGAAACCAATCTGTTGTAATTTCAGCCCCCAAACCAGGAGTTTCACCTTTATGTCCGAAGTTTGCACCAATGATGGTGTTTTTATCACCATCTAAAGCTACATATCCCCAAATGGCATCCCATAATCCAGCACCGTATAAAGGAACTACATAAAACGTTTTACCGTCTTTTTCTGCGATATAAAGTGGGAAGCGTTGCTCTGCATCAGATTTTTTCAATTCTTTTTTCAAACTTAACGTAAAAGCATTCGTTTCAGCATCTACAGTCCCATCAGCTTTCAATGCTAATTGTTGTTTGATGTATTTGTTAAACTCTACTTCAGCGTCGTCTCTCGAAACATCAGAAACACCAATGGTTCCTAAAATGTTTTGCATTTTCTCTGCTTTTACGTTTTTTTCTTGCAATGGCTTTAAATTCGTTGCAGTAAATGCCAACAAACCAGCAATAACTGTTACCATGATAATTGCAAAAATAAACGTATATGCGTTGCTATTTTTATCCATGTCTTAAGCTGTTTCTAAATTAGTTTTTTGACGTTTTTTACGACGTTTGATATTTCCTTGAATCACATAGTGATCAATAGTTGGAGCAAAAACGTTCATCAACAAAATCGCCATCATCATCCCTTCTGGGTATGCACCATTGAATACACGTATCATAATTGCTAACAAACCAATAAAGAATCCATATATCCATTTTCCTTTGTCTGTTTGTGCAGCCGATACAGGATCTGTAGCCATAAACACAACTCCAAACGCAAAACCACCAACTAATAAATGTTGCCACCAAGGGAAGTTCATCAAAGCATTCAACCCAAGTGCATTAAAAATCAATCCCATTAAAGCTCCTCCGATAACTGAACCAGCCATAATTCTCCAGCTTGCAATTCCTGTAAACAACAAGAACGCTGCTCCGATTAAAATCATCAATACTGAAGTTTCACCAACTGAACCTGGAATGTATCCCATAAACATGTCTAATACACTGTAACCAGCTTCTTTGTTTTGCGCTAATGAACCTAAAATTGTTTCTCCTGAGATCGCATCAACTGTCGCTGCATCTGAAACCCATACTTTGTCTCCTGACATGCTTGGGGCATATGAGAAGAATGCAAAAGCACGTGCTACTAATGCCGGATTTAAGATATTCATTCCTGTACCACCAAATGCTTCTTTACCAATTAAAACAGCAAAAGCTACAGAAATCCCTAACATCCATAAAGGAAGATCAATTGGCATAATTAATGGAATCAACATTCCTGAAACTAAATACCCTTCATTGATATCGTGACCTCTAAAAACTCCGAAGGCAAATTCAATTCCTAATCCAACTCCGTACGAAACTACGACCATTGGTATAAATTTCACTGAACCATAGATTAGGTAATCTATAAATGTTCCTGCTTCACCTAATTGAGAAAAATGTTGGTATCCTACGTTCCACATCCCAAAAATTAAGGCAGGTACTAAAGCTAGTATTACCGTAATCATGACACGTTTCAAATCAACACCGTCTCTAATGTGCGCTCCTTGCTTCGTTGTATGATTTGGCACGAACATTAACGTATCAAATGCATTGAAGGCTGGAGCCATTTTTTCATACTTCCCTCCCTTATCGAAAAGAGGTTTGTATTTATCGAATGTATTTCTAATAAATTTCATTATCCTACTTCGTTTATCATTATATCTAAACCTTCTCTGATGATCGTTTGTGCTTCAATTTTAGAAGAACTAGTATAATCCACCAAAGCAAAATCTTCAGGGGCTACTTCGTAAATCCCTAAATTTTCCATTTTTTCAATATCTTTTGCCAAAACAGCTTTGATCAATTGCATTGGAAAAATATCGATAGGCATTACTTTTTCCATTTCACCTGTAACTACCATAGCACGTTCTTCACCTTGTAAATTGGTATTTAACGTGTATTCTTTATTTGGCATTAAATAAGAAAAAGAAGTCTTCGATGCACTGTGTATACTCCCACTTCCTACGAAAGGCATCCACCCCATAAATCGGTGCGTATTTCCTTCTGGAATCACAGAGATTATATTATCATAAAAACCTAAGAAATCACCGTTTGTTGCAACCTTATCACCAGTCAATACATTTCCAGATATAATTCTTACGTTGTCTTTATTGATCTTGTTTTCTAACAAACTATCCAATCCTTGACCAGCAGTTACTGAATAATATTGAGGAGCATTCACCTCTGAACCAGCAAGAGCCAAAACTCTGTTTGGTTTGTATTCTCCAGACAAGAACAACTCACCAATAATCGCAACATCTTGAGGGTTCACTGTCCAAACTCTTTCCCCTGCATTTATCGGAGAAATTTTAGAAATTTGAACTCCAACATTTCCTGCAGGATGTTTCCCTTTAACGTTGACAACTTCAACATTTTGAGTTTTGCTAAAGAAAGAAGCTGTTTCATTCACTGAAAGATACACTTTACCTTTTGTCAACTTTGTCAAAGCATTGATTCCTGCTTGAAATGCTGCTTCTTTTCCTTTCAATGCAAATGCATAATTAGGGGCTAAAGGAGCGGTATCAAAAGAAGAAACAAAAATAGCTTTGGCTTCGTCTTCAGGATTTGCAATCACATCATATGGACGTTGATTTACAAAACTCCAACAACCACTTTCCAAAATCTTTGCTTGAATTTCTTCTTTTGAAAGAGTTAAAGGATCGGCTTTGCCAAAATTCTTAAATTGATCTTCAGATTTAGCCTCAATTACGACTGCTAATATCCTTCTTTTTGCACCTCTTCTAATCTCGGTTACGGTACCCGATACCGGAGATGTAAATTTGATTTGCTCGTTCGATTTTGAATAAAACAAAACATCACCCACAGATACTTCAGCTCCAACTTTAACAGTTAGCTTAGGTGTGACTCCATGAAAATCTTTTGGTTGAATTGCAAAAATCCCAGAACGAGGTGCAGCAGAAATAGTTTCTTCTGCTTTTCCCTTTAGCTTAATGGTTAAGCCTTTTTTTATTCGAATGTCTTCTGACATATTTAGAATTTAAGTTAATCTGTATAAAACAGTGCAAATTTAAACAAATTGAAATTTTTTAATTGCAAATAAGCCCCTTTAAATTAGCTTCTTATTTTATTTATAATTATTCTAAATTAGCATTTGAAAATGTTTTGAAAAAACTAAAATTCATTAATTTTTATTCAACGAAACTGAAAAATCTTTGAATTAAATGCAATGATTTGACATCTTAAAAACCTATTCATAGGTATAATTTTATACTTATATTTGTGCGAATCAACTTATCAAATATTTTGAAACACCTTAATAAAATACTGATTTACCTTTTTATTTTTTCGGGTAATATTCTTTGGGTCAGTGGACAAAATTTCACAGCGGCTTTTATAAAAACGGTAACATTTAATACCGATGAAAATCTGAATCCAATTCTTCCTTTAGGAAGCCCTATCAAAATAGCTTTTGATGACCTTGAAGCAGATCAAAAAAATTACAGGTATAGTATACAACATTGCACTTATGATTGGGAAATTTCTAATTTACAACCCACAGAATACATCAATGGATTTCAATCTTTTGAAATATTAGATTTAGAAAACTCCTTCGGAACATATCAAAACTACACGCATCATCAGTTTGAAATTCCAAATAGAAATACTAGAATCAAAATCAGTGGAAATTTTTTACTGACTGTTTTTAACGAAGATGATGAAATCTGCATACAAAGAAGGTTTGTTTATTACGAGCCCCTGGTTGTAATCAGTGCGAAAACCGTTCGTGATCGAAGTATTGAACAAATAAACAAGAAACAGGTTGTACAGTTTTCCATCTTTCATCCAAATGTTGTGATAAACAATCCCTCAAAAGAAATCAACATTCAAATCTTACAAAACAATGATTGGAACTTTGTAAAAAAACGCATCAAACCTCAATACTACAGAAAAAACGAAATTGTTTACCGTTACAATGACGAAACCAGTTTTTTGGGCGGCAATGAATTTTTACATTTTGACACAAAAAACTTTAATTCTAGTAATGTAAACATTGTTAAAAGCGTACTAGAAAACCATTATTACAATACCTATTTATACCCAAACTCTCCAAGAAACTATTTACCATACACCTATTTTCCAGATATCAATGGTGGTTTTACCATACGAACATTAAACGGCAGTGAAGCCACGACAGAAAGCGAATATACCAATGTACACTTTTCACTAAAAGCTGATAAAACATTAAAAAAACAAGAAAACATATACGTATATGGGGCTTTCAATAATTACGCTTTTACCGAAGAAAATCGATTGATATACAATAAAAAAAGTAAACATCTCGAAACTGAAATGTTATTCAAACAAGGTTTTTACAACTATTGTTATGCAATAAAACAAGACAACTCCGTAGACATCTCTTCAATCAACGGATCGTATCAAGAAACAGAAAACAGTTATACGATACTTATCTATTTCAAACCTTTTGGGCAACGTATGGAGCGAATTGTTGGAGCTGCCACAATCAATAGCAAGCAATAAATTTGCAATTCTAACGCAATTTGCAACCTATGTTAACAACTAGGTTCTATTATTTTACTTATATTTATCTTGTTAAGTAAACAAAAATGGTAGAAAAAATAACAAAAGGCATTAAGATATCTGTACAGACCAATTACGAAGGTGTGCAATCTCGTGGTGAATACAACAACCATTTGTTTAGTTATTTTATCACGATCGAAAACCAAAGTACAGATACGGTTCAATTACTTTCAAGAAAATGGGAAATCTTTGATTCTATGAATTCAAAAGAAACTGTAGTCGGCGACGGTGTGGTTGGTCAGATTCCTATTTTAGAGCCAAATGAAACCTATACTTATAGATCTAATTGTTTGTTAGAATCTAGAATCGGTGCTATGAGAGGTTATTTCAATATGATCAACTTCACTTCAAAAACACATTTTAAGGTTGCCATACCAACATTTCAATTAAATGTGCTTGACACATTAAACTAATTGTTTATTCTTTCGAGAACATAGAGTTTATTGTCTTGCTCAATATAGCAGGTTTTACATGTTGACCCATATTTAAATTCAAAAGGCTTATCTAGGCATAATCCTTCTTGACCCAATATAAACTCAGCATCCATATCAATTACCCCTTCCGCATTTCGACGTATGATTGTATAGTGCTGCAACCTATCTGATTTTCGTATTTCGAACCACGCCCCGCTACCAATACCACCAAGCCACTGACTATTACTACAAGAAAATTTTTTCAAATCTGGCTCTATCGTACCTATATCACATAATTCTTGTGATACTTTTGCAAACAGACCTCTTCTATACTCTCGAAGAATCGATGTATTACAATACTTTTCTACCAGCTGATTTTGCACTGAAATAGTTGTTTGTTTTTTAGAAGCTCCATTGATAACATTACTAATCGGACTTGGAGTAATCGTATAAGAACGCTTCAAACGTTTTACAGTTTTTCGATTCGTACATGAATGAATCAAAACGTCAGTTACCAACCGAGCACAATTACTAGCATCTTTCTTAAAAGCCCCATATGGAACCTCTACTCTTGATTGCAACGCTAACAAATAATGCAATGCTTTTTCATAATCCACTTCATGATTGACACCCACCACTAGCCTACCTTCTCCATGAGTTTTTTCTGGGTGTTTATCCAAATACAAAACAATCTCTTCCAAATTCAAAATTTCAACATCATTATGTTGAGCTTTAAATGGAATATGCACCTCATCGTCGGTTTCCTCAGACCGAACCCTTCCAAAAGTATTAGAAGTAATATATCTACCGAAATCAAAATATCGAACGCTATTATTTTCTTTAGAGACCAATAAAAGTGCAGCATGACCAGCCATTACCCTATTTCGGCCACCAATTCCAAACAAGGGCCAAAGTTTACTAATGACTTCACCATTTGCAATCCTAACAACCACATCTGGATAAGCCAAAATGACAATGAAACCGTTATTATTCATTTACTGACAGTTGTGCACGATACGAAAAGAGATCAACTGATTTTTGTTCACCTGTTAACAAATCAAAATAATGCATCACTACATGATCTCCATTTTTTTCGATAGAAGTAATACTTGTTGTTTCTACATAAGAACGCTTCATTTTGATAGATATCTCGGGAGTTCCCAACGTATCATTATTATGAAACCCCAAAACAGCTTCCTGAGAAACACTTTCTTGTTCTTTTCTAAAATCCTCAAACCATTGCTGGCGTTCCTTTTTTATCTCTTTATCATACAAAGTTGAAGAGGACCAAATTTTTGCACTATGCGACAAGATGCGAATATCTTTTTTTACTCCATCCCATATCAACTCAATACAAATTGGCATAAATGACCAATCAATGACAATGAGGGTAAATGGTTCTACACCCTCTAAATCGATATCCTCGATAGCCCATTTCGCATTTTCAGCTTCTAAAATTTGTTTTACGACCAAACCACGACTGTAGGCATATGGTCCTTTTATTTCATGGGCTTCATAGGCACCATTCAACAAACACACCAATCGTTCGTGTTCTGAAAGCGCAATCCATGTTCCGCCTGCTCTTTCGTCTTTTGGATACAAATACGCAACATCATCTACGACATAAAACTCAGGTAATAAAGTATTTCTAGAGGGTTCTTCATCTCTGTTTGAAGTAAATATAAAGTCGCCATTGTTTTTTGGCATATAGGTAACAGTGCACATAGTAATCTATCAATTTTCAACTGAATTCCATGAGTCTCATAAGACCTCGAAAAATTACAGCAATTGCTCAAAAATAACAAAATAGTTGAGAGTCATCACAAAATAAAAGCAATATGTCTGATTGATTTCTAATTATATCCTAACTTTGCTTTTTTGAATTTTTCAATATTGAATGAAAAGAGTAAAAGCTCGTTATACCACAGACAATCCAACACTATTTAAAAGACAACTTTTAGATTGGTCTCAACAGTTCGAAACTCTCGTTTGGCTCGACTCTAACGAACACCAAGAAAAATACGCTGAACACGAGGCTATACTGGCATTTGAACCAAATACTAGTATTAAAACATCGTATAAAAATGCGTTCGATAAATTAAAAACATACCACGATAAAACCAAAGATTATCTCTTCGGATACCTCGGATACGATCTAAAAAATGACATTGAAGATTTAAACTCTAACAATCGAGACGTTCTTGATTTTCCGGATCTCTTCTTTTTTCAACCAAAAAAAATAATTTTTATATCAGGTCATTCTATCACTTTTGAATACCTGACTAATGTTGCTGAAGAAATATCAGCAGATTATGAAAAAATATCCTCTCACGAATTTAGGGCAACAACTACGAACACTGTAAAAACGAACATCAATTTAAGAATCCCTAAAGACACCTATATTGAAAAAGTAAATAGAATTCTTGACAATATACATTACGGAGATTTATATGAAGTTACTTTCTGCCAAGAGTTTTATGCTGAAAATTCAACCATTGACCCATTACAAGTATATTCAAACCTAAACAAAATTTCGAAACCTCCTTTTGCTACTTTTCTCAAACAGCAAAACCATTTTTTATTATCGGCTTCACCTGAAAGATATCTAAAAAAAATAGGCAAAAAGGTAATTTCTCAGCCTATTAAAGGAACTGCAAAACGTTCGAATTCTTTCTCAGAAGACACAAAACTAAAATCGAATCTTGAGCAAGATCCTAAGGAAAGAGCAGAAAATATTATGATTGTAGATTTGGTTAGAAACGACCTGTCTAGAATCTCAGAAAAAGGAAGCACCAAAGTCGAAGAACTCTGCGGCATCTATAGTTTTAAGCAAGTACATCAAATGATTTCTACCATAAGTACTTCTTCTCCGATAGAGGCACATCCTGTTGACATCATTAAAAACACTTTCCCAATGGGAAGTATGACAGGAGCTCCAAAAATTTCTGCGATGGAAATCATAGAAAAAGAAGAAGAGAGCAAACGTGGACTCTATTCTGGGTCGGTTGGGTATTTTGCACCAAATGGCAATTTTGACTTTAATGTTGTGATTAGAAGTATTTTATACAATGCCAAAAAAAAATACATCTCCTTCTCTGTTGGTAGTGCCATTACATCACTAGCCACTCCAGAAAAAGAACTAGAAGAATGTTTGTTAAAAGCAAAAGCCATGCGAGAAGTTTTAGGGTAAACTCTTAGCTTTATTCCTATCAATTGCGCAGTTCTTTATTCTTTAGAAAAACTTATCTTTGAATTTATTATTTCTTTTATAGAACGTACTAAACAAGATGGATAGTTTGCAAAAAAAGTTTCAAAACCACTTACTTCAAAATTTTCCTTTGTTACTAAAACGAAAAATTCTCATCGCGAGTTCAGGAGGAATTGACAGTACGGTTTTGGCATTTCTACTCAAAAAAAACAATGTTGATTTTTCATTGGCGCATTGCAATTTTATGCTGAGAGGTAAAGAAAGTGATCTAGACGAAACTTTTGTCAAAAACTTAGGTAGTTTCTTGAATTGTCAAGTCCACCATAAAAAATTCAAGACAGAGTTGTATGCTAAAGAGCAAAAGCTTTCCATTCAAATGGCCGCTCGAGAATTAAGATATGAATGGTTTGATGAAATTATTGAAAAAAACAGTTTGGACTATTTGGTTACAGGGCATCATAAAGACGATGTTTTAGAAACGCTATTGATAAACTTCACACGTGGGACAGGGTTGGATGGCTTAACAGGAATTCCTGAAAAAAACGGAAATATCGTTAGACCGTTGTTACCTTTTTCTAGAGAAGAAATTGAAGCCTTTGCAAAAGAACATGAAATTCTATGGAGAGAAGACCAAAGCAATGCTTCAACGAAATATTTTAGAAATAAAATTAGACATAAAATTGTTCCCGTTCTAAAAGAATTAAATCCCAATTTCTTAGACTCTTTTGATACCACCCTTTCTCACTTGAAAGGCAGTCAATTTATCGTGAAACAAAACATTGATAATTTAAAAAATGAGATTATAACCCAAGACCATGCAGGAAATTTATTTCTTTCTATTGAAAAACTAAAAGACCTAAAAAAACCTGAGATTTATTTATATGAGTTATTAGCAAAGTATAATTTTACGGCTTGGAAAGACATCGAAACACTGCTCTTCTCTCAAGCTGGCAAACAGATTACATCTAAAACACATCGAATTCTAAAAGATCGTAAGTTTTTGATTGTTTCTGAACTATCAAATAATGACGATATTACTTACCAAGTAACAAAAAAAACCAAAAGTATTGACACGCCAATCTCTTTAAAAATTTCAGAAATTGAGGCAGTGGATACTTTTGAAACAAACTGTGCTTATTTAGACAAAAGTCTTATAAAATTCCCCCTTACTGTAAGAAAATGGAAAAAGGGAGACTATTTCTATCCAATTGGATTGAACGGAAAGAAAAAGTTAAGCAAGTATTTTAAAGACGAAAAAATGTCTCTTTTAGAAAAAGAAAACACTTGGTTACTTTGTGATGAAGATTCGATTATTTGGGTGATCGGAAAACGAATGGATAATCGATTCAAAGTTAGCAAGACAACCAAAATCATCCTACAAATTGAATACAATAGTTAATTCGTTTCTTTAAAGAAACCTAGCTAATCAAACAAGACATGAAAAACATATACATCGCATTTTTAATTGGGTTTATCTTTACAAGTTATGCTCAAGAAAGCACTATCAAATGGGAAACAAATGTAGAAGCTACTGCAGAAAATGAATATACTTTACTATTCAAAGCAAAACTAAAAGACGGATGGCACTTATACTCGCAACACCTAGAAGAAGGTGGTCCACTTGCAACGGAATTTACTTTTGAAAAAGCTGGGGTAGATTATGAACTCATTGGAACGACCAAAGAAAGCGAAACGCACTCGGCCTATGAAGAAATATTTGAAATGGAAACTGCCTACTTTGAACATGAGGCAATTTTCAAACAAAAAATAAAAACACTCGCACCCAATATTACAAACATCACAATATCTGCCGCATACCAAACTTGTG
Source organism: Flavicella marina (assembly GCF_009193215.1). Lineage (GTDB taxonomy): Bacteria > Bacteroidota > Bacteroidia > Flavobacteriales > Flavobacteriaceae > Flavicella > Flavicella marina. The sequence continues at coordinate 274,339 of NZ_VYVA01000003.1, read as the reverse complement.
ATGATCAAGCTTGTACTTTTGAACCGGGAGAACTATTAGAATTCTCTTTATCTGAAAATGGAACACAACCAAATGTATCAGAAAAAATAACTGTCATGAGTGAAAAACTATCTGCAGCTCTTGATTTAAACATTGGTAACAGAGAAAAATATTTAACCTCAGAAGACGAGAACTCAACAGAAGGAAAAGGACTTTCGACCATTTTTTTATTAGGTTTTTTCGGAGGTTTGATCGCACTATTGACACCGTGTGTTTTTCCGATGATTCCATTAACCGTGTCCTTTTTCACAAAACAATCTAGTAGTAAGAAAAAAGGGGTATCCAATGCTTTATTGTATGGGTTTTTCATCACTTTTATTTACTTATTATTGAGCTTACCATTTCACTTTCTAGATTCTCTCGACCCTGAAATACTAAACAGCATCTCCACAAATGTTTGGTTAAACATTGGGTTCTTTGTAATTTTTATGATGTTTGCATTTTCATTTTTTGGATATTTCGAGATTACACTGCCCCACTCATGGTCAGATAAAATGGATTCTGCTTCTGATATTGGAGGTATTATCGGAATCTTCTTTATGGCCTTAACGTTGGCTATCGTGTCGTTTTCATGTACTGGTCCAATTCTAGGATCACTACTTGTAGGAGCCTTATCATCTGACGGAGGAGCCATGCAACTTACTTTCGGTATGGTAGGATTCGGAGCAGCACTGGCACTACCATTTACACTTTTTGCTTTATTTCCAAATTGGCTAAACAACTTACCAAAATCAGGAGGATGGTTGAATACCGTGAAAGTAGTATTAGGGTTTTTAGAAGTTGCTCTGGCATTGAAGTTTCTTTCGAATGCAGATATGGTACAACATTGGGGTCTCTTAAAGCGTGAAGTCTTTGTTGGAATCTGGATTGTAGTTTTTATTGGTTTGTCGCTTTATGCTTTCGGAAAAATAAAGTTTCCGCATGACGGCCCAATACAAAAACTAAGTCTTGGAAGAAAACTAACAGGTATTACTTCTACTGTGTTTAGCTTCTATTTAATTTCAGGATTGTTTTTCAACACATCTCTTTCGTTATTGAGTGGTTTTGCACCTCCTAAATTCTACAGCATCTATGAGACTAAAACAGATTGCCCGCTAGACTTGAACTGCTTTAAAGATTTTGATGAAGGATTGGCATATGCAAAAGCAACCAACAAACCCATCTTGCTAGACTTTACAGGTTGGGCATGTGTTAATTGCCGAAAAATGGAAGAAAATGTTTGGAGCAACCCAGAAGTTTACAATGAATTAGAAAAATTCGTCTTGATTTCGCTTTATGTAGATGACAGAAAAGAACTTCCGAAAGAGGAACAATTCAGATTCAAAAAATCAAACGGAAAAACAAAGAACATCAAAACTATAGGTGCTAAATGGGCTACTTTTCAAGCCATAAATTTCGAAACAGCATCACAACCATTTTACGTTCAATTATCACCGGATTTAAAGCTATTAAATCACCCTGAAAAATATACAGATACTAACAGTTATCTTAATTGGTTAAAGACGGGGCTAACAAATCTCGATTAAAAATCTAAATACCAATTAAACAAGTCTACTTTTACACCAAAAGTAAACCATGTTGTTTGATCTTCTTGAAAATTAACCAAATCTTCAGGTGAAAATTGACGGTAAATTACACCTGCAAATACCTTTAAATCGGTCAGCGGATTGATCAAATAAGAAACTTGTAAATCGGTATTTAAAATAGTCGCCTTTGCTCCTTGCCCAATTTTATTGTCGTAATCTTGTACTCTTGTATCGTATGACTTATAGATATCACCTCCGTAATTTAAATTTGGCGGATCAAAACCTTTCAATCCATAGATCATTTTTAGGTTTGCTGTCCATCGTTTTTGAGCATATTTACCGATAAAAACCACCTCTCTAAAATTGGCACCCCAAGCATGCGCTATTTCTTGACCAAAATGACCATAATTATAAATAGGTGTTCCATGAGAAAACGTATAAGGTCGCAACAAGTTATACTCTAATTGCAAATACAAATTTTTCACTTTAAACGCATCAAAATATTTAGCACCAATTTGAAAACCGTATTTGTTTCCCCAATAACCATTTTGCGCTTTTATTTCTTCTAAAGTAAACTCGTCTAACACCAATTGTGAATACATTGAAAAACTCTTCGAAAACTTATAAAGAGCATTGATACCTAAGACTGAACTACCCGCATCTTCTCCTCTGTTAAACTCCAAAGATTTATAAAAAATAATCGGGTTCAAAAAATCCATCTCTATAGCTCCTGCCCTTGAATTATCAGTAATCGCTGCTTCAAACAATCCTATATTTAAACGTTTGTTTATGTTGATACTCAAGTGATGAGAAGACACATATTTTCTTGCATGTGCATCTCCAACTCTAACTTCATTACGTATATCTGTCATCCACATCCATAAATTGGTATATTGAATTTTCCAAAAGCTCGTCGTAATTTTAAAATAAGGATAAGGAGCTGCTGCATCTGACACCATCATAGACCGATAACCATCTCCAATAAAGTTTTTACCTTGCCCCATTTGAAAAACAAAAAATTTATTCGGCTGATAGGCGATATATCCTTCAGAAACAGGAAAATCATAAGAATCTTCTTTAAAACCTTTCGCCTTTCCTCTACCAAACACCAAGCCATCTGAAGAAAATGTTTCTTTTTCAAAAGCATCGATTCCGTCATTCACATATTGGGCAAAACGACCTTGAGTTTCATATATCGTAGCCGAATAAGAGAATTTTGACCCTAACTCACCCTGTATTTGCAATATCCTAGAGTTTAAAAACGAATAATCAACATCGGAATTATCTTTTCCTAATTGAACATCCAACAGTAAATCCGCAGTCAACCAAAAGTCTTTTGCTTCAATTTTCGCCAAGTGTTCGTTCCATAACTTTCTACCCAACCAAGATGACTTATCTTTTAAAAACTGTGATTTCTGCGCATCTAGATCAACATATTCTAAGACACGGTTATAGGTATAAGGTTTCACCGAAGTATGAACATTTTCACCTTTGATATAACCTCTTTCGATATCAACATACCTAGAATGATGAAATGGAATATTTAAATTACTTTGATGTTCTAAAACTTTCGTTTTTCTACTAGCGGTCAATTCTTTTTTCTCAACAGGCTTTGAGAAAGATGCCTCTGCAGCTTCTTCGGCTCTGATTGCAGAACGATTTGTTTTCGGATCAGGAAAATGGAGCGGCATTGAAAAACTCATCTCAACAGCTCTTCCATCAAACTGAGCGGGTCTTGCGGTAGGTAAACTCTTAAAGTTTTTGATTACTTCTTTTTCTAATTCTGGATAAGGACTATTTACATGCACTACTTCAAAATTACCTGCTCTATTCACAAAAAACAGCACATTTACCGTCCCTTCAAAATTATCAGAAACCACCACTTCAGGCACTTCAAAATTCTCTAATATATCTGCTTTCACCGTTTTATTAAAGCAATTCTCCAAATCTGCAGAAGAACTAGATTCACAACCTTTGTAAACCGGAAATTTTTGAGTTTGAGCTATACTCGTCAAACCAATAAAAAGTATAATTATACTACACGTTATTTTTTTCAACATATGCTATGATTGTAACTTAACAACCTTATTATGGGTTAAACTGTATTTTTCTTGGGATTCAGGGCAAACTGCAATGTTTTGATCATTAAAGTGCAAACGATGCCCAAACTCACTTACCCAACCGATTTGATTCGAAGGATTACCCACGACCAAAGCATACGGTAAAACAGGTTTTACAACAACAGCTCCTGCACCAATTAAAGCGTATTCACCAATTTCGTTACCACAGACAATCGTAGCATTAGCACCAATACTTGCACCTTTTCCAACATGCGTTTCTACATACTGGTCTCTTCTTAGAACAGCGCTCCTAGGGTTGATGATATTCGTAAACACCATAGAAGGCCCTAAAAACACATCATCCTCACAGTTAACCCCTGTATAAATTGATACATTATTTTGAACCTTGACGTTTGTACCCAATTTTACCTTAGGTGAAACCACCACATTTTGACCAATATTACAACGTTTACCGATGATACAATCAGGCATAATATGACTGAAGTGCCAAATCTTTGTTCCTTCACCAATTGTACATCCTTCATCTACAACAGCAGTTTCATGCGCAAAATAATTCATTTCCAATTTTTATTAAGTAGGCTCTGTTTGTAGCGAAAATACGAATAATTAACCATAAAAAAAGCCTACCAAATAGGCAGGCTCTTAAATAATCCTATTAAAAAAACTATTCCACCACAAATGAAATAGGTAAAGTGTATCGAACACTCACATTTCTATCACCTTGTTTTCCTGGTTTCATTTTAGGAAGTGTTTTCACAACTCGTTCAGCTTCATTTACAAGACTTGGATGAGGGGCTCTAACTTTTACATCTTGAATTTCACCATTTTTATCAATTTTGAACAAAACATAAATCCTTTTTTTCCCAGAAGACAATCCCACTTCCTGTCCCAAGCCGGCATTAAACTTTCTGTTTACATGTTTTTTTACTTTTTTAGAAAAACATGCTTTCAGTTCATTTTTATCACCAGAACAACCAGGAAAAACAGGAACTTCCTCTACAAAATCTATAGGAAAATCATCAACAATAGGTTCAACAATATCTACAACATTAATTGAATCAATGTTGATATCCTTAGATTCACTTTTATCTGAATTGATGATTTCAGGTAGCTTGTCAATATCGGATACCACAATAGGTGTTTCGGTTAACTCAACTGGGTTTTCCATGAATGGATCGTCAGACTTAGCCTGTTTCGGTTTCCTTTTTACTACTTCCTTCTCGAAGAAAACAGCCGTAATATACTCATTGTTTTCGTTTAAAGATGCAGTTTGCTCAATGGTTATCTCTACTTGTTTTGTTTCGTATTCTATCAATACTGAAACCACAAATAAAGCCAAAACTAATCCAATTAAAGTAAATAGTTTTGAGCTTTTTTCTAATTTCTCATTACATCTTTGATGTGTGTACACTGATTCATTTTTAGTTGTTTTCATAATGTGTTTTTTTAGGTTTACTAAAACACATTCAACAAACATGCCAATTAGAAAACACAAAAAACCCCTTCTAAAAATAGAAGGGGTTTTCACATTATTTCTTTCTAATTATTCTACCAAGAACGAAATAGGCAATGAGTAACGTACACTCACCGGTCTTCCTCTTTGTTTACCTGGTGTCATTTTAGGAAGTGTTTTTACAACACGTTCTGCTTCTTTCTTTAACCTAGGGTGTGGCGCTCTAGCTTGAATTTCTGTTATACTACCAGTATGGTCGATTTTAAACATTACAAAAATTCTCTTTTTACCAGCTGACAAACCTAAATCTGAAGCCAATCCAGAATTAAATTTTCTATTGATATGTTTTTGAATCTTCTCAGAAAAACATTTTTTCTTTTGAGCTTTTGTTCCTTTTTCACATCCAGGAAAAACAGGAATATCTTCAATAATTGCAAAAGGTACATCTTCGATGATCTCTTCAGCCTCTACCTCTTCAACAATTTCTTCTACAATAACCTCTTCTTCTTCGTCTGTTTCTGTAGTTTCTAAAACTGTCTCCACGATTTCTTCCTTATCCTCAACTATCTCAATAATCTCTGGAGCTGGTGGTGGTGGTGGCGGTGGTGGTGGTTTTACCGGAATAGGACGAGAAGTAATTACCATTTCTTCTACTTCTTCACCTGTTAATGATGCAGGTCCTAATTCAGCCACTGCCCTGTCGTATGTTTTATGTTCGATAGAAACATAGACAGTAAAAAGTGCCAATACTAATCCTAATTGAATAAACAATTTAGAATAATTTTCAAGATTGGACTTAGGATTTTTCTTTACTTCCATTTGTTGAAATAATTAATGAGTTCGCTAATTTAATAATTTAAGTACCACTTATCCAAACTGAACACCATAAAATAACGTAGAAAAATCATTTTTTTTTAGTGTATTTGATATACTCCGATAAATATGGTTGCAATCACTCAGCGAAGAACTCTTTAAATATAGTTTTTGATAATTTTTCAAACACAAAAAAACCAATCAAAACCCCTATAGAATTTGCAACAACATCATAAATATCGGCTTGTCTATAATCCGTAAGCACCTGTTGTAGCACCTCCATGAGTCCTCCGAAAAAAACAATACTAAAGAGCGTGATGTATTTGTATTTTTTGGTTTTGTTAGCAACTACTACAAGCCAACTCAAACACAATACAAAATACGCCAATAAATGTTGGTATTTATCGATGTATGAAAAATCTACGATATGTCTAATAGAACTAATTCTAAAAAGACTTAGATAGACCACTACTAAGGTATTAGCAATGGCCAACCATAAAGCATTACGCTTGTACCAATGCCTTATACCCTTCAGCATCTAATAAATTATCATATTGAGAAATATCACTGGCTTTAACTTTAATCATCCAACCGTCACCATATGGATCAGTGTTTACCAACTCAGGAGCATCTTCTAATCCTTCATTAAACTCGATTACCTCTCCAGTCATCGGCATAAACAAATCAGAAACTGTTTTCACTGCTTCTACAGACCCAAAAACTTCGTTTTCTTCAACTTCTTCATCTAAAGTATCAACATCAACATACACAATATCTCCTAACTCGCTTTGAGCGAAATCAGTAATTCCGATTGTCAAAACATCTCCATCTATTTTAACCCACTCGTGGTCTTTTGTATATTTTAAATTTTCAGGTAAATTCATTGTTTATAATTTTATCATTTATGAAAACAAAAGTATAAAAATATCTGCTCTTCTCTTAGTAACAATTGTTACAAGACCTAATTAATTTCCTAAATTATAGGTAATGCTAATTCCACTGCTAATAGATTGACGAGGGAAAGAAGTTGAAATCGCATATTTTGAAGCCGTTTGATCGTAGTAGAATGTCGCGATTAAATTTTTATTCAAATTATAATCTGCTGAAATTTTAAGCGAGAATAAATCTTGACCTCCCGTAATCTGTGTATTCTCTGTATCAACTGTTCGAATGGTTGTTAAGTTTTGTCGGTAAGAAATATCTGCTTTCATATTGATATCACCTTTTATGGCCTTTCTTCTACCCGATGAAGATTTTAACTTCACATCCTTTATAATATACCCCAAACCAAATACATATTCCGTACCACGAATATCAGACAGACTATTGTTATTAAAACTCAAAGCTAAAGTTCGGTCTTTATTCACTTCTCCTCTAAAAGACAGTGAATTTTTAAAGCGCATGTCTAATTTTATCAATGGAGAAAAACCATCGCTCAATGCAATCGTCGAAATAATTACTTTTGAAAAATAGTTTCCGTTGATATCGCTCGGTGGTATTCCATTATCATCTTCTACGTATTGTGCATTGTTTTTCATGTTGGCAATCGTATAAGACGATTGGTACCCGTGTGTTACAATAAAACTAGAGAAATTTTTCTTAAACCATTTGATACGCATCAGTCCTTTATAGCTCAACCTCCAGTTCGGTATCGGTGAGTTTCTAAAAGGACTCAACTTTTCAGAGTCTGCACTACCTCCAGAATAGGCTGAAGTAAATGCCGGCAACAAAACATCTTGACTATTCAAGCCATATTTTGTAGGATCTAAACCGTTTTCAGCAGCCAAACGTTGTTGTATGGTAGCTCTATTATCTAGGAATTGTTGGAAAGTATCATTTCCATCTCCATCAAAAGCCGTTTTAAACATGCTATATGTCATGTTAAAATTACTTATTTCTGAAAGCTGTGTTGTTTCAAACCTTCTCACAAAAGAACCGTTTTCATCAGAACCATCGTAGTTTCCATCCGGTCGATTCGAAAAATCCTTTACGGCATCAATCTGCTGATTCCTATTTCGAGTTTCTATTCTGTTCGCATTGATTGTTATGTCTAAATCTTTGATGGGTTTTACCGACATCGACCAATCTAATTTTTTGTAATGTGTATTGGTGAAATTTTTCGAGTAATAGTCTTCATCTTCAACTCCAGCCAAGTTCACATTTCTCGTCGTTAACCAATCGCTATTCAATGCTCTTTGTCTAATATCCGTTTGATCTCCAAATACAAAACCAAAAGTTGGAGCCAATCCACCATCTGTTCTACTTCGTCCAAGAAAACCAACTGACTGCTTGTACCCTGGTAAAAATGTACCATTATTCTCTGAATAACTGATTCGTGTTGATTTGATAGAAGTTATTAAATCGTATGCAACATTTAGCACCTTTTCTCCTGTACTTGTTTTTTTAGAAGAACCTATTTTTCTTGGAGCAGTTGGAGTTGCAAATTTTGGTTTGCCATCATCTGCTTTCGAACTTTTCTTTTTCTTCTTTTTCTTAGATTTTGGAGTAAACAAGCTCTTCAACCCAATTTCTTTATAAAATTTGGTCATATTCATATTCGTTGACAAACTATGTGTGTTTGCATTCTGAATAGAATTCCCAATTTGGTATAAAAACGATTGTGAACCTGCTTGCCAACTAAAGTCCGCTGTATAGTTATAATCTGCAGTTACAAAGCTTAAATACGGCAATTTATCGATCGGAATTTGATAATTCACATCAAACTTTTGATTGTAGTTATTCGCCCTTCCTAAATTGAAAAAATCGGTATACAGACCTATATCTTCAGTTTCAGCATCATCTAATTGCTCAAAAGAATCATAAATATGTTTGTTGGCTGCTCTGAAATTAAATTTTAAGTTCCTACTAAGATTATAACCAATATTGTAATCCCAATCAAACAAAAAGTTTCGTTGTCTTAAGGTAGGCAACGCTCCTTGTGTAACCAAATTTCGAGAAGCTTGCTCGTTATAAGTTCTTGTAATATTACTATTCACACCAATCGTAGATGGCAGCAAATTAAAATTGATATCTCTAATTATTTTAAAATACTTGTTATTTAACGATTCAGAATTTTTAAAAGGTTCAATAGGCCTTGCAGGAATATTGTATGCATAATTCGCAGAAGTTCTTACATCTTGTTCTAATCTTTTTTGCACGTTGTAATCACGATGATTTAACTCGTTATAACTATAAGAAACTGAAAAGTTCTCAATATCATATGGCTTCGGTTTCTTTTTTAATTCTCCGACACGTTCTTTTCTAACGTTGATCAAACTAATACTACTACGCTTGGTATAATCTCTTGCACTGCTACTATTTTCATTGATTTCTTCAGCATCTTCAAATTTTACATCTTGGAATTTAGGATCGTACTTAGGATCTTTAAACTCTTCAGAAATTGAATAACTCAATGGTATTTTAACTCCCCAATCTTTCGGCATCAATTGCCCAACATTTACGTTGGTAGATACACCATATTGTTTCACATCTTCTTGACTTCTTTCATTCACACGCTGTTCAACACCTCCAAAACCTATTGTTTGCATGCTTCCCGTTAAAGCAACATCCGCCAAATCTGCAAAATTCGCATTGGCACTTACCGTTGTCGCCCATCCACCTTCATTATCGAAACCTGCAACGCGCAATTCATTGAACCACAACTCCGCACTTTGAGGTGTTGTTGAAATATTCTGAACCCCCATCATCATAGTTTTGATGTTCGCTAAGTTCGGGTTTCCTTTTACACGAACGCGGTACATCGGAGCTTCTCCTGGAACTGGCAATGGGTAAAGTTCATTAGCACCAGAAGAGCCTTGTTCTGCATAACGCTGTACTTTTAACAAACCTAAAGACTCCAAATCTACCTCAAAATTATTCTCTGCTGGCCACACCTCTTCACTTGTCGATTCTCCAAACAAGGTAGCTTTTAAAGGCACCTCTACTTGATAATAGTTATCGTTCAAATCTGACCCCAAACGCATGATTGCCATCATCTTATCATCTTGCAAATCAGTACCAATACCTTCGGCATGCACGAACATTTTTAACTTTTTAAACATTCGAAGATCAGAAATAAGGTTTTTAAACACTGTTCTAGCTTCCCCTGCCTGAAGGTCATTAACTTTTACCGACAACGATTGCTCGTTTTGAAATTGCAACCTCGTAGCACCTTGTAATTGTTCTCTCTGAATTCCAGGTGGCAACACATATGGAATAGGCACTCTTCCTTCATTTTCTTCTATATTGACCACTCCAGTCGTAAAATTCAGTAATTCCGTTTCATCCAGATCATCGTCTGGTACTTGAACACCTCCATGTACATTTTTGTCGTAACGTCTCCAATCTCCACGGACTAACTGAAGTTGACCAAAACGCAGTACCACCGGAGTTTTAAATTTGGTCAAAAACATTCGCATAAATCGAATAGAGTTGAAATCGGTAATACCATTTATTGGAGTACCTGAGTTGATAGGAATTCTAAATTGATACCATGTTACATCTTTCGTCCCTCCATCTGGAGTATTTCTTTGTACACTTTTTACATCTACAATGTGATTTTTTCCTAGTGCCAGATCATTGGCATTTAATGATACTTTGTACTGATAATAGGCATTGATAGAGTTCATGGTTTGATCTCTATTGATATCTTCAGCATCAGCAACAGTAGTAGCAGCAGTTGGATAAGACTCTGGACTTAAATTAGCCGTAGGTGAGTTTCCCTGTGTTTTGTTATAGTCTTTATACCTAGAAATAATCGAAGCATTTTCTTGATCGTAAACAGAACTTCTAAAAAAACGATAGTTATCCGTAGATGGATCATCAGGATTTACCCCTGGAAATTTAGTTCTTTCCTCTTCATCTCCTAAACCATCCAATCCAACATCTTGTACCAATCTATCTTGATCTAACTCGTTAAACGCATATAAAAAAGTATTATTCGTCGGAATATCACCCCAAGCAGATTTGTCCGTATTATCAACCTCATCAGCACCAGGCAATCCATTTTCATACATCTTACGACCATCCTTCAAAATATCTTCTGAGATATTTCCTAAATTAAAGAAAAGCTCTCCCTCTTTTATAGGCGTAATTGGAGCTCCTTCTTGCGCATTCATTGAATAATTTTCATAAGGATCTTGCATCCAAAATTGAATATATTCTACATTCGCGCGTTGAAAATCGTTGGTTGTCAACGGTCGTGTAATTCCACCCCATCGATCTTCTGGAGTAGCCAAACTACCATCAAAATCTAAATTATCTGTGTCATAATTATAACTACCCCGCTCTTTAGGGAAATACGATAAATCGAAAGTAGAGAGTGTTGTGGATTGTGTATTGTCTAAATCTGTTCTCGGAAAAATTTCTGAATAATCTACACGACTTACCTCAGCCCTTGACAGCTCATCATTATTGATATTTGGCGGAGTCAAAGAAGAGTTTCCATAAAACAATCTATCGATTGAATACCAAGCTAAATCGGCTCTTTTCTTACCACTATTCAATATCCCCGGATCTTCAGGATCGTCGTAATCAACTTCTTCTCCAAAATCATACCCTGGAAAATTCAACGGTTTACTTGATAGCTTCCAAGAGTTCACATCCATGACATTCAACGGAATTTGAGCTCCTTCAAAATCATCAATATAAGTTGTAGCTTCACCATCCTGATCAATACCACTTGGTGTACCCGGCAACATATATGCAAAATCACCTCTTACCGATACTTGTGATGGAACATCTGTGTCTTGAAAAGGCAATTTATTCACCATTTTTGTCAACCAAGGAACTTCAGAATCGTAGTTTAAAGTCAAACCAAGCATCGTATTGTTGATAGGGTCAGAACCATAACTCACCTTTTGTGTAAGTGGACGTTCATTCACATTCAAATAGGTTCCTGTCATCTGAAACTTATCAGAAAATTTATGTTCAACATCAATCCCCACATATCGTTTGGTTTGTTGATTGAATAATGTATTATTTTCCAAAGAAACTTGTACCGGAGCTCCGGATGCTTCCACAGCTGGGTTGATGATTTGAACTCGACCACTTAAATAATCAACCACATAATCAACGCCTTCCGTCAGTGCAATTCCATTCGAAGTTACCGTTACCGATCCTCTTGGTACATTGAAAGCTCCTAAAGAAATACCGTTACTTGCATCGGATTTGTAATACCCTTTGATATAATATTTATCCCTGTTTTGATAATCATTTTGAGCGACTGCTTGCGTGTTGGTATACAATTCATTAAACAAGAAAAGATCATCCGATGGATTGGTCAATTTTGCTTCTAAATCACGTCCAAATGGTTCAACTGTTGGAAACAATATGGCTCCGATTTCAGAATTCACCGTAATTCCTTCTACATAATCAAAATACCCATCCCCTTTCGGTTTTACAAAATTATTTTGATCCAAACTATCCAGTTTCATCAAGTTCAAAAGTGTTCGTTCACTTACGGTTACATTATCTCCATTAGAGTTGTAAGTTGAAACTGCATTTTGCAAAGAGTTGATCGCAACTCCGGTTTCATCATCTTTATACAAAAGTTCTAATAAAAATCCTTCTTGTTGCATTTGATACGCCCCAAGAGAATAAATGTTCTTCATCATTAAATCCCATATCCTCTTTCCGGGTTCTTTTATTTCAGATCGCAGCATTTTCACAACAAGGTTCTCGTCTGAAGGAATACCATCTGAAGTTAATTCTCCAACTTGAAACACCCTTTCATTACCTGTAATTGTATATTGGAAAGCAACAGCCAAGACATCACCATCCGTCAAACTTCTATTCAGAGTTAATGTACCGAGCTGTGGATGAAATGTAAATTCATTGGGTAATAATTTTTTCGCATTTTCAAGAATCGTATAGTCTGGCCCTTGCACCATAGAAGGTGGCAAAGCACTTTTTACAGTTCCGATATTTCTGATACGGGTATCTGCAAAAACAGTCGTCAAACTATTGGCTTCATTATCTGGGTTTGGGTATGGATAGGTTACGGTTTCTGTAACTTCCATATTGGTAATATTTGATTCTTTAATACCTGTTTCTGAGTTATAGTAGAAATCAACTCCCTTTTCACCCATATCGGTTAAGGCAACAATATTTCTAACATCTTCGGTATTCGACCCTCTATTTGTAACCCATACTTCAACGTTAATTACATTGATTGAACTATTGATTATCGGATAGTTTTTTAAAGCATCGTTGTAGTTGTTTCTAAAATAATGTGCTAAGAAAAAATATTTATTGGCATCGTATTGACTTGTTTGCAATTCAAATTCATTCAAAGAAGAACCACCTTGAGCAGTAACCGTTTTGGTTTCTGATTTTTGTTCAGAAAAAACTGAAGTTATCGTTGTTTTACCAAATTGCAATTCTGTTTTGATACCAAATAAGCTTTGCGAACCAGAAATTAAGTTATTACTAACGTCCATACTTACGTTACCGAGTTCGATTTTTCGAACAATATCATCCTCATTTGCTGTTTCAAATCCGGGAGAAAATTCAATCTTTACAAGGTTTTGAAAATCAAAAGTTGATTTGGTATCGTAATTTGCTGTAACCTTTAATCGTTCGCCTATTTTTGCACCTATACTTGCGGTTACTTGCTGATCGAAATCAAAGGTGATATTTTTTCTATTGGCTTCTGAAAGCTGTGGATTTTCAATATTTTGATACAAAACTCCCAATCGCACATCAATAGCACCTTGAACATTGGTTTCAATAGCATTCCCTCCAAAAATGGTTTTAAACAAATTCGAGTTTACATAGTAGGTAGGCAATAAGTTTTTTTGCGCTTCTTTACTTCCCTCTTTGTCTGAATTTTGAGCACTTATTTTTTGATTATAATACTCTTTCATGTCTTGCTTGAGACGATAGTCTTTGTATTCGGTTGTAGACATAAACAACGGAGTACTCACTTCAACACCACCAACAGTCTCTTTGATAATATATCGCTTACTTGCAGGGTCGTAAATAACTTCTTTAGTTGTAGGTAACTGAAAAAAAAGACTATGTTTTTGATCAGGCGTCTCTTCAACCGGATCTGGCTGAACGACAGGCGCTATTTGTGCCGACATTGTTGCATAACTTATCATACAACAAAACAGCAAAAATACCCCCTTATATTTTAGCAACAGTTTTCTCAAGTTTGGTTAAAAACTTTTCAATGCCTTTTTTATTAATTCTTCAACTGATAGAGAATTATCTTCTTTCAAAATACGGTCTAATACTTTTTCAGAAATTTTTCTTGCAAATCCAAGTACTTCTAAAGCTGATAACGCTTCTTCTTTGTTTGTATTGTGCTGAGACAAGTCATTTTCATCTAAATCAAATGTTTTAACAACTTTATCTTTTAAATCTAAAATTAATCGTTGTGCGGTTTTCGCACCAATCCCTTTTACGGATTGAATCAACGCCACATTTGACGAAGCTATTGCCTGTTGAATCTCTTCAGATGTCATCGACGACAACATGGTTCTTGCGATACTTGGCCCAACTCCAGAAACCGAAATCAACAATCGGAAAATCTCTCTTTCTAGTCGTGTTATAAAACCAAATAAAGTATGCGCATCTTCCTTGATTGACAAATGCGTATAAATGGTTATCGCTTCGTCAGATGGCAATGCGCTGAACGTATTTAATGAAATATGTAAATAATACCCAACACCATTGCAATCAACAACTATATAGGTTGGATTTTTTTCTATCAACCTACCTCTTAATTGTGTAATCATACTACTGTTCTTTTGATTTGTTTTGAGCATCAACTACCGCTACCGCAGCCATGTTTACCATTTCATCTACACTTGCTCCTAATTGCAGAATATGTGCTGGCTTCTTTAATCCAAGAATAATTGGCCCAATTGATTCGACTCCATTTAGCTCTTTCATCATCTTATATGCAATATTTGATGAGTCTAGATTCGGAAATATCAAGGTATTGGTTTTTTTTCCTGCTAGCAAAGAAAAAGGAAATTTATCTTCTAACATCTCTGAATTCAATGCGAAATCTGCTTGAATCGGTCCGTCTACTATCAAATCTGGATTTGTTTTGTGTAAAATACCAACTGCTTCTTCAATTTTCGTTGGATGTTTTGAAGTAGATGCTCCGAAGTTTGAAAACGACAACATAGCCACTACGGGTTCTAAACCAAACATTTTTACAACGCTGCTTGTTAATTGCGTAATTTTCGCCAATTGCTTCGCATTCGGATCAATATTTATTGTGGTATCAGACAAGAACATAGGTCCGCGTTTTGTTAGCATCATATTTGTTGCAGCGATTCTTGTAACACCATCCAACATACCAATAGTTTCAAACAAAGGTTTAATTGTACTCGAATAATTTCTTGCATATCCTGTAATCATGGCATCAGCATCACCTTCATTCACCATCATTGACGCAAAATAATTACGCTCACGCATCATTTTTTGTGCCTCTACCAACGTCACACCTTTTCGTTGGTTTGCTTTCCAATAAATTTCGGCATAACGAAACCTTCTTGGTCTCTCTTCATCTATTTTCGGATCGATAATTTCTACATCCCCTTCAAATCCAATTTCTTCTATATGGGCTTGAATAATCGCTTTGTTACCTAATAAAATCGGAATTGCAATTCCTTCATCATACACAATCTGCGCCGCCTTCATCACATTTAGCTTATCTGCCTCGTTGAACACCAATCGTTTCGGGTTAGATTTAGCTCTATCATGCAGCATACGAACCATTTTATTACCAGTTCCTAAACGCTCCATCAATTCGTGCTTGTATTTATCCCAATCTTGAATAGGATATTTAGCAATACCTGACTCCATTGCTGCTTTTGCAATCGCCGGTGGTATCTCGTAAATCAACCTTGGATCAAACGGTTTTGGAATGATATAATCTCTACCAAATGTTAAATTAGATTGGTTGTAGGCCAAATTCACTTGCTCTGGCACTGTTTTTTTCGCCAAATCTGCCAAGGCATGAACCGCAGCCATTTTCATTTCTTCGTTGATTCCTGTGGCTCTTACATCCAAAGCTCCTCTAAAAATAAATGGAAATCCAAGTACATTGTTCACTTGATTAGGATGGTCTGATCGACCCGTTGCCATGATGATATCTTTACGAGTTTTAACAGCCAAATTAAAATCGATCTCTGGTGTAGGATTGGCCATAGCAAACACAATTGGATCGTTAGCCATCGTCAACAACATTTCTGGAGTCACCACATCTCCCTTTGACAAACCGATAAACACATCTGAATCGACCATTGCCTCTTCAAGTGTATTCAAATCTAGATGTGTAGAAAACTCAGCTTTCTGCGTTGTCAAATTACCACGATCATTTCGAATAACTCCCTTTGAGTCACACATTACAATATTTTCTCTCTTTGCACCCAACGCCATATACAAACGCGTACAAGAGATAGCTGCTGCACCTGCTCCGTTCACAACTATTTTAAGATCTTCAATTTTCTTTTCAACTATTTCAGCAGCGTTTTTTAACGCAGCGGCAGATATTATCGCCGTACCATGTTGATCATCATGCATGACAGGTATATCTAATTCCTCTTTCAATCTTCTTTCAATCTCAAAGGCTTCTGGCGCTTTGATATCTTCTAAATTAATCCCACCAAAAGTAGGAGAAATCGCTTTTACTGTATCAATAAATTTATCTACGTCTGTAACATCAACCTCAATATCAAACACATCTATATCAGCAAATATTTTAAACAACAATCCTTTCCCTTCCATTACAGGTTTTCCTGCTAAAGGGCCAATATCTCCTAAACCCAATACTGCCGTACCGTTAGAAATCACTGCAACCAAGTTTCCTTTGGAAGTATATCGATACGCGTTTTCTGGATCTTTTTCAATCTCTAAACAAGGCTCTGCCACACCAGGAGAATAGGCCAATGACAAATCTCTTTGACTGGCGTATTTTTTTGTAGGTACTACTTTTATTTTTCCTGGAGTTGGTTTTGCGTGGTAAATTAATGCTTCTCTTCTTTTTCTAGATTCAGACATGTAGTAATTGATTGGTTATTTAACCAACAAATATATCGAATTTAGCACAGAAATATCAGCTATTTTTCAGTCTTTTAAAAACTTAATATTACGAGCTAGACCTGAAAATTTAGTACGTTTTACCGCAGATTTTTTAAACACTTTTTGAAACACTTCTTCCGTTATTTCTTGCCAGTCATTTTTCGTCATAGACAACAAGTCATCATGAGGCTCAAACAATGGCTCAGAATGCGGCTTCGAAAAGCGATTCCATGGACATACATCTTGACAGATATCACAGCCAAACATCCAATCATCAAATTTTCCTTTTACCTCGTTCGGCAACTCATTTTTTAATTCGATCGTAAAGTACGAGATACATTTGCTTCCATCAACTGTATTGTTCGGCAAAATGGCAGCAGTTGGACATGCATCAATACATTTGGTACACGTACCGCAGTGATCTGTTTTAAACGGAATGTCATATTCTAACTCTAAATCTAAAATCATTTCTGCTAAAAAGAAAAAAGAACCATGCTGTTTTTGTATCAACAAAGAATGCTTGCCATTCCAGCCCAAACCTGATTTTTGAGCCCAAGCTCTCTCCATAACTGGAGCAGAATCAGTAAAAACTCTTCCCGACACTTCCCCAATTTCAACATGAATAAACTGCAATAATTCTTGTAGCTTTTTCTTTATAACATGATGGTAATCTTGCCCATAAGCGTATTTTGCAATATGAAATGAATCATCTCTTTGTTCTTTAGCAGGAAAATAATTGTAGCTCAAAGAAATCACAGACTTCGCTCCTTCAACCAACAATCTAGGATCTAATCGCTTGTCGAAGTTATTCTCTAAATAGTGCATTTCTCCTTGAAAACCCTTCTGAAGCCATTGCTCTAATCTCGGAGCTTCTTCCTCTAAAAAAGCAGCTTTAGAGATACCAACGCTGGTAAAACCCATGGCCAATGCTTTTTCTTTGATTAATCTTGTATGTTTCTCTTTTGTATTCAAGGCAAGACAAAAATACATCAAATAATAGAGTTGTCCTTTGTCGAACTAATGAATAAAAAGTATTTTTGTGAAAACGATTGTACATGCAAATTGAACTTTTACTTTTTGGAATTGTCGCAGATTTGATAGGAGAAAACTCCTTAAAATTAAACCTCAACACAACAACCTCGGTTAGAGATTTTAAGTCTTATTTGACTTCAAAATACCCGCAGCTCAAGAACTACACAACGTATGCGGTTGCCATAAACGAGACTTATGCGAATGACGACGCTATGATTGTGGAGCACGATGTAATTGCATTGATACCACCTGTGAGTGGGGGATAACCCTTCGACAAGCTCAGGGTAACACCCACGACAAGCTCTGGTAACTTTCATGCAAACTCCTAAAAAACAACCCTTCGACAGGCTCAGGGTTTATCCACATAAATAAAATATCTATGAATAACATTTCTATAAAACTAAGTACAGAAAAACTTTCTCTTAAAGAGTGTTACGACTTTGTCGACAATCCTACTTGCGGTGGAATTGATATTTTTGTAGGTACCGTGAGAAACCACACCAAAGGGAAATCGGTAAAAAAATTAGACTTTTCAGCATATGGCCCAATGGCTGTAAAAGAAATGCAGCTGATAGCTGAAAAAGTATTAGAGAAATTTGATGTCTTGAAAATTGCCATACACCATGCTGAAGGAATGCTTCAAATTGGAGATATCCCAGTTATTATTGCAGTTTCAGCAGCACATAGAGTTGCAGCCTTTGAAGCTTGTCAGTTCGCAATTGATACTTTAAAAGAAACTGTTCCGATTTGGAAAAAAGAACATTTTGAAGACGGTGAAGTTTGGGTGAACGCACATCCCTAATAATCGTGTTAGCAGTTGGACAAGCTCACTGCCCGACTATTCCCTAAATAACATGAATTCGTAGGAGACTGAGCCTGTCGAAGTTCTAGAATCAAAAACTAACATTTAGACTGGCTCACTGCCAGCCCATTTACTCTTTACATGAAGCGCCTAAACAATTTCCATTTTTTTCAATAAAAAAGAGGCATTCATATTCTGACAAACGCCACTTTTTAAAGTATAGTCGAAATACAACTCATCATTTTTTATTTCAGCGTCAAAATAATAATTCTGAATTTGATGGTGCTGTTTTTCTATTTCGCACAAACTTAAATCGTGTGTTGCAATAATTCCTGTTGCATTTGAAGCCACCAATTTTTCCACAAACTTTTGAGAACCTTCTGCCTTGTCAATACTATTCGTTCCTTTTAAAATCTCATCTAACACGATAAAATAATTATCGATATTTAGCACTGAAACGATATGCTTTAACCTTTTCAACTCAGAGAAAAAATAAGAGGTCTCGTCATTCAAGGAATCTGAATTACGTATGCTGGTAATAAGCTTTATAGGGGTATACTCAAAACGAGTAGCACACACTGGCAAGCCCAAATTTGACATAACTATCGCCAAAGAAACCGATCTTAAAAAAGTACTTTTACCCGCCATATTTGCGCCTGTGATAATAAAAAAATCTGTTTGAATCATCTTACAATCACTAGTGATTCTCTTGGCTTCAGACAATAAAGGATGCCCTAAACCTACCGCTTTAAAAACTGTATCTGATTCCATGATCTCAGGGAAACTAAATTTAGGATAATTAAAAGTATAATTTGCCAAACTATTATAGGCATCAAAAAATGAAATAACATCAAACCACTCCTGCACATCACTCTCATGCAGTTTTAGCCATGACTCAATTTTATACGCTTGTTTTACATCCCAGAGTAAAAAAGCATTTCCAAAAATGGCAAAAAAGATATTGTTGCGTTGGTCCAGAGCATTTAAATATTGAAAAAAACTTCTCATAGTTCTAGAAGCACTTTCAGAGCTTGTATGTATTTTACGAAGTTGAATTTGCAACAAGTCTGCTTGAAACGACGATGCTTCAACCACAGATAAAAGTTTATAATATTGCTCGAATGTATGCTTTGCTTTTCCAGCTTTGGTATAGAGCTCGTTTACCTGTTTCAAGTAAACACCCGAAATTGTTAATCCGATAAAAAACCAAAGCGTTACCAAACCAACTGAAACAAAAGAAAAAACAAGACCAACTAACAATAAAAATGAGAGTATTGAAAAATCAATCGGTACCCAACGCATTATCTTTGGGATATTACTTTTATGACCTTTCAACCATTTGACAATAGCTTCAATAGAAATCTCAGGTTTAATACTACTCGCTAGCGCAGAAAATTCTTGTCTCCATTCAATCGCTTCTGCTAGTTCTTTCACTGCAGTTTGTTTATTCTGAACAGCTAGTATGTCATTAGATTCTAACAATTCCACTAGTTTTTTTTCTCCAGCTTCTGTAACGGTTCTGTTCAATATTTGAAAAAACGAACCCTTACCAAACAAATCAACATCAAAACTATACTCATGTTGAGCATTTTTATAGTTGTCTCCTGATTTTAATTGAGATACATCTCCCTTTAGAACAGACAACTCTAATTGATTGATATTTTTAAGTGCATCAAGATGTAATTTTTCTTCTTTCTTTTTCCAATACTTCTTTAAAAAAAATGAAAAAATCGAGCCCCCTAACAATACTGAAAAGAACATCAATTCTGATTGTCCTAAAAAATAATATATAAAGAATACCGTAACTACGAACGACAAAAAGCGCATCCAACTTAATCTTATAAGCTGTTTTTTCGCCGTATCTGCTTTCGTGTTGTAAACACCTTGTTGTTTTTTGTAAAACTGAATCTTTTGCACCTTGAAAAATTTACATCGAATAATAGGTATCAGAAATTAATTTCTCTGGAATGTTTTTCTCTCCGAGCAATTGTTTTAAATTTATTTCTATAGTTCTAGCGATACTTGTAACAGGTGTATCTGCTGGTTTATTTTCAAAAGGATCTTGAATTGTCAAGGCTATTTTTTCTAACAAAAAGAACGGCAAAGATATCGCAATCATAAAGGGAATTTCAATAATATTATGCAACTCTGTTAACGATAACGACAAAGATATTAGGAATATATAAATGAAAAAATGCAAGGTCAAACGATACGTTTTCGGGAAAAATGTATTTTTAATTCTTTCTGCTTTCCCCATAGACTCACACAATCTAACAATCGTACTATCTATCTGAACTTGTTGAAAGTCATTAATCGCTTTTGCTTTATGTAATTTCAACAAATCATTATTATGAAAATCCAACAAAGTCAATGCTCTGTTTTTACTTGTTTTTAGAACCTCTAATTCATCATCAGAAATAAATTCTCTGGCCACTTCGATAGAATCGACTTCTCTGAGATCGTTCCCCAACACATAACACCATGCCATCTGTCGAAATCCCATTTTTTTTACCAACTCAGACTCTGAACCATCTGTAAAGTTTTTCAATTGCACTACAAAACTTCTAGAATCATTGACAATAGCACCCCATATTTTTCTGGCTTCCCACCAACGATCATAAGACTGACTCAATTTAAAAGAAAGCAATAAAGAAATCGCAGTACCTAAAAAACCAACAATTGGAAAAGGGATGGTTAAATCTTGTAAATACAAAGACAAAACAAAAACGAAAGAAGAAAAAACCCCCATGATAATCATATCTTTTCGAATGATACGTATCCAATAACTAATGGGAATTCTTTTTTCTAAGATCATATTTTGTCGTTAAGAATTTAATTCATTTTGTACTTGCTTATACTCTTCTGGCGTATTTACATTTCTTATCAAAGCATCATCAACCTCTACTATTTCAACATCTGAATTTATTAAAATTTTTCTTGGGCAAGAATACCCTTGTGCCAAATAACTCAACAAAATCGGATACGCTTTTGGCTCCCAAATTGTCACCAAAGGCTCCATAAACTTAGCTGATTTCCCTTTAATAGCTGTAGCAATTTTTTTAGGATTTCGAGCAGCAATTAATTGAGCAACTAATGCTTCAGAAACATAAGGCAAATCTGTTGCCAATACAAGATACGCATTATTTGGGTTTTTCATAAACGCTGAACAAATAGCACCAAAAGGTCCCAAACCAACAAAAGCATCGGTTATCGTTTTATGTTGTTTTGCATCTTGTTCTGCTCGCACGGATACAAAGGTATCTAACTGCTGTTTTTCTAGCAACTGAACCATGTAATCACTTTGAGGCATTCCATAATAAGATAGCTGAGCTTTGTCTTCTCCCATACGCGTACTTTTACCACCAATCAACACCAAGCCATTTAATTCAGCCTGCTGGGCATGTATATAACTTTTTAAGTGCCCCACGATAGCATCGATATCTGTTACATCAAACACAGGAATATCTTTACAATTGGGAAACTTTTCTCGTAATGATTTGAAGATTTCAACGGTTTCATCTGTTTTAATAAAAAATTGGATATCTGTAATCTGATCCATTCTTTTTTCGATCGAACTTTCTTTTTCTGGATCTAAGAAAATCACTTGTTTTTGCGCCGGAAAATGATTTCCGTTCACCAAAACCAAATCGTATTCGGCAAAACGAATTCGTTCATTAAATACATTTCTTTTCACATCGGAAGCAATCGCCATATCTCCAGAACTGTGATAAGTATACGTATCAAACAGTGGAGCGGTATTGTCTTTTCCATGTGAAGCATCTGCATAGGCAATTTTCGCTTCCGTATGCAATCGTTTGCTTACTACTTCAACCAAATTCGTTATCACACCGCATTTGACTCCTAAAAAGGCCAATTCATTGGGTCCAAAATCACCATTATTTCTTCTCGTTAATTTGGTATGTTTGCTATGTTTTTTCATTTATTCTTTGTTGATATCAGATTTTCCACCTGATTTTTTTACCAAAACTACTTCTTTTATGAGCATCTCTTGCGACACCGACTTACACATATCATATACCGTAAGAGCTGCAATATTAACACCTGTTAAAGCTTCCATTTCAACCCCTGTTTTTCCTTCAATTTTTACAGTACACAACAACTGAATATGTTCTGAATCGACAATATCAATGGTAACATCTACACCATGAATCAATAAAGGATGACACATAGGTATAAGCTCTGATGTTTTTTTAACCCCCTGTATCCCAGCAATAATTGCAGTTTGAAACACGGGACCTTTCTTTGTTTTCAACTCGTTGTTTTCAAATAGAGAAATTATTTCTTTCCCTAAAAACATAGTAGCCTTTGCTGTAGCTTGACGTTTTGTAACCTTCTTTGATCCTACGTCAACCATTTTAGGTTGATCGCTGTCGTTTAAATGTGAAAACTCACTCATTTTATATTATTTAACGATATCTGATGATAGGAAACACTTCTCCTTTCAAAAATTCTGTTTTATCTGCTGGCAATTCTAACAAAGCATCAGCTTCTGTTAAATTGGCCAAATCTCCTGATCCATTACCCGAAAGAGGCATGGCTGTTATTACTCCTGATTCATTTTTCAATTGCACTTGAAGAAAATATGTAAGACTAGGCTTGAAAGAAAAATTCTGCCCCAACATTGCTTCTTCAAGAATTAACTCCTTACCTAGAATTGACTTTTGATACCATCGATAAAAATACTTCAAACAATTTACATAGGTCGAAACTGGATTCCCTGGAAACGCAAAAACCAAGGTATTATTCTCATTATTATTGGCGTTTCTTTTACCAAACCAAAAAGGTTTTCCTGGGCGTTGTTTTACTTTATGAAACAATTTCTCAACTCCTAAACGATCTAATACTTCAGGAATATAATCAAATTTCCCCTTTGAAACCGCACCACTAAACAACACAACATCAAAACTATCAAGTGCTTTTTCAATTTCAGCTAGCAACGATGGTTTATCATCAGGCAAATGTTTTGTTTTAGAGGCAATTCCCAACTTCAACAACAGCGCCTGTAAACTATATACGTTACTCCTTCTAATTTGATGCGTCAATGGATTTTCCGTAACCTCAACCAATTCGTCTCCAGTAGAGACAATCAAAATTTTCGGTTGTTTCGCCACTTCAACTTCATGCATACCAACGGTAGCTAATACACCTATTTCGGCTGCTGTAATTATTCTGTTTTTTGCAATCAGTAAATCACCTTTAACTTTGTCTTTTCCTTGTAAATGTATGTTTTGTAGTTCTTTTACTGCATCAACAGAAACATGAGCACAGTTATTTTTAATTTCTATTTGCTCATAAGGGATCACTACATCAGTGCCTTTGGGAAGCACTGCACCGGTCATAGCTTCTAAACAAGCATCGTTATCAACTAATTCTTTTTGTGCACTTCCAGCTGCCTGAACACCTTCAATTTTAAAAGTTCGACGTCCAGCATCGAAAGATTTTTTAGAAATCGCAATTCCATCCATGCAAACACGATCAAATGGAGGAAAATCTCTGTCAGCAAAAATAGCCTCTTTTAAAACCCTTCCTACAGATTCCATCAACAAAACTTTTTCTGTACCATATTGTTGACATTCTTCTTGAATTAACTTACTCGCTTCTGATACATCAATCATCTTAATCGTTTTGAAAGTTTTGCTAATCGAATTATTTTTTCATTTTACTTACCCCTATTTTCAAAATAGACAATCCGTAAGCCATTAAAATACTTTGGTAAAATACCCAAAAAAATAAATTTCTAAAATTTAACTCAAAAGCTTTTTTTACTTCTCCATTAAACGCTACATCAATATCTCCTTGGCTGTATTTCCAAAACTGAAAACCAACTCCAAAAATCATCGCTGTAATACTAACATTAATTAGTCCATAAATTATTTTCTGAATGAGTGTTTTTCCTTCTTTAAATGAAAATTTCAAATACAAAATATTCGCATACAAAAACACAAACAAAATTGGAAAAAGGATTGTTACAGGGATCAAGTAATTCGAATTTTCACCTTTGATCAATAGCTCTTTCGTTAAATCAAAATTCGTAAAAATCAATAACAACACTATTGATACGATAATTAAAATCGCCATTTTTTTTGGGGTTCTTTTTTCTTTCATAGCACGCAGTTTTAATTATCCTCCTATGGAAGACATACTTTCTGAAACATTTTTATTCTTCAAACGATTGGCTTCAGCTACAAATCCATCTTTTGGTTTTTTCGCTACCAAATCTATAAATAGCTGTTTCAATTCATCATCAGAAGCTCCGTTTCTTATAAAATCTCTGATATTAAACACACCTTCATCAAACAAACAGTTTTTCAAAAGTCCCGTTGAAGTAATTCGAATTCTATTGCAGTCGTGACAAATAGTTCTTGTATAGGCAGGAATGATTCCGAACACACCATTATACCCTTCAACTTGAAACATATGTGAGGTAGAAGATTTTTTTATAGGCAATCTGTTTACATTGCTGTGAACTGACTTTATTTCATCTAAGATTTTTGTAAAATTCCAAACTTCATTCGTCGTTCTTTTTCCCACTCCGTTAAACGGCATTTCTTCAATAAATCGAATTTCGATGGGTTCTTCTTTTGTAAGTGCTACAAACTTGTTAATTTCATCGGTATTGACACCTGACTGAATCACGACATTCAGTTTTAATTTGAGACTACTATTTTTAAGTTTTTCATAGGTATCCCAAACTTTATCAAAAACATCACGTCTTGTAATTTTAGCAAAATTTTGAGCATCTAAACTATCTATACTCAAATTGACCGTTTTAATTTTCAAGGTTTCTAAAACTTCAATATGCTCAGAAATAAGCGCTCCGTTTGTGGTAATATTTATTTCGTCAAGCCGCTCATTAAACGATAACATTTTTATAAAATCTATGAAGTTTTTTCTAACAAAAGGTTCACCACCTGTTAGTCGAACTTTATTGACTCCAAGTTCAGAAAGCACACGAGTGATGCGATACATTTCTTTAAAAGTCAACAATTCATTTCGCTCAACAATCGCCGCACCTTCTGCCGGCATACAATACGTACATCTTAAGTTACAACGATCTGTAACTGCCAATCGCAAGTAAGTTATTTGTCTCCCAAAAGCATCAACCAACGTATTCATCTCAACAAGTGTTATAAGCCTGTAAAGTTCTGATAAAAAGAGGTAAGAACAAAATTTATCAAGTACTATTAAAGCAGCAATTATTTAATCGTACTATCGATAAATTGACAAATTTTCTCGGAAGCACCCAAACTTTTTTTGATGTAATTTAAAGCCAGTGCACCACGCTCGTTTCTCAACACATCATTATCTCTAAATTCAGTCAATATAGCATCAACGGCTTTTTGATCGCTCGTTGTTATACAACCTCCTATCCGAACCAAATCTTTCGCTTCACGGAATTTCTTATAATTTGGTCCTATTACCACTGGAATACCAAATGTTGCAGGTTCTAAAATATTATGGATACCACTTTTTGTATAGCCCCCACCCACATATGCAACATGTGCTTTGCTGTAAATCTTTGTCAAAATCCCTATGGTATCTGCAACAAACACTTGAAACGAGCTCAAATCCTTTCCTTCCCTTTCAGAATACAACACAGCCAAATCCCCCAGTTGGTTTCGCAAACGCGTTACACCTTCCTCTTTTATGTTATGTGGTGCAATGATAAATTTTTCGTTTGAAGCAGCTTTGTTTTTGATATAATCTACCAACAATTCTTCATCTTCGGGCCAAGTACTACCTGCAACAGTTACATAATTGTTTTGAACAAAATCATTGATAAAATCAAGTTCATTATCTCTGCTTAAAATATCGTATACACGATCGAACCTTGTGTCACCACATACAGTAATATTTGTAAAACCAACCTGCTGCAATAAAGAAGCTGAATCGGCATCTTGCAAAAAGAAATGTGTAAATGATGCTAACTTAGATCGCATCCATACTCCGTAATTCTTAAAATAGATTTGCTCTTTTCTAAAAATACCAGAAACCAATAAGGTAGGAATATTTTTATTTTTCAATTCCTTCAACATATTTGGCCAAATCTCATACTTGACAAATACCGCAATTTTTGGATTCAATAGATTGACAAATTTCTTAGCATTTTCAGGAGTATCTATTGGTAAGTTCACTACAACATTAGCTAAATCATATTTTTTCTGCACCTCATATCCAGAAGGCGAAAAAAAAGTCAAAACAATTTTATAATCAGGGTGTTCCTGCTTGAATTTTTCAATTACGGGTCGACCTTGTTCAAACTCACCCAAGGAAGCACAATGAATCCAAAACACCTTATCACTTTTTGAAATCTCAGAACTTAACTTACCTAGGGTTTCTTTTCGTCCTGAAACAAAAAGCCTTAGTTTACTATTAAAAATCGCGGCTACTTTGACACAAAAAGCTGCCACATATATCAAAAAATTGTAAAGTATTTGCATAGGATAAATGTACATAAATGTAGCTTTAGTTCGTAAGAAAACATTTAACAAACTAAAACAAGAAAACTCCCAACCAAAAATGGAAGGGAGTTTTTAGATTTTTAAAAAATCTTATTTCTTAAGCTTCAAATGCTTCGATAGAAACATAAGACTTATTATCTTTCTTTTTAGTGAACTTCACTAAACCATCAACTTTAGCATGTAAAGTATGATCTTTCCCCATGTAAACATTTTCACCTGGGTAGTGTTTCGTTCCTCTTTGGCGGATGATAATATTCCCTGCGATTGCAGCTTGACCACCATAAATTTTTACACCTAGACGTTTCGATTCTGATTCTCTACCATTCTTCGAACTTCCGACACCTTTTTTGTGAGCCATAATTTCTTATTTTTTGTACCTAAATTAATATAAAGGTATAGTTTATTATTTTTCTTCTTTCTTAGCTGCTGCCTTTTTTGGAGCTGCCTTTTTAGCTGGAGCTTTTTTCTCAGCTGCTTCTTTTTTAGGAGCTGCTTTTTTAGCTGGAGCTTTCTTAGCTGCTGCTTTTTTAGGAGCCGCCTCTTCAGTTGCTGCTTCTTTTTTAGCTGCTGCTTTCTTCTTAGCACCACCTACAGCGATACCATCAATTTGGATTTCAGTTAAGAACTGACGGTGTCCGTTCTTTTTCTTGTATCCTTTTCTACGTTTCTTTTTGAAAACGATAACTTTATCACCTTTTAAGTGACCTAATACTTTAGCCGTTACTTTGGCTCCTTCTATAGCTGGGGCGCCAATAGTAATGTTTTCACCTTCTCCAACTAAAAGAACGTTATCAAAAGTTACTTTTGATCCTTCTTCAGATTGTAAACGGTGTACGTATACCTTTTGGTCTTTTGCTACTTTAAACTGCTGCCCTGCTATCTCTACAATTGCGTACATATGTTTGTAATTTAATTTCTGTTTTATTTAAAACGAGTGCAAATATACTCCTTTTTCATTAATAAACAACATTTTATTCTACTTAAAAAACACCTTTGTTACACCTCTTGCAAACAAAAAAAATAGCCAAAGTGCTCTAAATTGATTTCGTAAAATATATCTGCGAACTCTTTTATATATTTACACCTTACAAACCGTGTTATGAAATTCAAAGTAGTCGTTATTATTTCTCTTTTATTGTTTGCAACTAGTAGTAGTTCTGCGCAACAAAAAAACGCCACCACCGTAAAGGCAATTATTGAAAAATATTTCGATGCTATTGGCGGTAAAGAACGAGCACGACAAATTCACTCTTTCTCTTCTGAAGCGAAAGGAACTCTTCATGAAAAAGACCTGATTTTGATACAAAAAATGATGCTTCCGAATTCGTTTTCCAACGCAATGTCAATCGGAGAAAAAATCATTTCAAAAACTATCTTCGACGGAGAACAGGGTTTGACTATTCAGCAAGGAGAAGAGATTGAATTCACCAAAGACGAAGAAAAACGATATAAAAAGCAACGAAGCATTTTCCCTGAATTTAATTATATAAAATCAGCGAAATACGTTGGTATAGAAAAAGTAGAACGACAAGACTGTTATGTGATTCAGTTTGAAAACAACAAAATTTACTACTCAAAAGACACAGGGCTTAAAAGAAAAGGTGTTAGTATTCAAGAAAAAAACGGAAAGACATTTTTACAACAACTATTTTTCGGAAACTATGTAGCAATTGAAGGATTACTATTTCCAACAAATTTATTAATGGTTGCCGGAAACAATAAAATAGAATTTCAAACGAGATCTATTCTCATCAACAGAGACGTTTCTAAAAAAGACTTCGAAATAAAATACTAAATTTTACTTGCCTGATTTAGCATCATAAAATCTACCAAGACCATTGCAGCCATAGCTTCAACAATAGGAATTGCTCTTGGCACCACACAAGGATCGTGTCTACCTTTCCCCATCATCTCAACCTCGTTTCCTTCTTTATCAATCGTCATTTGTTTTTGAATCAACGTAGCAACTGGCTTGAAAGCTACATTGAAATAGATATCCATACCATTGCTAATTCCACCTTGAATTCCACCAGATCGATTCGTTTTTGTAGACCCGTCCTTATTAAAAATATCGTTATGGTCACTACCTTTCATTGAAGCGCCGTCGAAACCACTACCATATTCAAATCCTTTTACGGCATTGATAGACAACATAGCTTGTCCAAGAGCTGCATGTAATTTATTAAAGATTGGCTCTCCTAAACCAACAGGTACATTTTGAATAACACATGTAATGACGCCTCCTACAGTATCACCTTCTTTTTTAATTTGAGACACGTACTCAATCATCTCTTCTGCTTTTTTCGCATCAGGACAACGGGCAATATTCGACTCAATCAAATCGAAATCCAATTCTTGATAAGGTGTGTCAAGTTTGATATTTCCGATAGCAGATGTATAGGCGTTAATTTTTATTTGAGGAATTACTTGTTTCGCTACTGCTCCACCTACAACCCAGTTCGCGGTTTCACGTGCTGAAGTTCTACCTCCACCACGGTAATCACGATTTCCATACTTTTGATCGTATGTATAATCGGCATGAGAAGGTCTAAAAGTAGTTGCGATATGCGAATAATCCTTAGATTTTTGATTCGTGTTTTCTATTAAAAAACCAATCGATGCACCTGTTGTTTTTCCTTCAAATATTCCTGAATGAAAAGCTACCTCATCTGGTTCTTTACGCTGTGTAACAATCTTTGATTGTCCAGGTTTTCTACGGTCTAATTCTTTTTGAATTGCTTCAAAATCTAGCTCAATCCCTGGAGGACATCCATCAATAACACCACCAATTGCAGGTCCGTGTGATTCACCAAAAGTGCTTACTTTAAAAAGTTTTCCAAAAGAATTTGACATAAAAAATAATTTTTTGCGAAGTTAGAAAAAAGATTTGTAATTCAACTCTGCATTTATTTCAAAAAACAATGCAATTCACAACACTATTATTGATGTGATTGCCCCCTTTTCAGTGTGGCGTTCTGCATTAACAAATAATATTGTGCTCCAAACAATAAGGTACCTGACAACAAGTGAACGGTTTGCGTACCAAAAGGGAAATCACTGTAGAACATTAAAATTCCTGAAAGAGCTTCGAACACCAATAAACCAATAATGTATTTAGGCAATTGAAATCCTAATTTTAATGTTTCGTTTTTATAATATATTAGAAAATTCAATAACACAATAGCGATTGTAAACGAACGATGCACGTAAAACTTGAGACTTGGATTATACAAACTCATTTGTTTGTTTTCAAAACCAAATAGTTTTACTTGTTCATCTACAAACTGTCTTACTTGAGTACCAAGTGCTATTTGAATTACTGACAACAATAACGAGACTATTAATAGCCTTTGAAAAAATGCATTGTAGGGCTTGACTTCTAATTGTTTTTCTGAAAGAAGATGTAATACTTTAAGCAACAAACCAATAATAAACAAACCAGCAACCATATGGATGGTAATTACTGAAGGTTTTAAGACAGAATCTATTACCATCTTACCTAACCAAGCTTCAAAAAGCATCAAAGCAAATGCTCCGAAACACAATAGGGTAACCTTTTTATTCTCTTTCCAATACGTTATTGCACCAGCTATTAAAAACAAAAACACAAAGCCTGACAATACTGATGCCAAGCGATTGATGTATTCTGTCCAGGTATGATAAACATTAAATATAGCGTAATCGTGTTTCGTATAAGGACTCCAATTCTCTGCTTTAAAACTCTGTGATGTCACAAAATCTTCATTCGCATAAATCAAAGTTTCATCTCTAATGATAATCATTCCTTTATCGTATGTAGTTTCAGGGTGCCATTCTAACTGAGCTTCTTCTGTGGGAGGAATATAATAACCGAAACACTTCGGCCAATCAGGACACCCCATTCCAGAACCCGTCATACGCACGACAGAGCCTGCTATATAAATAATATATACCGAAATCAACGCGGCTTTAACGATAGATTTAAAATGCTTTTTCAAGAAAAAAAGTTTAAAATTACAAGGCTACAAAAATACGCAATATTCTAATTTATAACTATTGAAGTTGGTTTTTATCAAATAAAAAAAGGCGCTTCAAAAATGAAACGCCTCTTGATTTTATCATATCGATAAATTATGCTTTTGCCGCACATTTTGCTTTGCAATCAGCAGTAGCTTTCTCACATTTATCACAATCAGCTTTTGTACAATCTTTACTGCACTTCACTGCGCAGGATTTTTTATCAGACTTGCAACATGCTTGTTTCTCCACAGCACATTTTTTCTTACATTCTTCTTGCTTTGCTGCACATTTATCGCAATCTGCTTTTGTACACTCCTTACTGCACTTCATCGTGCAAGTTTTTAAATCAGCAGAACAACATGCCATATTTTTTTTTGTAGCACATTTTTCTAAACAAGCAGTTTGTTTATCAGCACATTTATCACAATTTTCTTTTGTACATTCCTTGCTACACTTCATTGTGCAAGATTTTAGATCAGCTGCACAACATGCAGCATGCTTTGCGTCTTTTAAAGAAACTACTTTATAAGTTTCACCACCTGCAATTGCTTCTATTTTTTTAGAAATTTCTTCTTTAGAAATAACAGATTCGTCGTACACAATTTTCCCTAATTTATCTTCAAAAGAAATTGCCACAGACGAAATTCCTTCTGTTTTAGAAAGTTTAGATTCTATAGTCTTAGCACAACCAATTTCACATGTCATCCCTTCGATACCTACTTCAATCTTCTTCAAATTTTCGGTATTGGTAGTTTTTACGACTTTACTAGCATCTTTAGAAGCTTCTTTACAAGACACTGCTGCCAAAGAAACTAAAATACTTAGGCAAATAATTTTTATAACTTTCATATAATGAGATTTTATTAAGTGCAATTTAGACAGATTCTGATAATTATCCGAAAAAAAAGCTGATTTTTACATTCTATTTACAAAGGTACAATGAAAAACATCAAATGGCTACTCCTTTTTATTCTTGCATTGACTTGGGGTAGTTCTTTTATTCTGATAAAAAAAGCCCTGATTGGCTTGAGCCCTGTAGAAATTGGAGCATTACGTATCATTTTTGCTGGGGTAATTTTGTTTTTTATTGGCTTCAAAAAATTAAAATCTATCGAAAAAAAATTCTGGAAACCTTTAGCCATTGTCGCTATTTTTGGAACATTTTTTCCAGTTTTTCTTTTTTCTTTTGCAATTACCGAAATAGATAGTGGGATTGCGGCTGTTTTAAATTCTTTGACTCCTTTGATTACGATGGTTTTGGGTGTCTTGTTTTTTAATTTCTCTTTTTCAAAAAAACAAGTCTTGGGAGTTTTTATTGGTCTGTTCGGAACGTTGATATTATTATACCACAGCGCTATTCAGAACCCATCAAAAAATTATTTTTATGCAGCTTTAATTTTTATTGCTGCTACAGGCTATGCATTTAGCGTCAATTATATCAAAACACAATTTAAAAAATTAGACTCGGTAAGCATTACTTCAGCGACATTTACATTTTTAATACCACCTGCCTTTTTGGTGTTGTTATTTTCGGGTTTTTTCGAAAAAAATATATCTGAAGAAACCACCTATACTTCCTTAGGGTATGTTTTTATTTTGGCAGCTTTAGGAACCAGTATGGCGATGCTGCTCTTCAACAAACTCATACAAATGTCGAGTCCTGTTTTTTCGGCATCCGTTTCATACCTTATAACCGTGGTGGCTGTTATTTGGGGAGTTATCGACGGAGAGAAAGTAACATTTATTCAATTAATTGCTGCAGTATTAATAATCTGGGGAGTTGTAATTGCGCAAAAAAAGAAAAAAAATAAAGACTGATTTACTTCGCTTTATTCACTTTACCTTCATTTGCTTTTACAAAAGAAGCCCAACCAGAATAGTTCTTACCTCCTACTTTTACACCACTATTATAAAAATGGCAAACAGCAGCCGCCAACCCATCTGTCGCGTCTAAATTTTTTGGCAACGTTTTTAAACTTAATGTACTCTTCAACATTAAAGCGACTTGTTCTTTAGAAGCATTTCCGTTTCCGGTAATCGCCATTTTAATTTTTTTTGGCAGGTATTCTGTAATAGGTATTTGTCTTGACAACCCAGCAGCCATAGCAACTCCCTGCGCTCTTCCTAACTTGAGCATAGATTGTACATTTTTACCAAAAAAGGGTGCTTCAATAGCAATTTCATCGGGATGATATGTATCAATCAACTCAATGGTTCTCTCAAATATCAATTTTAGCTTAGTATAAGGATCATCGTATTTTTGCAATAACAATTCATTCATTTGAATAAATTCCATTTTTTTCTTGTGAACTTTTATCAAACCAAACCCCATAATCGTGGTTCCAGGGTCGATTCCTAAAATAATCCTTTCTGTACTCAAATTGTTGTAGTATTTAATATGAAAAAGAAATTTATTTCTGCTTTCTTTGTAACTTAGAACGAAGATAAAAAAAAGAAGGCAATGCCTTAGCTCAATAGCAACCTAAACATTGGATAAACTCAAAACACTTCAAAACAATACATTCGTCATATATCTTGTAAAAACAAGTATCCTTAGTGCTGCATTTCATCTTATCTATTCTAAAATCACCCATTTTCACTTTTCTGCACCTAGCTTTCAAATAAACGAACTAGTCTTATTGATAGGCTTAACTTTAGGCAATTGGAGTTTAGAAATTGTGAAGTGGAGAACACTCGTTAGTTCCATCAATCCAATTTCATTTCACACAGCTGCGATCCAAAGTTTGGCAGCACATACAGTTTCGGTTATCACACCAAACAAAATGGGAGAATACGGAGCGAAATTATTTTTCTTCAAACCCGTATTACATAAAAAAATAATCAGTCTAACATTGCTTTCTAACGGATACCAGTTATTGGTAACTGTGTTGTTTGGTTGTTTTGGTTTCTATTATTACCGACCTACAAAAATTATCGATTCTCAGTTTTTGCTAATTGCAATTCTTGCGATTGGATTGATAACAGTAAGTATCTATTTTTCTAAAAAAATTAAAAAACTATTTGAATATTTTACTACTATACATAGAATTACTCAATTGAAACTATTCGTTTTGAGTTCTCTGCGCTACCTACTATTTTCTTTTCAATATGTTTACCTATTAAAATTGCTAGGAACACCGAATACATTTACAACATTATTCCCTTTGGTTTGTGTCATGTATTTTACGGCTTCTTTTATCCCTAGTTTTGCGATTACAGATTTTGCGATCAAAGGCTCTGTAGCGTTATTAATTTTTTCTGAAATTCATATACCCAACAACATAATTCTTACAACTGCTTTTGCTATGTGGTTGTTAAACTTTGCATTTCCTGCCCTGATTGGAAGCTTTTTCGTTGCTAAATACAAACCTCAAAACAACTTACAAGATGCTGGTAATTCTTAGTCTGACAGGTTTTATTTATGCTATAACCATTGGTACAATTGCTTTTGGATTTTCTAAAACACCCACCACTGTTGATAAAAAAACGAATCCGGTTTGTAACTTCTCTATTCTCATCGCTTGTAGAAATGAAGCCAACAACCTACCTAAACTATTAAAAAATCTTGAAAGTATTGATTACCCTAAACATAAGTATGAAGTTATTTTTATTGATGACCACTCAGAAGATGACACAAAAAAAATCATTGAAACTCACATCGCGAAACCTACAAGTATTTCCGTTTTAGACAACCAAGGAGTAGGAAAAAAAAGTGCCATCACCTTAGCTGTAAAAAATGCAAAATTTGATTGGATAGTAACAACGGATGCAGATTGCATCGTCCCTTTAACTTGGCTATCTAGCTTTAACAGTTTTCTACAGCAGTACAACTATCAATACATAAGTGCCCCAGTGTCATTACCAAAACCAAAACGTTTTATTGAACACTTTCAAAACTTAGAGTTTTTGAGTCTGCAAGGCACTACCATAGGTACCTTTGGTCTAAAAAAACCAATTATGAGCAATGCCGCAAATAGTTGTTTTTACAAACCTTTGTTTCTATCGGTAAACGGATATACAGGGAATGAAGATATCTCTAGTGGTGATGATGTTTTTCTATTAGAAAAAATCCAAATGGAACACCCAGATAAAGTAGGATATTTAAAATCGGACAAGGCTATCGTATCCACTCAATACGAAAAAAACTGGCATCAATTGACACATCAAAGAATACGATGGGCGGCTAAAGCAACTTCCTATAAAAACCTATTTGGAATTTTTGTTGGCTGCATCGTTCTTCTCGCAAACTTATTAACCATTGCCTCCCTGTTTCTCGGATGGCAAACTACTGTAACTTGTATCCTCACAAAATTTACTATTGACGCTATGTTGTTATTAAAAACCTCTCGTTTTTTCAAACAAAGAATAGATCTCATCCCTTTATTGGCTAGTAGCATAATCTACCCATATTTCAGTGCATATATCTTTATCCTTTCGCAAATAAAAGGTTTTGTATGGAAAGGAAGAGCTTATAAAAAATAGGTTTCTATTGAAATATTTTTTCAATCAAAACATCCATTTTAAATAAAAAAAACAAAGAAATTACCAATAAAATTAACAACAAAACAGCACGTTTGTAATTTTGTTGTTTTCGATTTCTAATTCTGGCCATTGGATTAAGTTCAGGTCTATACGAATATACAAAAAAGACACATAAAAAAACAGCCTACGAAATCGAAGGCTGTTTTTTGTACGTTTTAAAAATGAGATTAGATTTTTTTCATCTGATCTTTCATCATTTTTATTTGGTCTTTTAACATACCATGTTTGTCCAATTTTTTCGCTTCATTTAACAAAGTAGTCGCTTCTCTTTTTCTTCTTTTATGCATCGCTACACCCGCCAAATTTAATTTCGCCATCGCCACATCATGATCCATAGACAACCCAAGACTCAAAGCTTTTTTAAACATTTTCTCTGCTTGTGTCATGCTCGTTTGCGTTACCATCAAACCTTGAAGAAAATAATAATATGCCTCTTGCGGTTTTCTCAAAGCACTCGTTGGATTTTTTATAAAACCTAACCATTTTTGAGCCCCTGCAAAATTTTGTTTTCTGATTTGTAAAAAAGCCAGTAATAAAAACTCGTTTTTAAAGAAAAAGAAAACAAAAACACCTGCTAACAATAAAATTAAAATTCCATTTCCGATATTCTCATCTGCAAATTGAAAACCAGCCCAAACTGTAATCAATACAGCAATTACTATTTTTATATACTTATTAAACATTTATTTATTTTTTAATTATTTCACCTCAATTTGCTATAAATTGAAGTTGCGAATTTACATATTTTTAAGGAATGTAAAGAATTTCAAATTAGAAATTCTACTTACTTTTTTTATAGAACTTTAAGTGTTTTATATATGCCAAGATACCCAATATCGCAACAATCAAAATTGAATAATACACAAAACTCGGTGTTACAATTTTATCACCACTTGCATAAGAATGCAAACCTGATAAATAAAAATTCACTCCGAAATAAGTCATCATAATTGAAGCAAAAGCGTATACCGATAAAATATTATAGGTAAACCTTCCTCTTAAGCCAGGCACCAATCTACAGTGCAAAACAAAAGCATAAATCATAATACTAATCAACGCCCAAGTTTCTTTTGGATCCCAACCCCAATAGCGACCCCAACTTTCATTAGCCCACATACCTCCTAAAAAGTTACCTATGGTTAACATTACCAAACCAACGGTGATTGACATTTCATTGATCACAGTCAATTCATTGATTGTATTGTCTAATTTTTTCTTGTTGTTTTTTGTTGTCAATATCATCAACACCAAAGCAAGGAGTCCTAATATCATCGCCAAAGCAAACGGACCATAACTTGCTACAATAATTGCAACATGAATCATCAACCAATAAGAATTCAAAACAGGTACTAAGTTCGCAATTTCAGGATCCATCCAGTTCCAGTGTGCGATCATCAATATCATGGATGTTAAAAAGGCTGTTGCAGCAATTGTCAATACAGATTTACGTCCAAAAAGCAACCCAAAAAGCATGGTTGCCCATCCCACATAAATCATCGATTCATAAGCATTACTCCATGGAGCATGACCACTCACAAACCATCTTGCACCCAAACCAGCAGTGTGCATAGTAAAAAACAAAATCACAAAACCAACTGAAATTTTGAGTAGTATTTCGATGACTTTATTCGATTTAAAAATCTGAATAATCACCAAAATAAATAATATCAAGCCTGCATACATATAGTATTTGAACAGCTTTTTAAATACATCGTATTTGTTGTAAGCTATTTCAAATTCGATCTTATCATCAGAAGGATACACAGAAGCTCCATATTTTTTCTGAAAATTTTTGATTCCCTCTAATATTTTATCAGCTTCTTCGTAATTACTTGCCGTTTTTGCCTCATGCAATGTTTGAATATACACTGGTAATATTTGTTTTACAAATACCGAATCAACACCTCTAAAAGGCGCACTATACAATTCTGGTTGTGACACCCAAGTATTGTTTGGTTCGTTTGGAATCGGGAAAATTCTTAAAATTCCTCCTCCAATTGCAGAATAGAGCAAACCAACGCGTTTGTCTACATTGATAACATCTTTTTGAAACTTACTTTTAATGCTATTCTTTTGTGCAGCATCCACCTCAGCTTTTATTTTATAACGACCTTCATCATCAATGAAGTCGATCAGGCGAGCATATTTTTCCTTTGTGTCTATGCCCAATATTTCTCTCAACTTGTCATTTCCTCTTTCTAAATAGATTACCGGTACTTGGAACCACAATCTAGGATTTTCAACAATCGATAGAAATACTTGATTGGCATCTAAACCATTGTACGTATCACTTTTACTAACCTTTCTTAGCAATTGTGACGCGAAGGTATGCACTGGTTTCATTCTTCCTCCTGCATCTTGAATCACAAGTCCACTAAAATCTTCAGCATGTTTTGCAGCAACCACATTCGATTGTAAAATTGAATCTATTTGCTGCGGTGTAATTTGATTGATATGATTGCTATGTTCTTGATCTTTGTTATTTGATTGCTCATGTACATGGTTTTGAGTACTGTGATCGTGTCCATCATGCTCGTTGTGTTCATGATCTTGCGCCGTAACTCCAGTTGCCATAAAAACCAACACAGCTAAAGACAACAAAGCTTTTTTCGCTTTGATTTTTTCCAATTTATGACGTAAGTAAGAGAAACGTGTATTTTTCACAAATAGAATCAACATCAAGCCTGCATATAGTAAAAAGTAGCCTAAATACGTTATAGTTGTACCCCAGTAGTCATGATTTACTGACAACCGCGTTTCTTCGTACTGTGGTGTGATGTTATAACTTGACTGAAAAAATTTATATCCTTTATAATTCAAAATATTATTCATAAAAACTCTAAAATCAAATGTCTCTGACGGATCAATTACTGTAATTTCACTGGCATATGACATCGCACTTTCAGAACCTGGATATTTTTCTAACTGAAAATCATTTAGTTTTATTTTAAAAGGAAGAAAAATTTCTTTTGCTCCATAACCTACTCTAAAGTTAAGCCCTCCCAATGAAAATTGCGTTGGAGGATTTGTAGTGTACTGCCCACCATTCACATCAATCACTTTTGATTCATTTTTTGTCGTCACTTTAAATCGCAAAAGATGTTCAGGAAATTGGTCTTTATCACCAGAGGTCATTTTCATAGCCCCAGTTAATGGAGGTTTCGGTACAACAAAACTCATCCCGGCAATGTTATGCAAGGTCAAATATTTAAACGTCTCTAATTTATTCTTTTCGACTTTCCCTCTCAGTTGGTCGGCCATCCTTAAAAATGTTCCTTCGAACATTGATTCCATTTTCAATTCCTCGTCTACATACTCAAAATTCACCAAGGCATTTTCTTTATGTTCAAAACCGATCAATACACCATGAACATTTTCTATATCTCCTTGTTTGATATAATGGTCATGTCGACTTCCACTACTCGACTCAACAAAATGAATGTATAAATCTCCCTCTTCAGATTCCGCAAAATTTGTTGTTGCGTTTGGAATAAATGCTTCCAATTCGAAATGTGCTTCTTGCCCTCTAAAATCTGTTGTAAAATTGTAATTATTTTGACCCCAAGAAGATAACAAAACCGGATCATAAACCACGCGTTGGTCTTTGTTATCATCCATTGTAACTTTTAAGTAAGTTTGATCTGAATAAAAAACATTCGAAGTTTCACCTTCTTTGATTGGCATAATTCCCTCATAACTGATATAACGAGTTACACCTGCCCCTAACAGAATAAAAAAGAAAGCCAAGTGAAACAATAACACAGACCATTTTTCTTTTTTGTACAAACGGTATCTAAAGATATTACCAAAAAAATTGACTGCAAACAACACCATGATCCATTCAAACCACCAAGCATTGTATACTAAAGCTTTCGCCGTTTGAGTTCCGTAATCATTTTCAATAAATGTTGCGATTCCCATTGCAGTAGCAAAAATCAAGAATAACAAAGCCATTAATCGTGTACTGAAGAGTAGGGCAAGAATTTTTTTCATCGTATTGTTTTGTTCTAAAATCTCGAGTTTTGTAGCCCTTTTTAATTTAAGGCTACTTCTTTTTATCATCTGGGATGCTAAATCCCTGACCACAAGTTGCAAATTTAATCAAAGTTGACTGAATTGTCTTTGCCGATAACAGAAACTTTTGATGAATTCTTAGCAATTACAAGGTTCGAATCTCTTTCTGTTTATAACTATTGTTTAAGTGACCCCACCCTTCGACAAGCTCAGGGTTCGATGGGATGACAAGCTTAGCGTGCATTCAACAACAAGCAAAGGATTCGATGAGAAGACAAGCTAAGGGGTTGAAAAGTTGACGAGGGTACACTTCGACGGGCTCAGTGTTCGTTTTGAAATAAGATAAGTACTCGTATAAAGAAAAACTGAGATCGGAATAAATAATTAGAAATCTGTTAAAATAAATGAATACTTATCATACAGTGTAGAAAGCTTCATTCTCAAAACATCTATTCAAATAGTTTTTAGGCTTCAAAAAAAATCTCCTTGTTTTAACAAGGAGATTTGTATTATTTAAAATGGTACTAACTTTTAAAAATCGTTTTCCACCACGGTTTGTTGGCTTGATTACCGTACCCATAGCCATAGGCTCCATAGTTACCATAACCATAACCTTTTTTATAATCAGAACCGTTGATCAACATTGCCATATTTGGCAAACGTTTCTCGTTATACAATGTCTGAGGTACCGCTAATAAGCGTTTATCTAAATAATTTGCACGTGCGATATAAATAAATAAATCTGCATAATGACTCAACATTAAGGTATCTGTAACAAGACTCACTGGTGCTGTATCCACAATCACATAATCATATTCTGAAGTGACTTTTTCGAAAAGCTCTTCTACTCTTTTGTGCATCAACAATTCTGCAGGATTCGGAGGAATTGCACCAGAAGCATAGAAGTCAACATTTTCATGACCTGCAATCGAGAATTTTAAAGTATCCAAAGTGATTTGATCGTCCAAAATAAAATTGGTAATCCCTTTTCTATTCGGAACTCCAAGATATTCAGTGATTTTTGGAGCACGTAAATCCATACCAAGCAATGCTACCTTTTTCCCTGACAGTGCCAAGGTACAAGCTAAGTTAATAGACACAAACGATTTTCCTTCTCCACTTGTTGTTGACGTTAAAAAAATAGTTTTACACGTATCTTTTTTCTCTGTCAACATAAAATCTAGATTCGTACGCAACAATCGAAAAGCTTCCGCCGTACTCGATCTTCCATCTTTTGAAACCACAATATTTTCTTTGGTTTCGTTGATTGGAATATCACCAAGGATTGGAGTCGTTACAATTCCTTCTAAATCTTTTCTTGTATGTAATTTCGTATCTAATAAATCTTTGATATAAATTACCACAAAAGGAATGATCAACCCTAACAACAAACCAGCCAATAAAATGATTTTTTTCTTCGGAGCTACAGGAATATCCGACCCATAAGCTTTATCAATGACACGAGAATTAGATGCGGTAACTGCCAAAGAAATTTGCGTTTCTTCTTGCTTCTGCAACAGGTATAAATACAACGATTCTTTGATTCCTTGTTGACGTACCAAATCTCGATACTCACGTTCCTTTCTCGGAATACTAGATTTCTTTGAATTCAACTCATTATCTTTTCTAGTCAATTCTTTGATCGTAATCGAGAGCGATTCTTCCAAATTGTTCAAACTTTCTTGCAAACTCAATCGTAAATTCGTCAATTGTAAATCGTAATTTATCACCAATGGGTTGTTTGCTGTTGAGTTTCGCAACACTCTGTTACGTTCCAAAACAATACTATTGTATTGTGCTACCAATGCATTGATAGAAGCGTCTGAAAAACCCAAAGATGGAATCAAGCCATTGTTATGGTATTCTTTATTCAAATACTGCTTCATAAACGACAATAACTTCAGTTGAGTATTGGCATCGAACAACGCTTGTTCACTAGTACTCACATTATTGATAAATGACTCCGATTCTTTTTCGATATCAGTTAGGTCATTGTTAAACTTGTATTCCTCAACCAATCGGTCAATTTCGGATAACTCAGCACGAATAATCTTCAACCGTTCCCCTACAAAAAAAGCTGTATTCTGACTTACTTCGTTTTTATCATCTATTTCTTGTGTTTGGTAATTCAGCACCCATTGATCCAAAATAGCACCTGCTTTCTTTTTGACACTACTCTTCATTGAAAGAGCTAATACACTTGCTTTTTTATCTACGGGAGAGACATTGATTCCTTTAATCAAGCTACTCACTACCTTATCTAAAGGCGTAATTTTTATCTTCAAGGTCGTACCTAAATGATTGAATTTTACAGGTTTCTTTTGAATCAAATAATAATTATCGCTACCAAATTTTATAGATTCACCAAACGATAATTTAGCTACAAAATTTTGATTTACATCTAACAGTTCTAATTGATTT
Organism: Flavicella marina; assembly: GCF_009193215.1. Taxonomy (GTDB): domain Bacteria; phylum Bacteroidota; class Bacteroidia; order Flavobacteriales; family Flavobacteriaceae; genus Flavicella; species Flavicella marina. The sequence continues at coordinate 232,094 of NZ_VYVA01000003.1, read as the reverse complement.
AATGAAGAAATCCTTGCATAAATCAATGTATCTAAATCTTTTTCAACATTAATTTTGTTCGTTTCTCTACGCAATTCAAAAACTTCATCATACACTTCAGATTCTTTGACACGCCCTTCTCTATAATAAGAAACAGTCAAGTTTAAGTCTTCTGCAACCGTAGATGCTAAAGTTCTTGATTTTAATATCTGAATTTCATTTTCAATACTACTGGATCCCCCTCCCAACATTGCTATATCTTGAAATGCTGCTAGCTCAGATGACATTGCTGATTGATCTTCTTTAATCAATACCGAAGTGGATACCTCATATACATTTGGTTGGTACCTTAAATAAAAATAGACTGCAATCACTGTGACCAAACTACTTAACACAAACCACTTCCATTGTCTGAAATACTTTTCTAATTCCTCACGAATATTCAAAGTATCTTGTTCTATCTGGTTTATAGGCTGCTCCATATTTTCAAAATTCTTCATCCGTATGTCTTTATTTCGTAATCAAAGTAATGATGGCTATCGTTAATGAGGTAATTGAAATCCAAACTCCTGTTGCTGCACTGGTAGCCGAAGAATTTACTTTCGGTTTGTTAGGCTCTACATACACCACATCGTTTTGTTGCAAGTAATACATAGGGGATTCAAACAAATTTGCAGCCGTTAAATCGACGCGTACAAATTCTTTTTCTTCTTGATGTTCACGAATGACCAAAACATTATTACGCATTCCGTGCACGGTTAAATCACCTGCTAACCCAACTGCATCTAAAATAGAAATACGTTCTTTGTCGATTTTATAGGCACCTGGTGCTTTCACTTCTCCTAAAATCGTCACCGTGAAATTTAAAATTTGAATATTGACAGTAGGTTGCACCAAAAAAGGTTCCAGTCGCTGCTTTAACAACTCCATCAACTCTAAACGTGTCAGACCTGCAACTTTTAAACTCCCCAATTGTGGAAAATCAATGGTTCCGTCTTTGGCTACCAAATAAGGAAGTAAATCAACATTTGCCGCATTTACCCCAAGAGTAGGTTGAAAATTATTAAACGGAATCGCAGCTGATGGATCCAACGAATTCACTGCTATAGAAAGTTGATCGTCGGGTTTTATTTTTGGAGAATAATTTGTGTTCTCAACTTCTTCTAAAGCATCAACCCCTTGAAAATACACCAACTTTTTCTTGGGTGCACAAGAAGCTATGAACAACAAAAGAACTAAGCTTCTGACTAGATGTTTCAGTTTCATATAAAAAATTTTGGCAAATATAAAAAGAATGTAGGCAGCTACCCTCTTTATTCAAATTTATTTTTAACGATATCTAACTCAGTATAGATCGAATTCTGAGACAAAAACTCAGGAACAATCTCTTTCATTCTACTCACTGTTTGTTGCGGTGAAGTAATTGTATTTTCTTCACAAAGAGTACGAATAGCGAATATCGTTTCTTCACTATTCAAGGCTCTTACCTTACCAATCATTATTTTCTCATGATGGGTTGGCAACGTTGCTTCTTTATCATTTAACAGTTCTTCATACAACTTTTCTCCCGGCCTTAATCCGGTAATTTTGATATCGATATCTTCAGGGTAACGTAATCCTGACAACTGAATCATTCTTTTGGCCAAATCGAAAATCTTCACTGATTTCCCCATATCAAAAATAAAAATCTCACCACCTTTTCCCATACAACCCGCTTCAATAACCAACTGACATGCCTCAGGTATCGTCATAAAATAACGCGTAATATCTCTATGGGTTAAAGTCAATGGCCCTCCATTTTCTATTTGCTTTTTAAACAATGGAATTACCGACCCATTCGATCCTAACACATTTCCAAAGCGAGTGGTAATAAATTTAGTTTTCCCTTTTGCAATTTCATTCATGCTAGAAGCATACATTTCTGCGATTCGTTTGGTAGCACCCATTACATTGGTAGGATTTACTGCTTTGTCTGTAGAAACCATTACAAATTTAGACACTTCATATTTTACAGAAAGATCAATAATATTGGCAGTACCTTGTACATTTGTTCGAACCGCTTGGTAAGGATTTTCTTCCATCAAGGGTACATGTTTGTATGCTGCGGCATGAAACACAAAATCAGGTTTTTTCGTTTGAAACAGATGATCCATTACCACCGAGTCTCTAATATCAGCTACCTGCACTTCGAAATTAACACCCTTCCCTCTTTTTAGCTCTTGTTCTAAATCATACAAAGCAGATTCTGATTGGTCAATCAATACCACTTTTTCACAATCATAACTCGTGATTTGTTGCGAAATCTCTCCCCCTATGGAACCTGCAGCACCGGTAACAAAAACAACCTTACCAGTCAACTCATCTCTAACCTCTTGATTCGACAAATTTATAGGAGCTCTGTTCAATAAATCTTCAATACGAACTGGTTTGATTTGTCCTACATCCAGATGCCCCCCAACCCATCTAGAAATGGGTGGCGCAATTTTCACCTCAACTCCAAGACTCTTCATATCATCCACAATCTCTAACAGACGCCTTGGTTTTATTTTTTGTATGGCAACCACCACCTCTTTTACTTGGTATTTTCTTACAAATTCATCCGTAATCTCTGAACCATGATAGATCGGCATTCGATTGATCATTTGCCCAGCTCTACTTATGTTATCATCAACAAACCCAACAACCTTGTAGAGTTCTCTTGCACCTTTCTGTAAGGTGTTATAGGCTATTGCCCCCATTTCACCCGCTCCATAAATCAATGTCGCAGAAGGTTGTTTTACCGAGGACACTAAAGTTCTGTACATGTATTTATATACGAAACGACTACTAATCAATACAATAATATTTAATAAATAATGTATTACAATAATCGAAATAGGAATCGTAAAAGTACTGCTAAAATCGAACACCCTGTTTAAAAGCACAGAAAACACCAAAAACCCGCATAACAAACTCACCCCAACATAGACGTTCAAAGCATCTTTGATACCTGTATGACGGATAATTCCCTTGTATGAACCAGCCAACATAAAACTAAGTACTGCCAATATCCCAATCAGCGGAATCTCATAGATTGTCTGCACTAAATCAAAAGACAGGGTGAAGTTAAAACGTATAAAATAAGCCGCTAAAAACAGCTGAATAATTAAAAAAACATCTATAGATAGCACGAGCCATCTTGAGACATGTCTTTTTGTGTAAGAGTTCAATATTTTTTTCATAAAGTACGGTCAATAACCAAGGGTAAATATAGGCATTTCTACTATTTATGCAACAATTGCTTGTACAGTTCTAGATGTTTTGAAATCACCTCATTTATATCAAACTCAATCAAAGCTTTTTCTCTTCCTTTGATTCCCATTCTTTGTCTCATACTCTTAGACTCTATCAACGTCTTGATTGCTAATGCCAATTCATCAATAGATTTCACGGCAACTTTCAAACCATTCTTACCCTCTTCTACACAATCGCGACATCCAATGGCGTCTGTTGTTACAATAGGGATTGCCGCAGCACAAGCCTCCAACAATACTTTTGGCATTCCCTCTCTATAAGAAGGCAATACTACAATATCCACACCAGCATACATATTTATATTATCTTCTTGATATCCTTCCCATATAAGGTATTCATGAATTTGATTTGATTTTAAATAAGTTTCAGGAACTCCTTTAGGATTGTCTTTATCGGATTTACCATATAACACAAACCTTACTTTTGACACAAATTCTGGATATAAATTTTTTGCTGCTTCAACAAATTCCTTGACACCCTTATCCCACAACATCCTTGAAGGAAGGACAACTTTTACTACATTAGATTTATTTACTGGTAGGTTGGCGTACCTTTCTAAATTCACTCCAACCCCTTTGATAAAAGTTTTTTTTGTAGTATTCGAAACGATGTTTAAGCTCAACAACTCCTCAAAATCTTCTTGATTCTGAAAAATAAAATGTGCCATTGGGTTTCGAAAACCAAAACGCATTAATGTGATCATTGTTTCTTGGACTCTACCACGTCTCCCATCTGTAAAACTATAGCCCAAACCACTGATTGCATTGATGGTTTTAATTTTTAACAATCGAGTTAGTATAGACCCATAAATAACAGGTTTTAAGGTTGTATGATGTACAATATCGGGCTTCAAATTTTTATACATCCTTAAGAGTTCATAACACAAATACAATTCTTTTAGCGGATTTGTCCCAGATCTTGAAATTGACAACTCTATAAATTTAACTCCTCTATTCCGTATTTCATTTGCCTTGCCCGTATCTTTTGAAGCCACGAAGACTTCATATCCAGCTTCTAATGCAGCTTCAGCAATCGACAATCGATGTGACACAAAAATCCAATCGACATTCACAACAAATAATAAGCGTTTAGATTTTTGTTTCCTTTTCATTCTTTTGCAAATAATTTAAAATCAATACCACTGTAAAAAACAACCAAAACTCTTTCTTTCTCAAATGATAATTGTACCCCCAACACATAATACTCCCAAATAAAAAAGGAAAAAAATACTTAAAGAATAGTGTCTTAATTTTCAAACACAACTTCAAAAACATTCCTAAAAAAAACAGATATCCTACAACGCCAACCAACCCTGTTTCACCGACAATTTTAAAATAAGTTCCATGAATTTCATATATCGAATAAACTCCAACAAAAGCTCCCAAACCACTTCCCAAAATAGGATTATCCATAAAAGCCTGTAACGCACCTTTTATATTATCAACAAAAAATTCTGACCCCAAATGACCCTCAATTCGATTTGATATTCTAAGTTGAAATCGAAGTATCGTATTTTCAATTATATCAGGAAAAAAAAGAAAAACGAGTACTAAAAACACTACTACAACTCCAAAAAACGTAAAAATTTCTTTCTTATGATCCCTGAAAAACAAAACCACATAAAACAATACAGAAATAAAAAACGAAATTAACACGGATATTCTTCCCGTAGAGAACATCAATAATAGTGTTGCAACAATGGCACCTGTATAAATTCTTTTATCTTCGGCAGATCCATATTTAGCAATCTCAGACAGATAATAGGGAATCAAAACACACAACATCGTAAAAGCATAATTTGCAGCCTGACCAAAATACCTAAAACTTGACCCACCTACAATTTTACTAGGGTTTGGAAAAACTGTAAACCAATTTAGATTCACAGCTATCAAATCGTAGATTGCTACCATAGAAAAACAAAGACAAGTAAGCGCAATTATTCTAAAGAGCTCAAATATTCTTTTTTTATAGACATCAAATAAAACATAGGAATAGATTACTAGGTAGAAGAGAATAAGCATTTCTTTGACCGTTTCTTTCTTTGAGAGAGATGTGATTATCGACGAACTGATAAAAATCAACATTCCAAATGTTATATAATATTCTTTCGGAATGCGCCTCAAGTCAAACCCCTTATTCCATTTCCCAAGAAAAAATAAAACAATCGACATTCCACCGAAAATATCTGAAAGGGTCATTCGTGCCAAAAACACGTTGGAAGAATCAGCGTTGTAAGTATAGGTAATCATCGACAAAAAAACCGACATTCCTAAAAAAACTCTAAGTAACTTATCCACCTAAATTATATTTCAAGTGATACACATAACACAACCGAGCAGCAATAATTCGACCAATAATAAACGCAAACGCTCCTCCCATAAAATCAGTAGTCGGAACCAACCAAAAAGCAAAAAGAACCATGATTACGGAAGCCACCAATGTGATTTTTCCATAAGTTGTATCCCTATAATTTACATGAAGACCATTGACTCCATAGCTTGAAATGACTGCCATCAATACAGGAACGACACTTAAGTATTCCAATTGAATGATTATTTGTTGTAATTCAATTCCTTTTTCAGATTTCAGCCAAAATTCAACTAGAAAGTTTGCCGACAGAAACATTAACAAACTCATAATTACCCCTGAAATTATCAAAGATTTTCTGATTGCCTTTATCTTCTTTTGAGTTCTGCTAGCAATAGGATAAAACACATTCGTTAAGATATTGTTCAATGTAGAAAATGCCGCTGTATATTTTACCCCAACATGAATCAAACTTACTTGTACTGGAGTTCCTAGCCATCCAACGATAAGCACCAAGACGGTTCCATAGGTTGAAGGTAGCAGTAAATTAACAAATGAACTAAAATTGTATTTTAGGTAAAACAACACCTTATTCAAAGACAACAATCGAATTGCTATTTTATAACTCTTTATTACCCAGATAAACGACACAAAAGACGTAAAAAACATTCCCACAGCTATATACAATGGAATTTTATAATAATCTTCAGGGGTTTCAATATTGAGATACACAAGAAAAGCATAGATAATTGCTCCGGCTAAATGAATCAGTGCCATAAACTTCATTCGTTCTTGCCCCATAAAAAACCATCGAAGTGAAAAAAAATCTCCAACTACGAGTAAAAAACCATATTTGTATAGTTTTAAGTGCTCGCCAAATTGAGGGAATGCGTAAATCAAAAGGAAATAAAACATAGTAAGTACTAACAGTAAAAACAACTTTACAGAGAAGACTTTATTGAAAATGGTATTGATTTGTTTCAGGTCTGTTTTCGATTTCGCAACAGCCCTCACTGCAGATAGGTTAAATCCGTAATTCAACAAATTCACAAAGAACATTGACAAAGCGAGCGACATTGCAAACACTCCATATTGCTCCCATCCTATTTTCTTTATCAAAAACGGAATTACCCAAATTCCCAATAACATGTCAATTGACTTTATTGAAAATAGAGACCCTATGTTTGAAAACATAGAAAATTTTCCTTTGTGTTTTTTTAATTGGTTATTGTATTTCATTCACTTATTCGTACTAAACTGAACAAGGTCTGGTATTCTTAATAGCATCAATCACAAACATTTGATCATCTACTGTTAAATTTGGTCCAATAGGCAGCATCAAACCTCTTTCGAAAAGCCATTTTGCGTTTCCATTTACATAGGACGGATATTCAGCATAAACTTTCTGTTCATGCAAAGGTTTCCATACAGGACGTGATTCAATACCTCGTTCTTCTAAAAATCGTCTGATGTATTCTCTATGTTCTTTGGAACTACAAAGCACACAGCTCATCCAATGATTAGAAGACACCTCCTCGATTTCATTCACAAAAGAAATACCAGCTACCCGCCCTAATTCACTTTTATAAGTTTCATAAATTCGTTTTCTTTCTTTTAGCCTTTCATCAAGTAACTGCATCTGTGATACCCCTATCGCTGCAGCAATGTTTGTCATTCTATAATTGTACCCTACTTCATTATATTCATAATGCGGCTTCAATTCTCTAGCCTGTGTTGCTAAGGAAACCGCGTGTTTTTTTATTTTTTTATCTTTTGTTATCAAAACGCCTCCTGCTGAAGTCGTTATAATTTTATTTCCATTGAAGGAAACAACTCCAAAATCGCCCAAGGTTCCGCAAGTTTTATCAAAATACTTTGACCCTAAGGCAGCAGCTGCATCTTCGACAAGTAAGATATTGTATTTTTCTACAATTCGCAAAATTTCTTTCATTTTTGCGGGTCTTCCATATGCATGTACCACAACCATGACCTTTGGTTTTTTGCCATTTGCTATTCTGTCTTTAATTGCTGTCTCTAACAAAACAGGACAGAGATTCCACGTATCTCTTTCACTATCAACAAAAACAGGGATTGCCCCTTGATATATAATTGGGTTTACAGAAGCTGAAAACGTAAATGATTGACACAATACCTCATCTCCCTTTTCAATTCCCGCCATTACCAGTGCCATATGCAAACATGAAGTTCCCGAATTCAAAGCTGCTACACAAGAATCGTTCCTTAAATACGATGCAACGAGATCTTCAAACTTATTGATGTAATCCCCGGAAGTAGCAAACATGCCTTGTTCCATTGCAATTTGGATGTTTTTTAATTCATCACCTTGAATTTCAGCAACAGTTAATGGCACTTTATATCTATGCATCTATACGCGTTTTTTTTGCGGATTCAATTCTTTTAAAAAGAATAACATAACAAGCCACAAGAACCAACAATACACCAACCAAAACAGCTATTTGCAAAGTAATAGATTCTCGATACACAAGAAACACAATACCGCCAATGAGCAACTGACCTACACCATAAATCAACGAAATCGTTAAATGAGGTGTTTTGTATACATCTACCAATTTTTGATAGATGTGTTTTCTATGCGGTTCCGTAATTTTCTCACCAATTAGCTTTCTATAAAAAACAGTCAAGCAACCATCAACACCATACACGGCAAACCACAATAAGAAAATTGGTGTAGAAAAACCAACCATATAAGTAAGAATCAAAAACGAAATCACTACAGCGATGGTGATACTACCAATATCCCCTGCAAAAAAACGTGCCTTTTTTCTAAAGTTATAAAACCCAAAAACTATGAGTGAGATCAACAGGTAATACAACAAATCTTGACGAATCAATTGTTCCCGATTATTAATGCATAAAACACTTAATATGATCGCCAAACTATAACTTACGGTAATCCCATTGATACCATCCATAAAGTTATAAATGTTCATAAATGCGACCATTGCTATTAAAAGAGGCAACACCCAAAGAAAAGCATCAAATTGCAATTCGACCAACACCAGCGCCATAGCTAAAAATTGAAATGGCAAACGAAAATTTGAACTCAACGTTTTTATATCATCAACAAAACTTACAATTGCAATAATTGTAGCACCTAAAATCATATAAGGATAACTAAAATCTTTTATGAAAAACAGCCACAATGCAAATAAAAAAAGGATTCCACCACCTCGTATTGTTGGCACTGTATGAGAACTCCGTTGGTTGGGTTTGTCAATAATATTAAAGTGATCAGCAAGCTTTAAATACCCTATTGACAGTATGATTAAACTTAGTGATACTATTGGTAATTCCCACATTATTTGTTATTTATTTAAGTAAACAAGCAAAAATAATCATTTGCATTGAACCTAAATAATTTTCGTTTAAGAATATGTAATAGCTAGGCTGTTTACAATGATTGTTTTTGTCGCTATCGTGTTGATTTTGCTACTGCCTAGATAGACGTAAGTCATGACTACAATAGAGTCTGATTGTAACTTTGATATGAACTAAACTACATTTCGACAAGTTATATTTCTTTTCTTTTTCCATTGCTGAAAAAGAAACAAAAAAGCTAGTCTTAAACTTTCATCGGTCTGATTCTTTTTTGAAGCCAAAAGAAAAGAACTCGTTTCACTCTAACAGCTTTTCTTTTTTTGACTTCTGCAAAATTCCGACACTCGATTGCAAGTTTTATGACAGAAGAAATTCTCATTCCGGATTTAGTTCGGAAACTTTAAGATTGAGTTAATTGTTCTAACAGACTCTGAAACAAGTTCAAGGTGATGAAATGAATTGAAACAACGTCATGCTAGACTTGATTGAGTAGCTCTGTTTTTGGAAATACTATTTGACTGTGATTTCGAACATATCGTAGACTTCGACTGGCTCAGCCTACGGACATTTGTAATATTAGCCTGACACTTCGTTATGCTAAACTTGATTGAGTAGCTGTGATTCCAATGAAAAGCCTCCTGAAATATCTTCACGATGACAGGTTGAATTTAGGGTAATATTGCTTTTAACTTACTTAGGTTGTATAAATGATTTAATAGTCCGCTCAATTCCTTCTTTTGCAGAAAGGGGAAATTCTTTCCCAATGGCTTTTTTAATTTTGGTATTGGAAACACAATAATTCTCAGTTAGTTTTTGCACTCTTTCTGAATTGATCGGTAGTGGTATAATATCTCCAACAGCAGCAAGAACATTTACCAAAAATTTCGGAAGGTTTATTATTTTTGCTGATTTTCGAATCGTCTTTCCAATAATTTGCACCAACTCATTGGTCGAAACAGTTTCGTCATCAGCTACATGGTACACTCCAGATGGAATATTTTTATTTTCAATGAGCTCTTTTATGACAAAACATAAATTTTCAACTGATAAAAATGAACGTTGATTCACATATTTCCCAAATGGATACGGAATTCCTTTTTCCACAAAACTGTACAAAACATTTAAATTTCCTTTGTTACCAGGACCATGAATCATACATGGTCGGAGTATATACACTCTTTTGTCTTTAGGCATTTTTTTGCCTAAAATATATGTTTCAGCATCTAATTTAGATTTACCATATACTGTAACTGGATTTGGAATGCAATTTTCATCTAGAAAACCTTGTACCTCATCAGCAGCAGCTTTCACAGAACTCATATAAATAAAAGTTTTACATGAACTTTCTAGAAACTGATTGAAGAGCCTTTTGGTTAGTTCTGTATTTACCTCAAAATAATCTTGGTCTTGACTCGTTTTTTTTAAATCGTGTGCTTTCCCGGCAAGATGAACAAAGACATCAAATTCATTGAGGTTTTCCGTTGATAATTCTTCATAAGAAATACACTGTTCGGTTTTCTTTCTTGAAATTCCATGAATCAAAAAATCGCTTAAATAGTTGGAAAGGTTTTGCCCTACAAAACCAGTAACACCTGTGATTGCAATATTTTTCATTGATAATTTTTGCCAAAGATACGTTTTTATACACGAGATAAAACAAGGTCATGTTAATCTAGATTCAGAAGCTTTTTTTATTATCAAATATATTACAGAGATTTACAATACACCTTAGACTTCGACAGGCTCAGTCTACAGGGATATGTAAAATTAGGCTGACACATCGTTATGCTGAACTTGATTTAGTAGCTGTGTTTTTGGAAATACTATTTGAAAGTGATTTCCAACATATCGTAGACTTCGACTAGCTCAGTCTACGGACATATGTAAAATTAGGCTGACACATCGTTATGCTGAACCTGATTGAGTAGCTGTGATTCCAATGAAAAGATTCTGAAATGAATTCGAGTCAGTATGATTAAATTCGTTTTATCTATTTTCTTTTTCCATTGCTGAAAAAGAAACAAAAAAGCTAGTCTTAAACTTTCATCGGTCTGATTCTTTTTTGAAGGCCAAAAGAAAAGAACTCGTTTCACTCAAACAGCATTTCTTTTTGAGCCTTCTTCAAAAATCTGACGCTCGATTGCAAGTTTTATGACAGAAGAGTTAGTCATCCCCAATTTGGTTCAGAATCTTTAAGATTGAGGTTTCAATTCTAACAGACCCTGGAATGAATGATGGTGGAATGACCATTACTGTAGACTTCGGCTGGCTCAGCCTACTGTTCTATGTGGAATTATGCTTTTACGATTCCACATACTAAACTTGATGGAGTAGCTGTAATTCCAATGAAAAGGCACTGAAATGAATTCGTGTTAGCTTTATAAAATTAGTTTATCTATTTTCTTTTTCCATTGCTGAAAAAGAAACAAAAAAGCTAGTCTTAAACTTTCATCGGTCTGATTCTTTTTTGAAGGTTAAAAGAAAAGAACTCGTTTCACTTAAACAGTATTTCTTTTTGAACCTTCTTCAAAAATCTGACCCTCGATTGCAAGTTTTATGACGGAAGAGTTAGTCATTCCAGATTTAGTGCTGTGCATTTACGATTGAGATGATTGTTCTAAAAGATTGTGAAATGATTTTAGGATGATGTATTAGCGCTTCAAAAAACCTATCAGCTTCCAAAAACCGCGCAAAAACACCTTTGTATAGGAAAATTCAATATTGTTCCTATTCAATGCTTTGGCTATTTCTTTGGTAATTAATTTATAACTAGAGAATCCTGAACTACTTACTCCACCTATTAGCATGGCATGTGTTGTAATACCAGAATATTTCCAAATAATTTTTTCTTTCAGAAAAAAACGAGTGATTAACTCATAATCTGCACCGATTTTAAAATCTAACTGGTACACCCCATATTTTGCAAAAAGTTCTCTTTTAAAAAATATTGCCGGGTGCGCAGGCATAAATCCTATTTTTAGTTTTTCAGGGAACCATTGCTTTGCACTGTATTTTCGAACTATTTTACCAAATTCGTTGTGTTGTACAATATTGCCAACCGATGCATCTATATCGTTTTGCAAATGAAAAGTAGCAATATTTTCAAGTACTTGATTATTGAAAAAAGTATCATCAGAATTTACAATACCTACCAGATCTCCTGTCGCCATCTGAATTCCTTTGTTCATGGCATCATACAAACCATTATCAGCTTCTGACACCCAGTTTGTTACTGTATCCTTGTATTTTTTAATCAGATCAAGAGTACCATCTGTTGAACCTCCGTCTACTACAATATATTCAATATGTTTGTACGACTGATTTTTTACAGATAAAAACGTTTTTTCTATCGTTTTTTCACTGTTGTAACAAACTGTGATAATTGAGATTTTCATGGGTTTAGTCCAATTCAATTTTATAATTCTTTTTTATATAATCCTTCATCAAACTAACATCAGAACCACAAGCTTTCTTGATTTCAAATATTTTTGCATCTACCAACGTTCTATACCACCAACCTTGTAAAAAATGCCATAAAAAACCTTCTTTTCCGTCTCTGAATCCCATCCTAATTATATAGCGATAAATAAAATAGAAAAAACTTCTAATGAACAAAGGGCTTTTAACATATTTCAGTTTTAGATCTCTTTTTCTCTGAGCTTGAACCGTAAGATTTGTTTTCTTATCACCCCCCAACAAATCGAATTCAATGTCTAACAACTCAATCGCCTCACGAATTGAATATGAATTGTGTTTCGTTGTCCACCAGGAAATCGTATTCAAGTTATCATCAGCAAACTCACCATTAAACACGATGGAATCTCCCTCTGTTAAAACGGCGTGTTCATCCATCCATCGATTTTCAATTCGTGCTTTTCCAAAACGAAAAATACGCATCATCTTTATGCTACCTAAACCGTGTTTCATATGTTTCCCCATAAACACACGTTTCAAATAGACTTCAACACCATTGACATCGTTATCTAAACTAATTAATTTTAGTTCTAATTCTTTAATTAAGTTTGGTAACAAGTATTCGTCCGCATCAACTCGAATCACCCAATCAGTTGAAATGTTACAATTATCTAAAGCCCAATTGAATTGTACTGCATGATTTTTCCAAGGGTTTTGATAAAACTCAACTTTATTCCTTACTGCTATGTTTTTAGTTTCATCATTTGAAAACGAATCTACAACAATAATTTTTTCGCAAATATATTTCAAAGAATCTAAACAGCGTTGCAAATGAATTTCCTCATTATATGTTAAAATTATAGCTGTTAATGATATTTTTTCATTCATTAATCACTCGATTTTTTATAAACCTTGCGGGATTTCCTCCAACAATTGTCCACGGTTCAACATCTTTGAAAACAGAAGCTCGAGCCCCCACTACTGCACCTTCACCAATTGTGACACCCATACCAATATAAGCAGCGGCACCAACCCAAGCCTGTTGTTGAATCTTAATTGGAGCTGTTACTAATGGATTATAACTCTTGGTAATATCATGTGAAGCAGTACATAAGTATGATTTTTGAGAAACGGTTACATGGGCACCAACAATTACTTTATCTACATTGTAACAATCTACTTCTGGTGCTAGGCAAGCATACTCATGCATTTCTAGGTTCCAAGGTGCATATATTTTTACCGATGAATACACCACCGATGTTCTATTTACTTTAGCTCCAAACATACGCAATAAAAACAATTTCCATCGATTCCCCAAACTTCTAGGCAAAGGTCTAGCCAATAACAGCCACACCATACTCCAAACCATACGTTTCATCTGATTGAGTCTTCCAAATTCATTCTTATATGTGGACAAGTCAACCTTAGTCATAATACTCGACAAATTTAGGTTTTGGGCCAGTTTTCAAAACCCAATTATAGAGTTCTACCATTTGTTTGGCAATAGATTGCATGCTATACTTTTTTTCTATCAAACTTCTACCATTTACCCCCATTTCATTTAACTTTTTTTGATCCGTTTCCAAAGCATTTACAAGTGCTTGTTTTAATGGTTCAACTCCAAGATCTATCCACCATCCGCAATTATTTTTATTTAAATCTTCCCAAGGAGCTCCTTTTGTTGTTATTACAGGTGTATAACTTGCTAAGGCTTCTGCTATAACAATTCCAAAATTTTCGCTGTAGGTAGGTAATACAAACAAATTAGCCTCTCGAAATACATCTATTTTATCTTTATCAAAAACTGGAGATTTTATAAAAATTTGGTCATCTAATTCACCTTTTTTGATTTTTAATCTTAAAGATTCAATATACTGCACCTCTCCATTTCCAATTATATCAATACACCAATCCTTTCTCAATTCATCATCAATTAACAACCAAGCATCAATTAAATTTTCTATTCCTTTTTTTACATGAATTCTTGATAAAAACAGTATTTTTTTCTTTACTATTGATTTTTGAGGAGGAATCACAGAAAATTCTTCTAGCTGAATACCATTTGGAATCATTGCAATAGGGTTCTTCAAGCCTAGTTGACGGATACTTTCAACCTCCATAGGAGCTGTTGCGTGGAGACATACAGCATTTTTCAAATCATTATATTGAAATAGACTTAAAGCTAATTGCTTCTTTATTTTACCCTGACTTAGAGACCATGATTCAAGCATACCTCTTGGTGTTATTATATATGGTATTCCTCTTTTCCGTGCAATATTAGACATCTGATTTACTGGCATTTCCCATAAACCGTGACCATGAAATATATCAACATCTAAATTTATCAACTTATCTTTTAATTTTTTTGAAACCCCTAATAATGAACTAGGGTAAAAAGAAAGTCTAGCATTCACTTCTTCAAAACTTCTAATTACCGGGTTGTCCGACTCTAAAGTATGTAGCTCTACAAAACAATCTTTATTCGCTAAGAGATACTTAATCAAGTGAGTAACACTTCTTGAAGGGCCACCTGACTCTAGGTCAATACTTGAAACTATATTGGATATTTTCAAAACTGAACATTTTTAATATTTTTCCCACTGTATTTTTTAGTAGCAAAAAAAGATTTTAAATATAACCCACTAGTCAACTTATGTATTTTTTGAAAGATTAATTTTACATCTGAATAACTCAATGAGTTTTTAAGCATAACAACCTGTCTTTCTGACCTATACTCCTCAGAAGGAACTTCTGAAAAAGAGTGAGATGTTTTAGAATCCTGATGTATTCTAAATCCCCAAAAATATTTTTTTATTTTTTCAAATCTGTATCCCTTACATTTAAACCGCAACCATAAATCTGTATCCATTCCGAAATGCAAACTTTCATCAAAACCACCTGTTTCAATAAATATTTCTCTACTGAATATAGATGTTGGACCATAAATAAGTAACGGTGCATTTTTAAATAAAAAATCTGACCAGCTTGGACCATTTGTGCATTTAGTAATCTTTCCCGTTACATCAAAAAAAACTGTATTTGCAGATATCCACTCAACTTTAGGACGAGTCTTTAAATAATTTGCTGCACTTTGTAAAGCTCCATTAATTAATACATCATCAGCATTTAACCAAAAAAAATATTTCCCTTTTGCCATCTTAAAGCCTTTATTAAAAGCTTCACTTTGTCCAGAATCAGGCTCAGAAACCCACCATGAAATATTATCATCATATTTTTTTATAATTTCAACACTACTATCTGAACTATTACCATCGACCACAATTAACTCATAATTTTTATACGATTGACATAATACCGACTGTATTGCTTGCTCAATAAAGCTACCGTGATTATAATTCGCAATAACTATTGAAAATAAGGGTTTATTATTCATACTCTTTGGATAATTTATATTTTTCATTATACACTATTAACAGTGATGCAAATAAAGGGAATGTTGTTCTTAACAACCCGAAAGGAGAAAACATAACAGCCCACATCATATTAGCAGTAGTAAAAGTGATTATAGGGAAAACGGGGTATTCATAATATCTTTTAAATATCTTAAAATACACTTTAAATAAACTTGAAAATATATACACAATTGCAAAGAAACCTAAAATCCCTGAAAACAACCATGCCCCAAGCAAAACAGAATGATTAGGAATATATTCAGACTCAACGACGTGATTTCTACCTGCTATAGAATTTATCATATTACTATACCTTCCTTCTTTATCTTCAGCCCACGAACCATGTCCCATAACTGGTTTATCTAATATTGCTTGAAAAGCAATAAAAGCTTCTTTTCTTCCCATATACAAGAGCTCAAAAGGATTGTATGGATTGTTCATCGCATTCATTTGAATTGATGCATTGCTACCTCCAATACTATTACTTAAAACTTTATTTACATAGCTAATATATGACAAATAAAATACAACAGATGATATTATAAACAACACTATATATTTCATCCCATTGAATTTTATTCTCCTGTTTTTTATCACCAAAAACAATGTCGATATAAAAAATATAAGCCCATTAGACCTTGCATCTAATACCAAACAAATTATTGAATAAATAATAAAAATTAATGGTACTATTCTTTTTAGCCTTTTTTTATATAAGTAATAACTCACAATCATTAAAAACATATTAATAAACCCTACAAATCTTGTTTTAAAGAAATTAGAATTCTCCTCTAAAACAGAAACATCTAAATTAACTTTTCCAAATAACAATTGTATTACAAACAAACTAAACAAGTATGTAATTACTGATTTTTCGTTACCAAAACACTTAACAAAAAAAACCACTGAAATCATAGAAAAAACTATTACGAAACAACCACGTAAGGCATTTGACAATTCCGTTTCATTATAAACATCACTTAATATCTGGACTAACAGCAAGAACATTAACCCTTTTAAAACCTTTCGAAGAGTTGGATATGATTTTAGCAGTGTTGATAAATTAAACAAAGGAAAAAAAAACACAGCCAACAACTCAGATAACATCAATCTACCTATCAAGTTTATGTAAACTTGACTTGTTAAACCTGATAAAAACATTAAAAAAATGTCTTTATTATTACGTTTAGACTTCATAACCTAAATATTTTCGATAAAGAGACACGACAGATTCTCCATAATTATCCCATGAATGTCCTTTCTTTATTGTTTCTGCTGCATTTTTACCAATTTCTCTTCGAAAAGATTCATCATGAGAAAGACTAATTACGGCGTCATATATTGATTTAACGCAATTATCTTTTACGATTATTCCATTTTCTCCATTTTTTATAGGAGCTCCACTTTCGTTTGTAGCAATGACAGGCAAGCCTGCAGACATTGCTTCTTTAAGAGATTGAGCAGCACCTTCGCAATAAGAAGGAAACACATAAATATCAGCATCTTTTAAATAACTCTTCAATGCATCCTGAGCCACGTGGCCATGAAACCTTAAAAGATTTAAATTTTGTAACTCTTCAGGTATTTCGATCTCATTAGAAATACTACCAACAAAATTAAATTCAAACAGAATCCCATTAGAAAATAATTGTTTTGCTACTTCGATTAGTAAATGGACTCCTTTCCATTTTCTAACACTACCTGTGTATAGTAGTTTTAATTTACCATCAATAGTATAATTCTTTTTTAGGTACAAAAAATCTCTTCTAATACCTAAAGGAACAACCGATATTTTTTCATCGCAAAATCCGTGTTTTAGAAAAGTAGATTTTACATAATCAGAATTTACTAACAATACATCTGCTTCTTTACAATCATCCATCACCAATTTCCACAAGCCCATATCCGGATGAATTGGAATTTCTTCAGATCTATATATTTTTGATAATTGTTTATGAATTTCTTTCGGATGAGCTGCACTATGATCTACAACTACAAACATTCCATGCTCTTTTGCTCTAGAAATTGCTCCAGAATTACCAGCACCACTCCGTACATGAAACACCTCTGCTTCTTTTATATCTTTTTTTGAACTTATTCCAAAAATCTGCCAACCTACTTTTACAGCCCAATCTTTACTTAACAAACCAAATCTAGCAGAAATCAATAGTAACTGGTATACAAATTCAGAAAAAGAATGACTATATAAACTTTTTCTATTTAGTTCTTTTGGTTCTCTTTTACGCAAACCATATAATAAGTTTTTATTACCTGAAATTTCCCCTAGGAAATTAATAATACTATCTGGTACTATTTTTGCAGGTATCCACCCAGTTATTACTTTTACCTCAAAACCAGCATTTTTAATTGCTTTCGCACTTTCAATTAAATGCAATCTCCCTTGCCCTGTTGATATTATAATTCTATTTTTCATTCTTTGGTCTTAGTAAAGTTAATTCTTTTAAGACATTATCAAAATTTTTGTCAAATCTCCAGAGAAAGAAAAAATACAGACTCGGAGCTGCAAATCCGAGAACAATTAATTGCACCATTAAGGTAGAATTAAAAATCTCATTTAAATAATATAGGGTTCCAAAAACCATAGCACCCATTACAAAATATTTTAAAACCGAAGTATATACCTGTATCAAACTTACATCAAATTTTCTAAAAGAAAAATATAATAAAACCGGGCTTAAAATCATATAATAAACAGAAACAGCAATTGCTAAACCTATACTTGAGAACCAATAACTTAAAGGAGTTATTAGAACTATAAATACTATCATCGATATAATTGAAAATTTCATTTGAACCTTAAATAAAGATTGGATTCTTAATGCTGGAGCCCATAAAGCAGAAACCACATTAAAACCTATTCCGATAGATAAAATTTGAACAAGTAAAATGGTATCATACCATTTTTCTTCGAAAAAAATTAATATTAATGGTTTTACGACACTTGCCTGCCAAAACGCAAAAGGCATACCCAACATCGCAAA
The DNA here is from genome assembly GCF_009193215.1 of Flavicella marina. Lineage (GTDB taxonomy): Bacteria > Bacteroidota > Bacteroidia > Flavobacteriales > Flavobacteriaceae > Flavicella > Flavicella marina. Next base: position 213,325 of record NZ_VYVA01000003.1, on the reverse strand, counting down.
CACACCCGTAATCTTCAATAATACTGATTTAATCCTATCCTTTTCTTGCAACGGAATTTTCATCAAGGTAGGGAATAACACAGGTGATAAAGACCCCACTAAAACCCCAATTACCTGAACACTTAAACTATAAGCCATAAAATAAATACCTACTTCAGTTTGTGACACAAACAATGCCAAAATCAAGTAATCTGACTGCCGAATTATTGTTTGACAGACACTATGTACGAAACCATAAAAACTATTTGAAAACAAATATGTCCAATGATGAAATGTTGGTTTAAAGCTGTGGGAAATATGAGCTAATTTAACCAACCAAAAATATCTTATGATTGAACTCAATATAGGGCCTAAAACAAAACTATAAACACCGAAGTCTAGTAATACAAATAATATGATAGTTATTTGTGAAAGAAAAAATTCACATACACGGACAATTGATAATTCTTTAAATCTTAAATCTATTCTTAACTTGGCGTCAGAAACAACTGACATGGTATTAAAGGGGATAACAATGGAAAATAACAATATCAAATTCTTTATCACAGAGTCATCATATACAGCTCCTGCAACAAACCCTACGATACAAAAAATAAGAAAACAAACTATCGCTGTCAGAGCAGAAATAGATTTAGTCAAATCATATATCTTATCAAACATTTTACCCCTACTAACCAAAACATCTGATAAACCAAAATTTTGAATCATAAAAATAATCCCAGTAATAGAAGTAGCTATAGAAATTTTACCAAAGTCTTCAGGCACCAATAACCAAGCTAAAAACACCTGAGCTACCAATGATATTATTTTTGTCCCAACAGTTTGAAATGCCGTCCAAACAAAACCTAAAAACAAATTCTTCTTAAAATTTTTTTCTCTCATTAACTAAAATAAACACTTTCAATAACTATCTCAAATCAGATTAACTTGAATTAAACCTACATTCTAGTTTAACCTAATAACCTTTACATTAATTGTCTTACATAATTTCTGGAATGAGTATTCGTATGTTTTTCCGTAAATTTTATTCATTGTCCCATCTAAACAACAAACAACTTCTAAATCTGGTCGTTTAATAGCAGAATAAATAACTACTGTTGAAAGTGTACTTATAATTTTTTCTAAGCCTTGATAGTTATTTATAACATCTTCCGCAGTAATAAAAGTGTCTAAAGAATTAACTTTTCCCGATATATTTATTTCTTTATGTTTACTAGTAGAAATATAATCCATTTCACCAAAAACTTCAATTATTTTATTAATAGAAATACTTGAAGAAGGTATGATCAAATTACTAATGGATTCTTCAACGTTCAAATTCATTTTATTTACAACATCAATTATTGGTAATGTTGATTTTGAATAACAACTTTTTAAAGGGTATAATTGAAAAAAACACAAATCTGCTTTCGCGAAATACAAAACAGGAAACATGATAAACGATTTCAGTAAACCAAAAAAATTTCGAAATCTAGCACCCAGTATCGACTCAAATAAGGGATATGCATCAATAAACCCATCTGAGATTTGAATTCTTAAATATCTCCTCTTATTTAAAAATAAAAACGTCCAATAGAAAAGCTTATGGTGTCCTATGGGCAATGCAATATATTTAGAGTTTAAATTTTTAATTGTTTTGACAAACTCTGCTAAACTAATACTTGATAGATTTATCGAAAAAATATCAGTTTCATCTTTTACAATATCCCACTTCTTAATATCCTCTAAACTAATTCTATCTGAAGTCTCACTAAAAAACACAAATACTCTATTTATATCAAAAGCATTTATTATAGAATCAATCTCTATTCTATCAGTTTGTTTTTTAACGAAAACAACTAGATTCTCTTTAAACATAAATCTATATTTTAGCTATCCCTCGTTCTACTAACCAATTCGCATAATCAAAATCTTCTTCAACATTAAGATCAATCGCCTCTGCTTTAGCAACTTCAATGATCAAAGGAGTTGCTCCTATTCTTGAGTGATACCTAGTCAAAGTGTCTTTTTTTATACCATAAATAGCCGTTGTTTCTTCAACAACAGGAACCAAATCTTGACTTCGAGGCAACACTACAGGTTGATAATTTACTGGCTGGCTGTTCCACCAAAAAAATCCGTTATGCTTCAATGCTGTAAAAACTGAATCATGTGTACTCGTAGAAATAAGACTGTTAACACACTTTTTAATCGTATCAACTTTCATTAATGGAGCTGTGGCAAATAATTGAAAATAGTAATCATAATTTGGTTTTAAATACCTGTGATGAAGTAATAAATCATTTCCATTTGCAGAATTTAATGCCAATTCTTCTTTTCTAGGTATTACAGAAGCTCCATTTGAAATCGCATAATCTGATATCTCATCACTATTAGTATCTACAAAAACATCATCAAAGCAACCTGCCTCTAAAGCCTTATCAATAATAATTTCAAACAAGGGTTTTCCTCCTATTTTTCGAAAATTCTTACCTTTTACTCGTTCACTAAAAGCTTTAATAGGTATAAAACACGCAACTCTCATAATTCACATATTAAAATTGTTATAAAAAATCTTTCAACTACGTAATAATCGTTACTCCGCCTGTTTTAATATCTCGTGCCCTGCTTTTAGCAAATCCACATCCTTTTTCATCAAAGCTACATCCCCTTGCATCATATCTTGTACCAAGGCTTTTAAATCGTATTCCGGCACCCAACCCAATTTTTCTTTGGCTTTTGTAGGATCTCCTATTAACAAATCTACTTCAGTCGGACGGAAATAAGAAGGGTCAATAGACAAAACTTCTTTACCGATTTCTACTTGAAAATCTTTACTGTTACAAGCGGTTACAAATGCTTTTTCGTCCACACCGGTTCCTTTGAATTCTAGTTCAATCCCTACCTCTTGAAAAGCCATACGTACAAAATCACGAACTGTAGTAGTAACACCCGTAGCAATGACCCAGTCTTCTGGTTTATCTGCCTGTAAAATCATCCACATCATACGTACATAATCTTTGGCATGTCCCCAGTCACGTTTCGCTTCTAAGTTCCCTAGAAAAACTTTTTCTTGCAGTCCCATGGCGATTTTTGCAACAGCACGTGTAATTTTACGTGTCACGAAAGTTTCTCCTCTTCTCGGAGATTCATGATTGAATAGTATTCCGTTACACGCATACATATCGTATGCCTCACGGTAGTTTTTTGTAATCCAAAAACCGTATATTTTTGCTACACCATAAGGTGAACGCGGGTAGAAAGGAGAATTTTCATCATAAAAACCTCTTTCGTTTTTATTCTCTGGCATACCACCATACAATTCAGAAGTAGAAGCCTGATAAATTCTTGTTTTCTTTTCCAAACCTAAAATACGAACTGCTTCTAAAATTCTCAACGTTCCCAAACCATCTACATTTCCAACATATTCAGGAGAATCAAAAGACACTTTTACATGTGACATGGCTCCTAAATTGTAAATTTCATCCGGTTGTGATTCTTGGATGATACGTGTTAGGTTCATTGAATCAGTTAGATCTCCATAATGCAATTTCAGTCTTTGATCTGGATCGTGAGGATCTTGGTACAAATGATCGATTCTATCCGTATTGAATAATGAAGATCTTCTTTTGATACCATGTACCATGTATCCTTTTTCTAACAACAATTCTGCTAAATAAGAACCATCTTGCCCCGTGATACCCGTTATTAATGCAACTTTACGTTTTTCCATTTTCTTTTATTATTACTTTAGACTTCGACTTGTAGTTGGTTTTACCCCCTACTGCTCAGTATTCATTTATTATACCGTCGTACACTGAGCTTGTCGAAGTGTACTTATTTCTATTCTCGATGGCCTCACTCTTAGTTCGTGCAACTTCCTATTGCTCAGCCTATATTAATTCCCCTTACACTTCGACAAGCTCAGTGTACATTATATTCTATCTTTTTATCTTTCGACAGGCAGTTCGACAAACAGTTCGACAAACTCACTGTCCACTCAGTGTACGTTTCCTATCTTATTTTCATGTACACTTCGACAGGCTCAGTGTACGTATCTATTCTACTTTTTCGACCCGCTCAGCCTTAGATAATTTATAGCTTCACTTCTTTAAACACCTCTTGATTTTCTATAAACCAATTGTATGTTTTTTGGATTCCTTCTTCCAAGGCTATTTGGTGTTTCCAACCTAAGTCATGCATTTTAGAAATATCCATCAATTTTCTTGGTGTACCATCTGGCTTAGAACTGTCCCATACAATCTCACCTGTATGCCCAACGATTCGTTGAATCGTTTCTGCTAGTTCTTTGATGGTTACATCCGTACCTGTACCTACATTATACAAATAATCTGGCAACACATTTTCTAAGGCAAAAACAACAGATTTTGCCATATCATCTACAAATAAAAACTCACGCATTGGTGTACCACTACCCCATAGTTCGACAGGCGCATTGTTCAGTTTGGCTTCGTGAAATTTTCGAATCATAGCAGGTAAAACGTGTGATGTTTTCAAATCAAAATTATCATGTGTACCATATAAATTGGTAGGCATCAACGAAACATAATCTTTACCAAACTGCTTGCGAATAGCTTCACAGGCTTTTACTCCGCTTATTTTCGCCAAGGCATACCATTCGTTTGTCGGCTCTAATGAATCGGTTAACAGGTATTCTTCTTTTAACGGCTGTGGTGCAAATTTCGGATAGATACAAGAACTTCCTAAGAAAATGAATTTCTCGACATCTATTGCCAAAGCACTATCGATTAGGTTATTTTGAATCTGCATGTTTTCCATCAAAAACTGGTAAGGGTAATTGTTATTTGCCAATATCCCACCAACTCTTGCTGCAGCATCAATTACAACATCTGGATTTTCTAGTTCAAAAAAGTTTTTTACCGCTGTTGCATCTCGTAAATCTAACTCTTTACTTGTTTTCTTTACAATATTCGTATACCCTTTGGTTTCGAGTACACGACAAATTGCACTTCCGACCATTCCTCTATGCCCGGCTACATAAATTTTTTTATTCTTATTCATAATTCAACATATCCTTCTAATTCTTAGAATCTTGTATTTCTGTAGGGGCAAATTTTCGGCTAAAATAGGCTTTTTCAACGAATATTTACTTCCCAAATCATTTAAACTTCACTAGCCTATTATAGCCTTCTATCTACTCCTGTTTGTAAAACTCCTTTAACATCGTAAACTATACTATTTTCAACTCTCAAAGCATTCAAATCTACGGTTAAGAATTCTGAATGCCCGACTGAGAGTACAATCGCATCAAACGTATCTTGAGGCACAACTTGTAAAGAGTCAATACCGTATTCTCTTTTCACCTCAGTTGGATTTGCCCATGGATCATACACGGTAACCTCAGTTGAGTATTCTTTCAAACCTGAAATAACATCAACCACTTTGGTGTTTCTAACATCCGGACAATTCTCCTTAAACGTAATTCCCAAAACTAAAATCTTGGCTCCATTTATTTTGATGTTTTTAGCTATCATCGTTTTGATTACCTCAGAGGCAACATACTCTCCCATACTATCATTCATGCGCCTACCTGCCAAGATAATTTCTGGATGATACCCAAATTCTTGTGCTTTTTGCGCTAAATAATAAGGATCTACACCAATACAGTGCCCACCTACCAAACCAGGCTTAAAGGGTAAAAAATTCCATTTAGTACCTGCAGCTTCCAACACATCACTGGTATTGATTTCCATTAAATTAAATATTTTCGCCAATTCGTTTACGAAAGCGATATTGATATCTCTTTGGGAATTCTCTATTACTTTTGCCGCTTCAGCCACTTTTATGGTCGGTGCCATATGCGTACCTGCAGTAATCACTGATCTATACAAGTCATCTATTTTCTTACCTATTTCAGGTGTTGAACCCGAAGTGACTTTAAGAATTTTCTCAACAGTATGTTCTTTATCTCCGGGATTGATCCTCTCTGGAGAATAGCCTGCAAAAAAATCTTCATTGAATTTCAAGCCAGATACTCGCTCTAAAACGGGTATACATTCTTCTTCTGTAGCACCTGGATAAACCGTTGACTCGTACACTACGATATCTTCTTTTTTCAATACTACCCCAACCGTTTCACTTGCTTTGATCAAAGGAGTCAACACAGGTCTATTATTTTTATCTACTGGGGTAGGTACCGTCACGATAAACACATTACATTCTTTTATAGCCTCTAATTGATTCGAACAATACAATCCGTATTCACTAGAATCTTCATTTTTTAAAACCGCTTGTAAAGTGGCATCATCTACTTCAAGTGTAGAATCGTTCCCAGACATCAATTCGGCAACTCGATCTTCATTGATATCAAAACCCACTACCGGATATTTAGTCGCAAACAGCCTTGCTAATGGCAACCCTACATATCCTAAACCAATGATTCCTATTTTCATTTTTTTCTTATTTCTCTTTGATGCCAAAACACCTTTTTATTATTTACTTACACTTCGACAAGCTCAGTGTGCGGAGGCTTCGAAAAGCAGTTCGACAAATTCACTTTCCATTCAGTGTACAAAAACTTCAACAAACTCACTATCCACTCAGAGTATGTGAACTATTATATTTTCCTGTACACTGAACCTGTCGAAGTGTACTTAAACTTGTATATTCTTGAGACTTCGACAAGCTCAGTTTTCCAATAAGGTGTAAACCTCAGAGTTTTTAATATAAAAGCTAGATTTCTATCACCATTTTTTATTTCAAATTTTCCCAATACCACTTTACAGCCACTTTTAACCCATCTTGTAAAGAAAATTTCGGATTGTAATTCAATAGCCTTTTGGCTTTGTCAATACTCGCCAACGAATGTGGAATATCACCAATTCTATTAGGTCCATGTTTGATCTCAACTGTTTTTATTTTTGAATCGTATACCCCTAAATTCACTTTCAACGAATTCACTAAATCATTTAAAGTGGCTCTTTCACCAAACGCAGTATTGTACACTTGATTCACAGCATTTTCATTTTCAGTAGTCAACGCCAATAAATTCATCTGAATTACATTGTCTATATACGTAAAATCTCTAGAATATTCACCATCTCCATTTATTACTGGTGACTCATGTTTGATCAATTGCCCCACAAATTTTGGGATCACAGCTGCATAAGCACCGTTAGGATCTTGTTTTCTACCGAACACATTGAAATATCTTAGTCCAATAGTTTCAAAACCATAGGTTCTAAAAAACACATCGGCATACAATTCATTTACATATTTTGTGATTGCATAAGGAGATAAAGGCTTCCCTATCACTTCTTCAACTTTTGGCAATGATTTGGAATCACCATAAGTAGAAGAACTGGCTGCATACACAAAACGCTTCACTCCTGCATCTCTAGAAGCTATCAACATATTTAAAAAACCTCCAACATTCACATCATTCGTAGTTATAGGATCTTTGATAGATCGAGGAACCGAACCCAATGCGGCTTGATGCAACACAAAATCTGCACCTTTTAAAGCCTTTTTACAATCTTCTATGTTTCGAATATCTCCTTCTATCAATAAAAAATCAGTGTTAGTTTCAAAAGATAGCAGATTTTCTCTTTTCCCAGTGGAAAAATTATCCAAACAGACAACTTTATTCTTTTTAGACAACAACACCTCTATTAGGTTTGAACCGATAAACCCAGCTCCGCCTGTTACAACAACCCTTTTATTTGATAACTCGATTTCAGAAAACATTTATTTTGTGTAATAATCTTTATACCAAGTTACAAAATTTGCAACTCCTTCTTTTATTGACGTTTTGGAAGAATACCCCAGCTTCTCTAATTCAGAGACATCAGCCCAAGTTTGCGATACATCACCTGCTTGCATCGGTAAAAATTCTTTCATTGCTTCTTTACCAAAACTAGTCTCAATCGCTTCGATAAAAGAACTCAATGACTGTGGTTTTCCGTTTCCTATATTTGATATTCTATAAGCAGCTTTCTCCTTAATTTTATTCGGAGGGTTATCCATTAACAATTCAACACCCTTGACAATATCATCGATATAAGTGAAATCTCGGCTCATATTTCCATTGTTAAAGACCTTGATAGGCTTGTTGTTTGAAATAGCATCAACAAATAAATAAATTGCCATATCAGGCCTACCCCAAGGGCCATAAACTGTAAAGAAACGTAATCCTGTTGTTGGTATTCCAAACAAATGACTGTAGGTATGTGCCATCAATTCGTTGCTTTTTTTTGTCGCAGCATACAAACTTATTGGATGATCTACATTATCATCAACTTGAAAAGGCACTTTTTTATTTTCTCCATACACACTAGAGCTACTAGCATATAATAAATGCTTGATTTTGAACTGACGACAACATTCCAGCACATTCATATAACCCAAAATATTACTATCAATATAGGCATTCGGGTTCTCAATACTATATCGCACCCCGGCTTGAGCCGCTAAATTTACAACTACATCAAATGAATGCTCTTTAAAAAGTTCAGGCAGTGCCTGTCCATCTTCTAAATTCATTCGAATAAATCGAAAATTCTCATCTAATACACTATCACAGGTATGCAAAAAATCGAAAGCTTGTGATCTTTCAACTCCAAGCTGAGTTAACCTTTCGTATTTTAATTCGACATCGTAATAATCGTTGATATTATCTAAGCCAACTACCTTATGACCTTTTCTCAACAATGATTTCGTCAAATGAAAACCGATAAAACCAGCTGCACCTGTAACTAATATTTTCATCTACTTTTTACCTATTTGATAATATTCAAAACCTTTGGTCTTCAAATCAAAAACATTGTATTGATTTCTACCATCGAAAATAATAGGTGCATTTAGTTGACTTTTGATTTCTTCAAAATCAGGAGAACGAAACTCTTTCCATTCCGTTAATAAAATTAACGCATCAGCATTCTTCAACACATCATATTTAGTAGAAACATAACTTATGTTTTCAATACCTTTCAAATAACATTCTTGCGCTTCTTCTATCGCTTTCGGATCGTAGGCTTGAATTTTGGCACCACGTTTCACCAATTCTTTAACAATATAAATCGCAGGTGCTTCACGCATATCGTCTGTACCAGGTTTGAAAGCCAATCCCCATAAGCCAAATGTTTTACCTGACAAATCTTCTCCAAAACGATCAATTATCTTATTCGCAATGACCAATTTTTGTGCATTATTGACTTTTTCAACTGAAGCAATCAATTGCGCTTCATGACCATGCTCTTCAGCGATTTTCTTTAATGCTTTTACATCTTTCGGAAAACAAGATCCTCCATAACCTGCACCTGGGTAAATAAAACTATACCCGATACGAGCATCAGAACCTATCCCGATTCGAACTTGATTGGCATCGGCACCCACTTTTTCACAGATATTTGCTATTTCATTCATAAATGAAATTTTCGTTGCCAGCATCGCATTCGCAGCATATTTTGTCATTTCTGCAGAGCGAATATCCATTCCAATAAATCGATCTCTCGACATGCAGAATGGATGGTACAATTCTTTCATTATTTTTAAGGCATACTCACTATCTGAACCAATCACAACACGATCAGGTTTCATAAAATCTGCAATAGCAGCCCCCTCTTTCAAAAACTCTGGATTCGACACAACATCGAAATCTATGGTAACTCCTCTTGCATCCAATTCAGTTTGAATTGTTGCTTTTACCTTGTCTGCAGTTCCGATTGGCACCGTAGATTTATCAACTACGACCAATCTTTTTTGCATGGTCTGACCTATAGATTTTGCAACCGCTAAAACGTATTGTAAATCTGCAGAACCATCATCTCCCATCGGAGTACCCACAGCAATAAACACTATTGCAGTGTTTTTTATGGCATCCGATAAACTCGTTGTAAACTGAAGGTTTCCATTCGCCACATTTTTCAAAACCATCGGTTCTAACCCTGGCTCGTATATAGGAAGCATTCCTTTTTCTAATTTTTCAATTTTTTTCTGATCTATATCTACACAGGTCACTCGATTTCCCATTTCTGAAAAACAGGTTCCTGAAACCAAGCCAACATAACCAGAGCCTACAACAGTAATATTCATATTATTTATTTATCTCTTTCAATTTTTCTTTGTCATGCACTTCTTTACGTAAACCACTGCTTGAAAAACGGTGTTCTCTTTTATTAAAATACAATTGAATGCCTTTTTCTTCGCAGTACTCTCTACCTGTAAATTTTTTGTTCGCATATTCTTCACCGATGATACGCACATCAATTTTAAAAGCACGTAGTACATCTTCTAAATCTTGTTCTGTCGCATAAGGAACAATTTCATCAACAAATTTGCAGCCTTTCAACTGAATATAACGCTCCACTACAGATTGTACCGGTTTGTTTTTTTCTGGTCGATCTAAGGTTGGATCAGTTTGAATACCACAAATTAGGTAATCGCATTGTCTTTTTGCATCTTCTAACATTGTTATATGACCCGCATGCAACAAGTCAAATGCACTAAAAGTTATTCCAATTTTCATATTTTGAACAAGTTAAGTTTTAGGATTGCAAAAATACATTATTTTATTTTAGCATATGTTAATACAACGTTCTCTTCTCTTGAAATTGCTCAGATATAATGTTTACGATTCTCTCTGATGTTTTACCATCCCACAATTCTGGAACCGTTCCTTTTTTCCAATTTCCAGCAAACAACTTCTGAAAGGTGGGTTGAATGTTTTCAGGGGCCGTTCCGATGAGCTCATTCGTCCCTAAGGTAATTGTTTCTGGCCTTTCTGTATTGTCTCTCAAAGTGATACAAGGAATACCCATCATGGTAGTCTCTTCTGTGATTCCACCAGAATCTGTAACCACCGCAAACGAATTCTCAACCAAATAATTGAACTCGAGATAACTCAATGGAGGAATCATAATTAAATGCTCTGGAAAGTCCCCAAGTTTGTCTAACTGTTTTTTAGTCCGAGGATGTACAGGAAAAACAATCGGCAATCCATTGCTGTTAGTCGCTATTTCTTCAAGAATATTTTTGATATTGTTCTCTTCATCAACATTCGCAGGTCGGTGCAAAGTCAATACCATATATTTTTTTTGCTCTAATTTTTTTTGCGCAAACACTTCTGGTTGTAAAAACCTTTTTTTATTTTGTAGCAAGGTATCAACCATGACATTCCCAACAAAAAAAACTTTTTCATTAGCAACTCCTTCTTTCATCAAGTTTTCAGAAGCCAATGGAGTGGTTGTAAAAAAATAGTCGGCAATCCTATCCGTAATTACTCTATTGATTTCTTCAGGCATCGACCAATCATAAGAACGAATTCCTGCTTCAACATGCGCCACCTTAATTTGCAACTTTTTAGCAACTATAGTACACGCCATCGTAGAATTCACATCGCCTACTACCAAAACTAAATCTGTAGGATGCTCTAGCAATTCTTTTTCAAATGCAATCAATATGGAGGCTACTTGTTCTGATTGTGTCGCGCCTGTACAACCTAAATTCACATCTGGATTCGGAATATTCAATTGTTCAAAAAAAGAGGCACTCATTTTTGCATCATAATGTTGTCCTGTATGAACCAAACGATACATGATATCTTTTCCTGTTAATTTTTCTGCTTCAATTGCCGCAATGATAGGGGCTATTTTTACAAAATTCGGTCTTGCTCCTGCAACAATTGTTAATTTCATTAGACTCTCTTAAAAGGATGTTTTGTCTTTGGCAACTTGGCAAAAGGATGAAATTTACCATCTTCTAATACACTCAATTCAGCATTTCTAATAGTTTGTACAATATCAATTGACTGACGTGCATCTTCTAAACCGAATCCATTACCATTTAAAATATCTTGATAGCTTGTAGTGTGTAGTTCTGTAAAACCTCCACTGAACTCAATCTCTCGTCCTTCTACCGTAATTGAACGGTACGTTCTTTGTCCTTTCTCTTTAATTTCTTCAGGGAGCGCATCGTAGTCGATTGACAAAAACCATTTGACTCTTGCCTGTTCAAACTCTAAATACCCTGCAGCTCTATCATGTGTATGTACATGTACCTTGTTCGTTTTTACCTTACCAAAAACCCATGATAACATATCGTAAAAATGGACTCCGATGTTTGAAGCGATTCCACCAGATTTTTCCACATCTCCTTTCCAAGAAGTGAAATACCAGTTTCCACGTGACGTTAGATAAGTTAAATCTACATCATAGATTTTGTCTTTTGGACCTGAAGCTATCTTTTGTTTGAGATCAATGATACTCTGGTGCAAACGTAGTTGCAAAATGGTATACACCTTTTTTCCTGTTTCTTTTTCAATAGCTAACAAAGCATCTAAATTCCAAGGATTTAACACCAATGGTTTTTCACAAATGGCATTTGCCCCTGCTCGAAGCGCCATTCTGATATGTGCATCATGTAAATAATTCGGTGTACAAATACTTACATAATCAAGCTGTTTGTTATGCTCTCTCTTCTGCTTTTCTATATGGCGATCAAAACGCTCAAATTCCACGAAAAAAGAGGTGTTTGGGAAATAACTATCTAATATTCCAACACTATCGTTTTTATCTAATGCAGCCATCAAGTCTCCACCAACATCTTGAATAGCTTTTAGATGTCTAGGTGCTATATAACCTGCCGCACCCATCAGCGCAAAATTCTTACTCATATCCTAAAAATTAGAGAAATTTGTATTCTTCTTTAGGTTGTTAAAAGTACATTTTTTACACCAAAAAGAACAAAAAAACTCAATAAGATTTTCATTAAAAAAAGCTCCAAAGCTACTTAAAAAGCATTTTTATCCTTTTTATAAAACATGTGCAGCATTGTTGTGAATACAATCTTTACATCTAGCAAAAAGCTCCAATTTTCTATATACCAAATATCTGCTTTAGCTCTATCTTCCATATCTTTTACAGTTTTCGTTTCTCCTCGAAAACCATTGATTTGGGCCCAACCTGTCACTCCAGGCTTTGCAAAATGACGTACCATAAACTTATCTACCAAAAGTCGGTATTCATCTGTATGCTTCAACATATGAGGCCTAGGACCAACGAGCGACATCTGATTCAATAAAACATTAAATATCTGAGGTAATTCATCAATGCTAGTTTTACGCATAAATTGACCGAAAGGAGTAACTCTAGCATCGTTACGAGTCGCTTGTACATCGTCTGATTTTTCATTTACCACCATCGACCTAAACTTGAAACACTTAAAAGACTTTCCTTCTTTACCTGTTCGTTCTTGCACAAAAAACACAGGACCTTTACTTGTTGACTTAATGATTAATGCTAGGATAGGAAACAACCAAGAAAAAACAAAAAGAATACTTGCAACAGCAAAAACAACATCGAAAGCGCGTTTAAAAATTCTATTAGTCAAACTCTGCAAAGGCTCTCTTCTCATTTGAAGTATTGGCACATTCTCGGTATATTCTATAGAAAAGCTTTGGAATAAATATTCTGAAAATTCTGGAATAATTTTAACGCGGATCATGTTATTATCTGCATATTCTAACAACTCATTGATCAGCTCACGATCTTCGTGATCTATAGAAATCATAACTTCATCAATATAATTTGCCTCTAAATAGGGGAAAATTTGCGTTAAGTTTCCAAGATAATAAGCTTCTATAGCTTTCTCTTTGGGAACGTTGGTGAATAAACCCTCTATTTTATATCCATAGTTTGGATTTAGATACACACCATCAATCAAGCTTCTGACATTCGCATTATAACCTACCAGTAATATTTTTCGATAATTATACCCACTTCTTCGGTACCTCTTCAAAAAGAAAATCGAAATAATTCTCCAAACCAAAACAAACACCAAGAATGTTATGATCGTTGCTCCAAAAAAGGTTCTAGAATATTTATAGTCTGTAATAAAGAATATCAAACCGCCACTTAAAAAAGTATAGATTACTACTGCCAGAACATTTTTCGATAGAATTTTATGAATAAATAAAATTCTCGGCAACTCGTATAACTCCATTTTCACGGCTATAATTATCCAGAGAAGTATACAACCTACTCCGGCTATCCTGTAAAAATTTTTCTCAGGAACCACACCTTCAAAAACATACTGTTTCGCAACCACAAAAGCCAAAATCATCAAAAGCGTATCTACAGTTGCAGATAATATCGGTACATATTTAGATTTTCCTTGTAGCATATTTGATTTTTAACAGAAAAATTACTGCAAATGAGCAATATTCATGCGTTCTGACAAAAGTAAAAAAAAAAGACACAAAAAATAATTTTGTGTCTTTTATTCTGTTTGTTGTGATGGTTATTTTAGCAATCTAAGCAAATACTTTCCATAATGATTTTTTTCGAGTGATACACCTATCTTATTCAATGTTTCATCAGAAATCCATCCTTTACGCCAAGCAATTTCTTCTAAACAAGAAACCATCAACCCTTGTCTGTTTTGAATAGTTTCAATATAGTTTGAAGCTTCTAATAGTGACTGATGCGTACCGGTATCTAACCACGAAAAACCTCTACCCAACAAACTCATTTTTAATTCTTCTTGATCTAGATAGGTTTGATTTACAGAAGTTATTTCTAACTCACCTCTTGCACTTGGCTTGGTGTTTTTTGCTATCTCAACCACAGAGTTTGGATAAAAATAAAGTCCTACTACTGCGTAATCTGACTTTGGATTTTCAGGTTTCTCTTCAATACTGACTACATTGCCGTCAGTATCAAACTCTGCCACGCCATATCGTTCTGCATCCGTTACATAATAACCAAAAATACAAGCTTTTTTTTCTGTTTCTACAGTTGCAACTGCATCTCCTAACTGAGCAGAAAAACCTTGACCATAAAAAATATTATCTCCTAACACCAAACAAACATCATCATCACCAATAAATTCTTCACCAATAATGAATGCCTGCGCCAATCCATCTGGTGAAGGCTGTACCTTGTAAGACAATTGAATGCCCCATTGAGAGCCATCTCCTAATAAATTTTCAAACAAGGGTGTATCTTGAGGTGTTGAAATGATTAAAATATCCTTGATACCAGCCAACATTAATGTACTGATAGGATAATAAATCATTGGCTTATCAAAAATCGGCAATAGCTGTTTTGATATTCCCTTTGTAATTGGATACAAACGTGTACCCGAACCACCTGCTAATACAATTCCTTTCATTCTAATTTATTTAGCGTTGTTCGTATTGTTTTTCGTAATATTCTTGGTAATCACCACTGATGATATTTTCTAACCAAGCTTCATTTTCTAAATACCAATCGATCGTTTTTTCTAGACCCTCTTCAAACTGCAAACTTGGCACCCAATCCAATTCGTTTTGCAGTTTTGTAGCATCAATAGCATAGCGTAAATCGTGCCCAGCTCTATCTTTCACATAAGTGATTAACTTCTCTGATGTTCCTGTCTTTCGGTTCAACTTTTCATCTAGAATTTTACACATCACTTTTATCAAGTCAATGTTTGTCCATTCATTATGACCTCCAATATTATAAGTACTCCCAAGAGCTCCTTTATGAAAGATTTCATCAATTGCTCTTGCATGGTCTTCTACCCACAACCAATCACGAATATTTTCTCCTTTACCATAAACAGGCAAGGGTAAATTCTTTTTGATATTATTGATAAACAGTGGAATTAGTTTTTCTGGAAATTGATACGAGCCGTAATTGTTTGAACAATTCGAAATCAACGTAGGCAATCCGTAGGTATCAAAATAAGCACGCACAAAATGATCAGAACTTGCTTTTGAAGCAGAATATGGACTGTGCGGATCGTATTTTGTTTCTTCTGTAAACATTCCTTCTTCTCCTAGCGAGCCATATACTTCGTCTGTAGAAACATGATAGAATAATTTATTCTCAAAATTATCTGCCCATATTTTCTTTGCTGCATTTAATAAGTTCACCGTACCAATTACATTGGTCAATACAAATTCGGTAGGATTGCTAATAGAACGATCTACATGTGATTCAGCGGCTAAATGAATGACACCATCAAATTGATATTTATCAAAAACCTGAAACATTTCTTCTGCGTTAACGATATCTGCTTTTACAAATTCGTAATTCGCAGCACCTTCCAAATCTTTAAGATTTGCTAAATTACCTGCATAAGTCAATGCATCAATATTAACGATTTTATAATCTGGATATTTATTTACAAATAATCTTACTACATGAGACCCAATAAAACCGGCACCTCCTGTGATTGCAATTGTTTTCATTTCTTCTTCTATTATTGCGAACCTATTGTTCGTTTTGGATTGCTAAAATACATTTTTTCAAACTCTCTTTCCAATGTGGAATATCTAGCTTAAAATCGCTTTTTATTTTCGCCTTATTCAACACGCTATACGCTGGTCTTGGAGCGGGAGTAGGATACTCTTTTGTTTCTATTGGATACACCTTACAATCAATTTCTGACAATTGCATAATCTCAACAGCAAAGTCATACCAAGAAGCTACACCTTCATTCGAATAATGATAAATCCCTCTCTGCTCGGAACCCGTTTTTTTCGTTGCAACAATTTGCAATATTGCATTGGCTAAATCACCTGCCCAAGTTGGAGTACCTACTTGATCAAAAATTACATTTAATGCATCTCGATCTCTACCCAAACGCTGCATGGTTTTTACAAAATTTGCTCCATATGCGCTATACAACCAAGCCGTTCTAACAATAATACTATTAGGACAAATAGCCAATACTTCATTCTCACCTGCAAGTTTTGTACTTCCGTAAACACTCAATGGGTTTGCAACGTCTTCTTCTTTATAAGGTAGGTGATGAACACCATTAAAAACAAAATCTGTCGATGTATGAATCAATTGTATTTTTTTATTTGCTGCTACAATGGCTAAATTTTTTGCACCAGTAACATTTACAGCATAACAAAGATCTTTATTGGTCTCCGCCAAATCAACCGCGGTATATGCCGCGCAATTGATAATAGTTTCAATGCTATTCGCAGCAACAAACTCTTCCACTTTTGAGAGATCTTTAATATCTAACTCAGCGGTATCGGTAAAATAAAAGTTCCACGTTTTATAAAGATTACTTCTCTCTCTAAGTTCATTTCCCAACTGCCCACTAGCTCCGGTTACTAATATATTCATTTAATACACTTTTTCTTGTTTAAACGCTTCAAAAGTAAAGGTAGTGATTTCTTCCAGAGCTGCTTGACTTTTATCTTTCTCTGACAATCGAACTGCATCGGAAGGGAGTTTCCAATCGATATTCAATTTCGGATCATCCCAACTAATTCCACCATCGTGCGTTGGACTGTAATAATTATCACATTTGTAGGCAAACTGAGCTGTTTCACTCAACACAGAAAAACCATGTGCAAATCCTTGTGGCACCCATAATTGCTTCTTGTTCTCACCTGTTAGCAAAACCGCTACATGCTCACCATAAGTAGGTGAACCTATTCTAATATCTACTGCTACATCTAACACCTCACCTTGCATTACTCGAACCAATTTGCTTTGTGTAAAAGGAGGTCTTTGAAAGTGCAACCCTCGTAAAACTCCATACTCTGAAAAAGACTCATTATCTTGTACAAAGTTTACATCACCAATGTGTTTTTTTATTTCGTCTAAACGAAACGTTTCCATAAAATAGCCTCTATCATCACCGAATACTTTTGGTTCAAATACCAGCACATCTGGAATTTTTGTTTTTGTTACTTTCATTAATTATTCATTTGAGCTTACATTTGAGCTTACAAAAGTACCAAAATATATAGGTAATCTATTGGTTTGAACTGAAAACAATCACTCTGCTTCATAGTTACGAATTCGAGGAATTATATATTGAGGGATTTTTCTAAATATTTTGAAAAAAAGTGTAAACCAACCGAACAACTTAAATTCATTTATTATCGCAAAGTCTTCTGAAGATTTTAGCTTCTGAAGATTTGCGGTGGTACTCTTTCCCCCCAACCTCATTTTAACCAAGTATTTGTTTAAAAATACTTTTTCTATCTTCATATTTGTAAACCAACGCAAAGAAATATCATAATCACTCGCGATGGAATAATCTTCATTATAAAATCCATATTCTTGAAAAACATTCTTTTTGACATATATGGTTGTATGTAAAGGAATCCAACCAAAACCAAGGTATCGTTTTTTAAAAGGTTTTGCTTTATAAACTCGCTTTACATTATTTACATCGTTTTCAGCAACATACATTCCGTTGCCATAAATCAAATCAGCAGAGGTGTTTTTGAAAGAATGAACAACATTTTCAAGTACGTCTTCATCAAAATAAAAATCATCTGAATGTAAAATACCAATCACATCACCTGTTGCTAGCTTGATCCCTTTATTCAAAGCATTGTACAAACCGTTGTCTTTCTCTGATTTGTAATATCCTAATTTAGCTATGTATGGCTCAATTATTTTTTGAGTTCCATCGGTTGACCCACCATCTATGACAATGTGTTCTACATTTGAATAAGATTGATTCAACACTGATTCAATACAACTTGAAATACAGTCACGATTATTGTAAACTATTGTAATAACAGATATTTTCATTGTTTTATTTTAACCAAATCTTCATAAATTCTGATGTACTCCTTGAAAACGATGTCTTTATTATAATATTTTTCTGCCTTTACCCTACAATGATGAGTATATTCCGATTTTGACACTTGTTTTATGTGTCTAATCTTATCAACTGCGGCTAAAATATCACCTTGTTCTATCACAAATCCTGTTTTATCATCTATCGACTCGACACTCCCACCGGTTCTATATGTAACAACAGGTGTACCACTTGCCAGAGCCTCAAGATTTATGGTTGGAAAATTATCCTCCCAAGTAGGATTGAACAATACATCCGCATTACTGTATATTTCGGATAATTCATCAATGTTTTTGGTATTAGAGATTCCTATTATATTATTTGGTATTTTTTTTAATTGTTTATCATTTAATCCAACTAAAAATATAACTTCATCCTCGAGTAATTTCTTTGATAATTCAATAAAATCTTCGAGTCCTTTTCTTTTCTCCCAAACATTTGCAACACCTAATATTACAAACTTAGAAGAAATCTTGAACCTATCGAACACTTTACATTCATTTCTTATATAAAAAGACTTTAAGTCAATTCCGTTGTGAATCATTTTTATAATGTGGTTTTTCAGATACGAATATTGCAATTCTTTCTTCAACCATTTTGATACTGGTACAATTGTCAGATTTTCCAATGAATTGAATAATTCGTTTTTTTTATAAAAATTATCTTTCGAGTTATCTTTAAAAAAACTTCTAGGGTAATTATCTAATTGCGGGCAATTGTTACATTCAGTTTCCCATTTTTTACAATTTATATAGCTATAGTAAGCACAGTGTCCAGTATAAGACCAACAATCATGTAAGGTCCAGACTACTGGCTTATTAGAAGCTTTCAAATAATTAAAAAACAATTCAATATTCAAATAATAACCATGAATATTATGTATATGTATAATATCAGGATCAATTTTTTTAACTTTTTTAATAAATCTTTTGGTGGCAGATTTAGAACCAAAGCCATGTTTATCAAATAGGAAAGATTGAATTCCGTGGTAAAAAACATCAATAATATTTCCAATTTTTATAGCTTTCGAAACACTAGGTCTTGGATCTCTTCCGAAAGCATAAAAACTTTCCCATCCCTTACTCAAAACAAGTTTTCCTATATCTTCTGCTATCTTTCCTGTAGATCTTGAGTTAATAAACGTATTTATTTGTAATATTTTCATTAAAAATTATTGGACTTTAATTTTAGACACAAAAACTACTAATTTATAAGCAAAGATACTTGTGAAAATCAATCCAAAAGTATAAGCATATCCATTCATTAAATCTCCTCTTAAAACAAACAAAAACATACCTAAAACCAACATATACAACACATTGAAATAAGATTTTTCGGATTCATGAATCCAATAAAACTTATCAATTACTGCAGTAAAATACCCTAAAAAAAGAATAAAAAATAATACACCAAAATACCCAAAATTAATATAACCTTCAGCCAAATAGGTACACGCCAAATTATCATAGGTTAATCCTAATTCTTGCGCATGAAACTGGCCACTACTTAAAGGTTTCGATGGCCAAATAGATCTCGGCACGAAAAAAAGAAAAACTCCAAGTAATTGGTAACCATAAGTTATTATATCGTGATAAATAACTCTTGACAAAGTTATATAAGCATCGAAATGTAGATCCGTAAACATCTCAAAATTCAAACCTAACTCAACCTCTGTATTATTTCCAAAATTTCTAAAAGAATCTAAAAATGGAAAAACAACAAGTAAACCAAAAATCATCATTGCAGCGAAAAAATGCTTCCTTTTAAATATCGGTACAAATAAGAGAAGTAAGGGTAAATAAAAACCTGCCGCAGCATTCCTTCCTAACCCCAAAGGAAAAGCAGTAACAAAAAAAAGTATAAAAAGAACAACATTAAAAACCCAGGACTTTCGATTATACATACAAGAAATAACAAAAAGAACTAATGATAATGGTCTAAAAAATTTATCTATTAAAAGAGATAATGATTTTGCAACTTCAATTTTATCCGTAAATACACCACCCCTAAACAACATGCTAAACAAATTGAATTTATTAACCATAAAAATCATATAAAAACATAGAACTGAGAGCAAAAACATCGTTATTTGCGTAAAAATCGAAAAATAATTGTTAACGAAATTTGTAGTCTTAAACCTACGGTTAATAAATGATATATATCTAATTGAAAATCTATTATCTACATAATAGTAAAGAGAATTATAAATTAACGTACTTATCAAAAAAACAATAGAAGTGATAAGTTTATATCTATATGGTATTTCCGGTTCGCCAACAAACCTGGAATGTTCCAAATATTGTAAAACAGGTGCAATACCAATAAAAAATAAATTAAAAATATGATACATTTTGAAAAGAGAGAAAGGTCGATTATCATAGGCAAAAAGTGAAAATGAACTTACTCCAATAATAATTAAATGAACCGCTATATACCAGTTATATATCTTAACATCTAAAAGAATTGCATACAAGGATAAACCAAATGTTAACAACCCTAAAATGAAACCAAAAGTTATTTTCATTTATAAGATTTTCTAATTAAACCAATCAAGGATTCGTATACATTTGATATAGGATTTGCAATATTTATTTCCTGAATGTCCGTTGATGTAAAAGACAATAAAGAGGAACTATTTTCATGAATAATTAAAAGTTTCTTCCCATTATTTAACAACTCGTTAATAACAATTTCAGCCGGAATACAACTTTTTATTTTAATATCAAAAACATCAAACATATTATCTTGTTCATCTATATGTGGATGAGGCTTTATTATCTTAATATATTTAGGATATTGTTTGATGACCTCATTAATTTTATTGTTTATCTTATGAGATGTAAGATATAATAACACTCGCTCTTGAGAAAAATCGAAATTATTAAAACTCATCAAAAACTTGATATCGGTTAATTCTTGCATATGTCTCTGAAAAGTCTGTCTAAACGTTAAAACCTGGTAATTTTCAGGCACATCAATTAACTCTTTAAAAAGACTAGGATAATATAAATACGCTCCTTGGGTAAAATAATTTCCTCCGATCCAATTTTCACAACCTAATTTTGAATAAATAAAATATTTAATTTCGGAAACTATTGAAGATCGGTCATTAATGTACCTATACGATCCGTAACCCTCTTCATAAGTATATATCTTAATTCTCTTAGTTAAAAACCAAAACATTATATAGTATAGAATACCAAAATCCGAGTCTAAAAAAAGTTTCACGTAACTTTTCTGTCTCTTTATAACCGTAAACAATGCAAAATATCTATTCTTCCTAAATAATACATTTGACCATATGCTAGATTTTGATTTTATATGATTATAAAAAGAAAATGAATCGGAAAAAGAATCAATTATATAGCAATCTTTGTAGCAATCATCAATGATATTCGTTGCATTAATATATTGCAAAGGCTTTGAGATAATATATGCAGACTTACTCTTAACTTCCATCAATACCTTAAAATTTTAAACTATTATTGTTTGAAACAAGCTCTTGAAGGTGAATAATAATTTGAATGATACGTTTTTTGTTTAAAAAAATAAAAAACAAAAAACTAAGAACTATGAAAATAAAATCATTCTCAATTATTAAACTAATTAAAATAAACACCAGGGGAATTAAAAAGTTTCGTGGGAATAACTCTTTGTAAACATCATGATATGTAACTTTATAATTAAATTCTTTCATACCAACTTTTGTTAACTTAAACACATAATATGTAAAACCAACCAATACTGAAACCGCTATTAAATTAATCGAAAAACCCAATTTAGCAAACAAAATCGATAGCCCTACTATTATAACAACCGAATAAAGACAAATCTTAGTCATTATCTTTTCTTTTTTCTTTGCAACTAGTAAAACACTATAACCAAAACTATTATTAAATATTAACTGAGTAAAAAGAAGTATTTTAAAAGGAGTCATTGCCATTGAATATTTCGGTATAAATACAATTAATATCGGTACCAATAAGAAGCCCATATATGTCAATAAAAAACAACTTGCAATATATAACTCTCTAATTTTTACCAACACTTTTTTTGTATCACTTGAATCATTCGCATAAAACTTATTCAATAATTTAGGGTATACCAAAAATGAAACCGACCCAACAACCATAAATACTGCGCTAGACAAACTTACTGCTAAAGAATAAAAACCTAGTTTCTCAGGTGAAAACTCAATTGACACAATTGTTCTCGAAGACAATAACAAAAGGTAAAAACTAACATTATACATCAACAAATGCCCACCCCTAGTTAATATTTCTTTCATTATTGATCCTTTGAAACCAAATCCAAGTGAGATCGGTGAGTTATTTAAAAACAATATCAATGAACATATATTACCTATCACCATAGCCAACAACAAAAAATATATTAAACTTTGAGTATTAAATAATATTAAAACCACCAGTTGAAAAAAAGGAACAATAAATTGATTAAAATTAATCTTATTTAACTCTCCATAAGTTCTGTATAGATTAGTAAAAACATTGTTAAATGCTGAAACTGAAAAAATAAGAAAAACAAATGCAAAATAATCATAGAATTGATATTTAGCAAAAATAGTTGGATAAATTGAAACTAAAAGAACACCAATCATAGAGACTAAAAAACATAGAATTAATGTTAACAATAGGGTATTATGCCATAATCTTTTTGAGTAGTACAAGGATTTTTTCTTTGTTGACAAAATAGCATTTAAAGAATAAGAAGGTATCATACCTAAATAAGTTAAATACTGATTCAACAATATTAAGAAACTATAAATCCCAAAATAAAAAACTCCTAAATATTTTGCTATCAACAATGAATTCACAAATTGAATACCGAATGTTAAATATTTCACCCCAATAAAATGCGTTATTTGAGAGTTTAATATTTGTTTAAATATACCCATTAAAAAAATCTATTTATTTTCTCAGTTTAAACATCTTTAACTGTTTACACAAAAAAGACAGCTCAACTAATGTGAAAAACACAGCTATTTTTTCTATAAACAATGTAAATAAAAAACTCAGGTACAATCATCTTTCAACAAAGAAATAATAATAGAATCCCAATATTTACCATCTTCAAAACAATTCGCTCTAAGCTTTCCATCTACTTGAAAGTTTAACTCTTTAAAAAATTGAATTTTTTTTGAATCGAATTCATATAACTCCATCCAAATTTTATTCAAATTTAAATTATTAAATCCATAATCAATCAATAAAGAAGCTGCTTCCTTTGACAAATCTTTATCATCAACATAAACCTCATTTTCACCAATATAAAAAGAAAAATCACCAGACCTATTTATCCAATTCACGTACAAAATTCCCGCTGCTCCAATTGGTTTATTAGTTTCTAGGTCAACAATTGTGAACATAAAGTTTATATGTCTTGTTTTTTGTAAACTATCAAACCAAGCTTCTTGATCTGCAAGAGACAATTCCCTAACTTCTCTAAAGTGTTTTCTAAAACTTTCTAAATTACGCCAATCTCTAAACAAAGAGAGATCTTCTTTTTCAACAGCTCTTAAACCTACTATATTTCCTTTTATCATAACAAATTTATATCATTTTTTTTGTTAAATGTTCACCAGCGTCAATATCCTCGAGCAATTCTTTTCCTAAAAAAAATTTCTTTTCGTACGGATGTACACCCCCATCAGATATAGGTCTTAGTACAATAAAATCTTCTTCCTTTAATACATGTCCTTTTTTTAAATCATTTTTCACCCTTAAACACCTTCTTTGGACTAGTTGAGATTGAACTTCATTTTTTTCTATTCTTTTAACACCATCTCCAAGGGCGCTAAGTAATTCATATGATCTATCAACCATATCTCTCCATGAATTCGGATTCATTGCAAATCCATGATCAGGTCCTACTTGATCATTATTATCCGTGAAATGCTTCTCAATTACTCTTGCTCCCAAAGTAATTGCGCCTAAAGTTGTGGCATGGCCAGATGTATGATCGGATAAACCTAAAACAACATTTGGATAATCAGCTGCATACTTTTTCAATACATTTAGATTACAATATTTATAATTATCATCTGACCCCGTATAATTTGTATTACATTGCATTAAAACAAGTTTATCGGTTTTATCCATCGCCATTTCCATTACTCTTTTAACATCTTCATCTGAACAAGCACCAGTAGCCAACAAAACGGGTTTATTTTTACTTAGTGTATACTCAATAATTTCCAACCATGAAATATCACCCGATCCAATCTTATACATGTCTACAAACGGATCCACTAAATCAACAGATTCAAAATCATATGCGCTTGTAAAATAATCGATACCAACCTTATTACACTCATCTTTCAATATCCCTGTCCAATCTTTAGAAATGCTAGCATCTTCATAAACCTCAAAAACAGATTTCTTCCAATCAGACTGATGAGACAACTTCCCTTTGAGTTTATCAAAACCAATTTTACTCACAATTTTATTAGCTTGAAAGTTCTGAAACTTTGCTGCATCTGCTCCCGACTCTTTGGCTAATTTAATTAACTCTATAGCCTTCTCTAATGATCCGTTATGATTAGCTCCTATATCTGCGATAAAATATAAAGAGTTATCATCAATTATTCTACTTCCGAGTTCTATACTATTCATAATAATTATCTTTTATAGATTGAATTGTTTTTTCTAAAGTTGGTAATGCTCTACCAAATAATTTTTCGTAATTACTAACATTCAAACTTTGATCTGCACAGCGCTTTGCTCTTTCTGTAAAAGAAGAAATTGTTGCTTTTTTCACATAATTTGTAGAAATATTAAGAGACTCTAACAAATTAATTCCAAATTCATATTTAGTACAACATTGCTGACCTGCGATATGCAACACCTTAGAATCAACTAAGTTGTTTTCTATTAAGAATTCGAGTTCCATAGCTAAATCCCAAATAGAAATGGGAGTAAATATTACATCATCAAACAACCCAATAGTTTCATTTTTTATTGATGAATTAACAATCCATTCAACAAAACCTGATTTGGATGTATTTTCATTTAATCCTACAATCGTAGTCCGAATAATGCTAAACTTTCGCTCCGAGTTTAACAAAAAAAACTCTCCCAACTCCTTAGATTTACCATAAACATTTTCAGGACAAACAATGTCTTTCTCTTTAGCTAAATTCAATTTAGAAGGAAAAACTGCATCCGTTGATATATAGATTATCTCTACATCACCATCGGTCGCGTTCATAAGTTTCCTAATAGACACAGCATTAATATTATAAGCTTCCAATGGATTATCATTACAATAGTTCCCATTAGTTAAAGCTGCTGAATGAATAATTACTTTCGGTTTACTCCATGAAATAAGCTCTTCAAAAGAATCCGAAGATAAATCAAATTGCATATATGCTACAGGACAATCTTTATATTCGGAATTTCCTGTTCCATAAACATCGAATTTCTTAGATAACGACTTAACTAAAGTAGCACCGAGCATACCTGAGGCACCAGTAACCAAAATTCTCATTTTTCTTGTAATATTTTATACTTCATTTCTGCTAATTCCCAATCAGAAATATGGTCAATATCTTGAGATTCTAATTGTGTCAACTCAATAAAACTAGTGTTATTTGTCCATAACTTTTCCGCTTCAATAATTTTATCTACTTTAAAAAAATAAAACTGGCCAACATCATGAAACGAAGATTCCAAGTCCTGCGAGCGAGTTTGCATATATCTTGGTTCGAACATTTCAATCATTCCGTTAGTATTAATCTTCACAGCTCTTTGAATAGGAAAACTGAAACGTACTATTGGGAATACACAGTCATAATTGTGTTTTTCTAATTTAGAAAAACTTTCTTGTAACCTTATATCAGTTACAAATGGGGCACACGGATAAATACAACATGCATAACAAAACTCTTTTCCTATGTTTTTATATTCAGTTATAACTTCAGCAATAACATCAACTGTTGTGGCAAAATCATTTGAATTTTTTACCGTTCTAAAAAACGGAACTACGGCGCCATATTCACGA
Organism: Flavicella marina; assembly: GCF_009193215.1. GTDB lineage: Bacteria > Bacteroidota > Bacteroidia > Flavobacteriales > Flavobacteriaceae > Flavicella > Flavicella marina. Next base: position 186,745 of record NZ_VYVA01000003.1, on the reverse strand, counting down.
GCAACCCTAGCAATCTCTTTATCGTCGGTAGACACCATAACTTCATCAAATAATCCACACTTAATAGCACTTTCTATCGAATAAGCAATAATTGGCTTTCCCAGAAAAGACTTAATATTTTTCCTAGGAATACGTTTGCTGCCACCCCTAGCAGGTATAATTGCAATTTTAGACATAAGCTACACTTTAAAATTGGCATCTACATGATCAATAACTAATTGTCTGAGGGATTCAACCGATTCCCAATCAGTGTTATTTCCAGAATCATATGAAAATCCCTCAGGGACATCAACACCCTTAAACTCCCTTTTATAATCCTCTTTTGTATATTGAGAATATGGTGACTTTTGAGGTAAAATTGCATAGTATTTACCTAAATCAACAGTATTATAAGAGTCGGATGCAGTGATCATTTCTTCATGTAACTTCTCTCCAGGTCTAATACCTATTACCTTCTGCTTCATTTCAGGTGCAATGGCTTTTGCAACATCTGGAATTCTATATGAAGGAATTTTAGGGACGAACACCTCGCCTCCCCATGCTTTTTCTATAGCATAAAAGACCATCGCACAACCATCTTCAAGGGATATATTGAATCTTGTCATTTTTTCATCTGTTATTGGAAGAAACTCCTCACAGTTTTTCTTCTTTTTAAGAAAAAATGGCATTACAGAACCGTTGGAACCCATCACATTACCATACCGAACAACAGAAAATTTAATTTTCCGAGTTCCTTTTATGTTATTAGCGGCAATGAACAATTTATCCGAAGCTAGCTTGGTAGCACCATATAAATTAATTGGTGCTGCGGCTTTATCAGTTGATAAAGCTACGACATCTTTAACTCCACATTCCAACGCAGCTTCAATTACATTTTCAGCTCCGTTAATATTGGTCTTCACACATTCCATTGGATTGTATTCCGCCAAATGAACATGCTTCATAGCAGCTGCATGAATTACGATATCGATTCCTTCAAATGCACGAACAAGCCTAGACTTATCTCTTACATCTCCAATAAAATATCGAATCGCTGGAAATACATCCTCAGGAAACTCCTGAGACATTTGAAAATGCTTTTGTTCATCTCTAGATAAAATAACCAAACGCTTCACACCTGGATTCCTTTCCAAAATTAATTTAGTAAACATTTTCCCAAATGACCCAGTTCCTCCTGTTATTAAAATTGATTTTCCATTTAAATCTAACATCCCATTATTCTTTAATGTTTTTTTTGATTATTCTTTCTGTTATCACTAGAATTACACCTACTATCACCCCCAATAAAACCCAACTAACTAAAATCAAACCTCTCTTAGGTTTAGACCTTTCAACAGGCACCGTTACAGGTTTTAAAATTGTAAAAACAGGAGTATCTTTTGTAATTTGCAAGTATTGTGCTTCTAATTGCTTTGCTAACTCAGTATAGACTGAATACACCAAATTATACTCATCTTGTATCGTTTGTAATTCTATTTTACTCATTGCTGTGTTTACATACTTATTTTTATCCTCAAATTTTGCTAATTTTAATTGGACTTCAATAAATTTTTGCTCAACTATTTCATATCTCTCTTTAATATAATCTAGTTGCTCTGTGGCTTTCTTTATTTTAGATTCAATGATAAAGTTCTGTAACAATTCTTGAGCATGTTTCACCAATTGTGCAGCTGGTTTTGCTTGCGGCATATTGGCTTCAATTGTAATATAACCATCATTTTCATTTACCTGCAACAACAATTGCTTTGAGAGCCTTTTCAACAAAAGATTTTGTTCTTCTGACACTTCGATCAATTCATCAATAGTTAATTTATTTAAATCCTCAACCTTTTCTTTTCCACCTTTTAGATAGCTGATTAACAATCTAGGCAAACCAATCGTATATTTATAGATTACCCCTAGTAAACTGGGTTTGTATATATGTTGATAATAATTTTCGAAACTAACATCATTCTTTTCTTCCACAAATGACAACGGAGCTTTTAGAACATCCAACTGAAAACCAATATTTTCCATGATTTTAGGATAGTGAATTGGGGATATCTCAGAATTAGACCCCATACCACCTAAATTTATTCCAGCCATTGCAGCCAAGCCTCCGATACTACCTCCTATTTTTGATTCTGCATCTTGGGTAACAAAAGTAGTCGATGCTGTATATTCCTTCTCAGAAAAAATAGCAATAAACAAACCCAACAACATAAATATGAGGGTAGTTTTTATAATAGTTTTACGTCCACTCCAAATTGTTTTCACCAAGGACATCAAGTCAATTTCGTCTTGTTCTCTTATTGTATTTTTTACATCTTGACTCATAACCTACTTACTAATTTGTTGAACTAACAATGCCAAACTCAACAGTGCAGAACTAATACCAATAATTTCACCTGCCGTCATTTTCTTTCTTGGTTCTCGTTTCGGAACCAATACAATTGCTCCAGGTTCTAAATCCGGGTAATTTTTAATCCATAAAAAACGTTTGGTACTTTTCACATCTCCATTTGCGTATACGACATAGGTCTTGCTCTTTTTTGCATTTTCAGAAAACCCACCCGAATTATTTATGTATTCTTTCAAAGATTTTGACTTATCGAATCGAATCAATGAAGGACGCAAAACTTCACCTTGAACCGCAACCGTCTGCTTTTGTGACGGGACTACCAAAACATCACCTTCTCTTAAAATTAAATCGTATTTGGATTTTTTCCCTTTGTCTTCAAGTATCTTCTTCAAGTCAATTCCAATCATATACTCGGTCTTCTCAGTAACATCAATTCCCAAAGAATCTTTTACAATCAAACTTTGTAACAACTCTAACTGCTCTTTATCTGTTGCTTTTGTCGTTCTTCGTATCAAAGTAGCTCCCTCGACATAGGCATATGGCGTAAATCCACCTGATTTTTCAATCAAATCAGATATTCGCTCATCCTTATCAGTAATTGCATAACGTCCAGGATATACAACTTCACCTTCAACTGATGCATCAATTTTTTTACTATATCCTTTTAAATAACGAACCGAAACCTCATCAAAAGGCTCCAAATAAAAAGTCTCTACACTATCTAAACTCAAAGAAATAGTACTTGATCTCTTGATATTCTCACTTAATGTAGAAAAACTAGTATCAATTACTCTTCTTGAAACATCAATCACACTCGGATCAGCTCCTTCTTTATATCCTCCAGCCATTAATATCAAATCTTCAATATTCATTTTATGACGAAACTCAGTAGTCAAGGGCTCATTTACAGCACCGTTAATCGCCACTGTATACTCCTCTTTTAATGAATATTTATCAAAAATATGAATACTATCTTCTCGCTTCAAAACAACATCTTGCGTTTTGTTCAACACATCTTTGATAGAAAATGGGATAACTTCTTCATCTACATCATCGATAGTTCTATAAATCAAACCTCTATCTAAAAACACAGCTTCTTTTACTCCATCTGCTTTTTCTATCAATTCAGACAAGCGTAAACTATCAGTTAATTGATAATTACCTTCTCTATATACGGCACCATTGATACTTACGCGATTGATATACCTGTCGGTAATTCTTTTAACATCTATGCTATCACCATCTTGTAAAAGAAATTTTTCTTGACTTTTCATATCAATTTCAAGCACTTCTCGCTGACTCCCATTCACACGCTCAACAAGCAATCTTTCTTTGTAAGCTTCAGCAGAAAATCCACTAAAATAATCTACCAATTCGTTTATCGATTCTTTTGGCTTTAATTCGTAGATCCCCGGTCTTTTTACAAAACCGGTAACCGATACCTTACTCAAATAAGGCTTTACAATGATGACGTCTTTATCTTTTAAAAACTCATTTCCTTTCTGAGAACCTTTAGTCAGGTATTGGTAAATATCTAATTCTGAATGCAACTTTCCTTTTCTAAACAACTGTACAGTTCTAAACGTTCCGTTTTCTGTAGGGCCTCCTGCGGCATATAAGGCATTTAAAACCGAAGACATGGCGTTTAAAGAATAAGTACCTGGAACTTTGATTTCACCGATAATATTTACTTGAATCGTACGAATACCAACCAAAGACACCTCAGCATAAACTTTATTGTAACTCGTTGGCGCAGCACTAATACCACTGTAGATCTTTTTCAAATAAGAAACAATCTTGGATTTTGCTTTTTGAATTTCCAAGCCATTTACATAAACCGGACCAATGCTCTCTATATTTATCGCTCCTCTTTTATCAACTTTTTTTCGGTAAGAATTTTCAGCTGCTCCCCAAATATCAATCAACAATTCATCTCCAGGCCCCACCTGATAGGTTTCAGGAGTAGCCAAATTTAAATTGGGTTCGAAAGAAATATTTGGATTGTTAAAAAAATCATACCCGAACAACAAGCTCTTTTCTTTTAAAGCCTCATTTTCCAAACCTATCAAACCAAAAGGATCTACATTTTGATCCAACATAAAATCTTCAGAAGTTTGATTTTCAGTATCAGGAACATCTGACAACAAACTTACTTCTCTGATACGTTCTTTTAATTTTGCAATTTCTACAGAGGACATACCTTTTGCTTGCGCCAACACTTCTAACTGAGACATTGTATACCCTTGTGCTTGCGCTTGTTCCCAATAAGCTTTTATTTGCTCGTCAGACAAATTATCAACATCCATTTTCTCCATTTTAGCTGAAGACAACTCTTGAGCATATGTAGACTGGCTGACTACCAATGTAAAGGCTATTAGCACTGAATAAATCCAATATTTCATAAGATAAGTTTGGTTACTACTTCTAAACGTTTTATTGAAGCAAATATTGTTTATTTTTAAAACGCTAAAAATACATAAATTAACCCGAACAAACCTAGCCAAAGTTAACATATGTTATGCACAAATAAACAACAACAAAAAGAAGAGTGCTAAATGCGTTTTTTGGGTTTAACACCAACAAAATCTTTCAAGTAGTAAGGCTCAAAATACGCAACGTCTTCAAAAACAGCATTCTTATATTTTTTTTCTGATAGAGTAACCATATCTAGAGCTGAAGGAAATTTACTTTCAATAAAAATGGCGTTTTTATGAATAATGATATCTTTTGTCTTTTTGACTGCATCACCAACAAAATATACTTTATCACTACTTAAATAATCATCATATGAATTTTCATCGAGAACCTCAGCCTTCGTACCTCTAATTTGCAGTCCGTTTTTGTCAAAAACAGCACTAAAAACCTCCAACCTTCTAGCGTCTAACATTGGAATGACCACGCCTTCATTTATTGTTATTGAATTTGCCAAAATCTCTAAGCTTTCTAACGAAATTAAAGGAATATCTAAAGCAAAACAAATACCTTTTGCGGCCGACACACCTATCCTCAAACCTGTATACGAACCTGGACCTTTACCCACACAAACGGCAGCTAAATCAGAGAATTCAATTTGTGCTTTTTGCAAAACGTTTTCAACAAACAAATGCAATTTTTCGCTATGCGAATAATTTTCTGTGTTCACTTCTTCGAAAGCCACCATCTCTCCATTTCTACCAATACTTACTGAGCAGTTTTTCGTTGCTGTATCAAAATTTAAGATATACGACATATTGTACTTTTCTTTCAGATTGCAAATATAGTATATTGGCAGTTCACCTGTTTCGTTAGAATTCCTTTATTTTACAATATGAATTCAAACGAAATAATAAACCAAACTATTCTTTTTGTAAAAGAAACATTAAAAAATGCTGAAGGTGGACACGATTGGTTTCACATAGAACGTGTTTACAAAAACAGCATCTTGATTTCCAAATCAGAAACGGCTGACCAAACAGTTGTGCAACTTGCCGCATTATTGCATGATATTGCAGACTCAAAATTTCATAATGGTGACGAATCTATTGGGCCAAAAACAGCTAGAAACTTCCTTCAAACACTTTCCTTAGAGCATGAAATGATCAATCACATCGTAGAAATAATTGAAAATATTTCTTTTAAAGGTGGAAATTTTGAAACGCAATTGAACTCAATAGAATTTAATATTGTTCAAGATGCAGATAGATTAGATGCCATTGGTGCAATAGGAATTGCAAGATGTTTCAATTATGGTGGATTTAAAAACCGAGAAATCTACAACCCTAACATTCCACCTGATTTAAAAATGGACAAAGAAACTTATAAAAAATCTACTGCTCCAAGCATCAATCATTTTTATGAAAAATTACTGCTCTTAAAAGATAAAATGCATACCAATACCGGTAAAAAAATCGCGCAACAAAGACATCAATTTATGGAAGATTATTTGCAACAATTTTATGCTGAATGGGAAGGAAAAATTTAAAATTCTGGCTTCCTTTTATTCAGAAACGCTGTAGTACCTTCGATAAAATCTGAAGTACCAAAACAACTCCCGAACAAAGTAATTTCTTTTGAATACCCATCATTGCCAGCAAAACCTGAGTTGATTGCCTTTATAGCTGCACTTGCTGAACTCGGTGCATTTTGAACTATTTTTTTCGCAATTTCCAAACAGCTGATCAACAGTTCTTCTTGTGGAACTACACGATTTACCAGACCATATTCAAGTGCCTGAGTTGATGAAATCATGCCACCGGTAAGTATCATTTCCATTGCTCTTCCTTTCCCAACCAACTGCGGCAATCTCTGTGTCCCTCCGTAACCAGGAATCAACCCCAATGACACTTCGGGCAACCCCATTTTTGCATTCTCTGAAGCATATCGAATATGACAAGCCATGGCCAACTCAAGACCTCCACCAAGTGCAAATCCGTTAATCGCGGCAATAACCGGTTTCGAAAAATTCTCTATCAAATCAAACAAAGTTTTTTGTCCTTTCTCAGCCAAATCTTTTCCTTGCTCTATAGTGAAAGAAGCAAACTCAGCGATATCTGCTCCAGCTACAAATGCCTTTTCACCTGAACCAATAAGCAAAATAACCCTAACCTGGTCGTCATTTTCTAAAGAAACAAATACCTGATGAAGCTCTGCAATCGTTTCTTTATTTAAAGCATTTAATTTTTTAGGCCTTTCGATAGTCACGAGTGATACATATCCACCTAAATCTTGAATAGAAATATTATGAAACTCCATAGGAACAGTTTTTAAAATAGTTCCATAAATATAACCAGAAGTTTTAGGTTTCGAAACTATTCTTTTGGGATTCTTATCGTAAACTTGGTTCCATTGTCTACTTGAGAATCAAAATCAATCGTTCCGTTGTACATTTCAATAATTTTCTTTGACATTGCCAATCCTAATCCCATTCCACTTGACTTTGTTGTAAATCGTGGTTCAAAAATCAAAGATTTTAACTCTTCAGCAATCCCTTTACCGTTGTCATTCACTTTGATTTCAAAATAACCCTCAGAATCATGCAATAGCACCTCAATGACTGGATGTTTGACATCTTCAACAGCGTGTATGGCGTTTTTCACCAAATTCGTAACTACACGAATAAGCTGTCCTTTATCTATCAACAAATAGACCTCTTCTGAATTGCTTGAAAACTCGATATTTTCATTTTCAAAAATATCAAGAGCCACTTTTATGACAGAGATTACTTCTTCTTTTTTCTTATGCTGTTTTGGCATTTTTGCAAAATCAGAAAAAGCCGTAGCAATAGAGCTCATTACATCTATTTGTTGAATCAAACTCTCGCTATACTCCTTTAATTTATCTTTAATTTCAGGATCGGTAGGATCAAATTTTCTTTCAAAACTTTGCACTGTTAAACGCATTGGAGTTAATGGATTTTTTATTTCATGCGCTACTTGTTTTGCCATTTCTCTCCATGCTTGTTCTCTTTCAGAAGAAGCCAATTTGCGTGCAGCTTCTTCTAATTGATCAATCATATTGTTATAGGCTGTAATCAATTTTTTTATTTCTTTTGACGTAGAACCCATGTAAATTTTTTCATTTTCGCTGTGCAATCCAGTTTTACCGATCCTTTCAATTTTTTCGAGTATTGTTTTTAACGAACGTGTAATATAACTTGATAGAAAATAGGCAAAGCTAATCGCTATCACAAACATTAACAGATACACATAAGCCAACCTTGTTAAAAACTCATTTAAATTTTTATCTTGAACTGTATTATCTTGCACGTAGTGCATCTTCAAAAAACCAATCAACACACCAGCTTTATTATACAAGTAGCTATAGGATGATTGAAGTCTTCTACCTTCATCAAGGTCCCTACCTTCGACAAATCTTTTTTCAGTTTTAAACTTATTTAATTCATAAGGTTTTAAATACTCAGAAGAATCATAAATACTATCGTTATTTGCTATAGCTCTAGAATCTAACAACAATTTCCCATTCAGGTCGTAAAAGTTAATATTCACTTTATGAACTTTAACAATTTCTAAAATCGGTTCTTTAAAATAATCAAAAAGTTCACTCGTTTCTAATGGATGTTTTGTATTGTCTAGTTCGTATTTGATACTCAATCGAGTTGCATTCTCTTTTCTAGCAAACCTACGTTTGTTGTAATTAGCAGTCTGTTCATTGTATTGATAAACTGTCATAAACGCAATTAACACGTAGGTCAACAATATCAATAATATCATCGATAAAAATATGCGTATTCGTAAAGACAGTTTTTTAAAAATCATCCCCTTCTTTTTTGATTCAGATTAAATGTACTCAATAATTAAGTTTATTGAACTCGTATTTAAACAATACGAATGCAAAAGGTAGCATCATAGACAAGTATGAAATATCAAACCTATGATCAAAAATAGCGAAAAACCAACCTTCAGAAAAAATAATACTTATCATACTGATAAATGGGATAGCAAAAATAATCAGACCGCTGTAAAAAAAAGATGTTTCATAGTTCTGAGTTCGAAACGAAATAAAAAACGGCAGCATTAACAAAATATATGAAAATACAGGTGCCTTATTAGTTTGTAAGGTCAGAGGGTTATGATTGATTAACATTTCAATATTCTCCGCAGAAAGTAAAACCGGCAAACAAATTAATACCGTTGATAAAATTCCTATAGCGATAGATTGCAACTTCGATGAGGTTTTAGAACCATAAAAATCTCGAAAAAAGAAAATAATTATAGGAATTACTAAAACTCCACGAGTCAGTAAAAAAAAAGCTATCATAAGACTAATTTTGAAAGGCTTATCGAAAAAATTTTCGCGCCTTTTTTTTATACTAACCTCAACCATCAATGCAAATAGTAATAAATTACTCAACATATCACTCTTCGCTATAAACTCCCACCAAATAGCAGGTGACATTAAGTACAAAAAAACAAGTAAGTATCGATATTTTACATTTCTAACTTCTTTAAAAACATAAAAAGAAAACAACCCAAAGGTAAAAACCTGCAAATATCCAACATCACCAATTAAGTAAAAGGGAAGTCCCAAATAACCCAAGGCAGGAAAATTCGAACTCACATTACCTACATAATCTATTCTATTATATGGATATACTCCATCTATAATTCCTTGAATTGTTATTTCTAACGCAGCCCATCTATCGGCAGTTAAAGTACTACTATCTACCTTAAATACAACTAAAGAAAACACTAAAACAAAACATAAAACGACAGCAATCAGCAACTTGTTAAAAAATACATTCCTGCTTAAAAAGTTAAACTTTCTCTTACTAACTAAAACCACAAAAGCTGTTACGAAAAAGACATACCCAATAACGAGAGAAATAGAGTTCACATAACTTTGCCTTGCTCCATACTTGTAAACAAACATACCGTTTACAAAAAGGTATATTAAAAATGAAACCTTGAACAAAACACTTTTCATATTACAGACAAATTAGTTACTCCTTCAGTTTCAACTTATAATAAATAATAATACTCGCCAGCGAAGCCGTAATAACATTGGCAATGGTCATCGAAACACTCTTGATATATATACCATACACCAACCACAATAGTACTCCGATAAAAAACATCGAAAACATTGTTAAAGAAACACTTTCAGCTGATTTAGTTTTCCAAATTTTATATACCTGAGGCACAAATGACGCTGTGGTCAAACACGCAGCCAACAAACCAATTACTTCAATTTCTATCGGTATGTTTTGCATCTTATTTTTCGGTATCTGGTAAACGAACTGTTTCTAAATAAAAAGTATCGTCTTGTTCTCCATCATTATCACGGTCTTGCAAACCTTTAATAGAAAAACCATCTTCTATTTTCTCTAGTTCAAAAGCAACTGTAAACGGTTTTTTTCCCGGTCCTTGTGAAAACTCATAAAACAACGAATCTTTCGTTGCTTTCCAATTCCCTTGTGTTTTCTGACCCGCAGGATATCCGTTTTTTTTAGTCCAACTTTCGAAAGTTCCGTCTACATTATAAGTTGTAAAGGATTTTCCTTGCTGTTTGGCTCTAGGATCATGAGGGTTAGCAAAATCAATATCGTACTCAATCAAAGTATCCTTTCTTTTAAAAGTAGGCATTTCTAATTTCACGTATACTGTTTCCCAATTTCCAACTAAATAACGAGTCATTTTTTCATCTTCTGAAGCACAGGAAACAACAAAAATAGCAACAAGAACTAGGCTTAGGTTTTTAATTTTTTTCATAACTAATTTTTATCCAACAATATTTACAATTTTACCTGGTACAATAATAACTTTCTTAGGAGTTCTTCCTTGCAACTGAGCTTGTGTTTTTTCGTGTTTCATCACAATCTCTTCAATTTCATCTTTAGAAAGTGTCAATGATAATTCCAACGTAAAACGCATTTTACCGTTGAATGAAACCGGATATACTTTGGTGCTTTCTACCAAGTGACTTTCATCAAAAACCGGAAAACTAGCTGTTGCAATCGAAGTTTCGTGCCCTAATTTAGACCATAATTCTTCAGCAATATGAGGTGCATATGGAGAAACCAATACCAACAAAGGCTCTAAAATTTCTCTTTTATTGCACTTCAAGGCAGACAATTCATTTACAGCAATCATAAAAGTACTAACTGAAGTATTGAAAGAAAAATTCTCGATATCTTCTTGTACTTTTTTGATGGTTTTATGTAGCGTCTTTAATTCATCTTTCGTAGGCGTTGCATCTACAACAGAAAATGATGCTCCCTGATGATACAATTTCCATAATTTCTTCAAGAAAGAGTGCACACCAGATATACCTGAAGTCTTCCATGGTTTTGCTTGCTCTAAGGGTCCTAAAAACATTTCAAACAATCGCAAACTATCTGCCCCGTATTCTTCGCAGATAACATCAGGATTCACAACATTGTATTTAGACTTAGACATTTTTTCAACTTCACGTTTTGTTCTAAACGCTCCATCTTCTGAATGTAAAAAATTAGCATCTTTAAAATCTTTATTTAGTGGATGGTTTCTAAATGCCTCAACATCCAATTCATCAGAACTATTCACCAATGAAACATCTGCATGAATCCATCTAAACTTTAAGTCAGAAACATCACTTTCACTCAAGCCAATATTTTTAAAAAAACCAACGAACTCATCCCATCTTCTATGAACTGAAGTTATATAATCATCTTTATCAAATAACTCTGCTGAAACAAATGCATTTAAGCTCTTTCCATCAAATAAAGCTTCAAGAACAAAAGCACTGGTACCTAGAATCATTCCTTGATTGATCAATTTTTTCGCAAATTCATCTGTTGGTAAATGACCTCTATCGAACAAAAACTTTTGCCAAAAACGTGCATATAACAAATGGCCTGTTGCATGTTCAGAACCACCAATATATAAATCTACATCTTGCCAATAATCTGCTGCTGCTTTGCTTACAAAAGCTTCAGTATTTGAAGGATCCATATAACGGTTAAAATACCAAGAACTACCTGCCCAACCTGGCATTGTGTTCAACTCTAAAGGCCAAACAGTGCTATTATTTATCTCACTGTTATCGACAACTTTATTATTAACAGTGTCCCAAGCCCACACATCTGCATTTCCTAAAGGCGGTTTACCATCTTCTGTTGGCAAATACTTTTCGACTTCTGGTAAAACAATTGGCAAATGTTTCGGGTTTATCATCTGTGGCATTCCATCTTTATAATACACTGGAAATGGTTCTCCCCAGTACCTCTGACGACTAAATACTGCATCTCGCAAACGGTAATTGATTTTCCCTTTTCCGAAACCTCTTTTTTCCATTTCATAAATAGCCAGCTTGGTCGCTTTTTTTACATTCAAACCAGATAACATATCTGAATTTGCAATTTTAGCAGTCTTATCTTCACAAGCTCCTTCAGCAACAGAAACACCTTCAAAAATGTTTTTTATTTCAATTTCAAAATGTTTTGCAAAATCCCAATCACGTTGATCTCCACACGGAACTGCCATTACCGCACCCGTTCCATAACTTGCCAAAACATAATCTCCAATCCAAATCGCAATTTTTTCACCTGTAAATGGATGAATTGCATAAGCTCCAGTGAAAGCTCCTGAAATGGTTTTTACATCAGCCATACGATCTCTTTCAGAACGTTTTGCTGTTGCCTCTATATAAGCTTCAACTTCTTCTTTTTGATCTTTAGTTACAATTTGCGAAACTAAATCATGTTCGGGAGCTAAGGTCATAAACGTAACTCCAAATATCGTATCAGGGCGTGTCGTAAACACCTCTATTTTTTCCTCTGAATTTTCTACATCAAAAAACACACTAGCACCTTGGGATCTCCCAATCCAGTTTGTTTGAGAATCTTTTAAAGGCTGTGGCCAATCTATCTTTTCTAATCCATCGAGCATACGTTGTGCATACGCTGAAATTCGCATGCTCCATTGCTTCATTTTTTTTCTAACGACAGGATGCCCTCCTCTTTCTGAAACCCCATTGACGATTTCATCATTGGCCAAAACTGTACCCAAAAAAGGACACCAGTTTACTTCTGTCTCAGACAAATAAGTCATTCTATACTGTAACAAAACAGCCTCTTTCTCTACTTTAGAATAGTTGTTCCAATCCTCAGAAGAAAACACTGCAATCCCCTCATCAGAAACTGCTTTTACATTGCTGTTTCCGCTTTTTTCAAAAATCGAAATTAACGTACTAATTGCCTCTGCTTTATTGCTTTCTAAATCATACCATGAATCAAACAACTGAATAAAAATCCATTGTGTCCATTTATAATAATCAGGATTAGAAGTACGCACTTCACGTGACCAATCAAAAGAAAAACCAATTTTATCTAATTGTCTTCTGTAAGTAGCAATATTTGTTTCTGTCGTTATTGCTGGATGCTGACCTGTTTGTATTGCGTATTGTTCAGCAGGCAAACCAAATGAATCGTATCCTTGGGGGTGTAAAACATTGAACCCTTGATGACGTTTGTAACGAGCATAAATATCTGAAGCGATATAACCCAATGGATGCCCAACATGTAATCCTGCCCCAGATGGATAAGGAAACATATCTAACACATAATACTTTGGTTTATCTGTTGTTTCACTAGCCTTAAAAGTTTGATTTTCTGACCAATACTTTTGCCATTTCGCTTCTATCTCGTTAAAATTGTAATCCATTCTATCTAAAAGGCATAAAGCCTCTGTATTTTTTGAGTTAAGTTGCAAAAATACAGTTCTTAAGCGAGAGTTAAAAATATAGAACTTGAAAGTTTAGAGCATAAAAAAAGCAGCAATAAATTGCTGCTTTTTTTAAATTTCAAGAATTTAATCTTCATCTAATGCTATTGGTAACTTTACTACTGTTGTACCCCAACCTAAACAAAGAGTCATATCATTATCAAATGCTATTGAAAAATTCTCTAATTTCTTTGAACCAGTAGACACCTTTCCTTTCACACGTAAAACATCATTTTTTCTGTTATAACTATAGGCTCCCCAAACATCTACGTCTTTACTTATGATAAAAGTCCATTCTTTTTCCCCTGGTATAGTAAACAATGAATAAACTCCTTCTTCAATTTCTGTCCCTTCGATAACTACATCTTTATAAAAACGAATTTCAACAGCTTCATTGGCTCCTGTTCGCCATACTTTTCCTGCTGGTGCTAAAGAACTCACAGACCTTCCCTTTAAGTATGGCCTGCTATAGATAACCTTCACAACTTTATTCGCCTCTCTATGACTGCTAGGATAAGTAGCAACATCTAGCGGGCTTTTATCTAATGAGCTAAACTTTTGTGCTGTTAAATTGTTAGAAAATAATGTAGCAGTAGCTACAATTAGCAAAGTAAAAAATGATTTTTTCATAAGTAGAATTAAATATAGTGAATTTTGAGTCTAGCAAAATTAGTGTTCCTTACACAAGCAAGGAAATAATATTTTGTTAATTCTACTTATTTACTTGTTGGATGTAAGAAGACAGATTTTTTTGTACTTCTCTATTTCCTGTTTCAAAATATGTCATTGCACCTTGATTGCTCATAAAGCAATTTTCAATTCCAATTTTTTCAATGATCCCGGATTTTGTCATCGCATCTCTCACAGGGCCTTTTACATTTGCAAAATATATCTTTATTCCTTGAGCTGCATAAAAATCTATTCGATCGTTCCACATCGCAGCACCGGTACTATCTAAACCGTTGATGCATTCGCAATCAATAACAATCAACTCTAGACTTTTTCCTTTTTCTTTGGTAAGTCGATCTAGTTGCTCTCTAAAATAATCAGTATTGGCAAAATACAAATGAGAATCAAATCGTAATATGAGCACTTTGGGGTTGACCTCAACATCGTCAAATCGGTTTATATTTCTAAAAAAACCAGTATTTGGTATTCTCCCCAAAACGGCTATATGTGGTTTCGATGTTCGAAAAATCACCATGAGTAAAGACAATCCAACCCCTACTCCGATTCCTTCTTTAATTCCAAAAAACAAGGTTCCAATAAATGTAACCAAGAGCATCCAAAAATCAATTTTATTTACTTTCCACAATCGCATGGCTTCTCGATAGTCAATAAGTTTTAAGACAGACACAATAATAATTGCTGCCAATACTGCTTTTGGCAAATAATAGAAAACTGGTGTTAAAAACAATAAGACTGCTGCAACAATTGCAACAGAAAAAAACGCAGCAAATCCCGTTTTAGCTCCAGAATCTTGATTTACTGCAGATCTAGAGAAGCTTGCTGTTGCCGGATAGGATTTAAAAAAAGATCCTAACATATTCCCCAAACCTATGGCAATCAATTCTTGGTTAGGTTTTACGTGAATTACATCGTCGTTTTTCTCTAATGACTTCCCAATGGAAACAGTTTCTAAAAAACCAATCATAGCAATTGTCAATGCAATCGGAAGCATTTGCATTATTTTTTCTAGACTTATATCAGGCACTGAAAAAGAGGGTAATCCAGAAGGAATTTCTTTAATTATAGCTACTTGATCAAATGTACCGCTAAAGAATTTCAATACTAGAATCCCTATCACTACAACGACTAATGGACTAGGAATTTTGTTATTGATTCGTTTTAAAACAAAAATAATCAATATAGCCCCTGCACCGATAGCAAAAGTTTGCAAATTTGTATCTAATACATTTTTGACAAAATGAATGGTGATTTCATGTATCTGATTACTCCTCGGTATTGGAATCCCTAATAAATTTCTAAATTGATTCACACCAATAATAATGGCAGCTGCTGAAGTAAAACCACTTATTACTGGACGTGATAAAAAATTCACCACAAAACCCAATCGCAATACTCCTAACAAAAACTGTATTACACCTACCGAAAAAGCCAACAATATGGCAATTGAGACAACATTTTCAGTTCCAAAAGTTACCAATGAAGCAATACCTGCTGCCACCAATAATGAATCCATGGCTACGGGTCCAACGGCGACTCTTGGTGAAGTCCCTAAAACCGCATAAACTAATTGTGGAATCAAAGCTGTATACAATCCATAAATAGGTGGTAATCCTGCAATTAAAGCATAAGCAATTCCTTGTGGAATTAAAACAACTCCCACAGTTATCCCAGCAATAGCATCACTTTTTAATAAGCTACTATTGTACTTAGATATCCATTGTAATATTGGAAAGTATTTCTTCATGTATCAAAACAATTCTCCTTGAGCTCTCCCTTTTGTTCTGCCTAAATGTTTATAGGCTAATTCTGTTACCTCTCTTCCTCTTGGTGTACGCATTACAAACCCTTGTTGAATTAAAAACGGTTCGTAAACTTCTTCTATCGTCTCTGCATTTTCACTAACTGCTGTTGCCAATGTGGTCAAACCAACAGGCCCTCCTTTGAACTTATCAATAATAGTAGTTAAAATTTTATTATCCATATCATCCAACCCATGCGCATCCACATTTAGTGCTTGCAAACCAAATTTTGCAATTTCAATAGTAATCGATCCGTTTCCTTTTATTTCGGCAAAATCCCTAACCCTGCGCAGCAAAGCATTTGCGATTCGCGGTGTTCCTCTGCTTCTACCCGCAATTTCAATAGCCGCTTCCATTGAAATTGGTGTTTTTAAAATTGCCGCACTTCGCTGTACAATTGTTGTCAATAAATCTGTTTTATAGTATTCAAGTCGACTACTTATTCCAAATCGAGCACGCATTGGAGCAGTTAGCATACCAGATCTTGTAGTAGCTCCAATCAAAGTAAATGGCTCTAAGTTTAATTGAACTGTCCTTGCATTTGGACCAGATTCAATCATAATATCAATTTTATAATCTTCCATTGCAGAATACAAATACTCTTCTACAACCGGACTCAATCTGTGGATTTCATCGATAAACAAAACATCTCGTTCATCTAACCCAGTAAGCAAACCTGCCAAATCTCCTGGCTTATCTAAAACAGGGCCTGATGTTACTTTGATTCCTACATTCAATTCATTTGCTAGGATATTCGCAAGTGTAGTTTTCCCAAGTCCCGGAGGTCCATGAAATAATGTATGATCCAAAGCTTCTCCTCTTCTATTGGCAGCTTCAACAAAGACTTTCAAATTTTCTAGTGCCTGATCTTGACCTGTAAAATCGTCAAAAGACAATGGACGTAATCTTTTTTCAACATCCATTTCTTCACTAGAAAAATTCGAATTTTCAGGATTTAAATTTTCATTCATGTACTGCTTCTTAGGTCATACGAAGATATGAATTTTGCTCCTATAAAAACAACTTACAGTACGCAATGCTTGAATGCAATATCAATCAGTTGCAATCCCGAAATACAACCATATCACATCCTGACCATAAGAATTGTTTTGTGCATGTATTTCACCTGGTTCTATGGTAATGCAATCCCCCGCAATTAATGTGAAAGATGCCCCACCTACTTCAAAATCAATTTTACCTGATTGAATGTAAAACACCTCATACATTGTGTCGTGTTTATGCCTCTCCACCTTCTGCCCTGGTTTAAAAGTCGCTGCGCCAAACTGCATGATTTTCGGGATAACTTTATCATCTAAAAACACTTTTTTTGCTACAGGAGAATTATGGCTCGCTGTCACTTCTGTAATTAAATCGGTATGTATCAACTTCATAAATTAACTATTTACTATTTTTAATTCCATCTATATCTCAACAACAGTTCAAAGGAACCATGTGAATTTACTTTTGCTATATCAGCAACATTCATATCGTACGAAAAACCAAATTTGAAGTTACTTTTTGAAGAAAACAAGGAGTAAAGAGATACTGTTTCCTTCCATCGATAGTTCAAACCTCCTACAATATTATTCATATAATTCATTGTCGCAGAAATATCATAGGTCGGAGTTGTCCCTGCTATGAATCGAGACATAATTGCTGGAGTAATTTTTAAATCTTTATTGATCCTAGCAATGTATCCTCCACCGACGTACAGATGAAAATAATTTACAACCATCGCTGGTAAATCTTGGCCTAATGAATACTTTTCTACTCGAGATGCATTAGGTGTAGAAACACTTACATAATATTTAGGGTGTGACAAGTACACTCCTGCTCCCAACGTTGGTACAACATAACTCTCGTTTTTACTAAACAACATATCTCGATCTGGAGCACCTGCTTTTGTAAGATCTATATTCACAAAACTCGCACTAGCTTTCAAACCAAAATGCACATAATAGTCATCTGAAAACTGAACTTCTGCCGCAAAATCAAATGAAGCATCTGTTTTATTTAAAATAAATATTTCGTCATGAACTACAGACAATCCGAATCCTAATCTATCATTCATAGGTGCAGTATAAGACATAAATGCGGTGTTAGGTGCATAAGGTACACCTGTCCATTGGCTTCGATATGACAAATTTGCCTCTGAATATTTATGTACCGAAACATAGGCAGGATTGATAATATTTAAATTGAAATTATACATCGTGAAATTTGGTTCTTGCTGTGCTAAACAAACAATAGAACTGAGCAACAAAAACAAACTAAAAAGACAGTTTCGTCGGTATATTAAATTTTCTTTTCTTTCTATCATCATGCTTAATATTTTATGTAGATCCATCCTTGTACTATTTTTTTACCAGGTATTTTTAAATCTAGTACGAAGAAATATGACCCTTCCGGTAATTTTCTCTTTCCGCTAGTAAACATATTTGTACCATCCCAAGTGTTTCTGTACGCATTGGCTTTGTAAACCAAAGCACCAGATCTGCTATAAATTGAAAGCTGATTGTTCGGGTAATCTTCTATGTTTCTAAATACAAAGTATTCGTTGATACCATCTCCATTCGGAGAAATTCCATATCCTATTTTTTCCTCGGTTTGGGTAGCATCGAGGTATCCATCATTTTCTATATCGTCATCACAGAAATCTGGAATTCTATCTAAGTCACTGTTCTCAGTTCGTATTTCTATTCTATACACACTAGAAACTTCACTTGTATTGTAAGACAAGTCTGTTGCTATTGCAGTAACGTCATAGGTTCCATCTTCTTGTTCAACATCGCTTAAATCTAATTCCCAATCACCATTTTCATCGGCATTCGAAAACCCAACCGAAGCTCCATTAACAAATACTTGAACAACACTTTCAGCTTCTGCAAGACCATTGATTACAAATTGATTGTCCGACGTAACCTCAGTATTATTCGGACATGTCAAATCTGCAGCTCTTAGGATTGTTGGAGCGTCTGGTGGTGTCGTATCCAGTGTTTTTATCATTTTTATTTTACCATAGCCAACACCTTCTGAATTCTCTGCATAAGCTCTAAAGTAATAGGTTGTTTCACTATTTAAATTCTCTTCAGATGCTATAAAAACATCTACTGGGTTTAATTCAATTTTCTGAATAATAGAAGCGTCCCCTTTTAACAAACTGTTATCAGAGGTAGAAATGATAAACCCTTTTTCATAAATTGAAACACCTCCTTCAGATAAAAGTTTCCCTGCAATGTCTGCAGAAGAACCTGTAATATTGATAGCGTCAGAAGTAACAACAATAGGAACCGTAGCTACAATTTGAAGTAAACCATCTACTATCGTAACAACGTAATTCGAATTCGAAAATGATGAGCTTATTTTATAAACACCAACAGCTTCCCCGGGTTCTCTCACTAAAATCAAATCTATACTACTTGTATCTATAGCATTTTTAGAAGTAATTTTATAGGTCAATTCAGGGTCAAGACTTCCAAAATTTTTGACTAAGTCATCAATTGTTATGGTTAACTCAGCTATGGTAATGGTAAGATCGGATGCGATGTAAGTAATCTGATAATTTGAATTCTCTAGTGTAGAATATATACCATACACTCCAAGTTCTTCACCTTCCTCACGAATCAAACTTCCTTCAAATACATCACCCTCAACAAAATTCCCTGATGTAATTTGGTAAGTAAGTATTGGATCCTCTTCTCCATAAGCTTTGATTTGTTGGTCTGCTGCTATTGTAATAATTGATTTTTTTATCACCAAATCAGCACCTATGAATGTAACATCATAATTTGAATCATCCAATGTAGAATAAATAGGATAGGTACCTACATCTTCTCCTAATTCTCGACTTAACTCTAATGAATCCCAACTAGCCAATGCTCCAGAAACAAATGAATAGCTCAAAACAGGATCTAGGTCACCATAAAATTTCGTTTGAGATTCAGCCTTTATGGTCACAGCCGCTTTCGAAATGGACAAGCTTGCATCTGTATATGTAATGTCGTAATTATAATTCGCAATGCTAGGATAAATAGTATATACACCAACATTTTCACCTTTGTCTCTCGTCAAAATAAGTGATTCTCCACTTTTTAAAACTCCTGAAGAAACAGCATATGTAAACTCTGGATCATCAGCTCCATATGGCTTGGTTTCTGAATCTATATCTATAGATACTTTTGCTTTTTCTATAGTAAGCAAAGCATCTACAAAACTAGACTTATAATTAGTTGTTGCTACCACAGTCGCTCGAAGAACAACGGTTCCGGCGTTACCAAGACTAACAATTTCATTGTGTACTCCGGATAGCATTGTACCGTTTGCTTCTCCAACGATACTATATTCTATTTGTTTATCGGACTCCGTATTTGCGTTTAAAGTGAAGTCTGGATCACCATAAATTTTAATAACATCTGAAAAATCAATTTCTGCTGTTTGCTGAACAACCTCCAAAATCCCCGGAAATAAAACTCCTGTTATGATGTTGTAGTTATTATCTGACCCACCATAAAGTAAAATATAATACTTACCTACATTCGAATAAATATCCGCGATGGTTATAGCAAAAGGCTCTTCATCAAGATCTGCTTCAGTATCGTCATATACAAATCCTTCATAATTTATTTTCAGTTCTGGATTTTCAACACCATAGGGTCTGGTAATGTCTGCCGCTCTCGCTGTCAATGTCGCTTTATGAATTGTCAAGCTTACATCTTTAGTCACTGACTCATAATTTGTTGTTCCAACCACAGTAGCACGAACTATCACTGTACCTGAATTTCCAATTGAAACAACTTTATTGTTCACACCTGACAGTGTATTTCCATTGTCATTTCCAACAAAACTATACTGAATTTGGCCAACGGAATTTGTTGTGGCATCTAAACTGAAATCTGGATCTCCGTAGGTTTTAACAATATTTGAAAAACTAATAACTGGAGTTTGTTGAATTATAGTCAATATACCCAAACTCGACAATCCTGTATCAATGATGTAATTATCATCCCAACCGCCATATAGTACAATATAGTATTCACCAACATTCGAATCAATCGTTGCAATTGTTTTCGCAATCGGTTTCATATCAATATCAGCAAGTGTATCCCCATTTACAAACCCAGTATAACTTATGGTGAAAGTTGGATTTTCGGTTCTGTACACTCTAGTAAGATTATCAGCTTTTGCCCACAATATCGCTTTATGAATGGTTAAAACAATATCTTTTGAAGCTGATTTATATTCTGCTGTTGCAGCAACCGTTGCTCTGATTACAACGGTACCTGCATTCCCAATAGAAACAACTTCGTTATGCACACCTGACAAAACAGTTCCATTTGAAGCACCGACGATAGCATAGCTTATGGTTCCTCCTGAATTTGAGGTTGCATTCAAACTAAAATCATCGTCACCATATATCTTTTCTATATCTGAGAATGTTATAGTAGGTGCACCTGGAGTAATACTAAAATCGATACCAGGAGTCACTTCTAAATCGTAATTTATCCCTGCAGACAGGGTTCCTTTTTCTATTGGATAATTTCCTATAACTTCACCTGGCAAGCGCATTAAACTTCCTGAAAAAACATCTCCAAATTCCAAAGTAGGAAAAACATTAAACAACAACTCTGGATCGTCATCACCAAACTCTTTCGATTGTCCAGAAACCGGTGTTACCACTATTTTTTTGGGAAGGATGTTAAAATCTATTCCAGGAGTAAAGACTATTGTGTAATTATCACTCGCAGAAATATCTCCTATTGCAATTTCATAAGCACCCACATTATTTCCTGACTCTCTTCTAAGGTTTCCTGTAATGGCATCCCCAAAAGACAGAAAAGGAAAAATCGTATATGATAAAATAGGATCTGCTTCACCAAATATTTTTGACTGTCCTGCGGTTGGAGTAACCACTATGGTTTTAGGTGCTATATCAAACAAAATACCTTCAGTAAAAGTCACTTCATAATTAGCCCCAATAGTTAAATCTCCCTGTGTAATTTCATAAGTACCTACATTTTCTCCTGGAACTCTAGCTAAGTTTCCGACAAACGAATCTCCCAAAATTAACGCCGGTACACTCGTATAGGTAAAAACGGGATCTATATCTCCAAAAACTTTAGTTTGTCCTATTGTTGGAACGATATTTATTGCTTTTGGAGAAATAACGAAATCTCTACCAGAGGTGAATAAAATGGTGTAGTTAGAATTCGCCGATAATGTTCCTAAGCCGATGGGATATTGCCCTATATTTTCTCCAACCGTTCTTTCTAGATTACCACTTAAGAAATCACCAATTTCTAATGCTGGAGAAACAGTGTAATTCAAAATTGGATCTGAATCTCCATAAATTTTAGATTGGTTGGTCATTGGAGTGATGGTTACATCTTTGGGAGTAATTTTAAAACGAACACTAGCATCAAAGACCACATCATAATTTGCACTTGCAGAGAGGCTTCCCAACCCAATAGCATAATCACCAACATTTTCTCCAGTTGTTCTTGTCAAGCTTCCTGAAAACATATCTCCACTTTCTAGTGCCGGAAATACATCAAACTCTAATACTGGATCTATTTCTCCATAAACTTTGGTTTGGCCAGCTCGAGGAGTTACCGTTACCGTTTTTGGATTGATCTTAAATTGAACACCTGTCGTAAAAATCAAGTTATAATTATAACCTAAATCTAAATTTCCTTGTGTCACTTCATAATCACCAATACTTTCACCTGGTACTCTAGACAATCCTCCTATAAAAACATCTCCTATTTCTAGAAACGGGAAATAGCTATACGTCAAAACCGGGTCGGCCTCTCCAAAATATTTCGATTGTCCTGCGGCTGGTGTAACTGTGATGTTTTTAGGTGTGATATTAAATTTCTCTCCATTTTCAAAAATCAAATTGTAATTCGTTCCAGCATTTAAATCTCCCAAAGTAAGTGCATACTCTCCAACATTCTCGCCAGCGACTCTCGACAAACTTCCAGAAAACACATCTCCAATTTCTAAAGATGGGGCATGGGTGTACGTATATATTGGATTGATTTCTCCATATATTTTTGATTGACCCACAAGTGGGGTGATTGTAATATCTTTTGGAGCAATTTCAAAACTCACCCCTGGATTAAATATCACAGTATAATTACTGCTTGTGGTTAAACTACCTTGCGAAATAGCATATTCCCCAATATTCTCACCAGGTACTCTTGCCAAACTTCCTAAAAAAACATCTCCCGTTTCTAGTTCTGGAGAAACACCAAAAGTCAACAAAGGGTCTATAGAACCAAATATTTTTGATTGTCCCACATTTGGTGTTATCGTGATTTCTTTTGGAATAATTTCAAAATTCACACTTGTATCAAAAATGATATTGTAATTTGAACTAGCATTCAAACTCCCTTGGGTTATTGTATAATTTCCAATATTTTCCCCCGAAACTCGAGATAGGCTACCTGTAAAGTCATCTCCAAATTCTAAAGAAGGAGTGGCCTGATATGTTAAAACAGGATCTACTGAGCCGTAAATTTTTGATTGATTCGTATTCGGTGTAATTGTTATATTTTTAACTCCGATATTGAAAACTATCCCAGAGGCAAAAGTCAAATTGTAGTTTGCACCTGCAGTTAAACTACCTAGTGCAATCTCATAATTTCCTATATCTTCACCTGGTTGTCTTGTCAAACTTCCCGAAAAAGCATCACCAACTTCAAGAAAAGGAAAAACAGTATATCCTAATACAGGATCTGTTTCTCCAAATATTTTCGACTGACCAAAAACTGGAGTAATCAATATATCTTTAGTCATAATGCTGAAATTCACTCCAGATACGAAATTGATATTATAATTTGTCCCTGCACTTAAATCTCCTTGTGTGATCTCGTACATCCCTACATTTTCCCCTGAAATTCTAGTCAAATTCCCGGAAAACACATCTCCAACTTCTAAAGAAGGAGAAACAGAATAACTCAAAACCGGATCTACTTCACCATAATTTTTCGACTGATTCAGCGTAGGTGAAACGGTTATATTTTTTTGAGTTATACTAAATGTATTCCCCGTGATAAAAGTCAAAGTATAGTTCGATCCTGCGTTGATATCTCCTTGTGTTATTTCATAGACGCCAACATCTTCACCTGCCACTCGTTGTAAACTCCCAGATAATACATCTCCAGACACTAAGTTTGGAGAAACATCGTAAGAAAAAATTGGGTCTAATTCACCATACACTTTCGATTGACCTACAAGTGGGGTGATCGTAATATCCTTTGCTGTTATGGTAAAATCAGCACTGGTAAAACCGAAAGTATAATTAAGTCCTGCACCACTGGACTTCAAAGCCAAACTTCCAATATTAATAGGATACGAACCTACATTTTCCCCTGGAGTTCTCGCCAAACTTCCTGCGAACACATCTGAAGGTAAATCTCCATTTACAAATCCGGAAGTAAAAGCGAATGTTGGATCAGCATCTCCGTAAACCTTTGTACTATTCGTCGCTAAAACATTGATGTTTTTTTTAGCAATTGTCAATGTCATATCTTTCGTTCCTCCTTCAATACTTCCATTAGCAGCAACAGTTGCTCGGATAGTTACTGTACCTACATTACCAAGAGACACTTCACTATTTCCAATACCACTTAGAGAGGTGCCTGTAGTATTTACCCCAACAATACTGTATGTCATTCCTCCACCAGAATTTGAAGTAGCGGCCAAATTAAAATTAGCATCACCATAGGTTTTAGTAACATCATCAAAGGTCATTACTAATTCTGCTACGTTGGTAACAGAAATATCCACATTCTGATTTTCCGAATCTCCAAAAATATTCGTAACAATAAAATTTACTCTATAGACATTGTCATTGTTCGCATCAGTAGGATTTTCAAAATCAGGAGGCGTTAAAAATGTAATTTCACCTGTTGAAGAATTTATTGAAAACAACGATTCATCATTTCCTGATCCTAAGCTATACGAAAGTGCAGATATTTTTACCGCATCTGCAGTATAAACAGTCGTTGCAATATTCTCAGGAACAGAAACTGCAGAACTTGAAGTGATATCAGGTAGTAACGAAATAATCGGACTACTCATATTGCGAGTCAATAAATCTTGCGATGCTACGTCTGAAGCAACTTGATTTTCTATATTTCCATCATCATCACCAATACCATCACCCATCAACCAAACTTTCGTACCAAAAGCACCCAAACTTGCATCATTCGGATGGATTTGAAAATTCGAGGTTGTTGATCCACTATTTGGCACACGCCAGCTATTACCAACCTTATAATCATCGAGCCACTTCAATGGATCTAGGGTCATGAGTTGAATTTCTGCATCAGAAGGTAAGGATGTATTTTGATTCAATGTAGTTGCTACAACTGATGCAATCATTCCATTGTTTGGAGATTGATTGGCCGCTCTTGCTCCTACAAAAAAATCACCTTCGACACTTGCAGTATATCCATCATCAATATCCCAAGTTCCAGTTGGAATTGAGACAGCACCCGTACTAATGTCAACAACACGAATTCTAAATGGAGTTTTACCAAGGTCATCTGTTCGAACACCATTGTAATCAACATACACGGCATACCACTTTCCAGAAACCAAATCAGTATTTGCAGTCCAAACAATATAATCACGATCAATCCATCGCCACCAAGAAGGCGTATGTTTTCCTAAATAAAAAGTAAGCCTATTATTTAATACACACAACATCAATCTCCCCTCATGATCATGATCTACACCAGCAGTTTGTGACCATAATCCAACTTCACCACCGCTAGTAGTATGTCTGAACACTATACTAGTAGCCCAGGGTTGACCACCATTGGCCGTTTTACCGGAACCAGCAGAAGCCGTACTCATAAAACTTCTTCTTAACGGGTTGTTCGTATCTGAATTAGTATTTGCCACTAAGTAATCATTGACACCATCAAATTCAACAGCATGTAAATAAGGGGTAGAAGACGCGAATGCAGCACTCTTCATCCATTTAGGATAGACAGATTTGTTATAAGTTGAATTTGAAATACTATTTTTTTTGATAGAATCAAATCCACTTTCAAGATAACTATTGTATCCATTCGAAAATACGAATAGCGGTACAAGGAAGTATAAAATGGTCAAATGCCATTTACTTCTAAGGCAGGGGTAGGCCATAGTAGAAAAGTTAGGGGTAGGTAACTATTAAACAATACAGAACAAGGGTCAATTTTTCAAATCAATGAAAAGACCAATGCAAAAGATTGAATCATACAAGATGATCAATCAGAAAATAAAGCTAGATATGTTAAATAAGAAATTTTCTTAGAAGTTGAAAAAAGAGCCTTTGAGGAAGGTTTGAGCTAAAATCAAAGTGTGGGGTAGAATTGATCATAATTATTAAATTTATTTTTTGTGAATATACGTAAAAAGTGGTTTTAAATAAAATCACACAAGACTCAAAACACCTTGTAAAACAAGGCTTTCACAAGCAAAGTCTTACTCTTAAAGGGATACGTAGATATTAAAAAATTTCATTTTTTTTTACACTAACTATTTACCCATATTGAAAAATTTATCTACAATTAATTAGAAAATTACCAATAATGACTATTTTTCAATTTCATTATTTTACACAAAATAATCAAAACGATAACCTTATAAATTGGATTAAATCCAAAAAAAAGCCCTTTCATTTTGAAAGGGCTTTCTATATTTATAGAAATCAATTAAGATTCTTCTTCACCGTCTTTTAAAGGAACGTTTTGAGGTACAAAATCAACATCATGACCTGGCTTACTATAGTCATAAGCCCAACGCTCTACAGATGGAATTTTACCTGGCCAGTTTCCATGAATTCCCTCTACAGGAGTAGTCCACTCCAACGTAGTAGATTTCCATGGGTTTTGTTCAGCTTTCTTCCCTTTGTAAATACTCATAAAGAAGTTCACTAAGAAAATAATTTGTGCAATACCACCGATCAAAGCAAAAATTGTAATCACTACATTCACATCCGATAAATCATCAAACAATGGGAAAGCAGTATTTGTATAATATCTACGTGGTAAACCTGCCAATCCAATAAAATGCATTGGGAAGAATACTCCATAAGCTGCTACCGCAGTAATCCAAAAGTGCCAGTATCCTAAGGTCTTATCCATCATTCTACCATACATCTTAGGGAACCAGTGATAAATACCAGCATACATACCATAAATTGCAGATACACCCATTACCAAGTGGAAATGCGCCACTACGAAATAAGTATCATGTACATTAATATCTAAAGCACTATCACCTAAAACAATACCTGTTAAACCACCTGTAATGAAAGTAGATACCAAACCAATAGAAAACAACATTGCTGGATTCATTTGAAGGTTACCTTTCCATAGCGTAGTAATATAGTTAAAAGCTTTCACCGCAGAAGGTATTGCAATCAACAAAGTTGTAAATGTAAATACAGAACCTAAGAAAGGATTCATACCTGAGATAAAC
Source organism: Flavicella marina (assembly GCF_009193215.1). GTDB lineage: Bacteria > Bacteroidota > Bacteroidia > Flavobacteriales > Flavobacteriaceae > Flavicella > Flavicella marina. The sequence continues at coordinate 159,239 of NZ_VYVA01000003.1, read as the reverse complement.
ATATGGTGACCCCATACAATTGTAGATAAGAAGGCAATCGCCATAATTGACCCAATCATTGCACGGTATCCGAAAATTGGCTTACGTGAATTTGTAGCGATAATTTCTGATGTAATTCCCAAAGCAGGTAATAATACAATATATACCTCAGGGTGACCCAAGAACCAAAATAAGTGCTCGAATAATACCGGAGATCCTCCTTGGTAGTGTAAAACTTCACCACTGATAAAAATATCAGACAAATAGAATGAAGTTCCGAAACTTCTATCAAAAATTAACAATAAAGCTGCAGATAATAATACAGGGAAAGAAACCACACCAATGATTGCCGTGATAAAGAATGCCCACATTGTTAAAGGCAATCTTGTCATTTTCATTCCTTTCGTTCTCAAATTTAAAATTGTAACAATATAATTCAAAGATCCGATTAAAGAAGAAGCCACAAATATCGCCATAGAAACCAACCATAAAGTCATTCCCATACCAGAACCAGGAATTGCTTGTGGTAATGCAGATAATGGAGGATAAATTGTCCAACCAGCAGATGCAGGTCCCGCCTCAACAAACAACGAAATTACCATGATAACACTAGAGATAAAGAACATCCAGTAAGAAATCATATTCATGAATCCTGATGCCATATCACGAGCTCCAATTTGCAATGGAATTAAAAGGTTACTAAAAGTACCACTCAATCCAGCTGTTAATACGAAAAATACCATTATAGTACCATGAATAGTAACCAATGCTAAATACATATCCGGATCCATTATTCCATCTGTTTGATGACTTCCTAAGAAAGCCTCAACAATTGAAAACGAATGGTCTGGCCATGCAATTTGCAAACGAAATAACATTGACATTAACACTCCAATTACCCCCATAATAATTCCGGTAATCAAGAATTGCTTAGAAATCATTTTGTGATCTTGACTAAAAATATATTTAGTTACAAAAGTTTCTTTATGATGATGATCTGACATAATTTTATTTTATTTTTCATACCCTTTTAAACCTTAGGGTAAGATATTAGGTATATAAATCTTCTTATTTTACGACTTCAGCTAATGTTTTTTGTTGCTTCAACCAATTGTTAAAATCAGCTTCATCTTCAACAATAATTTTCATTTGCATGTTGTAGTGAGATGCACCACAAATTTTATTACATAATAATACATAATCAAACTCGTAAGGGTCTTCACCTTTTTCTTTTCTGATTTTGTTGATTCCTGCAACTTTACGCACTGTCTCTTCTTGCACTCTCATTTCCTCAGTAGTAAATTTAGGAGTAAAACCAAATTCAGTTACCATACCAGGAACACAATTCATTTGCGCTCTAAAATGAGGCATATAAGCTGAGTGCAACACATCTTGAGAACGAAATTTAAAAACAACTTTACGTCCTTTAGGTAAATGCAACTCTCTTACAGGAATATCATCTGCGGCATTCACATCTGTTAAATCAACACCCATCGTATTTACACCTTCGATGTTTCTTACATTTCCACGTCCCAAAGTATTATCAGCACCAGCATAGCGAGCTTGCCAGTTAAATTGCTGTGCGTAAACTTCTACTACAATAGGATTTTCAACTTCTGATAAATCCATAACCGTATTCCAAGTATACAATCCATATCCAATTAATACTGTCAAAACAATCGTAGGAATTGCTGTCCAAATCAATTCTAACTTATGACTATCTGCATAAAATAATGCTTTTCTGTTGTTAATACCTCTGTACTTGTAAGAAAAGAAGAATAACAATCCTTGTGTGGCGAATTGAACTATTCCAATCAACACAAATGAAATCAAGAATAAGTTGTCATCGTTTTCTCCTTCAATAGAAGCAGATTCAGGTAACATAATGTCATTCAAAAAGAATAAGCAATACCCCATTAATATATAAAATCCTACCAAGAAAGCTAAAAACAATTTTCCGTGAATATCATTGTCTTTTTCTGTAGCGATTGGATTCTCCTCTAACTTCGCAATAGCAGAAACCTCTTCGTTTTTGTCGTTTTTCAAAATTACTTTCCCGTAACTAGTCAATCTATTGACTTGCCAAATTCCTAAGGATACTGCAACAGCTAAAAAGATGTAAAATAAAGCTAGCATATGTTCTATTTATTTTTAATTAATTAGTTTAATATTATTAGTAGTGGAAAGTTTCACTTTCATGTAAAAATGGATTTCCTTTCGCTAATAATGGTGCTTTAGAGATTGATGTAAATACACTGTAGATAAACAATCCTAAAAAGAACAAGATTGCTCCAATTTCTGGAAGTCCAAAGAACCATTCTCCACCTACAGTTGCAGGCATAATCATAATAAATACATCTGTATAGTGTCCTAATAATACCACTACACCAGCTCCAATAACAAAATTTGGTATTCTTTTGTAATCACTATTGATCAATACCAAGATTGGGAAAATAAAGTTCATAGGAATCATTAACAAGAATGGTAACTTATACTCTTCAAATCTCTGCACAAAATACGTAGTCTCTTCAGGCATATCAGCATACCAGATCAACATAAATTGAGAGAACCATAAATACGTCCAGAAAACACTAAATCCAAACATGAACTTAGCTAAATCGTGAATGTGACTATCATTTACATATTCTAAGTGTCCTTTAGACTGTAAGTAAACCGTTACCATAGCGATAACTGTAACAGCAGAAACTAAGAACGTAGCCAAAACATACCATCCAAACAATGTACTAAACCAGTGTGGATCTAATGACATAATCCAATCCCAAGACATCATAGACTCTGTAAACAAAAAGAACGCTAAAAATGCCACAGACATTTTAAAGTTTTTCGTGTAGTTTACCAAATCAGTTGCATTGTCTTGTGCTAAAGACGCTTTTCTAGATAAGTGACGGTAGATATTCCAACCAGCTATGTAAACAATTGCTCTAATCGTCCAACCCGGCACATTCAACCACCAACTTTTACCATCGATAATCGCATCATAATTTGCTGCAGTAGGATCTACAGTTCCAGGAGCCATCCACACAAACAAATGATGTACATGAGCTGATCCTAACAATAAAAGAACCAATAAAATAATCGTTACAGGCAATAAGTTTCCTGTAATTCCTTCCATCACTCTAAAAAGTACAATCGACCAACCCGCTTGGGCAACTCTTTGGATAGCATTAAATGCCAATACCAATAAAGTTACACCAAAGAAAAACATACAAGCAACATATAATGCCGCCCAAGGTCTATTCTTCAATTGATGAAAAACATGCTCTGCATGGCTATCACCATGAGCTTCTTCACCGTGTGACGGAGCAGCTTCGTGATGTGCTTCATCTGCATGACCATGTGCATCATGACCATGAGTATCATGTGATGCTTCTGTATGGTGATCAGCATGAGCATCTGTTGCTTCATGGTGCTCCACTTTTGCTTCACCATGACCACCATGTGCATTCTGTGCATGGTGTAATTGTTCTTTCACTTCTTCCACTGAACTTGGTGTTGATAAAAAACCAGAGATAATTCCCACAGCTCCTAACACCATTAATGCCAATGCAATTGTTTTTAATTTTCCTGAAAACTGATACATATATTTCGAATTCAATCTTTATTAAAGATTATTTTAATAAATCGTTTCTTAATTTTTGAACGTGCTCTACAACTTGCCAACGTTCTTCTCCTGTCAATTGAGATGCATGAGATCCCATAAGGTTTCTACCATACATAATTACATGGTAAATACTTCCTTCTGTTAAATCTCTATCTTTGTAATTAGGTATTCCTAAAAACTTCTCTCTTTTAACCAAGTCTCCTTGTCCGTCTCCTTTTTTACCATGACAAACTGCACAGTAGATTCCGTACAAAGCTTTTCCTTTTTCACTGTCTTTTGTATACACAGTTAACGGAGATTTCAATTCTTTTTTCGCGGCTTCATATCCGTCATTAGAATTAGGATAATCGTAAGGAACTTGTCCTCTTGCAATCGTACCTTCAACAGGTAACTGAGAATCCATTCCGTTAGCAAATGCTGTATTCACACCATAAGGCTCATAAGCTACAGATGTATACATGTCAGGCATGTATTGTACTTGTGGCTTCGTTTTATCATTACATGAAGTAAACGCGATTGCTACAAATAATATTGCTGCTATTTTAGTGATCGTATTTCTCATTCCTTTAGTGCTTTTCAATTACGTTAATTTCAACTGCTCCTGTTTCACTCAATAAAGATTTTAATTCTTCTTCATTATCGTGAATCGCGATTTCCATTAAGAAATGGTCATCGGTAGTTCTTACATCTGGATTTTCAGCTGCTTTAAATGGCCAAATTCTACTTCTCATGTAAAACGTAATTACCATTAAGTGGGCAGCAAAAAACACTGTCAATTCAAACATAATTGGCACAAATGCTGGCATGTTCAAAAACCAACTAAAGTTAGGTTTTCCTCCAATATCTTGAGGCCAATCTTGAATCATCATATAGTTAGTCATCCAGATTGCGAAAGACAAACCTGTAAGACCGTATAAGAATGCCGTGATTGCTAATTTTGTATGAGGCAATCCCATTGCTTTATCCAAACCATGAACTGGAAATGGAGTAAAGACATCCTCTATATGAATGTGTTTTTCTTTTACTTTTTTAACGGCATCCATCAGGATGTCATCATCATTATATAAGGCGTGTACTACTTTATTACTCATGATTTCCGTCTCTTAATTTTTTATAATTTTCTCCTGATACTTTTAAGATTGATTTTACCTCTGCTTGAGCGATCACCGGGAACGTTCTAGCGTACAATAAAAACAATACTCCAAAGAACCCAATAGTTCCAATGAAAATACCTATATCTACAAATGTAGGCTCGAAACGAGTCCATGTAGATGGTAAATGTCCTTTACTCAATACAATTGCGATAATGTCGAAACGTTCGAACCACATACCAATATTAATTGCGATAGAAATTAAGAATGAAGCAATGAAACTTCTTCTAAACTTTCTAACCCATAACAATTGAGGGATCAAAATATTAAACAAAATCAATGACCAAAATGCCCATCCGTATGCTCCTGTCGCAGCTCCAACCGACATGTAGGTAAAGTTTTCATAAGGAGAACCTGTGTACCATGCGATAAAGAATTCTGAAGCATAAGCCACAGCAACAATACCACCTGTTAACATAATTACCATATTCATGTATTCAACATGCAAACGTGTAATATAGTTCTCAAGATTTGTTACTTTTCTCATGATTCCTAACAACGTTTGTACCATTGCGAATCCAGAGAAAATTGCTCCGGCCACGAAATAAGGAGGGAAAATTGTCGAGTGCCAACCTGGGTTGATAGAAGTAGCAAAATCCATCGATACAATTGTATGTACTGAAAGTACTAATGGCGTAGCCAAACCTGCTAATACCAAAGATACTTCTTCAAAACGTTGCCAATCTTTAGCTCTACCTGACCATCCGAAACTTAACAAAGCATAAATTTTCTTTTGGAATGGTTTTACCGCTCTATCACGTAGCATTGCAAAATCAGGTAACAAACCTGTCCACCAGAAAACCAATGATACAGATAAATATGTTGAGATTGCAAATACGTCCCATAATAAAGGTGAGTTAAAGTTTACCCATAACGAACCAAATTGGTTAGGGATAGGTAATACCCAGTATCCGTTCCAAGGACGCCCCATGTGAATTAATGGAAATAAACCCGCCTGGAAAACGGCAAAAATTGTCATTGCTTCTGCAGAACGGTTGATTGCCATTCTCCATCTTTGACGGAATAATAACAATACTGCTGAGATCAATGTACCGGCATGACCGATACCTACCCACCATACAAAGTTTGTAATATCCCAAGCCCATCCAATGTTCTTGTTCAATCCCCAAACTCCAATACCAGTTCCGATCGTATAGGTAATACACCCTATACCCCATAAAAAGGCAATTAATGAAATTGTAAATGCTATATACCAATTTTTATTTGCTTTACCCTCGATAGGTTTTGCAATGTCAACCGTAATATCATGGTAAGATTTTTCCCCTAATACTAATGGTTCTCTAATAGGTGCTTCGTAATGAGACGACATAATTTATATATTGTTTCTTAATTAATTTAGTTTATGCTTCTTCTGTATTTCTAACTTTCACTTGGTAAAGGACATTGTTATCTGTTCCGATAGCCTCTAGCAAACGATATGCTCTTTTATCTTCTTTCTTAGCGATAATTTCATCATCAGATTCATTTACATCACCAAAAACAAGAGATCCCGTAGTACATGCAGAAGAACAAGCTACTGCATTATTAAACTCACCTGGAGCAACTTTTCTACCTTCTTTTTTAGCGTTTAAGATTACCGCTTGTGTAGATTGAATACAGAAAGAACATTTTTCCATTACTCCTCTTGAACGAACAGTAACATCAGGATTCAATACCATTTTTCCATACTCATCATTCATATTGAAATCGAATTCAGAATTTTCGTTGTATTTGAACCAGTTAAAACGACGTACTCTATAAGGACAGTTGTTTGCACAATATCTTGTACCAACACATCTGTTATAAGCCATTTGATTTTGACCTTGACGTCCGTGAGAAGTTGCAGCAACAGGACAAACCGTTTCACATGGTGCGTGATTACAGTGTTGACACATTACCGGTTGGAATGATACCTGAGGATTCTCAGCTGGTTGCTCTAGAGCATAGTATGTATCAACCTCATCTGAAGAAGAGTTTTTGTTGATCGCTCTTTCTTCGTTGTTTTCATCTAATTCAGAAGAATAGTATCTGTCAATACGCAACCAGTGCATATCTCTACCCACTCTCACTTCATGCTTACCAACTACAGGAACATTATTTTCTGCATGACAAGCTACAACACATGCACCACATCCTGTACAAGATGACAAGTCAATTGACAAATTAAAGTGATGTCCGATACTTCTATCTTGATCATCCCATAAATCAACTGCATTTACATCTACCTCTTCATGTTTCAATGACACCTTAGAAACTTGATTCCAAGATTCTTTTGGATCTAAATCTGTGTTGCTGTAATCTTTGAAAGATACTTCTTTCAAGATTTCGTATCTACCAGCAATTGTATGTTGTAATTGCTCACATGCAAATTTATGAGCACCTCCAATATTTTCAATCGTAGCAACTTGCACATTTTTAAAGTCTGCTGCTAACGTGTAAGCATTTACACCTACTTGCATTTCAGACTTCATTGCTTTTGTTTTCCCGTATCCAACAGCCAATCCTAAAGATCCTTTAGCTTGACCTGGTTGAATTAATACCGGTACATTTTCTAAAACGACACCATTTACAGTAATATTAGCATATTGACCATCGATGGCTCCATTATCTCTAACTGGATTAGAAAAACCTTGCTCATTTGCATCTGCTTGTGAAATTAACAAATAGTTATCCCAAGAAGCTCTAGTTAATGGATCTGGCAACTCTTGTAACCAAGGGTTATTCGCTTGTTGACCATTTCCAATTGCAGTAGATGCGTATAATGTCAATTCAAAAGCTCCTGTTTTAACAGATGACTTTAACGCTTTAGCAGCTTTTAAAGCATCGATAGATTTTCCTTTTAAAGCTTTCGCTTCTGAAGTATAAATACCATCATGTAATGCTTGATTCCATGCAGTACCACCAAGAACTTCTTTAGACCAGAAATTCTTTAAGTAATCATAGTAAGATTCTTCACTTCCAGACCATGCTAACAAACAGTCTTGAAATTGTTTTGTATCAAACAAAGGATTTACAGTTGGTTGTGTTAAACTGTAAGAACCTTCTTGAATTTTCACGTCTCCCCAAGCCTCTAAATAATGAGGAACAGGTAATGCATATTGAGAAGCACTTGCTGTTTCATCTTCACTAGACGCAAAAGCAACTGATAATTTTACTTTATCTAATCCTTGTACAAAAGCTTCACTTTGCGCTAAAGTATAAACAGGATTCGTATTGAAAGTAATTACAGCACCAACTTTACCAGCATTCATTTCTGCAATCAACAAATCAACTGCCACATCAGAGCCTTGTCTTGTATATTTTACAGCAGCCGTATCGATAACATTACTCTCTAAATATGCATTTAAAGCCAAGGCTAACAATTGTGCATTTTTGTTTTGAATTCCTGTAAGAACAACACCGTGTTTACCAGCATTCTTCAACTGCTTAGCCGCTTTTAAAATTGCTCCGTCTTTAGGAGTTGCTTTTGAAGGCAAACTTTCTCCAGTTACAGCATTGTATAAATTGATCAAAGCATAAATTTGCTCAGATGGTTTTACTACAATTCTTTTATCCGCATTTGAACCAGTTAACGACATATTAGATTCTACCTGAATATGACGAGACATTTTTCCTGCTTCTACATTTCTACCTGCAGTGTAGCTTTTTTCAAAACCACCACCTTGCCAATCTCCTAAGAAATCTGCACCGATAGAAACTATAGTTTTTGCATCAGAAAAATCGTAATTAGGTAATGCTCTTTCTCCATAAACTTCTTCAAAAGCATCTAAAGAAGCAGATTCTGATAAAGCATCATATTGAACATGTTCTACATTTCCGTTAGCTGAAATAAAATCAGCAATTAACTTTTCAGTAGATGGACTAGCCAAAGTACCTGTTAATAAAACCACCTTTTCACCAGCAGCTTTTAACTCAGCCAACTTAGATTTTATTTGCGCATTTGCATCAGACCAAGAAACATCGTTTCCGTTTACCTTTGGCCCTTTCAAACGCAAACTATCGTACAATGATAATACAGAAGCTTGCACTCTTGCATTGGTAGTACCGTTTGCTAATTTATTCGGCTTGATTAAAATTGGTCTTCCTTCTCTAGTTTTCACCAATACGTTTGCAAAATCATAACCGTCAGCAATTGTACTTGCATAATAGTTAGGAATACCAGGAGTAATTTCTTCTGGTTTTACAACATAAGGAATTGATTTTCTAACTGGACCTTCACATGCAGCCAATGAAGCAGCTGCTGTTGAAAATCCAACATATTTTAAAAAGTCACGACGAGAAGTAGAAGACTCTTCTAAACTCTCTTTATCTCCTAAAAATTCATCTGTAGCTAATTCAGATACAAACTCCTTTTCTTCAAGCTTAGCAACAATCGAACTATTTTCGTTTAGTTCTTCAACACTTTTCCAGTATTTTTTGTTAGATGCCATGTTATATATAGGTATTTTATAAACTTAATAATTGATTAGTAGTGACATTTTCCACATTCTTTCCCTCCCATTTGAGCGACAGTCACTTTTTCTACACCATACTTTTTAGATAACTCTTCATGTATGTTTTTGTAGTATCCGTTTCCTTCCATTTTAACTTGAGTTTCTTTATGGCAATCGATACACCATCCCATAGTTAACGGAGAATACTGATATACTTCTTCCATCTCTTCAACAGGTCCATGACATTTCTGACATTTGATCCCACCAGCAGTAACGTGCTGAGAGTGGTTGTAATAAGCAAAGTCTGGTAAGTTATGGATACGAGTCCAAACTATTGGCTCTGTCTCACCAGTATATTCTAAATTTTCTGAATCCCATCCAGCTGCTTTGTATAACTTTTGAATTTCTCCATCGTAAAAAGCTTTTGAATGTTCAGCTGTTGCAGTTTCTTCAGCAACCTCACCAATGTTTTTATGACAGTTCATACAAACATTAACTGATGGTATCCCTGAAGTTTTACTATTCTTAGCTGCTGAGTGACAATACTGACAATCAATTTTATTATCACCTGCATGAATTCTATGAGAAAAAGCAATTGGTTGAACTGGCTGATATCCTTGATCTACACCAACTGACATAAGAGCAGTGAATCCAAAATACGCCAAGTTAAATAACAAGATAATCGTAGCAACAATTTTCAAGAAACCGTTATCACTTTTGAAATACACATAAACCACTAACCCAGCTAAAACCAAGAAAACAACATAAGAAATCCAATTAGACGAACCTTCTTCCTTTACATCAACTGCCGCAGCAGCTACTGGTGCAGCACCCGCTTTTTTCACAGGATCTGCATCTAAATAAGCAACGATATTCACGATATCTGCATCAGACAACTGAGGAAAAGCAGTCATAGGTGACCCTTTGTACTCTTCGTAAATCGCAATTGCATCCGCATCACCAGAAGCTCTTAATGCATTGTTATCCTTAATCCATGCTTTCAACCAATCCAATTCTCTTCTGTCAGAGATTTTTCCTAGCGCAGGACCCACTAATTTTTTATCCAACTTATGACAAGCGGCACAATTAGCATTAAACAAACCTTTTCCAGCTTTTGCATCTCCTTGTGCAGACAAACTAAAGGTAAAAAGGAATAAAAAAGTAAGACTAGAGAATACTAATCTTTTGATTTGACTGTGTTTTTTCACACTTTTCATACTTAAAAATATAAATTTTCTATCTTAAATTGAGACAAAATAATCGTTTAATGAACAGTATTATTTCCCTCAAAATTTTGAGCAAAAGTACTATTAATTACTAAAAATGTGAATTAAAAAAGCGCGCTCTTAACTAATTTATATTTGTTCTAAATAACAGATGTTCATTAACCGAGAGCTCAGTTTTTAATAATTTCTTCGAAATCGTTAGAGTTCTATGTTTTAAGGGGGTCGTGATCACACAATATAGCAGAAATTACACACAAAATAAAACACAACGAACACAAAACAAATGGAGAGAATTTAGTGATTAGAACACAACAAAACGAAGAATGATTTTTATCAATAAAAAAGTGACAAAACAGTGGTACTTCGTTAAATGAAAACCTATCAAATCATAATTATTAACAAAAAAAATAATTAGAGCTATTGAACATTGTTTATTTTTGCAGCAGAATTAATTCTTATGAAAACAAAACTATCTATTCTTACGACTATACTTATCTTTTGCTCAGTTTCAATTTTTGCTCAAACCAGCACAGATAACAGTCTAAAAACACTGATCGACAAAAAAAGAGAGTACAGCAAAGTGGCTAAAAAAGGGTTCTGCATTCAGCTATATAATGGAAATGAAAAATCTGCTATTGATAGAATGCAAAAATTCAGCGAACTATTTCCTGAAATCGAAATTAAGCGGATTTATAAAGTTCCCGAGTGGAAAGTTCAAACCACTTCTTTTAAAACTCGGATTGAAGCAGACAGAATTTTAAACAAAATAAAAGAAGAATACCCTGGAGCAAGAGTATTATAAAAAAAAGACCATTCAGTTGAATGGTCTTTTTTTATTTCGCATGATCTAAATAATAAATAACATTTAAAATCTCTTTATCACTCAAATACGAATAAGACATCATTGGTATTTTATTGAATTTATTATATACTTCAATAGCATCCTTATCTCCTTTCGCCATCAAAGCCTTGCTATCTTTAATAAATGAAATAGTCCATTCTAACTCTCTTCTCTCAGAAATTTTACCAAGGGCAGGCCCAATAAGTTTTTTATCTAATTTATGACAAGCAGCACAATTAGAATTAAAAATTTTCTTCCCTTTTGCGATATCTGTTTGTGCATTAGCAGCAAATAGCGACGCAAAAAACATGAACGAACCAACCATTATAATTTTCGTATCTAATAATTTTCTTTTCATCATTTCAATTTATTGTGAGAATAAAACACTTACTTAACAAAGCTATAAAATTAGAACTAAAGATATTACAACAAAATTCACTTATTTACTCTCGTATTTAACCTTTTAAAAATCATCCGTTTTAGTGAAACAACCATTCGTTCTCCTTCTAATTTTAATTTCTTGGTAGTTTTAACAAAAACAAAATCATGAACAAAACAACTACAATCAAAAGATTCGTACTCACTGTAATTATGGTATCAATTAGCAATGTTTACAGTCAAAAAACTCCAACATTCACAAAAAATTCAGATCCGAAACCTAAGGAACTCAAATGGAAATTAATAAAAAACATGTCGGATGAATTCAACAAGAAAAAAATAGACACAAAAAAATGGGTTACATCTGGAGGATGGATTGGTAGGCCTCCTGGATTATTCATGCAAGACAATATACATATCGAAAATGGATCACTAAATATTACAGCATATAAACTAGATGAGACTATCACAAAAAATGGTAAAGACTTTACACACGGTGGTGGTTATGTAGCTTCTAAAAATGCCAACAAATATGGTTATTATGAATGCCGAATGAAAGCCAACAAAACTTTTATGTCCTCAACATTCTGGTTGATTAACGAAAAGAGAAACCTGACGGGTTGTGACAAAAGAACTGTGGAGTTAGACATACAAGAATGTGTGGGTGAAATATACAATGATGGTGCTTGGGCCGCATACTTTGATAGCTCAATGCACTCGAACACACACAGCAGAAACATACCAGAAGGATGTGATTACAAAAAAGCAACTAAAGGAGCTAACAAAAAATTAGCTTCTGGAAAAGTGTACGAAGATTATCACATATATGGTGCTTGGTGGAAAAACAAAAATGAAGTTTGGTTTTACTTGGATGGAGAACTTGTAGAAAAAGTAACACCACCTGCTGATTTTGACATCGAAATGCAATTGAGAATGGTTGTAGAAACGTATGATTGGAATCCTGTTCCAGCAAACGGAGGAATGAATGGAAGTAAAGAAGAGCGCACAACATCTTACGACTGGGTTAGAAGTTGGCTACTTGTAAAATAAGATCTATAGAAATAAAAAAGCCTCCTAAATTTAGGAGGCTTTTTTATTTCTATAGTTTAAATTGAATTACTTCAATTTCTTTTTCACTTCTACTTCTTGGAATGCCTCAACAATATCTCCGATTTTGATATCGTTATATCCTTTTATTTGCATACCACAATCGTAACCTTTTGCCACTTCTTTAGCATCATCTTTGAAACGTTTTAAGGTAGCAAACTCACCAGTAAAGACTACAATACTATCTCTAATAATACGAACTTTAGAATCTCTAAATACCTTACCAGTCAACACCATTGAACCAGCTACATTACCAACCTTAGATATTTTGTATACTTCTCTAATTTCAGCAGTACCTGTAATCTCTTCCTTCATATCTGGAGACAACATTCCTTCCATGGCATCTTTCAAGTCATTGATTGCATCGTAAATAATTGAGTACATTCTGATATCAACTTCTTCTGTATCTGCAAGCGTTCTAGCATTTCCAGAAGGACGCACATTAAATCCAATTACAATCGCATCAGATGCAGAAGCCAATAGAATATCAGATTCTGTAATTGCTCCTACTCCTTTATGAATAATGTTCACTTGAATTTCTTCAGTAGACAATTTCTGGAAAGAATCAGTTAATGCCTCTACAGAACCATCAACATCTCCTTTTAATATAATATTCAACTCTTTAAAGTCACCCAATGCAATTCTTCTTCCGATCTCATCAAGCGTGATGTGTTTCTGAGTTCTAACAGACTGCTCTCTTTGTAATTGAGAACGTTTTGTAGCAATTTGTTTTGCTTCTCTTTCATCTTCAAATACATTGAACTTATCACCAGCTTGTGGCGCTCCATCCAAACCAAGCATTGATACAGGAGTAGAAGGTCCAGCCTCTTGCAAGTTATGTCCTCTTTCATCGAACATCGCTTTTACCTTACCACTATGTCTACCTGCCAATACATAATCACCGATTTTTAACGTACCAGCTTGTACCATAATCGTAGATACATATCCACGTCCTTTATCTAACAAGGCTTCTACTACAGTTCCGGTTGCTCTTTTATCAGCATTTGCTTTTAAATCTAAGATTTCAGCTTCTAACAACACTTTTTCAAGCAATTCATCAACTCCTTGTCCAGTTTTTGCAGAAATATCATGCGATTGAATTTTACCTCCCCAGTCTTCTACAAGTAAATCCATCGAAGCCAATTGCTGTTTCACATTATCCGGATTTGCCGCAGGACGGTCAATTTTATTGATTGCGAAAACGATAGGTACTCCAGCAGCTTGCGCATGACTAATAGCCTCTTTCGTCTGTGGCATTACATCATCATCTGCTGCAATTACAATAATTACTAAATCGGTAACCTGTGCTCCACGTGCTCTCATCGCTGTAAAGGCCTCGTGACCTGGAGTATCTAAGAATGCTATTCTCTGACCACCCGATAATTCAACTGAATAAGCTCCAATATGTTGTGTGATACCTCCAGACTCACCAGCAATTACATTTGCTTTACGGATATAATCTAAAAGTGAAGTTTTACCGTGATCTACATGCCCCATTACCGTAATAATTGGTGCTCTTGTCGCTAAGTCTTCTTCTCTATCTTCTTCTTCTAATATTGATTCTTCTACCTCTGCTCCGATAAATTCAACAGTATAGTTAAATTCTTCAGCAACAATTGTCAATGTCTCAGCATCCAAACGTTGGTTCATTGTCACCATCATTCCAAGAGTCATACATGCAGAGATAATTTGTGTCGGAGAAACATCCATCATGGTTGCAACCTCCCCAACAGTAACAAATTCAGTTACTTTCAATACTTTATTTTCTGCAGCAGCCAACTCTTGATCAATATCAGATTGTTGACGGTGTAAATCTCTTTTTTCTCTACGGTATTTTGCTCCTTTATTCTTACTAGATTTCCCTTGTAATCTCTCTAGAGTCTCTCTTACTTGCTTTTGAACTTCAGCTTCAGTAGGTTCTTCTTTCTTAACTGCAGGATTCGGTCTTTGATTTCTACCTCTTCCTTTAAACCCACCTCTTTGATTACCACCTTGACCACCGCCTTGACGTTGATTTGGGTTTGCAGGTTTTACAATTCTTTTTCTTTTCTTTTTATCAGCATTACCAGCTCCAGCTTTCGGCTCCTCTTTTTTCTTCTTAGGTCTTTCAAACTGTTTTAAGTCAATTACCGTACCCGTTAATTTAGGTCCGTCTAACTTTTTATACTGAGTAGTCAATTTCTCCGCATCTTCTGGATTCACCTCTTCTTTTGGCTCTTGTTTTTTAGAAGGCGTTGGTTTTGCCTCTATAAATTCTTGAGCTTTATCGATAGCCTTAGGCGCAATTGGCTTTTTAGGAGTTGCTTTTGGTGTCTCTTCAACTTTTTTCTCATCAACCTCAACAGTTTGAGCAACTTCTTTTTCTTCAACAACTTCCTTAACAGCTTCAGCTACAGGAGCTTCTTCCACCTGTTTTTCTTCGACAGGTTTTTCTTCTATCACAGCACCAGGAACATCAATCTTACCAACCGTTTTTACCTCTAACTTTTCAGCTTTTGCCTTTACAACAGCTCTACGAGATTCTTCAATTTGGCGTTTCTTTTCTAGTTCTGCTTCTTGAGCCAAACGCAGTTCTTCTTTTTCCTTCTTCTTTTCTTCTCCTACTTCTTTAGAAGCTGCCTTCTTATTTTTGTCAGTCTGAAAACCTTCCAACAGCACTTCATACACTTCATTAGTGATTTTTGTAGTAGGACGTGCCTCTACCTCAACTCCTTTGCTCGCAAGGTGCTCAACCGCTCTATCCAATGAAATATTAAGTTCTCTTAAAACTTTATTGAGTCGTATTGTTTTATTTTCAGCCATAACTTTTTAATTGTTGAATCGGTTTGGTTTACTTATTTGGCTCATAAACCAGCCGTATATTCAGAATTTTATTCTTCTTTTAAATTGCGTTTCTCACGAAACTCGGTATTCTAGGTGATCTATGCTTCAAATTCTTCTCTAAGGACTCTCTGAACATCTAGAATTGTTTCCTCTTCTAAATCTGTTCTTTGTACCAATTCGTCAACATCTTTGTCTAGTACGCTTCTAGCAGTATCTAAACCGATTTTCTTAAATTCGTCGATAATCCATGCTTCGATTTCATCAGAGAATTCTGTTAATTCTACATCTTCGTCTTCAACACCTTCTCTTTGTACATCAATCTCATATCCAGTTAACTCACTTGCCAAACGAATATTCACACCTCCTCTACCAATTGCTCTTGAAACTTCTTCTGGACGTAAAAACACATCCACACGTCCTTTTTTTCCTTCTTCAGGTTGCTCAACAATATTCATTGAAACAATCTTAGCAGGACTCAAAGCTCTTGCAATAAATAGTTCTGTATTTTTAGTGAAATTAATCACATCAATATTTTCATTACCCAATTCACGAACAATTCCGTGAATTCTAGATCCTTTCATCCCAACACAAGCACCTACTGGATCAATTCTATCATCATAAGAATCTACTGCTACTTTCGCTTTCTCTCCTGGGATTCTAGCAACACCTTCAATCGTAATCAAACCATCGAAAACTTCTGGAATTTCTTGTTCGAACAATTTCGATAAGAAACCAGGTGCTGTTCTAGATAAAATAATAACAGGTTTATTACCTCTTAATTCAACACTTTTTATGATTCCTCTTACAGACTCTCCTTTTCTAAAGAAATCTGAACGAATTTGTTCACTTTTCGGAAGCACCAATTCATTCCCCTCATCATCCAATAAAATAACTGCATTGTGTTTGATATGGTGAACTTCTGCCGAATACAAATCTCCTTCTAACTCTTTAAACTGCTTGAAGATATTTGTACTATCGTGCTCGTAAATTTTTGATATTAAGTTTTGACGCAAGGCTAATATAGCTCTTCTACCTAATTGAAATAATTTTACTTCTTCTGAAACATCTTCACCAATTTCGAAATCCGGCTCAATTTTTCTTGCTTCAGATAATTCAATTTCTTCATTGTCGTCTTCAGACATACCGTCTGCAACAACAATTCTATTTCTCCAAATCTCTAAATCTCCTTTATCTGGATTGATAATAATATCAAAATTTTCATCAGAACCAAACTTACGTTTTAAGGCAGCTCTAAACACCTCTTCAAGGATAGACATCAAGGTTACCCTATCGATACTTTTATCGTCTTTAAACTCTGAAAATGAATTTATTAAATCTATATTTTCCATTTCGTCTTACTACTTAAAAAATTAGCTTCACTTTTGCTTCTACTATATTATTATGAGGTATTGTAACCGATTTTTGCACTGTTACTTTTCCTTTTCCAATAGGTTTCGGTTCCCTTGCAGACCATGTTAAAACGATTTGATCGTCTAAAACCTCAACCAATTTTCCTTCAAATTTTTCATCAGCGGTTTTCACTGCTAATGTTCTGCCAATGTTTTTCTTATACTGACGAAAAACAAGTAATGGCTTGGTGATATCTGGTGAACTTACCTCTAAACTAAAATCTTCTTCCTCTCTATCTAATTTAGACTCGACAGCTCTACTGATTCTAATACATTCATTCAAGGGAACCCCCTCATCACCATCAATTATTATTGATATTTTACTATCCGCTAAGAACTCTAAATCAATCAAAAACAAAAGAGGTGATTCCTCTAACGCTTCATGTACCAATTCTTTTATAAGCTCTTTATTCATGCTTTAGTATAAAAAGAGGGGACTTGTAAGTCCCCTTCATTTGCAATAATCCTGATTTTTACGGTGCAAATATAACAACAATAATCGGATATACAAAACACAATACCTTTTGATATTAGTAAATATATCTTTTCTTAACATTCAACAGAAAAGTCTAAGCTATGACAATCATAACTTAGACTTTTACATATCAATTTACAAAAATTGAAACTAATATTTATTAAAATTTAAAACCTTTTGTAAGCACCAAATACAAGGCAGCAAACAAAAAGAATAATGTCATAGAACTATAGAGTATTAGCATTACTTTTTCAAAAAGATTCAAGCCTTCTGCTTTGTCTTGAAAATACTCTTGAATACTTGTAAGAATCCCGGAATGAGAAACTACATGTTTGTCTGAATTAATTGAATGATTTTCTGTCCCCATGGTAGTCGTAATTAAGTTGGTCTTTATTTAGGTATTCATCTAAATCTTACACGGGGTAGTGGCCTTGGTTAATTAATCCAGAAGCAAAACAACACTTGTTATTTTGCACAAGCTTCTTAACCAGTTTTTTACACTCGCAATTTACGAAAAATTCTACAATGAAATAGAAAAATATTAGAAAAATATTAACTGTTGTTGATAAAGTATTTGCTCACAAAAAACTACTTTTGAAAGCTATACCAAGTACTCTTATTACAATTTATGTTTTCAAACGAAGAAAAAAAGCAATACAATAGACATTTCATACTGGATTCTATTGGACTAGAAGGCCAGAAAAAACTTAAAAAAAGCAAAGTCTTAGTTATTGGTGCAGGTGGACTTGGCTGTCCAATTTTACAGTATCTTACAGCTGCTGGAGTTGGAACTATTGGTATAATTGACAACGATACTGTTGACCAAAGCAACCTACAAAGACAAATACTCTTTACTACCGAAGATATAGGAAAACCCAAAGCTCTTTGCGCTGCAAAAAGACTTTCAAAATTAAATCCTTTCATTGAATTCAAAACCTATGTTGCATTTCTATTTTCTGAAAACGCGTTAGACATTTTTCCTGAATACGACATAATTGTAGACGGATCAGATAATTTTCAGACGCGTTATCTAACAAACGACGCTGCTGTTTTAACGAATAAACCGTTAGTTTTTGGTGCTATTTTTAAATTCGAAGGACAAGTAAGTGTATTCAATTATAAAAACGGACCAACCTATCGCTGCTTATTTCCAACACCACCGAGCGCAAACAGTATACCCAATTGTTCTGATGTTGGAGTTCTTGGAGTATTGCCAGGAATCATAGGATGTTTACAAGCTAACGAAACTTTAAAAATTATTTGTGAGATAGGAGAACCCTTGACCGGGAAATTACTTTCTATGAACGCCCTGACTTTACAACAAAACATCTTAAAGTTTCAAAAGAACAACGATATTCAAATCAGCGAATTGATAGACTACGATATCTTCTGTGGTATCGAGAAAGAAAACCCATTAGAAATCGACAGCAAACAACTCGCTCGTATGATACAATCAGACAACATTACACTTATCGATGTTAGAAAACTTATGGAGCGTGAACATTTTAATATAGGAGGCGAACATATACCCCTACATCAAATCCAACAAAAATTAACAGCGTTAGAGCATAAAGACAACATCGTATTGTATTGCCAAGTCGGACAACGAAGTTTACTTGCGGCTAAAATAATTGCAGAAGCCTACCCAGACAAAAATATAAAAAGCTTACATGGTGGAATTGACGCCTGGAAAAAAGAACAACAAAAATAAGAATTACCGCATATGAATCCATTATTAGAAGCATTCAACACCCCTTACGATACAGCCCCTTTTTCAAAGATAAAGAACGAACATTACAAACCTGCTTTTGAAAAAGCGATTGAAATTGCCAAAGAAGAAATTTCATCGATTGTTGACTCTAAAGAGAAACCTTCATTCAGCAACACAACTGAAGCGCTTGAAAAATCAGGCAGATTACTTGACCGTATTTCAAGTATTTTTTTCAATTTAAACTCGGCTGAAACAAACGACGAAATTCAAAAAATCGCCCAAGAAGTCTCTCCTTTATTGTCAGAATTCTCAAACGACATCCGTTTGAATGAAGATTTGTTCAAGAGAGTAAAATCGGTATACGAACAAAGAGATGCGTTGACACTCACCAACGAGCAATTGATGTTATTAGAAAAACAATACAAAGGTTTTTCGAGAAACGGAGCAAATTTAAAAGGTGCTGACCGCGATACTTTGAGAACAATAGACATGCAACTCTCTAAACTTTCATTGCAATTTGGAGAAAACGCACTTGCCGAAACCAATGCATATGAATTGCATATTACTGACGCAGAGACATTAAAAGGATTACCTGAGGGTGCACTGGAAGCTGCCAAACAAACCGCCAAGTTAAAAGAAAAAGATGGATGGCTATTCACACTTGATTACCCGAGCTACATACCTTTTATGACGTATCTCGAAAATCGAGAGTTACGAAAAGAAATGGCCATTGCATTTGGCAAGAAAGCATTTCAAGGAAACGAATTTGACAACCAAAACATCGTACTTGAAATTGTAAAACTCAGACAACAAAGAGCTGAATTATTAGGTTATGATACGCACGCTCATTTTGTACTTGAAGAACGCATGGCTGAAACCCCAGAAACGGTATTGAATTTTTCAAACGAACTATTGAAAAAAGCCAAACCAGCAGCACAAAAAGAATTTGACAAACTTTCTATTTTTGCAAAAAAAGACGGAATCGATCAATTGCAAAAATGGGATGGTGCTTACTATTCTGAAAAACTCAAAAAAGAATTATTTGATTTTGACGAGGAAGCCATAAAACCATATTTCAAATTAGAAAATGTATTGAACGGAGCATTTACCGTAGCAACTAAACTGTTCGGCTTGCAATTTGAAGAAATTTTTGACATTGACACCTACCACGAAGATGTAAGCACCTACAAAGTCACAGATGCAAACGATAATTATATCGCCATTTTTTATGCTGACTTTTTTCCGAGAGCAGGAAAGAGAAACGGAGCTTGGATGACTTCATACAAAGGGCAATATATAGAAGATGGAATAAATAGCAGACCTCACATTTCGAATGTTTGTAATTTTACAAAACCCACAGAAACCAAACCTTCTTTACTAACATTTAACGAGGTAACCACCTTGTTTCATGAATTTGGTCATGGGCTACACGGAATGCTTGCAAACACAACTTACGCTAGCCTATCTGGAACAAGTGTATCATGGGATTTTGTCGAATTGCCAAGTCAAATATTCGAAAACTGGTGTTATGAGGAAGATGTATTGAAATTATTCGCAAAACATTATCAAACTAATGAAGTAATTCCGATGGAATTAATTCAAAAAATAAAAGAAGCCTCTAGTTTCTTAGAGGGAATGCAAACACTTCGCCAATTGAGTTTTGGTTTATTAGATATGTCTTGGCATTCGCAAAGCGAAATTAATTTTGAGCAACTAGATGTTAAAAAATTTGAATCAGACGCTTTTTCTGATACCCAACTATACCCAGAAGTTCAAGAAAACTGTATGAGCACCTCTTTTTCTCATATTTTTCAAGGAGGATATTCTGCGGGATACTATTCGTACAAATGGGCAGAAGTCTTGGATGCCGATGCCTTCGAATACTTCAAAGAAAATGGGATTTTCAACAAAGAAATTGGAGAAAAATTTAAGAATACTGTTTTGTCTCAAGGTGGCACACTAAAACCAATGGACTTATACATAGCGTTCAGAGGTAAAAAACCAAATTCTGATGCTTTGCTAAAAAGAGCAGGGCTTCTATAAAACAATAAGCCGTACCAATTAGGTACGGCTTTATTTTTTCAATATATTTTTCTAAAAATCAGAAAGAGAAAAACATCAATCCCAATTCAATTCACTTCGCTCACTCCAATAATCACTTGAAGAAACTTTCAAAGCCTTAAGAGCATCAATTTCATCAATTGCCAACTGAAACGTATTGACTTTTAAGTTCTGCTCTAGTTGCGCTTCATTTGCAGCACCACTTAAAACAACATCAGGTAAAACAGCGTCCATACAAAAACGCAAAGCAATCGCATCAACACCTACATTGTACTTTTCAGAAAGCATTTTCAAAACATTACTCTCAGACAAAAACACACGTCCGTTTGCCAATCCTTCTTTGATAATAACAAATTTACCCATCTTTTTTAAAGCAACTAATAGTTCGAAAGTGCTTTGTTCGAAAACATTAAATGTAACTTGAAAACTATCAAACAAATGAACACCTTCAACCTCACAATTGATTGCCCTTTCTATGATACTAGATTGATTCGCACCACTAACAGTCAAACCAATTTTTACACCGGTATCCTTTTTTATTTTAGCCAAAGCATTCAAAACATCATCGTTCTCTAAAACCCCACTTTCAAGTGTTGCAGAATGAATTTGATAAACTTTTAATTTAGAAATTAACACTTTTGAGACCTCCCACTGCTCAAGCAATTTCTCGATTGAGTGTTCTTTAATCTCATGAGAACCATTATACCCAAGTTGCCAATTTGCAACATAAGTATATCCCCATTTCGTTGACAAAACAGCATCTGAGTGATTCCTTAGATAGTCCCAGTCTTTTAAAAACGCTTCGCCTTTACCGTATGAAGGTGCTGTATCAAAAAAGCGGATCCCTCGCGCATATGCAAGATCCAAAACCTTTAACGCATTTTCTTTAAAGGCTGTTTCTGACTTATCTATATTTTTATCTTGTCTAATGTTGATATACTCTGGTCGACCAAGAGCCGCCATACCAATTCCTATTTCACTCATGAACCCGAATTATTTCGTTGCTTTTTTCTAAACCTAAACAATGCATACGCCAAAAGACCTACTAATATGTATGGAAAAATCATCAAATACATGATTCCATCATTGACTCCCTCAGCCATACCTACATCACCACTTTCGACCACGGCCTTACACATGGCACATTGACTGTATCCAACTAGTGTAAACATAAATAGAAATAAGCTGATGAATATTTTCATAATATAATTTTAAGGAAGCACCGCAGTATAATATGGCGAAATCATAACATACACAATCACCCCAGTAACTGCAACATACAACCATAAAGGAAATGTATATTTTGCAATTTTCTTATGCAAAGCAACCTGATTTGTTATTCCTCGTACATATGTAATCAACACAAACGGAATTACTGCTATCGACAAAACTATATGACTGATTAATACAAAATAATACACATAACGAATTGCTCCTTCACCTAAATAAGCAGTAGAATCAGATGTCATATGATACAATACATATAAAACCAAAAACACTACAGAGCAAACGATTGCAGCCTTCATTAATTTTTCGTGTGACTTAAGATTCCCTTTTTTCACAGCTGCCACAGCGAAAACTAACAATATCGCAGTTACTGCATTGATACTCGCATAAATTGGAGGTAAAAAAACAGGCAATTGAACATCAATTTTCACTCTAAAAAGTACTGCAACTGCAACAGGAATTGCCACAGATAAAACAACGATTAATTTATTGTATTTTTTTTCTGAACTCATATTTCTATTCTTCTAATAATATTTGGATATCTTCTTTTAACATTTCAATCGCCTTTACATCTAGTCCATCGTAAAATTTAATTGGATTCTCACTTCCACCTGTAGTCACAGTTCTAGAACGAATAAATCCGTTTTTATCAACCAAAGCAAACAAGCCTGAATGCTCAAATCCTCCTTCTACATTTTCATTTTTACCTGCATATAATTTAAATCCTTCGTTCGAAAATTTAAAAATTGCAGCTTCATCACCGGTTAGAAAGTTCCAACTCTCCATTGTAGCTCCTTTTTCATCAGCATAAGATTTCATTACTTCTGGAGTATCGTGTTTTGGGTTGATGCTTATTGAAGCGATTCCAAAATGAGGATTTCCATAATATTTATTCTGAAGCAATACAGTATTCTGAGTCATTATAGGACATATGGTAGGACAAGTAGTAAAAAAGAATTCTACTACATACACTTTACCTGCATAATCATTATTTGAAACCTCTTTACCAAACTGATTTATAAAATTAAAATCAGGAACTTTTTCAAACGTAACTAATTGCTTCTTTTCAGTTCTGGTATCTAACTCGTTCACTCCCCAAATTCCAAAAATCAAGATTATGAAAGCAATCCCTGCGTATGAATAATTATTTTTCACTTAATTTAATTTAGGTTCTTTTACTGCAAATTTAGACTCGTAGAAGACAACTTGCAAGTCTTCTTTTAATTTGTTTTTCAACACAGACACTGAGTTTGTGTCGTAGTTATACAGAATTCCAGATTTCGAATCTTCATCATCTGTTCTTCCTCTTAGACACATCTCTTCATCGATAATAAATACCTTATCGATTCCATTTTTAATATCATACTGCACTGCAGGAATACCGAAACTAGTAACCAACTCTTGAATACTTTCTTCTGAAAGTGAAATAAATTTCCATTTTGGCAAATCAACACCTCCAACTTTTACCAATTCAGCTTGCAACTCCTGTATCGTATTCGAATTAGAATCATCTGGTGCAATCGTCACTACTTGAAAATTTTTATACTTCTCCGTACTTTTATAAATGACTTGGTAAAGATTTAAAATATTTTGATGCGTTCTAACATTTGCCTCAGTCCCTAAAATCGAAAGAACCGTTACCTTATTACGAAAAGGAATTGCTCCTTTAAGGTTAGAAACATTTTCTGTTATTACAGGTAATTTATTAAAGTTCACCTTACCTGAAGCAAGAAACAAAAAGAACAACAACGGTACGATAAAGGTGCAAAAAAGAATAACAATCTTTTTTATTTGATTCGGGTTTTTATCCATTTTCATTAGTTTTTGAATCCAAAAAAAGGTGGATAAACCACCTTAATTATTTTTTATATTTCAATCGAATTAATAGTTCCAGTTAATGTATGGCGCTAAAACTTCGTGAACATATCCTCCTTCGATAATTAGCAATGTTGCTAAATAAGGAATCAAAATCAACAAAGGAATTACAATTGAGTATTTGAAATTTTTCTTTTCATCCGCAATATGCATAAAATACCAAACGATGTAATATGCTTTTACGATTGTTAAAATTAAGAACAATAGGTTCAATAATGAAGTTCCTAAAAACTGAGTTGTAAATAAGAAATCAGGTTTTACGATTCCCAATGCTACTTCTACAATTGTAATTACAGAAAGAATTCCGAATACTTTCCAAATTAATGCTTTATGATTTGCTGCGTGTCCCATTTTATATATTTTTTCGATTTCGAAATAGAAATCTTACAATGTTATTTAATAATTATACTAAGTAGAAGAATGTAAATACAAACACCCATACTAGATCGACAAAGTGCCAGTAAAGACCAACTTTCTCAACCATTTCGTAGTGTCCTCTTTTCTCGTAAGTACCAATAATCACATTAAAGAAGATAATGATATTTAACACAATACCTGAGAATACGTGGAAACCATGAAAACCAGTAATGAAGAAAAAGAAATCTGCAAATTGACTGCTTCCATATTCATTTACTTCTAAATTCGCACCTTCTACAACTCTAGCTGCTTGCTCTAAAAATTTCAACCCTTCTTCTCTAGAAACAATAATTTTCTTTTTTGTTACAGGATCTATTTTTTCGATTCTTAAATCTACATGTGGATTTGCTTTGAAAGAAGCTACAACTTCTTCAACTGTAAATGAAGGTACTTCATCACCAGACTCAAACCACAGACCATTGTGTCTTGTATGTGTAACCTCTTCTTTAGGTTGTGCTTGAACGAAATCTGCCAAGGCTATTTGATGACCATTTTCTGCAAATTGAACAATCTTACCATCTTTTAATTGAACAGCTCCGTAAGAACCTTGGATAAAGTTTTTCCATTCCCAAGCTTGAGAACCAACGAAAATAATACCACCGATAATCGTTAAGAACATGTAAAATGTTACTTTTTTCTTATTCATGTTATGACCTGCATCTACTGCCAACACCATTGTAACAGAAGAGAAAATCAAAATAAATGTCATCAATGCAACATAATACATTGGAGCATGCGCACCATGCATGAACGGAAAGTGAGTAAACACTTCGTCAGCAATTGGCCAAACATCTATAAATTTAAATCTAGTTAAACCGTAAGCGGCAAGAAAACCAGAAAATGTCAATGCATCAGAAACGATGAAAAACCACATCATCATTTTTCCATAACTAGCTCCCATAGGTTGTGCAGAACCTCCGTCCCATGCTTTACCTTCAGATTGATCAGCAATATTTGCTCCCATAAATTTTGTTTAATTAATGTAATATTCTAATTAGTTGGCAAAAATAACCAATTTTTTTAAGTATTAAAATAGAAAAAGCAAAATAAGCCAATCCATAATAAATCTAGAAAGTGCCAGAAGATTTCACCCAGCTCTAAACCTAAAACATCGTCTTTAGGGTACAGTCCAGCAATTTGCTTATAACACACTACTAACAAAGAAATTAACCCTGCCACAACATGTAAAACATGTGCAAAAACAATCACCATTAACATCGACGAAGACACCTTACTTTCTGGACCCGTAAAGTACAATCCCATGTCTTGAAACTCATGAAAACCTTGAAATTGACCATACACAAAGCCTAATCCAAGCGCCAAAGTAAGCAACAACATGACTGTTGTCATTGTTTTATTCCCTTTTTTAGCAGTCAACTTTGCGATGAAAAAAGTAATACTACTTAGCACAATACTCAAAGTGCTAAAACCGAATGCAACTGGCAAATCAAAACTTACCCAGTCTTCGCGATTGCTACTGATAACATAAGCGCTGGTCAAACCTGCAAACATCATTGTCATACTTACCATAGCTACCCACATCATTGGTTTCGCTCCTTTTCTTCTTGCCGTTTTTAACTCTAGATCTAAAGAATTTTCCATGTATCTTCTTTGATTATTTAATGTAAAAATTTATCTATAACATATATGACCTGAACTACTGTAATATACAATACACTAGACAGCATCAACTTTCTCGCCATTTCTCGACTATGGTCTTTTAGCATTTTTACTGCGTAATACAACATACTCAACCCAAGAAATAGTATCAACACAGCAGTAACTGGATGAATACAAAAAGACCCCGTTAGTTTTAGCACTGGCGAAACAGAAACCAATATCATTAGAATGGTATATAAAATAATCTGTCGCACAGCTCCGTTATCTTTCTTACCCATAGGTAGCATGTTAAAACCCGCCTTTTTGTATTCTTCATCTTGCAACCATCCAATCGCCCAAAAATGTGGGAATTGCCAAAAAAACTGAATCAAAAATAAGAAACCAGCTTCCATCCCAAAATTATTAGTTGCAGCGACCCACCCTAACATAAAAGGTATGGCACCTGGAAATGCCCCTACAAAAACACAAAGTGGTGTTACTGGCTTTAGTGGTGTATAAACACTCGTATACAAAAAAATAGATATTGCTCCGAAAAAAGCACTCTTCGGATTAATAGAATACAGAATAAAGATACCAAAAACCGTAAACGCTACTGCAATCGCCATCGCCGTACGCACGGACATACGACCAGCAGGAATTGGTCTGTTTTTAGTTCTTTTCATTAAAGCATCTGTATTCCTTTCAACAATTTGATTGAAAGCATTTGATGCTCCCACCATAAAGTATCCTCCAATTGCCAACAAAAAAATAGTATAGATAGAAATTGCTTCTGGTTCAACTGCCAATAAATACCCAGCAACAGAAGAGAAAACCACACTCATAGACAAGCCTATTTTGGTAAGCTGCTTAAAATCACTAATCCATGTAGATGTTTTTCTACCGTTATCTACCTCATCAACTACAGTGCTCATGTATACTTTTAATTTTTGGCAAAGATATTTCTTTCTTACGTATTGACAATCATTATTTATAAAATTGATGTACTTGATCCATTATTTTAAAAATCAAGTACAATCTAAGGATTACATTCAGTAGCAATAAAGAAAAAAACAACACTAATCAACTACAAAACAGCACTTTAAAAAAAACACAAAAAATCTCATTGTTTTCTATAAATATAAGCTATATTTGCATCCGAATTTGAGCAATCAAAATACCACGCTCGAGTGGTGGAATTGGTAGACACGCTGGACTTAAAATCCAGTGGACTGTAAGGTCCGTATGGGTTCAAGTCCCATCTCGAGTACTAAACCTCTTAACAGCAATGTTGAGAGGTTTTTTTATGTTAATTGTTTTGTAGTTTTCAAAATAGTACCCGTCTAACTGAATTATTTTTTTTCAAAAAAAATGACATAAAATTTATTTATTTATTTTAAATAAGTTTTATATTTGCACTCGCAATAAAAAAACGCGAAAGTAGCTCAGGGGTAGAGCATCACCTTGCCAAGGTGAGGGTCGCGGGTTCAAATCCCGTCTTTCGCTCAATACCACGCTCGAGTGGTGGAATTGGTAGACACGCTGGACTTAAAATCCAGTGGACTGTAAGGTCCGTATGGGTTCAAGTCCCATCTCGAGTACAAAGTCTGTTAACTTAAAGTTAGCAGACTTTTTTTATGTGGATAAAAAAAGTTGTGAAAACACAGTTTTTGACTAATTTTATATTAATTTTCGTGCGCAAAGTTGACGACTATGAAATTTCAATTGAAACATGTAGATGTTGTTGAGGATATCACCAAAGAAGCGTTTATCAAAAACTACTTAAAACCTCAAATCCCTGTTGTTGTAAAGAGTATCTCTAAACAATGGCCTGCATATGAGAAATGGAATTTTGACTATATGAAAGAGGTAGTCGGAGACAAACAGGTTCCTTTATATGACGATAGACCTATCACTCACAAAGATAATTTCAACAGTCCACATGCGCATATGAAGATGACAGAATATGTCGATCTTATTAAAAAAGAGCCTACCAAATACCGTATTTTTCTTTGGAATATTTTAAAAGAAGTTCCAAAACTTCAAAAGGATTTCAAATATCCTGATATGGGAATTAAGTTTTTGAAAAGCTTACCAACACTCTTTTTTGGAGGGTTTGATTCTTTTACTTTTATGCACTATGACTTAGATTTGGCTAACATCTTCCATTTTCATTTTGAAGGAAAAAAACAATGCATGCTATTCGATCAACAACAATCTAAATACTTGTATAAAATTCCAAATTCTTTAATTGCTCATCGAGATATCGATTTTTCTAATCCTGATTTTGAAAAATGGCCCGCTCTGAAGCACGCTAAAGGATTTATAGCCAATTTAGAACACGGAGATATGCTTTATATCCCTGAAGGCTATTGGCACTATATGAAATACATTACTCCTGGGTTTTCTATGAGTTTAAGAAGTATTCCGAAAACACCAAAACACCTAGCGCAAGCCGTTTACAACTTGGTTGTAATGATTCCTATTGAAAACTTGATGAGAAAAACGGCCGGTAAAAAATGGATTGATTGGAAAAACAACAGAGCAAAAAGAAAAAGTGTTGAGCTGCTAGATATGACAGCCTAACGCAATTTATTCAAAAGGTAGTTTTTCAACCTCTACAATCGTATTTTTTTCTCCTTTTTCAACTTTAAAAAACATCACATTACTTCCTTCAACGACTTTGGTATAATAAACACCATTTTCTAAATCGGCAATATCGTATGTTTTTTTATACACGTAGCCTTTGCTCAAGGTTTCTGTAAACAAAAGATCTCCCTTTTCATTTTGCATTACAACCTGTATTGCATTTTCCAAAGCAGTAACTTTTAACACCAAAGTATTGGGTTTTTCATCCTTGAACATCAATTTTGGACTTGGATATGCAAAAGATAAATTGGCGAACAAAACCAACGCAATCAGACAAATGTTTTTCTTAAGAAATGTTTTCATAACCTATCATTGAGAATCACAAAATTACACAAATAGAATCAAATGAAAATATTTTATAAAAACTCAATATTACTTGGTATTTATAGTATATTTGCAGCCGAATATCATTCTTTCGCTCGAGTGGTGGAATTGGTAGACACGCTGGACTTAAAATCCAGTGGACTGTAAGGTCCGTATGGGTTCAAGTCCCATCTCGAGTACAAAAAAACTCTTCACATAGCTGTGAAGAGTTTTTTTATATCAAATAATTTAAACCTGTTACTGCACAACTATCTCATATTGAGGTGTTGGATTTAAAGGACAGAAATAAACATAGGTTCCTTTTTTCAATTTCACCACATTGGTCAAAGATGATTTTCCATCTTTTACCACTTCTTTTACATAGCCTTCTTTGATATGATGTGCTTGATCTGTATGACCTTTCGGTGCAATCACAAAACCAACCTCATGATCAACTCCGTTGTTGGCAATTTCGAAAACATAATCTCCTTCTGAGAGCACCAACCCATGAACAGAAAAATCACCTGTGGTTTGTTCTAATTTAATTGTTTTCGCACTTTGCGCATTCGTACTTACTGAAAACAAGGCTATAACTGTGATGATACTTAAAATAATTACTTTTTTCATGATGTTTCTTTTTTATAATTTATTACTATTTAAACCAATTCTTCTGTTGCCAATTCTTGCGCTTGAGGGAAATCTATTGCGAAATCTGCCAAATTATGGATGTAATTACTGATTGTTTTATCACCAATTACAATTACTAAATCAATTAAATTTTCTTCTGAATAACCTGCATCAAAAAATGCTTGTTTTTTTGCTGCTTCAATTTTTCCTTTATTCTCTGCAATTGCCTTTGTTGTTTTTGCTAAAACATCTAATTTAGAATCGAATGAAGCTGTGCCTCTTCTTATTTCTAAAATTTGAGCTTCAGAAAATCCATTCATTTTTCCAATTACAGTATGTGCAGATAAACAATATTTACAATTATTAATCTGACTCACCACTAAGTTTACCACCTCTCTCTCTTTCGCTTTCAATGAGGATTTCCTGTTTTGTAAAGCTAAATAATCTGCCAAAGCTGTTTCACTTTTTGCGTAGTAAGCATAAAGATTTGGTACAAAACCTAATTTACTTTTTAGGGAATCAAAAATCTCTTGATTGTTATCTGATACTTCTTCTCTTGTTGGTACATTAAATTGTGACATAATATTCGTGTTTTAAATTGTTATTAATTTGTTACACTGCAAAGATGCGACGATGAAATGTGTTTCAAGTTGGTAAGAATTCCTTAGGAGTTGGCAATTTTTCCCAATAGATGTTTTTCTTTGAATTCTGAAGGTGAAACCGTTTCGTATTTTTTAAAAAAACGACTAAATGATTGAATATCAGAAAACCCCAATTCGAAAGTTATCTCTTTAATAGAATAATCGGTATAGATTAACAATCTTCTAGCTTCTAACAACTTTCTATCATGAATAAATCGCAAGGGGGACTTCGCTCCCATTTTAGAAAAAATATTCGCTAGCGTTTTCGGAGATTTATGCAATAACTCTGCATATTCTGCAACGGTGTGTTTTTCTTTGAAATGTGCCTCAACCAAAAAATTAAATTCTCTAACCAAATCAGACAGGCTTTCATCTTTTGGATATTTTTCTTGCTGCTTATAAATTCGAGTCCCCAGAATTAAATATCGCTTTAACATCATTTGTAACATATCAATCTGCAAGCTATCATTTGCATCCATTTCAATTTCAAACATCCTCCATAAAGTTTCAAATTTTTCAAGTTCTTTCGTATCTAAAGTAATTAAAGGCAATCTTGAGGCACCAAAAAACAAAGCGCCTTTACAACTTACTTCTACATCATGATCTAGGATACAATAAAAAGGACGGTTAAATCTGAGAAAACGAATTTCACCAATAGACAATACTTCGATTTTATGAAACTCGGTTAAATATAGAATTTGATTTTTGTCAAAAGAATATTTGATTCCATCAATTTTCAACTCATTTTGATTAGATTGAAACCACAAAACTGTCAAACTACTTTCAACAACCTCCTTTAAAATCTTGCAATTATTTGAAGTAATCTCTTCGAGATGGAGATACTCATTTGTTGTTCCTGTAAATTTCATTTGATTCGACTGTTTTAATCAAAGTCGAAATTACAACCGAATAATTACGAAAAAGGACAAACAAAAAAGGGAAACCGTAGAAGGTTTCCCAATTTTCCAAACTAAACTAAACTTAAACTAAACGTATTTTTAATTCATTAATATTGCCAACATCGTTTCTTCTATAAGAGGTGTAGAGAAATCTACTTTAATTACCATACTATCAGCTTCTTTCGCCATAGCATACGTTGTAGAAAAATCATCATCTAACACTTGAATATAATAAGTCCCATCAGGCAAACTTGAAATATTATATGTCTTTTTATATTTACCACCTGCCTCTATTTGATCTAAGTACAGTACAAAACCATATTGATCTTTTATCACAAGTGACATTTCTTTCTCAACTTGACTCATAACCAGTAAAAAACTATCTTCATTCACTGATGTTACTTCCATTGCTGGTTTCGGATCTCCATTCTCGGCATATGTCATTAGTCCCACTAATAAGATGCACATTCTGATTGTTCTTTTCATTGCTGTTTTCATAATGATATGAATTTTAATTACACTTCAAAGATACAAGCATCCATAAAAAACTAAATCATGCGTTTTGCCATAAAAATGTTCTATATTAACATTAACTATAAAAACATATAATTATTGAGGTAATATCAAACATTTTTATTGGTTTTAATATGTTTAAAACTATCAAAACACAGTATTGACATTCAACAGATAGATTCTGCTACATAATCAATCAAAATTCTTACATTTAAAGAAAGAAAAAAGCATGAAAATCTCTCAAAAATCGAAATTATTACTTGAGTTTCTCCTCATTTTCGTAGTTAGCCCCATTTCATTTACTTTTTCATACCCTATATTTCTAAAGTTAGCAGTTGGAATATTGGGGTTTCTATATATCATTCGGGTGTTATGGCAAAACAAGTATTCTTTTTTCAAAAAATGTTTTACACACTATACAAATAGAGTTGGATTGCAATTCTTATTTAATTTTATCGTTTTGGGCATTGTAAGTTTGCTATATCTCTATAGTACTGATCCCGATTCTTTATTCAATGTTGTCCGAAAAAAACCAAAAATGTGGATTACATTTATTGGAGTATATACGTTTCTTTCTGTCATTCCACAAGAACTCATTTATCGAAGTTTTTATTTCAACCGCTACCAAAAACTTATAAACAACAAGCACTTGTTGCTTTTTATGAATGCTATTGTATTTTCTTTAGGTCATATTTTCTTCATGTCTCCTCTAGTACTTGGGATTACTTTTGTGGGTGGTTGGGTTTTTGCGTATACCTATACAAACACAAAATCTTTACTTTTGGTTTCAATCGAACATGCGATCTATGGATGCTGGTTATACACTGTTGGTTTTGGAGAGCTCTTAGGCTTTCCTGTTCCATAAATTAGACAAAATTTTGACAAGTAAAGACAATTATGAAACTTCAAATTCATTTTTGAGAAGTACATTTGAGATACATTAAATTTTTGATATGCGCTATTATTCTTTGCTCCTAATTCTTTTTTCGATTTCATCTCAACAAGTCTTCTGTCAATCAGACAAAAAGCCAAATGTTCTACTTTTATATATGGATGACTTACGACCAGAGTTAAACTGCTATGGAAAAAACTATATTCATTCACCTAATATAGATCATCTTGCCAAAAGCGGAATTCAATTTAACAATGCCTATTGTAATGTTCCTGTTTGTGGAGCTTCAAGAGCAAGTATGCTTACAGGAATGTATCCTACAAAAGAAAGATTCATCAATTACAACACTTTTGCTTCTAAAGAAGTTCCTACTGCAATTAGCTTACCCAAGCTCTTTAAAAATAACGGTTACACTACCATTTCTAATGGAAAAGTTTACCACCACCTTGACGACAATACAGATGATTGGGATGAGATTTATAGACCCTATGCATTTAATAAAAACAATAAAAATCTTACTCCTACAGATTACTGGCAATCTATATGGAAAGATTACCACGATCCAAAAAACAAAAAAACATATCTCAACACTGGCAACGGACCAGCTTACGAACATTCGAATGTAAACGACACTACGTATATAGATGGATTGATGACACAAAAAGTAATCCGAGATTTAAAAAAATTAAAAAAATCAGACAAACCGTTCTTTCTTACTGCCGGATTTATCTCGAATCACTTGCCTTTTAATGCTCCTACAAAATACTGGAATCTATACCCTGAGTCTTCTATTCAACATCCATACAATAATTACCCTCAAACAAACATTCCAAAAATTGCAATTGGCCGCTATTACGAATTAAGAGCTTATGATAACATTCCAAATAAAGGTAGCTTGGACTCATACACGAGTAAAAAGTTAATCCAAGGATACTATGCTACCGTAAGTTACGTCGATGCCCTTATTGGAAAAATAAGCCAAACCCTAAAAGAATTAGACCTCGAGAAAAACACAATTGTAATATTGGTGGCAGACCATGGATATCTTTTGGAAGAACATGCCGAATGGGCAAAATTCACGAATCATAAACTCACTTCGCAAGTTCCATTGATTATTTCATCTCCGCTAATTGAAGTAAATGATAGCCAAAGCCATTCTTTAGTCGAACTCGTTGACATTTACCCTACCCTAGCTGAATTATGTCATCTGGACGTACCCAAAAACCAACTCGAGGGAAAGAGTTTTGTACAACTTTTCAAAAACCCTAGAAAGCCTTTTAAAGAATATGTTTTCACCAAAAAAGGGAACGGTTTTACAATCAAAACAGAAAAATACAGTTATACAGAATACATCAATCCAACAACAGGAAACACAATCACTTCAACACTTTTCGATCATCATTCTGATGCAGATGAAAATACAAACATAAGCAACGATCCAAAACACAAAAAAACAATTCGTGAACTCAGTAAATTACTCCACAATAATTTCACCACAAATATTAAAGGAAAATAAAAAAAAGCCTCCAAATACGGAGGCTTTTTCTAGTTAATTGTTAATGATAATTTTACTTGTAGATTGGTGACCCTCAATGTTTGTAACCATAAGTACATACATCCCAGATTGAAGATCGGTTAGATCGATTTTTTCAGAGTTCACGGAAATTCTTTTCAAAAGTTGTCCGGAGACAGAGACTACGGTAATTTGGGAAATACTTTTATAATTCTTAAGTGTAATCATCCCATTAGAAGGATTTGGATAAAAGACAAAAGGTTCGTTATGCACCTCATCCACCGAAAGACTATCTTCTATAATCCCTGAAACATCGTCGAAATAATATGTCCCAACCGTTTTTCCTGCATTGATTTTTACAACAACCTGTTGCGTATCTTCTGCAAATGAAACTGGATATTCAAATTCTTGATAGTTAGCTGTCAAATTCATTACTGGTGACGTTAAATTTGTGGTAACACCTTCTCCATTCATCACTTGAATCTGAAATCGAAAAGAAGTACCAGCATCAGGAGATTTCGCTTGTACAGTAAACTTTACATCTTTATCTTTTAAATTTCCACCATAAACTTTATTTTTTAAAACTGCCTTATTATAGGCATCTCCAGTAGTTACGTCAATCTTTGCCGATACACTTCCATCAAATGACTCTGTTGTACCATCAGTAAAACTTGCTACTGCATTCCCCCCAGTAACAAACTCCCAATTTGTATTATGTCCACATTCAAAATCTCCATTGATTACCGTACCGTTTTCTTCAATAAAATCACAATATCTTTTTCCATCTTCACGTCCTAAAACACTCACTTCTGCCAAAGCCAATTGTGTAGTTCCTTCTGCCTGAATCCGAACATACCTCCCTTTAGCAGTAATTCCTGTTTTTGAATACAATCTAGAACCTGTCTCTCCTCGATAAAAATATACCAATGCATTCGTTTTTGCGGTTGCCAAATCTACATCTCCAAATGGCTCATCGTCGATCAAGACATAAAAATTTTTAAATTTTGAATCTACCGTTGCAATGGCACTACCATTTAAGTTTTGTGTACCCCAAACCTCTATAGACTCAATATTATAGTCTTTACCTAAATCTAGATCCCACCATGGCTCAGATTCTTCTTCCGTGTAAGATGATGATCCCACAGGAACCAATCCTTTTTGAAAATACTGAGCATGCAATCTACCATTTGTATTCCCATCGATTGCCCTAGAAGCAGGAGTTTCTATCGTTAATCCCTTATAAGATTCAGCAGTTGAAGTAGTACTTTGTGTTGCTACACCTTTCAAACTTACTAACTGAGCTTTTGGAGCCAACTCCATTTCAGTTTCATAAATTGCATTTGAATAGGGAGCAGTAGCAGGTGCATTCAATATATTTATTCTTATCGGAAATGATTTGTATTCAAAAGACAAACGATCAGGTACTGATTCGTTCACAATAAAATACAACTGATTACCATTTGCTGCATCTTTATAAACGTTATTCTCTACCAAATACGCTTCGAATTTGGCTTTTGAAGCAAATTCATAAATTCTTTGCGGATAATCAAAACGCAGGTTTCCTTGGGCCCAAGCTGATTTTACTCCATAGTTATAAGACCCAATGCAATCTGAAATATACCCATCAACTTCAAATCTAAAATCATTGGCTGCAACATCAACCTCTAAATCTGCTTCATCTGTTAAGGTAAATGCTATGTCTCTATCATCCATCACATCAGCGGTTGACAAATAGACAATGTTATCTGTATGTTCATCATAAGAATAAGTTGCTCCATCTGTATCTAGCTCTAATTCGTAATGTTCTGTTACATTTGATTCGGAATAGTTTATAAATGACCATTGGGTAAAACCATTATTTCTCGTCTTTAACTGGGTATAATCAGTACCCAAACCTACCACTTTTGACACGCGTATTGCAGTAGCACAGTCTTCAATTTTTATATTTTCAAAACTATGATTAGATGAGTGTTTCCACATATCCATTCCTCTAGAATTCGAGTTTTTCCCAGAAATATAGACATCCTTAAACGAATAATCTGCTTGATATGTAAGCTGCAAACCTATGTTACAGCCCCAAGACTTAAACCCATCAAAAACAGACCTAGACTCGTGATTTAATCCCATATCTCTTTCAATAGAGTTTAACGCATTATAACTATTTACAACAACTGTATTTTCAACAATCAACGCCACTTCAATC
The DNA here is from genome assembly GCF_009193215.1 of Flavicella marina. Taxonomy (GTDB): domain Bacteria; phylum Bacteroidota; class Bacteroidia; order Flavobacteriales; family Flavobacteriaceae; genus Flavicella; species Flavicella marina. The sequence goes on along the minus strand of NZ_VYVA01000003.1, from coordinate 122,668 downwards.
GGCATCACGCCATCACCTTCCTTGCTATACCCTTCAACATCTAAAGGAAAATGGTCTACCTGATGTGTAGGTCGTAGAGCTTTTAAAGCCTCTGGATCGACTCTTAGCAAATTCGTTTTTACCGGATTAATATTGGTTACTCCTACGCCAAAATTAGAATCTGAAATAATATTATTCCTACATACTACAGCTCTACCTCTCAACGCCAATGCTTCTCCTCGAAACAAATAATCGTCGTAAAATAATGCAGAATGATAAAAATCTGGATCGAAATAATTTTCACCTTCAACAGGAGTAAAAGCATCCCCTATACCAGATCTCGCTTTTGTTATTTTCACCAAAAAATTATCATCCCAGAAGCCTGTTTCATTTCCTGCCTCAGACACGATACCTGCACCAGCTACTTCGTATACGATATTGTTCGTTATTTCGGCATGTGAATCGTGGTGTGTAATTCCCCAACCCGGATTTCCCCATACAACATTTCCTTCGACATACGCCGCCTGTGTACCATTCGCTGCACCCGTTCTATGCAAATGAATTGAATAACGACCTCTGGAGTTTGTTATTTTGGTTGCATCTGCTTTTTTTAACTGCATACACTCTAAACCTAAAGCAGATAGTTTTGATGTAAAAACAACAGGTTCAATCCACTGATCGTAAATAAAATCATCAGCAACTCTGCTTTTATCTGTTCTCCCTAAGTTTTTAAATCGTGCATATCTGAATTGGACATCCATAGGATTGTGCATCGCCATTATATGTCCTCTTCGTGAGGTCATTGAAATGTCTGCTGAAGAAAATGTAATATTTCTTGATAAATTACCCACATAACAATGCAAACTTTCTGCTCCCTTTCCTTCATGATTGAAACTTAAATTCGAGGTAACTTGAACTGACGTCCCTGAAACAGAACCTATTTCTCTTTCGTCAACTCCTCTTGAGTTCGTATCAATATTTCCACCACTGTTGATGACCAGTTCATCACCTGCTAACCAACCGGAAGGAGCTTCTACCAATTGAAGTGTCTTCTGCCCTTTTGCAGCATCAGCACTCAATTTCAGTTTGGTCGTTTTCACTTTTCCTAATACCTGTATTTGCCCCATGGTTGCCAAACCTAAAGAAAGTTGCTCTGCATCCCAAGAAGATCTTCCATACACTCCCGGACCGTCATCAATCAATTCATTAGAATATTCTGTAAGCGTTGTATTGGCATTTCCTTCAGCTGCCGTATCAAATCGTTCTTTATCGTCAGTCGTTGTTAATTTATAGGTTACTTTATAATGATTGATACCATCCTTAAAATGAGTTTCCGCAGCACTATTCCAGACCAATGGATAAATTCTAGTTCCTGCATCTTTATGCTGCTCAATATCAAAAGGCTTGAAAATCACATCTATCTTACCATCACTCGCATCAGAAGCATGAAAGTAAATTTTTGAAGACATCGTTCCTACAAAAGTATCAACAATCAACTTCGTGATACTTGCACTATTGGTTTGCGTAAAGGTAAGTTTCCCTATTACTTTTATCGCAAAAATATGTGCTTCTGAACTTCCTTCATATGTTATTTCTTTATCTGCCGGTATCAACACAATTGCTCCTGCACTCGGTACCGTATTTGTATTCCATGTTGCTGGAGTAAACCATGAGCCATCGTTGACTGCTTTGTGAGTTTCTGTACCATCAGGAATTAAATCTGCTATAGAACTTGCTGCTATCGTTTCACTAAAAAACAAAGAGAGAAATAATGTTGCTATGTATATATATAATTTCATAAAAATGAATCGTGGTTTGGTTGGTTGATTTGGTAAAAATTGGAGTTATTTTTTTTCTAAAAATCCTTCAGAAACTAAAAAATCATCCATTGCTAAGACTGTTTTTTCCAGGAACGGACTTTTGTTAAAAAACGAATGAGGTTGCCCTTCGTACAAGATTAAATCACATCTACTACCTACTGCTTTCATTTTCTTTTCATACTCCAATGAAGAACTAACAGGGGTTGTTTTATCTTTAGTACCGAAAAACACAATAGTTGGGGGCGCTCCTTTAGAAATGTTATGCAGTGGTGAAATTTCAAGGTATCTTCCCTGCATTTTACCATAACCGTATCCGTTTTTACTATTGTCATAAACTGGATTAAACAACACCAAAACTTTTGGTTTCGAGCTTATCGATAGATCTTCATTCTTTCCTTCTAAACCAGGTATATTTCCACAAACGGCCGCCAAATGACCACCGGCAGACCCTCCTCCAGCTGCAATCATATCTGGATTGACATGTAATTCCTTTGCATGTGACCTAACATAACGAATCGCAGATTTTGCGTCTTCTACAGCTTCAAATGGAGATGTTTTATGTACATTAAAAATTCTATATTCTACGGATATTGCAATCATTCCTCTTGAGGCCAAATAAGACGCTTGTCTTTTAAAGGCTTTGTAATTCCCACCGTTCCATCCTCCTCCATGAAAAAACACCATGCAGTTATAGGTCTTTTTTTTATCAAAGTTTTGTGGCTTGTATATATAAAGGTTCAATCCAATGGTATCTATTTTTTTATACGCTACCACTTCTGGTACGATGGTTGGAAATTTAATTTGTGCCATTGTTACAAAAGAGAACAGTAGCAATAAACAAAGTGTGATTTTTTTCATTTTGATTAAATATGTATTGGTTTATGTTGTATTCAAATTTACCAACAACTTAAACCTTGCTAGTCTAACGATTGTCATATAAGGTTTGATATTTGTCAAAACAAAAAAACACCGTCAATAATGACAGTGTTTTTTCAACTATTTTTTATGTGCTTACTTCTTAAATATCCTTTTTGAAGCTGTCAATCCTTCATCAGAAGTCAACTTAACGATGTAAGATCCATTCTCTAAAGATGAAGTATCAATCGAATTTACATTTGACACAGAAATAATTCTTTGCCCTAATATATTAAACACCTCAACGGTAGCAACATCTTTTGAAATACGCAATACATCATTAACTGGGTTTGGATATACACTTACTTGTAAATCTTGTTTCGGTTTGTTAAAAATACCAGCTACAGGATCTACAAAACTAGAAACCACATTATCAATTGCCACTACCTCTGAACTGTTTGCTCCATCTCTAATTTTTATTCTCACTTGAATCTTTCTAAACGCCCCTAAATTATTCGCTTTATTAAACTCAATCGGATGCCACGCTCCATCTGCAGCAATAGTTGTAATACCAGTAGACAACGAACCAATAACTCCATCTGCAGCATCGTATAATTTGAATACGGCCTGGTATTCAGCACCTGCACCTGTTGTTTTGGCATCAAATGTAATTGTAAACAACTCTGTAGTTCTATCTTCTCCAAGATCATAAATATCATTGTCAAAATATGTTGCGTCAGAAGTACCTGTTTGGTCTGCACTAAAAGTAAGGGCAGCTGCAGTTCCTGTATCAGCACCTGCTCCATCAGTACCAGTTATTGTACCCATAGAAGATTGAGAGTCATTCGTGTGTGTCCAGTTTGTTGTGCTACCTCCACCTGTTTCAAAATCACCATTTAAAACATAGTTATCATAAAGAGTTGCTTCTTCAAAGGTTACATTATCTATGTAAAATGTTTTTGTATCTGTTTTACCAATAATTCTTACATTAAGATTGGTTGCACCATCTATATTATGAAATGTATATGAATAGTCTTCCCAATCGGCTGTTTCCAAAGTATAATTTTCTCCAGAGATCAACGAACCTTGATAGACAGCTCCTTGAATTTTTGTACCTATTTCACCTTTTACTCTAAATTTCAATATATAAACTCCTGTATTTCCTGGAGCAGTATTTGGCGATGTTTTTGCTCCAGACGAAGTTCCTGAAGCTATAAGCTTCATTGCTCCTAATGGAAGACCGTCTCCTTCAGCTGATTCATGTACTAGTGATGTTGGGCTACCTTGTGTAGTCCATCCTGAAATATCAGAATCAAATGTTCCGTTCGTAACTTGGGCAAAACCCAAAGCTGATATTAACGTAAATATTAAAGTAATTTTTTTCATAATGATATGTATTAATGGTTAGTTATTTTGTTATCTATTACAAAATTAGGATACAGGTCTGTTAAGAAGGTTTAGAGAGCATCTAATAAAGTCTAAAAATTGTCAAAACGTAAAATACCCGCTTTCTACATAGGTAAAAAGCGGGTATTATTTGTATGTTTTTTTTATTTTTTTAGTATTCTTTGTGAAATACTTGCACCATTTTGATCAATAATCCTCACAATATATGCTCCTTTTTCTATGTAAGACACATCAATAGAATTCGTATTTGTTTTTGAAATTACCTTTTGTCCTAACACATTATACAATTCTACTTTCTCAATGTTTTCTGTAAAATTCAAAACGTTGTTTACCGGATTCGGATATAGGGTTACCTCAGGTTTTTCTATAATCTTAAAAGGAATCGATAGAATTTCATCGCCATTTTCATCTTTAATATTTGTAACAATATCATCTAAATACGCTATGGTAGTATTATCTCCACCCTTTGCCCTAAAAAACACGGTAACACTTTTATAGGTATTATCTGCTATATCGCCATCATCAAGTAATCTGTTAGAAGATGAAACTGCGTAAGTAGCACCTGGACTAACCCATCCTTGATAAAAGGTTTTTGTTCCTCCTATACCGTCGCTATAATTTAACTTAAAGCAAACTTGTACCTCTGCAGCTGTACCCGTTGCTTTATGATTGTAATCTAAGGCTAATGTATATGTTTCAGGAATATCGGTTTCGAATTCATAGGTAAAGTTATTTTCTAATTTGATATCACCACTTGAAAGTATTCCATCAAAAGCAATTTCAGCAGCCTTACTTCCGCCAACACCTTCTCCTTCTGCAATATAGAATTCAGTTGCTGTTGCCGTATCTAAACTCCAAGACGTTAACTCATTTTCAAAGGCAGGGTTTTGTACATATCCGCTATAACTTACTTCATGAAATACAATTTCACTGACATTTATTTCTACTCCTGCACCCGCATTATAATCTGTATTTCCAGCGCTTTTAAAATGAAATTTGATATCATTCATCGTATACTCCCAATCCGATTCGCTACTCAAATCAAAAACATGTGTTTTGTAATCTGAGTGGAAATTGGGAATATCGAAACTAATGTATTTTCTACCTCCACCTTCTTTCGGAAAAGACATTCGTAAATAAGTGGGTCCGGCAGCAGAAGGGTTCTTCAAAGAAATAGCTACATATCGATACAACTCAGCATTGATATTTGCCGTGGTAGTCCCAAAAACGGGATTCGAAGCAGCTTCTGTCAAAGCCAAATTTAGATCTCCACCACTTATCGTAGTTGTCAATCCTGAGTTTACAGTCCATACATCATTTGGGGGATCAGAATTCTCAAAATCAAATGTATAAGTACCTTGCGCTGCTACGCCAAAGGAAACCAACAAAACAATAAAAAAGGTAATTTTTTTCATAAGCCATTATTCAATTAACATTCTACTATACCGACACTTAAGTTAAAAAATTAATTTCAAAAAAAAAAGCGTTTTGCAATAGTTTGCGAAACGCTTTTCATAAAATCTACTAGGGGCATTTAAGAGTTTTTACTTTTCTTTTTGGCCGTTTTTAAAGCTATTTGTTGTTCTTTACTTAAAACTCCAACAATCATTTCTTTGTATGCTTTTTTATATAAAGCTTTCAATTTAACTTTTGTCTCTTCTTCTGACAGTCCTTGTGACTTAATTTCTTTCACTTCCTTAAGCATCCCTACTTGATAGGCAAGCATTTTTTCCTTTTGTTCTTCCTCTAAGCCCAAGTTCTCATTTTCAGAAATAATAAATTTATCTATTTGAACTATTTTTTCATTTGCTTTATCTTCTAACGTCTTCTTCTGTGCAGTTACATTCGTTAATGATAATAGAATTACTGCGATTACTAAAATTGTTTTAATTGATTTCATAATGATTATGGTTTAAAATTAATATTGGTTGTTTTTATTTCGCCTTTTCACAAAAAAGGCTCCTTCTTCTGTCAATTCAGATTCATCATCGATTTTGCTGTACCTCCCGGAACGTGAAATCAAAACATGACTTAATGAAATAGTTGCAATAGACTCCACATAATCCGCTAATTCCTCAGTTTGTTCAATCGAGTGACTTTGAGCTCCATATTCGGTCACCCACAATTCTTTATTCTCATCCTTTATATAATGGGGTAAAAATCGGTCTATTCTATGCTGTACAGTTTCATCTGCATGCACATACAAATGATAAACAAGTGCATCAATAGCTACTTTGATATTGGAATACACATCTTGATTCCAATTTTGTTTTCTTTCATTCCCTGCCTGCCTTCCTATCATAGAAACTCCAAACTTTGCTAAGGGAAACTTTTTTCTGATTCGCGGTACCCACTTATTAATCGTATCAGCATAAGCTTTTCCACTAGGAAAAACATCCTCATAATGATCGAAATACAATTCATTTCCAATCTCCACAAACCTGACAGGAACCTTAGCAGCTTCCAACATTTTCAATTGATTTTCCATGGTACTTTTTACAATATCAACCACAAAAATAATTTGGGTATTCGTACCATCTGCCAACAACTTCACATCTTCAATTTTATGTTCAATATCTTTAACGGTAGGCTCACTTGGCAATCCGGTTTCCCAATTAAAATTATGCGCCATAGTTCCCCCAGGATATCGCAACATAGTGGGCTCCATTTTAGAGATAGTTGACACCAACTTTTCTGTGATTACGGGAGTATCTCCCCAACGCATATTAAAACCAATATGTTTTTTTGGGGTAGGATATGTTTCTTCTAGTGCACTAACATTAGAACAACCTAATAATGAGCAAACACATATATATAGAGGTAGGATAATTCTTTTTTTATGGCTGCAAAAACTAAAAAACATATTGGTTGGTTTGGTTGATACAAAGTTGCAAAACATGCTTAAAATCAAGGTTTCATATTTGTCAAAATAAGTTCAGAAAACATCTAACAAACACAAAAACAGAGGTATTACGGATGAAAACTAAAAAAAACACAAATATTTTTAGGGTTTTTTACTGCTTCTCACGCTATTATTTATGAAGACAATAATTAATTAAAAACTATACATTATGAAAACGCTAAAAAATATTGCAATCGCAACCGTAATCGGAGCAGGAGTACTAACGGCATTTAACAGCCCATTAAACGAAAAGAAATCTAGCAAATTGATACAAAACAATACAGAATGGAATCAACTTAAAGAAGTTGTTGTTGGTAGATGGGAAGCTAATACTTTTAACACTCCTAAAATTAGCAACGATGTAAGAGCTCATTTTCCTTATATAACGGATGCTGCATTTAAATACATGGAAAAATCTCAAGAACAATCACTTGCTGACGTCTATCCAGAAGATGATCAAGAGTACCATATCGAAACCGAGAATCTTGTTAAAAAATTGGAGGAACTAGGAGTTAAGGTTAGACGACCAGACGAAATGGAGTTTCAAGAAACAGGAACTGCTCAAGTATACTCTAGAGACCCTATTATCACCATTGGAAATAAATTTATCATTACCAATATGTATACAGAACAAAGAAGACAAGAATCTGCAAACTATAGAAGAATTGCTTTAGATCTTGCAAAAAACTACCAAGGTGAAGTGATTAGCATGCCTGCAAACAAATTAGGCTACCATGAAGACAATATATATATCGAAGGTGGAGATGTTTTTGTAGACGGAAAAGATATTTATGTTGGAATAAGTGGAAATGCTTCTAACGAAAAAGGTATTGCATGGTTGCAAGAAACTTTAGGAAATAGTTATAGAGTACACACAATCGCTTTGCATAAAAACGTTTTACATTTAGACTGTGCGATGATGTTGATCAACGAAAACCAAGGAATTATCTGTAAAGAAGATTTTATCGACTTTGATGCATTGCCTGCAAAATTGAAAAACAGAGAATGGGTAATAGCAAAACCTGAAGAAGCTCAAATTATGGCTACCAATGGAATTGTGGTAAACAATAAAACCATTCTTATGTCAGATGCTTTTCCGCATATCGCAAAAAAAGTAAGAGAAATGGGAATTGAAGTACATGAAATCCCTTACAAAAAAGCAAATTACTTTGGTGGTGGATTGAGATGTAGTTACCAACCAATCACGAGAGAATAATGCATAATTAACTAAAAAAAAAGTCCATATATTTTATACGGACTTTTTTCAATTAAAAATTAGGGTTTTTCACAAACTATTAAGCTACTATAAATAGAGAACCTATTTTAAATCTATACCATGAAAAAACTAATCTATCTAGCAATCTTATTATTCGGAATTCAAACTACCAATGCTCAAATGTTTGGATCCTTAACACTTCCAGGACTTGGAGGAGCAACCAATGCCAATGCGGCAACCTATTCAGGAGATGGTGTTAGTGTTGGTGCGATCGCTCTATTTTCTAGCAAAATCAATCCTACAGTTACAGCCCTTTCTTGGAACACCGGATATTCAGTGCTTGGAGGGAAATATACAGTAGGAATTGCACAACCTGTAATTTTCAATGACAACTTTTCATCGAATTTTTTACCTGTTACCGCTTTTACCCCAATTCAGTTGTCATGGGATCTAGACAACTTAAAACTCCAAGGAAGTTATTCATTTATGTATGGACAAGATCTACCTCTGAATGGACATTTGTTTTCTTTAAAAGCAACCAGATATTTTAATGAAAACAAGTATTCTTTAAACGGAGGAATTATTTATGAATACAGACACAAAAAAGGAACTAGCGAAAAAGAGTTTGGCGATGCATTTATTGTAGAAGCAAATTTCTCTAGACATTTCACCAAAGGAAAAACCTTAGGATTACTTGGATACTACAATGCGAATATCAGTCCAGAATACGTGAACTCAGAACCTATTTTCAACGACAAATCTTCTGTTTCCGGAATTGGTATAGATGCCGGAATTCCGTTGGGAAAACACTTTTTCATGAATGCAAAATATATTCAAGACTTAACAAAAAACGAAGCCATAAAAGCAAACAAAGCAGTTATAGCTTTATTTTATAAGTTTTAATTCAAAAACATTTTTTGAAGACCTTTATAATTTTTTTCCAAAATAATTTCTGGGTCCCCACCTTTTACATGCCCTAAAATACCCCAAGGCCCTTTATAGCCAAGATCTATCAATTCTTGTATCATGTTTTTTTCTAAATCCCCTTCACCAATTGTAATTATTTTAGGTCCTTCTTTTTTCATTCCATTCAAATTCACACACCACAAATAAGGAAACATCAACTGAATGTTTTCTTTGAAATTTTCTAAATCTTCGTGAGCATGATGGAAATTATAAATAATTCCTATTTCACCTTTTGGAAATTGAGAAATAATTTCAAGCTGATTTTTAGGATTCCCATACCATCCACCATGATTGTATAATGCTATTTTACACCCTAAAGATTTAGCTCTTTTAGAAAGATAAACGATCATAGCTTTCGCTTTTTCAAATGCAACTTTATCCGAGACATTCGTGAAAAAATTTGGATCCATACCCACCCAAACCTGAGTGTGCAAACCTGTTTTTTCTAAATTTTCAAATACTGCTTCGCTCTGTGCTCTTAGCGCATCTGGAATATCTTTTGATAAATTTATATACAACCAAACATTATGGATTTCAACTCCTTTTTCTTGAGCAAGTTTCCATTCTTCCGCCATGGTTGGTATATGTCTAACTCTATGACCGTAGCCGTATTGTTTATATCCTAAATTCTGAATCATTTCAATTCGCTCTTCAGGAGTCCGTTCGTTTACATCAAAACCAACAATCGACCATGGAATTAAATTTTCTTTGGAAAAGGTGTTTTCAGAAACAGGAGTATTACAGGCAGTAAAAATCAGCAGCCCTAAAAAAAACATTTTTTTCATTAAAGTCAGTTTAATTAATGCACAGCACTATCTAAATAATCCATAATTCCGTTGTTGTTGCTGTCTATGGTTTCTTCCTCATCATCTGGAGTTCCATCATTATCAGCATCTCTAACTAAAATATTTTTTTCGTTTTTGGCAGAAATCTTATACGGTGCCGTTTTCAATAAAGCCATACAACCAGCGCCTTCTCGATGCGCTCTAATATCTCTTGAAAATTTATGAAGCAACGGTTCGTAGGTATCTTTAGAAACCACGGCTAAATTCATCGTTTCATTAGGGTCCAGTTGATAATCATACAATTCATAGAAATTTTCTTTTCCTTTTTTCACCCATTCGATATAACGATATTTTCCCTTTACTCGGTACCCGTATCCTATTCCACGTTGTCCTCTATACACGGTAACTGCACCTATTTTTACTTGTGCATTTCTATCATTCAAAATCGGCACTAAACTTCTACCCTTTAAAGCTCTTCCTGTTGATTTGGAATTATTTTTAGGCTGTTCCGGAGTTTTCAACCCAGATAACTCGCATAAAGTAGGATACAAATCAACGGTTGAAACTGCAGAAAAAGTCTCCCCTCTAGCTTCAGAATTTCTAGGATCTACAATAATCAATGGAGATGATGAAGCCACCTCTAAATTTGAGTGTTTATTCCAACGACCATGTTCTCCTAAAAACAAACCATGATCCCCCCAAAGCACGATGATGGTATTCTCTGAAAGCCCTAATTTTTCCAGCTCATCTAACACCAATCCAATTTGAGCATCTACAAACGAAGTGCAGGCATAGTAGCCTTTTTTCAACTCTAACTGAAATTTTTCATTGACCAAACCGGTTTTCTTATCCATATTGTTTTGGACATCTTTACCATGAGGCGCATATTTTTTTAAATCTTCTCTTCCAATTGGAGCCGCTTGATTGACTGCTATTTTGAATTTTGTGTTGTCATACAAATCCCAATATTTTTTTGGAGCAATAAAGGGTTCATGTGGTTTTTTAAATCCGATTGCTAAAAAGAATGGATCGTCTTTTTTGGCAACTTTTTCTAACAATTTCAATCCTTCAATCCGAATCATCGCATCGGTATACTTCTCATCAGGTAAATCCGCTGCATCTATGGCCACGTTTTTTGGATGATGTCCGTTTTTAGGGGCATAATACGGGATAGACCAGGAAGCAATATCATCGCCATCTTTTGATTTTTGTCCTTTAACACCTACTGTTCTCGGATCATGAATTTTTCCGGCTGCCGCAGTAATATATCCGTTCTCTTTAAAATATTGAGGTAAAAAAATCACATTGTTTAATTTAGTTCGGATTGGTTTAAAACCAATCACTCCAGTTTCTTCAGGCATTAAACTTGTTGTTAACGCTGCTCTTGAAGGACCACATACGGCATATTGAACTTGATGATTTCTAAAAACCACCCCTCGTTTGGCTAACCGATCAATATTCGGAGTTATTGCTTGTTCATCTCCATAGACGCCAATATTATTCCTAAGATCATCTACGCAAATCATCAATATATTTGGCTTTTTATCTTGACCTTGAACAAACTGAAAAGACATAAAAACTAACGATACAATAATTACAATTCTGATAAACCTCATGATTAATTGATTTTAGTTATTAAAATTTCACTTTCCTTAAACCCTATTCTTTCTGCCATTGTATATAGATAAACACCCTTTTCTAATGTTAAAGGTTTCGAATATAATTGCCACCCACTATTAAAATCTAATTTTAAATTATTCTTTTTGGCTATATAATAAACAATCGATGCTCCTTTGGTCTCTGTGCAAAGTTGTATCGTTTTCTTTTTCTGCTTCACGGTGACAGCACTGGTCTGAGGTTGCTTATTGCCAGGCCACATTTCTGCAATCATTTCTGACTCTGAAATATCTGCATAATCTTTGTTTTTTTGAGCTTTCAGTGCTTTGCGCATCCTTTTTAATTGAGTCGTATAAGCAGGATCTTCCGCTAGATTATTTAAGTTAAAGGGATCTTCTTTACAATCATAAAGCTCTTCGGTTGTTTTATCACCAAACCAAATCATCTGTAAATTATTCAACTCATCTTTAGAAGCTAGTGACAGCAAATCAACCATCAACGGTACTTGTTTTCGATAGCCAACATCCTTGTACTTTTTCAAGTCAGGATAATAGTTTTTCAAATACAAATACTGCTTATCTCTAACAGAACGAATCCTATCTGTAAACTCGTCAAATCTATCTGAACTTCCGTAAACATACACTCTCTCTTTAGCATTATATGCTCCTAAAAAGGCTTGACCATCCATGTATTTAGGGCTTTTTAGATGCGCCAAACTCAAAATAGTTGGGGCTAAATCCACGAAAGAAATCATTTGATCTGTTCTACCACTTATTTCTGAATTGAGGCTTTTGACCATAAAAGGAACTTTCAAACCAGAATCTAAAATTTCTCTTTTTTGTCGAGGTAAGGGTCCTCCATGATCACTATAAAAGAAAATAATGGTATTGTCATACAGTCCATCTTTTTTAAGCTCCGCAACGATAGCACCGAACTTTTTATCCATTAACTCAATATTACTATAATTTCTAGCAATGGTTTTTCTAGAAGTTTCGGTATCCTGAAGATAAGGCGGAACTTTTACCTGTGCTGGATCTACGGTTAAAGGTAACTTATCGTGTTTCCACAACTTACTCTCATGGGTGAGATCTATATTGAAAACCGAGAAAAATGGTTTGCCTTTTGGAGCATTTCTCCAATGTGCTTTATTATTATTTTGATCCCAAGCAGTTACCGGAGCTGCAAATTGATAATCAGTTTTCTGATTATTCGTACAAAAATAACCCGCTGCTCTCAAATACTCTGGAAAACATTTAACCTCAGCCGGAACTACTGCAGCATACTGAATGATAGAATCACCGTTAATATCTGTAATTGGTATCCCTGTTTTATAGGTTCTTTTCCCCCAAGATTGAATATCCATCCCAGTTCTCATATGCATGGTTCCAATACTCGTGGCATACATACCTGTGATAATGGATGAGCGAGAAGGAGCACAAACTCCAACTGTTGCAAAAGCATTATCAAAAACCATGGCTTCTTTAGCAAAAGCATCTAAATGAGGCGTTTTGGCCGCAGCATCGCCGTACATAGATAGCGTTGGACTGATATCTTCACATACAATCCATAGGATATTTGGTTGTTGTACCTGAGCATGTGATGCGATACTAATACACGCAACTATTATTAAAATCAATTTTTTCATTACAATTCAATATTTATTTCTGTCGCACCTCCCTTTTTCAAAACAAACGTTCCCTTTTTCACTTTTCCGTTTTCTTTGTATGAATACTCATAAGTTCCATAAAAACCATTTACGAGTAATTCTCCTGTTTTTGAAGTTTTACTTGCAATGTTTGTTTGCCATTTTTGGTGTACCAATTCGTAAAAAGCCTCTCCCATTGGGGCGAAAGACCAATCTTTGTTATATAAAATTGCCTTTGGATTTCCTTCTGAATGAAAACCCCAAAATAAAAACTCACTTACATTTGGCTGACTAAAGGCTGCTATGATAAAATCAGAGGTGTATTGTTTCCGTATCTCTGCATCGTTAATTTCCATAGTAAACTCAGAAATACTGATTTTTTTATTGAGTGTACCATAATAGTTAAGGATAGAAACCACCTTTTCTGGAGGAGTTAAATCAGACCCAATATGACATTGGATTCCAATACCATCCACTAATCCACCGGTATATTTATCTATGCGTTTGATGTAATTATAATACCATTGTTGTTTTTCAAAATCGATTCCTCCTTTGCTGATAATTCCGTATTCATTGGTAAACCTCCCAACATTTGGCTGCAATTCTTTTAAAATCCGAAAGCCATCATATAACACTTCTTCTGAACCAGTTATTCTTTGAAAATCTTTATTCGTATAAGCCTCATTCACCACATCCCAATGTGAGATTTTCCCTTTTGTAGTCTCAGTAATATTCACCACATGATCTCTTATTAGTTGTCTCAAGGCTTCAGGTTGATCTTCCATTTCTCGAACCTCTTTGTTCTGATACTGAAAACCTGGCCAAATCAAAACATGTCCTTTTATGTTTAAATCGGTTTCAGAAACCTTTTCTATAGCAGCTAAAGTTCTAGCTCTATTTTTTTCACGATGCCAACTTTTAATTTTTAAATCATTGGCAAAAACAATCTCATTGAAATCTCTTGACAAATACTTTAATTGATTCTGATCATTCAAAATATCTGCCGCATTCACAGTTGCTCCCCATGAAAATTCATGTTCAATTTGCTTGATTTCAATTTTTTTATTTTTCAATGGTTCTCCTGATTTGCTAAAACTCAATAGCACATCTCCTTTTCTAATTTTCTCTATTCGTTCGAATGCTTTTTTTCTCCAAACAGCATCGTCTTCCATACCGACATACTTAATTTTGGTCTTTGGCAATGCTTCCAAGGGAACAGATCTATCGAAAACCAATACATGAATGTCCGCAAACAAAGCTTTTTGAGGTTGATACCCAAACTGAACGGCCATCCTTAAGTCGTCTTTTTTTACTTTTTGATTGACCTCAAATGGAATATAATACTGCTTCCATTCTTTTGCTAAACTTATAGTAGAATTGATATTTCCTTTATAATTTCCGGTTTGATTTAGCACCCATAAAAATCTAGCTTCCCCCGTCTCTAATCCAGAAAAAACCGTTTTTGCTTTGAAGGACACCAAAACTTTCTGTCCTTTTTCTAACTCCGTTTTTTTTACAGGAATCGAAGTTGAAGCTTTGTAAATAAACTTTGGACGCACTTTAGTTTCTATTGCCAATACATCTTCGAAATCTTCCATTTTTTTTATAAATGTGACCTCTCCGTATTCCTTATTCGTTCGGGTATATTTTAAATTTTTAGTGTTTGTGATATCCTTTCCTTTTTTCAAGATTTCTTGTGCGCATACAGTTATACTGCTACCCACCATCACAAAAAGAGCCATCAAACATATCTTTCTTAAAAATTTTCTTTCCATTGGTTTAGTTTTTTCAATAATTTATCTGCTACTTCCGGTTGTTGTGTTGCGATATTGTATTCTTCAGAAAGATCTGAAGACAAATCATATAATTCAACGGTATTGGTTTCATAAAAATGGATCAACTTCATGTTTCCTTCACGAATAGCTGAAGACTTTGCATCACCTGTATTTTTCGGTCTTGCTTTTGACGAATGCCAATAAACAACACGATTTTTGTTTGATTTTTTAGTTTCTATAATGGGTTTCAAACTCTTTCCATCTACGGTTGAAACAATTTTACCTGTTCCGTAATCTAACAAGGTAGGAAATACGTCCATCAACATAGCTATTGAAGTAGTTTCTTTTTGAGGTTGAATATGATTTTTCCATCGAACAAATAAAGGAACTTTTATTCCTCCTTCATACAACCACCCTTTTCCTGCACGTAAGGGAGCATTACTCGTAGCCAAGCCACGTTTGTTATAACCATCATTAGACAGTCCACCATGGTCTGATGAAAACACAACAATTGTATTTTCATCCATACCTAATTGCTTTAAGGTAGTCATAATTCGACCAATATTCACATCCAAATTTTCGACCATTGCTGCATAGGTTGCATTGTCTTGTCTCATTTTTGTTCGTCCTGTTCCTTCCGAAATATATTCTAGTCCTTCTCCAAAATCAAATTGAGAGATTTCTTTTCGATTCCGTTTCACATCTGCGTCTTTCGCCTCTAAAGGTTGGTGCACGGCATAATAAGCCAACACTGCCATTACAGGTTTGTTTTTGTCGGCATTTTTTAGATAGGAAATAAATTCAGTTGTTAAATTATCTGTCAAGTAATCACCTTCTTTACTGAGCTCTTCTATGTCAACAATGGGTTTCTTTTTTACATTTCTATTATGTCCTTTTGGTGTATTAAAAGGGTATAAAAAACTAATAGGAGAACCTGCCGCTCCTGCAGCAAAGGAATAATTATAGCCAAAACCTTTTGGACTATGAGTATCATGTCCTAATTGCCATTTACCAAAATAAGCAGTTTGGTAACCTGCTGTATTAAATTGATTGATAAAATTTTCATCAGCTGAGACGTCGGTCATTTCAAAACCATCATCTGGAACATCACCATTTTGAATCGGATATTTACCCGTCATCATGGCAAACCTTGAAGGTACACATCTCGGATAATTTGCATAGGCATTGGTAAACTCAAATGATTCTTTAGCTAAATTATCTATATGAGGAGTTTGATATATTTCAGACCCATGTGTACTCAAATCATGATATCCTAAGTCATCGACATGAATAACTATAATATTTGGTGCTTTTTGTGCTATTCTTACATCCTTCTTTTTACTAAAACAACTTGTCAAAAAAACTGAGCAGCATAAAACGAATAGAGCAATCTGTTTCATCATCTAATTTGGTTTTTATTGATGACAAGTTAACAATACCTATAATAAATAGGTATTCATAAATATCAAAAAAGGTCTACTTAACGTCTTTTTCTCTTTCTTTCGAGACCAATGGCATAATTACATCGTATGCCGGAGTAGGCTCAAAATTCTCATCATAAATAGATTGAAAATGTCCTGTTCCCGATTTATAGCGCTCTCCTAAATCCCATAGATTTAAAGTTACTTCTCCGTTTTTACTTTTTTCAAGTAGAACAGTTACTAAAGCTTGGTATACCCTTTTTTGAATTAATCTTTCTGCAGTTTTATCTTCTCCTTCTTTGATCAAATAATCCAACTCTGTTACATGAAAGGCTAAATCATTGGCATGTGCCCAGTCGATCAAATCGGCCAACTTTTTCATGGTTGCTGCTGTGTTATCAACAAAGTCTTCTCTTTTGGCACCTAACAATAAATGAGCTTGCCAACCAATTCCATCTACCCGATACCCCTTCGAACGAATGTATAAGATGGTTTCTTTTACTTTATCCCACATCACCTCTTCCATTCCTGAATTTTGATTGTATACCAATTTCACATTTGGAGCATGTTCAGTTGCTAGTTCAAAAGCTTTTAAAATATAAATTGGAAAACCGGCATCGTCTAGACCGATGTGAAGCCAAGGATTTTCCCACTTGTCAACGCCCGCTTTTGGGCCAAACCAAGAACCATCTTTTAAAATAGTTTCATTTACCACATCCATCCACTTTACTTCTGGAATTTCGTTGTATTTTTTTGCTGATGCAGTCATAAACTGTATCATGTTTTCTAGTAATTCTTGCGGTGTTCTAGTATCATCTTTTGCCCATTTGGAAGCTTGCGGACTGATCGGACCATGAATTCTAACTTGTAAATTATTTGCTTTAGCTAAGGCTAAGAAAGTATCAATTTTTGTCCATTTCCAATTATCCGGTGTTGATAACACTGCTGACTGTTTAGCTGCATTAGCCGGAGTTAAGTAGGTAAAATGTTTAGAAAATAAAACTTCTTTTTGCGTACCTAACTCATGATAATTCAAAGTTGCTCCAACCAATAAATCTGACCCAATCTCATTGTCTGTCACATTTTCTAACTCAACTCTATTTTGTGACGTACAAGAAACCCCAAAAAAGAGAACAAAAGTCAAATAAATAAAAGTAGGTTTTAAGAACATCATTATTCTTTTACAAAATATTCTTTGGCAAATTCTGCTTGATACAGCTTGTAAAACTCCGCACCAATTCTTTTCATCGATTTGGTTACGTAATGGCCAATCGGTGGAGGATTTTTTGGATAAAAGTCTTTAGAATTTTTATTATTTGATTGCGGAATTAAACCCACTAGAACATCCTCCTTAGAAACTTTTTTCATTCCTTCAACCACTTTACCATTCCCAACTTGAAACATCATAAATGGCATTTCAGGCACTCCAAATTCATCGCGAACTGAATGAATTAAATTTGATAAATTTTGGCCATAACTTTCGCTTGGTTGCATTCCTCTTTTCGTATTGCTATCCGCTTCTCCTTGCACCCATAGCATACCACATATCTGGTAATCAGATTTCTTCAAAGGATCTAGAACTAAGTGCGCTAAAGAAATAAACTCACTATATAGTTTCGGTGTCTTTAATTCGTTGGTTAGTGCAGCTTTTTCTTCGGTCCAATAAGGATTCCATGCTCCATACAAAGAAGTCCCTCCTTGTGATCTTTTTATAAAAATAAATTCTTCTTCAGGATAAGCCTCAGCAAGCTCAATTCCAAAAAATATTTCTGGTCCAAAAACATGGGTTACCTTAAATTTTTTTTGAACGTAACTATTTCCTAAGGTAATTTTTAATGGACTTACCTTCTGATCATTGTAGTAAAACTGTATTCTATTTTTTACAGCTTCCAACCTTTGAAAATCTTCTGATGAAATTTTATCTGCATCGGCTCTTCCTTCCATATTTGATTGACCTGCAAAGAAAAACACTTTTTGAGTTAGATTCTTTTTTTCTGAAACTACTTTTTGAGTCCCTTTACAAGCAACTAAAGCTAGAAAAACTGCAACACCAAATACTTTTATGAGTCGATACATTACTTATTTTTTAGGTGGAAAAATCTTTACTTTTGATGGAATTAAATATTCTTTTTTCCATCCTTTTAACAATTCTAACAATTCCTTTTTCTTTTTTGGTTCAGAAGCTGCTAGATCATTCAATTCTCCTTCATCTTTTACCACATTATACAATTCAACTTTATCGGTATCTTTAAAATAAAGCAATTTATAATCACCAGATCTAACGACCTCAGTTTTTCCGTCTCCTGTACTATGGGGTCTTGCTTTAACAGATCTCCAATAAACCGTTCTATCGTTCCATTTTTCCGTACCCTCTAGCACTGATTTAAAACTTTTCCCGTCAATGCCATCTACTTTTTTATTTATAGACAAATCCAACAAAGTCGGAATAATATCCATTCCTAAAACGATCGATTCAGTATCAAATCTTGGTTCTATTTTTTCTGGCCAGTTTACGATATAAGGAACTCTAATTCCACCTTCATACAACCAACCTTTTCCTGCTTTGAAAGGTAAATTTGTAGTAGCTAACAGTCGTTGCCCTTTATGACCTCCATTTGACAAACCTCCATGATCAGAAGTCACCACGATGATGGTATTTTTATCCAAACCTTCTTTTTTTAAAGTTGCAACAACCCTTGCAATATTTTCGTCAACATTTTCAACCATCCCTGCGTAGGCAGCATTGTCTTGACGCATTTTTCTTCTTCCTGCACCTTCTTTTATATATTCTGGACCATCGCCATAATCAAAAGCATCAATTTCTTTTTGATTTCTTTTTTCATCTTCTTTCTTTGCTTCAATAGGCGTATGCACTGCATAATAAGCCAGAACCGTAAAAAATGGTTTCTTTTTATCTCTATTTTCTATAAATCCAATGGTAGCATCAGTCAATACATCAGACAAATAATCTCCTTTTTTTCCATCTTCTGTAACATTCAATACAGGATATTTTTCACCGTGACCTTTTTTCTTCTTCCCTTCATTAGCTTTTGCTTTTTCTAAAGTTTTTGTATTAAAAGGATAGTGACGTGTATCTACACCTCCGGCATGACCTGCAGCGTAAGACTGGTGAAATCCGAATCCTGTTGGACTACTTTCTTCCCCTCCTATGTGCCATTTACCTGTGTAAGAAGTTTTATACCCTGCCGCATTGAACTGATGAATAAAATTCTTTTCAGATGGAATTCCACCTAAATAACCTTTACTTTCATTCACCGGATAGGTACCTGTAAACATTCCATATCGAGAAGGTGTACATCTTGGATAACTACTGTATCCATTTTGAAAAACAACCCCGGTTTTGGCCAAATTATCTATGGCAGGTGTTTGATGGATTTTAGATCCGTGGTATCCAATATCATGGTAACCAAAATCATCAACAATTATCATTACAATATTAGGTTTGTCTTGCGCTACAATAGTTTGTAAGACAAAAACACTAAGTATCAAAAAATAACTAAACTTTTTCATCGCTTCTCAATAGACGTTAAATGTGCTTTTAATTTTGCTTTTAAATCAGCAACAACTTCTTTATATTCTTTTTCTTTGACCCAATTCTTCGTTTCTTTTGGATCTTTTTTATAGTCGTACAACTCTCTTCCTACTATATTCGAATCACTATATTTTTTATAGCTTTTATATGCTCCTTTATGCCATTCTGTATAGCGATATCTTTCTGAACGAATCGAATATCCCATTTTATCTTTTCCTCTAGGGTATTGACTTACCGCATAATCTACAGCAATGGTAGTACTAGCATCTTCATCTAACAAGGGTACCAATGATTTTCCATCAACATCTGTTGCTTTCACTCCAGAAAGCTCAAACAAAGTTGGAAATACATCGACTAATTCTACAGGTGTATCTACTTCTTTATTTTTAGATACTCCTGGCCCCGCAAACATCAATGGAATTCTCGTTGCCTGTTCAAAATTTGAGTGTTTACACCATTCGGTATGATCACCCAAATGATACCCATGATCACCCCAAAGAACGATAACTGTATTCTCTAAAATATTTTGTGCCTCGAGTGCATCTAGTAATTTTCCTATCTGTGCATCTATATATGAGATACAGGCCATATAACCATGAACCAACTCTCTTTGTTTTTCTTCAGGAATTTTATCTCCTATGTTCAATTTACTATCGATATCAGAAAAAGCTCTTAACTCTCCAAACGAATGATATGCTATTTTTGGAGTACCTTCTGCTAATTCTTGAAATGGCTCTAATTGAATTTCATCTCGATTGTATAAATCCCAATATTTTTTAGGTGCGACAAACGGCAAGTGAGGTTTTTGATAACCTACGCCTAAGAAAAATGGCTTTTCACCCTTCACTAAATTTGATAACTTATGAATTGCGTCTAGGGTATACAAACCATCTTGATACATTTCATCCGGTCCTTCGATACATTCTGAACTAGGCTTTAATGTTTTGAAAACAAACTTGCTCTGTTTGCCATATTTTTTCAATCCCTTAGCCAAAGCCTTTTCTTTTAAAACCAGCATTTCTTTTTTAGTTTCAGGATTCTGATAAAATGCATACATCGGTTTTCCAAATTCTTTAGGATAGTTTTCAGGCAATGTATGAGGTATCGACCAACTTTTCCCATCATGTCCTTTCGAAGATGAACCTTTATGATAAATCTTACCTACAGCAGTTGTTTCGTATCCCTGAGAAATCAAATATTCAGGCATAGAAATCAAACTCGGACTAGATTCTCTAAAGTTTGTATGTAAATCCCAAACTTTAGTATTGTCTGGATACATCGCAGTCATTATACTTGCACGAGACGGTCCGCAAACAGCTTGTTGTACATTCGCATTTTTGAAAATAACACCCATTTTAGCCAAACGATCAAAGTTTGGTGTGTGCATTTGTTTTTCTCCATAAGCAGAAATCAAAGGTTTCAAATCATCTACAGCAATGAACAATATATTTTTCTGGTTGCTTGCCGTAGTATGGTTCTTTTTTTGAGCTGTACATGAAGCAAAAAACAATGCCCCAACAAATAAAAACAGGTTTCTTATTTTCATTTTTTTATTTTTTAGTTAATAAATCTTGTACTGATTCTTCACCATTATGATCAATGATACTTCCGAAATCAGTGTCTGTTATTTTTCTAAATTCAGGCAAAGTTTTGTCATTGTCAACTTCTGCCATTAACGATTTTAATTTTTCTTTTAAAGAAACTATCACATCTTGATATGCTGGATCGTTGATGATATTGTTCATCTGGTTCGGATCTTTTTCTAAATCATACAGTTCCCACACATCTATGCTATAGTAAAAATGCGCCAAAGTATATTTCTGTGTTCTAATACCATAATGTGGTTGTACATGGTGCCAAAACGGGAACTCATAGTAGTGGTAATACATCGCATCTTTCCAATCTTTGGGAGTTTTCCCTTCTAACGCAGTCGCAAAACTTTTCCCATGCATTTTTTGCTCGTTTTTAATTCCTGCTAACTCCAATAGTGTTGGAGCAAAATCAACATTCGTAATAATATCTTCATTCACACTACCTGCTTTTACCTTTTTCGGGTATCGTACCATGAATGGCATTCTTAATGATTCTTCATAAATGAAACGTTTGTCGAAGAAACCGTGGTCACCTAAATAAAACCCTTGATCCGAAGTCAATACGATAATGGTATTTTCTTCTAAGTTATTCGCTTTCAAATAATCTAAAACTCTACCAATATTATCATCAACTGACTTTACACAAGCTAAATAGTCTTTGATATACGTTTGATATCTCCAATTTCTACCTTCTTCAAAAGACATTCCTTCGGGTGTTACAATTTCTCCAGGTTTTGCCCCATAAAAATCCCATTTCACCTTTTCTTTACCTTTCAAGCCTTCCGGTCTTTTTAACTTCATATCTCTTCTACTGAAATACTCCATTGTCATTTCAGAATCACCAGCTGTTAATTCTCTTCCTTCATAGGTATCGTTGTAGGTTACGGGGTAAGGCATATCAATATCGTCCCATAAAGTTTCGTATTTATGATCTGGTTCCCAAGGCCTGTGCGGTGCCTTGTATTGTAAAAGCATCATAAAAGGTTTCTCTGAAGTTTTATTTTCTTCTAACCACTCCAATGCGAATTCTGTACTGATGTTAGTCGCATACCCTTTTTCTTTCACTTCTTTCCCATTTTCATTATAAACAGGATCCCAATAATGTCCTTGTTGCCCAGCAGCAGCATGGTATTTATATGAATTAAAACCTTTTGGCTCAGAACCTAAGTGCCATTTACCGAATAAACTAGTATTGTAACCATTCGTCTGAAACTCTTGTGGAAAAGTCCATTTGTTAGCATCGAAACGGCCTCCACTTTCATTTTTATAATAACCGTTTACATTGCTGTAATCTCCAGTTAAAATAGCCGATCTACTAGGTCCACAAATCGCATTGGTACACAATACATCTTGAAACAGCATACCTTGAGTAGCGATTCTATCAATATTTGGGGTAGGCGCAATATCTTTGTAAATTCCACTATATGCACTAATTGCCTGTGTTGTTAAATCATCGGCCATGATGTAAATCACATTCGGCTTCTTTTCTTTTTTCTCTGTTTTCGAAGTTCCACATGCTACGAATAGCAATGCAGTAGCTACGACAAACAAACTTGACGATACAATTCTCTTAAGATTTTTCATAATTAATCTTTTAAAATAATTCTTTCTTTCACTTCAATTGAAGTTTCTTTTAGATCTTTATCAGCAGATGAATTTCCAACCATCACCTTAAAACTTCCAGGTTCTACGCAGTATTCCATATTGATATCATAAAACGCCAAACTCTCAGCATCTAAGGTCATGGTTACTGTTTTTGATTCACCTGGTTCCAAAGCTACTCTTTGATATTTTTTCAATTCTTTCACTGGTCGAGTTACTGAACTTACATTATCTCTAATGTACAATTGCACCACTTCTTCACCAGCCATTTTACCTGTATTTTTCACCTCAACAGAAACTTCGATTGGAGCATCTTTACTCACTACGTTAGACGACACCACCGGTGTAGAAATATCAAATTGGGTATAACTCAATCCAAAACCAAATGGGTGTAAAGGTGTCTTTTTCTCTGTATTGTATTTATGGATATACATCGTAGGCTTATGGTTGTATACCATTTGCAACTGTCCTACAGATCTAGGAATTGTCAATGGCAACTTAGCACTTGGGTTCACTTCTCCAAATATAATTTCTGCAGTGGCTTGACCACCAAATGCACCTGGCTCCCAAGTATTGATAACAGCTTTTGCTCTTTTTTCAAGTGTAGGCTCTGCAATCGGACTTCCACTCACATAAACAACGATTACGGGTTTCCCATTTGCCAAAACTTTATTTGCAAGCTCCATTTGTCTTCCAGATAGTTTTAAGGTCGCTCTATCAATATTTTCTCCAGTTGTTTTATTCGGCCAATCATGACGGAATGAATTTTCACCCAAAACCAACACCGTGATATCTGCTTTTTTTGCCAAGGCAGCTGCTTTATTGATATCAGCATCTTTCATTTTTCGAGATCTATCCCCTGAGTCAAAATAACTTACTTTATAACCTTTCTCTTCTCCTAACTTTTTGATTCCTTCATACATCGTAATGATGTTTTCCTCTGGTTGAGGAGAAACCCAATCTCCTAATGTAGTTTGATTGTTGGCATTTGGCCCTGTTACAAAAATTGTTTTTTTAGTTGAAGATTTCAAAGGCAATATCCCAGAATTTTTTTGCAACACAATACCTTTTCTTGCTTGTTCTAAAGAAGATTCTTGATGCTCTTTATTGAACAATACTTCTTTATACGATCCTTCTTCGATAAATGGATTTTCAAACAACCCTAATCTAAATTTTACTTCTAAAATTTTTGAACATGCTAGATCTACTCTTGATTCAGGTAGCTTCCCTTCATTTACCAATTCAATTACATATTCAGCAAAATGAGGTCCGTGCATATGCATATCTAAACCAGCTCCAACAGAAAATTCTGTTGCTTGCTTGAAGCTATCAGCAACATGATGCCAAGTATGAATTCTCGAAACATCATTCCAATCACTCACATAAAAACCATCAAACCCCCAACGATCACGCATTAAATCTGTCATCATATGCTTATCCATATGAGCCGGGATACCATTAACCTCGTTATGTGCTGTCATGATAGAAAATAAATTTGCCTCTTGTACCGCTCTTTTAAAAGGAGGTAAAAAGATTCCCATCAAAGTTCTATAAGACACATCTGTAGGCGAGGCATTCAATCCATTTAAAGACTGACTACCTGCAACTAAATGTTTTGCACATGCAATTACATTTTCAGATCCAGAAAAATTATCTGATTGCAATCCTTTAATTGTAGCTACTCCCATATTTCCAACTAAGTACGGATCTTCTCCAAAAGTCTCACCTGTTCGACCCCATCTTGGATCTCTCAACACATCAATATTTGGTGTAAAAGCCCAGTGAGTACCTGTGGCTCTCATTTCTTTTGCTGTTTGAGCACTAACTTTGTACAACAATTCGTCATCCCAAGTAGCAGCTTGTGTTATTGGAGAAGGATATATTGTTGCTCCAGAGAACAAACCGTCTCCATGAATAGCATCAATACCAATCAACAATGGAATTTTAAATTTAGATTGCATTGCCAAAGATTGCAAATAGTTTGCCTCTTCTACAGTTACAATATGTAAATACGATCCGATTTTACCTGCTTTGGTCATTTCAACCAAATCATTGATACTTAAATCAGGGTAAAAACCTCTAGCGTCATTTACATCTAAATCTTCTTCAGACAAATCATGCTGTGCAGCTTTGATATGCTCTAAACCTACATACTGACACATTTGAGCTACTTTTTCTTCCAATGTCATTCTCGACATCAAATCCTTCACTCTTTCTTCAGCACTTAATTCTGTAGATGTATAGTCTAAATTTGCTTTCTTGTTTTCTGTATTGCAAGACGTAAAAACGACTACAGCCATCAGTAACATAATCTGAATAGTTTTTCCTATAATTTTCATTCTTTCGTGTTTTTTCTGTGATAAAATCTTCTCTCTATTTTTTCAGACTTCTAAATATTCGATAAATACTACTCGATTAAAATATTTATTTGGTCTAGACCACTAAATTACTTTCTTGTACTTGTTTTGAGGTGCACAGAGTATCTGAATTGGTATAGAAATCGTCAACTTTATGAGTAATGACAGTATCTAACCCTATATCGGTCAATTATTAATACCCTTCGTTTTGATCACTATTGGTAAGTGCATTGTTTCCGACAATCTCATTATCTGGAATCGGAAACCTCATATTTTTAATCAGGTTATCTCCAGTCACGTGTGACAAATCAGGATTCCATGTTTCGTGAAAATTTGTTTTGTTTTTAGTATCGAACAAATCGTCACCTGTCATCAAAGCTTGTCTTCTTAAAATTCTATTTTCAAGTAAAGAAACACCTCCTACAGTTTGCCTTCTCATATCGAACCATTCGTGTCCTTCTCCCAATAGCTCATATACTCTTTCCACTAAAATTCTTTGACGTAAATCATCACCACCTACCAAACTTTGAATACCAGACAAATCATACAAAGTTGTATTTGCTCTGTCTAACACAAGTTTTACATAATCTTTTGCAGGTTGGTAATTTCCACGTTCGTTTTCAATTTCTGCCAACATCAATAATAAATCTGCATACCTAAAGATCATTCGATTTCTACTCGAATTGATATTCGTATTTTCTACCTCTTGGTATTTTTTCAACCAGTTCACAGCAAAACCTCCCGAAAATTGAACTGGATAAATTTTTCTTTTTTTGAAAGGAGCAATGATCTCAGTATATTCTTCAGAAACGTAAGAAACTGTTCTTCTTGGATCGGGATGTGTATCTGTGATACCAATATTATAATCTAAATAATGATCGTGCAATGCCAACCTATTCACTCTTAAATTACCTCCATTTGCTCTTCTGTTATAAATTGACTTTGCAGGAGCTGTAGTTGTAGAATGTTGTCCACTTTTTGTTGAAGTTCCCGTAGCAGTATATTGAATTTCAAAAATACTTTCCGATGTGTTTTCGTTTCCTTCGGCAAACAAATCTTCATAAGAAGGAACAAGACTATAAGGCCCATTATCAAATACTTCTTTTGCGTTTTGATATGCCAAATCCCAATATTGCTCAGCAGTTCCTGACAACGTCGTTTCAGTTGCCATTTGCATATATACTTTTGCTAAATAACCATAAGCCGCATACGAAAGTGGCCTACCTACAATATATTCTTGTTCAGGTAACAATTCTGTTGCCTTTGTTAAATCTGCTATGATTTGGTCGTAAATCTCTTGTTTTGATGATTTTGGTAAAAACAAAGTAGCTTGCTCCGCTGGAACCGTTCTTAAAGGAACCTCTCCCCATACTCTAACCAAGTCGAAATAGGTAATTGCTCTAATAAAATATGCTTGCCCTAAATTTCTAGGTGTTGTAGAAAAATTCGGTGCCAACAGATTTAAATTTTCAATCAAGTGATTTGTATGATCGACACAACTATAAATTTCTACCCAAGTATCATTTAAAGATTTTGATGAAGAGGAAATATCAAATTTTCCATATTCCAAACCTTTTGCACCCGAACTTGAAAAATAAGGTGTGTGCGCGCTTGTCATTTGATAGAAATTTCCACCGTTGTAAAATTCAGAGGCATATTTTGCATATACTCCGTTTACTACAGATTCAATATTTTCTTCTGAAGAATACAACAACTCTTTGTTTAAAGCTCCCAATTCAGCTAGATCGTCACTTACATCTAAAATTTCATCACATGAAACTAGAAACTGTGTACATACGAATACTATTATATATAAATACTTCATAATTTTCAATTTTTAAAATGTTAATGCTCCACCAATTGTTACTGATCTTTGATTTGGAGGTGTTGCGATATCAACCCCTGCTACTCCTGGAGTAAATCGTAACGATGAAATTTCTGGTTCTACACCATTGTAATTGGTAATGGTAAACACATTACTCATAGATCCAAAAACTTTGATACTCGTAATTCCACTTCTATTCATTGGGAAAGTATACCCTACATTCAAATTTTGCAATCGTAAATAACTACCATCGGAAACAGCGACATCTAATACACCCGCCTGATCCAATGTTGCTTTTTGCAAATTAACATCTGGCAACGTTCCTGAAGTATTAGAACTACTATATCGATTTAGTTCATAGTCCAGACGTGTATTGTTCCACCTATTTTCTGCACTGTAATTTTCAGTCAGATAATTGGCATTGTAAATATCATTCCCTACTACTCCGTAGAAATTCGCACTCAATGACCATCTTTTAAAATTAATATTAGTTCCGAAAGAATAAATAAAATCTGGATTCGGATCACCTATAATCACTTTATCTTCGTTGGTAATATTACCATCGCCATTTTTATCGGCTATCTTATAGAATCCCTCTTCCGCAGGATTACCAAAGATGGTAGGAGTTCCTGCAGCGATATCATCAGCAGTTACTACACCGTCTGTTTCAAATCCAAATAACAAACCTGGAGCCTCACCTTCTAAATAAAGGTTCATTGGTACTGTATTGGTGTTCGACACTTGGATTGGTCTTCCATAGTACCCAACAAATTCACCTGCAGAACCAAAATGAGCTTTCTCTAAACCTAAGTTTTGAATTTCAATTTTGTTGATAGAATATGTACCAAAAAGATTCCATGTAAAATCTTCTGTTCTAAGTACGTCTCCGTTAATAGCAACTTCAACCCCTCTATTGTTCAATCCTCCTTGGTTAATTACGATGGCATCATCACCAGCACTTCCACCGATACTTAAGGTATTTAACAAGTCATCCGAAGTTTTATCATATGCATCTACTGTAACATTCAATCGTCCATTAAACATTCCTAAATCTAAACCTGTGTTGAATTGTTTTTGCGTTTCCCAAGTAAGGTCTTTACTTGCAATATTTGTTTTTTCGTACGCTAATTCTAAATCTTTATTAGCAGCAGCATAACCTTCAGGAGAGATTCTATAGTTTACAAAAGTCAAATTATTTCCTACTCTTTGATTTCCGGTTTCACCATAACCTACTCTCAACTTCAACTCATTAATTGGTGTATCTGAGTTACTGATAAACGATTCTTTATGGATTTCCCAAGCCGCACTAATTGCAGGGAATAAACCGTATCTATTCTTTCCTATAAATTTACTAGAACCATCGTATCTAAGTGATGCAGAAAGTTTATACCTGTTTTTATATCCATACGTTGCTCTTCCTAAAAAAGACAACATTCTTTCGGGTCCAAAATTGTATACTGTATCTTCAATAATTGAAGCTCCAAAAAAATCTCTCCCTCTATTCGCTTGCCCTTCTGGGGAATAATTAGATGCTCGTGTATAATTTTTTTCTGAATTGGTATGATTGTAAACAATACCTCCTAAAATCGAATAGCGGTGATTTCCAATGGCCTTAGGTCTATAAGTCAAGGTTTGATCAATATTGTATGAAAATCTATTCAACTTAGAAATTGCATATCTACCGTCTCTATTATTCCCTGCATTTGTTGAAATTCCTTGCCAAATATGTCCAACAGCATCTCTATAATCTCCACCAAACTTAAAATTGTACACCAAGTCGTTTCTCAACTTATAGTCAACTGAAAAATTTCCAATTACACGGTTTTCTGTTGAGATATTGTCATAGTCTTCGACCCAACCTCTAGGAGTCAATCGAAATCTTTCATCACCCAATGGTGCTAAGTCTTCTCTTAATTCTAGTGGAAAATTATCATTGATATGACGGTAAACTGAATTTATTTCACCAGCGTTCGACCCACTTCCTCCAGGCAGTGAATTGACCGTGTGACTGTAGGCTACTTTCGCCCCTAATTTCAGGTTTTTGTTTATTCTATGTGTTCCATTGATATTCAAATCTAATTTATTCAAATATGCATTTGCCAACACTCCTTCTTGAGACAAGTATCCCACAGAACTATAGTACTTCGTATTCTCAGTACCTCCAGATGCTGTAAATCTAGTATTCGTAGAATACGTTGTTCTGTACAAACTCGTCCAATCCATTGGTTCATAAATACCAATCAAATCTAACTCTCCATCATTATCGTCATCTCTATTCGCGATAAAATTGTACAATCCATCTTCTCTAATCTCAAAAGGGAATCTTCCATCTGGATATTGGTACTCAGGCCCAGCGTTTGAATCTGGGTTCAAACGATATTTATCATTTGCATGTGCTACAAACTGCTCTGTATCTAAAATTTTATACGGTAGAATTGGTTGTCCTACTGTAGTACTCGTAGAAAAATTGAATTTTGGTGCTCCAAGTTTTCCTTGCTTGGTAGAAATTAATATTACCCCATTCGCACCTAAAGAACCATAAATCGCAGTAGCTGATGCATCTTTCAAAATTTGAATAGACTCGATATCTTCTGGAGCAACACCTCCAATACCACTTTTACTAGCACCTTGAAAGTTGGTAGGATCTGTTAAAAATTCTTGTGAGCTATCCATTACAATTCCATCAATCACATACAAAGGTTGATTGGAACCGGTTAAACTTGAAACCCCTCTAATATTAATAGAAACAGCAGCTCCTGGTTCACCATTCGATACTACATTCATTCCAGAAGTTCCTCGAAGTAAAGATTCTACAGCTGCAACTCCAGCTTTGTCATCTGTTATTGGTTTTACAGTAGTTATTGAAGCAGTTACATCAGATTTTGTAGATGTACCATACCCAATTACCACAACCTCTTCTAACGATTCTGAACTCAACGCTAACTGTATTTCGATAGTTTCTTTTGTAGTTACCGAAATTTCCTTTGTTTCGAACCCAACAAAACTGATTAATAATTTTGCAGTTTCATTTCGAGTGGTTATTTCAAAATTTCCGTCAAAATCGGTAGTAGTTCCATTTGGCGCCCCTTTTTCTAAAACAGTTGCTCCTGGCAAAGGTTCCCCGTTATTGTCTTTTACAACACCATGCACATTCACTTGAGCATACATCGAAATTGAAAGAAAAAACACGAGAAAAACACTTGTAAAATTTTTCATTGTCAAAATATTGATTTGGTTTAGTTTACTAAAGTACACTACAAAGACAGCAACGAGGTACGCTAAACATCTGAATAGGTATACTAATCGTCAAACCCTTATTTTACGTAGGATTAACCTACTAAATATAACTGAAAAATTTGAAAAAAAAGGATTCTTTAAGAATCTTCATCCTTCAATCTACTCAAAAAAGAAGTGGGTGATTCGCCATAAAACTTCTTAAATGAAGTACTAAAGTACTTGGGGTTTGAAAAACCAGATTGGTACGCAATTTCTTTTACACTCATTCCTCCTCTGATCAATAAACTCTTTCCATATTTCAGTTTGGTATGAATGATAAAGTCTTGTGGCGAAAGATCAATTAAGTTCTTCAACTTCATGTAAAGAGAAGTTCTACTCATTCCTACTCGGTCACATAATTCATGTACAGAAAAAGTTGTATCAGAAATATTTGTCAATAAAATACTCTCTAAATTAGTTATGAAACTTTCATCTTTAGAATTTCTATATTGGGTTGCCGTATCTTTTTCTGATTGGTGTACATATTTTTTACGCAATTTATTTTGCCAACTAAGGGTATTTGTAATTTTTGCAAGTAATAAGTTGATGTCTAATGGCTTTTCTATGTACTCCGAAATTCCGCTTTCAATACTTTCGATCTTCAATTCAGAATTATTCAACACGGTCATCATAAAAACAGGAATATGATTTAGATTGATATCATTGAGCAATTCTTTAGCCATTTGCATACCATCCATCTCTGGCATGATTAAATCTGTCAAAATAATATCAGGAAATACTTGACCTGCCAACTCGAGTCCTTCTTTACCATTTGAAGCTTCATGCACTTGAAAATACGTACCCAAACTTTTTGCCAACAAAGATCTTAGTTCATTGTTATCTTCAACAATTAATATAGTTCGATCACTAAATTCTTCAATATCTGTTTGCTCGTTAATCGTGAATTCTTTTTGAAAACTTTCGGGTAAAACTGCAGAATCTTGATACAAATTCTCAAGATTCGGAATAACAACCTTAAAAGTAGTTCCTACATTTTCTTCACTATCAAATGAAATACTTCCATTTAATTTCTCAACTAAATTTTTTACCATCATCAAACCTAAACCTGTACCTGGTTTTTGGCTATTCACAACATTTCTCGCTCGGTAAAAACGTTTTAAAATAAATTTTTGTTGGTCTTTTGGAATCCCAATACCCGTATCCTTAACTTGAATAAGCAGTTGTTTGGTTCCAGTTGGCTTTACCAAAACATCTATCGAACCTCCTTTTTTTGAATACTTTACTGCATTTGAAATTAAATTAAAAACTATTTTGTTTAAGGTTTCTTTATCAAAATAAAAGATATCTTTCTTCCATTTGTTATTGATTTTTAATTCAATATTGTATTCTTCTAATAGTGGTTTAAAATTTAATACTAATTCTTTGATATGCTTTTCAAGTGGGATTTTAGCGACATTTTTAATAGGGTTGACAGAAGTAGATTTTCTAAAATTCAACATTTGCTCAAATAATGCATTCAAACGAGTAATGGTTTTTTTCACTTGATTATTGGCTTCTTGCTCTGTATTATCTGATACTGAATCTAGTGATGATAAAAGAATTGTTAACGGGGTTCTTATTTCATGGGTAAGATTGTTAAAAAATTCTATTTGTTCATCAGCGTTGCGCTTGCTAACTATAAATTGAGTAAAATAAATAGTCACTACAAAAATCACTATCACCAAAAAGAAATAGATGAAATATGCGGTAGTAGTTGCCCACCATGGTCGTTTTACTTTGATACGAATATTGCGTTCAAGACCCCATTCACCAAAACCATTTGAAGCTTTCACTCGAAAAATATAATCTCCAAAACTCAAATTGGTAAAATTTACTTGTCGGTTGGTTTCCGGAGCAGACCATTCTTCTGAAAACCCATCGAGTTTCCATGAATATTTAATTTTGGAAGCCCCCATATTTGACACCCCTAAGTATTTTAATGTAATTGAGTTTTGACGGTATTTAAGATCGATTTGTTTTACAGTGTTGATATGTCCTTTTAAAATTGAGTCCGTTGGAGCTATTACCTTGTTGAACACACTAAACTCGTCGAAAACTATATTTGGCAGACTGGCCTCTTTTCTTTTTATTTTACTCGGATCAAAAATTGTAACGCCGTCAATTCCACCAAAAGCCAATAACCCACCATGGACTTCTTTATAACTTCCGTAGTTAAATTCTGTACTCGACAATCCATCATTTTTGTCAAACACATGTACCACAGTATCTTTTTCAAACGTTCTGATTCGAGCCAAACCTTTTGTTGTACTTGCCCATATTTCATTATCCTTGTACGATATCACGCCTTGAATAATATCTGATGGCATACCTGCTTCTCTGGCCAACCGATGGAAAGATTTTTTGTCATTATTGTAAATCAACAATCCGCCTCCATTTGTGGCAATTAACACTTCGTTTTTAGAATGAGGAACGATTGCGTTTATTGTAGCAAGACTTAAATCATCACTAATTTTTTTAATGATGTTCTGATTCACAATTTTATCTTCTTTTATCACAGTAACACCAACCCTACCTGCAATGATAATCGATTTTTTAAATTCTAATACAGATCGTACATCTCTAATCGGAAAACTAACTACTTCACCATTTTTATCTAGTTTTATCAAATCGCCTTCTATACCACCGATCCACATATTTTCTTCAGAATCTTTGTATATCACATATACTTTTCGAAGTTCTAAATCTACCGAAGAAATCTTTAAGGTATCTACATGAATTTTAAACACGCCATTGTTAAACGTTCCTAACCACATGGTCTTTCCATCGCTTTCGATTGTTAAAACGATGTCATTAAGATTTTCTATATGAATCCAATTATTGGTCTTTGGATTCAGAATGCTCACTCCTTTTTTAGTTCCGAACCACAACCTTCCATAGATGTCTTCTTCAATAGATCGTGTAAAACTATTTTTAATACTGTTCAGCTCATTAGGCTCATGTTTTATTTTTTTGAATATCGCCTTCGACTTATCGATATAATTCACCCCTCCGCCATAAGTTGCTACCCATAATATACCTTGTCTATCAACAATGATATCATAAACCCCATCACTAGATAATGAATTCACTCTATCTTCGTCATGTGAATAATGCTTCACTAATTGGTAATCACTATTCAACGCAAAAACACCTGCACCATCTGTACCTACTAGAAATTCTCCAGAAACATCTTTGCTAATTACACGAATCGGATGGTTTGCTTGTATGTTTTGTACTTTATTTAATTGATTAAATCGATTGTCGATTTTAAACAAACCACTACCTTTCGTCCCTAATAAATAATCACTCTTGTTGCGGATTATCGACAATATGTTTAATGGTTTCTCTGTTACTTTACGCAAAACCTCTTTTTGAATTTCATAGACATACAATCCGTTCGAAGTTCCAAGTAGCAACGTTTCATTGATACTCGAAAACAGTGTTTGTATGCTTACTTTATCTTTACTTTGTTCTGTTTTGTTAACAAACTCTGTCGATTCAGGTTCATACGACCACAAACCGTTGTAAGCACCAATCCAAATTTTCCCGTTAATGTCTTCACAGATACTTCTTACCCCTAATGGCTTTTTAGCACTATTTGCAACTATATATTTGAACGTGTCAAATTGTGCGTCATACAAACAAATACCTTTATCAATACCGAGCCAAATTCTGTCTTCAGAATCAATAAATAACGTATTCACTCGATTTCCAACTTCTTTGGGCAATCCCTTACGTCTCGTATATGAATCTGAAAATACCGAATTGTATTTTACAACACCTTCTTCGGTTGCCATCCAAATATTTCCGGTTTTATCTTGTTGCAAGTTGTATATGATACTTTGCGAAATTCCATTCTCAGCATCTAACTTTTCAAAATCATAAGAGTTCTGAGCGAAACCACAAAAAACAATAAGAAAAGTCAGTAAACATACGGTTGAAAATTTCTGTCTCATATAGTGCTATCATTTGAATCTTTAAAATACTAAAAGTAGACAAAACTACAAAAACAAGTACTCTGTACTTCTAAAAATTATCAAGATTGATTTGTATATCCCATAAAACCGAGTTTTATTTCTAACAGATTTGTATAATTTATATACAATTATTACAATTTTTACACAAGTCCCTTAAAACGTTTTATTTAAATTTGTCGGGTAAATTTAAGACAAGACATTATGACTAAATACGATGTAACCGTTATTGGTGCTGGACCTGGTGGATATGTAGCTGCAATTCGTTGCGCTCAATTAGGATTGAAAACTGCAATTATTGAAAAGTACTCTACTTTAGGAGGTACTTGTTTGAATGTTGGATGTATTCCTTCTAAAGCTTTATTAGATTCTTCTCATCATTACCACGATGCAAAAAAACATTTCGAAAAACATGGTATTGGTGTCGAAGGCTTAAGTTTAGATTTCGAACAAATGATCGCTCGTAAAGGAGAAGTTGTTGACCAAACTACTGGAGGGATTGATTATTTGATGAGTAAAAATAATATTGATCGCTATGAAGGTGTTGGATCTTTCTTCGATACTACACATATAAACATTGCGAAACCTGATGGATCGGTAGAAAAAATAGAATCTGCAAAAACAATTATTGCAACAGGTTCTAAGCCATCTACATTACCGTTTATTTCTTTGGATAAAAAACGTGTAATTACTTCTACAGAGGCATTAAAATTAAAAGAAGTACCTAAACACCTTATCGTTATTGGTGGTGGTGTAATCGGATTGGAATTAGGACAAGTATATGCACGATTAGGAGCGGAAGTTTCTGTAATTGAGTTTATGCCAAAAATTATTCCTGGAATGGACGGAATGCTTTCTAAAGAATTGCAAAAGTCATTAAAAAAACAAGGAATCAAATTCTTTGTAGGTCACAAAGTAACTTCTGTAACTAACACAGGTGACGAAGTTGTGGTAACTGCAGATGACAAAAAAGGAAATCCTGTAGAATTTAAAGGAGATTATTCATTGATCTCTGTTGGACGTAGACCTTATACTGATGGATTAGGATTGAACAATGTCGGTATTGTAACCACTGAAAGAGGTCAAATTGAAACGAATGAACATTTACAAACAAACATTCCAAATATTTACGCGATCGGTGATGTTGTAAAAGGTGCGATGTTAGCTCATAAAGCAGAAGAGGAAGGGACCATGGTAGCTGAATTGATTGCTGGAGAAAAACCACACATCAATTACAACTTAATTCCCGGTGTCGTATATACTTGGCCAGAAGTTGCCGCTGTAGGTAAAACAGAGGAGCAATTAAAAGAAGCAGGTGTAACATACAAAGTGGGTAGTTTCCCGATGCGTGCTTTAGGTAGAGCTAGAGCAAGTATGGACATTGACGGACAAGTAAAAGTATTGGCCGATGCTACAACCGATGAAATCTTAGGAGTGCATATGATTGGAGCTAGAGCAGCAGATATGATTGCTGAAGCAGTGGTTGCCATGGAATTTAGAGCATCAGCTGAAGATGTATCTAGAATGTCACATGCACATCCTACTTATACAGAAGCAATTAAGGAAGCTTGTTTGGCTGCAACAGACGACAGAGCATTGCATGTATAATTAATTACAACAAATATTAAAAAAGGTCTATGATATTCATAGACCTTTTTTATTTTCGCAAACAAAAAAAATGCTCTCAAAAATTTGTCTTACACTAAGTGTAACAGTTCTACTTGTTTCTTGTAGTCCAAAAATCAAAAGTAACTTCACTAAAAGATATCCCAGCTTATCTCAATCAGAAAAAATAAAAATTTACAAACCTGAGACATACGCGAAACGAGAAAATAATCATGATGAACTCATCGGTTCTGTATCCGTCTATGATGGCGGGTTTACAACAAATTGTTCTTATGATAAAATGCTACAAATAATTAAGGATAGTGCACGAATCAATGGTGGAAATATCATCGGTTTAAAAAAACACAGAAAGCCTTCATTATTTGGCTCATCGTGTCATCAATTTGAAGGAGATATTTTAAGACAGCATTCTAAACAGAATAATTCACTTAGTATCAATTCAAAAACAGACACAATTCAAGACAACACTTTTGACAACTTAAAAGAAGAAATAACACACCCTTTTTTGTTTAGCTTTAATATTGGTCCTTCTTTCGCAATTGGTAAAAAAGACAATAGTAGCGAGTTCACAAGAGCCATCCATGATATATTAAAAGTTGGAACTCAGTTTTCATTCAACGGTTTGTACAAAATTAATAATACAGAAGCGATTGGGCTGAAGTACAGTTATACTTATAGGGGTGGCAACGTTAACGATGTATTAATTGAATTTAACGACCCCAACAAACCAACCGAATTTGGAGTTTTTAATATCGAGACACAGGTAAACTATTATGCCCTCAAATTTTATGACGAATATCCATTTGGAAACAAAAAGAATAGATTTACTTTGGATGGCTCTGTTGGCTACTTTACTTACAAAGAAGTTTCAGGCATTGAAACAATTTTTACTGTAACGTCTGGCAACCTTGGCTTTGATTTTTATACAGGATATGAAAGAGTGATAGACGAACAATTTGCTATCGGAATTAATGCAGGAATATTCACAGGAAGCATCTCTAAATTAACTGTAAGTGACGGTCAGACAACTGAAAAAATTAATTTAGATAGAGAAAATCGAATGAACTTATCCAGTATAAACATTGGTCTAAATTTAAGTTATAGATTATAATTTCAATATGAAAAAACCCATCCCTACTCCCATTGCCGCTTACCTTATTAAAGACAAAGCGTATGCGTATTGCACTTGCGAAAAATCAAGTGAGTACCCTCATTGTGATGGAAGTCATAAAGGAACAGACAAAAAACCATTACTTTTTAAAGTCCCCGAAAACACAAAAACTTTTTTATGTACTTGTGGACATAGTCAGAACAAACCATACTGCGACGGATCTCACTAATTTAGAAACTCTCTAAAACCTTTTTTAGCTATTTTTAGGCAAACTAAAACACTTATTTATGCCTGTAGTAGAATTGAAAGAGGGAAGAAATTATTCTTACTGTACCTGTGGTCAATCGGAAACTATGCCGTTTTGCGATGGTACACACAAAGAAAATGGAGGAGGACCTCCACTAAGATTTAAAGCAGAAAAATCTGGAGAAAGCGCTCTTTGCGGATGTGGAAAAAGCCAAAACAAACCCTATTGCGATGGTTCGCACAACGGATAAAATAAAAAGCACCCTTAGACAAGCTCAGGGTGCTTTTTTTATACTGATACTATTGCTTAAGTCAACCTTCGTCAAGCTCAGGCCATTTTTTCTCTAATAAAGGGCTTCCATTTTTTCTTGTATCAAGTCTAATCTTAAATTTCCGACACTACCTATATGGGTATGATTTACATTTAGATCTGGCTTAAATTCTCCTTTTTGAATTTTCTCACCAACAATTTTATAGGCATCTCTAAACGGAGTACCTGCTTGAACCAAAGCATTTACTTCTTCAACGCTAAAGATGTATTTGTATTTATCATCGGCAACAATATTTTCTGTGATAATGATATTTTCTAAAGAAAACACCATCATATCCAAACATGATTTCAGGGTAGATACAGAAGGAATCAACCCTTCTTTTACCAATTGTAAATCTCTGTGGTATCCACTTGGCAAGTTATTTGTAATCAAAGTTAATTCATATGGTAATGCTTGTAACTTATTACACTTACCACGAATCAATTCAAAAACATCTGGATTTTTTTTATGGGGCATGATGCTAGAACCCGTTGTTAATTCATCAGGAAAAGTTACAAAACCAAAATTCTGACTCATATACAAGCAAATATCCATACTCATTTTAGACAACGTAGCAGAAATACTAGCTATTGCAAAAGAAATAGATTTTTCTAATTTCCCACGACCCATTTGAGCAGCGACAGAATTCACTTTTAAAGCTTCAAAACCTAATTCTTTTGTTGTCATTTCTCTATCAATAGGAAATGAAGATCCATATCCAGCAGCAGAACCCAATGGGTTTTGATCAGCTACTTTATAAGCAGCATCTAAAAAATGAACATCATCTATCAAACTCTCTGCATAGGCAGAAAACCACATTCCGAAAGAAGACGGCATTGCTACTTGCAAATGCGTATACCCCGGTAATAAATGATTTTTATATTTTTCAGCCAATTCGATCAACAAATCAAATAATTTTTTCGCCCATTCTTTTAATTCTAATATTGCCTCTTTAGAATACAAATGAACATCCAATAAAACTTGGTCATTTCTAGATCTTGCTGTATGAATTTTCTTTCCAGCATCTCCTAGTTTTTCAGTAAGTAACCACTCCACTTTAGAATGTACATCTTCAAAAGAATCTTCAATGGTAAAAGTTCCATCTTCCACAGTTTTCATAATAGCATTTAGTTCTGCAACCAAACCTTCTAACTCTTCATCAGTAATAGTACCAATTGAGTTTAACATCCTAGTTTGTGCAATATTTCCTAAAACATCGTACTTCGCTAATTGCAAATCCAATTCTCTATCGTTTCCTACAGTAAAAATGTCAATTTTTTTATCTGTAGCGTATCCTTTATCCCAAAGTTTCATATATCTACTTTTTGTATAGCGGCAAAGATACTGTTTCAATAAGAAAGAGAAAAATAGAGATTCAAATAAGTAACTATTTATAAAAAAATTACGACGTTTCTTTCACCAAAGATATTCTTTGATAAGCTTTGCGGTACTTTGAAGGAGACATTCCTATATGTTTTTGAAACTGACGATGAAAAAAAGTCAAGTTATTATAGCCCGTTTTATACCCTATCTCCGAAACTGAAAGATCCGTATCAATTAGCAACTTACATCCTATACTTATTTTATATTCATTCAAAAATGAAAAAAAAGATGCATTAAAGGTTTTTCTAAAGAATCGAGAAAAAGTATCTGCACTCATATTCATTTCACTAGCCACGTCTTGCAAAGCCACTTTCCCCAAATGGTTTTCTTTTAAATAATCATAAATAAACTTAATTCGATTACTTTCATTAAAAGACAAACTACTGGAAAAATTTGGACCTGCTAAAAAATCAAATCCATCACTCAATGCCAACTTTTGAAGCACCTGTAAAAAAACAATCAATCGATCAAAAGATTCTTTCTTTAGCAAACTGAGCAACATAGGCTTCACCTCTTCAGAAATCTCTTTATGAAATTTCAATCCCCTTTGCGCTCGTTTTAATAAATCTTTAATATGCTGTAACTCCTCTTTATTTAACCAATCACTTAAAACTTCCTCTCGCCATTGAATCACAACACATTCCACATCTTCAGTCTGCTCCCCAATGGTCTTCCAACAATGCGGCAAATTTGCTCCTACCATTACCAAGTCATCATTATCAAAAGTGTCCATATGATTCCCTACATATCGCACCCCTGTACTTTTAATAATATAAGTAAGTTCATATTCTTCATGAAAATGCCAAGCTGCTGGAAATTCTTTATCTTCAAACAGCGTTGCTCTAAATGAACTTCCTGGTGAAGTAGGTATGTTATGGATTCTAGCTTTCATTGCATCAAAAATACTTTATTCCGTGGATATTCACATAGGTTAAATATTAATAAAACCAATATAGTGTATAAATGTAATACAATCGTGTTTATATCGCAACCGATCGATAGCTATTTTTGTAGCAAACTAAATAACTTTTTATTTACAATATAAAATTCACATTATGTCTAAAGACATCCAAATTAGAAATGCAAAAGTATTCAAAGCTGTTGCTCCGTTAAAAAAACCAATTTCAGATGCTACTCATACACTAACAGAAATCTCTTTTTTAGTCTTGAGAATTCAACTAGAAAATGGTGTTATTGGAGAATCATATTTATTATCATTCCAGTATTCTCCGAATGCTATTGCTGGCGCATTAAAAGATGCTATTGACCATATCAAAGGTCATAAAGTAAACGAAATGGGTATCGTATATGACAAGCTTGATCATTTAGGTGAATATTTTGGAAACCAAGGAATCAACAGATGGGCACAAGCTGCTGTAAACATAGCCATGTGGGATGCCTGGGGAAAAACTTTAAACAAACCGGTACACGAAATCTTAGGTGTTTGTCATGAAAAAGTTTCTATTTATGGTAGCGGTGGATGGATTTCTTATTCTATTGATGAATTGATAGAAGAAGTTACAGGATATGCTGACCGCGGCTTTAAAGCAGTGAAAATTAAAGTTGGATCTCCAAAGGTTAGCACTGATATAGAACGTTTGAAATTAGTGCGTGAAGCCGTTGGAGATAAAGTAGACATCATGATGGATGCAAACCAAGGAATGGATTTGCCTTCTGCAATGAAATTATCAAGAGCTGCAAAAGAAATCAATATCAATTGGTTTGAAGAGCCTGTAAATCATCAAAATTTCCAAGCTTTTGAAATCTTAAAAAACCAAGCCGGAATATCATTGGCCATGGGAGAAAGAGAATACGACACGCTTCCATTAAGAGAATTGGTTTCTAGAAATGCTTTAGACATTTGGCAACCTGATATTTTAAGAATCGGTGGTGTAGAAAAATGGAGAGAGAGCGCAGCCTTAGCGAATAGTTTTAATTTACCTGTACTCCCACATTATTACAAAGATTATGATGTACCTTTATTATGTACCATACCAAATGGTGTAGGTGCTGAATCTTTTGATTGGGTTGATCCGTTGATTGACAATCCAATGGTCATTCAAGATGGTTTTGCAAAACCACATAATAAACCAGGATGGGGATTCAGTTTTATTGACGAAGCATTAACAGAAATTAAATTTTAATGAGTTTACAAGTATTTTCTTTGAAAGGGCAACTAGCTCTTGTTACTGGTGGTGGAACCGGAATTGGTCTAGGAATATCAAAAGCCTTGGTGGAGGCCGGCGCAAAAGTTGTTATTACTGGACGTCGAAAAGAGGTGTTAAAAGAAGCCGTTGCCACACTTGGTGACCAAGCATCTTATCGTGTTAACGATATCACAGATAAATCAAATATCTCGGCTTTAGTTACTGACATTGAATCTAAAGAAGGGGCTATTGATATTTTGGTAAACAATGCAGGAATTCATCATAAAGCATGGGCCCAAGACACTTCTGATGCCGATTTTGAAAGAGTTATCCAAACCAACTTATTGAGTGTTTTTTCTTTAACAAGAGAATGTGCCAAAGGGATGTTGGAAAGAAAAAAAGGAGCCATTATTATGATTGGATCGATGGCCGGTTTATTTGGTATCGACAGAGTTATAGCATACAGTGTGTCTAAAACGGCACTAACAGGATTGGTAAATAGCTTGACTACTGAGTATGCAAAAAGCAATGTGCGCGTAAACGCAATTGCACCTGGATGGATCACCTCTAACATGTTCTTAAACGCAGTAAACAAAGACCCTGAGAGAAAATTACAAATCACCAATCGTATCGCAATGGATCATTTTGGAACTACAGAAGACATTGGTAATGCAGCAGTTTTTTTAAGTTCGGAAGCAGCCAAGTACATCACCGGAGTAATACTACCTGTTGATGGAGGAGCAACCGTAAATTTCTAACAAAGAATTATTTGACAATGAAAATCGATACAAAACCAACCTATATCCAAGGGGATTCAAGCATCAGTCCTTATTTTAATAATAAAAGTCGATTGGTTTACGGAACCTCAGGACTAGGAGGCGTATGGGGAGCTGTAAAAGAATCAGATTCTATTGAAGCTTTACTCTATGCTTTAGAAAATGGGATCAGCGTATTTGACACTGCTCCATCTTACGGGGAAGCGGAAAATTATCTTGGCAAAGCTTTAAATCAATGGACTGGAGCGAAACCTTTTGTAAGCACTAAAATAGGGCGCTTGAAAGGTGCAGATGCTTTTGACACCAAACTTGATTACAGTCCTGATGGAATGCAAAGGAGTTTAGAGAATAGTTTAAACACTCTAAATATTTCTAAAATTGATCTTCTGTTTTTACACGAACCACAATTGGTACCTTTAGATAAAATTGATGAAGTCTTAAATACTTTAAAAAGTTTTAAAGCACAAGGTTTGATTGATCGAATTGGAGTAGGCGGAAATCCATCCGAAGATTTCAAACCCTATATAACCAAAGAAAATTTTGATGTCGTTTCTGGTTTTCTAAAAATGAACGCTTGCAATTTAAGTGTCTTTAACGGAGATATTCAACAATTTTCTAAAGAAGGGATAGCCTATTATGCGGCATCTGCTTTGCATTTTTCGTTGTTAGGAAATCGATTTCAAAAATACCTAGATGAAGGTGTCGATGGAGAATGGA
The DNA here is from genome assembly GCF_009193215.1 of Flavicella marina. Classification (GTDB taxonomy): domain Bacteria; phylum Bacteroidota; class Bacteroidia; order Flavobacteriales; family Flavobacteriaceae; genus Flavicella; species Flavicella marina. The sequence continues at coordinate 79,784 of NZ_VYVA01000003.1, read as the reverse complement.
TTACAGAAAATGATGTAAAAAACGCAACTGCTGTGAACAACATTGCAACAGAAATAAACATGCCTTTGGCTACCTTAGCGCAACGTTATCTTTTTTCAATAAAAGAGGCGGACCGTGTTGTGATGGGAGCTAGAACGCCTGCTCAAATAAAGGCAACTATAGCCGATTGGAAGCAAGGAAAATTGAGCGAAGAAATTTTTGACAGAATAACAAACGCCATCATATAAAAAGCAAAGTCCATGAAAGCAATTAGTTTAAAGAAGCCTGGTGAATGGCATATGCTAGAAAAAGAACAACCTAATTCTCAATTGGAAAATGGTCAGGTATTGTTAAAAGTAAATAAAATTGGAGTCTGTGGAACAGATTTACATGCCTATAAAGGACAACAGCCTTTTTTTAATTACCCTAGAATTTTAGGTCACGAATTAGCCGTAGAAGTTGTTGCAATCGCATCTGATGTTACCAAAGTAAAAGTAGGCGATAGATGTTCTGTTGAACCCTATTATAATGATATCATCGGACAAGCAGTAAAAAGAGGTAAAACCAATTGTGGTGAAAATTTACAAGTTTTAGGTGTGCATGTTGACGGCGGGATGCAAGAATATTTTGTGTATCCTGAAAAATTTCTACATCCAACAAACTCGTTAAGTGACGATCAATTAGCCATGATAGAACCGCTTGCTATTGGTTGTCATGCAGTGGATAGAGCTGATATAAATGAAAACGATATCGTGTTAGTTATCGGCGCAGGTCCTATTGGACTTGGAACCATTCAATTTACACAATTGAAAGGAGCTAGAGTAATTGCAATGGATATTGATGATTCAAAACTAGAACAATGTAAAAAAATCACTAAGGTAAAAGATACTATTAATGCCTTAGGAGATGTAGAAAAAGAATTAAGCACGCTACTAAATGGTGATTTGCCAACTGTTATTTTGGATGCTACAGGCAACCCAACCTCTATGATGAATACATTCAAATATGCAGCAGCTGGAGGAACGATTGTATTTATTGGTCTTTTTATGGGGGATGTAACTTTTAACGACCCTGCATTTCATAAAAAAGAATTGACGCTTAAAGCTAGTAGGGCAGCTATGGGTTCTGATTTTGGAAGAATTATTCGACTGATAGAAGCTGGTAAAATTGACGCTTCTTCTTTTATCACTCATAGAATGAGTTTTGATACTGTGACCACTGAATTTGTAAAATTATACGATAAAAAAAACTTAATAAAAGCCATTATTGAATTATAACCCCCTTTATGAGCACAACAAAAAATAACAACGCACAGTTTATAGTTCCTTTAATCATTGTAATGACATTGATGTTTTTTTGGAATCTAAGCCGAAATATTAATGACGTATTAATACCTCATTTAAAAAGAGCATGTCAATTAACAGATTTTCAATCTTCTTTAGTTCAGTCAGCATTTTTTGGTGCATATTTTGTAATGGCTTTACCAGCTGGTTGGTACATACAAAAACAAGGATATAGAAAAGGAATGATTGCCGGTTTATTGATATCGGCCATTGGGGCGTTTTTATTTTTTCCCGCTGCTGAAACAAGAATTTATTCATTTTTCTTGCTCGCATTGTTCATTATGGCAGCCGGTTTTGCCGTACTAGAAGTTACTGCCTCTCCATATATTACGAAACTCGGAAACCCAGAAGGAGCCTCAAGTCGATTAAGTATGGCAGCTGCAATTGGCTCTGTTGGTGCAACCATTGCTCCGGTACTAGCATCTGTGCTTTTTTTACATGAAGTAGACATTCCACAAGAAACAATTGATGCGTTTTCTCCTAGTGAACTAGAAGTTTTTTTAACAGATGAAGCTGCATTGGTTAAATCTCCTTATTTAATTCTTTCTGGAATATTAGTGGTCATCGCATTGGTAGTTGTTTTTATAAAACTTCCAAAAATTAAAGAAGAAGAGGGCGGTGATAAAAAACGCCTACTTGATATTTTAAAATTCAAACATACCTTATACGGTGTAGGAGCTGAATTTTTTTATGTGGGAGCTGAAGTTGGAATTGTAAGTTTCATTATAAGATATGCTAAATGGTTTGAAATACCTGAACTAACAGAACAAAAGTCTGCACAATTCATAACTGCCTTTATGGGACTTGTTTTGCTAGGAAGATTGGTTGGAGTATATATTTTAAACAGATTTAAACCGCAGCATGTTTTAGCTTTCTGTAGCATCGGCGCATTTGTCATGGTCTCTATCGCTATTGGAAGTAATGGTTATTTCTCGTTAGCATGTTTGTCATTAGTCGGTCTTTTTACTTCTATCGTTTACCCGATTATATTTAGTTTGAGCATGAAAGACTTAAAAGAATATACTAAAACAGGATCTTCGGTATTCTTATTAGGAATTGTTGGTGGTGCAATCATCCCTCCTTTAATGGGATATATTTCTGATGAAGTCGGAATTAAATTCTCTTTTATCATTCCATTAATCTGCTATGTATACCTTCTATTTTTTGCAATTAAAGGTCATAGAGTTACTATTAAAGCTTAATTATATGAAAATTCAATCAACTCGATTCATACAGCTACCCCTTGTAGGCTTTTTGATAATTCTAAATTCTTGTGCTCCCAAAAAACAAAACAAAGCGGTTGAAAATTTTAAAATTATACTAGGTCAAGTTTCAGAACAATCAATATTCACAGACAAGGATGACATCACGGTTTGGGGAGGTTCTGCAATAAAAGGTGAAGATGGACTCTATCACATGTTTTATTCACGTTGGAAAAAAGATTTAGGTTGGGCCTGGGTAACACATTCTGAAATTGCGCATGCTGTTTCGAATTCTCCTTTTGGTCCTTTTACCTACAAAAATGTGGTTTTTCCAGTTCGTGGTGCTCATTATTGGGATGGGTTATGTACGCACAATCCAACAGTACATAAATTTGATGGTAAATATTACTTATACTATATGGGAAACACTGGAGATGGTGTAAATCCATGCGTACCTGGAAAAATTAAATACAATTGGACACATAGAAACAATCAAAGAATTGGAGTTGCAGTTGCTGATGATCCCAATGGTCCTTGGAAGCGTTTAGATACTCCATTGATTGATGCAAGTGAGGATGAAGATGCACTTGATGCGATGTTGGCTAACAATCCTTCTATCACCAAAAGACCTGATGGTGGCTATTTAATGGTTTATAAGGCTGTTGGAAAAAAAGTAAAGAAAATATATGGAGGTCCTGTTGTGCATTGTGTTGCTACATCCGACAGTCCAACGGGTCCATTTAAAAAACATAATATTCAAGTTTTTCAAGCCAAAGGAACAGATTTCCCTGCAGAAGACCCCTACATTTGGTATCAGGATGGAAAATACAGAGCCATTGTTAAAGATATGCATGGCGCTTTTACAGATGCAGGTCAAGCTTTGGTTTTGTTTGAATCCCACGATGGATTTGATTGGAATTTATCTAAAAACCCATTGGTTTCTAAATTAGAAATTCAATGGAAAGATGGAAGTCTACTAAAATTAAAGCACTTAGAACGACCACAAATATATTCTGAAAATGGCAAGCCCGTCGCTCTATTTTGCGCCGCAGACACAACAGACACTAAAGGTGTTTTGCATTCATGGAATGTACAAATCCCAATAAAAGCGGGTAACTTTAAATAATTATTGCTTTATGGAACAAAAAAAAAATAAAAGGTTTACTTACTATTTCACAGCCAAAAACTCCGGACTGATTCCTTTTTTTCAAAATTTGAAAAAGGACAACAACAATCTTGAGTTTCAAAGCTTCCAAATAGAAAGCAATTACTTTTTAATCATTGATGCTCCTGTTGATTTCAACTCTAAAAATATTTTCAATATTATTTGCAAAACAGAGGGATTTCATGAGGTTGACAATGTTTTCCCAAATCCTGATGAGGCTTTAGAAAGAATCTATGAATTAGATCAAAAAGACCTATTTTCTCCTTGTGAGGGACAATTAAAAGAAACAGTTCTTCCATTCAAACGTTTTGTGTGGACACTTTTACTGGAACCTTCATTAATTGAAGAATACAAAAGAGTTCACTCCATTGGTATGGCATGGCCAGAAATTACCGCTAACATGAAATCTATTGGGGTAAAAGATATGGAAATATACCTGCATCAAAACAGAGCTATTTTGATCATGGACACCAAACCTGATTTTAATTTAGATGAAATAGGTCCCAAATGGCAAAGTCTTCCTAGAGAAGAAGAATGGCAAAAATATGTAGCTAAATTTCAGAAAACAGATCCCAATAGTTCTATTCAAGAAAAATGGAAAGACCTGTTTTCCATCTAATTACAAAGACAACCATAAAAAACATCCTGAAAATAAGAATTTTTCTATCATGCATAATATACAAGAAACAACAAAAAACATTACAAGGTTATTTACAATCCTTTTTATAGCAACCCTAGTATCCTGTAATACAAAAAAAGAAGAAAAACAGAAAGACGATTTTGAATACCAAGAAAACTGGAAAAGTCTACAGCATTATGAAATCCCGCAATGGATGAAAGATGCAAAATTTGGAATTTTTATTCACTGGGGACCACATTCGGTTGCCGAGTTGCATTCTGATTGGTACGCTAGATGGATGTACCAGGACAAAGGTCAAATAGATCATATCACAGGCAAGGTTGTTGGTTCTGATCCGCATCCAGCATTTACACATCACATTAAAAAATTTGGAGACCACAATAAAGTTGGATATAAGGATATTATTCCAATGTGGACTATGGAAAATTTCAACCCTCAAGAATGGGTAAGCTTATTTAAAGAGGCAGGTGCCCAATATGTAATCCCTGTTGCAGAGCACCATGATGGTTATGCTATTTATGAGTCGTCAATCACACCCTACAACGCTGTTGACATGGGACCAAAACGTGATGTATTTAAAGAACTCGCTTTGGAAATAAAAAAACAAGGATTGATTTTTGGAGCAAGTTCACATTTGGCATTTAATTGGAATTTCTACAATCAGCAAGACTACTTTGACACAGGAGATTCAAAATATGCCGCTCTTTACGCTCCTCAACATGAAGCATACACACCTGCAAGTAAGGAATGGTTGGCTAATACTTGGTGGCCAAGAACCAAAGAAATTATTGACCAATACCAACCAGATGTATTTTGGTTTGATTTTTATTTAGACAGACCGGAGTTCGCTCCTTATCATAAAAAATTAGCTGCTTATTATTATAACTCAGGGCTAAAACGAAATAAAAACGTGGTATTGCAAACGAAAAACCTAGGTTACGAATCGTACAAACCCGGAACTCATATGCTAGATCTAGAGCGTAGTAAAATGGATTCTTTGAGACCTTCTTACTGGCAAACAGACACTTCTATTGGAAAAAACTCTTGGTATTACGTAAAAGATTGGCAACCTAAATCTGCTGAAAGTATTGTTGCCGATTTAGTAGACATCGTTAGTAAAAACGGATGTTTACTATTAAACATTGGACCTAGAAAAGATGGAATCATTCCTGATGATCAAAAGAAAACTTTATTAGATATTGGTGCTTGGCTAAAAATCAATGCAGAGGCTGTTTATGGTTCTAAATACTATGATATTTACGGAGAAGGTCCTACAAAAACAGAAACAGGTCACCTATCTGAAGGCAAAAACAAAGGCTTTACTCAAAAAGATATTCGATTTACAACAAATAACAATGCTTTGTATGCAACCGTGCTAAAAACACCTACAGAAGACATTCAAATAAAATATCTTACCGACTCGAAAATCAAAATAAAAACAATTCAACTATTAGGTTCTGATGTAAATATTACATTCGAACAATCAGAAGACGGAACAACCATTATATTGCCAAAAGGCATTGAACTACCTAGTGCTTGGGTATTTAAAATCACTAAATAATGCGATGTTTTATCTAAATCTCATATTTCATATTTTCATAAAACGATCATCAAAACTATTCCTAATGGTTTTGACGATCGTTTCTTTCTTTGATGCAACATCTCAAAATAAAACAAAGTCGAACGTGATTTTAACACTTACAATGAACACGGTTATGGAGATATAAGCTGTCATGGAAACCCTTATATTCAAACTACCAATATTGACAAACTACATACTGAATCTGTTCGATTTACTGATTTTCATGTAGATCCGACTTGTGCACCAACTCGTTCTGCACTCATGACCGGAAAATATCCCCATCATGTAGGTGTATGGCGTACCTCTGACGAGGAAATTACTTAAGAAAATCTGAGACTACCATTGCTGATATTTTTAAGAAAGTAGGGTATCATACTGCTCTATTTGGAAAATGGCGCCTTAGGGTAAATTATCCATATAGACCAATGGAAAGAGGTTTTTGTGAGTGGCTTGGAAATGGTGATGGAGGCATCGGTACAACACATGATTATTTTTATAAATACCAATCCGAAAGTTAAATTTATTTCAAATGTCTGTTATCCTAAAAAAAACATTTGTTGCTGCTGCTATCAAACTATCCTACTAATTTTATTAAAAACTTTCATCATGAAAAAATCAAGCTTGATTATTTTAATATGCATAAGCCTATCAATTAAAGCAATATCCCAAAATCCTATTATCAAACATATATACACTGCAGATCCAACTGCCCGCGTATACAATGGAAAACTATTCATTTACCCTTCTCATGATGTGCCTTGGGATAAAGAATGGGAAAAATTAGGAGCTGTAAAAGAAGGGCATGGTCATGTAATGACTGATTATCATGCTTTTTCAACTAGCGACCTTGTGAATTTCACAGATCACGGAGTTATCGTTGCGCAAAAAGATGTGCCTTGGGGAAATAAAGTTGGTTATGGAATGTGGGCACCCTGCATCACCTATAAAAACGGCATGTATTATTATTATTTCCCTAATACTCCTGAAGATAAAAGTGGATTTCGTCAAATAGGTCTTGCCACAGCCACACAACCCGAAGGACCTTTTTCAATTGAACCTAATTATATAAAAGGACTAAAAGGAATTGACCCAAATCCATTTATAGATGACGATGGTCAAGCCTACATGTATTGGGGAGGAGGAAAAGGAAACTCTTTGAAAGTTGTAAAGCTTTCAGCAGACATGAAATCTATCCAAGGAGAAATTGTTAGTATCAAAGACTTACCTCAAGAATATAAAGAAGGACCATTTGTATTTAAAAGAAATGAAGTCTATTACCTAACATTCCCGCACAATCTTGATACTAAAAAAAGTACTGAAGAAATCGGTTATGCAATTTCTAAATCACCCCTTGGACCATTTGAATACAAAGGAACACTAATGGATCGTTTTAAAGATTGTTGGACCAATCATCACTCCATCGTTCAATACAAAAAACAATGGTATATGTTTTACCATCATAATGACATTTCAAAAGCTGGTAACCTAAGGTCGGTATGCGTAGACAGTCTATTTTTCAATACTGACGGATCCATTCAAAAAGTTACACCCACATTAAGAGGTGTAGGTTTGCTATCTGCAACCGATACGATTCAGATCGATCGCTATTCTAGAATCCACGATGCGAAAGTTGATTTTATTAAAGGGGTTGGAGTTCCTGAATGGAAAGTGACAAAAACAAAACCAGACAGTTGGGTACAATTCAATTCTGTCAACTTTGATACAAAAATCAAATTTATCAAACTTCAAATAGCAAACTCTGGCCGCACAGGAACTATTGAAGTATGGGAAAATACTATAAAAGGCAAACTAATTGCCAATGTAAAAATTGACAATACCGGAGGTAAATGGAAAAATATTCAAACTAAAATAAAACACAAACCTAAAGGTGTTGTAAATATTGTTTGCGTCTTTAAATCTGAAAAAGAAAATGATTTAGAAATAGACTGGCTGCTGTTTTCTAAAAAAAAATAAGCAGATTTTATACGGAATAAATTATCAATCATTTTTTCAAAAAAAAAAATCACATGTTTAAAAGTTATAACTTATCAAAACTATTCTTCCTACAAGTATGTATCTTTTTTACGATCCATTCTCATGGACAAATAAACATCAATGATTTGTACAGTGAAAGGGTAGAGTCTGACGACTCTATTATTTGGCAAATGGTTTCTCCAGGAAATGGAGGAATGTCGAACACTTTGCGTTACCACCCAACAATACCAGGACATGTTACGTTTATGGGAGACATGTGGTGTTCTTACCTTTCAACAGACAATGGAAAAAGATGGACAAGTATTACCGACCACGATGGTAATGGAAATTTTGAACGTCAACGTGATTTGGTCTATGCCACCGATGATCCAGATTTTGGAATATCCATCTGCGGGTCACTAATGTTTAAATCTGAAGATACCGGAAAATCATGGCAACCAGTAAAAAACTGTCCATGGTATGAACCACAAGCTGATGGTCTTGATAGATCCTCATGGCATAGTAAAGTCGGTGGTTTAGGTATCGACCCTAGCAATAAAAATATTTGGTTTGTGGGAGGAGGAAAATTTGTAAGAGGAGATGTTTCATTCTCATGCTTCAAAAATCCCACACTTACCCAACCTTTCGAAACAAACGTGAGGAATAAAGGAAAACTATGGAGAACAAAAAACGGAGGTCAAAGTTGGATAGATGTCGGTTCTGACATAAATGCTGAAGCTCAAATAGGTCCTATCAAAATACATCCTAAGAATTCAAATATTGTTTTCGCAGCAACTACACATGGTGTATACAAATCTACAAACGGAGGTGATAATTGGATCAATATTAGTTCAGGAAAAATAGACAACAATATTATCATGGACTTAGATTATTACTATGATTCTGCAAGTGAAACATTTATTTTATACATTATCGATCAGGTTCAATACGTAGCAGATGGTCAAACAACCAAATGTACCGGTGGAATATTTCAATCTAAAGACGAAGGACTTACATGGAGTAATAGCAACGGAAATATATACCTAGATTTGAATCGATTGAAAGGAAGTGTTCCCAACTATTATTACCGATATATCGCAAAATGGTTTGGCATTACTGAAGCACAAGCAAAAAACACGTACCCTAAACTGCCTACAAAAGCTTTGCAGCCCATGGATCAACTCGCATCCGATCCTACTCGAGAAGGTGCATTATATGTAGGACTCCCTTCAACACACACAAATAACTCTATTATTCCTGGTAGGTTATGGACGACAAATGATGGTGGTATCAATTGGACAAATACAGCGAGATTGAACACGCATGTTTGGGAAATTGACAAAGATTATTGGGAAGAAAGAGGAAACCCATGGAAACAAAACATGGAAATTGGAATAGAGTCTCACCATGTACAATGGGGGGACAATTATGCACTTCGAGGAACGCGAGGATTAGATGTAGGAGTTGATGGAAGCGTTATGATGTTATCTGAGCATACCACTTCACTTAGCAAAGATTATGGTAAAACATGGGAACAAGCCGATTCAGACTTCACACCCTCTGGTGCCTTTTTAGGCAGAGGAAATAGTGATTTACCTGCGCACGTAATTGCACAAGACAAGAGACTACCACAAACCTATTTAGGCTCAGGTGAACACCGCCTTTGGATAACGACTGACGATAGCCTTGATGAAAGACAAGCCATAAAAAACATTATGAATTCGGTAGAAACGATTTCAACAATAGCTTTTGACCCTTACAACGAAAACATCGTTTACACTACCTCTTCTAGACAAGCCGAAAAACAATACATCTATAGAAGTGATGATGCAGGTGAAAACTGGTTCAAACATGGTGTTGCAACTCCAGGTACAGATACTTGGGCTGATGATTTTTACACGAATGCATTAACTATTGACCCAATAGATAACAATTATATGTATCATGGAATTACACAGATTGGCAAAAAAGAAAGAGCTAATGAGGGAGGTTTTTTTAGGTCTACAGATGGAGGAAAAACATTTCATCAAAGTAATGATGGTTTGCCAAGCCCCTGTAGAATTATAGACATACAATTTGACCCTAGAGACATTACTCGTGCGTCATTATTCGCCGCTGCAGAAAAATATAGTTTTAACTACCACTCACCACTTACCGAAGGAGGTTTGTACCATTCTAAAGATAGAGGTTTGCATTGGAAAAAAATAAATACTCCTACTTCGGTTGAAGGAATACGTAAAATTAGAATCGACCCAACGAATCGAATGTATATCACTACAGGATTTAGAGGTGGAGGAAATGGCGTTTGGTATACAGATGATTTTGGAGAAAATTGGACACAAGTATTTTCGTATCCTCGAGTCGAACACATAGATATCTCACCTTTTGACCATAATTTGATCGCAATTACCTTGCGCTATTTATCAAAAAACCCTGGTGTTTATATCAGCCGAGATAGAGGTAAAACATGGAATAAAAGCAATACAAATATTGTGATTCCTCAACATATTGAAGACTTAAAATTTGACATTCATGATGCAAGTAAAATTTGGATTGGAACTATTGGAACAGGTTTTTATAAGGGAACTATAAATGATGGAAAAAAGATACAAGTCGTAAAACTATCCGAAACAAAAATCACTAGTAACACTCAGCTCAGAGCAGAAATAATTAATGATGCATATACGAATGAAACCATTTCATGGCATTCCGAAAATCCAAGTGTTGCCACTGTAGATCAATATGGAAATGTAAAACAAATAAGCAAAGGAACAACCAAGATTTGGGCTTCAGTTGCAGAGGGGCGATTTACTGATTACAGCATTGCGGTATTCAAAAACATGCCAGTTAAAAATGACAATTTCACTATAAAAACAATTGACGTTAGCTGCCCTGGAGAGCAGAATGGACGTCTTAGTATTACTTCAAAATCGAATCAAAACTTTGATATTCGTATCTTAGGTACAGCCTATGAACAAACAATTTCTTTTACAGAAACGTTATTGATTGAAAACTTGAATTCTGGTGTATATGAACTAATCATTACACAACCCGAAACTATTGGTTTTAAACAAAAATTCATTATCAATATTGGAGGTGGTAGTCCATTAATTGTGAACTCTATCATGTTGAATGACAACAAATCTATCAAATTGGAACTCTCGGGAAGTGATTTGTACAATATCTATTTCAACGACACACAACTACAGAGCACAACTAATGAAATAACCCTAGAGCTAGTTCAAGGAAAAAACAAACTTGAGGTAAAAACTGAAAATGACTGCCAAGGTATCTTTTTTAAAGAAGTGAATTTAACCAACACATTTACAGTAGAGCCCATTCCAAGCTCAGAACTACTCTATTTAACAACAACACTCCCTGTTAAAAAAAAAGTTCAAATTTCAATCTATCAACTTTCAGGTCAATTGATTCTACAAAAAAACACTTTATTAATTGATAAAACCTCTATCGACATTTCTAATATCGAACCCGGAATTTACATCTTGAAAGTGAACGGTCCAGATTTCGATGAAACCAAAAAAATAATTATCAATTAAGAACGTGCATCATACGATTTCTGACAAAATCGAGATATAAAACGCCACACCATCCTTTACCTCTTGCACATAAATAAACTCATCTGCAGAATGTGAACGTAAAGAATCTCCAGGACCTAATTTAACCGACTGGCAGGTCAACCTACATTGATCTGAAAGCGTTGGAGAACCATATGTTTTTTTCCCTAAGGCAATACCCGCTTTTACAAATTCGTGGTTCGGATCGATACGAGAAGAATTTAATCGCAACGATCTTGGAGTCACTTCACATGCTGTATTTTCTTTGATGATCTCAGCTATTTCTTGATTAGAATACGCATCTGTAACTCTACAATCCACAACAAAATTTAATTCTGATGGAACCACATTGTGTTGTTTCCCTGAGTTTATTTGAGAAACCGTCATCTTTACCTTTCCTAAAGATTCAGATATTTTTGGAAATTCAAATGAATTGAACCAACTCAAATCTTTCAATGCTTTATAAATCGGATTTTGGTCGTTTGGAATATGTGCTGCATGACCAGGAGTACCTGTAACTTTTCCATCAAAAACTACCAGTCCTTTCTCGGCAATCGCCAAATCTAATAAAGTAGGTTCACCTACAATCGCAAAATCAATTTTTGGTAAAAGTGGTTGCATATATGCAATTCCGTTTTCACCTGAAATTTCTTCTTCAGCAGTTGCCGCTAAAATGAAATTGTATTTTAAATTTTCTTTTTCGTAGAAATATAGAAATGCAGCAATCAAACCTACCAAACACCCACCGGCATCATTAGAACCCAAACCAAATAGTTTTCCATCTTCAATTTTTGCTTCAAACGGATCTCTCGTATACGCAGCATTTGGTTTTACAGTATCATGATGAGAGTTCAACAAAACAGTTGGTTTTGATTCATCAAAATGTTTGTTGACTGCCCATATATTATTTAAATCTCTCTTCACAGCCACACCTCTTTCTTCAAGCCAATCTAACAAAATGATAGCAGTGCTATCCTCTTCTTTCGAAAAAGATTGTGTTTGAATTAACAATTGCAAAAGCTCCAGGGCTTCGTTTTGTAATTTTTCTAGCATAATTATATTTCTATTATTGCAATATATTTCTGCGCCTATTTCGGCACTAGAAATGAGATGCTATGTTATTGCGTTCACTTCAACAAGCTCCGTGTACAAATTTGTTTACAAGGTAAGTGTTGTAAATAATTGTTCTTTGTTTACTACTACCGTAGGGTTTCCTATAACTACTTCTTTTACTCCTTTTGATAAGGCGTTGAAACAGTTTTCCATTTTAGGCAACATTCCGTCTGCAATAATTCCGTTCTCTTTTAGCTCAGCATATTTTTCAGAATCGATTGCCGTAATTACAGAATCATCATCATCAACAGAAGTCAACACCCCATTTTTTTCGAAGGTATAAATTAAGGATACCTCATACAATTCAGACATTCCAACAGCAATCGTACTAGCGATAGTATCTGCGTTTGTATTTAACAATTGACCATTCCCATCGTGCGTAATCGCACAGAAAACAGGTGTCATTCCTCCTTCGATAAATGTAGCTATATTTTTTGCGTTGATGCCATCAACATCCCCTGCAAAACCATAATCAACATCAACAACTTTACGTTTATGCGCTTGAATTGAATTTCCATCTGCTCCAGACAAACCAAGTGCGTTACACCCTTTGGCTTGCAATGTAGCAGCGATATTTTTATTGAGCAAACCAGCATAGACCATAGTTACTATTTCTAAGGTTGTTTTATCTGTTACTCTTCGACCATTGATCATCGTAGCTTCAAGACCTAAATCAGCAGCCAACTGCGTAGCTCGTTTTCCACCACCATGTACCAAGATTTTGTTCCCTTCAAGTGCTGAAAAATCTGTTAAAAAACTTTCTAAAGCTTCTGGGTTGTTTATAACGTTACCACCAACTTTTACTATTGTTAATTTTTCCATTTGTTTTCATTCTAGAGTAAACCGGATTACGATACTTTGACAAGCTCACATCCGCATACATTCAATAATCTAAAGATTTTCTAAGATTTTTTTCAAAACAATTTGTGCAGAATAGGTTCTATTATTCGCTTGCTTGATCACGATAGAATTTTCTGAATCGATTACCTCGTCGGCTACAACTACATTTCTTCTCACGGGTAAACAGTGCATAAATTTTGCATTGTCTGTAACTTCCATTTTATCGGCAGATATCATCCAAGATACATCTGTACAAGCTACCTTTCCATAATCGTTGTATGATGACCAGTTTTTTGTATAAATAAAATCGGCTCCTTCGAATGCTTTTTTCTGATCATATTCAATCGTTGCTCCTTTCGTTTTCTCAAGATTTAACTCATACCCTTTCGGATGCGTAATTACCACCTCAAAATCATCTTCGTGCGCCAAAGCCATTTCTGCAAAAGAATTACCTACGGCATGTGGCAAAGCTCGAGGATGTGGTGCCCAAGAAAGCACTACTTTTAATTTCTTTTTTTCTGGCTTGTGCTCCTCAATGGTAATCGCATCTGCCAACGCCTGTAAAGGATGTCCAACAGACGACTCCATATTTAAAATAGGCACAGTAGCATATTTTTTAAAACTTTCTAACACTTCTTCAGCTTCATCTTTTTCTTTGTCTTCTAATCCTGCAAAAGCACGGATCGCAATTACATCACAATATTGAGAAATCACTTGAGCCGCTTCTTTGATATGTTCAGACTTCCCTTGATCCATTATAGTACCATCTTCGTATTCCAACTGCCAACCTTCAGCACCAAAATTCATTACGATAGGTTCCATCCCTAAATTCAGCGCAGCTTTTTGAGTACTCAAACGGGTACGCAAACTGTTATTAAAGAACAACAAACCAATTGTTTTGTTTTTACCTAAATCTTGAAATTGTAAAGGATTTTTCTTTAATTCGATTGCTTCTATTACCGTATCCTTGATACTAGGTAAATCGTGAATAGACATGTAATGTTTCATGGACTTCTAAATTATTATAAGGCCCAAAAATACGGAATTTAGAAATGAATTTCACTATCAGTAATCCATTAAGTATTTTTACATTTGTAAAAAAATCGACATGAAATCTCTTCTTTATTTTAGTGCCCTATTGTTTTGTTTGTCTTGTGGTAAAAGCTATGACACAGAGATAAAAGTAGAAAAATTGGCAGAATCTAACGTAAGTTGGAATGGAGCTGCTTTGCCTGCTTATGCTGAAGGCACCCCTAAAGTGACGATTTTAAAAATCACCATTCCACCAAAAACCAAATTACATGTACACAAACATCTAGTAATTAATGCAGGAGTGCTACTAACGGGTGAATTGACTGTTCATGATGAATTAGGAAACACCCTTGAAATGAAAGCCGGTGATGCTTTGATAGAACTGGTGAACGCTTACCATTACGGAATAAACAATGGTACGATTGCGGCAGAAATTATTGTGGTATATGCTGGCACAGAAGGTGTACCTATTACCGTGCTTAAAGAAGAGTAATTCTACTGTAAGCGTAACAAAACTTCACCTAAATCTGTACCTAGCCGCTCTTGACCAATATGATTATAATGCAAGTTATCTGAATGTTTCGGATAATCTAACCAGGGATCTTTAGGTTTTGTTTTTACCAATTCGCATCGACTGTCATTTTGAGCAACTTTTTCCATAGCTTTTCGAACTAACATTGGTCCTTCTTTAAATTTTCTTGGCAAAGGATTTACTTGCCCGAACACAAAAGGCATATCTAAGGTTTTAAATTCTTTTCGATATCCTTGAATCAACAACTCCAAATTTTCTTGATAAGCATTTGCCGTTTCTGGTTTATTTGTATCTGCTTCTCCTTGCATCCATGCCATTCCTATTATTTTATAGGGAATTCCTTTGTCATCTAATTTCTTTAGTTCTTGATGAATCTGATTTTGATGGGCAGCATACAGTTGCATCGTTTGCCTTTCTTTTCCTCGTTCGGAAAACACTGCTTTTTCTTTGGAATAATCAGCACTCCAAGCACCATACAAAGAAGTGCCTCCAACTGCTTTTTTTATAAATAAATATTTTTGAGTAGGATGTGCCTCAGCTAATGTCAAGGCAATAAATATTTCAGGACCAAAATGCTTTGTAAAATTATACTTCTCTGATGGCTTGCCATTTTTTGGTGCGATAGGTTGTGCTTTAATTTTCGGATTTTCAGAAACACTCAGAACAACTCTCCCTTTTATGGTCTCAAATCTTTTTTTGGTTTTTTCATCAAGTTGGTCGTAATCTCCATGCCCCGCCATATTTGACTGCCCTGCCAACAACACAACATGTATGGTGTCTTGTGCATGTATTTTTGTTAGAAGCAAAAACAACGAAGCAACAACGAATACATTTTTTTTCATCATTATTTTTTTAATATCCATTTAAAAACCTTTGCGTTTACTTCTTCTGGAGCCACTTGATGACCGCCAGAAAAACTAAATTCTTTTATTTCTGCATTAAATTTTATCAACGTTTCGGCATCTTTATCTTTCCATTTGTTCGCTCCTGTATCATCAATTCCATTGACCATTGCAACTTTTAAGTCTTTTTGGTATGTTTTATCTTGATACGCATCCCCACCAAGCCAACCTCCATAGGCGATTATCCCTGCAATATTTTGATCAATTCGGGTTGTCAATTGATAAGAGCGCATAGCTCCTCCTGAAAAACCAGCCAAATAAACTTTCGATGCTTTGTGAGGAATATTTTTGAAAATCGCTGCCAAAACTTCATCTTCCATTAGGCGTTCCAATTCTTGGTCTATCATACCATTTTTTAATTTATCACATCCGACCAACAACACCTTATTTTCATCAGCAACCTTTTTTAAAGACTCAAGAAATCTTTCACCATCACCGGCAGGACTAAAGGCAATAATCATCGCCTTTCTTTTAGTGGGCTTCACTTTTTTTGGTACATAAACATGATACACCATATTCGTTGTACCTTCTGCTCGAAATTTCACCGTTTCACCTGGGATAAGCTGAGATACATCTTTAAAAAAATCACCATAAAGCTTCTCGTTCAAACGAATTAGTTTCTCTGCAAATACAACTCCTAATCGTTTTTGTCCTTCTGCATTGTAATGCACATTATCACTATGTTTCGGGTAATCAGACCAAGAAAGGTCTTTCGTTGTTGGAATATAAGACGAACTATAATCGGAGTTTGCAGTTTTCGCAATAGCCATTCTTACCATATCTGGTCCACCGTCGAATTCTCCATATCTCGAATTTATTTGACCATACACAGCAGGCAATTCGTTTAGATTTAAATCGCGTTGGTAACTTGCCTTTAAATTTTTAAGATTTTTTCTATAACTCTTGGCAGAAACTTCATAGGCTGCATCGTTTTCACCTTGCATCCAACCAAAACCAATGATTTGACAACTTTTATTTTCTTGTTCTAACTGCTGAATTCCCTTAAGAATATCAGCAATATGCAGTTCATACAATTTCAAGTTTTGTTTGTAATCTCCTTTTTCTACTTCCTTTGCTTTCTCTGAACTCCAATTCGGATTCCAAGCTCCATACAAAGCTGTACCCCCCTGAGATCGTTTGATCAACAAAAAATTTTTATCCGGATACTTTTCTGCTAGAGTCACGCCAATAAACAACTCTGGACCGAATCGTTTTGTGAAATTGTATTTCTTTCCTGGTTTGTTTTTGTAATAAGACAATGGATAAGGTTTCGAACCATTAAAAATCACTGAAACCCTGTCTTGCACATTTTCAATTCTTTGATAATCTTCATCGGTAAGATTCTCGTAATTTCCTCCTCCCGCCATATTAGATTGGCCAGCTAACAAAACAATTTGAACATCTTTATCAAAATTTTGAGCTTGTGAATTGTGCCAAAAACTGAACAGACTCAAACATAAAAAAACAATATTTTTCATAACAAATTATTTTTTCACCAATACCTCAACGAAATACACTTCGTTTGGTTTTAAAGTAGGATTAGAAGTCACTTGAATGCCTTTCAATAAATCTTTACATACTACTTCTTGACCATCCTTCATTGCAACACTTATTGTTGCATTTTCTTTTCCGACATTTACAACAGATAAAACTTGATTACCTTTTGCATTTTCGACAACTTTCCAAATACAAGTTTTTGTTCCTAATGATTTTTTTTCACGCAATTCTAGTTTCGATAAACTACCTAATCTCTCTAACAACTCCAGTCCTTCTTTTCTGTAAATTTCTGGTGTTTCTAAAACCAACAACTGTCCTTTGCTCTGTGATAATTTTGGCAAGGAATTTCCATACTCATCCTTTTTTAAACTTTTAGAATCTACATAAACAACACCACCATTATCTAAGTAATTCTGCAATGCACTCAACTCATCTTTTGTAACAAATTCAGTATCGTACACCATCACAATATCCCAATTTGACTTTTTCTGAGTTTTCAGAATATTCTCTGTTACAAATCCAAGTGGAGTTCCTTCAAAATGCAATGTTTCATACAACTCAAATAAGTCGTCCATATGATGTGTTTTATTAATTGCGGATGTTTTAGAATAGAACAGACGAATTGGTTTTCTTTGACGTTGCATTGCCATTATCTCTTCTCCATATGCGTTCAAATCAATCAATGTCATTGCAACTTCATTAGTAAGTCGTGGCTGTTGATTGTTAGACCCAGCATACCCTTTCAAGTCTTTTTTCGCATTAATAGAACCATCTTCTTTTCTTGGCCAATACCAAATCTGACTCGCTGTCATTCCATAACTATGCGCCAACCAAAAAGCAGCTCTTGCATATTTGGGGTCTTGATACAAATCTCTTGATCGATTCGTAGACAGATAATGCAATTCTGAATTAAAGTTGATTTTATTTGGACTTACAGATTTCATAAAATCGTAGCCCATACACAATTCTCTCCAACCAAAGCTATAATGTGCTTCCCATTCATAAGGTTGCTTTTGCCATATTCTTTTGTGTTCTGCCCCTGAATCATTTCCTATAATTCCGCTTAAATCCGTCAAAGCCTCTAAATCTATTCCATGAACTCTTTGATTTTCAGTCCATAAATTTGGCATTATTTTTAAATGCACCTTTGCCTCCGCATCATACTTTTGAATTTCTTCTTTCAAAAACTTATACCACTCTGTAACTCTATTCATATTAAACACAGACCAATCATACCACATAGCAGATCCTTTAAGACTAATATCAATAGGTATCTCGATTCGAACTGAATCAAAACTTTTAAAACTCGTTCCCCAAGCCTTATTTAGATCTTCGATTGAAGTATGTTTTTCGCTCAACCAAACCTTAAACTTCTCGATTGTATAATGAGATACTCCACCTGAAGCCCATGGTAATTTTCCTTTTTTCTTATCATTGTATGTATAAAAATGAGGTTCGTTACACAACATATACCCCAGTCCAGAATATTGTTTTCCTGCTGTATAAGGCACCACTGCTGCCAATAATTTTTCTTGTATTTCTCGAGCACCTGGATTATCAATATCATATGCAGTATAGGTATCTTCTCTCATCGAAAATCCTGGTCCATACTTTTGTTCTGCCCAGTTTGGCACCCCTTTATGATTCATAAAAATAAATCCTAAAGATCCCTCTCCTTTGCTTTCTAATTCTGTTTTTTTTCGAGGAGAAAAATCACCTTTTTCGTTAATCACATAAGAGGGTGTAAGAAAAAACCCATCTTGATCTCCATGATATTCGGTTAATTTTTTAGTTTTAGGTTTCCATGTATAATCCGCTAGAAAAACAGGTCTCCCATTATAGGTTATTTGATCTTCTTCTACTTTTGCTTTTTTCCAATCAACTTTTGGACTATCTTTTCTAAACACTTCTTTCTTTAAAAGTAATTTTAAATAAGAATTAGCTTCTTTAAGCATCAATATTACATCTTGCCTCTCAAAATCTGGCAATTCCAAACTCATTTTATGAGCATCCTTTTTGTACGAAGCTACTTTTGAAAATGCTTCTTCATTGATTGCTACATTTTTTTCATCCCAATTGGCAAATTCTAAAAATACCTCGGCTGTTCGAATAGTTGTTTTTTCTTTAAGAACATCAATACCTTTTTTTTCTGCTTTTTTGATTAATTTCTCAAGTGCTTTTATTTCAGCTTTGGCTTCTTTTTCTAAATTTTGGGCATGCATTGAAAAGCCAATTATGACTGTTAGTGCCAATACTATGCGTTTCAAAAAAAGTTTTTTACGTATCATTAGTTTCTATTTAATAATTGTGTTCTCTACGAAGAACATCATTTTCAAAGAGATTTTTGTTGCTCTCAGTTCATGATTTATACGACTCAGTTTATAACTCTATAAATCAAGTGCAATCGAGTAATACTAATGAGTACTTACGCATATATAAAGCGAAAAAGCCCCATTCAAAAAATGAATGAGGCTTTTTTTTTGTAAATTTCACCAACTACAAAAGTTTCTTGAGAGCGCTTATAAACACGTCTATATCTTCCTTTGTAACATTTAAAGGAGGTAATATTCTCAATAAATTTTTATTCATCGCACCTCCTGTAAATATGTTTTCGTCGTAAATTAATTTTTTGCGTAATTCACCTACTTCAAAATCAAATTCTAGACCTAACATCAATCCTTGACCTTTGACTTGCTTTACGCCTTTTAATGATTTTACTTGTTCTTTGAAATATGCATTGATTTCTTTTACATTCTCTATAAGGTTGTCTTTTTTAATCACATCTAAAACTGCAATCCCAGCTGCACATGCTAAATGAGAACCTCCAAAAGTAGTTCCTAGCATTCCATACCAAGATTCGATATGTTTTGCAATCAATACTCCACCAATAGGAAAACCGTTCCCCATTCCTTTTGCCATAGGAATAATATCTGCTTTTACGTCATGTAATTGGTGTGCGAAAAATTTACCTGATCTTCCGTAACCAGATTGAACTTCATCTAAAATCAAGCAAACATTATTTTCTTCTGTTACTTTTCTAACCGCTTTTAAAAATGCTGTTGTTGGCTCATCTAAACCACCAACTCCTTGAATAGGCTCTACAATAACAGCCGTTACATCTCCTTTTTCAATCTCATTCTTTACCGCTTCAATATCATTTAACGGCAAAATTGTTACGGGATTATGAGCATTTACTGGAGCAATAATTTTTTTATTATCCGTTACAGATACCGCAGCAGAAGTTCTACCATGGAACCCATTTTTAAAAGCAATTACTCTCGATTTTTTATTATAAAACGATGCTACTTTAATTGCATTCTCATTTGCTTCAGCTCCTGTTGAACACAAAAACAATTCATACTCCTCACCACAACCAGACAACTCTCCTAATTTATTGGATAATTCTTGTTGCAATGGGTTTTGAATGGCGTTCGAATAAAAAGCAATATTGCTCAATTGCTTTTCGATCATTCCTTTATAATGAGGATTGGTATGACCAATAGAAATTACACCATGCCCTCCGTATAAATCTAAATATTTTTCGTTTTTATCATCCCAAACATAACAACCTTCAGCTTTCACAGGGGTTACATCGTATAATGGGTATACATCAAATAATTTCATTTTTTTTAGTATTTGATATCAGGTATTTGGTATCAGGTATCTCAAAATCTTGATACTCGATACTTTGTACTTGACACTATTAAAACGCTGTTCCTTTTAAATTCAATCCTTCCGTTTCTTCGTATCCAAAAATCAAGTTCATATTTTGAATTGCCTGTCCAGAAGCACCTTTCAATAAATTATCTATAGCAGAGTAAATCAACAAATTATCTCCATGCTTGATCAAAGAAATAGCACATTTGTTTGTATTTACCACCTGCTTCATATTTACGGGAGCATCCGTTATATGTACAAAAGGTGCATCCTTGTAAAATTCAGAATACAATGCTTTCGCTTCTTCCAAAGTACCCTCAAATTTTGTATAAATAGAAGCAAAAATTCCACGACTAAAGTTACCACGATTCGGAATAAACAATAGCTCACCAGTTTTTGCTCCTTGCAAAGCCTCTAATGTTTCACCTATTTCACCTAAATGCTGATGTGTAAAAGGTTTGTATACTGAGAAATTATTATCTCTCCATGGAAAATGAGATGTCGCAGAAGGAGAAACTCCAGCTCCAGTTGCTCCTGTAGTAGCATTGATATGAATATCATTTCCTAATTTTTTAGCTGCTGCTAAAGGCAACAAACCAAATTGAATACAAGTCGCAAAACAACCAGGATTCGCAATATAATTTGCTTTTTTAATTTCTTCCTTACTTACTTCAGGCAAACCGTAGACAAAATCTTTTCCTTCAAAATTAGCATCTGCATTCAAACGAAAATCATTAGATAAATCAATGATTCTTGTTGCATCAGAAAACGTATTATTTTGCAAGAAAGCAGTAGAGTTACCATGTCCCAAACACAAAAACAACACATCTACATCAGCATTGATAGTATCTGTAAAGCTTTGCTCTGTATCACCTAGCAAATCAGCATGTACCGCATACAATTTGTTACCAGCATTTGAAGTACTGTAAACAAAATCTAATGTAACTTTAGAGTGATTATTTATCAATCTAATCAACTCACCAGCTGTATAACCAGCTCCTCCAACTATTCCTGCTTTTATCATTTTTTTCGTTTTTGACAATTATAGAAAAACCCTTCGACAAGCTCAGGGTTCTTAATTTATGCGTCTAATAAATCTTTATTTACGTGATAGAAAATCTTGTTTTGCATTCCGTAAATTTTAATAAATCCTTTTGCATCATCAGAGCTCCAAGCATTATTTTCTTCACCATAATCCGCAAATCCTGAAGACATTAAATCAAACTCAGAATCAATACCTGTTACCATAAAATGGTATGGACGTAATGTTACAAACACATCACCAGTAACTGTTTTTTGAGAATCTTCTAAGAATTTCTCAATATTACGCATCAACGGCTCTAAATATTGACCATCATGAAAATAGGTTCCATACGTATTTGCCAAAGGCTCTTTTGTTAACTGTTGTGCCTTAGACAAGGTATGTTTCTCTAACAAATGGTGAGCTTTGATAATTACAGTAGCTGCTGCAGCTTCAAAACCTACACGTCCTTTAATACCCACAATGGTATCTCCAACGTGTGTATCTCTACCAATTGCAAACTCAGAAGCGATAGCCTCTAATTTTAAAATATTATTTACAGGTGTATCTTTTACTCCATTAAATCCAACAAACTGTCCTTTTTCAAAGGTTAAAGTAACCGCCTCTTCATCATTTCTTTTCAGTTGACTTGGATATGCTGATTCTGGCAATGCTTCTTTAGATTTTAAAGTTTCAACTCCACCTACAGAAGTACCCCAAATACCTTTATTGATAGAATATTTAGATTTCTCCCAGTTCATATCCACTCCGTGTTTCACCAAGTAATCAATTTCTACTTGACGAGATAATTTCAAATCACGAATAGGAGTTAAAATTTCGATTTCTGGCGCAATTGTTTGAAAGATCATATCAAAACGAACTTGATCATTCCCTGCTCCTGTACTACCATGAGCGATATATTTTGCACCAATGCTTTTGGCATATTTCACTACCTCAATAGATTGAAAAACACGTTCTGCACTTACTGATAAAGGATAAGTATTATTTTTTAAAACATTTCCATACACCATGTATTTGATTGCTTTGGCGTAATAATCTTCCAAAATATTTTTATTCGTATGAGAAGTTACCCCCATATCGTAGGCTTTTTTCTCAACTACCTCTAACTCTTCTTCACTAAAACCTCCGGTGTTTACTAAAATACCGTGTACCTCTAAATTCAATTCGTTGATCAAATACTTCACACAGTATGATGTATCTAATCCTCCACTGTAAGCTAATACTACTTTATCCATGATATATTCTTTTTGTTTCAGTTTTCACTGAAAACGCTTATTATTTTTTTAAAAACAAAGCTTGTTTGATTTTTTTCAAACGAGACAATACTTTTTTATTGAATGTTTTATCTTCTTTTTCAGCTTTTGGATCGTGTAACATACCTGTACACAAACACATTTTACGATCGTTTCTCATTAAAATGTCGTAATTTCTACAAGCTTTACATCCATTCCAAAAAGCATCATCATCAGTAAGTTCAGAAAATGTAACAGGTTTGTACCCCAACTCAGCATTTATTTTCATCACAGCTAAACCTGTAGTGATTCCAAAAATCTTCGCATCTGGATACATTTTCTTAGAATGCTCAAACACTTTCTTTTTGATTTTTTTCGCCAAACCAAGATTTCTAAAATCTGGATGTACAATCAAACCTGAGTGTACTACATAAGTTTTATTACTCCAAGTTTCGATATAACAAAAGCCAGCAAATTTATCACCATCTAAGGCAATCACTGCATTTCCGCTCTCAATTTTCTTAACAATATACTCTGGTGATCTTTTGGCAATACCAGTACCTCTTACTTTAGCAGACTCTGCAATCGTATCGCAGATAACCTCAGCATATTTGTTATGGGAACTATTTGTTGTTACAATTTTCACTCTTTACTCCTTGTCTTATAAATTTGTTTAACACTTTTACTCTCTTTCTTAAAGATGGACTCACCTATCTTCTAATAATTTAACGCCCTAATGGGCGTCGGAAATTTAAAGAATAACAACGTGCTAAAAGCAGCGCAAAGATACTCTGAAATTTGTTGTTAAAAAAACGTAAATGTGATTGCATTTGGAATTTGATAAAATGAGCTAAAAATAATTAAAAACCTAGGTATAAAGTCACCTAAAAACTTCTTCTTGAAGCTAATTATGCTATACGCACAATGCGACAGCGCGCAATAGTGCGTGTCCTTTCAATCTTGATATTTAACTCTTTGTATTCCATCGACTGCAAATATACAACAAATCTGATTTCTAGATTTAGTTTACTTGATTTTTTGCGATTTATTAACGTAAAGCACACAACTAAAATGATTAAAGACACGTACTTTTGCAAAAACAACTCGAATGGATTTTTCAAAAGTAAAACTTGTAGTTACCGATATGGACGGTACTTTATTGAACTCAAAACACGAAGTAAGTGACCGTTTTTTCGAAATACACAAAAGCTTAAAAGAAAAAAACATCCATTTTGCTGCAGCAAGCGGAAGACAATACCACAGCATTATTAGCAAGTTATTGCCCTTAAAAAAAGACATTACCATTATCTCTGAAAACGGAGCCTTTGCCAAACAAAATGAAACCGAATTGTTTTCATTTGACTTGCCCAAAGAAAAACTAATCAATTGTTTGAAATACGTTAAAGACATCGAAGGAATTGGCATTATTCTTTGCGGAAAGAAATATGCATACATTGAAAATTCTAATCCTGAATTTGTTGCCACTATCACTCAATTTTATTCGAGCTATAAAATTGTAGAAAATTTCACAGAAGTTAAGAATGATACATTTTTTAAAGCAGCAATTTTTCACCCAGAATGTTCAGAAAAATACATCTTACCAAAAGTAGCACACCTTTCAGACGATATGCAAGTACTGGTTTCAGGCAAAAACTGGCTTGATATTTCTAACCAAGATGCCAACAAAGGAATCGCTTTGAGCAAACTTCAAGAAAAACTTGGCATTACCCCTGATGAAACTTTGGCCTTTGGCGACTACAACAATGATTTAAAAATGCTTGAAAAAGCAACGTTTAGCTATGCCATGAAAAACGCACATCCGAATGTAAAAGAAATCGCCAACTACGAGACACTTAGCAACGAAGAACGAGGTGTTGATTTTATTTTAGAAAAACTTATCAAATAAAACATAAATGCCGAAGCAAAACACCCCGGCACTTACGAAACTAAATAAACCTAAATAAATACGATTAATTTTTTATAATTCGTTTGGTTACGTGTGAACCACTCTCAAAGAATATTTTTAAATAATACATACCTGTAGAAAGTTCTTCGATATTTATCGACTCTACGTCTCCATTTTTCTTTAGCAACAATTTCCCAGTACTATCAAGTAACAATACCTTTTGCGTAATCAAAGGACCTTTAATGTGTAAAAAATTTCGGGTAGGATTTGGACTTACAACTATCAATTCTTCATCTATCAAGGGAGTACTTAAACTTCCACCATCTACTTTGCTATACCAATCATCAACAAAAATTACCCCAACTGTTTGCCCACACTGGAGTCGAACCTCTATAGATTCGGTGTCTTTTGAGGGCATCACAAAATCATCAGAGTAAAACTCATAGTCATCGGTACCAGTATATTTAGTTGAAGAGATAAATGTTTCTGTGGTATTATCGCTATAACTTACTTTTATTTGAAACTTAAACCGTGCCGCATCTGCAGATTTTATATACGCTCCTACTGTTACGGTTGCTCCATTAAAATTATTGTAATTTGGGGTGTTCGTTAATTTTACCTTCCCTAGAGAACCTCCTGTTGTAACATCAATTTGAGCTCCTGAATCTCCAGATTTTGAAGCCGATTCTGCATCTGTAAATGTCGCTGCTTGTGAGGCATCAACAACCAAACTCCAATCCAAATCATACCAACACTCAAACCCCTTATTAAAAATAATTTTGTCGGATTCGGAAGGAGCAGCACACCCAAAATCTTCCACGATACTACTACCAGTTTCTGAATTCATATTTTCATACAAATAGGTATTCGTCTCTTTAAAATTGGCATTCGTAACTCTATGAGTAATCCCAGATTCAGATCGAAAATTGAACAAAGAATCCTTTAAAGCATTTAACGTTGTTGTATTTGTGGCGCTCAAATCAGTATTCTCGCCGATATCATTGACTACATCGAATAATTCAAATTCATTGTTGTATTTATGCTCAATTAATTTGTAATTTCCACTTCTCACTGCAGCCATACTAACATTTGCAGTTCCTTTACTAGAATAGTCAAAATTCCATACTATGGATTTATTTCGGGTCCAATTAGCATATCCTCCATTAGCGTTTGTCAGTAATAATTCTTCAAAACTCTCACCATCTAAGTGTTGACTTGGCAATAAAGGTACTCCAGCCATATCTAAAAAAGTAGGATAAAAATCTGTTCCAACTACAGGCGTATCTTCTACAACTCCAGAACGATAATCGGGTCCATAAATTATCAAAGGCAAACGAATTCCTCCTTCATACAACCAAGTTTTACCACCTCGCAAAGGTTTGCTAGAAGTTGAAAGTTCTCTTGAACCACCAATTTCTGTGGTAGACAAGCCTCCATTATCTGAGGTAAAAACAATAATAGTATTGTCTTCAATTTCATTGTCAATCAAGTTTTGTCTAATCGCCGCAACACTTTCATCCATACTTTTTATCATAGCTCCGTACGCTGCATTGTCTTGATTTAATTTTGCCTGAGCCGTTAATTGATTTTCCGTTTCTGGCCCCGTATAATTTTGATTGTCAGCCTTTGTTTGAAAATAACTCTCATCCGCAGCTTTCGCTTCCAAAGGAGTATGCACAGCATAGTGCGAAACCATTGTTACAAAAGGCACTGTAGGAGAATTTAACACATGGTCATCAATAAAATCCTCGACCTCTTTGGTTATACGATCTGTTAAATATTCACCATTCTCACCTCCTGTAGATAAATCGGGCAATACATCATCACCATCAGAATAGGGATACCAATAACTTGGTGGCGACCCCATGTCGCAACCCGCAATATTTATATCAAAGCCAAAACTATCTGGGTAATGATCCGTATCATGACCTAAATGCCATTTTCCAATAAAAAATGTTTTATATCCTTGATCTTTCAAAGCTTGTGCCCAAGTTGTTTCAGCGTAGCCTTTTTCATGATTATCACTTGGTAAATACATACCCGAAGAAACAGAAGGTCTTGCCTCAAATTTT
This sequence comes from Flavicella marina, assembly GCF_009193215.1. Taxonomy (GTDB): domain Bacteria; phylum Bacteroidota; class Bacteroidia; order Flavobacteriales; family Flavobacteriaceae; genus Flavicella; species Flavicella marina. The sequence continues at coordinate 52,499 of NZ_VYVA01000003.1, read as the reverse complement.
CCAGTCATGATGGAAGTTCTGGAAGCGGCGCATCTAGGAGCTGCTTCGTACCCATGGGTAAAACGAATTCCATCTGATGCCAGTTGATCAATATTGGGTGTTTCATAAAAAGTAGATCCATAACATGCGGTATCCATATAACCCAAATCGTCTATCAAAATAAATATGATATTGGGAGATGTGGCTGTTGTAACCTGTGAAATACTATTTATTGAAAATAAAAAAACACTCAACAAAAGTTGCTTCAAATATTTTTGCATTGGGCAATTGGGTTTGATTAGCTCAAAACTATGACAAAACCCTATTTTAAAGGTTTCACGAAAATCTAAATGAGTTCCATAAACGTCAAAAACCTCATAAAACTTTGTTTTATGAGGTTTTCAATATTCAAAATTACCTATACATTAAGATTCCTCTTTCGGAAATTCTTTTAGTATTGTATCGAGTACTTGATCTGCCTTTTCAGCATCTGGCTTGTATTGCAAATCAAGTGATTTCTTCTCAGGGAATTCCTCAATCATCACTGTTTGTGAAGGGAAGGCAAAACCAACACCTATTTCGTTCGCAAATTTTACAATTGCCATATGCAATCTATGCTTCGAAGATTGCTCAACAGCCCAACCTGGATGTTTGAAATAAACATTCAACATGATTTGCAATGCTGAATCTCCAAAACCTACAAATTCTACATTATAAGAATCAGAACGAGTATCAGGATGCGCATCTACAATTTTTCGAACTCCATCAACAAAAATCTGAATTAAATCGGGTGGTGTGTCGTAACGTATTCCTAAAGTTGTATTGTACCTTCTATACAAACGCAAACCTTTATTATTGATCACAATCTCTGAAAGTTTACTATTTGGAATTGTAAAAATAGAAGTATCTGCTGCTCTAATCCTACTCGATCTAAAGCCAACCTCTTCCACAGTACCTTCTACCCCTCCACCTTCAATCCAATCTCCAATTTGAAAAGGCTTGTCTAAGAAAATCATAAACGTACCAATCAAATTCTTTACCGTATCTTGAGAAGCCAAAGCAACTGCCAAACCACCAATAGAAGCTCCTGCAATTACCGTTGTGGTATCAACCCCAAAAATTGTTAACATTTTTAGCACACCAATAAAAATGGTCAACCCTCTTAAGATTCTTTTTAAAATCGGTGACAACTGATCGTCTAATTTACTTTCCGTTTTTAATGCATAAGAGCTATAAATATCCATTATCAGATTTATAAACTGCAAAAACACATAAATCCAAAATACTGTTTGAGCAATGTGAACACCTCTCAACACAAATAAATTGACATCTAATGAAAATTGTAAAATCGGCACATAAGTTTCTAACAGATAAAAAACAATCAACAAAGCAATAGGTCTAGACAAACCATCTAAGGATTCATTCAAAGAATTATGCGCAAAGTGGATTAAAGATTTCTCAAGTAATTTTAAAACCCCAAAAACGATTTTATTCAACACATAAAAAAACAATACTGACAAAACGAGTAGTACAATAATTCCCAAATACTGCCATAACTCGATTGAAAAATATTTTTTGTGTCCAATTTTCGGAATCGTACGTTTTAATAGTTCGGTACCTAATGGATACACTTGTCGGTACAAATCATCTACATGCGAAACCGTTTCAACACTATAATACCAACTATCATTAATTTTCTCAACATAAACCTGAGGCATTTGATTGGGAAAAAGTACATACCTACTTTTCAATTCAAAACCGTTTATCGTATCTAGGTAATTGGCATTGCTAGGCAAAATACTCATATTAACTCGCAAGCCCTTACCATCGAGAATCTGTTTTAATTTGATAGCACATTCTCTAGCATCAGCACCTGAAAGTCCGTAAATAGTTTGAGCCGCCTTTTCAGCATCATAACTATCTTCTTGTAAAAAATAGAGATGTGAGTACACCGTTGCTCTAGGGCTACTTAAATCAACCTTAATTTCTTTTTGTTGAGCAGTCAAAGTAAAGCTCAAAACAAAAAATAATATTGCAAATTTTCTCATAAACAACCTTTTTACTATTCTATTACCTTCTCTTAGGCTTTCTTCTTTTCGAGTTCGATTTATCAGAATTATTTTTCCTCTTGCCTTTATCTAAAACACTTACAAATTCTTGTTTCCCTTGATTTCTTTTGCCTTTTTTCCCACGCCTTTTTCCTTTAGGAGTATCTACAGCATCATCGAAGGTATTTTTAACCTTGAAATCTTTTTTGTTTTTATAAAATTTAGGATTATCCGGCAGCAAACGATCCGCTAAATCTTTTCGTCCTACTTTTGACAACGTTTTTCGAATCCAATCTTGATTTTCTTTTTTATACCAAAAGAAAAAACGGTGTTGTTCGTCTTTTTCTCTTTTGGTTTTCGGAGTTTTCATTTTCTCCAAGGTATAAGGATGATAACCACTATAATAAATTACAGTAGCAACTGTCATTGGAGTTGGAGTAAACCCTTGTACTTGCTCTAATTTGAACCCCATATCTTTTGTCTCGGCGGCTAAATTCGCCATATCTTCAAGCTCACTTGCTGGATGACTTGAAATAAAATAAGGTATCAACTGCAAATTCAATTTTTTACGCAAATTGATTCTGTCAAATATATTTTTAAACTGGTGAAAATTTGAAAATGAAGGCTTACGCATCAACTTTAATACAGGATCAGATGTATGTTCTGGTGCTACTTTTAACCTTCCAGAAACATGGTTTGTAATCACTTCTTCAGTATAATCTTCTAATTCTTTCGGGTCTGCATTTTTATTAAATTCAGGCACTAACATATCGTACCTAATTCCAGAACCAATAAATGATTTTTTCACTTTAGGATGCTTATCCACAGACTGATACAAATCAGTCATGGCAGCATGCGAAGTATCTAAATTAGAACAAATTACAGGATTGATACAAGAAGGAGCCACACACTTGTCACAAATTTCTTGTACCTTACCTTTCATCTGATACATATTTGCAGACGGACCACCAATATCAGATAAATACCCTTTAAAGTCAGGCATGTTTGCTACATGATCTACTTCTTTTAGAATAGATTCTTTACTTCTACTGGCAATAAATTTTCCTTGATGCGCAGAAATGGTACAAAAGCTACAACCCCCAAAACAACCTCTATGTGTATTGATCGAAAACTTGATCATTTCAAACGCAGGTATAGGACCTCTCTTATTATATTTTGGATGAGGCAAACGCGTATAAGGCAAATCAAAAGAAGCATCAATTTCTTTTTCTACCATCGTTGGATAGGGTGGATTGATAATGATGGTACTATCACCATAATCTTGCAAAATTCTTGCACCAAAGGTTTTGTTAGACTCTTGTTCTATCGTTTTAAAATTCGCAGCAAATGTCTTTTTATCTTTCACACAGGCTTCATGCGAACTTAATATTTTGTCTTTCCAATTTTTATTTACTGGCAAAGCTCCTTTTTTGCGAACAATAGAAGTTTGCTTGACCGTAGTTAAAGACTCAAAAGGCACTCCCTTTTGCATCAAGGTAACAACTTCTTTCAAAGGTTGTTCTCCCATTCCATAAACCAACATATCTGCCCCAGACTCTACTAGCATTGATGGCTTTAGTTGGTCTGTCCAATAATCATAATGTGTAACGCGTCGCAATGATGCTTCAATACCACCAACCAATACAGGAACTTCAGGAAATTTCTCTTTTAATATTTTACTATACACCGTTGCGGCATAATCCGGTCGAAAACCTTTATCACCATTAGGTGTATATGCGTCTTTATCACGTTGTCTTTTACTTGCTGTATAGTTACTCACCATAGAGTCCATAACCCCAGAAGTAACGCCAAAAAAAAGTTTGGGTGCACCTAACTTTGTAAAATCTTGTAAGTTATCATGAACTGATGGCTGAGGGACTATGGCTACTTTTAGACCATAACTCTCTAACAAACGACCAATTACCGCAGGCCCAAAGGAAGGATGATCTACATAGGCATCTCCACTAAAAAGAATGACATCTAATTCTTCCCATCCTCTTAACTTAACTTCCTTATTAGTTGTTGGCAACCAACTTGACAATCGTAATTCTTGCATGTTGCAAAGATACGCAAACTAAAGTTTGAATATGCTTTATTCTAAAACAGCGTATTCTAAATAAAGGATCACTCTAAATCGTTTTTGAAAATAAATTTTTCTTTGATCCGCTACGTTGAAGTCGTAAATCAAATGCCATACAAATATTTCGAACAAAAGGACGTGCTTTTTCAGGAACACGCAATCCATTTTTAAAGACATGTACCAAATCGTCTTTTTCCATTTCAGCCAGTCTATCAATAGACTCAGGTAGTTCTAAGAATTTCATAGTGTCTTCTTCCCAAGAAGTTTCAAAATGACACATAATATTTAAAATATGCTTACGGATTATCAAATCTTCATCTGATAATAAATGCCCTTTAAAAACAGGAAACTCACCTGCATTCACCAAGGCCTCATATTCTTTTACTGTTTTTACATTTTGAGCAAAACTGTACCAAGAATCAGCGATAGATGACATCCCCAAACCAACCATCAATTGTGTCTTGTTCGCAGAATACCCCATAAAATTTCTGTGCAATTTCTTATCGACAACTGATTGATACAAAGAGTCAGATGCTAATGCAAAATGATCCATTCCTACTTCAATATAACCACAGTCTTCTAAAAGCTTTTTACCCGACTCATACAACAATCGCTTTTCTTCGTTGTCAGGCAAATCGTTTTCATCAAACCCTCGTTGTCCTACTCCTTTCACCCAAGGCACATGTGCATAACTATAAAAGGCAATTCTGTCGGGTCTAAATTCATTTGTTTTATTGATAGTTAACAACACATCTTCTAGAGTTTGAAAAGGTAGGCCAAAGACCAAATCATGACTAATGGAAGTATAGCCAATTTCTCTCGCCCACTTTGTCACGTTTTCTACATTTTCAACTGGCTGTAGACGATGAATGGCTTGTTGCACTTTCTTATTATAATCCTGCACACCAAAACTCACACGTGTAAAACCTAAATCATACAAAGTTTGCAGGTGTTCTTTTGACGTATTATTCGGATGCCCTTCAAAACTAAACTCATGATTTTCATGTTTTGTAGCACTATCCAAAATACCTGATAAAAGTCTGTTTAAATTTGCTGGACTAAAAAAGGTAGGAGTCCCTCCTCCTAAATGCAATTCTCTTATCACTGGTTTTTCTCCAAACAAATCGACATACAGCTGCCATTCTTTCAAGACTGCTTCAATGTAAGGATTCTCTACCTCATGACGTTTGGTAATACGTTTATGACACGCACAAAAGGTGCATAAACTCTCACAAAACGGCAAATGAACATACAAACTAATTCCTTCAGAATCATTCGACTCTTGAAACGACAACTTGGCCGTTTTTTTCCAATCCTCCAATGCAATTCCTTCTTTATTCCAAAAAGGGACTGTAGGATAACTCGTATATCTGGGTCCAGGAATATTGTATTTTCTAATTAGGTCGTTACTCATAACAAAATTTATTCTGCAAAATTAGGTTTGTTCTGTTTTTTGAAACATGACAAATATCAGACAAACTTAATTCATTTTTTAAACCGGACCTGATTTAAGTTATGAAAAACAAAAATTGAGAATGAATTATTTGCTGCATTGGTTGTCTGAATATATCCAACGATTAAATATCTCAAAATTATTAATCATAAAATTGTAGTTTTGTCGGATGATAAAGTATACTACTTTGCGTATTATACCTCAACCAAACTAACATGACACTAAAGCAAGACCATATATTAATTACCGAAAGTGAAATTGAAGTTCTAAAATCGCAAGGATGTAAGTCTACCGACTGGAACAAAGTTTGGATCACCAAAGAAACAGATCTTTCAAAAATTCAAAATGTAACTTTCAGTGAAACCGTAAAACTTGCAAAGATTGAAGGTGAGAACACTTCTTTTGGTGGTGTTGTTAGAGAAAATGGTCTATTTAGCGTACATCTTCACAACTGTACTATTGGAAACAACCCTTTTATATATAATATCGAGAACTATATCGCCAACTACCATATTGGTGATTATGTAATTATAGAAAATGTTGATCATATTGCAGTAAATGGAACATCTACTTTTGGTAATGGTACGATTGTAGAAACCATCAACGAAGGTGGAGGTAGAGAAATTCCTATCTACGACAACCTCTCTGCTCAAGTTGCCTATATCTTGGCTTTGTATCGTCATAGAGAGTTGTTGATTGACAACTTGAAAGAAATGATTTCTGCATACACTGCATCTATAAAATCGAACATGGGTACGATTGGAGATAATGTAAAAATTCTGAATAGTAAATCGATTAAAAATGTGAAAATTGGATCGAATGCAAAAATTGAAGGTGTCGCCAGTTTAAAAAACGGAAGCATCAATTCTTATGAAGATGCACCTGTTTATGTAGGTTCAGAAGTAATGGCCGAAAACTTTATCATTTCTAGTGATTCAACAGTAGACAATGCAAGTATTATTTCGAATTGTTTTGTTGGACAAGGGTGCCAACTCGACAAACATTATTCTGCAGAACATTCTTTATTTTTTGCCAACAGTCAAGGGTTCAATGGAGAAGCTTGTTCAATATTCGCCGGTCCTTATACCGTTACTCACCACAAATCAACCTTACTGATAGCAGGTATGTTTTCTTTTATGAATGCAGGTAGTGGATCAAATCAGAGTAACCATATGTACAAACTAGGCCCTATTCATCAGGGAATCCTAGAAAGAGGAGCCAAAACGACTAGTAACTCTTATATCTTATGGCCGTCAAAAGTAGGAGCGTTTACGCTAGTTTCAGGTAGACATTATAAAAATGTTGATTCCTCTAGCTTACCTTTTTCTTATTTGATTGAATCCAAAGATGATAGTATTTTAATTCCTGGTATCAATCTTAGAAGTGTTGGTACCGTAAGAGATGCCCAAAAATGGCCCAAACGTGATACACGAAATACTAATCATAGAACCGATATCATTAACTTCAACTTATTAAGTCCGTTTACGATTCATAAAATCAATGGAGGGTTGAAAATCTTGAAAGACCTACAATGGCTTTCTGGAACTCATGCCAAAGAATACACGTATGCTGGTATGAAAATTAAAGCGAGCTCTCTTAAAAAAGGAATTAACATTTATAAAATGGTAATTGATAAATTTTTAGGGAATTCAATCATCAGTAGAATGCACCAAAAAAACATATCAAACATTAATGATTTACAAACAGTTTTAAAACCAAACTCTGAAATCGGAAAAGGAAAATGGATTGATGTAAGCGGATTGATTTGCCCCATAGAATCATTGGATGATTTTCTTTGCAATATAGAAACCAAAGAAATAAATAGTTTAGAAAATGTGCAATCGTCATTGCAAGAAATTCATGACAACTATTACGAATACGAATGGAATTGGGCATGTTCTTTACTTGAAAAACACTATAAAATAAACTTAGAATCAATTACACCAAGCGAAGTTATCTCAATCGTAGAGCAATGGAAAAAGTCTGTTGTTGAATTGGATAATATGCTCTATGATGATGCCAAAAAAGAGTTTTCTCTTTCTACTCAAGTAGGATTTGGAGTCGACGGAAACCTAAAAGAGCGTGCTAAAGATTTTGCTAGTGTTCGTGGTGATTTTAAAAGCAACGGAACCGTTATAGAAATTTTAAATCACATTAAAAGAAAAACAAAATTAGGCAATTCGGTAATACAAGAATTAGAAAAAATCAAATAAAAAAAGGACTATTAAATAGTCCTTTTTTATCATTCAATCAATGTATCGTCCAAGATTTGATGACTTTCCCGAAGTAATCATCCTCTGAATCACTATAAAACCTTATCCAAGAACGCAAACTATCAAAACGATATGATCTCAAGGTGGATCCTTCAGAACTATATTTTGCATTTGGAGCACCTAAATGGTTTATTAATGTCGTCATGGTAGTCCGATTCATAATCCATCCATTCGGAAGAGTATATGGATAATCAGTGTAAGTAACATTTCCGTTATCTGTTATCAAATAATAATTTGAGCTATAAATTGTTACATTGTCAATTTTTTTTGACACTTCACTTACAGTAAATGAAAGTCCTCTATCAGGGTATGACCAATATGAAAAGTTATTATCACTAGAAAAGGATTTTCTTAAAGGCTCCCCAAACAATTCTTCAAGCTTTTCAAATCGATCAACATCCACTTCTATACCATCTACAATATTGTTATTGATTACACCATGCACAAAAAAACTTAATACAACTTTTTTATTGGAATAGTCTCCTTTTTCATCTACTAGCGAAACGTAAACTGTTCCTGAAACAGCTCTCTCAGAAGTAATATGATAAACTCCATTGGAAATCTTAGTATACTCAAAGAAATCTGGTTTTGTAGAAGTTAATTCGACCTCTTTGTATCCGGTTGCATCAATTTCTAATTCGATGAATTCATCCGTATAAGCCATTTCTTTCGAAACCTCAATACTGTTAAATACTATTGGATCTATTGTTTCAACAACCTCCTTAAGTTCAGAGGAATCAGAACATGAAATTCCCATTAGCAATACAACAAGCATTGCTCCATAAGCACTAATTTTTTTCATTACAATTTTGGTTTAAGTATTCATTTATCTATAATATATGGTATTTTGCCAAATACAAATATTTAAATGTAAATATAACAATTATTCTTCAAGTGGAATATTAATTGTGATTCGTGTTCCCTCCCCTTTAGCTGAATTTATAAACAAACGACCATTGACATAATTCACGCGCTCACGCATAAAAAAGAGCCCCATCCCTAACCCTTTTTCTGAACTTTTCATTTCGTTGATATCAAAACCATTTCCGTTATCGTCGATCATGATACTCAACAAATTCTTGGTATGTGTAACAGAAACTAGAACATAGGTAGATTCTGCATATTTTAATGCATTGTTAATCGCTTCTTGAGCAACTCGATACAGGTTTGTTTCAGTCAAAGAATCAAAACGTTCGTTAAAATTGGTTTTGTTATCAAATAGGATGTTTTTACCTGAAAGTTTTGATATTTCTTCCGTCATTTTTTTCAAAGCAGGCGAAATACCATGATCAATCAATTCAGGTGGTGTCAAACTAAAAGTAACTGCTCGAACATCTTTGATCAACTGCCCGAATACTTCTTTTAAATCTTTAATTTTTTCTTTGGCCTTGTCTGGATTGTCTAGATTGATAGATTCTACACTAAACTTTAATGCTGTGAGAATTTGACCAATCCCATCATGAATATCTTTCGCAATACGTTTTCTCTCTCCTTCTTGAGCCTCTACAATTTGACTTGCTTGATCTTTTTGCAACTGAACTTTATATTCGTATTCTTCTTGTTTGATACGATCAATTTCATCTTGCTTCAATTTTCGTTCAGTGATATTATTACCGATAATAAACAAACTCTGCTTTCCATAAGCCTTGTTCATTGGAATCACAGATATCTCTAACCACAGACTCTCTCCTTTCTGCGTCGTTAACTCAACCTCACCAATCCAACTATTTTGGCGTGTTGTTAAAAAAACATCCTTTAGTTTTTGTTGCTGCCCTTCTTTTTGCGTTAAAATTTGTTCTATCGAACCTCGCAAGTCTTTTTGATCCAATCCCAACAAGTTTGAAAACTTTTTACTCATGTATACGAGTGTACCATCCAATTTAGTACTTGCAAAAAGCGCTGCATTGTCCACAACAAAATTCAAACTCTCTAATTCTTGATAAGCAATTTCTTTCAACTCGTATTGCTCTTTTAATTCGGCAATCTGTGCTTTGTTGTATATGTTTGATTTGACCAATACATTGATCAATTTTTTAAAATACTGCTTGATAAAAATCAGTATAAAAAACACAAAGAAAATCACTGCAAGCAACGACAAGGAAAAGTCTACCTGAAAGAAATTCAATAGGATATATAAAAACACTGGCAAACCAGCCAGTAACAAAAAAGATCGAATCAACAACCTTTTTAATAGTAAAGGAATATTAGTATATTCTTTATTCTCTTGCATTCTGCAAAAGTATAAAAAACTATAGAACTAATTTGATATCTATTTTTCTCTTGTTATCAGTAAAAAAATGCCTCTTATAAGCCCAATGCTTTTTTTACTAAAGCCAATCCTTTTTCTGAGTACGACAATTGCAAGGCTGCATCGTGTCCCTTTTCAGACATTTTTTTCCAAGTCTTCTGAACAATATCAACAATTTTTTCTTCAGAATGTTTTTCTATAAATGGATCGTAATAGAATTGCAAAAACACCAAACAAATAACATCTTCAACCAATTGAGTTTCTTCGTTTCTTTTCAATTGTTTTTTTTGCAATAAAAATGAAACCTTCTCGATAGTTTCTTGATCGTACCCAACAGAACTCAAAATTTCTCCAGCTTTTTGAGCGTGAAATTTTTTCAATTCGGTTCTCCACAATAAATATCCTGTTCGGTTCATTTCATAAGAATCTCTTGGAATCTCCCAACGACAAATATGTTGACAACGTGCTGCCAACTGCACCGCTTCTGAAGCTTCAGGCTCAAACGAACTTAACATTTCTGTCATACGTTGACCATACAAAAGCTCTTTCGGAAATTCTTTTTCTTCAAATATTTCTTTGTTAGGATCTAATGCATTTGCCTGATCGAATAACTGAATTGCCTGTTGAAATTGTTCTGTTGCCATACCTAATAAAATTGAAAAGATTCAACACCAAAAGTATTGAATCTTTTCTAAGTATAATAATTTATAAGTACCTCAAAACGAGTTGTACTTGTTGGTTGTATTATTAGAATCTTATTCAGAAAATCCTAAATACACAAAACCATCTTCAATTTTTACTGGATACACGGCAATCGCATCTAAATCACCATTCAAATTCTCTCCGTTTTCTAAAGAGAATGTTTTTTTATGCAACGGGCATGCTACTTTAGGAGTACCACAATCATCACCTATCATACCTCTAGACAAAACCATCTCCATTTTATGTGGACATAAATTTTGACAAGCATACCATTTTCCTTCTCGCGTAAAATTAAATACCGCAATTTGTTTGTCGTTGTATTTCACACAAGCTCCTCCATTTTCTGGAAATTTTGATACTGGTGCTGCTTTATACCACACCTTTACCTCATCTACATCAGTTGTAAAATACTTTTCTAATAATGCTGACATACTCTTCTTTTTTTTAATTCTTTAATGATTATTTCTACAGAGGAACACAATTCAAAACCAACCCTAAATTATCAAAGAATCGACTTTGAATTTTCGTGGTCCTCTTTTCATAGAAATCAAACTATCTTTATGCTTCCCACAATTCAGGCATTTTTTGCTCTCTTAACGGAACGAAATTTAAATTTTCGTCGATCGCATCTGAGTTTACAAAATGACTATACCTATTTTGTATTTCAATATTTTCAATGGCCTGTTTCCACTCACATTTATAAGTATCAATCAATCCTGCCATTTCTTTATCTAGATCTTCACAGATACCCAATGTATCGTTAATTACGACATCTTTCAGATACTCAATTCCACCTTCTAATTTATCCAACCAAGCTGCTGTTCTTTGTAAAGGCAATGCTGTTTTTATATAAAACATCAAGAATCTGTCGATGTACTTTACCACCGTTTCATTGTCAATTTTTTCTGCCAATAACTCAGCATGTTTCGGATTTGCTCCTCCGTTTCCGGCAACATATAAGTTCCATCCACCTTCAACAGCAATCATTCCAAAATCTTTACATCTTGCTTCTGCACATTCACGTATACATCCCGAAACTCCTCCTTTAAATTTATGCGGAGAACGGATTCCTTTGTATCTATTTTCTACTTCAATAGCAAAACTTACACTTTCGTCCATTCCGTAACGACACCAAGTAGAACCCACACAACTTTTTACAGTTCTTAAAGATTTACCGTAAGCATGTCCACTTTCAAAACCTTCATCAATTAAGTCTTTCCATATTTTTGGCAACTCATCTAATCGAGCTCCAAACATATCAATACGTTGCCCCCCTGTAATTTTTGTATACAAGTCATATTTCTTAGCAATTTCCCCTAATACGATTAACTGTTGTGGTGTAATTTCTCCACCAGCTACACGAGGAACAACGGAATAAGTACCATTTCTTTGAATATTTGCCAAGAACCTATCGTTTGAATCTTGAATAGTTTCTTGTTCGTTTGCTGTTTCATTATAAATACTCGCAAACAACGAAGCCAATGCAGGCTTACATATTTCACAACCATTTCCTTTACCATGAGAATCTAAAATCTCATCATATGATTTGATACCCTTTGTCGAAATGATATCAAACAATTCTTGTCTTGAATAATCAAAATGCTCGCAAATATTTTGTTTCACCGCTTTACCTGAAGCTTTTAAAGTTTCATCCAAAATATCTTGAACCATTGGTTTACATCCACCACAACCCGTAGTTACTTTTGTGTCAGCAGCCAATCCTTTTAAGGTATCAACTCCTTCTTCAATTTTACAACAAATTGCTCCTTTTGTAACAGACTCACATGAACATACTACTGCTTCATCTGGTAAATCTAAAACAGACCCCATACTTGCTCCTTCACCTCCTCTAGAACCTAAAATCAGATCTTCAGGGTTTTCTGGAATTGGCAATCCATTTAAAAATATTTGATGCAACATATTGTAATCACTTGCATCACCAACCAAAATACCTCCTAATAACGACTTACCGTCTTTAGAAACGTTGATGGTTTTATAAATTCCTTGAAATTTATTTTCATAAACAATACTAACTCCTTCTTTACTTTCATTCAAAGCATCACCAAAACTAGCTACATCAATACCGCTCAACTTTAATTTTGTTGACATATCAATTGAAGTTGGCATTGCAGCTTCTGATTCTCCTAAAATTTGATCAACAGCAACAGCTGCCATATCGTACCCTGGAGCAACTAAACCATAAATCATTTGGTTTAACAAAGCACATTCTCCGATAGCATAAATGTTCTCATCCGAAGTTTTCATATCATTTGTAACAAGAATACCTCCTCTTGTTCCAACTTCCAATCCACAAGTTTTTGCTAGTTCATCTCTCGGACGAATACCAGCAGAAACTAACAACATATCTACAGGTAAAGTTTCATCTTTAGAGAACTTCATTCCTGTGATAGCTCCTTCTCCTTCAATGTTTTGAGTTCCTTTATTCAAAAGAATATCAATTCCTAAATCTTCTAATTTTCCTTGAAGTACTTTACTGGCATCGTTATCTAACTGTCTCGGCATCAAACGCGGTGCAAATTCAACAACAGACACATCAAGTCCCATGTCAATAATTGCTTTCCCGGCTTCTAACCCTAAAAGACCTCCCCCTAAAATAGCAGCTTTACCATCAGGCTTTTGCTTTTTTATCTCTTCCACATATGCCATCGTTGCATCCAAATCTTCAATAGTTCTGTATACAAAAACTCCATCTTTTTCAACACCCGGAATTGGTGGAACAAAAGCAGAAGAACCTGTTGCTAATATGATATAATCATACGAATATTCTTTATCACTTATCGTAGTAATTGTTTTATTCGCTCTATGAATATCTGTTACACGTTCATTTGTAATTAACTCTATTCCGTTTTCCTCATACCAAGACCTTGGAGCCATACTCAAACGCTCTGCATTTTGATCTGCAAAATACTCACTCAAATGAACTCTATCATAAGCTGGTCTAGGCTCTTCACCGAATACTATTAGTTTGAACTCAGCAAGATTTGCTTTTGCTACAAATTTCTCGCAAAATTTATAACCTACCATACCGTTTCCTATAACTAAAATCGTTTTCATACTCTTTGTGTTTATTATTAACAATGCAAAACTACGTAATTTTACGTAAACATACGTACTTTCGGATTTGTTTTTTAGGTATTTAAACGAATTATTAACTCTTTCTTAAAAAAATCTCAGTATTCTAATAATTCAACAGTATATATACCTAAATATTACAATACTCGTATTTAATACCTGCGATTTATCATTTTACCAACTGTTCAAAACGCAGTATACCCAAAACAACTCATCATACTCAAACACGGTCACTAACATAATATTACGTGTATAAAACATACTTTCGAATGTAAAAAAATAGTTTATTTTTAAGTATTAATACGTAGTGTTAAAAAAAATACGTAATTTTGTCAACACAATACCACTAAAACGAATGTTATGTCTGATTGTATTACATGTGAGAACGCCGACTGCTTGATTAAAAAAAACATTAAGAATCCGAGTATTGAAAAATACTTAGACGAAAAACACAACATCAAATGCAAAAAATCTCAGCAATTTATTATGGAAGGAGCTCCTGCTCATGGACTATTTTTTGTAAGAAAAGGCCAAGTTAAGGTAGTAAAAACCGGGATTTACGGAAGAGAGCAAATTGTTCGATTTGCACATGATGGAGAAATTATCGGGCATAGAGGTTTTGGTTCGGGTAAAAACTACCCTATCGGTGCATTGGCAATTAAAGAAACACATCTGTGTAATTTCACAAATGACATCATGATGAAAATGCTACACGACATACCAGATCTTACTTTTGATTTGATGCTTTTTTATTCTGAAGAACTCAACAGATCTGAAACTAAAGTTAGAAAATTTGCTCAAATGACAGTTCGTGAAAAAGTAATCGATTCTTTCTTATACATCAATCGAAAGTTTGGTCAAAGCGAAGATGGTTTTTTCAACATACAATTGCCACGTAAAGATTTTGCAGATTTTGCAGGAACAACCGAAGAGCAAGTAATTCGTATCATTTCTAGCTTAAAAAAAGAGAAACTGCTTGTTTCTAAAGGAAAAAAACTAGGAATATTAAACGTTGACTTGTTGAAAAAAGAAATCTCAGAACATAATTATTTTCTAGATAGTTAAACAAAAGCAACACAAATACACCGACCCCTTTTTAAATACTACATTTAAAAAGGGGTCTTTTTATATCCTAAAACCTGTAAGACTACTTCAAATTCAACGTCAGAACTACACATTGTACTCACATTTTTTTCATTTCTCGAAAAAACTCATTAATTTAGAAATAGAAAGATATTATTAAAGGTTACATTTGCCATAAAAAATACCACCTACAACAACCTATACATGAAAAAAAACACCCTATACTTAGCTTTCATCATTTTTACAACAATTTTTACTTCTTGTGTGTCAAGTGTTGAAGTAATTAACGCTTGGAAATCTGATAAAATAGATACCCTAAAGGATCAAAACATATTAGTAATCACTAGAACTGAAGACAACAAAAAAAGAGGAGCTTTCGAAGAACAAATGGTGAGTCATTTAAAAAAGAAAGGTTTGAAAGCTAGTACCAGCTATATGAAAATACCCATCTTTAATGACCAAAGACAACTTTCTGATGAAGAAAAAATTGAGTTTGTCAACAATATTAAAGAGATGGGATACCACGCCATTATCTTAACAAGTGTCAAAAGACGTTCTGAAAAAACCGTTACCACGCAACATGGAGGTTATTACACCGGTGGTAGTTACAGCAGTTTATACCCTCAATACTACGGAGGATTTTATGGCTACTACAACCACCCATATTCACACCCAACCTACGAAAGTTACGTGCCTTCAACAACAAGTACAGAAGTTAGAGTTGCATACGTATTAGAAACTGTAATATTTAATTTAGATCTTTCATCAACAGAACAACTTGTCGCTGTTGTCACTTCAGCTGTAAAAGACCCTGAAACAGTATATACCGCTGCAGAAGAATATGTAGAAAAAATTGCAAAAAGCTTAAAATAATTCATCATTAAATCTTTTAAAAAATGAAAAAATCTCTTTTATTTTTATTCTTAACGTTGTGTTTTACTTTCACATCAACTGTGTCAACCGCGCAAGAAGCAAATAACACAGAGGCTTCGAAAGACTACCCAACGCTACCAGTCGGAACCATCTTATTCTTAAAAGTATCGAAAGATGTCTACGCAAAAAACTTTAAAGTCGGTGATCACTTTTTTGTCGACTTAGATAGAGATGTAACCTCAAAAGGCAAAGTATTGATCCCAAAAGGAACACTCGTCCAGATGGAAGTGTTGGTATCAGAACACACCAAAAGAAGAGGAAGCAAATTCGCCATAACCGTAGGAGGATTCATTATAGACAACTTTGTACAAACTTGTAAGACAGAAGGAAAACAAGTTGAAACTCAAGGAAACGGAAGAAACACCCTAAGAAAAGCTGCAATCGGTGCCGGGGTCGGTGCTGCATTTGATGGTGGCGAAGGAGCCGGTAAAGGTGCTGCTGTAGGTGCAGCAGTAGGTATGTTGCAACCTGGTACAGTAATCTACTTCCCTAAAGGAACCGAAGGCACATTTCAATTAACCGAGCCACTTGTTGTAAACTGGCTAGATATCGAGAAATAATTTGAAAAAACTAGTAAGTTTAATCGTCTTCGTTTTTGTTTGCTCTACAGCAAATTCTCAAGTATTATTAAGTTTATTGTTTGGTGACAAACTAAATTCACCTGGATTAGAGTTCGGATTAGAAGGAGGAGTAAACTGGGCCAACATCTCAGATTTTGGAGACGGTAGTATTCGAAATTACAATCTTGGTTTTTATTTTGACATCACTTTAAAAGAACGACTACATTTAGACACGGGAGTATTGGTAAAATCAACGCTAGGTACTAACAATTTATCTACTGACGAATTGAACCTTTTAAACATACCTATCGAGCCAGAAGCCGGATCATACAGTCAAGAATTAAGCTATTTCATAGTACCTATCCTTTTAAAATACAGTCTAAAAAACAGAATTTACTTTGAAGGTGGCCCACAACTTGGATGGATGCACAAAGCGCATGTAGAATTCAATTACAAAAGCGATAATGAGTCGATAAAAATAAAAACCTTTAACGAAGATCAAATAAACAAAATTGACGCTGGAATCACCATAGGAACAGGCTATCGTTTAATGAAAAACGACGGAATGACTCTAGGTGTCAAATACTATATTGGTATGGTAGACGTTTATAAAAACAGCCCTGGCACAAAAAACAATTCACTCTTTTTAAAACTAAATGTACCCATCGGTGCAGGTGACGCAAAAAAGAAACGTGAAGCAAAATCAAAACAAGAATAGTATGAAAATTAAAGCAACCTATCCTCTATTATTCATTTGCGCGTTCTTATTTTCAATTCAGAAAACCAACGCACAATACTCTTCTAAAAAAATAATGCCAATTCATAAGGCATATACAGATAGTATCAAACAGATAGATTACAAGAAAGTTTTTCCTATTTGGGGGCAAGCTGCCTATTCAGAAGGTTTTGACATCCCCTATCCTGTAGGGCTAATGGCTAATTATTTCTGGGTAAAACAAGGACTAATTATTGACAACTTGCAACTTGGTTTTCAAAACGACAATCAAGATTTCCCGTTAACTGAAATCGATTTTGTAGGTTTTGGAGACAACTACAGTACAGCGCAAACGCTAATGGTACGCCCCGATTTATGGGTTTTCCCATTTTTAAATGTATACGGTATTTTTGGTGTAGGTAATTCTATTACTGAAGTAAATCTAGACAAAATCGGAAACAAGCCCTTAGGTCTAAAATCGGTGGTAGAACAAGGTGTAAAAACAGCAGGTTTTGGAGCTACAGCTGCAGGAGGAGTAGGACCTGTTTGGATTGCCGTTGATGGAAACTTATCATGGACAAAACCCGAATTACTCGACAAATCGGTTAAGGTGTCGACTCTTGGTTTTAGATTCGGACATAATTTTGTACACTCATCTAAACCTTACAGAAATGTTGGTTTATGGGTAGGTGCCATGCGTGTTGAATTAAGCTCAGAAACGAGTGGACAGTTAAAATTAAACGAAGCATTGCCGCCTGAAACTTGGGAAAAAGCTGATGAAATTGTAGCTAATTATAGAGACTGGTACGACAACGAAGCAACGCCGCCTCAAAAAATAATTGCAGACAAGACTATAGGCCCTATTATTGATGCTATCGACGAAGCCGATGGAGAAGGAATCGTAAAATATGGAATCGATAAAGAAGTCAAACAAGCTTGGAATGGACTGATTGGTGCGCAATACCAACACAACAAAAATTGGATGTTACGATCTGAAGTAGGTTTTATTGGTGACAGAAAATCTGTTTTAGTATCTTTGAACTACCGTTTTAATTAAAATTATAGAATACCCAAAATAAACACAAATGAAAAAAACCATGCAATTAGTAGGTTTGGTCTTTGCCTTGGCAATACTAAACTCATGCTACAGGTCACCAGATCTTAGCCAACTTTCATATGATTTTGTTGTCGCAACAGATGTAGATCTAGAAGCAGACTTCACAGATTATGATAAATACTACCTATCAGATACTATTTTCCTTTTTTCAAATACCATAAAAGATGACAGTATTATTGTACCACCAGCTTCAGACCCTATTATCAATGAAATAGTAGCAAACATGAACAATCGAGGGTACACAAGAACTGTAGACCCAACACTTTCTGATGCTGATATCGCAATCGCAACTACCATTATCAAAGCCAAAAATACAGGAACTAACTGTTGGGGTTGGTGGGGTGGTTACCCAGGATATTACCCACCTTGGGGTTGGTACCCTGGAGGAGGATACTACTATCCATATTGTTCAACATACAATTACAACACAGGTGATTTGTTAATCGAATTTGGAGATTTTAAAAACAGCGCTCCTGGAATGAGAATAAACACCATTTGGAATGCTGTAAGTTTTGGTGTGTTAAGCACTTACGAAACAACAAATATCAACAGAGCCGTTGATGCAATCGAACAAGCATTTATTCAATCTCCATACATTCAAAAATAAAACATACTGACATGAGAAAATTATTATTACTTTGTTTGCTTAGTATGGGGAGCTTCATGCAAGCACAAACAACTTCAACCGTAACCTCACCTTGGCCTTCTGATGCACCAGAACCAGACAGAGAAATCTATACCTATTCAAGAACAAGCGACGACCAATTCGTTTTGAATTGGGAAATGAGCATTCCTTTTAACGGTACTTTTTTAGACGAAACTAGTTACAGTGGAGGACGAATTGATTACAAGCACTTTATCGATGGCGACAATCTTGCAGTTGGAGTATCTTTAGGATGGAACACCTTTAACGATTATGTAGAACGCCAATTGTACGAAAGAGAAGACGGAAGCGGTGCCATTTATACAGACATGGTAAGACACGTTTACAACTTGCCTATCGCTATCAACGGTTACTACTTTTTTGCAAAAAGAAACCTAAAACCTTATGTTGGTTTAGGATTGGGTACGATGTATTCTGAGCAAACTTCATATTTCAATATTTATGGAATCCAAGATTCTAACTGGGGATTTTTAGTAAAACCAGAACTAGGATTACAACTTGAAATGAACTCCTCATTCGGAATTGCGAGTTATGTATCTTACAATTATTCGACAAATTCTAACCAATCATTTAACATCGATAAACTTGTTAACTTAAATATCGGTCTTGGTATTTACTGGGAATGGTAACACAATCAATTATATGAAAAAGACAAACATCTTGGCCTTGTTACTTGTATTATTTGTGCAATTTTCTTTTGCTCAAGTAATACAAGATTCTATGCCAAGCAGAGAGCGTTGGAACAAGGTATCTAGTGAAGGTACTGTAACCGAAATCAACAAAGAAACTCGCGAAATCACTTTGATGGGACCCGAAGGAAACCTCAACACCATTAAAGCTGGAGATAACGTGAAACGTTTTGACGAGATACAAAAAGACGATCGTATTAAATTTGAATTTATTACTTATATCAAAGCTGAATTTAGAGAACCTACACTTACTGAAAGAGCAGAACCTTTGCAAATCATTGCAGAAGCGGGTAAAGCTCCGGAAGATGTAGCACCAGGAGGTGTTGTTGGAGCAATGGCAAAAGCCGTTGTAACGATAGAAGTACTAAACAGACCTTTTATGTTGGCTACTGTTAGAGGGCCGGCTGGAAATTACATAAGCATCCCAATAAAAGATGCAGCAATATTCAAACAAGTACATATTGGTCAAGAATTAATCTTGACTTATGCCGAGGCGATAGCTATTTCTTTAGAAAAAATTGAAGAAAAATAATAAAAACTTATTATGAAATCATTTCAATTCATTGCTATTTGTTTACTGACTGTAATTACGAGTTGTCATTCAGAAAAAACACTCAAAGTAGACCCACTTCCTTCTTGGAATGAGACTACATCGAAACATCAAATTATTGATTTTGTAACTGCTGTCACTGATAAAAATCATGCTGATTTTGTAGCTGCTGCAGATAGAGTTGCCACTTTTGATAATGATGGAACACTTTGGACAGAAAAACCAATTGTACAAATTCAATTTGCATTTGATAGAGTTCAAGAACTTTCGAAAACGCATCCAGAGTGGCAAAACGACCCAATAATAAAAGCAGTATTGAACAACGACTTAAATGAATTACTTCATTTTGGAAAAGAAGGGCTTGCAAAAGTCATGATGTTATCTCATAGCGGGATGACAACAGATGAATTCGACGAAACTGTTTCTAACTGGATTGCAACAGCAAAACATCATGAAAAAAATAAATCATACAACGAATTGATTTATCAACCCATGCTAGAAGTAATCGATTACCTTAAAGAAAACGACTTTAAAGTTTTTATAGTCTCTGGTGGTGGAATGGATTTCATGCGTCCTTGGGCTGAAAAAACCTATGGTATACCAAAAAACCAAATCATTGGTAGTAGTATCAAAGTTTCTTTCGAACACTCTGATGAAAAAACAGTATTGAATAGATTACCAGAATTAAACTTCTTTGACGACAAAGCAGCAAAACCTGTAGCGATTCACAGATACATCGGTAGAAAACCCATAGCCGCTTTCGGTAATTCAGATGGAGATTTGCAAATGCTACAATGGAGTGCTTCTAACAAAAAGAGAAACCTTCAAGTATATGTATCGCATACTGATGACACAAGAGAATACCTATATGGTAGAAAAGATCCGTTTTCTAAACTAGACAAAGGAATGGATCAAGCAATAAAAAATGAATGGACCATCGCCGATATGAAAAAGGATTGGAAAGTAGTCTACCCATTTGAATTAATCAGTGACACGAAATGAGTTTTATTCAAAAACTAAAAAAAGAACTCATAGAAGTTCTTTTAGTTACCGCCTATTTTTTAATATGTTTTGGCATATTAATCCTAATTAAAAAATTATGCTTGGCACAAGTTGAAGTTCAATTTTATGGTATTTCGGCTGCACTAGTCGGAGCATTAGTAATGAGCAAAGTGGTAATTATCTTAGACAAAACCCCATTAGGAAAAATTTACCTAAGACAAGCTTTGTACAAAAATGTTTTGTTCAAATCTATCATCTACACACTCGTTTTAACTTTTGTATTGTTTATAGAAAATCTAATTCACAACCTTTTAGAAGGCAAGGTGTTTCTCGAAGCTATACGATACATTTTACAACATCGAGATCCAAACCAATTTTGGCTAATTTTAATAGCCTCATTTTTCTCATTATTGAGTTACAATGTAATCATTGCCATTAAAGACTCGATGGAAAAAGGAGCACTAATCAAATTGTTTTTCGACAAAAAAAAACACCCTAATAATTAAATTTAAAATAAAAAAAAATGAAAAAATTTTATTCGTTCATCATCTTATGCATGTTAAGTCCATTAGCAATCTTTGCGCAAAACAACTTCAACGATGCAGACTTCTTTAAGTCAATATTCGGAGTTGAAAAACTTACCATCGTAAAAGAGTTCATCACTGTTGATGCAGAGAAAGAAGCTGATTTTTGGTCTATATACAAAGCGTATGAAGTAGACAGAAAAAATTTACGTGAAGCACGTATTACAATCATTTCTGAATATGCTGAAGATTACGGAAACTTTACTGAAGACCAATTAGAAGATCTTTGCAAAAGAAGCATCAAACAAAAGAAAAAGAATGCAAAGAACATCGAGAAGTACTTTAAAAAACTTAAAAAAGCAGGTGGAGCAAAAGCGGCTGCTCAGTTTTTACAAGTTGAAAATTATTTCTTAAGTCTTTCTCAAGTTGCAGTATACGAAAGCGTTCCATTTATAGGAGAGCTTGACAAAGTACAATAAACACAGTTTTAGAATCTAGGCAAGGGTTACAATAACTCTAAAGATTTCATTATTTTTACCAACTGAGTATATTATGCATTATTACCTGCTTTTAAACTCAAAGTAAAACATAGTTAAAACAGTCTTTCAATACCAGAAAGACTGTTTTAAATTTTAACACTCAAAAACCTAACGATGAAAAAAAAGAACATTTATAAACTTGTACTTACCATAGCAGCTTTCTGTTTTTTAAGTTCAAACACGCAAGCACAAACAGTAGAATTAACTGCTGGTTATGGATACCAATTCGGTTCTAAGGTAAATTATGGATTGAACAGCTACATCAAATTAAACGAAAGCGACCAATATAGTTTCACAATTGGGGTAGATATGTTTAAGGGAGCTATGACTGAAGTAACGTACATACATCATTCAACCGAAATCATACAAAGCGAGCCGGGAGATTACCGAAAAGTTACTGACCTAAATGCAGATTGGATTTTAGTAGGAGCTTCTAAATATTTAGAAATGGAAAAACTACGCCCTTTCTTCGGTGGTGGATTCGGTATGGGAATATTCAACTCAAATAATGAACACCCAGAAGTAGGAAAAATTGATACTAAATTTTACCTAGCAGTAGCAATCAAAGCAGGTGCAAACTATATGTTTAACGATACTTGGGGATTAAACGTTCAAGGAAATTTAATGTTCCCTATTCAATGGGGAGGAGTTTATATCGGAACCGGTGGTGCAGGTCTTTCAGGATCTAGTACAACATTGATTGGTGGATTTAGTGGTGGACTTGTATACCGTATAAACTAGATCTTATGAAAAAATTAGCGAATCTACTTTTTATTTTTATTTCTTTTTTAGCTACTTCACAAGAAGAACAATTAATTTGGCCTAGAGAAATTGAAGCAGGTAATTACTTAATCACACTTTATCAGCCTCAGTACGAAACTTTAATTGAAAATAATCTAAAAGGTAGATTGGCATTATCTATCAAAACCAAAGAAGATAAAATGATTTTTGGTTCTCTTTGGTTTGAAGCAAGACTTGCAACAGACCTTGAAACCAGAATTGCAAATCTTGAATCTATTCAGATTGAAAAAATTATCTTCCCAGACATTCAAAACGATGAAAATATTGAAGTCTTAAAAAGTGTATTGCTTGAAGACTTTAAAAAAATAAATATTGATATTTCAATTGACAAGCTTATCGCAAGCTTAGAAAATGTCGCAGAAGAACAAGCTTTATCAGAAAACCTCAACAACAAACCCCCAAAAATATTCTTCAGACAAGAATCGACAGTTTTAGTAACCATTGATGGCGAACCAAAATTTAAAACTGTTGAAGGAGAAAAAATAGACTACGTAGTAAATACACCCTTTTTTATCGTAAAACGAAAAAATGTGTTTTATTTAAAGGGAGCGAATTTCTGGTATAAAGCCAAAGACTTATTTGCAAACAACTGGGAAGTAACCAGTTCAGTACCTACAGATATAGAAAACCTAGCAGATAAAAATTTTGAATCGCAACAAAACCCTGATATTGAAGAGGGAGAAAATACGCCACCAAACCTTATTTTAGTCACAGAACCTTCAGAACTCGTTGTAACCAAAGGAGATTTAGCTTACGAACCAATCAACAACACCACTTTGCTATATGTTACAAATACTGAAAGTGATTTGTTGCTAGAAATAGAAAGCCAAACACACTATTTATTATTAAATGGAAGATGGTATGCTACAAAAGCCATCAAAAAAGAAGAATGGCAATTTGTTGAACCTAAAAATCTTCCTAAAACTTTTTTAGACATTCCTTCTGATAATGAAAAAGTATCAGGTTTGCGCATCAGTATTCCTGGCACTCAAGAAGCTAAAGATGCCTTATACGAACAACAAATTCCTCAAACAGCTGTTGTTGACAGAAAAAAAGCAACAACCAATGTAACGTATGATGGTGACCCGAAATTTGAGAAAATTGAAGATACCAACATGTCTTATGCTGTAAACACAGAAAGTACTGTATTATTAATTCAGAAAAAATATTATGTGGTAGACAATGGGGTTTGGTTCGAATCAAATAATGCAAACGGACCTTGGACAGTTGCTACAGAGCGCCCAGAAGAAGTAAAAGACATACCTCCTAGTTCTCCAGTCAACAACGTGAAATATGTATATATCTACGACAGTACTCCAGATGTTGTATATGTAGGTTATACACCAGGCTACTATCATTCTTATGTGTATGGCGGAGTGGTTGTTTACGGTTCTGGATATTACTATTACCCTTGGTATGGAATGTATTACTACCCGAGACCCGTAACCTATGGTTTTGGTGTTCACTACAATCCTTATACCGGTTGGGGCTTTTCGGTTGGAGTTAGCTACGGATGGATGACTGTTTCATTTCATTCTCGCGCTTATTGGGGACCTTGTGGCTATCGATATGGTTACCGTCATGGGTATCGTCACGGATATCATAGAGGTTATGCTGCCGGTTATGCGCACGGAAAACGTAATTCAAACAACATCTACAGAACACAACAAGGAAAAAATCGTCCTGGTATTAGTTCAAGAACAAGACCAAGTACAAATCAAATAAGCAAACCAAGACCTACGAACAACAGAAAAAACAATCTGTATTCCGACAAAAATGGTAATGTACACCAACGTGATAAAAATGGTAACTGGCAACAAAAAAGAAATAATAACAATACTCAAAGACCGAATAAAACACAGCCTGCACCTCAAAATCGACAAAACTTAGAAAACCACTACAACAATCGAAATAGAGGAAACAACAATTACAAAAATTACCGATCAACAAGACCGCAACCTTCGGCAAGAAGAAGACGTTAATCAATATTTTATGAAGCGTATTACTTTCTTTTTTTTACTTTTTTCATTGGTGACTTTTAGTCAAAAAGATACCCTACGTTTAAAAAACAACGATCTTTTAGTAGGTCGTGTAGAAAGTTACGACGTTGGCGTTTTAGTCTTTAGTACCAGCTACAGTGATAAAGATTTTCAAATCGAATTTGATAAAATCACCGAAATATACATTCATAAAAAATGTATTGTAACCTTAACCAAAAGTAGAAGACGCTTTGGATTGGTAAAAACTGTAAAACCAGGAATCGTAACAATCCAAACAAATAAAGATTTAGTTGAAACTTTTAAATTATCAGAAATTGTTGCTTTTCAAGAGGTAAGTGAAGACAGAAGAAAACGTTTTTCTGGTAGCATCGACTTAGGTTACGACTTTACCAAAGCTCAGAACAAAAGACAAACTAGTGTCAATGGTACATTTGCCTATGTGGGTGAATTATGGGTCACCAACTCCAGTATCAACCTTTTAGACTCTAAACAAGATAGTGTCGCAGATATAAAAAGAACAGATGCCAAAGCAGATTTGAGAAGACTGATATCTAAAACTTGGTATTTGATAGGTGAGTTAACTTTTCTGTCAAATACCGAACAAGCCTTAAACGGTCGTTTTACTCCAAATATTGGTGCTGGGAAATTACTTGTGAGCACTCCAAAATTATATTTAGGTTTATCAACAGGTATTGCATTCAACTTCGAAACCTACGTAGATCCAACGCTAGATAAGCAATCGACTGAGACATTTTTAAACGCAAGCCTTAACATGTATAATTTTAAGGATATAAGCTTAGTTACTGATTTGAAAATAAGTCCGACGATTTCAACATTAGGAAGGATCAGAACCGATTACAACCTTACCCTCAAATACGATTTACCGTATGACTTTTATATAAAGACAGCCTTTACACTCAACTACGATAACGAACCTGCCATCGAAGGAAATCAATATGATTATATTTTCTCTAGTGGGTTTGGATGGGAGTTCAATAAATAAACATTCCTTTTTTCATTTTTATTTCTGCGAACACATTAATAAAATACAAGCTGTTTTGACTAGTTCTTCTGAAAAGACCTTAGAAAAAACCGAATTCTAAAAAACTATAAAAACAACACAATCAGAACTTTATAGAAATTAACTGCTATATGTCAGTTTTTTTACCTTTTTATTGCATTAGTTTTACGGTTTAAAAACTTGTTTTATAATGGTCGTACACCACAAAACAAACTTTGAAACCACAATATCTTTGTGTCAAATATTTTTCACAAAACTAACGAAGATGAAAACAGTACAATTACAAAACGAAAAAGCCACTAAAATTAACCTACTTGACTTTAAGTCAGTTCAAATGAGAACATTCCATTTAAGTTGGATTGCATTCTTTTTATGTTTTTTCGGTTGGTTCTCACATGCACCTCTTATGAAATCAACAATTGCAGTAGATTTAAACTTAACGAGTGCACAAACAACGATTGCATTTATTGCATCTGTAGGAGTAACTATTTTCGCTCGTTTAGGAATAGGGAATCTTTGTGACAAAATCGGACCTAGAAAAAGTTATGTATACTTATTAGTCTTTGGAGCCATTGCGGTTGCAGGTTCTGCTTTTGCATACACTTGGGAAACCTATTTACTTTCTCGTTTGGCT
The DNA here is from genome assembly GCF_009193215.1 of Flavicella marina. GTDB lineage: Bacteria > Bacteroidota > Bacteroidia > Flavobacteriales > Flavobacteriaceae > Flavicella > Flavicella marina. The sequence goes on along the minus strand of NZ_VYVA01000003.1, from coordinate 25,791 downwards.
ATTGGAGTTATTGGAGCTTCATTTGTTATCACACAATACCATACATCTGTTATGTTTGCACCAAATGTTATTGGAATTGCAAATGCAACAACTGCAGGTTGGGGTAACCTTGGTGGAGGTGTAACAAACGCTACGATGCCATTAATCGCATCTGGGGTAGCTGCTTTCGGATTGGCAGAAGCTACAGAGTCATGGAGAATTGCAATGTACATACCAGCAGCTATTATGTTAGTAGTTGCATTTTTATATTGGAAATACACCACAGATTGTCCAAAAGGAAACTACACAGATTTACCTACTGAAAGACCACAATCTAAAAAAGGTGAAAAAGGTTTGTTCTTAACTGCAGCATCTGATAGAAGAGTATGGATTTTATTTGCTATGTACGCTGGTTGTTTTGGAATGGAATTATTTGTTACCGGAAAAGCTTCAACATACTACCAAGAAAAATTTAGCTTAAGTCAAGAAGCAGCAGGATTTGTTGTACTATTCTTTGGAGCTATGAATTTATTCGCTAGATCGACTGGAGGTTGGATCGCAGACAAATTTGGTAAAAACTCTGGATTAAACGGAAGGGTAAAAATATTAGTTTATGTGGTAGTTGCAGAAGGTATTGCACTTTTATTATTCTCACAAATGAACACATTAGGTTTCGCAATTGCAAGTATGGTATTCTTCTCTTTATTTGTTCAAATGGCAGAAGGAGCAACCTACTCAGTAGTTCCTTTCATTAACAGAAAAGCACTAGGAGCAGTATCGGGTATTGTTGGAGCAGGTGGTAATGTTGGTGCTGTATTGTATGCTCAATATTTATTGAGAAGTGGAGCATCACTTCAAGACGCATTCTTCACATTTGGATTTATCGTATCTTCAGTTGGTTTCTTAGGACTGTTGATCAAATTCTCTGCAGAAGATGAAAAAGCAGCAAAAGACGAACAAAACAGACTAGAATCGCTTTCAAAGGCAGCATAGTTATAAAAAATAAAATTGGTTTTAAAAAAGTCCTTTGATTCATTTCAAAGGACTTTTTTTATATTGATAACCATAACCTACGAAAACACAGTTTCACTTATGTAAAAAAAGAATTGAATACACTGACCAACAACATCTTTTAAAACGAACAAACTCGATAACTTTGTAAAACCAAACCATAAAATTTTAGTAAAATGGCTGAATGTACGGAATGTGAAAACCTAAACTGTTTGATTAAAAAACATAGTTTAGACGAAAAAATAAAAGATTTTTTAAAAAACAAGCATACCATAAAATGTAAAAAATCGCAACAATTCATCATGGAAGGAACTCCTGCTCATGGATTATTCTTTACCTATAAAGGAAAAGTAAAAGTCGCTAAAACTGGTGCAGATGAGCGCGAACAAATTGTACGTTTTGCAAAAGACGGAGACATCATTGGTCATCGTGGTGGATTCGGATCGTCTAAATATTATTCTATTTCAGCTCAGGCCTTAGAAGACTCTTCTTTGTGCTATTTTTCAAAAGAAGACTTAAAAAACATACTATTGAATATCCCGAGTTTAACATTTGATTTTATGTTATTCTACGCAGACGAATTAAGTGAAAGTGAAACTAGAGTAAGAAAACTTGCTCAAATGACCGTAAAAGAAAGAGTAATTGACTCGCTACTATACATTGACAAAAAATTTGGTTCTACAGATGGACTGTTCAACGTTTCACTTAGCAGAAAAGATTATGCTGAATATTCAGGAACTACAGAAGAACAAGTAATTCGCATTCTATCAACACTAAAAAAGCAAAACCTTATCAATGCTAAAGGACGTAAACTGGGTATCAAAAACTTCGAAGCCTTAAAAGAAGAAATCTCCAAACACACCTTAAACATGTATACTTAAAAAACACTTCTAACCCCATATTAAACTGCGCTTTCTCATACTTAGATAGCGCAGTTTTTTGTTTTATAGCATCAACCATTTGCAACAAAAAACTGTTATATAGCAGTTTTATTATTGTTTTACTACTCGTTTATACACGTGTAAAAGATTGTTTGTCTCTGTGAATATGCACCGTTTGAATCAATACACGCATCTATCTTTGTCATGTATTCAAACATGAAAATTAACACAACTATTAAATAGAAAACATGAAAAAAACAGCAATCAAAATTACTGCACTAGCAACAATCTTACTTGCTATTTCTTGCGGAGGTAAAGACAGTAAAAAGAAAACTGAAGCAGCAACACAACCAGCTGCAAAAACAAGCACACTAGAAATCGAAAAACCACAATTGACGTTTGGTTTTATCAAGTTAACTGACATGGCTCCTTTGGCAATTGCAAAGGAAAAAGGATTTTTTGAAGACGAAGGATTATTCGTTTCAGTTGAAGCTCAATCAAACTGGAAGAACATATTAGATCGTGTAATTGACGGTCAATTAGATGGTTCACACATGTTAGCAGGGCAACCAATTGCTGCAGGAGCAGGTTTTGGTCGTCAAGCTGAATTAGTTACTCCATTTTCAATGGATTTAAATGGAAATGGTATTACAGTTTCTAACAACGTTTGGGAAGGAATGAAACCACATGTTAAAAAAGATGCTGATGGAAAACCAGTACATCCGATTAGTGCTGATGCATTAAAACCAGTAATTACTGAATACAAAAACAACGGTAAGGCATTTAAAATGGGTATGGTATTCCCTGTATCAACTCACAACTACGAAATCAGATATTGGTTAGCTGCAGCTGGAATCCACCCAGGTATGTATTCTGCTAGCAACATTCAAGGACAAATTGACGCAGAAGTTTTACTTTCTGTAACGCCACCGCCACAAATGCCAGCTACTTTAGAAGCAGGAACTATCTATGGATACTGTGTAGGAGAGCCATGGAATCAACAAGCCGTATTTAAAGGTATCGGAGTACCGGTAACTACAAACTACGACATCTGGAAAAACAACCCAGAAAAAGTATTTGTTATGACAAAGCAATTCGTTGAAAAATACCCTAACACTGCTACAGCTGTGACGAAAGCATTGATCAGAGCAGGTAAATGGTTAGATACTCCAGGAAACAGAAAAGAGGCTGTGAAAATCTTATCTATGTCTCAATATGTTGGAGCTGATGAAGCTGTATTGGCAAACTCTATGACTGGTACATTTGAATTCGAAAAAGGTGACAAGCGTGAAATGCCTGACTTTAACGTATTCTACCGTTACAATGCAACGTACCCATTCTATTCTGATGCAGTATGGTTCTTAACTCAAATGAGAAGATGGGGACAAATCCCAACTGCTAAACCTGCTGAATGGTACGCAAACAAAGCGAAAGAAATCTATCGTCCTGATATCTGGTTAAAAGCAGCAAAATTATTAGCTGAAGAAGGAAAGATTCCTGCTACTGATATCCCAAGTACAGATGGATACAAACCAGCAACTAAAGATTTTATCGACGGAAAAGTGTACGATGCTAAAGACCCAATCGGTTACATCAACAGCTTTAAAATTGGAAACAAAGACAAATAATAAACTATTGTAAATATTCACCCTTGAGAAGTGAATAACTTCTCAAGGGTAATTTTTCAAACACTTATTGAAAATAGCCTTTCAATACTCTAAACAACAACAAAATGAAAGATTCTATCATTAAAGCGCTACGATTTATTGGACTTGGTTTTTTCGAACCAGTAGTTCGATTGGCAAGTGGAGAAGACACCAAAAAAAACACTATAGAAATCTTAAAACGAATCATTGCACCTATTGCATCTGTTTTATTATTTATTGGAGTTTGGTATACAGGATCTAAATCTCTTTACAATACCGAAGCTAATTACAAAATTGAAAAAACATTAAAAGATCAAGGACAAGCGGAAGCAGACAAAGTAAAAGCTTGTATTGAATCTGGTGATGCTTCATGCCAACCAAACACACTACCTTCACCTTCTCAAGTCTGGGATTCTTACAAATTACTATTAGAAGACCACCAAAAAATTAGTGAAGACAAAAAAGCCTTTAAAGAAAAAACGGCTGCTTTAAATGAAAAGAGAATCGCTCAAGGAAAAGAACCTATCGTTTATACCGGAAGACCTTCTTTCGTCGATCAAATAAAAACAAGTATCAAAACCGTTTTTGCTGGTTTCTTGTTAGCCTTGTTAATTGCTACACCTATCGGAATCATCATTGGTTTAAGCGATACCCTAAGAACTTCTTTCAACTGGTTGATACAAATATTAAAACCTGTATCACCTGTAGTTTGGTTGCTTTTAGTTTTTATGATTGTGAAAACCTTGACGAAAGATTCTACAGGAGACACCTCTTTTGTAATTTCATTTATTAGTGTTGGACTGTGTTCAATGTGGGCTACCTTAGTAAATACTGCCATGGGAGTATCTACAGTAGACAAAGACTATTTGAATGTTGCCAAAGTATTGAAACTAGGAACTTTTCAAAAAATATTCAAAGTAATTTTACCAGCGTCACTTCCTTTAATTTTTACGGGATTAAGAATCACACTTTCTGTTGCTTGGATGGTATTAATTGCTATCGAATTGTTAGCTCAAAGTCCTGGTTTAGGTTCTTTTGTATGGGAAGAATTTCAAAACGGAGCCATGGATTCTAACTCAAAAATTATTGTTGCCATGTTTGTTATAGGTATCATCGGTTTCTTATTAGACAGAATCATGTTGACCATACAAAAGTTCATCTCTTTTGATAAAAACGAAGGAATATAAATACGTCAAAAAGAATAAGTATTCACAATTAAAACACATTCAAAATGGCATATTTAGAACTAAACAATGTAACAAAAACCTACGGTAGCGGAAATAATGTTACCGAGGTACTTGACAATATCAATCTTCATATAGAAGAAGGAGAATTTGTTGCCATCGTTGGTTTTACTGGAAGTGGAAAAACTACGCTAGTAAATTTAATCAACGGACTTCAAAAACCAACTTCTGGTGAAGTATTATTCAAAGGAAAACCCGTTGAAGACACAAGTCATGAAAGAGGAGTAATTTTTCAAAACTATTCACTTCTGCCTTGGTTAACTGTTTATCAAAATATTGAAATGGCAGTTAAAGAAGCTTTCCCTAAAGAAAGTAAAGGATTTATCGACAAACGCATCAAAGAATATGTTGAAATGGTAAGCTTAAGTCACGCCATCAACAAAAGACCAAAAGAATTGTCAGGTGGTATGCGTCAGCGTGTTTCTGTAGCTAGAGCCCTATCAATGGATCCAGAAATGATTATCATGGATGAGCCACTTGGAGCTTTAGATGCTTTAACTAGAGGAAATCTTCAAGATGAAATTTTAAACATCTGGAATAAAAACAAAAGAACCGCACTATTAATTACCAACGACGTAGACGAGGGAATTTATATGGCTGATAGAATTATTCCTTTAAGACCAGGACCCAATGCAACACTAGGACCTGAATTTAAAATTGACATTGAAAGACCTAGAGACAAAACTGCCTTAAACGACAATCCAGAATACAAGAAAACAAGAAACGCAATTATCGAGTACTTAATGGATATTGGAAGCGAAAGATCTAGCAACTCAGAATTCAACTACGAGTTACCAGACCTAGAACCAAAAGATTTAAGATGGGAATTTAGAGCTTCAAAATAAACTAAAAGAGACAAGACAATGGAAACAAAAGCAATATTAAAAGAGAAATTTCCGTCGAAAGATGTAATGCTCGATTTAGTAGATTTAAAAAAAGTATACCCAACTCCTAAAGGCGATTATGTTGTATTAGAAGACCTAAATCTTCAAGTAAAAAAAGAAGAATTTATAACAATTATTGGACATTCAGGTTGCGGAAAAACAACTATGCTATCAATGATAGCAGGATTGAACGAAATATCTGGTGGAAAAATTTCTGTTTTGGGTTCTTCAATAAAAGGACCTGGACCTGACAGAGGTGTAATTTTTCAAGCACCGAGCTTGATGCCATGGATGACAGCCATGGAAAATGTAATGCTTGGAGTAAAGCAAGTATTTCCACATGGAAGCAAAAAGGAAAAAGAAGACATCTGTAAATACTATTTGAGTAAAGTTGGTTTGGATGGTTCTTTTCACAAAAGAGCATCAGAATTATCTCAAGGAATGCAACAGCGTGTAGGTATTGCAAGAGCCTTTGCAATCAAACCAAAAGTTTTATTGTTAGACGAACCTTTCGGAATGTTGGATTCTTTAACCCGCGGTGAACTACAAGATGTACTGATCGAAATCTGGAACAAAGAAAAAATTACAGCAGTAATGATTACACACGATGTAGATGAGGCAATTTTCTTATCAGACAGAGTAGTTATGATGACAAGTGGTCCTAGAGCCAAAATTGGAGACATACTGCCTATAGAATTTGAAAGACCTAGATCTAGAAAGGCAGTACTTGCGCACGACGATTATTACAAGTATAGAAAACATATGATTGACTTCTTAGAGCACTAAGATTTTACTACCTTAGAGAAGTTAAAAAAGTGTTAAAAACCTGCAAAAAGTCATATTTTAACTAATAGCAATCTCATAGATTTGCCTATATAATCAAAGAAACAAAAACGATATTAATCAACTATTAAAATTAGAAAAAAATGAAAATTAAATTTACCCTTATCGCCTTATTGTTGTTGGCTACCAGCTCAGTTATGGCACAATTTTCTTTTAGTGGAGAATTTAGACCTAGATCTGAATACAGAGACGGTTTCAACTACAAATACCAACCTAAAGATGCTACCGATCTAACTAAAGGAAGTGTAAACACCGCAGGTAGAGAAGGAACTCCTGCTTACATTCACACTGATGCCAGAGTTGCATTAGGAGCTACATATGCTGCTGAAACATACACTGCACACATTAAAGTACAAGAAGTATTTACTTTTGGTGATCGACCTCAAATTTCTGCTACTGGAAACGGAAAGATCAGAATGCAAGAAGCATGGGCAGATATTAAATTCTCTAAATTAACTTCATTTAAATTAGGTAGACAACCTCTTTCGTATGATGATCAAAGAATTTTAGGTGGTCTAGGTTGGGCTCAGCAAGCAAGAACGCACGATGTAGGTATCGTGAAATATGCTAACAACGGGTATTCTTTAGATTTTGGAGCTGGATATAATGGTGATGGTACTGATAACGTATACAATACTGCAGCTTTATTCTCTTACAAATCTATCTCTTTCTTAAGAGTTAATAAAAAGTACAATACTTTAAATATGAGTGTTTTGGCTTTATACAATGTTTTCCAAGATGGAGATCCTGCTAGTAAAGGATATGGAAATGCAAAATCTGGTTTATTTACAGGAGGTATACACTTCGACTACAAACCTGGAGCACTTTCATTCAGTGGTAACGCGTTTATACAAGACGGAGAAAGAATTGGAGAAGTTGCAGTTGAAGCTGCTTACTTAGCTAGTTTGGATGTAAACTTTAAAGCAACGGAAAAAACAGTTTTTGGAATTGGAGCTGAGGTAATCTCTGGTAAAACAGATACTTCTGTTGGATTCTTCCCATTATACGGTACGAACCACAAATTCAATGGTTTGATGGATAGATTCTACGTAGGAAACCATGCTAATGCAAACGGTTTAGTAGACTTAAATATAACAGCTGCAACAAAAATCTTCAAAACTTACGGATTAAAAATCAAAGGACATATGTTCTCTGAGCAGTCTCAAACTAAAAACTCATTAGGACAAGAAATTGACTTGGTATTCTCTAAAAAATTCAAAGAATTTTCTTTGGCAGGAGGGTATTCTCAATTCTTTGAAAGCGATGATTTTCCAAATCCTGTTGGAAATCCACCTGCAAAAAGCACACAAAACTGGGCTTGGTTAATGTTAACTATCAAACCTAAGTTTTTATAAAAAACTAAGAAATCAAACTAAGAAAAACTGCCCAAATTGGGCAGTTTTTTTTTGCTCAAAAAACAGGGGTTGTAAAAGCTGATAAAAATCAGTTTTTTAACCCTCAATCCACCTAGATAACCTTGATAAAAAAGGTGTTTTCTGTTGTTACTTCTCATGAAATTCATCATTGATTCGATTTATTTTTACATCCGTAATACTACATAAACAACACAGTAATTACAGACTCGAAATGAAAACAGAAATGATACATATCGTTCAAAATTCTTTTAAAAAGGTAATTCCAGTAGCATCGACTACGGCAGATTATTTTTACAAGAAGTTATTTGAATTCGACCCAGATCTTAAGTCCTTATTCCCTATTGATGACAAAGAAAAAATGACACAACAAGGAGATAAGTTTATGAGAATGCTATCGAGTGCTGTAACCAACTTACATCAGTTTGAAATTCTAAAACCGATACTCACCGATTTAGGAAAACGTCACGTTGACTACAACGTAAAACCCACACATTACGATGTTGTAGGTACGGCACTCATCGCAAGTATCGCAAACGGACTTCAAGACGAATTTACTTTAGAAGTAGAATTGGCATGGTGCAACTTTTACAACACCATTGCAACGACAATGAAATCAGCAACCTATTAATAAATAACCTAAAATTCATATCATGTTAAACATTTTCAAAACACTATTCAAAAAGAAAGAAGACACTATGACAGAAGAAGCTCCTGTCGATGCAAAAACCGTAAAATTAGTTCAAGATTCTTTTGAACTGGTAAAACCCATAGCACCAGCTGCTGCGGAAATTTTCTATACCAAATTATTTGAATTAGATCCAAATTTAAAACCGTTGTTTCCTACGAAGAAAAAAGGTGCAATGGCAGAACAAGGAAATAAATTAATGACCATGTTGGCAAGCGCAGTTGCAGGATTATCAGCGCTAGACAAACTTGTTCCGGTACTTCAAGACTTAGGAAAAAGACATGTCGCATACAAAGTTGAAAAATCACATTACGACACTGTGGGTGCAGCATTATTAGACACTTTAGATGCTGGATTGGGAGAAGCATTTACAGCAGAAGTAAAAGAAGCTTGGACCAAAGTTTATACAGTAATGGCAACTGTTATGATAGAAGCAGCATACGAATAAAAATAGCAACTCAAAAAACACAAACATGAAAAAATTCACTTACATATTAGCAACACTTTCGACAACATTCTTAATTTCTTGTGGAGGTGTTCCAGAAAAATCAAAAGACACCAAAAAAGAAAAGTTAGAATTTTCAGTTGCCGAAGTTTTAGAAATGGTTTCTAAAGAAAACGACGTTACCAGAACTTTGTACACAAAAGCAATTGTTGGAGCAGGAAAAAAACAAGGAATGAAATTCGATGAAGATTGGCAAAAAGAAGATGTAGAAGCCGGTCCACTACCCGCATTATTTTTAAGAGGTATTGCCAATGACATTCGCAAAAGTGATGTTCCATTAGGATTGTATTTGGGATCGGATTTCCCTATCAACAAAGCCAACAAATTTGAAGGAAAACAAGGTGAGCTTTTCAAAAAAATAAAAGAAGACAGAATCCCGCAACACTTTTACGATGAGGATCAAAAAGTATACACTGCAATGTTCGCAGATGTTGCTGGTGCTCCTGCCTGTGTATCATGCCACAACAAGCACGAACAAACAACAAAAGACGATTGGAAATTAGGCGACGTAATGGGTGCAACAACTTGGCAATACCCGACAGATTCTTTGAGTTACGATGCTACAATAGCGGTATTGAAAGCGTATAGAAACGGAACAAAAGCAATCTACAAAGACTATCTTGATGAAATAGCTGCCTTTAAATCAAGTAAAAAACCTGAAATCGGAGACAAGTGGCCATCAGCTGGTGGATTGTATTTACCAAGTCCAGAAGTATTCTTAGACAGTGTTAGAGAATTGGCTTCATATGAAACTATGACCGTTTTGTTAAAATAATATATTACTCTTTTGAAATACACCAAACAAATTACAATTACAGGCCTAGTGCTATTTTCTTTATACCTATTGCAAGAATTGTTTCAACTAAAATTTGAAGCCCTAGAAACCTTGCAACAAAGAGAAAATTACAAAAGATGGAGTGGATTAGCACTAGGTTTGATAATTCTTGCGCAATGGCTATTGACATTCAGTAGGATCATCCCAAAATTCAGAAAAAATTCGGGTACTATAAATGAAATCCATAAGTGGATTGGTGTCTTGAGTCCGATTGTTCTTTATATACACAGTACACAAATAGGCTATGGCTACTTAGCGCTTTTTAGCTATTTATTTTTGGCGAACGTACTGCTAGGAACTGTAAACTTAGACGTAATTAAATCATCAAAAGATTGGATTTTTAAGGGATGGATGATCACGCATGTATCTATTTCGATGTGTATTACCCTTTTACTCATCTTACACGTAGGTGTAGTGTTTTATTATAAATAATCGATTCTCATGAAATTAACTGTAACAAATATTATTCAAGAAACAGAACAAGCTGTTACCCTCTGCTTCAAAAACAATCGTTTCATCAACAGAATAAAATACAAACCCGGACAATTTTTAACTTTAAAAATTCCCATCAATGGTCGTGTAGAAAATCGTGCATATTCTTTTAGTTCGAATCCGTTTACCGATAAAGATTTAAAAATCACGGTAAAAAAGGTTGAAAATGGTTTGGTTTCAAATTATGTAAATAACGTAGTTAAAAAAGGTCAAAAAATAGCTATCGAAAAACCGATGGGTAGTTTTTTTATAGAGCCAAATAAAGCAAACAAAAAGCAATATGTTTTATTCGCCGCTGGAAGTGGAATCACACCCGTATTTTCGATTTTAAAATCTGTTCTTTCTGAAGAACCCAACTCAAAAGTGGTGATGGTTTATGCCAATCACGATCAAAATAACATCATTTTCTTAGAGGAGTTAAAAGCTTTAGAAAAACAATACAATGACAGATTTCAACTGGTACATATCTTAAGTCACAATACGAATCCTAATTATTATTCTGGATTTATTACCAATAGTATTGTTGAAAAGATTTTCGAGAAAAATGAAATAAATTTTGTGGAAGACCACACTTATATGATTTGTGGCCCAGCTGGATTTATGAAAAACACGAAAGAAATTTTAAAAAACAAAGGAATCCCCTTAAATAAAATTGCTGTCGAAGCTTTCAAACCAGCAAAATTAAAAATCGACAGGAAAAATTTAGTGAGTCAAGTTACAATCAAACACAAAGGTAAAGAACACTCGCTGAAGGTTCCTGGTAACAAAACCATATTACAACAAGCAATGTTAGATAACATTGTACTCCCCTACTCTTGTAGATCTGGTATGTGCAGTTCTTGTAAGGCCGAATGCTCTTCAGGAAAAATTACACTAATGAAAGGACATCTTTTACCTGAAAACGAAGTAAAAGAAGGAAAAATACTAACCTGTGTTGCTTATCCCGATAGTGAAGAAGTAACCATCGAAATTCTTAGTTAACAAATGCTCAAATTTCAAATAAATCCACTTAGACAAAGACAATTTATTGGAATCATACTCGGTATTGTTCTAGGTACTATTTTGCTATTCACACTATCAAGTGAAAGCAACGAAGAATATTTAAGCCTCGGAACCATGAATACTGGACATGAAGATTTTTCATGCAACACCTGTCATTCAGATGCTGAAGGAAATTTGTGGCAACAAGTACAATCCAACATACAATATGGAATGGGATTGAGAGAGAATTCAGTAGAGTTCGGAACCATTGATGTAGAAACTAAAAAATGTTTGGCTTGTCATGAACGAGATAACGATCGTCATCCCACCCACAGATTTCTAGAGCCAAAATTCAGAAAAGCCGTTGAAAAAATCAACACGGCTAATTGCAACACCTGTCATTCAGAACATCATGGTAAAAGAGTTACATTAAAAAAAGCAGACTATTGTATGCATTGTCATGAAGATCTTACCGTAAAAAACGACCCTTTAGATACATCACACGCAGAACTAATCAAAAATGAAGCTTGGGTAACTTGTTTACAGTGTCATGACTTCCATGGGAACCATGAATACAAAGTACCACATAAAATGAAAGACACCATTCCTCTAAGCACACTAAAAACATATTTTAATGGTGGAAAAGATCCGTTTAGTTCTCAAAAAAAGTTCACAGCCTTATCAGAAAAAGAATGGATAGCTAAATACCTCAATTAAAACTACGTATTAATACGTAGCTTCAAATAAACAGCATGAAACACTCTCATTAATTTTTGCTTAACAGTAAGATTAATGGAAACTTAGAAAAATATTTGATAAATAAAGGGAACATAAATCGTATTGTATACGTACAAAACAACAGGTTTTAAAACTTAATAATTTATTAAAACCACCTCGACTACTTAAAATTATACGTATAAAATTTTATATAACTAAGAACTTCACTTATATTTGCTCCATAATAAAAATTGTATTTACAGTGGAGCAAACAATTAAAATCCTTTTAGCGGATGATCACCTATTAGTAAGAAACGGGATAAAATCTCTTCTAGAAGAAGAGGCTTGTCTTGAGGTAATAGGAGAAGCTTCAAACGGTCAAGAAGCCCTTGAATTATCAAAAGAACTTCAGCCCGATCTACTTATTATTGATGTTCGTATGCCTATTATGGATGGTATTGAAGCTGTAGGACACCTACACAAATACGCTCCGGAAACAAAGGCTATCGTGCTTTCAATGCATGATTCTGAAGAATACATTTTAAAATCGATTAAAGCAGGTGCATCTGGATACCTATTAAAAGACACTGGTAAGCCAGAGTTTATCAAAGCAATCAAAACAATCTCTAAAGGCGATAAATACTTTAGCGGAGACATTTCTAATGTCATTGTTTCAAACTTTTTACAAAGTACCAACACAGCACCAAAAAAATCGACTTCGCCAATCAACACTCACGGATTGACGAAAAAAGAAGTTGAAATTTTACAATTAATTCTATCGGGTAGAACCAATACTGAGATCTCTGAAAGTCTTGGTAAAAGCAAGCGTACAATTGAAACTCACCGCTTCAACTTGATGAAAAAATTGAACGTAAAAAACCTAATCGAACTATCTTCAAAAGCGAAAGAATTGGGCTTTTCTTAATAAACCTGCTATTTATCATAAATATAACAAGGAAATAGTCAGATTTTAGTTTTTACATAAAAATTACGTATTAAGCTACGTATTACTACGTAATTTCGTAACTTTGTTCTAAGAATTACTGAGACAAACATCAGCTCTGTTAATTTTTAACTGAAAATATCTAAAAACTTAGGTATAAATAAAACTGAGAAAAACACATATTTATGTCATTAGCAAAATCCTATAAAACTACTTGTTCTTATTGCGGAGTGGGGTGTGGAATCATCGTAGATAAAAGCCATGATGGTACCTTAAAAGTAAAAGGAGATCCAGATCATCCAACAAACAAAGGAATGCTTTGTTCTAAAGGAATGAACTTACATTATGTAGCTCAAGATACCACTGACAGAATATTGTATCCAGAAATGAGATGGAGTAAAAACCATCCTATGAAAAGAGTTTCTTGGGACACCGCTTTAGATAGAGCTTCAGCTGTATTCAAAAGCATCATTAAAAAACACGGTCCAGATAGCGTAGGTTTTTACGTTTCTGGTCAATGTTTAACGGAAGAATATTACCTGGTTAATAAATTAACAAAAGGATTTTTAGGAACCAACAACATCGACACAAACTCACGTTTATGCATGAGTTCTGCAGTTGTTGGATACAAAAAAACTATCGGAGATGACAATGTACCCATTGCCTATGAAGATATAGAACTCGCCGATACTTTTCTAATTACTGGTGCAAATCCTGCTTGGTGCCACCCAATACTTTTTAGAAGACTTGAAAAACACAAAGAAGACAATCCGAACACCAAAATCATAGTTGTTGACCCTAGAAAAACACAAACTTGTGCCATAGCAGATTTACACATTCAAATCTTACCAGGGACAGATGTAGTTTTAAACAATGCAATTGCAAAAAGACTGATTGACAAAAAAAGGGTTGACAGCAAGTTTATTAAAGAACATACAAACAATTACGAAGCTTTAAAACAAGTTGTATCTGAAACTTCGTTAACCGAAGCAGCTAAAATTTGTGGTATCTCAGTTGGAGATATCAAACTTGCAGCTCAATATATCGGAAACGCAAAAGGTTTTATTTCTATGTGGACCATGGGATTAAATCAAAGTGTAATCGGAGTAGATAAAAACGTTTCATTGTTAAATATATCGTTGCTAACTGGACACATAGGAAAACCTGGATCAGGACCATTTTCATTAACTGGACAACCAAATGCCATGGGAGGTCGCGAAGTTGGTGGAATGGCAAACTTATTAGCAGCACACAAAAATTTAGCAAACCCAAAAGACAGAAAAGAAGTTGCAGAATTCTGGGGCTCAAACCCTATATCAGAAAAACCTGGTTTGACTGCGACCGAAATGTTCGACGCATTAGATAGCGGAAAACTGAAAGCTATTTGGGTTATCTGTACAAACCCTGTGGTAAGCCTTCCCGACTCAAACAAAATCGAAAGAGCTCTTAAAAAAGCAAATTTCGTTGTAGTACAGGACATCTCTCACAATTCAGAAACTGCTGAGTTTGCTGATTTATTATTACCTGCCGCTGGTTGGTTAGAGAAAGAAGGAACCATGACGAACTCTGAACGAAGAGTCAGTTACCTACCAAAAGGAATCGATGCTCCAGGAGAAGCATTGCCCGATGCAGAAATCTTATGGAAATTTGCACAAAAAATGGATTTCCCTGGTTTCAACTATAAAAACAGTAGTGAAGTATATGACGAACACTGTTTACTTACAAAGGGAACAAAAATTGACGTTTCTGGCCTATCACACGCAAGATTGATAGAAGAAGGAACCATGCAGTGGCCTGTACCGAACAACAAACACAAAGGAACCACTCGTCTGTACACTGATTTTAAATTTGACACAGCCAATGAAAAAGCTTCGTTCAATATACCATCAAGTACAGAAAATCAATCTGAAAAAACTAGCTCTCAATATCCGTTAATCTTAAATACAGGTAGAATTAGAGATCAGTGGCATACAAGAACAAAAACTGGGAAAGTTCAACGTTTGCTTACACATATAGAAAAACCTTACCTAGAAATGAATGGGGTCGATGCACACAATAGAAACCTTAAAGAAGGAGATATTGTGGTAGTGAGCAACCCAAGAGGTACTGTTCGAGTTACCGTTACCATCAATTACGACATCCGTTCTGGTATGGTATTTATGCCTATGCACTTCGGAAAAATATTAAACAGCGATCACGGTAGAGCAAACAACCTAACCAACAATCTTATTGATCCTATTTCCAAAGAACCAGACTTTAAATATTGTGCAGTAGAGGTAGAGAAATACGAAAAAGAAAAGCAGAAAATTTGTATCATTGGAGGTGGTGCTGCCGCCTATAGATTTGTTCAAACGTATAGAGAAAATAATCAAAGTGATACTTTGGAAGTCTTTTCTATGGAACCAACACCTTTTTACAATCGAGTTTTGTTACCCGAATATGTAAGTGAAGAGATGACTTGGGAAGAACTGCAAAAAATCAAAAAAGGTGAACTTGACAAACTAAATGTAAAATTACATGCGAGTACATCTATCACCAATATTGATCGCGAAAACAAACAAATAACAGACAGTCACGGTAACATTCATTCTTATGATTTGTTGATTATGGCAACAGGAAGTCGTGCTTTTGTACCTAAAGACGCACAATTAGATCTTCCGGGTAGATTCACCATGAGAAACAAAGCTGATGCCGATGGTTTAAAGAACTATCTTGACCAAACTGGCTTGCCATTAAACGAACAACACGTGGTAATTGTTGGTGGTGGTTTGTTAGGGCTTGAATTAGCGGCTGCTTTAAACAAAAGAAATATAAACATCACCATTGTTCAGAGAGCATCTCGTTTGATGGAGCGTCAATTAGATTTAGTTGCTAGTAGACTCTTAGCTCAAGATGTTCAGGAAAGAGGGATTCAAACCTATTTTGACAATGAGGTAAGTACTGTGTTTGAAGATGACGAAATCAACTCACTTTCTATCAACCTAAAAACAGGTAAAACACTTACGGCTAATGCAATTGTATATGCTATTGGTACAATCCCAAATATTGAATTGGCTCGATCTGCAAAACTTTCCTCACAACGTGGTGTTGTTGTAAATCAATACTTGCAAACTAGTGATCCAGAAATTTTTGCCATGGGTGAAATTGCCCAGTTTAACAACAACCTTTTCGGTATTACTTCTGCAGCAGAACAACAAGCAGATATCGCGGCAAAGTTTATTCTAGGTGACTTAAATAGTACATACAAAGGTTCAGTACTAATGAATATTTTAAAGTTTGAAGATCTTGATTTATGTAGTATTGGAAACATTGAGTACCCAGAGAGCGATTCATCTTATCAAGAAATCTTGTTAATGGATGTAAGCAAGAGTTTCTACAAAAAATGTATTGTCAAAGACGATCGTTTGGTTGGAGCTGTTATGATGGGTGATAAAAGTGAATTCGCTGAATTTAAAAGCTTAATTGAAGATAAAACAGAACTTTCAGACAAACGAGAAGAGCTGCTGAGAGGACAAAGCAACGCAACCCCTGTAATCGGAAAATTAATCTGTTCTTGTAGTCAAGTAGGAGAAGGAAACCTGATCGAAACTATCAATAGTGGCTGTACAGAATTTACCGAATTATGTAAATCTACAGGTGCTGGTCTAGGTTGTGGTAGTTGCAAACCTGAAGTCAGAGATATTTTATTAGAAGAAACAAAAAAACAATTGGCGTAAGTCCATAAAAAGACATCGATATGACAAACGAATTACAAAGAATATTCATAAAAGGAGGTGTATTGTCGCCTAGTGAATTGAAAAGAGTCATTGAATTAGCTGAAGCCTTGGGTTTGAAAGAAATTTCTTTTGGATCAAGACAAGATATCAATCTGCCAATTAACGAATCAGACAAAGAAATTCTAGAGCAATTTCCGGATTTAACAATGGACACGGTATCGGAAGCATCTTTTCAAAATATCGTATGTTCTTATGTTTCTACCGACATCTTTAAAAACACACCTTGGTTAAATGGTGTAAAATATTTGTACATACTCGAGAATTTCAGATACTCTCCTAAGCTTAAAATCAACATAACTGACCCAAAACAACAATTGGTTCCAATATTTAGTGGAGAATTAAATTTTATAGCCTCTGAACATGAAGACTATTGGTATTTGAATTTAAAACTCCCACACTGGGAAGAATCTGTATTTTATCCAGTACTTATCTTTAGCTATGACATTCATAAAATCTCAAAAGAGATCGAAGAAATATATACTGATGCTGATGATGTTGAAGAGTTGTTTGATTTAGTGAATGCCAATTTAGAAACAAACAATCGCACTATAGAAAAAGACTTGGTAATTCCTTTCGAACCCTTTCCTTATTATGAAGGAATGAACAAAATGGGAATCAATCGATATTGGTTAGGTTTGTATTGGAGAAACAACAAATACGATTTAACCTTTCTAAAAGACTTTTCAGAATTTTGTTTAGACCATAAAGTTGGTAAAATATGTCTGACATCTTGGAAATCTTTTATCGTAAAAGGTATTTACCAAGAAGACAAACTTACTTTAGAAAAATTCTTAGGAAAAAGAGGAATCAATGTAAGACATTCATCACTAGAAATGAATTGGCACATACCTGTTGCAGATCCAGAAGCCTTAAGCCTAAAAGAATTTATCGTTAAAAGCTTTGACCAAAATGACATCAGCACATACGGAATGACTTTTGGAATCAGTAATTTCGGTCAAAACAATTCGTATTTCACGACAGCTATGGTTGAAAAAAACAAAACACCAGACATTGTCAAAAACTTTCAAGTAAGACCTACATTTAACGTTTTGTACTCTAAGAATTTCGACCCAAACACGCAAGATTATATTGTCTATGCTCAAGATGTTGATAAAATTGAACTACCGGGATTACTCATGGAATTGAGTAAAATGTATTTCGATCAATTGGGAGATACGCCACAAGAAATACAAGACAAAAAGGTAAAAAAAGAAGTTAATGAAAAGGTTGAAGTATATCAATGTTCAGATTGTATGACAATATACGATAGCACATATGGTGATGAAAAAGCCAACATACCACCCCATACAGAATTCGAAGAACTTCCAGATGACTATGTATGTAATGTATGTGAGGGAGCTAAAACTCAATTCGAAAAAACAGCTGTGTAAAAAAGTTAATTTTATAAAACAAAAAAGGTCAATCATTAATTTATTGACCTTTTTTATTTTTCTCTATTCATTAAGAATAATAGTTTTCAGCTGTAACAATTTCTAAGGGCGACAAAATTCTTTGTTCGGGCTGCTTATTTTGCAATAAATAATCTGACATACACTGAATTGCATCATACCCTTGCTCAAATGACTTTTGAGATATCAGATAGGTAATTAAATCCTTCTTTAAAAATTTTAAATTTTCATCAGTTGTATCATGCCCTATCACAACTAACTCTTTCAGACAATCCTTACTTAATGCAGCAACAACTTTTGATACCTGACTAGACGGAACATACAATCCCTTTATGGTTGGATTTTTATCTAGACAACCTCTAAGTTGGTCACGTATTGTTTTTAAATTATCTAGCGTATTCAACGTAAGATTATGAACATCTATCGCTATATTTTTATCTTCAAAATAAGATGCAACACCTTCCATTCTATCTGAGATAGCACGATAATTGTCTATATTTTCTCGATAATTCACTACCAAGAATTCCGCTGAAATTGACATGCTAACATGCAACAATTTACCGACTAGTTTTCCACTCCTATAAGCATCTTGACCTACATAAGACAAATTTTTACACCCTTCTATATCTGTATTTAAAAACAAATACGGAATCTCTTCTTTGTCTAAAGCTGCTACTATTATTTTAGTTTCTGCTTTAAAAGTAGGCACCAAAACCACAGCATCTGGCTTCGACTTCATCATCAAATCAAATTGAGCAAGATAGGTACTAGCATCGAATTGATTGAATGCAAAACTTAGGGTTTGAACTCCATAAAAACCCACCTCTTCCTTCGCTTTCAGAACTCCTAAATAGGGAGATTTCCAAAACGAATTTTGATTATCAAAAGCAGGAAGCAATGTGGCTAATGTATATTTTTTTCGATTTGCCAACTTACTAGCAACATCGTTGAGTTTAAACTTATGTTGATCTAGTAATAATCGGATTCTCTTCGCCGTTTTTTCAGACACTCCAGACCTGTTATGAATCACCCTATCTACAGTACCCGTAGATACTTGAGCCAATTCGGCTATTTCCTTAATCGTTATCATAAAAACTCAATACTTACTAAAACAAATCTATTCAAATTAATCGACAATTATTACAGTCCCCCATTACAAACTTAAAAAACAGGAACACAAATTTTACTTAATCGTTTAAGTGGACATGGTTAAAACACAAAACACCAGTAAAAGTATAGCTTTAAGAAGAAAAACTGCCCTATCTAAAAACGATCAATCTAAACAAATCATACTTCCTTGCATGATTTAATCTATGGTATCCTATAATTTTGACTCACTAACTTAAAAAATAGCAGCATTGTATTATATAGGATTTGACATAGGAAGTTCTTCCGTTAAGGTAGCCGTTGTAAACGCAAGTACAGGAGAAAATCTAGCGGCAGTTCATGAGCCAAAAAGTGAAATGGAAATTAATGCTATTCATGCAGATTGGGCTGAACAAAATCCCGATACTTGGTGGAAATATGCTTGCATTGCTTCTAAAAGAGCAATCAAGGAATCTAGAATTGATGCAACAAAAATTACAGGTATCGGAATTTCTTACCAAATGCATGGTTTGGTTGTTGTAGACAAAAACGGAACTCCTTTAAGAGATTCAATCATTTGGTGTGATAGTAGGGCTATAGAAATTGGAAATAAAGCTTTTGAAACTATTGGAGAGGATGTTTGCGCTGCAAAACTTTTAAACTCACCAGGGAATTTTACTGCTTCTAAGTTAAAGTGGGTTCTTGACAACGAAAAAGAAACCTATGACAAAATCTACAAGTACATGCTACCAGGTGATTATATCGCCTACAAATTAACAGGTATTTTTAACACTACTAAAAATGGATTATCCGAAGGAATTTTGTGGGATTACGAGGCGGATTCTGTGGCTGATTTTCTTTTAGAAAACTATGGTATTGATCCTTCATTGACACCTGATATTGTAGAAAATTTTAGCAATCAAGGAACTGTTAATCAAAAAGGAGCCGAGGAATCTGGTATTCCTGTTGGTGCTACCGTAAATTATCGTGCAGGGGATCAACCCAACAACGCGCTTTCTTTAAATGTATTCAATCATGGAGAAGTCGCAGCAACGGGAGGTACTTCTGGAGTTATTTATGCAGTAACGAATTCGAAAAAGTCAAAAGAATCTTCTAGAATAAACAATTTCGCACATGTAAATTACTCTAAAGACAATCAAATTTTAGGAAAACTAATGTGCATCAATGGTTCTGGAATACAATACCGTTGGATGAAAGACAATTTAGCAGCTGATTCGTATGAAGAGATGAACAATAAAGCAGGAGAAGTACCTGTTGGCTCTGAGGGATTGATTGTGATACCATTCGGAAATGGAGCTGAAAGAATTTTAAACAATAAAAATGTAGGTTCTCAATACTGCAATTTAAACTTCAACAAACATTCAGATGCACACATGTATCGTGCGGCGCTTGAAGGTATTGCATTTTCGTTCGTTTATGGAATGGATATATTGAAAAATGATAACGCTGTTATCAATGTAATTAGAGCAGGAAACGACAATCTTTTCCGTTCTGAAATATTCTCAAATACAGTAGCCACTCTAATTGGTCATGAAATAGAAATATACAACACAACAGGGTCTGTTGGAGCGGCAAGAGCAGCAGGATTGACAGATGGAGACTTCAAAAAATTCGGAGACAACATCACACAAAACGACCATGTAATGACTTATAAGCCTTTGCAAAATAAAGCGCCTTATGTAGAGGCCTACAATGCATGGAAAGCCACATTAGAAAATCTAATCAAATAACAAAATAAATTATATCATATGTCTAAGTTAACAATCGGAAGTAAAGAGTACTTCAAAGGAATTGGAGAGATTAAGTTTGAAGGGAAAGATTCAAAAAACCCATTAGCTTATAAGTATTACAACCCAGATCAAGTGATTGCTGGAAAAACGATGAGAGAACATTTTAAGTTTTCTATCGCTTACTGGCATACATTCTGTGGACAAGGTTCTGACCCTTTTGGACCTGGTACACAAAATTTTGAATGGGACCAAAATACTGACCCTGTTCAGGCCGCAAAAGACAAAGCCGATGCAGCTTTTGAATTTATTACGAAGATGGGATTTGACTACTACTGTTTCCACGATTTTGATTTAATTCAAGAAGGGGCTACTTTTGAAGAATCTGAAGCACGTTTAAAAGAAATTGTTGCTTACTTAAAAGAAAAACAAGCAGCTTCTGGTGTGAAATTATTATGGGGTACTGCAAACTGTTTTTCTAATCCAAGATACATGAATGGAGCCTCTACAAATCCAAACTTTGACGTAGTTGCCAGAGCTGGTGGTCAAATAAAACTAGCTTTAGACGCTACTATGGAATTAGGCGGTGAAAACTACGTATTCTGGGGTGGACGTGAAGGTTATATGTCTTTATTAAACACAGATATGGGACGTGAATTAAACCATATGGGACAATTTTTAGGATTGGCAAAAGATTATGCTAGAGGTAAAGGTTTTAAAGGAAATTTCTTTATCGAGCCAAAACCAATGGAACCAACAAAACACCAATATGATTTTGATGCAGCAACCGTGGTTGGATTCTTAAACAAGCACAACTTACAAGACGATTTCAAAATCAACTTAGAAGTAAACCATGCTACTTTAGCAAGCCATACCATGCAACACGAAATGGATGTTGCTGCGCAAGCAGGTATGTTAGGTAGTATTGATGCGAACAGAGGAGATTACCAAAACGGATGGGATACAGATCAATTTCCAAACAATATTCAAGAAACTGCTGAAGCAATGTTGGTGTTTTTAAAAGCTGGTGGATTGCAAGGTGGAGGAGTGAATTTTGATGCAAAAATCAGAAGAAACTCAACTGACTTAGAAGATGTTTTCTTAGCTCATATTGGTGGTGCTGATACTTTTGCAAGAGGATTAATCATTGCAGATAAAATCATGAAAGAATCTAAATACAACGAATTGAGAGAAAATCGTTACAGCTCTTTTGACTCTGGAAAAGGAAAAGAATTCGAAGAAGGAAAATTATCTTTCGAAGATCTTTATGCTATTGCAAAAGAAAATGGTGAATTACCAAACATCAGTGGTAAACAAGAACTATTTGAAAATATTGTAAACGAAAATATATAACCAAGAAACAACAGGGTGTATGAGCAATTATACACCCTGTTGTTTTGAAATAAACTAACTAACTTAAACGTCAAAAACATGGATAAAGCAAATTCTAGCTACCTTTTAAAACTAACCTTAGTAGCCACATTAGGGGGCTTATTATTCGGGTATGACACAGGTGTAATCTCAGGAACCGTAGGTTCTCTAGATCACTTTTTTGTTATACCAAAGGGATTAAGCGAAACAGCCGCAAGTGCCTTTAAAGGATTTCTCGTATCAAGCGCATTGATCGGTTGTGTAATTGGCGGTGTTTTTGGTGGAATCATCAGTAAAAAATTAGGAAGAAAAAAAGGATTGATACTGGCTGCAGTATTATTTTTAATTTCTGCATTAGGTTCTGCAATGCCAGAAATGCTGATTTCTCCAATTGGAGAAGGTGACCATACTTTATCTACAGTTTTTATCATTTACAGAATCATTGGAGGAGTTGGTGTAGGACTAGCATCAATGCTTTCTCCCTTGTACATTGCAGAAATTGCACCCGCTGATAGCAGAGGAAAATTAGTGTCATTTAACCAGCTTGCTATCGTAGGTGGTTTTATGGTTGTTTATTTTGTAAACTATTTTATTTCTAGAGCAGGTGGTTCTGATGAATGGCTAAATGCAATTGGTTGGAGATGGATGTTTGCATCAGAAGTTATCCCTGCTGGACTGTTTCTTGGACTACTATTTTTAGTTCCAGACACGCCAAGATCTTTAATGCTGCAAAACAAACCAAAAGAAGCGTTAGATGTTTTGATCAAAGTAAACGGAGAAAAAGAAGGAAACTCAATTCTAGAAGAAATAAAAGCTTCGATGAACGAAAAAACTTCTGGACATATTTTATCATTTGGTTGGTTGGTTATTATCATTGGAGTATTGATTTCAGTATTTCAACAATTTGTTGGTATCAATGTGGTTCTATATTACGCTCCAGAGATATTTAAAACCATTTCATCAGGAACAGATAGTGCTTTACTGATGACTATAATTGTTGGAATTGTAAACTTCTTATTTACCATTATTGCTGTAAAAACAGTAGACAAATATGGTAGAAAGCCTTTAATGATTATCGGTGCAGCTGGAATGGCTGTAGCTATGCTTTCGTTAGGATTTGTATTCTTTGCAGAAGGTTCAGGTTATATCGCACTTTTCTGTATGATGTTGTATGTAGCTAGTTTCGCTGTAAGTTGGGGACCAGTTGCCTGGGTTTTATTGGCTGAAATTTTTCCAAACAAAATTAGAGGAAGAGCCTTGGCTGTTGCCGTTGCTGCGCAGTGGATTTCTAACTACCTAGTATCGCTAACTTTCCCAATGATGAATGACAATTCATACTTAACGGAGCAATTCAATCATGGGTTTGCCTATTGGATATATGGAATTATGAGCATTTTAGCAGCACTATTTATTTTGAAATATGTACCTGAAACTAAAGGTAAAACTCTAGAAGAAATGGAGAACCTTTGGGACAAAAAACAATAAATTAAATCGGTTTGGAAACAAACCAAAACTATAAATTAGAATGAAATTTTTTATCGATACAGCAAATCTTGAACAAATTAAAGAAGCACAAGATTTAGGAGTTTTAGACGGAGTAACTACAAATCCATCATTGATGGCCAAAGAAGGTATTACTGGTGAAAAAAACCAATTACAACATTATTTAGATATCTGTGAAGCAGTAGACGGAGATGTTTCTGCTGAAGTTATTTCTACAGATTTTGAAGGAATGGTAAAAGAAGGTGAAGCATTGGCTGCATTACATCCTCAAATCGTTGTAAAATTACCGATGATCAAAGACGGAGTAAAAGCATGTAAATATTTTTCTTCTAAAGGAATTAGAACAAACGTAACATTGGTTTTCTCTGCTGGACAAGCATTATTGGCAGCAAAAGCTGGTGCAACATATGTATCACCATTTTTAGGACGTTTGGACGACATTTCAACAGACGGAATCAATTTAATTGAAGAAATCAGATTGATCTATGACAACTATGGATTTGAAACTGAAATATTAGCAGCATCTGTTAGACATACTATGCATGTTATTAATTGTGCAAAAGTAGGTGCTGATGTTATGACAGGTCCTTTATCATCTATCGAAGGATTGTTGAAACACCCTTTAACAGACAGTGGCTTGGCTAAATTTTTGGAAGATTACGCCAAAGGAAACTAATATGGAGATTCAAGAATTAAATAACTTAGTATTTCAAACGCGAAGAGATATTTTGCGAATGGTACATAAAGTGAATTCTGGTCACCCAGGAGGATCTTTAGGATGTACCGAGTTTCTAGTTGCATTGTACAACGAAATAATGGAATTGAAAGAGGGTGCTTTTGATATGAACGGTGCGAACGAAGATTTATTTTTCTTATCTAACGGCCATATCTCTCCTGTATTCTATAGTGTCTTAGCACATCGTGGTTATTTCCCCGTAGCTGAATTAAACACTTTTAGATTGTTAAACTCTCGCTTACAAGGTCATCCTACTACCCATGAAGAATTACCTGGTGTAAGAATAGCTTCCGGTTCACTCGGACAAGGTTTGTCTGTTGGGATTGGTGCTGCACAAGCTAAAAAACTGAACAACGACAAACAGCTTGTGTATACTTTACATGGTGATGGAGAATTACAAGAAGGTCAAAACTGGGAAGCAATTATGTACGCTGCAGCAAAAAATGTAGACAATTTAATCGCAACCATAGATTTTAACGGTCAACAAATTGATGGATCTACAGATCATGTTTTGAACATGGGAGACTTAGGTGCAAAATTCACCGCTTTTGGTTGGGATGTTATTTCTATTGAAAAAGGAAATGATCTTCCTGCAATTATCAACGGTTTGAAAGAAGCTAAATCTAGAACAGGTAAAGGAAAACCTATTTGTATATTATTACATACGGTTATGGGAAATGGAGTTGATTTTATGATGCATACACATGCTTGGCATGGAAAAGCACCAAATGACGAACAATTGGCAATCGGACTCTCTCAAAACACAGAAACTATAGGTGACTATTAAAATTTGATGATGAAAAAATATACATATACAGAATCGAAAGATACACGTTCTGGATTCGGAGCTGGTTTAGCAGAATTAGGAAGAACAAACCCTAATGTTGTGGCACTTTGTGCCGATTTGATTGGTTCTTTAAAAATGGACAAGTTTATTGAAGAAAATCCAAATCGTTTTTTTCAAATTGGTATTGCAGAAGCAAATATGATTGGTATTGCGGCTGGACTTACCATCGGAGGTAATATTCCTTTTACGGGTACTTTTGCCAACTTTTCTACAGGTAGAGTTTACGATCAAATTCGTCAATCTGTTGCCTACTCAGATAAAAACGTAAAAATTTGTGCTTCTCACGCTGGATT
>NZ_VYVA01000002.1 GCF_009193215.1 Flavicella marina | reverse complement strand
AATCCAGCGTGAGAAGCACAAATTTTTACGTTTTTATCTGAGTAGGCAACAGATTGACGAATTTGATCGTAAACTCTTCCTGTAGAAAAGTTGGCAAAAGTACCTGTAAAAGGGATTTTACCTCCGATGGTAAGTCCAGCCGCAATACCAATCATATTTGCTTCAGCAATACCAATTTGGAAAAAACGATCTGGGTTTTCTTCAATAAACTTGTCCATTTTTAAAGAACCAATCAAATCTGCACAAAGTGCCACAACATTTGGGTTTGTTCTTCCTAATTCTGCTAAACCAGCTCCAAAACCAGAACGCGTATCTTTTTTCTCAGTAAAAGTGTATTTTTTCATTGTATTTTATATACGATTAGTGTGGTACAAAAGTAATAATTTTATAAAGTAAACAATGTATTATTTTCTTCTTTTTTATGGGGTGTTTTTTAAGCGAAAATCACCGGAAAATTGAAGGGGATATGTTTGAATTATAGCAGGTTTTTTAAGTAATGATATACTTTGTTTACCGGTAACCCCATTACGTTAAAGTAATCGCCTTCAATTTTTTCAACACCAATATAACCGATCCATTCTTGTATTCCATAACTACCTGCTTTATCATAAGGTTTATAATTATCTATATAGAACTCAATTTCATCAGTTGTAAGTGTTTTGAAAAAAACTTTTGTACTATCGTGTAGCGTATGTGTTTTATCCTGCGTTTTGAAGCTTACCGATGTGATGACTTCATGGAAATTCCCAGACAATGAAGTTAAAATAGCCAATGCTTCTTCTTTGGTTTTAGGTTTTCCAAGTGCTTTGTTCTCAAACCATACTATTGTGTCTGAGGTAATTACAAGATCGTTGGGCCTCAGTATCTCGTTAAAAGGAACTGATTTTAATTCTGCTAAATAATTAGTGATTTGTTCTCTGTTTAAATTGTCTGGATATATTTCTTCTACATCAAAAAGTTGAACTGAAAAAGGAATGTTCAAATCTTTAAAAAATTGTTGACGTCTCGGAGATCCTGATGCAAGAATAATGTTGAATTTTTCTGAGATTGAATGTAACATATTAAATAGTTGTCAATAAAATTAATAGAAGTCCTGATGCAAGTATAAATTTTAACAACGAACTTGCTTGGTGAAATTCTTTTTTGTGAGTTGCTTTGTGCAATGTATAGCAAAAAAAGATATATGGGATGATGATAAAAAAGAATCCAAAAATTTGTACATAAACTTGACCTTCGAAATACCTCCATATGAAATCAATCAAAAGATAGAGTGGAAGAACAGAGAGTGTTAGTATTATTTTTACTGTTCGTTCAATTCCTAAAATTATCGGTAGTGTTTTGTAACGAGCTTTGTAGTCTCCTTGAATATCTTCAATGTCTTTAACCAATTCTCTCTGAAAATTTAGTAAGAAAGAAAAAACGGCAAGTAATATAAGTAAAAAAACACCTTGGTTTTCAACATTCATATCTGTATCGATAAGTAGGAGTAAAATTGTAGTATAAGCAATAAGCGTTGCTATGGTAATGTTGCCTATTATTGCAATTGCTTTTAAGCGATAAGAATAGATAAATAGTAAAAATGCAATTCCAATAAATATCAATGCATAGAAATTTCTATCTAAGATCAATGATAGGTAGATTCCGGCTGATACCCCGACAGCAGTAATAAATGTATATAGATATATTAAATTTCTTTTTGAAATGATGTTTGGCACATACACTTTTTCAGGTTTATTTATCAAATCACACTCAATATCGAAATAATCGTTAATCAAATATCCTCCTAACGCGATGAATAAAACACTGATTAGAAAAATAAAAAACTGAAAATCAGAAAGTATTGAGGTGGTTTCAAAAAAAACAAACAATCGATATTTAAAAAGAAACAAACTAAAGAATAATAACAGCAGATTTTTCCAACGAATCATATTGGCAAAAACGGTCAGTGTTTTCATCTAAAGTTTTTTTTGATTCGATCTAAGTCTCTTTTGTTATCTCTATCTTTTAAAGTATTTCTTTTGTCGTGTAGTTTTTTTCCTTTACACAAAGCAATAGTAAGTTTTGCCCAACCTTTATCCGTGATAAATAATTTTAAAGGAACAATCGTTAAACCGACATTTTGAACTTGTCTTTCTAATTTTTTCAGCTCTTTTTTGTTCAATAAAAGGCGTCGAGAGCTCTTAGGATTGTGGTTGTATGAATGACCATAAGTATATTCTTCAATATACATATTGATTACGAACAATTCTCCTTGTTCGTTGAATTCACAAAAACTTTCTGTAATTCTTGCTTTGCTATTTCGAATTGATTTGATTTCAGTACCTGTTAACTGAATACCAGCAGTATATGTGTCTAAAATCTCAAACTCGAATCGAGCTTTTTTATTTTGAATATTTATGGTCTTTTGCATAATACTGCAAATGTAATTAATATCAGAATAATAAAACGGAATTAACGAACGGAAGTATAAATTTATGAACTAGACCTCGTTAAGTAATTGTTGTCTTGACTCAAGAATTTTACATTTTTTTCTGTGTTTTCGTCTATCAGTTCTTTTATTATTTTACCATTTGTGTAAAAATTGAATATCAATGATTTACTCGAGTCAATTATAAATAAGCTGTTGTTAAACGCATCAACAATTTGGTAATTGTTTGCATTGATTTTATTTCCGTATTTATGTTCTGAATATTTTAATAAACAGTTTTTTTTCTTTTTATCAATATTTGAAAAAACATAGTTAAACATTACTAGAGTTTCATTGAAAAATATAAGGTTGCATTTCGAACGAATGCCAGAAATCTTTGTCTTGTATATCAGTGTGGTAGTATTAGAATCATTTTTTTTTTGGAAATTTGGTTTTCCGAAAATCTTAATAAATTCATTTACTGAAGTACCGAAAGAAATAAGGTTGTTAAATTTTAATTCAATTGGTGAAAAAAGAATCAAGTCCTTTTGCTTGTAGTGTGTTCTGAAAAAAGGGAGATTGTATGTACCAATAAATTTAGTATAGAAACGTTGTTTTTTATGTGGGTCTTCAAAAAAGGCCTTTAAAAAACTGTTAGATACGATAGTATTTATTGGTTTTTTTTGGTACATATTCACAATCTTAGGGGAATTCAAAGATAAAAAAAACCACCAATTTTACAATTGATGGTTTTAATAAATATTGAATTAATTTTTAGAGTGTCGCCAACTTATCTTTTAAATTTGAAAAGTTAGAAACAAATTGTGATTCTTTAAATATCTCTTGGTAATAAGAGATACCTTCATTGATATTTTTATAAAATTTAGTCAGATATTTCTCTTGTTTTTTATCAGGGTTATCAATGAAATCTTGAACTTTTTCATTGAAATATTTAACATACATCTCTAATTCTTTTACAAACATATTCGGTCTATTAGCTGTTGTTAAATCGTTTGTTTTACCGTAGATATGTTGCACCATTTTTTTTAGGGATACCTTTTTGTCAAAATATGCAATATTCGGACCTGGACACACGAGAACTCCAGATTTGGTATCTTTTGATTCGATTTCTTTATCGATCAATCCAGCGTTGGCTAATCCGATACACAGACAAGATTTCTCTGTAATTTTATCAAACTTTTTTTGATAAGCATCATTCGATAAATTTTCTTCTTTTAGTTTTTCTATTTCAGCATTTTGATATTTTTGTGAAGCTGTACAAATAGAGTTGCCATCTTCATCTCGATTCAATGCTAAGAATTTTTTCGGACAAGGGCTACCAATTTTATCATTTTGTATTTTTGTAGCCTTATATGCATCATTAGAAACACCTTTTACGCTGTTAAATGGAACACCTAAAGGCGAAATATTACTTAGATAGAGGTCTTCTTCCTTTGCTTTTTCTAATACTTGTAATGTATTATTATCTACAGTTGTAGCTTCAGGTACTAATAAAAATGGTGATCCCCATCCAACAGAATTGACATCATAGTTGTCTAGTAAAAACTGATGTTCTTCTGAGGTTCCGACACCACCTTGAACTGTAATTTCAATATCTAATGGTGATGCTGGTACATGTTTTCCTTTAGCTTCTAAAGCTGCTTTATATGTCTCAAAAGTTCTATTGATTAAATCTTCTTTGTTTGTCGTAAATGAGTCTAAAATAGGTCCTAATAAAAGTCCTTCTGTGGCAAATGCGTGTCCACCACAATTCAAACCAGATTCTATTCTGTATTCTGATACCCACAATCCTTTTTTTGCAAAAAACATTCCCTGAATGATAGCAGATCTGTAATCGCTTACTTTTAAAATTATTTTTTTCTTTAGTTGATTGTCTGTTGTAGGGTAGAAGTCCTCGAATTGTTCGAAGTAGCTGTAAAGTCTAGGGTTCATACCTGCAGACAAAACTATTGAAGAATTTAATTCACTTTCGGCAAAACCTTTTAAGGCAGTATGCGCATCATTATAATGTGACGGCAAGGCTTCGTTTTTATGGTAACGAGCATTGTCTAATTTTGTCATGATATTCACATCAATACTTCCTGGTTTGAGATTGTCTTGAATCCATTTTTGCAACACTTCTTTCGAAGCATTTTCTTCTACCAATTTGACAAGATTTTTTTTAACATCTGAAATATCAGGTAACATGTCGATGTAGTTTTCTAATTCTTCTTTTTTCTCAGAAAGAGCAATTTTAAAATCGTGAAATTTTTGTTTCACAATGGCATCCATATTATTCAAGTAAGAAGTAATTCTGCTAGCTCTCGCATCTGGATCTTTCGTTGAATAGGCTTTGAATGGCAAGTTATATTTATTGCTGTAAAAAGAGTTCATTTTCTCTACAAGAATGTCGTCTACAATTGAGACAACAGAAGAAATTCCATATTTAGCAATTTTAATTGGACTGTCAACCGTAAAAGCCAAGCCCATTACAGGGATATGGAAAGAATGTATAGGTGTTTCTTTAGTCATTGTTTGTACTTTGAAATTTTGTACAAAGAACTCTAAATAATACACTTAAAACCATGATAATTATCATGTGTAGGTTTCAAATGTATTTGTAATTAGTTGATAAACAATAGTTTTCATTGAGAGAATAGGTTGTAAAAAAAATGCCACGTTATGTGTTTCATAATGTGGCATTTAATAAATAATTCGAGACAATTAGTCGTTCGAAGTATGTAAGCTTGCGTTCAATTCAATAGTTTTTGGATTTGGTCTGCAAACCAAATGACCGTTTGTACTATCTAATAAAAACAACAATTTGTCTTTACCGTTTAATTCAGCTCCTTTTACAATGTTTTTACCTTCTTCAACAATAGTTCCATTGATGTCGATTGGTTGTTTGTCTTCATTATACATCCAAACTTTAGCAGCAGCAGTAACATAAACTCCGGCGGCTATCGTACATCCAAAACCTAATGAAATTCCGGTTCCTGAATTTGCACCAAGTAAACATTTATCTCCGATAGAAATAACATTTTTATTTCCTCCAGAAAGCGTTCCCATAATAGAAACTCCTCCTCCTAAATCAGAATCATGACCAACAACTACACCAGCAGAAACACGACCTTCAATCATAGCGTTTCCTTTAGTTCCAGCGTTAAAGTTTACATAACCAGCAGGCATAACAGTAGTTCCTACAGCACAATGTGCACCTAATCTAACTTGAGAACCACTAGCAATTCGAACACCATTTGGTACGTGGTAATTTACCATGTATGGGAATTTATCTACATGAGTCACGATGATAGTTTCTCCTTTGAAGGTAGCCTTGATACGTTCTGCACTAATATCTTCTGGTAAAATTGGGCCATGGTTTGTCCATGCAACATTGTTTAATTTTCCAAATACTCCTTCTAAAGACAAACCATGAGGTTGTACGTGTAATTGAGATAGACACTGCAGTTTAAAATAAGCTTCAACAGCATCATTTACAGCTTGATCTTTATCGAATAAAAAGTAAGCAACTACATCAACAGATTGGTATCCTTCAGGTTGGTTATAGTTTTCTAATAATTGTTGAATTAATACAATATTTGGATGTTTCTCGATTTCTGAATGAAACGCAGCAAAATTGTCAAAAGCTTTTTGTAGTTGCTCTTTCGAAACTGTTACAAATCCATTTTCATTGGAAGTATATCCAGTTACATCTTGCAATAAGGCAGCTGTTCCGAAAGCATTATCCCAGTTAATTGAAGGGAAATTTACATCTAATACTTTTTCACCTTTAGATTTTCTAATTCCTAATCCAAAAGCTAAAGGTTTTGCATATCCATCTTTTGAAGTGATATTTTGTACGTATTCTTTAAAGTTTTCTATCGTATTCATTGTGAAATCATTTAATTTAACCGCGCAAAGATACTCAAAACTTGTAAGTTTTAAGAACAGTAGACATGATAATTATTTGGGACCTTAAGATTTTTTTCTAGCAGCTGTACGAAAGAAATATTCACGTTCTTCAAATGTTTTTTGTGGTACTTCAAGTAGTACCTCTGAAAATATTTTGGCGTATTTTTCTTGATGAATTTCTACTTTGTTTTTTCGCAAATTGAACGGAACAAAAGTAAACCAAGCAATCGATTTTAAGACTGATTTTTCTTCGTTAAACATGCGCATTTCAACTTGTAAATGTTTTGATGAATATTGAATTAGTTGCGATTGAATTACCACTGTTTCCATAGTGAAAACAGGCTTCAAATAGGCAACTTGATTATTAGCAACTACCCAACCAATACCTTCTTCTTTAATTACTTTAAATAAATCTACGCCATAGTTTTGAAAAACTTGATCTTCTCTAGCATTGATAAAATAATCAACATATCTACCATTGTTTAAGTGATTGAAAGGGTCACAGTCTTGAAATCTTATTTTTTTTCGACTTTCAATGATATTTGGTAGTGTTGCCATTTTGATGTTATTTTAGTTGTTTTTCTATTGCTTCGAATAATTGCTCTTTATTCATTTGGTAATCAAACCAAATTGTATTGGGGTCTTTTTTAAACCATGTAATTTGTCTTTTAGCAAATCGTCTTGTATTCTTCTTTATTTCTGAAATGGCGAACTCTAATGTACAATTTCCATCAAAATATTCGAATAATTCTCTATAACCTACGGTTTGCAGAGCGTTTAACGATTTATGTGGATAAACAGTTTTGGCTTCGTCTAACAGTCCTTCCTCAATCATTTGATCTACACGTTGATTGATTCGATTGTAGATGATTTCACGATCTGCTTTGATTCCTACTTTTATCGTTTTGAACTTTCTTGGAGTTTTGGGTTTGTTTTTAAAAGAGGCATACGTCTTTCCAGATCCTATGCAGACTTCTAATGCCCGAATTACTCTATGTGGATTGTCGATAGCAATAGTATCAAATGTTTCAGAGTCTAATTCTTGTAATTTTCGTTGTAAGTAGGGGAGACCTTTTTCTTCAAGGTCTGAGTTGAGTTGCACTCGAATACTAGCATCAATCTTAGGGAAATAATCCAATCCGTTAACAACGGCATCTACATATAGACCACTACCTCCAACCATGATTACGACATCGAATTGTAGAAATAATTCATCCAGCTTTTCCAAGGCATCTTTTTCAAACTGCCCAACGTTGTAGTCTTCAAATATTGAGCGATTTTGAATGAAATAATGAGTTGCCTGTGCTTGTTCTTCTTCAGTAGGTACCGCAGTTCCTATTCTTGTTTCTTTGTAAAACTGTCTCGAATCACATGAGATAATTGGAGCATTATATTTTTGAGCCAATTTAAGGCTTAAAGATGTTTTTCCGATGGCTGTAGGGCCAACCACTGTTACTAAAAACTTTGATTTCATGCGTTAAAATTTATCACCACAATTGTGGCAGAACTTTGCGTCGTCATTATGTTTTTCGGTACCACATGATTCACAAGTTCTTGTATTGGTTGGAGTTTTTTTGAACTGGGCGGTATATTCAGCAGAAACTATGCCCGTTGGCACAGCAATGATTCCATACCCTAATATCATGACTATCGATGCAATTATTTGTCCGATTGTTGTAACAGGAGCTAT
Source organism: Flavicella marina (assembly GCF_009193215.1). GTDB lineage: Bacteria > Bacteroidota > Bacteroidia > Flavobacteriales > Flavobacteriaceae > Flavicella > Flavicella marina. The sequence continues at coordinate 479,577 of NZ_VYVA01000002.1, read as the reverse complement.
ATCTCCGTAACCAACTGTTGTAAGCGTAACGATAGTCCAATAAACACTTCTAGGAATGCTAATAAAACCGCTATCTGCATCAGCTTCAACGATGTACATGATACTACCTAAAATTAAACATAAAATGACTACAGCGAAAACGAATACTGTAATTTTTGGTTTGCTAGCTTTCAGTGCAAAAAGCAATTTGTTAGATTCACCTAAATACCTCGTGATTTTTAAAACACGGAAAATTCTCAAAAGTCTCAATGCTCGAAGTACCACTAATGCGTGTGCACCACCAAATATTAATGATAAGTATTTTGGAATCGTTGAAAGCAAGTCAATCAATCCGTAATAACTTAGAATATAATGTTTGGGTTTTTTAATCGATACAATTCTTAAAATGTACTCGATACTAAATAAGATGGTGATAACCCACTCTGAAATATTAAAAAAGTGATAGTATTTATTATTAATGGAAGGAACACTTTCGAGCATCACCAAAAGGATACTAGCTAAAATAGTTATCAGCAATAAAACATCAAATAATTTTCCGGCAGGAGTATCGGCTTCATAAATAATTTCATGAAGTTTAGATTTCCACTTAGAATGCCCAGGTTTTATCATTGCAAATAATTAATATCGTACTATTTTTTCAATTTTTCCTTTTTCTAAATAACGCTTTGTAATATGACGTGTTTTTAGATTGTCTAAAAGAGGACTGATCATAGTTTTAACAATTTCAAGATGTTCAATTTGATGTGCTAAATCGATAAATGCAGATCCTTTTATTTGATTGTCTTCAATTAATATTACCGATTTTTCGTTTGCATGTCTACCTTTATTTACCAATAACATATTGTCGTTATTGAATACAACTGTCGGGATATTTTTTCTTCTGAATGAATTGTATTTTGGTTTATGTACCCCAATACTTTCAATAAATTTTAATTCAGCGATTAGATCATTTCCTGTTTCTTCGAACGAAATTGAGTGTGTTTTGCCGAGTAATGTTCTGATTTTTTTAGATGTTTTTAAGAAAAGTTGATTTAACCCCTTTTGTATATTTTTTCCTCTTCCAACATATAAAATAGAACCTTCTTGGTCGTGGATATAAAACAATCCTGTTTTTTGTGGAGTTTGCTCTATATGATCTAGAATTTTGTTTGGCAAAACAACTTCCTTATCGACTAAATTTTTAACAGTACTTTTTATAATTTCTTTATTGATGTCTTTGTCTAAAAGCAATTTGAATAATTTTACAGTAGCCAATGCGTCTCCGCTGGCTCTATGTCTATCATTCATTGGTATCCCAAGAGACTTACATAATTTACCGAGACTGTAAGAAGGCTGCTCCGGAATTAATTGTTTACTTAGTTCAACAGTGCATAAAGTTTGCCGCACATAATCATATCCTAGACGGCTAAATTCTGTTCTGATAATTCTATAGTCAAAAGAGGTGTTATGAGCAATAAAAACACAGTTTTCTGTGATTTCCACGATTCGTTTGGCTATTTCATGAAATTTAGGTGCAGTTTTCACCATCTTTGGAGTAATACCTGTTAGGTTTACTACGAATGGTTGAATAGGTCTCTCAGGGTTGACCAAACTTATAAATTGGTCAACAATTTCGTGCCCATCAAACTTATAGATTGCAACCTCGGTAATGCCTTCTTCATTGAACTTACCTCCAGTTGTTTCAATATCTATTATTACGTACATCTAATTTTTTCTTAATAAGGTTCAAGGTTATAGTCTAGAACCAAAAATGGCACTTCCAACTCGTACCATAGTGCTTCCTTGTTCGATAGCAATTTTATAGTCACCACTCATTCCCATAGACAAGGTACTCAATCTTGTGCTATCAAAAAAAGTTTTTAGAGAATTAAATTCTTCTACTATTTGTTCGTGAACATCTGTAAAACTAGCCATTCCCATCAAACCAACGATGTTAAGATTCTGCATTGTTTTAATAGCATCTCCTTTTAAAATACGCTCAATTTCTCCAAATGACATTCCAAACTTACTTTCTTCAGTCGCAATTTTTGCTTGTAACAAACAATTGATAACACGGTTATTCTTTTTACCTTGTTTGTTAATTTCTTTTAAAGTTTCGATACTGTCAACACCATGAATCAAAGAAACAAAAGGAGCGATGTACTTTACTTTGTTTTTTTGTAGATGTCCGATCAAATGCCATTCAATATCTTTTGGCAAACTCTCGGCTTTTGCTACTAGTTCTTGCACTCTGTTTTCTCCAAATTCACGTTGTCCAGCATCATAAGCCTCTTCTATGGCTTTATTAGGTTTTGTTTTAGAAACAGCTACTAACGTTACGTTATCTGGTAGCGTTGCTTTTATCTCTGCTAAATTGATTTTGATACTCATTATATTTTGAAGAAATTATGAATTGACAAATATAAGGTTTTAATAGACTATTACGAGATACGGATTTGGTTTTTAGAGAATGCTTATTAGATGTTTTTTCTTCTAAATTGTGCTGGAGTACTACCCGTTATTTTTTTAAAGGTTTTTGAAAAATAAGAAATGGACTCAAATCCTGTGGTTTCTGATATTTCCTTCAAACTTTGCTGCGTAGATAGTAATAGAAATTGGGCACGTTCTATTCTAATTGAATTGACATAGTTTAAGGGTCTTTTGCCGAATTTTTCATTAAAGATTCTTGAAAAATAATCAGGATTTAAATTACAATAATCGGCCAGGTGTTTTACAGAAATATTTTCTGATAGATGAATATTGATATATCTTAATATATGGTTGAATTTTTTATTGGTGTTTTTTTTGTTTTCGATTTGTTTTGATCGAATGAATCTTGACAATAAAATACTTAAAATCCCTTTCGTTTCTATATAATCTGCATCTGAAATTTGGTTGTTCTCTTTGGCAAAATCAGAAGGGGATAAACTGTGTTTTAGTATCTGTGGGTTGCTATTTACCAAAGCTCTTTGTGGATTGATTTTTAAAAGTTGCTCGAATAAAATCAAATCGTATTCAGAGGCTTTCATTTCATACACAAAATTGTTTCTGTCATATATAGACATACCTTCACCAAGTTCTTCAAAAAACGATATATATATCTGTTCATGGTAATAATCACATTGATAATTACTAGGGGTGAAACTAGGAATTAAGTACATGTGATTTGGTTGCAAATTATAAATTTTGTCGTTATGAAATACCTTCGCATGTCCCTCGGTGATATAATATAAACGAGAAAAAGGACTGATCACGTTTTTGTAATTCCACTTTTTATCAAGCGAAACTTTTGCGGTATTTAATAAAGTAAGTTGAAGGGATTGTAATTTTTTTTTCATGTATTCTGAAAAATAAGAATTTATTCAGAAAACTGATAAATATCCTTGTTTGTCTAGTGTAAATATAGTAAAAAGTCGGTTTTGTCTATTTTTTTGTCAGATATTTTTTATTCAATCGGCTGTATTGCGTTTTATTTTTGTAGCATACTATTTGAACCAATGATGAACAATAAATTACCTTTCTTATTATTTTTCTGTGTATTTGTTACTTCTTGTGGTCTTGATCTTCCAGATTCGGTAGCAGAAGAGTACGAATCAATAACAACAAAATTAGATTACAATATAGATGTAAAACCGATACTGTCGGATAAGTGCTTTTTATGTCATGGACCTGATGATGCTAAAATCTATGCAGGATTGCAATTGCACAAAGCAGAAACTGCCTATGGTGAATTACCAGAAAGCCCAGGGAAATACGCTATCGTACCAAAGTCACCATCAAAAAGTGAATTGGTAAAGAGAATATTGACAAACAATAAAGATTATGTGATGCCAACACCCGAATCACATTTGTCATTAACTGCAAAAGAAAAAGCCGTTTTGATTAAATGGATTGATCAAGGTGCGGAGTATAAAGACCATTGGGCTTTTGTTGCTCCGGAGAAACCGAGTGTTCCTGAAGTTAAGAACAAAAATAATGTTGCTTCGCCTATAGATAATTTTGTTGTAGCCAAATTAGAAAGGCTCAATTTAGAACCTTCCAGAAAAGCAGATAAAGAAATATTATTGAGAAGAGCTTCTTTTGATTTAACAGGTTTACCACCAACTGAAGAAGAATTGATTAGTTTTTTAAATGACAAATCAGAAAATGCTTTTGAGAAACAGCTGGATCGTTTGTTGTCTTCCTCTCATTATGGTGAAAGAATGGCTTTAGACTGGATGGATGTTGCTAGGTATGCAGACACACATGGTTACAGTGTAGACCCTTATCGAGATACATCTCCTTGGAGAGACTGGGTGATAGATGCTTTTAACAATAACATGCCTTACGATCAGTTTTTAACTTGGCAATTGGCAGGAGATATGTTTGAAAATGCTACGAAAGAGCAAAAACTTGCTACTACTTTTAACCGTTTACACCCACAAAATATAGAAGGCGGTATCATTGATGAGGAATTCCGTTCTGAATATGTAGCAGATAGAACTGCCACCGTAAGTCAAGGAATATTGGGTCTTTCGTATGCCTGTGCAAAATGTCACGATCATAAATACGATCCTATTTCTCAAAAAGATTATTACGAAATGTATAGCTTTTTCAATAATGTTGATGAGACGGGACTTATTCCTTGGGATAAGGCTACTCCAGTGCCGGCGATGCTATTGCCAACGAAAAAGCAAGAAGAAGTTATTGCATATCTAGAAACTATTGTTGGAGAGACTGAAAACAATTTAGGTTCTGTTAAAGATAATGAGTTAAAGAATGCAAACAAATGGATTGCAAAAGGCAACTATAATTTAATTTCGGTTGATAAAAAACCAAATGATTTGGTGGCGTATTTTGATTTTAACAATTCGAAACTGGTAAATAGAATTGGAGGAAACAGGAACAATAATGTTCGTGTGAGACAGCAATTTGCTGATAATGAGCCAGTCGTGTTAAAAAAAGGTAAATCGGGAAAAGGTTTGCATTTGGATGGTGATACATGGTTAGACCTTGATCATATAGGTGTTTATCAGAGAAATCAGCCCTTTAGTATCGGGATTGAAGTTTTTGTTCCGAAGGATTTAGAAACAGGAGTTGTTTTTCATAAAATGAACAGCCCTGAATTGCATAGTTTTAGAGGTTACCACCTCAAAATAAAAGATAATAAAATTGAGGTATTGTTAGCACATGTATATCCCGATAACGCAATTGTTGTTGAATCCTTAAAGGAAATTCCGAAAGAAAAATGGGTGCAATTAACCATGACCTACGATGGTTCGAGTAGTGCGAATGGTGTCTCTATTTACATGAATGGAAATAAACTACAAACCATCACACATTTTGACAATCTATATAAAGACATCATCTTTCATGAACTGCAATTGTATGGTGAAAAGAGTCCTAAAATAGAACCAGGATTGCGTGTGGGAGCTGTGTGGAGAGGAAAAGGAATAAAAGGGGCTACTGTAGACGATTTATTGGTTTTTGACAAAGAGTTGACTGAAATAGAAGTGCTTCAGATTGCTAATCAAAATGAGTTAAGAAAAGTAGTTGAATCACCGGTTTCAGACCTAAATGAGTATCAAAAAGAAATGTTGCAAAACTATTATTTGTCTGTTCTTTCGAAACCGTTTAAAAAAGTACTGAAACAATTAGAGAAAGATCGTTTGGTCTTGGTAGATAGTATCGACCCCATAAAACAAATTATGGTAATGAAAGAACGTTCAGTGCCTCGTCAGGCCTATGTTCTAGATAGGGGACAATATGATTCTTATAAGGAAAAAGTATATCCAAATGCTCCTGAACGTATATTTCCAATGAGTGAGAAATTACCAAAGAATAGAATTGGATTGGCACAATGGATTGTGGATAAGGAAAATCCGTTAACAGCACGTGTGGCAGTTAATAGATATTGGCAAAATATCTTCGGTAGAGGAATAGTAAATACTTCAGAAGATTTTGGAAATCAAGGTGAGATTCCAACACATCCAAAATTATTAGATTGGTTGGCGGTTACTTTTATTGAATCAGGTTGGGATGTAAAACAATTGCATAAAACAATAATGTTGTCGAACACCTATCAGCAAAGCTCTGTTGTTACTGAAAAATTGTTAGAAATTGATGATAAAAATGAACTACTCGCACGAGGTCCATCAGGCAGGTTGTCTGGAGAAATGTTACGAGACAATGCTTTGTTTGCTTCTGGATTGTTGGATGATAAAATAGGTGGTGAAAGTGTGAGGCCCTATCAACCAGAAGGGCTCTGGAAAGTGAACGGAGGTACTTATGTAAGAGATGGTTTAGAAGGTTTGTATAGAAGAAGTATGTATACAATTTGGAAAAGAACCGTACCGAATCCAACCATTGCAACGTTTGACGCACCAACAAGAGATTTGTGCACCTCTAGAAGACAAAAAACGAATACTCCATTGCAAGCATTGGTAGTACTGAATGATCCAACCTATGTAGAGGCTTCGCGCGTATTAGGAAAACAGATAGCAGATGCTTCTAGTATTGAAAATGGAATAAAAATGGCTTTTAGGAAGTTAACTGGAAGAACTATTTCAAACAAAGAATTGCAAGTGTTGTCAAAATTACAAGAAGTAGAGTATCAGAAATTTAAAGCACAACCAGGCAAAGCAAAGGGATGGTTAAATACAGGTGAGTTTAGAGTCAATAACTCAGATGATCAAGCACTTGTAGCTGCCAATGCTGTTGTGGCCAGTACGATAATGAATTCTGATGCCAGTATTACCAAACGTTAATAGCATAAAATTTAAGAAACAATGTGTAACAGTCATGAACATAATAAGTTGAAATCTAACAATAAAGATTTGCAACAAATAGAAAGACAAATTGATAGAAGACATTTTTTGAAAAATACGTCTTTAGGTTTAGGTGCAATGGCTTTAGGTAGTTTATTAGGTACTGAAAAATTATGGGCAAATATAAAAGCAAGCACATCAGATGAGGATTTGTTAAAAGTTTACAACAAGAATAGACTCGGACTCCCTCATCATTTACCAAAAGCAAAACGAATTATTTATTTGTTTCAAAGTGGAGGACCATCACAGTTGGATTTGTTTGATTACAAACCCAAATTGTCTGATATGTTCGGTAAAGAACTTCCAGAATCAGTTATCGGAGGACAGCGTTTGACCGGGATGAGTGGAAGTCAGAGTACGCTTCCTGTAGCTCCTTCATCTTTTAATTTCAAACAATATGGAGAGTCAAGAGCATGGGTAAGTGACGTGATGCCTTATTTATCTGAAGTTGTTGATGATTTGTGTTTTGTAAAATCTATGCAAACCGATCAAATCAACCATACGCCTGCGATAACATTTATGCAAACCGGACATCAATTGCCGGGTAGACCAGCGATAGGCTCTTGGTTAAGTTATGGTTTGGGGTCTGATAATGAGAACTTACCAACATTTATTACTTTAATTTCTAAAAACGGTAAAGGACAACCTTTGAACGCAAGTCTTTGGGGAAATGGATTTTTACCGACAGAGCATCAAGGAGTTCAATTTAGAAGTGGTAAAGATCCGGTACTTTACTTAAGTGATCCTGAAAATTACGATGGAAATGACAGACGAAATATGTTGGATTATTTGAATCATTTGAATGATTTGCAAAACGATTCGTATGGAGATCCTGAGATACAAGCAAGAATGGCTCAGTATGAAATGGCATTTAAAATGCAGACATCTGTACCAGAAGTAACCGATATATCTGATGAGCCAGAGCATATTTTTGAACTATATGGGAAAGATAGCCGAGATCCGGGTACCTATGCCGCAAATTGTTTGATGGCAAGAAAATTATTAGAAAAAGGGGTCAAGTTTGTGCAATTGTATCACCAAGGATGGGATCAACATATTGGTTGTCCTTGGGGAGTAAAAAATCAATCAAAAAATACAGATCAAGCAAATGCGGCATTGATAAAAGATTTGAAACAACGTGGTATGTTTGAAGATACCTTGTTGATTTGGGGTGGTGAATTTGGTAGAACTGTCTATTCTCAAGGTCAATTAACCTCAGATAATTATGGTCGTGATCACCATCCAAAGGCTTTTACTATGTTCATGGCAGGAGCGGGAATCAAACCTGGGTTTACCTACGGAGAAACTGATGATTTTAGTTATAATGTGGTAAAAGATCCGGTTCATGTACATGATTTTCACGCTACTTTAATGCATTTGTTCGGTATCGATCACGAACGATTGACTTTTAAACACCAAGGAAGAAGGTACCGATTGACAGATGTACACGGGAAAGTGGTTAATGATCTTTTAACTTAAAACTAACTAAACAAAATATTCATGGATAACTCGAGAAGAAATTTTATTAAAAAATCTAGTTTGGCGGGTATAGCTATGGCTGCAACACCGACATTTGGTTTTCACATAATGAAAAAGCCAATAGAAAAAGAAATTATTCTAGGACATGGTGATTATCAATACAAATTGATTCGTGATTGGGCTCAGATGAGTTCAATACACACTCCGTTGCTCAACTGTCATGAAATGCAAATGGATAGCAAGGGTAGACTTATAATGATTGGAGACCATACAGACAATAATATTATCATATTCGATAAATCAGGAAAAGTGATTGATACTTGGGGAACAGCGTACCCTGGGGGGCATGGATTGACAATTTCAGATGAAGGGGGTGATGAATTTTTGTTTTTGGCAGATTCAGGCTGGTATTTAGATAAATCCGGTAAATGGATAAAACACAATGGACGTGTTAGTAAAACAACACTTGACGGAAGAGTTGTTTTTGATATTGGCCATCCAGTTACCATTGGCGTTTACAAACCAGGAGAGTCTTTTTGTCCAACGGAAACTGCGGTAGGGCCCAATGGAGATATTTATGTAGCAGATGGATATGGAATGAGCAGAGTGCTACAATACGATGCAAATGGTAAGTATATTAGACATTGGGGAGGTAGTGACAATACAGATAAAAATTACCGAATTGAAAGTGCCCATGGGGTTGCTATTGATTACAGAGATAAATCGAACCCTATGGTGGTTGTAACCTCTAGAAATCAAGCTAGTTTTAAATGGTTTACACTGGATGGTACGTATGTAAAAACTTTACATCTACCTAATATGCAGGTATGTAGACCCGTCTTTGATGGCGATAATTTATATGCTGGTGTTTGTTGGTCTCAGCCCGAAGTTGGAAGGACTTCTTGGAAAGAACCTACAGGATTTGTAACGATTTTAGAAGGAGACAAAGTGGTTTCTAATCCAGGAGCTACCGCACCTATATATGTTGATGGAGCGCTGCAAAAAACGTATCAACTAAAAGAGCGACCAATTTCTCATGGTCACGATGTTTGCATTGATAATGATAAAAACATATATGTCTGTCAATGGAATGCTAATAAAACACCTCCATTAAAATTGGAGAGAATTTAAGAACAAGTAAAATTTATATAAAATGTTTGAAGTGCCAGATTTTGTGATTTTTCTAGGGAGGTTTCACCCTTTACTTGTCCATTTACCTATAGGTTTTTTATTATTTGCTTTTATCTTGGAAATCTATGCGAGATGGAAAAAAATAAATGAATTTGATAAAGCAATTTCATTCGCTCTATTACTTGGTACATTAGGGGCAATTGCAGCTAGTGTTTTGGGGTATATGCTTTCATTAAGTGGCGGGTATAGTGTTGAGATGTTAGATCAGCATTTCTGGTTTGCAGTGACAACGATAGTTGTTTCATTGGTAGCTTGGGTTTTAAAACAAAACATTTTAAACCTAAGATTTATGAATCAATCAAATGTCCATGTTTTACTGAGTGTACTTGTTGTTATTTGTATCAGTGTTACTGGACATTTAGGCGGAAATTTAACACACGGAAGCGAATATCTATTAGAATACGCACCGATTGGTAGACCTGTAAAAATTGTCTTGCAGCCAGTAAATGATGTTAATGAGGCTCAGCTATATGGCCATTTAGTAGAGCCAATATTAAAAGAAAAGTGTTTGAGCTGTCACAATGAATCAAAATTGAAAGGAGAGCTTTCTTTGAAAGATTCTATTTCAATATTTACAGGAGGGAAGCATGGAAATACCATTGTTGCCGGAAATGCTGCAACCTCAGAGCTTTATAAGAGGGTTTTGCTCGATCCACATGATAAAAAATTTATGCCTCCGGAAGGAAAACCAGGGTTGACAGATGAAGAAAAAGAAATAGTAGCTTTTTGGATAAATGAAGGAGGTGCAGATTTCTCAAAAAAAATCTCGGAGGTAGAAAGCTCTGAGAAGCAAATAGAAATTGCAAGTTCTTTTCTGGGACTTGATGCCAAAAGTATTGGAGATAAATTGCCAAATGTTGCAATGGTTGATAAAACGCTCATGCTGAAATTAAAAGACGAAGGGTTTGTTTTTAGAGAACTGGTTTTTGAATCGAATTTATATGATGTAGTTCTACCTCCTTCTAGTGCAACATCAGAAGAATTGCTTTTGAAAAAGATTAAAATGCTATCAGAGGTCAAATCAAACGTTCTTTGGTTGAGTTTAGAGGAGAATTTTGTTTCAGATGAAGCAGTGCAAATCCTTGCTGAATTTGAGCATATTCAAAAATTAGCGGTTCAAAATAATAACATTTCAGATAAGTCGATTGAATACTTGAGTAAAAACATGGCAATAAAAAGTCTGAACCTTTTTAAAACCAATGTTTCGAAGAAGTGTATTCCATATTTAATAAAAATGGAATCACTTAAAAGAGTATACCTGTGGCAAACGAATTTTACAAAAGACGAGATCAATACTTCTAATGAAGAAATGCCGACGGTTCAATTTATTTCAGGTGTGTAAGTTATGAAAGTAAATAGTGTTTTATTCATAATTTTGTTTATTTTATTGATTTCGTGTACATCACCTGAGAGAAAGCAAAAGAGTAGTACTATTTTAACATATAAACCACTGCCCATGAAAGTGGTTCACCCTAAGAATAACTTACCTAATCCTGCTAAAATAGCATTGGGAAGGTTGCTTTTTTATGACCCGATACTATCAGGAGATAAAGATGTGGCCTGTGCAAGCTGTCATCATCCTGATTTTGGATATGCTGAAGGTATAGATTTGTCAATAGGTGTTGGGGGTGTAGGTTTGAGTAGAAATCGAAAGTTTGCAAGTGAGAATCATGTTCCGTTGGTAAAACGAAATTCACAAACCATATTAAATACAGGTTATAATGGAATTCAGAATACATATAGTTACAAGCCTGAGCATGCACCAATGTTTTGGGATGTTCGGAAAAATGGTCTTGAGGAACAGGCATTGGCTCCGATTGAGTCTTTAGAAGAAATGCGTGGTGAGAATTTTTCAGAGTTAGAGATTGTTGCAGAGGTAGTGAAGCGACTAAAAAATATAGAAATATATCGGGTGAAATTTTCAAAGGCATTTCCTAACAGTCCTAAAGTTTCAAGAGAAAATATGGCAAAAGCCATCGCGTGTTTCGAAAGATCATTGATTACTCCAAACACTAGATTTGACCAGTATTTGAGAGGGGATGAAGCTGCTATGTCAGAAGGAGAAAAAGAGGGGTTCGAGCTATTTAAAAAAGTGGGATGTGTCAATTGCCATACTGGTCCGATGTTGTCTGATTATAAACTGCATGTATTGAGTGTACCAGAAAATAAAAAAATAATGAATGTTGACTTCGGAGTAGATAGTACCTTTGCTTTCAGAACACCTTCGTTGCGTAATTTAAGATATACTGCACCGTATATGCACAATGGTAAGTTTAAAAGCTTAGAAGAAGTTCTTGAATTTTATGAAGATATTTCTAATGGACATTCGGAAAATTCAAATATATCGAATCAATTGCTAGATTCTTTGGTGAAAAATATTTCTATAAAAACTAAGGATATGTCGTTAATTATTTCTTTCTTTAATACTTTAAACACAATTAAATTTGATAAAGAAATTCCTTCAAAGGTGCCAAGTGGATTACCTGTAGGAGGAAATATTAACTAATTATGAAAAAAATAGTATTTCTACCCCTAGTACTATTTGTCTGTATTTCTTATGGACAAATGAAAACCTATGACTTACCCAAAGATGTTAAAAAAATCCTTTTTTTAGGAAATAGCATTACCTATGCAGGTCATTATGTAAATTATTTAGAAGCATATTTTATTTTAAAATATCCTGAAAGAAAAATTGAGTTTATCAATTTAGGATTGCCTAGTGAAACGGTTTCTGGTTTGTCAGAAGAAAATCATGCTGATGGTCGTTTTGAAAGACCTAAATTACAAGATCGTTTGAAAAAAACGATAAAGGCGATCAAGCCAGATTTAATTTTTTCTTGTTATGGCATAAATGATGGTATTTATTTGCCTTTTGACGAGAAGATTTTTTCGAAATACAAAGAAGGTATTAATTGGCTAGATAGTAAGGTGAAAAAAGAAGGTATTGAGTTGGTACATATTACTCCCACAATTTACGATAAGGATGGAGGAGAGGCTTATGCCAATGTTATGGATATTTATTCTGACTGGCTGATGAGTAATGTGTATACTAAATATTGGAATGTGATCGATATCCATACTCCTTTGAAACAAAAAATTGCTGACAATCGATTTTACAACCCTTATTATAAATTTGCACTTGATGGAGTACATCCGAATAAAGAGGGACATTGGTTGATTGCAAATCAAATACTTATTGCTCTTGGAGAATTACAGCGATTGGATAACAGTGATAAAAGTTGTTTTGATACGTTTAAAAATGGCTTTGAAGTTTTGGAGCTAGTTGAACGGAAACAAGTGATTGTGAAAGATGCTTGGCTAACATACATAGGTCACAAAAGGCCAGATATGAAACTTGGTACTTCTTTAAATAAAGCAGAGACAGACAATAAAGTTATTGAAGCTCAAATTCAACTTTTGTTAGAATAAATAAAAAAAGCGATCGTTATGATCGCTTTTTTTTATTGTGCTAGTTTTATGCTACAATGGTAAAAATCTTGTGCGAGTAGCAAACTTTCTTCTTTGTAAGAATTATTGATTTCTCTTATTTTTTTATGAATAGCTAATAATTCTTCATCTTTAGAAATTAAGACATTGATAGTTTTCATGACTTTAAAAAAACGTGTGATTTCTTTTTCAGTCGGAATCGATTTGCTTTTTACAGCTTCCATAAATTGCTTGAATTCATTGTACTTATAAATCGAATATTTCTGTGGATAGTGAAATGCTAAATAGATAGAAATCATGGCATAATCACCATGGTAATGATGTTTGAATTCTGGATTTGTTTTTAATATTTGATTGCGAATGGTATTACAATCATATACAAAGAATTCAATTCTGGCTTCCAAATCTTTTTCTTCATTTAAAAGATTTCTAAACATTCCACGAACTTTCTCTTCATCATAGTCTATCATGGTCAACATAGCTTGTTTTGGGAAAAAATTTTCTCCTTCCCAAAGACGCGTAGCTACATTTTTAGAAAAACTATTTTCATACATTTCTTTAAAATCTTCTGCTTTAAGATCCCAATTGTCTTGAAATTGTTTTAAAGCATCCCATTTAAAAAGAGATTTGTATTCAGCAGTATCTTGAATATGTTGTTTGAAGTCGTTTATTTTAGCGTTGATAATATCTAAAACCATAGAGTAGGGGGCTTCTTTTTGTGTAATATCAAAGTTACAAATTTTGTAACGTAATACTATTATGAGGTGTTAACTATAGTACAAAGTTAAGAAGCAATTCGCTTCTTAAAGTCACAAAAAAATAAGGCTGTCAATAAAGACAGCCTTATTTTAAATATGTTTGAGAGAATTATTTTAACAATTCAATAATTTGAGTTGCTAATTCTCCTCCAATTCTGTCTTGAGCTTCTCCAGTTGCAGCACCAATATGAGGTGTTAAAGAAACTTTTGAATTCATCAATACTTGAACAGCAGGCTTAGGTTCTGTTTCGAATACATCTAAAGCAGCTCCACTTAATTTTCCACTATCTAAAGCAGCAATCAAAGCAACTTCATCAATAACACCACCACGAGCAGCATTTACGATGAAAGCTCCATCTTTCATAGTTTCGATTTCTTTTTGTCCGATTACATACTCATCTTGAGCAGGTACATGAAGCGTTAAGAAATCAGCTTGTTTTAAAACTTCTTCTTTAGAAACAGTATCTACTTTGATATCTACTTTTTGTCCGTCAACAAAATCAAGAGTGATTGTTGCAGACTCCATGAATGGGTCAAAAGCAACAACTTTCATTCCTAATCTCAATGCAACAGCAGCAGTAGCTTGACCAATACGACCAAATCCTAGAACTCCAAGAGTTCTTCCTTTCAATTCAACTCCACCAGCATAGGCTTTTTTCAATCCTTTAAAGTTTGTTTCACCTTCTAAAGGCATGTTTCTATTCGCATCATTCAAGAAACGAACCATACCAGATAAGTGAGCAAATACTAATTCTGCAACAGAGTGAGAAGAAGCAGCAGGAGTGTTAATTACATGAACACCTTTATCTCTAGCGTACTGTACGTCGATATTATCCATACCAACACCACCACGTCCGATGATTTTTATTGAAGGACAAGCGTCGATCAATTCTTGACGTACGGTAGTTGCACTACGTACTAAAATTACATCAATTCCTTCTTCATTGATGAAGTTTTCTAATTGATCTTGTGCAACAGTTGTTAAAATTACTTCAAAACCAGCAGCTTCTAAAGCAGTAACTCCACTTTGAGCTAATCCGTCGTTTGCTAATACTTTCATTTTATTTGTATTTATGAGTAATAAAAAAAGTGACACCCAAAGGAGTCACTTGTTAAATGTTATTTGTTTAATTCTTGCATTGCGTTCACCAATACCTGAACACTTTCGATTGGCATTGCATTGTAAATACTTGCTCTGTATCCACCAACTGATCTGTGTCCGTTGATTCCGCTGATTCCAGCTGCAGCAGCAATTGCATCAAATTTTTCTTTTTGAGATTCGTCTGCTAATGTAAAAGTAACATTCATGTTTGAACGGTCTTCTTTAGCGGCAAATCCAACAAAAGCAGGGTTGTTATCTATTTCGTTGTATAACAATTCAGCTTTTTCATTGTTTAATTTTTCGATAGCTTCAACACCACCTTTTTCTTTTAACCATTCTAAGGTCAACATAGAAACATATACAGGGAATACAGGAGGCGTATTGAACATACTACCTGCTTTCGCATGTACAGCATAGTCTAACATTGCAGGTACATTTCTACCTGATTTACCAAAGATAGCATCTTTAACAATTACTAAAGTAGTTCCTGAAGGTCCCATGTTTTTTTGAGCACCAGCATAAACAACGTCAAATTGAGAGAAGTCTAATTTTCTAGAGAAAATATCAGAACTCATATCTACAACTTTTAAAACATCTCCACCAGGAAAATCTTTTAATTGTGTCCCGAAAATAGTATTGTTTGATGTAAAGTGAATGTAATCTGCATCAGCAGGTACATCATATCCTTTAGGAATGTAATTGTATCCTTTATCTTTTGAAGAAGCTACTACAACAGTTTCTCCAAACCTTTGAGCTTCTGTGATTGCTTTTTTACTCCAAGCACCTGTATCTACATAAGCAGCTTTACCACCCTCAGGTAATAAGTTATAAGGAGCCATTAAAAATTCTGTACTCGCACCACCTTGAACAAACAATACTGAATATCCTTCAGGTAATTCTAATAATTCTTTAACCAAAGCTTGAGCTTTGTCCATTACAGCGATGAAATCTTTACTTCTGTGTGAAATTTCAATTAACGATAAACCTAATCCGTTAAAGTCAATAACTGCTTCACTAGCTTTTTTTAATACTTCTTGAGGCAAGATTGAAGGTCCTGCGCTAAAATTATGTTTTTTCATGATGTTTGATTTCTATAATGATTCTCGTAAAACGAATCGCAAATTTCGACAATTTTATTCATTTGACAATTGATATTTTATTAAAATTTTTAATAGAATGTTAATAAAAATTGGAGGGTATCAACTCCGTCTGCGTAATCCCATAATTGAGGGTTTTGGGTTTCTCCGAGTGGAATTGCATTAAGTTCTTGAATATCACTTGTTACACATTGTATTTTGTCTGAATCATTTGCAATTCTGGTTTGTATTTCCTCTAAATCTTCATAATATTCATAAAATAATGACGATATAGGTGAAGCATAACTTGCATCTTCTTTTAGCATTAAAAAACCATTCTCTCTGATGTCAAACAGACTCATCAAATAAACCGCTTTGTTGTAATCGTAATTATTTGCGTATCGATCGTATTGAAGAATGTCTTTGTGTTTAAAAGCTGCTTTAAAAATTCTATCTAAATCAAACCCTTTAGGAATAAATATTTTTGAAATACTTCTACATCCTAAACCAAAATATCGGAACACATCATCTGTCATTCTCTCAAGAGTTTCATGAGATTCATCTCCTGATAAAACTGCAACAGTATTTCTATTTTTTCTAATGATATGTGGATGTTTTCCGAAATAATAATCAAAATAGCGTGCTGTATTGTCACTACCCGTTGCGATAACAGCATCAAAATTTTCTAGTTTTTCCTCTGTAAAGACTATTTTACCTTTGAATTCAGGCTGTACATATTCAAGATATTTGGCTATCAACGGAAGAAATTTTTTGTCATTCGATGATAATTTGGCTTTAACCTTATGTCCAGAGATCAAAACGCTTAAGAAATCGTGAAATCCAACCAACGGAATGTTTCCTGCCATAATCACAGCGATTGTTTTTTCTTTACTTGTGTCGAATTGGTAAGAACCTAGCCATTTTTCAAAATTCTCTTTCGTCAAAGCTTTTGCCCAACTTTCAATAGAAAACAAAACATTGTCTTTGGTAAACCAGCCATTTGATTCTTGTGCTCTGTTAATAAGCATTTCAAACACATCAAAAAACAACTCATTATGCGGTATGTTTTCATGCTTAGAAATTTTATCTCGAGAGAATTGTTTAAGAAAATCACCCAATTGGATAAAAGCGTTAATTCGATTGTCTAATAACATAATTTTGACCTATTTGAAATAAAATGCAAATGTAAAGAGTTTGTATGAGGTAACGCTCGTATTCAAAACCTTTTTATAAAGTAAAAGCCCTAATAGAAATTCTATTAGGGCTTTTTTATTTGGTGCTTTCTAATGATAGAGGCAAGGGGTAATTCTTAATCTACCTATTGAAGCACGCTTCTTTTTCATTTCACGGGGTATAAATATACTGATTATCAGTGCATCTGAAGCAAATATACAATATTATTTGAATATAACAACATATGTTCATATATTTGTTTAAAATAATTGAATTTTTATATGATAACAGATAACAAACGTTTTGAGGAATTAAGAAGAGCAGCCCAGATATTAAAGGTAATTGCGCACCCGGTACGTTTGCAAATCATTGAAAGTTTAGGGAAAGAAAAATCATTAACTGTTACGGCAATAAAAAACAGTATTCAAGCGTCTGTTGAACAATCAATGTTGTCTCATCATTTGATAAAAATGAAAGAAAATGGGATTCTTACTTCGCATAAAGCAGGTAAATTCAATCATTATAGTCTTAATGATAAAGCATTACTCAATGTATTAGATTTTTCGAAATAATTTTTTCATCCGAAAGGATAGCAGTGTTGCTACGACTTAAAAGCTATTGTTGATAATTATGTAAGTTTGCATTTTATAGAATAATAGTATGAATGAATTTATTGAGTTTTTAAGTACACCTTGGTCTTGGTACTTTTCTGGATTTATGATAGCAGTAGTGATGTTTTTGTTGCTGTGGTCAGGTGAGCGATTTGGGGTTTCATCTACATTGAAAACACTTTGTTCGATTGGAGGAGCAGGAAAAAAAGTGCCATTCTTCGCTGGTGGATGGAAAGATCAAACATGGAATCTAATTTTTGTGCTCGGAGGAATAATTGGTGGTTATATTGCTGTAACATATCTGGATAACGGTAAGCCATTAAATTTAGCGATGAGTACAGTGTTAGATTTAAAAGAATTGGGTGTTGTATTTGACGGGAATCTAGCTCCAAAATCAATTTTTAGTTGGGAGAATGCTTTTACATTAAAAGGCTTTTTAGTACTATTACTAGGTGGGTTTTTGGTTGGTTTTGGTACTCGTTGGGCGGATGGTTGTACGTCTGGTCATGCAATCAGTGGGTTGTCGAATTTACAAATACCGTCTTTAATTGCAGTTGTTGGATTTTTTATAGGAGGGCTGTTGATGACTCATATTATTTTCCCTTTAATTTTTTAAGATATGAAATTTAGTAAGTATTTATTGATAGGCATATTATTTGGAGTAGTGATGACAAAGTCCGAAGCGATTTCTTGGTATAGAATTCAAGAGATGTTTCGTTTTCAATCTTTTCATATGTATGGTATTATTGGAACAGCTGTTTCTATTGGTATTGTAATGATGGCTTGGATGAAACGCATTGACTTTAAATCGATTACAGGTGCATCTATAAAACAAAAAATAGCAGAACCTGGAGTGTTAAGGTATTTGTTGGGTGGAACAGTTTTCGGACTTGGTTGGGCTCTTTCAGGGGCATGCCCGGGTCCTTTATATGTATTGTTAGGAGCTAATTTTCCTGTTTTTATAATTGTGATTATAGGGGCTGTACTCGGTACTTTTACCTATGGTGTATTTAAAGATAAATTACCACATTAAAAAAAAGGATTTCCTAGAGAAATCCTTTTTTTAATTTAATTAAGAAATTAGGCTATCGACCTTATGTTTTTTCCAGTATTGCATAACAATAAAAGTGCATATTACTGAAGACGCTAAGCCTTCGATTAATATGGCAAATATCATTCTTTCCAACGTAAGATGATTTCCCCAAATTCTTGAATTTTCCATGATGTGTAATAAATCATAGTTGAGAAATGTTATATAAAATATCAATGAGAAAGCAACTGCAACAACAGCAAAAACAGCGGTAGAGAATCCAATGGATAAATTGCTTAAGTACAAATTGTTTTTGTTGAATTCAATATTTTGTTTGATGGCTGTATTGACACCCCATATTACTATCAGGAAGTTGAATAGTCGTAATTCTGTGATATTTTCTAATCCTAATAATTTCATGGCGAAAAAATAAATTACAATTCCCATGAAAATTCTAGATGCATTATTGATGATGATTTTTGTAGTATCCATTGACAATAAGTTTTAGTTAAAGAAAAAGTTGTCTTTTAAAGATACTGATTTTTATTGTCAATCAAAAATGCTTTGCGTTATAGTTGCTTGATGTAGAGTTGAATAAGTTTATTATATTCTGTGAATTTGGTCAAAGGTAAGGTTTCGTATTTGTCGTAGATATCGTGGTATGCCGAAATCCCACCTAAGGTGTAACTGTAAAAACAAGGAATGCCTTTCTCGTAGAAAAAACAATGATCGCTATTACAGGCTGTACCTCTTGGAGCTATTTTTTTTAATAACGAATTTTCTCGATTTATTTTTTGCAGTAGTTCGAATTCTTTAGTAAAAACGGTAGCGTTTACTACTTTTATTCCCTCATCTCCAGTTCCGGCTAAGTCGAAATTTAATAAAAACTTTATTTTTTCTAATGGAAGCAAGGGGTTGTCTATGTAATATTTCGATCCTAACAAGCCAATTTCTTCTGCACCGAATGCTATGAATAATAGATTGTAGTCGGGTCTGTTGCTTGGTTCAGAGAAATAAGCAGCCAAATTTAATAGTAGAGCAATACCGCTAGCATTGTCGTTCGCTCCAGGGAATAAAGTTTTAGTTCCCATTCTCCCTAAATGGTCGTAATGTGCACTGATAACAATGGTAGAGTCGCTCTTGGATTTACCTTCTAGAAAACCAATTACATTTTGTGTCTGGTAGTTTTCATGATATTCACTATCGCAATCAACTGATATTTTATTGATTTCATCAATATTGATTTTTTTCTGAATTGTAAAAGATGCTTTCGAGCTTTCAAAGAATCCAGCAGTCCATGTTAGTTTGTCGTCTGTAAAAATAACACAGCCTTTATGTTTGGGATTAGGGTTGTAGCACAAATAGTTTATAATGTTTGTGATTTTATTTTTTTCTGATTTTGACAATGTGTTAAAACCATATCTATCGATAAGAATAAATTTGTTTTCTGAATGTTTTAGTTTTTTTTGAAATATTGAATCTACTAAAAGTTCATTTTGTGTGATGCATATTGTGGAAAATATTCCTTTTACTGAAGGAGAATTAGGGTTGATTAAAAACTCTTTTCCAGGGATTAGTTGTAGTGTGTCGTTTAAGTTTAGTTTGATGTTTTTGGGTTGTGTGTTTACTGAGATTTCAAATTTTTGATAATAAGAGTTGTTAAATTTATTTAAGTCATGTTTTTTGAATTCCTTGGCAATGTATTTTGCTGCTTTTTTTTCACCGTTTTTCACGTAACCTCTACCATGCATTTTTGGTGAACTTAGTTTTTTTATAATTTTTCGAGCGTATTCTTCTTGACCTTGTGTTGAAAAAGTGATGCATACTGCGAAAAGTAGAAACAGTTGTTTTGTCATGATTACAATTTTCATCAAAAATACAATTTATAGATTGTCTATAGTTTCCGTATTTTTGAATTTTATATATTACTGTATGTTTCTAAAAAAAATAATAGATCAACAAAAAGGAAAAGACCAAACGAAAGCCAAGCCAATTAATCTAGAAGCAATGGTAAATTCGGGACGTGTTCGAATTTCTAAATCAAAAATAAGCAGGGTAGAAGATCAGTCAAAGAAAAGAAAAACCAAATAATTATTTGTTGTAGATAACAAGGTTTGTTAGGTTTTCTTTGTTTGAATTTTCAGCATATGCTTGGATGTAGTTTTCAAGGTAAAGAATACACCTTTTTTGAGGGTAAAACAAAACCTTGTTAATGTCACCTGCCCATTCATTCGCGTAAACAACAGTTTTACCGTCAACCAATCTGTAATATTTTTGAATGTTTTTTGGCAAGTTATTTTTAAGTTCTTCGTCGTTAATTTCTATATAGTAATAGTCTAGTTTAGAAGTGAAAAAGCTAAAGGATAATAGATGATCCCAATAGCCAAATAAATTACTGAAAGGTAGAAGTATGGTGAACAGTACTACAATGCTTTTTTTGTAATTGAAATTTTTAAAAAATACATCTATTGCATTTTTTGTTGGGTAGGTCCAAAAGAGTATCAAAACACTTAAGATATTTTGAATGTTCCATGGTACTACATTGTATCCGTATCCTAGGTAGAATAGCATAACGACTATGATACTGTGCATACTAATAATCCCGAAAATAGCGATTTTTCTAGTTTTATCGATAAAAAGAGCTATGCCTAAAAGTGCTTCAATAAAAGGTACGGCATAAGTAAATGATTGTAATAATATTCTTGGGACAAAAGAAAAGTGTTTTAATAAAGCACCCATCCATTGCACGTAAAATATTTCATTAATTTTCTGAACGCCACTCCAGAAATAAGTAGCAAAGAATAGCAGTGATACTGCAAAAATAATGGTTCTTTCTCTTCCTTGTTTCGGGAAAATATTGATGAATAATATGGTTAAGATACTTTGATAAAAATACGGCTGCAATCTGTTTTGATCGATACTGCATAGGTATAGATAAATGACAGAAATTAAAATTCCTATTTTTTTATTTTGCAGAAATAACTGAGATATTAATAGTCCAAAAAACACAACACAAATAATAATATCTGTTGGGCTTTCGGGTATTGGTATAGATTCAAAAAGTGGAATCACTGGAAAATCTTTCGTATTCAGCCAAACTTCAGGTGCGTAAACCCCCATAACGAGTAAACCTAAAATCGCTAGGTTTTGAATCCATTTTATTTTTTGTGAATCTGTCAGGTTTAATATGTTCATTTCTTATGGTTTGTGGCTTCTTTAAAGATAGGGATTCTTTTATGGTAACTTAGATAATTCTAAAAGTGATAAAGCTTGGCAAATTCTACTTTCTAAATTATCATTACCGTAAAAATCAGATTTGATATAGTAGTAAGTGTTGCTTGTGTTTGGGATGTAGATTTCAATAGAATTGATCGGAAGAAAGTCGTCGTTTTTTTTACTAAATAATACATGTCCGGTTTTGCCTTGGAATACGATTTTTTCAGAAACTTCAAGACGAACATCTGTGTTGTTTTTGTATTCTAATATTTTTTTCTCAATAAATGGTTGATTCAATTCTGTTGGAGTTGCAGAATAAAATCCAAAATCCATGATGTATGCATCGCTTAGTTGTTTAGTGGTGTCAGCGAAATATAAACGGGATTCGAACTCATTGACGAAAAACTCTTTTTTAAAGTGGTTTGGTATTGGAACTTCAAAATACCCTCTCGGTTCTTTTGAGGTGTTAAGATTTTCAAAGGCTTGTTCTGAGCAGTTCAGATCTAAAACTGATTGAATATTTGGTTCTGAGCAATTTATGAGTAGAACACAGGTTGTTAATGCGACAGCCAAATGGATTTTGTTCAAGAACTTTTTCATTAAATTATTGGACTTGTTTGATGTTTCAAATCAAAAATTAATTACATTTATCAAAACTACAAAAATCAAATTAAATTCTATGAAAGCATTAGTGATATCAGGTGGTGGGAGTAAAGGTGCTTTTGCTGGTGGTGTAGCTGAGTATTTGATTAAAAAACAAATGAAATCTTATGATTTGTTTATTGGTACTTCTACAGGTAGTTTGTTGATTTCTCATTTGGCATTAGGTAAAACTGCTGAATTAAAAGAATTGTATACGAGTGTCAATAACAGAAGTATATTTGATAACAATCCTTTTTATATCAAACGCGTTCATGGAGAAAAAGTAATTACCATCAATCATATGCACGTGTTGTGGAATTTAATAAGACGTAAAAAAACTTTTGGTGAGAGTAATAATTTAAGAAAATTGATTCGTAAAAATTTTACAGAATCATATTACAATGAGTTACGTGAATACAATAAAGAAGTAGTTGTTACGGTTTCAAACCTTACAGAGAGTAGTATCGAGTACAAGTCTATTTACGATTATCCTTACGAAGATTTCTGCGATTGGATCTGGGCTTCTTGCAATTATGTACCTTTTATGAGTTTGTTTGAAAAAAACAATTGTCAATATGCAGATGGGGGGTTTGGTAGTCTGGTGCCTATACGTGAAGCAATCAATAAAGGAGCCAAAGAAATTGATGTGATTATTCTCGATACAGAAGTGAAGTATTATATGAATCTTCCTATTAAAAATCCATTTTCATTGATTTCCTCATTGTTCGAATTTATGTTGACCAATGTCGAGAAACATAATGTTACCATCGGTAAATTGGCAGCTCGTCATAACGATGTAAAACTTAATTTGTATTACACGCCGACTGTTTTAACGGTAAATTCTTTGATTTTTGATAAAAAGAAAATGGCTTCTTGGTGGAAAGAAGGTTATGATTATGCAGAAACTGTATATAATAATCAAATGAATCATATAAAATACGACAAGTAGCAGTTGTTGAAATGTTTGGCTTTTAACAGATTATTATAGGTGTCGTAAAGAACTATCATTATTTTTGCTTCAAAGATTATTTTGATGAAGTTAAATCACCTCGTTTTTTCTGTACTTTTTTTAAGTTTTTTTCTTTCGTATGGTCAAACACCTGATAAAAAAGTAAGTTTTATTAATGCAAGTCAATATGAAAAAGATTTCGAGTTGGTGCATACCAAGTTGGAAGTGAGTTTTGATATACCAAATGAATTGTTGTTTGGTAAGGAATGGCTTCAGTTGCATCCTTATTATTACGACACCGACAATTTAGTGTTAGATGCAAAAGGGATGACGCTGAAAACCGTAACCTTAGAGGGGAGACCCTTGGATTTTCAGTACGATGGAGAGAAGATAGATATTTCATTAGGGAAAAATTTCTCCAAAGCAGATACGTTGAATATTTTTATTGAATATACGGCAGATCCATCAAAAGTAAAACAAACAGGTAGTAAAGCAATTACAAGTGCTCGAGGATTGTATTTTATTGATCCTAAAGGGTTGAATGATGCTATGCCGACACAGATATGGACACAAGGCGAAACCGAATCTAGTAGTTGTTGGTTTCCTACCATCGATAGTCCAGGTCAAAAAACAACCCAAGAATTAGCGATTCGAGTTCCAGAAAAATATTTGACACTTTCAAATGGTGAGCTTCAAAAACAAACAAGTCATGAAAATGGTGATCGTACCGATTATTGGGTTATGAATCAGAAACATGCGCCTTATTTGTTTTTTATGGGGATAGGTGAATTTGCTTTGGTAAAAGATGAATGGAGAGGCAAAGAAGTGAATTACTATGTCGAAAAAGAATATGAAGATATAGCGAAAACTGTTTTTGGAAAAACACCAAAAATGATGGACTTCTTTTCAGAGATAACTGGGATTGATTTTGTGTGGGATAAATACAGTCAAATGGTGTTGCGTCAGTTTGTGAGTGGTGCTATGGAGAATACAACAGCCGTATCTCATGCAGATATGGCGTATCAAGACAAAGGAGATTTAATTGATGGAAACAAATGGGAGCCCGTTATCGCACATGAATTGTTTCATCATTGGTTTGGGGATTTAGTTACTACAGAAAATTGGAGTAATATCAGTTTAAACGAGTCTTTTGCGAATTACAGTGAGTATTTGTGGTTGCTGCACGAGTATGGGTATGAAAGAGCTGAAGAGCATAGAATTCAATCCGTTGAAGCATACATGCAAGGTGGCAATGAAATGAAAAAATTAGTGCGTTTTGATTATGAAAATAAAGAAGATGTATTTGATTTAGTGAGTTACAATAAAGGTGGTGCCGTACTGCATATGCTGAAAAATTATCTTGGAGAGAAAGCTTTTTATGATGGTATTCATTTGTATTTGACGGAAAATATGTACGGAACTGCAGAAGTTCCTCAGCTTAGAATGGCTTTCGAACGTGTTTCCGGAAAAGATTTAAACTGGTTTTTCGATCAGTGGTATTATGGAGGCGGACATCCTGTGATTTATGTAAACAATGATTACAACGTACTAGAAAAAACAGTAACAGTAACACTGAGACAAAGGTCTTCTAATTTTTATTTTCCTGTGGTGATTGATATTTATGAAAAAGGAAAGAAAAAGAGGCTTGAGTTTTTTGTAGATGACTCAGAAAAGTCATTTACGTTTACCTATGAGAAACAGCCAGATTGGATTCATGTGGATGCAAATCATGTTTTGTTGGCAGATATCACTGTAAATTACACGTTAAGAGATTATAAGTTTCAATTAGAAAACGCCCCTCATTTTGCTGATCGATTGAAGGCTTTAGAGGAGTTGTCAAAACATCAATCTGATAAAAAGATTTTTGAAATGATTGTGGATGCGTTTTATGATAAAAATTATCAAGTGAGCGCTATGGCGCTTGATAAGATTGATTTGAGTGGGAAATACGCAAAAAGCAAGGTGATTAAAAAAATAGAAAGCATTGCAAAGAATGCAGAAAATAACACAGTGAAAGCTAAGGCTATTAAAACGCTTGGTAAGCTAGTGTATTTCGATTATCAACGTTTGTTTGAGCAATCTTTTAACAGTCCTTCAAATCAAGTAAAAGGTGCGGCTTTAGAGGCGTTGTATTATTTAGATGAGCAAGCTGCTATTTCTAGAGCAAAGAAATTACCAAATAGTGTTAAGAAGACTATAGCATATCCTTTGGCAAAAATGTATGTAAAAGCAAAGGATGAAGATGAAATTGAGTTTGTTTCTAGTTATATCGTACAGGGTATGTACTTAGCAAAGGAGCAAGAAACAAAAGATTTGTTTAAAGGTGGTTTTCAGTGGGTTTCAAGCTCAAATAACATCAAAGCAATCAAGAATATAACTGATGATATAGTTGCAAAAGGGAAACAATACAAGCAGTATAATTTTGATAAGGAGGCAATAAAATTATTAAGAAGTATGGTTTCTGCACAAGATGCAAAACGCAATTCAAATAAAAGAGAGATTGTTTATATTATAAATGAAGCGCTAGAAGAGTTGATTCAGTAATTACTGATAGAAAATTCATTATCTAGTTCTCTGTCTTTTCTTTTTTTGTTGTGTTCTTTTTGTAGGTGGTTGAATAGAATTAAGCTCGTTTGATTAGTTCGATAGGTTGCTGTATTCGTTGTACGACCCATCTTTGTAAAATATTACAATTCTTTCAATTTCTTTTTTTTCAATATTCCCGTGATTGACAGATTTCTCTATTCTATCCGTTGGTTGGGTTTCGTTAGTTTTTATTTGCGGATTGAAATCGAGTTTAAGATTTTCTTTTTCGTTTTTCTCGGATGCAATTGGTTTTGTGTGTAGGGGAGTGTTAGATTTTGGAAAAGTACCAATACCTTTTAATAACCAATAGAGGTCTACTTCAGAATATGTTTCAGTAGTTTTTAATACAAAATCTAAGCTTGGTTTGTTTCTTCCAGATAAGATATGCGAGATGCTAGATCGAGGTACATCTATAGTTTCTGCGAAGGAAGAGGCAGAAATATTGTAATAATCCATTACTTTTTTTAGTCTATTGGAGAAACTTGAAATGTTTAGCATTGTAAATTTATTGTTGTTTACAAATGTATAAAACCACCATGACTTCTCCAATCTTTCAGTGGTATATTTAGTTTTTAATATCAACCACTACTTTAATTGATAGCTGTATGTTGCTGATTCACAAAGCAATGAAAGTTCTAAAGTCACACGTTTGTTTTTGGGTTATAGCAAATGCTGAGAAGTGCTAATATCTGAAATTACTCAAGATGCAATCTGTATACAGTTGTAAACAAAAACGAAATTTCAATTTGTTACAAATGTAAACAGGTGTTTATTTACATTTGTAACATGAAAATAATTGACATAGATAAAATTGAAAGTTGGTATGCTGCCAATTTTGAAAATAGATTGAAAGGCAGGAGAATTGTATTTGAAGATATAGAGCCTTTGTTAAAATCAATTCCTGCAAATTTTGAAAAAGAGATCGCAGGTGTATCAGAAGAGGGAATTTCAATATATAAACTAAAAATAGGAAACGGAGCCAAAAAAGTGATGATTTGGTCTCAAATGCACGGGAACGAAAGCACCGGAACAAAAGCAGTTTTTGATTTATTTAAATTTTTGATAGAATCAGAGGGATTAGATGATGTAAAAAATTCAATCTTAAACAACTGTACTTTATTATTTGTACCGATGTTGAATCCAGATGGTTCACATAGGTTTACCAGAGTAAATAGCAATGAGGTAGATTTAAATCGAGATGCTGTCGATCGTACAGCCAAAGAAAGTATCTTGTTACGTTCTTTATTAGATGATTTCAATCCTCATTTTTGTTTTAATTTACATGATCAAAGAACCATATTTAATGTTGAAGGCACGAAAAACCCAGCGACAATTTCTTTTTTAGCACCTTCTGAAGATGTAGAGCGAAATTTGACAAAAGGTAGAATTGAAACCATGAGCGCTATTGTGGCGATGAATTCTCTTGTGTCTCAGATAATCCCTGATCATATTGGTAGGTATACAGATGAGTTTTATCCTACAGCTACAGGAGATAATTTCCAAAAGTTGGGGCACAATACTATTTTGATAGAAGCAGGGCATTATTACGATGATTACGAGCGTGATACTGTACGAAAATTCAATTTTTATGCGCTTTTACAAGGTTTGTTGTATATCGCAACCGAAGATGATTATTCAAAAGATTACAAGCCTTATTTTGATATTCCTAATAATGACAAAAAGTGTTATGATATTATTTACAGAAATGTAAAGAGTAAAGGGGGAGTTGCAGATGTAGCATTTCAATATGACTATGTAGTGAAAGACAATTCTCTTGTTTTTGTAGAGGAAGAAGCTGCTCGAGGAGATTTAAAAGCGTATTATGGTCATAAAGAATACGACATGCAAAATAAAGAACTGAAAAAATAGCAATCGATTAGTGATTTCGTAACGAGATTGTGTTTTTAATAAAAATATTTTATTATTTTTGCCGAATAGCCATTTATTACAAAATTTAAGTCATGAAGAAATATAATTTAGACGAAGTAGATCACCAGATTCTTGATATGTTAATTGAAAATGCAAGAACACCTTTTACAGATATCGCTAAAAAGTTATTGGTTTCTGCAGGTACAATTCACGTACGTGTGAAAAAGATGGAAGAAGAAGGGATTATTAAAGGATCTACTCTTACTTTGAATTATGAAAAAATGGGGTATGCATTCATAGCTCATATTGGGATTTACCTGGAAAGAACTTCAATGACCAAAGAAGTGATAGAAGATTTGAGAAAAATTTCAAATGTTACAGTGGCTTATGTTACTGCGGGTAAATTTAATATCTTCTGTAAAATAAGAGCAAGAGATACTGAAGATGCTAAAAATATCATTTTCCAAATAGATGATATTCCAGGTGTAAATAGAACAGAAACAATGATTTCTTTAGAAGAAAGTATCAATGATAAAAAACGTATGATGCATGCTATTTTTAGAGATTATTAAAAAATAGATTTTCAAAAATTTACAAGCGATTATCTGTGAATAGATAGGCGCTTTTTTTGTGTCTTATAATTGCTTAAAACTATAAGTAATTACTTTTCTAATGCACAAAATAGTTTATATCTTTACCGCTTTAAGATCTATTCATAAAAGATGAGTTTATATAAGAATAACGCGCTTAGGATTTACAATTCACTAAGCAAAGAAAAAGAAGTTTTTAACCCGATAAATGAAGGTGCTGTTGGTATGTATGTTTGTGGACCTACGGTCTATAGTAATGTACATTTGGGGAACGTAAGAACATTTATGTCTTTTGATTTAGTTTTTCGCTATTTAAAACATTTAGGTTACAAAGTTCGTTATGTTAGAAATATTACCGATGCAGGGCATTTAGAAAATGATGCTGATGTAGGTGAAGATCGAATTGCTAAGAAAGCTAGAATCGAGCAGATTGAACCCATGGAGGTAGTGCAGCGATATACGGTAGATTTTCATAATATTTTGCAACAATTCAATAATTTACCTCCAAGTATTGAACCGACAGCAACTGGACATATTGTTGAACAAATAGAAATTATCAAACAGATTATTGCTAAAGGAATTGCGTACGAAGTAAAGGGATCTGTTTATTTTGACGTTCTAAAATACAATGAAACCGAAAAATATGGTATTCTTTCAGGTAGAAATATTGAAGACTCTATTCATAATACAAGAACTTTAGACGGACAATCCGAGAAAAAGAATCCTCAAGATTTTGCTTTGTGGAAAAAAGCGAGTCCAGAACATATCATGCGTTGGCCTTCTCCTTGGAGTGATGGTTTTCCTGGATGGCATCTTGAATGTACAGCGATGAGTACAAAATATTTAGGAGAAACTTTTGATATTCATGGAGGAGGAATGGATTTAAAATTCCCACATCATGAATGCGAAATAGCACAGGCTAAATGTTCAAATAATCAAGCTCCAGTGAATTATTGGATGCATGCGAATATGTTGACACTAAACGGTCAGAAAATGGCTAAGTCTACTGGAAATAACATTTTGCCTGGAGAAATTTTTTCAGGAGACAATACGATACTGAGCAAGCCTTTTAGTCCAAGTGTAACACGTTTTTTTATGTTGCAAGCACATTATAGAAGTATTTTAGATTTTTCTAGTGCAGCGATTGAAGCTTCAGAAAAAGGGTATAATAAGTTAATGCAGGGTATTGGTGCTCTTGATAGTATCAAATCTAGTGCAACTACAAGTTTCGAACTAAATACATGGATTGACGCTTGTTATGCGGCTATGAATGATGATTTTAATAGCCCTATTTTGATAGCAAATCTATTTGAAGGTGTAAAGTATGTACATTTACTAAATGATGGTAAAGAGACGATTTCTAGTGATGATTTAATAAAATTGTCAGACACCTTAAAAGCTTTTGTTTTTGATGTATTAGGTTTGATTGATGAGGCTTCAGAGGATAATTCTGAAAAATTAAACGGAACAATTGAATTGCTTATTCAGTTAAGAAAAGAAGCACGTGATAATAAAAATTGGGCGTTGTCAGATCAAATAAGAGATGAATTATTGGCGTTAGGAATCCAATTGAAAGATGGAAAAGAAGGAACCACTTTTAGCGTAGTTTGATTTCTTTAAAAAAAATAGTACGATTTCCCTTCATAGCTTTGGTAAGAATTTATCAAGTGATGATTTCTCCCTATACACCAGCCACTTGTAGGTATTCACCAACTTGTTCTCATTACGCAATTGAAGCATTAGAGAAACATGGCGTGGTTTCAGGCGGATGGATGGCATTGAAGAGAATATTTAGCTGTCATCCATGGGGTGGAAGTGGGTATGATCCAGTACCAGAAAAAACAGAAACTAAAACTAAAACAAAAATTTAATGAATTTTACAGCAATTACTTGGGATCCTTCTTTAGGAATCGAATTAGGATTTTTTACGATTCGATATTACAGCTTGATGTTCGTATTGGCATTTGGTGTAGGGTTGGCTTTGATGAAAAGAATTTATATCAAAGATGGTATTGAATTAGATAAGTTAGATAAGCTGTTCATGTATACAATTATAGCTACGATTTTAGGAGCTAGATTGGGGCATGTGTTTTTCTACGACTGGCCATATTTTAAAGATCATTTAGGAGAAATTTTGTTACCGGTAAAATTCAATCCGTTTCGATTTACAGGTTTTGCTGGTTTGGCCAGTCATGGTGCGGCAATCGGAATTATCACTGCGTTGTATTTTTACAGTAAAAACATTCTTAAAAAACCATTGTTGTTTGTTTTAGATAGAGTTGGGATTGTGGTAGCCTTGGCAGGTTTTTTTATTCGAATAGGAAACTTGATGAATTCTGAAATTATTGGAAAACCAACGGGTTCTGATTATGGTATTGTTTTTGCAAAATTAGGAGAAGACTTTCCTAGGCATCCAACACAATTATACGAAGCTTTCGGTTACTTAATTATATTTGTTTGCCTGTGGTTTTTGTATTGGAAAACCAACAAAAAAGAACAATTGGGGTATTTATTTGGTTTTTTCTTTGCAACCTTATGGTCAGTTAGATTTATCATAGAATTCTGGAAAGAAGCACAGATTGAAACTAGAGGAGATTGGGACTTAAATACCGGACAACTTCTAAGTATTCCATTGATTGCTATTGGTTGCTATTTTATGTTTCGAAAGAAAAATTAACGTTGTTATTTTTTAGTGGCTCTTAGCAAACGATCGTTGATTGATTTTCCCAATCCATAATCTGGGAATTTCTCAGCAATAATAATGTCTAAATCTAAAGTGTCTAGCTTGTGTAAAGTAGCATAAAGTTTAGCTGTAGCTTCTTTTAAATTTCCACTGATGGAAAGTGTTTCTATGTGCTTTATATTGTTAGCTTCAATATTTTGATTGAATAATAATACACCCACTTTTTTATTAGGAAATTGTGACGCAAAGGATGCTACATCGTTAACTAAATATGTTGTAGTGTCTGGTGCATAATGGCGAGAGAGCATTCCTGGTGCATCTGGAGCTGCCTCCTTGTTGTTTTTGATTGCTATGTCACCAACAACAGCTTCGATTTCTTCTACTGAAATAGAGCCCAAACGATAGAGTACCGGAGTTTCGTTTTCAAAACCGATAATCGTAGATTCAATACCGTTTTGACAGGCACCACCTTCGAGTACCATCTGAAGTCCTTCTTTGAAGTAATTTGCAACATGCGTCGAAGTAGTTGGACTGATAGAACCAAATGGGTTAGCACTAGGTGCGGCTAAAGGAAAATCAAGATTTCTCAAAAGCTCAAGCGTGACGGTGTGATTCGGGATTCTGACACCTACAGTATCTTTACCTGCGGTAACTAAATCTGGAACGTCACTCTTTTTAGGAAGTACCATTGTCAAAGAGCCCGGCCAAAATTTCTCTGCTAATAATTTTGCTTTATTTGGTATATAGCTTACAAATTTATCAAGTTCTTCTATCGAATGTGTATGCACGATAAGAGGATTGAAAAGTGGTCTTTGTTTGAGTGCAAATATTTTTTTGATTCCTGATTCGCTAAAGATATTAGCAGCCAATCCATAAACGGTTTCTGTAGGAATTGCTACAAGTTCGTTGTTGGCTAAAATTTCTGCAGCTTTTTGAATGTCGTTAGATACCAGAGTCATTGCGTTTGTAAAAATATCGTGCAAATTTACGTTTTTATTGTAAAAGGTACATCCTCTAACTATAAAACATAAAAAAAGCCTAAACATATTGGTTTAGGCTTTCGTTTTATTCTGTGCTAATTATGCAAATTGACATAAGATACCACCCATGATGGCTAGTGAAACGATCCAATAACCGCCATTGATCATTACATATTTGAAAGATCTTTTTTCAAACATTGCATTGGTTCCAAAAATAGGGAGTACCAATAACAAACCAATCATTGTTCCGTGCAGAGTTCCATGTTTAAAAGTTCTAAAATTATTACCATACTTTTCCATAAAATCAGCAGCATACAAATTCAATTCAGATCCTTCAACGGTAAGTGTTGGTTCGTTCATCAAAATAGAAAAGAAACCAAATTGATGTATCACAAAAGTACCAAGAATAAAAGCCAACAAAAAACTCAATAAATAACACCACAAGAAAACAATAGGGTTAGGTTTGTCCATTGTTTCTAGCGTAAAGTTGCATTCTTTCATCCAGGCAGCACCAAATATTTTAGGATTGTACCAAATAAATCCCATAATCAACGGTACAATAGCAGTTATAGCAATAATTGAAAAATTAAATTCCATAATAATTATTTTTAGGTTAGGTTGTTTAAAGATATCAATAATTAAATAAACGGTGTAGTTGCTACAAAAAAAGAGGAAGTACCTAAAGTACTTCCTCTTACATGTTCCGTATTATAAATTTTATTTGTTTCTAAATACAAATTGACCATCAAATGCATCTAAGAGAATTTTTTGTTCAGGTTGTACTTTTCCAGCCAATAGTTCTTTTGACAATGCGTTCAGTACTTCTTTCTGAATTACTCTTTTCACGGGTCTTGCTCCAAATTGCGGGTCGTAACCTTTTTCTGCCAAAGCACCGATAGCATCTTCAGTTGTCGTTAATTCGATTTGTTTCTCACGAAGCATTTTTGAAAGCTTTTTGAGGTGAATTTTCACAATGTCCTTTATTTCGTTTTTGTTAAGTGGTGTGAACATTATGATTTCGTCAATTCGATTTAAAAATTCTGGACGAACACTCTGTTTTAGTACGCTCATTACATCTAGTTTAGCCTTTTCTGCGATCATAATTCTATCGGTGTCTTTTGCATTTTCAAAATGCTCTTGAATACTGTCGGCACCCATATTTGAGGTCATGATAATAATGGTGTTTTTAAAATCTGCTATTCTCCCTTTGTTATCCGTCAATCTACCTTCGTCTAATACTTGTAACAGTATGTTAAAAGTATCTGGGTGGGCTTTTTCTATTTCGTCTAGCAATACTACTGAATAGGGTCTTCGTCTTACAGCTTCTGTTAAATGACCTCCTTCATCATATCCTACATAGCCCGGTGGGGCTCCAACCAATCTACTTACCGAATGCCTTTCTTGGTATTCGCTCATATCAATACGAGTCATGGCATTCTCATCATTAAACAGGTAAGAAGCTAGTGCTTTGGCCAATTCGGTTTTACCAACTCCAGTAGTTCCGAGGAATAGAAATGAGCCTAAGGGCTTTTTCTCATCTTGTAAACCAGCTCTAGAACGCCTAACCGCGTCTGAAACTGCTTCAATAGCTTCTTCTTGACCAACTACTTGATTGTGTAAAACTGTTTCTAGTTGCAACAGTTTTTCACGTTCACTCTGTAGCATTTTTTGCACAGGAATACCTGTCCATTTTGCTACAACTTCAGCAATATCATCAGCTGTAACTTCTTCTTTGATCAACGAATTTTCTTGATTGTTAACTTCTAATTGCAAACGATCCAATGCTTCTTGCGCGTCTTTTATTTTTCCATAACGCAATTCGGCTACAAGTCCATAATTTCCATCTCGCTCAGCTTTGTCGGCCTCTTGCTTGAAAGATTCAACGTCTTCTTTTATTTTTTGAACTTTGTCAACCAAATCTTTTTCGCTTTTCCATTTACTAAAAATGTCATCACGACTGTCTTTGACGTTGGCCAATTCTTTTTTTAAGACTGTT
Organism: Flavicella marina; assembly: GCF_009193215.1. Taxonomy (GTDB): domain Bacteria; phylum Bacteroidota; class Bacteroidia; order Flavobacteriales; family Flavobacteriaceae; genus Flavicella; species Flavicella marina. Next base: position 445,414 of record NZ_VYVA01000002.1, on the reverse strand, counting down.
AATTTAGCTTTGTCGTTTTCTCGCTTGATAGCTTCTAATTCTATCTCTAACTGCATGATTTTCCTGTCTAAAACATCTAGCTCTTCAGGTTTAGAATTGATTTCCATTCTCATTTTTGATGCTGATTCATCCATTAAATCGATGGCTTTATCTGGTAAAAATCTATTTGTAATGTAACGTTGAGACAATTCTACTGCTGCGATCACGGCTTCGTCCTTGATTCTCACCTTGTGATGAACTTCGTATTTTTCTTTGATACCTCTTAATATTGAAATAGCACTTTCTGTATCTGGTTCATCAACAATCACTTTTTGGAAACGACGTTCTAAGGCCTTGTCTTTTTCGAAATACTTTTGATATTCATCAAGGGTAGTAGCTCCAATTGCTCGAAGCTCACCTCTTGCTAATGCTGGTTTTAGAATGTTTGCGGCATCCATAGCACCTTCACCACCTCCAGCACCAACCAAAGTATGTATTTCGTCAATAAACAATACAATGTTGCCATCAGAATTGATGACTTCCTTTACAACAGATTTCAAACGTTCTTCAAACTCTCCTTTGTATTTAGCTCCAGCAATAAGGGCACCCATATCTAAAGAGAAAATTTGTTTGTCTTTCAAGTTTTCTGGTACATCACCTTGAATAATACGATGCGCCAAACCTTCTGCAATAGCAGTTTTACCAACACCTGGCTCTCCAACAAGCATAGGGTTGTTTTTCGTTCTACGCGATAAAATTTGTAAAATTCTTCTAATCTCTTCATCTCGTCCAATTACCGGATCTAACTTTCCGTCATTGGCAAGTTGATTCAGGTTTTTTGCATATTTATTCAACGAGTTATAAGTGTCTTCAGCGCTTTGAGAGGTAACATTTTCTCCTTGTCTTATTTCATCGATAGCGGACTGTAGGCCTTTTTCAGTTACCCCTTGATCTTTTAATTGCTGTGCAATGGTGTCTTTACTTTTAAAAATACCTAACAGCAAATGTTCGATTGATACATACTCATCATTCATTTTTTTTGCAATATTACTTGCATCAATAAATAATGTGTTTGAATTTTTTGAAAGACTTAACGACGCACCTGAAACCTTAGGATAACTTTTGATTGTGTTTTCTATAACTTGTGTAAAAACTGGAATGTTTATCTCTAGTTTCTTTAAAATAAAAGGTGTAACATTTTTATCAACTTCTAAAATAGCTTTCATGACATGAGCAATTTCAATTTGTTGTTGCCCAAGTTCTTGAGTAAGTTGTTGTGCTTTTTGCACAACTTCTTGTGATTTTATTGTGTAATTATTAAAATTCATAACTCCAATTTTTAAAATTCATGTGTGTTAGGTCAAAAAACATTCCCAAATATATTTCTAATAAAATCAGGCCAAAATGTCGTGAAACCTTGTGTTTATTGAGACAAATTGTCTTGAAGTTCTTCAATAATCCGTCAATTTTTCAGTAAAAAATAAAAATGGTAGTGTTGAAAGGATGTCTTATTTTTGACGTCTATCAAGAAAAAACACAAACATGGGAATATTAAGCGGGGTTTTCGGTTCAAAATCTGAAAACAAAGAAATACCAAAAATAAATTGGATTCAATTAACTAATGAAGGTCAATTAGAGGATTTAAAGAAAACAAGTGTGTTGTTCAAACATAGTACACGTTGTGGCATTAGTAGTTCGGTTATCAAACGATTCGAAAAGCAGCACGGATCAGCAGAAACGAATGTTGATTTTTATTATTTAGATTTATTGAATTTTAGAAATATTTCTCAAGCGATTGCGGAAAAGTTTCAAGTAATTCATGAGTCCCCTCAAGCTGTTGTAATTAAGAATAATGAATTGGTTGCACACGCATCACATTATGATATTTTGGAATTAAATTTAGTTGCTTTAGATTAGTTTCTCTCATTGCAATAAAATTCTTTTTTTTACGTTACTTATATCGACTTGTTTTAACAAACAAGTCGATATTTTTTTGTAAGTATTGTTTTTATGTTACGACATAGATGATAATTGCATTCTTTTTAATAATTAGTAACTTTAAAATCCCTAAGTAATGAAGCTAAAAAATGACACTTCAAGTATGCAAATTGTTAAAACAGTGATTTTTGTAAATACATTATTAGCTGTATTAATTTATTTGACTGCGATTGTTTGATTCATGTAAATTCAAATGAGTGAGAAAAAGACATCACGGGTAGGTTTTCAATTTTCTTCTTTTAAAGAGGAGAAGAAGAGTATTTTTGATCGTTTGTTTGATATTTTCAAAGAATTAATTACGCACACTTCGGGTGATTTTGATGAGGCTATAGATTGGTTAAGAACGTTAGATATTGAATACAAGCTTACGGATGAAACATACACCATTGACGACTTCATCGATGAATTGAAAGAGAAAGGTTATATAAAAGATGAAATAGATCCAAACGGCAAGGGTGGAACTAAAATTACTGCAAAAACAGAACGAGCCATTCGAAAAGGAGCATTACTTCAGATATTCGGAAAATTAAAAAAGAATGGTTTAGGAAATCATAAAATTAGCACGGTAGGTATTGGTGATGAGCAAACTGGAGATTATAGGGACTTTCAGTTTGGAGACTCGATAGATAGATTGTCTATCACAGAAAGTTTAAAAAATGCGCAAGTAAATCATGGACTTGGTAATTTTAAACTTACCGAAAAAGATTTGGTAGTTAAAGATACACATCACAAGTCTCAAATGAGTACAGTACTAATGATCGATATTAGTCATAGTATGATTTTATATGGAGAAGACAGGATTACACCTGCAAAAAAAGTAGCGATGGCTTTATCTGAATTGATAACCACTCGTTACCCAAAAGATACTTTAGATATTCTTGTTTTTGGAAATGATGCCTGGACAATCAAAGTCAAAGATTTACCTTATTTACAAGTAGGACCATACCATACAAACACAGTTGCAGGGCTAGAGTTAGCCATGGATATATTAAGAAGAAAGAAAAATACTAACAAGCATATTTTTATGATTACTGATGGGAAGCCTAGTTGTTTGAAATTACCTGATGGCAGGTATTACAAAAACAGCAATGGTTTGGATCCTCATATTACAGAGAAATGTTACAATATGGCTGCTTATGCACGAAAATTGCATATTCCAATTACAACTTTTATGATTGCACGCGATCCGTATTTACAGAATTTTGTAGATAAATTTACAGAATCGAATAAAGGGAAGGCATTCTATACTGGTTTAAAGGGACTAGGGGAGATGATATTTCACGATTATGAAAACAACAGAAAAAAACGCATGAGATAATGATAGATACATCAATAAAAACTTTAGGTGAGTTAAAAAAGATAGGGTATACATCAAAAAGTATAAAAACAGAACTAAGGAACAATTTAATACAGAATATAAAAAACAACAAGTCGTCTTTTGAAGGAGTTTATGGGTATGAAAACTCGGTAATTCCTCAATTAGAACGTGCTATTTTATCTCAGCATAACATCAATTTATTAGGTTTGCGAGGGCAAGCAAAGACAAGATTAGCTCGTTTGATGGTGCAACTTTTAGATGAGTACATACCTGTTATCAAAGGTTCTGAAATCAATGATGACCCATTGAACCCTATCAGTGTATTTGGTAAAGAAACACTGAAAAATCATGGAGATGAAACTCCAATTGAATGGCTACATAGAGATGCTAGGTTTTTTGAGAAGTTAGCAACGCCAGATGTAACGATTTCTGATTTGATTGGTGATATTGATCCGATAAAAGCTGCCACGATGAAGTTGAGTTATTCTGATGAACGTGTGTTGCATTTTGGAATGATTCCAAGAGCCAATAGGTGTATTTTTGTTATCAATGAATTGCCAGATTTACAGGCTAGAATTCAAGTAGCACTCTTTAATATATTAGAAGAAGGAGATATACAAATTCGAGGCTTTCAATTGAGGATGCCTATCGACTTGCAATTTATTTTTACTGCAAATCCTGAAGACTATACCAACAGAGGTAGCATAGTTACACCTTTGAAAGATCGTATAGGTTCACAGATATTGACACATTACCCAACTGATTTAAGAATAGCGAAAGCGATTACTGCTCAAGAGGCGAAATTACAAGAGGATAGAATTTGTGAAGTTCATATTCCAGAATTAGCAAAAGACCTGGTGGAACAAATAGGATTCGAAGCAAGAAACAGTGAATATGTAGATGCAAAAAGCGGAGTGAGTGCGAGAATGAGTATTACGGCTTTTGAAAATCTAATCAGTTCAGCTGAATATAGAGCAATAGGTTCAAATGATAAAGCAACTGCTATTCGGTTTTCTGACGTGTTAAGTATGATTCCGTCGATTATTGGTAAAATAGAATTGGTATACGAGGGAGAGCAAGAAGGTGCTGCATTCGTCGCAGAAAAACTAATTGGTGCAGCTGTTAAAACTTTATTCCTGGAAAAATTCCCTAAAATATCGAAACTGAAAAAAGAAAATCAGAAAGATGATTATGATGCATTGTTGGATTGGTTTTTTAAAGAGACTACTTTTGAGATTTACGACAATTGTTCTGAGGTTGAATATACATCTGCACTTGAAGATATAGCACCATTAAATAGTTTAATTGATACATATGCCAAAGAAACTCCGAGTAAAGATCGATATTTTTTGAAAGAATTGGTCTTATGGGCTCTTGTCGAGTTTGAAAAACTCAATAAATCTAGAGTGGAAGAAGGCTATTCTTTTAGAGATCAATACGGTTCTTTGTTTTCTGATTTCTAATGCGAGAATTACTTGCTGAAATAAAGAAATGTAAAGCATGTGAGTCAAAATTATCTCATGGATGTAACCCTGTATTGAAAGCTGATATAAATTCTAAGATTGTAATCATTGGTCAAGCTCCAGGGATTATCGTCCATAAAACTGGTATTCCTTGGAACGATAAAAGTGGTGATACTTTGAGAAAATGGATGGGTATCGATACAACTGTTTTTTATGATGAAAAACTAATTTCGATTATTCCAATGGGGTTTTGTTACCCGGGTAAAGGTAAAACAGGTGATTTACCTCCGAGAAAAGAATGCGCGCCATTGTGGCATTCAAAGTTATTGACATCGCTAAATAATGTAGAATTGATTTTACTTGTGGGTGCTTATGCTCAAGCTCATTATTTACAAAACGATTCGCTTAAAAATGTAACAAATAGAGTTATGAACTTTGAATCGTATTTGCCAAAGTATTTTGTGTTACCACATCCTTCGCCAAGAAATAATATTTGGATGAAAAAAAATCCTTGGTTTCACAGAGAAGTAGTACCACAATTAAGGTTTCAGGTGAGAAGTATTTTAAAACTATTAAAATAACAATGCTAAAGTTTGTCTTGAAAAGATTTTAAAATGCGTGTTCCTTTTTTTATTTTGATAAAATTGTAAATTGCCAATCTAAAAAAAGAAAACTACATGTTAGAGAAAAACAATAAGAGGTTAGTTAATGCTTGGGCATCTTTTGACTGGGCGAATTCAGTTTACAATTTAATTATTACCACTGCTATATTTCCTGTTTATTATTTAGGCACCACTGAAGAATACTTTGGAGGAGAAGTAGTTCGTTTTTTTAATTTCGAAATTTCGAATTCAGTCTTGTATTCATATGCTATTTCGTTTTCCTTTTTAGTGATCGTTTTTTTATCACCTGTATTATCTGGTATTGCTGATTATTCAGGAAGAAAAAAGAGGTTCATGCAGATTTTTACTTATTTGGGGTCTTTCGCTTGTATGGGGTTGTATTTCTTTACAGGTGAAAATATTGAATACGGAATTATTTGTGCTGTTTTAGGGAGTATAGGTTTTGCAGGCTCTTTGGTTTTTTATAATAGTTTTCTTCCCGAAGTAGCAACAAAAGATCAAATGGATAAAGTAAGTGCAAGAGGTTTTGCGATGGGCTATATTGGTTCTGTTATTTTGTTGATTGTGAATTTGGTGTTGTTTCAGAAATATGAAGTTTTTGGTTTTGAAAATGGTGTTGCAGCAACGCGATTTGGATTTGTTTTGGTTGGAGTATGGTGGTTGAGCTTTGCTCAAATAGCATTTTATTATTTGAAGGATCAAAGTTCTAAAAGTGATATTTCAAATGAAGTTTTAAGTAAAGGACTAGATCAAATAAAAAAAGTTTTCGAAAAGGTAAAGTCTTCTGAAGGTTTGAATTATTATTTATTGTCTTTTTTTATTTTTAGTATGGGGGTGCAGACCGTAATGTTATTAGCTCCATTGTTTGCTAATAAAGAGATAGGTATGGCGTCAGATGAAATGATTTTGGTGGTTTTAATTATTCAAATCATTGCTATTTTAGGAAGTTTCTTTTTTGCGTGGTTGTCTAAAAGAAAAGGCAACGGAACAGCGATTACTGTAGCATTAATTATTTGGGCTTTGATTTGTGTTGGTGGTTATTTTTTACAACATAAAATAACATTTTACATTATGGCTATGTTTTTGGGTTTTGTGATGGGAGGAATACAATCTATCTCACGATCGACTTATTCGAAATTAATACCGAAAAGTACAGAAAACAATGCGTCTTTTTTTAGTTTTTACGACATTACAGAAAAATTAGGAATTGTTATTGGTACCTTTGTATATGGCTTTATTGATCAGCTTACTGGTAACATGCGAATGAGTATGTTGTTTATGGGAGTGTTTTTTGTAGTCGGTATTATCGTGCTGAATAAAGCAAAATTAAATAAGATACTTCAAGAATAATATTTTAAAAAATGAATTTTTCAAGATTACATCCGTTTCGTTTCGAGATATTTTTTTTTAGTCAATTTTTGATTCTATTTGGGTCGATCTTTGTTACAGAAGGTTTGTTTGAATCCATATTGTTGCCGTTGGCTTTTATCATTAATATTTCTGCTGGGTTGATTTTGATGTCTAAGCAAAGGGTGAAGTTTATTGGTTTTCTCGGAGTTATACTAATCAGTGTTCTCTTGTTCTTGTACAAGATTTTTTCAGGGAAATATGATGATGAAATTACCTTCATTAGAATGGTAATTAATTTTGTTTTTTATGTGTTTGTTACTTACGAAATCGTAAAACAAGTTTGGGATTCTGAACGAATTAGCGCAAATATCATATTTGGACTGGTAAGTGGATATGTTTCTATTGGTTTGATAGGATATTTTTTATGCATGACTATTGAATTGGTATCACCTGGTTCTTTTCAATCATCACAATCTGATTTTTTCATACGTGAAAATTTCAACGACACCTTTATGTATTTTAGTTATATAACGTTATTGTCTATTGGGTATGGAGATATTAGTCCAGTCACAGCATTAGCACAAAAAGTAGTTGTGTTGGTTGGTCTAATAGGTCAAATGTATAATGTTATTATAACGGCAATTATCGTAGGTAAATATTTGAATCAAATATCAAACAAAAAAAAGTAGACCGTTTGTTTAAATAAATCACAAATTATAGTTGAGTATTGGGCTTGTATTTACATTTTGAGTATATTGCTCTTGATTAAAAAAGTAAACTAAATAAATCTAAATAATTCATATGAGAAAAATAGGTAAAGTAATGACAGTGTTGGTACTTCTTGTGTCATTTGCAAGTTGTTCAACGGTAAAAGTTACCGATGCATGGAAAGACGCTAGGGTACAAGATATAGATGGAGGAAAGGTAATTGTGGTTTTTAAATCTAAAGACGAAGTTGCAAGACAACGTTTTGAAAAAGATATTGCAACTCAGATAAAATCAAGAGGACCAGAATTTGAGGTTTTACCTAGTTATGTGAATTTTCCGGATGCAGATCCTGATGAGAAACACACTCCAGAAGAGGTAGAAGCGATTAGAACGAAATTAAAAGAATTGAACGTAACGATTGCTGTAATTACAACGGTGAAATCGGTTAAAGAATCAGTAGTGACAAATGTTACTGAAGATCCAGGTGCTTACCCATATTACGGATATGGAGGATATGGTGGTTATGGGTATTATTCAGGACGTTATAGAACTGGATACTATCATAGTATGAACATGGCTTATGTTTCTCCTAGAAATTCAACAGCGATTACTTCTACAGAAAAAGAGTTTGTGGTAGAAACTTTGTTGTATGATTTAACTTTACCAGAGTCAGAACAATTATTATCAGTTGTTACTTCTTTAGTTGACAATCCTAAGAGTATTGTTACAACTTCAGATGATTTTGCAAAAGCAGTTGTAAAACAATTGTTTAAAAAATAAAACATATTCTAAAAACATAAAAAAGTCTGCTTAAATTTTAAGCAGACTTTTTTGTATTTCTATAGTATAATATTAGATGTTTTCAATACTTTAGTATGAACATAACGAACACAATTTTATGAAAAAACTAGTCTATCTTTTTTTGTTTCTATCAATATCTATTTCTGCACAAAGTTTGTCAAAATTATATGACAAAGTAAGTAGTTCAGTAGTATATATCAATATAGAAAGCTATGATTATTCGCAAGTATTATTTAGCAACCAAGTAAACAAAGAAGAGTCTTTGGGCTCGGGAGTGTTGATTGGAGAAGATGGTTTGATATGGACCGCAGCCCATGTAATTCAAGCTGCAGAAGAAATAACTGTTGAGTTTACCGATGGAGATGTTTATAAGGCAGAAGTTATATCTTCAGATACAAATGCGGATGTAGCTTTGATAAAAGTCTCTGAAAATTTTCAGTTGAAGCAAAAACAAATTGCCAAAATAGGTGATTCAGATAAGACGAATATCGGAGATGATATATTTATCATAGGTGCACCTCATGGTTTTAAACAATCGTTATCAAGAGGTATTGTAAGCGGAAGATTTGTGCCTGAAAATTTAAGTCATCGATTCGAAAAAGTAGAATTTATTCAAACTGATGCCAGTATCAATCCAGGAAATTCTGGTGGACCAATGTTCAATATGAAAGGAGAAATTGTAGGTATTGCCAGTAGAATTTATACTACGTCGGGAGGTTTTGATGGGATCGGTTTTGCTGTAGCTTCTAATGTGGCAAAAAAAGTACTAAACTCGAAAGCCAATTGGTCTGGAATTGAGTCTTTGGTACTTTCACCTGAATTGTGTGCCTTATTAAACGTTCCACAATCAGGAGCGATATTAATTACCAAAGTTTCAACAAAAGGAAGAGCTGGTAAACTAGGCCTTATAGGAGGGTTTATACCTGTGAATATTGCAGGACAAGATTTGTTGTTAGGAGGAGATATTATTTTAGAAATCGGTAGTGTAAAAATAATCGATGAGAGTTCTTTGGATTTAATTCAAGAGAAATTGCAAAATATACCAACCGGCACAAAAGTTAGTATTGTTGTTTTGAGACATGGAGAAGTGATTTCTACAACATATGATAAATAGTTCAAGTAATAAATTGATTAGTACACACTTTAATTTATACGTTTCGGTGTAAATATATTCAACTCGAGAAAATATGGGGGTATTTTTGAGTTACAACACAAAACATACAATATGAAACCCTCAGAAACTGTAAGCAAAAAAGAAGTCTTAAAAACATTAATTATCGTTAATGCATCGTTATTATCATTATTTGCACTAGCAATTTTGATGTAAGAACTATGACTTATTTTGTAGCTTTGGTAAATAAAATACTTTTAAAGCCTGTAAAATTGAGTTATAGTAAAGTCAAACAATCTGAAATCTTTTTGATATCATTATTGATAAGCTTGTTGCAAAATTCAACAAGAATATTGGAGTATGCTGGGTTGATTTCTTTTAGAATTGCACCCGATGCCCAGGCATCTTCGTTTGTCGATGTAAGTTTTAGAACTTCCTTTTTGTTTTTATTCTCATGGTTGGTTTTACAATTCAATACTAATTTTGATGGGTATTTTAAGAAATATGGGAAACTTGTATTCATTGCGGTTTCTGTATTTGTCAATGGATTTATTCTATTGGTATTTACACGTTTCTATTATGATCTCTATGATAATATCACCGGACAAGATCTTTACGTAAGAGATCAAAGATTATTGCTGTTTATCTTGGTCATATTAATGTTCGGATTGATTGTACTTGCAAAAAACCTACGATATAAGATAAGACGTCAAGCAGATCTTGAAGAAAAGGAACGTCTTGTGAAGCAAAATTTACAAAATGAATTATCTGCATTAAAAAATCAAATCAATCCTCATTTTTTATTCAATTCCTTAAACTCTTTGAATTCTTTAATTAGGGATAATAAAGAAGCTACAAACTTTGTGAATCAGTTGTCTTTTATGTATCGCTATATCTTACAAAGTGGTCAACGAGATTTGGTGTCTGTGCAAGAAGAATTAAAATTTATAGAAAGTTATATTTTCTTGATTAAAACTAGGTACAGAGATAAGTTTTCAATAGAAATAAATGTTGCACCAGAGTATTTGTCTCTTCAAATGCCGGTTCTAGCCTTGCAGTTATTGGTAGAAAATGCTGTGAAACACAATGAAATTTCGAATAGAAACCCATTGAATGTAAAAATATACACCACAAATGGTAATTTAGTTGTTGAAAATAAAATAAAACCAAGGTCAACATTTGTAGACAGTACAGGTCAAGGCTTGGCTAACATCAACAAAAGATACCAATTACTGAAAGAAAAAAGTATTCAAATATCAAATGAAAACAATATCTTTAGGGTGAAATTGCCAATAAAATAACCAGTATGAAAGTTGTAATTGTAGAAGATGAAATCGCGGCAAGCGATAACTTAAGTCATATATTAAAGTCTATTAGACCTGAAATAGAAATTTTAACTGTAATTGATTCTGTAGCTGACGCAGTAGATTATTTCTCAGAAAAGAATGAAGCATCCTTAGTTTTTATGGATATTCATTTAGCAGATGGTATTTCTTTTGAAATATTTGAAAAAACAACAATTGAAGTTCCTATAATATTTACTACAGCGTATGATCAATATGCGATTCAAGCTTTTAAAGTAAATAGTTTAGATTATATTCTCAAACCTGTTTCTGAAGAGGACATTGAATTGGCTTTGACAAAATTCGAAAAAACGTCTTTTAAAAATGATTCTATTGAAGATCAACTCAAGGGGGTGTTGTCAATTATTCAAAACTCAAATACTCAATATAAATTGAGTTATTTGATTCAAAAAAGAGATGAGTTAATTCCAATAAAGGTTTCTGATATTGCTTATTTCTTTATAGATACAGGTGTTGTGAAAGCTGTTACATTTGAAAAGCAATCTTATACTTTAAATAAAAAGTTAGAGACGATAGAGCTTGAATTAGACCCATCAAACTTTTCGAGAGTAAACAGGCAATATATTTTAAACAAACAAGCGATCGATAAATTAAAATTCCATTTTAATGGAAAGTTGATTGTCGATGTGCATCCACCTGCTGAAGAAAGAATTATTGTGAGTAAATTAAAAGCCAGCGAAATCAAAGCTTGGTTAAATTCATAATTTTTTTGGTATCTTAAGGTCTCATTGTGTAGAATATTATCATGGGTAGGGGAGATAGAAGATCATTTATTAAGAAATCGATTTTAGGAGCAAGTGGAGTTTTTCTAGCTCCAAATATTATCAGTTGTGATACTGATGTATTGCAAGAGTTGCCTACAACTAATTTTTTAGAAGAAAATTCAACAAACTTCAATTTAGGCATTGCTAGTTTCGACCCAACCGATACACAAGTAATTATTTGGACACGGTACCTGGGAACTATCGCAACAGTACATTTAGAATGGCAAATTGCGACGGATTTATCATTTGGAAATATAGTTAGATACGGTCGTGTGTCGACTGACGCTTCTCGAGATTATACAATGTCAATTGAAGTACAAGACTTACAAGAAAATCAAAATTATTTCTATAGGTTTATTGAATTAGTCAGTAGAGAAGTTTCAGAGATAGGAGAGACAAAGACATTCTCTAAAACTACAATAAGTGAGTTGAAAATAGGAGTTACTTCTTGTTCTAATTACGAAATAGGCTATTTTAACGTGTATAAAAGCATGGCTGAATCTGATATAGATTTGGTACTACATTTAGGTGATTATCTTTACGAGCAAAGCGCTTCTAGTTTTGGAGCTACTGAAGAAACCATTGCCTTAGGGAGAACGCATTTGCCTTCAAATGAGTTATTGATAGTTGAAGATTATAGAACTAGGTATAGGCAATATCGGTCTGATGAAGATCTAAAAAAATTACACCAACTCAAACCATTTATTTGTGTTTGGGATGATCATGAAATTGCCAATGACGCATACAAAGAGGGTGCAAGTTCACATCAAGAAAACGAAGGTGATTTCTTATCGAGAAAACAACAAGCACTGCAGGCATATAGTGAATACCTGCCTTTTAAATCGACTGATGAAAGCGTGATTTATAGAAGTTTTGTCTTTGGCGATTTGTTACAATTAACATTGCTAGATACTCGATTGGGAGGTAGAGACAAACAGCTATCTTATGGAAATTATTCAACAAATGGTGTTATCAATCAACAAGCTTTTCAATCGGATTGGCTAGATACATCAAGAACGATTTTGGGTACAACTCAAAAAAACTGGTTTCTTAATGAAGTAGCGAATTCAAATACAGAATGGCTGTTAGTAGGGCAACAAGTATTGATGGGGAAAATGTATTATCCTGTTGAGCTAGTTCAGAAATTAACAGAGTTAAGTGTCGAATATTCAGGTAATGGTCAAGTTTCTGAAGCATCACAAGTAAGTTTACAAAATCAGTTGATTGAATTAGTAACTATAAAGGAGAGAATGGAATTGAATGACCCTACGTTGTCAGAAGAGGATAAACTGAGAGTATCCAATGTATTACCATTTAATTTGGATTCTTGGGACGGTTACCCGATAGAGAGAGAAGTTGTTTTACAAGCGCTTGAAAGTAAAAAATCTATTGTAGTAGCTGGTGATTCACATAATGCTTGGTTTAATGAAATAATCAAAGAAAACGGAACGATTAAGGTACCGGAGTTTGCAACAGCTTCTGTTACCTCTCCAGGTTTTGAAAATTTGGTATCAAGTGTTGAACAAAGAGTTGGTTTTCAAACCGCCATCGTAAAGTTAGTAGATCAACTTTCTTATTTCAATAGTTCACAAAGGGGCTATGTTCAACTAACTATTCAGAAAGGTCAAGCTGTATCAGAATGGATACAATTAGATACTGTTTTGGATAAAACCTTTGTGACTTCTGTTGATCACACAGTTGCTGTGTAAACAAATATTTTGATTCGTTTTACTTAATAAATAACCAGGCTGTTAAATAATTTTGCTTTCGTTTTCAGGTAGTTATTGATCAATTGCACGTATTTTAATTCTGCCTCGATTTGTTTTGATTCTCGTATGTTTACGTAAAAAATAGAGCTCTCTCCCAAATTAAATTTACGCTGTTCAGCTTTTGATAAATTCCCATAATCTCTAACTAAAATCTTTGATAAATCTATTTGAGTTTCATAGGAGTCTAACTCTTGAAGCAATCCATTTATTTTATTAGAGATTGAGATTTCTTGTGTAGATCTCTCGTAATTTATCGCTTCAATCTTAAGTTTTGATAGTTTTAGGTCTGATCTTTCTTTTCGAATGAAGATAGGTACACTAACCTTAAACCCAGCTTTGTAATTATCCAATCCAAAAACATTTTCATTCCCTAAAGAACCTGATAAAAAATTGTATTCACCTTCTATTGTAGGTAAGAGTTTGTTGAAGTTTAATTTTCGATCTATTTCAAGAATTTCACTTTTATAGGTCAATGCTTTTAGTTTCGGGTGTTCATTTATATCAAACTCTTCCGTTTCAATTTTTGTAGTATTCAAAGCACTATCTACACTTTCAATAGTGAGTGTGTCAGGTGTGATATTTGTATTCAATTCAACCGGGACATTGTTTTCTAACCATAAAAAATTTGCCAAATCTAGTGAAGATTTAATGTACTTTATATTAGCTTTTTCAAGATTTAGCTTGCGGTTTCCAATGGCAATATTTGCTTCTAAAGTATCCACAGCAGCCATTTCTCCTGAATAAAAACTTTTTTTGATAGCTACAAATCTTCTTTCTGCATTGTTTAGAAATGATTCATGAATTCTTTTTTCATTGAAATAACGTAGCCATTCGAAATAGGTGTTGGCAGCATCGTATAATATTTTGTTTACCAATATCTTTCGTTCCTCTAGCGCTTGTTTTTGGTAATTTTTTGCCTGTTTTACTGCAGCCATTCGTTCGTTCATCAACATATTACCACCAATAGAAGCGGTAACTCCTAATCCATAAAGGCCATCGGTTGGAGTAGTACTCTCAGGATTTAAATAGACACCATCATTATTTTCGTAATTTGCTTTTACACCAATTCCATACCATACAGGTACCTTGAATGTGGCATTCAGTTTATCGTAGTAATCCGTGCTTTTAAATTGTTTTGTAGCATAATCTACTTCTAATTTTGGATCAAATGCACCTCTTGATTTGAGTCGTTTGATATCACTTTCAGAAACTATTAAATTCGCTTGTTTTACGATAGGATGGAAGGTTTTAACATAGCTTAAAAACTCAGATAAAGTCATAAACCCATCCTCTAGACTTGAAAGTTTTAGTTTCGCTACCGAATCCAATTCTGTTGTATTTGGTGCAATAGAAACAATACTATCTCCTTTTATAGGATTCTCAGAAATAGAGTCGTTTTCAACTTGTGATTGAAGTGATAATGTACTGAATAAAAGAAATACAAAGAAATATCTCATTTGTTATTTTTTAGATTTTTCATTTCCTTTTAGTGTGTTTTCCGGTTGATAGTAATTAGGTGGGAAGCTATTTATTTGTCTCCACAATTCATACCAAATCGGAACATCTTCTAACAACGCAAATGTTCTTGCACCAGAGCCTATTCTAATAGCATCTGGCCAAGGGTGATCCTTGTCATCAGGAGCCAATAGTACTCTGTATTTTCCATTAGGACTAATGAAGTTTTGTATCGCTACAATTTTTCCACCATAAGTTCCGTAAGATTGATTTGGCCATCCACTAAAAACAATTGCAGGCCACCCTTCAAATTGAACTCTCACTTTTTCACCTACATGCAATAGCGGTAAATCATTTGGTTTTACAAAGGTTTCCACTGCTAATTCGTAATGAGATGGCATGATGCCTAATAGTTCTTGACCTTCTTTAAAAGTTTCTCCAATACCTCCAATAATAGCTTTGTTTATGTAACCATTTTGAGGACTCGTGATGTATAATAGATCATTTCGCTTTTGATAATTGGTGAAACTATTTTCCAGCTTCGAAACTTGCACTTGTGTATCGTAATGGCTCGATTTAGCAGTGTATAAATCACTCTGAGCTTTCGATATTTTATCTACATAAGAAGTTTCAATTTGTGATATATCAACTTGTGCATTGATAATATTATTCAAACTAGTTAATAATTTGTTTTCTTGCGCTATCAACTTTGCATTAGACTCTTGTAGTTTTAAATTCTTTTCTTCTACATCTTTAATTGCTTTCAAACCATCTTCTGCTAAAACTACAGTTCTATCGTATTGACGTTTCGCAATTTCTGCATTTATTTTTGCAGCTTCAAAATCGATACTGTCGCTTTTTGCTTTTAAATAGGCTTGAAGCAATTTGTTTTTTGTTTGCTTTAACTTTAGCTTTTGTTCTTGTTTTAATGCTACAATCTGTCTGTTTAATGCATCAATCTTTGATTGGTATGCATCTACAGAGGAAGATTTTGCATTTATCTGATCTCCAGTTCTTTCAATTAGTCTGTCGTCAAAATAATCAATTTTTATTTCAGAAATCCTTAAGATTGTATCTCCTTTTTCTACATAATCCCCTTCTTGTACGAACCACTCTTCAACACGACCTGGAATCTGCGATTGTATGGTTTGTGGGCGCTGATTTGGACGTAGTGTAGTTACAATACCATTACTCTTAATGTTTTGTGTCCAAGGCATAAATAAGGTAATAAGCCCTGTAAAAGCAAAAACCATTAGAAAGCGATTGAAATGCTTGTAGTGCTTTTTGAAATAAGCAAATTGCCCAGATTTATAAGATAATAAATCTACCTTCGTATGTACTTTATTGTTAGAGATATTCAGCATTTGTTATTTTTTTATTTTACCTTCTTCAATCGTAATAACTTCATCAATATAAT
Source organism: Flavicella marina (assembly GCF_009193215.1). GTDB lineage: Bacteria > Bacteroidota > Bacteroidia > Flavobacteriales > Flavobacteriaceae > Flavicella > Flavicella marina. The sequence continues at coordinate 429,294 of NZ_VYVA01000002.1, read as the reverse complement.
TCTCCCATAATGGATTGCTACTAACGACAATCAAAGTCCAAGGTTGAGATGGAGACGATAAGTATTCTACGATAGACTTTGTTTCTTCTTTGTTAAATCTATCTAAAGGATCTTCTAATATCAACACCTTCGGTTGTTTAGCTATCGCTCTAGCTAAAATTATTTTTTTAGCAATTGTGTATGATATTTGCTTTCCATCGGGCTGCAAGAAAGTTTGCAAACCGTTAGGTAATTCTTTTACGTAATGAGACAATCCTACCGCTTCAATCAGTTCAAAAACACTTTCATCCGTTACATCTGGCATACCAAACGTAATATTTTCTTTTAATGTTCCTTCAAAAGGTGTTTCTTCAGATAATGAAAGTCCTAATTGCGCTCTAAAATGATTGAGTTGCAAACTTTGAGCGGATACATTGTTTATGTACATACTCCCGCCAGTAGGCTCAATAACCCCTGAAATAAGTCGTAACAAACTAGATTTACCTGAGCCACTTTCTCCTTTAATTAAGATTCTTTTCTTAAAAGGAATACTGAGATTGATATTTTGAAGTATTGGCTTTTTTCGATTTGATACTTGATACGTAACTTCTTCTAGATCGATACGAAAATCATTGTTAAACAAAGGTTTTTCTCCAGTTTGAGATTCTAAGTTTTTATCGACAACTTGTCCAAGCTTTTCGATAGATGTCAATACATCATAAAAAGATTCTAATCCTAAAATTAATTTTTCAACTGAACCAATTACCAATAAAATAATAATTTCAGCTGCTACGAATTGACCAATGTTCATTTCTTGGTTTAACACCAAGGCACCACCAATAACCAATAAACTTGCAGTGATAAGCATTTTAAAACTAATCATCTGCATGTATTGAAGTACCAATACTTTAAAGTGTTTCTCTCTTGATTTCAAATACTTTACAACTAATTCGTCATTTTTTTGCAAGGCAATGTTCGAGTCACCAGACAATTTAAAACTTACAATAGTTCTGGCAATTTCTTGAATCCAATGTGCTACTTTGTATTTGTTTTTAGATTCTTCTAAGCTAGTCTCCAAACCTCTCTTTGCAGTGTATTTAAATACTATATAAACTAGTATCAAGAGTAAAAGTCCGAATAATATGAAGAATGCATGGTAAAAAGACAATAATATTAGTGCAAATAATATTTGTAAGAGCGCCGTAGGTACATCAATTAATATTTTAGACAAACCTTTTTGTATGGTAAGCGTATCAAAAAATCTATTTGCCAATTCTGGCGGATAATAATTACGCAGCTCTTCCATTTTTATTTTTGGAAACCTATAACTTAATTCAAAAGCTGCTTTGGTAAAAACCCTTTGTTGAATCGTTTCAATAATTCTTAACTGCATTAACTGAAGTCCACCATTAAATAATACGCCAATGGTTACTAATATTACCAATACCACCCAAGATGTAGATATTTGCGCACCTTGAATTAAATTTATAATCGCTTGTATACCCAAAGGAAGCGAAAGAGATACCAATCCTGAAAATATTGCATAGTAAAAAATCTGGAAGATTTCTTTTTTCTCCAATTTCAGTAATCCGATGAAACGTTGCCAAGGAGTTAAGTTTATTTTAGCCATAAAGGTGTTGTTTTTGTATGCATATTATACAGTTGACAAAGATAATAGTATTACTAGCGAGAAGACGTTAATTACTGTTAAATATATTTAATGGTTCCATAAAGAAAATTTATATAAAACTTTAAAAATCAAATCAATCATTAATGTTTCATACTGTTAATAGTTTTTTTATAATTTTTTATGGTAAAGATATTAAACTTCGAAATAAAAAGAATTTTCAAACTGTAATAATATGGATTGATCGCAAAAGCATTTTTGAAGAGACTTTTTACATTATGATATCTCTAGGAGGAAGTTTTTTTTATCTTCGTTGTATGAAACGATATTTGACGCTGTTTATAGGTTTTTTTTTACTTTTAATCTTTGAGGAAATAAACGCCCAAGAAAACAATTATTGGTCTATACATCAGGGAGCGAAAGCTGCTTTAAATGGAAGTGCTGTATTAGCAAAAAACGAGAATTATTCAGCTTCATACTATAATCCGGGAATATTGCCGTTTATCAAAGATAATAGTGTGTCTCTTAGTGTGGTGACATATTTTGCAAACACAATTAATTTAGAAAATGGAGCAGGAGAAAACATGCCACTAAAACAGACGTATTTAGAGGCGGTTCCACAAAATCTGTTCGGAATTATTCAAGTTTCAAAAGATCAAAAGTGGGTTTTTTCTTATGCGATTTTAAATACGCTCTATTCAAATATTTCTCTCAATACGAAAACTGAAAAGAAAGGAGATTATTCACTTGTAAATCCTGGAGATGAATATTATTTAGGAAGTTATAATTATAGCAATCGAATGCGAGAAGATTGGTATGGTTTTGCTGCGGGATATAAAGTGAATTCTCGATTTGGAATTGGGTTAGGTCTGTATGGAGTCATTAAAAATATTAGATTGAATCAAACGATGAATGCCAATGTAATTGATTACAACAGAAACAATCAAATTTCAAATACTTTGGCATCTTCATATAGTAATGAAACTTTGAATTATTTTAGTTTTGGCTTATTGACAAAAGTAGGATTCAATTATAACTTAGAAAAACTAAAGTTTGGTTTTACAATTACAACACCGTTGTTAAATACAAATTTCTTTGGACAAGCATGGATCAATCGTTCTTTATTATACAACGGATTAGATGCTACAAATAACGACGTAAATCAGTTAAGTTTTCAAGAAAAGATTAATACCATAAATAAAAAACCTTGGGTTTTTGATTTTGGAGCAACCTATACTTTTTCTAAAACAGAGTTATCAGTTAGACTTGCTCATTATACTGCGATTGATAAGTACAACTTATTAAATGCTGCTGACTTTGACACTTCAAGTGTTTTTGATCAGATCGAAGCTTTTGGAGTTCCCCAATTGGCTAATAAATCAGTAACCAATATAGGTCTAGGTGTTATTCAAAATATAACTAAAAAAACAGATTTGTACCTTGGTTTCAATACAGATTACAACAATTTCGACGCTACTAATTTTGATAGGTATAAAGACTTTGTTCCAACAATAAGTAACTGGGATTTTTATCATTACGCAGCAGGTTTAAGTCACAAACTTACTTTTTTTGAATTGTCATACGGATTGTCTTTCATGCATAGTAATACACTTAATGAACAACAATTGGTTAATTTGTCACAACCTACAGAAGAATACTATCTATTTGGTGAACCAACATACACTATGAATTCAAAGGTAGCTCGATTTAATTTACATGTTGGTTTTACCTATTATTTTTAACAAAAAAAAGGGCCTGCAAAACAACCTTGCAAGCCCTAATTAAGATTAGGGGTAATCTATATTTTTTTAATCATTTTTTTATACTATCCCAAGCTGACTCATAGGTGTTTTCTAATAGTTCTTTTGTAAGCAAATGCGCATTTCTAGCGTGCATTACCATTAAAAATGAGAGTGGGGTAATGGTGTAGGCATATAGCAAATAGTCTGAAATAGGTTTTATGATGTTTTGTTCTTTTCCTCTAGACCATAAATCAAGCAATGGCGAGAGGTGAATAATTCCTTCTTGTCTTACCTCTTCATCGATAATTGGTGTGTTATCACATTGCGCTAAAAATATCGTTTCAGGAATCTCATTGAGTTTGAACTCTGCAATACGAAACCAAACGTTTTTAAATTCTTCTTCAACACTATTTTTAGTGTTGTAATTTGCAAAGGCGTAACTAGTAAACTTTCTTTTAGCTTCTAAATACACCTTATTTAATAAATCTTGTTTGTTATCAAAATATAAGTAGATAGTACCTGGAGATACACCCGCTAATTTTGCAAGTTTGGATATTGGAGTGCCATGAAAGCCATTGCAGTTTACCAAATCAATGGTGGCTTTGACAATAGCCTCTTTTTTTAGTTTACTTTTCTCTGATAATCCCATCGATCGCAAAAGTAATAAAAAAAATGAATATTCATTCATTTTGTAGTTTTGATAATTTTCATCAACTTCAAAAATGTAACTTTTTAGATGTGAAAAGAATAAATAGTGCTATGAATGGACAAAATTAAGGTGTGTAAGAATAAGTTTCGGTATTAATTTTGATGCTTAAAACTTAAATCAGATTATATACTATTATGAAATTTATAACACAAAAAATTTTCTTATTGTTAATTACAATTTGCTCCTTACAAATGTTTGCACAAACAAATGGAACAAGACCCAATATTATCGTTATTCTAGCAGATGATTTAGGGTATGGAGATGTTGGTTTTAATAGAGAAAGTGATTTTCCAGTTGATAGAGGGGTAATTCCAACTCCTGAAATAGATAAATTAGCAAATAGCGGAATTGTTTGTAAAAATGCCCATGTTGCACATCCTTTTTGTGGACCAAGTAGAGCTGCGTTGTTAACCGGGATGTTGCCACATAGGATTGGTGCTCAATACAATTTGCCGAATGATATCACTACACCTCTCGGAATTCCAGTGAATGAAACTTATTTCACTACGGTATTACAAGATTCTGATTACAACACAGCAGCTTTCGGAAAATGGCATTTAGGATTCACAGAAGGTTCTTACCAACCTCTAGACAGAGGATTTGATTACTTTTTCGGATTCTTAGGGGGTGGTAAAAATTATTTTGAATCTATCTATGAAGATGCTTTTTACAATCGTCTTGGTGGAGACAATCCAGTTACAAATGAATACCAAGATCCTATTTGGAGAGACAGAGGTTATGTAGACAGAAATGAATTTAGTAATTCTGGTGAAGACGATTATTTAACCGATGTTATAACAGACGATGCCATATCTTATATTCAAAGTATCGCCAATTCTTCAGATCCGTATTTTATGTACCTGTCTTATAATGCACCACATACACCTTTACAGGTTCCTGCTGCAGAAGAAGCACAGTTTAAATTAGACAATCCTAATTTTGAATCTTTAATTAGCAATAGTCCTTATATAACTGAATCAACACCGGTAGAAAAATTGACAGACCCTCAAGAAAAACAGGATTTGATTGATAAATTTGTTGCTGCTAGAATCACGTATGCTACAATGGTTTCAAATATGGACACCAATATTGGTAGGTTGGTTACTGAGTTGAAAAAAGACATGACAAAATTCAACAACACGGTGATTATATTTTTAAGTGATAACGGGGGGTATACACACAGTAAAGGTGCTGTTAATTACCCATTAGATGCAGGTAAAGGTAGTGTAAGAGAAGGTGGACATAAAGTACCAATGTTTGTTTCTTGGCCAAATAAAATCTCGCCTGCTACTTACGATCATCAAGTAAGTTCTTTGGATATTTACCCAACTTTGATTGGTTTGGCTGGAGAATCTGTTCCTGAAGGAAAAATAATTGACGGTGTTGACTTTATGGATGATATGATAGCGGGTGACAATCCTAGACCTGATGAAGGTTTGTTGATAATGAGACCTCAGAACGGTTTTCATAATGGAGCCTTTGCATATGAAAATTATAAAGTCGTAAAAACGGCCAATGGTGGACAATGGAGTTTGTATGACATTTCTACAGATCCAGGTGAAACAACTAATATTAGAAATCAAGCTGGAGGAGAAGAAATAGTTCAAGATATTTTAGACAAAGCCATCGATTTAGTAAAAGACTTTAAAGATGTAAAACCAGCATGGTACGATAACACACATTATGATAGTGATAATGATGGTATTGGTGATACACATGTTCACGATCCTTTATGGAAAGACGGAACACTTCCTGGCTATGATAGATTGTTTGAAAGTCCGTTGTTGAAACTGGAAGGTGAATTGAGTGTCGTTACTATCAGTGCAAATACAGATGCCATAGAAGGACAGAAAAACGGAGTGTTTACAGTGAGTCTACCAGAAGGTGTTATGGCGACAGAAGACGTTGATGTAAATTATTCAATTGCAGGTGAAGCAACGAATGGAACTGATTATTCAATGATTTCTGGAATGGTGACCATTGCAAATGGAACGAATTCTAGTCAAATACTAATTACAGCATCAGAAGATGGACTTGACGAAGTTAGTGAAACCGTTGAATTGACGTTGACTTCAGTTTCTACAGGGAGTGTAAATACGACACCAGCCCAAATTACAATCTTTGATGTAATAGAACCTACAGTGTTGACTGCTGGGGATATTGCAATTACCGGATGGAAGTCGGATGATGGAAAAGTAGCATTTATAGTTTTAAAAGACATTAGTGCCACTACAAAAATTTCTATTTCTAATAGAACCTGGAGCAATTCAGCAAATGGATTTACTGGAGACTACAGTGTTGATGATATTTGGACCTGGTCTCCTGGAATAGCTTTGAATGAAGGTGATCAGTTTATACTTGATTCTGATGGTTTGGTGAAAAAAGTAGCAAACAACTCTCAAGAAACTATAGGAACTACTTCTCATGATTATACTGGAAAAGTTGCTGAAGATAGTGATGGTGACTTTGATGTGTCTACCAATGGTGAAGGTATCTTGTTTTTTCAGGCTGATCCTTTTGTGCTGCCAACTGATCCGAATGCCGCTTCATGGATTACAGGAATAAATACCGCACTAGGTTGGGGGAATGGTGGTGGAAATTCAGCATGCCAGCTTCCGACAGCTTTGACAAATGGAGTGAATGCTAATCATGTTGGTGAAAAACACAATTATGGAGTTTATACGGGAGCATTGTCTGGTACAACTTCAGAATTAAGAGCGAGTATCAACAACAGTAATAATTGGTTGTTTTCTGAGGATACAGAATACAATTTATGGAGATATGATGAAACAGTTAACGGAGTGTCTGGAAATATTGGATCTGAAGGACTTTTGAGTGCGAATTCAGAGTTTAGTGAGAAGCTACAAGTATACCCAAACCCTTCAAATGGATACTTTTATTTTACCGTAAACGAACACATCCATGCAATGCAAGTTGAAATTTTATCTGCGAACGGTCAACTAGTCAAAAAGTTACAGATAGATACAAATTCTCCTAGACTAGATGCTTCTAGTTTAGCGTCAGGAATGTATATATTAAAAATACAAGCAGATGCTTATACAGTGTACAAAAAGGTAATTAAGATCTAAGTTTCATTGAACTAATAAAAAAAGCCACCTTGTTAGGTGGCTTTTTTTTATGAAATAGGTTCTATTTCTTTCCCTAGGTAAACAATGCTTGTTCCTTTCTTTATGTTTTCAAGGCGCGTTCTATTAACATAAGTAATAATGTCTAAATGATTGTCTGGGTACTTGACAAATAAAGGAATCATATCTTCATCTGTTTCTGTCAAACGAATAAGTTTGATGTATTCTTCCTTTGTATTAAACGCAATTTCGTTGATTTTCGGATACTTTCGTGCAACTTCTGAAACTGATACAAAATCGTTTTTATGATGTAATAGATTAGAGGTGCGACTGTTTTCAACAACTTCATCATGTGTTCTTATTCTAAAAACACCGTTTTCTCCAAATTGTTTTTTAAAACGTTGGATGGAATACTTATTTATTTCCGCATTTCCTGTCAAAGCAATTAAAAATCCAATATTGCTTAACTCAATATCATCAACCAAATCATCAGAATAAATATCCGCTAAATTTGCATCTAAACCTAGATTTCTAGCTTTGTCGATATTACCTTGATTCGAATCTATTAAGACTATTTGTTTGCCATTCTGATTTAAATAATCAGCAATTAATCTTGAGAATTTTGAAGCTCCGATAATTAAAATCCCCTCAGAGTCTTGTACGAAAACTCCTGTTAAACGAGCAAATGCACGCGCTGTTGTTGCGTTGAATAATACGGTCCCGAGTACTACAACAAACACAAGAGGAGTGATGTATTCAGCTCCTTCAACACCGTTTTTTACCAATTTCAATCCGAACAATGAAGCGATACCAGCCGCTACAATTCCACGTGGTCCAACCCAACTAATAAAAAGTTTTTCGTTGAATTTTAAAGTCGATTGAGTCGAAGATAAAAACACCCCTAAAGGACGAACAATAAAAACGATGATCGCAAGCAAAGTAAGGGTTTGCCAGTTGTAAATTAACATTAAGTCGCTCCAGTTTACATTTGCAGCCAATAAAATAAATAAGATAGATATTAAAAGTACACTGATCGACTCTTTAAAATCTAAAATATCATCTAAGTACGGTAAGTTAGAATTTCCTAAAACCATTCCCATTACCACTACTGAAAGTAAACCAGATTCATGTGAAAAAGCATCTGATAATACAAAAATACCAAGTACTGAAGCGAGTACAAATACGTTTAATAGATAGTGAGGAATCAATTTTCTACGAATTGCAAAACTCAGTGCATGTGCAAACGTAAAGCCAAAGGTAGAGCCGAAAAGTACAATTTTACCAAACTCTAAAAACGCTGTTTTAGTATAAGTCGTTCCAGTACCCACATTGATAAACTCAAACACCAATACGGCAACCAATGCACCAATAGGGTCAATTAAAATTCCTTCCCATTTTAAAACAGCAGACACATCTTTTTTAAGCGGTATATTCCTTAAAATTGGTGTTATTACCGTTGGACCCGTTACGATTATCAAGGCAGAAAACAAGAATGAAACTTGCCATGTCAAACCAAAAATAAAATGTACAGCCAAACCTGCTCCCCAAAATGTTACCGCAGAACCTATTGTAATCAGTTTTGTGATAACTGGACCAACATTTCTTACTTCATTTAATTTTAGGGTCAAACCACCTTCAAATAAAATGATACTGATCGCCAAGGAAACAAAATAATACAGACTTTCTCCGGGAAATAATCCTTTTTCACCATTCCATATAGGTTGAATCCATTTTGTACCATCACTACTCAACCATTCAGCTGCTATTGGCCCTACAAACAAACCAATTATTATAAGAGGTAAAATCGCCGGAAGTTTAAATTTCCAGGCCGACCATTGTGCTAATATTCCAAGGATAATAATTCCTGATAATTCAACCATATTGTTGTTTGATTAGGATTAGGTGTTTGAAACAAAGATAACAATCCTTTTTATATGATAGTATTACTATTAATTTTTGTAAAATCAATTCGTTTCCCAGAAGTTGCAGTGCTCTTTGTGAAAAAATTGAGTTTAAATTTTGCAAAAAACTATTTTCTAAGCTTTGATTCAGTTCGTATCTTTCGAATAAATTGCAACCCAATGTAAATGGTTCCTAAATTACTCAGTTTAAAAAACATTAGTTTTATTGTGTTGGTTGTTTTGTTGATAGTTTCTCTATTCAATATACCAGCTATAAAAATTGATGCGGATATATCACAATTTTTTCATGAAGATGATAAAGATTTTGAATTCTATCAAGAGCTTAAAACTGAATTTGCCAATCAAGAAGATATATTAGTGTTAGGGATCCAAACGGAAGGTCCTAGTTTGGAGAATGATTCATTCATACAATTGCACAACATTTCTCAAAATATAAAAGAATTGTCATCTATTGAAATGGTGAGTAGTGTACTTACTGTTTCTTATCCTCTTAAAACGAGTTTTGGGGTGATACCCACACCATATGTCTCAAAAAGCAATAAAGAACAGTATCAATGCAATTCTAAAAAAATTCGTCGTGATCCTTTGATGCGCAGTTTTGTTGCAGAGGACGCATTATTTATTTGGATTGAAATTGCTCCAGATTTAGACCCCTTTGCATTAGAAAAGTTACTATCCGACATCAACAAGGTTCGTGAACAATCGCATCTAAAAACTTTTCTTTGGGGAAGAGAAGTAGTAGATGTTACCTTTAAAAATATCTTAGTACAAGAAATAGGAAAATTTTTATTTTGGGTGATTTTATTTCTATGCATCAGCCTACTTTTCATCTTTAAAAGACCCGTAGCTATCGTATTTCCTATAGTATTAGTGATTGTGGTAGTTGTTTTGTTTTTAGGTGGAATGGCAGCCTTAAATCGTCCTTTAACTACCATGTCTAATCTTTTACCAACCATAATTCTTATAGTGGCAGTGTCAGATGTTATACATTTATGTATCAAGTTTGATTCAGAATCTCAAAAAGGGCTTCCTATAAAAAAAGCAATTCAACATACCTTGTCTGAAATAGGATTTACAACTTTCATCACTTCTTTCACAACGGCAGTTGGTTTTATGGTTTTGTATTTTTCTCCTATCAAAGCCATTCGTCATTTCGGAATAGAATCTGCGTTTTTAGTTGTACTAACCTTTATACTAACTTTGATATTTCTACCGATATATTTTAGCAAAATTAGAGATATTCATTTATTTCAGATTAGGGGAAATTTTACAAGTCTAGCGACAAAATTAAATAACTGGTTGTATGTAGTCTACAAAAAAGAACGTCAAGTTATGATGGTTTTTGGGGTGCTTATTTTTATAAGTCTTTTTGGAATTCAGTTTATCAGTACGAATCGTAGTCATTATTCCATTCCAGAAAATACAGACCTACATAATAGTTATCAGTTCTTTGAAACTAAATTTGGAGGCTCAAGAACCTTTGAATTAATTCTAAGTAACACAGAAAATAAAAGTTTATTGGACAGTACTTTGTTTGTACAAGTATTAAAAGTTGAAAAATACTTATCCTCAAAAAAGGAATTGAACGAATTGAAATCTCCGATAGATTATTACAGACTTCTGCAAAACACAAGTTCCACATTAAACCTACAGTCTTTGAAAAAGAATGACAAGCAATTGGCTTTGTTTATGAGCAAAGATTATTTGGCGAATGTCAATAGAACTCGATTTAAATTTAGTGCGCAAATGAAGGATTTAGGTTCTGAAAAAGTGGCTGAATTAGAAAAAGAAATATTAAAAAATGTTTCAGGAATTCTTGCTACATACCCAATAAAACCTCAGTTATCAGGGATTGATTTGTTGATAGGCATCTCTCAAGAGAAAAGTATTAAAAACACTTTTATAGGTTTGTTGATTGCCATTATTATCGTTTCCATAACACTTAGTTTAGTCTTTAAAAATATGGCTTTAGGTTTTTTGGCAATTGTACTAAATATGATTCCCTTGGTAATAACAGCCGGAATAATGGGCTATTTTGGTGTTGAATTGCGTGCTGAAATTGCACTAATTTTCACCGTAGGATTTGTGATCGCTGTAGATGATACGATCCATTTATTAAGTAAACTTCAATGGGAACGAAAAAAAGGAAACACCATAGAAGAGTCTATTCACATAGCTGTAACTCAGTGCGGGAAAGCCATTTTAGCAACGAGTATTATTCTAATGGGGGGCTTTTTTATTTTAATGCAATCTATTTCTTTAGAAATATACACCCTAGGTGTTTTAGTAGGCCTGATCGTATTGATAACTTTAGCTGTAGATCTCATTTTAGCCCCAATAATAATACTTAAATTTTGCAAAAAATATTTGTAAATAAAGTTTAGCAATTTTTATGATTTGTAATTTAAAAAGAAACCAAGCATGCTAGCAAGATGAAGATTAATATTTTAATCAGGTACATAAACGTTTTCATGTTTTCTAAAAAAAAATAGAAAAATATGAGAGATATTCTATTTTTGTAAAACACGAGTCATAAATTTCAAAACCATTGTTACCAAACCGCACTAAGATTTCTGAAAATCCAGCTTTAGATACAGATTATTTTATTTACTGTTTAGAAGCGGTACATGATATAACATCGAATCGGTTGACAGAGACACAAAAAAAAATGGAACAACTGACCATGGATTATGGGGTTGCCAGTATCTACAATACATGTGACACAATAGAAGGTCTTGAAACCTGCTTAAATACTTTAGTTCTAGAAGATCATAATTTTATTGACTATGAGGTTATTTATTTGGTGATCAAAGGGGTATCAAATTCTATATGTATCAACAATTACTATTACAGTTTACAGGAAATTGCAGAAATTTTTGAAGGTAGGTTGAGTGGGAAAATCTTACATTTTTCAAATGCAAAAATATTGGAACTTGAAGAGGAAGAAGCACAATATTTTTTGGATATAACTGGTGCCAAAGCAATTTCTGGTTATGGAAAACAGTTAGGTAATATACCAAGTTCAAACTTAGATATGGCTTTTTTTAATTTGTTCAAAGAAGACGAAAATATGCTAGAAGTGGTTGAAGAACTGCATCAAAGACATTTCAAAATGTGTAAACTTTTAGATTTTAGAATGTATTATTAATACATATACTTTTAAACTGCATATCTTGGCATAGTTATTTTCTATAGATTTGATGCAAGTAACTGGAAGTTTCCATAACTTTAGTTCAGAAATATATATAATTCTATGAATGTTGTAAAAACTCCGAAAGGACCATCTACCGGTGCAAAACCTATAAACGGATTTCAAATTATTTCGATAAGAGAATTTAATGACAATGTCAATATTTCAGATACAATAAAGTATGCACCTCATCAGCTTTATTTTGATTTGATTATTGTATACACCAAAGGCAAAGGCAAGCACAATGTAGATTTTGTTGATTATGATTATGAGCCAGGTACCATATTTATTATCAAGAAAAATCAGTGCCATCATTGGTATCCAAATGCTGAAAAAAATGGATTCTTATTGTTTTTTACAGAAGGTTTTGAAAAAAGCTTGTTGTATGATTTTACTAGTGTTATCTTTTCTAATAAAAATTTAGTACTCCCAAATCCAGTAATTTATCTTTTAGGAACCCAGAAACATCAAAATTATATTAAACATTTGCAATTGATTTCAGAGGAAATGAAAGAGCCTGAAAACAAAGTGTTGCCGTTTTTGTTGTCTGGTTTTATAAAGAAACTAGAGGCAGAATATATTGATAAACATCCCTCTTTAAATCACAATCAAGAATTAGTGCTTTTTCAAGAATTTCAAGAGGTTTTGAATCAAGGGATAAAAAACTCAAGAAATGGAAATTATTTTGCTTCAAAATTGAATACTACATTCCATAATCTTAATCGTATTTGTAAAATATTTACAGCTAGTACTTTGAAACATTATATTGATAATTTTATCATAACTAAGGCCAAGACAAAGATAAACAACACCGAAAAAAACATCTCTGACATTGCTTATGAGCTTGGTTTTCAAGAGGTGGGTAATTTTAGTAAGTTTTTTAAAAAGCACACGGGACAAACTCCAAACTCTTATAGAAGTAAGCAGTAAACAAATAAAATTTACCTTAAATAGTACAGCTTTTACCTTTTTTACATTTTGATTCTTTCTATTTTTAATTTTAAAAAACTGAATGAAAAATTGGTACTGTTTATTTCTGCTGCTATTTCTTTTAATGCCTCTTGATATATCAGCTCAAGATTCTGCTGAAGAAAGTGGGAATTGGGACAATGTAATGTATGTGGGTAACAAAGTTACTTGGGGAAAGAAAAAATGGATGAATTCGGTCGAATGGCAAGTTCGATTGAATAATGATTTTAAAAGCCTTCTGCAATGGCAGTTGGAATATGTAGGTTCGTATTTGATGTCAGAACATGTAGAAATTGTACCTGACTTTAGATATACCGTTAAACAAAATCGCTACGAATTTCGCCCTGGACTTGGTGTGGTTTTGAAACATAGAACGAGTAGAGGACAATTTACGCATCAAATAAAAGGACAAATAGATTTTAAGAGTTCTGGACCAACGACACAGGTTGTTCGATACTTTCCGTCGTACAATCATTTGATCAACAAACATTGGATTGGTTCATTGCTTTTAGGTAGCTACTATAAGTTTACTCCAGAGAAAAATGGTCTTGAGGTATTGATGGCTGGGGTAAATGCAGCCTATATTGTAAATAAGCAACACACCGTAAACTTGGGGTATTTGTATGCAACACAACTTAATTTTGTAACCAATCAACGCTCAAATTTTGGGATTATAGTAGCACGTCTGATCATCAATATCAAAAAAGACTACGACTATTTACCAGCAAAATACTTTAACTTTTAATTATAGAATTGTAATCAAAAACCACAACTATGAAATGTTTTTATTCCTTTTTAGTAGCTTCTCTTCTAATGACTACTGCAAGTGCTCAAACACTTTTTACGAACGTAAAAATTTTCGACGGACAAAACAATCAATTAACAGAAGGCAATGATGTATTGGTTGTTAAAAATTTAATTTCAAAAATAGGAACAGACCTTAGCACACCAGAAGGCACCAAAGTAATCGATGGAAAAGGGATGACATTAATGCCTGGACTTATTGATAGCCATACGCATTTAAACACCTACAAAACATGTTCTCTACACGAATTGGAAGGAACTACATGGGAAGAAATTGGTGCTCGTGCTGCCGCTTTTGCACAAGAAATGTTAGCCATGGGATTTACTACTATTCGAGATATGGGAGGTGCACATGTTGGTTTAAAGAATGTGATTGATGAAGGCTTATTGCCAGGGCCAAGAATCTATTCAGCAGGTGCATGGATATCTCAAACTTCAGGTCATGGAGATTTAGGGATGTTGACCCAGCGTAAGGGGGAAAGTAATTTAGAGCGTTTAGAAATGACGAGAATTGTCAACGGTAGAGCAGAAGTTCTAGAAGGGGTTAGACGTAATTATGCTCTGGGTGCACATTACACCAAAATTATGGTGAGCGGTGGAGTTACTTCTTTAAAGGATCCAATTCATGCGTCTCAATTTACCGATGATGAGATAAGTGCAGCTGTAGAAACAGCAGAAGACTGGGGTTCGTATGTTGCTGTTCATGTGTTTCAGAACCCTGACTTAAAAAGATCGTTAGAATTAGGCGTAAAAGTAATAGACCATGGACTTAATATTTCTGAAAAAAACATGAAATTAATGGTGAAAAAAGGAGCCTTTTTCTCTCCAAATCTTACCGGAATGGCTCCTGAAGCATTGTTGCATCCAGCACATCAAGATCCAGAGTTTCCTTCTACCAAAAAATTTATGACGCTTAGAGAACAAAGTAAAAATCTAACTGCTTATATCAAAAAGTACAAACCTAAAATGGTCTTTAATTCAGATTATGTTTTACTTACAGGTGTCCCTTATCGTCAATGTATGGATTTTACGAAATTCCATATGGCGCGTGAGTTCGGAAATTTTTGGGCATTGCAAACCATGACTGTAAATGGCGGAGAATTAGCGAAACTAACAGGTCCAGAAAACCCATATCCTGATGGGGATTTAGGAGTGATTATAGAAGGTGCTTATGCAGATATTTTATTGGTTAACGGAAATCCTTTAGAAGATATTATGGTAATTGGAGCAAATGACAAATGGTTTGACGCTGAACCAAGAGAACAAGATGTAGCATCAATCAAATTCATTATGAAAGATGGTAAAGTTTACAAGAATACATTAGACTAACCAAACCATTAAATTATCAAAATCAAAAATTATGAAAAAATTACTATTACTAATGATTTCTGTATTTCTAATAATAGAAAGTGTTTTTGCGCAAAAGTCACCTAAAAAACTTGTGTTATTTACCAATGTAATGGTGTTCGATGGAATTTCTAATGAATTGTTAAAAAGAGATGTTCTGATAGAAAACAATATGATATCACAAGTATCGGAAGAACCTTTGGCAATTATTGCTTCTGAAAATGCCACGATTATAGATGGTAAAGGAATGACGTTAATGCCTGGTTTAATTGATAGTCATGTACATATGAATATGTATAAAACTTGTACACTACACGAATTAGAAGGAACTACGTGGGAAGAAATTGGTGCGAGAGCAGCTGCATTTGCTCAGGAAATGTTGGCGATGGGATTTACGACGATAAGAGACATGGGAGGAGCACACGTTGGACTAAAAAATGTGATTGATGAAGGTACGCTTCCTGGGCCAAGAATTTATGCTGCTGGAGGGTTGATTGGACAGACTGCTGGTCATGGTGATTTTGGAATGCTAACCCAACGCAAAGGAGAAAGTAATATGGAGCGTTTAGAAATGACTAGAGTTGTAGATGGTAGAGCTGAAGTAATGGAGGCAGTTAGAAGAAATTATGCTTTAGGAGCACATTATACCAAAGTAATGGTAAGTGGTGGGGTAACATCCTTAAAAGATCCTATTTATGCATCTCAATTTAGTGATGACGAGATAAGTGCTGCGGTAGAAACAGCAGAAGACTGGGGTTCGTATGTCGCTGTTCATGTACATCAAGATAAAGATTTAGGTAGAGCTCTAGATTTAGGAGCAAAAGTTATCGATCATGGTTTGACGATTTCAGAGAAAAACATGAAAAAATTGGTTAAGAAAAACGCAATTTTATCACCAAACTTAACAGCTTTAGCGCCTGAAGCAATGGAGCACCCGGCACATCAAGACCCTAATTTCCCACCAACCAAAAAGTTTATGCATTTACGAGAAGAAAGTGCAGAGTTCTCTAAGTTGGTAAAAAAGTACAAACCTAAAATTGTATTGAATTCAGATTACGTACTTCTCACAGGTGTACCTTATAGACAATGTATGGATTTTACGAAATTCCATATGGCAAGAGAGTTCGGTAATTTTTGGGCTTTGCAGGCTATGACTATCAATGGCGGAGAATTGGCAAAATTAACAGGTCCGGAAAACCCATATCCTGATGGGGATTTGGGAGTGATTAAAGAAGGAGCTTATGCAGATATTTTACTTGTAAACGGAAATCCACTAGAAGATATTAAAGTGATTGGAGCAAATGACAAATGGTTCGATGCTGCACCAAGAGAGCAAGATGTAGCATCTATCAAATTAATTATGAAAAATGGTATAGTGTACAAAAACACTTTAAGTAAATAATTATGAAAAAAATAGTTTTATTATTTTTCATAATGTTTGTTTGCCTATCAACGAAAGCACAGGAAAAGCGAACGTTTATGTTTGTTGGAGAACCTAATGCTGCTGCATGGAAACTAATGATGGACAACCCAATAGATCATAAAGAGGCAGTCTCTGCTGCCTTTGAAAAATTAGGAGGGAAGGTACTCAGCTATTATTTTGGTTTGGGTGACGGTAAAAATTATATTGTTTGTGAATTACCTAATGATAATGAATTGATTCAAGCAGTCTATTTAATGCGACTACCTACAGGACTTTTAAAGGACTATAAAATTGTTGAATTGATGTCCAGCAAAGACATGAGTAAAGCACTAGTAAAAAGCAAAGAATTGATTGAGTTAGAAAACAAAACCAATGGTGTTACATCAAATAAATAATTATTGGAATAATCTTGTTTGGAGCATTAGTTTGGTATTGTTACTGTTGTGCATACCAACCATTTCTTGGTCTCAATCTGATAGTAGTGAAACTCAAAAAAACAATGGGAAATCAGGTTATGCCAATCAACTAGAGCAAGGTATTGGGTCATTGACAGCTTTTTTAGCTATTACCGATGATGAGGAAGAAACATTTTTACGAATTTCCGTTCTAGATAGTATTACACAACCATGGTTTCAATGGAAAAAAAGTGTAAATGATAAAATAGGTTTACAAGTGAGTACAAGTTATACCACTACCAATCAGTTTGGAGAGAATTCTCCTTATAAGAGAAGTGAGTTTACTGGAAGTGGTATTTTTAAAATTTATTCAAGATGGACCTTGGTCAACAGGAATTCATTAAACAACGGTACTTTCGTGGTTAATGTGGATCATAGACACAAGTACACACAAATAGCGCCTTCAAACTTGGGTTTTGAATTAGGATATAATGGAATTCCTGCACTTTTGTTTTCTGATGCTCGATTTTTATTGCTAGAAATGACTTGGCAACAGAAATTTAACAAGGGGAGAACAGGAGTTATTATCGGAAGGTATGATCCCAATGATTACTTAGATGTATTAGGGTATGTAAATCCATTTACTACCTTTCAAAATTTATCCATTTTGGTAAATCCTTCAATTGCATTAGCAGATACAAGTACAGGTATTGGTATCGGTCATTACATCAAGAATCAATTTTTAATTCAAGCTACGGTAAATGATGCCAACAGCACCGCTAATGATTTCGAATTTTTTAAAAATTTTAATGAGTTGTATACATCCATAGAATTCTCATGGACACCTTCAAGACAAGAACGTTTTTATAAGAATTTTCATGTGATGGCGTGGCATTCTGATGAAAGGGTTGCGGCAGGTGTTGAAGAGGGTCGGGGTATTGTGATTGGTACAAACTGGACATTCCACGAAACTTTTATGCCGTTTTTTAAAGCGGGTTGGTCAGAAGGAAGTGCGCCTATTTATTCTGAGTCCTATACCGGTGGATTTATCATTAAACCCAACGTAAACAAAGATTTAATCGGTTTCGGTTTAAATTGGGGTAAAACGCAAAACGATATAGGTCAATTATCTACTGAAATTTTCTATAGATTTCAGTTTTCTCAAAACTTTGCAATTACACCGAGTTTTCAATACTTTTCTAATCCAGCTTTAGACCCTGCAATTGAAAGTGCTTATGTTTTTGGTTTACGTGGTAGAGTAGCATTATAGAGATTACCAACAGAAGAAAATTTGAACAAAGACGATAAAACAAAATGGTGGGTTGAATTAAATGATTTAAGAAATATTGTATCCCATGTTTCGAGTGATCAAATATCTGAAGCTGATTTTGACTATGTTAAAAAAACACACGATTTCTTTTAACATAATTGTTATCGATATAGACACTTAAAGGCACTATATCTACCATTTATGAGTAAATAGCCTGAAATACGGCTATACAGAAATTACTACGTATTTGTACTATAATGTTCTGCGTTATGTAACTTGAGCTTTGGCTAAAAGCGAAAGTTGTTACTTCAGTTTCTTGAAAAATTTGTTCTCAAAAGTTTCTTCTACAATGTTAATGGAACACTTTTTATACGACGACATAGGAGGGAAGCATAATGTGTGTGGAATGGTGAAATTAAAGTTTGAATTTTATATATTTGAGTTAAATTAAAGCAGATATAAATTACTATTTATTATCCTTTAAACTATATTTTTTGACTATGGATAATTGAATAATTACGCTGAGTTAATGCTGTTAATAAATTAAGGTTAACTTAAAAATATATTATAAAAATGAGAAATTATTACACTTTTGCAATATTGCCACTATTACTTGTTCAAACTTTTTCTGTCAACGCTCAAGAGTTAAATAAAAAGGCAAAGAAAAAAATAGTTTAACAAGGTAACTTAGTGTCATACTTGATATAAATAATCAAAAGTAAATATGAGAAATTTAATGATTCTTATTGCAACAACTATGTTGGTGTTATCATGTAAAAATTCAAACAAGAAAAAAGAGGAAGATTCATCTCATTATTCAAGTGAAAATGCGGTTTATATTCCGAATGTTTTTCCTGAGGAAGGACTTACAGATCCACATGTTTTAATTGATAACAATCGACTGTATTTATTCTGTGGACATGATGAAAGCTGGAATACGGAAGAAGACTGGAGAATGAACCGATGGGAAATACGTTCATCTGATAATTTAATTGATTGGCGTAAAGAAGGGGAGATTTTACCAACGCAAACTTATATAGGCGATAAGCCAAATTGTTGGGCGGGGGATATTACCAAAAGGGATAATAAGTATTATTGGTATTTCTCAAATAGAAATCACAGTACAGGAGTAATGGTAGCTGATTCTCCGGTAGGTCCTTGGTCTGACCCACTTGGCAAACCACTATTACCAGCTGGAATAGTAGGTAAGACACATCCGTACGATCCTGCCATTTTTGAAGAAAATGGAAAGTATACAATTTTCTTTGGTGCAGGTAAATATTATGCAGCTACACTTGCGGAAAATATGATTTCACTAGATTCCGATCCAAAGCTTATTAAAGTGCTTGGAAAGAATGGCAAAGAAATGGGCACTCAGGATAAATCAACAGTATTTAAACGAAACAATATATATTATTTAGTTTGGGGACCTAAGTATGCAATGTCTAAGAATTTGTATGGGCCTTATGAGTTTCAGGGGGCATTCTTAAAAGGAGGGCATAATGATGTGTTTCAATGGAAGGGGCAATGGTATGCTTTTATAGAAAATAAAGATATAAGTTTATTTTATAGAGGTGTTTCTTTGAAGTCTATTCATTTTAATGAAGATGGAACAATAAGGATACCTAAAGATGATAAGGGGTATCCTTCTAAAGGTAGACAATGGGATTTTAAACATTCTACAATGGGGTGGCGTTCTAAACAAGGGACTACTTTGAAATGGGACAAATCTGGATGTATAAAAGGGGATATTAAAGGAGAAGCTATTATTGAAGGCGCTGTATGGACAAGTGCAAACTTGAGTCAAGCAGATAGTATCATTGTGAAATTTAAAAACTTAAGTAGTGCTACCAAAGGTAGAATCAGTATAGCCTCTCATACTTTAGGTAATCGCTTCTGGAAACACCCAGAAATAGATTGGGATAAGGAATTAAAAATAGAATTTGATATTAAACCAAATAATTCGGAGCTGCAAGTGTTGAGATTTAAAATTTCTGATTTTGGAAAAGTGGAAGAATCCCTAAAACGACTTCGAATTGATCCAGCTTTAGGAGTAACTTCAGGAAAATGGGAAGTACATTATATTAGTGTAGAATAACTAAAAGCTTTTGAAATTGATAAAAAAAAGTAAGTTTTCACCTATTAGTACATTTTATCTATAATACAGAACAAGGACAAAAACATTTCTTTATTTCTTTACGTATAGTGCAACATAAAAATTAATATATTTTGAAAAACAATTTAAGTATTTAAGTAAAAATGTTTTTTAAACACTGCGAAGCAAACCGCTTATTAGTTTAATGACCCAAGTTCTGATGTTTCTTATGAAAATGAATGCTTCTTGGATATTTTACATAATACTACATTATAGCTTACGAATATGCTTAATCACCTCTCTTTACCAATTATGTATATTTGTACTATAATTTACATTATGTTAAATAGAATTATTCAGAATCCACTCCATTCACAATTACACGAATTTATCGCTGTTTTAATTTATTCGTTTCTCTATGTAAAAACAAATAAGTTACTGTGGTAGCTCCAATGTCTGCAATCGGAAATGCATACCAGGCTCCATACAGTCCAAAATATTTAGGCAATATCAATATCAACGGAATTAAAAAGAATCCCTGTTTGGATAAAGTCAATAACAAAGCTGGAATTGCTTTTCCTATGGATTGAAAATATGCACTTCCAATCATATTGATTGCAATCAATGGTGTCGCTAAAAAAATCAAACGCAATGCTGGTATGGTTTGTTCTATCAATTCCATATCATTTGTAAATGCTTCGACGATATATTCGGTGAATCCCATGATCAATGTGAAAATCACAAAAGCAATTATCGTTGCACTTTTCATAGATAATTTGATCAAATCTTGCACACGCGTATATAATTTCGCACCATAATTATAGCCTAAAATTGGTACAGTTCCTTGTGTAATCCCTAAGACTGGAAAATTTGCGAACATGAGCATTCTGCTAGCGATACCATAAGCAGACAACGCCATTTCTCCACCATAGATAAATAATGTATTGTTCAATACAACAGACAGCAAACTAATAGCACCTTGCCTAGCCAATGTAACTGAACCTATGGCACCAATTTCTTTTATGATTGGAAAATTCGGACGAATGCATCTAAGGTTGATTTTTATTTGAGATTTTCCCCAAATAAAAAACCATAATGTAAACGAAGCACAAATAATATAAGAAATACTAGTTGCCCATGCTGCACCTTCAATACCCATATCAAAAACAATGATAAAAATCGGATCTAATACAATGTTTGTAATTGCTGGTAATAACAAGGTATACATAGCAATTTTAGGATATCCTTCTGCTCTAATTACATTATTACTCATCATCGCCCATGCCAAAAATGGCACTCCAATAAGGGTGATTCCAAAATAAGCTTTCGCAGGTTCCAAAATTTCACCTTTACCACCAAAAGCATTTAATATACTATCTTGATAAACGTAGCCTAACAACACAAACAGTAATGCTAACATAAGCGTTAGCATAATTTGGTTTCCGAATACTGCAAAAGCCTTTTTATCATTTTTCTCGCCAAAAGCTCTGGAGATTATTGAAGCGCCACCAACGCCAATTGCCATTCCAATACTCGAAATTAAAAACGTAATCGGCATAACCACAGTGATGGCTCCAATACCATAGGCACCCACCCACCGACCTACAAAAATAGTATCAACGATACCATATACAGACATTACCAAAATACCTATAGAAGCAGGAATTGACTGTGCTTTGAGTAGTTTTGATAAGGGCTCTGTTCCAAAAGAATCTTTATTCATAGATAGCTCATTTGTAGCACAAGATACTAGTATAAATAAAGAAATCTACTATAAAACTATTGAATTGATTTATAGAGGTATTTAGTTTATTGAGAGTTTTTGACCTACTCTAAGAATTGTTTTCGGCGTAATATTATTCATTTTGCAGAGATTACTTACCGAAACTTGATATTTGTGTGAAATTGAAGATAAGGTATCACCTCTTTTTACTTTATGAGATACCGTTAATGGAGCTGTTTCTTGAAGTTCTTTCAATGCCTCTTCATAAGTTGTGCATAGATGCATTGCTGCGGTTTGTTTTGAACTTTGTGTGTAGGCTTGTGACCATTTTTTATTCACCCATAAATTGGGTGCTTTGATTTTGTTCTCGCTTCCAAAATCAAAAAAATATTCTGGGTTCAAACAAGCACCTTGATAACGAACTTCGAGATGCAAATGACTACCAGTAACATGTCCTGATACTCCACCTTTTCCGATCACTTGTCCTTTTTTTACTAAATCATTTACCTCAACCAATTGTTTAGATAAATGAGCGTAAACAGTCTCTAATCCATTACGATGTCTAATTACAACTACATTACCATGTCCATAGTGCCATTTTACATAACGAACTTTTCCATCGAGCATGGCAACCACTTTGTCTCCTGTAAATAAATCAATATCAATTCCTTTGTGTGCAACTCCCCTACGCCAACCGAAGTGTGAGGTTACAACTTTTTTTCTAAGAATCGGAGAAGCATAAACGGTGTCTTTAAATGTTATTTCAATAGGATAATGTACCTGTATATCTTGGTAAGGGTTGAATTGTGTCGTAATCCAATTGTCTTGCAACCAGTTTTTCTTTATATAACTTTTTTTAGGTAAAAAACGAACTTCATCAGACTGGATTTCTTCTATTTGATGTTCTAATATATATTGATTTATACTCGCAAGTTGTGTGATTTTATAAAAATCAGCCTCGTTGTTCTGAGCATTGCAATTCAAGCAACCTATTAAAACAGGAATGGTAAATAAAATGGTACGCATCGTTTGGGGTAGTTAATGAAATAATACTAAAAGCAAACGGATACTTTTGGAAGCTATTGTGTAAGGTTGGTCTATTTTATTCTGTTTCTTCTTTAAAAAAACGTTTCAATCCTATTCTGCTTAAGATCTTTTTTTCCATAGCCCAGAAAAATTTGAATTGACCAAAGCACCATCCTACTAAAGGCAATGTCGTTTGGTAAACAGCAAACACCAACAAAATACGAACGGGCCAAAACAACCAAGTAGCAGTAGTTTCATAATCTAAACCTATAGCAACAGTAAGCGGTCTAGCAATATATGCAGCGAAAGAGCCGTTGATAGAAAAAACAACAAAGATCAATACAATATCTAAGTTTGATTTAATTCCCCAGCGTTGTTTTAATTTTTCCATTCGGTTCATTTTGGCTGCAAAAATAAACTTTTATATGAATTCAGCATAGTATTTTGAAAAAACTCCGCTCGATCACTGAATGAAGAATAATTTTTATGAAAGATTGCAAAGAGCCTTGAACTAAAATCAATTTAAAATTAGCTTTTGGCTGTCATACAAAGCACCATTAACGAGTATATTTATAAAATAATAGCCCTTTGGAACGGCTGAATAATCCATATAAATAGGATTCTGCTCAATAGCTTTAAACATTTTACTTCTAATCGTTTTTCCGGAAGCATCAACCAACGAAAATTCAATATTTTCACCAAAATAAGCTGACGTATCAATTTGCACAGTACCTTTCGATGGGTTCGGATATACAAATATCTGATTGTCATAGCCTGTATTGATGGTACCTTCACAAGTTTTACATGAGGTAAGTTCTAGGATGTCATTAGGTTTGATACCTACTTCAAATTGTTTTAAAGAAGTTGTATAGGCCAAACTTTTATTGATATACACTCTATAAGGAGCAGTACCCTTTTCTATTTGATATGAAACACTATTTTTTTCTTTTTTTATTGCTGCTTTTAATAACTCAGATTTTTCTAACTGTACTTTATAACAGTTTTTCTCGTCTTGTCCATTTACCGAAACACATAGATCGTACGTATCTGCACTTAAATTATCTATGATAATTTCTTTATTAAAATCGTATTGGGTATTGTTCAATATTACACTACATGCAACATCAATCTTAGAACGAATACTTATTTTCGCATTTGCTTCTCCAGGACATGTTTCACCGAAGGTTTGAATTGTAAAATTCGTATTCCCATTGATTAGCGGACAGCCATATTCATTTACCAAAACTCCTTTTTTAGTGTTGGGGCAATTGTCGTACCCATCAAATACACCATCTCCATCACTATCTGTTGTAGAGATTTCTTGTTCATCAAGTCCAGCACGAATAACAACGGCTCCTACTCCACCTTCTTTGCCATCTGGAAACAGAACTTCAACTGTGTTGTTTTCTTTCAACATATCTCCTGGAACCTTGATAATTTTTGTGGTAGCATAATCGTCATCTCCTCCCATTCTATCAGCACTATCTTCAATTAAGACTTCAAGCGTTTTGTTGTTTAATTTGATAACAACCTCTTTCGAAAGATTGATATCTCGATCTATTCCGATTCTCAATATTCCGTATTTGGCTTTCTTGTACTCAGGTATGTTCACGGTAAATGATTTACTACCAGTGAATTTCGCCGCAGTTTCATTGCTGTAATATATATGTTGATTTATTTCTTTTTGTTTGTGGATTGTATTGATATAATTCACAAACACAACGGTTGAACCTTGTGGACTGATAGTAACTTCATCTAAAGTAGAAAAAGTAGTTTCGGTAAATTCAGGTCTAAAGTCTACTTTTCTTTTCAATTCTTTTACCTTATAACTAGTAATTGAGTTTTTGTCGATTGGATCAATATTTAAATGAATAGTTCCTTCAACATCACTTTGGTTGTGGAGTAAAATTATCAATTGATTGTCGTTTACAAAAGCCTGTTGTTGAATATCAGAATCTTTAGAAAATGATTCAATTCTTCGCCCCTTTACATCTTCAAATAATTTAAAGAAATGAATCAGTTTTGATTCTGCATAATTAGGACTGTTTTTATCGAAGTTTTCTTTTACCAACAAGCTAGAATAGTAATAAGGATCCCAATTAGAAGACTCGATTAAAATAAATGGCACTGCTTTTTTTACGATATGCGGATGCTCCATAAAAGTCATCGTATTTGAAATTGCACTATTTACCATGATAAAATTAGAAATGCTTCTTTTCTCCATTTCATGTTCGAATCCTTCTCCAGGAAAATAGGTGTCCGCTAAATAATCTAAAGCCAAGTTTCTATTGTCAGTATCAGAGAGATATCCACCATGTTCTGATGCCACATAACTAAATTCTTTTCCATATTTATTGTAAGTATATGAAGCCAAAGCATCAAAAACACTCTCGAGTGGCAACCCAGAAGTAACACTTCCTACAAAATCTTTTTTCGCTACATCCCACTTCATGTAATCATAGGTGTGAAATGAATAAAAATCAAGTTCAAAGTTTGTTTTATCGATAAACTTTACAATCTGATTGATGTTGTTAAAGTCGTTTTTGTAAAAATATGAGACAGAATAGCAAGGACCACCTATTTGAGTAGGAACATTCATAGCGTCAACTTTTTTCTTTGTTTCTGTATGAAAAGCATGAAAACGATCATCATCCCAAAATCTCCAGTGGGGTTCGTTTACCAACTCGAAATACGCTGGCCTTTGAAAGTCGGTGTATTTGTACTTTAAAAAATTAGCAACCAACTCAGAGGCTGCATCGTTGTTTGTAGGGAAATTTTGTCCATGTACATCTTCTTTGGTATACGACTCCATAAACTCTGGGTAAGCAGAATGGCGATCATGCAATGCTAAATCTTGATTTGCTCCAAGAAGTGTTTTTAATGTATTCAAACCACCATCATTCGGATTACTTTGAGATTTAAGATATTCGATATCGGCATATCCAGGTCTATTGCTATCTTCTCTTAATGCATTTCCCCATCTTGTTTCGCTATATATCATACCCAATGCGCGACCCATTCCCATTTCTAAATCTTTATAATAGTGGTCGATTCGATCAGACTTTACACGCCTAGTTATTTCTTGCGAAGATGTTGCTAGGTTGATATATTTCTTTCTCTCAAAATTTAAATGCCCTTTAATCGAGGTATCAATTGTTGGTGATACATGCAATTCAATTTTTTGTTGTGCTTTTAGGTTTGTTGATAAAACGATAAACGCAATAGCGGATAGTATCCATTTGATTCTTCTAGAAGTTTTTAACATATGTAGCTTGTTGTTAGGTAGATGTGTTTGTTTTGGATAAAGATATTTTATCGGATTTACATATGTAACTCAATACACCTTATCTAACCTAGATAAAACCATATGTTATATAATTTGGAAGTGAACGGTTAAATTCTAAAGAGAAACGCCTAACAAAGCTTAAATAAATTTCATAAAAAAAGGTCTGAAAAAATTCAGACCTTTGAAACTTTGGGTGGAAGACGGGACTCGAACCCGCGACACTCGGTACCACAAACCGATACTCTAACCAACTGAGCTACAACCACCATGTTTAACGCTTGCAAATTTACATTTTTTTTCGAATTTCAAAACTTTTTAATGATATTTTACTCGGTGTATTTCTCTAAGTTTTACGCATAAAAAAAGGTCTGAAAAAATTCAGACCTTTGAAACTTTGGGTGGAAGACGGGACTCGAACCCGCGACACTCGGTACCACAAACCGATACTCTAACCAACTGAGCTACAACCACCATGTTTAACGGCTGCAAATTTACACTATTTCAACAATTGTGCAAACATTTTTTTTAAATTAAATCATCTAATTTATCAACTGCAACATAACGTTCTGATACAAAACCTTCTGCGGAAACAACTCCGATTAACCTACCAAGATCATTGGCTCTATAAAGCACACTATCTATGAAGTTTTTACTGGTTATAGGTGATTCTGGCTCGTTGCTATTCGGATCATAGAACTGTGAAGCATATGCTTTTACCGCTGCTGCTTTTACATCCATAAAACCTGAAACATCTACTACAAAATCAGGCTTCATATTTTTCCACTGGATATAATGATATACTTGCTTTGGTCGCCAAGCTTCTTGTTCTTCTCCATTTAGCAACGTTGGAATTTTTCTTAAACCCGATAAAAAACAAGCATCAGAAGCCAATTTACTACCCTTCGGATGATCGATATGTCTATCGTCAACGGCATTACACAACACAACATCTGGCTGGTATTTGCGTATAATTTTTATGATTTCTAATTGATGTTTTTTGTCGTTTGTAAAAAATCCATCGGCAAAGGCTAAATTCTCACGAACTGAAACCCCAAGAATTTTTGCAGCATCAGCTGCTTCTGAGTCTCTAATTTCTGCAGAACCTCTTGTACCAAGTTCACCTCGGGTAAGATCTAAGATTCCAATTTTTTTACCATTTGCAATTTCTTTTGCTAAAGTCGCTCCACATCCTAATTCTACATCATCCGGATGTGCACCTATAGCGAGTATATCTAATTTCATATTTTTATTTTTCTATCCAAGCAATCACTTCTGGATCTGTTGGTTTTGTTTTAGGAGAAATAACTTTTTCTAACTCCCCTGCTCTATTGATTAAATATTTTTGAAAATTCCATTTTACCGAAGAATCTTCAAGTCCATTTTTTTCTTTCTCTGTTAAAAACTTGTAGACGTCATGTTTTTTACTTCCTTTCACTTTTATTTTTTCCATCATCGGAAAAGTTACGCCATAATTCACTTTACAAAAACTTGCAATCTCTTCAGAGGTACCTGGTTCTTGCCATAAAAAATCATTAGAAGGAAAACCAACTACCACAAATCCTTTGTCTTGGTATTTTGTATAAATCTCTTGAAGTTGTTCGTATTGTGGAGTTAATCCGCATTTAGAAGCTGTGTTCACAATCATTACTTTTTTACCTTTTAGTGTAGAGAAATCAAAAACTTCACCTTGTAAGGTTTTTACTTTGAATTGATATATTGTTTTGTCTTTAGTTGCTGGTTTGTTATTGATAAACGAAACGGTAAGTAAAAACAAACAAGCAAGCGAGATTTTTTGAAACATATTCAAGTTTTTAATTTATATCAAAAATACAAATTCCTTTCTGAAAATAAGATTCGTTCGTATCTTCGCTTTTATGATGCAAGTGGTACTTTTAGGTAGTGGAAATCTAGCGACACATTTAGCGACGGTTTTTTCAGTTAATGAATCTATAGATTTGGTTCAGATATATAGTAGATCAATTGAAAATGCTTTACATTTAGAAAACCTTGCGCCTATAACGAATACTATTGATAACTTAATTGAAGCCGATGTTTTTGTCATTGCAGTTTCAGATAGCGCAATTCAAGAAGTTTCACAGAAGTTGTCTGCAAAAAATGGACTTGTAGTACACACTTCAGGAGCTACCTGTATGGAGGTAATAAATAACGACAATTGTGGCGTATTCTATCCTTTGCAATCTTTTACAGCCGGAAAAGATCTTACATTCGAAAACATCCCTATTTGTATAGAAGCAAAACAAAAAAAGTCATTTCTATTATTAGAATCTCTTGCTAAAAGTATTTCTAAAAAGGTATACGCTATGAATTCTGAACAACGAAAACAACTGCATATTGCAGCTGTTTTTGTCAATAATTTTGTCAATTACATGTACCAGATTGGAGAAGAAATTTGCGATGCTAACAATGTGCCTTTTGAAGTATTACTACCGATTATTAAAGAAACTGCCTTTAAAGTGAGTGAATTAACTCCAAAGCAATCTCAGACGGGACCTGCAAAAAGGAAGGATAAAAAAACGTTAGCTTTGCACGAGAAAGAATTGAATGAATCACAACGAAAAATATACAGAATCCTGAGTGAGGGAATATCAAATAATTATTAAATGGAAGTAAGTTATAAAGAATTAATGCCGCAGATAGATACATTTATTTTTGATGTAGATGGAGTCTTGACAAATGGTATAGTTACAGTTTTTCCGAATGGAGAATTGGTAAGGCAAATGAATATCAAAGATGGATATGCACTAAAATCTGCTGTTGATGCAGGATATAAGGTTTGTATTATCTCAGGAGGCTCTAGTCAGAGTGTAAGAACTCGTTTAGAAGGATTAGGTGTGACTGATATTTATTTGGGAGTACATGATAAAATTGAAGTTTACAATCAGCTTTTAGACAAATATAATCTATTGCCTGAAAATGTATTGTACATGGGAGATGATGTTCCTGATTTTCCGGTAATGGAAAAAGTTGGTTTTGCTTGTGCGCCAAGTGACGCCGCAACAGAAATAAAAAACATCTCTAAGTACATTTCACCAAGAAAAGGTGGTGAAGGTTGTGCTCGTGATGTCATTGAACAAATTATGCGTGTACAAGGCAAATGGAAAGGAAAGTTTTATGCCAAATACGATTAACTAGTCAGTGTTAATTTGATAAAAAAAATCCCTTTTCATGCGTTGAAAAGGGATTTTTAATTTTATTGACTGGTAAACTACGCCAATACTACTTGTACTTTATCTGCAGCTTCTTGAAATTCAGTAGCAGAAATGATTTCCATTCCGCTATTGTCGATCAATTCTTTTGCTTCTTTAGCGTTTGTACCTTGCAAACGGCAAATGATTGGCACGTTGATTTTATCACCCATATTTTTATAAGCATCAACAACACCTTGTGCAACACGATCACAACGAACAATACCTCCGAAGATATTTACCAAGATTGCTTTTACGTTTTGATCTTTTAAGATGATTCCGAATGCTGTTTCAACACGAGCAGCATCTGCAGTACCACCAACATCTAAGAAGTTTGCTGGCTCACCACCTGCTTGCTTAATTAAGTCCATCGTACCCATTGCCAAACCAGCTCCGTTTACCATACAGCCAACATTTCCATCTAAATCAACATAGTTCAATCCTGCAGCCTTTGCTTCCACCTCGATAGGATTCTCTTCACGAATATCTCTCATCTCAGCATAGTCCTTATGACGATACAATGCATTTTCATCTAAAGTTACTTTAGCATCAACGGCAAGAATTTTATTGTCAGATGTTTTCAATACTGGATTGATTTCAAACATTGCAGAATCAGAAGAAACATAGGCTTTATACAAAGAAGAAATAAATTTTGTCATTTCTTTAAATGCATTACCGCTTAATCCTAAGTTGAAAGCAATTTTTCTTGCTTGAAAAGGTAAAATCCCAGTACCTGGATCTATTTCTTCAGTAAATATCAAATGAGGAGTTTCTTCAGCAACTGTTTCAATATCCATTCCACCTTCTGTAGAATACATAACCATATTGCGTCCAGTAGCTCTGTTTAATAAAACAGAAATATAAAATTCTTCTGTTTCTACTTCTCCAGGGTAATACACATCTTCAGCGATTAATACTTGATTTACAAGTTTCCCTTCTGCAGACGTTTGTGGTGTTACCAACATCATTCCTAAAATCTCGTCAGAAATACGTTTTACTTCATCTAAGTTTTTGGCTAGTTTTACACCACCACCTTTACCACGTCCACCTGCGTGTACTTGTGCTTTTACTACATACCAGCTAGTTCCCGTTTGATCCGTTAATTCTTTAGCTGCCTCAACTGCTTGTTCGGGTGTACTTGCAACGATACCACGTTGAATTCTAACTCCAAAACTGTTTAATATTTCTTTACCTTGATATTCGTGTAAGTTCATTTATTGTGATCTTTATATTTAGTTTTTGAGCGCCAAAAATACTAATAAAAGTAAATAAATACTTGAAATATTTTTCAATCTTTAAATGTATAATTGACATATAAAAAAACTGCTTTCAACCTAAGCTAAAAGCAGTTTTGTATAGTTATTGCATTTCTTTTATGCTAGTACTTCTTGTACCTTATCTGCAGCTTCTTGAAATTCAGTAGCAGAAATGATTTCCATTCCACTATTATCGATCAATTCTTTTGCTTCTTTAGCGTTTGTACCTTGCAAACGGCAAATGATTGGCACATTGATTTTATCACCCATATTTTTATAAGCATCAACAACACCTTGTGCAACACGGTCACAACGAACGATACCTCCAAAGATATTCACCAAAATTGCTTTTACGTTTGAATCTTTTAAGATAATTCCGAATGCCGTTTCAACACGTGCAGCATCTGCAGTACCTCCAACATCTAAGAAGTTTGCTGGCTCACCACCTGCTTGCTTGATTAAGTCCATCGTTCCCATTGCCAAACCAGCTCCGTTTACCATACACCCAACATTTCCATCTAAATCAACATAGTTCAATCCTGCAGCTTTCGCTTCAACCTCGATAGGGTTTTCTTCACGGATATCTCTTAATTCTATGTAATCCTTATGACGGAACAAGGCATTTTCATCTAAAGTTACTTTAGAATCAACAGCCAAAATTTGATCATCAGCAGTTTTAAACACCGGGTTGATTTCAAACAAAGATGAATCAGAACCTACATAAGCATTGTACAAAGCAGTAACAAACTTTGTCATGTCTTTGAATGCCGCACCAGACAATCCTAAGTTAAAAGCAACTTTACGTGCTTGAAATGGCAATACTCCTGTTGCAGGGTCTATCTCTTCTGTAAATATCAAATGAGGAGTTTCTTCAGCAACCGTTTCAATATCCATTCCACCTTCTGTAGAATACATGATCATATTTCTACCTGTTCCTCTGTTTAATAAAACTGACATGTAGTATTCTTCTGGTTTAGAAGGTCCATCATAATACACATTTTCAGAAATCAATACACTATGTACTTCTTTCCCTTCTGCAGAAGTTTGAGGAGTTACCAACATCATACCTAAAATTTGTTCAGCGTATGTTTTTACCTCTTCAATAGATTTAGCGATTTTCACACCACCACCTTTACCACGACCACCAGCGTGAATTTGAGCTTTTACTGCAAATACAGTACAGCCTTTTTCTTTATTAATTTTTTTAGCAGCTTCTAAAGCTTCTTCTGGAGTGTTCGCAACAATCTCTAAAGGTACTTTTACTCCAAAACCTTTTAATATTTCTTTCGCTTGATATTCGTGTAAATTCATCTGTTTAGTTTTAAATACGTTAACAAATGTAGGAATCTTACGAGTAAATACCATGTTTTTTTAAAGCCTTTGGTAGTTTATTATCCATTCCAAAATTTTTACTACCCAAAATTAAGAAGAAAGCTAAAAAAGGGATTTGATTTTGCTGCATTTTTAATATTTTCGTGCTCTTAAGACGACCAAAATGATCAAAGCGACGAATATACACAAGTATTATGGCAATTTAGAAGTTCTAAAAGGTGTAAATCTACAAATTAACAAAGGTGAGGTAATTGCGATAACGGGTCCTTCAGGAACAGGTAAAACTACGTTGCTACAGATATTAGGAACTCTAGACAAACCCACAAAAGATCTTAACTATTTATTAGAGATAAATGGTGAAAGTTTGCCTGAAATGTCTGATACTAGTCTTTCAAAATTTAGAAATGAGAATATTGGTTTTATTTTTCAATTCCATCAATTACTACCTGAATTCACAGCATTAGAAAACGTTTGTATACCTGCTTTTATAGGAGGTAAAAACAAAAAGGAAACCGAAATTAAAGCGAAAGAGCTCTTGAATTATCTCGGTTTAGAAGATCGTATTGAGCACAAACCCAACGAACTTTCTGGAGGAGAGCAACAACGTGTCGCTATCGCTAGGGCTTTGATCAATGATCCTGCAGTGATATTTGCTGATGAACCTAGTGGTAATTTGGATTCGAAGTCTGCAGAAAACCTACATCATTTGTTTTTGAAACTAAGAAACGAAATGGGGCAAACTTTTGTGATAGTAACACATAACAAAGAATTGGCTCAAATGGCCGATCGCGTTTTAGAAATGAAAGACGGAGTTATTTTACAAGAAATTAAAAATGCTGAAAAATAAACTATGAAACTAGGTGTTATCAGTGCCATGCCTGAAGAAGTGCAATCGCTGTTAGATGTATTGCAAGATGTGCGTATCACAGAAAAAGGAATGCGCTCGTATTATCAAGGTAATATTGGGAATCATGAATTAGTGATCGTGTTTTCACGTTGGGGAAAGGTTGCGGCGGCAGTTACCACCACACAATTGTTGAATGATTTTTCTGTTGATGAAATTATTTTTACGGGAGTTGCGGGTTCATTAGATTCTCAATTACAAGTTGGAGATGTTGTTATTGGAACCAATTTATACCAACATGATATGGATACCCGTCCATTGTTTGGTGCGTTTGAAATACCATTACTTGGTAAAACTTATTTTGAAGCAAAAAAGAACCAATCACTAGAAAAAGCTGTTGAAGATTTCAGTAAGAGGATCAAAGAAGAGATTGATTCTAGAAAGCTTGAGCAATTCGCTATTCACAACATATCAATCAACAAAGGAGCCATTTTAAGCGGAGATCAATTTATTAGCTCTAAAGCAAAGGTAGCAACCTTAAAAGAAGCGATTCCAGATGCGCTTTGTGTAGAGATGGAAGGTGCAGCAGTAGCACAAGTATGTTTTGAATATGAAAAACCTTTTTCGATTGTTAGAATCATTTCTGACAATGCCAATAACGATGCACCTATTGATTTTCCTGAGTTTACAAAATCTGTAGCTTGCAAATATGCAAAAGGAATTATTTTGAATTATTTAAAAAACTTCGATTAATATGGGATTTAAAGGAGTTGTTTTTGACTTAGATGGTACATTGGTAAATTCGATTGAAGACATTTCGGATTCTATGAATCTTGTTTTGAGAGATGCAGGATTTGAAGAATACAATTACAAAACTTACGAAACTTTTATTGGAAATGGAATAAGAAGTCTTGTAATAAAAGCATTACCGGATTCTGTAACATCTGAAAGTGAAATTGATTTGTATTTCAATAAAATGTTAACAGTATATGCTGAAAATTGCACTAATAAAACGGCACCATATGATGGGATTTTAGAGCTCTTAGAAAAATTAGTTGAAAAAGGAATAGTATTGAGCGTTTTGTCTAATAAAGCAGATGCTTTAACCAAAATGGCCGTAAAGAAAAAGTTGCCAAATATCTTTTCTCCTGTAATTGGTTTAACGACAGAAGCTTTGAAAAAACCGAACCCTAACACCTTACTAGAAATTTGTAAAACCATTGGATTAAACAAAGACGAAGTATTGTTTGTTGGTGACACTTCTGTTGATATTCAAACTGCAAAAAATGCAGGAATGAAGGTAGCCGCAGTTACTTGGGGATTCCGCTCAAAAGAAGACTTACTGAAAGAATCACCTGATTTCTTAGTTGATACTCCTGACGCGTTGATGGATCTACTTTAAATATCGACATGCTCAGTCACCAATCGCATCCCAAAATATTTGTACCCTGAGCTTGTCGAAAGGTATCTACTACGTAGTGTTAATCTGGGACTTCGACAAGCTCAGTCTCCTTCATGACTTGTTCATTTGATTAATGCTATCAATAGTACTCTAAGTTTGTCGAAGGGTATCTAATATGCAATGTTAATCTGAGACTTCGACAAGCTCAGTCTCCATCAATTTAAAACTTCTAAAGTACCCTGAGCTTGTCGAAGGGTAATTTCAATTTCTTTTTGTACATTATAATGGCTATGAAAGGATATATGTACATATTATTGTGCTCAAACGGTAGTTATTATACTGGAAGCACTAGAAATCTTGATAAAAGATTAATGGAGCATGATAATGGAAATGGAGCAAATCACACAAAGAAATTCCCTCCTGTAAAACTATTGTATTACGAAGAGTATGATAGAATTGATATTGCTTTTTATGGAGAAAAACAAATTCAGAAATGGAGTCGGAAAAAGAAAGAAGCATTAATTAAAGGTGACCTTGAAGAGCTAATAGAATATTCTAAATGTTATTCAACGAAATGAGAATCTGAGACTTCGACAGGCTCAGCCTCCATTATTTTAGATTTATTCGTACCCTGAGCCGGTCGAAGGGTAACTGTTAGTTGTTGTTTATATCGAGACTTCGTCAGGCTCAGTCTCCGAGCGCAACCCTAAATATTCGTACCCTGAGCCGGTCGAAGGGTAACTGTTAGTTGTTGTTTATATCGAGACTTCGACAGGCTCAGTCTCCAAGCGCAACCCTAAATATTTGTACCCTGAGCTTGTCGAAGGGTACTTGACGTAAAATTCTATCATTCGTAAATTGTAAATAACTTGTGAAAAACTTCGCTGAAACCTTTCATTGAAAATGATATATTCGCTTTTGTCAATTTAATACTTGTATCACACTCGAATTTCAAGATAATCAATGAATAACATAAAAAACTGGATTCACTATTACAGAAATAGTTTGTTCGATAGCGAAAATTTAGCTGTGGACATTTCTAGAATTAAAAATCTATTTCATCAAAACAATTGTGATTTAAGTTTAGGTTCGATTACTTCAAAAAACGCGAAAACCTTATTAGATTCTGAAGAAAGACGAATCAATCGCTTGAGAGGTATCAACAAAAAAGACAGTCCGAGTTGGCAAGAAATTAACGATACAGAAATTATAATTGCACCTTTTGAGTTGGTACTTCAGAGTAGTTCTAAAAAGGAAGCGATACATCCATTTTGGATAAAAGCTCGTATCAACAGATCTGGTCAATTGTCTGCTCCAAAAGATTTATTTCCAATAGTTGTTAGAAATTATATCGACCCAATTGCTGATGTAGGTAACGATTTTATATTCTCTACTATGGACTTGATTGAAGGAGCTAGAGAGATAGAAATTCCGTATCCACTAGAAGATGCTGAAGAAATTACTTGGAGCGCTTACTGGGATTATTTGAATGAATTATTCAACAAAATAGCTTTCAGTAACATTGATTTTTACCGAGCAGATGGATTTCGAACAGATTTTAAAGTAACTTATTTTGCAAAAAGTTCTAAAATTGCCACAGCCAAAAGCATTTTATTTCTTTATGAAAACATATTAAATGAAACCGAAGAATTCCCTTTGATTTCTAAATTGGTGACTCCTATTGATCGAGATAGAAAGGAACCAATTGCCGATGATGGTTTTTTACAATACAATCATTTACACTTGGGACAAATGACGGATAAATTTCCTTTGTCTATCAGTCAACGAAAAACATTGCTCTCGTACTTAACAGCAGAAACTAATTCAATTACAGCAGTTAACGGACCTCCTGGAACAGGAAAAACAACTCTTTTACAAAGTTTGGTTGCGACTGAAGTAGTTCGTGCTGCGATAAAAGGTGAAGAAGCTCCGGTTATCTTGGCTTGCTCTACAAACAACCAAGCTGTGACAAATATTATTGATAGTTTTATAAATGCAGACAGTTCGGTAGCTGGATTGTCTGAAAGATGGATTCCTCAATTTCACGGTTATGCAACGTATTTACCGTCAGGATCTAAGAGTGAAAAAGCCTTAAAAAACATCAACTACCTTAAAGGGAACTTATTTGGATATCAAGGTACATTGTGTGATTTAGAAAATGAAACTTATGTATACGATGCAGAAACCTATTTTTTTGATAAGTACCACGAATATTTTGGGTTTCATGCGGATTCTTTAGAGGATGCATGCTTGCATTTACAAGAAGAAATCTCGGTTGTTGAAGATAATTTGATCAATGGTGTTTCTATTTCAAGAGATTTTATAAAAGCGATTGACACGATCAATCAAATGACAAATAATCCAGCTGATTATCTATCGAAAGAGAAGTTAAATGTTGTAAAGGTTCAGCAATGGAGAAAAGCTGCTACAGCCATCAAATCTGCTATTGATACGGATCTTTTTCAAGCGGAGTTTCAGAAGTTGTTTACTATAGAAAGTGATGGTAAATCACCCTTTTTTGCATCCAAAGAAATTCTTGAAAATACAGACAGCACTAAATCATTTATAAAAAACACAATCAATCTATTCAATACAGTTTTGAACTCGTATTCGAGACTAAAAGAATGGAAACAGTTGAACAACATCAAAGGTTTTCCGTTGGTTTCTGAAGAAGAAATGTGGAACCATGAATATGAAAAATTAGATAGTGATGATAAATCACATCGCTTTTTTTATGATGAAATTGATGTTAGTCTTCGTCATAAAGCATTTTTATTAGCGATTCATTATTGGGAAGCGCGTTGGATTTTGGCGACTCTTGATGCTATTGAGCACGAAACAGAGAAAGGAACAGGAGAAAAAGCAATACAAGATAAATGGAAACGAAGAGCGATGCTTACCCCCTGTTTTGTGGCGACTTTTTACATGGCTCCTACTCATTTTGTTTACAGTCAATTTCAAGGAGAAAACGAAGATGGGAATCCTCTTTTCGAATACTTACCCTTGTATAATTTTCTAGATTTATTAATTATTGATGAGGCAGGTCAGGTTACTCCAGAAGTAAGTATTCCAGTATTCTCGTTGGCCAAGAAGGCTATTGTAGTGGGTGATTTAAAACAAATTGAACCTATTTGGATGATTCCGTCTAGAATCGACTCTGGAAATTTAATGGATCAGAATATCACTGACAACGCTAGCGATGCTAACTTTTTACACAATTTAGGTTTTTTAGCATCTAGTGGAAGTATTATGAAAATGGCTCAGAATGCTTGTGAATTTGAAACCCCACTTATCACTGATAAAGAAAAAGGATTGTTATTGCTAGAACATCGAAGATGTAATGATGAGATTATTGGTTTTTGTAATGAACTTGCCTATGGCGGAATTTTAAAACCTATGAAAGGAAAAGCGAAAGCCGATCAATTATTTCCTTCTATGATGGCCTATCATATTGAGGGTAAAAGCGACCGAAAATTCAGTAGTCGTTTTAATATTACAGAAGTAAATGCTATAGTATCGTGGCTAAATCAACACAAAGAAGCGATTGCACATGCTTATGATACTGATACTGTTGAGTCTGTATTAGGAATCATAACTCCGTTTACAAGCCAAAAAAGTGAATTGTCACGAGCCTTGACTGAGGCCGGATATAATGTAAGTAAAATGAAATTAGGAACGGTTCATGCCTTGCAAGGTGCCGAACGAAATATTGTATTATTTAGTTCGGTATATACAACGACAGATGAGGGTACATTGTTTTTTGACAGGGACAACAAACCTAATATGTTAAACGTAGCGGTTTCTAGAGCTAGAGATAGTTTTATTTTGTTTGGTGATACTCGTGTTTTTGATGAGAATAACAGCACACCTTCTGGTATCTTAAAAAAGCACTTACAAGTCCATGATTTAGCCCATTAAGAGATTCATTTATTTTGTTCATGGTGTTTTATTTAGTATATTAATAACGCTATGAAAAACTTGAACGACACACCTTTACTCACCCTCAAAAAAGTAGTTCACCGAGAGCATGCAGTGCTTTTGGTTGAATTCAAATACAATTTCAAACTCAAAGAATTGATCAAAAGCATCGAAGGCTTTCGATTTAGTTACACCCTAAAAGGATGGGTAGCTCTGTTTACTATTGAGAGGTTAGCATTAGTAATAGATAAAACTAAAGACTTGGTACTTCTCGTTGAAGACAGTTCGTTGCAAACAGATGTATCCATCTTAAAACGGAATAAAATTTCTGCTGAAAACAATTATCAAATCATTCTTGGTTTTAAAAAATATTTAATTGGTAAGCGCTATAGCGAAAGTACAGTTTCTGTGTATACACAATTTGTTAAAGATTTTATCAATTATCAAAAAAACAAACGTATTGAAGATTTGGTAAATCGAGATGTTGAGTTGTTTTTGGAAGATGTTTTTATCAAAAAAAACATGTCTATCAGTACGCAACGACAGTTTATCAGTGCGATGAAACATTTTGTAGTGTATTATCCACAATGCTCTATTGATTCGATGGAATTAGTTCGTCCCAAAAAAGATCGTTATTTGCCCACCGTTTTATCTCAGGAAGAAGTGATTGACTTGATTCGTTCTTGTAAAAATTTAAAACATCGAGCGATTATTACGTTGTTGTATTCATCTGGTTTAAGAATTGGAGAATTGTTGTCATTAAAACTTTCGGATATCAATATTGATCGCAAACAGATTTATATTAAAAACGGAAAAGGAAGAAAAGATAGGTATGTTCAATTGGCAAAAAGTTTTTTGCCTTTGCTAAGAAACTATGTGATGACATATCGTCCATCAGTATATTTTGTGGAGGGACAAAACGGAAAACAATACACGGCTAGCAGCGTGCGAAAATTTCTACACAGAGCCGTTAAAGAAGCTGAAATCGAAAAGAAAGTAACACCGCACACTTTAAGGCATAGTTATGCTACACACATGCTTGAAAACGGAATTGGTTTGCGAC
Source organism: Flavicella marina (assembly GCF_009193215.1). Taxonomy (GTDB): domain Bacteria; phylum Bacteroidota; class Bacteroidia; order Flavobacteriales; family Flavobacteriaceae; genus Flavicella; species Flavicella marina. Next base: position 389,680 of record NZ_VYVA01000002.1, on the reverse strand, counting down.
ATATACAATCATTATTAGGACATGCAAAACCAGAGACCACGATGATATATACACATGTTGCAAAGAAAGATTTATTAGAAATTGAGAGTCCGTTAGACAATCTTATTTTATCTTTGAGAAAAACGGATAAAGATGACCCAAAACTCCTCTTATCCCAAAATAACTATAAAAAAAGAGGACTTTAGTTCTTGATATAACCAGTTGTAACCAATTCTCAAAAAATTGCAAGAATTAATAGAATCATATAAGCGAGGTCAAGAAAGACTAAAGAAATACAATAGTAAAGAATTCATATACAAAAATGGATTGAATATGATTTGGCAGTCTTTTGAATCAGAAGCTTGGTATGAATCTTTGATTGAAAATAATATCGAAAAAAGTAAAGAAGCATTCTCTAACTGTGCAAAAATAGATTTAGAAGAATGTTCCTTTAATAAGGATATATTTAACTATAAACGTAACAGTCCTTTATATGCAATTTTATCAGATAACTTAGAAGTTGTAAATTCTTTTAATAAAATAGATTACACCATAACAAGCGGTCCTAAAAAATATAAAACATATAAAGAATTAGTAAAAATTGGTAAGAGTCATATTTATATCGATACAATAATTAAATCGATGAATAAAGATTATCAAGCTCTCGATGAGAACCTAAAAATAATGGACAATATTTTTCTCAAAATGAAAAAAAATGTTGCCTTAAAAATCGACTATAATTTTTTTAAAGGAATTCTTGAGAAGAATAAGGACTTAGTATTTGAATCTATAAATGCTTTAGCAACAAAAGAACATAAGAAAAGAAATCGGGACTCGGCTTTTTATAAAGATTTGATATCTCAGCCAGCAATGGGATATGCCAAAATAGCTTGGATAAATGGATATCAACTTGAGTTTGATTCTACCTTGATTCATAATGAATTATTACCATTCAAGCCAAATAAGAATTATACAGATAGAGTTTTGATTCTAAAGGAAAATATGACCTTAGAATCTACAAATCCAGATTTTAACGGAATAAAATTAAGTGAAGAAGAATTTAAAACAAGATATCCGAAAAAGAAAAACTGGTTACAACAATGGATATAATTAATACGGGCTTTGTGTGTATACTCCAAAGTTTAGTGTATTTTTATGAAGTCCGCCAAATCTTTTTGATTTGGTTTTAAAAATGAAAAAATAAAACAAAATAAAAAGTTTTGGCTAAGTAATTAATCGGAAAATAATCGCTTATTTATTCCCGTACTAATCATAGCCGGAGCCGTTGGGCACAATTATGAAACACCACAGTATAGATGAAAATGATTTTAGTCCTGATGAGTTCTGGAAAAATTTCCGATTAGGCACTGAACTGACAATATCAGGAAACTTCATATATAATGGATTACATTGTTTTGAATTAATGTCACACTTCTATTATGACGATGAATCCTTTGAATTCTTATATAATATTTCTGTCGGAATTGAGCGACTTCAGAAAATCACACTTATTTTACTCGAACATAATCTTGAAATTGATCAGGAGGAGTTTGAAAAAAGTTTGATTACTCACAACCATATAGATATTCATAATAGGATAGAAAAACATATAAATATGAATCTAGGGAAAGTACACCTTGAATTTTTGAATATTCTCTCAAGATTTTATAAAACTTCCAGATATGAAAAATTTAGTCTGAAAAGCGTATACAAATCAGATACAAGTAAGTCCGAATTAATAAACTTTATCAATAAAAATCTAAATATAAAAATATCAACTGATTTTTTCTCATGTACAGAAAACGATGAACGAATTAAAAAATTCATAGGAAAAACAATAGGAAAAATATCAACTAAATATTATAATCAAATTATTGAATCTTGTAGGAAACTTAATATTTACACTTATGAAGTTTCAACTGAATCAAAAGCATTTAAAATTTTTTTAAGCAAAGAATTTGATTTTATAAATGAAAAGATAATTCAACGAGAGATTATTAAATTTTTACTTCAAGCAGAACAAAATGATTTAAATAGGTATTTAGAAAATGAACCTTCTCTAGAATTGGAATATTTTAGACCAAATACTTATATAAATTATTTAATGGATTATCATAAAAAAACAAACTTTCGAGGGGAGATTAGTGAACTATATACAGAGATAGATAATATAAAAAAAAGATTTAATCATCTAGAGTTAATAGGCCATATCGATATAGATTTTAATAGTGAAAAATAACTATGCCCAACACCGCATATAAAAAATTGCTACACTCCCCTTCTGTTGAAAAATTCATTACTTTTATAAAAAAACAAAATAGCATGAAAAATCGCGTTTCAGAAAACGCAACTTTTCATATACAAAACCGTTGTGTGTAAGCAGAAAAAAAATCAAAATTATAATTTACAAGAATCCTGATGTTTAAGAAATTTTATTTAATAACCTTATTAATTTTATTGTGTTCATCTATTAGCGGTTGCTTAAATCAAAAACCAAGTGACTCTAAATTAATTGGAATATTTGAATCTATTACCAAATGTAAGTTTCCTAAGTCAGGAGGAATAATTGAAAAGAATAATCTGACTGGTCTAAATGATGGATGGGAAGCCGCAATTATAAAGGTTAAAGATACTGTCGAATTTGAAAAAATTTTAGAGAATATCAATAAGGATAAAATAATGACTAAAAGATCAATTGGTAAATATGGATTTGGATTTTCATCGAAATTAGCAAATGGAAAAACTAATTCATTAGATTCTGTATATTACACAAAAGAACTATTTATTTTAGGAATCATAAAGTCTGAAAATATTATTGTTATTGAGAAAGAATGGTAAAAAAAGCCTACACACAACACCGGCTATAATAAATTACTTTAATCCTATATGCGTTCAAAATTATTTTTCTAAATTACGCTCCTATAAAAGCTATGAAACTCTAGGTACGCAGTTTTAAAACACTCAATATGTTTTGGTTCAGCTCGTTTGAGGTCCGATTTCGCCAAAACAGGTCGTTTTAAAACCGCCAATCGCAACTTATCATAGCCAAAACCGTTGCCAAAAATTTTATGAATTACAGTAGAAAAAAAATAACTAAGGCAGGAAATATTTTAATGACCTCTAAATCAAATTCTGATATAGAAGAGTCTTTAGACATAATAAACGAATGGAGAACTAGTCATCTGTACCCATTAAAAGTTATGAAAAATGGTTTGCTAAGATTATTAAAGAAAAACAAAATTTCACCAATTCTAGTATCTCAAAGATTAAAACGTTTAACATCTATCGAATATAAATTAGATTTAAATGAAAAAATGGGACTTGGAGGAATGCAAGATATTGGAGGATACAGAGCTGTTCTTAAGGACCGCAAAGATTTAATTCAGTTGAAAAATATTTTGGAGTTTCAAAAAACTAATCATAAGCTTGAGAAGGTTGTAGATTATGTGGACAAACCAAAACCATCAGGTTATAGAAGCATTCATTTTATTTATAGATATTCTTCAGTAGTTGAACAATACAATGATTTAAAACTTGAATTGCAAATCAGAACAAAACTTCAACATAATTGGGCAACAGCAGTAGAAACAGCAGGAATAATAACTAAAACTTCCCTGAAATCTAGCCAAGGACCAGATGAATGGTTAGAGTTCTTCAAAATTGTAAGTTCATTATTTGCTATAAAAGAGAAAATGCCAAAAATGGAAGTCCATAAAGATAAATCCATGCAAGAATTAATGATCGACTGCTATACATTCTGTAATAAATATAGTATAATAACAACATTAAAAGCCCTTAGAGTCTCTACTAAAAGAATTGAAACAGATAAATTCCCAGGAGATTACTATTTAATAAACATTGACTTTAAAGAAAAATCTGTCAATTTAAGAATCTTTAATAAAAATCAATTTGAATTAGCAACATCTGAATATTTAGAAATTGAAAAAAATATAGAAGAAGATAAAAACGCAGTTGTACTAGTTTCTGCAACTTCTATAAAAGCATTAAAAAAGGCATACCCTAGTTATTTCTTAGATACATCTGAATTTATTCTAGCTTTGGAAAGTATCAACAAGAATTGTATAGATAGAGGATATATATAAAACATTAGGCAACACCGTATAAGATTAATGTGGGTTTTTATGGTTTTCCCAAAGTTTTGGTTTATTTCTAAAGTCCGCTTAAACTTATTTATCTATTTTTAGGTCGACAAGAATAAAAACACAAAATAAGTATAAGCTCAGTGGCTCGGCTGACAAAATAAAGTTTGTCTTCCTCCCACACTAATCTTATACAAAAACGTTGGCAATTATTTAAAAAAAGCACTATGAAAAATTATTTATTACCATTATTTATTTTATTTATTACAACAATAGCTTGTGAACAAGATTCTATTGATATAACTGATTCTTTTAAAAGTGAGAATGGATTAACGTATAACGAAAGTCTTGATAATTGGAATAATTTAAAATCAGTACATGGAAATTCCTACTCATATCAAGTTCCTAATTATTCTTGGACAGGTAATTCTTCAACAACGACTATTACTGTTCAAAATGGAATAGTAATAGCTAGAGAATATGAATCCTTAAAGCCAAATGAGCCAGGACTCCAACCTGAATTTATTGAAAGTATAACATATCAAGAAAACAAATCTGAACTTGGAACGCATGAATTTGGAGCTGATATAAAAACAATTGATGATTATTACAACGATTGTTCTACAAAGTATTTAACTGTAGACCAAGAAACGAATATGCTGACATTATCAACTGATCAAACTGGTATGATAACATCTTGTGGTTATACTCCTGAGAATTGTGCAGATGATTGTTACAGAGGAATAACTATTAAAAACTTTGAATGGACAAAACAATAGCCAACACCGTATATAAAAAATTGCTACACTCCTACTAACTTGAAAATTTCACTATTTTTAAATAAACAAAATATTATGAAAAATCTCGTTTCAAAAAACGCAACTTTTCATATACAAAAACGTTGTGCGTAATTTGAGAAATGAACTCTAAAACAAAAATAAAGTACGGAATTGGAATTCTCATTCTTGAAATTATTCTTCTTGGATTATGGATTTATACAATGAAACCTGACCCAAGTATTTCTATTGGAATAATATTAATTGTGCCAATTCTTTTCGGATTAAACTTGATAATCGGACTTATCCTCTATTTTTTTAAAAAACCATTTTCCAAAATATTTTTAGCTAACTCTATTATTTGTCCACTTATCTTTTACGCTTTTTGGAGTTTGTGGTTTATGAATTATCACGAAAGAAATAATACGGAATTTAAATTCTCATTAAACGAAATTGTTTACGAATTGAGCATCGGAAAAAATAATGAATACTTTTATCTGTGTGACGAAAATAACGATGGAAGAGTTTATGTTGGCAAATACGAAAAAAAAGGAGATAGTCTAATATTAAATGATACTGAAGCCAGAATGTATATTATCGACAATAAACTTTTTGAATTTCCAGAAAAAAGAACTGGAATTGAATTAATTAAAACGGAATAAAAACTACGCACAACACCGTATAAAATTAATGTGGGTTTTTATGGTTTAGCCCAAAGTTTTGGTTTATTTATAAAGTCCGCTTAAACCTATTTATCTATTTTTAGGTCGACAAGATAAAAACATAAAATAAGTATAAGCTCAGTGGTTCGGCTGACAATTATTCGATTGTCTACCTCCCACACTAACCTTATACAAAAACGTTAGGCAACATAAGATGACAACCAAAATCTGTACATTAATAATCATACTGATATCAATAATTGGATGTTCAGAATCTATTGAAAAATCAAAAACGAAAAATGATTTATTAAAGAATAATTTAATTGGAAAAATTAAATCTATAAAAACTGAATTATTTGAATATTCTCTGAAAAATGACTCTTTAATAATTGGAGAAAAAATTAATTCTTATTCATTTGACAGAAATGAAATTTTAGAATTCAACAAGTTAGGTTTTTTGACTTCCAATATTGAGTTTTACTCCAATAATGCAGTATCATACGAAAGAAAATACTCATATGATTATAAAAACAGATTACAAGAAATCTCTGAGGTTGATCATTATGGAAAAAAATCGAAAATTTTTAATAGATATTATTATAATGAAAATGATAGTTTGACCAAAGTCGAATATCAAAAGGATGATTTCGAGAGAATAATATTACTTGAAAGAAATAAAAATAATCAATGTATTAAAAGAACTGACTATGTAAAAGACACTATTCAAATGACTTTTACATTTCAATATGATAATAACGAAAATATCATTATGGAAAACAGTTATTTAAAAAATGACATCATATCAAAATTAATCTTTAGAAGGTATGAAAATAACCTAGTCCAGTTTGAAGAGATTACACAATTCAATAAATATGACACTATAAAAGAGCGAAATTTCTTTGAGTACGATAAAGAAAATAGAATTTCTAAAGCAAAAAGTAATTACATAAATGAAAATGATTATACACTAACAATCAACTCTTATCACAGTAACTCAAAACTTAAGGAACAGACTTGGAAACCGATTGGAGCAAATAAGTATTATATTTCGACACAAAAATGGAATAAAAATGGAAATTTAATTGAATATTCCAGAGAAGATAATGAAACTGGAGAAAAAAATATTTGGAATTATAAGTACAAATACGATAAAGTTGGAAATTGGATTTCAAAAGAAAGCTTCAAGGAAAACAAACCTTTAAATATTTTAAAAAGAAAAATAACATATTTCGAATTATAACGTTGCCTAACACCGTATAAAATTAATGTGGGTTTTTATGGTTTTCTTAAAGTTTTGGTTTATTTATAAAGTCCGCTTAAACTTATTTATCTATTTTTAGGTCGACAAGATAAAAACTATAAAATAAGTATAAGCTCAGTGGCTCGGCTGACAAAATAAAGTTTGTCTACCTCCCACACTAATCTTATACAAAAACGTTGGGCATAATTTGAACGAAATGAAAAAAATATTGATATTTTTATTAATAGGAATTTCTAATATTACAATTTCACAAACGATTACAGAAATTGATTCTGTTTCTAATGTAATGTGTGATTTCCTGAAAAATTTAGAAATCAAAAATGATACGCTAAAAATAAACTCATTATACGAAAATCAACTTTATCCTTATTTAGGAAAATTTGAGCAATCTAAAACTCAAAAAATTGGACAACAAGTTTATTATAGACTTCAAAGAAACTGTATAGAATTTCGAAATTTATTGGACAGATTGGAACCACCAAAAGAAGACACTAGGAGAATCTCGGAAAAACCAAAACCCGATATAACAAAAAAACAACTCAGGAAATTTAAAAATCAAGAGGAATTTTATTATTTCGAAGTTAATGGAGATACAACAAGAGTCACAATGAAAAAAGGGAAATGGACAGATTCATTTTCTAATAAAACAACTTCAAATCTGACTTATAATTGGGTTAACAAAACAGAATTCGAATTAGTCTTTTTGGAAAGTAATAATGAATCACGATCAAATTTTAGTGTGAAAGGAGATAAATTTATTTATCAAGTTTTATCGAAAGAAGATGGCTATTATCAAATGACTGTAAATATTCCTGGACAAGAAACTTTCGAAAAATTTAAAATGTATTACGAATAAAAACTACGCCCAACACCGTATATAAAAAATTGCTGCACTCCTTCTCTGTTGAAAAATTCAGTACTTTTATAACAAATAAAATACTATGAAAATTCGCGTTCAAAAAAACGCAACTTTTCATATACAAAAACGTTGTAAACAATTAAACATATTGTAAAATCCTGAAATAGGTTGACTAAAAATTAAACATGAAAATTGTTGAATTATATTTTATTTTATTTTCAAAATTACATGTAAGATTCTCACGAAATAAGGACGACCATTTTTATTTACCACTACTGATTATCAGTTTTATTTTTTCTTTTAATCTATTCATTATTTCAAGATTGTTTATAGCTCTAAGTCCCTTTTATCATGTAGGCTTAACCTTTCTGGTATATTTTTTTTTAATACTTCTATTTGGTTCAAAACGGAAAAATGAAAAAGCATATGTTCGGAATTATGACTTGAAAAAGAAAACAATAATATTATTGATTGCATTATTAATAATCGATATTTTAAGTCTTGCTAAAACAATAAATTACATGCGAGAACAAAATAGATTAACCAAGGCTGAAAAAATATATGAAAAGAAATTAGATTTTAATTTAAACGAAGAATAATCTGAACATAAGCGATAAAACTGCATACAACACCGGCTATAATAAATTGCTTCGCTCCTGCTAGCATTCAAAATTATTTTTCTAAATTACGGTCTTATAAAAGCTATGAAACTAAAGGTACGCAGTTTTAAAACACTCATCATGTTTTGGCTCAAGTACTGGTCGGTTCGGTTCGCCAAAACGGGTCGTTTTAAAACCGCCAAACGCAACTTATCATAGCCAAAAACGTTGTAAAACATTGCAAAAAAATGGAAAAAATACTAATTACCGGAAATGGATTTGACCTAAGTTACGGCTTACCCACTCTATACTCTGACTTTATTAAAATTTTAAATAATTTAACTAATAATTCAGAAATTACTATTGAATCAATTTATTCCAATGTAAGTAGCAGCGAATTTATTTTGAGTAACTATAACAATGTTAAATTTGACTTTGATGAGATTGAACGATTTAAAGACGAATTTACTTCTAACAAATGGTATGCGTTCTTCAAAGAAGAATTAGAAATAGATACGTGGATTGATTTTGAAAATCGAATAGAATTAGTGGTAAAAAAAGTATTAAAAGGATATGAATTAATTGAACAAAATCTTTTTGGTAGTCGCACTATTTATGAACAGGAAGGCGAATTCAGCCAAGATGTTATAAATAATGATCGAGAACTTGTTTATATCTTAGATAAATTCGGAATTTTTAAATCCGATGTGTCTGGTCAATATCTTGAATTTAACAAAAAATATCTCAAAATAAGATTGGAGTGCATTACAGGCGTGAATATTAATAATATTGCATATTCATTAGAAACTGAATTAGAAGATTTTAAAGTAATCTTTGAAAAATACTTTACTCTTTTTGTTTACCCATTTTATGAAACAATTAAATCAACGGAGAATAATATCTTATTTAATAATATAAATAAGCATTATACATTCAACTATACTTCAACTTTTGAGCAAATATTTGGTTTAAACGTTAGCACACATTTACATGGAGAAATAAACAACCCTGAAAATCAAATAGTTCTTGGAGTCAATAATATTAATGTAGAGATTTCAAATGGGAATCCTTTTATTAAATTCACAAAGGGTTTCCAAAAAATTCATGGAGCAATAAAATTTTCATTCATCAAGGATTTAGATAAGGGAAAATCAAATAATGATAAAAGCTTTTTCTTTATGGGACATTCACTTGATACTTCTGATCAAAAATATATCGATGAAATTTTTGATTATGTAAGTTTTTATAAAGATTCAAAAATAGCAATTATATACCATAACAATGATAGTCGAGCTTCACTGATAAGTAACTTACTGAAGATTAGAAATGAAGCGAATATAAACAGTTTACTAAAAAACAATCAGCTTAAATTTCACACAACTAAGTCTAAAGAACTGAATGAATTGTTGAGTGAACATCTAATAACATTGGAAGATATCCTATAAACGTTTTACAACACCGTATAAAATTAATGTGGGTTTTTATGGTTTTCCCGAAGTTTTGGTTTATTTATAAAGTCCGCTTAAACTTATTTAGCTATTTTTAGGTCGACAAGTTAAAAACACAAAATAAGTATAAGCTCAGTGGCTCGGCGGACAAAATAAAATTTGTCTACCTCCCACACTAATCTTATACAAAAACGTTGGCACCAATTCGAGAAAAAATTCAAAAATGAGAAGAATATTAGGAACTTTAATTGCGATTTTAATTTCGCAAATCGGATTTAGTCAAGATTATCAATCTGAATTCCAAAAATATTGTCAAACTAATGACACAGTCAATCAATTAAAAGTTTTAACCAAATGGAAATCTGAAAGACCAAAAGACGCTGAACTTTATACAAGTTATTTTAATTATCATTTTATGAAATCTAGGAAAGAAATCCTTACTACGTCAACAAATGAGACAAAAGGAGAAGGATTAGTTCTTAAAGACAGTTTAAATCAAACAGCGGGATTCTTAAGAAGCGAAATTCATTATAACCAAACGGAATTGGAAAAAGGATTAAACATAATTGACAAAGGAATTGAACTTTATCCTAACAGACTCGACATGAGATTTGGAAAAATATATGCTTTAGGAGAAATCTCTAATTGGAAAAGCTTCACTTCTGAAATAATTAAAACAATTAAGTATTCCATCGTCAATAACAACACCTGGACATGGACGAACAACGAAAAAAAAGAGATCACAAAAGAGGAGTTTCTTTTAGACATACAAACTTATCAATTACAAATATATAATACAGAAGACGATAACCTACTTATTTACATGCGGGAAATCGCTAATGAAATTTTAAATCATTACCCAAATCATATTGAGAGTTTATCAAATATTTCAATTACATATATACTAACTGGAGAATTTGACAAAGCCATAAGTACATTGTTAAGAGCTGAAAGAATAAACCCGAAAGATTTTATAGTCCTAACAAATATTGCACACGGATATAAACTTAAAGGCAATAAAGAAAAAGCAATTGAATATTATGAAAAGACAATCAAATATGGTGATGATAGTGCAATAAAATTCTCAAAACAACAAATACAACAACTGAAAGAACAATAACTGGTGCCAACACCGTATATAAAAAATTGCTGTAATTCTACTCTTTTGAAAAATTCATTACTTTTATAAAAAACTAAATACTATGAAAATTCGCGTTTCATAAAACGCAACTTTTCATATACAAAAACGTTGGCAATAATTAAAAAAATGAAAAAGACAACATTCCTATTATTATTAATATTAAGTTTTGTAAGTAATTCACAAACTATCGAAAACGTAATCCTTGAGAGTAGAACAAAGCTATTTAACGAAAACAAAGTCAAAGCTGATAGTGGTGATGCTAAAGCTCAGTATGACTTGGGACAAATGTATCATTATGGTGTAGGAACAAAAATAGATAAAATAAAAGCATTTGATTATTATGAAAAAAGTTCAAATCAAGGAAATTTAGAAGGTAAATACGCATTGGCAACTTCGTATTACTCTGGAGATGGAGTAAAAAAAGACAAGAAAAAAGCAATTGAGTTATTCACTGAATGTTCAGAAAAAGGAGATTATAACTCTAAATTTAACTTAGCCAATATGTATTTCTACGGAGAAAGTACAGAAGTTAACCAAGAAAAAGCATTTGAGCTTTACCTAGAATGCGCTAAGAATGGAGATACTAATTCTCAAATAATAGTAGGAATGATTTATTACAACGGATTTGGTATTGAAAAAAATAAAGAAAAAGCAAAAGTCTGGTTAAATAAAGCAAAGGACGAAGGAAACAAAATGGCGACACAACTTATCAAAGAAATTGATGAAAAAGAAGTCAAATAACTATAGCCAACACCGTATAAAATTAATGTGGGTTTTTATGTCTTAGCCCAAAGTTTTGGTTTATTTATAAAGTCCGCTTAAACTTATTTATCTATTTTTAGGTCGACAAGAATAAAAACATAAAATAAGTATAAGCTCAGTGGCTCGGCTGACAAAATAAAGTTTGTCTACCTCCCACACTAATCTTATACAAAAACGTTCTACGCAATTAGAAAAATAAACCTGTGAATTTTAAACTAACAATCATATCACTTTTAATTTGTGCCAATTTAATAGGACAAAATAATTTAAAAAAAGTAGACTTGAATGAAAATTTCACTTTTCAAAAATATTCACAAGAGGAATTGAACGAATATTATTTTGGACTTAAGCGAATTAAAAATTCTAAAGTAAAATATCATTTTCGCTTTGTGCAATACGGTCAAATAGTTGATTTAGAAAGTAATAATGGAATTGAATTTTCAGGAAAATTAATTAATGAAATAACAGAAAGTAAACCAATCAAAACTGACTATGGAAATGATAGTGAACCAACTAATTATGTATTTCAATTAGTCGAACTAGAAAAAGAAAAATCAACTAAAATTGGCCAGTTAATTTTAAAAGAAGAATTATATCAAATCCCAACAGACACATTGATTAATAATTGGAATTTTAATTGGCTACATTGTGGTAGTATAGAATTTAATTACAAAACAGAGAATAATTTAAATACTGCAATATATACTTGTCCTTGGAATCAAAATGACACTATAAACGAAGTAAAACCCATTAAGACTATTTTAAGTCAAATGAACGAAGTTCTTCTACTGAAAGAAAAATATTCAGAATTCACGAGTAGATTAGAAAAAGGGAAATTCTATTCCAAAGATGGATATATGCAAATGTATATAATGACAGAAAAAGAATGTCAAGGTTGGAGAAAAGGAAAACCAATTAGAGATTATAAAAAATCAATAAAGGATACTATAGATAATTATCTTGAACAAAAACTTAATGAATTAATCCCAAACTCTACTGAATTGAATTGTTATGATAATTACAATTTAACCTTTTCAAAAAAAGGAAAACTGAAAAGTATGAAAGTCGACATGGGGTTTTGGGAAAGACTTTCTGACAAAGACTATAAAAAATGCAAACGAATTTTAAAAAAGGCTTTTAGAGAGATAAAACTCGATTTTATTGACCCAAAATATGAATTTACTCGCGAATTAAGTTTCGGACAAAAAGGAATTTATATTTACGACAATATGGTATACTGAATAAAAAACTGCGTAGAACACCGTATAAAATTAATGTGGGTTTTTATGGTTTAGCCAAAAGTTTTAGTTTATTTATAAAGTCCGCTTAAACTTATTTATCTATTTTTAGGTTGAAAAAGATAAAAACACAAAATAAGTATAAGCTCAGTGGCTCGGCTGACAAAATAAAGTTTGTCTACCTCCCACACTAATCTTATACAAAACCGTTGTAAATAATTATGAAAAAAAATATTCTCGTTTATTTATTGTTATGTTTTTGTTCAGTATATGGACAAGAAATACAATTTGTAAATGCTCCAAATGGATTAATTATTAGAGAAAATTCAAATATAAATTCAGCTCGAATTGGTAAACTAAATTTCGGAGAAAGAGTTTATATACTTCAGAAAACTAATATTAAATTTGAATTCGAAGATAATGGGACAACCATTACTGGATTCTGGAACAAAATCAAAGATTTTAACGGAATACAAAAAGGGTTTGTATTTAGCGGATTTTTAACACCAAATGTACCGAATTTAGGAGACACAGCTGAGAAATACTATTTAACAACGATTCCTCAATCCGTGCGCGATAAATACTGGAAAAACATGTCAACTTCAAACAATAATGAAATTTTAACTTTTCACCTTAGAAATAATAAACACGAGAATTTACATGAATTTTCTATTTCGAATTTAGAATTTTATGAGAATTCATCTGTATCTGTAAGCACTGTGAATAACCTTGAAAATGTATTAAAAGTTATCATAGTGGAGGTTAATTATGACTCATGTTGCTCGAATCATTATTCAACATACTTGCTATTAAATAATAAAGAAAACCTCATTGAAATTCCTCAAATTAAGAATATGCATTGTGATGGTCCTGAACCGTATAAAACTTATATATTTCCTGAGGAAGAAAATGGAGAAGAGAATAAAATATTGTTAGCGAAAATAACCCCAAAGACAAAAAAAGAGGAAGGAAAAACAGAGATTCTGAAGAAATATACTTGGAATGGAGTTACACTTTCTGAGAATTAACTATTTACAACACCGTATAAAATTAATGTGGGTTTTATGGTTTAGCCCAAAGTTTTGGTTTATTTATAAAGTCCGCTTAAACTTATTTATCTATTTTTAGCTCGACAAGATAAAAACATAAAATAAGTATAAGCTCAGTGGCTCGGCTGACAATAAAAAGATTGTCTCCCTCCCACACTAACTTTATACAAAAACGTTGTAGTTAATTAAAAAAAACATTAAGTAGATTTGAATGAATGAAAATTATATCTAGCTCTTTTTTATTAATTCTGCTAATATTGAGTTGTCAAAACAAGACTTTGCCTACGACCAAAACATTTGCTTTTTACCACAAAAGTAAAATAGAATATTTTACTGATTCTACTGTAATCTATCTTAATAATCCTGTTAATTGTCCTTTAAGGTATTTTTTAAAATCTAACAATCAGTCTATTAAAAAACTTTTAAATCAATATGACACGATTACTTTGAAACCTTTAAGTGATAGTATAATTGTAATACGCCATAAAAACTTCATTTTAAAAGAGAAAATTATATTAAAAAACAAGTATGGAAACCCTAGAATACCAATTAACAAGTATCCAATATCACTTCCATTTAAAACCAATACAAAATATAAAGTTATCCAAGGTTATAATGGTATCTATTCACATAACCACATTGGGTCTTTATATGCAATTGATTTTAACTTAAGAATAGGCGACACAATCTGTGCTTCAGACAATGGATATGTCGTTGGTGTAATAGATTGCTATTCTGAAAACGGTGATAGAGAATGGACTGACTATGCCAATTATATAACAATCTATCATCCGAAAAGTAATCTATTTACTCAATATGTGCATTTGGATAAAAACGGAAGCCTAGTAAAACAAGGAGACACCATTAAAACAGGGCAGCCTATTGCAATTTCTGGATATACTGGATTTACTAATCATCCTCATTTGCACTTCAATGTAAAATGTGCTACAGACTCGAATTGGATATCTCAAAAAGTTAATTTCATTGAAGGATATAAAGGAATTGATTTAAAAAAGAATACAATTGTAAAAAAATAACTAACTACAACACCGGCTATAATAAATTGCTACATCACTATTAGCTTCAAAATTTTATTTCTAAATTGCAATCAAACAAAGCTATGAAACTCGCGTAAAACAATTTTAAAACACTCGGGCAGTTTTGGCTCAGCTTGTTTGCGGCTCGATTTCGCCAAAACAGGTCGTTTTAAAATCGCCAAGCGCAACTTATCATAGCCAACACCGTTAGGCATAATTAATTTAAAAAAATGACTAAATATTCTTGGAAAATAAACAGTCAAAATGGCTTAAGTAAGTTTTTAATTTTAGATAAATACTCTATTTGGATTTCAACTATTAATGAAAAAGAAATTTCAATAGAGAAAGCAATAGAAGATAAAAAACTATTTGGAAAAACTAAATTTTACAAATTCTATGAACTAGAAAACATTATTTTTGATGAGGATAATCAGAATATTATTCTTAATTATCTATCAGACGAAGATGGAAAAAGCAAACCATCAGTAGAGATTAAATTAAATACATCTGTTTACCTAGATTTTAAAAACATCATCTTAAAATTAAAAAATACTCCCCTGAAAAACATGACATTTTTCGATAGAGAAAAATCTGTAATTTTTGCTTTAGGAGTAACAGTTATAATAGGAATAGTTTTGTTATACACAATCGGACTATCAAGACAAACTATTGGAATTTTAATTGGTACGACAGTTACAGAAATAGCAATTTTAAAAGGTTTTAATAATGCTCCAAAAAACGGAAAAATATTGAAACTAAATTAAAACTATGCCTAACACCGTATATAAAAAATTGCTACACTCCTATTCTGTTGAAAAATTCGTTACTTTTATAAAAAACAAAATAGCTTGAAAAATCGCGTTTCAAAAAACGCAACTTTTCATATACAAAAACGTTACCAAAAATTGACATAATGAAAATCCTATTAAAAAACACTATTGCATTAATTCTCCCATTAATAATATTAACTTCTTGCTCAGAGCAGAAAACTAGTTATCATTATTTTTTTAGTCAAAATCTAAATGGGAAAGTAAAAAACATTAAACAATCTATCTATAATGTGGAAGAACGTTTTGGGGAAATTGTGATAAACAAACCTAAATCAGGTGGACTAACTGAATATTCCGATTTCTGGATGGTGGACAGTAAAGCATGGTTTGATTTAACTTTCGATAAAAACAACAACTTGTTAAAAGAAAAACTATTTTATAGCAGTTACGATTTCAAAACCCCTTCAGAAACAATTATTTACAAAAACAATATTGGAATAATATATGACGAGAAAGGATTGGAAACGGGAGATAAAATTCATGTCAAAACTAAACCTAACTTAACAATTTGTGAAACAAATTGGACAGACAAAGACGATAAAATTACTTATCGAGATCATTTTATCTACGATAAAAACCTATTAACTGAATATTTAGAGTTTAGCGTAGAAGATGGTAATGAAGAAATAGCTTCAAAACGTTCATTTGTGTACAAAGACAACTTATTAATTCAAGAAATATTTTATGATTCTAAGGGACTAGAAAAGTTAAAAATTGAACATGAATATAATGATAACCGGATTAGAAAAAACTCATTAATTTCAGTTCCAAATAAATCAATTAAGAAAATTGAATATGACTATAAATTTGACAGCAATAATAATTGGATAACCGAAGTCACAAAAATTAATGATAAACCTATATATATTGTTAAACGTGAAATTGAATACTACAAATAAACCTTTTGGTAACACCGTATAAAATTAATGTGGGTTTTTAGGGTTTTCTCAAAGTTTCTGGTCTCTTTATAAACTCTCTTACACATATTTGATTATTTTTAGGTCGACAAGATAAAAACATAAAATAAGTATAAGCTTAGTGTCAGGCTGACAAAATAAAGTTTGTCTACCTCCCACACTAACTTTATACAAAAACGTTGGCAGTAATTAACTCACTTAAGAAATATGATATTTTAGTTATTAATTTATCCACTTGGATTGTTTAATAATATTTCAAAATCATAAAAATTCTAATTTTCAACTTTAATAACCACAGTTAAAAATTTAGAATTATGAATTTGATAAAAACACCAAACTTAGTTTTCAAAAAAATCAGTTGTAAATATTGTAAAATTATAATTTTTCCAATATTAATTCTTTCAGGCATATATTTATCAAGCTGCGAAAAAGATGAATATAAACCAGAGAACAATGATGAGTATTATATTAAATATATCGTCGAAAGTAATACAATGTATAACTTATATCGAAACGTTAAAATTAAATCTGAAAATAATTCATTTAAGAATTATACATATAAGAATTCAAAATGGGAAATAACAATTGGCCCTGTAGAAAAAGGGTTTCAAGCGTCATTAACCGCAAAATATGACACATCACAAAATCTTGCAAGAACGTATATCAACACAGAAATACAAGTAAGTAAAAATAATAGCCCTTTTGTTTTGAAAACTGGGGATTACAATACAAAAGTTAGAATGTCATCTTCCACAAATTATACTATCAAATAATGAAAATAAGATTAAGAATTCGCTCGTTTACAATTTGAGTGTTTAAAAGTGTAAGAAACAATAGTAATCTTGAATACATTCGGAAATGGCAAGAATATTTGGAACAATAGAATCATTAAAGTCTTTAAAACTTGAATTAAAAGATAAGGGAGTCTCAAGGTTTAATTCTGTAAAAGATTTAAAGAGTTTTTTATCTAATTATAACTCTGAAAAACTGGAAATCATTAATCAGATTACAAATAATTTAGAAAGGGAATATTTTGAAACATGTATTAATCTTGAACAAAGTAAAAAAACAAAACATGACATAATCAAAGCCGAAAGACTTTTAATTGCAAAAACTCTCAGTAAATTAAATATTAAGATTTTTGAATTGGAGATGAATAAAAGTGATAACTTTTTTCTCAGAATATTCTTTACAATGAGAACTTATTATTTAAAAAATAAGTATAACCAATATGAAAAAAATCAAATTTCTAATCTAGAAAATTTAACGAAGGAAATATCTGAAATAATAAATAAAGATGAGTTTTTTATAAAAAAATATAAAACCGAGAAACAAAAAATTATTGAAAAAAGAGCAAGTAAGAAGATTGCAGAATTAGAACATATTTATAATGTTATTCAAAATTCAAGGAATTTAATAGCTGGAGCAATTGGTGAAAATATGGTTGTTAATGAAATCAACAAATTATCGGATGACTATGTTTTAATTAATGACTTCAATTTAAATTTTTCTTCACCAATATTCTTTAAAAAGTATAATCAAAGAATTTATTCAATTCAAATTGATCACTTATTGATTTCTAAAGCAGGAATCTTCATAATTGAAACAAAAAACTGGAGTAAAAAATCCGTAGACTCTTTAAGTTTAAGATCACCTATTGAACAAATTGAAAGGTCCAATTTTGCATTATATGTTTACTTATCTAATAATATAACTCTTAGAGATCATCATTGGGGAGAACAACAAATACCTATTCGAAACTTGATTGTAATGGTTAACAACAAGCCAAAGGAAAAATTCAAATTTGTAAACATCAAGTTAATAAATGAACTTAATAATTATATAAAATATTTCGAACCTGTTCTAACTAACAATCAATTTGAAACAACAATAAATAAATTGGTTTAAACGAAACTACTGCCAACACCGTATATAAAAAATTGCTACACTTCTACTCTCTTGAAAAATTCATTACTTTTATAACAAATAAAAATTGCATGAAAACTCGCGTTCCAAAAAACGCAACTTTTCATATACAAAAACGTTGTACACAAGCACCCTAATGTAAAATCCTGAAATAGGTTGACTAAAAATTAAACACTTTTAGTTAAACTATGGAGACAAACAAAAAACCACCATGCCGAAAAAAGAACTACAATAAAGTAGGTTTCGAACTCAAACTTTTCATCATTGATCAAATTCATAATGGTAGAATTTCTATCAATTATGCAGCTAAGAAATATGATATTTCTAGACCAACTATTCAGTACTGGATTAAAAAATATAGTACTTTAGAGCAAAAGAAATTAGGCATGAGTAAACAAGATGAAATTAAAAAACTCAAAGAAAAAATAGAGGAATTGGAATTTGTAAAAGACTTTCAGCAAGACGTAATTGCAGACATGGAACTTATTACAGGAGTCGATATGTCAAAAAAGTCATTGCCCAAAACATTAGCAGACGAGATTCAGAAAAAGAAGCAAAACCGTTTAAAAGAAAATGGTTAATACAATGTTTTGGGATTAGTAAACAAGCCTTCTATAAACGCTTGAAATCTCATCAAATAAAGCAAAACAACGAGCTTATTTTAATTCAAATGGTTAAGCAATGCCGTAACAAGATCGGACAGCGATTAGGTGCTAAAAAACTGTATCATGAACTAAAATCAGATATCAAAAAACAAGGTATCAAAATGGGAAGAGATAAATTCTATACTTTCCTTAAAGTCAATAGACTACTGGTACCTAGAACAAAAAAATTCCATATAACAACCAACTCTAATCATCACTTTTACAAGTATAAAAACCTGATAACAAATAAAATTCCAACCAGAGCAGAACAACTTTGGGTAACAGATATTACCTATATCAAAACGCAAAAAGGACATAGTTATTTAGCTTTGGTAACTGATGCATATTCTAGGCAGATAATGGGCTATAAATTAGATTCACATATGAAAACATCACTTTGTTTGGAGGCACTATCTATGGCTCTTAAAAATCGTAAATACCCAGGTGAAAAATTGATTCATCATTCCGATAGAGGAATACAATATTGCAATCCAACCTATACCCTATTTGCAGAATCAAACGGATTAACCATGAGTATGACAGAGAAATATGACCCGTATGAAAATGCAATTGCTGAGAGAATTAATAGAACTTTAAAATATGAATACGGGTTAAAACTTACAATTAAAAACACTAAATTAGCACAGAAGATTACAAAAAGAGCTATTAATATTTACAATAATATTCGACCACATTTAAGTCTAGATTTAAAAACTCCAAAACAGGTACATCTAAATCAAAATATTGACTACAAATCGTATCGAAAAAACAAAAACAAACTCGAATTATTAAACCTTTAAAACTCAAAAAAAGGTCAACCTATTTCAGGACAATACAAAATGAAACACAAAAAATTTTTTTATGGAATAATGATATTGTTTTCAATGTCGACTAATTCACAAACTAATCTTGAGAAGATATTTTGTGAAATACCAATTAAAACAATTGATAGTTTTGGTTATTCAGCTAGGAAAAAATTAATTGAATTACATAAAATAAATAAGGGATCAATTTATAAATTTGAAAAATCCTCAAAATTTTATGAAACCTTAACGGAACTAACACAAACAAAACATAACAAAGGGTTTCAAATAAGAACATCTCTTGGATTTGCCGATTATTACCCTAAAAATGGATACCTACACCTAATCGAGTCTAGTTATGATAGTCAATCGATGAATATTGTACAAATATGTTTTTGGAATAAAACAAATAATGAAAAACTTGTTGTCATTAAGGAACTACATGGGATGGGGTTTGATTATGAAGATCAAGTATTAACTTTTTATATTTATGACAATAACGAATTTAAATCCATTAAAAATTCAGATGTCTTAGAAGAGATACAAATATCAGACGTCTTAGATCTGGATAGAATAAAATTAGACAATGTTGATATTTTAGAATTCAAAAAACTATTCCCTGATATTTTACAATTAGATTATGAATTACCGATCGAAGGAAAAGACATAATTTTCAGCATAATGATTGAAGAGTATTCGCATGAAAATGCTGAAAAAATCAATAATAAACTTAAAACTTACCTTTACGATAGTTTCGTATATAAATATATTGATGGAAAATTTATAATCGAAAGATACTAAACCCAACACCGTATATAAAAAATTGCTACGCTCCTATTCTGTTGAAAAATTCAGTACTTTTATAACAAACAAAATATCATGAAAAATCGCGTTTTAAAAAACGCAACTTTTCATATACAAAAACGTTATGCTACATTATGAAAACTGACCCAAATTTGAGAAAATATCAATTATCTTTTTGTACAGTGTGTACAAATAAAGAAATAAACTTCAAGGAAGGAACAATATGTAGTTTAACAAAACAAAAAGCTGATTTCATAAAAGAATGTGAGAATTATTCTGAAAACGAAAAACTAACACAAGAAAGAATTGAAAAGGTAAAACAAAAAATTTACGAAAAGTATCCTAAGCAAAACTTAGCGAATAAAATTTTCTCGTCTCAATTCTATAAATCGAGTAGTGAAATAAAAGCTAAAAGAGTTGAAAAAACCAATATAAAAAATACGAAGTACGACTCAACACATTTTAAGGTTCTGTTTTTTATAATGCTTATCTTTTTCTTTTACCTAGTTGTTACAAAATTTGACAAACTTTTGGAAATTGAAAATAACCAAAATGAAATATATAATTTTGGGTTTCATTTAATCTTTATTGGAATTTTATACTATGCTGGTTTTATAAAGAAATACAAAAAAGACACAATAAAAATAGATGACTTCGGAATACATTTTAGACAATCAGAATACGGAATAAAGTATGAAAATAAAACTGTGAAATGGAATGAGATTCTGGAATATGGAATTCTGACAATACCACATAAAAATTTGTACAGCTATAATATAATTTTAGGAACAAAAACTCTCGAAATACTGAAAATGGATGTTACGAGTATGGAAATAACCCCAGAGGAATATATTGGAATTATAAATGAAAAATTAAAAAACGTAGCATAACAATGGCTATAAGTAATTGCTACTACTCGCTTACTTTGGAAATTCCGCAGGAATTTCCAACTTGGTGTGTACTTGCAAAGTTTCGTGCCAAACCACGCAACTACTCATAGCCGAGACCGTTGTAAGTAATTAACATCAAAACAAAAATTGGATAACTTAATCAATAAAATAAAGAGTCATATAGACCTTAGCTCAAAAGCAGAAGAATATGTAGTTTCTATTGCAAAAGAATTGATGGTTTCTAAAGGTGATGTCCTGATTCGTCAAGGACAAGTTGTGAAGAACACTTATTTTGTCAAGGACGGTTGTTTAAGAGCTTACTGCATTGATAAAAACGGGAAAGAACACACTCTACAATTTGCTATCAAAAATTGGTGGATTAGTGATTTTATTGCAATCTATAATAATGAGTTATCTACATTAACTATAGAATGTATCGCTGATTCCAAGATAATCGGATTTAATGCTAAACTACTAGATGGAATATATTCGAAATTCCCTGAATTTGAAGCTTTTCAAAGGAAAAACTTAGAGAGACATGTAGTTAGTTTGCATAAAAGGATTTTAAACCAATTGCAACTAACCGCTCAAGAGCGATATGAATTATTTCTGAATCAATATCCCGATATTGAGCAATACGCTCCTAATTATCACATAGCATCTTATTTGGGAATTACACAACAAAGCTTAAGTCGTATAAGAGTAGAAAACTCAAAAAAATAGTTTTCTTACCATAGGGTTATTTTTTCTTCAAAACAATCCTCTAGTTTTGTTCTAAATTTAAAAAACAAAATCATGATAAAAAATACACTAATAGGATTAGCAAGTGTTATTGCACTTGTATTTATTGTTATCTATTTTATGGCTCAACCTACCCTTGAAGAGGATGGCTCGTATAGCCCTTCAAGTTTAGCGCTAACCTTAGGTACTGTTTCAAAAACAGATTTTGAGAATATAAAGTACGTAAAATACCAAGGAGATAAATCGAAGATTTTAGTGATTTTCACTGAACAAAAAAACTTGGAAATGAAAAATGGTAAATTTTTTTCTACAGGAAATCACCCAATAGAAGCACTTGTACCAATGTTACATCTTAAAAATGCGGGGTTTGATTTTGAAATAGTTACCCCTACTGGTAAACCTGTTGTATTTGAAATGTGGGCTTTTCCTGAAGAAGACGCAAATGTAAAAGCAATTTTTGACCAGTACAAATCGAGTTTTGAGCAACCTAAAAAGTTAGCTGATTTTATTACGAATTCATTTGTAAATGACAGTTCTTATGCTGCTGTATTTATACCTGGAGGACATGGAGCAATGATTGGAATTCCTGAAGATAAAAACGTTGGAAAGGTCCTAAATTGGGCATATCAAAGTGATATATTTACAATTACACTTTGTCATGGTCCAGGTGCATTATTATCCACCACACTTGATAATCAAAAATTTCTTTACGAAGGATACAAGATGGCTGTATTTCCGGACGACGTAGATGAAATGACACCAATGATTGGGTATTTACCAGGGCACATGAAAAGCGGCGTGAGCAAAAGATTGAAAAACTTAGGTGCCACTATAATTAATACAGAATCTGATAAAACAGTTTGTGTTGACAGAAAACTAATCACCGGTGCAAGCCCTTTAGCATCTAATGAACTTGGTAAACTTGCAGCCAATACACTATTGAAAGAATTGAAGTAAAAACTACTTACAATAATATAAGAGCAATAGCGGTTTGGGTCAATACTCAAACCGTTTTTGCATTAAACTGTACATTGTTACTCAAATATATAGCACACTTAATCACCTACTTATCGTACAAATCCCGTTGTAAGTAATAAAAATAACTTTGAGTTTTTACATCCACATAAAATACTTTAACCTTTCTTAAAGGCTAATTAAACTTGAAAAATTAATAAGTCGTAAGTTCAGAAAACAACAAATCTGAATAGAGAAAAGATAATCTTTTAGATGTTTCATTACATACTTTAAAATCAAAAAGAAGAAGAAATTACACTTGTGGATGAAAAATAATTATATTCAACTATTCGGAAACAGCTAAAAAAGAAACTACTTACAACACCGTATATAAAAAATTACTACACTCCTACTTCAATTGAAAAATTCGTTACTTTTATAAAAAACAAATTAACTTGAAAAATAGCGTTTCAAAAAACGCAACTTTTCATATACAAAAACGTTGTAGTGCATTTCTCACTCGAACTCAAAAAATGAAGACAATAATAAACTTATTTATAATTTTGTCACTTTTTTCTTGCAAGAAAAGATTTAAACCAGTCACATATGAAAATGAGTATTTTGAATTGACCGAATTAAATTCTAAAGACACATTATTCAGAATTTCAAAAAGTGAATTTTACGAAATGGGTGATGATTTTGCATTTATTAATCGAAAAGGTGACACAATAATTTCATCTGATGATATTTATTACTCTTTCCAAGATACAATTATAACTTTTGGTATTGTAATAAAAAAAGAACCTCAAAGCTTAATTGGAATAAACAGAAAGGGAGAAACACTTTTTGAAGTTTATCCATACGATAATGGTCCTGACGAATTTCATGATGGTTTATTAAGAATTATGAAAAACGGAAAAATTGGTTTTGCAAATGAAAAAGGAGAAATAATAATTAAACCTCAGTTTGAGTGTGCCTCAATTTTTGAGAATGCAATTGCAACAGTATCGAACGATTGCTATTTGTATTATGATCAAGATGGTCATTTACGTTCTGAAAGTGAAAGTTGGTTCAAAATAGATAAAACAGGAAAAAGAATTAAATAAAAACGACACTACAACACCGGCTATAAAAAATTGCTTCTCTCCTACAAGCTTCAAATTTTTATTCCTAAATTGACATTTCAAAATACTATGAAAGTCCTCGACTGACAATTTTAAAACACTCAAATGTATTTTGGCTCAGTTCGTTTGAGGCTCGGTTCGCCAAAATGTCAGTTTTAAAATCGCCAATCGCAACTTATCATAGCAACACCGTTGTAGCTAATTACTAAAAAATGTCGAAAAAAGAAAAAAAATGGAATAACCTCAATTTTAAGGAAAAGCGAAAAGTCTATTTAAAAGGCACATTAATTTTTCTGTTTTTTGTTGGTTTTACGTTTATAATGACTCCATCTCCGAGTCTCGATGACTTAGTAAAAACTAATTTAACTCTCAAAAAAGACCCAAAATTTAAAAAGAAAAGAGCAAGTGGGACAAGTTATTGGTTGGAGCTATATACAGACAAAGGAAAATACGAAATTGACGGTATTGATTATAAATACTTAAAACATAAAGTTTTCAAAAAACATATGAAAAAAGGTGTGATTTTTGAAGCTGGTATAAAGGGAGAAAATATCTACTTTTTAAAATATAAAGATTTTGAATTTTTAAGGTTTTGGGAAGCCAAAGTCCATAAAATGAAAAACAGAACTTTTGCAAGAATTGTGTTCGGAGCTGGATTTATTGCATGCTTAATATCTTATCTTTTCAAAAAAGAAATTAAATATAACAACGACGGAACTGAAACCGTTATAGATTTTGGACCAATCATATTATTAATTATAATTCTTTCAGTTATCATTGGGTTATTGACAATTGGAGGATCTGATTTCATATCTGGACAAGAATTTATGTATCAATAAAACTCTTTATAAAAAACTAGCTACAACACCGTATATAAAAAATTGCTACGCTTCTACTTCAATTGAAAAATTCAGTACTTTTATAAAAAATAAAATACTATGAAAATTCGCGTTTAAAAAAACGCACTTTTCATATACAAAAACGTTGTAACTAATTGTGACCCGTCCTGAAATAAGGCTACATAATTCAACACAATTATGTATAAAAACGACAGAGTAACCAGACGTTACAGTGAGCCTTTCAAATTAAAAATTTTATCGGAACTTACCACAGGTAAACACAATAAGTATCAACTAGGTAAATTATATGGAATTGCTCCTACTACCATTAATGAATGGATCAAGAAATATGACCGTAAAGACCTTATGAACACAAGAGTTTTGGTAGAAACTAATGATGAAATATCACGTATTAAAGCGCTACAAAAAGAGATTGAACAACTTAAAAAACTGCTTCTAAAAAAAGACTTAGATCAAATGGTAGAGGAATCTTACCTTGAAGTTGCTGCTCAAAAACTTGGCTATAAAAATGTTTTAGAACTTAAAAAAAAACTAAATATTTAGCTTTAGAAAAAGCAGTAGGTAAAAACAAAGGATTTGCATCTATTTCGAATATTTGTGAGTGTTTTAATCTCAAAAGAGACGCTTATTATAAATACAAAAACAGAGCTGATAAACGTATTTATATAGAGCAAAAAATCATTCATATTGTTCAGAAAAGACGCAAATCCTTACCGAGAGAAGGTGTCAGAAAATTGATCAGATCCCTAGACCAGGAGTTTGAAAAACAAAACCTAAAAGTAGGTAGAGACACTTTGTTTAAAGTTCTTAGAAAGAACAACATGCTTACACTAAGAAAGAAATATACCTGTAGAACTACTAATTCGTATCACAGGTTTTATAAGTATAATAATATGATTAAAGACATGAAAATCACGAAACCAAATCAAGTTTGGGCTTCTGATATAACATACATCAAAACTTTAAATGGATTCTGTTACCTAGCACTCATAACAGACATGTATTCAAGAAAAATTGTAGGATATGACCTAAGTGATAGTTTAGAACTTAAAGGCTGTGTAAGAGCTCTAAACAAAGCAGTATATCAAGCTAAAAACATTAAAGATCTAATTCATCATTCTGACAGAGGTATTCAATATTGCAGCAATGTTTACACGCAAATTCTTAAAAGGAAAAATATAAATATTAGTATGACAGAAGAAAATCATTGCTACGAAAACGCACTAGCTGAAAGAGTTAACGGAATTTTGAAAGATGAATTTTTTCTAGATCAGACGTTTATGAATACAGCACACGCCAAAAGAGCTACAAAAAATGCAATTAAATTATATAACGAAATAAGATTACACTTATCTTTAGACTTTAAAACACCAAATATGGTATATAAATTATCAGCTTAATTATTAATTTTAACTGTAGCCATATTTCGGGACGAGACATAAGGAAAATTATAAAATTTCAAAACTATGGCTGGCTTAATTCTATCAATAATTTTATTTATAATATTTACAATACTTGGTGTTTTCCATTTATATTGGCTTTTTGGTGGGGTTTGGGGAATAAAAAAAGTAATACCAATCAGAAATAAAGAATTAAATACGATTTCAATTCCTAAAACGGCAACATTGCTAGTATCTTTTATATTATTTTCATTTGGACTTATATATTTTATAAAATCTGGAATTTTTTATATAATAGCACCTAATTGGATAACAAATTATGCTTATTGGATAATTCCATTTATTTTTATTTTACGTGCAATTGGAGAATTTAATTATGTTGGTTTTTTCAAAAAAATAAAAAATACAGAATTCTCAAAGGCGGACTCAAAGATATTCTCTCCACTATGTTTATTAATTGGGATAATCGGAATAGTAATTCAACTAACCACATAAAAACATTGGGTAACACCTGCTATAATAAATTGCTCCACTCCTACTAGCTTTTAAAATTATATTTCTAAATTGCAAATCAAAATTTTATACTCACATTAAGCTATTTTAAACTAAAATGAAAAATATATTATTCATTATAAATGCAACACTCCTTTTAGTATTAATTTCATGTAAAAAATCAGAAAAGAATCCAATTACAAAAAAAAATCAAGAACCAAATATTGAATTTATTAATCAAATCGAAAAAAAAGTGATTATTTCACTCAAACCTGAGGTAAAATTCAGCTATGATTCTATAAAGCAGGGGGTGTTGCAACATCTAGACAGAAATTATACCTATGACTATATCCCAAAAGAACTAATTAACTCAATTCTTTATCAAGGAATTCATAGACCTGCAAAAGGAACCTCTGTTAATATTGAGCTTTTAGAACCTGCTACAATCTATTTTTTTTTCCATAGTATTGTGGATGGTGGTTATACCGAAATATTTAAAAACTTAAATGGTTGGGAACAATGTTATGATACTCCAAAATATGATATTCATAATGGAAACCACGGATTGACAATGACGATGTATAAAAAAATCGCTGAGAAAGGAGTATATCAAATACAGCCTACAATAAAGGACAAAGCTTGCTTTAATATTGCAATAAAATTTGATTAACCACCATAACTAAAACAACATCAAAAAAATAAGCGATGATATTGCTCTATAGAAAGCAAAAAATAATAATACGGATTGAACTAAATCAATTAAACTGTGTACATTTATATCTGCAACTACTCTTATCGCAACCATTGATCGAGATTCATAAAAAATAGTTAGATTAAATATAAAATATGCTTTTTAACTCAATCGATTTTGCAATATTTATACCAGTAGTATTTATACTATATTGGTTTGTAACCAATAAAAACTTAAAGTTACAAAACATTCTAATCGTTTTTGCTAGTTATATATTTTATGGCTGGTGGGATTGGCGTTTTTTATCCTTAATCCTTTTCAGTACTATAATTGATTATTTTATAGGAATAAATTTAGAAAAACAACAAAACATTTTTAAAAGAAAAACACTGCTATGGACAAGTATTCTTTTGAATCTTGGTTTTCTTGGTTTCTTTAAATATTATAATTTTTTTCTAGATAATTTTATTTCTGCCTTTTCATTTTTTGGAACCAACTTAAATGCAAACTCTTTAAATATTGTATTGCCAGTTGGTATTAGCTTTTATACATTTCAAACATTAAGCTATTCAATAGACATTTATAAACGAAAAATTAAACCCACGAAAGATTTTGTAGCTTTTACTGCTTTTGTAAGTTTTTTTCCTCAATTGGTCGCTGGTCCTATTGAACGCGCTTCTAATTTACTTCCTCAATTTTATACAAAAAGACATTTTGATTATTCTAAATCTGTTGACGGAATGCGACAAATACTATGGGGATTATTCAAAAAAATAGTAATTGCTGATAATTGTGCACGATATGCCAATCTAATTTTTAATAATTCTTCAGAGTACTCAGGAAGCACTCTTCTACTTGGAGCTATATTTTTCACATTTCAAATTTATGGTGACTTTTCTGGCTATTCTGATATTGCTATCGGAGTCTCAAGACTATTTGGCTTCAATCTAAAGCAAAATTTTGCATTCCCTTATTTTTCAAGAGATATTGCAGAATTTTGGAGACGATGGCACATTTCACTTTCCACTTGGTTTAGAGATTATCTATATATACCTTTGGGAGGTAGCAAAGGAAGTACTTGGAATAAAATTAAAAACGTATTTATTATATTTTTAATTAGTGGGTTTTGGCATGGAGCTAATTGGACTTTCGTAATTTGGGGGGCTATAAACGCAGTTTACTTTTTACCACTTTTGCTGATGAATAAAAATCGTAAAAATTTAGATGTTGTAGCTCAAGGTAAATTACTACCCTCGACCAAGGAGTTTTTATTAATATTTACAACATTTGGACTTACCGTTTTTGCTTGGATATTTTTCAGAGCTGAGAACATAAGCCACGCATTATATTATATTTCACACATATTTACAACCTCATTGTTTAGCATTCCCGTTATAAGACCTACTGAAACCATAATTTTAATTGCTCTATTTATTTTTGTAGAATGGCTGGCAAGAAATAACGAACATACACTTTTTAAACTTCCCAAAAATAAAAGTATTCGTTGGTTAACATACTTAATGATTGTTCTAATTATTTTTTTCTATGGAAGTTTTTCTGAAGAAATTGAATTTATTTACTTCCAGTTCTAAAAATATGATAAAGTTTATTAAACAAGTTCTATTATTTACTTTAATTATTATTATTATTAATATGATACTAAATCATTATGGTAATAAAATCTATTTAAAATCATATGCTAAGTATTCATTGAATTATAATTCTTACATTCTTGCAGACTCACATGGATTAGGTTTAGGAAACAATTTTGAAAAACACGGTGTTTATAATTTTTATGGGGCAAGCGATTCATATTTCGACATGAAAAAAAAGCTTAACTTTTTAATTAAAAACACAACAGTAGATACTATATATATATCGGTAGATGACCATACACTTAGTAAATATCGTGAAAAAAAAAACAATCTAGATCGATCAGTTATTTATTCAACACCTCAAGATTATGAAAGCTATTTCCAATACTTAAAAGATAAATTAATATTTAATATTGTTTTTTTACAACCAAAAAAACGAACACTTCTGAAAAAATATTTTTACAGTACGTTAAAGAATAGCAACATAAAACATAACTCTAATACTAGCTGGAGTAATAAATCCTTAGTAGAAAAACTAGAGAGTTCAAATGGGAGATTCAAAGGACAATTTAACTCGCCTACCGGATCGAAAAACCTTAAGAAAACCCTCTTTGAAATAATTGATATTTGTAGAATCAATAATATCGAATTAATAGGTATAAAATTTCCTTTATCAAAAACGTATCTTGAAATACTCGGTGATAAGTCATACGGAGCTTCTGACGTTTTTATATTAAAAAATCTTAAAATTATAGATGCAAAAAATAGATTTATTAATAATGACAATTTTTTTCTTGATCAAGATCATGTAAATGAAAAAGGAGGTTTAGAATTAATTAACTTTATTAGAAAATCAACATTAAATATTTCTATAGACACAACAACAATTAAAAAACAGAAGAAATAACAACCTTTTAAAAGGTTTAATTATCTAAAAATTAAAATTAACTATAAATGTGTGGAAAATAGTATCATAAATAATGATTGATTAACATTCAATAGCTCACCAAAAAATCATTGTGGGTTTTTATGGTTTTCCTATAAAGTTTTGGTTTATTTATAAAGTCCATTTAAACTTATTTGTCTATTTTTTAGTCGACAAGATAAAAACGTAAAAAAAGTATAAGCTTTTAGCTCCGCTGATAATATAATCATTGTCTACCTCCCACACTAATCTTATACAAACACCTGGCGGTACATTTCTTAAGTCGTGAATCTACATTATTTACTTCTAAAAAACATAAATTAACTTTTCTACTGAATTTAGTTGTCAAGTATATTATATTTGCAACAACACAAGTATTAAATATATAAAAGGATCAACCTTAGAAATATGCAAAAAAACATAAAACTTGAAGAACCAAATAATAATATTGGCTATTTACTTTGGCAAACAACAATGCTATGGCAAAGACAAATGAATAATGCATTAAGTAATCTAGACCTTACACATACTCAATTTGTAATCCTAGCATCATTAGGATGGTTATTAAAAAAATCTAATAGTGTTACTCAAAAAGAGATTGCCGAATTTAGTAAAACAGATAGAATGATGGTTTCAAAAATACTTCGAACGCTTCAAAAGAATGAGTTAATTGATAGAAAAGAACACGAAACTGATACAAGAGCGAAATGTGTCTTTTTAACAAAAAAAGGTGAGACAACTTTGCTAGAAGCATTTAAAGTAAAAATTCATGCGAATAATGAATTTTTCAAAAAACTACCTAACCAAGAACGATTTATGAATGACCTAAAACATATTTTATCATGACAACAAAAAGAACAATAAACATACTTTTAGCAACAGTATTGATATTTTTATTTGCCTGTAAAGGCACAATAGATAAAAAACAAGAATTGAGTTTTGAAGATAAAGTCAATGATTATATTCAAAAATTCCCTTATCAGGACACCTACAATTATATGGTTTCCTATACTGGGGCTGATCCTAGTAAGTTAAACAAACTTACTGAAACTATACCAATATTAACAAAAGCAGGAGAAGATAAAATTGTTCGTATGAATAATGATACTTATTATACTGGAGGATTTGTTTATTTAATAAATGGATCAGTAAAAATAAGTGCCACATATAGCGATCCAAAACGTTTTTACTCTTTTCAATTGATTGATGATAAAAATTGTAATTTTCTTAATATCATAAACCCAGAGGGAGATTATTATTTATACTATGACATCAAACCTAAAGGAATTAAAGAAGAACAACTCATTAAGTCACCCTCTTTAATTGCTGGTGTAATAACAAGGGTTGAGGTTAAAAATAAATACAATGCTAAAGATGTTCAAACCGCGCAAAAAGTTTTTAACGGAGTAAATATTTCAGGACCTGAAATAAAAGAATTTCCTAAACTTGATTTATTAAGCAGTTTTGAAGATGCTGTAGCGAAGAGAGCAAATCAATTAATGGATTCTGTTTTTGCAAATGTTCCTTTTAAAGAGTTAGTTGCTTCGCCTGACCAAGTTCCTAACGAAGTATCATTTTTAAAATTGGCAGCAGGAACAAAAGGTGGTTGGGGAGGTCCTCTGGCTACACATAGTTCCTACCAGATGATGTTTTTTGATGATATAGGCAATGTACTTGATGGCAGTAAAGGGACTTATACCCTTACAACGGAAGAACCGAAAGTAGATGCCTTTTGGTCTGTTACGGTATATGATACAGAGCGTGGTGGGTTCTTTCATCCTAACAAATACGACCTTTACCATATCAATAACACTACTGCTATACGGAATGAAGACGGGACCATCACCTTCAATTTTAAATCTAATTGTGAAGAAGGGGACACTAATTGCTTAGAAGTTCCTGAAGGCAAATTTGATTTAGCAGTACGTTATTATTTACCTCATGAGAGCCTAATCTCCGGTGAATGGACAATGCCTCTTCCTAAATTACAAATCAAATAAATTCTACATCCATAAAAATAAACACTATGAAACTAAAATATTTCTATTCAACCATCAGTTTGTGTGTTCTTTTCCAATTTTCTTTTGCTCAAAAGAATACCAATGTCAAATACGGAGCTGATGTTCCAAAATCTTTGTTAACTCCAGATAAAGTTGAAACAAATTTATTAGGGACATTGGAATTTATAGATGGTTTACCTAATGAAACCACCGTAAATAAAACATACGATTTTTTAACTGTCTCCAGGGGAGTTCAAAGTTTCTTAAACGGTATGCCCGCTGCATCAATATATGCTATGTTGGAGGGCTTGAAAGATTCAGGAGTCAACCCTGGAGATATAGCAACTTTTGAAAATTTAATGGATGCACGAACGTTATTTTTAACTGCAAATTCCAGTACACCCTATATTCTTGGTGAAATAGATTTAAAAAATGGACCTATTGTTGTTGAAATTGCTCAACCTGTTTTAGGATTCGTAAATGATGCATTTTTCCACCATGTTACTGATTTAGGTATTACCGGAAAAGATAGAGGTGCTGGTGGTAAATATTTGTTTATAGGACCTGATTACAAAGGTGCAATTCCAGATGATTATATTGTCGCACGTTCAAAA
The DNA here is from genome assembly GCF_009193215.1 of Flavicella marina. GTDB lineage: Bacteria > Bacteroidota > Bacteroidia > Flavobacteriales > Flavobacteriaceae > Flavicella > Flavicella marina. Next base: position 356,559 of record NZ_VYVA01000002.1, on the reverse strand, counting down.
ACCTACAGACACTGGTTGCTTTTACGATTGGTTTCTAAACCAGAAGAAGCTAAAGAGGCAATGAAAAAATTTAAAGAAACATTTAACTGCTATCCGTTATTAAAAGCAGAAAACAAGCCAAAACAAAAATTTATCGATTTGTCAGGTCAACAAATAAACACCATTCATGCTAATAATTTTGAGTTTTACAATGAACTTAATGCTGTAATTCAATACGAGCCAGCTAATGCATTTAATGAAGAGTTAGTGGGTGTTTTTGCTTCTATTGGCATTAAAAAAGGAAAAACATTTGCGCCAGATCAACATACAAAATTATTATTAGAAGAAGCTGTAGCAATCGGGAATGCTTCTGCTAGGTCTTTATGCTATAGACCAAGAAACAAATCTGCTTATTTTTATAAAGATAGACAGTGGTATTCATCCTTTGCAGGTGGGGTACATGACTTCATAAATAATGGAGAAATGGTATTGGATGATCGAATTATGTTTCATTATATGGCAACAGGAATTACACCAGCAATGGCCGCACCAGTAGTTGGTACCGGTTCTGTTTACGCTTTTACAGCACACGATTCCAAAGCAAACTATTTAGATGGTGGTAAAACATATAAAGTTACCCTACCTGCTCCTATTCCAGCGAAAGACTTTTGGTCATTTATTGTTTATTCTAATCAGCATCGTTCTATGTTAGAAACAGATCAAAAACTGGCAGGTATAGATAATTTGAATCCAGATGTTAAAGCGAATAAAGATGGTTCTTATACAATTTGGTTTGGTCCAAAACCACCAAAAGATCATAAAAATAATTGGGTTCAAACTATGCCAGGCAAAGGATACAGTGTTTTATTAAGACTTTATGGCCCGCTAGAACAATGGTTTGATAAAAGTTGGAAACCTGGAGATTTTGAACTAGTAAAGTAATTCATGTATGAAAATTTCATCCTATTTCTTTTACAACACTAAAGTAATATCAAAATAATCATAACTGTGTTTAATATATCAAGCATTGAAAAGTATTTGTGTTTTTCACAATAATACATGACGCATTAAAACATTTTTCATATAATTGTTTAAATGATTTTTTTTCTTCAATAAAAAAGACTGATATGAAAAAATCTCTTTTACTACTAATTTTTATCTTTTACGGTATACATGTTTCTGCTCAATTCAATGAAGGTTCACAATCTTCCACCGAAAGCTTAAAAAACGACCCAGCGTATATTAAATATTATCAAAGGAAGTATATCGAAAAAATATCAGAACTAAAACATGAATTTAACGGACACAACACAGAAGTTTATTCTGCCAAGGTTTTTCTTGATCGAAATACAAAATATTTTTTCTTTAAAATCAAATACAAAAAGAATGTAGTGAAACATAATGATAAAAAGTATTACAACGTATTGTTTGAAGCAGAAATTCAATTTAAAAATGTTTACTCTGTGAGTGAGAGTGAAAACAATATTCTTTTTTCAATTGAGTTTTTTAGTTAGAGCAAAACCAGAAAATGAATATTGGTCTGAGTTTGTTAAAAATAATGGTTCGTTTAGCATTGTCGTGAAAGATCGAGAAAATAGAAAAGAAGCATTAGAGGCCTTTCAGTTTTTGGTACAGTATCCACATTTAGACAAATAAAATCAACTATTAAAGTGTGGAAAAAACATTATAAATATTGACTAATTAACGGTGGTCAATACCAGCTATAAAAAAATACTGTACTCCTTCTCTGTTGAAAAATTCGTTACTTTTATAAAAATAAAATACTATGAAAATCCATGATTCTCTGAACCCAATCTAACCTATATCCAAAATCGCCACCAACAATTGTCTATGAAATCTACAATACTGCTTTTTATCTCGTTTTTATCTTTATATTCTTGTTCTACCAAAACATTGAATTTTGTAATAAAAACTAAACCAGAAAGTACATATCACAAAAATTTAAATATAAAAATTAGTTCTACTATTAGATTGGCAGATAACGACAAGTTAGAAGATCAAAATATTCAAAAGCCAGTGGAACTAATAATTAAGAAATCAAGCTCTAAAACAATAGAAACAGCCAAAAATAAGCATGGTGACATACCTGCAACAATTTCATATTCGGATATAAAAACTTCCACCAAATTAAACGGAATTAAAACTGATGATAAAGTTGAAAAGCGACGAAAAAAGATGTTTGGAAAATATATCAATGGTATAAATTTAGAAATAGACTCAATCCAAGGAGACAACAGTTCTAAAGCTGATCTATTGTTAGCAAACACTATAATCGATAGTATAGAACAAAGAATGAAATTCCCTCAAAAAAAAATAAAAATAGGTGATAGTTTCAAGCATAACATCCCATTAGTTATACCCTTATTCGGAAAACAAACTATTTATATGAGAATAAATCGTACCTATACATTGAAAGAAGTTAATAAAAACATTGCATTATTTAATGTCAAACAAGATATAGAACTTGATAAAAATATTGATCAAAAGAACATCTATGCAAAAGGTATTGGAAATGGTACTATCACTTATAACAAAAAGGAAAAATACTTGACAAAATATACTTATCGAAATAATATTGGAATATCGATTACTGGTAAAGATTCTAAAAAAATTAATATTAACTATAAAAGTGTGGAAAATAGTATCATAAATATTGATTAGTTAACAGTCACTAGCTTTCTAAAAAATTTATGTGAGTTTTTATGGTTTAACTAAAATTTTTAATTAATTTATAAATTCTATTTAATATTTATCTATTTTTCGTTGGACAAGAAAAAAACATAAAATAAATATAAACTCATTGGCTCGGTAGATAATTCACGAATTGTTAAACTCCCACACTAATCTTATTCAAACACGTTGTGCATAATTAGACGGAAAATATGGCAGAAAAATTTAATACTAGCAATCTTTCTAAACAAGAATTAGCCTCTCAATTAAGAAAACCAAAAGGGAATGATGGAAAAGAAGTTGGAAAACAGATGAATAAAGGAAATAAACTCATCTGTCTAAATTCTTATCAGGTTCTTAACCCTCGAAAAAACAGCTTAATCTTGGAAATTGGAATGGGAAATGGTCTATTTATTAAAGAATTACTTAATAAAACAAGTAATCTAAAATACATAGGGTTAGATTTTTCTCAAACCATGATCGATGAAGCTATTGAATTAAATCAAAACTTTATTGATGCTAAAAAGGTTTCTTTTATACATGGTTCTATAGAATCTCTACCTTTTGAAGATAATAGCATTGATTACATTACCACAACAAATACGGTATATTTTTGGCCAAATTTATATGAAAACGCAAAGGAAATATATAGAGTATTAAAACCTAATGGTAAAATATTGATTGGATACCGATCAAAGGAATTAATGGATCAAATCGAACTTGCAAATTTTGGTTTTAACAAATACAAAAAAAACGAGATAGAAACGCTATTAAAAAACACTGGATTTAAAAAAATAGAAACTGAAATAATATCTGAACCAGATCTTGAATTCGATGGAAAACCAATGAAAATGCATGGATTTTATAGCACAGGAATAAAATAAGAATGTACAACACCGTTTTAATAAGAAAGTAAACAGTTAATTTTTAGTTGGCTGTTTTTTAATTAACAAAACAAATATTTTATAGATTAATCTTAAACGTTTATTTTGGCTAATTGACCTTCTAAAAAAAAGTGAAATAAAACAGATGCATAATCACTAAATATGAACAACAAAAACATATCATTTTTAGGAATAATTGGAGTTGTTCTTTTTCTAACAAGTTCCATTTTAGGCGGATTTTTAATTGATGATTATAATATTATTAGTCAATATATCAGTGAATCTTATGCTATAGACACCGAATACGGAAAATACTTAAGAACATTCGGATACATCCCTAGTGGTATTCTAATTAGTACATTCTGTTTTCTCGCTGTGAGCTATTTTCATCCATCTAGTCAACTCAAATTAGGGTTTTATGGTATCGGAATCTTTTACGGACTGGCAACTGTAGTTGTTGCAATATTTCCCTGTGATAGCGGTTGTAATAAAGAACTACTGAATCCTAGCACTTCTCAACTAATTCACAATTTTGTAGGTTTGCTCACTTATTTATTCGTTCCTTTTTTTATAATATTAATCGGCTTTCAAATAAAAAACACAAACAATACTAATTTCTCGTTGCAGTCAAAAGTTTTAGGCGCAATCAATGTATTATTCGTGTATCTATTATTTTCTAATTCAACTTCAATTTACGTTGGGTTGTATCAAAGAATGGTTGAGTTGGTGTTTGTTTTATGGATCATCTTATGTGCCATCGCAATAAAAAACAAAAAGTAAATAAACATTGTTATCGAATCTTGATCATAATTTTTAGTCACTTATAAAAAAAAATCCGTTTGCATAAAATGTACTTTACAAACAATAAGAAAAGTAAAAGTTTTATATTTGATTTGATTCAATCTATAAGAATATAGTAAACCCTAGCATAGAGGTTTCTTTAAACAAATGACTTATAGAAACTGATAAAAACGAATAAATATTAAAACAAAAATTGCTCAAAGCTAACTAAATTAAGATGCTTCAATTTGAATATTTCATACTTATTATCACTTACACGACCTTAACAATTTCTTTGTTTTTACAGATCTTATGCTATCAAAAGAAAATTGAAAAATTGGAAACTATTGGCTTTACCGTCGCATTATTACTGCTTTTAATTTCAATGAGTATTTCCCCTTTATTTCCAGAAGAAAATACCACCATCATTTCCACTTTGTTCTGCATGATATTAGTGGCAATGACCACATTTTTAGATACTTTAAGTCAACAAAGTCATTCAATCCCATTAAAAGTAAAAAAAATTCATATCGGAATTTCAATTTTATTAACCTCTGCTCTGGTAGCCTCAAAATATTTAGATTATATGATTTTTGCACAATGGGCTGTCGTGGTCTTTTTAATATTTTCAGTCGCAGTATCCATGCTGATCACAAGACAAACAAAACCCATTCAACAATTTATTCATTTAGAAAAATCAAACAAGATTTTTGCATTAACATTTTTTATTCTCACGCCTATATACCTGATTTTTCATTATGCTTTTGAAAAGGAATATCAACAATTTCAAATAGGATTCTTGCTATACATAGCTTTCATTGCATTGGCTGTGCGTAAAATTTATGATGATTTACAAAGACTATCATTAATTAAAAAAACTATTACACCTAACGAACAGCAATTTAAAAACTTTACACTGACAAAAAGAGAACAAGAAATTGCCACACTTCTTTACGAAGGGCTGACCTACCAAAAAATTGCCGATCAATTATTCATTTCTTTACCAACAGTAAAAACCCATGCAAGCAATATATACAAGAAGTTCGGAGTAAAAACTCGTAGTGAATTAGCAAACCAACTTAGGTAACAAATAAACACCTATACATCTCATTACCAGTGCTCATACTTTTGTATGAAATTGATAGTTAAGAGACAATTCCTACTATAGTCTGATTGTGAACCATTCCTTTAGTCAATACTTTTGTTTGAAAAAATCAAATGAAGTACGGATTATTTCTTACGGTATGCATTGCATTTTATAGCATTCCATCAAATTCACAAAATTCAGAATTTCAAAAAGCTTTAGATACTTATTCTGGAAAAGATTCAATTGTAAGCAATAGTACTCAATTTTTTATCGCATACGATCTCGGGGAAGCCATCTTTAACGAATTCAAATCTTTAGGAGGTGAAGTTGGTGTAAGATTTGGAAACAACCACTTATTAAGACTTGCTTACACCCATCTCTACTTATCGGAAAAGCACCTATCTTCCAACTTTGCAAAAGCTGTGGATGGCAACAATGTAAAAGGGAAACAAGTTGGTTTTGAAGTCTTTTACGACTTTCCTATAGTCGTAAAAGGTCTATACATCGCCACTTCTATTGGGTACTATGATAACAAATACACACACACCATCACGAATGAGACACTCGACCAGTCTTCATTTACTCTAGGAAGTGCTATCAGCTTTACTGAAACAGACATCTTCAAAGTAAAAAATTTGTACTACAGACTTTCTATTCCATTTCGATTCAACCTAACCCCTATAAATGAAACTCAACTAGGTGAAACTACAATCCATAGCAATCAATTCGATAACAGCATTTGGTTTTTCGTTGGCTTTCAATTTAAATAATATGGTTAAAAAAACAACAATGCTTGCAATATGTTGCTTCTGTTTTATCAGATCAACTGCACAAGACAATACTACTCAAAATCAAAGATTAGATTTTGCTCAAATGTATCTAGAAACTGGAGGGTGTTTCTTTCCAGGATTTACTGGGAAACAGCTTATACATAATCAAATAACCCCCATAGATTATACTGCTACATTAAACCCTTACATCACCTGGGGTGGATTTCATTTTTGGGGACATTCAGAGTTTTATGTATCCTTCCCTTTAGGCCAAATAAATCTTGATGGTAATGCAGCTGAACATAAATTACAAAACTCCGTAGCAACCGGAGCGCGAATATATCCATGGGCTATAAAGAAAGGGAAATTACGGCCTTATATTGGATTCAATTGGGGAACACTAACATTTCAACAAATCTCACAAAACACAGAAAAATCTACTGAAATATCTAAGGACTTCATGCTAAACTTTGATACAGGGATTATGTACAGCTTTAAATCATTGGCATTTAGGTTAGCAGTCAATTATTTCCCCAATAACGAATGGCAATATCCTATTAGTAAGACTGAAACTACACAATTTACAACACCACCTAATACCATACAGCTGGGACTACTCTACTCCTTTGATCTTACAAAAAACAATACTCAGGCAAATATTGATAAATGGAATGACTATCCAAGTTTATCAAAACTCTCTTATGATTCTGAAACATTTGGAGATTTCTTTATTGGTGCTGGTCCTTCTCAATCTTTTTCTCTTAATAATTCTGAATATAACACCGAAAAACTCCCTTATTTACAACAAAGATTGAGTTCCTCAACTTATTTTGACCTTGCATTAGGGTATCACTTCAATAGAGCCAATTTATTTTTGGCCTTAGCATTTCGAAACCCAACATACATAACAGAAGGATTTGACACCAAGCAAACCATCAATAAAACTTCATTGGCATTTGAAGTAAATAAATTTTTAACAGACTATTCTGGATTTGCACCCTATATCGGTTTGAATATCGCCTATGATGTTATAGAATATCATGAAGAAGTAGCGCTATCTAATCGCAAAATAAATTTTTCATCAATTGAACCTGGTTTAACTTTCGGCTGGGATATTGTACCAGGAAAAACCAATGAGGCTCTTATTTTAAGAACAAATTTAAGATGGTATCCTTGTTCCAGTTTTACCATAGATGGACTATCTTTTAATTTTAATCAGCTCGAATACAACTTAATTCAATTGGTCTTTTATCCTCAAAGACTACATGAATAAAAATGCAAGTCATAGCTTAGTTGAGCAACTTTTATTTGACTCTTTAAATTAACTCGCAAGAATTCGCATTAAGTCAGAGGTAAAACCAATGTATGCATACGTAATAAACAAAAGACAATATGAAGATGGAGATCACCAAGGTGAATGGAGAACATACTATGAAAACGGACAATTAACAATCATTGGTAAATGGAACTATGGAAAACGTGATGGTGAATGGAAAAAATACCACGAAAACGGGAAATTAGAATCTATTGGTAAATACAAAAACGGAAAAACTGTAGGTGAATGGAAATTGTATGATAAAAATGGAAAACTAATTGAAACTAAAGAATTTGAAATACCTGAAGAGAAGCATTCTTTCTATGGTTTTTAGTACTTGACAAAATCATGTTTTTATTTTATCAAGTCACAATTTGTATTGGTGATATTCATAAAATTTAAATACCCTCTCTAGAAAAAACAAATAATCAAATTCAATAATTACTTCGAATATTTATCCGCTACAACAACACCCCAATCAGCGATGATTTGAATTAATGGTAGTAAGGTTTTACCAAACTCGGTTAAAGAATATTCCACTTTCAAAGGCGGTTTCGCGGTAAAAACTTTTCGTTCTATCAAACCGTCTTCTTCTAAGGCTTTCAGCTGCAGACTCAACGTTCTTTCTGTAACTGTAGGCATAGATTTCCTCAACTCATTATACCTGAGTGTTTCATTCATCAAGTGGTAAAGAATAACGGTTTTCCATTTTCCACCAATAATACCCATCGTTAAACTTGCACAACAGGGATATGTATTTCCTCTGAATGTATACTTTTTTTCTTCTGTTGTTTTCATAAAATTTATACTATCCTTTTTGACCGTTATTGCAAATATACAATACTATACTTAATTTTGTTACTATAATTTTTATAGTAATAAGAAAATAGCGTAAAATGAAAACAATATTAATTACAGGAAGTACAGATGGAATTGGAAAACTTACAGCTATTAAACTTGCTTATGATGGCCATCAAATAATTTTACACGGAAGAAATCCTGGAAAATTAAAAAAGACTCTGGAAGAAATAAAAGTAGCTACAAAGAATAATAATATTTATAGCGTAACTGCAGATTTAGCCGATACTTTGAGTATTCACAAAATGATATCAAAAATATCAAAAGAGTATTCTTGCATTGATGTATTGATCAATAATGCAGGTGTTTTTAAAAGTTCGATAGCAAAAAACAATAAGAATTTAGACTTAAGATTTGCAGTAAATTTTATAGCTCCTTATCTACTTACCAATGGATTATTGTCATTGCTAAATAATAGTAGTGCTCCAAGAATTATCAATTTAAGCTCTGCCGCGCAAGCAACAGTTGCCATAGAAGCCCTGAAAGGAAATACACCAATTTCAAGTAACGAAGCCTATGCACAAAGTAAATTAGCCCTGACAATGTGGAGTTTTGATTTTGCAAAAAAACATCAAAAAACAATCACTATAGCTGTAAACCCGGGTTCTTTATTAAACACCAATATGGCAATAGAAGCATATGGGAAATATTGGTCATCTGCTGACAAAGGAGCGCATATTCTATATGAACTAGCAACATTAGCAAAGCATGAATCAGCAAATGGAAAATATTTTGATAATGACAAAGGAGACTTTGCCAAAGCACATATAGATGCATATAATCAAGAAAAAATTGAGCAATTGATTTTAGAAACAAACAAAATTTTAAAAAGATGAAAAATAAAATAAATGCACTTATACAGGCAAGCGATTTAAGCATACCTACTCGAGAAGCTTCATTAAAACGTGAACCTTCTGTAGCTGCTTTTTGGAACAACAATAGAACTCTTCTTGAAAATGCTTGGGCAGAATGGGAGATCGAAAATAAAAACAACTTATTAGTTCCAGACGAAACGTTATTGGATCCAAGGTTGAGAAAAGCAGTAAAAGAAGCTTGGGAAAATCCAGAGAAAGAAACTAAAGTTGCTGATTTATGGGAAGAAATAATTCCAGGTGTATATACTGCTCAATTTTTTGACATAGACCGTTTGGCAGAATTTCGGACCTATTTAGAAGCTGTGGCAAATGCCCCAATTCCAAAACGTGCTCCCTATGGTATTCAATTAAACCGTTATGGAATCATGCTCGACCCACGTTCAGCGGGACATCTTGCTGCACCGAATTTTCAGGCCTTTTATAAAGATCTTATGGATCGTTTCATGAGACCAATTGCTCGTTTGCTAATTGGAACTTATGGCTACGACACCCAAACGTTTGGTTTTTCTATTCAGTACAATCCTGATAAGGATAAGGATTTACATGCGCATACAGATGCTTCTGCTGCCACCTTAAATATTAACATAAATCTACCAGATGAAGATTTTACAGGTTCTGAAGTTGATTTTCATGACAGGACAACAGGTAAAGTGGTACAAGCTATATTTGAACCAGGAAAAGCAATCATTCACAGTGGAGCTGTGCCACATGCAACACACCCAATCATAAGCGGTCAACGTAATAATTTAGTTGTTTGGCTCTACGGTGATCGCATGCAAATACCAAGAGGAAATGCAAGTAGCTACGGCAGTGAGATCAACGCAAGCACTAATTCAAAAATGAGACAAAATGTTTCAGCTAACGAGCGTTGGAAGATTCCATCCGAACCTAAAGATAATATCGCACCCTTTTAACATTTTTTTGCTGAAAATGTAACTCATAGCAGTTTAGAAGCAAACTTGATATTTGCTTCTGAAGTGTTATATTTGCTTAGGTTGATCAAAAATAAATATATTATTATGACGAAACAAGATGAGAGAATAGCAAAAATGACTTTCGCATCTATCTACCCACACTATGTCACGAAAATTGAAAAAAAGGGAAGAACGAAGAAAGAGTTGCATGAAGTAATAGAATGGTTAACTGGTTATAATGAAGATAAACTTCATGAACGAATAGAAACTAACGAAACATTTGAATCGTTTTTCTCTGGTGCAACTATGAATAAAAATGCCCATCAAATCACTGGAAAAATTTGCGGTTATAAAGTCGAGGAAATTCAAAACTCTTTGACTCAACAAGTAAGATATTTAGACAAATTGGTTGATGAATTAGCCAAAGGGTGGAGTTTAGAAAAAATATGTAGACATGAATAAATTAAATCCTAAAGTCATCGAATAGATTCTTCTTATTTTGAAAACGATACCTGACATTTTATTACAACTATCTCAATACTCTTTTTAACATATGGAACAGATTATTGTTTTCATTACATAACTCAACAACAAAATAAAATTATCAATGCACTTATTTTAAGCTATTTGACTCAATAAAAACCCATTCCACACAACTCTTTGACAGATTGTAAAACTGTTAATAACAATCAGTATTTTACATACCTTCACTTCTTTTTGTATTGTTTTTATTTTTAAATTGCCAGCAATTAATGCTATGAAATTCGCGAACTACGATACGAAAACAAATGCTTTTACATACCTCTTCCCTATTGCATACAATCGCAAAAAAGAGGTAATAAGTAATCATCGTAATGTGTTTTTCTAAATTCAAATAAGTAGTTGACTTTTACAAAAAAAAAAAAAAAATGAACAAGATTTACCTTTTATTTTTCACTATTGCTTTCATCTTTTCAATTAACGGTAACGCTCAAATATCTTTTGTAGATGGATATTATATTGACAATACGAACACAAAAATCACTGGTTTGATAAAAAATTCAGATTGGAATAATAATCCAACCAAATTTGAATTCAAAGTATCAGAACAAGCCGAAAAGCAAACATTAACCATTGATTCTGTAAAAGAATTTGGAATCAATGATTTTTCAAAACACTTAAGATATGACGTTCTTATTGATAGATCTTACAACACGAATCTCGACTTATTATCTAGTAATAAGAATCCTGTATTCAAGAAAGAAAGGCTATTTTTAAAAGTATTGATTGAAGGTGATGCTACTTTATTGATGTACAAAGACAAAAGTCTTACGAGATACTTTTACGAAACTACCGACAAAAGCATCGAACAACTTATATACGTAGAATACAAAAAAGACAATAATAATATAGCATTCAACAAAGAGTTTAGACGTCAATTGTATAATAATTTGAGTTGTACCGATATTTCTATGGACAACTTAAAACATCTAGAATATAAACAGAATGAACTATTAAAAATATTTGTCAAGTACAACACCTGTAAAAACTCAGAATTTGTAAATTTTGAAGAAAAATCAAAGACAGATCTTTTTAATTTGAACATTAGACCCGGTATAAATAGCTCTTCTTTAGCTATAAGTAATGATTATGCTCGTTCGAAAAACATAGATTTCGGAAATAAAATGACGTTTCGAATGGGACTAGAACTCGAATTCATAATGAAGTTTAACAATAACAAATGGGCCATAATAGTAGAACCTACTTACCAATATTTTACAGGAGAAGGTTCAGGACTCTTGAGTTCTAGTGACACAGAAGTAAATTATAAGTCAATAGAACTACCAATTGGAATTAGACATTATATGTTTTTAAACGAAAAATCGAAATTTTTTGTAAACGGTTCTTTCATTTACGATATTCCCTTTAATTCAAATATTGGAACCCTAGATGTTAGTTCTAAGGTTAATTTAGCTTTGGGTGTAGGTTACAATTACAACAATAAATACAGTCTAGAATTTAGATATCATACGAAAAGAGACATTTTAAAGGATTACGCAACATGGATTTCTGATTATAAAACTATGTCTGTCATATTCGGATATACACTTTTCTAACAGCTTGAATCTTTTAAATAGTTTTATATTCATTACTGGAATTGATTCGTTCCAAGTACAAGGAATAGAATGCCTTTAACTCAATAAGTAAGATATTTAGACAAACTGGTTGATGAATTAGCCAAAGGGTGGAGTTTAGAAAAAATATTTATACTTGATTAAATTACACTATTGCAATTGGTATTTTAAAAACAGAACTTAGCACTATAATATTAGTAGCTCAAGTTTTGAATAATGAACAATACAATCAAGGAATTATATAAATTTTTATTGTATCCTATGACACCCTTTTGAACGTGTATACAAACTTATCTGATCAACAAAGAAAAAGCATTCACCCAAGCAAAATGCTCGCTCAATTTTATACCAATTTAGATTCTTGGTTTTCACATCACCTAATAACACACCGCGCTGTACATAGCGGCAATATTGCTATGTGGAAAAAAATGAACAATATCAAAGTTGAGGGTTTGTAATTAGAATAGCCCCCTCCTAGCCAATTCCTAAAATTTATATTTAAATTGCTGCAAAAAGAGTGCTATGAATTTAGACAAGCAAAAAATTCTGAACCCCAATAGTGATTACGAAAGGCATTCTGAACTGACGCGATTATTCGAAAAACAAATAGAATTAACACAAGAGGATTTAAATCTCTTAAACGCATGTAAAACTGAATCCTATGAAAGCATTGGAATCATTGGCTGTCTGTTAAAAGAGGACAGCAATATTAACAACGCACGCCTTCTAATCGCTAGTTTGCATCAGTACAATGACAATCTGGTAGATCGAGCAATTCAAATCTTAAACAGAACCGATACGGAGATCAAAACATTGATTGAACAATTATCTATACGATTTATTCAAGAAGCAGATGAACTTTCTGAATACGAAAACAAAGTATATTTTATTCTATTTGAATTATTGTCAGATCTTGAAGAAACTGAATAAATTGTGAGGTACGATAAACTAACTAGCATCAAATGATACTCTTTTTTTACAAAAAACTTCTCAGACAAACTCACCAATAAAATCTATCTTAATTTTATAACATTATGGAGGTAAAAACAATAGAATTATTCGGTAAGCCCTTGTTCAATTTGGTGACAATAACAGCACCCATAAAAATGGCTACACCTATGCCAGAAGACGAAGCGGCGTTTGTATATATTTTAAAAGGTGGATGTATTGATTATTCAGAAACCGATGAAATTCATCTTAGTGAGAAGCAAGCGTTACTCGCAAAGTGTGGTAATAGTTCATTTTGTACAACAGCTATTAACGGCATAACAGATTACCAAGCTATCGTAGTTAAATTTCACAAAGAAGTATTTGACAAGCTTTATTTTAATTCACACTCACCTCTTTCTAACAAAAATTCTCATGAATTACTTGTGAATTCTGCGATGATAGACAGCAATATTCTATTAGAACAGTATGCTTCTAGCCTAGTTTCCATATTTGACAACCAAGAATTGGTAAATGAAGAATTACTTGAATTAAAAGTTAAAGAGCTCATCTTATTACTCCTTAATTCAGACAATTCTTCAGAGGTATTGGGAATTATGACCAATCTCTACAAAAGAAAAACGTTTGCTTTTAAAGAGGTGATAAACGCACATATTTGTTCTTCGCTAGGTATTGAAGAATTGGCACAATTGACAAACCAAAGTTTATCGACTTTTAAAAAAACATTTAAAGAAATTTACAACGACACCCCAAACAACTATCTTATTGGGAAACGTATTGAAAAAGTTGCTCAACTGATAACCGTATCCAACGACTCACTAAGTAATATCGCTTATGATTGTGAATTTAAAACCTTAGCTCACATGTCTAGAGTTTTCAAGAACAAATATGGTGTCTCTCCTTCAGAATACAGATCAAACTTCTCAGACAAATAGAAAAACTTTACAGACGAATCCTTGCCACATTCAACACATAAATTTGCTTTAGATATAAAGTAAATTATGAAAATAAAGCGATCTATAATAATAATGCTATTTACATTATTAATTACTGCATTTAATTCAAAAGTTATGGCACAGAATAAAAAAAAATATTCAGAAATTAAAACAATTAGAACAAGCGAAACCATGAACATTTCTGCAGATTCTGTTTGGAACATCATCAAACATCCAGATATATCTATTTGGAGCACTTTACTCGACAGCACAGATTATTTTGGTCCTGAAATTTTTGAAGGTATTACATGGAGTAAAAGAGTGAGTTCTGTGAACTCAAAAGGCCATCATAAATCCCACGAAGATCTAATTGTATATACCCCAGAGAGTCGAATCATCAGATTTGCTTCAACTAAATTTCCTAAATTTATTATTTCAAATGAGACGCAATATGAAGTTATCGATACAGGACACAACAAATCTGTTGTGAAAATCACAACAGTAATGTATATGAAAAAATTTCAAGCTTTCTTTTTAAAGAAGCCTATGTTAAAGGCAATAAACAAAAACGCAAATGGGATTTTTTACGATGTAAAATATTATGCTGAAAAAGGTGAGCTATCTCCATCAAAAAAAAATAGAATACAACAACTCCAAAATGAGCAATTAAAACAAGAATCAAAATTTAAAATTGTAAAAGAAACATTGACAAGTGACATTGTTTATGTTTCTGCAGACTCACTTTGGGCTATTTGTAGAGAATTCGATAAAACAGCCGAATGGACTTCAACATTGAATCACTCCTATGGATCTGGTGAATCTCGTTTTGAAGGCGCAACCTGCTCTACCAGAACCTGTGAAACGAACATCAGTAAAGGGAATAAAGTAACGGAAGAGCTGATATTATTTAGTGATGAAAACAGAGAATTAGCTTATAATTTAACTGAAGGAACTCCTGGATTTATTTCATTAGCAAGCAACCATTGGAAAGTAGTAGAAATTAGTAAAAACCAATCAAGAATAGTAATGGACATAACTATGCACATGAAACCTATATCAGGTTTCTTTTTGAGTGGATTGATTACCCAACAAATGAAAAAACAAGTAAGAATTGTACAAAATGAATTAAAAATTTATGCTGAAACCGGTGAGGTCTCAGAAGCTAAAAAAAGACAATTAGAAAACCACAGACAAAATGAATAAAGCAACAGAAAACAAAAGTAAACTATTATCAATATCAAACAATTTAATGGTACCAGATGTAGATAAAACACTTAATTATTATAACAATCTTGGGTTTGAAACTGTTTATAAATCTACCAACAATGATATAGCCTATTGGGCTTATATTAAAAAAGATAATATCGAACTCTTCTTACAGAGTACGACTTCGCTTACCGAAGAATTTCCTGAATTAGAAAATCAAAAAAATGGAGCAGCCTTAACGCTATGGATAAGAGTTGAAAATATTGTACAATGGTACGAAGCAATAAAAAACAAAGCTGATGTTATTAGACCTCTTGCGGTTACTCCTTACAACGGTGCGAATGAATTTGTAATCCAAGACATTAACGGATTTATTTTACATTTTTCTGATTTCGATTTACAAAAAGAATTAAACACATAGAAAGTCACATAAAAACATACTAATTTCATCATGAAAACACTAAAAACACACCTTATTTTAAATGCAGCTTTTTCAGGGTTCAGTGGATTACTACTAATCTTTTTCTCAAAATACTTTTCTTCATTGTTCCTTATTGAAGATACTTTAGTTTTTACTATAACAGGCTTAGGTTTGGTGTTTTTTTCATTCTATGTATTTTTGATTGCTCTAAAATTTTTGAACAACAAGAAGTTAGTAAACAGCATATCATTATTAGATGTCTCGTGGGTCATTGCAAGTTTCTCTATTATTCTATTCCGTATGTTTCATATCTCTTTCATCGGAAACTTAATAATAGGTATTATTGCAATTTGGATTTCATATCTTGCATTTATGCAAATCAAACATAACAAGAAATGATAAGCATAAAAACCTACAATGATTACTACATTTAAAGAACTAGCGAATATTCCTAATGAAGTCCTATATCATGAACATGAAAACGGAATTAGTTCTCCTCGCTGTGTGTTGGGATATTTTGTTTTCTTTTTAGTAGGTTTGAAGTTCTAATAAAATAGACCTTTGCTAAATTATTCTCAAACAATAAACTTCAATGATGAAATCTCTTTTACAACCCCTTATTCTCTTAGTCTGTTTTCTAAATATTTCTATTTCAAAAGCAGAGGAATTAAAAAAAGAAACAACGCCAACAATTACTGTAGCACTAGATTTAACCAAAGTAAAAAACGATTTGGTTCCGGTTACCTTATACATCCAAAATCTAGATAGCAAATCTATAATATATAGACTTCCAAAAGTGGTTCAAGGCACCTATGCTATCAGTGATTTTGGAAGGTTCGTACATGAATTTAAAGCATACGATAAAAAAGGAAAAGAACTTGATGTTTCTAAAAAAGACATCAATTCATGGCAAATAAACAAAGCGAGTAAACTGTCAAAAATCACTTATTATATTCAAGACACTTTCGATTTAAAAGAAGGTGAGTTTAAAAATATACCTCAGTTCCCTGCAGGAACAAACATTGATCCTGACAATTACGTGTTAAACCTTCATGGTTTTATCGGATATTTCGAAAATTTAGAAAACAACAAATACAACATAAAAATTAGTGCCCCAGATAGTTATAAGTTCTCTACTGGTTTAAAAGTAGCATCTAGTTCTATTGATTACAAAAGTAAAACAACCATTACCAATTTCTCAGCATCAAGGTATTTCGAAGTAGTAGACAACCCAATCATGTATGGCCACATTGATATTGAAAAATTCACTATCCATGATATAGAAATTGTAATCAGCTCTTATTCACCGAACAAAAAATATACCGCTAAAGAAATAAGAAACGTAGTAGAAAACACTATGAAAGCTCAAATCAACTACTTGAAAGACTATGGTAGTACTACTTCGAGATACGACATCCAAATTTACTTTTTTGATGGAAAAGAAATAAATCCAGAGGACTACGGAGCTTTAGAGCACCATACATCAACCGTAATGGTTATGCCTGAAAACACTCCAAAAGACGAATTATTTGACGACTTAAAATACTTTATTTCTCATGAGTTTTTTCATACGATAACTCCACTTAGTATTCACTCAGAAGACATCCATAATTTCAATTACCACAATCCGAGTTTTTCTAAGCATTTGTGGCTGTACGAGGGTGTAACTGAATATTTTGCTAAACTATTTCAAGTAGACCAAGGACTCGTTACTGAAGAAAAATTTTACAGTATTCTATCAAAAAAAATAAAGCGTTCAAAAAAGTACGATGATACGATGAGTACTACTTTGATGAGTGAAAATATTCTTCATGAACCTTACAGTAAAAATTACCCAAACGTATATCAAAAAGGAGCACTTATTGGAATGTGTTTAGATATCTTAATTCGTAAAGAAAGTAAAGGCGAAAAAAGCTTATTAACTTTGATGAAAGCATTATCCGACACATACGGAAAAGAAACTCCTTTTAACGATGACGACCTTTTAGAAGAGATTACAAAATTGACCTATCCATCGATAGGAAATTTCTTTACAAATTATTTAGAAGGAAGCACACCTATCCCCTACCAAAACTATCTAGACATGGTTGGACTCGTTTTATTAGATGATAAGGTCATTGCAAATGAAAACGCCTCTGAACTCCAATTAGAAACTAGAAAACATTGGTTAAACAACAGCAAAAACATCGTAGTATTCGAGCACGTGAATGTTATCCCGATGACTGAAAACAAGGTTTTAAAAGACCAAAATGTAGTAGTTATTGACGGGAAAATTATTAGTATCAGTCCTAGCACCAATGCAATAGCATACAAGGCTACTACTAGTATTGACGGTACAGGAAAATACCTTATTCCTGGTTTATCAGAAATGCACTATCATTGGAGAGACACAAAAAGTCCAATCGAAAATGAATTCAAATTATTACTTGCCAATGGTATCACTACCGCAAGAAATATGGCTGAATACGGTGGTCAAGACCATGTAAGCATAAGAGAAAAAACAAAAAACGGAGGCATTTTAGGTCCAAATTACTTTACAACTGGTCCTTACTTAAGCTATGACGAATTAAAAACATTCGACGCTATAGAGCGTATTGTAAAAGAACATCAACAAAAAGAATATGACTTTTTAAAAATTGGTGACGGTGTCGACATTCCAAAAGAAAATTATTTAAAACTATTGGATGAAGCATTCAAACACAATGTAACTGTGATTGGTCATGGACAGCATAATCTTCCTTTAGAATACTCATTAAGAATGAAATCTATCGAACATGTAGAAGAATTTATTTACATTTTTCAAGAGGGCAATGTTTACGAAAATGTTGATAATTTTGAAAATTCTAAAATACTTATCCACGACAAAAAGTACTTGAACAATGCTGCAAAACAAATCAAAGAAAGCGGAATATACGTTGCCCCCACTTTGGTTATTTTCGAAATGATTCTGCAATACTTTGATGATCAAAAATTCGAAGCTTTACAAAAACATCCAGAATCAAATTATCTAACACGTGGTGAATATCAAAAATACCTTACTGAAAAGAACCATTATCGGGTACAACTAAAAGACATACAAATCGTAGGTATAGACTCAGATATATTTTTTCAGAACTTTTATGATTGGATGAAAAAATTCACAAAAATTTTAAATGAGCATGAGGTTCCTCTTCTAACAGGAAGTGATACTTTTGGAATGGTTGTACCTGGATTCTCTATACACAAAGAATTTGAATATTTACAAGATTCTGGCTTAACTCCTTATGAAATATTAAAAGCAAGTACAGTGAATGCCGCTAGGTATTTAAACACCATATCTATGGAAGGG
Source organism: Flavicella marina (assembly GCF_009193215.1). Taxonomy (GTDB): domain Bacteria; phylum Bacteroidota; class Bacteroidia; order Flavobacteriales; family Flavobacteriaceae; genus Flavicella; species Flavicella marina. The sequence goes on along the minus strand of NZ_VYVA01000002.1, from coordinate 337,454 downwards.
ACTATCACAACTGGTAAAAATGCAAATCTGGTTTTGTTAAATCACAACCCATTAAAAGATATAAAAAACACGAAAAGCATAGAAGGTGTGATGCTAAAAGGAACCTATTTTAACAGATCAGAATTGGATGTATTCTTAAAAGAAGTTGCCAACTTCAATGCTTTAGAAAGATAATTTGTATTCTTTTTTTAAATTCAATAAATCATTCTATTAATCCCCTAACAAAAAACAATCAGTTCAATTTACTTAAAATTCAAAACTGACTTTTCATTTTTCTTTAAAACATCACTAAATAACATATCGTCTTGATAATAAATTAATAACGTATTATTTTGTAAATTACTTTCAAAAATGAATAGGTATTTATTTTTAGATAACAACGACAGAAATAAAGTACCTCACGCTAATTATCAAAAAACATTGAATTATTATGAATCAAGAAAGTAAATGCCCTTTTCATGGAGCGAATTCACAGACAAAAAATGATGTGCTAGACTGGTGGCCAAAAACCTTAAACCTTGACATTTTACATCAACACGACAAAAAGACCTCTCCGTTTGATGAAGACTTTGATTACGCAACAGCATTTAAAAAACTTGATTTAGAGACCGTAAAAACTGATCTTAAAGACTTAATGACAGATAGTCAAGATTGGTGGCCTGCAGACTGGGGACATTACGGTGGTTTAATGATTCGTATGGCCTGGCATGCAGCGGGAACTTATAGAATAGCTGATGGACGAGGTGGTAGCAACACAGGTAATCAACGATTTGCTCCATTAAATAGTTGGCCAGACAATGCAAACCTTGACAAAGCAAGAAGATTGTTATGGCCTATCAAAAAAAAATACGGAAATGCACTTTCTTGGGCTGATTTAATCATATTGGCAGGAAACATGGCATATGAATCTATGGGATTCAAAACTTTCGGATTTGCAGGAGGTCGTGAGGATATTTGGCACCCAGAAAAAGACATTTACTGGGGTGACGAAAAAGAATGGTTAACAAAAGATCGTTATAGTAGTGAAGCTAGTGAATCTTTAGAAAACCCTTTGGCTGCAGTAGAAATGGGATTAATTTATGTAAACCCTGAAGGTGTTGATGGAAAACCCGATCCTTTGAAAACTGCTAAAGATGTGCGCACAACTTTTGCTAGAATGGCAATGAATGATGAAGAAACAGTTGCACTAACAGCAGGTGGACATACAGTCGGTAAAGCTCATGGAAATGGAGACGCCAGTAAACTGGGTTCAGATCCGGAAGGAGCTAACATCGAAGATCAAGGTTTAGGTTGGTTGAACCCTAGTGGAAAAGGAAATGCTGAAGATACTATAACCAGTGGCCTTGAAGGAGCTTGGACCTCTACTCCTTACAAATGGAACCACTCTTATTTTCATTTGTTACTTAAATATGATTGGGAACTAAGTAAAAGTCCAGCTGGAGCTTGGCAATGGGAACCAAAAGACATCGATCAACATGACATGCCGATTGACGCACACGATGCTAGTAAACGTCAAAACCCAATCATGACAGACGCAGATATGGCTATGAAAGTTGACCCAGAATACAGAAAAATCTCAGAAAAATTCCATAAAGATCCAGAATACTTTAAAGATGTATTTGCACGAGCTTGGTTTAAATTAACACATCGTGATTTAGGACCGAAAACTCGATATTTAGGAGCTGATGTTCCGAATGAAAATTTAATTTGGCAAGACCCAATCCCAACGGTAGATTATACATTAAGCGAATCAGAGATTAAAGAATTAAAAGAAAAAATTCTTTCCAGTGGTTTAACATCATCAGAACTAATCAATACGTCTTGGGATAGCGCTAGAACATTTAGAGGTTCTGATTATCGTGGTGGTGCAAATGGTGCAAGAATACGTTTAGCCCCTCAAAAAGATTGGGAAGGAAACGAACCAAAACGATTACAGAAAGTTCTAAACAAACTAGCTGAAATTCAAGCATCATTTAGCAAAAATATAAGTATTGCTGACTTGATAGTCTTAGGTGGTTCTGCAGCCATAGAGAAAACGGCACAAGCGATAGATCCTTCAATTACAGTACCGTTTACACCTGGAAGAGGTGATGCTTCTAAAGAAATGACAGATGCAGCTTCGTTTGATGTGCTTGAGCCTTTACACGATGGTTTTAGAAATTGGACCAAGAAAAAATATGCAGTTTCTGCAGAAGAAATGTTACTTGACAAAGCACAATTACTGAAATTATCTGCCGTAGAAATGACAGCATTAATTGGTGGTATGCGAGTTTTAGGAACAAATCATGGAAGTACATTACACGGAGTTTTCACAGACAATATAGGTACTTTAAGTAATGATTTTTTCGTAAACTTAACGGACATGAAGTACACATGGAAACCAATCGAAGAAAATCTTTACCATATAATTGATAGAGCTTCAGGTACAGTAAAATGGACAGCAACCAGAGCTGATATTATCTTTGGTTCGAATTCAGTACTTCGCGCATACAGTGAATTCTATGCACAGGATGACAACAAAACAAAATTTGCTAACGACTTCGTTAATGCTTGGGTAAAAGTAATGAATGCTGATCGTTTTGATGTCAACTAAAACAATTATAAAATTGAAATCAAAAAGCGTTGCGTGCTTTTTGCTTGGATTACTATTTAAGTAACCAAGCAAAATCACTACAACAAAACAATGATATACCAAAAAGTATACGACTTTTGAAATATTGTATAACAATGTAAGTACCAATGAGGTCTACCTTTGTATTACTAAATAATTCAAACAAATAGACGTCATGAAACACACACAATTTGGTAAAAAGGGATGGACTCCTGACAGAATAAAAAACTTAAAAGGAAAAGTGTTTGTGGTTACAGGTACTACAAGCGGAACCGGATATGAAGCTTCAAGAATACTGTTGTCAAAAGGAGCAAAAGTGGTAATGCTTAATAGAAACCTTAAAAAGGCAGAAAACACAATTGAATCTTTGAAAAACGTACTTGGAAATGCAATAGAGGTAGTCAATATAAAAATGGATTTAGCAGAACAAGAATCCGTAAAAAATGCAGCTAAGGAAATATTAAAAACAATCCCACAAATAGATGCGTTAATTTGCAATGCAGCTATAGCGCAAGTACCTAATCAAGTTTTAACTGTTGATGGTTGGGAAAGTCAAATGGGAACAAATTTCTTCGGTAATTTCACATTACAAGCTTTGTTATTTCCACTTATTGAGAAATCAAATGGAAGAATTGTTACCGTTGGAAGTCTTGGCTATGATATGGGAATTAAAACCATCAAATTTGATGATTTGAATTGGAACGAAGGTTATACTCCAAATAATGCCTATAGTCAAAGTAAGTTAGCACAAATCATGTCAATATACGAACTACAAGACAGACTAAAAGAAGCACACAACTCTAAAGTCAAAGCATATGCTTGTCATCCTGGATCATCACGAACAAATCTTATCAATTCAAGCGGTAGTTTTATGATGAAGTTCATCTTCAATTTAATGAAATTATCACCACTTACACAATCTGCAGAGAGAGGAGCTTACCCACAATTAATGTGTGCAACTGAACCTGAATTAGACGAAAAAGGTTTTTATGGCCCTACAGGTAGAAATAATTGGACAGGCCCTGTTGGTGCACATACATTAAAACCTCACGCAACAGACAAAACCATATCAAAAAAACTTTGGGAGCTATCGGAAAAAGAAACAGGTATTCAATGGAATTTTTAATATAGTAACCATGAAACACTTTAAATCCTTATCTTCTTATCTTGAATATCTCGAGCTTCCTGCTCCTGAGCATCCAATGTTAAGCATTTTTTCCTCGAAAGAAAATGGTTTTCTACCATGCCCTATTAAAAGCTCACCTCCTATTACTAATGACTGTTATTCGATTAGTTTAAAAAAAATAATCAAAGGAAATTTAAATTATGGTCGTACCCAATACGATTTTGCAAATGGTGCATTAATTTTTATTGCTCCAAGACAAACGCTACAATGGGACGAATCTGTTATTTACGATCAAAAAGGGTTTTCAATAAATTTTCATGAAGATTTTTTAAAAGGAACTGCATTAGATACTCAGATTAAAAAATACAGTTTCTTTTCCTATTCAGTAAATGAATCTTTACATTTATCTCCCAAAGAAGAACTACAATTAGAATCAATTGTTAAGAACATAGAAATTGAATACCTAAACAATCAAGATGGTTTTAGTAAAGAGATTATTATCTCTCATCTCGATACCTTATTAAAGTATGCAAATCGTTTCTACGAAAGACAGTTTTTAAATAGGAAAGAAATATCGACTATCCTTTTAGAAAAATTCAACAGAAATCTATCTGCATATTTTGATTCAAATCAATTGCAAGAAAATGGCATTCCTACTATTGAAAAAATTGCAAAAAAAATGGCTGTATCTCAAAGATATTTAAGTGATACGTTAAAAAAAGAAACTGGTAAAACGACTACCGAACATTTGCAACTACACATTATAAATAAAGCAAAAAGTTTTTTATTACATCCCGATAAAAGTATTGCTGATGTAGCCTATGATTTAGGCTTTGAATACCCGCCTTACTTTTCACGATTATTTAAAAAAGTTGAACATATAACTCCAACCGAATACAGAGAAAAATTCAAACAAAATTAAACATATGGAACTATTAAAACTCGCTACAGAATGGGCAAAATCTGAAGTCTTCTCAACACGTTTTTTTATTTTATTTGCCATTCTCTTTTTAATTGCAAGTAGCGGCTTCTGGCAATTAGGAAAAACAGATTTAGCAAAAGCTTATGTCCTACCTACTTTAGTAGCTGGGCTATTACTCATGACAATTGGGTTAGGTTTGTTTTACACTAACAAATCAAGGATTACACAATTTAAAAAAGCACACCAAACAAATGAAAATTCGTTTTATAAATCTGAAATAGAAAGAACAGAAAGTACTTTAAAAGAATATGCTGTTGTTTTCAAAGTAATTCCTATTCTAATTTGTTTAGCAGCCATAACACTGTTATTCACGGGAGCACCGATCTGGAGGGCAATTTGTATTACCACCATTGCCATGTTAACCATTATATTATTAGTTGACGGAACCGCCTACGCTAGAATTGAAACTTACCATAAAGAATTAAAAGTACTAAAATAAACGTACTAAAAACACTTCATATAATAAAGATATACTCCATATTCAGTAAAAAACAATATAACTATTCAATATTGCCTCCTTATTCCATTTATTCACAAAAAGATGGTAATATCGAGTCACATCAGATAATTTCAGTTAATTTTTGTCAGTTCTAAAGTTCTAATTTTAAAAAAAATTAGAGCACTCATGAAAATTACATCTTTAATTATCACTTTAACCTTTGCTGCTGCTTTTTTTTATGGCGAAGGAATACTAGCACAAAACGATAGACCTAACATCATTATTATGATGTCTGACGATCAGGGATATGGTGATATTGGTGCACATGGTAACCCTTATTTAAAAACACCAAACATTGAAAAAATTGGAAAGCTAGGTTTAGAAATGTCACATTTTGTAGCCTCACCCAATTGTTCAGCCTCTCGTGCTAGTTTAATGACAGGTAGGTATCCATATAGAACTGGTGTTACTGCTGTTACACAAGTCGACCATTTTATGAACAGTTCTGAAATTACGTTAGCAGAAATTTTAAGCAGCAACGGATACCAAACCGGGATATTTGGTAAATGGCATTTAGGCGATCATTTCCCTATGCGTCCAACAGATCAAGGTTTTCAAGAAGCGTTGGTTCACAAAGGAGGAGGAATAGGTCAAGCTGCAGGTCCGGCTGGGAATACATATTTTAATCCTGTTTTAGAACATAATAATGTTTCAAAAAAATACCAAGGGTATTGTGATGATATCTTTACAGATGCCACGATCAATTTTATAAACGAAAACAAAACGCAACCATTCTTTGCTTTTCTTTCTACAAATTTGCCTCATTTTCCGTTACAAGTTCCTGAGTTCAGAGCAGAACCTTACCGACAAATTGGCTTGCATGAAGACAATGCGCTTACCTATGGTATGATCGACAATATCGACGAAAATGTAGGAAGAGTCTTAAAAACTTTGAAAAAACTGAAACTTGATAAAAACACCATTGTTATTTTCTTATCAGACAATGGCCCAAGACATCGAAGAACTAAAAACGATGCGTACCCTGGGAGATGGGTTGCGAATTTACGAGGAACCAAAACAAGTGTATATGACTGTGGAATTCGCGTGCCGTTTTATGTAAGCTGGCCCAATAAAATTAAGAAGGGACAAACATCAAAAACTATGGGAGCTATTATTGATGTAATGCCAACACTATTGGATGCATGTCAAATTGAGACTCCAAAAGAAATTCAATTAGACGGTACATCTTTACTCCCTTTATGGGAAAACAAAGTAACTACACTTGATGACAGAATATTTTTTACACAAATGCACTATGGACCAACTCCCTTCAAATACATGCATTTTGCAGCTCGAAGTCAGAAGTACAAGTTAGTTAGTCCTCATAACTTCCCTCATGGTATTGTACATCAACCTACAGATTTTCAACTAAAAAACGTTTTAGAAAATTTAGAGTTATATGACTTAGAAAATGATCCAAGTGAACGAATTAACATCGCTGACAAACATCCGGATATCGTAGAAACGATGCTGGAAGCCTATGAAAATTGGTTCGATACAACCACAGAAGAAAGAGAAGCGAAAGGGATTCAACGCATTTGTATTGGTACAAATGCTCAGCCAAATGTAATTCTTTCTCGTTTTGATTGGGGTGGACCAAGAGTCATCTCACGATTTGACTATGGTGGTGCACATGTAATTGAAGACAACAAACTTGGTCATTGGCGTGTCACAACTGAAAAAGGGAACTACACCATTTCTTATGATTTACCTGAAATTACAAAAGATGGAATGGCTCATTTCAAATACAATGATATCCATTTAAAACAACCAGTAAAAGCAGGACAGAAGAAAATCACTTTTGAAAAAATAGCACTTCCAAAAAGCAGCGGGAACTTGCATGCCTATCTAAAAATAGAGAGATTAGCAGAAGGACCATTATTCGTAAACATTACCAAATTAAATTAATCTAACACCATTACCCATGAAAATTATAAGTTTTGAATTATTCAAAGTTCCACCTAGGTGGCTATTTCTTAAAATTGAAACAGATCAAGGAATTGTAGGTTGGGGAGAACCTATTGTAGAAGGGAAAACGGATACCACAGCAAAGGCTGTTGAAGAACTTATGGAGACGTTAATTGGTAAAGACCCCTTACCTATTGAAGACCATTGGAACACTTTATATCGAGGAGGTTTTTATCGTGGCGGTCCTGTATTTATGAGCGCTTTATCTGGTATTGACCAAGCTTTATGGGACATCAAAGGAAAATACTACAACGCTCCTATCTACGACCTATTGGGTGGTAAAACAAGAGATAAAATAAAAGTATATTCTTGGATCTATGGAGACAATGGAAAAGAGATGGGAGCAGCTGCGTTAAAAGCGAAACAAAGTGGATTTCAAACAGTGAAAATAATTGGAACAGACCAAGCTCAATTTATTGATTCCTACAAAAAAATCGACAAGGTATTAGAACGTGTCGCTGGTTTGCGAGACGCTGTTGGTTATGATTTAGATTTCGGTATTGACTTTCATGGAAGGTTACACAAGCCAATGGCTAAAATAATGGCCAAAGAATTAGAACAATACAAACCAATATTCATAGAAGAGCCTGTGACTCCAGAAAACAATGAAGCCTTGAGAGAAATAGCTAATGTCACTTCTATTCCATTGGCTACAGGAGAAAGAATGTTTAGCAGATGGCAGTTCAAAGAAATTCTTTCTAACGGAACTATCGATATTATTCAACCAGATTTATCACATGCAGGTGGTATTACCGAGTGTAAAAAAATTCTCTCAATGGCAGAAGCCTTTGATGTGGCAGCGGCACCGCATTGTCCCCTAGGACCAATAGCATTGGCATCTTGTTTTCAAATCGATACATCTTGTTACAATGCTTTCATTCAAGAACAAAGTTTAGGCATTCATTATGGTGGTGAAGATGATTTGTTAAAATACATCAAAGATAGATCTGTCTTTGAATACAAAGATGGCTATGCAGATATTCCCAAAGGACCTGGTTTGGGAATCGAAGTTGACGAAGATTATGTTCGTGAAATGGCTAAAACCGGACATAATTGGAGAAATGAAGTGTGGAGACATGAAGACGGAAGTATTGCAGAATGGTAAAATCAAATAAAATGACTGAAAATATCAAACCTACAAAAGCTAGGTATACAATCTTAGCAGCAGTTTTTATCAATGTGGTAATTAATTATATGGACAGAAGTAATATTTCTGTAGGTGCTTCATTTATTAGTGAAGAATTGGGACTTACCACAATTCAAGTGGGTTATCTCTTCTCGGCATTTGGACTTGCTTATGCCCTCTCTCAAATTCCAGGTGGGTATTTAGCTGACAAATTAAATATTCGATATTTCTATAGTTTCTGTCTGATAACTTGGTCCATAGCAACCGTATTACAAGGTTTCATCTATAGTTTCATTATACTCCTTGTACTTCGAATATTCATTGGATTGTTTGAAGCACCATCTTACCCATTAAACAACCGCATCATTACAAAATGGTTTCCAGATAATGAAAGAGCGGGTGCTATTGCCACATATACATCGGGGCAATTTATCGGTTTGGCATTTTTAACTCCTGCATTAATTTCTATTGAGCATTACTTGGGATGGCGCGCTTTATTTTACATTACTGGTGGAATTGGAATGGTTTGGGGAGTCATTTGGATGTTCTTTTATAGAGATCCATCAGATTCTACCAAAATCAATGAAGCAGAACTTTTATACATAAAAAATGGTGGTGCACTTGTTAATGATACAACATCAAATAAACAGAAAGATACAGTCAAATTTGAATGGAAAAATTTAAAAAAAGTGTTGACCAAAAGAAAGTTATGGGGTATCTACCTTGGTCAATTTGGTCTAGGTGCCACGCTCATGTTTTTTTTAACTTGGTTTCCTAAATATTTAATTGATTATAAGGGGATGAATTTTTTACAATCAGGTTTTACCGCTTCTGTACCCTTTATTTTTGCTTTTTTTGGAGTCTTATTTTCTGGATTTATATCAGATTATATGGCAAAAAAAAATGTATCAGTTGATATCGCTCGAAAGACTCCTGTTGTAGTAGGTTTGCTACTTTCAACTTGTATTGTTGGGGCAAATTATACCGACAATCCATTTTGGGTTACTTTCTTTATGTCAGTGGCCTTCTTTGGAAACGGTTTGGCTTCCATAACATGGGTATTTGTTTCATTGATTGCCCCTAAAGAATTAATCGGATTGACTGGAGGTACATTTAATTTCGTTGGAGGATTATCTGCCATGATTGTACCCACTGCAATAGGTTACTTAGTTAGCGACGGTAATTTTGAGCCTGCTTTAATTTTCATTAGTTCGCTCACACTTCTAGCTGCATTATCTTATATATTCTTGGTTGGTAAAGTTGAACGAATCAAATAATTGAATACTTTCGTTGTGATCTCTTTATTTTCTTTCTTGCAAAGAATCTTAAAAAATTGACATAATGAATTATAACAACAAAACATTTAAACTTAAAACGTCAACTACGAATGGTAGTCTTTCCACCAATACTATATTTAATTACAGTCAAAAAGATACCATTATCACATGTACTTATTCAAGCGAGACCATTAAACATGGACAACTACTAGGGCAAGTTGCTGAAGATGGAAGTATTGACATGAGGTATCATCAACTTACACATAATGGATTGTTTCAGGTAGGCAAATGCCGCAGTACGCCAGAAATTATGCCAAATGGAAAAATAAGACTATATGAACACTGGAATTGGATAGATGGTGACCAAAGTAGTGGAAATTCTATTTTAGAAGAAATTTAACTATTTGTAGATTCAGTTGTATATTGCAGATCTAGAACAACACTAAAATTAAAAGAATTTTGACAAAATCAGAAACTACAAACGTCCCTTTAATGAGTTGGGACATCTACAGTCAATTTTATTTTGATACTATTCAAAATTTGAAGATTCATAAAGATATTTCTTTTGTAAAGTCTTTTGCTAAAAAAGAGAAATGGAAAAATGACATAGACTTACTCTTTAAAAACAGCAAATTTGAAGCATTAGTTATTACTGATGTCGCACAAAAAATAGTTTGGGTCAATGATGGTTTCACCAAAATGACTGGTTATTCTAAAAAACATGCATTGGATAAAAAACCAAGTTTCTTGCAAGGTGAAGCTACATCAGATGCATCAAAAAAATCGTTTAGAAATAAGCTAAATAAGCTACAACCTTTCACTCAAATAATCACCAACTACAGAAAGGATAAAACCACATACAAATGCGAAGTGAAAATTATTCCAATGTACGCTGATGATGTGACTCACTTTTTAGCACTTGAACGAGAAATAGTTTAGTATATCTTAGGCGTCAATAAATACCTCCTTAAATTTCTTCTTTATAACCTATTAATTAAAATTCATTTACGTAGTTCTTTACATCAATTGATTGAATAGAAAAGTATTTAACATACTAAAAATAGTTTCTTGACGTTACTAAAACAACTATCACCTATTGAGATAATAGTTGATAAAATTTTTTACGTTGTTTTACCTTTAATAAAAAAAAAACTGCGTAACTTTAATGTTTATTATTTAATTTAAATAACGTATCCTACCCCGGTTATGAAAGAACAAAAACTTATAGATTGTTTTACGTTTTTTAATGAATTAGATTTATTAGAAATACGTTTAAAATATTTAAACCAACATGTTGATTACTTTGTGATTATTGAAGCTGACACAGGCTTCAATGGTGTCAAGAAAGATTTTATTCTACAAAAAGAACTAAATCGATTTAAAGATTTTAAAGATAAAATCATCTACGTTCCTTTACAAATGCCAATGTTCTCTAAAAGTAAAAAAGAAGCATTGAAACGTGAAAAATTTCAGCGAAATGCAATCTCTTTAGGTTTAGATAAAATAGCACTAGACCCAAAAGATATTGTCATGATCAGTGATATCGATGAGATTCCGAATAATTTATACACTGAAGAAATAAAAATAAATGCAGAACACCCTTGCTACAAACTTCCTTTTTTAAAAAAGACAAAAGCAATCTTTGACGTTCTTTTTAAAAATAATTGGAACAAATTTAAGCTACTTCAATATTGCTGTTTAGGCAACTACAAAATGCCCTTGAATTTAACCATGGATAATTTACTGTATTATTTAAATTACAAGGAAATAAATGGTAAATGGAATGGAACCATGGTACTCGAATATCGACTGCTAAAAAAATTCACACCCAATAAAGTTAGAGGGTTCAAAAATTTTGTTCCATATATGGCAGATGCTGGATGGCATTTTTCATACCTAGGAGGTATAAAAAATGCAAAAATAAAACTAAAAAATTATTCGAATCAGAAACACCATAAACCAGAAAAGGTAAATGATGTTATTAGCGGAGATACAGACTCAAAGTATGCAAAAATCAATATCAATTGCTTTCCAATAGATTTAAAAAACTATATATTTAACTATAAAGAACTTATGTTAAATTAATAAAGATTATATGAAAACAAAAAACATTGTCTATATAGCAAAAAGTATAGATGGCTATATCGCTGGACCGAATGGAGAATTAGATTGGTTACAAACTGTGCCAAACCCAACGAATGACGATATGGGATTTTACGAATTCATGGAGCCTATTGATGCTCTAATAATGGGTAGAAATACATATGAAATGGTAGCTAGTTTTGAGGGACCCTGGCCTTATAGCAAGCATGTTTTTGTATTGAGCAATTCACTTAAAAAAATACCTGAAAATTTATCGGATAAAGTTAGCCTTGTTAGTGGCACAATTACTGAAGTTTTGAAAAACATCCATAACAAAGGATTTTATAAACTTTATATTGATGGTGGCAAAACGATTCAAAGTTTTTTGAAACACGACTTAATTGATGAATTGATTATTTCTACCATTCCCATTGTTTTAGGAAAAGGAATTCCTTTGTTTGATATAGTTGAAAGCAAAATTCAATTTTCACATCATACAACGAAAGTCCTACTAGGTGAAATTGTACAAAGTCACTACATTAAAAAATAGATTAAAAACATTTTTCTTTTCATGAAAAAAAAGAAATCAAAGAATTAGTACAAATAAAACTTTTGATATAGAAAAAAAGCTCAAAAACACAAATGTATTATAAGTCAGATATTTACAACTAGTTTTTAAAACATATGTTATAGTTCTAAGAAGCTCATTCTAATAATTTTGGAGATACTAAAACTAACTAAAGTTTAACCAAAACCTTATTATTATGATCAAGATTAAAAAAACAACCATGCATTGGCTGTTTACAATTCTCACAACACTATTTTTAAATAATGGCTATGGCCAAACCATATCGGTGACTGGAGATAACCCCATGAAAAAATGGGACAAAATCACAGTGAACCTTACATTACCTTCCAATGTAAGTGAATCAAATTCAAGCTTTAGAAACAATCGTTTGGATGTTATTTTTACAGCTCCAAGCGGAACTAAAATTCGCGTTCCAGGTTTCTTTGCTGCTGATGGAGATGCGGCAAATTCAAATGCCAAATCTGGTAATCAATACAAAGCCTACCTAAGACCTAATGAAATTGGAAACTGGACGTATCAAGCATTATTTTATTCAGGAACAGATGTAGCATTAAAAGATGTAAACCAATTGCCTGCCCCTACATATGATTTAAGTGGTGCTGTTGGAAATGTAACAACTAGCAACGTAGGTTTACCTGATTTACGCTTTAAAGGTAGATTGATGTATCAAACTACTGGTACCAGCAACCAACGTCGTTATTTAAAGTGGGCAGAAACTGGAGAATATTTCTTAAAATTAGGACCTGACTCACCAGAAAACTTATTAAACTATGATGAGTTTGATCACGATGTAGTTAACAAAAAAACTTGCACATTGTGTACAGAACACTCGTTTAACCCACATGCCGGTAACTGGAGTCAAGGAGACCCAACTTGGGATGGCGGCAAAGGAAAAAATCTAATTGGTGCTGTAAATTACCTAAGAGACCAACAAATGAATTCAATGTCAATGTCTTTATATGGTGGTGATGATAAAAATGTATTTCCTTGGATCAATGATACTAGTAAATATCAATACGACGTTTCTAAATTAGCACAATGGGAAATAGTATTTGACCATGCTGAAAAAAATGGTTTAGCGTTACACTTTAAATTAGCAGAGGCTGAAAACTGGAGCAAACTAGATCTAAATCAAATAAAAATATATTATAGAGAGATGGTCGCTAGATTTGGTCATCACTTAGCAATTGAGTGGAATATTTCTGAAGAATTTGGAAGTAAAGATAACACTGATGCTTCTTTAGCCATTCCAAGAATCAACTGGCTAGCGAGTATCGATCCTTGGCAATCACATCGTGTATTCCATACATATCCAGGAAAACATGAATTATACTACAACTATCTGATTAACAACAATGCAAAAATTACAGGTGCTTCTATTCAAAGTTCAAGAGGTCAAAACTATGATGATGCTTATGACGGAAAATCTGGTTATTTAACTTGGATCAATGCATCAAAAAATGCTGGAAAACCATGGGTTGTAGCTAGTGATGAACAAAACTCTGGTGGTGAAGGTGTTTTTGTTAGTAGAGATTTGAGTAATAAATCTGTTAAAGCTGAAGCCAGAAAGAAAATTTTATGGAAAGGTCTGATAGCTGGAGGTGCTGGAGTTATGTGGTATGGAGGTGCTGAAGGCGATTTCCAAACCGAAAACTTTGATAGGTTCTCCACTTTATTCGACTGGACAAAAATTGCTATCCAACAATTTTTTGAAGGGAATGGAATAGAATACTGGAAAATGCAAAATAACGATGCCTTGGCTAGTGGAAACCTAAATAGATGTTTAGCTGAAAAAGGAAAAGTTTATGTGATCTACTTAGAAAATGGTGGTACTACAAATGTTGATTTAACAGGGCAATCTGGAACATTTGAAGTAAAGTGGTTCAACCCAAGAGCTGGTGGAAGCTTAACAAACGGTTCAGTAACCTCTGTTGCAGGAAACGGAGTACAAAGTATTGGAAATCCACCAAATAACACAACTTCTGATTGGGTAGCTTTAGTAAGACTACCTAGTAATATTCAGATTCCAGTTGCTGCATTTAGCATAACACCAGAAACTGCCGTATTAGACAAAGGAACATCTAAAACAATAGGTAGATTCTTTTCTCCTGCAAATGCAACAAACAAAAACATAACTTGGACTTCAAGTGATCCAACTGTTGCAACAGTTGATACAGAAGGTGTTGTCACAGCAATTAAAGTAGGCACAACAACAATTACAGCAACAACACAAGACGGTAATTTCACTGATACTTCCGAAATTACTGTTGTGTACTATCCTGTTACAGCTTTTAGCATTACAAATGCTACTGCAAAAGTAATTAAAGGAAAAACAACAACATTAGCTAATTCATTTACACCTGCAAACGCATCTAATAAAAAGATTACTTGGGTGTCTAGCGACCCAACTATCGCTACTGTGGATGTAAACGGACTTATTACAGCACTTAAAGAAGGAACAGTTACCATTACAGCGACCTCTCAAGACGGTAATTTTTCTGACACACTAACACTTACTGTAGATCCAGAACCAACTGCTACTATTGGAAACTGTTCATTTGAAGAACAAAATGGATTATTAGTTATTGAAGCAGAAAGTGCTGTAGATTACGACCAAGCTTTGTTTACATTAGAAACAGAAAATGTAAATGGTAAAGACTCAGAAGGTAACCCTGTAATTTCAGTTCCTACAGGCAATGGATATTTAAGATATACAGGACCTAATCATTTAGGTGCTCAAGTAGCAGAACATACTATTGGATATAAAATAAAAATCAACAACCCAGGTACGTATCAATTCTTATGGAGAAATATTAGAGACCCAAAAGCAGCAACCGGAGATGCTAATAATGATGCATGGTTAAATATCACAGGTGGCAATGTTAGGTTTTTTGGTAAAAAAGCGGGTGTAGAATACACTTTAACCAAACACACTAAACTATGGGTACAAAAATCTCAATTTGTATACGAATGCTATGGAGAAACAAACTCTGGAGGAAAGCACATAAACGGAATGAGTATTTGGGCTACTTTCCCTACTGCTGGTGAATACATTATTGAATATGGAGGTAGATCAAACGGACACAGTGTAGATAGGTTGGTACTATTTACTCCTAACCAAGCTGCAACTGCAAAAAACGTAAATACACCAGAATCTAATAAACTAGGAGAAGATTGCGAAACAGTATCACCTCCCCCTACTACTTGTTCTAATGTTACAATGAACGCCGTAGATTTCCCTCTAACTAAAGTAGGTGATTTTGTTCAAGCATATGTACATACACAAAAAAATGCATTAGCAATAAATGCTGCACAACATAAAGATGTATTTGCTGCAGTTAAACAAGCATTTACTGGAGAAGATGGTACATACGACATTACCATTACTACTTTGGCTGAATTAGATGGAGAATCTAGCTATGTATTAAAAGTTGGAGGAACTACTATTGGAACTTACCAAAACCCAGAAACCGATGTAGACTATACTCCTACTACAAAAACATGGGAAGGAATTGAAGTCAAAAAAGGTGATGAAATTCAAGTTGAATTCAATTCACATACAAATGGTAAAATTCCTGAAAATGGAGGTACTGCATTTTCTAGAGGTAGATGGACTAAAATTGAATTTACATGCGAAGAAGAAGATAACCCTCCTCCTCCATTACCAGAAGTAGCAACTTTTCACGAATTCCCTACCCAATTCGGAAATGAAAGTAACACGTATAGCTTTAAAGTAAAATATTCTTCAAATGAAGCTAGAGATTTACTGGTACATGTTAAGAGCCCAGGCAATGTAAATATTTCTAATGCTAAAATTGTAGTATCTCCAGGACAAGATCAAATTGCTACGGTTAATGTTACTGTTCCTGCTCAATTAGATCCTGCGGAGAAATATAAATTTGTTGTCTCTTTAAGGCCTATTGGTGGAGGATTTGCAACCAACTTAAGTATACAAATAAAATTCTCTGATATTATCGCTGGGTCACTTTCAGATGACAGGCCACTTAAAGCTATGGTTAAAACATATCCTAACCCTATTGGTAATGCAAACTTTAATATTGAAGTAGACTATCTGTCTAATAATTTAAGTTTCATAATTACAGATTTAAATGGTAGAATTATTCGTTCAGAGAAAATCACGAATACCTTAACTATTATTCCTTCTTCGATTTTCCCATCAAGAGGCGTATATATTTTAAAAATAAGTGACGGAGATGGTGGTACACTCATTAAAAAATTAATCAAATAACATCTCAAAACTCCTAATTTTTAATTAGGAGTTTTTTTTTGTTCAAAAATGTGATTATATTTTTATCTTTAGTCAAATTCAAAAATAAACTGAAATGCAAAAGAATTATCCAAAGTCATTTTCACATATCGGAATTACAGTGCCAGATATAAAAAAAGCTGTTGATTTTTACAAAGATACTATGGGCTGGTACGTAATTATGGAGCCATCATTAGTAAAAAAAGAGAAAGAGACCGCAATTGGTCAAATGTGTATTGATGTATTCGGTGACAACTGGGAAAGTTTTGAAATTGCACACCTAGCAACCTCTGATGGAATCGGAATAGAATTGTTCTGTTTTCCCCATGGAGTCAAAGAAGCACCTGAATTTAATCCTTTCAACACAGGTCTATTTCACTTTTGTGTACAAGATCCAGAAATTGAAATTTTAACTAAAAAAATAGTAAACGCTGGTGGTAAACAGCGTATGCCTATTAGAGAATACTATCCTGATGAAAAACCATTCAAAATGGTCTATGTTGAAGATCCGTTTGGCATCGTTTTCGAAATATACACACACAGCTACGAACTTACTTACTCTTCTGGAGCGTATCAAAAATAAAACCATACTATGAAAATCATTGTATTTATAATCGGAGTGTTACTGTCGATTTCTACGCAAGCGCAATCAATCCTTGGTCAATGGGAAACCTATGATGATAAAACCAATACCAAAAAAGCTATCATCGAAATATACAAACAAGAAGATGTCTATTTTGCCAAAATCGTCAAAAACTTTGTGAGAGCTGAAGATGCTGTTTGTGAAAAATGTGAAGGAACAAAACATAACCAACCTATAATAGGACTTGTAATCATAGAAAATTTAAAAAAAAATGCTGATGAATTTGACGGTGGTACAATTTTAGACCCAGAATCAGGAGATGTCTATAAATGTTACTTAAAACTTATCGAAGAAAACAAATTAAAAGTAAGAGGTTTTATAGGTTTCTCTTTGATTGGAAGAACACAGTATTGGTTGAGAAAAAAATAATTTTTTTTTAGGGTTTTAAAATAATTCTTCGCTGTTATAAATAGAAGGAATTATAAAAATCATAAATTTATTAGTTATGAATACACTAAAAATCACTATCGTATTACTATTTACTACGCTACTTATAAGTTGTAAATCTCAAACAGAAAGAGCCGATATAATTTTCACAAATGGGAAAGTATATACCGTTAACAATGAGCAACCATGGGCAGAAGCTGTGGCTATCAAAGGAAACAAAATTATCTTTGTTGGATCAGCTAGAGATGTTGAAAAACACATCGGTGAAGAAACAGAAATTAATGATTTAAGAGGTAAAACATTAATGCCTGGTTTTATCAGTGCACATGATCATTTAATTGCATCAGCATGGACTTCATCAGGAGTGCAAATTTACGAAGCAAAAAATCGAGCTGAAGTCTTAAAAATGATCAAAGAATATGCTGAAGCCAATCCTGATAGAAAAGTTATCCAAGGAATTGGTTGGGATAAAAACATGCTTGGAGGTTTACCCACAGCCAAAGAATTAGATGCTGCTGTACCTAATAGACCGGCATTTATCTTAGACAACACAATTCATGATGCCTGGTTAAATACTGCTGCATTGAAAGCTGCAAATATTACCAAAGACACTCCAGATACTGTTCCAGGTGTAACATATTGGGTACGAGATAAAGAAGGAAACCCAACAGGTATTGCCATAGAAATACAATGGTTTGAAGCTTATGGACAAATTGCTTGGGACCCAGAATTAATGATCAAAGAAAGTGCTGAGGAATTAATGAGTCTTGCTGCTAGTAATGGAACAACCTCTTTTTTATGCCCCGGAATTGTTACACCAAATATCAAAGATGTTCATGGAGGTATGGAAAGAGATTTCGAAACAGCAATGAATTTACTTAAAGAATGGGAAAACCAAGGAACCTTAAAACTAAGAACCGTTGCCTTACCTATGTACAAAAGCGCCGTTGGTGAGCCACAAAAATTTGTAGATTTTGGTGCTCGCATGAATAAAAAATTCAACTCTGATAAATTAATGGTGACGAGTTTAAAAATTCACCCAGAAGGAAATACGATTGCAGGTACTGCACCGCATTTCGAAAATTACCTGGGCACAAATGGCAATGGTTCATTTAACGTGCAACCAAATGAAACTATGGCTATTGTTACAAACGCTGCTAAAGTAGGACTAGATGTTATGATTCATACAGACGGAGATCGTTCTTCACACGCAGCCATTGAAGCAATTATAGCTGCAAAAAATATCAACCCTGATAACCGTAGTGCTTTGCATCATGCTATTTATGTGAGTCCAAAAGATCAGCAAAGAATCATTGACCATAAAATCCCTGTAAATTCTACTCCGAATTTCACAAACACTTTTGGAAATGGGAACAAAGACAACATCAGAATTCGTGGAGAAAAACAAGTAAACAGTTCTTTAGGGAGATACCCACATTTTGCCAGAAACGGAGTAAAAGTTAGTATTTCTGCTGATGTGCCTAGTACTCCACCAGCAATGCAAGGTCCTCTTTTTGTTGCTCAGTGTGCTGCTACATTAAAAGATGCATCAAATCCAAACGCAACAGCTTTTCCCGAAAACAGAACTCCTATGACTGTTGACCAAGCCATTAGAGCAATCACTATCGATGCAGCTTGGCAATTACGATTGGAAGATAAAGTAGGATCCATAGAAAAAGGAAAATTAGCCGATTTGGTAATTCTAGAAGAAAATCCGTTTGAGGTTGCTCCAAATCAATTAAAAAACATCAAAGTTTTAGCAACAATGATGGATGGTAATTACACCTATAAATTCAATAAAAAAATGGTGGAATCTATGTTTAAAAAAGTGGTAAACTATGCTGCACTACCCGGGGTATTAAAAGGTTGTAATCATGGAGACAACGATCATCAACACTAAAATTCCGAACAAAAATTAAAGTAAATTACACCCTAAACATTTATTGTTTGGGGTGTTTAATTTTATCATTTGTATAAACATTTTATATTTTTCTTTCTTCTTTACAAAGTGTATTTTTGCACCCATGGAAAACAGCAAACAAACAATTAAAAAACTTCATCGTGCCGTTGGAGAAGCCGTAGAACAATTTTCTATGCTTGAAGAAAATGATCGAGTAATGGTTTGTCTTTCTGGAGGAAAAGACAGTTACACGCTTTTAGACATGTTGATTCATTTTCAAAGAGTTGCCCCTATTTCTTTCGAAATAATTGCGGTAAATCTCGATCAAAAACAACCTGGTTTTCCTGAAGAAGTATTGCCCAATTATTTAGAGAAATTGGGGGTTCTATATAAAATAATTGAAAAGAACACTTACAAGGTTGTCATGGAAAAAACACCAGAAGGTAAAACCACTTGTAGCTTGTGTTCAAGACTTAGAAGAGGTACACTATACGAAGCGGCTAAAGACCTAAAATGCAATAAACTCGCTCTTGGTCATCATAGAAATGATATTTTGGAAACATTTCTACTTAATTTTTTCTTTTCTGGAAAGTTAGAAACCATGCCACCTAAATTCAAAAACGACGCTGGGGATTTAGTTGTTTTAAGACCTCTTGCTTTTTGCAAAGAAGAAGATATTGAAAAGTATTCTGAACATAGAAACTTCCCTATCATTCCTTGCAATTTATGTGGCTCTCAAGAAAACCTGCAAAGAAAAAAAGTAAAACAAATGATCGCTGATTGGGAGAATGATTTTCCCGATCGAAGTTCTATCATGATGAATGCTTTGCAAAATGTTTTTCCATCTCACTTGTTAGATAGAAAATTATATGATTTTGATGCACTAAAAAATTGATTCTGTATTTGATACTTTCAAAAAACAGAACTCAAAATAGTAGTTAAATCCAAAAACTCCTTGTCTCGAAAACGGTCAAGGAGTTTTTTATGAAATAATTTCGTGATTGTTCTGTATCTTTATTTTCAACTGTATAAATAATAGCACAGATGAAAAGTGAAAAAGAAAAAATGCTTCAAGGACTTCCTTACAAAGCGTTCGGTCCAGAATTACTA
Organism: Flavicella marina; assembly: GCF_009193215.1. Taxonomy (GTDB): domain Bacteria; phylum Bacteroidota; class Bacteroidia; order Flavobacteriales; family Flavobacteriaceae; genus Flavicella; species Flavicella marina. The sequence goes on along the minus strand of NZ_VYVA01000002.1, from coordinate 316,887 downwards.
GAAGAAAGACAACTTGCCAAAGAAAAAGTTTTTGATTTTAATAATACAAGGCCAACAGACATAGAAACTAGAAATAAAATCATAAACTCATTGCTCGGAAAAACCAACGGTTCTTTTTTCATAGAACCACCTTTTCGCTGCGATTATGGTTATAATATAAGTATCGGTCAAAACTTTTATGCAAATTACAACTTGGTCATCTTAGACTGTACAAAAGTGAACATAGGAGATAACGTTTTGATGGGGCCTAATGTTAGCATTTCTACCGCTGGTCATCCGATACATTTTGAAAAAAGAAATGAAGAATGGGAATATGCTTTTCCGATTACAATTGAAAACAATGTTTGGTTAGGATCCAATGTGGTAATAAATCCTGGAGTTACGATTGGAGAAAATAGTGTGATTGGCTCTGGAAGTGTGGTAACAAAAAACATACCTTCAAATGTAATAGCTGTAGGTAATCCTTGTAAGGTAAAACGTGAAATTACAGAAGACGATAGATTGTATTATTACAAAAAAAATAAGTTCTAAACTGTCATTCAAATCAGTATATTCGTAAAAAATTGAAATCAACCATACCAAATGTCGAACAACACACAACCTACAGCTGCTAAAGATAGAATTGTATTTTTAGATGTATTACGAGGTTTTGCTTTAACTGGAATTCTATTTGCCAATATTTTAAGTTGGAGTGGGTACAAATTTATCCCTTTAGAAATTGCAGAAACCTACGGAAACACTGAAACTGAAGCTGCTATTTATTATTTTCTAAAGTTTTTTATTGACACAAAATTTTATACGATTTTTTCTATTTTATTTGGGATAGGTTTTTACATGCAGGTTACTAAAAATAAAAACAACCCGCACTTCCCTCCCATGTATTTTAGACGTATGGTTTTATTATTAGGTATTGGATGTATTCATGCTACTTTCTGGTCGGGTGATATTTTAACACTATATGCCATAGTTGGAGTTATCTTGTTATCAATGCGTAAAGTTTCTTCTAAAAAACTTCTCTCCTACGCTGCACTATTTTATTTTATACCGGTACTATTAGACATCGTTTACATGTATGCTTTTGCAACAGAACTACCAATCCTAACTAAAACAGCATTAAAAACATATCCAGATATGAGTCCGGCTGAAGTAGTAACTGGATTTCAATCTGAAAATATGCTCGTGGCTATAAAAACAAATCTCCATAATTTAGTATGGCGTTGGTACGATTTTATTCCTTCCGGCAGACCTTTCAAAATTTTGGGTTTGTTTTTCCTTGGTGCTCATCTGTATAACATTCAGTTCTTTACCAAGGATGCATTGAAAATAAAAAACACATTAATTTTTGCTGTTCTTGGTATAGCAATCACATATATATCCATGCATATTAAAGGTGGTTCTGCTGATTTTTCAAGAAATTGGAACGAAGTTTTTGGAAGATTTGTACATGAAATAGGTCAAATAAACTTAAGTCTGTTCTACATCAGTGCCTTAGCAATATTCGTTGACAAAGCACCGAATTTTATTCTCTTTACTTGGTTGAAAAACTATGGACGTATGTCATTAACTTCATACATAGGTCAAACGGTATTAGGAATTTTAATATTTTACCCTTTTGCTCATTTATTTCAATTGTTTGGATTGTTATCACTACAAAACATCTATTATATCGGAGCGGGAATTCTTGCTTTACAATTAGTTTATTGTAACTTGTGGTTTCGATATTATAAATTTGGACCTGTTGAATGGTTGTGGCGCTGCGCGACTTTAAAAAAATGGTTTCCTATCAGAAAAAATTAGCATTCATAAATTAATTAGCTCTTATGAAAAAAACATTTATTCTTTGCGTTCGTTTTGCTATCGTTTGCATTATTTTATTACAATCTGTAACTGCAATTTCTCAGTCTAAACCTGCTTCTAGCAGTAAAGACTCAATAACTGTAGTAAAACCTACTTTTATACCAACAATTGAAATTGTTGATAAAATTGAAGGAGAAAAAGAATACATAAAAAATATTTTAAAAGAACTTGACGATAAAGATCAAATTAAAGAAATAGATTCTTTGTTACCGATCTATACAAGTTTTATAAAAGATCAAAAAAAGAGTACTGAGAATTTTATTAAAGCCAATCCTAACAGGTTAAAAATTACAATTCTTAATAAAAAATGGAATGGTTATATTGATTATCTAGCTATTTTTCAAGAAAACGTAAACAAGTTTGCTAAAAAGAATATCGAATTAAAAGACGACATCACATTTAGAAAAGAAACTTGGGATTTAACTTATAAAAATGCAAAAGAACAAAAAATTCCTATTGAGGTATTAACTACAGTTAGGACTACGCTTAATGAAATAAAGAAAATTGAAAAAATTGTTCTTAAAGAGAAAAACAACCTTTTAAGTCTTGAAGCAAAAATCAGTAAACAAATTACAGCTTCAAAAGATGTGATTGTTCAGTTGCAAAATCTTAAAAATTCAGATGTTTATAACGTATTTTATTTAAGGCACCCACCAATGTGGAAGCTCTCTTTGATTCCTAATGAAGATCACCAAATTATCAAAGAAAACTCAGAGTCTATTACTAAGAATTTAAAAGACTTTGTAAACATCATCAATACTAGTGAAGAGCAGATTAACATCTTTAGTTTTCTAGTTTTACTAATTGTTTTACTGGTTATTTATATAAAAAGAGCTCTACAAAAAAGTAATATTTACGAAACTGGTTTTGAAATAACACGTGCCAGAGACAATCTAAAAGACTTTACACTCACCACCATTCTATTTCTAACAATTTCAACTGCTAAATACACTTTCATCAATACACCTAGGCTCTTTGATGACTTGTTAAATTCTATGATTTTGTTGGTAATTATCCCATTGGTTAAAGCGAATTTAAACCCTCATTATTATAAGGCTCTATATTTTATTGTGGTAATTTATATTGCCGATTTAAGTAAAACATACCTATGGTTAACTATTGGTCAGTATAAGTTTTATCTGCTTTTAATGAGCATATTCGTTATCGTTGCCACATTATCAGTAAAACCAGACAAAGAGACCTTACGAAAAATGAAAATAGGTTACTTCAGTAGAAACCTACAAAAAATTGCACCTACCCTATATGTATTAGGTGGAATTGCAATTATTTCGAATGTTTTGGGATACACAAATCTAACAGAAACAACATTAAAAATCTGTGTAGGTTCAGGTGTTATTACGATGCTATTTTACTACATACTTTTAATTATTAATAGCATCTCTGTAGTAATAATTCACAGACATTTTACACGTAAATTGGGCTATGATGTAAAGGTTAAAAAACAAGTACAAAGAAAAGCGACTAGAATCATTCGAGTAATAATGATACTATTTGGTACATCGATATTTTTAAAATTGATTGATGTATTAAGTCCAATCGTTGACTATTTTACAAGTGTATTCTCTGAACCGTATAAAATTGGTGAAATAACATTTACAATAGGCGCTATTTTAAGTTTTATCTTGATATTATCTGGTTCCTATGTAGCGACAAAATTAATTTCATTCACGTTTGGAGAAAGCGACAAACTTTTCAATGTCATCAAACTTCCAAAAGGAGTTCCCGCTGCAATTTCTTTAGTCGTACGTTACTTTATTTTTGGATTCGGTATCATGCTTTCTCTATCTGCACTTGGGGTTGATTTAAGCAAGTTTAACCTGATGGCGGGTGCACTAGGTTTGGGTATTGGTTTTGGTTTACAAACAGTTATTTCAAATTTTGTTTCAGGATTGATCTTAGTTTTCGAACGTCCTATTTTAACAGGGGATACTGTAGAAGTTGATAGTCTACTCGGTACTGTAAATAGAATAGGTGTAAGATCTTCAAGTATCACAACATTTGATGGCGCTGAGGTTATTGTACCAAACAACAACCTTATATCAAATAATTTAATAAACTGGACCCTATCCAACAGTATCAAAAGACTTGAGATCAACATTGGTTCTACCTATGAAGCAGATCCTAATTTAGTTATAAAGCTTTTAGGTGAGGCTGCGAAAGAAAGTGACAAAGTCCTTTTATCTCCTGCTCCTCTTCCATTATTGAATGATTTTGGGGAAAGTTCAATGAATTATAAATTGAGGTTCTGGGTGCATAACGAAAATGGCTTGAGTGCACGAAGTGATGTCTCAATTGCTATCTATAATAAGTTCAAAGAGAATGGTATCGAAATTCCTTATCCACACCAAGATGTGTATGTAAAGGATCTTCCGAAGAACAAAGACAAGGATTCATAACAAATCAAAGTATCAGGGAACTGAAGAATGAAAATCACTATTGTTTATAAAGAATTGATTCCTGCCAAACTTTATGGCGGAACACAGCGAGTTATTTGGGGACTTGGTAAAGAACTAACGAAATTAGGGCACGAAGTTGTATACCTAGTAAAAAAAGGCTCTTATTGTGACTTTGCACAAGTGAAAGCTATTGATGATTCAATTCCTATTGTTGATCAAGTTCCTTCTAATAGTGATGTTGTACATTTTCAATTTGAGCCAGAAGAATTGACTCGTTTGAAGATTCCCTATGTAATCACTATGCATGGCAATGTCAATCATCAAAACCCTTTTGATAAAAACACCATTTTCGTTTCAAAAAATCATGCTGAAAGGCATAATTCTGATTCATTTGTTCACAATGGTTTGGATTGGAATGAGTATAATTCTCCTAATTTTAGTAAAAACAGGAGTTATTTTCATTTCTTAGGAAATGCAGCTTGGAGGGTCAAAAACGTACAAGGTGCCATAGATGTTATAAAAAACTCCAAAACTGAACAACTAAAAGTTCTAGGGGGTGTTCGATTTAATTTTAATATGGGACTTAGACTTACGTTTTCTACAAAAGTTTCGTTTGCCGGAATGGTTGACGAACAAAAAAAAGCAAGTCTAATAAATCAATCCAAAGGTTTGATTTTTCCGATTAAGTGGCACGAACCATTTGGATTGGCCATTACCGAAAGTTTATATTATGGTTGTCCTGTATTTGCAACACCTTATGGTTCATTACCCGAATTGGTCAATGAGCAAGTAGGTTTCTTATCTAACAGTAAAGAAACATTAACCGATGCAGTTAAAAACTCCGATGCATATTCACCAAAAACTTGTCATGAATATGCAAAAGAACAATTCAACAGCAAGTTGATGACGATGCGATACCTAGAAAAATATGAACGGGTGATGTCAAAAGAAAAATTAAATTCAGAAAACCCAAAACTTGTAAAAATCCAAACCGATAAGTATTTAGCTTGGAAATAAAAACTCGACTTTCATTTCTGAAAGCCGAGCAATAACGCAACCCTACCCCTAAGATTACTTTATAAAAGCAATTTCCTTTTCATAGCAATAGAATCGAAACACTTACTAATTCTTTTGTAAAATTAACAAAGGTTATCAAGTAGAAATTACTAAGTCTATAAGTGTAGACTTATCATTCTTGAACGTACCAATTATCAATATAAGTGCATTTTGTGATTTTGGTATATTGACAAAAAAACTCGAGCAATATAATTTTGCTCGAGCTATACTAAAATCCTACCCCTAAGATTTAGTTACATTAATGATTTAATACTACAAATATATTTTACATCCATAAGGCCTAAAAAATTAAGTCGTGAAGCTATCATATTTAAGCATAAGTGTATCATTCCACATCATAAATGAATACGGATAATTTTGACTCCCTAAAACTAACCATGCAACAATATAGTTATTTATAGTTATTGTTTCATCCTTTCAATTGATTTAAACTTGTATAACTATATTTGTGGAGATCGTCTCCACATTGATTTAAAAACCTAAAACCTTAAAAAATGATTTCAGAAAAAGAAGTTGCCACTGGACCAACGAAAATTGGAGATTTAGAATTTTCTTTGCTAAACAAAAAAGTAGGAAACAAAGATTTGAGCCAAGGAGATGGTGTTTCAAAAGAACCGCTTGTTAATATTTATGCCGTTGAAGGTAAAATCAACACTTACATCGTAAATATATTAACTTACATCGGAGCTCAAAGAAATAAATTAACTGCTCAACAACTAGAAAACAGTTTGCCAATCAACAAACAAGTTGCATTGCGTTACAACCCTCCTATTGCAGAAATAAATACAGAAATCAAACAAGGTGTTACTTGTAGGGATTTTCAAATTATTTTTGATGGACCAGAAAATCAAACAGAATTCAACAAAGTACATATCCAATTTGAGTATAGTTTAATAGAAGGTACACAATCTGTTGAAGCTATTATTGTACGTGACAACGACCTTGACCCAAGGGTAAGTAGAGGAACTATTACTACACCCATTGATGGTAGAGGATAATAATTTATAGGAGAGAAATTGAGTAAACTAATTACAATTCTATTTCCTTTTTTACTTTTTACTCAGAACAGAAACTCTGAACAAAAAGTAGATGCTATTAACCAAAGGGCTCTTCATATTTGTGCACAAGCAGATAAAGAGCTCTTTTGTCGTTCGTATCACTTTTTCAAAAACAAACAGTACGACTCTTGTTATGTAAATGCAGGAAAAGCATTGTTAACAACTCAAAACACAAAAGAAAAAGATTTATTATTATATTTTTTAAGTGAATCAGCTCACATAAAAAAACTGCATAAAAAATCTTTACAAAGTATTCAAAATATCTCTGACGACCCCCTCTTTTCTAACATTAAAAACATACTTCTCGGTCACAGTTATTTATACCTAAAAAAATATGACACCGCTATTTACCACTACGAAAAATGGTTGAAAGATTCGAATAATGAAGCGGATACAGAAAAGCGTATTGTATTGCATAATTTAGGTATTATGTACAATGTATTGACACAAAACAAAAAAGCAGAGTATTATTTAAAACAAGAATTTGAACTGATCAAAGATCAAAATGATACTCTAGTTAAATTGAACTCTTTACAAGCGATGGCCAACTTGTATTATGAACTTTATAGAGACACTGAGGCTATCGCAAATTTCAAAGAAGCTTATAAACTTGCAAAGGCTTACTCAAGTTTCAAATGGAAACATGTTACTTCAGAAAACATGGCCATTGTTGAAAAAAACAGAAAAAATTACAAAGCCAGTGTTTCCTATTTCGAAGAAGCAAGAAACTGGAAAGATTCTATCTACAACCAAGACAGGATTTGGGAACTCACAGAAAAAGAAAAACAAATTGCAGTTGCTCAAAAAGAATTAGAAATCGCTGTAGAAAAAGAAAAAGTAAAACGTCAGAAAACCCTAAGAAACGCTTTAATTATTGGCATTTCGTTTTTATTTATTTTTATCATGGTTCTTTGGTTTTTCTACAAACAAAGAACTGCCCAAAACAAATTAATTACAGAACAAAAAGAAGCTTTAACTAGAGCAAATAAGACAAAAGACTATCTGTTTTCTGTTGTTTCTCACGACTTAAGAAGTCCAATTAACACCTTGAACAAGCTACACAAAAAGTTCTTAAAACAAATCAACTCTGAAAATTTCGCACAACTAAAGACTACCGCTAACAAAGCTTTGATGTTAACTGAGAGTACGTCAAAATTACTAAACAACGTTTTGCATTGGTCGTTAGAACAGAACAAGCAAATGGTCTTTACCATCTCTGAATACCCTTTACATAAACTAGTTGAATTGGTCGTATACGATTTCTTAAATATTGCGGAAGCTAAACAGATAAAAATAACAGAATCATTGCAACCTGAAAATGTTTCGGCTGACGTCGAGTCGTTAAAAATTATTATCCGAAACCTTATTGACAATGCGATAAAATATTCAAATGAAGGAACTCAAATTGATATTTCGTGTGGTACAACAAACGACAATCTAAAATACATTAGTATTCAGGATCAAGGAAAAGGAATGTCTCCTGAAGTACTTGCTCAAATCAGGGAATTAAACGATATTTCTATTGATCAAATAGACCGCGCTAATGGTGTTGGATTAGGAATGATTCTATGTCAAACCCTCATCAAAAAGAATAACGGAAAATTACTTATCGAAAGTAGTATTGATAAAGGCTCAAAATTTACTATTTTGCTGCCTTAAACCCCTATGACATGAAAAAGCTTAATTTATTATTATTGGAAGATGATATTGAAGAAGCAAATGATTTAGCTGATTTTCTAGAAGACAACCATTACAACGTAATGATCAGTCATAACTCTAGGCAAACTGAACGTTTATTAAAACGACATTCGTTTGATTTGGTAATCCTAGATATTATGATTGATGGAAAGCCAGAAGGCATTGAAACGGCCAACAGAATGAATGAATTAGGTTTCGACATACCTTTTCTATTTCTGTCTAGTATGCAAACGAAAATTCTATTCGATAAAGCCAAAACTACGAAGCCAATTACTTACTTGATAAAACCATATAACGAATTAGAATTGTTATTTACATTAGAATTGGCTATTGAAAAATATTATGATCAATCAAATTCAATAAGTATCGATGTTGAAAATGCGGTTATTTGTCCCACTTATATTTTCATCAAAAAGAAACGCAGTTTGATGAAAGTTGAAGTTTCTAAGATAAACTATATAGAAGTACAAGATAAATACTGTAACTTTTCTTTGATTGACGAAGACTTTTTGGTAAAAATATCTCTTAAAAAAGTAAAAGAACTTCTTGCAAATCCTGATTTTATTCAAGTACACAGAAACTATTTAGTAAATGCTAAAAAAATTAAAGAAATATTTTTAGAAGACTCCTTAATTATTCTTGAAACAGAAGAGAAAATACCTTTTAGCGAAAGACATAAAGCTACTTTTGTTAAAAACAACTATTTATTAAAGTAAGATATTTAATCAACGAGATGTAGTACATCTTTTAAGATACTCCATCTCGGTTCTTTTACCTGAGCTCCTTTTCCTTCAATCCAATGTTGAAACAACTGCTCAGTTGTTCCGTCTTTGACTTTCAATTCTAACCAAGTGTTGATAAACTGAATCCAAGCGGCATCGTGTTTTGGTAATGGATATGCACATGGTACTTTTATTCTAGTACCATCGGGTATCACAACATTAAATGATGGGTAGACAATAGTCCAAGCAGAACCCGCTTCAGCAGACAGTAAAAAAGCATCTAAATCTTTATAGCTATCCTTCACAAAGCCTCTTGGAGTTTTTCTGTTTTTCACAGTTGCATTGGGTAAATATTTTTTTAATTTTTCAGCAAAGTATGGGTTTGAACAGCCAATTGTCAAACTATCCATCTTTAACAAATTCTCTTTCGATTGAAATTCCGTTCTATTATGATCCTTTACCAAAAATGCAAACGTTACATCTAAATACGAATCACTCAATGCATAGGTTCCTATTTTATCTGTGGTAACCGCTAAACCAGACATTACGATATCTATATTTCCTTCTGAAACTAATGCATCTGCTTGTTTTCTGGTCAGTTTGTAGAATTCAGGTTTCACACCTAATTCTTCTGCCAACAAATGCCCCATTTCAATATCATATCCTAAAGTTTGTCCCTCATCATTTTTAAATGCAAATGGCAAACAGTCCGATAAAAATCCAATCCTCAATTTACCTCTCGACTTGATAGTTTGAATTTGATTTGAGCCATGCGCGTCATTTTCTACTTTTTGCATCAATTCTTCATAACTTCTTGCCCTAGATGTATTAATTGTAGAATCGCTTAACTGCATCTGAACAAAACTCTCATACTGATGACTTTCTCCTAATGAAAAAGACAAGTAAAATCTTGTTGCAACTAGCAATGCAATTGTCAAACCAACTCCAATTACAATACCTCTGGTTAATTTTGCCCAGTATATTTTCTTTTTTCCAACTGTCAATTGAATCGTAATTACTGTAATCGCAATCAAGTGAATTGCCCCCAAAACCACGCGAATTCTATCGGTATACACACTAGAAATAACAAATAATTGAAACATTTCTTGTGGTAATTTCAACAAATCAAGTAAAAATGGAATTCCTGTTACAGGTGCCACAAAACTACTCAACAAGGTAGCTCCTATAAAAGTAAGATTTTCAAAAACACCAAAAGGACTCCCTAAAAACCATGCGATAAATGGCACAAAAACAAAGATCACAAAGGTTCCTAAATTCGGAAACGGATATGCTAGAGGCATCATAATATCTGTCATTGCCCTTCTTTCTTCTGCCGTAGCTTCATCATCGTCCACCATTTCTTCTTTCATCAACCCTTTGATGTCATCGATTAATTGAGGTAATACCACGATAATTTTCCCCGTAGCAAAGATTGTTAACAAAGTACTTTTAGTAGCCGCAAAAAGCTTTTTTGGAGCAATATTTGTAAAACTTGATATCAACAAAGGAAGCCAATAAAAGCCTAACAAAAGTACCGCCACACTGTAAATAATTATATAGGCATGTAAACGTTGAATTTCTTCGAAAGTCATGGTACCTGCATTATATGCAGCAATGGCAAAAACTCCATAAGGAGTCATTTTAACTACCATTTTATTGATATGATTCAATCCTTCTCCCATTACATCTAAACCAGATAAGACACCTTCTTTATTCGGTATCTTGCTAATCCCTATTCCTAAAAATATGCTAAACAAAACCACTGCGGGTACAATGTTTTTAGACATCGACGAAAAAGGGTTTGAAGGAATGTATAAATCTAAAAAATCTAAAGGGGGGACTACTTCAACAATTGAAGGATTGAAATAGGAAGCAGCTGACCAACTAGGCAACGCCAAAGGCAAAGCGATTAAAAAAACAACACCTAAAGATAATAGCAAAAACAATACTTTTACCCCTTTAAACACCATCGTTTTTCCTTCATCTAAAGACATTCTACCAAGGTTTGCTATTATAGAAACCATGATGTATGGCAATACTGTCATCTGCAACAACCCTATAAAACCATCTCCGATGTACGAAAAAAACGAACAATACTCCCCAAAAAACAAACCAATTAAAACCCCAAAAAGTAATCCAATTATAATTTTTTTTGACAAGCTCATTCTCTACTCTTTTAATTAATACAATTTTAAGCAATATACGATTTCATACAACTATGTAAAACTGAAATTTAACTTTAAAACTATAAATCGCTTCAAGTATTTTTATAAATTAGGATAAAAATTAAAAAGAGCTATTTTATGAAAGCAACTATCAAAAATATTTCTGCATTAGAAATTTTAGATTCAAGAGGAAATCCAACAATAAGAGTTTATGTCGAACTAAGTGATGGTACCAAATCTGTGGCATCAGTTCCTTCGGGTGCTTCTACAGGTCAAAATGAAGCTGTAGAATTACGAGATGGCGAAGAACGTTATGGTGGTACTGGTGTTCAAAAAGCCGTTGACAATGTGAATACCGTTATTGCAAATACTTTAATTGGAAAAATTGCTTCTGAGCAAAAAAACATTGATTATACCATGATTGAATTAGATGGTACTGAAAACAAATCAAAACTTGGTGCCAATGCAATTTTAGGTGTATCAATGGCAGTAGCAAAAGCTGCTGCTAAATCTGCAAAACTACCTCTATATGAATATTTAGGAGGAACTAATGCCGTGAGAATCCCCGTACCATGTATGAATATTTTAAATGGTGGTGAACATGCTGACAACAGTGTCGATTTTCAAGAGTTTATGCTTGTACCCCATGGTGCTCCTAGTTTTAAAGAAGGTTTACGTTATGTTGCTGAAACTTTTCATACACTAAAAAAGATTTTAAAATCAAGAGGACTTGCAACTAGTGTTGGTGATGAAGGTGGATTTGCTCCAAACTGTAAAAGTAATGAAGCAGCAATTGAATTGATTGTCGAAGCAATAAAAACGGCCAACTTTACTCCTGGAAAAGATTTATCCATAGCCATCGATAGTGCTGCTAACTCAATTTCTAAAAATCTAGATAACAATTATGATTTGAGTTGGTCTGGAAAAGGCAAAATGACTTCTGATGAATTGATTGATCTTACAGAAACTTGGCTCGAAAAATACCCTATTATTTTATGGGAAGACCCATTGTCAGAAGGAGATTGGGAGGGCTTTGCTAAATTTACCAAACGATATGGTGATAAAATTGAAGTGGTTGGTGATGATATTTTTGTAACCAACACGAAATATCTTAAAAAAGGAATTGAGCAAAAAACTGCCAATTCAGCTTTGATAAAATTAAATCAAATAGGCACAGTAACCGAAACTATCGAAGCCGTAAGAATGTGTAGAGAGGCTGGATGGCGCTACTTTTTATCTCATAGATCAGGCGAAACTACAGATACCTTCTTAGCAGATTTTGCTGTTGCAATGGATGGTGGACATCTTAAAACAGGATCCGCATGTCGTGGAGAACGCATTGCAAAATACAATCGTTTACTTGAAATCGAACACGAATTGAAAGGAAAATCTGAGTACCGTTGGAAATAAGAATGTAACAATTTAAAAGACTTCTTATAGTCATTTCCGTATACTTGTTGGTTATTTCATGTAACGGCATCATTCATTTGAATAAGCAAAGCAAACCTAAGATTTACAATTATGAAGGTGCTCGAATTAATATATCAATAGCATTTTGTATTATTGAAACAGGGTACTCGAATAGTCCGGGGAAGCTTTTGTCTACAAAGAAGGAAAACTTTTCAAAAAAGAAAAATAACCTTTGGCTCAGTTTTGATTCAACATCCTAAGGGCAACTTTCTATTTGACACAGGTTTCGATGTTCATCTACAAAAACAATTCAAAGAAAATACCTCATTTTTAAACAGACAAACATTTAAATTTAAACAACTCGGTACTACAAAAAACATTTTAGAAGCCAACAATTATCCTATAGACTCAATAAAATTTATTATTCCATCTCATTTTCATTACGATCATGTTAGTGGTATTGAAGATTTCCCAAATGCCGACACCCTATTCCAAGAAACAAAGTAGATACTGATAGAAACAAAAACCAAAATAATATTGTAAAAATTTATTATCTCAAAAAACAAAAGCCAGAAATTAGTATCATTCCAGCCTACGATGCCAATATCCAAATGAACATGGCCCATTTTCCAAAACTTGAAAAATAGTAGCAATTTCAAATTCAAAAAAATTTAGATTTAATTTTGTTTGTGTATCTTTGACCAATCTTAGAAAACAATGCACCAAAAGTACCTAATATCCCTACTTTTATCAAAGCTAAACTCATTAGCAAGTAACATTGTTTCTTTAATTTCTATTAATTTTACGATTTTACGCCAACTTGTTTTTGTTGACACTATGCGTGTCAGAAAACGCGAATTCGCCTTCAAATAAAATAATATACTCGATGAATATCTTATTAAAATCTGCAAAAATATTTGACAAAAAAAGCACCTTCCACAAACAAATTAAGGACATCTTAATAGAAGAAGGAATTATCATTAAAATAGCAGATAATATTGAGTGCCCAAAAAACTGTAAGGTAATCAACATTGAAAACTTGCAAGTGTCAAATGGTTGGTTTGATTCTAGTGTTTCTTTTGGAGAACCAGGTTATGAAGAAAGAGAGAATCTTTCGAACGGACTAGATACAGCAGCTAAATCTGGATTTACTGCAGTAGCGGTAAACTCCAACACAAATCCTTATTTAGACACTAAATCGTCAATTGCTTATCTGAAAACATTGGCATCAAACAAAGCAACTTCTCTTTACCCTATTGCCAGTTTAACACAAAAATCTGCAGGGAAAGAAATTGCAGAATTATACGATATGAAGTCTGCGGGTGCAGTTGCCTTTGGTGACTACAACAAGCCTATTGACAACGATAACTTGATGAAAATTGCCTTGTTATATGCGCAAAATTTTGATGGACTTGTCTTGAGTTTTCCTTTGAATACAGAAATTGGTGGAGAAGGAATTGCTCATGAAGGGATCAACAGTACCTTATTGGGACTAAAAGGAATTCCTAGCCTTGCTGAGGAAATGCAAATAGCAAGAGATTTGTTTTTGCTTGAGTATACTGGTGGAAAATTACACATTCCAACAATCAGTACTGCAAACTCTGTTGAATTGATACGAGAAGCGAAAAAGAAAAATCTGGCTGTAACTTGTAGTGTTACAACCCATCATTTAACGCTCACAGATCAAGAATTGAAGAAATTTGACGGAAACACAAAAGTATTACCCCCGTTGAGAACAGATGATGATCGTCTTGCTCTGATAGAAGGAGTGAAAGATGGAACGATAGATTGTATCACTTCTGACCACAACCCAATTGATATTGAAAATAAGAAGGTTGAATTTAGCAATGCTGAATATGGAACGATTGGATTAGAAAATATGTTTGGTAGCTTAAAAACAATTTTAGATACCGAGACTATTATTGAGGCCTTGACAGAAAAACCAAAAGCGATATTTGGAATTGAAAATTCGAATATTACTGAAGGTGCAACCGCCAATCTAAGTTTTTTTACTGAAAAAGGAAAAACAATATTCTCTGAAGAAAACATTTTATCGACTTCTAAAAACTCTATATTCCTACAGAAAGAAGTCGCAGGTAAGTCTATTGGTGTTTATGCCAACAAACAACTTATTTTAAACAACTAAAGACACGCATTTCATCCATATGAGTACTTCATTACACTACGTAGAACGCCTTCCAAAAACTAGAAATGCGACACCACCATTACTTATCTTGATTCACGGATATGGAAGTAATGAAATGGATTTATTTTCATTTGCAGAAGAATTACCAGAAGACTTACATATCGTTAGTCTAAGAGCTCCATTAGAATTAGGTTATAACAGTTTTGCATGGTATAGCATCAATTTCGATGCAGACCAGAATAAATTTTCTGATTTGGAAGAAGCGAAAGAATCTTTAGGTAGTATCAGTGAGTTTATCGAAGATTTTACAAAAAACAATGCTGTAAACAACGAAAAAATTTTTGTGGTAGGTTTTAGTCAAGGGGCAATCTTAAGTTATGCCTTGTCTCAAAATTTAGAAAAAATCAATCATGTAGTTGCACTTAGTGGTTATTTAAATGAAGAACTTTTAAATAATAACACAAATACAAAAACCGATTATTTTGCATCTCATGGAACAGTAGATCAAGTAATCCCTGTAGAATGGGCTAGAAAAGCTCCTATTTATTTAAAAGAAAAAGGTATTGATATTATTTTTAAAGAATACCCTGTTGGACATGGGGTGCATCCTCAAAATTTTTATGATTTCAAAGCTTGGATCGAAGCTCGAATCCATTAATCAACTACCAAACCATCGAAAGCTAAATACACATTGTTAGGTAAATCTTTAGAAACTTCTTCGTGAAAACCTAAACGATGACTGATATGTGTCAAATAAGCTTTTTTAGGTTGTAGTTCTTCTATCAAGGCTAAGGACTCTTCTAAATTAAGGTGTGTTGGATGTGGATCTATACGCAAAGCACTAAGCACCAAAACATCCAAGTCACGTAACTTATCCAACTCCGAATCAGGTAACGTTTTTACATCGGTTAAATAGGCAACACCTCCTACTCTATAGCCAAAAATAGCCAAGCGCCCATGCATAACGTTGATAGGAATTATTTCTATATCATCAATTGTAAAAGGGCGATCATCAATTCTATTTTCTACAACTTTTGCTGCACCAGGATATCTATTTTCTTTAGCGAATATATAATCATATCTTTTTTCTAAAGCTGTCATCACTCGATCTTGTGCATAAATATGTACCGCACCTTGTTTGTAACAATAAGGGCGAATTTCATCTAAGCCCGCAATATGATCAGAATGTTCATGAGTAAAAAGTATTCCTTCAATTGCTTTTACTTCTGCACGCAGCATCTGGTATCTAAAATCCGGTCCGCAATCAATCAAGATATTTTTACCATCACAAGTAAGCAAAACCGATGAACGTAACCGTTTGTCTTTAGTGTCTTTAGACAAATTTACAGCTTCATCAGATAGCAACATAGGTACTCCTTGTGAAGTTCCTGTTCCTAAAAAAGTAATTTTTATTGGGTTGTTTGTCATAAAAACGGATAATTATCTGCTAAAATACAGCTACAAAAATAAGCATCTATTTCAGATTCCTAAGGCATATTTGTTATATTTGTTTTGTACTTATAAACCTAACATTTTACAATGGCTGTAACACTAAAAGGAGACAAAGAAATGAGCAACATCCCTACGATTAAAGGGAAAGCTTTACGAATCAATTTAAATCATAATATCTACGGTACTTTTTCTGAAATTGGTGCAGGACAAGAAACGGTAAGAAATTTCTTTAGAGCTGGTGGGTCTTCTGGAACTATTGCAAAGGCGATGAGTGCATATGACAAAGATTTTTCTGATGCTATTTATGGAATGGAAGACGACAGAAGATATGTCACTGAAACACGACTAAAGAAAATGTTGAATCACGAAATTCGTTTGATCGAAAATCGTTTGAGTAGAGAAAAACATCCTGATAAATTTTTCTTTAGTTATGCAAACACGGTTACAACCATTGATTTTGCGAAGCAATTTAAAGGACATGGTTGGGTTGGAATTCGTTTTCAACTTGATCCATTAGAAGATTACAACGAAATAATATTGCATCTAAGGTTTAAAGAAACCGATGCTACTTTACAGCAAGAAACACTTGGGAAACTTGGAGTAAACTTAATTTACGGAGCGTTCTATATGAATGATAACCCAAAAGATTTACTAGTTTCTTTGTACGACAACCTTCACAAAGACCAATTAGAGATTGACATGATCAATTTTTCTGGTCCAAGATTTATGTACGTCGACAATCGTTTGATGAGTTTGCAATTAGTAAAGAACGACATGACGAATGCCGTAATGTTTGATTCTAGCGGTGTCAATTTACTACCAGCAAGTGTATTATACAAAAAGAATATTTTAGCTTTGCGTGGTAGCTTTAGACCTGTAACCAAGGTAAACATGGACATCTACGAAAATTCTAAAAAACTATTTTTTAAAGAAAATAAAGTAGAAGAAGAAAACACTCAGATCATTTTTGAAATTACCTTAGCCAATTTACGATCTGAAGGAAAAATCAATGAAAGAGATTTCTTAGATCGTGCAGAATTACTCTGCTCATTAGGTCAAAATGTGATGATTTCTAATTTCCAAGAATACTATAAATTGGTTGAGTATTTTAGCGAGTTTACCAAATCTAGAATGGGATTGGCTTTGGGTGTAGAAAGTCTGATCAATATTTTTGATGAAAAATACTACCGTTCTCTGAGTGGTGGAATTCTTGAAGCTATTGGAAAAATGTACTTCAAAGATCTTAAAATTTATGCATATCCATTAAAGGATAGAAATACAGATAAAATCATTACGAGTGACAATTTAGTTGTACACCCTCGAATGACAGAATTATACAAGTTCTTTAAAAACAATGGTAAATTGATTGACATCAAAGATTACGATCCTGAAATATTATCTGTTTTTTCAAAAACAATTTTAGATATGATTGCCAAATCTAAAAAAGGATGGGAAGAAATGTTACCCGAGGGTATTTCTGAACTGATCAAACAAAATCGCCTTTTCGGATACTCTAGATCTCGTGCTGCTTTAAAAAAATAATTTCGTAAACTTACGCTCAATAACTTGAAAACTACTGAGTGCAAAACGAGATTGAATTTTTAAAGCAATTAAAGAATCCTGCTACAAAAGACATAGCGTTTAAAAAGCTTGTCAATCTGTATCAAGAAAGACTGTATTGGCACATTAGAAAAATTGCAACCTCACATGAAGACAGTAATGATATTTTACAGAACACTTTTATAAAAGTATACAAAGCTATTGGTAATTTTAAAGGAGAATCAAAACTCTTTTCCTGGATGTATCGCATTGCAACAAACGAGTCGCTTACATTTTTATCGAAACGATCCAAAGAAAAAAATGTTTCCATTGAAGAGTTCCAAATAGACAAACTACATACATTACAAGAAGATGTATTGTTTGATGGCGATCAAATTCAGTACTTATTACAAAAAGCACTCTTAACATTACCAGACAAACAACGTCTTGTTTTTAATATGAAGTATTTTGACAATTTGAAATACGACGAAATATCTGAAATATTAGACACTTCAGTAGGAGCACTAAAAGCTTCGTATTTTCATGCAGTTAAGAAAATAAAGGAATACTTAGAAAACAATTAAACCTTTTAATCATTAGAGGGTCTAACTATTATGGAAGAAAAAATAAAAATAGAAGAAAAAGAACTTAGAAAACTAGGGATATCGAATCCTGGTTACAAAGTTCCTGATAACTATTTCGACACGTTTTCAGATCAGTTATTTTCGAAAGTAGCTGAGACTGCTATTCCTTCAAACACTGGTTTTACGACTCCAGATAATTATTTCGAAAATTTAGAGAAACAAATTTTTGCGAGTACCATAAATAAAAAACGCAAACAAAAAATTAGAATTTTATATACGCTTTCAACCGTAGCAGCATCACTCCTATTGATTTTCAGTATATTTAACCATACTGATAAAGAGAATGTAACGTTTGATTCTATTACCATTAGCGATGTGCAGGTTTGGATGGAAAACGGCAACTTGTCGCTAGACAGCTACACAATTGCATCCATTGCAACTGATGAAGATTTAGAAGAACTCGAACATTTTAATGTTTCAAATGAAGAAATGGAAGATTACCTTGAAAGTTCTGGAAGCGATTTTCTATATCTTGAAAACTAAAACACATGAAAAAAACAAAACTATTATTTACTTTCATAGTACTGATCGGAACAGTATTTTGTTTCGCACAGAAAAAAGATGGACACCATTACGAAAAAATTAAAACATTAAAGATCAATTACATCTCAGACAAATTAAATTTAACTCCTGAGGAAGCTGAGAAATTTTGGCCAATTTTTAATGAATACGAAAAATTCAACCGAAATTTAAGGTCTTCTGGTATTAGAAGCGTAAAAGCAGAAATAGACAAATATGGTTCTATTGATGCATTACCAGAGGAAATAGCCCTTGAATTATCTCGAATATTTATTAAAATAAATGATAAATTAGCTACAAACAAGAGAAACACCTTTGAAAAACTAGAATCTATATTGAGTCCTAGACAGTTACTAGCACTGAATTTTGCGGAAATAGAATTCAATAAAGAAGTTTTAAGGACGCTCAAAAAAAAACATGGTAAATAGAGCTAAACAATTCATGGAATCAATTACACTACTTATTACAGGCGGAACGTTAGACAAAAAATACAACGAACGAAACGGTCAATTAGAATTTTCAAAATCCCACTGCAAAGAAATCATTGAAAATAACAGAGCTAGCTTAAAGATAAATTATAAAGAATTGATGCTGGTTGATAGTTTAGACATGACACCGGAACAAAGAACGGAAATTGTGGCATCTTGCATCAATGCTACCGATGATAAAATAGTAATCACTCACGGAACAGATACTATGGTAATAACAGCTTCCGAAATCGCGAAACAAAACCTTAGCAAAACAATAGTTCTCACAGGTGCTATGATACCCTTTTCGTTAAAAAAATCTGAAGCTGAATTCAATATTGGAACGGCACTGGCATTTGCTCAAACACTTTCAGTTGGAGTATATATTGCAATGAACGGACAATTTTTTAAATGGGATAATGTTCGAAAAAACCTCGAGCTAGGAAAATTCGAAACATTAGCAAACGCATAAATAGCAAAATACTTTACAGCAATTTTAACAAGCAAAACCTTATGCTTGTCGCTTTTTGCTTATTTTTGTCTAAAATATTTTTGAATTGAAACACCTAATTTCTCTCTACTGCTTACTGTTTGCTTTTTCTATGATGCATGCGCAAGAAAAGAAAATTCAGATTCTAAACGCTGAGCAGACCTATAAAAATCAAGTTAAATATCCTGGCGCAATCGTTTTAAACGGAAATGTAAAAGTTAGTCACAACGGAGCAACATTAGACTGTAGCAAAGCCTTATTTTATCAGAATAAAAATATTCTTCATGCTTATGGTGATGTTTTTGTAAATCAAGGCGATACAATTACCCAAAAAAGTGAATACACCAACTACAACGGTAACACACAGAAAATAATTTCTTGGGGAGATGTCGTGTTAAAAGACCCGAGCATGCGTCTAGAAACTGACACATTACACTTCGATAGGGTCACACAGCAACTCACCTACGATTGTCATGCTAAAATTACTGATGACAACAATGAATTGAATAGTAAAAACGGGATTTATTCTACAACTGAAAAAAAATTTACAGCCACAACAAATGTTGTTGTACACAACCCAGAAAACAAACTAGAATCAAATCATTTAGATTATTACACAGAAACTGGCCATACTTACTTCTACGGACCTTCTACCATCACTACCGAACAAAGCGTCGCAAAAGCGAAAAAAGGGTTTTATGACACAAACCTAGGAATTTCTAGACTCACCGAAGATGCCCAAATATTTTACGGAAACAGAATTATTGAAGGTGATAGTATTTATAGCGATAAAGAAAAAGGATTCGCATCAAGTACCGGAAATATTGTAATGACCGACACCATCAATGAAACCATAATTAAAGGGGGCTATGCTGAATTTTTTAGATTCAAAGACTCTGTTTTCGTTGTAAAAAAAGCCTTAGCAATATCAACTGCAGAAGTAGACTCTCTATTTATCCATGGTGACACGCTCTTGATCACTGGTAAATCTGAAGAAAGAATTATTCGTGCTTACCATCGCGTAAAATTCTTCAAGACAGATCTTAGAGGTAAATGCGATTCATTACATACCAACCAAAAAACTGGAATTACGAAGATGTTTAAGCACCCGGTAATTTGGTCAGGAGAAAATCAGATAACGGGCGATAGCATACATTTAAGTTCGAATCTTGAAACCAACAAACTAGATTCTTTATTTATCAAAAGAAATGCTTTTATCATCCAAAAAGACTCTGCTGGATTTAGTCAAATCAAGGGCAAAAACATGTATGGGAAATTCGTTGACAATCAACTCAGTTCATTACTCACAAAAGGGAACGGTGAAGTGATCAACTATGCACGTGACGAAGACGGTATTTTGATTGCCATTCTAAAGATGATTTGTAGCAATATTTTATTCAACCTAGAAGACAATAGTATTCAAACCATACAGTTTTTAATGAAACCTGAAGGAAAAACCTATCCTCCGCTGGATTTTCCTACAGAATTAAAATTCTTAAAAGGGTTTGTTTGGAGAGAACCTGAAAAGCCATTGACCAAAGAAGATATATTTATTGATGAACCTGTGATTTTAGAAAACAATTACAAGTAAATAGCATGAAAAAGGAGTTTTTAAAATATCAAGCACAAACGACCCCACATCCTCTAGCAATAGAAATAGAAAAAGCGGATGGTTGTTATGTGTATGATACCTCTGGAAAAAAATATTTAGATTTTATTGCAGGAGTCTCAGCGAACACCCTAGGTCACAATCATCCAAAAGTATCGAATGCAATAAAAAAACAAGTAGATGCCTACACACATGTAATGGTCTATGGAGAGTTCATACAAAAACCTTCTTTAGAATTATGCAAACTACTTGCCCAGCAGCTACCTGATTCATTAAGCACTGTGTATTTGACAAATTCAGGGACAGAAGCTACTGAAGGAGCCATGAAATTGGCAAAAAAAGTAACCGGAAGAAGCGAGTTTGTCGCTTGTAATAATGCTTATCACGGAAATACTCAAGGAGCCATGAGTTTATGTGGTGCTGAAGAACAAAACAGCGCATTTAGACCACTGCTACCTGGGGTAAAATTCATTGAATATAGTCACTTACCTGACTTACATAAAATAACGGAGAAAACAGCTGCTGTCGTTATGGAAACGATTCAAGGTGGTGCAGGTTGTATTGTTCCTGAAAACAACTATCTTTTCAAAGTTAAAGAACGATGTCAAAAAGTTGGAGCATTACTAATTCTCGATGAAATTCAATCTGGTATTGGTCGTACAGGAAACTTATTTGGCTTTCAAACGTATAATGTTATCCCTGATATCTTCATCACAGGGAAGGGATTAGGTGGAGGAATGCCGATAGGTGCTTTTGTCTCATCTCAAGAAAATATGACACAATTAAAAGACAATCCAAAACTAGGTCATATCACAACATTTGGAGGTCATCCTGTAGTAGCAGCTGCCGCTCTTTCAACACTTACCGAAGTGATTGACAGCAATTTAATGGCAGAAGTAAAAAGAAAAGAAAACATCCTAAAAGAAAAACTACAACATTCTGAAATAAAAGAAGTTAGAGGTACTGGATTAATGCTTTCCTTGATGCTGGAAAATCCAGAAAAAGCAAGTAAAGTAATCCTAGATTGTATGTCAAATGGATTGCTTTTATTTTGGTTACTTTATGAAGGTTGTGCGGTACGAATTACTCCCCCACTAACCATATCTGACGAGGAGATTATGGCAGGTTGTGACATCATTTTGAATAGCTTAAACAAACTTTAATTAAATGTTAAATACTAAAAATTAATATTCTTATTTGAATATTAATCGTAATATTGCAATGAATAAATACATTAATTATGGGATTGACGAAATCAGAAATTTTTACAGAAGAACAAAATAACATTGCTGCATTGGCAAAAGTTTTAGGTCACCCTGCAAGAATTGCAATACTGCAACATATTATAAAATCAAACAGTTGTATTTGCGGCGATCTAGTACAGGAAATAGGCTTAGCACAACCTACCATTTCTCAACATTTGAAAGAACTAAAAAATTCTGGAATTATTAAGGGAAATATAGAAGGTACAAGTGTTTGTTACTGTATTGATCAAGAAAACTGGTCTCACATCAGCGCTACGTTTGCATCATTCTTCGAATTTTCGTCAAGCGAATCAAACTGTTGTTAAATAATTAAAACATAAAAGTCATGAAATTATCAGAAATCAAAACGCACTTAGGCACCTTAGAACAAATTGCCTTTCAATTACCAAATGGTGAACTCGTACCAGAACACTTCCATGTTACAGAAGTAGGGAAAATATCAAAACACTTTATCGATTGTGGAGGAACGGTAAGAAAAGAAGAAGTTGTAAATTTTCAACTATGGGAAGCCGACGATTATAACCATAGACTACATCCTGAAAAACTTGTGTCTATCATAGAATTATCAGAAAGGCTTTTAGAAATTGGAGATTTAAATATTGAGGTAGAATATCAAGGAACTACTATTGGAAAATATGGACTTAATTTTGATGGAAAAAACTTCCTACTAACAAGTACCTTAACGGATTGCTTGGCAAAAGATAAATGTGGTATTCCTGAAGAGAAACCTAGAGTAAAATTATCAGAATTAATTCAAAACAATGCTAACAGCTGCGCACCAGGTTCTGGTTGCTGCTAAATAGAACTATCATGTTGAACAACTCACAATTCACAAAAATAACAGAGATTGTAGAAGGCTTAGATCCTTCTACAATTTCTTCTGAAAGAAAAGAAGTACTGCTACCTTTAATTGAATACATACAAGAGAAAGTAGCAAATAATCAAATCATTCGCTTGAACTTTATTTGTACTCATAATTCTAGAAGAAGTCATCTTTCACAAGTTTGGGCCCAAGCAATGGCTACTTATTTTAATATTGATCGTGTTTATTCGTATTCTGGTGGTACAGAAGCTACTGCTATGTTTCCTATGGCTGCAAAAACGTTGAGCAATCAAGGATTTCAGATTCAGAAACTATCCGATTCTAACAACCCTGTTTATGCAATTAAGCACGCAGAAAACGAAGCTCCGATTATTGGATTTTCTAAAACCTTTGATTCAGAATTCAATCCTCAATCAAATTTTGCCGCAATTCTCACTTGCTCAAGTGCAGATGAAGGATGCCCATTTATAGCTGGCGCAGAAAAAAGAATACCAATTACATTTGAAGACCCCAAAGCTTTTGACAACACACCACAACAAGCCGAAAAATATTTAGAAAGAAGCATACAAATTGCTACTGAATTGTTTTATGTTTTCAACGAAATAAAAAAATAACCATGTCACAGAAAAAAAAATTAAGTTTCCTAGACAGTAATCTTACCCTGTGGATATTTGCTGCTATGATACTAGGTGTTGGATTAGGCTATTTTATGCCATTTATTCCAGAATCCATCAATTCAATGAGTTCAGGAACAACAAATATCCCAATTGCTATTGGATTAATTTTAATGATGTACCCTCCTTTGGCGAAGGTAAATTACGCCTTATTACCGAAAGTGTTTAAAAACGTAAAAATTCTTTCAGTATCTATAGCATTGAACTGGATTATAGGTCCTGTTTTAATGTTTGTACTTGCAGTTGTATTCTTACATGATTATCCAGAATACATGGTAGGTCTTATTTTGATAGGATTGGCTAGATGTATTGCAATGGTATTGGTTTGGAACGACCTAGCTGAAGGTAGCTCTGAATACGGAGCTGGATTGGTCGCAATAAATAGTATATTTCAGGTATTCGCCTATAGCTTTTATGCATGGTTATTTATTACTGTACTACCACCCTACTTTGGTTTCGAAGGGGCAATCGTAGATATTTCAATAGCTACAATTGCAGAAAGCGTAGCGATTTATTTAGGGATTCCGTTTGTTTTAGGAATTTTGAGTAGAGTGATTCTTGTTCCTTTAAAAGGAGAAACTTGGTATACACAAAAATTCATTCCAACAATCTCACCTCTTACATTGATTTCTTTACTATTTACAATAATCGTAATGTTTAGTTTGAAAGGTGAAATGATTGTGACCATACCAATGGATGTTGTAATCATCGCAGTTCCTTTATTGATCTACTTTGTTTCGATGTTCCTAATAGGATTTTTTGCAACAAAGGCTATGGGAGCAGCATACGATAAAACTACATCTGTCGCCTTTACAGCTTCTGGAAACAATTTTGAATTGGCTATAGCCGTTGCAATTGCAGTTTTTGGCTTAAACTCAGGGCAAGCATTTGCTGGTGTCATTGGTCCTTTGGTAGAAGTACCAGCACTAATTTTATTGGTAAAAGTCTCTTTTTGGTTGAAGAAAAAGTATTTCGTAACCCCTCAAATTGAATAATTATTTATTTTTTCAAAAAAAAATAATAAAAACCCATTAATGCAACAATAAACACTACCTTTGCTACTTTAAAATATATTATAATGAAAAACGGTACAGTAAAGTTTTTTAATGAATCTAAAGGATTTGGATTCATTACAGACACAGATTCAAACGAAGAATTCTTCGTACACATCTCAGGATTAGTTGATGAGATTAGAGAAGGAGACTCAGTTGAGTTTGATTTAAAAGAAGGAAGAAAAGGTATGAATGCAGTAGACGTTAAAGTAATTTAATTAGCTACTCTATATTTTTAATGATTTCAAAAAGCTTGTCTAAACAGACAAGCTTTTTTTATGTCCATATCTAAAGTAATCAAAAAGAATTCAAAATAAATTTTACCTATATTCGTTATGAATAAATCTTACAAAATTCATTATGAAAAGAATTGGCCTATTTATTTTTCTTCTTTTTGTTTGCAGTACAAACGCATTCTCACAAGATTGGCAGCACAATTTTGAAAAAACCAAAACAATAGCAGCTGCTGAAAACAAATCTATAGTACTCGTCTTTAAAGGCTCTGATTGGTGTGCACCTTGCATGAAATTAGATCAAAAAATATTTTCTTCTGACGCATTTAAAAACGGCTATGCTAAACACTTTATCTTGTTGGAAGCCGATTTTCCAAGAAAGAAAAAAAACGCATTAGCTAAAGAACTCAAAGAACAAAACAACCTATTGGCAAGCACTTACAACCAAAATGGTCATTTTCCTTTAGTTGTAGTGCTCGACTCAAAAGGAAATGTTCTAGGAAAAACAGGTTACAATAAATTGAGTCCTCAAGCGTATCTCGATAGTTTAATTGCTTTTACAAAATAAAATGAAACAGTTTTTTTTATTTTGTATCATGGTTTCCTTTATTGGAAGTGCACAAAAAAACCATAAAAAGTCAATGACTTTGATGGGTTGTAGTTTTGATATAACTGTAGTGGCAAATTCAACAACAGACGCCGATTTAGCTATTGATTTAGCAGTTGAAGAAATTAAAAGAATAGAAAAAATGATTTCCTCATGGGATGCTTCATCTGAAACATCAAAAATCAATAAAAATGCGGGAATTCAGCCCGTTGTGGTATCCATAGAGCTGTACAATTTAATCAAAAGATCTCTTTCTCTATCAAAATTGACAGATGGTGCTTTTGATATTAGTTATGCTTCCATGGATAAAATTTGGAAATTTGATGGTTCAATGAAAAAAATGCCGACGAGCGAAGCTATCCTCAAATCGGTTGAAAAAGTAGGCTATAAAAATATTATTTTAAACCCGGCAATTCATAGTGTATTTTTAAAAAACAAAGGAATGAAGATTGGTTTTGGAGCTATCGGAAAAGGCTATGCGGCAGACAAAGCAAAAGATTTATTGCGTTCTAAAGGGATTTCTGGCGGAATTATCAATGCTTCTGGTGATTTAAACGCTTGGGGTACTCAAGCCAATGGAAAAGAGTGGTTAGTCGCCATTACAAACCCTTTGAATAAGAAAAAAGTGTTTTCATGGATGCCTGTAAAAAATGCTGCAGTTGTAACTTCAGGAAACTATGAAAACTATGTCGAATTTGACAACAAAAAATACACACATATTATTGATCCACGCTCTGGGTATCCTTGTTTTGGTATACAAAGCGTTACCATTTTCACTTCAAATGCCGAAATAGCAGATGCTTTATCTACCTCGGTATTTGTCATGGGAATTGATGTTGGTTTGCATTTTATCAACCAATTAAAAAAAGTTGAATGTGTTATCATAGATAGCGAAAACCAAATTCATAAATCTAATAACATTTCTTTTGATCAAGTAAAATAACCGTTATGAAACCTATAATTCTACTCACCTTTACCTTATTTGTTTTCAGTTCTTGTACTGTCGTGAAAGAATATGAAAAGATCAACCTAAATGACCCAGACATGGAGTTATCTTCAAAATCTATTGATAGATACGAAACCAATTTTCAAGTATATAGAGAAGGTGCATCAGGTGCAAATGGCGGTAAATCAGGAGGTGGTTGTGGATGTAATTAAGATGCTATGAGAAAAAACAAATTCACATACCTTTTCTGTTTTTTGATTTTTGGATTGGCAAATGCACAAACTGAAAATGCAGAAGATATACAATACAAAAAAAGAGTACTAGAAGCTACAGAAGTTTCATTTCTAGCAAGTTATTACTCACAAGACGGAGATAACGCTTCTGTAACCGGTGGTATCGGTACAGAAGAGCTCACCGACTTTGCACCTAGCATTGTAATTTCTATGCCTTTAAACGAAGACGATGTACTTACGGTAGATGTAGGTATCTCAACTTATACAAGTGCTTCTTCAAGTAACTTAGATCCGTTTGATGCATCAGGAGCCTCGGGAGGAGATGACGATGATGATGACGACGATGATGACACTATACTAGATCCAACAAGCGTAAGAGGTAGTCCTTGGGTCGCTTCCTCTGGACCATCAAGACAAGACACTTGGGTATCAGTATCGAGTGCATATAGTCATAGTTCGGATGACAGAAATACAATTACTGGCTTTCATGCCAGCTTTGCCACTGAATGGGATTATATCTCGTTTGGGTTTGGTGGCCAATTGACCAAATTATACAACAACAAAAATACAGAAGTCGGAATCAGTGCTCAGGTATATCTAGATACATGGCTGCCGGAATACCCAACCGAACTAGATAGTTACTTGGAAGCCGGTAAAGATTTAAATGGAGGCTTTTTCGCAGGACTTCCAATATACAACCAATCTGGCGTTGAAATAGCTAAAGATGGAGATCCAAATACAAATTGGGATACAAACTTTACTCGAATACAAAACAAAGCAAGAAATAGCTACTCTGCTTCTTTAAATTTTTCTCAAATCATCAGCAGAAATGCACAGTTTTCTATTACGATGGATATCGTACAGCAACAAGGATGGTTATCAAATCCAATGCAACGTGTATATTTTAAAGACAAAGCAAACTATTACGTCGGAAACAAAGACAATATTCTAAATTATACATCTAAGACAAATACTGATGTTTTTCAGTTGGCCGATGATATTGAAAAGTTACCTAGCACACGTTTCAAAATACCAATCGGTGCACGATTCAATTATTATATCAACGAAACATTTGTATTACGAACCTATTACCGATTTTACACAGACGACTGGGGTGTAAGTTCAAACACAGCACATATTGAAATTCCAATAAAAATATTCAGTAAGTTCACCCTATACCCTACGTATCGATATTACACACAAACTGCTGCTGACTATTTTGCTCCCTATGAAACACACCAATCCACGCAACTATATTACACTTCAGATTTTGATTTATCTCAATTCGTCGCAACGCAATACGGCCTTGGATTCAACTATACTGATGTATTCACAGAAGCAAAGATTTGGAGATTCGGTTTGAAAAGTCTCGATTTTAAATACAATTATTACGAAAGAAACACTGGACTACATGCAAACTTATTTTCTTTTGGATGCAAGTTTGTAATGGACTAAATCTATAAATTTATGCAAAAAATCAATTACCTATTATTCTTGTTATGCATGCCCTTATTGGGCTACTCTCAAACAGAATTAGCTTCGTTTTTTAGTGATCATATGGTCTTGCAACAGAATGAAAATGTTTCAATTTGGGGGACTGAAAATCCAAAGAAAAAAATCACTATCACTTCTAGTTGGGGAGAAACAGTATCAACCAAAACCGACAAAAATGGAGAATGGAACGTCAAATTAAAAACTCCTGCTGCTGGAGGACCGTATTCGATTGAAATTAACGGATCAGAGACCCTGCTTTTAAATGATGTGATGATTGGTGAAGTTTGGCTCTGCTCTGGACAATCAAACATGGAGATGCCTGTGAAGGGATTTAAAAACCAACCTGTTAATGGTAGTCAAGATGCCATACTTAATGGTAATAACAAGAACATTCGTGTTTTTAGCGTTGCGAGAAATCAAAGTTTAAAACCTATCAAAAACGTAGAAGGTAATTGGAAAGTAGCTAGCTCTAAAACCGTTGGTGATTTTAGTGCTACAGCCTATTTTTTCGGAAATCAAATTCAACAAACAATCAATGTACCCGTGGGATTAATTGTTACGTCATGGGGAGGCTCAAGAGCCGAAGCCTGGACAGATGAAGCTACATTAAAAGCATTCAAGTCAGCAAAAATCCCAACCGAAATTCCAGAAAAATCCATACAGCACACTCCTACACTACTCTACAATGCAATGCTGCACCCCATTGTCGGATACACCCTAAAAGGGGCTATATGGTACCAAGGAGAATCAAATAAAAACCAGGCATCAGAATACCAAGATTTAATTACTTCCATGGTTACCTCATGGAGAAAGCAATGGAATCAAGGAGATTTTCCTTTTTACTTTGTGCAAATCGCGCCTTATATCTATAATAAAAATGTGAATTCTGCTTTCTTGCGAGAAGCACAATTACACACCTTGAATAGCTTAAAAAATTCAGGAATGGCAGTTACATTAGACATTGGAAACAAAACCTACATACACCCTGCTGAAAAGAAAAAAGTCGGAGAAAGACTTGCGTATTGGGCCTTAGCCAAAGACTATAATGTACCTGGTATAGAATATTCAGGTCCTGTTTTTGACACCATGAACATCGATGGAGCAATTGCAACAATTACTTTTAAAAACACTCCAAACGGAATATCTTCTT
Source organism: Flavicella marina (assembly GCF_009193215.1). GTDB lineage: Bacteria > Bacteroidota > Bacteroidia > Flavobacteriales > Flavobacteriaceae > Flavicella > Flavicella marina. The sequence continues at coordinate 287,140 of NZ_VYVA01000002.1, read as the reverse complement.
TTGGAAAAGAAGTGACTGGATTTGAAGTCGCTGGAGATGATAAAATATTTCATCCTGCTAAAGCAACAATCATTCGTAAAGGATACACAAATGGAGCTGTAACAATAGAATCTGAAAAAGTCAAAAACCCTGTTGCTGTTCGTTATAATTTCAAGAATTTTGTTGAAGCTAGTATTTTTAGTACTGCAGAACTACCAGCTTCTTCGTTTAGAACTGATAACTGGAGTGAATAATAATTACAAGCAGTAAAATAAAAGCGTTTTTAGAGATCTTTTTCTAAAACGCTTTTTTTATTTTTGGTCTATGAAAAATTTTATCAACAACATACCAAAGGCAGAACTACACCTGCATATTGAAGGTACTTTTGAACCTGAATTAATGTTCGAAATTGCTAAAAGAAATCAAATTGAAATTCCTTTTTCTTCAATAGAAGAAATAAAAGCGGCTTATGAATTCGATTGCTTGCAAGATTTTTTAGATATTTATTATCAAGGTGCCAATGTATTGATAAAAGAAAAAGACTTTTACGACCTAACGTATAGTTATTTAGAAAAATGTGCTGTTCAAAATGTGCGTCATACAGAAATCATGTTTGACCCTCAGACGCATACCGATAGAGGTATTTCTTTTGAAACGGTGATCCTTGGAATTTCAAATGCCATGAAAGATGCCAAAGAAAACCTAAATGTATCGTCTTTACTTATTATGAGTTATCTCAGACATTTAAGTGAAGCGGCAGCATTTAAAACATTGGAAGCTTCTCTCCCATTCAAGCATTTGATCACGGCTGTTGGTTTGGATTCCTCTGAAAAAGGAAATCCGCCTTCAAAATTTAAAAATGTATTTAAAGCTTCTATTCAAGAAGGTTATATACCCTTAGCGCATGCAGGAGAAGAAGGAAATGCTGATTATGTATGGGAAGCAATCGATATACTTGGTATCAAAAGAATAGACCACGGAAACAACTCTTTGCAAGACCCAAAATTAGTGGAAGCAATCGTTTCACGTGATCTAGCTCTTACAGTATGTCCTTTGTCTAATACAGCCTTACAAGTAGTAGATGATTTAAAAAACCATCCTTTGAAAGAAATGATGGAATTAGGGTTAAAGGTAACCGTTAACTCAGATGACCCTGCGTATTTTGGAGGGCAAATCAATAAGAATTTCAGTGCTATTCAAAATGCATTAACACTCTCGAAAGAAGAAATCTACCAGCTTTGTAAAAACTCTTTTGAATATTCTTTACTTGACAAAGACTCAAAAGAAAAACATTTGACAGAATTGACCTCTTTTTACAATACTAATAGATAGTAAATATGATCCTAGACAAAATTTCTAACGCGACATTATACAACGGCTTACACCCAGATTTCGAAAAAGTGTTTCGTTTTATCAAAGAAAATGACTTAGCTACAATCGAACTCGGAAAGCATAGTATTGACGATGACCAAGTATTTGTTGTTGTGATGGAATACGACACTCAAACAACTGAAGAGTGCAAGGCTGAGACACATAAAAAATATATCGATATTCAATACATGATTGAGGGAGCAGAACATATTGGAGTAAAATTACTTCACGATGAAATTCCAACCACACCTTATAACCAAGAAGGTGACTTTATGTTTTATACCTTAGAAAATCTGCCTACTATACAGCTACACAAAGAGCATTTTGCAATATTTTATCCAGACGATATACACAAAACAATGATTCAAATAGAATCACCTAAAAGGTTAAGAAAAGCAGTTTTTAAAATCCGAAAATAGCAGTTCTTATCTTTGTTTTTTAAGAAAGGCAACTGTCTCATCAACTAGTTTTTCTCGCACATCTTGCAGTGATTTGCTGTATGAAAAAAACATAATCTGATCTTCACTAAAAACATCAAACTCTAAAACGGGTTCATGTGTGGCAACATCGAATATCTTTATTTTGGCTTCGAGCCGAATAAACTCTGATGAAGTTGAATTGTTATTTACAGACATATTATTTACAGACATATTATTTGGATCTCCTAAATTATTGTTAGTAACTGTCAGTCGTTGTTTCAATTGAAAATCATCTATACAAATCAAATAATCAGTTTTACATTCATCAAATAATGACTGGATCTTTAAATAACTTTTTTTAGAAGTCATGGTATTGATATGATTCCAGTCTGAAGAGAAATCTACAATCGCTTCAGAAAAAACTCCCGTTGCTCCAAGTTGATGTGCCATATCATCTGCCAAACGATGAGAAAACTCTAATTTATTTTGGAAATTTTTATGAAATGTCTTTTCATAACTTTGAATAAAAACCCTATCCAAACCTACAACAGTAGTTGATTTTTTTTGAATCTGTTTTAAACTTTGATGACTTGTTATATTATTAACATATTGCGGAGTAACACAAGACGTGATTACAAATAGGCATAACACCCAACTTAAAATGTATATTTTTTTCATAGCAACTAATAAATATTTAAGACCCTGAATACGTTACATAGTTTCTAGGCGTCTCATACAAGGTTACACGAACCTCTAAATCACTCTTTATGTGAGCTCTTAATATGTTCCAAATAACAATCGCAATATTTTCAGCTGTTGGATTCAAACTTTTGAACTCTTCAACTTCAATATTTAAATTTTTATGATCTAATTTTTCTTCGATTTCTGATGAAATCAATCTTCTTAGAATTTTCATATCCATTACAAACCCTGTTTCTGGATCTACTTCTCCCTTTACTGCAACAACAAGTTCGTAATTATGTCCGTGATAGTTAGGGTTGCTACATTTACCAAAAACACTTTTGTTCTTCTCATCATCCCACTTAGGATTGAACAACCTATGTGCGGCATTAAAGTGAGCCTTTCTGTGTACCGTTACTTTCATAAAACTTGAAAACTATTTATTCTTTTGGGCACGTGACAAAACAATGTTTCCTAAAAGTACATATCCTATGGAAAACAGAATTAAATAGCTAATCCAAAATTTTTTTCCAACTATCATTTCGGCAACAGGTATACCTTCTTTATTGAACAATACGTTTGCCAGCATACTAAATGTACTAAAGACAATCGCTATGAATAACTTGTATTTTATTTTTTTCATTTTATAAACTCGTAGAATTTCTCAAAAATTATTTTAAACCAAGCGGTATAAATTTCAGGCTTTGCTGCAATATCAGCTTTGATAGCTTCTGGCGTCATCCATTTATAAGATTCCACTTCTTCTTTGTTGATATAAGGCTCTCCATTGTAATGCCCTAACAAAACATGATCCAATTCATGTTCGGTTAAACCATTGTCAAAAGGAGCTTTGTAGATAAAAGAAAACGCTTCTTTCAACTCTGTTACAAAACCCATTTCTTCTTGCAAACGCCTCTTCCCTGCTTCTAAATTAGTCTCTCCATCACGTTGATGACTGCAACAAGTATTTGCCCATAACAACGGTGAATGGTATTTGTCTGCTGCACGTTGCTGCAACATAATCTCACCTTTATCATTTTGTACAAACACTGAAAACGCACGGTGCAACAATGCCTTTTCATGTGCTTCCATTTTCCCCATCAATCCTACTTTTTGGTCATTAGTATCGACCAATATCACTTGTTCTTCTATCATGTATTCTTTATCTCGTCAATCTAATCTTTTGATTGATTTTTATTTATTGTCAGTTACCAAACGAAAACCTTCGCCGTGAATATTAATAATCTCTACAGCAGCGTCTTCCTTCAAATATTTTCTAAGTTTTGCGATGTACACATCCATACTTCGAGAAGTAAAGTAATTGTCATCTCTCCATATTTTTGTCAATGCCAATTCACGAGGCATCAAATCATTTTTATACAATGCCAACATTTTTAGTAGTTTGTTTTCTTTAGGAGAAAGCTTAATAGGATCATTTCCATCAAAAGAAAGCTGTCTTAACTTCGAGTTAAAGAAGAATTTCCCTATCTCAAACTCAAACATCTCATCTTCAGCACTTTTATCAGTATCCTTACGCTGCAAAATTGCGTTGATCTTGTACAATAAAACTTCAGAATCGAACGGTTTATTTAAATAATCGTCTGCTCCTACTTGATATCCTTTTAAGATATCTTCTTTCATCGTTTTTGCAGTTAAGAAGATAATCGGAATTTCTTTATTCGTTTTTCGGATATCTTCTGCTAATGAAAAACCATCCTTCCTCGGCATCATTACATCCAAAATACACAAATCGTATTCGTTGTTTTTAAACTCAATAAGACCTTCTAAACCATCCTTTGCATGGGTTACATCGTAATTACTGATCGATAAATAATCTTTTAAAACAATCCCAAAATTAGGATCATCTTCTACTAATAAAATTTTCTTATTGCTCATAATTTTATTTTTTTAAGATACCAAAGGCAAAACTACTGTAAATGTACTTCCTTTTCCTTTTTCACTGGTTACATAAACTTTACCTTGGTGGTTTTCTACAATTTCTTTTACATAAGCCAAACCTAAACCATGTCCTTTTACATCGTGCACGTTTCCAACGTGTTCTCTATAAAACTTCTCAAAAGCTTGCTTCTGAGCAGATTTACTCATACCAATACCGTTGTCTTTAATTTCTATGGTTAAATACTTGACTGTGTTCTTTATAAAAATATCTATTTTAGGTGAATTTTCAGAATATTTGATCGCATTTTCTATAATATTCACAAAAACATTTGTAAGATGAGATTCATTACCCAACCCTTCTGATTTGGTATGGGAATCATGCAGTATAAGGTCACCATTCTTATCTTTTAGCAACAATCCTGTATGAGAAATAGCATCTTCTAAAATTTCAAAGTAATCTACAGCTATTTTTTCAATTTGAATCTGTTTTTTCTCTAATTTAGAGATACGCAAAACATTTTCTACTTGAGCATGCATTCTTTTGTTTTCTTCTTTGATCATTGAAACATATTTCATCACTTTATCATTGTCATTGATAATCACAGGGTTTTTGATCGCATCTAACGCCAAATTAATGGTAGCGATAGGCGTTTTAAACTCATGTGTCATATTGTTGATGAAATCGGTTTTAATCATCGATATTTTCTTTTGTTTTGCCATCTGATACAACGAACTGGCAAATGCCAACATAATAATTATCGTAAAGAAGATTGACAATAAAAGCATACCTCCAATATCAGAAAACAAATAATGTTCTTTTTTAGGAAAAGTTACAAGCAATGTATAATTATTACCATCTCTATCTTTTGTAAAAAGAGGTGCTGAATATGTATTATCACCAGCTATTTTAAATCTTTTCGTTTTGATTGATGTTATTTGCTCGTCATCAAATACTGCAAAATCATATCCTAAATCAATTCCAAGATCGCTCAGTTCTTTCGAAAAAGTTTCTTTTATTGAGGCTTCAGATACTCGCGTGGCAATGGGTTTGACTTTATTGTGATAGGTATCTTCTAAGGTCATTTTTTCAATCTCAGATAGACTGTTGAAAAAAGTAAAACGTTCTACTGCATTCACCTTAGACAACTCTGTGTTATCGGTTAGATTTTTTACTTTATACACATCGTTTTTACTTGAAACCGACGAAATTAATATTGAGTCATTCTTAAAAAAGTTGTTCAAACCTTTGTAGGTAGTATTCTCGTAAATTCCGCTCGATGAAAAACGAAATGTTTCATTCGTCGAAGTGTTGATTTGTTCGTATACGAATTTTGTAAAATCAGCTTGTTTTGCAAATTCTCTGTTTTGAAAAAAATCCATGAACTGTACCGTAAAATCAACAAAATCCTTTTTGTACAATCTTTCGTTCGTTTTCGCTAAGGCATAATTGACATCATGAGAAAATTGTTTTTTTCGAATATCGATAGCATTACCAATCCAAAACACTTGAACTGTAATAATTCCGACCAACGAAATACTCATTAGAATGATAATAAGTACAAACATTTTTTTTCTCATAATTCAAAAATAGTTTTTTCTTGATATTGACTAGTTATTCGAAGCTGTTTTTCAGTGATAAGTATAGATATTAACGAATAATTAAGATATTCTTGCTCGTTGCCATAAAACGGCAACAATTATCTTGAGAAAATTTTATGCAATTCTAATACTGCTTGTTCTGTTTTTTCTAACTCTAAATTGTAAAGCACATAATCTGCTTTGTTTTTTTTAACATCATCTGGCAATTGATTGTTTATTCTGGCTTCGATTTGGACTTTAGAAATCCCATCTCTTTTTTGTACTCTTTCAATTCTAGTCGCTATGGGTGCTGTAACCAATATTACTTTATCAAACGAGCCTTCTGTTTTATTCTCATACAACAAAGCACTTTCGTAAATCACATATTCCGACTGTTGTTTACTTACAAATTCTTGAAAATCTTCATGTACTGCTGGATGTACAATTTCATTCAGCGCTAGTAGTTTTTCTTTTTGATTGAATACTATTTCTGCAATATATTCCCTGTTTAACTTTGCATCTACATAGGCTTCTTCTCCAAATAACTCGGTGATTGCATTCATTACTTTGGGTGATGAATGCATTATTTTTTTTGCTTCTATATCTGCAATATATACAGGTACTCCTTGTTGCTGAAATAAATTTAGCACCGTGGTTTTACCACTGCCTATCCCTCCTGTTAACCCAATTATTTTCATTTTCTTATAAGATATTCAATGTGATCAGGAATCAGTTTTATAGAAGTAACCAGCGAAGATTTTTTTACTAATTCTGGAACTAGGTATTTTGTATTGTTATTTTTCGACTTTTGAAAATTACACACCACACTAAAATCACTAGATGATATTTTTTTATAATTACTCAACCCCACTTGAAATACAACTTTCACCTTCGAAGGATATGTAGTAATATTCGTGTTTTCTGGCAATCCAAGTATGGTAAATGGTAACTCAAAACTATCTTCGGTAAACTTTTCTACATCAGCAATAATCTGCACATGATCAGTACTATATTGAACCTTACTCGCCTTAACCGGTTTTACAATAGGTATTTCGCTAAAAATATTCTCAAATATACCTTCTTCTTTATACAAGGTGGTTTTGATAGAATGGATCTTTTCAATCTGTATTTCAGGCCCACTTATGGTAATAGAATCTGGATGTATAAATATTTTATCGGAAACATTGTAACCAGAATTAAACTGTAAATCTAAATCAGCTACAACTGGCACTTTTTTATGTTTGTTAAAGCCCAATTCAAAAAACAGTGTATCCTTAACAAAACCAATCAATCGCACATCATTTCCAAGTTGATTACTCACTTGGTTTTCTTTTGTATTCGTAGCTAAAAAATAAGAATATCCATTTTTAAGCCCTACATTTTTGAGACCAATTTTAAGCGTTTTACCTCCTATCTTCTCTTTCAACAACTTGAATCCAGTGGCCTTTATATACAATGCTACTTGGGTTTCTGGATCATTTTGAAATAATTTCGAGCTTGGTAAATTTTCAAAAGAAACATCGTACAACACAATCGTTTCATACTCTTTAGATAGCTTCGTTAAAAACCAAAACAATGTAGAAATCAATAAAAACAACAATAATGCATGTTGCTTATTTGAACTTCTAAGTTTTAAATAACGTTTGTTTTTTACGCTTTTCATCGCTTTTTAATTATCAAAAATAAAGATACAAAAGTGAAATTGATTGAGGTTTAATTTTACAAGACTAGATGCATTTATTCAAAAAAAAAGTGAGCCTTAGCTCACTTTAATTCTATTTTTGTTTTCTTAACTAGCAGCAGTATTGTATTGTTTACTTAACTCCATAGATAATGAGCTTTTCTCAAACTTAATTTTTCCTGCACCCGTTTCAATTACAACAGTTTTATCGCTAATTTCAACAATCTTTCCGTGAATTCCGCTAGTCGTAACTACTTTAGATCCTTTTCCTATTTCACTTTGAAATTTTCTTTCATTTTTTTGTTTTTTCACTTGTGGACGAATCATAAACAAGTATAAAACAATAAACATCAATGCAAAAGGCAATAAACTTTTGATATCAAATCCTCCAGCGGCTTGTAATGGTAACATATTTTAGTATTTAAATTTAATTTATTTATTTTCTTTAGGAGTTACAAAACCAGTGATTTTGACATATTCTCTCCCTTTTTCTGTATTCGTTGTTAGTGTAATTGTCTTAGAGATTTTATTTCTCTTACCTCTTGAGTTGAATTTTACTTTCATCGGTGCAGACTCACCACTTTTAATAGCTTCTTTTGGCCAATCAGGAATTGTACATCCACAGGTCGCTTTGGCATTTTTTATAATCAAGTCAGATTTCCCAACATTTTTTATCATAAATGTGCTTTCAACAACATCTCCCTCGTCTATAGTTCCAAAATCATACGATGCTTTATCAAACGAAATAACCGGTAAATTCTCGTACTTAACGTCTCTTTCTTTTGCAAGTTCAACATTTTTATCGTCCACCTTTGCTACTGCACTTTTTTTACAAGATACAGTTGCCAACACTAAAAATAATAGAAATATGTTTTTCATCATTATAAAATTTTGAAGTAAAAATAACAATTAACTAGCGTTTGAGAAATAATCCCTTCGATTAATTATTTGTTAAAGTCGTCCTCTACCTATTTTCTTCAAACGATCTGATTTCTCAAAATCTTTACAAACTTTATCAAGTACACCATTGATAAAGAAACTACTTTTCGCAGTAGAATAATCTTTCGCAATTTCGATATACTCGTTTATTGTAGCTTTGGTAGGTATTGATGGAAAATTCAAAAACTCACAAATACCCATTTTTATAATAATCATATCCAAATCTGCAATCCTATCGGTTTCCCAGTTCGGAGTTTTATCTTTAATTTCTTCTTCAAACTTTGTATGATTCAATACCGTTTTTCTGAACAAATCACTCACGAATTGTTTGTCATCAGCATCTTTATACATAGCACCCAAAACCAATGATTTATTCGCTTTTAAGTTTTGCAAGGTCTTTACAACCCATGTATTTACGAAAGGTATATCATCAACCCAACTGATATTGATGTCTTCATAATAATCAGCCAACTTCTCGTTAGGAGCTATAAATTCTGAATAAAACTGGATGATAAACTTTACATCACCTTTGAATGAAGTATCTTCATTCTCCATGTACTTTTTATACAAAGTGCTCTTTTGCAAGTTTTCAAAGATAGTTCTTATGTATTTTTCTTCTATATGCCAATTGTTCAATCCATGCTCTTCTTTATACGTTTGAAAAGAAATACTATCCTCAATCAAAGAAATAACTTTATTATCGACAAACTTGGTATTCGGATTTAAATCTTCTTCTGTAGCAAAATGTTTCTTTTTAGAAATTTCTATTTGCTCAGCAGCAAGATTTTTAACATTTGGTAAAATATCCAACATCAAAACATACAGGTCGTACATTTTATCAATACTATGTATTAAAAAATTTTCTTCTTTAACAATATTGTCGCTGTTAGCCGTTGTTAATGCATATACAGACTGCATCACTTTAACACGAATATGTCTTCTATTTATCATTTGAAAGAACTTAAAAGATTTGTTTTTAATTCAGCACAAAAGTACTACTTATTTTTATTGTGCCTTCGATAATTTTATGCTTTTTTTAATGGATAAATCACATTTATATATCTTCTTGTTTTCAATTAATCATGTATCTTGCATGCTTTAAATTTATACACAAGTCGCCCCTCTAAATGAAAGCGTTACAACATATAAATAAATACTTTTACAAATACCGATACAGACTCATAGCCGGAATAATAATTTCAATCCTTTCGAAATATTTTGCTGTAAAAGTCCCAGAGGTCGTAAAAAACTCTATCAACATTGCAGATGATTACCGCACTGGAGTTGTATCAAACATCGAAATTGTAGAAGATGAATTACTCTATAATATTTCAATAATTATTGGATTAGCCTTTTTATCTGGGTTTTTCACCTTTCTAATGAGACAAACCATCATTGTTACTTCTAGGCTGATAGAATTTGATTTGAAGAACGAAATATTTCAACAATATGAGCGTTTGTCTGTAAATTTTTACAAAAAAAATAGAACGGGTGACTTGATGAACCGCATTAGTGAAGATGTCGGTAAAGTTAGAATGTACGTGGGTCCTGCTGTTATGTACACCATAAATATGTTGGTGCTATTTAGCGTTGCTATTTACAAAATGATCCATATAGACATCACGCTTACTTTGTATACTTTGATCCCTTTTCCTCTTTTATCGATTTCAGTCTTTTACTTGAGTAAAATCATTCATAAACGAAGTACTATCGTTCAAGAATATTTATCGCATTTGACCACCTTTGGACAAGAAATTTTTTCTGGTATCAATGTTATTAAATCATACAATACAGAACAAAATATGATTGATAGCTTCACCAACCTTTCTAACACCAGTAAAGACAAGAATATTCATTTGTACAAAGCGCAGGCACTCTTCTTTCCATCTATGATTTTGCTAATTGGTATTAGCAACTTAATTGTATTGTATGTTGGAGGTTTGCAATACATCAATGGTGTCATTTCAATTGGTACAATCGCAGAATTCATCATGTACGTAAATATGTTGACATGGCCCGTTGCTATTGTTGGCTGGGTAACTTCTACAACACAACAAGCTGAAGCTTCTCAAAAAAGAATTAATGAATTTTTAAAACACGAACCAGAAATAAAAAGTGGTGACAAACAACCAGAAAAACTTGAAGGAAAAATAGTATTTGACAATGTTAGCTTGGTCTATGACGACACAAATATTACAGCTTTGAATAAAATAAGTTTTACAATAAACTCAGGTGAAACTGTTGCAATTCTAGGAAAAACAGGTAGTGGAAAATCGAGTATCATTAATTTAGTTGCGCGTATGTACGACCCTAGTAAGGGTTCTGTAATTGTTGATGGAATTGATTTGAAAGAGCAAAATCTTTATGAATTCAGAAAACATATAGGTATAGTTCCTCAAGACCCATTCTTATTTTCAGATTCTATAGCCAACAATATACGTTTCGGAATTGAAAAAGCAGATCAAAAAATGATTGAAAACGCAGCGAAAGATGCAGTAATACATGACAATATTAGCGGTTTTAAGGAAGGTTATGAAACCGTGCTAGGCGAACGTGGAATCACCATTTCTGGCGGTCAAAAACAACGAATTTCAATTGCACGTGCTCTGATCAAAAATCCAGAAATTTTATTATTTGACGATTGCTTATCTGCAGTAGACACAGAAACTGAAGAGCTGATTCTCAAAAACCTACAAAGAATTTTAGACAAAAAAACAGCTTTAATAGTAAGTCATAGAATATCATCTGCCAAATATGCAGATCGAATAATTGTAATTGAAAACGGAAAAATTATTCAAGAAGGAAATCACAATAACCTTATAGAAACAGAGGGTTATTACAAAGATTTGTACGAACAACAACTTTTAGAAAAAGAATAAAAAAAAATATTGTCAAGTAAATTATTTTTTTAGATTTGTGATGTAATCTAAAATTTTTTAATTTTTTTAAACCACAAAAAAAGCATGAAAGATAACATTGAACAAGAAGAGATATTTTCACAAATATTAAGAGCCGGAAGAAGAACTTATTTTTTTGATGTAAGAGCTACAAAAGCAGGAGATTACTACCTAACTGTTACCGAAAGTAAAAAATTCACACATGATGATGGTTCTTTTCATTATCAAAAACATAAAATCTACATCTACAAAGAAGATTTTAATGAATTCAACGAAATGTTAAAAGCCGCTACTGACTTCATTTTAAACGAAAAAGGTTCAGAAGTGATTAGCGAACGTCACCAAAAAGATTTCAATAGAGAAGAGCATAAAGAAGCTCATGCTGTTGCAGAAGGTGCTTCAAACAGTTTTACTGATGTAAAATTCGAAGACATCTAAACATAACATATTGTAAAAAAAACTCTATCAATTTCTTGATAGAGTTTTTTTTTTACACGATATCATATTTTCAATAAGTCCAGAAAATCTTTTTGCATAAATATTCATATAGTTTTGAAAAACTGTAACCAATTGTTGCTCCTATGGAAGCTCCGGTAATGATATCTATAGGAAAATGCACTCCTAAATACAACCTACTGTAAGCAAAAAATAACGGAAAGAGGACAAACAAATAAATTAACTTTGTGTATCGACGCAAAATTCGAATTGCAAAAACAGTTACCGTAGTCGAAGTAGTGGCGTGCCCCGAAGTAAAACTAAAGTTTTGAGGATTGATTAATATTCTCAATTGATCTTGTATTTCAGGATCATTATTGGGACGTAGCCTTGAAAACACTACACGAATGAAATTTGTGAATTGATCTGAAAAAGTAACCATTATTGCCAAAACAACTAAAAACAACAAACCTTTTTTCCAACCTAGATATCTAAAAAACAAAAAAATTACAACCAAAAATACAGGTATCCAATTGAATTGATTTGTAATAAACAACCAAAATTCATCCCATTCAGGATTTCCTAAATTGTTTAAATATATCAGTAACTCTTTATCTTGACCAATTATTTTTTCAAACATTATTTTACTATATCTATAATTTCAACTTCAAATATTAGTTTTGATTTAGCAGGTATAGGTCCATAACCACGCTCACCATATCCTAATTCATACGGGATAAACAACCTAGCTTTCGATCCAACTTTCATATACTTCATACCTTCTGTCCAGCCTTCAATAACTCTATCAACTCCTAACGTAAATTCAAAAGGTCGATTCCTCTTTTTAGAACTATCAAAAATACTTCCATCCGAAAAATACCCTGTATAATGTACTTTAATGCGGTCTCCATCTTTTAGATTTCTACCATTACCTGAATTCAAATAAAGAACTTTTAAACCAGAAGGAAACTGTTTCGCTTCAACTTCATTAATCTTTTGAGAAAATCGAATGCTATCCTTTACTCTTTTTTCAGCGGCTATTTTTATATTTTCTTCAAGTAATTTTCGTGCTTCTTCAATTGCTTTTTCTGGATTGAATTTTTTAGCGTCACTACCTTTTTTTATGATTTTAACAGACAATATTTGATCACCTTGTTGTATAGAATCTACAATTTCTAACCCATCGATGACTTTCCCAAAAACAGTATGTTTTCCATCTAACCACGGTGTTTCTTGATGCGTGATAAAAAACTGACTTCCATTTGTGTTCGGTCCTGAGTTTGCCATAGAAACAATTCCTTTTCCATCATGACGAAACAACAAATTCCCTAAACTATCTTTCGGAAATTCATCTTCAAAAGTATATCCTGGCGATCCTTTTCCATTTCCTAAAATATCACCTCCTTGGATCATAAAATTAGGCACTACCCGATGAAATGTCAATCCATCATAAAACCTTTTACCTTTTAAACTATCTACCACTTGATGGCTCTTTCCTTCTGAAAGTGCAACGAAATTAGCAACTGTAATAGGAGTTTCTTTGTAATGCAAATCAATAATCATCGTTCCTTTATCGGTAATGATATCTGCAAAAACACCATCACTTGGATGCTTGGAATCACATGAGAACAAATAAATCGAAAATGTAGCAATCGCAATAATTAACTGAATCCTTTTCATAGATGTATTTTTTATAAAAACAAAAGTAGCAATTCCTATACACTTTGTATAAAAATTGCTACCTAATAATTTTATCTTAGCAAAAGTTTTATTCGATATATTCAATATCAAAAATCAACGTCGCATACGGGGGAATATCTACACCTCCTGAAGTTGTGCGTCCTTCGACACCATATCCAAGTTGATATGGCAAGTAAAAAACATACCTTGCTCCTGGTTTCATCAATTGCAGCCCTTCAGTAATTCCAGCAATCGTAGTACTTAAAGATAAGTTTATCAATGGAGCGTTTGCACCATTTTCACCTGTTCCCCATGTGTTTACAAATTCTGAATCGTCAATCAAGGTACCCTTTAAATTAACATCTACCAGGCTATCTACCGTTGGAAAATCACCTTCACCTTCAGAAACTATTTTATATTGCAAACCACTTTCTGTCGTTATCACATCTTCTTTTTCAGCATTTTCAACTAAAAAATCTGTATCATCATTTCCAACCCTCACAACTTCAACTTCAGCAACAATCACTGAGAAGGGATCAATATTGTTAAATATAAATTCACCATAAGCCAATTCATGAGGAATATATAAAGTATGTTTTCCTCCTTGCTTCATCAATTGCAATCCTTCAACAATTCCAGATATAAATCTATTTACTTCAGCAAATTCTAGATCTTCAACATCTGTACTTTCTGTACTGTACAAAACAGTTCCGTCAATTTTCGAAGTTGTGATATGAACTTGAACCAAATCAGACTCTAAAATAAAATCTCCGATTCCTTCGGTTTCAACTTTATACTGAAGACCAGAATCGGTAACAATAACACCTTCATTCGATTTATTTGCCTCTAAAAAAGCAATTCCATCATCTCTATTCTCGTAATATTGCTCAATACCAGGTTCAGGATCTGAAAGACAAGAAGTCAACGTTACAATTAATAAGAATGATAAAAATGCTTTTAAAGACTTCATATGCTTACTTATTTACTTTGATTAATTCTACTTCGAAAACTAATGGCATAAAAGGTTTGATTGGTCCACCTCCTCTTGGGTTTGCACCATAAGCTAATTCTTGAGGAATATAAAATGTGTACTTAGCACCTTCTCCCATCAATTGTAATCCTTCAGTCCATCCTTTAATTACTTGATTCAAACCAAAACTAGCAGGCTCTCCTCTATCTACAGAACTATCAAACACTGTTCCATCAGGAGTAGTTCCGTGGTAGTGTACAGTAACATTATCAGTAGCAGATGGTTTTGTGTCATTTCCTTCTTTTACAACTTTATATTGCAATCCGCTTTCCAAAACAACAACACCTTCTTTTGACTTGTTTTCTTCTAAGAATTTGATTCCTTCTTCTTTAACAGCTCCAAACTCCTTCATTGCTTGCTCTTCAGCTTTCTTTTGTTGTCTTTCCATGAAAAACGTTCTCAAAATATTGTCCAAGTCTTTGATTTCTAACAATACATTTTCTTGATCAAAGTCTCTATACCCTTGCACGAATAACGGATCATTAATTTCTTCAAAATTTGGCTTCATTTTTAAAGCCATATCTAATCCAAGTGCGTAACTTACTGTATCGTACTCACTCAACAACTCAGAACTAGTATTATTATTTACTTTTTCTGTTTCTTGAGAAGCTGTAGAATCTGCAGCTTTTGCCATAGCTTCTTGCTGTTTTTTCATGAAAAACGCTCTCAAAATACCATCGATACTACTCGATTTTACTTTTACACTACTTGTATCAGCTGCGTCTTCGTACCCATCAATAAAAGCAGTTCCATTCGCATTAGGGAAGTTTAATTTTATTTTATTTGCCATATCTAACCCAAGTGCATAACTCACAGAATCTAATTCTGATGCTAAACTATCTTGACGACTTTGTTTATTACATGAAGTGAATGCTACTGTAGCTACCAATCCAAGAATTGCGATACTTTTAATTTTCATTTTTATTGTTTTAATTTAATTGTTATTTATTTCTATTAGTTTTAATTTACATATTACCGGTTCGTTTTCACGAATAATACCTTCGTTGTCTCCATTCATTCGAAAAGCAACAAAAGAAGAAAAGATAAACTTCATCTCCTCTCCCACCTTCATTAACTTGATTCCTTCTTTTAAGCCTTTCGTGATATGCTCTTTATCAACAACATATTTTCTTTGACCTATTCTGTCTTTATCATACAAAACAGTTCCATCCAACGCTAGAATCTCTTGCTCAAAGGTAACTGTATTTCCTTTAACCGGTGTTACTCCTTTCTCTTTTTTATGAATATACGAATACCAAAATCCTTTGTGAGAATTCGTATAACTATACAACGTATCTAATTTTATATATTGCTCAATCAATTCTTGTTCATACCCAAACAATTGTTTATTCAATTCAATTGATTGTTGCAATTCACTTTTTTTAGGCAAATTAACTGGCTTTCTTGGCTCTAAATCCTTACAAGAATACAAGAAAACAAAACACAAGAAAAAGATACTAACTCTCATATGACGTTTCTAATTCTTCTTTATACCGAGGTAATAAACCAACAAATTTTTGCACCGTTTCTTCTAAAGTTACATTCGATCTACCTCCGGCAGCATTGTCATGCCCACCTCCATTGAAATGATTTCTAGAAAATTGATTCACTGAAAAATTACCTTTAGACCTCAAAGAAATTTTGATAATATCTTGCTCCTCATCCTCAATAAAAATTGCTGCTAGATAAATTCCTTTAATTGATAGTCCATAGTTTACCAAACCTTCTGTATCACCTTTCTGATAGTGAAACGAATTCAATTCTTCTTGAGACAAAGTAATATAGGCAGCATGGAATTCTGGCAATACTTTTAGATTACTCAAAGCAGCCCCCATCAATTGCAACCTACTATAAGAACTTGTATTGAAAACCTTGTCATGAATTTTTGCATTATCAGCTCCTTTATCAATCAAATCGCCAATAATCTTATGGGTGGTACTAGTCGTTGATGGAAAACGGAAAGACCCTGTATCGGTCATAATTCCAGTATATAAACACGTCGCAATGTTTTCATCTATCAATTCAATATCACCAAGCATATCAATAAACTGATAAACCATTTGACAAGTCGAACAGATCGATGTGTCTGAATAAATAAAATCAGAAATTACATCAGGCTGTTGATGATGATCAATCATGATATACGTACCTTGATAACTCTCAAGCGCCTTTTGCATGTCTTCACCAACGCGATGAAAAGCATTGAAATCCAACACAAAAATAATTTCAGAATTATCGAGTGCTCTTTTCGATTGTTTGTTTTGCTTGTCGTATTTATAAACCGTTTCAACCCCAGGCAACCACTGTAAAAACTCAGGTACATCGTTCGGTAAAACGGTTGTAGCTGTATGTCCTTTTTGGGTTAAGTAATGTTGCATTGCCAAAGTAGAACCTATGGCGTCTCCATCCGGATTTTTGTGTGCTACTAGCACTATATTTCTCGGAACTGATAACAATTCCTTTATAGCAGAGATTTGCTTTTCATTCATAATTCGCGAATATACAATTTAATTATCCTACAAGTTTCAACACATTCCAAAAAAAAAGTTAAAAAATAGGGGTGTTTTTTTTAGATCAACCTGTTTACTTTCGGTTAATATTTCCCTTATATCTTTGGCATTCACATTAAAAAAGTATATTTGTCGCATTAACTTAAGAGAAATCTAAAATGATTACAAATAGAACTTTTACGATGTTGAAACCCGACACTGTAAAGAATGGAAATATTGGAGCGGTTTTAGAAAAAATTTGTGCTTCAGGATTCAAAATTATCGGCATGAAACTTACGCAACTAACAGTGGAAAGAGCTGAAGCGTTTTATGCCATTCATAAAGAACAACCTTTTTTCGAAGGATTGGTAGCTTTCATGACAAGTGGACCAATCGTAGCAGCTGTTCTAGAAAAAGAAAATGCAGTAGAAGATTTTCGTTTACTTATAGGATCTACGAACCCTGACGAAGCCGTAGAAGGAACTATTAGAAAACTGTATGCATCATCTACAACAAACAATGCCATTCACGGTTCTGACAGTGATGAAAATGCAGCAATAGAAAGTGCTTTTTACTTTTCAAATGAAGAGCTTTTTTCTTCATAAAAATTAAATAAACATACTATTTATAAAGGCCGCTTGTGTTAACAGCGGTCTTTTTTTATATTTACCCTAACCAACATCACTTTTTATGAAAAAGATTGCTATTCTTATTGTTTTTTTAAATAGTATCACCTTCCATAGTCAAAAACTCAATTTCACTCAGCAAGACAGTCTTCGAGGAAGCATCACAGAAAACAGAATTTGGTGGGACTTACAAAAATACTCACTTTCTATTGATGTTTTAATTGAAAATAAATTCATTTCAGGTACAAACAAAATCACCTATAAAGTATTAGAAACCTCTTCTAACCTCCTTCAGATCGAATTGCAATCACCAATGAAACTAATGAAAGCAACCCAAGACCAAAAAGATCTTTCTTTCAAGAAAAATGGAAATATTTACTTAATAGAATTGCAAAAAGAACAAGTCATTGACGCTACAGAAGAACTAATTATTGATTTTGAAGGCCGTCCAAAAACAACTGATAAAGCGCCATGGGAAGGTGGATTTACTTGGACAAAAGACAGCAACGAAATTGATTTTGTCGCTACGAGTTGTCAGGGTGACGGCGCAAGCTTATGGTGGCCGTGCAAAGACCATCCATATGACGAACCCGATAACGGAGTAGAACTTTTTTATACGGTTCCAAAAGATTTAGTTGCTGTTGGTAATGGTAAATTGATTGACATCGCATTAGACACCATAAAAAAAACGAAAACATACCATTGGAAAGTAATCAACCCAATCAACAATTATGCTGTTTCTTTATCCATAGGTAATTATGTAAGTTATCAAAAAAATTATAAAGGAAAAGCTGGAGTCTTAGATTGTGATTATTATTGTTTGAAACAAAATTTTCCTAAAGCAAAGAAACAGTTTTTACAAGTTGAAAAAATGTTAGATGCCTTTGAGTTTTGGTTCGGACCGTATCCATTTTACGAAGACAGTTATAAAATCGTAGAAGTTCCTTTTTTAGGTATGGAACATCAATCTGCAGTGGCATATGGTAACCAATACAAAAATGGTTATCTCGGAACTGATTTAAGTGGAACTGGCTGGGGTTTAAAATTTGATTTTATCATCATACACGAGTCGGGTCACGAATGGTTTGGGAATAACATTACTCATAAAGATATTGCCGACATGTGGATACACGAAAGTTTCACTAATTACTCTGAAGCTCTTTATTTAGAGCAAGAATTTGGAGCTATAGCTGGGAAAGAATACATTATCGGACTGAGAAAAAACATCAAAAATGACAAACCAATTATCGGACAATACAATGTAAACAACCGTGGTTCTGATGACATGTATTACAAAGGTGCGAACATGCTGCACACCATGAGACATGTAATCGGTAATGATGGTACTTGGCGATTAATGTTAATAGGAATAAACCAATCTTTTTACCACAAAACTGTTAGCTCAAAAGAACTTGAAAAGTATATTTGTGATTATTCAGGAATTGACTTTTCGAAAGTTTTTGACCAATATTTAAGAACTACTCAAATCCCTGTATTTGAATATGAAATAAAAAGAAAAACACTGAAATATCGTTGGACAAACTGTATAGAAAACTTTGACATGCCCATGTTTGCATATCTCAACAAAAGACAAATTAGGCTGACTCCTTCTACTTCATGGAAAAAGTTGAAATTACCACATAAAATCACAGATTTTGTCGTAGATGATAATTTATATATCGAATCGAAAGAAGTAGACTAATTACTTATATTTCTCTGCTAACTTTTTCGCTTCTGGAATAAATGACTGTAAATCTTTAATTCTAGAATCATTTGAAGGGTGCGTACTCATAAATTCTGGAGTAGCACTAGAGCCTACTTGCTTCATTCTTTTCCAAACATTCACTGCTTCTTCTGGGTTATAACCCGCAATAATCATAAAAACCATTCCCAATCGATCTGCTTCAGTTTCATGTTGTCTACTAAACTTTAGCATTCCTAATTGAGAGCCAACGCCATAAGCCATATTCCAAATTAATTGCTCTTCAGTAGACTCTTGAGAACTTCCAGCTGCAACAGCAACAGCACCCATTTGCTGTAATTGTGCAGAAGACATTCTTTCTTGTCCGTGTTTTGCAAATGCATGGGCTATCTCATGCCCCATAATTGCCGCAATCCCATCGGTATTCTTTGCTATAGGTAAAATCCCCGTATAAAAAACCACTTTACCTCCTGGCATACACCATGCATTCATTGTACTGTCTTGCACCAAATTAAACTCCCATTCGTATGTTTCAGCCTCTTTAGACATGTTATTGTTCTTCATTACCTTAGTAACAGCCTTTGAAATTCTTTCTCCTATCTCTTGAATTTCCGCAGTTTTCTGTTTATCCTTTGAAAGGGTATTTTCACTTAAAAATGTTTTATACTGAGCAAAACTTGTTGGTAACACATCAGCATCAGAAACATAATTCAAGCGTTTTCTTCCTGTGATTGGCACAGTTGAACAACTTACAACAAACATAAATACAGCAAAAACTAGTATCGAATTTCTCATCTTATCTTTTTATTTTTATGCAAATATAAAATTAAACCGAATGATTTGTTCAATATTTGAAGTATATCAGGTAAGTTTTTTCACATTACATCGTCAAAATCTCAAAATATAAATCACATACAATGCATTTAAATAAAATTATAGCACTATTCGTTTTGATTGTATCGACTTCATTTGGCTATTCACAAGAGAAAGTTGTAAAAACCGAATCAGAATGGAAACAAATTTTAAGCGATTCTGAATATTACGTCTTAAGAGAAAAAGGTACAGAGCAAGCGGGGTCGGGAGTATACAACAAACATTATGAAAAGGGAGTTTACAATTGTGCTGGTTGCAATACACCTCTATTCCGTTCTGAAAACAAATACAATTCATATAGTGGATGGCCTTCCTTTGATCGATTTATAAAAAGTAACGTTGAAGAAATTGAAGACACCAGTTACGGAATGAAAAGAACTGAAGTAGTTTGTGCCATCTGTGATGGCCATTTAGGACATGTCTTTAACGATGGTCCAAAAGAAACTACTGGCTTGCGCTATTGCATCAATTCAGTATCTTTAAAATTCAAACCAACAAAGTAATTTTTATGAGCACGAAAAAATCTGAAAAAGAATGGAAACAAATCTTAAGCGAAGAAGAGTTTTACATCTTGAGAGAAAAAGGAACCGAAAGACCACACACAGGTAAATTCAACTTACATTTTGAAGAAGGTACCTACACTTGTAAGGGATGCGGAACCGCCTTATTTGAATCCGATTCAAAATTTGATGCACATTGTGGTTGGCCTTCTTTTGACCAAGCCATACCTGATAAAATCGAATATATAAAAGACACAAGTCACGGTAGAATTCGTACCGAAATTGTTTGTAAAACTTGTGACGGACATTTAGGCCATGTCTTTAATGACGGTCCTACAGACACAGGATTGAGGTATTGTGTGAATTCAGTTTCAATTGATTTTAACAAAGAATAAAACAGCTATTTTCATTAAAAAACAAGCTCTAAAACTGTCTGGTTTCTATAACAAATAAAAATGAATTCATCCTTTGAAAAACTTTGACTTTCTACTATCTTTGTCGCTTTAAAAAACTTAGTTAAAAAGTATGTTTCAGAATTTAAGTGATAAACTAGATAAGGCCTTACATGTATTAAAAGGACATGGAAAAATAACAGAAGTAAATGTTGCTGAAACATTGAAAGAAGTTAGAAAAGCCTTAATTAATGCAGATGTCAACTATAAAATTGCCAAAGATTTTACCAGTAGAGTAAAAGACAAAGCAATGGGGCAAGATGTATTGACTACATTGAACCCAAGTCAACTGCTTGTAAAAATCGTAAAAGATGAATTGACAGAGTTGATGGGTGGCGAAACTGTTGGTGTAAATTTAGCTGGTAGTCCTTCTGTGATATTAATGTCAGGTTTGCAAGGTTCTGGTAAAACTACGTTTTCTGGTAAACTTGCGAATTACTTAAAAAATAAAAAAACAAAACAAGTATTGTTGGTTGGATGTGATGTATATCGTCCTGCTGCCATCAATCAATTACAGGTTGTTGGAGAACAAATTGGTGTTGAAGTGTACGCTGAGCCTGAAAATAAAAATCCTGTTGAAATTTCTTTAAATGCCATAAAGCATGCAAAGGCAAACGGAAAAAACACGGTGATCATTGATACCGCGGGTCGTTTGGCTGTTGACGAAGAAATGATGACAGAGATTTCTAACATCCACAAAGCAGTTTCTCCTCAAGAGACTTTGTTTGTTGTTGACTCAATGACGGGGCAAGATGCTGTAAACACGGCAAAAGCATTCAACGACTTACTAAACTTTGATGGTGTTGTTTTAACAAAATTAGATGGTGATACTCGTGGTGGTGCTGCCTTATCTATTAAATCAGTTGTAAACAAACCAATCAAATTTATTGGTACAGGTGAAAAAATGGAAGCGCTTGATGTTTTCCATCCAGACCGTATGGCCGATAGAATTTTGGGAATGGGAGATGTTGTTTCTTTGGTGGAAAGAGCTCAAGAACAATATGATGAGGAAGAAGCTAGAAAAATCCAGAAGAAAATTGCCAAAAATCAATTTGGTTTTGATGATTTCTTGAATCAAATTCAACAAATCAAAAAAATGGGTAACATGAAAGATTTGATGGGAATGATTCCAGGTGTTGGAAAAGCCATGAAAGATGTAGACATCGATGATGATGCCTTTAAAGGGATTGAAGCAATTATCCATTCTATGACACCTAGCGAGAGATCTGACCCTAAAACAATCAACGCTAGCCGTAAAAAAAGAATTGCAAAAGGATCTGGAACAAGTATTCAAGAAGTGAACCAATTAATGAAGCAGTTCAACCAAATGAGCAAAATGATGAAAATGATGCAAGGTGGTGGCGGAAGACAAATGATGCAAATGATGAAAGGGATGCGTTAATCTCACCATAAATATACTCTACAATGACAATATTAGACGGAAAACAAACATCTGCAGATATCAAAGCAGAAATTGCTGAAGCTGTAACAGAAATTAAAAATAAAGGAGATAAAACTCCTCATCTTGCAGCAGTATTAGTAGGTACAGATGGTGCAAGTATGACCTATGTAGGTGCAAAAGTAAAAGCTTGCAATTTGGTAGGTTTTGAATCTACTTTGATAGAGCTTCCAGAAGAAACTACCGAAGAAAAAGTACTGCAAGTAATCGAAGATTTGAACAACAATCCTGAAATTGATGGATTTATCGTTCAATTACCCTTACCAAAGCATATCGATGAGCACAAAGTTTTGATGGCGATTGACCCAGATAAAGATGTAGACGGTTTTCACCCTACGAACGTAGGTAGAATGGCTTTAGAATTGCCAACATTCTTACCTGCTACTCCATATGGTATTATGGAATTATTAGAACGTTACGAGGTAGAAACTTCAGGTAAAAATGTAGTTGTTATTGGTCGTAGTCATATTGTAGGTAGACCAATGAGTATTTTATTGAGTCAGAAAAGAGCTGCTGGTGATGCAACTGTAACATTAACACACAGTAGAACAAAAAACCTAAAAGAAATCACCAAAGAGGCTGATATCATTGTTGCTGCTTTGGGTATCGCTGAATTCTTAACAGGTGATATGGTAAAAGAAGGCGTAACAATTATCGATGTTGGAATTACACGTGTAGACGATGCATCTAAGAAAAGTGGGTTTAGACTCGCTGGTGATGTACATTTCGAAAGTGTAAGTAAAAAGGCAGAGTTTATAACACCTGTTCCAGGAGGAGTTGGACCTATGACCATTGCAATGTTATTAAAGAACACTTTATTGGCTTGTAGTAGAAAATAAAGGGTGGCTTCGACAAGCTCAGCTACCAACACAAGCACAAGCATAATTTTAAAGAAAAAGAAAAGCGGAAACTAAATAGTTTCCGCTTTTCTTTTTCGTTCGTAGTAATCTATGCTCAATACAATCGCTATACCTAACAAAACGAATCCGATAAGAATCCAATTTTCTAACAGATTCATATCTGGTAAATATCTTATATAATTTTCCACTATTTTCTCGCCGTTGTTATTCAACAGAAATACTTCATCTTCAATGGCAAAAACTTTCTCTTTCCATGGCCATACCATTCCTAACGAGCCTGTGATAAATCCGATTATCAAAGCAATCACTATATGATTCCATCGCTTTAACACATAACCTAACACATGTGAAAACGTAACCAATCCAAAAAAAGATCCAAAGAAAAATGTTGTTGCAATTTTTAAGTATTTGATATTTCTATCGATTGAAAGCACCTCAAAATCTCCCATCAAGACCGATGTAGAAACATCAAAAACAACATTCACACTATCGACAAGTAACAACACATAATTACCCAATAGCATTAAAAGAAACGACCCTGAAAGTCCGGGAATAGTCATACCACTCACACCAATAACTCCGCATGCAAATACAAACCATAAGTTACTATTTTCAGTAGCTGGAGGTAGGTAACTCAATGCCGCTCCTAACACAATACCCAATACCACAAATAATGAATTCTTTAAACTCCAATACTTATAATTGACCGCGATATAATAAATGGAACCTAAAATCATTCCAAAAAAAGTACTCCAAACCCGTGTTTCGTAATGCTGCAGTAAATAATCTAAAAGAATAGAGACGCTGAAATAACTAAACAAACTCCCTCCCATTACTAGAAGTAAAAATGAAATGTTTAAGTATTCAAACAAACTTTTGTAACGTCTGCCAAGTAAAAGTTTCAGAGCTTTAAGATTTATCTTTTGAAAAGTATAAATCATTTCTTCATAAAAGCCTAAAACAAAAGCTACTGCACCACCAGAAACCCCAGGTACTTTATTTGCAGAACCCATAGCCAATCCTTTGATAAACAAAAGGATATTGTCTTTCAAGTTTCTTTGGCTTGCCATATATTAATTTGTTTGTTTATCGCTTTGAACTTTCTCTAAAATAAGAATTATAGCATAACCTAATATGGCAAACACAACAGCCATGAACAATTGATTGTCTTCGATTGAAAAAGGACTGATACTTTTTTGTAAAAGAGGAACTTCTTCGCCATGTGAATTGATACGTGTACTAAGTGTTTCTTTCCATGGCCATATCTTATTCAAAGAGCCAATAATAAAACCTGTCAATCCTGCGAGTGTTACATTTTTAAATTTAGCAAACAACCATTTTAATACCTTCGCAAAACTCAACAAACCAACAACCACTCCTGCTCCAACCGTAGCAATCAATTGTAAATCTCTTGAATGAATTGCTTCCAAAATCATCTTGTACGATCCTAATAATAC
Source organism: Flavicella marina (assembly GCF_009193215.1). Classification (GTDB taxonomy): domain Bacteria; phylum Bacteroidota; class Bacteroidia; order Flavobacteriales; family Flavobacteriaceae; genus Flavicella; species Flavicella marina. Next base: position 262,133 of record NZ_VYVA01000002.1, on the reverse strand, counting down.
CAATATAAAGGAACCTGAAATACCCGGTAAAATCATGGCACAAATTGCCAATGCTCCTGAAATAAAATAAAAAAACAATGAAGCTTCATCTGACACCAATGGCTCTACTATAGTTATATAATATGCCACAACCGTACCTATAACAAGAGATGCAACTGCTGCAATATTCCATTTTTTTATTTCTTTACCAATGAAAACTACACTGGCCAAAACCAAACCAAAGAAAAACGACCACAATAATATCGGTTCTGTATCTAATAAATAAGATATTCCTTTTGCTAATGAAACTACACTCACTGCTATTCCAAACAACAATGTAGCTAAAAAATTTCCATTGATTGCTTTCCAAGAAGCTGCAACTCCTTCTTTCTTTAGTGTTTTTAATGTTCCGAATCCGATACTGCTAATACTGCCTAACAACTCTTCATATATACCAGATATAAAAGCAATGGTACCTCCTGAAACACCAGGCACAACATCTGCAGCTCCCATAGCCACACCTTTGAAAAACAAGGTTACATACCCTTTGATTGATCTACTCATAGTTTATTTGATTTTGAACAAATGTAGTATTATTCATAATAAAAATACAGCAATGGTATAAAAAAACAAAAACTCAATTTTCATTGAGTTTTATTATCTTTTTAATTCTTAATTATTTTGCTTTGTTAAAGGTGGAAATAATGTCTTTTACTTCGACCAGTTTAAAAAAACCTGGGTATAATTCTTTCATTACTTCAGAAAACTCAAAATCTATGGCTAATCCATTTTTCAAGTGTATAAAGGCAGCATCTTTATCATCTAATTGCAAAAACACACCAAACATTCTGTATTCAATTTCCGCTGCATTTTTATGGTAATTTTTTGCTTGAATCAATTGATTCAACGCTTGGGTGTAATCACCGATATAATACAAAACATCCACCAAAGCCAACCATATTTCCAAGGCTTTATCGTCTAAACTCAAACAACGTTTAAATGCCTGAATAGATTCTTCAAAAAAAGAAAGTTTGATATTTATTTCGCCATACTTTCTCCAATATACTGCATTGAATTCATCAATAGATAGTACCTTTTTAATATAATACAATGATTTAGAAAAATCTTCTAGCTCGAAATACACATCTGTCAAACTCATCCAAGCTTTGTCTAACAAAGGATCTTCATTTACAGCATTCTTATAAAATTCTGCAGCTTTTTTTAGTTCGCCCAACTCTCGAAAACAGTCTCCTATACGCAGATAAACAAAAGCCGTTGGATCGTCTAATTCTAAAGAAATAGAATAGTTTTCGATCGCCTCTTCATACCTTTTTAATATTTCTAAGGTTTTTGCTTTCTCTAGATAACCACCGATAAAGGAATCATCAATAACCACGGCATAATCAAATGCACGCAATGCTTCTTCATACCTCTCGAGAACAATGTATTGTCTTCCGAGTTGATGCCAAGCAACCTCACAATATGGATTTGTTTCTATATAAGAATTCAGATAAACTACCGCTTCTTCATGTTTCTCATCCATATCAAAACAATATATAATATTGTACAATGATGAATAATCTTCATAATCTACTTCTAGACATTTTGCAAAATTCAGTCGCGCTTGATCAAAATCATCTAGATACAAATATTCCATAGCTAACAAAGATGAAACGTCGGCAACGTCATCTGTATATTCTAAAGCAACCTTTAGAGTGTCAATCGCTTCTTTATGTTTGTCTACTTTAGAAAAAATAGCAGCTCTTTGAATATAAATTTCTTGGTTATTCGGTTCGATAGCTTCTAAATCGTTCAATAACCTTTCTGCTTTTTCAAATTTTTCTTCAAATATATAGAGTTCTACTTTTAGAAGTTTTAACAAAACAGAAGTTGGATGTTGTTCTAAGCCTAACTTAACAGCTTTTTTTGCCAAGGCATGGCGACCATTATCTAAATAATGATGTATGATCTCTTCAAATTCTGAAGAATCAAAAAAATACACTTTGTTGGTTTTCAACATAGATTCAAATTTTGACAATGACATATCTAATAAATTTAAGTTGAACTTGAACTGTATGTTTAAAATTACTGTTTCTCTATTCTTAATATACGAAAAATTAAAATTGTTTTTAACAATTTAATCAACAAAACCAATCTATTAGCACATTGTTAATCAATCAAATGAATAAAATATCGAAACTCAAAAAAGTCCATATTTCGATTTTCATCAAAAAACGCCTGAAAATATTTCCTTTTTATACTCAGCATATTCGTTGAAAATATTTTGACATATCTAAAAAAAACATATTACTTTGAGTATATTTGTTTTCATAAAAACGTAGCTTTTTTCAAACACATATGAGTGATAAAATTTTACTAAATGCTAAAGAAATAGAAATCATCTTACACAGATTGGCTTGTCAGTTGATCGAAAACCATGATGATTTTTCCAATACTGTTCTTTTAGGATTACAACCCAGAGGAACCTTTTTAGCTGATCGGTTAGCCCAATTACTTAAAGAAGAGTATCAAATAAAAGACATCTTACTAGGGAAACTAGACATCACTTTTTTCAGAGATGATTTTAGACGACGTGAAGCTCCATTGGAAGCGAACTCAACTCAAATTGATTTTTTGGTAGAAGGTAAAAAGGTTGTTATTATTGATGATGTCTTATACTCAGGTAGAAGCATCAATGCTTCTTTGGCAGCTTTACAGTCTTACGGTAGACCAGAACAAATAGAACTTTTGGTGTTGATTGATAGAAGATTTAGTAGACATTTACCTATTCAGCCAGATTATAGAGGAAGACAAGTTGATGTTATTAATAAAGAAAAAGTATCTGTTCATTGGAAAGAAAATGATTCGGAGGATGCAGTATATTTAACAACGAACAATTAAGAATGAAATCATTAAGTGTAAACAATTTACTTGGAATTAAACATCTAAATCGTGAAGATCTAGATTTAATTTTTGAAACTGCTGATCATTTTAAAGAAGTAATCAATAGACCTATAAAAAAGGTTCCTTCTCTTAGAGATATTACCATTGCGAATTTGTTTTTTGAGAACAGTACCAGAACGAAGCTTTCTTTTGAATTGGCAGAGAAAAGATTATCTGCAGATGTTATAAATTTTTCAGCTGCGCAATCGTCGGTAAAAAAAGGTGAGACATTGATCGATACGGTAAATAATATTTTATCGATGAAAGTTGATATCGTGGTAATGCGTCACCCGAATGTAGGTGCAGGTGTTTTTCTTTCTGAACATGTTGATGCAAAAATTATCAATGCTGGTGACGGAACACATGAACATCCTACACAAGCCTTGCTCGACTCTTATTCGATACGCGAAAAGTTAGGAGATGTCGCAGGAAAAAAAGTTGTTATTATTGGTGATATTTTGCATTCACGTGTCGCCCTTTCAAACATTTTTGCGCTAAAACTTCAAGGAGCAGAAGTAAAAGTTTGTGGTCCGACGACATTGATTCCGAAGCATATCGAAAGTTTGGGAGTAAAAGTAGAAACGAACCTTAGAAAAGCACTAGAATGGTGCGACGTTGCGAATGTATTAAGAGTACAACACGAGCGTATGGATATCAAATATTTTCCATCAACACGAGAGTATACTCAGTTATTCGGAATCAATAAAGAGTTGTTAAACTCCTTGGATAAAGAAATTGTGATCATGCATCCAGGTCCTATAAACAGAGGGGTTGAAATTACAAGTGACGTAGCCGATTCAGATCAATCGATTATATTAGATCAAGTAGAAAATGGTGTTGCAGTTCGTATGGCTTGTATATATTTATTAGCCGAACAAATCAAACGTTAATTAGCTTTCAATCATTGTAAATTTTTTGTGAAATGAATATTGAAAAAAAAGAAACATATACTTTAATAAGTCCATCTGAAAATTCATTAGAAAGTTTTCTAGCTGCTATTGATTTTTCTAGTTATGAATCAGAAAATTTAATTATTAATTTTTTAGACGCTTTCAATCTTAGCGCTTCTGATGTAGATGCATTTTCTGATATTTCTATGAAAAAGAAAGAAAATGGTACCTCGTTTATTTTGATTACAGATACTGTAGAGATTGACGATTTAGAAGACGAAACATTAAGCGTTGTGCCTACATTGATAGAAGCAGAAGACACTTTAGAAATGGATGCAATTGAAAGAGATTTAGGCTTATAATCAAACAAAAAACATGAGCATAAAACTCACAATTTTAGGATGTCATTCTGCTACTCCAAGACTCAATGCACACCCAACTGCTCAGTTTTTAGAAATCAAAGAACGTCACTTCTTAATTGATTGCGGAGAAGGAACACAAACCTTGCTTCGAAAACACAAGGTACAATTTGCCAAAATTAAACATATATTTATTTCTCATCTGCACGGAGATCACTTCTATGGATTGATTGGATTGATATCGACATTTGGATTACACAATCGTGAAAATGATCTGCATATCTACGGTCCAAAAGGAATCAAGGAAGTCATTACACTACAATTGAAACTGGCAAAATCTTGGACAAAATATCATTTGTATTTTCACGAATTAGAAAACAAAGAAAGTGAACTAATTTTTGAAGATAAAAAGGTGCAAGTTTTTACCATTCCTTTAGATCATAGAGTATATACAAATGGATTTTTGTTCAAAGAAAAATTAGGCGAACGAAAATTGAATATGGATGCTATCCAACTGAATCCAGAAGTAGAAATCTGTGACTACCATAACTTAAAAAAAGGAAAAGATTTTGTTTATGAAAACGGTATCGACACGATTGCAAACGAAAAACTCACCTTCCCCCCTAAAAAACCATTGAGCTATGCTTTTTGTAGTGACACCGCGTACAAACCAGACATAGTTCCCTTCATAAAATCTGTCGATCTATTGTATCATGAGTCTACATTTTTAGAAGACAAAAAAGAATTAACCACAAGAACCAAACACTCGACTGCAAAAGAAGCCGCATCTATTGCAAAACAGGCAGAAGTGAAACAACTGATCTTAGGGCATTACTCTTCACGATACGATGATTTAGAAAAATTTAGAGAAGAAGCACAGTCAATATTTTCAAACGTTTCATTGGCAGAAAGTGGTAAGATTTTCGAGATTTTCTAACTCTGATATTTGTTAAAAGTTTCTGCTTTCAGAGATACTCTTCCTTTTATTTATTGTTTAAATTTGTGCATATAGCACCTTTTAAAAATCATTCAATGCAAAACCCACTCCTAATTATCGCCAATTTTATTATAGCCAGTGTAATAGGATATCTTATCGGTAAAAAAATTGCAAAACTAAATGCTGAAAAAAATGAAATTGCTTTATCTGAAAAAAACAATTTATTACAGCAACAACTGCAGCAATTAAATGAAACTTTTCTAACAGAAAAATCGACTTTGCAACAAACCATTGCAAAGTCCGAACAAACCATAGAATCTCTTAAAATAGAGCACTCTAAAAGCATGGAAGCTCTAAGAAGTCAGAAAGAAGAAGAATTAGAAAAACTTCGACAAACCAACAATCAACTATCTATAGCATTCACGAAACAAGAAGCTGAATTAAAAAATACAGAAGAGAAACTGACAGAGAACAAAAATGAAGTAGAAAAACTTCAAGAAAAATTCACCAAAGAATTTGAAAATCTAGCGAATAAAATTTTAGACGAGAAGTCAACCAAATTCAAAGAACAGAATAAAGAAAGTATCAGTGAGATTTTAAACCCTTTAAAAGAAAAAATTCAAACATTTGAAAAAAAGGTAGAAGACACAAACAAAGAAAGTATTGTTCGAAACTCAGCGTTAAAACAACAAATTGAAGGTTTAGAAAAGCTCAATTTAAAAATGAGCCAAGAAGCCATAAATCTGACAAAAGCATTGAAAGGTGACAGTAAGACTCAAGGAAACTGGGGAGAATTAATCTTAGAGAGGGTCTTAGAAAAATCTGGATTAGAAAAAGGTCGCGAGTATGATTTAGAAAAAAGCTTTGCTACAGAAGAAGAAGGAAAAACAAGATTACGACCAGATGTCATCATCAACCTACCGGACAACAGAAAAATGGTGGTGGACTCTAAAGTTTCATTAACTGCCTACGAACAATATGTCAATGCCGAAAATGAAGATGAAAAGCTAGTTTATATAAAGGAACATGTGAATTCTTTAAAACGTCATGTAGATCAATTGAGTGCCAAAAAATATGAAGATTTACATCAAATAGAATCTCCAGATTTTGTGTTGTTATTTATCCCTATTGAACCTGCATTTGCCGTTGCCTTAGAAGCAGATAGCGAACTTTACAACAAAGCTTTTGTAAAAAATATAGTGATTGTTACCCCTTCTACGCTACTTGCTACACTGCGAACGATTGATAGTATGTGGCAAAATGAAAAACAACAAAAAAATGCCATTGAAATAGCGAGACAAGCCGGTGCTTTGTATGATAAGTTCGAAGGTTTGTTACAAGATTTGATAAAGGTTGGTAGAAAAATGGACGACACAAAAAAAGATTACAGTGCAGCTATGAACAAACTTTATGAAGGTAAAGGGAACTTAATTAATAGCGTTAACAAAATTAAACTACTCGGAGCCAAAGCCAAAAAATCTTTACCGACTTCTATACTAGAACGTGCTCAAGAAAACGATTTATAAAAATACTATGAAAAAAATTATCTTATTATTTACGCTGCTGATCGCAAACAACAGCTTTGCTCAAGACTACATGGACAAGATTATCGACGACACTTGTAATTGTCTAGATAAAGTAGCCGATACCATTGTTGGTGAAGATTTTAATATGCAATTGGGTTTGTGTATGATAGATGCCGCAAGGCCGTATAAGAAAAAAATTAAAAAAGACCATAAAATAGACCTTAATAATATTGATGAGGAAGGAGAAGCTCTTGGTGAACTTATCGGTTTAAAAATGGTTGGTGTATGTCCAAATATACTGATCGAAATCTCTAAAAGAAGTAAAGAAACTGTTCAAAAGGAAGTGGTCGCACAAAACACGATTACTGGGAAAATTACAAAAATTGAAGAAGATCAATTCGTGAGTTTTTCTTTAAAAGACGGGGAAGGAAAAACCAAAAAGTTTTATTGGTTGAACCATATAGAGAGTGATATAGACCTCTATACTGAGTACAAAAACCTAAAACATAAAGCCGTTAAAATCACATACAGAAGTGAAGAATTCTTCGATCCAAGAATCGGCGAATACCACACGTTCAACATCATCTCTAAAATTGAAAAAATAAGAACCAGCTCAGGTAGTTTGGTTAGCAGTATATAAAAAAAGCCGTTTCGAAATCGAAACGGCTTTTTTATCAGATATCTTTTAAATTACGCTTTAAAAGTAATTTTACGCATTCTTAAATTTTCAGGAGTGATTTCTAAGTATTCATCTTCACGAATGTACTCCATACACTCTTCCAATGAAAAATCAATTTTCGGAGCAATTTTTACAGCATCGTCATTACCAGAAGAACGAACGTTTGATAATTTTTTTCCTTTGATAAGGTTTACAGCCATATCATCCACTTTACTGTTTTCTCCAACAACCTGACCTTTGTAAATCTCTTGATTTGGATCGATAAAGAAACGTCCTCTATCTTGTAATCTATCAATAGCATAAGCTGTTGCCTTACCAGTTTCAGAAGAAACGATAGCTCCTTTTAAATCATCGTTAAATTCACCTTTGTAAGGTAAATACTCACTAAATCTGTGGTTTATAATTGCTTGACCTGCTGTAGCTGTCAAAATCTTATTTCTTAAACCAATCAATCCTCTTGATGGGATGCTAAATTCTAAGTGTTGTAAATCTCCTTTAGGCTCCATAATCAATAAGTCTCCTTTACGCAAAGAAACAAGGTTTACAGCCTTAGAAGAAACTTGTTCTGGTACATCAATAGATAAAGTTTCAAATGGCTCACATTTTTTACCATCGATTTCTTTAAAAATTACTTGTGGGCGCCCCACCTGTAATTCATACCCTTCACGACGCATTGTTTCAATCAAAACTGATAAGTGCAATACACCACGTCCAAATACGTTAAATTTGTCCTCAGAATCAGTTGTTTCAACTTTCAATGCTAGATTCTTCTCTAGTTCTTTGAACAATCTATCACGCAAGTGACGAGAAGTTACAAACTTACCTTCTTTTCCAAAGAAAGGAGAGTTATTAATCGTAAACAACATACTCATTGTTGGCTGATCAATCTCTGTTCTTGGCAACGCTTCAGGGTTTTCTAAATCTGCTATCGTATCTCCAATTTCAAAATCTTCAATTCCTGTAATAGCACAGATGTCTCCACAAGCAACTTTATCTACTTGCGCTTTACCCATACCTTCAAATACGTGTAATTCTTTGATTCTTACTTTTTTAGTAGTACCATCAGATTTGCAAATAGTGTAGTCTTTATTTACTTCTAAATCTCCACGGAACACACGTCCGATAGCAATTCTTCCTGTAAATGAAGAGAAATCTAATGATGTGATTTGCATCTGAGGAGTTCCTTCGTTGTAAGGAGTTTCTGGAATAGACTCTAATACAGCATCCAATAATGGAACGATATCTTCAGTTTGATTTTTCCAGTCAGTACTCATCCAGTTGTTCTTAGCAGAACCGTAGATTGTTGTAAAATCCAATTGCTCTTCAGTTGCTTCTAATGCAAACATCAAGTCAAATACTTTCTCATGAACGATATCAGGAGTACAGTTTTCTTTATCCACTTTATTCACAACAACAATTGGCGTCAATCCTAATTCTAAGGCTTTACCTAATACGAAACGTGTCTGTGGCATAGGTCCTTCAAAAGCATCAACCAATAATAAAACTCCGTCTGCCATTTTCAATACACGCTCAACCTCACCACCAAAATCGGCATGGCCAGGAGTATCAATAACGTTAATCTTAGTCCCTTTATAGTTTACAGATACGTTTTTAGAAAGGATTGTAATCCCTCTTTCACGCTCTAAATCGTTGTTATCCAATAAAAGATCGGTTCTTTCTTTTCTTTCGTCCAATACTTTTGCTTGGTCGATTATTTTATCAACCAACGTAGTTTTTCCGTGATCGACATGGGCTATAATAGCGATATTTCTAATTTGCATACGTGAATTTTAAGGTTGCAAAAATACTATTATTAATTGAAAAAAATAGCTTAGAAACTTTTATTTAATATAGAACTCTAATTAAAACCAAAATATTTTAATGGATCAATGGTTTCAATAGGGAGTTTTCTACCAAACTCTACTCCAATTTCATCGGAATGTTCTTCAACCCAAATACCTGAAATGACAGAGTTTGTTAAAAATTCGTAACTCACAACACCGAAGTACTCTTTGTTTTCTTGTTCGTACACAAATTGAATGCTTAAGATATTGTTCAATAAAATTCCGTAGCCTGATTGGGTGTCTTCACCTTCAATCAACCAAGTTGCATGAATTTTGTTTTCTGAAAATTTTAGTGATAGTGTACCAAAATATCCTTGTTCTGCACTATCAGAATTTGCACCAATTATTTGATAGACGCCTTCAATCGATGTATTAGTTACCGATGGAAATAGCACTTCTGAAGTGTCAATACAAGTTCTTCTTAATTCTAGCTCATCTTCAAACTGTCTATCACTTTTAGCATTTTTGGTGATTCTGGCACGTAATAGTTTCGAAGATTGCTCGAGCCATTTACTTACTTTAGGATGCATCAAGCCTCTTGTTTTAATTCTATTACTGTGATTTCTGGCCACATACCTACTCTACCTGGAAAACCTAAAAAACCAAAACCTTTGTTCACATAAAGATATTGTTTGGCTTCTTGATACAAACCTGCCCATCGAGCATATCTAAATTTTGCAGGACTCCATTTGATAAACCCAGGAATTTCAACTCCAAACTGCATACCATGGGTATGACCAGCTAAGGTTAAATCTACTTGTGTTTTATGAGGTACCGTTTTTAAATCCCAATGTGTTGGATCATGAGATAATAAAATTTTAAACGCATTTTCATCAACTCCTACCAATGCTTTGTCCAAATCTCCTTTTTGTTTGAAACCTTTTCCCCAATTTTCCACACCGACAACCGTTATTTCTTCACCATCTTTATGCAATGTAACATGCTCATTCTTCAACAAATGAAACCCCATTTGTTTATGATACACATCCATCAAATCAGCGTTTTCTTTTTTGGCATCACTAGATGGCCATTTGTTGTAATCGCTGTAATCATGATTCCCCAAAACCGAATAAACTTGAGGTTTTATTTGTTTAAAGGTATCAATAAACGGGAGCACTTCTCGAGAATCACCATTTACTAAATCACCAGTGAACATTACAACATCTGCATTTTGTTCATTGATTAAATCTACTCCATGCTGTACGTCAGAAATACTATCAAAACTACCCGAATGAATGTCCGAAATTTGAACGAGTTTGAATCCATCAAAAGCTTTGGGCAAGTTCGGAAAATTCAACGTTAAGTTCTTTACTTTGTAATTGTATTTTCCTTTGGTAATTCCATAGAGCATTCCTGCAAACGGAATTGAAGCAATACCTAACCCAAGTTTAACGATAAACTTTCGTCGTTCTTCGAAATCTGCTTCTGGAGTATACCCTAGAAATTTAGCAAACAATTGAAAACAATAATTCATAACTCTTACGACATCATCAAACACTAAGAATACAAAAAACAACAATTTGAAAATGATAAAGGAAAAACTAAGTCCTATCAATAAATTTCTACTAAGGGTGGCATTGAGCGTTCTTTCTTGAAAATACTGAATCATTACATACACCCCGATATAAGAAACAATTGCTAAAACGCAATAAATTAGTAAAATATAAAGTTGGAATTTACTTTTGGAAAAAACACTTCTCAATCCAAAAAAAAGATAGGCATCTAAGCTTAATAGAACACCCATAAAAATCAATAATCTTGTCATCATATTTGTACAGTAAACACTACAAAGTAAGTGTAATTAAAAAAGTATTCATACAAATGCTTCATAAAAAAATATTAATTTTATTTTATTCAATAATTAGTATAAAAAAAGGCTAGAAAATTTCTAGCCTTTTTAATATAATTATATTTCTATTACTGTTTGATCGTGTAATAAATGCCTACGTTAAACAAGGGTTGTTTAGACATGTCAAAATCGATAGTAAACTCTTCTTGTAACAAACCGATAGATGCTACTCTTCCAACGACTCCCCATCTATCTGCTAAGGAATAAGCAAAACCTAAGTCGACAAAGGCATCAAAATAAGAAGATGAAACTCCTGCTACATCGGTACTTACATACCTAGCATTTGCGCCAGCATACAAAGAAAACTTATCACTCATAGCATAAAACTTTCTGAAGTACACATGAGGTTTGAAGGTTTTGGTATCTACATTGGCTGTCGTAGATTTTTCATACGATAGAACCGCACCAAGTTGTAAGGTTTCAGCCATCCAATAACCAGCTTCAGGAGCGATTTTATAATTGTCAGAAGTATAGCCAAGAGCTCCTCCGATATAAACACTTCCTTTTTGTGCCAAAGCACCTGTACTTACTACTAATAACAAAATTAAAATAATTTTTTTCATCCTTTTAGTTTTAAAGTTAGTTCAATAAATATAACGATAATAATTATTGATAACTTTTAAAGCACAAAAAAAAACAACAAATGGTATCTCTTTATTAATATATAAAATTAATTACCTTGAGATTAACACCTTCTTTGAAAACACGCCTTTACTCGTTTGAATTTTAGCAATATACACTCCCGAAGTTAAATCATTTACTTCTATCGTTTTTTCTATTGTTTCATTATTAAAGTTTTCCTGAATCAAGGTTAATCCAGTTAATGAATATAACGAAAAGTTACTTATTACGATATCCGTTCCTTTTATAATTAGCCCCTCTTTCTCTTTATTGTAATAAACAGATAAATTATTAGAAATGGCAGCATCTATAGAGAGGCTATTTGCAACTTTAAGAACGATAGCAAACCTGTCTTTATGTGTACCTTGTTGTAATGGAATGGTAGTACTAGACATTTCTAAATCTGTAAGATCTCCATTCTCTTTATCTAACAAATATACATGATGCGGATAATTTTTAGTCGCATCTAATTTTATAGTAACTTCTGTATCATCTCCTAAAACGATTGCCAACGGAACCTCTAATTCTTCTTCAAGATATGGGATTCCACTTATCACATAGCGAAGATCATTGGCTAAATCCCAATACATATCAGATGCGTAATGATCAAACATTGGCGCATCATACCCTCGATCAACTTCCATACTCAAACCTCTTGGAGAAGTTACCAATTGTCTGTGAAAAACACCTTTGGGAGTGTCATATTCAAACCCAATTCGTACAATTTGCAAATCATCGGTTGCTGTTTTCTTCTTTTTGCCATTCGATTTGAAAAAAACGGCCGAACCTATATCTCGAAAAGAATTTTTAAATCTTATTTCGCTATTGTCTGAGGTGCCTGCTACCATAAACCCTTGTCCAACCGCAATAAATTCATTCGGTTCTTTTGTGAAATCAATTTCCTCACCGTTAACAACAATAGAAGCAGCAGGACTAGAAAGGCCTCCAGCTCTTGTGGCATACCCTCCTTCATAGTCTGCTTTATAATGGCTATCTCCCGAAGGCTGATCCCATAAATAAATATAACCATCTGTGATATCGTTATCGAAATGATAAGAATTAAAATCATCGGCATTGATTACAGAAGGATATGGATTTCCTAACAGATAATAATTGTTTTGATCTAAATCTAATTTTATAGTTCCATTATTTGGTTTCCCTACAAATACATAATTGGTAGAACTTCCTGTACCTTTCATTGTAAATCCACTTCCTTTTAATTTCTGAGTGAACTCATCCATGTAACTCCAAGCTTGTGCATTATTGAAATGATACAACCAATAACTGCTAATCGTATTTAAAGAACCATCTATTCCGGTTGTAAAATTTGGTATTGTTAAAGAAGTAAAATCATTTGCATCATTAGCGATAAACAAATTCGTAGCCAAATTATAAGTATTGGTATCTCTTACCGGTGACCCCCAATAATTAAAACGGTGAATCGAACTCGTACCCTCAGAAACCATTTTATAGATGGCACCTCCTCCTTTGTTAAAATCATCATCATCTAAGGTTTGAATCAACTGTGCATCCCCATACAGATATATTTCTCCTTCCAATTCTAACACATCACTTACCGTTAAATCTTTTCCATTTTCAACCGTAACAACTGCACCAGATACTACTTCCATACATTTACAGTTTGCCTCAGTTGGCAATACCACACTCTGCTTAATTTGTACAGATTTCAGCAAGTCTGTTGCTGAATTATCTAAAACACCTGCCGAATTTCCACCCGACCAAGAATCGCTTTCATATACTATCTGTGCATCGGGATTCTTTCGAATTAAAGTAAACACTTCTCCATCTGCAATGTCTATATTTGAAAAAACAAGATTAGAACCTGTTAAAACTCCTGTTTCTAGCAATCGATGTGCACCATCGGAATAATTGGCATTGCCATCTTCATCGATTAGTAAATCAAATTCTCCTGGATTCGAGAAACCTGTAAGATCAAACTGAAGCGTAACTCCAGTTACATTTCCTGTGTTTTTAACTTTCCAATCTCTATCAAATCCAATATAATCATACTCACAATTGCTAATACCTGTAATCAAGGTAGGAAACACCAATTCACTAATTACAGCATCTGTGTCGTTATTTCCCCAAGCGAAAAAATCTAAATCATCATCAAAAGAATTTGTGTTTGCAATATTTGAAGTTTTGATTTCGTTACCTAAAGCAACTGTCAAAATCGCATCGGCATTTGTAGATCTCGATTGTTTTTGGTTCAAACTTGAGTTTTCATCAAGACCAATCACTCCAATATCATTCCAATACGTCATATCATCCCAAATCGTAACTCCAGCATCTGAAGCGCTATATTTCAATGAAGACGTATTTAAAGTAATTCCATATTTAACAGCCAAATAAGATTCAATTTTGTTAATATCCTCTGGTGATATGGTTTGATTTTCGTAATAAATAACTTCTGAAATAGAACCATCGTAATATGCATTATTTGCCGCACTATTAAAAGTACTTGCTTCGGAACCATCCCCTACATAGCCATATCTAGTAAGCGAACTATTGATAGGTGCACTCGTTACATCTGCAGAATAATCTTCGTTCCCATTCACACGAATTTTCGTCTCTTCAGTTACATTCGTGTCAAAAATAAAACCACCTAAATTCGCTGTACCATCATTGGCTGTCTCCACACCAAAATTATCTTTTATACCACCAGAATTATAAGCAAACTGCAATGTACCATCACCATGAATTGAAGTGTTAAACCATTCACTTCTATCAAAATCTAAAAATGCCCAATTGGCAGTATTCACACTTCCTGATGTTCCTGTATTAGAAAAATCGGTGTTGAAAACAGTCCAAACATACACTTGATTCAAATTATCAGAACTTGTAAAATTCTTGTCTTTGATTGGCATTCGATCATTACTACCATCAAAGGTAATATTCGAATTAAAATTTGTCATTGAAGAATTTGTCGGTTGATTCGTTGAGGCACTTTGAGATAAATCATACCCATTGAATGTTTGATCTGTTACATTACTCACACTACTACCTGAACTAGTAACACCTACGTCAGATTTAAACCAAATTTCTAAACCACCTACAACGCCACCTGGAGCTTTGGTAGTCTGAGTCATAACAAATGAGACATAAGAGTTATTCGCAATATTTACTTCAACATAATAATGACTTGGCCCCTCTGTCATAGCATATCTTGTATCGCTGCCATCGAAAGAATCATTTGCACTCACTATTAGATCGACAGATTCTCCCGTAAAAATAGATTTGTCAATTGCAATAAATACATCCCCTACATCTCCATTTTTTTCTTTAAACAACCATGTTTTATTAAATAAATATTCTGACCCACTACCCCCAAATGCAGAAAATCCGTCTGGTTGATTGTTATGACCAAAAAACAACGATTTTCCTTCACCGACATCCGATCTACTTTCATCAATATTAGCAGAAACATAATCATTATCAGTTGAAACAATAAGTGCCTCATAATCATTGGACTTTGAAATTTTTTGATGCAAAGCTCCTGTATCATCTTGAATGATACCTGCCACTCCATTCCAATACCCTACAATACTATTATCCCAAACAGAAGTGTTGGATGAATTGACATAATTTGTAGTACCAACATCTAAAGTAATTCCATACTTCATAGCCAAATACGATTCAATTTTTTTGATATCCGTGGCATCTAAATCGCCTTTGTCATAAAAAATTATTTCAGCAATATCTCCATCGTAATAAATATTGTTTTTAGAACCATTAAACGAACTTGCTTCCGAACCATCCCCGATAAAACCATATCGATTTGCCGAAACAGTAATATTTGAAGAAGTGTTGTTATTTACATAATCTTCAAATCCATCTAAACGCATTACAGATTCATTAGATTCATCTCCATCAAACAAATAACTAGCAATATGGGGCAAACCATTATTCGTAACAGTGGTGGCCACCAAATCTTGAGTTCCTTCAGATTGAAAAGACATGGCCAATCTTCCGTTACCATGTATATAGAAATTAAAAGATTCACTTCTGTCAAAATCTAAAAAAGACCAGTTACTTGAGTACGAATTATTTGAAAAATCTGTCGCATACACAACAAAAGCTGAAAGTTCGGACAAGATTTGGCCATTAGCATAATTCAAACCTGAAATAGCAAACCTATCAGATGTACCATCAAAAGTAAAGGTACTATTGAAGTTGAAATAATTTGATTGTATCGCTTTTTCCGAAGCAGTTGGCTGTTGGGCATTGTTGGTATCATCACTTCTATCTTCCCACTCTAGTGTTCCAGTGTCAGAAACTCCAAAGTCACCACTGTACCACAAAGACATTTTCGTCTTACCGATACCACCTGGTGACTGCCCCTGCAAATTAATACAGAGAGCAAAAAAGCTCACAAAAACCAATAACTTTCTCATCTTGACAAAATTACAGCTAATGAAAAGGAAAACTATTAAAGAATGTTTATAATTATTTCATTAATTCTCTAGTGTTTCCCAGGTTTTAAACGAATTAAAATGCTATGTTTGATTACAACTATAAATAATGAAATGAATTATAGATTTTGAAAAAAATCATCCCATTAAACAAGTATTATTGAAGAATATTCGTATAGAATACACGACAAAATTGCGAAGAAATATGTAATATTGCATTTCTAAAATAAGCACATGAAATCAATACAATCGACAAGCTGTCAAGTTCATTTTCAAGAAAACGCATACCTTCAATTAAACGAGTATTTAGCAAATAATAAACACTCTTTAATTTTTATTTTGGTTGATGAAAATACGAATCGTGATTGTTTGCCTAAGTTGATGGCTGAAATGGCTACAGATCTTACCATAGAAATTATTGAAATTGAATCTGGTGAAATCAATAAAAACTTAGATACTTGTACTGGTTTATGGAATGTATTGACCGAATTGGGTGCAGATAGAAAAAGTTTGATGATCAACCTTGGTGGTGGGGTTATTACTGATATGGGAGGTTTTGTGGCTTCTTGTTTCAAACGAGGAATTGCATTTATCAACATTCCTACAACGTTGCTTAGTATGGTAGACGCCTCAGTTGGTGGTAAAACGGGAGTTGATTTGGGTGTGTTAAAAAATCAAATTGGTATATTTTCTGATCCAGAAATGGTATTGATTGATATTGATTTTTTAAAAACCGTATCTGAACAAGAAATAATTTCTGGAACTGCAGAGATTATAAAACACGGATTGATCTATGACAACGACTTGTACAATGATGTGCGTAACAACAATCTAAAAAATGTTGGGTACCTGATTCATCGCTCTGTCGAAATTAAAAATGAAGTTGTGCTAGCTGATCAAAAAGAATCTAGCTTGAGAAAAATATTAAATTACGGACATACTATAGGACATGCTGTAGAATCTTATTTTTTAGAATCAGAACACAAAACTACTTTAACACATGGTCAAGCCATTTCTTTAGGTATGGTAACTGAAGCCTATATTTCAAACAAACTTTATGGTTTTTCTGAAGCTGTTTTGTCTGATTTAAAAGCATATGTAATCGATTTGTTTGGGAAGGTGCCAATCGTAAAAGAAGATTATGCTGCGGTCTTTGATTATTTAAAACACGACAAAAAAAATGTGGGTGGTCAAGTAAATTTTGTCTTGTTAGAAGCCATTGAAAAATATAAAATTGATTGCAAGGTACCTATCGAACTAGTTGAAGAATCTATCGACTATTACCTTGCTTAAATAGAATCTATACGATTCTGTTTTTTTCAAAAAGACATTTTTTCATATCTTAGAATCATAAAAAAATTCACAGATATATGAATATCAGAACTTGGATACTTGTTATCATAAATACTTTGATATTCACTGTTGTGATAACCATTTCTTTTTCCTTCTATTCATTATTCGAAAGTACTTTAGACGATAAAGTATTGTCACAATTGAGCTCGATTGAACGTTTGAAAAGAATTCAAGTCGAAGATTATATTCAAAGAGAATGGGAAAATTTTAAAAAAGTTCCTGTTTCTTCCGCCAGCGATTCTATCTTTTTATCAAAACTTCCAACCCCTATTAAAAATAACGGTGTCTATGACTTCACCGAGTTTTCTCATGATGGAAAATTATTAATTGGTTTGGTCTTCGTTCAAGACGACTCCACATATATAAAACTCTTAAATGATACTTTCATCCAAAATGTATTGTTAGAACGAACAGGAATGGGGTCTAGTGGTGAAACCTACCTCGTTGGTTCAGATTTTCGTTTGAGATCTGCTTCTCGGTTTTTCCCGGAAGAAGCACCATATAGTATCATTTCTGAAACAGAAAGTGTAAAAAATGCATTTGAAAATAAAATTGAAAAAGGTATTTACAAAGATTATAGAAATATAGAAGTTTATAGTGCCTATCATTTGATAGAATTCCCAAATTTTAAATTTGTGATTCTTTCTGAAATTGATGCCAAAGAAGTTGCGATACCTTTAAAATCTATGCAAAAAAAATTAATCATTATCGCAATAAGTATTTTAATAATTGCCCTGTTTTTGGGTAATTACTTGGCGCAATTCATTTCTACTCCACTCAACAAAATGAAAAAGGAAATCTTAGAAATGACTGATGGAAATTATAAACCTGTACGATACAAAAAATCATCATTTAAAGAGATTGATGAAGTTCTAAAAGCTTTAACCGAGTTAAAAGTTTCTTTGTCAAGTGCTATTTCATTTTCGAAAGATGTTGGAAATATGAATCTAGATTCTAATTACAAACCAAAATCTAACAACGATATTTTAGGGCATTCCCTTATAAAAATGCAAGAAAAATTAATTGAGTATCAAAACAAAATTAATTTTGCAAATACGCAAAGAAAACGAAACCTCATCGAAGGTCAAGAAACCGAAAGAAAACGTTTGTCACAAGAACTTCACGATGGTATCGGCCCCCTTTTAACTAGTTTACGATTTTATGTAGAATCTCTAAACATAGATGCAAAACAAAAGAATGACGCTAAAGAAATCATTGATCAAACCATTGCTGAGATACGGAGAATGGTCTACGATTTGATGCCTCCTACTTTAATAGATTTTGGTGTAGCCGCGACGTTACAAACTTTTGTAAACTTGATAAAAAAATCTACGCATATCGACATTGAATTTGATAATGGAATTAAAGAAAACAACTCAAAGATTGATGATACAATTTCCATCTCTGTATTTAGAATCTGTCAAGAACTAATTAACAATACAATCAAACATTCTAAAGCAACAAAAATTAGAATTTCTATTACAGAATTTGACGAATTGCTTTCAGTATTCTATTTTGACAATGGATTGGGATACAATCTTGAAAAAGTAGAAACAGGTTCTGGTCTTATTAACATAAAAGAAAGAGTAGAAATTCTAAATGGAGCCATCCATTTTACTCCAGAAAAAAAACATGCCACAGTTGAATTTGAAATTCCATTGACCTATGCCTAGTATAAAAATAATCGTGGTAGACGACCACAAATTGTTTCGAGACGGTCTAACTGCTCTTATAGACAAACACGAAGATCTTGATGTAATCGCAAGTCTTGAAGACGGTGTAAAACTATTTGAGGCACTTATTGATAACAATCCAGATATCGTATTATTGGATTTATCAATGCCGAATATGAATGGGTTTGATGTATTAAAAAAGCTAAAAAAAGAGTTTAAGACTATCAAAGCAATTGCTATCTCAATGCACGATGATGGAAATTATATTGCACGTTGCGCAAAATTAGGCGCCCAAGGTTATTTGTTAAAAAACACAGATGAACAAGAGTTAACAACTGCTATACGTGAGGTGTATGAAGGAAACAAATATTTCAGTCAAGAAATCTCTACCAAAATGATAGACAGTCTTTCTGAAACCAATAGCATCAAAAAATTCACAAAAAAAGAGACCGAAATTATCAAATTGTTGGCCAAGGGTTTCACTACCAAAGAAATTGCAACCAAACTATATGTAAGTACAAGAACTGTAGAAACACATCGTTCGAATATGCTCAAAAAACTCAAGGTAAAGAACACCGTTGAGCTGATCAATAAAGCCAAAAGTTTAGACCTGATTTAATATCCGTATTTATACGGATAAAAAAATACCATTTTTCTCATATTTCACAAACCTATACTCATTTGTAAATTTGTATATGTTTAATCATTAAAGCGATAGGTTATGAGAAATTTAGTTTGGATAGTAGCAATTTTAGTAGGTGTTGGTATGAATGCACAAAGCAGAAACGACTTAAAAGGTCCAGCTGCGAAGAATTATAAACCATGGCAACATAAAACAAAAACAGTAGAAATTACTTCTTCAAGTACGCATCAACAAAGCTTGAGAAGTCATGAGCATAAAAATTACAAACCATGGAAAGACAACTCAGAAAGAACAAAAATCGAGGTTGTTTCTTCAAACAAACATAAACTTAGAAGCCCAGAGGCAAAAAACTACAAACCTTGGAACAACAATCAGTTTGTGAGTGAGCCTAATGAGGCACTAACAATAAATGACTAATTTAAAAGGCTGTATTTTATACAGCCTTTATTGTTTTAGATAATTTCGAATTCCATAACTCGCTAAAACACCTTCTCCTGTAGCAGCTGCTACTTGCGCGATAGCTCCTTCTCTACAATCTCCTGCGGCAAAAATTCCTTGAACCGATGTTTCTGCTAGTCCGTGTGAATTTATAAACCCTTGAGCATTCATTTCTACCAAATTTTCAAACGACTTGGTATTCGGTATCAAGCCAATAAAAACAAAAGCACCATCTGCAGTAACTATTTCTTCTTTTCCAGACGTATTATCTTTTACTTTAATTCCTTCAAACAATTCATTATTATTAGAAATAAACTCTACAGGTTTTTTATCTAAATAAACTTCTATATTACCAATCGTATTTAACTTTTCGATGTAGGTTTCTGAAGCTTTAAATTTTTCAGAACGGTGAACTATTTTCACAGTTTTACAAAAACCTGCCAAAAATATTCCTTCTTCTAAGGCTGAATTTCCTCCTCCAATTACAATTACCTCTTTATCTCTATAAAAAGCACCATCACACGTTGCACAAAAATGAATTCCAGATCCTATCAGTTCTTCTTCATTCTTAATTCCTAATTTACGATAAGTAGAACCGGTTGCTAATACAACAGATTTTCCAAAAAACATTCCCCCTTTTGTGGTAACATTGAATATCTCGTTCTTTTTTTCAATAGAAGTTACCTCTTCACCTGTTTTGATTGTTGCACCATAAGTCAAGGCCTGTTCTTCCATTCTAGCCATTAATTTTGGTCCTGAAATTTCAGTAAAACCAGGATAATTTTCAATTTTTTCGGTTAAATATGCATTACCACCAATATTTTTTCTTTCTAGAATTAATGAATCAAAACGATCTCTCTGTGCATAAATAGAAGTCGTTAAACCTGCTGCACCTCCTCCAATAATAATCGTATCAAAAACCTTGTGTTCTTTTTCTATATCAATTTTTAAAACCTCACGTAAAACGGTGTTATCAGGATTGGTAAATGGTTTATTGTCGATAAGAATTGTTGGAATTATTCTTTTTCCTTTATTTATTATTTCAACAGCATCAGTTGCCCATTGGTAAGTATCTACATCGATAAATTGATAGTGAACATTATTATCATCCAAAAAATTTTTGGCTCTTTTACAATCAGGACACCAATCAGCTCCGAACAACTGTACTGTTCCCTCTTCGTTTATTCCGAGTGCAGAAGCTAATGTTGGATTATCCGGATTTGTATAAGATTTATCGTTAATTAAGATTGTCGGAATAATACGTTTCCCATTGTTTATTGCCTCAACTTTTGCTGTTGCTTCTTTATCTAGGTCTACATCAATAAATTCGTATGTAATATTATTCTCTTGAAGGTATGATTTTGCTCTTTGACAGTCTATACACCAATCGGAACCGTATAACTTAATTGTATTCATTAAAAATAGTTTTTCTATTTTGTAGGAAACACTCTACATAACTTACAACAAAGAAACAATAAACCATTTGTTCTCTAAATAATAAAAAAACATCTCCCTCAATAAATGACAAAACTCTATAATTGTCATTCAATTAAAAATTACTTTAAGAAATGAAAAAAAAATATTTCGCATTTGTTTTCCTTTTATCTTTTATTTATGCTAATTCACAAAGCAAATTTGAAAAAGGTTATATCATCGATAATAAAAATAAAAAAACCGAATGTTTGATTCTCAATCAAGGTTGGTCTGACACCCCTTATGAAATAATATACAAATCTTCTGAAGGAGCAACAGAGAAAACCTTATCAATCGATGACATGAAGGAATTCTCATTAATCGGTCAATCTAAATTCATTCGTTATACTGGAAAAATTGAACGTTCTAAAAAGGAAATTGATGATTTAACAACTGAAAACAAACCTAAATTCAACGTTGAAACAATATTTTTAGAAGAAGTCATTTCAGGAACAGCAAGTTTGTATGTATACCGATTTGAAGAGATCAACAAATTCTTTTTCTCAGCCTTCGAAACTCCCATAGAACCTTTGGTTAAAATAACATACCTAAACACTTCTAGAACCACTTACAAAGAAAACAACATGTATAGGCAACAACTTTTCAATTCGTTGAAATGTGATGATTTAAAAACCAATCGTTTAGAATGGTTGAAATATGAATCAAAAGATTTGGCAAAATATTTTGAAAAATACAATGTTTGTATCAACCCAGATTATGTCAACGAAAATGAAAACCATATGAAAACAAAATTTATGGATTACATTCACTTAAACATTCTACCTGGAGTAACTTACAATCAACTCAGATTACAAAACTTAAGGTACAATTTTAATGATGCTGGCACAGCAAATGAATTTGGTTATAGAATTGGTGCAGAAATTGAAGCTGTAATCCCATATTTTAATTATTCTTATAGCGTAATACTTGAACCTAAATACTCAAGTTTTAGTTACAAAGGCTATTTTGATGAAGCTTCATATTTTTCAGGGACATATTCCATATTTGAAGTAAGTATAGGATTAAGATATAAATATAGAGCAAACGAAAAATCAGCCTTTTTTATCAACGGTAATTATGGGTTTGGTTTTCCATCAACTCAAAATTCTGATGGTGTATCAACAAAACTATATAGAGATAGTTTTTTTAATGGAGTTCGTACTGAAAACCTACAATATACAGATAATGAACACAAAACAGCATTAGGTAGCTTTGAAATTGGTTTGGGTTATAAATTTAAAGAAAAGTACTCAATTGAATTACGGTTTACAGCCGTTGAAACAGATGTTTTAAACAGAAATCTATGGACAGGTAGCTTGGCTAGACAAAATCTTATATTTGGTTACACCCTATTCTAATGCAATAGAGACATCACTCAATTAGATGTTAGGCAACTTCTAGTATTTCCATTTTTTACTCTAAGAAAATTCTTCAACATCAAAAAGACATATTTTTTTCTATCGTAAAACATACCATGAGTCAACTCAACAACGATCAATGTTTTTCTATTTTATTATTTTTTAATCTTGATTTTATTGATTCTTGGAATCATATACATAAGAGATTCTTTTATCTTTGCCTAAAACAAATACTATGGCACTTACAGCATCAAATCCGTTTGCATCAAATAAAAAAGCTCCAGATTTTAAGTTATTGAATACACTAACGGAGACTTATGTTTCTTTACAAGAATCAAAAGGAAGCAAAGGAACTTTAATTTTGTTTATTTGCAACCATTGCCCTTATGTAATTCACATCAACGAATTTTTGGTAAAACTTGCGAATGAGTACCAAGCAAAAGGAATCAATTTTATTGCAATAAGCAGTAATGACATAGTAAACTACCCACAAGACAGTCCCGATAAAATGAAAGAACTTGCCCTAGAGGTTGGTTATCCATTTCCATATTTATATGACGAAACTCAAGAAGTTGCCAAAGCTTACGATGCTGCATGCACACCGGATATCTTTTTGTTTGACAAAAATTTAAATATCCATTATCATGGGCAATTAGACGATTCAAGACCAGGGAATTCTATTCCCGTGAGCGGCAAAGATCTAAAAAACGCCATGAATTTACTTCTTGAAGAACAAGCATATACAGGTAAAGAATTGCCAAGCATGGGCTGTGGTATCAAATGGAAATAAAACTCCTATTACTTCAATTAACAATAAAGGATATCACATTTTTTTTGCATTTACAAAACCATATGTTGTTACGATTAACACTATATGTACTATATAAATAGTGTCAAAAAATAATATTTGCTGATGAAATTTAGCAAAACCATGACAAAGCAAATCCTTTCCTTTTTTATTCTCTTTTCTGCAAATTCATTCTCACAATCTTTATTTGAAAAAGGTTATATTATTAATAATAAAGATGAAAAAATTGAATGTTATATTAAAATTGAATCAAACCTAGATACTCCGAAAAAAGTGGTTTATAAAATAGCTTTGGATACTGAAGAAATTGAAGCCAGTATTTTAGAAATAAAGAAGTTCTCTTATTTAGATGATCAAAAATACATTCGATTTACTGGTAAAATTGAAAGGTCTGGTTATGATGAATTCTATTTAGACCTTGATAAAAACCCTATTTTTCATGAGGAGACAATATTTTTAAAGGTTTTAATGACTGGTCAAGCTTCACTTTATCTTTATCGATTTGATGATATTGATAAATTCTTTTACAAAACAAAAGAACAATCTATAGAACAGTTAGTTAGAAAATTTTACTTAAAACCTAATCGTATTGTTGTACGTGAAAACAATATGTTTCGTCAACAACTTTTTAATAGTTTGAAATGTGAAAACATCAAATACAAACATTTAGAATGGTTGAAATACGAAAAAAAATCATTAGAAAAATTATTTAAGAAATACAATACTTGTATCGCTCCTAACGAAGAAGTTTTCGTTGTGTCTAAATACAAAAAGAAAAATGAACTGCATCTAAATATAAATTCTGGAATAGATTTAAATGCATTAGAACTAAGATATTCGGGTGTTCCAAATGAAATAATTGGTTCTACTATTCAAATTGGTTATCGCTTAGGGGCTGAACTGGAATATGGAAGATCCGTAAGCAAGTATAGATTCGTTCTTGGTTATAACTATAACTCATTTTCGATTGAAGATCAGTTTAGTACTGGTGATTACTTAGAAGGTACAACATATTCTGGTATTTATAAAGAAAATGAAATAAACTTGGCCTTAAGATATAATTATCCATATAATAAAAAATCGATGGTCTTTTTTAATTTGGGTTTAACACTTAATTTGAGAAACTATAAGGATAATGAATTTATTAAAACTGAATCATTCCAACACACCTATTATTACGAATACTTTGATCAAGTTTTCGAAAGAACAATTTATCATAATGGAGAAATATACTACGACATTTCAGGTGCAGTTTTCTTCGGTGTTGGCTATAAATACAATAAAAAACTATCCATAGAACTCAGGTTACATACATCAAGAAAATTAAATGGAAACTCCGATTGGAAAATGAACCTTAACAAACAATCCCTAATTCTAGGATACACATTATTTTAAAGTTTAAGATAAAACATCTAAACAACTATTTGAATCAAAATTCTTGAGATAACTCCACATCTATAAAACGGAACATTCCAGCTGAAACATTAATTTGTGCTTGACCATTTTTTAGTTTAAATGTCTCTTTAGTAATTAAGTCTATTATCGTTTTTACTTTCAATCCATTGAATTGTATTTCTGCTACTCGATCTTTTGGATTGATATACCCATTATCTATAATTGTAAGTCTCAAATGTTTTGCATCAGACTGTGACACTACCCAAGCAACATTCCCTTTAACAGTAATCGGTAATAACTTAGATGCTTCTTCAATATCATTTTTTACTTTAACATAGTATTCAGCTGCATTATACCTTTCTTTACCATCTGCAGAATAATAATACCTACCGTCTGTAAAGTATTCTTTTAATTTACCTTTGTAAAAAGGATGTAAGTAATCTTCCATTCTACCTCTAGTAGCATTTTGTTGTACAAAAGATCCTGTTTGTGGAGGTGTAATTAAGACCATTCCATTTGGATACGACGGTAAAAAGTTCAATCTTCTATCTTTAACACCCGAAGCGAATTTAGAAAAATCATATTCAGGAACTTCAGCACCAGACCAATCAGAGCTTAGCCTATTAAACACAAAAGGATTCTGTGGATGAAAATTTTTGTCATATCGAATAGTTGCATTCATACTATTCCCTTCTCTTACATATCTTTCATCTGGCTCTAACATACTCAAGTGCACAGGAGAAAAACTTAAAATCTCATTTCTTTTGGGGATATAAATCACTCCTTTTCCTGCCAAATCCCAAACCAAAGACATATAATCGGTATAAGCAGATTGTACCGTAAAATTATTGATATATTTTGCACCATATGACATATGGTAAATTGAATTTCTTAAAAAGTGATTCGGTAAGTTTTGATGCGAAAACTGTCTGTTTCTCATAAAAGAAGCATTGTCTCTAACTGCTCTACTCCCCCAATCATTGGCTACACCTGATGTCCAAAGTCCCAAACGACCTGCAACACTTAAATCTTGTGTTTGATCCAATGTTTCTTCTAATGCGGGTACGAATGTATCTGCGAATTCACCTGATAAAAATCGTGACCATTCTTTTTTGTAGATATAAGATTGCCAAAATACATGTTTACTTCTTAAAAACAACTTCGCATTGTGGGTAGCACCATATTCAGCTAGCGGATAAAACAATTTATCCAGTGCCTCATCAAATGTCTTTTTATGTAAAATTGTTAGTTCAGGCCAAATCCAAACCGACATTTTTCCATCACCTTTATCTATTACTTTTTTTATGGTTTCAGTGCCATACATAAAAGGATCTACTCCATGACCACCCCAAGCCACCAATCCATTCTGATTGTAACCTTTACTCAATTTATTTACCACAGTTGTTTCTGATGCTGAATAGGATTTTCTATTATCTCGTTGAGTTCTTAATGTATTACTCTCAATTCCAGACCTATCCCATTCATGTGATTCTTTCATAAATTGATACCCCATAAATTTTAAGTTATCATAGGCACTCATTTTTGCAATTGAAGCCTGTGATAGAAACTTATCTTTGGGTGGAGACATCATGATAAGTGTTTCCTGTTCTTTTTCCCAATTTGGTTTTTTATAGATTGATACTAATTTTTGTATTCTCTCTGATTTTTTAAGAATCGAACTAATATTGCCTTCCGGAACGAAGTTTTTAAATTCTTTTTTCCATTTCTTATGATTCAAGTCGATGATATGAATCTGACTACCTCCACTTTGTACACTTGCTAAAATTATCTTTTGTTCCTTTGTGTCATAGCACATATCATTGTAAGAAAACTTCCCTTCTATTAACTCTGACTTGCTCACATTTAATGACTTCGGCACCAAATAAACACGC
Source organism: Flavicella marina (assembly GCF_009193215.1). GTDB lineage: Bacteria > Bacteroidota > Bacteroidia > Flavobacteriales > Flavobacteriaceae > Flavicella > Flavicella marina. The sequence goes on along the minus strand of NZ_VYVA01000002.1, from coordinate 235,040 downwards.
TCTCCTAACAACACGAAAAACAATTCTTGTCCATCTATAGTGACCAATTCTGTTTGTGTTACTCGATACCCAAATTGAATTTTCGGTTTGATTGCATTAAGGCTAATCGATTTATTTTTTTTGGTTTGTGGATTGTAAACTCCAAGATGGTAATTTGGCTTGATACCTGAAAAACCAAACAACATATAATTTTCTTCAGAATCATCTATTTTTCTCACCCTTGAATCACCAATAGGTCCCCAATCTAAAAGTGAAGATGTAAAGGGTTTTAAAGCATTTGGCTTGAATTGAAATAATTCTCTTTTTTTGTCTGTATTGGATACAATTCCATCCAAAAGCAATATATCCGAACCATCTTTTTGAGGAAGTGCCCGTAAAAAATTGACACTATGCACGTTATAGGTCAAAGTACCATCATCCATCCATTTTTTATTAGGTCGTAATTTAGTTTTATAACTGCTAGAAGGAATTTCATGTAACAACTTACCTTCAGTGGACACATAGTAAATATTCAAATCATTTCCTCCTACAACAATATAGGGGTTTTTCCATCCTTTTTCGTGAATCACACACAATGAAATGAATGGCACATCGTTTTGTTTAAATTTCCAAACAAGATTTCCTTGAATATCTAAACAAATCAATTCACCTCTTCCATTAACAATTAGAATCTCATCTACTTTGTCACCCGTAATGTCTTCTGCAAGGATTTCGTGATTGATAATTCCATCAGACAGTTCTTTTTTCCAATAAATTTCACCTTTATAATCCGTTGCCAAAATCGCTCCATCATACGAACTTGCAATAATGAATTTGTCTTTCTTTTGTTTTGCTAGAACTACTTTTGTAATTGTTTTCCCAGTCTCTATACTCGATATATATTTGTTTTTTTGAGCAACTATTGATGTACTCGACAATATGCAAATGAGGATACTAATATTTAATAATCTATTCATGAATGATGATTTTTTGAGGTGTATTATCTATAAAAAAGAAATAAAGGCCTGGATTCAAGAATTCTGTATTCAAACTAAGGTCTTCAAACGCGGTTTTCTGAACTTTTATGGATTTTAAAATTTGACCATTTGCATTGATTATTTTAACAATGCCATTGAACCTTTGTTCTCCTTTTAATACTATATTGTTCTTAGTTGGATTCGGATAAAAATATAGTTTTGGTTCAATTTCTACTTGCTTATTAACCGAAAGAGGCGGATTCCAGTTACTAAATTCAACATCAATAAATCTGAACATTCCAGCCTCAACACCAATAAAAGTTTTATTGGCTCCAATAGTCAAGATTTTTTTAGTTACTAAATCCGTAATTTTTACTGGAGTAACATTGTTAAACTCAATTTTAGCTGTTTTGGTTTTTGGATTCAAATATCCATTATCAATCAATGTTAATCGAAAATGATGTACATCAGTTTGAGCCACTACCCAAGCAACATCTCCTGTAACTTTAATTGGTAAATCTTCAGAGGCTTCTTCTATAGCTTCTTTTACTACAGTCGCGTATTGATCAGCACTATATGTTTCTACACCATCGGCAGAATAATAGTGTCTCCCGTCTGTGTAAAATTCTTTTAACTTCCCCCTATAAAATGGATGCAACCGTTCTTCTAAGCTTCCTCTTACTTTATTTTCTTGGACATAAATACCATTTTGTGGAGGCGTTATCAAAACCATTCCGTTTGGAAAAGGTGCTAAAAAGTTAGACCTTCTATCGTTTACATCTGATGCATATTTTGAAAAATCATAATCCGGAACTTGAGCCCCCGACCATTCTGCACTCAACCTATTAAACACAAATGGATTCACTGGGTGAAAATCTTTATCATATCGCACAGTAGCATTCATGCTATTTCCTTCTCTCAGATAACGCTCATCTGGAGAAATCATACTTAAATGAACAGGAGAAAAACTCAATATTTCATCTACTTTTGGAATGTAAAGTGCTCCTGTACCCAAAACTTCCCATAAAAGTGTCATATATTCAGAATAATCAGAAGTGAGCGAAAAATTATTTACATACCTTGCGCCATAGGCACAATGGAATATAGAGTTTCTTAAAAAGTGATTTGGTAAATTTTGATGTGAAAACTGTCTATTTCTCATAAAACTTGCATTATCTCTTACCGCTCTAGTTCCCCATTCATTTGAGACTCCACTCGTCCAAAGCCCTAACCTCCCTGCCAAACTTAAATCTTGTGATTGATCTAAAGTTTCTTCTAAAGACGGAATCAATACATCTGCAAATTCACCTGATAAAAATCGAGACCAATCACTTTTGTATATATACGATTGCCAAAAAACATGTTTATTTCTTAAAAATAGTTTCAAATTACTTCCGTATTCTGCCAGCGGATAAAACAATTTTTCTAAAGCTTCGTCAAAAGTTTCTTTGTGTAAAATGGTCAATTCAGGCCAAATCCAAATATTCCTTTTTCCATTTCCATTATCTGCTACTTTTTTGATAGTTTCTAACCCAAACATAAAAGGATCGACACCATGACCTCCCCAAGTAACCAAACCATTCGTATTGTATCCTGAGCTGAGCTGATCCACCGTTTCAACTTCTGTCAATGAATACTCTTTCCTGCTGTCTCTTTGTTCTCTAAGAGTTTCACTTTCAATTGATGAACGGTCCCATTCATGTGTTTTAGACATCCATTTATAGCCTAAATGTATTACATTGTCATATTTATATTTTAAGGCTAGTGCTTCTGAGCTTAACTTGTTGTCTGAAGGTTCCGACATCATATAAACAGATAAAGGTTCTCTTTCCCAATTCGGTTTATCATATGTTTTTAATTTACTAGAAAAAGTATTTGATTTACTAATAATGGATGCAATATTACCACCTGGAGTGAATGACTCAAAATCTGTCTTCCAATCAGCATGGTTCAAATCTAATACATGAATTTGGTTACCACCACTCTGAATACTTCCCAGTACAATTTTATTATTAGTTAAATCATAAGACATATCGTTAAAAGAGAAAGAATTAGACAGTTCTTCAGCTTCTGAGATTTCTAAAGAAGTTGGAAGTAAATAAATACGTTCACCGATTAAAGAAAAAATAAACGAAGTACCGTTTATTTCTACCAATTCATTTTGCGTAACACGATAACCCGATGTTAATTTGGTTTTAACAACATCTAGATTTACTGAAGAAATATCGCGGGTTTCTAAATTCATAACCCCTAGATGTTTAATTTTTTTGATTCCTGAAAACCCCATTAACAAGACATCGACATTGTTCATTTTTCGAACTTTTAAATCACCTATTGGTCCCCAGTTTATAATCTCTGCATTGTCTAAAGGAGTAGTTGCTTCTGGTTCAAATTCAAAAAACTCTCTTTTTGCATCGGTATTTGAAACAATTGCATCTACCAATAAATTATCAGAACCATCTGATTGAGGTAATGGTCTTAAAAAATTTATTGTATGTACATTATATGGTAACGTACCATCATCTACCCATTTTGCATTGGGTCTTAATGTTGTTGTATAAGAGGATGATGGTATTTCAGCAATCAATTCTCCATTAGAAGAAACATAGTACATGTTTAAATCATTACCACCACAAACGACATAAGGATCAGTTCCTCCTATTTTATGTATTACACAAACAGATATCAATGGAACATCATTTTTCTTGAACTCCCACAAAATACTACCATTATTATTCAAACAATACAATGTTCCGTTGGCGTTAGCAGCAAAAATCTCATCATATCCATCTTCATTGATATCATCAATCCAAACTTCATGATTCATAATTCCGTTAGACAAAACAGTCTCCCATAGCTTTATTCCAGTTCCATCAAATGCAATTATATTTCCCTCGTAATTACTAGCAATGATAACTTTAGATGTACTAAAGTTTGCAAAATTGACTTTGGTCACTGTACTACCAGCATCAAAAGAAATCATTCCTTGTGCATAGATATTCATACACGTAAAAAGATTCAACAAAGTCGAAATAATAATTTTTCTCATCACTGAAATTTATTTATTATTCCCAAATTAAAGGTAAGAATACTGTCATTTCACCTTCCCCACGATTGCTCCAAGTATAGTAGGGAATAAATTTTGCTTTTATATTTTCCCATGTTGTTTTTTCAATCGAAGGATACATAGCACCTTCATCCGTACTTTTCTTTAATCGAACCTGACCAGTCAAGGTTGTTACTCCACCTAAAAATTCTTTTTCGTAGGATGGTGTCAAAACAGTTTTTGAAGGCAAATACACATCTAAAACATCAATATCCATTGGTAAATCTGCAGATTCTAAACAATACACAACAGGCCCTCTTTTTATGGCTACTTGATTTCTTGTCTCTTCAATTCTATTATGCCCTGTATATAGTTTGGTTTCCATTGGTAGCGCTAACTTAATCACGTCACCTCTTCTCCATTTTCTTTGAATCGTAACATAAGAACCCCTTTTTGAACTTACTGGAATTTCTTCATTATTTACAAATAACTTGGTGTTTGTTGCCCAATCAGGAATTCTTACCAAAATATCGAATGGAGCTTTTTTACAGGATTCGATTTTGATATTTACACTACCTTCCCATGGATAAGCTGTAGTTTGTGATAATTTTAATTTTGAACCATCTAGTAAACGTGTATTTAAGGTGTTACCTCCATATAAATTAATGGCAACTCCGTTTGGAGATAAATTATAAGCCCAGTTAGATAATTTTGCAATAGTTCTTACCAAGTTTGGTGGACAACAAAAACAAGGGATATATGGTACCCTGGTTTTATAATCTGTACCTCCTAAATGTTGCCCTTCACTTCTTCTAAGCGGATTAGTATAAAAATAATTTTTCCCCTGAATATCAATTCCAGACAAGGCACTGTTAAACATTACTGTTTCAATAATGTCAGCATATTTAGATTCTCCTTTGATACTGAGCATTCTATAATTGAACATGGCATTACACAAATTAGCACATGTCTCATTATATGAATAAGAATTGTGCATTTGATAATCTAATGTAAATGCTTCATGCACAAAATCTCTATGGGACGAACCACCATCATGTGCCTGACCACAAGCTCCTGTAATAAACATTTTTTTTTCAACTATGTTTTCCCAAATATGATCTAATGAATTTATCAAAGCTTTTTCTCCAGTTTCTGCATAAATATCAGCAGCTCCAGTGTACATATACAAACCAAGTACAGCATGTCCCACTGCCTCAGTTTCTTTTCTAAATGGAGTGCGTTCTTGCGTCATGTCCCCAATCATATTAAAACGAACTGTCGGATGTGGTTTTACTTTAGATCTACCTCTCATATCGATAAACAATTGAGCTAATTCAAGGTAATTCTTATTACCAGTAGTTCTATACAATTCTACCAATCCTGTAATTTGTACTTGATTGAAACCAAAACGTGCCAACTGTTCTGGTTCAGGACTAAAAACTTTGTATAAGTTATCAGCATTTTTTACCGCAATGTCTAAAAACTTAGTCTTTCCTGTAATTCTATAATAGATACTTGCTGCAATGTATAAATGTCCACTATTATACATTTCATGAAATCTTCTTTCTGTATAAGGTTTCAAATCTTTTTTGATAGAAATTTCACTATGTAAATAACCCGATTCTTCTTGTGCTTTCCCAATAATCTCTATATAGGAATCTAACCGTTTCAAGATGTCCTTATCACGATTGTTTGCATAAATATACATGGCGGCTTCCATCCATTTATAAAAATCACCATCATGCCAATGCATACCTTGAAATTTTCCTTCTTTTAAACCTGCAGCTATTTTAAAGTTATTTAAAGCATGACCGATATCACCTGTTAAAATACTTTCCATATGAGGTACCATAACTTCTTCTGCAGATTTATATTTATCTGCCCAAAAACCATCAGTCCATTGACAATCACCGATTTCAATGCTCTTAAAAGTTACACTAGGACTGTTGCTGTTATTAACAATTCCTTTATTCGAATCCAACTTTTGCGCTGTTGCACAAATAACACCTAAGACAAATGTTGTTATTGTTAAAAAATACGTTTGTGATTTCATGTAATACCTTGATTTAGTTTAAAATAAAAATAACTCAAATCAAATAAACTCCAACATATCTAGGTATTACAATTACTTAACCAAACAACTAACGTTCATAATCAAACCTCCTAATTAGCTTTAAATAAACTCATTAGATATCTCATCAGAAAAAAAACAACATCTAGACTAGACTACAATTAAGCGTCTAAAAATTTACCAAAAGATACAAACACCGTACGGAAGGTAACTTTTTAATAAGGTTAGAAGTGTATTTTATAGTTGAGAAAAACTATTTTGTAATATCAGACTTCACATGCAAATCAAGTTGTGGAAAAGGAATTGACACCTTATTTTCATTAAATAATTTTTCAATAGAAATTCTGATATCACTTTTTATCCTTTCTATTTCAAAGATATTTACACTGGCGAAAAGTAAGGTAAAATCTAAAGATGAATTACCAAAATTAGACAAACGAACATCTACAGTACCATCATCAACAACTTCTTTATGATTACGTGCAGCTTGTTTCATCAAATCCATCACTAGAGCGACATTACTACCATAGGCAACTCCAACATGAATCTTAAAAGTAGTTTTTCTAGATTGATTACTCCAATTGATTACTTTACTTGTTGTTATGGTAGAATTTGGAATTAAAATAACAATGTCCATACGTGTTTTTGCTACAGAAGTTCTCAAGCCTATTTCTTGAATGACAACTACTTCACCATCTATATCTAAAATATCACCTACTTTTACCGATTTTTCAAAAAGAAGAATTACACCCGACAAAATATCGTTGAAGGTTTGTTGCAATCCGAGTCCGATACCCACTAGCAACGCAGCAGAACCAGCCAACAGTACACTAATTTTGATTCCAATAATTTCAAGCATAAAAATGATTGAAACTACCCACAAAAAATATTTAATTATTTGAAAAAGTGCGAACGAATTTCCTTTATCTAAATGATGTACTCTTGCTTCACGCTCTAGTGCTTTCTTTATCAACCATAGCAATACTTTCGTGGCCACAAACAATAGTACTACACTCACCACTTCAAATACGGTAAGTGTATGATCTTGATATGAAAACAATTTTATATTTAATATTTCATCAATCCTTTCCATTGTAAACAATATATATTCTTACTTCAAATATAAACTCTTATTTACAAACAGAAAGCACTTCTAAAAAGAATTGTTTCAACGAAAACTAGCAACCAGGCACCAAAATTTCAACCATTTATTGAACAACAAAGCGCCAAACTTGACCCGTTGACTGTGCTCCAGTGGCATCTTTCACATCAATTCTCCAGTAATAGGTACCTGCGGTTAAGCTAGTGTCAAAATAGTCATTGGTAATATTCATTGCCTCATTTAGAAGCATATTTTCAGAAGAACCTATGTAAACATCATAAGTTAAAAGATCGTTTTCATCCAAATCCTCTCCTTGCCATTGCAATCTTATAACCCCTGACGAAACATACTCATTCTGTGATGGTTCTAACATATTTGCAGCAAAAGGAACATGATTCTCAATTCCTTCTGTTTCTGAGTAAAAACTATGAACATTGCTAAAGTCACTTGAAGCACCTGAAGCATCCGTAGCTCGAACTCTCCAATAATATATTGCGTTACTAGTTACTGTTATCATTTTTTCAGATTCCTCAACCACCGCTTCCATTTCTACCTGCGAGAAAGATGCTGAATTAGAAACCTGAACTACATAGTTAAGATTATCACCATCAGCATCTACCGATGGATTCCAATCCAATGTTAAATTCAAATCTGTACAAGCTTGATTATTCACGGGAAACACTAGTTCAGGAACTGTAGGTGCGTCGTTTGAATCTTCTGTAGCACAACTATAAAACAACATAGTTAAGCCGATAATATATATATAATTTTTCATGATTTATTCTTTAATAATTTTTAACTGAACAGACTCCTCTAACTGCAACTGTACATAATAAACTCCTTTTGCTAAACCGTCGATATGTAAAGCTATACGTTCGTTATCTACAGAAACTTTCTCCGAAACAACAAGAGCACCATAGGCTGTATAAATATGTACCTGTACTTGATCTTTAAAATTTGGAATGTGAATAAACAACTCATCCTTCACAGGATTTGGATAGGTCTTAATATCAGCGTATAAATCAATTTTTTCTTCATATACCCCTTCACAATCAGCATCGGTTTTCACTGATACAATATCCCCTTGATTAGCAGGTATGGTGAACGTATCTAAATCTGTTTTCAAAATCATAGCATCGTTCACAAATACTTCGTATGGTGCTGTTCCTTTTTGCATCGTAATGGTCGTATAATTCTTTGAAGTGACACTTTTTGCTGCTACAGAAACACCAGCTTCAATGGCTACATTAAAACACTGAGTATGATTCATTCCAATAGTTTCAATACAGATTTCATAATCACCAGGCGCCAAATCTTCAAGCATTAATTTATTATCTTCAAAATCGTATTGAACTGAATTCAAACTAGCCTTATAATTAAAGTTTTCATTTGCAGATATTTCAATCACTCCATTTCCTTTTCCTACACAACCTTCTCCAATAGTTTTAATCGTAAAATTATTTGATGGAATCTCATAATCAGTAGGACAACCATTGGCATCTACTGTTGTGTTTTCCGGTGTACCAGGACATAAATCGCTGATATCAACCACACCATCACCGTCACTATCTAAACCACCTCCTGTATCTTCACAATCTTGACCAACTTCATATGTTAAATAATCCGTCACCGCTAAACCTCCTGCAAAAGCAAACTTACATGCATAATTCAAAACTGTTCCATTGCTAACATTGCTAATCGTTTTGGAGAATTTTTTCCCAGAAACCAAATCCATTTGAGTTTCAACAAAAGGACTTTTTTGCCATAAAAAGGCTATCACACCATCTTTATCATCTAACAATTCAAATGTAATCTTAACATCGTTTCCAATGGTCTCAAATGTATAATTATACCCAACACCAAAACTTCCTTCAATTGCACCTGATTTCTGTCCTTCACAATCCGTATTTGTATCTACAGATGTGGTCGCTGAAATAACAATGGGAGCATTGGACGCTATATTCCCAGCCAAATCAGCGGCAGAAACATTAAAAGTATAAGCTGTATTAGGATTCAACGCCGTGATCGTAATCGCTTCTGTTTTACCAGACTCAGCAGATACAACAACTTCTTTATTTCCGTAGTTTACTGTATACACAACTACTCCCGAATCATCATTTGCAAATGCATCTAAAACTACTGAACTACCAGTAACACTTGCTGAGCTAGCGGTAAAGTTAGTTGGAGCCGTTGTATCGTTGCCACCATTTCCGCTGCAATCAGTACCCACAACATAGCTTAGATATTTTGTTACTGCCTGTCCTCCATTAAAAGCAAACTTACATGCATAACTAATGGTTTCACCATTGCTTACTCCTGCTATTGTTTTAGAATAAACTCCATCCCCTAAATAATCCATTTCCGATTCTTCAAACGGACTTTCTTTCCATAGATAAGCAGCAGCTCCTAGCTTATCTGAATCTAACAACTCGAAGAAAATTGTTACGGTTTCCCCAACTGATTCGAATGTTGCCTTATAACCTACTGAAAAACTACCTTGTTGACTTTCAGAGGAAGTTTCTTCACAAAATTTAACAGCTTCAACCGCTATAACCACTGCTTCTGAAACACCTTCCAAACCATCTTGATCAAACGCTTTTGCCGTAATCGTATGACTCCCAACACTAGCCTCTTGAAAAACGAACTCGAATGGAGCTGTTAAATCCTCACCTAATTTTAATTCGCCATCATAAAATTCAACTTTAACAACCTCACCTTCTAGATCACTAGCCAATGTATTAATTTCTATGTTTTGTCCTTGTTTAAAGGTAGCTCCCGCTTCTGGAGATGTAATTGTTACAGTTGGGTTGGTATTCCCGGTTGCAGATACAATCACCAACACTTCACTAGTTGCTGCATTCACTCCTTTATTTACCTTTAACCTGAATTTATATACTCCATCAACTAAATTGTTAATGGTAGGAGACATATTAGTTTGATCTGAGAAACTTACTACAGTTGGTCCATATATTTGTTCCCACAAATAACTTGCTCCCTCTGAAACTGGACTACTAGCAGATCCATCTAAAGTAGCAGAATTTGCTGGTAATACAACCACTACATTTTCACCTGCATTTGCATAAGGAGCAGCATAATTTAAATCGCCCGTTCTTGAAAATGTCAACTTTCCAAGATTAAATTCTCCTTGATCAAAGTTCAACCTCAGTACTTGTTTACCTTTATATAACGGAATAGCATTTACCGTTTTACTAGTAAAAGTAGACCAATTGCTATTGCTTGTCGAATTCAAATTAATATCAGAACTGATTTTTGTTCCGTTCACCTCTAAATGGAATGGACCACCACCGTTGGCATTACCTGATGCATATCTCAAACTTAAATCGTAAAATCCTGAACTTTCAACATCTATTGTATACTCAACCCACTCTCCTGATGAAATCCAACCTATCGTAGCTCCTTCTCCATTCACAGATGCCACGTCAACCGATTCATCCAATCTAAAATCCCCTTCATTTACAGTAGAAACATCAACATAAGAGATGCCACTTGCATTTCCACCTTCAAAACTATCATAATGTCCTGCTTCAAAACTACCTGGAATCGAAAATGGGGTACCGCTATATGGTTGCTGCTCTCCTACAATTACTTCAACAGTATTCGATACATTAAAATTGGCTCCATCATAAATTTTAGAGTACATTCCATGTTTCCCTAAACTCAAATTCGTAGCCTCTATTTCATAAGGAGCGCTGATATCTTCTCCTATCAATTTACCATTATCGTAAAACTCAACTTTAGAAACATTTCCTGCTCCTACTTCAACCGTTAATGCAACACTTCCATTTGCATAAGCACTATCAAAGCTTGAAGCAAGGGTACCTGTAATTTGGACATCTTTGTTCGTTCCCATAGAATTTGGAGCCACCGTCAACTGAAATCCATCAGAAAACGAAACCACTAACTCTTGATTGGAATAATTGTGAGCTACATAGGTTTTGGTACCATTTTTTTCAAAAACAGCTGCGATTGGATAATTTGCTTTTATTTCATTTTTCAACTGCCCCATAGCATTCATGCTATGAATCCAATGATAAGTTTGTGCATCTGAAACACCGAACTTCATCACTCTATCTGGGTAAGAGTCATACAGTTCAATTGCTCTCTCTGGATCTAAAAACGATAGATATTTCCATATGGTATCGTGCCATAAATTTGGATTTGTATCATTGGTACTCAAAATACCTGTATTCGCTTGAAGTTCATCCCAAATTTTCTGTAAATAATCTTGATTTTGACCCAAATACAAAGATCCTCCATGCATTGGATATAACTCTATTCCATAGGATGCAGTAATATCTGAAGTCCAAAAAGTTCCATTGTCATATGAATTACCCCATACCCTAGAAACCAATCCGTACAATTGATCGTCCTTAAAATTACGTTCGTCCATATCAAACCAATACTCTTCAATAGCAGTTTGTTCTGTGGTATACAAATAAACCCCCAAATCTCTAATCTCATCATTCCCAGTGATAGTCCCCCAGTGAATTAATGAAGAATTGAATTGCATGCTCTCTGAGGTTGATTCTTGATCGTTTCCTTGTGGAAAAGAGGCAAAACCATTGGCCCAACAATGGCCTGCATAAGGACTGAAATTTCTTAAAAAAGGAAATTTATCATCATTTCTATCTGAACTTGCGGCATCTCTCACCAAAATATTTATGAACTCACCCCATTCATCAGCCCAACCAGGTTCAAATTGCTCCATAAATGCCGCAGCATGAATAAAATAACCCCAATGGAAATGATGATCATTAATATTTGAATCTTGACCATGCCCAGCAGGATATCCCAGCATTGCAGACCACGTTTCGTTATAATAAAATAGAAACGCTACTTCTCCAGATTGATAGGTCAACCAATCTTCTAACCTTTCTTTTATGGTTGCAATCATTTTGTCACGTGCTTCTATATCACCCGTTTGATCTGCAATCCTTGCGGTTTGAATCAATCGATTCATCACCTGTCCCTCATTGTAAGAGTCTGTCCAAGTGGCCAATGCATCGTTTTCAATTTGACTGATTTTCTCAGACAATTCAGAAGGACTAAAACTTTCACTATAATTTGATAAATACGGTAATGTAGGTAGAATTCCACTGTAGTCGTTTGATACTGTAAAATTGTTACCACTCATAGACTTGATTTCTCCTCTTACCGATTCATAACTATATTCTTCTGGTGTGTTTGACCCAACTGCCAAATTATTCCATTGATGTGGTAACAAACCTAACAACATGTTTGTATCCGTTCCTTCTTTCACATCTGTAGTTACACTAAAATCGGTCATCACCGTACCCTCTGAAGGATTATAATCCCAATTGACTTCGGTTTTAACAGGAAATACATAGGCATATTTTTTATATTCATTCGCTATAGTCGAAAGATTTGTTGCGTTTTGAGGTAGCATTGCGGCCGACCAGTAATTTTTTCCATTTAGTGTAGAAGTATATACGTTTCCTGAAACAGTCCATTGACTTCCTACAGGTGCATATATAGCAAAGTCAGCCCCATGACTAGCATTTTCAACTAAGAGCATTTCATTTGAAACCGTTGTCGTACCTGAAACCACTTGAATTCTAACTTCAGAGCTAGCATCCTTTTCAAAATACAAAAAAGGCATTGCGATACCTGCAGTGGTTTTCATGTTTCTTGAACCATCCGTCCAATCTAAGGTTACTGTCCAATCAGAATAATCTGAAACTGTTGTCTTAGAAGTATTTAAATTAGTAAGACCAATAGTTATTGGAGCAGAATCACCAATAACCCCCCAAGGAATATAAGTCACCACGAGTCCAGCATCAATAGTTTTCAAGGTCATTGGATAGGTAAATAAATTTGAAGCGTGATTCTCCTTAATAACACTAGACCACCAATCATTTGTTGGAACTGGTTTTCCTACGACAGAACCGCTTAATTGTGGAGCACCACTAGGATAACCATTTCTCCCCGCCTCATCAACGCCTGGAAAATTTTTAGTGTAACTCGCGCTTCCTACTCCAACAGTTTGAGCTGATGAAAAATTATAAGTACAACTTATAAATAATAGAAATATGAAACACGTATACTTTAATTTAGAATACTTCATAATCATGTTTAAGTTTAGTTTAATTGGTTGTAACCAAAATTACTAAAACCTCAAACCAGCAACTATTATTATGCCACTACACAATACATACAGAACGTGGACAATTTCCGTTTAATAAAAAAACAAACCTCTTAACACCTACAAAATAAGGGATAACAATGATTACACTCAATAAAAAAAACTTAAAATAAACTTTACAATTACCACCATGTAGAGGTTATGTATAGTTTTAACCTCATAATTTTACGAATTAAAAATTAATTAATATAAATCATGTCGAACAGAGTAAACAAATGTTAATCTTAATAGTAATTATTCGTACCTAATTTAAATTATTTGGTCAATCCATTCCGTTCATGAATAAATGTCCAGATGATAGTTTTTTTTCTACAAAATTGAATTTCCATTCTCTATTCTACTTCAAAAAGTATAGACTTCTGAATTCCGTTTTTTCGATAAGTTTGTGGTTCATTTGCAGAAAGAGGATACGCATCGTCCCATGAATAAATCGTAATTGTAGTTTTTCCTTTTGTGGTTGCAGTGAGTTCACCAAACTTATTTATTGATGCTATTTCAGGGTTACTTGATTCCCAAACAATATTTTTACGCGTTGCAGTACCTGGATAAATAATAGAACTCAATTGCACCTTTGCTCCTACTTTGCACTTTTTTACACCAGTAATATCTAGTTTTGTAACTGGATTAAATTTGTATGAATTTATTACTTTTCCCAATTGATCGAATGCTTCGCTTTGTTCTTTATCGAGTAGATTCAAATCAAGTCCACTGTGTAGTTCTAAACCAAACCTTCGATACACCACATAATCCCCTTCTTTTTCTAAAGGATCTTTTCTTAAATCAAAGAAACGTCCGTTCGGAAATTCATCTGTAGCATCGTATCTTTTAAAGTTTTTATCAAAAGCATAAATCAACAATTCTTTTTTGTTGGTATACGGTTGATTGTTATTGTACCATGTGTATATAGTTTCTCTGGCATCGGCTTTCTTCCCTAAAACTTGTGGCCAAAAACTGATTCCATCCAAACTATTGCTATTTGGAATTTGAACATCAGCAGCTTGTGCTATGGTTGGAAAAATATCGGTTACATCAACCAATCCTTCATAAGTTCTAATCGAATTTTTGTTTGCAGGAATTTTACCTGGTTGGTTTAAAATTAATGGTACATGCAAACCATTATCTGTTGTTCCTCCCTTTCTACCTGGATACACCGTACCGTCAGGGAGCACATGAGAGAAACTTTCTTTCGTACCATTATCGCCCATTACAATAATCAAGGTATTTTCTCGAAGTCCTAATGCATCTAATTTTGCTACAACATTACCGATGAGTTTATCCATATAGGCATGCATGTCAGGAAAAAATTTATGGTCGTCACCTGTATGTCCATTTCTGTTGTGATTTGCCTCATCAAAATTATCAAAAATAGCATTCGGTTTGGTGTCAGGTGTAGGCTTGTGATCGTCATGTACCAACAACATCGGGTAATATAAAAAGAAAGGTTTGTCTTGATTCTTTTCTAGAAAACGCAATGCATTTCTGTTACAAATATCAGGTCCATACCAGCGCCTTCCGGTAATAGGATCTAAATCTTTTCTTCCTTGATAATTTTTTATGACACCGTTTTCGACCAAAAATGGATTTATAAAACGTTGTCCTTCTGTAACAACATCGTAACACGTATAGTCATCCCATCCAAACTCAGAAATATAGTCTTTCCCATGAATTTCTTTTGTTCCTCTGGTTTGTTTCCATTTCCCAAACATTCCGGTCACATAACCTTCTTTCTGAAAGACATCACCAAAAGTAACATCAGAAGCATGCTGCGATTTACAGCGTAAAAAATTTCTATTATTATATTTACCTGACATCAATGCAATACGAGTAGCTTCACACAATGGATACGCAAAGGCATTGGTACACATCAATCCTTCGGATGCCAATTTATCTATCTCAGGTGTTGCTATTTTTTGATTTTCAAATGCTCCTTTGTAAGAACTCATTCTATCAGCACCATAGGCAGTAACACCATACATACTAAGATCGTCTATCAATATAAGAACTACATTTTGTTTCGGTTTTTCATGAGTTGTGTTTTTCTGACAAAAACCCAAAAACACGAACAAAATCAAACACACATACACTCCTTTTTTTACTGACATAATGATTATTTAAGTTTCAAAAGGTAAAATTAACCACCCAAGTTACGAATCATAAAAACACATGTCTTTTTTTCTATCACATTTTCATCTATTTTTTGTGATTATCCCTAAAGTACCGCATCCCTAATGAAATACTAGTATTATATTTGTACTCTATCAATTTTATATTTATGCAGCGAAAAGAATTATTGCACAGTACCCTAAAAGAATACTTCGGATATGAAAAATTCAGACCGCTACAAGAAAAAATTATTTCATCTATTTTAGATGGAAATGACAATCTGGTAATCATGCCTACCGGTGGGGGTAAATCAGTTTGCTTTCAATTACCAGCACTAATCTTTGAAGGGGTAACTCTAGTTATATCACCGCTAATCGCTTTGATGAAAGACCAAGTTGATGGTATGAATGCCAACGGAATTCCGGCTGCCTACCTCAACAGCAGTCAATCCGACGAAGAAAATCAACAAATCATTGAAAATCTTAAATCTGGAAGTATAAAATTATTGTACCTCGCTCCAGAGAGCTTGGCACTATTTGAAATGATTCATCAAGTTGCAAAAATTGATTTGATAGCTATCGATGAAGCACATTGCATTTCATCTTGGGGACATGATTTTCGACCAGCTTATACCCAACTTAACTTTTTAAAAAAACGGCTCCCAAATACACCGGTTGTTGCCTTAACAGCGACTGCAGATAAAGCGACAAGAGAGGATATTATTCAACAACTTGGCTTGATAAATGCTGATAGGCATATTGCTTCATTCGATAGACCCAATATTTCTTTAGAGGTAAGAAGTGCACAAGACAGAATTACACAAATTGTAAAATTTATAAAAGAGCGACCTACAAGTTCGGGAATCATATATTGTTTGAGCAGAAAAGCTACTGAGCAGGTTGCTGCACGTTTGAGTAAAAACGGTTTCAAAGCCGAAGCGTATCATGCTGGTTTAAAACACGAAGAGCGAGCGAGAATACAAGAAGACTTTATCTACGACAAAAGTCAAATTATATGTGCTACCATTGCATTTGGAATGGGTATTGATAAATCAAATGTTCGTTGGGTAATACATTACAACCTACCGAAAAATATGGAAGGATATTACCAAGAAATCGGACGTGCAGGAAGAGATGGTGTTACTTCAGAAACCCTTTTGTTTTATAGCTATGCTGATGTAATTCAATTGCAAAAATTCGCTCAAAACTCAGGAAACAAAGAGGTACAGCTTTCGAAGTTAGAACGTATGCAACAATATACAGAAGCGCTTAGTTGTAGGCGAAAAATATTATTGAGCTATTTTGGTGAGTTTGTTGAGAAAGATTGTGGAAATTGTGATGTTTGCAACAATCCACCTGAATTTTTTGATGGCACCGTCATTGCTCAAAAAATTCTATCCGGAATTTTTAGACTTAAAGAAATTGAACCTATTGGTACCTTGGTTGATTTTTTAAGAGGCTCTCAAAATGCCGCTATTTACGAGAAAGGATACCAAACATTAAAAACCTATGGAGTAGCCAAAGAAATAGCATGGAGAGACCTGCAACAATACATCATTCAATTAATTAATTTGGGCTATTGTGAAATTGCCTTTCACGAAAACAACGCCTTAAAATTTAGTGAACTTGCCAAAAAAGTACTTTTTGAAAACGAAAAAGTGCGACTCACTAAAGTTGCACCAATTGCAAGTTCTAAAAAAGAAAAAGTAACGAAAGCTAAAAAATCAACTACGGATTTATTTGAAAGACTTCGTTCTCTTAGATTAAAAATTGCACAAGAACAAAATATACCTGCGTACCTCGTATTCAATGATGCGTCTTTAAAAGAAATGGAAAGGGTTCGACCTATGACTGATGAGGATTTTCTAGCAATTGATGGTGTTGGACGCAAAAAATTTGAAGATTTTGGTTATGACTTTATCAAAGAAATCATCGCTTTTCAAAAAGAGAAAACATTGACCAAAACTAAAAAAGTAAAAAAAACAAAAGGAGATAGTATTCTAGAAACTCTAAAGCTTTACCAGCAAGGACTTTCTACGGAAGAAATTTCGATACAAAGACGTTTGAATATCACAACCATACAGTCTCATATTCTCAAATTATACAAAGAAAAACACCCAATATCTTTAAGGGATTTTGTAAACGATAAAGAACTAACACTCATACAACAAGCAAAAGATGAGCTGAATGCACCTAAAAGTTTGCGTCCTTATTTTGATTACTTTGAAGAAGAGCTCTCGTATGACACTATCAAATTCGGACTAGCCATTTTAGAGGATGCATAAATTATTTGTCTCTAAGAGCATCTAAGTCAGCATAAATTTTTTCGTAAAACGGTAGAATTTCTTCAATTGAAAATTTTCTCGAATGCTCCCATGCATTTGTCTTGAATAATTTCAGGCGCTCACTATCTTCTAATATATAAACCGCATTTTTCGCCATATCTTCAACATCACCTACATCACTCAAAAACCCAGTATACCCATTTACATTTACTTCGGGCAAACCACCTGAATTACTAGAAATAACAGGACTTTTAGCTGCCATTGCCTCTAATGCAGCCAATCCAAAACTTTCCGTTTCTGAAGGAAGCAAAAACAAATCTGTATAACATAGAATTTTTTCCAACTCAACACTGTTTCCTAAAAAGAGTACGTTTTCATAAATACCCAATTCTTTCGCTTTTAATCTTGCAGCATGTAAATCAGGACCATCACCTACTAAAAGTAATTTTGAAGGTATTTTCTTCTGAACTCTATAAAATATCTCAATCACATCAGAAGTACGCTTCACTGGTCTAAAATTACTAATGTGCGTCAAAATTCTTTCGTTCTCAGCAGCGATAGAAATTCGCTGACATTCTTCGTGCAAAATATCTGGATATTTTTCTAATTCAATGAAATTATAGATCACTTGAATTTCTTTTTTGATATCAAATAATTCCAATGTTTGATCTTTCAAACTATTTGAAACTGTCGTTACAGCATCAGAACTATTGATACTAAACTCAACCGATTTTTTATAACTTGGGTGACTACCTACCAAGGTAATATCCGTACCATGCAAAGTAGTTACTACTTTGATATCGATCCCTTGCTCTTTCAACATTTGCTTTGCCATAAATGCAGCATAGGCATGTGGTATCGCATAGTGAACATGTAAGATGTCTAATTTAAATTTAGAAACAACCTCCACCATTTTAGCCGACAAAGCCAACTCATAGGGTTGGTATTCAAAGAGAGGGTATTCTTTTATTTGTACCTGATGAAAATGCAAACCACTAGAAATAAAATCCAATCTAACAGGTTGGTTGTATGTAATAAAATGTACTTCGTGATTTTTATGAGCTAAGGCCATCCCTAATTCAGTAGCTACTACTCCACTCCCACCAAAAGTAGGATAACAAACAATTCCGATTTTCATGAACGCTGATTCTGTATTTGTTCTATTGGTACGTAATCTGCAGGATTACTTACATATTTAAACTAAAATATTATTGATTCTTTTCGTTGAGAATCTTTCTTATTCCAGCTATTTCTTTTAATTTTTCTCGTGCCTCAGATACGGGAGATCCAAAATAAGTTTTACCCCCTTCTAATCCTTTAGATACTCCTGTTTGTGCTAATACAACTGCTTTTTCACCTATAGTAATTCCAGAAGTAACTCCTACTTGCCCCCATAATGTAACCTCATCTTCTACAATCACGCAACCAGCAATTCCTGTTTGAGAAGCGATCAAACACTTTTTACCAATAACTGTATCGTGTCCAATATGTACTTGGTTGTCAATTTTTGTTCCTTCTTTTACCAAAGTATCTCCTGTAACACCTCTATCCAAAGTACACAGTGCTCCTAAATCTACATTATCCTCTAAGACTACACGCCCACCTGAAATCAATTTATCAAAACCTGTATGTCTATTTTTATAATAAAACGCATCTCCACCTAACACAGTACCACTATGAATCGTAACATTATCTCCAACAATACAATTGTCATAAATAGCGACATTAGGATGAATCAAACAGTTTTTACCAATAGAAACATTGTTCCCAACAAATACATTTGGTTGAATGACTGTTCCTTCTCCTATGGATGCATTCGGACTTATACTTGCCGTACTAGCTATAAATGGATTGAAATGCACTGTCAGCTTGTTAAAATCTCTAAACGGATCATTAGAAATCAGTAAAGCTTTTCCTTCAGGACAAGCTACTTCTTTATTGATCAAAACTATCGTTGCTGCAGATGCTAGTGCCTTATCGTAATACTTTGGATGATCTACAAAAACGATATCTCCGGGTGTCACTACATGAATTTCATTCATACCCAATACAGGAAAATCTTCAGCACCAACATAATTACAGTTAATAATTGTCGCAATATCTTTTAACTTTTGTTCTTGTTTAAACTTCATCAGATTCTTGATTTAATAAAAAAGGAACCTTACACAACACTTTTGGTTATTTGTAAGATTCCTTATATGGAATGGTTGTAAGTTACAAATTACTGTAATTACTCTTTGATACGCTCTTGGTACGTACCTTTAGCCGTTTCAATTTTCACTTTATCTCCTTCATTGATAAACAAAGGTACATTGATCGTAGCTCCTGTTTCTACAGTTGCAGGCTTTGTAGCATTTGTTGCCGTATTTCCTTTTACACCTGGTTCTGTGTAAGTAACTTCTAAAATTACACTAGCTGGCATTTCTACTGCTAAAGGCATTTCATCTTCAGCTCTAACAACCACAGTAACAACTTCACCTTCTTTCATCAAATCTGGCGCATCTAAAATTGCCTTTTCTAAAGTAATTTGGTTGTAATCCAATGTATTCATGAAATTGTACATTTCACCTTCTGCATACAAATATTGATATTTTCTTGTTTCAACACGAACTTCATCAATTTTATGCCCTGCCGAAAAAGTATTATCAATTACCTTTCCAGTAGTTAAACTCTTTAACTTTGTTCTTACAAATGCAGGTCCTTTACCTGGTTTTACATGTTGAAATTCAACAATTTTAAAAGTATCACTGTTGTAATTGATACACAATCCGTTTCTAATATCTGATGTAGATGCCATTATATTTTTTTTAATCTAGTTAGTAAAATATCCTTTCATAATTCCTCTCTGAGAAGATTGGATAAATTTAATTATATCGTCTCTTTCACTTGAAGCTTCCATTTCTGCTTCAATAATTCTTATTGCCTGACTGTTGTTGTATTTGCTTTGGAATAAGATTCTGTAAATATTTTGAATTTCTCTAATTTTTTCAGTTGAAAAACCTCTTCTTCTCAACCCAACAGAGTTAATTCCAACATATGATAATGGCTCTCTAGCTGCCTTTACATATGGAGGAACATCTTTACGCACCAACGATCCACCTGTAACAAATGCATGATCTCCAATCGAACAAAATTGATGAATTGCAGTCATACCGGCTAAAATTACATTGCTACCAATATTCGCATGCCCTGCTAAGGTACTTCCATTTGAAAAAATACAATTATCACCAACGATACAATCATGAGCAACATGACAATAAGCCATAATCAAACAATTGTCACCAATTACAGTTTTCATCCTGTCTGCTGTTCCACGGTTTATAGTAACACATTCTCTAATCGTTACATTATTACCAATTATAGTCGCTGTTTCTTCACCATCGTATTTCAAATCTTGAGGTATTGCTGAAATAACAGCCCCAGGAAAAATTCTACAGTTTTCACCAATCACTGCTCCTTCCATAATAGTAACATTTGAACCGATCCAAGTTCCTGATCCAATGGTTACATTATTATGAATGGTTGTAAATGGTTCAATCACTACATTTCTAGCAATTTTAGCTTGTGGATGAACGTATGCTAACGGTTGATTCATATTATTTCTTTTTTGCGATTTGTGCCATTAATTCAGCTTCTACTACCAATTTATTATTGGCATATCCGAAAGCTTGCATATGACAAATTCCTCTACGAATTGGAGACATCAATTCTGCTTTAAAAATCAAGGTGTCTCCTGGCAATACTTTTTGTTTGAATTTTACGTTATCCATCTTCATGAAATACGTTAAATAGTTTTCTGGATCTGGTACGGTGCTCAACACCAAAATACCACCACATTGCGCCATTGCTTCAATCTGTAATACTCCTGGCATTACCGGTGCATCAGGGAAATGACCGACAAAAAACGGCTCATTCATTGATACATTTTTAGATCCTACTACATGTGTATCTGTTAACTCAAGAATTTTATCAATCAACAAAAACGGAGGTCTATGTGGTAAAATTTCCATAATTCTATTGATATCCATCAACGGTGGTTGATTCAAATCGAATTGTGGAACTTTATTTCTTTTTTCTTTCTTTATGATTCCAGCTAATTTTTTCGCAAACTTTGTATTGATTGAATGTCCTGGTTTGTTTGCAATAACCTTCCCTCTAATTGGAGTTCCTACAAGCGCTAAATCACCAATTACATCTAATAATTTGTGTTTCGCTGCTTCATTTGCCCAGTGCAACGTTAAATTATCTAAAATACCATTTGGAGTTACAGAGATAGAATCTTTTCCGAATGCCTTTTTCAATTTAGACATTGTATCTCCTGATATCTCTTTATCTACATATACAATCGCATTGTTTAAATCACCTCCTTTGATAAGGTTGTTGTCTAACAACATCTCTAATTCATGTAGAAAACTAAATGTTCTTGCTGCAGAAATTTCATCTTTAAAATTTTTGATACTCTCTAAAGAAGCATTTTGAGTTCCTAAAATTTGCGTACCAAAATCAACCATAGTAGTTACCTGGTATTCGTTTGAAGGAATTACCATAATCTCACTACCCGTTTCTTCATCACGGTAACTGATAATTTCTTTAACGATATACTCTTCTACTTCTTCAGTTTGTTCTTTGATACCTGCTTTTTCAATAGCTTCAACAAAGTGCTTTGATGATCCATCCATAATAGGAGGTTCAGCCGCATCTAACTCAATAATCAAATTCGTTACACCCAATCCTACTGCAGCTGCTAAAACATGCTCAGAAGTATTGATGCTCACACCATTTTTCTCTAAATTGGTTCCTCTTTGTGTATCTGTTACATATTCTGCTTTAGGTTCGATTACCGGTTGTCCCTCTAAATCAACTCTTACAAAAGCATACCCATGATTCTCTGGTGCTGGCTTAAATGTTAGCGTAACTTCTTTTCCTGTATGTAAACCTATTCCTTTTAGGGTTACTTCCTTTTCAATTGTTTTTTGATTACGTTGCATTTTATTCTCCTTTTAATGCTTTAATTTCTTTTTCTAATTCGCTTATTTTGGCTACGTATGAAGGTAAATTCCTAACGATTGCCGAAGACTTATTCCATTTATTAATATTATAGGCCGGAAAACCAATAACAATATCTTTATCTTTTACATTTTTTCTAACTCCAGAAAAACCTGAAACCACCACATCATCTCCAATTTTGATATGCCCGGCAAAACCAGCTTGTCCACCAATCATATTCCTTTTCCCTATTTTGGTAGAGCCTGAAATTCCTGTTTGGGCAGCAATCACAGTATTTTCATCAATTTTACAATTATGTGCCACTTGAATCAAATTATCTAACTTTACTCCTTTTCGAATAATGGTAGATCCTAAGGTTGCTCTATCAATTGTTGTATTGGCTCCAATATCAACATTGTCTTCAATAATTACATTTCCTATTTGTGGAATTGCTGTATAAACTTTATTCTCATCTGGTGCAAAACCAAATCCATCAGCACCAATAATAGCACCTGCGTGAATTTTAACATTGCTTCCGATAATACAATCAGAATAAACTTTTACCCCTGAAAACAAGGTTGTTCCATCAGCAATCGTAACATTATCACCAATATAACAATGCGGATAAATTTTTACATCGTCACCAATTTTCACATTGTTTCCGATATATGCAAACGCTCCAAGGTATAAATTAATTCCGGTTTCAGCAGATTCACTTATAAAATGAGGTGTTTCTTTACCTGTTTTGTTTTGTTTCACTTCGTTGTAAAACGTTAAGAGTTTGGTAAAAGCAGCATACGCATCATCAACTTTAATTAACGTTGCACTTATATCTTGAGTAGGTTCAAAGCTTTTATTTACGATAGCAATAGAAGCTTGTGTTGTGTATATATATGAGGTGTATTTCTCGTTTGATAAGAAAGTTAACGAACCTTCAGTACCTTCTTCGATCTTGGCTAGTTTAGATACTTCAGTGTTTGGGTCTCCCACAATATCACCTTCTAATATCTCGGCTATTTGATTTGCTGTAAATTTCATTATCTGCAAAAGTATAAAATTAATATGGTTCTTGCTAGTGCTATTTTTTCGGGTAACAAATAAAATATTTGATAACCGGCTTAGTAAGAGCCTGAATATTTAACTGGTCAGAAGCCTTTGTTAAATCTTGTATTTCACCATTTTTAAAATATATATTTATTTTACTTTTCGAAGAATCATATGCTTGGTTTTGAACACAATCCGTAAAAACAAAATAACTCAACTCCTCGTCTGAAAAATTGAAATCTCTCTTTTTAATCGAAAAAATTTCTTTGAAATATTCTTCTGTGATAGGTTCATTACTCAATTCAATTTTCAACAAATTTCTATTGATAATCATCTTTGACAACATAGATAACACCCGATCGTCATGACTAATCCAATCTTTAATTGCAGAAAGAATATCATAATCATCTAACTTGGCAAAAGTTTTTAATGTCTCAACGGTAAAATTATTTTCTGAAATTTCGTTTTCTAAAAAGTATCTAAACGCTTTACTTCCATGAAGTTTTACACCCTTTTTTGAAAGTTCATTTGCACGACGTAATAAGTTCACCAACATTTTCTCTGCAACAACCCCCGTTTTATGTAAATATACTTGCCAATACATCAACCTACGACCTACGATAAATTTTTCTGCAGAATAAATACCTTTTTCTTCCAAAACCAACTCGTCGTTTACAACATATAGCATGGCTATCAGTCGTTCTGAGTTGATATTTCCCTCTGCAACCCCGCTGTAAAAACTATCTCTTTTTAAATAATCCAATCGATCCATATCTAGTTGGCTTGAAATCAATTGGTGCATAAATTTTCGTGGATACTTTCCTTCAAAAATTTCGATAGCCAAAGAAAGCTTCCCTTTAAATTCTTTGTTCAATTCTTTCATATAAAACAAAGAAATTTCTTCATGACTAATACCGGTTACGATACTGTGTTCTAACGCATGAGAAAAAGGTCCATGACCAATATCGTGTAATAGAATAGCGATATACAAGGCTGTAGCTTCATCGTCAGAAATTTCAACACCTTTTGTACGCAAAGTTTGTACTGCATTTTGCATTAAAAACATACATCCTATGGCATGATGAAACCTAGTATGATGGGCTCCAGGATAAACCAAATAAGACAAACCCACTTGTGATATTCGTCTTAACCTCTGAAAATAAGAGTGTTCTATTAAATCAAAAATTAATGCATTTGGAATAGCAATAAATCCGTAAATTGGGTCGTTTAAAATTTTAAGTTTGTTCGTAAGTTTTGGGCTCAAATGATCAATTTTTATTTAGAATTCAACAAAGATAATTAAATTATGATTTTATTAAGGTTAAGAGAGTTCAAACAAATTATTTTTACACTTTACGTTTAAAAGACATTATGAAAAACATACATATTCTTTGGGTTGATGATGAAATTGAATTATTAAAGCCACATATTTTATTTCTTGAAGGAAAAAATTACACAGTATCAAAATGTACTAATGGTGTCGATGCCATTGAATTGATTTCTGAAAACAATTACGATATTGTTTTTTTAGATGAAAACATGCCAGGATTAACTGGATTAGAGACCTTGACAGAAATAAAAAATTCTAAACCCAATTTACCGGTAATTATGATTACCAAAAGTGAAGAGGAATATATTATGGAAGATGCCATTGGCTCAAAAATTGCAGATTATTTGATCAAACCTGTAAATCCGAACCAAATTTTATTGAGTTTAAAAAAGAATTTAGACCATTCTAGATTAGTCTCACAAAAAACAACTTCTAATTACCAGCAAGAATTTAGAAAAATTGCAATGGACTTGGCTATGGTAAATTCTTACGAAGAATGGGTAGACTTGTATCAAAAATTATTACACTGGGAGTTAGAACTTGAAAACATTGACGATTCAGGTATGTTAGGCATACTTGAAAGTCAAAAACAAGAGGCCAACAGTTTGTTTTTTAAATTCATCAAAAAAAATTACGAAGATCTATTGACAGGCAGTGATCGCCCATCTTTTTCACATACCTTATTTAAAGAGGTAGTTTTCCCTGAACTAAGTAAAGAACAGAGCACATTACTTATCGTAATAGACAATCTAAGATACGACCAATGGAAAGCTATCGAACCGCACATCAATCCTTTCTATAAAAAAACCAAAGAAACACCTTATTTCAGTATTCTGCCGACAGCAACTCAGTATGCTAGAAATGCTTTTTTCTCTGGCTTGACTCCTCTCGACATGGAAAAACAGTTTCCTGATTATTGGAAAAATGATGAAGATGAAGGCGGAAAGAATCTTCATGAGAAAGATTTTTTAGCGGCACAAATGAGACGTTTGAATCCTGATTTGAGTTTCGATTATACAAAAATCACCACCTTAAAGGGGGCTAAAGAATTGGACACAAACTTCAACAGTCTTAAGAACTTTGATGTTGCAGCTGTAGTATACAATTTTGTAGACATGCTTTCGCATTCAAAAACAGAAATGGAAGTAATTAAAGAACTTACAGGTGATGAAAAGGCATATCGTTCTCTTACCTTGAGTTGGTTTAAAAACTCTCCAATCTTTTCTACCATACAAAAAGCTCAAAAAGCAGGAATGAAATTGATCATCACTACTGATCACGGAACCATCAATAGCAAAACACCTACGAAAGTAATTGGTACTAAAAACATCAGTTCAAACCTTCGTTACAAAACAGGTAAAAGTTTGACCTACGAAGAAAAAGATGTGTATGCTGTTAAAAACCCCAAAGCTATATTTCTCCCTGAACAACATATGAATAGTTCTTTCGTATTTGCCAAAGAAGACTTGTTTTTTGCTTACCCAAATAATTACAATCACTTTGTAAAATACTATAAAAACACGTATCAACATGGAGGCGTCTCATTGGAAGAAATGATCATTCCATGTGCTATATTTGAACCAAAATAATAATTCTTTTTATTGCACTTATGGAAATTCAATATTCTTTAGAGAACTTAGATAAAACAGCGCAAGCAATCCTAAAAAATGCACAACATAAAACATTTCTCTTTTATGGTGAAATGGGTATGGGTAAAACAACGTTGATCAAAGAACTAGCAAAACAACTGGGTGTTGAAGATGATGTAAGCTCGCCTACTTTTTCCATTGTTAATGAATACAAAGCGAAAAACAACTTTGTTTATCATTTCGATTTTTACAGAATAAATGACGAAGAAGAAGCTTATGATATGGGATTAGAAGAATACTTTTATCGCGATGCTTGGGTTTTTATAGAATGGCCATCAATCTTAGAAAATTTAGTACCTTTAGAAAGTGTAAAACTTACACTTACGAAAAACGATGATAATTCAAGAACAATTAAACTCGAAAATTAGCCTTTAATCATCTTAGCCTAACACTACTATCCCGAAAGAAATGAGTCAACATTTTTCCCCTTTTAGCAAAGAACAATTGATTCCTCAAGAAGAAAAATTAGAAACAAAAAAACAAAAAGGAGATTTGTTTATTGGCTTACCCAAAGAAACTTATTATGAAGAGAAAAGAATCTGTTTGACACCAGATGCTGTGGCAGCAATGACCCAAAGTGGCCATAGGATTGTAGTAGAAACCGGTGCAGGTGAAGGTGCTAATTTCACCGATCAAAATTACTCTGAAGCCGGTGCCAAAATCGCCTACAACCCTGAAGAAGTATTTGGATGTAATATTATTTTAAAAATTGAACCTCCTACCCTACAAGAAATAAAATTGATCAAACCTCAAAGTGTTTTAGTCTCTGCTTTGCAGTTAAAAACTCAGTCTAAAAAATACTTTGAAGCCTTAGCATCGAAACGAATTACTGCCATTGCTTTTGATTTTATCAAAGACAACGAAGGAATGTACCCAGTTGTACAATCCCTAAGTGAGATTGCAGGTACTGCATCGGTATTAATTGCTGCTGAACTTATGAGTACTCAAAACAAAGGAAATGGTTTGCTACTTGGAAATATAGGAGGTGTTCCACCTGCCGAAGTAGTTGTATTAGGAGCGGGAACTGTGGGTGAATTTGCAGCGAAAGCAGCAATAGGACTCGGGGCTTCTGTAAAAGCTTTCGATAATTCGATTTCAAAATTACGATGTCTTCAAAAAAGTCTACAAAAACCTATATATACTTCTACCTTACAACCTAGAACTTTGCAAAAAGCTTTGATGCGTTGTGATGTATTAATTGGTGCTATAAGAGGTAAATCAAGAGCACCTGTTGTTATAACCGACGAAATGGTACAATTAATGAAACCTGGAGCCGTTATAGTTGATGTGAGTATTGATCGTGGAGGCTGTATTGAAACATCAGAAGTAACCACCCATAGCAAGCCTACTTTTGAAAAACATGGAATTATTCATTATTGTGTACCAAATATCCCATCTCGATACGCTAGAACTGCTACTGTATCGATAAGTAATATATTTACACCCTTTTTGTTACATATTGCGGAAGAAGGTGGTTTTGAAAATGCTTTTCGAAGAGAAAGAGTATTGCGATCTGGGATGTATTATTACCATGGTATTTTAACAAATAAAGCGGTGGCTGATTGGTTTGGATTGCCATTTAGTGACATCAACTTATTGATCTTATAAAAATCACTTTTCGAGTTTTAAATTTCATTAATAATAGTACTTTTGCCGATATAATATATAGGTATGAATATTTTAAGTCGTTTTAGTTATTTTTTCTTTGGTTTGACACTCGGAATCATCGCAGTAATTTTTTTAGCAAAAAAGAAAAACATACAATTTCCCTATGGTCCTGATGCAAGGACTTTAAAAAGTATTCGTGTAAAAAAAGAATATATTTTTTCCGACCAAGCGCAAGAAATGATTCAAAAATTTGATATCGATTCTATCAAACTTGCATACTTACTTACTGAAAGTGATGTGAATTTTTCTGAAAGTGATACCGATACCAAAAAACCTTGCCAGACCTATAAAATATATGGAGAACTTAAAGATTATGAGGTTGCGTTAACCATCAAAAGATGTGATTCATCTGCAATCTTTCAAGAAATATTAATCAACAACTAAAACAAAACATGAACTTAGCCGACCCTTTAAAATTTGAAACGACAATCAACGGAAAAGAAACCAAACTTTTTACATTGAAAAACAATCATGGATTGGTTGCTCAAATTACAAATTATGGTGGTCGTGTAGTTACACTGTTCACTCCAGATAAAAATGGTGAGTTTTCAGATGTTGTTTTAGGTTATGATTCAGTTGAAAATTATATCAACCCTGCTAGTGAAGTCTATTTTGGTGCTTTAATAGGTCGTTATGGAAATCGTATCGCCAAAGGGACTTTCGAGATTGATAATTTTTCTTTCAATGGAACTATCAATAACGGACCGAATCATTTGCACGGGGGACTCACTAGTTTTTCTCACGTTGTTTGGGAGGCAAACTTATTAAACGAACACACATTAAAACTTAGTTACTTATCACCGGATGGTGAAGAAGGATATCCTGGTAACCTAAAGGTAGATGTGATTTACACTTTAACAAACGACAATGCGTTGCAAATAGAATATTTTGCTGTTACCGATGCTCCAACCCACGTGAATTTAACAAATCACTCTTACTTCAACTTAAAAGGAGCTGGCAACGGAAAAATCAATGAGCACAAAATACAAATTGATGCAGACGCTTATATTCCTACTGACGAAACATCAATTCCTACAGGAGAAATAGCTGCTGTTGAAAAAACTCCTTTTGATTTTAGAATTGCGAAAACTATAGGTTTGCAATTGAATGACGACAATGCTCAACTAAAAATGGCTCGTGGATACGACCACACCATGGTGTTTAATAATGCTAACGCAAATTCGATTGCAGCAAAAGCTACAGAAGAAACCTCAGGAAGAACCTTAGAATTATACACTAATGAACCTGGAGCACAGTTTTATACAGGTAACTGGGTCGAAGGTTGTGGAACTGGTAAAGAAGGAAAAACCTATGGAAATCAGTCTGGGTTCTGCTTAGAAACCCAACATTTCCCGAACAGTCCTAATCAAGCAAATTTTCCATCTACAATATTAAATCCAGGAGATGAATATTATTCTTTTTGTGCTTACAAATTCGGAGTAAACAAATAAGATAGATATCATACATTCTAAGATAATTTAGGAGAATTTTTTACTTTATGACTTGGTTAATTTTGTGTTTACAAAACACAAACCTCAACCAATAATGCATAATTTATTAAAGAAAAATACAATTTTAAGTTTGTTCCTATCTTTCTATATAGGTACAACTATAGCTCAAAACTATCCTTTATCTGACCCAAGTAACACGGACGGCTGGATCTTAAATCAGTTATTATCAGATGAGTTCAACGGAGCAAGTCTAGACAAATCTAAATGGTGGATTTTAGGAGAAAATAATGACTATAGAAACAAATGGAAAGGTCGTTCACCGGCCCAATTTGCACCTCACAATGTAAAACTTGAAAATGGTGATTTGGTATTGTCATCGAAATGGGATCCTGATTTTGATTTTGCAAATGAATCTTCAGGAGGTATTCCATATGGTGGAGTCAACAAAAGTCAACCCATTACTCAAGCCTGTATTCTAAGTGAGCGATATTTTAAATATGGCTATATGGAAATTCGCTGTAAAGCAGCAGATGCACCGGTAACTTCTTCTTTTTGGACAACAGGTTACCATTCTGAAATAGACATGACAGAGAATTATGGTAAACGTCCGATCGGAAACCCAGAAAACAGACCAGAGAGCTTAGAAAGAAAGTACAGAACGAATATGATCAGTTGGGACCCAGATGCCGACCCAAATCATCAAAACTGGAAAGTAGAATCTACTCTAGATGTTCGAGTTGCAAGTGATTATTATGTCTACGGATTCGAATGGGACCCTGATTATATCAAAATATACTTTGAAGGAGAATTGTTGAGAACTGCTACTCGCGCAGAGTTAGAAGCAAACGATCAATGGAGACATCAATACCCGCAAGAAATATGGATTGATTCAGAAGTATTTTCTTGGTATGGAATGCCAACACTTGCCGATCTAACACCAGAAGGAGAATATAAAATTGACTATGTTCGAATTTGGCAAAAAGAATTGATTGGACCTGACTTTAACGCACTTGGTTTCGAGGGGCCTTTTTACTATCAAGGTAGAAGTAGAAACTGGAACACAAATCCGAATTATGGTTTTAGAATGAAAGATGAAAAACCTGCTTCAGGTAATTTTTCATTGCGATTTCAACAAGATGCTCCTTACAATACCAATGCCTATGCAGAAGCACCTTTTGGTTCATTAGATCTTCCATCAGGAAGTAATGAAATGAAAATAAAAGTTTGGATTGATCCTCAAACAACGATAAACAGGCTGTATTTTCAACTGAGAAATCCATCCACAACAATATTTTTTGACTTATCTGGAGTCGCAAAAGGTACTTGGGTAGAATTGACAAAAAGTTTTAGTCGTTCTCAGCCTTCTGATCAAAGTTTAGTTGACGGAGATCGGGTTGCTGTTCGAATGCGTGGCCAAGACATTACAAGTAATAGCGCATTAATTTATATTGATGATATTTCTTTTGCAAATGACAATTCTGCATCTGTAAAACGAAACGAAACCAAAGTAAAATTTGATGTTTATCCAAACCCTGCACAAAATACGGTTACAGTATCGTCTCAAAATGATGGGATAATCAATTTTTACAATTCGTTAGGAGTATTGGTTAAATCAATTCAAAAAAACACACGGGTTATCCAAATAGACACTTCGAGTTTACAAAAAGGGATTTATTTTGTTTCTGTATTTGAAAAAGATTCGTTTGCCACCAAAAAATTAATTATCAATTAGTTTTTTTACCTTTTGAAACCAACGTAATCCCTAAAATAATAACAACAGTTCCTACGATTTGGAAAAATGACAACTTTTCTCCCAAGAATATATAGGCTAATAAAATTGTAGATACAGGTCCAATACTTGCTACAATAGAGAAATTAGAACTACCTATTATTTTTATAGATTGAGATACTAAAAAAGAAGGAATGATGGTCGACAACACAGCCATCATTCCTCCTAAATAATATACTTCTTTTGGGTATGACAATAAATCTATGTCTTGAGTTGCTACATAATGAATACTTACACAAACAGTACTTACAATCATAGCATAGGCAGTAAAACAAACCACTCCAAATTTAGGTATCAACCATCCACTTCCTACCAAATACATTGCATAGGTTAAGGCGCTTAAAAAAATCAGTCCGACACCTTTATACAAATGACTACCGGACAAATCTAGTTCACCCGAAAAAGCTAACAAAACACCCAAATAAGTAACGATAATCGCTAAAATTTGAATTTTAGTAATCTTTGTTTTTAAAAATATTCTAGATATCAATAGTACCAATGTCGGATAGATGAATAATACAATTCGTTCTAAACTAGCCTTGATATAATTCAACCCTTGAAAATCAAAATAACTCGCTAGATAATAACCGACGAAACCAAAAAACAGCAACCATAGATAATCCATGCTTTTCAATTCGCTTTTATTTTTAGGCTTTACTATAAATGCGATAATTAAATAAACCGGTAAAGAAAAGAGCATTCGTAGAAGCAATAAACTAACAGAATCTATATCGTATACATATGCTAATTTTACCATAACGGCCTTAGCTGAAAACAACACAACGCCTAAAACGGCCAATATTACTCCTAAAAGTTTCGATTCTTTTGATATCATGCAACAAATATCTTACAAACATCGTAAGATAACGACAAGGTTTCTTCTCGATTACGATACTCAACATAATTGCATTTTTTATCAATTACTTCTTCGGTTACATATTTTATATGATGTATCTTTGAATCAGAACTGATTTCCTATGCGATTTAAGCTTAAAAACACCTTTATACAAGAACTTCCGGCTGACTCAATTGAAGAAAATTCAAGAAGACAGGTTTACAAAGCTTGTTATTCTTTTGTTTCTCCAAAAACGACAGAGAACCCTGAACTTATTCATACGAGCAAAGAAGTTTTAGACCTTCTCGGCATCTCAGAAAAAGAAGCTAAGAGTAAAGATTTTTTAAATATTTTCACAGGCAACCAACTCATTGAAAATGCCAAACCATATGCTATGTGTTATGGCGGACATCAGTTCGGAAATTGGGCCGGTCAATTAGGTGATGGTAGAGCTATCAATTTAGCCGAAATCGAAAACAAGGGAGATATTTGGGCCTTGCAGTTGAAAGGAGCCGGACCTACACCCTACTCTAGAACCGCAGATGGATTAGCTGTTTTACGATCTTCAATACGTGAATATCTATGCAGTGAAGCAATGCACCATTTAGGCGTACCAACGACTAGAGCATTGTCACTAGCACTCACTGGAGATAACGTCTTAAGAGATGTATTGTACAATGGAAATCCTGCATACGAAAAAGGTGCAATTGTTTGTAGAATATCCCCTTCATTTTTACGTTTTGGAAACTATGAAATTTTTGCGGCAAGAGAAGAAATTGCAACCCTGCAACAACTAGTAGATTATACGATATCTAACTTCTTTCCGGAACTAGGCAAACCATCAAAAAAAACCTACCTTAAGTTTTTTGAAATAGTTGCCGATAGAACACTTGACATGATCATACATTGGCAACGAGTTGGATTCGTTCATGGTGTGATGAATACAGATAATTTATCAATCTTAGGACTTACCATAGATTATGGCCCATATGGATGGTTGGAAGGTTATGATTACAATTGGACACCCAATACTACCGATAGACAACACAAGAGATATCGCTATGGGAACCAAGCAAATATTGGTCTTTGGAATTTGTTGAAATTAGCCAATGCATTGTACCCCCTTATTGAAGAAACAGCATCGTTGGAAGCAATATTGGAAAACTACAAAGTAACTTTTGAAAAGAAATATCATTTGATGATGAAATCAAAATTAGGATTGTTTATCGATTCTGAAAATGATAAAACACTTATTTCTGATTTAGAAAACAACCTGCATCTATCAGAAACTGACATGACACTATTTTTTAGAAGCTTAAGTGAAATTTCAAAAAATGACAGTCCAAAAGAAGCTATAAAGAAAATAAGCCATGCTTTTTACAAACCACAAGATATAACTGCCAGCATAGAAGAAAAATGGCTACGTTGGTTTCAAGCATATTCGTTAAGACTAAAAGAAGAACCACTTCAAGATACTGATAGATTGAAAAAAATGAACCTTTTCAACCCAAAATATGTGTTGAGAAATTACATGGCACAATTAGCTATTGATGCTGCAGACAAGGGAGATTACACTGTGCTAGAAGAATTGTTCGAATTATTAAAGCATCCATATTCTGAACAAAAACAATCGGAAAAATGGTTTGCAAAAAGACCAGAATGGGCAAGAAACAAGGTTGGTTGTTCTATGCTATCATGTAGTTCATAAAATTAAAACATAATAAATGCAAAAAGGAACTTTAAAAGAAGGAAATAAACATTGTGTGTTTATTGAATTGAAATCAATTACTAGCAATCCGATTGCTACATTTACTCAATTGGTAAAAAATACACAGGAAATTCACAATGTAGAGATTGTAATTGCTTTTAGCAAAGCAGCTTGGAATACAATCAATCCGGATTGGACCCCCGAAAAACTAAAAGATTTTGAAACCTTAACCGGTAAAAAAGGATACTCCATGCCTAGCACTCAAGCTGATATCATGCTTTGGGCCCACACCAATTCAAAAAGCGATTTATTTGACTTTACAGAATCCATCAAAAGTCTTTCTGAAGGTACCATGGAAGTTCTCATGAATCAAGAAGGTTTCATCTATAAAGACTCTAGAGATTTGACTGGTTTTGTCGATGGTACAGGAAATCCAAAAGAAGAAAAAATCATCGATGCTGCATGCATACCACAAGGAGAAAAAGGTAGTGGCGGTAGTTATGTTTTTACTCAAAAATGGAATCATAACTTAAAAAAATTCAATCAAGAAAGTATTCATACGCAAGAAAAAATTATTGGAAGAACAAAAGTTGACAGTATTGAATTAGAAGGTGATGCCATGCCTAAAGATTCACATGTTAGCAAAACAGATTTGAAAATTTCTGGAGAAGCCATGAAAATTTACAGAAGAAGCTACCCATTTGCAAATCAGCATGAAAATGGTTTGTACTTTTTAGCATTTGCCTGTGACCCTATTCGTATCGATGTTCAATTAGAAAGCATGTTGGGTAATTTAGAAAATGAAACGCCAGATAGATTAATGGAATTCTCTACACCTGTTTCAGGAGCCTATTATTTCGCACCTTCTTTTGAAGACTTAAACAAACTATTGTAATGAATCAAATTGTAGTATCACTAGCTGTACTGCTAGGAATGTTAGCCGTAATTTTTGGAGCTTTTGGAGCACATGCTTTGAAAAAAATCCTTAACACAGACCAACAAAAAAGTTTTGAAACTGGAGTAAAATATCAAATGTACCACGCAATTGTTCTTTTGTTATTAGGCAATTATTTTACATTCCAATCAAAAATAGAAAATGGCATTGTTCTTTGTTTTATAATAGGAACATTTTTGTTTTCATTTAGTATATATGGATTAGTCATATCTTCAGCGATAAACAAAAAATTAAAATTCTTGGGGCCCATAACTCCTCTTGGAGGATTGTTATTTGTAATTGGTTGGGGACTTTTATTTTATTACAACTTAGCAAACTAACATTCGTTAATCTATTGTGTATTAGTCTGTTTTACAACATATGATCAAAACATTTGTTGTAATGTCTATTATAGTCAATTAAAAACATATGTACTAATGAAATTGTAGGATGTTTTTTTTCTTGTGGGTAACTAAACACCAAATACCTCATGAAAAAACAAAACACCCTTTTCGCATTTATCCTCATGTTTGCAGGATTGTGCTATTTTAAAACTCAAGCTCAGCTAGACACAGCTTTTTTTCAAAAATTGCAAACCGAAAAAGTCACTTCTGACACTTCCGTTTCTTGGACACAATTTGGACCTGGAATGGCAGGTTATTGTGAAGAATTTTGGATTCATCCCACGGATGATAATTTCATGTACCAAAGTCCAGATATGTCAGACTCCTATTACACAGAAAACGGAGGAGATTCTTGGCTAACATTAAAAGATGAAGATGGAACAGGTCATGAAATGAAAAAAGTCAGAGATATCACTTTTTCTAGACAAAACCCGAACTTTGGATTTGCCCTTGATACAAGGGGTAATTTAATGAAAACAACCAACAAAGGTAGAGATTGGGTAAAAACGAATGCGAACATTAAAAGAAGACATTCCCAAATTGCAGTAGACCCAACTAACGATAACATTTGGTACATCGGTGCTGGTAGTTTTTGGGATGTAAAATCTTATCATAGGTCAAAAGCCAATCCACAAGGACACACTTACGAATTTGCCGAATATGGATATATATATAAGAGCACAGACAAAGGAGTTACTTGGACAAAAAAAACAAATGGTTTGCCTAGTACTCTCGACGTAGCTCGAATTATCATTGATCCAAGAAACACAAATAATATAATTATCGCCAGTAAATCTGGTATCTATCGAAGTACAAATAAAGGTGAATCTTGGGTGTCTAGTGCTAAAGGACTCCCAAACAACTTACCAAAAGACTTGACATCTTATTACAATGCCAACACCAATGAATTTATCTTATACACAATTGAACAACCCGATTACCAACCCAATGGAAACACAATCATTTCAAATGGAGGAATCTACAAAAGTACAGATGGAGGGGTAAATTGGACAAATATCAATGGTAATTTAGCACTCGATTTAACTGCAATTACGAACTACACAACTCGAGACAAATATCAAAAAACCGTAGCTTTCTGGTTAGGAAAAACCAAAACACAAATTGCAACACAATACCCTCAATACCCAGCAAGCATTATTCCTAACTACAATAGAATTGTTGTTAGTCCCCTTAACAAAAATGAAATTTACATCAGCAACAATGTAAAACACGACAAGTCTTTTGGTCCTGGAGATGTTTGGAAAACAGAAAACGGTGGAACTACTTGGTTCGCATGTACTCGAACTGGAACCTATTGGAAAGAAAAGAAAAATAGCAGTTATTGGAATACGAGAAACAATCCAAGTGGCATCAATACAAAATTTGCTCACTTACAGCCATACATGGATTCTCATGACGAAACTTGGGGGAATCGTTTCTTGGCAATTAATTCTAAAGGAGAAGTTTTTATCTGTTTGGAGCAACAAATTTTAAAATCTTCGGACAACGGAAGTACTTGGGAACAAATTGACGATATTGAAACTGCTCCAAACAGCAAAAATTGGATTGGTAGAGGAGCAAGCAATCTACCTGGTCGATTTATGCTTTTAGAAACGGGTATACCAGGTCGCAAATTTTTCTGTAGTGGAGAACATGGATTATGGGAATCTGCTCCTTTAGGCGACTATGCCGATATCAAACCAATGGCTGTAAAACAGATCGAAGGACAAGTAAATGAAAACGGAGCACGATCAATTGCTTCAGTTGCTGTTCACCCAACAAACCCAAACATTATTTACACGCTTCAATTCAGACAAGACCATAGAGGCTATTTCAGAAAATCCATAGATGGCGGTAAAACTTGGGTAAATGTTTCTGAAGCCTTGGTCTACAACAAATCTAATATCCATTTAGATCATCTATTTCAATATTCACTAACGATTGATTACAATAATGCCGACAATATCTATTTTACTGCAATCGCGAATCCGATTGCTGAAGTTGAAGCCTATAGGTTACCTGGTGATTTTACTGACACTGGGGTTTACAAAAGTTCTGATGGCGGTGTAACATGGAACATGCATAACAATGGTCTTCCTAATGATGCGAGTGTAAGAAGGATAAAAATGCATCCGAGTAATTCGAACACGCTATATGCTGCTCTAAATATAGGTAGAAATGGCGGTAACGGAGGTCTATACAAATCTACCAACAAAGCACAATCATGGTCTAAGATGGCTATACCCAATACCATAAAGGCCGTGAACAACGTTTTTATTGACCGAAATACCAATTATATATTTATTTCTTGTGGTGCTGAAAACAGCAAAATAAACGAAGGTGGTGTTTGGAGAAGTAAGGACAATGGAGATAATTGGGAGAAAATTTTCGATATGCCTTACATTTGGCAAACTGAAACTTCTCCAATTAATTCAAACATCATAGTGGTCAATGCAGCAATGCAAAACGAATACCAAGGCGCCGCCCCAATAAACCCGGGTGCATATTTGTCTAAAGATGGTGGTTCTACTTGGGTCAAGATTAATAATAATCTTGGTAGGCCGAACCATTTAACAGATATCAAACCTGATCCAGTTGATGAAAATGTATTGTGGTGTGCATCATTTGGTCAATCTTGGTACAAGGGAATAATAAGTCCGAAAAATGACATAGAAGAAACTGTAAGTTTTGATAATTTCAATCCGAAAATTATTCAAAAACAATCATTAGAGTTCAATGTAAATTATTCAGCAAATCAAGAAAGAGATGTTGTTGTGATTCTTACCTCACCTACTGGTCAATGGTTGGCAAATTCAAAAGTAACTGTTTCAAAAGGACAAGGAACTCAAAATGTAATTTTAAACTTGAGTGAACTTCCCGAAATTGCAGATAATTATAAAATAACTGCTGCCATAAGGACGGTAGGTGGGAATTTTGATTCAAACATCGCCATAGATCAAAGATTTGCAGACATCGTGCTTGAAGAATTACAAGAAGAAGATATTTCTTTCAACAACTTACCTGAAGGTATAACTCCAACAAGCTCTATACCTGTTGAAATTACATATTCTGTGCTTGAAGAAAGAGATCTTGTCGCAATTTTAACCTCTCCAACAGGACAATGGTTAGGAAATGGTAAATTAAGAGTACAGATAGGAAGCGACACAAAAACGGTAACAATCAACACTACTCAACCTACTTCAGTCGGTGCAAATTATAAGATTTCTATTGCAATTAGGCCCGTCGGAGCTACAACACCTGCAGAAGATATTAAAAACACAGAAAGCCTAATAAACATAGCTTTGGAAACCGTTAATTTTGGCAATCTAAATAATGAAATAGAACAATCAAAGAGTATCAACGTTCCCGTTGAATACGATGTATCTGAAGATAGAAATATTGTTGCTATTTTGAATTCTCCTACAGGTAAATGGCTAACCAATAAAAAAATATTTGTTGCAGCTGGTTCGAGAACAACTTCTATAGAGCTTTCTTTACTTGAATTACCACAAATAGATACAAATTATAAAGTAACTGTGGTAATAAGACCAATTGGAGGTAGTAACACTGAAAATCTCTACACAATTGATCGTTTCATAGACATTATAACTTCAACTTCTAATAAAACTCTAAGTTATTCAGCAACAGAAAACTCTAATGAAATCATCTTTTACCCCAATCCAACAAAAGATATCATTAAGATAAAAACTACCGAAAAAAATGCATCTTGGAAAATTTTCAACAGCCAGGGAATCTTAGTTCATTCTGGAAACAAAAACACGTTAGACCTGAGTCATCTAGCTAGTGGAAATTATATTATCAAGTATAATAATACTACGTATCGAATAAATAAATTATAAACTATTCTATATAAACAAAAAGGGTTCAAACACTTTCGTTTGAACCCTTCTTATCATTTCATGAATCAGATTAAACGTTAAATCTAAAATTCATAATATCACCATCTTGAACGATGTATTCTTTTCCTTCAACACTTAATTTACCAGCTTCTCTGATTTTAGCTTCCGTTCCATATGCTACATAATCGTCATATTTAATTACCTCTGCACGAATGAATCCTTTTTCGAAATCTGTATGAATTACACCTGCTGCTTGAGGTGCAGAATCACCGATATTAATTGTCCAAGCTCTTACCTCCTTTACCCCTACCGTAAAATAAGTTTGTAAGTTTAACAACTTATAAGCCGAGCGAATTAGTTTTGCCGATCCTGGTTCGTCTAAACCTATATCTTCTAAAAACACTTGACGCTCTTCGAAATCATCTAATTCATTAATATCTGCTTCAGTCCCTACAGCCAAAACAACAATTTCTGCAGCTTCATCTTTAACCGCTTCTTTCACTTTCTCAACATAATCATTACCAGAGACAGCCGAATTTTCATCAACGTTACATACATACATTACTGGCTTAGAAGTAATAAACTGCATCGGTTTAACAAACTCCAATTCTTTCTCTGTAAACTCTAAAGTTCTAACGGATTTACCTTCTAATAAGGTCTCTTGAATTTTCGACAAAACATCAAATTCTGCTTGTGCTTCTTTGTTCCCTGTCTTTGCATTACGTTTTACTCGCTCCAAACGCTTCTCAACCGTTTCTAAATCTTTCAACTGCAACTCAATGTCAATTGTTTCTTTATCCCTAACCGGATCTACAGAGGCATCTACATGTACGATATTGTCATTATCAAAACAACGCAACACATGGATAATCGCATCGGTTTCACGAATATTTCCTAAAAACTGATTTCCCAATCCTTCTCCTTTACTAGCTCCTTTTACCAATCCTGCAATGTCAACGATTTCAACTGTCGCAGGCACTACACGCTCAGGGTTTACCATCCCCTCTAACTTTGCTATTCTTGAATCAGGTACGTTTACAACACCAACGTTTGGCTCTATAGTACAAAATGGAAAATTTGCACTCTGTGCTTTCGCATTTGACAGACAATTAAACAATGTTGATTTCCCTACGTTTGGTAATCCTACAATTCCAGCTTTCATGCTTTATATCTTTTGAAAATTCGACTGCAAATATAGTATTTATTTAAAACAACATTCGGTAAAATGTTCGAATTTAAATCTCATATTTTATTTGATTCACCAATACAATCATTGTTATAACAACTAAAAACCTTTACTAAAATTAACAAATGTTAATTAGGTGCGATATTTTTGTAAAATGCTGTGCTGTTTAAAATATATAAAACGTCTTCTAAAAATATTCTTTGTCTTTTTAGGTACTCAAACCATAATTGGACAAAACAGGATTAATCTTGAATCAAAAAACCAAAATATAAATCAAACTGTAGCGTTTAATTCCTTTAATGATGAAAAACCTAATTTATCGAGAAACACTTATGTAAATCAACGTTTTGAAAAATCTCATTTATTTTCTAATCCTCAAGAATTAAAATTTACCTTAGAAAAAATAGGACATGAAATTCGATTCAAAAAAAGAGAGGGTCACATCCTACACTCGAAAACAAAAAAGGTGTTGAATCAGGTCGCTAGGTTACTCAGAGCTAACAACGACAAACAAATAACAATTCAAATTCACTCATACAACAAACCCAATCTAGAATTCAGCAAATTCTTAAGCCAAAGAAGAGCTGCAGGTATTTACGCCTATTTGATCCATTCGAAAGGTTTATCAAAAGATCAGATTCAGGTTATTGGTGTCGGTGCTTCTGCTACAAAATACAGCACGACAAATGCCATCGAAAACCGAAAAAATAATAGAATAGAATTTATTGTAAAATAAAAAAACTCTCTTAAAAAAGAGAGTTTTCAATATTTTATAAAGAAGTATAACTTATTCTTCTCCGTGCATAAAAGCTTTCTTCGCTAATAATTCCTCTTCTGTTTCAACGATATCTTCGTTAGGCACACAACAATCTACTGGACAAACAGCAGCACATTGAGGCTCGTCATGGAAACCTTTACATTCTGTACATTTGTCTGGTACGATAAAGTAAACTTCGTCATCTACCGCTTCTTGATCGTCATCTGCATTTGCTTTGTTACCATTAGGTAAAACGATGTCTCCAGATAGTTCTGTACCATCTGAATAACGCCAATCTTCAGCACCTTCATAAATTGCGTTGTTAGGACATTCTGGCTCACAAGCCCCGCAGTTAATACATTCGTCAGTTATTATAATTGCCATTGTAGTATAGTCTTAAAATTGTGAAATGCAAAAATAAAAAAAAGTTTCCTAAAACAACTCTGCTTTTATGATAAATGACAGCTTTTTTATTTTTGATTTTCTATTTAAAATTAATCTAAAAAGGACAGTAAAAACCGTCCTTTATAAATTATTATGAATTAGTTGTTTTCAAAAACACCTTTGTTTAAATCCTGTAAAGCTTGAATTTTATGTTCGGTATTTACTACCAAAGAAACATTGTAATTACTACCTCCATACGATATCATACGAATAGGTATATTTGTCAAACTACTAAAGATAGCTGCGCTGGCTCCTTTTTGCTGCTGAGAAAAATCACCTGCTAAACAAATGATGCTCAAATCAGTATCCACCTTTACACTTCCAATGTTTTCTAATTCTTTTGTAATTTCTTCTAAATAAGTATCATCATCGATAGTCAAAGAAACTGCAACCTCTGATGTAGTAATCATATCAATAGAGGTTTTATATTTTTCAAAGACTTCAAAAATATTTTTCAAGAAACCATACGCCATTAACATTCGGTATGATTTGATTCGAATCGCTGTAATTCCATCTTTTGCTGCAATTGCGCGTACTTTGTTAGGTACTGTACAGTTACGAATAATGGTACCTGCTGAATCTGGATTGAAAGTATCCTTCAATAGTACTGGTACATTTTTTTCTTTTGCAGGAATCACACTTTGAGGGTGTAAAATTTTTGCTCCAAAATACGCCAACTCAGCTGCTTCATCAAAAGAAATCTCTTTTAATGAAAAAGTATTGTCAACATAACGTGGGTCGTTATTATGCATCCCGTCAATATCTGTCCAGATTTGAATCTCTTCAGCTTCAATAGCTGCACCGATTAATGAAGCAGAATAATCACTTCCTCCCCTTTTTAAATTATCTATATCACCAACATGGCTCAAACAAATATACCCTTGCGTGATAAAAATATCTGTTGCTGCATTTGCTGCAATAATCTCACCTAAACTTTCTGTAATAAATTCTGAATCTGGTTCACCGGCAGCGTCAATTCTCATAAAATCAAAAGCAGACAATAAACTTGCAGCAGTATTTACCTCATTCAGATACATAGAAAACAAGTTTGTTGAAAGAATCTCTCCTTGAGCTACAATTATTTTTTCTATCGCAGCTATTACTTCTACTGAACCTTCATGCGCATACGACTTGATAAAATCGAAACGCTCTTCGATAAAAGCACTTGCAGTATTCTTAACAGTATCAGTTTCAAACAAACCTTCGATTACTGTTTTGTAACGATCAATCATCATATCAATGATGCTATTTGCCTCTTCAAAATTTGATGCACCGATAGCATCTGTAATTTGATGTAACACATTTGTAGTTTGAGACATAGCAGACAATACTACTATCTTTTGTCCTTCTATATTCGATACAATTTTTGCTACTTCTTTTATGCTTTCAGGACTTCCTACTGAAGTACCACCAAATTTTAAAACTTTCATCTTGCTTTTATTTTAATTTCTTTTAGAAACCACACCTATTCAGGTTCTAAAATATTGCGCAAAAATCCTGTAATTGTTAATTTACAGCAAAAATTTGTAATATATTTACACTTTATTACAAATTGTTTAAAATTAAACACGGTATGAAAACCATTCAAGAATCTGTCGAAAGCATTATCAGAAAAACTCCTTTTTATGAAGAAGCTTTAAATGATAAATTGATCAACGTATCTTCTTTAGCAAGAGCTATCCAAGAAGATGTAGAAAACGACCTTGGAAAAGAAGTGAAATCTGGCGCCATCATGATGGCTATCAATAGATTATCTCCTTCTAACTTGTTACGAATAAGGAAAAACATTAGAAAATTCACTTTTTCTTTGGGAGATTTTATTGTACGATCTAACCTCTGTAATTTCACTTATAAAAACACTCCTACTTTATTGAGATCTATCACCTCTCTTTTGACAAAAATTGGAGACGACAAAGATTATTTCTTCACAATATCACAAGGGATTTTCGAAACAAATATTGTTACGAGTAAAAACCTAGAAGAGCAGGTAAAAGAATTGTTCGCGAAAGAGATCATGATTTATGCTCATACTGAATTGGCCTCTATTACCATAAAACTACCTAAGACCA
The DNA here is from genome assembly GCF_009193215.1 of Flavicella marina. Classification (GTDB taxonomy): domain Bacteria; phylum Bacteroidota; class Bacteroidia; order Flavobacteriales; family Flavobacteriaceae; genus Flavicella; species Flavicella marina. The sequence goes on along the minus strand of NZ_VYVA01000002.1, from coordinate 191,180 downwards.
ATGTTGAACAATCTGGTGTCTATTATTTTATTTTAAAGCAACTTGCTTGGGCAGGAATCTCGGTACAAGAAATTATTTCTACTACACACGAAATGACAATTGTTGTTAAAGAAGAAGATGTAAATAATACTTTTTCTATATTGATCGACATGAAAAAAAAATAAATTGATATGAAAAACATTTTCGATAAAGAGGTCACAGAAGAAATCATTGGTCGAATAGAAAAATTAAATAAAAATTCTCAACCGGTTTGGGGAAAAATGGATGTTTCTCAAATGTTTGCACATTGTTGTGTAACCTATGAGTTGATCTTTGAAAACACACAACCAAAACCGAATAAATTCAAAAAAATGATTCTAGGTTTGTTGATAAAAAATATCGTTGTCGGCACCAAACCATATAAGACAAACAGCAGAACCGCTCCGGAATTTCTAATTACAGAACAAAAAGATTTTGAGACAGAAAAAACAAGACTTATTTCATTCATAAGAAAAACTCAAGAACTAGGAGTTGATTATTTTGAACAAAAAGAATCTCATTCTTTCGGTAAGCTAACCTCAAAAGAATGGAATAATATGTTCTACAAACATCTCGATCACCACCTCCATCAGTTTTCTGTATAAACTAACTTGATTAAAAAGCATTCAAAATAATTTGAATGCTTTTTTTAACCATTTGTATTACAAAAAACGATTTATCTTATAGTTTCAGGTACAAATGAGATTTTTTCTTCCTACAATCTAGTTTTCGTCTAGTTGTAAAACTTTGTATTGGCATATTTTTTTAGAAAATTTGATTTTTAAATTATACACAATCAATAAAACTAATTCATGAAACTATTGAAAAACATTTTTATGTACTTATCGGTGCTATTTGTCATTTCTTGTGCTCAAAAAATCCCTAACGCTACAATTTCAAAAATAGCCCCGAAAGAGGATAAAGGATTCCCATTTGAAATTCAACATGAAAAACCAAATATCAAATTAAGTCATGCCTTAGAAAGAAATTACGATGCTTACCTAGGAATCCAACCCAAATACAACGAACTATATACCCAATTCAAATACACAGAAATAAAAGGTCTTGATTATAGCAATCACGATGGAACAATAACGCGTAGAGATCCATCAAAAGTAATTTTTGAAAACGGTAAATACTATGTTTGGTATACCCACCGTCAAACTCCAACTTCACCCAAAGGAGCAGCTAAAAGCAATGACACGATTCCTTCAAGTGATTGGGATTTATGTGATATTTGGTATGCTACTAGTAAAGATGGGTTTACCTGGGAAGAACAAGGTGTGGCTGTACCCAGACCACCAAAACCTAATGTAGGTTGGCGTTCAGTCGCTACTACAGATATTTTAAAATGGAAAGGAAAATATTACTTGTACTACCAAGGATTTATGGAAGCTAGTGGAAAACGCGGTGATGATTGTCCTGTAGCGGTTTCATATGCCGATTCTCCTGATGGTCCTTGGACTCCTTATAATAAAATTGTAATTCCAAACGGTGCACCAGGCCAATGGGATCAATTTTCCATTCATGATCCGTACCCCTTGGTATACAAAGGGAAAATATATTTATACTATAAATCTGATTACGGAGTAAAAGGTAATTTGATAAGAATGCAAGGTTTGGCAACTGCCGATAATCCCCTTGGACCTTTCACCAAATATGCACAAAACCCTGTGATCAACTCTGGACATGAGACTACGCTATTTCCATTCAAAGGGGGTATCGCAGCCTTGGTAATTAGAGATGGTAATGAGCACAATACAATTCAATACGCCGAAGACGGTATCAATTTCGATATTGCATCTATCACTGAATTGATGCCTACTGCAGGAGGACCTTTTATTCCTGATGCATTTACTGACACGAAAGACGGAAGAGGTATCACATGGGGAATTTCACATTTTACCGCTGTAAATGGTTGGAGTACCAACCATTCAATTCTAACAAGATTTGATTGTGACCTCAGTCAAGATCTCAACGACCCTGATATGAAGAAAAGTTATATGACTTATAAACCTGAACACTATTACAAACACGGTTTGAACGGGAAACAGAAAAAACGAATTGCAGTACAAAACGAAAAAACCGCTTCAAGCAATTAGTTCCCTAAAATAAGCTTAGCTTATTGCTTCGATGAAAAAAATAATTTTCAACATAGTATTACTGTTTGCTGTATCAAACACCTATTCATTTCATGCTTTTACAGAGAAAAAAGTATCTATACAAGTTGATAAATGGGAAGTTGTCGACATAAGGTTTTCGACTAATAAAACAGATGCTCCATTCGAAACCCATTTTTACGCACGTTTTACCAATCCTTCAGGAGAACAAATTAAAATTCCTGGGTTTTACAACGGAGGCGATCAATATATTATTCGCTTTTCTGGTAACATTTCAGGAAATTGGACTTACTCTACTTATTCAGATTCAGAAGAAATAAACAATCTGAAAGGAAGTGTTCTCGTTTCTAATACCCCTTATAAAAAAAGTCGAGGAGCCATTACAATTGATAAAATCAATCCTCAAAAATTCTCGTATGAGGATGGGACTCCCTATTTTTTAGTCGCTTATGAATTTGATTGGCTGTTTGCATTAGATTATGGTGAAAAAAATCAAAAAAACACGAATCAAATTTTAGACAAACTAGAAGAGAACAACTACAACCAAGTGGTGTTCAATGCATATGCATATGATATTCGTTGGGAAAAAGACAAGACGACCAAACCCGAACATGATTTTAGTAAACCTAAATTCTTTCCATTTCATGGAACCAATAAAATTCCGGATTATTCGTCTTTAAATGTTGATTTTTTTAAACACTTAGACAACGTTATTGCAAACCTGAATAACAGAAATATTGCGGCACATTTAATGATCTATGTTTGGAACAAAGAAGTCAATTGGCCAAAAATGTATTCTCTTGAAGACAATCGTTACTTTGACTATATCATAAAAAGATATCAAGCTTATCCGAATATCATATGGGATATTTCTAAAGAAGCACTCGCATATGGTCGATGTGACGAAAAATATGTAAAAGAAAGAATCAGCAGGTTAAAAAATCTCGATGTATACAATCGTTTGTTAACGGTACATGACTATGGTTTTTGTAAAAAAAATAGTGATTTAGTAGATTTTATCTCAATTCAAAATTGGAGTACAGAGTTGTATAATGTGATGCTACGATGTAAAAACAACTTTCCGAACAAACCTATTTTTAATATCGAGCATGGAGGCTATGAAAAAAGTCCATACAAAGTTTTCATCGGAAATTTTGACAATCCTAAAACATGCTTGAGAAGAAATTACATCTGTGCTTTTGCTGGTACTTATTCAACTCATTATTGGCAGGCAAACTCTTGGAGCACTGTCATTACTGATATAGATACTCTAGATGAAGAGGACAAACCAAAACTACATTACTACAAATATTTTAATGAATTCTTTTCTGCACATAATTTTAATGAATTGTCAGTATCAAATGCTGCTATGAGTTGGAACGTTTCTAACAAAAAAGGAAAATATATTGTTTTTCATCCTTCAGAAAACAACAGCATAACCATCCATATAAAAAAGCCAAGTTCTGGAAAAGTTTCTATTACTTGGTTTAATATCTACACCGGTACTTACAACAAAACTATACAACTTGAATGGAAACAGTGGCTATGGGCAACCGCCCCAACACCAAACCAAGACTGGATAGCCATCATCGAATAAAACTATACTATGAAATTACAAAAGATATCCTTACTAAAAATCTTAATGTTAACATTATTCTTCTCAAAAATAACAAGTGCACAAAAAATAGATTTCTCTTTTCAAGACTCGAATCTTTCGATTGAACAAAGAGCAAAAATTTTAGTCTCTCAAATGACTCTTGAAGAAAAACTAAGTCAATTATTAAATACTGCACCAGCCATTGAAAGATTAGAAGTCTCTAGTTATGATTGGTGGAATGAAGCTTCACATGGTGTTGCAAGAAACGGAAAGGCTACAATTTTCCCACAAGGAATTGCTATTGGAGCATCTTTTGACCCATCGCTGGCAAACCGAGTTGGAACCGCGATCTCTACTGAAGCAAGAGCAAAATATATAATTTCTCAAAAAATGGGAAATCATAGTAGGTATGCTGGTTTGACATTTTGGAGTCCGAACATCAATATTTTTAGAGATCCGCGTTGGGGTCGCGGTCAAGAAACCTATGGAGAAGATCCTTATTTAATGGCTAAAATGGGTATTTCATTCGTAAAAGGCCTTCAAGGTGAAGACCCTACTTATTTAAAAACAGCAGCCTGCGCTAAACATTTTGCAGTACACTCTGGACCCGAAGAATTACGGCACCATTTCAATGCAAACCCAAGTCAACAGGATCTTTATGAGACTTACCTACCTGTATTCCAAGCACTGGTAGAAGAAGTCAAAGTAGAAGGTGTTATGAGTGCTTACAACGCTGTTTATGGAGATGCTGCTTCAGGAAGTAAATTTTTACTGCAAAAAACGCTTAGAGAAGCATGGAATTTTGATGGGTACGTGGTTTCTGATTGTGGAGCCATCAATGACATCTACAAAGGGCACAAAACTGCCTCTACTAGAGAAGAAGCAGCTGCAATTGCTTTGATGGCGGGAGTGAATCTAAATTGCGGTGGTACATACAACTACCTTAAAAAAGCACTTGAAGAAGGATTAATAAAAGAAAAATTAGTCGATCAAAGATTGATACAACTTTTTAAGACGCGATTTAGACTTGGAATGTTTGATAAAAACGCAACGAACAACCCATATACAGCAATTGGGCCAGAGCACATACACTCAGAAAAGCACATACAATTGGCAAGAGAAGCTGCACAAAAATCAATCGTTCTGCTAAAAAACAAAAATAATATTTTACCACTCCCAAAGGACATTAAAGTTCCCTATGTAACCGGACCTTTTGCAAATTCTTCAGATGTATTAATGGGTAATTACTACGGTGTTAGTCCGAATTTAGTAACTGTCCTAGAAGGAATCGCTGATGCCGTGTCATTGGGTACTTCGTTAAATTACAGAAGCGGGGCATTGCCTTTTCAAAAAAATCTAAATCCTTTGAATTATGCACCTGTTGTTGTTGGAATGTCTGATGCAACCATCTGTGTGGCAGGTATATCTGCTGATATGGAAGGTGAAGAAGTCGACGCCATTGCTTCAAATAGCAAAGGAGACCGGGTAAATTTGAAATTACCACAAAACCAAATTGACTACATAAAAACGATGATCGAAAAGAAAAAGGACAAACCTTTGATATTAGTTATCGCAAGTGGTAGTGCAGTTTCGTTAGAAGGCATTGAAGAAGGGTGTGATGCCATACTACAAATGTGGTATCCAGGTGAACAAGGTGGTAATGCGGTGGCTGATATATTATTCGGAGACGTATCTCCCTCTGGACATTTACCGATAACCTTTCCAAAAAATGTAGCTCAACTACCTGCTTTTGATGACTATTCTATGAAAGAACGTACGTATAAATACATGACCCAAGAACCTATGTTTCCGTTTGGCTTCGGACTTACCTATTCTAAGATTGAATTTTCAGAACTAAAGCTCACATCAGATGTTTTAAGAAAAAAAGACAACCTGGAAGTTTCCGTTCTCATAAAAAACACTGGAAATTACGATATCGAAGAAGTAGTTCAATTGTACATCAGCCCAAATAAAAATGAAGAAAACCTACCCTTGACAAGTCTTAAAAGCTTTGAAAGAATTTCAATCAACAAAGGAGAATCAAAAAATATTTCTTTTACTTTAAAACCTGATGATTTAAAAGTAGTGAATGAAAAAGGTAAAAAAGTATGGAGAAAGGGGCTTTATACAATTACTGTTGGAAATTCTTCCCCTTCCGAATTAAGTATCAAATTAGGTGCATCGAAGCCCATCTCAAAAGAGATTCAACTTAAATAATAGCAAAAAAATAAAAAGCCAATGACTGACATTGGCTTTTTATATTTCATTCTTCTATTGAATATACTATTTTAAAAATAGGTTTACTCGCAATATTTTCGGGATCATCAGGTTTCGCTTTTCTAACCTTGATATGATTTTTCGTCTCACTCTCTAATAACTGTTTTCGTATTCCCTCAATTCTTTTTGTTTCATAAACATGAGCCAATGAATCGATTAATACTGGGCTCGTTAGTGATACACAAGCTCCTTCAACAAATGAAGAGTCTAACATTTTTTCTATAGTGGCATCAGATGCATCCTTTTGAGTTTTTTCAAGTAAGTACAATTTAAATTCTTTCTCGTCATCTAAATAATTTTTCTTTTTGTACTTTTTATTAAAATCATTTCCAATTTGCTGCACAGCGATATGTCTTTTTTCAATTTCAATATCATTCAAATACAACATATCTATCAACAATCCTTCTTTCTTTTTTTCAAGCTCTTGTAACTTATCCAATTGTTTTAAATGAGCATCACTCAAAGCGGTATCTAGATAAGAAAATTCAAAAGTTTCTAAATCTTTAGGATCACCTCCTACCAAACCTCCTAGAAATTTCACAGGCGATGCTACCGTTTTTACCAATAAATTTTTAAATGAATACCAAACAATCTTATTGATACTTACATTCGGATCATTTAAATCTCCATCAACCGGAACATCTAAGTTTACAACTCCATCTTTATCTTTTAATAAAAACAATGCAAATTTTAGCGGTAAATTATAGAGTCCTCCCCTTTTATCACCTAAGGTTGCATTATGTACAATCAACTTATTTTGACTATCTAATTCTCCATTATGGATCTTGGTATTTGTTTTGTAATACATATCTCCTTCTAAAACAGGAACCCCCATATAATCCATCGAATAAATATTCAAGTCGTTTAATTTAAAGCCAGAAATCACATATTTCAACTCTAATTCCATTGGATCCAACGGATTGAAGCTCACATCAACTTTCATAACCCCTCTCTTATTAAGCAACATTTGTGCTTGCATATCCACCCATTCCGTTTTGCTATCCATAGAATCTAAATCTACTTCAATACTCGTTAAATTGTACTGAAATGGTTGTGAGGTCGTGATATCATTGAACTGCAATTTACCATCAACAATCCTAAATGAATTTAATTTATAATACAACTCAGGTACGCTATCATTTGCAACACCTTCTGAACTATCAAGCTCAACTTCAGCTACTGCTACAGAATCTACCGGTTCATTAAGTCTAAAAAATGCATCAAAATTTGTAGTAGTTTGATACATATCGAAACGAACATATGGCTTAGTTAACTGCACAGAATCAATTAGGTAAGAATTCTTTAAAGGTTCTAGTTTCCCAAAGACACAACTAATCTCTTCTGCCTTTAAAATTGGTTTCTTCAACGTATCGTTCATCTGAAACTCGTTAAGCTTTACAAAACCATCAATCGCTAAAGTATCTAAATAGTTAGAATTCCCATTAAAATTAAGATTGGTTGTAAGCAAGCCATTTGCAGAATCTAACAATAAAAAATCTTGCAGGTATTTAGTATAAGCCGATAAATCTAAATCTACCAAACCTATATTTGCGTTGAAATCACCTTTTATAGGATCAAAGTTAGTGGAAGAATAAAAACGTCCTCCGTCTCTAAAATTGAACTCTAAATCAGCATTACTTGCATCTTTTTGATTCCATTCAATATTCGGAATCAGAAGATCTAATTCATCAAAAACAAATTCTTCTTCAATCACTTTGTCATTAAAAGATATTTGCGCATTCACAAATTCAATATTAGACAGGCTAAATTTCAAAACCTCCGTTGTGTCTATTTCTACTTCTTCTACCTCCGAAGAATCAACTGGAGTATTATAAAAAGCAATCAGGCTATCAAAATTAAATGACGAATCATTTTCTTTGATAACCTTCGTTTCTAAATTTTTAACGTAAAATTGTTGTAACGTTATTTTTGAAGTAAAATAATGAAAAGGTCTTGTGTTTAAAACAAGGGTATCAAAAGACACAAAACTGGTACTATCGTCTGATTCGTATAAATCAAAATTAAAAGCCTTCACTGTACCGGTAAAAAGATTGATGTCGATATCTTCAACCGAAACTTTTCGTCCAATCCATTCTTTACCATTTTTCTCTAGTAAGCTTTTCGAAACTACAGGTAACAACCACAAAATTAGCGTTATAAAAACTACAACAACGCCTAAAACAATTTTTAATTTTTTTTTCTTCAAGTTAGGTAGATTGAATTATCGAGAATCTTTTATTTTTTCCTAAAGTTTAGGAAGGTAAATATACAAAATTACTCTTCATTCTTCAACAACTCAATGTGCTTCATTAAACGTTTCGTTGCTAATTTTATCGTACCGTTATAAACCCCTCTTATTCTTCCTTTTTTATCTACCAATAAAAGGTTTTCTGTATGAATAAATTCACTTGGCTTTTCGGTTTTCACAAAGTCTTCATCTGAGAAATAAGCCGTTCGTGCCAATTCATAAATGACCTCTTTATCTCCAGTAACCAAATTCCATTGTTCTGAATTAATTTTATAATCAGTTGCGTACTTTTTTAACACAGGAACAGAGTCGATTTCTGGTGTTACAGAATGTGATAATAATTTTACTTCATCATCTCCTTTAAATTTCTCTTGAATTAAACGCATGTTTAAACTCAAATCTCTGCAGATACCTGTACAACTCGTAAAGAAAAAATTTGCCACATAAATTTTACCCAAATAATCATTCTTTGTAACCAATTCTCCATTCTGATTAAAAAATGAAAAGTCAGGTATTTGATGTATTTCTTTATATGCTTTTGTTCCTTTTTGAATCCATTCAGGTGTAAACTCAGCCGAATTGAAAAAAGGCAACGTTACGACCTTAGTAGTTTGTTCTGCTATTTTACGTTTTTTGTTGTCATTAGCGCACCCAACAATCAAAAGCAACAGAAATATGTTTATAATTTGTTTCATCATTTATTACATTGTTGATACTGCATCACATCTTTTTAATCCAATAAGCCCAAATCTCTCTCCATTAACGACAACATAATTGGCTCTTAAATTACCATTTGGCTTGTACATTTTCTGGCTACCTTCTTCTCTACCAAATTGATAATTAAATTGTTTAAAAACTTGACCGTTTTCAAACCATTCATTTGCGATTCCATGATGCTCACCATTATCATTAAACTCAAATTCATACTTTTTGTTGCTATTTGCCCACCAACCAACGTGCACTCCTACTTTTATTCCATTTTGGAAATTCCTTTCAGAGAACAATTGTCGGTTTGCATACCATTTTTTTTGAACACCATGTAATTTTCCATAGCGGTAATGAGTTTGACTCTTTAGGTGATGGTCAGAAAATCGAGCTTCTATAGTTCCTGAAAACGGACTACCTTCAAAGAACAAAATTCCTTGCTCCTGAGATAAACCAACATCATTTTCATCAATTACTACATTATTCTTGGTACACGACACTGCGAGTAAACATAAAAATAATATGTAATGGAAATGTTTCATTATCGAGAGATATTTCCTGGAGTTCCATAAAAACCATCTCCATTAATATAAGGAGCCGTTGCAGTAACATGATAGTGATAAATTCCGTTTGGAAATTCCTTTGTAGCACCATAATGTCCATGATAATCATCTAAATCATCTGTAGAGATAATTGCATCATTTTCTAGTGGTCCGTATACAGGAAATCCATCCGCTAATAACCCTAACAGCGCATCTTCACCAAAAGTTTCTGTAAGATACACAGGCTCTATATGATAATGGTATGCACCCGTTCCAGCTGGGTGACCTAAATATTGGTCGAACGAATCTATTTCATTATCTAAGGCTGAAAAACCGGCTGCATATTGATTGAAAAACACCACTCCATTTCTAGAAATCCCCATAGGTCCCATTGGAGTCGCTTCTTTGTTATCAGCCTCTTCAGGGTACAACGGAATCGTAATCGATATTTGTTGCTCTCCAATTCTATTTGGGTTCAATCGAAAATTAGAATTTGTACCTGAATAATCTGTATACATTTCTGTTTCCCAATCTGTACCTTCGTAATAAGGTGATTTATGGTTCGGTAAATTCGTAGTATTTATAATCACTGAAGTACTCGTTACCGTATAACTAATGGCTTCAACATTATCAAATATTGATAATATAGAAGAAATATCATAATTGGTATTTTCTGGTTCTTCAGAAGTTTCTTCTTCAGTTTCTTCAACTGTATCTTCTAACTCTTCTGTTGGAGTTTCATCTTCAATTTCTACTTGCGAAGTTGCATTGCAACTCAACAATATTAAAAACAAAAATAACATAGATACAATACTCGATGGTTTAGAAATAGCTTTCATTTGGTAATATTTTTAGGGTTCTTATTTTTAAAACAAGTTTGTTTTGAATTACCCTACCCGATTAACAAATTTTATTTGATTGACCATATTCTCGCAAATCAAAAGTATATTTGTTTCAAATTTAGAAATATCTTGTATGAAAATTGTTTTTGCCACACATAACATAAATAAAGCTAAAGAAGTAGCTGCATTACTACCTAATATTGAGTTGGTCACTTTAGAGGAAATCGCTTGTTTTGAAGAAATCGCTGAAACAGCAACAACACTTGAAGGTAATGCTGCAATCAAAGCAAATTATGTAACCGAAAAATACAAACTTAATTGTTTTGCAGATGATACAGGTTTAGAAGTGGATGCGTTAAATGGGTCACCTGGCGTTTATTCAGCAAGATATGCTGGTGAAGATGGTGATGCGGAAAAGAATATGGACAAGTTGCTCAATGCTTTGCGAGGTCAAGAAAATAGAAGTGCGCGTTTTAGAACGGTAATAGCATTAAATTTAGATGGTAAGCAATTTCAATTTGAAGGTGTTTGTGAAGGAGAAATACTCAAAGAGAAATCGGGTTCAAAAGGCTTTGGTTACGACCCTATTTTTAAACCTAAGGGTTATACTACATCTTTTGCAGAAATGAGTATGCATGAAAAAGGTAAAATTAGTCATCGAGGCTTGGCTGTTGCGAAACTTATCGCCTTTTTAAATACGCTCTAACTCTCTTGGCTACAAAAAAAACATACAAGTATTCAGCTGCGGTCTTACTATTTTTACTGCTTGCAACTTGGTTGATAAATATCAACTTGGGGTCTGTAAGCATTCCTTTCAAAGAAATTATTAATATAATAACAGGGACCACAGCAGAAAACGAAAACTGGAAATATATCATTCTCAACTATAGAATTCCTAAATCGATTACCGCAATATTAGTCGGATCAGGACTTGGAATTAGTGGATTGCTCATGCAAACGTTATTTAGAAACCCATTAGCAGGTCCGTTTGTTTTAGGAATAAGTTCTGGTGCAAGCTTAGGTGTGGCTATCTTAATTTTAGGATCTGGTTTTTTAGGAACCTATTTAGGGGGCTTTTTACTTTCTAATTGGAGTGTTACTGTCGCAGCTAGTTTGGGATCATTTATGGTTTTATCAGTAGTATTAATTGCCATAAAAAAGATTAGAAACACTATGTCAATACTCATAATCGGACTCATGTTTGGTAGTATCAGTGCTGCAATTATTAACGTTTTAAGTTACTTCAGTAGTGCAGAACTCCTACAGCAATTTATATTTTGGAGTTTTGGAAGCTTAGGAAATCTTACTTGGAACGAACTCATAATTTTTGCTTCGATAATTTCTATTAGCATCCTATTACTTCTAGGCAGTATCAAACCTCTAAACGGTTTATTACTTGGTGAAAACTATGCCATAAGTATGGGCATCAATTTAAAAAAAACAAGAAATTTAGTACTAATCGTAACGAGTTTAATGACAGGTGTTATCACAGCGTTTTCTGGACCTATTGCTTTTATTGGTTTGGCTGTACCGCATTTGACAAAATTATTATTCGACACATCGGATCACAAAATATTGATTCCGACTGTCGCACTTACTGGAGCAATCTTAATGCTTATTTGTGATACGATTGCACAGGTACCCAATAGTGAATACACACTGCCGATTAATGCAATTACTTCATTATTTGGTGCTCCAATTGTAATTTGGTTGCTGATTCGAAAACAAAAATTGACAATGTAATTTGAAAAATGAACATCGACATATCATACTAAAAACCGAAGATTTGGCTATTGGTTATTGCAATAAAAAAGGTACTCATTTTGTTGCAAAAAATTTAAATATCGCTCTAGAAAAAGGAAAACTAGTAACGCTATTGGGTAAAAATGGTATTGGTAAATCAACCCTGTTAAGAACCTTATCTAAAACCCAATACAAACTTGAGGGAGAAATCCGGATCAATAACAAAAAACTATATGACATAGACAACGTTTCGCTCTCAAGATCTATGAGTCTCGTATTGACTGAAAAAATACCTGAAAGTCAATTATCGGTCTACGAACTCGTTGCCTTAGGTCGACAGCCCTATACCAATTGGTTAGGAAGATTGTCCAAAGAAGATTTGATAAAGATAGAACAAGCCTTAAAATTGGTTAACATTTCTGATTTAGGAGACAGAAAAAACTACGAATTGAGTGACGGCCAGCTTCAAAAAGTAATGATTGCAAGAGCATTGGCTCAAGATACGGATATCATTATTTTAGACGAACCCACTGCCCACCTTGATTTACATCATAAAATTGAAGTTTTTAAAATACTACAGCGTTTAGTTCTTGAAACGCAAAAAACAATCATTATTTCAACACACGAAGTAAATTTAGCGCTGCAACTTGCAGATGAATTGTGGTTGATGACTCCAAATAAATTTGTGACTGGCACCATAGACACATTGATAGAAAATCAAGATTTACAAAATTTATTTCCTGAAGATCAAGTACGTTTCAATACTGATTCGAAACAATTTATTCTCAAAAAATAATTTTATTATATTTCAATATGAAAAATATAATTATTCCAATACTTATAGCTACATCGTTATTTACAGCCTGTACGAGTACCAAAAAAATAAAAGTTGAAGATACAGACACTGTTTTTGCAAACACTATAACTGTTGAAGAACTAAAAAAAGATTTGTATTATTTTGCTTCAGATGCTTTTGAAGGTCGCGAAACTGGTGAGCCTGGACAAAAAAAAGCTGCTGAATTTTTAAAAAGTGAATATCAAAAATTAGGTATTCAAAGTCCTTTAGCCGATGATAACTATTTTCAAAAAATTCCGAAATCATTTTTACCAGGAGGTGTAAAAGAAACCGAAAATGTTGTTGCATATATTGAAGGTTCTGAATACCCAAACGAAATAGTAGTACTTTCTGCGCATTACGATCATATAGGAACAAATGGTGTAGATATCTTTAACGGAGCAGACGATGACGCATCAGGAACGGTTGCTTTATTAGAAATCGCAGAGGCGTTTCAACAAGCGAAAAAAAATGGAACTCCACTAAAAAGAAGTATTTTGTTCTTACACCTTACTGCTGAAGAAAAAGGTTTATATGGATCTAAATGGTATGTTGAAAATCCTATTTTCCCAATAGAAAATCATATCGCAGATTTAAATATAGACATGATTGGTCGTATTGATTCAGCACATGAAAACAATGAAAATTACATTTATTTAATTGGCTCTGACAAATTGAGTAAAGAACTGCATTTCTTATCTGAAGAAGTCAATACCAAATACACGAATTTACAACTAGATTATACTTACAACGACGAAAACGACCCGAATCGATTTTATTATCGATCAGACCATTATAACTTTGCAAAAAACAACATTCCTATTATATTTTATTTCAACGGCGTGCATGAAGATTATCACAAAGCAACCGACACACCTGAAAAAATTAATTACGAATTATTACACAAACGAACACAATTGGTATTTTATACAGCCTGGGAGTTAGTCAATAGAGAAGAACGAATTAAAGTAGACTAAAAACCTTCATCTTAATAAAAAAAGCAAAAAATTGACCAATATTTTTTAGATATTAAGAAATATGTAAAAAAAACAAAAAAATATTTTTTTCTTTACAAAAGTTTTAAAATCAAACTTATTTATTATATTGCCCAAATAAAGAAATAATATCTATAAATAACTATGGAAATAATTGACAGAGCTTTAGAGTTTGAAGCCAATGAATCAACGTTCAAATCTAGAGACGAACGTATCAAAGCTTCGCATACTGCCAAAGAATTGGTATTAGGATTGAATGAGATCTATAAAGAAAATAAAGATCCTAAAATCATGGATATCATGAAAAGAATTACTGTAATCAAACAAAAATTTGAAAAAAGACTGAAAGGAAGATTAACCCCTTAATTCTTCTTTAACAACTCTTCTTTTAATACTTCTACAAAATAGGCAATCTCTTCTTTCGTATTAAATTTACTAAATGAGATTCGCATAGAAGTTTTCATGGCTTCATCAACAGTTAGCAATTTCTCTAATACATGTGAGCCGGTACTACTACCACTTTGACAAGCACTACCACCAGATATAGCAACACCTTTTAAATCTAAGGTAAACATAACAAAAGGCAAATCGTATGGCAGTCTCATATTCAATACCGTAACGGTATTATTTTCAATATTCTGAGAGTTTGCATTAAAAACTACATTTGGCAATTCTTTTTGAATCAATGCTACGCAATACTTTTTCAGAATGGCAATATTTCTAATATCTGAGCTTAAGTTTGAAAGGCTCATCTCAAGTGCTTTGTCCATACCTAATATAGAGTGAACAGGTTCAGTACCTGCTCTAGCTCCTTTTTCTTGCTCACCTCCAATTAACATCGGTTGTACACCAAAACCTTTTTTAAAATAGGCTAATCCTACTCCTTTTGGACCATGAAACTTATGTGCTCCTGCAGATATAAAATCAACTCCTAACTCTTGTAAATCAATATCAAAATGTCCAACGGCTTGAACCGCATCAGAATGAAATAGCGCTTTGTATTCTGAACAGATACCCGCCACTTTTTTCACATCTAATATTGTTCCTATTTCATTGTTTACAAACATCAAGCTTACAAGTGTTTTTTGATCTCCTTCAAGTTTCTTTCTAAGGTCAACAATATCAATAGTTCCATTAGTATCAAAATCTACATACACAACTTCAATAGAGAATTCTTGTTGTAATAATTTGACGGTTTTTAAGACTGCATGATGCTCTAAATACGAAGTAACAATCTTAGTTACACCTAAATTCAAAATCGCATTCCGCAAAATTAAATTGTTCGCTTCTGTACCTCCAGATGTAAAAATCAATTCGCTTGAACTCACATTGAGGTGTTTGGCAATATTTTTTCTCGAGTTCTCTATCAGAGATTTAGCGCTTCTACCGAATTGATGTGTAGAAGACGGGTTTCCAAAATTTTCTTTCATAGATTCCATCATAACATCTACCACCTCATCAAAAACTGGAGTTGTAGCTGCATTGTCTAAATAAACCTTTTTCATACGTCGAATCTTGAAAATAATTAATGATAAATCTACTCTGTATCACACAAAAATATACTAATTAAAATTAACAAAAAACACTTTTTTCATTCTCTTTAAAACCACTACATTTGTTACATATTTTATAGACAATGAAAAAACTTAGTTTTCTATTATTCCTTACATTTTTCTTAGCCTGTGATGATGGTGAGTTTAACGTTCCTTCATTTGATTTTGATGGTTTAACGATTAACAATTGTGGGAATTTAGTATTCTATAAAACTACAAGTAGCGCGACAGAATCTTTGATGATTCAATTGGATGTAGACAATACCGACGACATTTTCTTCAAGGTTCCTTTTGATGAGCAGCCTTTTCAAATTTCTGAATCAGGTGTCAATTCCATGTCGTATCGAATTTTCAATGATGCTTTGGGCAATGACTATTTTTGCCAAGACATCCCACCTACTACACCGGTAGTATCTGAAAGTTGGACTGGAGAAGGTACATTACTTATTACCAATACGATTGCCTTAGATGATAACGATGGTGTACCCTCAGAAATCGAAAAAGTAATTGACCCAGATACTGGTACATGGCTTGATACCGACAAAGATGGATACCCAGATTATATTGATATTGATGACGATGGAGACAACAAATTGACCATCAATGAAGATATTGATATTACCACCTTACCTATTTCGAATACAGGTGACCCTACTTTAATTGATACAGATGGTGATGGTACTCTAAATTATTTAGATACCGATGATGATAATGATAATGTATTATCTATCAATGAATCTGAGACTGGAGGGGATGCAAATAATAATGGAATCCCTGCTTATTTAGATGTAAACGATACAGATAGTATAGAAGCAGCTTCTCCGGTTACTAACAATTACACGCAAAGCTATTCAATGTTTTTCTTCTTTGAATCACTTATTTTATCTAGTGAATCTGGAAATACTATTACCTATCCCGATGGATATACCTATGGTACGAAAACAGGTTCATTTACTACAAGTGAACTCCCTACAGAATAAACACAAACTACCTGTTTTGTAAAAAATAAACTTCGGTAGCTCCCATTCCATATTTTTGATAAGATGCATCTGATATTTTTACAGGATATCTTTTCAACAAACGATACAGTTCGTCTTTCAAAACCCCTTCTCCAACTCCATGAATAAAAATAATTCGAGGTATTCTTTTGCGTTGGGCAAACTCAATTTTCATTTTTGCTGTGTCTAACTGAACAGTCAACATATCAAAGTTCTGCATACCTGCTGTTGATTTTACCAGGTGCTGTATATGCAGATCTACTTCCATAGGAGGAATCGTACCTTCTTTTTTACTTTTAATTACAGTTTTTTTCTTTCTTGAAGTGTCTTGAATCTTTGCTTTTAACAAGGGATTGTTGATATCAGAAAACTTACTCAACTCATTCTGATCTCTTAAAATTTTAACCAATTGATCCGGACGAAAACTTAACTCAAAGCCATCTTCGTCTTCAATTACAATTTGTTTGGTTGAAGCATTTATGACAACGCCTTTTATAGCAGCATCCAATACGGCTACTTTATCTCCTTTCTTAAAACTCATGAAAATCTCTTATACCTCTCGTGATTTATCGTAGGGAATTTGCGATAATAAATATTCTATAGAGGCTATTCTTGCCGAAGTTTTTCTATTCGCTTTGATAATTTTCCATGGTACAGCACCTTCAGAAGTATTCTCAAACATTTTCGCTTTGTAAACGGTATATTCATCCCATAATTCTTGAGCAGACTCGTCGACCGAAGTCATCTTCCATTGCTTAAGAGGATTCTTTTTGATATCTTCAAACCTCTTCGCTTGCTCTTTTTTATTAATAGACATATATATTTTAACCAAACGAATACCTGATTGGGTAATCATTTTTTCAAAATCATTTACTTGATTCATAAAAATATCATACTCTTCTTTCGTGCAAAATCCATTAACAGGTTCAACCACTGCACGGTTGTACCAACTTCGATCAAAAAACACGATTTCACCTGCCTTCGGAAACTTTTTGATATAGCGTTGGAAATACCATTGAGAACGTTCTTCTTCAGATGGTTTACGCAAAGCAACAATTCTAAAATGACGTGGATTAATTCTTTCGGTGATACGACGAATCGCCCCTCCTTTTCCTGCAGCATCTCTACCTTCAAAAATAACGATAACACGCTCATTTTTTTCAATTACCGAAGCTTGCATTTTGATCAATTGAACTTGAAGTTTTTTTAACTTTTTTTCATAATCATGAATACGCAAAGCACGTTCTATGCTAATTGCATCTTTCGCAAACAATCCTTTAATACCGATTTTGGTATTTAATTTATCTATAACAGATTTTCCTTCTGAATTTTGATTCATTCTAACAATTTATTTTTGAGACTATACCTGTTAATCTATTTGATGTGATGATCTAAAATAATGCATAATCACATTGGGGTCAGGAAACAAACTTGTCTGTGAAAAATCTTTCCCCTCATATTCGAATTTAGACAACACATAACGAATACACTCTAATCGAGCAACTTCTTTATTATTTGTCTTTACAATCACCCAAGGGCTATAACTAGTGTGGGTTTTACTATACATCTGTTCTTTAAAATGCGTATACCTGTCCCATAATTGTTGCCCCTTCTGGTCTACCGGACTGAATTTCCATCGTTTCAATGGATTTTTCATTCTTGAATTGAAACGTTTCTCTTGTTCATCTTTAGAAATTGACAACCAAAACTTAATGATAATCAAACCATCTTCATACAACATATGCTCAAATTCTGGAACTTGAGACATAAATTCATTGTATTGATCGTCATTACAGAACCCCATTACAGGTTCTACCACCGCTCTATTATACCAACTTCTATCGAAAAATACAATCTCTCCAGGGTTTGGTAGCTCACGAATATATCGCATAAAATACCACTGTCCTCTTTCTTTATCTGTAGGTTTGTTCAAAGCTACCAAACGCGAAGTTCTTGGACTTAAATGTTCCATAAATCTTCTAATAGCTCCTCCTTTACCTGCAGCATCTCTTCCTTCAAAAATTACAGCAACACGTTTGTTGTTTTTCGCAACCCATTGTTGAAATTTCACCAATTCTATTTGAAGTTTTTTTAACTCCTCTTCATATTGAATCGTATTCAGAATCACTTTATATTTTCCTTCTTTTGAAGCCAATAATTCCTTTAATTCATCTTTTGAATTTAGTTTTTCTATTTCTTCTAAGGTTAATCCTTCTTTTTTTTGCATATTTTTTTCTCTTAAGAGCAATTTAATTTGCTACCTCGCTTAAAAACTTAATTCGCATCAAGCGTAAATCTTCTTCTTCATAATCACCATCAAATTCATCCATGGCCTCTTGAATATCATCAGATTCTGCTTCCATAAAATATTCCATGATTTCTTCTTGCTGATCTTCATCCAAAATATCATCGATACAATAACTGATATCTAATTTTGTACCCGAATAAACAATGGTTTCTATCTCTTTGATCAACTCATCCATTTCTAGCCCTTTAGCCGTTGCGATGTCATCTAAAGACAATTTTCTATCTGTATTTTGAATGATGTAAAGTTTAAGGCCCGATTTTACCCCCGTACCTTTCACGATCAAATCATCAGGTCTGGTAATATCATTTTCTTTTACATAAGCTTCAATAAGTTCGACAAATGCTTTCCCGAATTTCTTTGCTTTACCATCACCAATACCATGTACATTCGACAATTCGTCTAAAGATATTGGATAGCGCAGTGCCATAGCTTCTAACGACGGATCTTGAAAAATCGCAAAAGGTGGAATTCCCATCTTTTTAGCGACCTTCTTTCGCAAATCTTTTAGTATCGCCATCAATTTTTGATCACTTACACCGGTAGCTTTTGAATTGATAACACCTTGCCCAACATTTTCAGTATGCCCGTATGTATGATCAGCTGTCATCATAAAGGACTTTGGATTGGCAATAAACTCATGTCCACTATCCGTCATTTTTAAAACACCATACTGCTCTATTTCTTTTCGCAATAAATTCACTACCAATGTTTGACGAATTAACGCCATCCAGTAGTCTGACTTGTGTTTTTTACCAATTCCGAAAAAAGGCCTTTCAGGAGTCTTATGCGAATTGAGCATCGCATTTTCCTTTCCTCTCAAGGTGGCAACGATATCTTTTGCTTTATATTTTTCTTTTGAATCTCTTACAACTGAAAGTAATATTTTCACCTCTTCGCCTGCCTCAACTTTTGGCTTAGGAGTTCTTGTATTATCATCCATATCAGCTCCAAGTCCATTGATTTCATCAAACTCTTCACCAAAATAGTGCAGTAAATATTTTCTTCGACTCATCGAAGTCTCAGCATACCCAACTACTTCTTGCAACAAAGCATGACCAATTTCTTGTTCTGCAATTGGCTTGCTCGACATAAATTTTTCTAACTTTTCAATGTCTTTGTAAGAATAATAAGCCAAACAATACCCTTCACCATCATCTCTTCCGGCACGACCTGTTTCTTGGTAATAACTCTCTAAACTTTTCGGGATATCATGGTGAATTACAAAACGCACATCAGGCTTGTCTATACCCATTCCAAACGCAATGGTTGCAACAATCACATCGACATCTTCCATCAAAAACATATCTTGATGTTTTGCACGAGTTTTAGCATCTAAACCAGCGTGGTATGGCATTGCTTTGATACCATTCACCTGTAATATTTGCGCTACCTCTTCAACCTTTTTCCTGCTCAAACAATAAATAACTCCCGACTTGCCCTCATAACCACGCACAAAACGAATCATATCACTATAGATATCCTTTGTTTTCGGTCGTACATCATAAAACAAATTCGGTCTATTAAAAGATGCTTTAAATCTGTTTGCATTGGTGATGCCCAAAGTTTTCAAAATATCCTCCTGAACTTTTTCAGTTGCCGTAGCAGTCAAACCAATCACTGGTACATTATCAATGTTTTTGATAATGTTACGTAAGTTTCTGTATTCTGGTCTAAAATCGTGTCCCCATTCTGAGATACAATGTGCTTCATCAATGGCTACAAAAGATATTTTTTGTGATTGTAAAAATGCTACATACTCTTCTTTTATCAAAGATTCAGGAGCAACATATAATAGCTTTGTAACACCTGAACTTATATCTTTTTTCACATTCGCGATTTCAGATTTGTTCAATGAAGAATTTAAGACATGAGCAATTCCATCATTCTCAGATATTCCTCTGATGGCATCCACTTGATTTTTCATT
Source organism: Flavicella marina (assembly GCF_009193215.1). GTDB lineage: Bacteria > Bacteroidota > Bacteroidia > Flavobacteriales > Flavobacteriaceae > Flavicella > Flavicella marina. Next base: position 170,474 of record NZ_VYVA01000002.1, on the reverse strand, counting down.
AATGCAATAAGTGGCGAAACCACAATTGCCGTTCCTTCTTTCATCAATGCCGGTAACTGGTAACATAACGACTTTCCTCCTCCAGTTGGCATAATTGCAAAGGTATTTTCACCTGCAACAATACTTCGAATAACATCTTCCTGTAAGCCTTTAAATTTCGAAAAACCAAAAAACTTTTTTAACGGTCCATGTAAATCAATTTCCTCTCTATTCATTACCTATCTTAATCTATTTTTAGATACATTTGCAAATAAAGGTATCACTTTTTTTTATTCTACAAAATTAAAACTTTTGAAAAACTCGAATACAATTATTGACAATGCTTTGCGCACAATTGACATTGAAAGTAAAGCGATAGCGAATTTAAAAAATTTAATCAATTCTGATTTTGAAAAAGCTGTAAATTTCATTTTTAACGCTAAAGGAAGAGTGATTATTACAGGGATTGGTAAAAGTGCAATTATCGCAAATAAAATTGTTGCTACCATGAATTCTACTGGTACTCCTGCTATATTTATGCATGCAGCAGATGCCATCCATGGAGACCTAGGAAACATACAAGAAGACGATGCTGTTATTTGTATTTCTAAGAGTGGTAACACACCTGAAATTAAGGTATTAGTTCCTCTGATTAAAAATTATGGCAATAAAATAATTGCCCTTACAGGAAACCCTGAATCTTTTTTAGGAACAAATGCTGATTTTGTTTTGAATTGTGAGGTTGAAAAAGAAGCATGTCCAAACAACTTAGCTCCTACCACTAGCACAACAGCGCAATTGGTTTTAGGTGATGCTGTAGCTATTTGTCTGCTTGAAATGAAAGATTTTTCAAGTAAAGATTTTGCGAAATACCACCCAGGAGGAGCACTTGGGAAAAAATTATATTTACGTGTCAATGATTTAATTTCTAATAACGAATTACCAAAGGTAACTTCTGATACGAGTGTGAAAGACGTTATCATTGAGATTTCTAAAAAACGTTTGGGAGCTACTGCTGTAATTGATGACAATGAATTGGTAGGTATGATAACTGATGGAGATATTCGTAGAATGCTTGAAAAAAATGCAGATATTTCAAAATTTACAGCTAAAGAAATCATGACTGCTAACCCTAAAACTATGGCAGCAGACGCCATGGCGATAGATGCTCTAAACACACTTGAAAGCTACGGAATTACACAAATACTTGTGCTTAATGAACAAAATGAATATGTAGGTATCATACATTTACATGATTTAATCAAAGAGGGTATTTTTTAAACCGTAACATCTCTTTTACATTATGAGTGAAGAAAAAAATCAAATGTCTTTTTTATCCCATCTTGAAGAATTAAGATGGCATTTAGTTCGATCAACAGCTTCTATTTTTATTTTCGGAATCGTACTTTTCGTTTTTAAAACTGAAGTTTACGATCATTTTTTGTTAGCACACTTAGACTCAAACTTTGTTACCTACCAATGGTTCTGTAACGCTTTCCAAACTATCGGTATAGACAGCGATTTTTGCGGTGTATCATTTCCTCAAAAGTTGCAAAGTTTATCCATGACCAACCAATTGATGAATGCTATATGGTCTTCATTGATTTTAGGTTTAATTATTTCATTTCCATATGTTTTATGGGAAATGTGGAAGTTTATTGCACCTGGGCTTCATGAAAGCGAGAGAAAAAAATCAAAAGGATTCTTATTCATTACTTCGGTTTTATTTTTTGCAGGAGTCTTGTTCAGTTTTTATGTAATTGTTCCGATGTCAGTTTATTTCTTTTACCATTTCGAAATCACAGATGCCATTCAAAATAACTTTACTTTGTCTTCATACATTTCGATGGTAACCAATACGATTTTAGGAGTCTCTGTTGTTTTTGAATTACCTGTTTTGATATTCTTTTTGACTAAATTAGGATTGATTACACCAGAATTTTTAAAAACCTATCGCAAACACGCTTTGGTTGTTGTACTTTTACTCTCAGCGATTATTACTCCGCCCGATATTGCGAGTCAGATAATTGTATCAATTCCTGTATTGATTTTATACGAAGTGAGTATTTTTGTATCACGATTTGTCGTAAAAAAACAGGAACAACAAGCATAATTAAACGCATGCATTTTCTATGAAACTAAGAGCTGAAAACATCCAAAAAATATACGGAAGCAGAAAGGTTGTAAAAGGAATTTCTTTAGAGGTAAATCAAGGAGAAATTATTGGTTTGTTGGGTCCTAATGGAGCTGGTAAAACCACTTCTTTTTACATGGTGGTTGGAATGATTCAACCGAATTCTGGAAAAGTATTTTTAGACGACTTAGAAGTCACCGAATTTCCTATGCACAAACGTGCACAACATGGTGTTGGTTACTTAGCACAAGAAGCTTCTGTTTTTAGAAAACTGTCTGTTGAAGACAACATTCGCTCTGTACTACAATTTACAGGGAGAACCAAAAAAGAAGAAAAAGAAAAACTAGAATCACTTATTGAAGAGTTTAGTTTGGGACATGTGAGAAAAAATCGGGGTGATTTACTTTCTGGAGGTGAAAGAAGACGTACCGAAATTGCTCGTTGTTTGGCCTCTGATCCTAAATTTATTCTTTTAGATGAGCCTTTTGCAGGAGTTGACCCTATAGCCGTAGAAGATATTCAAAGTATCGTTGCTCAGCTAAAAAACAGAAATATTGGTATTTTAATTACCGATCATGATGTACAAGCTACCTTGGCCATTACTGATAAAACCTATTTGATGTACGAAGGTGGTATTTTAAAAGAAGGTACCCCTCAAGAACTAGCAGATGACCCAACAGTTCGAAAAGTATATCTAGGAGAAAGTTTTATTTTAAAAGAAAATAAGTTCAAGTAATTCCACTGTACTCTTCGACTTTACCAATCCACTGTACCCTTCGACTAGCTCAGGGTACATTTTTTTTTAATAATTTGAATTTGATAATAGTTTAGACAAAGTTTGTCAAATTCTCTTGATGCTACCAACGAATAAAGACAGACCCCCAAGTAAATCCACTTCCAAAAGCAGCCAAAACAACCAAGTCTCCGTCTTTTATTCTACCCTTTTCCCATGCTTCACTCAACGCAATAACTACCGATGCGGCAGTTGTGTTTCCGTAATGCATGATATTGTTATATACTTGATCGTCTGTTAGTCTAAATTTCTTTTGGATGAATTGTGCAATCCTTAAGTTCGCTTGATGAGGAACTAACAAGTCAATATCACTAGCTGATAAATTATTTTTTTCTAAACCTTCAAGAATTGCTTCAGAGAATCGTGTAACTGCGTGTTTAAAAACAAACTGCCCATTCATATACGGATAATATGAAGTATCATTAGGGTCATTATTTTCTAGTATTTCTGGTACCCAACGAGCTGTGCTTGGTCCTTCTAAAACCAATTCTTTAGCATGTTTTCCTTCAGAATGCAAGTGAGAAGATAAAATACCTTTGCCTTTTTCTTCTGTTCTACTTAAAACGACAGCCCCTGCCCCATCTCCAAAAATCACAGATACATTTCTTCCTCTTGTGGTTTTGTCTAATCCACCAGAATGATTTTCAGATCCAATCACCAAAATATTCTTGTACATTCCTGTTTTTATAAATTGGTCGGCGACAGACATAGCATAAACAAAACCAGAACACTGGTTTCTTACATCTAATGCTCCAATCGTAGGCATTTCTAACATATCTTGAATTTCTACTCCACCTCCAGGGAAATACATATCAGGACTCAATGTAGCAAATACAATAAAATCTATATCATCTTTCGTTAAACCAGATCTCTCGATAGCTTTTCTAGCAGCCTTTGCCCCCATAACAGAGGTGGAATCATCTGTTCCTTCTTTGATCCATCTACGTTCTTTAATACCCGTTCTTTCTTGAATCCATTCATCATTGGTATCCATTAGTTTTGAAAGATCGTGATTGGTTACAATATTATCTGGGACATAAAATCCCAAACCCGTAATTTTAGAACTGTACATGATTTAACGTTTATTTGGTTAACACTATTAAATGTAAGAAATAAAACTTAGGGAATCAATGCAAGTTTACAAGAAATATTTACGACATAAAAAAAGTTTTAATCCCACTCAAGATACTTTGAGCAGCATATGCAGCTAAGATCAACCCCATTACCTTACTAATAACAATTATCCCTCCTTCTCCAATTCTTTTTTGAATCTTATTAGAAACCAACAGAACGAGACAAGTAAGTCCGACCACAAAAGCCAATTCGACAATAGTGATCAACTGCTGGGTAATTGAATAAATTTTATTATCAGTCATTAATACGACTGCCAAAATTGCACCAGGAGAGGCTATCGAAGGCAGCGCTACAGGAAATATTGTTACTTTTTTATAATCTGTAATCAAACTCATTTCTGATTCTGGTTTACTTTCTCCTAACACCATAGATATGGCGAATAAAAAAAGAATTACTCCACCAGAAATTTGAAAAGCCTCTAAGCTTATTTCCATTCCATCCAAAATTATTTGACCTACTACAATAAAGAAGAACAGCACAAAAAAAGCGATCAAAGAAGAATTTATCGCGATTTTCTTTCTTTGATTTGTGTCAAAATTCTTCGTTGCTTCCAAATAAACAGGTACTGAACCCATTGGGTCAATTACAGCAATCAACAACAATATAGCACTAAATATTTCTGCCAAAATTATTTAAAAATTTGTACCCCTTTTGTGGTAAATGAAACTCCTTGCTGCCCATATGTAGATATCATAACTGCTTCAAACAACGGCAAGTTTTTGGTATCTTTAACAGCCCAATCAAAAATAAAATTTGCACCAGAACCTCCTTCTTTATCGATTTGTTCTATAATTATTTCAACCGTTTCTAAAGGCTTGATTTCTATAGGTTTTTTAATATATCTTCTTATTTTTTTTCCTGAAGTATCATAGTAATCTGCATTTAAAATATAGATCGATTCGGATGGTGAAGTATTTCGTAAACTCGTAGTAATTGTCAAATACAAATTGTTATTACCGTGCATCTGATACACATGTGAATAGACAGGTAAATAGGTTGCTCCTTCTTCTAATTTCGACACATCTAAGTCTGAAACATATTTATTCTCAAAATTTGTTTTCTTTATTTCTATTGCTTCTTCTTTGTTTTCGCATGCACTGAATAACACAAAAAGCAACAAAAGTAGTCCTGAATTTTTCATATTAATTTTTCTTACCCATTTAAAATTACTTACTTATAAAACTACGATTTATTTAATCTGAAACCATAAAGTTTTTAGAATTAATTTCTTCTTTTTTCTGCTAAATACTTAAATTTAAAAAATGAAAACAAAATTTATAATTTTTACTGTCGTTTTGGTTGCGTTATTTTCTTGTGAAAAGAAATCTAAAAAAGACAAAATTAAAAACCAGCCAACAACTAAAACAGAGATTGCTACATACACTTACAATGAATTAAAGCCATTGTTAGAAAAAAACGACAACAAAACTTATGTGATAAATTTTTGGGCCACTTGGTGTGCACCGTGTGTAAAGGAGCTACCTGCATTTGAAAAATTAAACGAGAATTTCTCTTCTAAAAATGTTGAAGTTCTGTTGGTTAGTTTAGACTTTCCAAATCATATAGAAAGTAAACTAATTCCTTTTTTAAAGAAAAAAAAATTAAATTCAAATGTAATTGTATTAAATGATATCGATGAAGACACATGGATTAAAGCTATAGATGCGAATTGGACCGGTGCCATACCTGCAACGCTTATTTACAATAAAACCAAAAGAAAATTTTACGAACAATCTTTTGACTATCAAACACTAGAAAACGAACTCAAAACCTTTTTAAAACCATAAATTATGAAAAAAATTCATTCTGTAGCGCTCATTATTATTTTCGCATTAGTAACTGCATTTACTGTTAACTCTGCAAAGGGGTACTCTATAGGTGACAGTGTTGAAGACTTTTCTTTGGTCAATATTGATGATAAAATGGTTTCATTATCAGATTTTCACAATGCTAAAGGTTTTATTATTGTTTTTACATGTAACCATTGTCCATATTCTATTGCAAATGAAGATAGAATTATTGCCCTAGACAAAAAGTACAAACCGCTTGGCTACCCAGTAATAGCTATCAACCCAAACGATCCAGTCGCTTCACCTGAAGATAGCTTTGAAAAAATGAAAATTAGAGCACATGACAAAGGCTTTACTTTTCCCTATCTTTTTGATAAAAAACAGACGGCATACCCAAAATTCGGTGCTACCAAAACTCCTCATGTATTTATTGTATCAGCCAACGAAATGAAGGTTGAATATATCGGTGCGATAGATAATAGCTCTAGAGATGCAAGCAAGGTTACAGAAAAATATGTTGAAAACGCTGTGGATGCATTATTGACAAACAATGCAATAACTAAAAAAGAAACCAGAGCTATTGGTTGTTCTATAAAAAAACAATAAAGCAAATGAACATAGAACATATTGCTATTTGGACATTAGATTTGGAAAAAATGAAGAATTTTTACATCAAATTCTTTAAGCTCAAGTCAAATAAAAAGTACTATAATCCGAGGAAAAATTTCAGTTCCTACTTTTTGTCATTTGAAACAGGTGCTCGTTTAGAATTAATGCACCGTCCCGACATCTCTGAACTGATAGAAAAAACAGGTGCCACATTGGGACTGACTCATTTTGCGGTTTCAGTTGGTTCAAAAAAAAATGTTGATATGCTTACTGAATTAGCAAGAAAAGAAGGTGTTAAAATTATCGGAAACCCTAGAACAACTGGGGATGGATACTACGAAAGTATCATTTCTGACCCAGAAGGAAACTTAATTGAAATCACAGAATAAAACACAACAAGCATAAAACAACTTATCAAATAGCTTCATTATTTTTTAATACATCTAATCAAATAGGTCACTTTTTTCCATTTGATGTACTACACTTTTACAGTTTGCTAGTGTAAATTACACAGGATGCCATCATTGTTTCAATGAAAGACAAGAATGTCTTGAAAAATTATTCAATCACATTCAATTTAGCAAATTTCAAAATCAATTTTTTCAGTCCTTCTTTTTCGAATTTGATTTCGGCTTTTGCGTCTCCACCAGCCCCTTCTAATTTTACAACTTCTCCTTTCCCAAATCGTACATGTTCGACAATACTTCCTTGTTGAATTTTAGCATTTTGAGCAACCCCTCCTTTAGCAACTACTTTAGAAACTGGTTTCATGTTTTTCGGAACCACTAACGGTTTCTTTAAAGTATTGGGCTTTGCGGTACGAACACTTGTAGCTTTTCGTGGTACTGGTTTTCTAAAACGTATTCTATCTTTCGGAATATCATCTTCGAACAATGAACTATCCACAAAGTTATTTGTTCTAGGAGCTAACTTTTTCGGAGTTAAATATTCTAAATATTTTGAATCAATCTCTTCTAAAAAACGACTCGGTTCACTATCAATTAATTTTCCCCAACGATATCTTGTATTCGCAAAACTCAAATAGGCCTGATGCTCTGCTCTAGTAAGTGCCACATAAAACAATCTTCGCTCCTCTTCCAATTCACTTCTAGTGTTCATACTCATTGCTGATGGAAATAAATCTTCTTCCATACCAACCACATACACGTACGGATATTCTAGTCCTTTTGCCAAGTGAATTGTCATCAGAGAAACCATTGGTTCATCGTCTTCTTTGTCGCTGTCTAAATCCGTTTTAAGAGCAACATCTTCTAAGAAAACAGCCAAAGAATCTTCTTGTTCTTTTTCTTTCGCATCATCTATAAAATATTTAATTCCATTTAATAGCTCTTGCACGTTTTCAACCTTGCTAATTCCTTCAGGCGTACCATCTGCTTCTAAGTCTTTTACAATCTGAACTTGCTTCACCACTTGATCTGCAATTTCGAAAGCATTCACCTTTTGAGCATTGATAGTAAACGCTTGAATCATATTGGCAAAATTTTTCAATTTTGTCTTCGTACATGCATTTATTTTTAAATCTACTTTGTCGATGTGTTTTACAATTTCAAACAACGGCTTGTTGTAATGATTCGCAGCGATGGTTAACTTATCAATTGTAGTTGCCCCAATACCTCTAGCAGGGTAATTGATAATTCTTTTCAAAGCCTCTTCATCATTTGGATTGATCAGAATTCTTAAATACGACAGCACGTCTTTGATTTCTTTACGCTGGTAAAAAGAAGTACCTCCGTAAATTTTATAAGCTATTCTCTTTTTTCGCAAAGCGTCTTCCATCGCACGAGATTGTGCATTGGTTCTATACAAAATACAAAACTTGTCATTCGTCAATTGATGATTCATCTTATTTTCGAAAATAGAATTCGCAACCCATCGACCTTCTTCTCCATCAGAAATAGTGCGCATTACTTTCACCTTAGGTCCTTCTGGATTTGCGGTAAAGATTTCTTTATCGAGCTTTGTTTTATTTTTTTCAATCAAGCTATTCGCTGCTTCTACTATATTTCCCGAAGAACGATAGTTTTGCTCTAACTTAAAGGTTTTTACATCTTCGTAATGTTTCTGGAAATTCAATATATTATTGATGTTTGCACCACGGAAAGCATAGATACTTTGAGAATCATCACCTACCACACAAATATTTTGAAAACGATCTGCCAACGCTCGAACAATTAAGTATTGTGAATGGTTGGTATCTTGGTACTCATCAACCATCACGTAACGAAAACGATCTTGATATTTCGCCAACACATCAGGAAACCTAGATAATAATTCATTCGTACGTAACAATAAATCATCGAAATCCATAGCCCCAGATTTAAAACAACGCTCTACATAGGCTTTGTACAAATCTCCCATTTTCGGTCGACTTGCCATAATATCTGCTTCTTTTAGATCAGGGTTGTTGTGATAAGCCTTTACCGTAATCAAGCTGTTTTTAAATTGTGAAATACGTCCTAATACTTGTTTCGCTTTGTAACGATCTTTATCGAGTTGCATTTCTTTTATAATGGCCCCTAGTAGTTTTACAGAATCTTGAGTATCATATATCGTAAAATTTGAAGGATACCCTAGTTTATCAGCTTCAGAACGAAGAATTCTAGCAAAAACTGAGTGAAACGTACCCATCCACAAATTTTTCGCCTCACTTTGACCAACAACCGATGCGATACGTTCCTTCATTTCACGTGCAGCTTTGTTGGTAAATGTTAAATTCAAAATATTAAAAGCATCAACACCACTTTTCATCAAGTGTGCAATTCTATACGTAAGAACCCTAGTTTTACCCGAACCTGCACCTGCAATAATAATCATAGGTCCTTTGGTTTGTAAAACTGCTGCTTTTTGTGATGGATTCAATCCTTCTAAATAATCTGCCAAACTAATATCTTTAAAATGTTGTAAAAATATATTCTTCTACGAGTTTCAAAAATAAGGCTTCAATATTCTATAAGCAATAAAAGTTATCTACAAGTTTCTATCTATATTATCTGAATTTTTTGAAAATAATATACTAAACCCTTTACTTTTTTATGAAGTATCGTTAGTTTTGGAATTCTATAGAAAAATTTCATACATGAATTTGACAAATCTTCTTAGCAATCTTTTACCTTCAATAATTATTGCAGTATTGGCATACTATTTTTTCAAAACTCAAATGCAGAACGAACATTCTAAAAGGAAGCACAATACAATTTATAAAAATAAAAAATTGACTTTACCCATTAGATTGCAAGCGTACGAAAGAATTACATTATTTTTAGAACGTATCAATCCAAGTCAATTATTAATTAGAGTGAAACCAATAGGAAATCTTAAGGAAGATTACGCTTCATTACTTGTTAGCACAATCGAACAAGAATACGAACACAATTTAAGTCAGCAAATATATGTCTCAGAAGAAAGCTGGAGCATTGTAGTATCCGCTAAAAACACGATTTCAAAAATTATTTCTGACACAACAAAACAGACAGATATAACAAATGCACAAGAATTGCGTGAAGGTATTTTAACTGCTATCTTAAAAACCTCTCCACCAACAACAGTGGCTTTGTCTAATTTAAAAAATGAAGTTGCACTACTATTTTAAACTCAAATATCAATTAAACATCTACAATATGAAATTAATAATTTATTCAATTCTGAGCTTATTTAGCATCTCAATGGTACACGCCCAAGCAAAAAAACCAAACATAGTTCTTATCATATGCGATGATGCTGGTTTTGCTGATTTTGGATTCCAAGGTAGCACAGTAATGAAGACTCCACACCTAGACAAAGCTTGTAAAGATGGGGTACGGTTCTTAGAAGGTTATGTTACTTCATCTGTATGTGCACCATCACGTGCGGGGATTCTAACGGGCAGATACCAACAACGATATGGTTACGAGCATATTAATGTAACAGGATTTATGTCTGAAAACTCTGCTCTTAAAGGAGAAGATATGGGGTTGCCGCTAGAAGAAAACACATTGGGTGACCATATGAAAAAAGCAGGTTATACCACTGGTTATTTTGGAAAATGGCATTTAGGCGAAGCTGATAGGTTTCACCCTACGAAACGTGGATTTGATGAGTTTGTCGGATTTAGATCTGGTGGAAGAAGTTATTTTGCTTATCCTAAAAAAACCTTAAAAAAGACCCCACAATTAAATCATAACAGATTAGAATGGGGATATAAAAAATATAAAGAGCCTGAATACTATTTAACAGATTTACTAGGAGACCAAGCTGCTAAGTTTATCGAAAAGCATCAAGACAAACCTTTCTTTCAGATTGTAGCTTTTAATGCGGTACATACTCCTCTCGAATTTTTAGAAAAAGACACAGCACAATTTCCAAATTTAAAAGGAAAAAGAAAAATTTTAGCAGGGATGACATTGTCGTTAGATAGGGCCTGCGGAACTATTTTTGAGAAATTGAAAGAATTAAACCTAGATGAAAACACTATTGTAGCCTTTGTAAGTGATAATGGGGGACCAACCGACAAAAATGCATCTTCCAATTTACCATTAAGCGGAACGAAATCAAATCATTTAGAAGGCGGTATTAGAATTCCATTTTTCATGAAATGGCCAAATGGTATCCCTGCAAATACTGAATACGATTTGCCGGTTTCAACAATGGATTTCGCTCCTACTTTTATGAAAGCAGCTGGTATAGATATTAAGAAATATCCACTGATTGAAGGAGTAGATTTAATCCCATACTTAAACACGGCTATTGCGCATAATCCGCATGACGATTTGTATTGGAAAAAATCTTGTCGAGCTTCAGTGAGAGAAGGTGATTGGAAATTAATACGTTTCCCTGATCGTCCTGCTCAGTTATACAATATTGCTGAAGACATCTCTGAGACAAATGATTTGGCCGCAAAATACCCTGAAAAAGTACGTAGGATGTATAAAAAAATATGGAATTGGGAAAAGCAAATGCCACAACCTAAATGGTTGCTTAAGCGTAAATATGAAATTTACGATATAGAACGAATGGACAAATACCATTTGAATTAAGATAAACAAAAACACCTCCAAATTTGGAGGTGTTTTTATTTAAGGGGTAGGATGTGTTTTTTATTCGTTGAAATACACTTTTGAAGCACCCAAACCAACAGCTGTCGAGTACAAAGTACTTGATGTATTGACATCGGTAATAAACAACTTACTTAAAGCCTCGAAAGAATACTGTACACCATAAATTTTATCATTATCTACAGACATTCCATACAAATTTTCTGTTGTAATTGCAGCATTTTGAGATAACTCAACTGCAGCTTCATCGATAGCATAAACACCTGAATAACCAATGTGGTAATAAATTTTTCCATTATCAGTGTCTAACAAGTTTGGATGAACACCATCAGCAAATTCTATTGAAATTGACACGGTATTTGTTGACAAATCAATTGTCTGAATAGCACCGATACTTTCCCTAGCCACATACCAATTTTCTTCATTATCTTGCGCCCATGTTTCTTCTCCCTGAGATAAAACCACTAAATTTCCAGCTGAGTTAAATGCCAAATCATCTGGAGCATCCTTTACTTCTATTGTCGAAGTAATATTATTTGTACTCGCATCAATCACAGAAATAAGATTGTTAAAAGCCGTACCATAGCCAGTCCCTCCTCTATTAGAAACATATATCTTATTATTTTTACTTACAATTTGCTCTGGTCCGTTTGATACAGAAATTGAAGAAGTTACTTTGTTTAATTCTAAATCTACAACAGCAACAAATTCATCTGTTATAACATTTGAATCTCCCCAATTTGTTACATATCCTTTTCCATTAGCAAATGCCATATATCTTGGATTTTCTAATCCTTCTGTGATAATCGCTTTTTTCTTAAAAGTATAACGATCCATTACGACAATCGTATTCACATCATTCAAAACCACATAGGCATTTTCCCCATTGAAAGCTATTGATTGGATCAATCCTCCCAATTTTGCTCCATTTACTCCATCGTACACAAAGTTAGATGCAACACTATAATCACTAGAAACAAATGATATTGACCCATCTTTTGCTTGCCAAGCCCCTTCAGCACTCACAATAATTCCGTTTTCAAATCGATCTAAAATCTCTTTCAATTCATCCGAATCGTTTTCATTACATGAGATTAAAACTAAACTCATTAAGCATAGTTTAAAAATTACTTTAATTGTTTTCATTTTTATTTAATTAAAATTTATAGTTGATATTTATTGTATTATTTCTTCCAGGCATGGGTCTAAGATTTGTGAAATAATAGACTTCATTCATAATATTATTTACTTTCCCTCCTAAGATTAATTCATGATCTTTGTTTTGTAGCAATGCATAATCAACTCCTAGATTCATCACTCTCACAGGGGCTAATGAATAAAATTCTAAAGCCAATTCATTCGTAAAAACTTCGCTTTGATACAAGTCTTGGAAATATAGTTTTACACGATCGTACCCATATTCTATATTGTAATTTACAAGATGCTTCGGTGCAAAGGGTAATGCTTTTCCATTGTCCAAATTTTCTGATAATGTGAATGTGTAATTACCTGAAAAATGAATTGAATGTTTGCCTAAAATTTTATCATACCCCAGAAAAAACTCCGCGCCTTTGTTGACAACAGTTTTTAAATTCAATGGCGTCCATAAATTAGTATTCCCCGCAGGTTTCCAAATTATTTTATCTTCAATATGAATGTAAAAAGCAGTAGCATTCAAACGGATGTCAAATTTATCAAACTCTAAACCTAACTCACCTTGCTTTGCTTTTTCTGGAATCAACGCATCATTCCCAACTACAGGCCAATACATTTCGTTATACGTAGGTACTCTATAATTAGATGAAAGATTTCCTTTCAACCAAATAGACCTAAAAATTTTTTGTTCTACTGATAAAGATGCTGCAAGCGGCACTTCAAAGTCAGAGTTATTTTCGTTACGAATGCTAATATTTGCTATAAAACTATCTGTAGGTTTGCAGGTAACCATCCCTCCAAAAGAAAGGGCTTCTCTAATTTTCGGATTGATCTGATTTGTATCTCCATTCGTGTTTTCATAGAGCATTAGGTATTTCAAATTCCAAACATTCGAAATTCTATAATCTAAAGAATAATCTATCAAAAAACGTTTTGACCTACCAAAATCATACATTTCAGCATCTTTATTGTTATAATATCTATATTCTTGTGTTAGATATCCGAAGTTTATTTGTTGTGAAAAACCACCGAATTTTGCCGTCCATTTCAATAAATTTCGTTGACTTAAATCTTCATTTCTTTCACTACCGGCAGATGGATTGGGCAATCCGTCAGAAAACAATCGATCTCCGTAATAACCTGTTGTAAAAAAATAGATTTTGTTTACATCAGAAAACTCATATCCAACACTAAAGTCTATCCCATAGTTTTTATATGCCCCATTTTCATTGAACAAAGGGTTTCCGTCTTCGTCTGTATATCTCGTATCGATGTACTCATAGTCATTATCTGAACTGTTATAGGTTCCAGACAGTTTTACCGCCCATTTACCTGTTCCTAAATTTGCTTTGAAAAAATTAGACGAAGTATTAAAACTACCATAAGATGTAAACAACTGGAAGTCTTGATGTTGTTTAAAATCTAGCAGATCGTTTAAATGAACCGTTCCGCCAATAGCTCCTGAACCATAAGTCACACTCCCCCCACCGCTTTTGATAATAATTTGATCTGATGTGTTTGCAGATAAGGCATTAAAGTCTGTTTGTCCACTCCCAACAGAATTGATATTGATTCCGTTCCACAATACAACCGTATTGGTTGCTGAAGTTCCTCTAAATCTTGCAGAGCTCGTACCACCATTACCATAATCTTTAAATGCAATTGGGCTATTGTAACGTAATAACTCTGTAAAATTTGAAGTATTTCTAACTATTTCTGCTTCAGAAATCTCAACAGTTTTTTGCCCTAGAACGGTTTCTGAATGAAATTTTGTAGCAACTATTTCTACTGTTTTTATTTTTTGAATAGAATCAAGAGAGTTTTCTACCACTAATTTTTGCTGTGCAAAAACAGGGTGTACAGATACTACAACCAGAATTAAAATAGTCTTACATATATTCACAATAATTTCCTTTACTCCCGAAAGAATTTATACTATGAATAAGGCAGGTCTCCTGGCTTGCGTCTTGTTGTTACCTTCCCATAAATTTCTTTACAGTGGTATAAGTTTACAACAAGCATCAAAAAAAATGACTAAGCTTACAGTTGCGGGTACAGCCTTCGAATTTAACGAAGTTCCCTTTTAATCTCATTTCTTACCAATTGAAATGAAAACCAAATTCGCTGCAAAAATAGATACAATGTTTGGATAAACAAGTATTTTATCAAGTTTATTCTTGTACTAACAAATCGAAATAATTCGAGAATTTTGATTGAAGATTTGATTCAACAGTGAAATATGCTGGATGAATTATTTTTGCCAAAACCTCAATACCATTCACTAATGTACTTGCCGAAGGTTGGGTGAACATATCAAAATCAGCGATATAGACAGCTTTATTCTTTACTGCTCTCAATTGTTGCCATTCCACCCTGTTTGTTAAAAAAGGCATGTCTTTCAAAGTTGTTTCTGTAGTATACCCGCAAGGTGCAATTATCAACACTTCAGGATCGTACTTTACAATTTTCTCCCATTCAATCACAATACTATCACCTGAAGGATGCGCAAGCAAATCAACACCACCTGCACAACCAATTTGATGAGGAATCCAATGGCCACAATTAAATAAAGGATCAATCCATTCAAGAAGCATAACTGATTTTTGTAACAGTCTATTTTTTCGTTGAACATCAAGAACTTTGGCAACACGTTCTTCAAGATTTTCAAGATGTTTTTTTCCAACTTCTTCTTGCCTCAAAGCCTTAGCAATAGTCAAAACAGAATCAAATACATCTTGCAAAGAGGCTGGATTGATAGGAATCAGTTCAGGTTGTTTTTCCAAATTTGCAACAGCAGCTGCCGTGCACTTTGTATCTATTTGACAAACTTCGCAAACATCTTGGGTAAAAATAATATCTGGTGCAATGCTCGATAGCACAGGTTCATCAACATAATACAAACTTTCACCTGTCTTTTTACTATTTGAAAACAACGTATTTATCTCGTCACTTGTATAATTTTTCCCTTCCATTACACAACGAACCACACGTTGTTTTTCATTCAATGCAACCTTTGGACATTCAAACGTGATTCCATCCAGCATATGCTGCAACCCCATATCATATATCATCTGGGTAATGGCTGGTAAAAAAGAAGCTACTTTCATTATTTATTTTTTATTAATTCCATTGCAATATGCGGAATCTGATCTTCCAAATACTCTTCACCCACAGCAACAAAACCATGAGACTCGTAAAACTGTTGTAAATACAACTGTGCAGATATGTGTATATTTTGTTCGTTAAAATGTTCATCAATACCGGCAATTGAAAAATCAATCAATTGATGCCCGTAACCATAAGAACGAAATTCTTTTGCCACTACTACTCTTCCAATACTTGCCAAATCATAGCAATCTTTACTCTTAAATATTCTAGCGTAAGCTACTAGTTTATCAGAAGAATAGCCCAAAACATGTAACGCTCTTTGATCCTTAAAATCCAAATCTAAATAAATAGATTGTTGCTCAACAACAAAAACCTGAGACCGTAAATTCAATACGGAATACAGTTCTTGAATTGAAAAATCTTCAAACTTTTTTATTTCAAAACGAAGCATCCATTACGATTTTAACTTGTTGCGAAATTAATCGAATTAAATATATTTTTATTGAATTCTACCATTATTCTTAAAATTCTAATAATCTTTGCAACCAAAATTCGTTTCAATGATTTATTATATAACAGGAGGTGAACGCTCTGGAAAGAGCTCATTTGCTCAAAAACTCGCAGAAAAACTATCTGATACTCCCTATTATTTAGCAACTGCAAGAATCTGGGACAATGACTTTCAAAAAAGAGTAGATCGACATGTTTCTGATCGAGATGAACGTTGGACTACTATAGAAGAAGAAAAACAACTCAGTTCTGTGATTCCTAAAAACGGAGTTGTTGTAATTGATTGTGTAACCCTATGGCTCACAAACTATTATGTAGACACCCAATACGATGTTCAAAAATCACTAGAATTAGCAAAAGTTGAAATAGAGAAACTTAAAAAACTTGAAGCTACACTCATTATTATTTCAAACGAAATTGGTATGGGAATTCATGCTGACACCGAAATAGGAAGAAAATTTACTGAATTGCAAGGCTGGACAAACCAACACTTGGCAAAAATTGCCGACAAAGCAACTTTTATGGTATCTGGATTGCCCTTAGAATTAAAAAAATAACCCATGTTTTCGATAGACAAACTAAATAGAAATCTCGAACAAGAGATTCAACATAAAATAAACTTCAAAACAAAACCTATAGGGTCTTTAGGGGTTTTAGAAAAAATTGCGACTCAAATTAGCTTGATTCAAAATACATTAAGTCCTAATATCTCTAAACCTACAATCGTTGTTTTTGCTGGTGATCATGGTATTGTAAAAAATCATCCCGTAAGTCCCTTTCCGCAAGAAGTTACTTCGCAAATGGTAGTAAACTTTTTGAGTGGTGGAGCTGCCATAAATGTGTTCTCTAAGTTGAATGAGATTGATTTAAAAATTGTGGATAGTGGTGTAAATTTCAATTTTCCAAAGAGCAATAATCTCATCGATGCTAAAATTAATTTTGGTACAAAAGATTACACGCAAACATCAGCAATGACTGAAGAAGAATGTGAATTAGCGATCGCTAAAGGTGCTGAAATTGTCACCAAAATTTATTCCACGGGTTGCAATACAATTGGGTTTGGTGAAATGGGTATAGGTAATACTTCAGCAGCATCTTTATTGATGAGTGCATTTACAAAATTACCACTTGAATCATGCACAGGGAAAGGAACAGGTCATTCAGAAGAAGGGCTCCAAAATAAAATTGAAATCTTAAAAAATGTACAATCAAAACACACCGCAACAGATGCAAAGAATATTTTAGCAAATTTTGGTGGTTTTGAAATTGTAATGATTTCTGGTGCAATCTTGCAAGCTGCACAATTAAAAATGACTCTCGTAATTGACGGATTTATTGTTAGCTCTGCTTTATTGGCTGCTCATGCAATCGACAAAAACGTTCTTGATTATTGTATATTCTCACATACATCTGGAGAATTTGGACATAAAAACATGTTGAACTATTTGAAAGCAGAACCACTTTTAAACTTAGGTTTGCGCTTAGGTGAAGGTACCGGTGCAGCCCTTGCAATACCGACAATAAAAGCTGCCGTATCATTTTTAAACGAAATGGCTTCTTTTGCAAGTGCTGGTGTTTCAAAAAAAAACTAATCTATGAAAAAGCAAATTCACATATTCTTAACGGCTTTGATGTTTTTTACAAGAATTCCATGTCCAAAATGGGTAGATCACTCTCCTGAAATCTTAAATAAAAGCACTCGCTATTTTTCTTTAATTGGCATATTGGTTGGATGTATTGCTGCATTTTTTTATTCGATTGCCACTTTATTTTTCAGCAATGAAATCGCAATTTTACTTAGCATGGTTGCTTCTGTTTGGACTACCGGTGCTTTTCATGAAGATGGTTTTGCAGATGTTTGTGATGGCTTTGGAGGTGGTTGGACCAAAGAAAAAATTCTACTCATCATGAAAGATTCACGTTTGGGAACCTATGGTACTGTAGGAATTTTATTTCTATTGTCAACGAAGTTTCTAGCATTGAAAGAATTACCACAAGAATTTATAGTATTGATCTTGATATCAGGCCATAGCATCAGTAGATTTACAGCTACCGCTTTAATTTTCACATTACCTTATGTTAGAGATACCGATGATAGTAAAGCGAAACCAGCTGCAGATAGAATGACTTTAAATTCATTTATGACTAGCGCATTTTTTGGGGTATTACCTCTTGTCTTTTTTAAAAACCCAAAAATTTTCTTTGTTCTGATTCCATTAGTCATCACCAAATGGTGGCTCGCTCGATTTTTTAAAAAATGGATCGGTGGTCAAACCGGAGACTGTGCTGGTGCATTGCAACAACTCTCAGAAGTAGTATTTTATTTAAGCCTTGTTGGATTATGGAAATATATTTGGTAAGACATACCACCCCGGATATTGAAAAAGGAATTTGCTACGGTCAAAGTGACTTAGATCTTGCCGATACTTTTGAAGAAGAATCGAAGGAAATTTTGGAAAAAATACCTTTTGACCAAAACACAAAAATAATTTCTAGTCCGTTGAAGCGTTGTACCGAATTGGCGAAAAAATTCAATAGCAACTACACGACCGACGAAAGATTGCTTGAACTCGATTTTGGAGATTGGGAACTAAAAAACTGGAATGCGATTCCAAAAGATGAAATCACTCCATGGATGGAAGACTTCGTCAATGTTAAAGTACCCAATGGAGAATCGTATATTGATCTAGCAAATCGGGTTGATACGTTTTACAAAGAAATTATAAAACTAAAAACATCATGTATCGTTGTTGTGTGTCATGGTGGTGTTATCAGAAGTCTTCTTGCGAAGTTAACCAACATTGAACTAAAGGATTCCTTTGGTATAAAAATCAATTATTGCCAAGTGAGTCATTTAAATATATCAACGAATACATCCATTAAAATTGCACTATAGTCATGAAAAAAACACTTCTAGTCTTAAGCATCTCATTCGTATTATTTTCTTGCGATACTCCAAATAAAAAAGAAATCACTCCTCAAAAAAATAAGGAATTAAAATATGCAAAAGGTTTCACTATTGGCACTATAGATGGGTTAAAAAAAATTAGCATTAGTAATGCCTACAAAAATGCTGATAAAAGCTTTGAGTATTTACTAGTTCCAAAAAACAGACAAATTCCCAAACACAACAAAGACGTCCAAATAATAAGAACACCCATAGAAAAGATCGTAGTTACTTCTACTTCGCATATCCCCCTGTTAGAACTACTCAATAAAGAAAATACTTTGGTAGGTTTTCCAAACACCAACTTTGTTTCTTCTTTAAAAACGAGAAAACTTATTGACTCAAAACAAGTGAAAGAAATCGGAAAAGAAGAACATATCAACACCGAAATGTTATTAGCCATTGAGCCAGAATTGGTTATGAGTTTTGCTGTCGACAAACCAAATAAATCATTTGCCACCGTTCAGAAAATGGGAATTCCGGTACTATTAAATGGCGATTGGCTCGAAGAATCTCCATTGGGTCGAGCAGAATGGATACATGTTTTTGGCGCTCTTTTTAACGAAGAAAAAAAAGCGGACAGTATTTTTAAACATATTGAAACCGAATACAACAACGCCAAGCAAATAGCATTAAAAGTGAATAAAAAGCCTACAGTACTTTCAGGCTCTATTTTTCAAGATGTATGGTATTTACCTGCTGGTGAAAGTTTTATTGCCCAATACTTTGAAGATGCTCAAACAGAATATTTATGGAGAGACACCAAAGGAACAGGTAGTTTGTCTTTGAATTTTGAAAGTGTCTATAGCAAAGGACAACGAGCTGATATTTGGATTGGTTGTAGCATGAATGAAACAAAATATCAATTGTTAAATGCCAACCAACACTACGCTCAGTTCGAAGCCTTCAAAAACAACGAAGTATATACTTTTTCAAAATATAAAGGAGCTACAGGTGGTATGTTTTATTTTGAATTGGGTCCTATTCGACCGGATATTATTTTAAAAGACATCATTAAAATAGCGCATCCAGAATTGCTACCAAATTACACCCCTCTATTCTTTTCAAAATTAGATTAAGGATAGCTCTAATTTAACAAAACTTCAACGTTAGGCTTATAAGTAGTACCTTGTAGATCAATCGAGAATAGTTATATTTGCAGCTCTAAAAAAAACATAATACAATGAACAACGGATTATACGCTAAATTCAACACAAGCAAAGGAGCTATTTTGGTGAATTTAACACACGACAAAACTCCTGGAACGGTTGGTAACTTTGTTGCTTTGGCTGAAGGAAATTTAGAAAACAACGCTAAACCACAAGGAACCCCTTACTACGATGGATTAAAATTCCATAGAGTTATTGCTGATTTCATGATTCAAGGTGGATGTCCTCTTGGAACAGGAACAGGTAGTCCTGGATATAGCTTTGAAGACGAATTTCACCCAGAATTAAAACACGACAAACCTGGAGTATTGTCTATGGCTAACTCAGGTCCGGCTTCTAACGGAAGTCAATTTTTCATCACTCATGTAGAAACACCTTGGTTAGATAACAAACATACTGTTTTCGGACATGTAATTGAAGGACAAGATATTGTTGACGTAATTGCTCAAGACGACTTAATCGATACTTTAGAAATTATACGTGTAGGAGAAGAAGCAGAAAACTTTAATGCAGTTGAAGCTTTTAGAAAGTTTGAAGGAGCTAGAGAAGAAAGAATTGCCAAAGCAAAAGCAGAACAAAAAGCAAAATTAGACGAGGTTTCTGCAGGGTACGACGAAACAGCATCTGGTTTACGCTACAAAATATTAGAGAATGGTAACGGAAAACAGGCTACTAAAGGAGCTGGAGTATCTGTACATTACAAGGGACAATTGTTAGATGGAACAGTTTTCGATTCTTCTTATAAGCGCAAACAACCTATCGATTTTAACGTCGGTGTAGGGCAAGTAATCAAAGGATGGGATGAAGGAATTCAATTATTAAAAGTTGGAGATAAAGCAAGGTTGGTAATCCCTTCTGACTTAGCATATGGAGCTGCTGGTGCTGGTGGAGTAATTCCTCCAAACGCAATTCTAATTTTTGATGTTGAATTGGTTGCAGTAAAATAAACGTAACAAAAAACAATAAAAATCCCTTCTAAATTGTAGAAGGGATTTTATGATTATACGAGTTTTATCATAGCAGAAAAAATAATTTTCAGACAGTTTCCTCTGCCACAATCAGTTATAAAACTGAATTCGAAAAACCACAAAAAACAGTGTTTTTTTCTTGCAAAAATGTAGAAACGTAGTATATTTGCAGAGCAATACCAAACGCGAAAGTAGCTCAGTTGGTAGAGCGTCAGCCTTCCAAGCTGAATGTCGCCGGTTCGAACCCGGTCTTTCGCTCAAAAGCCTCCTTAAAAAGGAGGCTTTTATATTTTATTACGGATATAATTTCAAAAGACACTGTCTTTTATCTCTATTTAATTACTATGTTTTTGTAAGTTTTTTTAGCAATAATCTGTTTCCAATCTCCGTCTACCTCATTGATGTTTAATTTCATGATATAGTCGTCTCCAGGCTTGAAATTCTTTTTACATTTTACCGTAATTTTAATTTTTTTATGTCCTTTCTTCACCACCATTTTTTTATTTCCGATCCATTCTTTCCCTTTTTTAAGTTCAATATAAATCTGTCTTTCTTGGTTGGCTGTATATTCAACTTCAAAAGTTACTAATTTTCCTTCTGACTTGTAAGAATCTTCTTCAATTAGTGCTACAGCTTCAACCTTGTCTTTTGACTCAATTGGAGCGTTATCCCAAGAGCTCAATCCAACAGTAAGGGTTAATAATAAAAATGACAGTTTTAATTTGTTTTGAATTGCTTTCATAAATAAATAATTAATTGTTATTAGTTGTTTCAAAAGTAACGAGTCAAAAAAAGAACAATGAATACATATGTATAGAAAACTATCACATTTGTTCATAGTTATTAAGAATTGCACTATATAACTCTAAAAGAAAACAAAAGACCCTAAAACAAAAAAAAGTCTGCAATAAATTGCAGACTTTTTTGTGACCGGGCTGGGGCTCGAACCCAGGACCCTCTCCTTAAAAGGGAGATGCTCTACCAACTGAGCTACCAGGTCATTGCTAAAACAAGAAAATATTGTGGTGAGAGTAGGATTCGAACCTACGAAGCTTGCGCAGCAGATTTACAGTCTGCCCTCGTTGGCCACTTGAGTATCTCACCAATATTTCAATAAAAAGGACATTTAGTTTGCACTAAATTTAGTGACCGGGCTGGGGCTCGAACCCAGGACCCTCTCCTTAAAAGGGAGATGCTCTACCAACTGAGCTACCAGGTCATATTTCCTTTGTTTTAGCGGGTGCAAATATAGAACCTTATTCCAATAAAACAAACATTTTTTTTATTTTATTTCGTCTAAATATGCCTGTCTAACTTTCTTAAATAAGTTAGAACTATAGACAAAATCTACAACCGATTCATTATCAGTTTTAAAGATATCTTTACTCGTCCCTTCCCATGCTTTTAAACCATTTTTTAAAAAAATAATTTTTTCTCCAATTTCCATAACTGAGTTCATATCATGGGTATTTATAACTGTTGTAATTTGAAATTCGGCAGTGATTTCTTGTATCAAATTATCAATTACAATTGCTGTTTTTGGATCTAACCCTGAATTTGGTTCATCACAAAACAAATATTTTGGATTCATCACAATTGCACGTGCAATGGCAACACGTTTTTGCATCCCTCCAGATAGCTCTGCCGGGAATTTTTTATTTGCATCCACAAGGTTTACTCTTTTTAACACAGTATTTACCCTATCTAGCATATCAGACTTCACACTATTGGTAAACATCTTCATTGGGAACATTACATTTTCTTCAACAGTAAGAGAATCAAACAATGCACTCCCTTGAAAAACCATACCTATATCTTGACGTAATTGTCGTTTCTCTTCGACATTCAAATCTTTATTGATCTTACCATCGAAAATGATACTTCCATCATCTGGCACATGAAGGCCCAATAAACTCTTTAAAAATACAGTTTTACCCGAGCCACTTTGCCCAATTATCAAACTTGTCTTACCACGTTCAAACTTGGCATCAATCCCTTTTAAAATTTGTGTCCCTCCAAATCCTTTTTGCAATCCCTTTACTTCTATCATCTATCCTAAAAGCATTTGAGTTAAAAAATAATTCATCAAAATAATAACTACACTTGTCCAAACTACAGCTTGAGTACTTGCTCTACCAACTTCTAATGCTCCACCTTTCACATAGTATCCATGATACGATGGTATAGTTGCTATCAAAAAAGCAAAAACCACAGACTTAACCAACGCATATTGTATCAAGTAAGGATCAAACTCTAATTGAATTCCTTCAATATAATCATGAGAATGAAATAATCCTGTCAAAACTCCGGCAACCCATCCTCCAAAAATTCCGAGAAACATAGCAATAATGACAATCAATGGATAAAAAAACACCGCAGCGATTACTTTTGGAAGCACTAAATAATTCAAAGAATTTATCCCCATCACTTCTAGGGCATCTATTTGTTCCGTCACTCGCATCGTTCCAATACTAGAAGTAATGAATGACCCTACTTTTCCTGCCAATATAATAGAAGCAAAAGTTGGAGCGAACTCTAATATCATCGATCTTTTTGTCGCAAAACCAATGAGGTATTTCGGAATCAAAGGGCTATCGACATTTAATGCGGTTTGAATTGCTACCACACCACCTACGAAAAATGCTATAAAGGCTACTATTCCAAGTGATTTAAGTCCTAAATCTTCTATTTCTCGAAAAATAGCTTCCCAAAAAACATTTCTTTTTTGAGGTTTTTTAAAAACTTGCTTCAGCATTAAAAAATACTTTCCGACATGTTCTATATAATTCATCTATCTGTTTTTTGCTAAAGTATTAAATTATCAGAAAATATTGAGCTCTACAATCTTTTTTATCAGCGAATGACAAACAGATATCGATATTCGTGTCAAAAAAAATACTAAGTTTGGTATCATAAATTTTACCACATGAAAAAAGCCGTCTCATTCATCATTTTCCTATTCTTTCTACCGAACTTAAATCTACTTTATTCTCAAGAAAAACCAAAACTGGTCGTAGGTATCGTCGTTGATCAGATGCGCTATGATTACCTCTATAGATTTTCTGAAAAGTATGGAGAAAATGGGTTTAAACGATTGTTAAATGACGGATTTCATGCAGAAAACACACATTATAATTACATTCCTACTTATACAGCAGTTGGGCATAGTTCAATATACACCGGTACCACACCTCAAAACCATGGAATCATCGGTAATAATTGGTACGACAAATTTTTAAAGAAGAATATCTATTGTGTCGATGATGCAAACTATACTACTGTTGGAAGTAATTCAAATGCAGGTAACAAATCTCCATATAGATTGCAGACTACAACCATTACAGATCAACTGAGACTTGCTCAAAACTTACATTCAAAAACAATTAGTGTTGCCATAAAAGATCGATCTGCAATTCTACCTGGTGGGCATACGGCAAATGCAGCTTATTGGTTTGAAGGTGGAAAAGATGGAAAATGGATCACTAGTAATTTTTACAGAGATACGTTACCGAATTGGGTACTAGCATTTAACAACTTAAAAAAAGCAGATGCTTATTTAAAGGAAGAATGGAATACCTATGCGCCAATAGAAACTTACACAGAAAGCATAGACGATAACAATCCATATGAAGGAGTTTTCAGAGGTGAAAAAACTCCGACATTTCCTCACAACATTCCAGTTTTAAAAGAAAAAAACGGACATACGAACCTAATAAAAAGTATCCCCGCTGGAAATTCTTTAACTACAGATTTCTCTTTAGCTGCAATTCAAGGTGAAAATTTAGGTCAAACCAAAAATCAAACAGACTTTTTAGCTATCAGCTATTCAAGTACAGATTATGTAGGACATCGATATGGTGTAGATTCTAAAGAAATCGAAGACACCTATATTCGAATGGACTTAGAAATTGAGCGTTTGTTAAACTATTTAGACAAACATATAGGTAAAAATAATTACACTTTGTTTTTAACGGCAGATCATGCTGTAGCACAAACACCTAATTATTTAAATTCTCTGAAAATTCCAGGAGGTTATTTTGATCTTGCCGAATTCAAAAACTTCGTTCAAACTTTATCAAAAGAAAAATACAACTCAGAAAACATCGTAGAAAACATTTCTAACTTCCAATTGTTTTTTAATAAAGAAACTTTAAAAAAACTCAATTTAGATCAGACTGCTGTGGAAGATTTTTTTGCCGAAGAATTATTATTCTTCGAAAATGTAAACAAAACAATAACATCACATACTTTAAACACTTCTGAATTTTCAAATGGTATATACAGCTTAGTGCAACAAGGTCACAATCAAAAACTTTCAGGAAATGTATATATTATACCCAACCATTCTGTGATTGGTAGCGGTCATAAAAAAACCGGTACTACACACGGAAGTGGATATAGCTACGACACTCATGTACCTCTATTGTTCTTTGGAAAAGGAATCAAAAAAGGGACTTCAAAAAAATATTATCCAATCATAGACATTGCGCCTACGCTTGCCAATCTGTTACAAATTGAATTTCCGAACGGAACAACAGGAAAAGTTATTGAAGAAGCATTAAACTAAGACACTAAGAACCAGCATCTACATCCCAAGCTTCTAAATAATCTTTGATAAACTTAATAAACAATCCTCCCAACGCACCGTTTATTACGCGATGGTCGTAAGAATGCGATAAGAACATTTTATGTCGTATGGCAATTACATCTCCTTCAGGTGTTTCTAACACAGCAGGTACCTTACGAATCGCTCCAATAGCCAATATTGCTGCTTCAGGTTGATTGATTATCGGAGTACCAAACAAACTACCAAAACCACCAACATTCGTAACTGTATACGTTCCCCCTTGTATTTCGTCAGGTTTTAGTTTGTTATTTTTGGCACGAAGCGCTAAATCATTGACCACTTTTGCCATGCCTATTAAATTCAACTCGTCTGCATTATGAATTACAGGAACGATTAAGTTCCCATCTCCTAATGCAGCTGCCATTCCTAAATTGATATTTTTACGAATTGCAACTTTTTTATCTCCGTCAAATGACAAGTTCACCAATGGATATTCTTTTATAGCTGCGGCAACAGCCATCATAAACACCGGTGTATACGTTAATTTTTCACCCTCTCTTTTGAAAAAAGCATCTTTATTTTGCCCTCTCCATGTCACTAAATTTGTAACATCTACTTCAATAAAAGATTGTACGTGAGCAGATTTCTGTACAGAATGAATCATATGATCTGAAATCATTTTTCCCATTCTACTTAACTCAATCAACTCGTCTTCTCCATTTACAGACAAAGGCACCACAGTAGGTTTAGCAGTCTCCTTACTTTTTTCCACTTTGGTTTCTACAACCCTTGTTTCTAAATATTCTAAAATATCGATTTTCGTAACACGGCCCTCTAAACCAGAACCAGGAATTGTATCTAATTCTTTTTGAGAGATTCCTTCTTTTTCTGCAATATTTCTAACCAGAGGTGAGTAAAAACGATCGGAAGTAACAATTTTTGGAGTTGCTGATTTTGTTGCAACTACTTTTTCAATTTCTTGTTCAACACTAGCAGCAGCTTTTGCAACTGTTTCGTCAACTTCGATAGCTATTGGTTGACTTATACTTTCTTCAATTTCACCTTCAACTTCAATAATTGCTAGAGTTTCTCCAACTTTAACAACAGCATCTTTATCATGTAAAATCTCAATCAAGGTACCTGAAACTTCGCAGGGAACATCTGAATCTACTTTATCCGTAGCTATTTCAACAACCGAATCATCTGCTTCAATAGTATCCCCTACCTCTTTTAACCAAGATGTTATAGTTGCCTCTGCAACACTCTCTCCCATTTTGGGTAGTTTCAATTCAAATTTAGCCATAGTTACAATTTATTTAGAACGATATCGTTCTACAAATTTATTACAGAAAGTCACAAAATATAGGGTCATTTCTGTAGTTAGTTCCGCTGCAAATTTAGTAAAAATAAAGACATCAAAAATATCATATTATGTAATAATCTTCTTCTTAAAAACAAGTATATCGATAACAAAAATATTTG
Source organism: Flavicella marina (assembly GCF_009193215.1). GTDB lineage: Bacteria > Bacteroidota > Bacteroidia > Flavobacteriales > Flavobacteriaceae > Flavicella > Flavicella marina. The sequence continues at coordinate 143,078 of NZ_VYVA01000002.1, read as the reverse complement.
AAAAATCATTCAAAAAAACAGCCTTCCTTCTTAAATCAATGTGTTATAATGCATAAAATCATTACATTACAGAGATAATTCAGTTTTTCCCAAAAAAAACAACTACCTTTAAGTAAACCCAAACTACTTAAATTATGAAAAACCTCTTATTTCTTTTGATTGTAATCCCTACATTTTCTTTGATCTCTTGTAGCGGAAATGATGACGATACCTCGAACTACTCTATCGTGGGTACATGGATCACCACCTTAGATGAAAACGAAAATACCTACAACGAAATTGTTGTTTTTACCGAAAAAAACACATTCAGTGCTACTGGTCAAAATGTGGAAGATGCCAACGATAATTATTTTATCCAAGGTAGTTTCACATTGGATGGAAATTCACTTCATTTGGATTTTATTGAAAATGGAGAACCTGAAACCGAAACAGCAACCTACAAATTAAGTAAAAACACACTCTCAATTTGGTATCAAGGAGATACAGAAGAACAAGCCGATGTATATTCCAGACAATAAATTTAAACCTTAATTATAAATCATCGTGTATAAATTCAACGAATTTGCCACCAATAACCATAAAAAATAAGGTAAAACAAAGAAATTAGCTAGCTTTGTTTTACCACGGTAATTGATCATAAAATAACCAACCAATAATGTTAGTGCAACGAGTACAATTTGCCCCAGCAACAATTGATGTTGATTAAAAAAGATCCAGTTCCAAGAAACATTCAACAACCATTGACAACCAAATAACCACCAAATATTCTTGTTTTTTGATGTAAACGACAGCACTGTCATGTAAATAGAAAAAAAGACCATAATACTAGTCCAGGCTGCACCAAACACCCAACCTGGTGGAGTCCATGGCGCCTTATTTAAATTGGCATACCATTCTGATGTAGGACCTGAATTCATTAAAAGAGTTCCAACACCTAATGCAGCAAAATTTAAGAACAAGAAAAACAGGAAAACATATATTTTTTTCATACAATTATAATTTCTCCCAAATTTTATCGGAGTTCAACCTAAAACTATCAATAAACTCAAAGTTACATTCATTTGGTGCTAAAATCGATAAAAATTCTGTACCATTCGAATTTATATAAAGATGATACACATTCCCCACGATAGGCTCAAAACTAAACTTGGCATTATACACACGTTGATTGTTTTCGTAAAGCGATTTAAATATTGTTAATTGATGTTTCAAATCATTAAACTTCGCATCAAGTTGTGCATTTACCGATTGTAAATTTTTATTTTTCCATGCAACTGTATTAAGAACTTCAATTACAGGAGCGCCAACATTTGTTGGGTATTCTTTTAAGGAAGCATCGTATTTTCCAATTAAAGAATTAAAAACTACTGCGTCTGGTTTGTCTGATTTCATGCAGAAATTTTTTCCAATTCAGCCATCACGCCTTGTGCTTCCGCAAACTTCTTATCACTTTCTGTTCGATTGATTTTTGAAAGCTTGTAAGACTCCTCTAACAATAAATCAAATTTTTGTTTTAATTTTTCTGCTTTTGATTTTCTTTTAAATAAACTAAACATAACTAAACTTTTAAATTTGTAATTCCACAATCCATTTCAACAATTTGACCAGACATTGATCTGCCTCTATCAGAAATTAAAAAACTAGCCATTTCTGCCACCTCATCAGGCACTAAATACCGTTTTAACGGATGTCTTTCGGCACTCATTTCTTTAGATTTTTCATTCCTTAAAATTTTCGATGCTAGCGCTGTATCCGTCAATGTTGGAGCAATAGCATTCACCCTAATTTTTGGCGCATATTCCGCTGCTAATGACTTTACCATACCTTCAACAGCCCCTTTGGAAGCAGCTACACTCGTATGAAAAGGCATCCCAACCTTCACAGCAACTGTGCTAAATAACAAAACACTTGGTGCTTCACTTTTTTTCAGAACTGTAAGATATTTTTTCAACACACGAATTGCTCCCAAAACATTAATTTCAAAATCATCTCTAAAATCCTCTTCTGAAAGTCTACTAAATGGTTTTAGATTGATACTACCTGGACAATACACTATGGCATCTAAGGATTCTAGATCTGGCAACTCATCTTGTAAAACATCTAATTTGTATTCAGCAATATTGTTTTCATTGAATGAAGCCTCGCTTCTATGAAATAAAATCAAATTATTTTGAACTTTTTCTAATGCTACAAGTGATTTTCCGACACCGCTATTTCCACCGACTATCAATATCTGTTTCATCTTTTTCCTGTTTTATCTTTAAACTTAAGTTTATGATTGCTGTAAAATTACACAATTTCGTTTAACAAACAATATTATTTATTAAACATTTTGTATTTTTGAAAAAAAGAAAGTCCGATACACATGAAAAAAACAACCGAAACAACAAGCGATAAAATTATATCCGAATACATGGATACGGTTTTAGTTAATGGAAAAAACCCTGAATCTATTTATCAATTTTCAAAAAAAATGAATATTGAAGAATCAGAATTTTACAAACATTTTAGCTCATTCGAACAAATTGAAAATGAGATATTCTCTTTATTTTCAGAAAACTCTATTAAACTGTTAGAAAAAAACAAAGACTTTAACAAGTTTACTTCAAAAGACAAACTTCTAAGTTTTTATTACACCTTTTTTGAAAACCTTACTGCGAATAGATCTTACGTATTTTTCGCATTAAACGGTTTTGACTCGAAATTGCAAAGTTTTAAAAAATTGAGCAAAATGAAAGAAACCTTCATCGAATTTGTGAATACTCTAGAGGTTGAGCGCATCAACCTAACCCAAGAAAAATTGCAAAAAATTCAAAACAAGGGAATCGAGGAAGGCTTTTGGATTCAACTCCTTTTGACTTTAAAGTTTTGGATGAAAGACACCTCTCCTTCTTTTGAGAAAACCGACATTTTCATCGAAAAAAGTATCCATGCAAGTTTCGAAGCAATGAATACAAAACCTGTAAAAAGCATCATAGATTTTGGAAAATTCATCTTGAAAGAAAACATGAATTTCAAACTTTAAGTTTTACTATATGAAAACCATAGACAGCATTCCCACATCAAAAATTCAAAGAGCTACCAAACTTGTACAAACGGGAGCAAAAGTTGGCATCAATTACGTTAAGTATTATGGTGAAAAACTGATCAATTCTGAAGAAGAAGCTAAAGAAAACTTAAACAACTCAAATGCCTCCGACATCTATGATGGCCTAAAAACAATGAAAGGAAGTGCCTTAAAAGTAGCGCAGATGTTGAGTATGGAAAAAAATATTTTACCAAGGGCCTATGTCGAAAAATTTTCATTAGCCCAATTTTCTGTACCACCTTTATCTCCTCCATTAGTTGTAAAGACTTTCAAAAAATATTTTGGAAAACAACCTTCGGAACTATTCGATACTTTTGATTCGAGTTCTGTAAATGCTGCCAGTATTGGTCAAGTACACAAGGCTGAAATTGGTAAAAAGAAATTGGCGGTAAAAATTCAGTACCCCGGTGTTGCAGAAAGTATTTCTTCTGATTTGGCTTTGGTGAAACCAATTGCCATGAAAATGTTCAATATAAAAGGAAAAGACTCAGATAGGTACTTTAAAGAAGTAGAGGACAAACTTACAGAAGAAACAAATTACAACTTAGAATTTGAACAAAGCGAGGAAATAGCAGCAGCATGCAAACATATTCTCAATTTGAAATTCCCTACCTATTTTAAAGAATTTTCTTCTGAAAGAATTTTAACCATGAGCTGGATGGAAGGACTGCACTTATCTGAATACATTTCTGAAAATTGGGATCAGAAAACAGCAAACAAACTTGGTCAGGCATTATGGGATTTTTATATGTACCAAATTCATCATCTGAAAAAAGTACATGCAGATCCACATCCGGGAAATTTTTTAGTTAGTAAGGATGGTGAATTGATTGTTATTGACTTTGGTTGTATGAAAACAATCCCTGATGATTTCTACATCCCTTATTTCGAATTGGCAAAAAAAGAAAATATCGATAACCCAGAATTCTTTGAAAAAACCTTGTATAAATTAGAAATCTTGCGAGAAGACGATTCTTTGAAAGAAAAAACGTTTTTTAAAGAATTATTCCACGAGATGTTAAGTTTATTCACACAGCCATTTCACGCAGAAACATTTGATTTTTCTGACGCGGCGTTCTTTGGGAAAATTGCAGAGTTAGGAGCAAAATATAGCAAGAGTACAGAATTAAAAGACATGAACGGGAATAGAGGATCGAAACATTTCATTTATATCAACCGTACCTTTTTTGGATTGTACAATTTGATGTTCGATTTAAAATCACAAAACATAAAAATCAATAATTATTACAAACTTTAATGATGCGTTTTACAAAATCTCAAATAGAAGCTTTACCTCACCTTCAAAAAATTAATTTGATCAACAGTGTCGGTGGGTACAAGTCAGCAAATCTTATTGGTAGCAAGTCTAAAAATGGGATTACCAACTTGGCTGTGTTTAGCTCTGTAACCCATTACGGATCTAGTCCTGCTATATTAGGTTTTGTCGTAAGACCGACAACGGTTCTTAGAAACACCTATGAGAACTTAAAAGAAACAGGTTTTTACACCATTAATTCAATTTTTGGAAGTACCTTAGAAGATGCACACCATACCTCTGCTAAATACCCAAAAGAAATCTCTGAGTTTGACGTTACCTCATTTAGTGAATTGTATTTAGAAGATTTTTACGCACCATATGTTAAAAATGCACCGATTCAACTAGGCATGAAATTTTTAGAAGAATATCATATCAAAGCTAACAACACCATTCTCGTTTTAGGAGAAATACAAAACATTAACATACAAGAAGCACTAGTAGAAAAAGATTTATTTGTTAACTTAAGTCACGGAAATATCGCTGCCATTAACGGACTGGATGGATATACCGTTCCCGAGTCGACTGAAAGATTTACATACCAAAGACCTAAATAACCCGTCATGAAAATTCTAATCACTGGTACTACAGGCTACATTGCCAAAAGATTGATTCCTGTTTTATTAGAGCAGGGTCATGAGTTGGTCTGTTGTATCCGAGATTTGATGAGAATTCCGGAAAACTTAAAAAACAATCCTCAAATATCTTTTGTAGAAATCGATTTTTTAGCAAAAGTTAAAACAGATAGCATCCCTAAAGACATTGATGCAGCTTATTATTTGATCCATTCAATGTCTACTTCTTCTACCTCGTTTAAATCATTAGAAGAATCGTGCGCAACAAACTTCAACAGCTATCTAAACGAAACACAAGCACAGCAAGTTATTTACTTAAGCGGAATAACGAATGATGAAGACCTGTCAGAACACTTGCAGTCAAGACAAAATGTAGCGAATATATTAGCCAAAGGAAAATTTAATCTAACCACCTTGAAAGCGGGTATTATCGTTGGTAGCGGAAGTGCTTCATTCGAAATCATCAGAGATTTAGTGGAAAAACTACCTGTAATGATTGCTCCTAAATGGCTACAAACGAAAACACAGCCAATAGGAATATCAGATGTTATTCTTTTTTTACATGGTGTACTATTAAAAAAAGAAACATTCGGAAATTCTTATGACATTTATGGTCCTGAAATTCTTACATATAAAAAAATGTTGTTGCAATTTGCTGAAGTGAGAGGTTTCAAACGAACCATCATTACGGTACCAGTAATGACTCCTAAACTTTCATCATATTGGTTGTATTTTGTTACCTCAACCTCTTATCAACTTGCTTCATCTTTGGTAGATAGTATGAAAGTTGAAATTATTGCAAAAGAAAACAACCTTGCACATCAATTAAACATCCACCCGATAAGCTATAAAACCGCCGTAGAAAAAGCTTTTGATACCATAGAACAAAATGTTTTGATTTCGAGTTGGAAGGACGCTATGGTAAATGGAGCTTTTCAAGACAAGTTATCACAACATATCAACATCCCTCATTTTGGTTGCTTCAAAGACATCCGTAAGAAAAAAATTACAGACAAAGAAAAAGCGTTAAATAAAATTTGGTCAATTGGAGGAACAAACGGCTGGTATGTCGCAAATTTTTTATGGAAAATACGAGGCTATATGGACAAATTGGTTGGCGGAATTGGTTTGAGACGAGGAAGAACACATCCTACAAAACTACAAACTGGTGATGCTCTTGATTTTTGGAGAGTCTTATATGCAAATAAAGAAGAAGGAAGACTTTTGCTATATGCCGAAATGAAACTTCCTGGAGAGGCATGGTTGGAATTTATCGTTGTAAAAGATCAATTGTACCAAAGAGCAGTCTTTAGACCTAAGGGAATCATGGGAAGACTGTATTGGTATGCTGTACTCCCTTTTCACGATATTATATTCGAAGGAATGTTAAAAAAAATTGTAGAATAAAGAATTCTTTAGGCTAATTTTTTTAATTTTAAAATCTAATTATTTTTGTTTTGAAAATCACATTAAGAGCAATCGCATTTTGCGTTACTATCTTGTTAATCTCTTGTAATGCTTCTACTGTTACACCAGGAGTATACCCTATAGTTGGTACTTGGAAATATACTTCTGATGGAGGCAGTATAACTATTACTCGTAGTTTTAGTGAAGACCTGTCTTACACCTATCATGGGGTAAACAATAATGACCCTCTCTTAAATGTTACCATCATCGGAACTTATAAATCAGACGGAACAAATTTATCATTTACCTATTCCAATGGTGAAACCGACTCAGGAAAATACTCTTCAACCGATCGTGAATTGTACCTTACCATGGCAAATGAAAACGGACCTACCGTTTACATAAAACAATAGATAACTGTTTTATTTTAGAGTTTTATTCAAAACTTATAGATGAATCAATTGAGTAGCTTGTTCTACTAACAATTTGTATTTGTATCCATAGCCCAAATCTATATTTGTAGCAACTACCCCTTCTATTGTTACAATAGCACCAACTGTAAATTTCTCTTGAGATGTAAGTATCAAATCGTACTCACCATTAAAATCAGTTCCATCTTCAATATGAATCCAGTTTTTATTCATGATCATCTCATTGAATTTTGTCACCTTTCCTTTTATCACAACTTTTTTACCCTTATACGCTTCAAGTTCTTCGTATAGTTCAGCGATTGTAGTAACCCCTGCTTCTTTATCAATCTTTATCTTTTCCTGCTTCTCTTTTGACTTTGAAGGAACAACTGGCTTCTCCACTGCAGCTGTATCCGTATTCGAATAAATATTCTGTAAAAAAAGAATAGTCTCAAACGTTTTATTGAGCTCTTTACTCTTAAAATTCACCATTTCTAATCCATCATTAAAAAAATATGTCTCACCGACTTTAGCCTGAGTAGAAGGAGCTGCCAACCAATAACTTCGATTGTTCTCTTTTGCATTTATATAAGTATACCCTGTAACCTGAATCACTTCTTGAACAACAATTTCATGCGCAAAAGAATGTTTCTTCACTACATTTTTTTTCTCTGACTTACACGAAACAACCAAAACGATCGTCATTAAAACTCTAACTATATGCTTCATTAACCTTTTATTTAAATCCATTTATATTTTATAAAATTAACTTTTACACGTTGCTCTTCAAAAGTAATATCTAATTACAATCGTAAAATTGTATACAACACAGCTGTCCGCAACAAAAAAAAGGATACTAAAAAGCATCCCTTTTAATTTATATCCAATTTTTAGGTTGTTGCAACACAGAAACCAAATAAGCTTCGTCACTTCCTTCTTTTGGAATATGATTGTAGTGCCATTGTACCTTTGGTGGTAAACTCATTAATATCGATTCAATACGTCCATTTGTTTTCAAACCAAACAACGTTCCTTTATCATGAACTAAATTAAATTCTACATACCTACCTCTTCTCACCTCCTGCCAGTCACGTTGTGACGCTGTATATTTTAATTCTTTTCGCTTTTCAACAATTGGAATGTAACTTTCTAAAAAGCTATTTCCTACCTCTGTCACAAAGTTATAACGATCCTGTAAACTAAATTCATCAGTCTCTTTCAAATAATCAAAGAAAAGCCCTCCAATTCCTCTAGCTTCATCTCTATGTGCATTCCAAAAATATTCATCACAACGTTTTTTATACATCGGATAAAAATCTTGATTGTGTTTATCGCAGGCATTTTTGCAAACCGAATGAAAATGTTTAGCATCTTCATCTAACAAATAGTACGGAGTTAAATCCTGTCCTCCTCCAAACCATTGCGTAACAACATTTCCTTGGTCGTCATACATTTCAAAATAACGCCAATTTGCATGAACTGTTGGTACCATTGGATTTTTTGGATGCAACACCAAAGACAAACCACAAGCAAAGAAATTACCTTCTTTGACACCAAAATTATCACGTAAAGCTTGTGGCAACTCACCTTCAACAGCTGAAATATTGACACCGCCCTTTTCGAAAACAGCTCCGTTTTCAATAACACGAGTTCTACCTCCACCACCTTCTGGTCGGTTCCATAAATCTTCAACAAACTTTGCTTTTCCATCAACCGCCTCTAACTTTGAAGTAATGGTATCTTGAAGGTTTTGTATATACTGATAAAATTGTTCTTTCATTTTTTTTCGATTCTAGATATAGCATTCAAGTTTCATGACTTTCAAACTTAGCACTTGACTCCTGATTCTCGATTCTAACTGCGATATTCTTTCACAGCCTCTATAAAAGCACCTGCGTTTTCAAGTCCAATATTTGGTAATATTCCATGACCTAAATTCACAATATATTTATCTTTTCCAAAAGCATCAATCATCGTTTTAACTTGTTTCTTGATTTCTGCTGGAGGAGAAAACAAACGAGTTGGATCAAAATTCCCTTGTAAAGTGATATTTCCACCTGTTAATTTTCTAGCCCATTCTGGAGTAATTGTCCAATCAACCCCCAAAGCAGAGGCATTAGATTTTGACATTTCTTCCAATGCAAACCAACAGCCTTTTCCAAAAGCAATAACTGGAGCATCATCTTTCAATGCCTCAATTATTTGATTGATGTATTTCCAAGAAAACTCTTGATAATCTGCCGGAGACAACATACCTCCCCAAGAATCAAAAACCTGAACTGCATTTACACCTGCTTCTACTTTTTTCTTTAAGTAGGCAATTGTAGTATCTGTAATTTTCTGCAATAAAGTATGTGCAGCAACCGGCTGTGTAAAACAGAACTCTTTAGCCTTATCAAAGTTTTTAGAACCTTGCCCTTGTATACAATAACACAGAATAGTCCAAGGAGAACCAGCGAAACCAATCAAAGGAATTTCATCCTCTAACATTTGTTTGGTTAGCTTGATAGCATCCATTACATACCCCAAAGTCTCATCAATATCAGGAACAATCGCTTTGTTAACATCTTCCATAGTACGAATCGGATTAGGCAACCATGGTCCTATTCCATTTTTCATTTCTACTTCAATATTCATCGCTTGAGGAATTACCAAAATATCAGAAAATAAAATCGCAGCATCCATACCATATCTTCTGATCGGTTGTACGGTAATTTCTGCAGCCAATTCTGGTGTCTGACATCTCGTAAAGAAATCATATTTTTTCTTGATTTCTTGAAATTCTGGTAAATACCTTCCTGCTTGACGCATCATCCAAACAGGTGGTCTTTCAACTACCTCTCCTTTTAATGCTCTTAAGTATAAATCGTTTTTTATCATAATATAATAGTATCTCGAATCAAGAAACAAGATTCAAGCTTTATTTTAATTGTCGGTTAAATTTATATAACATCTTTTGTACTTACTGAATTGAATTTTCAACCTTTTTAAAAGTTAACTCAAACTTTTCAGAATCTGGAAAAGTATTAGTCACCAAGTAAATCTCTTTACAAAGATCCTTAGACAACTTCCAAACATGTAATTCTTTAAAATTATGCATCATAGCAACTCCTGATTCTTGAATCCTTATTCACGTATCTTATTTTATTTCTGACACTTTTTTCATTGCTGCATCCACCGCTACTTCAAAATTTTCTAAATCTTTACTTGACAATGCAGAACACAAAAACCATGACTCAAATTGAGATGGTGGCAAAAACACTCCATGTTTGATCATCTCCCAAAAGAAAACTGCGAACTTTTCTGTATCGCACTTTTGAGCCTCTGTAAAATTTGTAATTTCTTCTTTTGCAAAAAATGGATTGATCATCGATCCAAATTTATTCACAGTAATGTCAACCCCATATTTAGAAGCTGCACTCGTTAAAATTGATGCAATTTTTTCTGCAATTTTTTCGAATTTCTCATATGGATTTTGACGCTTCAATTCAGACAATGTAGAAATTCCAGCAGCCATTGCAATTGGGTTTCCTGACAAAGTTCCTGCTTGATACATCCCTCCTAAAGGCGCTACATTTTCCATAATTTCATTCCTAGCACCATAAGCCCCTACCGGAAATCCACCACCGATAACTTTACCCAAACAAGTAATATCTGCTTCGATACCTAACAACTCTTGCGCTCCACCAAATTTAGAACGAAAACCTGTCATTACCTCATCACAAATCAAGAGAACACCGTTCTCCTTTGTTAACTTTCTCAATCCGTGGATAAATTCTTGAGATGGTTGTACAACTCCCATATTACCCGTTACTGGCTCTAAAATAACCGCAGCGATATCTTTGTGTTCGGAGAAATGTTTTTCAACACTCTCCAAATTATTATACTCAGCAATCAATGTATTTTCAACTGCTTGCGAAGGTACTCCTTTAGATCCTGGTAAACTTAAAGTAGCCAAACCAGAACCTGCAGCTACCAACATAGCATCCATATGTCCGTGATAGCAACCAGAAAACTTTACGATTTTATCGTTTCCAGTATGTGCTCTTGCCAAACGAATAGCACTCAATACAGCTTCCGTCCCTGAATTCACAAAACGTACTTTATCCATTCCCGGAAAAGCATCACATACAATTTTCGCTAATTTTATTTCTGCATTCGTTGAAGCTCCGAACGAATAGCCTTTTTTTAGCGCTTTTGAAATAGCTTTCTCAACTCGTTTATGACGATGCCCTAAAATCATTGGACCATAAGATAGTACCATGTCAATATATTTGTTACCATCGACATCTTTGATTTTGCTCCCTTTAGCCTTATCAATAAACAAAGGGTTCCCTCCTACAGAAGCGAATGCCCTCACAGGAGAATTTACAGCTCCAACTAAATTTTCTAAACCTTTAGTGTATAGTTTCTCTGATTGTTTGAATTTCATAATACGTTCTTCTTAGTTTTTTAAAATTTTAGCAACTTCCTTGGCAAAATAGGTAATAATGATATCCGCTCCAGCTCGTTTCATAGACAATAACGACTCCATCATCACGCGTTCGCCATCGATCCATCCTTTTTCAGCAGCTGCTTTTACCATTGCATATTCTCCACTTACATTGTAACATGCTATTGGCCTGTCATATGTGTTTTTCAAATCTCTAATGATATCTAAATACGACAATGCTGGTTTTACCATTAATATATCTGCTCCTTCTTCATCATCAAAAGCAGCTTCTCTTAAACCTTCGTCTCTATTCGAAGGATCCATCTGATACGTTCTTCTGTCTCCGAAAGTTGGCGCAGAATCTGCAGCATCTCTAAACGGACCATAAAATGCTGATGCATATTTTACAGAATAACCCATAATTGGTAAGTTGTAAAAACCTGTATTATCGAGGGCTTCACGAATTGTTGCAATCGTTCCGTCCATCATACCTGAAGGTGCTACCATATCAACACCCGCTTTTGCATGCGAAATAACCTGTTTCGCTAAATTCACTAATGTTGCATCATTATCTACATCATTGTCGTGAATAACACCACAATGACCGTGGCTTGTGTATTCGCAAAAACATACATCTGTTATCACATACAAACTTGGATAGTTTTTTTTAATATAGCGAATTGCTTGCTGCATAATCCCTTGATGATTCCAAGTTTCGGTACCTGTATCGTCTTTTTCGCTAGGAATACCAAACAATAAAACTGCTGGAATATCAAGTTCCACAACCTCGTCTAACTCAGTATGCAAACGATCTAAGGAAAAACGTTTGATGCCTGGCATCGATACTATTTCTTTTTCGATGTTCTCACCTTCCTCTATAAATAAAGGATAAATTAAATCGTCTGTTGTTAGTTTGTTTTCTCTAACCAATCTTCTGATTCCTTCTGTTTTTCTCAGTCGTCTTGTTCTATTCATATCTACTAGACTAATATTTCTTTTACTTTATCGAGTACAGACTCTACTGTTGTTTCTTCTGCCATATATACATTATCAAAAAACTCAATTGCTTGTGAAGCAGTGGTATTGCCTATGCAAACAACTGGATTTGAATTGGCTTGGTTTTTTTTCAAATAACTATTAATTCCAGATGGACTAAAAAACAAAACTGCATCATAGTCAACTTCTAGAGCTTTAGGAATAAATTCTGTTTTATACACTAAATACTCTGTTACCAACACTCCATTTTCTGCCATTATAATTGGCAAATCATTGTTTCTTAAATTGCCACAAAACCAACTTATTTCTTTGATACCTTCATCTTGTTCTGAAAATCGCTGTGCTAACACTTCTGCTAATTCTAAAGCATTGTTTGCAATAACTTCTACAGTAAGGCCATAGCCTTCTAACAGTTGTTTTGTTTTTTTTCCTACACAAAAAACAGTGTGAAACCACTTGCAGTTTTCAGGACGATTTTCGAATACCGCGCGTACACTATTTGCACTCGTAAAAACTGCATTTATAATATTTTCTTCTAAAGCAAAATCATCTCCGTAAGTGATACGAATCATCGGTATCTCATCAATCGTAAATCCTTCGACTTGCGATTTTTGTTTTTCCGATAATTTCTTTGTTGACAATACCCTCACAGCAAATGAATTCCTTATTTTTTTACCACCTTTTTTATTTCATCCATCAGCTCTTTCCCACCATCAGCTAAAACTTCTTTGGCGCAATTTTTCCCTAATTCTGATGCTTCATCTATAGGTGCAATTCTAAAAACTCCTTTTTGCTCTTTTCCATCTATAGCACTTAACAATCCTTTAAATGAAATGTTCTCCCCATCGATTTCGGCATAAGCTCCAATTGGAGCGGTACAACCTCCTTCTAGAGTACTCATAAAGTCACGCTCTATACCTACACACAATGCAGTTTCTTCGTGATGTAGTTTTTTACAAGCTTCTAATATTTCGGGAGAAGAATCTAAGGCAGTAATCATAATCGCTCCTTGTGCAGGAGCAGGAATCATCCAATCAAGAACCATATGTTCTTTTGGCAACAAGTTTATTCTCTCTAAACCTGCTTTGGCAAAAATGGCACCATTCCAATTATTATCCTTCAGTTTTTTCAGACGTGTATTTACATTTCCACGTAAATCTGTTAAATTATGTGTAGGATATTTGTTTAACCACTGTGCTGTTCTTCTTAAACTACCGGTTGCAATTGTTGCTCCTTCAGCAACCAATTCCTCTTCTGTTCCTTTGTAAACAATTACATCATTAACATCGGCTCTTTCCAAAACCGCAGCTTGTACTATTGTTTCTGGTAATTGAGTGGGTACATCTTTCAAAGAATGTACTGCAATATCAATTTGTCCTCTTAACATGGCTACATCCAATGTTTTCGTAAAAACCCCCATACTACCAATTTGATGTAAAGGAATATCTAAAATTTCATCACCAACCGAAGACAGTTCAATGATCTCGGTACTATAGCCTAATTCGTTAAGTGCGTTTTGAACCAAATGAGCTTGCCATAAGGCCAATTCACTATTTCTTGTACCAATTCTAATTTTTTGGATCATAAGATTAATTGTGGAAAATTATTTATTGATTTCCATATCAAACATTTTTGATATCACATCAATACTTTGATCTACTGATGTATCTTCTGCTTTCAAATGTTTGACAAATTGAGTTGTAATTTTTTGAATCATTCTAGAGGCAATTACCTGTGCATGCTCTACATTAAATCCATCTGTTTTTTTACTTTGAAAATCTATCGCATCATTTTGTATAGACATCAACGAAGATTTTAATGCATTCACAGCTGGCGTAAATTTTCGATGGTCTAGCCACTCCATAAACTCCGTTTTATGCTCTTCTATAATAGCCTCAGCTTTTGGAATTTCTTTTTCGCGCTCTGCAATTGTCTTGTTTGTGATTTTTGACAACTCATCAATATTCACAAGTTCTACTTTGTTTAAATCTCCCACCGACAAATCAACATTTTCTGGCATGGATAAATCTAAAATCAACAATTCTTTATCTACTGCTACATTGTCTGTAGTTACAGTAGGTACATTTGCCCCCGTAGAAACTATTAAGATATCTGCAATCTGAATTTCTTGGTTTAAAGCAGATAATGGTTCCACACGAACTTCTTTATGGTTTTTGTAAAATTCTCTAGCCTTACTTTCCGTTCTGTTAATCAACACAACATTATTATTCTCTGTATATTCGATTAGGTTTTTACAAGTATTTTTTCCAATATCACCTAAACCATATACTAAAATGTTTTTCTTCTCGAAGTGCGCTACTTTTTCAATTATATACTGCACCGCAGCATAAGAAACAGAAGTTGTACCAGAACTCAATTTTGTTGAGTTTTTTACTTTTTTACTCGCTTGTAAAACAAGATTGATCAATCGCTCTAAATAAGCATTTAACGTATTTTGGTCCTTTGCTGTTTGAAAAGACTCTTTTAATTGACCTACTATTTCATAATCTCCTAGTATCTGACTATCTAAACCTGTAGCAATTTTAAACAGATGACGAATGGCATCTTTTCCTTTGTAAACATTTGAGACATTTACAAATTCTTCAACTGAACCTTTCGAGTATTTACATAGCAAAGAAATCAATTCGAAGGGATGATTTGCAAACCCCATGATTTCTGTTCTATTGCAGGTAGATAAAATAAAAACACCATCTACCCCAAATTTCTTAGCTTCCTTTAGGAGTAAAACCTGATTCTCTTTTGTTATACTAAAAGCACCACGTGTTTTTACGTCTGCTTTTTTATAACTCAATCCAACATTGTATAATTTTTTCCCCTTAGATTCGACACTCATGAATACTATATTACGTTCTTGACAAGTAAATTTATCTCTATTGACAAATAAACAACGCCAAAAGTACCACCTTACTTTGGATAAAAACAACGCCAAAAGGACTATAAATAACGTTCAAGGGAAAAACCACTTAATTTAGAATGATTACAAACAAAAACAAAGACACTAAAAACCAACCACTTACACAAACAAACTATAATAATCCATAGAATTACATGACAATAAACACCTTTTACACCCTGTGAAAAACATTGGCTTAAATCGGTATTTTTGTTGTATTTTTGCTGTGTTAAATAATAATATCGCATGAATTTCGATAATTCAAAATTTAAAAACATCGACAAAAGTACTATTCGTCTATTTAGAGAAAAAGGTACTTTTACTTTGATACATATAAAGAATGTCTTAGACAAAACTGCGCACCAACAATTTGAACTAGAAGACAATTACATTCAAATTTATTTTAGTCTTCAGAAAAAAATATCTGTTGCATTTAATATGGAACATTGTGCAATTCATCTTTCTCCGGAAGATTCTGGTTTGGTTTACTTCAAAGAAGACGATACTAAAGTTTTAACCACACTACCTGCGAATGGAGAGCTACTTGGGTTACTTATTCCAGTACCCTATTTTCATTCTCTTTTTGCTCATGAGGGTGATTCTTTTTTTAATTTCGACAGCATCAAAGGTGGACGTCCAATTATTGAAGAAAAAGTTATTTCATCTTCTTTAAAATTTGTTTTGAATCAACTTGTAGACAAAAAACTACACGGAGCGTTACAGAGTATTTATATGAAAGGAAAAATATACGAGCTCTTGAGTTTGTATTTTAATATTTCTGAAGAGACAGAATCTGACCATTGCCCCTTTATGGCGAATGAGGAAACCGTAGCTCAAATAAAAAAAGCGAAAGATATTATTATCGAAAACATGGCAAACCCACCAAGTTTAGAAGAACTTTCGAAACAAGTAGGTTTGAATATTAAAAAACTAAAAATGGGGTTTAAAGAATTTTACGGCACCCCTGTTTATACATTTTTATTAAACTATAAATTAGATTTTTCTAAAAAATTGCTTGAAGAAAACAAACTGAATGTTTCTGAAATAGCAACACAAATAGGATACAGTAATTCAAGTCACTTTATTGCTGCATTCAAAAAAAGATTTGACATTACTCCAAAACAATTTACAAAACAAGAATAACTAGAATGAAAGGTGTATTATTAGTAAACTTAGGATCTCCAGACACACCAAATCCTAAGGATGTAAGAAGGTATTTAGATGAATTTTTAATGGATGAGCGTGTTATTGACACCAATATCATTTTAAGAAACATACTTGTTAGAGGTATTATTTTAAACACCCGTCCCAAAAAATCTGCAGAAGCATATCAAAAAATTTGGTGGGAAGAAGGATCTCCTTTGATTGTACTCTCTGAAAGGTTTCATAAAAAAGTCGCTGACAAAACCGATATTCCGGTAGCTTTAGGGATGCGCTATGGATCGATGAGTATTAAAAGTGGCTACGAAACTTTGGCTAAACAAGGCGTAACAGAGGTGTTGCTTGTCCCTCTATACCCACACTATGCCATGTCGTCTTTTGAAACTGTTGAAGTGAAAGCGAAAGAAGTTCAGAAAAAATATTTCCCAGAAATGACCACTGAAGTGCTTCCTGCCTTTTACAATAAGCCAGACTATATTAAAGTAATGGCTGAAAACATACGTGAAAACTTAAAAGGTTTTGAACACGATCACATCTTATTCTCATACCACGGAATACCTGAACGTCATATTTTAAAATCAGACACAACCGGATCTCATTGTAAACTGGATGGTTCTTGTTGTGAAACTGCATCCAAAGCTCATGCTACCTGTTACAGACATCAATGCTTTGAAACCACTAAAGAGATCGTAAAAGAACTAGAACTTAAAGAAGGTACTTATAGCAATTCTTTTCAATCTCGTTTAGGTCGCGATCCGTGGTTAAAACCGTATACAGATTTTGAATTCGAAAGACTTCCTCAAGAAGAAGGGAAAAAGAAATTGGCGGTTATAACACCGGCATTTGTTTCTGATTGCTTAGAAACCTTAGAAGAAATCGCTATGGAAGGTAAAGAACAATTTAAAGAAGGTGGTGGTGAATCCTACAAACATATCCCTTGTTTAAATGACAATGATGATTGGGTTGATGTTATGGTTGACTGGATAAACAACTGGAAAAACTAATTTCTAAATAGTATTTTTAAAAGCGCTTCTTGAAAAAGACAGCGCTTTTATTTTTAACAACCTTTTCTTAACATTGACATAACTTTAAATTCTGATATCGTATCTATTTTTGCAGTGTAAAAATTAAAACAGAAATGAAAGTATTTATTTTTTTATCAGTAATCGCATTATTTGCCTTGACATCTAACTCAAATAAAGAGCAAGAAACTAAAGTTGAAGTAACTAAATCGTTGAAAATATTAAATATTCACGATACTAAAGACGCTAAAATATTATTAGCTTAATATTTAGAAGACATCCTATAAAAAAAGACCAACTAAAATTTTAGTTGGTCTTTTTATTTATAATAACATTACTTTTTTTATTTCTTCACCTCCCAAAGCATCATTCATCATCTCTTTAATTTTATCTTTTCCATAATCAAGCTCTTGTCGTAACACAGAAGAACTCAACTTTACATATAAAGTACCATTTCTGAGTTCTACTTTTTCTGTATAACTCGCGACTCCATTCCCCATCAAAGAATTCCAGTTTTCTTTAATCGTTATCTTTTGCATGCCTTTTGACAAGTTGTTTTCTTTGATAAAACTTCCCATCAAATCTTTTACAGACAAATATTCTTTTTGACGCTTCGACATAGTATTTAGAGCTTTTATAGCTCAAACATTTTATACGATTTATTAATTCTTTTCACCACTGCTTCTGTTCTCTCGGCATGAGTATCCGTAATAAACAACTGACCAAATTCATCGTTATTCACTAGCGATATCAACTGTGTTACGCGATTCTCATCTAATTTGTCAAAAATATCATCTAACAATAAAATCGGTACTTGTTTCGATTGCTCTTTTATAAAATCAAACTGAGCCAACTTCAATGCAATCAAATAAGATTTTTGCTGTCCTTGGGAACCAAATTTTTTAATAGGGTACTCTCCTATTTCAAATACCAAATCATCTTTATGAACACCTGCACTTGTGTATTGCAACACTTTATCTTTCGGTAAAGAATCTTCTAATAAAGCAGGAAATTCTGTATCTAACAATTGAGATTTGTATACCAAATTCACAATTTCTTTTCCTTCTGAAATAGTTTGATAGCGTTCATTAAAGATAGGTATAAATATCTCTAAAAATGCTTTTCTTTCTTTATGAATACTATTTCCGTACTGAATCAATTGCTGATTGTACACCTCTAAATTTACTGCATCGAAAGTTCGGTTGGCAGCAAAAAATTTTAACAATGCATTGCGCTGCACCAATGTTTTGTTATATGCTATCAGTGTTTTTAGATAATGTTGATTTTGTTGAGATATAACACTATCTATAAATTTCCTTCTCGTATCGCTTCCTTCTACAATCAAATCCCTATCCGCAGGCGAAATAATTACCAATGGCAACTTCCCGATGTGATCAGAAAACTTCTCATACGATTTTCCATTGCGCTTGACTACTTTTTTCTGCCCCTTTTTTAAACTGCATAGAATTACTTCTTCTCGATCCTCAAGCTCATAGGTTCCCTCGAGCATAAAAAACTCTTCTCCATGTTTTATATTTTGAACAGCAACAGAATTAAAATAACTTTTTGCGAAAGACAAATAATAAATAGCATCTAAAACATTTGTTTTACCAACACCATTATTCCCTACAAAACAATTTATCTTCTCCTTAAAATCAAACACATGTTGTGTCAAATTTTTAAAATTTACTAAGGATAATTTCTGCAAATACATAGTTCTATTGTCGTAAAAATAAGAAGCCGCAAATTATTAAAAGTTTTGCGAAAAAGAGACTTTTTAAATCCAATTAAAAAAACTATTTTTGCTTGCTTATAAATTGAAAATTGATTTTTACCAATTGACTTTCGATTCAGATAAAACCAATAACTAAGAATAAAATAAACAATGGCAACATACAAGAAAAAAGGTCAGAAAAAAATTAAAAACGCTCCAATAGAACAAGTTGAAGAGCACAGTGCAACAGCGGAAGTTTTTAACAGTTTAGACGAGACAGCTTCGAAATCTGAACAATGGATTGAAAAATATCAAAAACCTTTATTCTCTAGTCTTGTTGGAATCGTAGTTGTAATATTGGGTTACATCGCTTACAACAGCTATGTATTAGAACCTAAAGAACAAGAAGCAGCGAATGAACTTTCTTTCCCAAAAGAAAATTTTGACTTAGCTATTAGTGCTACAACACCTTCTGATTCAATTTTTTCTTTGGCTTTAAATGGTAGCAATGGTAAATATGGTTTTGTTGACATCGCTGACAAGTATAGCGGTACCAATGCAGGAAATTTAGCAAACTACTATGCTGGAATTTCTTATTTAAAAATCAACGATTACAAAAACGCGATTTTTTATTTAGAGAAATTTTCATCAAGTGATGCTTTGTTAGCACCAGCAGCTTTAGGTGCTATAGGTGATGCTTTTGCTGATTTGAATCAAAATGAAGATGCCTTATCTTATTACCTAAAAGCAGCAAATACACAACCAAACGCTTCAACAACTCCATTATATTTATTAAAGGCAGGAAATACAGCATTGGATTTAAACGATGCTGCACAAGCTGAAGAATTGTTTACGCAAATCAAAGAGCAATACAGTGAATCTGCATTAGCTAATAATATTGAAATGCATATCAACAAAGCAAAATACGCTAAATAATACAACTCTCATAGTCGCAAACTTATGGCAACTACTGATTTATCAGCATACGACAAAACAACAGTTCCAAACGCAGAAAAATTTCGATTTGGAATTGTTGTTTCTGAATGGAATGAAACAATTACAGATGCACTTTACAAAGGGGCTGTTGCAGCTTTATTAGAAAATGGTGCACTGGAAGAAAACATTATCAAATGGGATGTTCCTGGTAGTTATGAATTGATCTATGGCGCTAAAAAAATGGTATCCTCTAGAAATTTAGATGCTGTAATTGCCATTGGTAGCGTTATCAAAGGAGAAACAAAACATTTTGATTTTGTTTGTGACGGTGTTACTCAAGGAATCAAAGACTTGAATTTATCACAAGAGACTCCTGTAATATTCTGTGTATTGACCGACGATACCATGCAACAATCTATTGATAGATCTGGAGGTAAACATGGTAATAAAGGAATTGAATGCGCAGTAGCGGCCATCAAAATGGCTTTAGTAAAAAACTATTGAGTAGACACATTGAATCATCTCTTTCTCAGTTGATTTCTTTAACAAACTTTTGAAGCATTAGTCTTTCATCCTTTCATTAATTTCTGTAATTTTGAGATTGGAATCAAAATAATAGAATATGCTAGGATCTCCTTTCAAACAAAGAGCCCATTACGTTTTTAATTACAAACCTCGTTATTATGATGAGCGAAAAGAACGTTTGGACAATCTGAAGGAAAAATATGCTGATGACGGTAAAAAGGATTCCGAGAAAGATTACAAAATCACGCTTCTCAAAAACAACCTAAAAAACGACTGGGCAAAATCAAAAAAAGGTGTAGGTGATGGCGGAACTGTAAAACGTTTGGCTATTATTATTGCTATACTAACGGGTATCTTTGCTTATCTTTTTGAAATACACACACTTATTTAATGACTGACATTATACAATTATTACCTGATCACGTAGCAAATCAAATTGCTGCAGGAGAAGTTGTACAACGTCCAGCTTCTGTAGTGAAAGAATTGCTTGAAAACGCAATTGATGCAGGGGCAACAGACATTAAACTAATTGTAAAAGACGCCGGAAAAACACTTATTCAAGTTATTGACAATGGTTTAGGAATGAGCGTTACCGATGCTCGTTTGTGTTTCGAACGACATGCAACCTCAAAAATAAAAGAAGCTGAAGATTTATTCAATCTCAACACAAAAGGATTTAGAGGAGAAGCAATGGCATCAATTGCAGCTGTGGCGCATGTTGAATTAAAAACGAAACAAGAAAATGAAGAATTGGGTACTTGTCTAAAAATTGAAGGTAGCCAGGTCACTTCACAAGAGCCAGATTGTCCAGCAAAAGGGACTAGTGTTGCTGTCAAAAACTTATTTTACAACATTCCTGCTCGTAGAAATTTTCTAAAGTCAGATACGATTGAAACACGTCATATCGTGACAGAATTTCAGAGAGTAGCATTGGCGCATAACGATATCAGTTTTTCTTTGAATCACAACAACTCTGAAGTGTATAGTTTAAAATCTGGTAACTTAAAACAGCGCATTGTAGGAGTATTTGGGGGAAAAACCAATGAAAAACTGGTACCTATTTCTGAAGACACAGACATTATTAATATCAATGGTTTTGTTGCAAAACCTGAATTCGCAAAGAAAAAAAGAGGAGAACAGTTCTTTTTTGTAAATGATCGTTTTATAAAAAGCTCTTATTTGCATCATGCGGTTTCAAGTGCTTTTGATGGTTTGCTAGGAAGCGGATACCACCCTTCTTACTTTTTGTATCTACAAGTACCACCAGAGAGTATTGACATCAATATACACCCTACAAAGACAGAAATAAAATTTGATAATGAAAAGCATCTATATGCGATTATCAGAGCAACAGTAAAACATAGCTTAGGACAATATAATGTTGCTCCTGTATTAGATTTTAATAGAGATGCTTCTATGGATACTCCTTATGCCCTAGAAGGAAAAGAGTATTCATCAGAACCAAAAATTACGATTGATCCAAATTTTAATCCGTTTGATTCTGGAACAAATCAGCAAACATATACACAAAGTACTCCCACAAAAAAAACGTTTGCAACCAATGGTTTTCAATCTCAACAATTACCAGAATGGGAGTCACTGTATACGGGTATCGAAAATGATGTTTTTGAAACTGAAAAAGAACCCCAACAAGTAACTCTTAATTTAGAAACTACTGAAGAAGAGAAGAAAACGGGTAAAACATTTCAAATACACCAAAAATACTTGTTGAGTTCTATAAAATCTGGTGTTGTGCTGATTCATCAAAATCTTGCACATCAACGAATTTTATACGAAGAATTTCTTGAAAATATTACCGTAAAAGAAGCGGCGAGTCAACAATTATTATTTCCGGTTGAAATATCATATACGAAAGAAGAAATTAGTTTATTAAAAGAACTACAAGAAGATTTAGAAAACGCAGGTTTCTTGTTCGATAAAATTCATACAGATAGTATTGTTGTAAAAGGAATTCCAAGTTCTATTACAGAAAGTCAGATTACAATCATTCTAGAACAATTGTTAGATGATATAAAAGAAGAAGTACCTGATAGCAGTTTCAGCCAATTAGATGTTATTTCTAAATCATTGGCAAAGTCGTTGGCTATAAAAACAGGAAGTAAACTCAACGAAAAAGAGCAAGAATCACTTGTAAACAATCTGTTTAGTTGTAAAGAACCAACAGTTTCTCCTTATGGCAAAAAAGTATTTGAAACTTTAACAATAGGAGAACTCGATAAAATATTCAACGCCAAATAAAACAAATCATGGGTAGAATAACTGAAAGTATAAAGCATTTAATCATCATCAATGTGATTTTATTCATTGCACCTCAATTTTTTAAAGGAATTGATTTGCAATCTTTATTTGCACTCTATTTTCCTAAAAATGAAAACTTTGGGTTTTGGCAATACCTAACGCACATGTTCATGCATGGTAGCTTTTCTCATATATTGTTCAACATGTATGGTTTATGGGCCTTTGGTACACCCTTAGAACAAAGGTGGGGCAGAAATAAATTTTTGTTTTTCTATTTTTCTGCAGGAATCGGAGCGGGACTTATCTATACAGGTGTCAATTATATTGAGTTTAATGGAATTTACAATGAGTTATTGATGCAGGGTGTTTCACCAGGAGCCATACAAAGTATGCTAAGCTCGGGTAGCTATGATACTGGACTAATTACCTTACCAAAAGAAACATTAACACAGTTCTACAGCTTATATCATACACCAGCAGTAGGAGCTTCAGGTGCCATATATGGAGTATTAGTCGCTTTTGGTTTATCATTTCCAAATGCCAAATTAGCCTTGATATTTTTCCCTGTTCCAATCTCAGCAAAATATTTCATCCCATTGATGATTTTGGGTGATTTATTCTTCGGAGTCACAAAATATTCTATTGGAAATGTTGCACATTTTGCACATATTGGTGGAGCAATTATTGGATTTTTGATTGCTTGGTATTGGAAAAAAAATCAATTCAAACGCTGGAATTAATTTATGAATGAAATCTTAAATAAATACAAACAAGGTACCATCGTAGAAAAGCTCATTTATTTAAATGTAGTGGCATACCTATTTACTTTTTTATTTAATTCTTTAGGATTTTTATTCCAAAGTCAATCCAATATTATAATGGATTGGTTTGCGATGCCTTCAAATATTGATGCATTTATTTTAAAACCTTGGACAATTTTAACCTATGGTTTTTTACATGGAGGATTTTTTCACATTCTTACCAACCTTATCGTTTTGTATTATATCGGTAATTTGTTTATCGATTATTTTACGCAAAAACAATTGTTGAGTTTTTACTTGTTCGGTACCGTATTCGGTGGACTCCTCTATTTGGTGAGTTATGAATTCTTACCTGCTTTTCAAAACACCAACGCAACATTAGTTGGTGCTTCATCCGCAGTGATGGCTATCTTTATGGGAATCGCCACTTATATTCCCAGTTACGAATTAAATTTTCGATTTATAGGTTTCGTAAAACTATGGAAAGTAGCAGCTTTTTTTATTGGATTAGACCTAATACAAATACCTAGCGGTAACGCAGGAGGGCACTTAGCTCATTTAGGTGGTGCTTTATTTGGATTTATATATATGAGTCAGCTACGAAAAGGCAGTATGGATTTCACGATAAAAAACCCTTTTGCAGATTTCTTCTCTAATAAAAGGACCTTAAAGACAGTTTATAAATCCAGAAAAAAAACGCAAAAAAAATCTAAAAACTATCAAAGCAATCAGCAAAAAATAGATGCGATTTTAGATAAAATCAGTAAGTCTGGGTACGATTCTTTAAGCAAAGAAGAAAAAAACTTATTATTCAAACAAGGAAAAAATTAAAATGAAAAAACTTTCCTTTTTAGATAAAATTTTCTTTTTTCTCAATTCAGTTGCGGCAGCATTATTACTTACTTCGTACCTCATTCCCTACATCTCACCAAAGATCACTTCAACGGTTTCTGTGTTAAGTTTGGGTTTGCCATTATTACTTATTTGCAATACATTGTTTATGCTGTATTGGATGCTTAAGTTGAAAAAGCAATTCTTAGTATCATTAATTATTTTACTTATAGGATACCAGCATGTAAATGCCTTTATTCAAATTAACGAGAAGAAAACACTTGGTGATGATGATCTGAAAATCATGTCGTACAATGTAAGAATGTTCAATATGTATAATTGGACTAAAGAAAAAAACATTGAAACTAAAATCAAGAATTTAATATACAAAGAAGATCCAGATGTGGTTGCAATTCAAGAATACCATAAGAACGCTAAAAAATTTAGGAATTACCCTTATCAGTACATAAAAAACAACCATGCAAGCATTGAACTCTGTATCTTGTCAAAATATAAAATCATCAATCACGGTTCATTAGACTTTAAACCCACAGGAAACAACGCCATTTTCGCTGATATCGTAATTAAATCTGACACGATACGTTTCTATAACTTGCACCTACAATCTCTGAAAATAGACAAAAACAAAGATAATTTTGGAGCAAAAGATTCTAAAAACTTGTTACAAACACTAAAAAAACATTTTAGAATTCAAGCTACTCAAATCGAACAACTGAAAGCTCATGAAAAAAAATGCAACTATCGCACCATTTTTATGGGTGATTTTAACAACACAGCATTCTCATGGGTATACAAAACACTGAAAGAAAAGAAAACCGACACTTTTATAGCATCGGGTTCAGGTTTTGGAAAAACTTTTGATTATATTTTCCCTTTCAGAATAGATTTTATTTTAGTGGATGAATCTATGGAGGTTACAAGTTTTAAAAATTTTAAAGAAAATTATTCAGACCATTTTCCAATCATGTCTCGAATAAATTTTTCAAAAAACCATAAAAAATAAATTGATGAAAACATTTGATGTCGCAGTAATTGGTAGTGGTCCCTCGGGAGCTTCGGCTGCATTAAAACTGGCTGAAAACAACTTATCTGTTGTGCTAATTGAAAAAGAAACCTTACCAAGATACAAAACATGTGGAGGAGGATTTGTATATAGAGGAAGACGTAGATTGCCTTTTGATATTAGTTCTGTTGTAAAAAGAGAATTCAACAAAATTGACATCTATTTTGATAAGGCAGATATCCACCTTTCATCTGAAAGGGAAGAACCTATTATCAGTATGATCATGAGAGATGATTTTGACAATTTAATTGTCGAAAAAGCAAAACAAGCTGGCATTACTTTATTGGAAGGTCATAAGTTAAAAAAAATGTCCTTTGATGAAACAATTACGCTACACACTTCACAAGGAGATGTGAGTTCAAAATTTGTGATTGCAGCAGATGGGGCTTTGAGTCCAACTGCCAAATTAGCAGGCTGGAACGACACAAGATATTTAATTCCTGCTTTAGAATATGAGGTAGAAGTTTCTCCAAAAGACTTTGAAAGATTGTCGAAAGAAGTTCGTTTTGATTTTGATGCAGTGCCCTTAGGGTACGGATGGAGTTTTCCAAAAGAAAACCACCTTTCAATTGGAGTTGCCTCTGCGAGGAGAACAAAAATTGACTTAAAAAAGTATTACAAAGAGTATTTAACAACACTTGGTATTACCGATATAATAAGTGA
The DNA here is from genome assembly GCF_009193215.1 of Flavicella marina. Lineage (GTDB taxonomy): Bacteria > Bacteroidota > Bacteroidia > Flavobacteriales > Flavobacteriaceae > Flavicella > Flavicella marina. Next base: position 116,985 of record NZ_VYVA01000002.1, on the reverse strand, counting down.
AGAATTTCACGGATTTCAGATTCCTGTATCACCAAGAACGGATGGTTTTTTTAAAAACAATGTTTTGCTAACAGGAGATGCTGCAGGGTTCGCAGATCCTATCACAGCCGAAGGAATATCAAATGCAATATTAACTGGTGAAATGGCAGCCGAAGCTATTATTGAAGGGAAACTCGATAGTGAAAAAACAGAGAAGCTTTACTTTGATAAACTAAACGAAACTGTATTACCTGAGATAAAAACAGGGTTGTATCTTTCAAAAGTTTTTTATGAAAAAGAAAAAGTAAGACACTTTTTAATGAAACAATACGGACAGCGTTTTTGTGAAGCCATGACCGATGTTTTTATGGGAGAAAGATCTTATCCAACAGATATCAAAAAACGAATTGGTGAAAAGATAAAAGGCGCAATCTTTGACAAGTTTAAAATATAAACTCGAAGCATGGAAACCAAAAGACTTAACAAGGCAATATCTGAGACTGGTTACTGCTCTAGAAGAGCGGCAGATAAGCTTATTGAAGACGGAAAAGTTGCCGTAAATGGTAAAACGGCAGGACTTGGAGTCAAGGTTTCTGTAAAAGACACCATCACTGTTTTAGGACAAGTAATTACCAAAGAGGTTGAAAACATTTATTTGGCTTTTAACAAACCTGTAGGAATTACATGTACTACTGACACCAAAATTCGTGGTAATATTATTAGTTACTTGAATTATCCTGAACGAATATTTCCGATTGGTAGATTAGACAAACCTAGTGAAGGGCTCATTTTTATGACCAACGATGGAGATATTGTGAACAAGATACTTCGCTCGAAAAACAATCACGAAAAAGAATACATTGTTACCGTTGACAAAAAAATCACAGATTCTTTTGTTGCAAAAATGAGTAATGGAATTCCAATTTTGGATACAATAACAGATAAGTGTAAAGTTGAAAAAATCAATGATTATACTTTCAAAATCATCTTAACACAAGGTTTAAATCGTCAAATTCGAAGGATGTGTGAGTATTTAAACTACGAGGTGAAAAAATTAAAACGAGTTCGAATCATGAACATTCGACTCAACAATTTAAAACCTGGTAAGTATCGAGAATTTACCAAACAAGAATTGCAAACCATCAATCAGTTGGTTGGAAACTCTAGCAAAACAGAAGAAGCTTCTTAAAAAAGTACCCTGAGCTTATCGATGGGTACTTTTTAAATTTTATTTACTGGCAAACAGTGCTACATCTTCTTTAGAAACTTTTTGATCCCCTAAAATAATCAACCTCTCAACTACATTTCTCAATTCACGGATGTTCCCCGTCCAATCGTAACCTTGTAACAACTCCAAGGCTTCATTCGAAAACACCTTGTTTGGAATACCTTGCTCTGCAGAAACCTGCTTAGAAAAATGTTCTACGAGTAAAGGAATATCTTCTCTTCTATCATTAAGCGCCGGTACTTGAATCAATATAACTGCCAAACGATGGTATAAATCCTCTCGAAATCTTCCTTCGCTAATTTCCTTTTTTAAGTCTTTATTTGTTGCAGCTACTACACGAACATTTACTTTTATATCTTTCTCACTTCCTACTCTACTTACTTTATTTTCTTGAAGCGCACGCAATACTTTTGCTTGAGCAGAAAGACTCATATCTCCAATTTCATCCAAAAAAATGGTACCATTATTTGCTGCTTCAAATTTACCAGCTCTGTCTTTATTAGCCCCTGTAAACGATCCCTTTACATGACCAAACAATTCACTTTCAATTAATTCAGAAGGAATTGCAGCACAATTCACCTCAATCATCGGAGCTTTACTTCTGTCACTTTTTTCATGCAACCAATGTGCCACCAACTCCTTACCTGTTCCGTTTGGTCCTGTAATCAAAACACGAGCATCTGTAGATGCTACTTTTTCAATCATGGTTTTGATACGAGAAATCGAGTCACTTTCTCCTATCATTTCATATTTCTTACTAACCTTTTTCTTTAATCTTTTGTTCTCAACAATTAAATCCTTACTCAACAAAGCATTTCGAACCGTAGTCAACAATCGATTTAAATCTGGTGGTTTAGAAATATAGTCAAAAGCTCCTAAGCGCATGGTTTCTACCGCTGTATCAAGATCTCCATGGCCAGATATCATTATTACCGGTATTTCTGGCTTTACTTTTTTTAACTTTTCAAGTACTTCTACACCGTCCATTTTTGGCATTTTGATATCACACAATATCAAATCGTAATCATTCTCTAAAACCTTCTCTAACCCAATCAAACCATTTTCAGCTTCTTCGGTTTGGTAGCTGTCGTTTTCTTCACTGATGATTTTATTTAAAACCCTGCGAATTGCAGCTTCGTCTTCAATTATTAAAATTTTACTCATTATAGGTATTTCTATAGTTCGTTAGTTAATAGCAGTAATTTTTAAACATTACATACTTGTAAAGATATTTATTTTGACATACCAAAGGTTAAGAAAATTCTTAAAAACCTATTAAAAGATCATCAGTAGCGTAACCATTTATACAGGTCCTTGTAACTCGGCTTTTTACCATACATTAAAATCCCTACTTTATATATTTTCGCTGCTAACAATACTATTCCTAAAAAGGTAACTACTAGTAACAACATCGACCCTAATAACTCATACCAAGCTACACCAAACGGAATTCGCATCAACATAACAATTGGTGAGGTAAAAGGAATGATCGAAAATGTAGTTGCAACTGGACCATGTGGATCACTAATAACCGCAGCAAAACCAACATACACTGCCAACATCAAAGGAATAATCACTGGCAACATAAATTGCTGGGTATCCGTTTCACTATCGACTGCTGCCCCTATTGCCGCATAAATTGAACTGTACAGAAAAAATCCTCCTAAAAAATAGAATACAAACAACAAAACCATGGTTACTAATGGTAATTGTAATATCTCTTTCAAGACGAAAACAATGTCATCATAATTTTCCAAATTTTCTGCCATTTGATTTACTGGTAATTTTGGAGTATTCATTGCCATCAAATCAACTCCTAAAAACATAGAGGCTGCTATACTGCAAAAGACAATTAGCAATCCCCAAATAAAAAACTGTAACAAACCAGCTGATGCATTTCCGATAATTTTACCCAACAACAATTGAAATGGTTTTACAGAAGAGACAATAACTTCAATTACTCTACTCGTTTTTTCTTCAATTACACTTCTCATCACAGAGTTCCCATATATAATAATAAACATCATTACTAGATACCCCGCTCCCGTACCGAGTCCGATTTTTAAACCAGCACCCAGTTTCGAAGATTCTTCTCCATAAAAATTCTCTTGATGAATCGCCACGTTGTAGGTCGCATCGTATATAGTTTGGGCTTGTATTCCAATTTTTTCTAAATGAAAAAACTTCAATCTGTTGGCAATCTTATTTTCTAAACTTTTGATCAACATAAAATTTGGCGTATCAGCAGAAAAATACATTATTTTATGTGAATACTCTTTTAAATCATCTTCAATAACTGGTAAATACAACAAACCGTCGTAATTATTTTCTTTTACCAACACTTTCGATTTATCTAAACCTACCACTGTTAAATCAATATAGGTGACAGATTCATTACTCTGCAACAAGCTACCGATTTCTAGGGTAGAATTATCTACAATAGCGATATGCTTCACGGTACTTTCGTTTACTTGAGTTAAATAAAACACCAAAAATCCCATACCAATTACCAGAATCGGACTTAAAAAAGTAAGGACAATAAATGATTTATTTCTAACTTTTATTAAAAACTCTCTATAGATGATTAATTTTAGTTTTTCCATAGTTGAGTAATTATTTAAGACTTGTTTTGTTAGAAACTGCCTGCATAAATATAGAGTTCATCGTTGGTATCTGTTCAGAAAAATGAATCACTTCACCGTGTTTCTGTAAAAGTTGAAGTAATTTCTCTGATGTATTTTTATCAGAAGTTTTTACTTGAAATTTTACCGCATCGTGAAATGAATAGAGTTTACTTGGTTTAACCTCAAATACTTCTTTCAATTCAGTTGTCAACTTACTCTCATCATTGGTTACAACTCCAACATCAAAAATATTGGTTTTATACTGTTTTTGTATTTCTGATATTTTTCCATCTAAAATTTTCTTAGACTGATGTATCAACGCAATATGATCACACATTTTCTCAACAGACTCCATACGGTGTGTAGAAAAAATAATGGTTGCTCCCTCGTCTTTCAACAACAATATTTCTTTTGCTATCAATTCTGCATTCACCGGATCAAAACCACTAAAAGGTTCATCAAAGATCAATAATTTAGGTTTGTGCAATACGGTAACAATAAATTGCACCTTTTGAGCCATTCCCTTAGAGAGTTCTTGAATTTTTTTATGCCACCAATCAGAAATTTCAAATTTTTCAAACCAATATTTTAACTGGGTGGTAGCTTCTTTTTTAGTCATCCCCTTTAGGCGAGCCAAATACAAAGCTTGCTCACCAACTTTCATTGATTTATACAACCCTCGTTCTTCTGGTAAATAACCAATCTGTGAAATATGTTTTGGTTGCAACTGTTCTCCATCCAAATACACAGTACCTTCATCTGGTAAAATAATTTGATTTAGAATCCGAATAAGAGAGGTTTTCCCTGCTCCATTTGGTCCTAACAAGCCAAACACACTTCCTTTAGGCACTTCTAATGAAACCGCATCTAGGGCAGTATATTCGCCATAATGCTTACTAACCTGGTCTATTTTTAACAAAATAATCTATTGAAATATTAGAAAATCAAAGATATCATTTTTTTGAGCCCAAAAAATATGCAATCGGTTTTTAGTTTTTTTAAAAAATATTAGTATATTTACTGTGCATGCATAATAAAATAATTTAGTATTGAAAAAATCAACCTCAAAAAATCTTTCCATAGATCATCATTTACGCGCTACGTGGCAAGCTGTAGCGAAGATGTACAACGAAGAAGCTTCTAAATATGGAAGTACCATGGCCACAGGGTTTTTGTTACTAAATATTGATTTAAAAGAAGGCACTGCATCTACTGCTTTAGGTCCAAAAATGGGAATGGAACCAACGAGTTTATCACGATTATTAAAAAAAATGGAAGAGCGAGGCCTAATCTACAGGGAAAAAAACCCAAAAGATGGTAGAGGCGTTTTGATAAAATTAACTGATTTTGGAATAGAAAAACGAGAAACTTCAAAACAAAGCGTTTTGAAATTTAACGACACCGTAAAAAACTCAATAAGCGAACATAAGCTTAAAAGTTTTTTTGAAGTAACAGAAACTATCAACGAATTAATTTCGAATAAACTAATCTTCGATAACTAAAAACTAGTAAACTCAAACTAATGAAGAAGCACATAAAAAAAATTGCTGTAATCGGATCTGGAATTATGGGATCTGGTATTGCATGCCACTTTGCCAATATTGGTGTTGAAGTACTTTTATTGGACATTGTTCCGAAAGAATTGAATGAAAAAGAAAAAGCGCAAGGCCTTACACTAGAATCAAGAGCTGTACGTAACAGAATCGTAGATTCAAGCTTAACAGCTTCTATAAAATCGAACCCTTCCCCTATTTATAAAAAAGAATTTTCTGCTAGAATTTCAACAGGAAATTTAGAAGATGACATCCAAAAAATCGCTCAAGTCGACTGGATTATTGAGGTTGTGGTTGAACGATTGGACATCAAACAAAAAGTATTTGAATTAGTAGAAAAACACAGGACACCTGGTACTGTAATTAGCTCGAACACTTCTGGGATTCCCATCAAGTTCATGAATGAGGGACGAAGCGAGGATTTTCAAAATCATTTTGCAGTAACTCATTTTTTCAACCCTCCTAGGTATTTAAAATTGTTTGAAGTTGTACCAGGTCCTTCCTGTAAACCAGAAATCGTAGACTTCTTAATGAAATACGGTGAAAAGTTTTTAGGAAAAACATCCGTACTTGCCAAAGACACACCTGCGTTTATCGGAAATAGAATAGGTATTTTTGGCATCATGAGTCTTTTTCACGTAGTAAAAGAATTAGATTTATCCATCGCTGAAGTTGATAAATTAACAGGTCCTGTTATTGGAAGACCAAAATCTGCCACATTCAGAACCGTAGATGTTGTCGGATTAGACACATTGGTTCATGTTGCGAATGGATTATATGAAAACTGTCCGAATGATGAGGCACATGAACTCTTTAAACTACCAGATTTCGTAAACAAACTTATTGAAAACAAATGGTTAGGTAATAAATCGAAACAAGGTTTTTACAAAAAAGAAGTCGATGCAAAAGGCAAAAAAAATATTTTGGCTTTGAATTTAAACTCCTTTGAATACGAAACATCGAATAAACCAAAATTTGCCACACTTGCAAGTACCAAAACTATCGACAAAGTAATCGATCGCTTTGCCGTTTTAATTAAAGGAAAAGACAAAGCTGGGGACTTTTATAGAAAAACGTTTGCTGCATTGTTTGCTTATAGCGCAAATAGAATTCCAGAAATATCAGATGAACTATTCAGAATTGACGATGCCATGAAAGCAGGTTTCGGATGGGAACATGGCCCTTTTCAAATTTGGGATGCCATAGGTGTTGAAAAAGGAATAGAATTGATAAAAAATGAAGGCTTAACTCTAAACAAATGGGTTGAAGAAATGCTTTTATCTGGAGCAAAATCGTTTTACTCCGTTGCTGAAGGAATTGAAAATTACTATGATATAGTTTCAAAAACTTACCATAAAAAACCAGGTCAAGATAGCTTTATCATTTTAGAGCACATTAGAGAATCTAAGACAATTTGGTCTAATAAAGAAGCGGCCATTCAACATCTTGGAGATGGAGTGCTAAATGTAGAGTTTCAATCAAAAATGAATACCATTGGCGGAGGTGTTTTACAAGCCATAAATAAGGGTATCGATTTAGCGGAAGAGGAATATGAAGCAGTAATACTTGGTAATCAAGCAGCTAATTTTTCTGTTGGAGCCAATTTAGCTATGGCTTTTTTACTAGCAATCGAACAAGAGTATGATGAATTAAACATGGCGACAAAACTATTTCAAGACACCGTTATGCGTTTACGCTATTCATCTGTACCCACGCTTCTCACGCCAAGAGGAATGACTTTTGGTGGAGCATGTGAAATGAGTATGCATGTAGATAAAGTTGTTGCAGCCGCAGAAACTTACACTGGTTTGGTTGAATTTGGGGTTGGAATTATACCGGCTGGCGCTGGTACAAAAGAAATGACCTTACGTGCATCAGAGGCATTTTTAAAAGACGATGTAAAATTAAACCGTTTGCGCGATAGTTTTATCAATATTGCCATGGCAAAAGTAGCCACCTCGGCACATGAAGCATTCGATTTAGGTTTTTATCAAACCGGTAAAGACATGGTCGTTGTAAATGCCAACAGACAAATTGCGACTGCTAAAAAGTATGCATTACAACTTTTAGATGATGGGTATACACAGCCAACACCGAAAAAAGTCAAAGTGCTTGGACAACAAGTTCTTGGAATGTTTAAAGTGGGCACAGATAGCTTGCAAAAAGGGAATTACGCTTCTGAACATGATAAGAAAATAGCAAATAAACTAGGCTATATAATGGCAGGTGGAGATCTTTCCGAACCAAGTTTTGTTAGCGAACAATACCTCTTAGATTTAGAGCGAGAGGCAATTTTATCGCTTTTCGGGGAACGTAAAACCTTAGAGAGAATTCAACATACGTTGAAAACAGGAAAACCTTTACGAAACTAATTCCATTAACAACTTAAACAAAAACAATGAAAACAGCATATATAATTCAAGGTTACCGTACCGCAGTTGGAAAAGCTCCAAAAGGACTTTTTCGTTTCAAACGTCCTGATGAACTGGCAGCCGAAACCATAGAACATTTATTAAAAAATGTACCTGAACTAGACAAAACAAGAATTGACGATGTTATTGTTGGAAATGCCATGCCTGAAGCTGAGCAAGGATTGAATATGGGAAGGTTGATTTCCCTTATGGGATTAAAAATTGATACAGTTGCCGGTATGACTGTGAATCGTTATTGTGCATCAGGTCTTGAAACCATAAGTATCGCGGCTGCGAAAATTCAATCTGGAATGGCAGATTGTATTATTGCTGGAGGTGTAGAAAGTATGAGTTATATCCCTATGGGAGGTTATAGACCCGTACCTAATTATAAAACTGCAAAAGAAGGTCATGAAGACTATTATTGGGGAATGGGATTGACTGCTGAAGCCGTCGCAAATCAATTCAAGGTTTCAAGAGAAGATCAAGATGAATTTGCCTTTAACTCGCATCAAAAAGCTTTAAAAGCTCAAGACAATCATATTTTTGAAGACGATATTGTACCCATTAATATCGAAGAAATATTTATCGATGAGCAAGGCAAGAAACAACAAAAAAACTACAGTGTAACAACTGATGAAGGACCACGAAGAGGAACCTCTATTCAAGCATTAAACAAGCTAAAACCTGTATTTGCTTCAAACGGATCTGTAACCGCAGGTAACTCATCTCAAATGAGTGATGGTGCTGCTTTTGTACTAGTGATGAGCGAGGAAATGGTGAAGGAATTAAACCTAGAACCAATTGCTAGAATGGTTTCTTTTGCCGTTGCAGGAGTACCACCAAAAATCATGGGTATTGGCCCGGTAAAAGCTATCCCTAAAGCATTGTCGAATGCTGGATTACAATTGAAAGATATTGATCTGATAGAACTAAATGAAGCATTTGCTTCACAATCACTTGCTGTGATTAGAGAGTTAGGACTGAATCAAGAAATTGTAAATGTAAACGGTGGCGCTATTTCATTAGGACATCCACTTGGTTGTACAGGAGCCAAACTTTCGGTACAGCTATTCAATGAAATGAGAAGAAGAAAAAACAAATACGGAATGGTTACCATGTGCGTTGGAACCGGACAAGGAGCAGCGGGCGTATATGAGTTTTTAAAATAAAGAGTAAACTAAACTAAAACAAACACCATGGGAACAATAAAAGGAGGCGAATTCTTATTAAAAGAAACAGCAGCTCAAGATATATTTATCACAGAAGACTTTTCTGAAGAGCAACTTATGATGAAGGAATCAGTAAAAGAATTTATCGACAAAGAAGTCTGGCCACATAAAGAACGATTTGAAAACTCTGATTATGGCTTTACTGTTGAAATAATGAATAAAGCTGCTCAAATGGGACTGTTGAGTATTTCTGTTCCTGAAGCGTATGGAGGAATGGGAATGGGTTTTGTTTCTACGATGCTTGTTTGTGATTATATTTCTGGTTCAAGTGGATCTTTAGCAACTGCCTACGGAGCCCATACTGGAATTGGTACTATGCCAATTTTACTGTATGGTACAGAAGAACAGAAACAAAAATATGTTCCAAAATTGGCCTCAGGAGAATGGTATGGTTCTTATTGTTTAACTGAGCCCGGAGCTGGTAGTGATGCCAATTCTGGTAAAACCAAAGCCGTTTTATCTGATGATGGAAAACACTATTTGATAAGTGGTCAAAAAATGTGGATTTCAAATGCAGGATTTTGTAGTCTGATGATTGTCTTTGCTAGAATTGAAGATGACAAAAATATTACTGCGTTTATCGTTGAATATGATCCGGAAAATCCTAACGGTATTACATTAGGCGAAGAAGAACATAAATTAGGAATAAAAGCTTCTTCTACCAGACAAGTCTTTTATAGCGACACAAAAGTACCTGTTGAGAACATGCTTTCTGAAAGAGGAAAAGGTTTTAAAATAGCCTTAAATTCTTTAAATGTTGGACGTATAAAACTTGCGGCTGCTTGTTTAGATGCTTGTCGTAGAGTTACAACTGAGGGAGTCAAGTATGCCAATGAAAGACAACAATTTAAAACTCCTATTGCCCAATTCGGTGCTATTCAATATAAAATAGCGGAAATGGCAACCAAAACTTTTGTTACTGAATCTGGAAGTTACAGAGCTGCAAAAGACATTCAAAACAAAATTGATGAATATATTGCATCTGGGAGCTCACATCAAGAAGCAGAGTTAAAAGGTGTAGAAGAATATGCCATAGAATGTGCATTGTTAAAAGTGCACGCCTCTGAAACTGCCCAATATGTTACCGATGAGGGAATTCAAATTTTTGGAGGGATGGGATTCTCACAAGACACTCCAATGGAAGCTGCTTGGAGGGATGCTAGAATAGGAAGAATCTACGAAGGTACAAATGAAATAAATAGATTATTAAGTGTTGGTATGCTACTAAAAAAAGCATTCAAAGGAGAATTAGATTTGATTACTCCTGCAATGGCAGTTGCCAACGATCTAATGTCAATCCCCTCTTTCGACACACCTGATTATACTCCTTTGTTTTCTGAAGAAAAAGAGATCATAACAAAATTGAAAAAAACGTTCTTAATGATCGCTGGTAAAGCGGTTGAAACATTTGGAATGGACTTAGAGCAGCAGCAACAAATAATTTCGGCAGCTTCAGATATTATGATTGAGATATACATGGCAGAATCCACAATATTAAAAGTCGAAAAATTGGTTTCTAAAAAAACTGAATCTGCTTGTGAAGCACAAATTGCCATGGCAAAATTAAACCTTTATAATGCGGTTGAAATTATCAACAAACAAGGAAAAGAAGCTATTGTATCTTTTACTGAAGGTGACGAACAACGAATGCTACTTATGGGTTTAAAACGATTTACTAAGTATGCAAATTACCCTAATGTTGTGCAGTTAAGAAAAATTATCGCTCAGAAAATAATCGCCGAAAACGAATACTGTTTTTAATGTTTTTAGTATCGTTTTGAGTATCTTTGTGGTAAATTTTATAAGATGAAATTACTTCTGATTACTGTTGTATTGTTGGGAATTGCTTTCGCTGGAATAGCAATAAAAATTTGGGCTAAAAAAGACGGTAAATTCGCTGGAACATGTGCTAGTCAAAATTCAAATTTCAACGACAGTGGTGAACCATGCGGTTTTTGTGGAAAAATGCCAGAAGATTGCGAAAATAAATAACAATGCTATTTTATTTGTTTGTTGTTTTCTATGTCATTGTAGCAATACAATGCCTATACTATTTATTGTTTCTAACACCTTTACACAAAAAAAAGCAATCTATCCTCACTAACAGTGAACCTATTTCTGTTATTATTTGTGCAAAAAACGAAGCGAACAATTTAAAAAGATTCCTACCTAGCCTTCTAAATCAAAACTATTCTGGAGAATTTGAAATAGTACTAATCAACGATCGGTCTACTGATGATACAGCACTTATAATTGACCTATTCGCGTCATCAAATGAAAATATTAAAGTAGTTACCATAGAAGAATGCGAAAACTTCTGGGGAAGCAAAAAATATGCTCTCACTCTTGGTATCAAAGCTGCAAGTCATGAGCATCTACTACTTACAGATGCCGATTGCAAGCCTCTATCGAATCAATGGATTCAGAGTATGGCAAACAATTTTACTCAAAACAAACACATTGTATTAGGTTATGGTGCCTATAAAAAAAACAAATCCTTTATCAATAAATTGATTCGTTATGAAACTTTATTGACTGCCATACAGTATTTCAGTTATTCTAAAATTGGTTTGACATATATGGGAGTAGGAAGAAATTTGGCCTATACAAAATCTGATTTTTTTAAAGTCAATGGATTTATCAAACACATAAAAATAAAATCCGGAGATGATGATTTATTCATCAATGAAATTGCGACCAAAAACAACACCTCTTTCACATTAGACACCAATAGTTTCACAGAATCACTACCTAAACAAAACTTCAAAGATTGGATCCTTCAAAAAAGAAGACATATATCAACAGCACATTTGTATAAATTAAAACATAAATTACCGCTTGGCATATTTTACATCTCACAGTTACTCTTTTACGCATTAGCAGGAATATTGGTAATTATAAATCCAAAATCGCATACAATTCTAGCATTGATAGCAATTAGATACATACTAGTATATGCATCTATAGGCTTCTTTTCAAAGAAAATAAAAGAAGTAGATCTTATTATTCTTACTCCAATTTTAGAAATTGCGTTAATACTAACACAATTATATATATATTTAAAAAATAAATTGGTGAACCCAAATCATTGGTAGGCAATAGACATATATGAGTCAGTTAATAAAACAACACATACTTCGTGCTAAAACTGGAGACCAACAAGCCTACAAAGCTTTGTTGAATCATTTTTGGAACGATATTTATCGTTTTCAATTATCCAAAACAAACAATGAAAATGAAGCTGAAGATATCACAATCCAAACATTTTCGAAAGCATTTGATAAATTAGACACTTATAACGATTCCTATAATTTTAAAACTTGGCTATTAACCATTTCGAAAAACATTCACATTGATGCTTTAAGAAAAACAAAAGCCGAAACAATTTCTTTGAACAATGATTTTAACGAATCTTACGATATAACAGACGAAGCACCTTCTCCAGAAGATCAAATTATCAGTGAACAAAATCTAGCACAACTGCTTATCTACATCAAACAATTAAAACCTCATTATCAAAAAATAATCAACTTGCGATATTTCCAAGAATTATCTTATAAAGAAATTGCAAAAGAATTGGACGAACCAATGAACAATATTAAAGTAAAACTACTACGAGCCAAAAAACTTTTGTTAGAGATAATCACGCATAAAAACCTCTAAACCAAATCGTTTTAAATATTTTATAATTTATATTTATTTTTTGTCAGGTAAATTGGAATATTCCGACAAAATTTACGTTATTTATAATATGCAAATGTTAATCATTTTCAATATTTGCAAGAAAAACAACATAAAAAATAGAGTATACACCTGAATTATAATAATTTTGCAATAAATTAGATGATATACATCTTGAAATTAACAATAGTATGAAAAAGACTATTCAATACATATTACTATTTATACTTAGTCTGAATGGATTTCAAATATTTGCACAATTTGGACCACCTCCTCCACCCCCACCTCCAGGATTACCTATAGATGGAGGGGTCTTATTTTTAGCTGCATCTGCTATTATCTATGGAGCGACAAAATTGAAAAAATAGACAACTTTATATCAAAAAAAAACTCCTTAAATTCTTAAGGAGTTTTTTTTTGTTCTATATATTACTATTTCGCGACATTGACCGCTCTAGTTTCTCTAATAACAGTTACTTTCACCTGTCCTGGATAAGTCATATCATTTTGAATTTTTTGAGAGATTCCGAATGATAACTCTGCTGCCTTATCATCAGACACCTTTGTGCTTTCTACAAGTACTCTCAATTCTCGCCCTGCTTGAATCGCATATGCTTTTTGAACACCTGAAAATCCAAAAGCTAAATCTTCTAAATCTTTCAAACGCTGGATATAAGAATCTAACACCTGTCTCCTTGCTCCTGGTCTAGCTCCTGAAATCGCATCACAAACTTGAACAATAGGAGCATAAAGTGATTTCATCTCTATTTCATCATGATGGGCACCGATAGCATTACATACATCTTGTTTTTCACCGTATTTTTCAGCCCACTGCATACCTAACAAAGCGTGAGGTAATTCAGTCTCCGTATCTGGCACTTTACCAATATCGTGCAATAAACCAGCTCTTTTCGCTATCTTAGGATTCAAGCCTAACTCAGTGGCCATCAAAGCACACAAGTTTGCTACTTCTCTTGAATGTTGTAATAAATTCTGTCCATAAGAAGAACGGAATTTCATTCGACCGACTGTTTTAATCAATTCTGGGTGTAATCCATGAATTCCTAAATCAATTACAGTTCTCTTTCCTACTTCTACAATCTCTTGTTGGATTTGTTTTTCAGTTTTCTTAACAACTTCTTCAATTCTGGCAGGGTGAATACGACCATCAGTAACTAAATTATGCATTGATAATCTTGCTACTTCTCTTCGTACAGGGTCAAAACAAGAAAGAATAATTGCTTCTGGCGTATCGTCTACTATAATCTCTACACCCGTAGCGGCTTCAATCGCACGAATATTTCTTCCTTCACGACCTATAATACGACCTTTAACATCATCAGACTCTAAGTTAAAAACAGAAACACAATTTTCTATGGATTGTTCTACACCCACCCTTTGGATAGTGTTTAAAATAATTTTTCTTGCTTCTTGCTCTGCTGTCAATTTCGCTTCTTCCAAAATATCTTGTACATACGACATAGCATCCGATTTTGCTTCATCTTTCAAAGACTTCACTAAATCTGCTTTTGCATCTTCCGCAGAAATACCAGAAATAACTTCCAGTTGTTCTATCTGTCTTTTATGAACTTTATCAACCTCAACTTGTTTCTTTTCTAAGAACTCAAGCTTATAGTCGTAATCTTTTTGTTTTGAAATTATCTCTTTGTTGAGTCGTCGGTTTTTATCGAGCTCAGAAGCTAATTGTGATTCTTTTTCTCTGATTCGCTTCTCTACATCTACAATTTTTTTCTCACGAGCCAAAACCACCTTTTCATGTTCTGCTTTTAATTCAATAAAACGTTCTTTTGCTTGAAGTATTTTATCTTTTTTAATAGACTCAGCTTCTTTATGCGCAGCTTTGACTCTATTTGCAGCAGTTCTTTTTGCTGTTTTAATGATTGTAGAACCTTTTTTGTTCTGAAGTATTTTACTAATAAAAAGACCCGCAATGAAGCCTAATCCTAAAGCAACTATAATACTTATTATTGTTGTTGTTTCCATCTAAAAAATTTATATATAAAAAAACCTACATCAGTTGGTTTATATAAACTCCCAAATAACAAGTTTAGGACTAACTAGAAGCTCAAGTATTCGACCGAATCGACCCGCTTTTACAACTAAGACTCATCCTTTTTAATGGAATTGCGTTGAGTTTATCAAACATTAACTAATGTAGGTAGTATTCTCTGTATTTTAAAACCTTATTTCAAGTTTGCATCTAACAATCGATGCATCTTATCTAATTTTTCATTTGCTTTTTGTTCATCTTCCTGATCTACAATAGATGTTACTTCTAATTTAGAAGCAAATTGCAATGCACACATTGCTAAAACATCTTGTTTATCATTCACAGCATAGTTTTCTTCAAACTTCAAAATCAACTCATTAATTTTTTCCGCAGCTTTTCTGGTCCCCTCCTCTTCAATTGCGTTTGAAACGTACAAAGGATAGGTTCTTCCACCTATTGCTACATTAATTTTGACTTTATCTGCCATGTAAATGAACTTATTGATTCAATCGAACGATACAATTATCAATTTCGCGAATCAACGCATTTATTTTATTTTTAGTTTCTCTACTATCGGTTCTACTACCATCAATAGTTTTTGCAATTTTCAACAACCTATATTTTTCTGTTTCTTGACTCAAATCATATTCTAATTTAGCAGTCAAATTTTGCAATTTATTGATTCTAGAAATCAAAATATCATTTTCTTCCTTAAGAAAAGTATACCTTTCAATCAAGGTTTCTAACTTACTTTCCAACAAATCAACAGATTCCAAATTTATACTCATAAGTTGTAATTACGAAAACTATCTCTACAAAGTTAACATTCCAAAGTTAAAATACAACATTTTATATGGCTTTTACCATATTTTTTTAATACAATGAGTTAACTCGTTCAGAAACAAGTTCAAATAGACACAATGAACTGCTATATTATGTCGTTGTTATTTAGAGAAAAATTTGATTATTTGATGGATACTTTTTTCTGAATTAATGGTATTTTAGCTTTAAAATTATTACTCTTTTGAAAAAAACATTACTAGCCTTCATATGTGCCGTCTATATATTTACCGATGCCAATTCACAAACTAAATATCCGCAAGATTATTTTAGAAACCCTCTAGAAATTCCTATGATCTTAGCGGGTACATTTGGAGAGTTGAGAACAGCACATTTCCATTCGGGTATGGATTTAAAAACGCAACAAAAAGAGGGGTTAAAAGTACATACAGCTGCAGAAGGATATGTATCACGAATTAAGATTTCTAATTGGGGATATGGTAAAGCCTTATATATTACACATCCGAATGGTTATACCACGGTGTATGCTCATCTTAAAAAATTCAACAAAGAGATTGAAGACTACATCCTGAAAAAACAATACAAATACGAAAAAGAGGAGATTCAGTTGTTTCCTAAAAAAGACGAACTAAAAGTTATTAAAGATGAAATAGTTGCATTTTCAGGGAGTACCGGTGGTTTTATAGCTCCGCATTTACATTTCGAAATACGAGATACTCGAACAGAAAAAACCATCAATCCGATGCATTTTGGTTTGATTCCTTCTGACTCTAAAAAACCAGTAATTAACCATCTTCGTGCCTATACATTTAACGACAGTTCTCATGTAAATTTGAGCAATATCGAGATCCCTGTACCATTCAAACAAATAGGTTCAGGTGTTTACAAAACTGAAATGATAAATGCGTATGGAAAAATAGGTTTCTCAATAAACACCTATGACCAACAAGACGGGGCGCTTAACAAAAACGGGATCTATAAATTGGAACTTTTTGTGAATGAAAAAAAAACATTTGAACACAAAGTTGAAACCTTTTCTTTTCACGAATCTAAATACATAAATCTTTTAATCGATTACCCATTCTATGCAGAACATAAAAGAAAGTACCAAAAAACGTTTGTGCATCCAATGAGTAAATTAAGTACATATAAAAGAACTGAAGAAAACGGGTATATCACCGTAAAAGATGGTGAAAAATACGAGGTAACCATAAAAGCCACAGATTTTGTTGGGAATAGCTCTCAGTTAAACATGAATATTTCAGGAAAAAAGAAAGCTCCGATTGCGCTAAAAAAAGAGACAGTTACTCCTTATTACATTAGAAAAGGTGTAGAGAATAGTTTTCGCCTGCAGCATGCAAAAATAAAATTCAAAAAAAATACATTTTACAATAACACATACCTCGACATTAAATACAAAGACAGTGTCTTAAGCATTCATAAGCCTAATATTCCTTTACATATAAGCTATGAACTATCTTTTGATGTTTCAAATTATTCTGAAAGTGAGAAAAAACAACTATATATTGCACAAGTACAAAAAAACAAATACTTCAATTATTACAGTACTGTAAAAAATGATAGTATTTTTAAAACAACAACTCGAAGTCTTGGTGACTTTAAACTACATAGAGATACCGATCCTCCAGTAATTGACAAATGTAGCTTCTATGAAAATCAAAATCTTTCTAAGTACCGATTTATTACAATACGAGTAAAAGATGCTTTGTCTGGGTTAAAAGAATACCGTGGTGAAATTGATGGAAAATGGGTCCGTCTTGAACTAAATGTAAAAAACAACACCTTGACTTTTGATTTTAACGACATTACTTTAGAAAAAGGGAAACATACTTTTAGCTTAATCGCTATGGATAATGTTGGAAATACTTGTACATTTACATCTTTATTTCATCTAAAATAAACCAAACCTGATTGAACCTATTTTTTTGAGAAAAAAATTCACAAATATAATACTCTTATTTTTTACAACCTGCGGTCTATATGCACAAACTGCTACTGTAAAAGGTTACATACGAAATACAGATAGAAAACCTATTGAAGGAGTAAATATTACTTTTGAAAACGCTACATCTGGTACTTCTACAAATGCAAAAGGAGAATATACAATTACCATACCCGCAAAGGAAGAAATTGTTCTTGAATTTAGTCATGTTTCATACAACACTTTGTATAAGTTGGTAAAAGTACCCAAAAGGAAAACATTTAGATATTCACCGTTAATGACTCTAAAAACGGAAGAAATCAACGAGGTAACTATTCAAGATAAAAGAAAAGCAGTACAAGGATTTACGACTGTTAAAAAATCAGATGTTAAGAAACTACCAGGCGCCAATCCAGGAGTAGAGAACTTGCTAATGACCTTTGCAGGTGTCAATAGCAACAACGAATTGAGTACACAATACAATGTTCGTGGAGGAAATTTTGATGAAAACCTTGTCTATGTAAATGGCATAGAAATTTACCGTCCATTTTTGGTCCGTTCTGGTCAACAAGAAGGTTTGAGTTTTATCAACACAGATATGATTCAAAACATCAATTTCTCTGCTGGAGGATTTCAAGCAAAGTATGGTGATCGACTTTCTTCTGTTCTTGACATTACCTACAGAAAACCAAAAAAAACTGCAACTACTGTTGAAATGAGTTTGATGGGAGGTAGTGCCACTTTTGAAGGCCTGTTTGCGAAACAAAAATTATCTACAATAACTAGTGTTAGGTACAGAGACAATTCTTTATTTGTAAACTCAAAAGACACTGAAACCAATTTTAGACCATTATTTGCAGATGCTCAAACGTTTTTATCCTATAAATTCAACAAAAAATTCTCATTAGATTTCTTAGGAAACATATCAGTAAACGAATATAACTATACACCTCTTACTAGAAGAACTACCTTCGGAACCATTTCAAATCCACAAGAATTGGTGGTGGTATATCAAGGTAACGAAAACGATAGCTTTAAAACCTATTTTGGTGCTATCAATGCAACATACCTACATTCTGACGATTTAAAACTTACACTTACCACTTCTATATACAATACTCAAGAAGAAGAGTTTTTTGATATTATTGGAGCTTATTCGTTGAATGAAATTGACAACGACCAAAACTCACCAACGTTCGGTGACACACAATATAGCCAAGGTATTGGTGGACAAATAAATCACTCTAGAAACGAACTAGATGCACTAATTCAAAACATTCAATTAAAAATATCGACTCGAGAAGATGAAAATTTTTATGAACTAGGAATAAAACTTCAGAAAGAAAACATAAGGGAAAGCATCAATGAATGGCAAGTCGTAGATTCTACAGGTTTTTCCCTACGCCCTCCCACACACCTTACACCAAATCAACAACCTGCAACACCTTACACTGGTCCTATTGAACCTTATATCGGAGTAAGTGGTTTTAACGATGTTACTATCAATCGTATGTTTGCCTATGCCCAATGGAGTAAACAGTCTGAATTAAACGAACATCAGGTTTGGTATAATCTTGGTGTACGATCGCAGTTTTGGAATGTAACTTCTAATAATTTTACTTCTGAAACACAATATACGATTAGTCCAAGAGGTCAGTTCTCAATAAAACCAAATTGGGAAAAAGATATGCTCTTCCGTGTTTCTGGTGGATGGTACCATCAACCTCCTATGTATAAAGAGCTTAAAAATTATCAAGGAGAAATTGTGCCTGATGTCAAAGCACAACAGTCTATTCACTTTGTTCTTGGAAATGAATACAGCTTCTTAATGTGGAATAGACCCTTTAAATTAACTTCTGAAATTTACACCAAACGCCTTAGTGACGTAAATGCTTATACTGTAGATAATGTGCGTATTCGATACAGAGCGGATAATGTTACAACGGCTAGCGCTTCTGGATTTGATTTACGTCTAAATGGTGAATTTGTACCTGGGAATGAAAGTTGGATTAGTTTAGGATTCCTAAGCACTAAAGAAAATATTGATGGTCAAGGGGATATTGCAAGACCGACAGATCAACGATTTAAATTAGGTATCTTATTTCAAGACTATATCCCATCGTTACCTGATTTAAAGGTATACTTAAACATGGTTTACAATTCTGGTTTGCCTGGAGGTGCACCTGCGTATAGTAATCCTTATGAATACCAAAACAGGTTACCTGCCTACAAAAGAGCAGATATTGGTTTTTCTTATATCATCGTTGATCAAAAGAAAACATACAAAACTGGCTTCCTAAGTAAATTTAAAGATTTGAACGTAGGTGTAGAAATATTTAATGTATTTGATATCCAAAACTCAAACACGAATACCTGGGTGCGAGATGTGTACACCAAACAAGCTTATGGAATTCCAAATTATATGACCAGCAGAGTTATCAATGCTCGACTGGCCATGAAATTCTAATTATTCTGGAATAATTTGTTCAGTATGAGCTTTTGTCTTCACTTTTGAAATTACATCTTCGATGATTCCGTTTTCATCAATTACAAAAGTTGTTCTATGAATTCCATCATACTCGCGTCCCATAAATTTTTTCGGTCCCCATACACCAAAAGCTTCGATTACATTTTTATCTTCATCAGCTAACAAAGGAAAAGGTAGCTCATTTTTGTCGATCCAGTTCTGTTGTCTTTTCGCTGAATCAGCACTTACTCCCAAAATAGCATATCCTTTAGATAAGAACATTTGATAGTTATCTCTCAAATTACAAGCCTCAGCAGTACATCCAGGGGTACTCGCTTTTGGGTAGAAAAACAAAACTAGTTTTTTTCCTCTATAATCTTCTAAGCTGATGGTATTCCCTTTATTATCTAAAGCAGAAAAACTCGGTGCTTTATCTCCTATTTTTAATGTTGTCATATATCTAATTTTTTGAGTTTCGAAATTAAAAAGTATCCCACACAATTCCTATAATTATCGCAAAAAACTATTTCTTCTCTTAGAATCTTTTGTACTTTTAATTCTTAAAATTTTCAATAATGAACAAACAAGAAAAAGTTCAATTTGTAATTGACAAACTCGAAGAGTTATATCCAGAAACACCGGTACCGTTAGACCATAAAGACCCCTATACTCTATTAGTTGCAGTGCTTCTATCTGCACAATCTACGGATGCTCGTGTCAACACAATCACTCCCATTCTTTTTGAAAAAGCAGACAATCCATATGACATGATAAAAATGTCTGTCGAAGAAATTAGAGCTATTATCAAGCCCTTAGGTTTATCACCGATGAAATCAAAAGGAATTTTTGGTTTGTCTAAAATATTGATCGAAAAACACGATGGTAAAGTACCCGCTAATTTTGATGATTTGGAAGAACTACCTGCTGTAGGACACAAAACTGCAAGTGTTGTTATGAGTCAAGCTTTTGACATTCCTGCTTTTGCTGTAGATACCCATATACATAGATTGATGTATCGTTGGAATTTATCGAATGGAAAAAGTGTAGCACAGACAGAAAAAGACGCAAAAAGATTATTCCCAAAAGAAACATGGAACAAATTACATCTACAAATAATTTTTTATGGTAGAGAATATTGTCCGGCAAGAGGTTGGAACTTAGATAATGATATAATTACCAAAACAATAGGACGAAAATCTGTTTTGGATGCATATCATGCCAAAAAAAATAACCTAAAGTTCATCTAACCATTCACCCAAACGGATTGTCCATGTTTGTAGATGTCCGCGCCCTATTGCTAGGGAGAACCCATGTCCACCATTAGGGTATAAATGCATTTCTGTAGGAACATTGTGCTCTTTCAAACTTTTATAAAATTGCAAACTATTTTCAACAGGTACAGCCTTATCATCTTGCGCATGAACGATAAATGTTGGAGGAGTTTTGTCTGTTACTTGCAACTCATTTGAAAACATTTCAACCAATTCTTCATTCGGTTTTTCACCAATCAAAGCTTTGCGCGAGCCCATATGTGTATAAGCTTCTTTCATCGTAATTACTGGATACAACAAAACCATAAAATCGGGTCGAGCAGACACTGTATCTATCTCCGTTTCTTTGAAATTATTTTTCTTATCATACTGGCTACCTAAAGTGCTGGCTAAATGCCCCCCGGCTGATGATCCCATAATTCCAATAGAATTCTTATCAACTCCATATTTCTTAGCATTTAGACGTACATACCGAATCGCTCTTTGAGCATCTTGCAATGGTGCTTCATGCGATACTACAACAGAAGACGAAATAGGCAACCTGTATTTTAAGACAAAAGCAGTAATTCCTTTCGTATTGTACCATTTTGCCATATCTGTGCCTTCCCAATCATAAGCTAAGCCATGATAACCACCTCCTGGGCATATAACTATTGCTTTTTCTGTACGCTGCCTTTCAGCTGGTTGAAAAACTTCTAATGTTGGTACTTGAACATTTTCAATCCATAAAATTGTCTTTTCTGGATAAGTTTCTTTTCCTTTGGATTTCTTGCTATTTGGAATCTCATCATTCCACAAAGGAATTATAGCACTCTGACAAACTCCTGCTGTTGTTACTATCATAAATACAATAAGTGTTGATGCAAATTTTACGTTGAAACTCATTTCTTCCAATTTCTTTTAATTTTTCCTTTCAATTTATATCCGAAAGCTAATTTAGCATTTATATAACCAAAGATTACCTCGTCACCAAAATTAAAATCTGTCGCATAATATCCATTTGAAACCGAAAGATTTATATAGTACTGTTTGGCGTTATAACCTACAAGTGCTGAAAGGCCTAATTGATGTACCACAGGATTCTCGGGTTGATACTCTCCTGTATCCGTACCTACTTTTTTCCCCATCAAACCAATCCCTGGTGCAGCATTTAATGATAAGAAAAAATTATTTGGCAATACTATCAAAGATGAAAAACCTAATGTAACACCAACTGCAGTACCATCAAACTTCTCAATCAATTGGTCTTCGGTAAAGCTAAGCGTATTTGGCTGTGGTATAATCGATTCATTTGCACTCTGACTATTGTATAGCAGAAAACCACCTAGACCTATCGAAAAAGTCGATTTGTTAGCATTTACCAACCCTGTTTTCATAGACGCAATGGAATAATCCGCCTCATGGAACATATACATATATCTTACTCCAGTAGATAAAGACCTGATGTCTTCTCTGAAAGATGTTTCTCCTGTTCGATTGTTATCTACGACAAACCCTCTATAATGTTGAAAATAAAAATCAAATAAATGATTTTTCTTAAAAAAAGACCACAAAATATCATAACGTTCCGTTGGATTTTCTTCTGATGCTTTTAGATTAAATGTAAAGTCTAAAATAACCTTTTTAGTACCTACGCCTCCCCCAATTCCATATGGGTTATTCGGAGTATACCTGTACTTATTATTACCTGTATTTATCGTAAAACGCTGTTGTTTATAACTCGACAATGCACGCACAGACCAATTGTTCAAGTCTCTATCAATTAACAACGTGTCAATAAACTTAGTCGTCTTCGATAAATCGATAAATTTTGAATCTTCTTGAGCTGTAATCACAGATAGATTACCAATACAAATTACCAAATATAGTAGCCATTTTTGCATACACGAAAATAACACTTTTTTCAATCTTACGAATGAAATTCACAATGGTAATTCAAACGAATTACTTCTTATTTTTTCAAAAATGACTGTAACCAATAGGCGGATTTTTTTAACGTTCTTTTTTGAGTTTGTAAATCATTATGTAAAAGACCAAATCTTGGTTTATAACCTTCTGCCCATTCGAAATTATCGACTAAAGTCCAAAAAAACACTCCTTGAACATCGATACCTTTCTTTAATGCTTTACGAATTTGTAACAATGATTTTTTAAGATATTTGATACGTTTTACATCTTGCACTTCACCATCGATCAATTCATCGTTTAAACAAACCCCTACTTCTGTAATTAAAAGAGCTGGTAACTTCTTGTATTTATTAAACTTCTTCAAAATTTTATACAAACCTTTATGGTATATTTCCATTCCCATGCTATTCATCTTCACATTTCTTTTCGATGCTGGTACTTCTTTTGCGAAAAGTATTGGAGGAAATAAACTATATTCAGCAACCACTTTGAAATAATACTGAATTCCAATAAAATCAAACTCAAACTGCATTAACTTTTCATCTCCTGGTTTGAAATGTTTTTTTATTTTTTTCAATCCTTTAAACGCATCAAAAGGATAACCCAAGCCCAACAAGGGTTCTAAAAAAAAACGATTCAACAATGCATCAATGCGTTTGGCTGCACGAATATTTCGATATGACAAGTTTTTTGGAGCAACATACGAGCAAGAAAACGTAGTGCCAATATATGCACCTAAGACATTTTCACGAACTATTCTACCTCCTATTGCCTGACATAACACTGCATGATGCGCTGCTGCTAAAAAGTTTTTCATTCCTTTTTTTCCTGGAGCATGTTCTCCTAAAAAATACCCCAAACCAACAAAACTCATTGGTTCATTTAACACCATCCAATTGCTTACCTTTTCCCCAAATTCCTTCGTGCAAAAATCTGTATAATAAGAAAACCAATCTAAGATAGAGCGACATGTCCAACCTCCTTTATCTTCCAACGCTTGAGGTAAATCCCAATGGTACAGGGTTACCCAAGGGGTTATTTTATGCAACAAACAAAAGTCAATTACTTTATGATAAAAAGCTACTCCTTCAGGGTTCGGTTTACCTACACCATTCGGGAATATTCGTGACCAGGAAAGAGAAAAACGAAAAGAATCCAAATTCATTTCTTTTATTCTCAAAATATCCTCTTCATATTTATGATAAAAATCGGTGCTAACATTCGCATTACCTTCTTGAAAATTTCTCTTATTTGTAAAAGTATCCCAAATAGAGGGTCCTTTGCCATCACTATCAAAAGCACCTTCATTTTGATATGCAGCTGCTGCAACACCCCAAATGAAATCTTCAGGAAATTCAGCTTTTTTAATCTTTTTTTTTGCCATAGCTTAGAATTGACTTTTGAAGTAATCGTCAATTTAGAAGCAACAAAATTATTTTAAACACTGCGCAAACAAATTACCCTGCGGTTAACAAATTGTAAGCCCAAAGTAAAATGATTCTCAATGAAAAAAAGTGTTGATTTGTTTTGTTCGGTATTCAAATATACCTCGCAATTGATTTTCCACAAATAAAACATGTGCTAGTTTCCCCAATAAACCAAGAGGTAGCTTGTAAGTGACTTTATCTGATATCCAACAAGAATTTTCGTCAATACTCTCAAAAAAATGTTCATGATGCCACATTTTATAAGGTCCAAAACGCTGCTCGTCAATAAAAAATTCATTTTCTTTCACCTGAGTTATCTCGGTTACCCAATTCAACCGGACTCCTTTTACAACATTAACTTTATAAGTAATCAATTGACCTGGATAGGCTTTTTCAGGCACACCTGAAGTGATATGGAAATCCATTTCAGAGGGTGTGATTTTTGCTAAATTTTCTGGTGAACTAAAAAACTCCCATGCTTTTTCGACGGATACTTGTATTTTTTGTCGAGATTTTAAAGTAAAAACGTTTGAATGTGATGCAAATGAAATAGCCATAATTATATTCTGTTTTTTATTCTATCAAACACCATAAGATTCCCAAACAGCATGGTAAAAGCATACCCTATGTCTTCTACTGGAATTGTTATTATTCTGACTCCCAAATTCTCTAAATCGTCATACCAAACAACAGGATGTTCCGTAAACATCCCTGTAAGCGCACCATTCACAAGAAAAAATGGAATACAAATGATTAAAAACGAAATGTAAAATCTTTGCAATAATGGTTTTGCATACAGTAAGCCCAAAGCAAGAGTAATCAATAAAAAAGAATAATTCACGAATGTATAAGCCCTTCTATAATTTGTTAGCATCAACACAAAACAAACAATCATCAACAACAATGTGAATACAATAGCCGTATCTTTTTTCAATTTAACCTTCGGAAATTTGTAAAAAAAAGCAAAATGTGTAAACAAGCTACAAAACGGAATAATTACAAAAAATAACCATTCTTCAATAGGCATTTTTACAATATCAATTCCTAAACAATAAACTAGATTAAACCCCCAAACTCCATGCTTCGTAAAAACAGCATCCCAGATCAGAAAAACAACTGCCACAACCAAAGTAGAAACAGTAAATGCCTTCCACTTTTTTATAAAATCAATAAAAAAAATAGAGAACAAGGCTGGTACCACAACCGAACCGATTAATAAAAACAGGTATAAGGGCATATATAACTTTATATATTAAAATATTTAGCAGGTACATTTAACATGCCAAAACATTCACCATCTTCTTTCCCTAAATGTTTGTGATGCACCTTATGCGCTTTTCTTAAACCAACCAAATATTTATTTTTAGTTCGTGAAAACCATTTAAATCGTTGGTGAATTATAACATCATGCACTAAAAAGTATGCAATTCCATAAAACAATACTCCCAACCCGATAAAAAACTTGTAATTAAATTCTGGGTGCACTCCAAAATAAAAAAGCGTTATACTTGGTATAGCACCAATAACAAAAAACGCATCATTTTTTTCAAAGACATTTTGATACTTTGGTTGATGATGATCTTCATGTAAAACCCATAAAAAACCATGCATTACGTACTTATGAGTCAGCCAGGTCGCAACTTCCATTAATAAAAAAGTAATCAGGGTAATAAGAAAATAAAGGAGGTATATCATAGCGAGGTATTCTTTAATATATATTTTGTTAACTCGACAGAAACTTTTTGGCCATCGATTTCATTTTTCAAAAAAATTTTATCTGCTTCAATGTTGTCGTCATACCCTAGAATTTTAGGGGTTCTTTCTTGCAACAACAAACGAAGGTAACGCAAATCTACACATGAAGGGTTATTCTCTATCAGAGTATTTAATTTCTTTTTTGTTGTATTAAATATCTTCAATTTCTTAAATGGATTGGCAGTATATTCTGCTTGCTTCATTTCAACTGCAAAAACATAACCCAAAATTTCAGGTGTAGTTTCGTTCTGATATTTCTTCAAAAAAGACAACTCATCTTTTTCTGATTGTAATTTATGAAATTCAATCATTACTGAGTCTTTTGGAAATGAAATATGAAATAAAAGTAACAAAAAAAGTTTCATATAAAATCAAACGATATTAAACTGATAACGCACATATGATTTAAATAGCAAATAGGTCTTTAAAGAATTTGAAACTCTGATTCTACTTTCGAACAACGCTGGAGCAGGAGTATCATCGATTTTTTTTAACAGCCTTAGGTAATATTTATAAGCGACGTATACACCTAACTTTGCCTCTTTAGGCAATTCTTTTATCCCTTCTTTTGCTGCTAAAAATTCAGCTTCAATATCTTCAATAATTTTCTTTTTATCTTCATTCGTCAAATGATCAGGATCTACATTCGGAAAATAGGTTCTACTCAAACCATCGTAGTCTGCCTTAAAATCACGTAAAAAATTAACTTTTTGAAAAGCAGAACCCAATTTCATTGCTGGTTCGATAAGTGATTCATACTTTTCTTGATTGCCTTGAACAAATATTTTCAAACACATCAAACCAACCACATCCGCAGAACCATAGATATATTCTTTTATTTCTTCATTTGTATGATACACCTGCTTACTTAAATCGGCCCGCATACTTTTCAAAAAAGCTTTTACCAAATCTCTATCTATCTCGTATGCTCTTACAGTATTTTCAAAAGCATTTATCACTGGATTAGAGCTGATTCCCTGTTTCTCTGCGTAATAATATTCATCTTCGAATCTGTTGAGCAATTCTTCTTGTTGATACCCTTCAAAACTATCTACAATTTCATCAGCTACGCGAACGAAACCATAAACATTATACACTGCTTGTCGAATACTCGGTGCTAAAAGTCGTACTGCTATAGAAAAAGAAGTACTGTATTTTTTTGTGATTACTATCGATGTCTTCTCTGATACCCTGTCGAACAATTCTTTCATAACTTTTCGTTTTTTTGGATGAGCTCAGCAGCAATCTTTCCAGAAATCAATGCCGGAGGTACACCGGGACCTGGAACTGTCAACTGACCTGTAAAATACAAATTTTTTACTTTACCACTTTTAATTTTTGGTCTTAAAAAGGCCGTTTGTGTTAACGTATTGGCTAAACCATAGGCATTTCCTTTGTATGAGTTATAATCTTTTATAAAATCATTCACACAATAAGACTCAACAAAGAGTACAGAATCACGCAATTTTTGATCTGTTAACTTCTCTAGCCTATCAATAATTATATCAAAATACTTATCTCTATATTCTTGTGTATCTTCTAAACCAGCGGCAATAGGAATCAAAAACGTAGCTGCCTCACTACCTATTGGCGCAAAGGCTTGGTCTGTTATACTCGGGAAACTTGCATAAAACAATGGATCTTCTGGCCAAGCAGGTGTATCGTATATATATTCTGCATGTGAATCAAACTCCTCATCAAAAAATAATGTATGATGCGCAACATTTTCAATTTTCTTGTCAAATCCGACATAAAACAACAAAGAAGAAGGAGCAAAAGTTTTTTTGTCCCAATACTTTTCTGAATATTGTCTGTAAATGCTATCTAATAATTTTTCTGTATGATGATAATCAGCACCACTTAGAATGATATCTGCAGCAATAAATTCACCTTTCACAAGGATCCCTTCTGCTACAGCGTTGTCATTTACAACAATTTTTTCAACTGGAGAATTCAAAACAAACGTTACACCAAGTGAAGCAGCAAGTTCTTTCATTCCATTCGCTACTTCAAACATTCCACCTTTAGGATGCCAAGTACCCAAACCGAAATCGGCCCAATTCATAAAATTATACATTGCTGGAGTATTGCTTGGTTTGGCACCGAGAAACAAAACTGGAAATTCAAGAATTTTGATAAGTCTTGGATTGTTAAACTTGTTTTTAATTAGCTTACGAATATTAAAAAACAATTGATTCAGCTTTGTAACTGTTTTCGGACTTATCAACTCTAACGGAGATACACCAGGTCGGTATACCAAATCCTTCACAGCAACATTGTAATTATCTTCAGCTAGTTTTAAAAATTCTTTTAAATACAGAGAACTCCCTTTTTCTTCTTTCTCAAAAAGTTCACAAATCTCATCTAATCTAGAGGAAATTTCAACCTTATCTCCTACTCCAAAGTATACTTGATATGCTGGGTTTAATTTTTCTAAAACATAATAATCTTGTGGATGTTTATTAAAATCGCCAAAAAATCGCTCAAAGACATCAGGCATCCAGTACCATGTTGGTCCCATATCAAACAAAAAGCCATCTTTTTTAAACTGTCGAGCCCGACCGCCAATTTGACCATTTTTCTCAAAAACAGTAACATCGTATCCAGCATTTGACAAATAACAAGATGCCGCTAACGATGAAAATCCCGAACCTAATATTATAATTTTTTTCTTCATTGTTTAACAAATATAAAAACTTATTAAACAAATAAAAATTTTTTACTTAAAAAAAGGCAATTGATCTAAAGAAGGATAAAAACTAAATGCTTTATTTGTATGTGTTGTATTCTCCCAAACCCGCCCTACAAAAGTAACTTCATTCGAAGTATCTTTAAGAATTTCAGCAAATTGAGAAATAAACTCATCTTTTTCTTCCTGGGTTTTATCTATAACAAATGAACAAATCCAGTGAATAGACTCAAATTTAGAATTGATTAATTCCAAATCCGGAAACGGAACTCCACCACCCAAATAGATGGTTTTAAAACCTTTAGACTTCAAAACAAAATCTAAAAACAGTAAACCGATACCATGCATTTCTCCCCATGGCAAAAACAATACATATACTTTATCGTCTATTGGATCACTATTTGTCAACTGAGCCGACTGTAACACAATTTTTTGATAAATCAAGTTGGAAACAAAATGCTCGTGTGATGGTAAGATAGCATCCGTTTGCCACAGTAACCCTATATACTTTAAGAGAGAAACAAATACTTCAACGAAAATCTCTTGAAAATTCATTTTCTCTTTCAATTCACTGTATACTTTATCGAAATAAATAGAATCAAAGGCATACATCGCCACAATCAATTCATTTACATAAAAATTCATTTCGATTGTACTTCCTCCTATATTTCGAGCTTCTTCATAGAGAGCTTCATCTGTCAGTTTAGAAAGCTTAGATATTTTATATCCATTACTATACAAAACACTCACATTTAGCAACTTTTGCAAATCTTCCAGCGAATATTTTCTGATATTACGATTGAGACGTGTTGGATTCAACAAGCCGTATCTTTTTTCCCAAATACGTATTGTGTGTGCTTTTATACCGCTAAGAATTTCCAAGTCTTGAATCAGGAAAGAATCTTTAATTTTGTTCATTTAAAACAACTTTTATTTAAACAAAATTAACACAAATTTTACAAAAAATAAAACTTGTTTTCGAAATCTAAAAAATAAACAGTTCTGAAAAAACTAAAAAAATATTTAAAAAAGTGTTGGTTGCGCATCACCTGCATCAGATATATCACCCTCTTCAACCTCTATTTCATCTAAAACTGGAGGTGTATATGGATTCGGATCTAAAAGATTAACTTGCTTTATTTTATCAGTAGTCAATTGATTACCAATTGCTTTAATTCCTTTAACTGCAATAAAATTTTCAAAATCAACCACGAATGGATCTAAGCTTCTTTTAGAAAAAACAACCTCTGCATTGGGTCTGTAATCAGTCGCTACAATTTCTAATTGTGTTTTGGGATGCTCAGTAATAAATTTATCTTCTCTCTCAGGATGATCAATCATAAAGCGTTTGACGAAGTATTTTTCCTTTTCTCCATCAAAATAAATTGCGGAAATTGGTTTTGCAGGATCCCATTTTTCCAAAACAATCATGTCGTCTTCAAAATGATAATTTAAAGCGGGAGCAATTGTTTTAGCAATTCCTGACTGCGTAACAATCAACAATTTATCTTCTGCGGTGAACTCACCTAACAACTCTCCTCTTTCATCAACATTCAAACGCTGTACCGTATCATCGAACCATATTTTTCTAGGTTTTAAGGTTGATTTACCCGCTGATTTAAACTCAATTTTTTTGACCGGAAATTTAGTAATTAGGTTTCCTTTTGAACTCCTACCTTTGATTAATAGGTCTGAAAAATCTATATCCCATTTTAATTTTTTAATACTTCCAACAGCTCTAAGGTTGATCGTAACTACCTCGGCTTCTCCATTTAGATTTGCAGTAAAGTAGTGCACTAAAGAACCTTTGTTACCTGCTGTTAAGTCGTATTCTTTATCTCGCGTAATACTCGTTACATTAAAACGCTTCATATAACTAGGTCCAGACTTGCCATCTCGGTACATCATGTTATACACGGTTCTTTTATCTCCTTTTTTGAACACAGCTAAATGAATGATATCTTTTCCAACGAACGTTTTAGAAGCAACTTTTGTAATCATCATTGTTCCATTTTTTCTAAACACTATGATATCATCGATATCAGAACAATCTGCCACAAACTCATCTTTACGTAATGAAGTCCCTATAAAACCTTCTTCCCTATTCACATAAATCTTGGTATTGCTCAGGGCTACCTTTGAAGCAACGATATCGTCAAAAATTCTAATTTCAGTTTTACGTTCTTTTCCTTTTCCGTAGGTTGTTTTTAGATGTTTGAAATAATCGATTGCGAAATCAATTAAATTGGCAAGATTATTTTTTACCGCTTCTATTTTCTCTTCTAAAGCTTCTATCAACAAATTCGCTTTGTCAATATCAAATTTTGATATTTTTTTGATACGAATTTCCGTCAATCTCAATATATCATCTGTAGTTACTGCTCTTTTTAGATGTTTTGTAAAAGGTTTCAATCCTAAATCTATTGCCTCAATAACACCCTCCCAAGTTTCTACTTCTTCAATGTCACGATAAATTCTATTCTCAATAAAAATACGCTCTAAAGAAGCGAAATGCCATTGCTCTTCTAATTCTGATAATTGAATTTCTAATTCTCGTTTCAGTAAAGCTACTGTTCGATCTGTTGAACGCTTTAATTGCTCAGAAACACCTATAAACAAAGGTTTATGATCTTCAATGATACAACTTAACGGTGAAATTGAACTTTCACAATTCGTAAAAGCATACAATGCATCAATCGTCTTATCTGGAGAAACGTTTGGTGGTAAGTGCACCAAAATTTCAACAGATGCTGCCGTATTATCTTCAATACGTTTGATTTTTATTTTTCCTTTATCGTTTGCTTTAAGTATAGAATCAATTAAAGAAGAGGTCGTTGTTCCAAAAGGTATTTCATTTATTACCAATGTTTTTTTATCAAGCTGAGAAATACGAGCTCGAACGCGTACTTTACCTCCTCTTTTACCGTCGTTATAATTTGTAAAATCTGCAATACCTCCAGTTAAAAAATCAGGAACGATTTTGAAACTTCTCCCTTTCAAATATTTGATAGAAGCATCTATCAACTCAATAAAGTTATGTGGTAGGACTTTCGTAGACAAACCTACCGCAATCCCTTCGGCACCTTGCGCTAACAACAAAGGAAACTTTACAGGAAGATGGATTGGTTCTTTTCGACGCCCATCATACGAAGCTTGCCAATGAGTCGTTTTAGGATTGAATATTACTTCTAATGCAAATTTCGACAAACGAGCTTCAATATATCTAGAGGCTGCCGCTCGGTCCCCAGTAAGAATATTCCCCCAGTTCCCCTGCATATCAATCAACAACTCTTTCTGGCCTAATTGCACCATAGCATCGGCTATCGAAGCATCACCATGTGGATGGTACTGCATCGCATGACCTACCAAATTTGCTACTTTATTGTACCTTCCATCATCCAAATCTTTCATAGACTGCATGATTCGTCGTTGTACTGGTTTAAAACCATCATCTAAAGCAGGTACAGCTCTTTCTAAAATTACGTAAGAGGCATAATCCAAGAACCATTCTTTATACATTCCGGTCACTTTCGTAATCGTTTCCTGTTTCTCTTCTTCTTTAAATTGCTCTTCGTTTTCTTCTTGCATCCTTATTTTTACTAAAACATTTACATCAACAGCTCTCGTTTTTCCACGGAAGTTCGTTGCTCAAATTTATCTTATTTCTACTATATTTCAAAAATTATTTTCCTATTGATTTACTCGACTAAAAATCAATTAGAACACATTTACAAATCTTACTATTTGTAAAAATTATTTTAAGCTTTGAGCCCATTCTGGAAAGGAATGAAAATCAATCCCAAACACGTAAGCGACCCAAAAATTAAGAATTAAAACTACTACAGTAATTGCTATAATATTAAGGATAAATCCCGTTTTTAACATCTCCCACATTTTTATTTTTCCCGTTCCAAAAACCAAAGCATTGGGTGCCGTTGCAGCAGGTAACATAAACGCCATTGAAGCAGCATATGTTACTCCCAACATTAATAACAAAGGATTTAATTTTATGGTATTAGAAACACTGGAAATTACGGGCAACATTATTTCTGTAGTGGCCGTATTGGAAGTGACTTCTGTTAAAAAAGTAATTCCAGCTACCACTGACGCAATCATCCCTAGATCTGAAAATTCTGCCAAACTCTTTAGCTGACTCCCTAAATAAACAGACAAGCCAGAACTAACAAATGCTTTGGCAATAGCAAAACCACCTCCTAATAAAAACACAACATGCCAAGGAATTTTCTTTGTAATTTTCCAAGAAACTAAGGCTTTATATTTTTCGGATGATGGAATCACAAATAATAAAAATGCAATAAAAATTGCGACAGTACCGTCATTTATAAACTGAGGTTTGTCAAACCAATGACTCCATCCCGGAATACGTACAGTTCCTAAAACCAATTCCTTTCGAAACAACCACAAAAAAATCAACAATAAGAAAACAACAAATACTCGTTTCTGTTCTGTTGTTGTTTTTCCAAGTGCATGATACTCTTTTTTAAAATATCCTTTATCTAAAGCAACTCTATTTTCTTTTTTAGGAACTCCAGTAAAGTATAAAAAAATCAATACCACTAAAAACATACAAATGGTTACTGGCAACGCAGCCAACATCCATTGTGCAAAACTTATTTCTGGAATATTAGGGTATAAAACTTCTGAGATTCTTAAAAAAGATAAATTTGGTGGTGTTCCAACTAACGTTGCCACTCCTCCGATCGAACAAGCATAGGCAATACTCAAAAACAAATTTGAATTAAATTTTCGGATACTTTTTTTTCCAAAGCGTTGATGTAAGACACTTGTAATTGAAATTCCAATAGGAATCATCATCATCGCTGCTGCTGTGTTGGAAATCCACATCGACAAAAATGAAGAGCAAAGCATAAAACCAAACAATACACTAAAAAAACTATTTCCTGCTATCGAAAGTATCTTTAAAGCCATACGCTTATGCAACTCCCATTTTTCTATTGCCAACGCTACAGTAAAACCACCAATAAATAAAAAAATTATATAATTGATATATGCTGCAGAAACTTCTTTTCCGTTTAAGACTCCAAAAACAGGGAACAAAACAATTGGCAATAAAGAAGTCATTCCAATAGGCAAAGCCTCTGTTAACCACCAAAAAGCAATTAAAAAAGTAATAGCAAGTGTGCTAACTGTTTCCGGTTGATTGTTTAGGTTGACAAAATTTAAGATCCCTATGAATAGTAAAATACCAATAAATAAATAATTGTAACGGATTTTATTCTCCTTCATAGTATTTTTAATAATCTTATTTACAATACATTAACAATAGTTGTTATTTCAAAACAGCAAACACTATCAAATGATAAACAACAAGTGCAAACACACACACAACATCTCAACCACCTACAAATGAAAGTTATGAAGCTATGTTTATTTTCCAAACTTTCCTTTTATGGTTGGTCTTTGAGTTATCTCATGATAACAAATAACATCTTTTGCGTAATAATGAAATACCATACTTTTTCTTGTATTTCCTTCAATGTTTACTTTATTTCCACCATGCATAAGATTCCCATGCCAAATAAGCATATCTCCTTTCTTCGCTAAAAATGTTTTTTTCTTTAATTTCGAACGAAACAACACCTCTTCTACCTTATCTTCATATGCATGGTATGATTTCTTTCCTAACTTAAATTTTGACCCTGAGTTATCATAGTCTTCATTCATAATATAAGGAAGTTTATGCGAGCCAGGGTAGTAATGCAAAGGTCCGTCATCGATGGTAACATCTTCTAAAGCAACCCAAGTAGCAATCAAATTTCCTTTTGGAAAGGTAGTCATGTGAACAGAATCTGAGTGTGTTCTTTGCTCACTCCCAGTATTAAAATTAATCGTCTGGAAAAGTTCCACTTCACGACTCAAAAGTACTTCAAGAATTCTCTTCATTTTACCATTCGCTATTTCATTTATTTTTTCAGAAAAACGATTGGCAAACATATACTTCTTACCATTATATCTTGGCTTCAATACCCCAGAAGAAATCAAATCATCAATCTCAAAATTAATACTATCGACCTCCTTTTCAGAGAAAAAATTAGAAATTACCGAATATCCATTTGTTGACCAATCCAATAATGCATCTTGAATCTTTTTCTCTAAAGCTAAAAAATCTGCATTTTCAGGTAAAAACTCTTTCGAGTCTTTTTTATCATACAAATTAATTTCTTCTTTTAACCCTTTAAAATCTTGATTCGATACAGATGAATAATACTTCTTTTTTAGTTTATACTTTCTATACAATGGAACATTGTGAGATAGATATTTCTTATTAAAAAAATTATAAACCTCGTAGACAATTTTATACTGTTTTAATTTCTGAAACATAGCTATTCTTTACTCTTCGATAACATCCAATTCAACTTTCAAATTCTCAATGATGAACTTTTGTCGATCTGGGGTATTTTTCCCCATGTAAAACTCTAGCATCTTATCAATAGACATTTCTTTATCCAGCATCACAGGATCTAAACGAATATTTTCGCCAATAAAATGAACAAATTCATTCGGTGAAATCTCTCCCAATCCTTTAAATCTTGTAATCTCTGGTTTACCTGTTAATTTATGGATGGCTTGTTGCTTTTCCTCTTCAGAATAGCAATAAATTGTTTCCTTTTTGTTTCGAACTCTAAACAACGGTGTTTCTAGAATATATAAATGCCCCTCTTTGATAACCTCAGGAAAAAATTGCAAAAAGAAAGTAATCAATAACAATCGAATATGCATACCATCAACATCAGCATCTGTTGCGATTACTATATTGTTATATCGTAAATCCTCAAGACTTTCTTCTATATTTAAAGCTGCTTGCAGTAAGTTAAATTCCTCATTTTCGTACACCACCTTTTTACTCATTCCATACGAATTCAAAGGCTTCCC
The DNA here is from genome assembly GCF_009193215.1 of Flavicella marina. Lineage (GTDB taxonomy): Bacteria > Bacteroidota > Bacteroidia > Flavobacteriales > Flavobacteriaceae > Flavicella > Flavicella marina. The sequence goes on along the minus strand of NZ_VYVA01000002.1, from coordinate 81,091 downwards.
TTTTAAACTAAAAACAGCCTGAGTATTTACGTTTCTTGATTTGGTGATTGAACCACTCGCAGAATCTCCCTCAGTAATAAAAAGGGTAGTATCTAATCGATTGTCTTTTTTCAAATCTCCCAAATGCACTCGGCAATCACGTAATTTTTTATTGTGAAGATTTGCTTTTTTAGCACGTTCTCTTGCAAGTTTTCTAACACCTGATAATTCTTTACGTTCACGTTCTGCTTGTAAAATTTTACGTTGTATTTGCTCTGCAGAATCCGGGTTCTTATGTAGGTAATTATCCAGATGTGTTTTTACAAAATCATTGATAAAAGTTCTCACAGTTGGCAAATCACCTCCCATGTCAGTGGAACCTAATTTCGTTTTTGTTTGGCTTTCAAAAACAGGCTCCATTACTTTTATACTAACTGCAGACACAATGGACTTCCGCACATCTGACGCCTCAAAGTTTTTTCCAAAAAACTCACGGACTGTTTTTACAACTGCTTCTCTAAAAGCTACTTGATGTGTTCCTCCTTGTGTTGTATGTTGTCCGTTTACAAAAGAATGATATTCTTCACTATATTGTGTTTTACTATGAGTCATTGCCACTTCAATGTCTTCACCTATCAAATGAATAACTGGATAGGCCATATCATCGGCATTGATGTTTTCTTCTAACAAATCTTTCAATCCGTTCTCAGAATAATATTTCTCACCATTAAAAACGATTGTCAAACCAGTGTTTAAGTACACATAGTTCTTAATCATTTTTATAATGTATTCGTTTCTAAATTTAAAATTGACAAAAATACTTTCATCAGGAGTAAAAGAAACTCGTGTACCACGTCTTTGACTTGTCGCCTCAGGAGAACCTTTTTCTAACAACTCTCCTTTCTCAAACTCCGCATAAACTGTTTCTCCATCACGGTACGATTGCACCCTAAAGTTGGTGGAAAGTGCATTCACTGCTTTGGTACCAACCCCATTTAAACCAACTGATTTCTTAAAGGCTTTTGAATCGTACTTACCTCCAGTATTCATTTTAGAAACTACATCAACGACTTTACCAAGCGGAATTCCACGACCGTAATCTCGTATCGTAACAGTATTACTTCTTAAAAAAATTTCAATGGTTTTACCAGCCTTCATAACAAACTCATCAATAGAGTTGTCTAAAACCTCTTTGATCAAAATATAAATACCATCGTCTTGAGAACTTCCATCTCCCAATTTTCCAATATACATCCCTGGACGCATTCTAATATGCTCTTTCCAATCCAGTGATCGTATATTATCTTCTGTATAAGTAGTTTCTGCCATAAAAATATCCTAAGCTAAGTTGACTTTTATTCTTCTATTTTTCAATTCCATAAAAAAATGTGAACCTTGCTAAAATAGTGTTTTAGCCCTAAAATTAAAAGGGCTTCTCAAATAATTATCAACAAGATTTTAAACGAAATTCTTATTTTAATTACCAGAACAATGTATTGTCAAATTTTAAAGTATTGATTCTTTTAATTCTCTAAAATTGTGTATTTTTGGCGCTTAATTTCAATATCATAAAATGTCGTTATCAAGTTTAAATGCCATCTCACCTATTGACGGTAGATACAGAGGAAAAGTAGAATCGTTAGCAGCTTATTATTCAGAAGAGGCTTTGATCAAATACAGGGTAAAAGTTGAAATTGAATATTTCATTGCTTTATGCGAAATTCCATTGCCACAACTATCAGACTTTGATGCGTCATTATATCCTGCTCTAAGGGAAATTTACACAAGTTTTTCTGCGGAAGATGCACTAAAAATAAAAGATATTGAAAGCGTTACAAATCATGATGTAAAGGCAGTTGAGTACTTTATCAAAGAAAAATTTGATGCATTAAACCTACAAGCATTTAAAGAGTTTATTCATTTCGGACTGACTTCACAAGACATCAACAACACTGCAATTCCTTTGTCTATCAAAGACTCTTTGGAAGAAGTTTACTACCCAACTTTAGACGAATTAACAGCAAAAATAGCTGATTTATCTGAAGAATGGAATGACATCCCTATGTTAGCTCGTACTCACGGTCAACCAGCTTCTCCTACACGTCTAGGAAAAGAATTGTTTGTATTTGTTGAACGTGTAAATCAACAAGTATTGCATTTACAACACACACCACATGCAGCAAAATTTGGTGGAGCAACTGGAAATTACAATGCGCATAAAGTTGCTTACCCAGATATTGACTGGAAAAGTTTTGGAACCAATTTTGTAGAAAACATTTTAGGATTGCACCATTCTTTCCCTACGACACAAATTGAGCACTACGACCATATGGCAGGTGTTTTTGATGCGATGAAACGTATCAATAATATTATTATGGATTTGGATAGAGATATCTGGACCTATATTTCTAGCAACTATTTCAAACAAAAAATTAAAAAAGGTGAAGTAGGTTCATCTGCTATGCCACATAAAGTGAATCCAATTGATTTTGAAAATTCTGAAGGAAATATCGGAATTGCAAATGCTTTGTTTGAGCATTTAGCTGCAAAACTACCTGTTTCTCGTTTGCAAAGAGATTTAACAGACTCTACTGTATTAAGAAACGTTGGAGTACCCTTCGGTCATACCTTGATCGCGTTTGCTTCTACCTTAAAAGGACTGAATAAATTATTATTGAACAAAGAAGCTTTCGAACAAGACTTAGAGAACAATTGGGCTGTGGTTGCAGAAGCAATTCAAACAATATTGCGTCGTGAGGCATATCCAAACCCATACGAAGCGTTGAAAGGATTGACACGTACAAATGCTGTTATCAATCAAAAATCTATTGCTGACTTTATTGACACCCTGGATGTTTCTGACGCTATAAAATCTGAATTAAAAGTAATTACGCCGAGCAACTATACAGGAATCTAGGCTTCGACAAGCTCAGCCTACTTATTTTAACGAGCTCAACCTATGGATTGATTTACAGCCATAGTCTGAAAAAAATATCATAGATTAAAAAAAGTACCCTTCGACAAGCTCAGGGTACTTTTTTTATTTAGCTTTACAATATGTTAAAGAAAATCACAACCTATCTCATCATTGGATCCTTAATTTTTGCTTGTAACAGCAAAAAAAATGCAAAATCATATGATTTTGAAAAAGGTCAGTTCATCTCATATTTAGCAGATAAAAAAGACAGTTCTAGCTTTTATCGCGTAGACAACTTTCAAATAGAAACCTACAGAAATAGCAAGGATACCTTTGCCATAAAATGGAAAAACAAATTTGAATTCCATTTGAAAAAAATCAACCCAAAAACAAAATTAGACAGTACAAATTTTATTGTGAGAATTACCAAAATAAAAAATAATGCGTACGATTTTGAAGCAGGGTACGAAAACAGTAATTTCAAACAAAAAGGAAGTACTTTTAAAATCAATTAAGAACTTAGCGGATTAAACGATAAAAGATAAAAGATAAAAATTCAACACAAACTATTTCATGGAAATTTTTACACAAGTAGACACCTGGGTCGCCCTACTAACCTTGACGTTTTTAGAAATCGTATTAGGAATTGACAATATTATTTTCATATCAATTGCCACGGGAAAACTCCCAAAACATCAACAAAAAAAGGCAACAAATATTGGACTACTTCTTGCTATGGTTTTTAGAGTCATCTTGTTATTAGGTGTATCGTACTTAATTGCGATGAAAGATCCTATTTTTAGCATTGATACTTCTTGGCTTGATACGCAGGTTTCCGGTCAGAGTATCATATTATTTTTAGGAGGACTCTTTTTACTCTACAAAAGTACCAGTGAAATAAGACATAAAGTAGAAGGAGCTGAAGAAAATCACAATACAGAACACAAGCCCACTTCTACGATGTCAAAAACGATCATTCAAATCGTATTGATTGATATCGTTTTTTCTTTTGACTCAGTGCTTACAGCTGTTGGTATGACAAATGGAACCAACGGTGCTTTGTACATTATGATAACTGCTGTAGTCGTATCAATGGCAATTATGATGTTGTTTGCAACACCTGTAGGGAAATTTGTCAATGCCCACCCTACAATTCAAATGTTGGCCTTATCGTTTCTAATATTAATTGGCTTTATGTTAATCACAGAGGGTGCCCATTTAGCGCACACCACTGTTTTTGATCAAGAAATTGGTGCAATCCCTAAAGGATATCTCTATTTTGCCATCGCCTTTTCACTCGGAGTTGAAGCGCTTAATATGAAAATCAGAAAAAAGAAATAACAAATACTATCTATATAAAAAGGGGAGCACAACAATTGTGCTCCCCTTTTTTATTCCGTAACATTTAATTTAATATATTTAAAGAAAAATAAGATCTATGATTACAACAACTACAGAAACAATTCCAAACAAAGAAATTACAGAAATTTTAGGCATTGCTAGAGGAAGTACAGTAAGAGCTAAAAGTGTAGCTAGTGATTTTATGGCAGGCCTCAAAAACTTTGTAGGTGGAGAATTGGATGAATACACTAGACTTCAAGGGCAATCTAGAGAACAAGCACTACAAAGAATGATCAACGATGCAACAAAACTAGGTGCTGATGCGGTTGTAAACATACGACTAACAACCTCAACGATTACTCAAGGAGCTTCAGAAATATTAGCATACGGTACCGCTGTAAAAATCAGGTAAGATGGAAAATATTCCTTTCTTTCTGCTTTTTATTTATGGAAGTTTCTTTTTTGCGTCCGTAGTGATTATTATTTATTTACTTATTAAAAAAATAAAAAACTGGGGCAACGAAGATTTCGAACAACGCGATAATTAAAAATAGTAAAAATGAGAAACATGATTTACATTTTGATTACAGCAGCATCCTTATTTAGCTGTGGTCAAACAAAAACAAATGAAAAACAGAACCAAAAACCCAATATTCTTCTTCTTGTAGGAGATGATATCGCCTTTGGAGATTTGGGCGCATTTGGTTCAGAGATCCCAACACCGAACATGAATCGTTTGGCAGATGCAGGTGTTAGATTCACTAATTTCCATGCATCACCAGTTTGTAGTGTTACCCGCTCTATGTTGATGACAGGATGCAATAATATTGAAATAGGATTGGGTGCTTTTGACTATTCATTCTACCCTCCTACCAAAGGTCTTTCTGGATATGAAGGTTATATGACGAAAAATGCTGTTGCTATTTCAGAACTACTTAATGATGCTGGTTATGATGTATATAAATCAGGGAAATGGCATTTAGGTGGAGAAGCACTTGGAGGACACCCACCTTTAGAATGGGGCTTCACCAAAGAATTTGGAATTTTATCGGGAGGTTCTAATCATTGGAATGATTTAGCGATGACACCTGACTTTGGCGACCCAAATGGCTTGAACGTTAAAAGAAAAGAACACTTTACGTTAAACGGAAAACATTTTGAAAGGCCTAATGGAGTATACTCTGGCGAACTATACACGGAACATATGCTAAATTTTATAAAAGAAGGGCATGCCGAAAACAAACCTTGGTTTGCCTATATGGCTTTTACCACGGCGCACTTTCCGATTCAAGCACCGGCAAACCTTATAGACAAATACTACCAACAATATTTAAAACTTGGCTATGCTGGATTAAAAAAATCTAGGTATCATAGTCTTAAGGAAAAAGGACTAATTACGGAAACTGCTATTGAACCTACATTCAATGACATTACACATAAATGGGAAAGCTTGTCACAAAAAGAGAAAGAGATTCAAGCTAGAGTAATGGCAACCTATGCTGCTATGATTGAAGATCAAGATCAAAGAACTGGACAGATTTTAGATTATTTGAAAGAGTCTGGTCAATTAGACAATACACTCGTAATTTATCTTACGGATAATGGTCCTGAAGGGTTTGAAGCTACACATCCTAAAACTGGAAACCCTGAAATGGCTAAGTGGTTAGAAACACAATTTGACCAAAGCTTCGAATCTATTGGTACAGCAGAATCTGAGCGCACAATCGGTGTTTCATGGGCGAATGCTGCGACAGGTGGACTTCAATGGTGGAAATGGTTTATAGGTGAAGGTGGTATTAGAGTACCTATGATGATTGTTCCTCCTGGAGCGTTCTCAAATAATTATGAACGTGCTGGAGAAATTTCAAATGCTGTGATATCTGTCAAAGATTTACCTATGACAATATTGGATTATGCAGGTATAACACACCCAAATACCGAATACAAAGGACGAAAAATCAAAACACCAACAGGAATTAGCGCGAAGCCTTTCCTTGACAAAACATCAGAAATTGTAAGAAATGAAGACCAATGGTATGCTTTTGAATTGTTCGGAAATGGGTACCTCATGCAAGGAGATTTTAAAGTTATTAAGGTGCGCCCTGGTATGTTCGGTGATGGTAAGTGGCATCTATACAACGTAGTAGCAGATCCATCTGAAATGAATCCACTCGAAACTGAAATGCCTGAAAAATTTCAAGCAATGAAAAAATTATACACAGCCTACGCTTCCTCTAACAACATCATGGAAGTAGATTCTCAATGGAACCCATTTAAAGCAGCAAGTGAATAAAAAAAATAGAAGATGAAAAATATACAGGTATCAATGATAATTGTTCTTGCTGTAATTATTTCAGCTTGCGGGAACAAAACGAAAAAGAAAAATGTCACAGAAAAATCTGTGACCATTACACAAAAAGTAGACAATGCGGTAATGAATCTGCAAAAATCTATTTCAGCTTATAAGTTGGTGGCCACGTTAGATCACCATAGAATGGCAGCAGCAGCAGGAGTTTATACACCACCTGCTATTGCTACTATATTTTCAGATCCTAAAATAGAAATTCCATTAGTCCAACAAAAACAGTTGGTTGGTCTTGATTTACCATTTAAAATATTATGTTACACAGAAAAAGATACTGCAAATGTAAGTATCGCTTTTACATCTGTCGAATTCATACAGCGTAGACATAATCTCGAACCGAGTTTGTTTAAAGATTATAATAATAAAATAGAACTAGTATTAAATACTTACCCTGAAAAGCTTATCTCGACTACAGACGTAAGTCAAGTTAATGAAGGCTTTGGTATTGTGAGTATCAAATCTGATTTTGATTTCCCAACCACTATAAACAAACTCAAAGAAACGGTAATGTCTCAGGTAGATACAAAATGGTTTTCTGAAATTGATTATAAAAAAGAAGCATCAGATTTAGGTGTAAACATTCGATCTAACACTTTGTTGCTATTTGGTGGTCCTGCACCAGGAGGAAAAGCAATGATGACCAGTCCTAAAATTGGTTTGGATGCTTTTTGTCAAAAACTATTAGTGTACGAAAAAGAAAATGGAGATGTTTGGATAGCATATAACGACATAGTTGCTTTTGCTGAATTGTATTATCAAAATTCTACGAAACCTCAACAAATGATCAATCAACGATTATTGACAACATTTTCTAAAGCCGTAACTCAAGAAAAATAAAGGTAACACTATACAATTTGCATTCGAATGTTGCTTCTATTTTCTGGGTTTTCTATTTCACTTATCAAACCTTAAAAACACATAAACAAACAATAAACGACATCAATAACCAAAAGAAATACAGATCAATCATAGTTACTCGTTTCAACTGTAGTTTTTCTTATTATAATTCACAAATCTATACGTATCAAACGCTTGGAGATTACATCCTTAAGCTTCATTCGAAATTATGAGCAAGAAAAAAAACTTCATAATTAGGGCATTATTATTTGGAGGCACCGCAATCTCATTGTTTTTTGTACCCTGGATTTTAATAAAGGCATGGATTTTACCATTACCTAACACAGTTCAAAAACAAGTAGATCAAGCCATTAGTCATGGTTTTGATGGTATCATTGTTTATGTAGATAAAGCGGGGCAACCTCCAGAATTTTATACAGCTGGTTGGAAAGATAGACTGAACAAAATACCCACAGATTCAAAATCGTTATTCAAAATTGCTAGCATTAGTAAACTTTATACCGCTGTTGCAGCTACGAAACTGGTCAAAGAAAAACGCTTATCATTCGATAAAACACTTACCTATTACCTTCCAGAACTCAGTGATAGAATTGAAAATGCTGATAAAATTACTTTGAGAATGATGATACAACATCGTTCAGGAATTCCAAATTTCACTGACAATCCTGCCTATTGGGAAAACGAACAAAAAAATGGAGAAAAAGCCTTAGATTTTGCACTAGACCTACCTGCTAGTTTTAAACCAAACACTGGGTATGAATATTCAAACACTAATTATTTAATACTTCGTAAAATTATGGATCGTGTTCTAGGCTATAATCACAATCTTTACATCAAAGAAAAAATATTAATTCCATTAAGACTAAAAAACACATATTTCTCTATAAGTGAGGTCAATTTGAATGATGTCATGAGTGGTTATTACACGGGTTATGATGAAGATTTTAAACCCCGAGAATATGGTATGCTAGCAACTGCAGAAGACGTAGGTATATTCTTGAGAGCCCTAAATGATGGCTCTGTATTCGATAAAGGAGAAAAAGAAATTTATCCATACGAATACCAACATGGTGGTTTAGTTGTAGGGTATCAAAGTCTTGCAGAATACCATAAAGATATAGACGCAGTGGTGGTTCAATTTATCAATACCACCGATTTTAATGGTTACGAATGGAACTTGTCAGAAATAACAATAAACCGTATCGTAAAAATCTTAAAAAAAGAAAACAAAAAGCTACAACACTATCAAACCAGATAATTGAAATATTATAAACTAGTAAAGAGGTGTTTCATTATTCTCGCCTCCCTCTCCCTTTCTGATTTTGAATGTACTTTTTATAAAGATTGGCATCGTTCAAGCTTGCTATTTAAACTTCTGTTGAACGATAGTTTCTCAATACAAATACAGGTTAAAAAAAATGCCTATTTGTCATTTCTTCGTAGATAGTTTTCTAACTTAATTTTGTACTTTTGTGCTTTTAAAAATCTAAGCATTTTTGCTTTTAATATTTTAGACTCAATGATTCTATTCTTTCAGCGCAATACAACAGTATTTGCAGTACAAACCAAAGAACTTTCACAAGAAAACATTCAAAAATTAGTATGGCTTTTCGGTAACGCTACACAAATTGAAGCTTCTAATTTAGAAGGGTATTTTGTAGGACCTAGAAAAGAAATGATTACTCCTTGGAGTACCAATGCCGTAGAAATCACTCAAAACATGAGTATTGATGGTATTATTAGAATTGAAGAATTTGAAAAAGTAGACTCAAAAGAAACAGAAATTGATCCTATGTTACAGGTATTGTATACCAACTTAGATCAAGAGATTTTCACAATCAACGTAAAACCTCAAGCTGTTTTAAACATCGAAGACATTGAAGCTTTCAACCAACAAGAAGGACTTTCTTTGAGTGAAGAAGAAGTTGCATACTTAGAAAGCGTTGCTACTAAGATTGGAAGAAAATTAACAGATTCTGAAGTATTTGGTTTTTCGCAAATCAATTCAGAACACTGTCGCCATAAAATATTTAACGGAACCTTTGTTATTGACGGAGAAGAAAAAGAAACTTCATTGTTTAAATTAATCCGCAAAACATCTGAAACACATCCGAATGGAATTGTTTCTGCATACAAAGATAACGTAGCGTTTGTAAAAGGACCAAAAGTTGAGCAATTTGCACCAAAGTCTGCGGACAAACCAGATTTTTACGAGACGAAAGATTACAATTCTGTAATTTCATTAAAAGCGGAAACACACAATTTCCCTACAACAGTTGAGCCATTTAACGGAGCTGCAACCGGATCAGGAGGAGAAATTAGAGACCGTTTGGCAGGTGGTAAAGGTTCTTTACCTTTGGCTGGTACTGCTGTTTACATGACATCATATTCACGTTTATCTCAAAACAGACCTTGGGAAACAATGAACGAGAGAGATTGGTTGTACCAAACTCCAATGGATATTTTGATCAAAGCTTCAAACGGAGCTTCTGACTTTGGAAACAAATTTGGACAACCCTTAATTTCTGGTTCTTTATTGACTTTCGAAGCAGATGAAGCTACGACAAGTACTGATTCCCTTCGTAAACTAGGTTTCGATAAAGTAATCATGCAAGCCGGAGGAATTGGATACGGAAAAAACGAACAAGCCTTAAAAGACACGCCTTCTGAAGGTGATAAAATTGTAATTCTAGGTGGTGACAACTACCGAATTGGTATGGGTGGAGCTGCTGTTTCTTCTGCCGATACTGGTGGAATGGACAGCCAACTTGAGTTAAACGCGGTACAACGTTCAAATCCTGAAATGCAAAAAAGAGCGGCAAATGCTGTTAGAGGAATGGTTGAGAGCGATGTAAATCCTATCGTATCAATTCACGATCATGGTGCAGGTGGACACTTAAACTGTTTGTCAGAATTGGTAGAAGACACAGGTGGAAAAATCAACTTGGACAAATTACCGGTTGGAGACCCTACCCTATCTGCTAAAGAAATTATCGGAAATGAATCTCAAGAAAGAATGGGATTGGTGATCGATGAAGCGCATGTCGACTACTTAAATAAAGTTGCAGAAAGAGAACGTTCTCCAATGTACACTGTTGGTGATGTTACCAATGACAATCAATTTACTTTTGAATCTGCTACTACAGGTGAAAAACCTATGGATTTAGCAATGGAAGATATGTTTGGTAGTTCTCCAAAAACTATTATGAATGATACAACCACTGCTCGTAACTATAAAGAATTAAACTACGATCAAGAAAATATTCATGAGTATTTAGAAAACGTTTTACAACTTGAAGCCGTTGCTTGTAAAGACTGGTTGACAAATAAAGTAGATCGTTGTGTTGGTGGAAAAGTTGCCAAACAACAAACTGCAGGTCCATTGCAATTGCCATTGAATGATGTTGCTGTTATGGCCTTAGATTACAAAGGTAAAGAAGGTATTGCAACTAGTATTGGTCATGCGCCTGTATCGAGTTTGATAAACGAAGTAGCAGGATCTAGAAATGCCATTGCAGAATCATTGACCAACTTAGTTTGGGCTCCTTTAGAAGAAGATTTAAAATCTGTTTCTCTTTCTGCAAACTGGATGTGGCCTTGTAAAAACGAAGGTGAAGATGCTCGTTTGTACAATGCTGTTGAAGCGGTTTCTAATTTTGCCATCGAACTAGGAATCAATATTCCTACAGGAAAAGATTCATTATCGATGAAACAAAAATACCCTAATGAAGAGGTTATTGCTCCGGGTACTGTAATTATTTCAGCTGCTGCACATTGTAATGACATCAACAAAGTTGTAGAACCGGTATTCCAAAAAAGAGCACAAAACAAAATTTATCATATAGATTTTTCAAATGACAGTTTTAAATTAGGAGGATCTTCTTTTGCACAAGCTATTGCTGGTATAGGGAACGATAGTCCTAATATAAACGATTCTGAAAAATTCAAATCAGCCTTCAATACAATTCAACAATTGATCAAAGAAGGTCGTATTTTGGCAGGTCATGATATCTCTGGGGGTGGTATGATTACTACACTTTTAGAAATGTGTTTCTCTCAACAAATGTTAGGTGCTAATATTGATATCACTGCTTTAGGTGAAGCAGACACAATCAAAGCCTTATTTGCCGAAAATAGTGGAGTTATCATTCAATCAGACGACGCTGAAATTGAGAATATTTTAACTGCAAACGGAGTTAAATTTACCGTTTTAGGAAATGCAATTAGAAGTAGTGAAATGACCATTAAAAATGGTGATACTACTGAAATTTTCAACATAGAATACTTACGCGATATTTGGTTTGGAACGTCGTTTTTATTAGATGACAAGCAAACTGCAAATGGTTTGGCAACTGCACGTTTTAACAATTATAAAGAACAACCATTACAGTTCGAATTCCCTTCTCAGTTTACTGGTAAACTCCCTAGTTTTGACGCTAGAAAACCAAGACCTAAAGCTGCCATCATTCGTGAAAAAGGATCAAACTCAGAAAGAGAAATGGCCAATGCTATGTACTTAGCTGGTTTCGACGTAAAAGATGTACATATGACCGACTTGATTTCAGGTCGTGAAAATTTAGAAGATGTTCAATTTATCGGAGCTGTTGGTGGATTTTCTAACTCAGATGTTTTAGGTTCAGCTAAAGGTTGGGCAGGAGCATTTTTGTATAACGAAAAAGCAAAAACTGCCTTAGACAATTTCTTTAAACGTGAAGATACGTTGTCTATTGGTATTTGTAACGGTTGTCAGTTGTTTGTTGAATTAGGTTTGATCAACCCTGATCACGAAGAAAAACCAAAAATGGGTCACAACGATTCATTCAAACACGAAAGTGGATTTACTTCTGTAAAAATTCAAGAGAACAATTCTGTGATGTTAAACTCATTAGCAGGTAGTACATTAGGAGTTTGGATTTCTCATGGTGAGGGTAAATTTAACTTACCTTACAACGAAGAGAAATACAACATCGTTGCGAAATACGGTTATGAAGGGTATCCAGCGAATCCAAATGGATCTGACTTTAACACGGCAATGATGACCTCAAATGATGGTCGTCACTTAGTGATGATGCCTCATATAGAACGTTCTATTTTTCAATGGAACTGGGCGAACTACCCTGTTGGACGTAAAGATGAAGTTTCTCCATGGTTAGAAGCATTTATCAATGCTAAAAATTGGTTGACGAAATAGTCTTTCATTAATAACATATAAAAATCCCACAAGATTACTTGTGGGATTTTTTATAATAGTACTATTCATAAATACAAGCACTCTAGAATCTAATAAAGTTGTTGATTTTTAACTCAGTACAAAACCAAAAAAATAATTATAATATTTTATTTTCTAAAATTATTTATATATTTACGCTTTATTATTTTGCTTGAAATCATAAAAATTAAACAAACTACCTCTCTTAAGTTGTTTAAATGTTCTTAACCAATTAGTTTGCAAACTAATCGAACATAACAACAACGTCTCTCCAATAAGGGTTTTTTAATAACTAACAGGTAATCTATCGATTATCTAAAAAACCGTATTATGAAGCAAAATATCCTACTCTATTGTTTAATTTTTACTCAATTCATTTTTGCAAATGACTTTTATGTTTCCAAAGATGGAAAAGACACAAATAACGGATCTGTAAACAGTCCATTTAAAACCATCCAAAAAGCAGCAAACAGCATGGCCTCTGGTGATATTTGTTATATAAAAAGAGGTGTATATCGAGAACAAATTACCATTACCAAAAACAATGTTACATTCACAAATTTCGAAAATGACAAAGTAATTGTTACAGGAGCTGACATAGTTACTGGTTGGTCTGCGAGTAATCAAGGAAATGGCATATTCGAAACAAACTATCCAGGTTCTGAATCTCAATACACGATGCTATTTATCAATGGTAAACGGCAAGGAATGGCAAGATGGCCAAATAATTTAGGAGACGAAATGATGATGCCTGAAGACAAGTCAACAGGGTACGAAGACTGTCAAGTTTTTACTGGTGTAAAAGGTCAAAAAAGTCGTCAGGTAAACTTCCCAAATATGACCGGTTTCCCTAACAATTTCTTTAAAGGAGGTGTTTTTAGAGGAATCAACGGAAAAAAATGGATCAATCCTATGGGAACCATCACCGCTTCTTCTGGCAAAAATCTTACTGTTGACGCTATTACTTCAGGATGGATTGATAATAGTGAAAAAATATTTACAGATAGTGGAAAAGGTTTCGGTTTCATTTATCATTTGAATGCTCTAGATAAAGCGGGAGAATGGTTTCAAAAAGACAACAAATTATATTTAATGCCACCAGCTGGTGAAAATCCAAATGATTTACAAATTTCTATTAAAAAGAGAAAGTGGGCCTTCGTACTCAACAACCGAAACAATGTGAAATTGAAAGGAATTTCAATTCATGCAGCTTCGTTAAATATAAACAACACCAACAATACACTCATTGAAGATTGCTCTATTCAATACATACAATCTTTTTTCACAAGATCAGGTTATGGAGTTTCATTTTCTCAACAAGGTGGAATTTATGTAAAAGGAAACAACAACAAATTCAAGAATTGCTATGTTGCTCATAGTTGGGGGCATGGTATCTATATTGATGGAGGTACAAATAATAGTGTAGAAGAATGTAAAATCGAAGATATTGGATGGATTGGTCAATTTACTTCTTCATTGCAAAATTTCGGTGACGGAACTGTAGTTACAAAGTCAACATTTGGTGCATCAGGAAGATTTCATATCAGAACCAACGGACAAATCAATATCACCTACAATGATTTATATGATTGTATGAAAATGGGACAAGATGCAGGTTCTATTCAATGTACGAATGCTAGTAATTGGGGAATACCTTTAGATATGAAAGGCTCTGAAATTGCATACAACCGAATTCACGATTGCAATACACTAACAGATGGAATAAAAGAATTTGTATTGGCGCTTTACCTAGAAGGTTGTTATAATTATACTGTTCACCATAATTTAATTTATAATTTTATTACTGATGTCGTGCCAGATGGAACATTTGCATATTTAGGCCCAAGAAAAGCGAAAATAAAGGATTGTTATTACTACAACAATACGGTATGGAATGTCAATTGGGCGGTTCGTGTTTGGAATAGAGACAACGAAGGTGACGTTGAAAATGTTCGTTTTTGGAATAATATTATCGACAGCAAAGCTGATTATCAAGAAACTAAAAACACAAGATCTCTCTTTGATCTAATGAGTTTTTCTAACAATTTCGACACGGCATCAGGTAATGGGAGTTCATTGTTTGTTGATGCGCCAAATGGTGATTTTAGACTTAAAAATGGTGTTGGACCAATTGATTTCGGAAGAAACATCAACGGAATTACCGATGGATATTCGGGTAACGCTCCCGATGCTGGTGCGATTGAACGTGGAACAAATTTCCCACAGGTGGGGTCTACTATAGACACTTCGAATTTTAACGATGGTGATTATTTAACAAGTAATCTCTTAACTCCTGCTATTAGTTTTAGAAATCTTCCAAGTGAATTTAGTAAAACACAAAATATTCTAGTAGATGTAAATTATAGTTCAGATTCAGAAAATCAACTTGTTGGAGTTCTACACTCTCCCACGGGTACTTGGTTGGGTAATGATCGAGTTACAATACAATCTGGAGCAAACAAAAAAGCAACACTAAATATCGACTTGAGCGCATTACCAGCAAGTGACCAAGATTACAAAATAACCATTTCACTGAGACCTGTAGGTGGAAATGCAGCTACAAGTTATGTAACAAAAACAGCTTTTGTAGATATTACAGACAGCACTTTAAGTGCCAAGGGTTTCAATTCTAAAACTAGCAAATACATCTACCCTAATCCAGCTACAAATCAGTTAAACTTTAGTATCGCTGAGCATTGGGTAATCTATGATGTAATGGGAGTTGTTCTATTAAAAGGAAACCAAAAATCAGCAAATATTTCTTTCCTACCAAGTGGATATTATACTGTAAAACAAGGTGATACCATCTTTAAATTGATTAAAAAATAATTAAATTTATAAAAATAAATATTTTTGAATAGGAACAAATTCCCTCAAGTATATCTTGAGGGAATTTATTTTTAGAAACCCCAACTAAAAAAACTCTTCGTACATTTATCATATATTAATGTATCCTCTTTTCGGTTAAAATTTACATCCATGAAAGCTATTATTCAATTCACAACTCTCCTATTATTTACGCTATTGATTTCTTGTAAAGATTCAGAAAACATAACCAAATGTGGTACAGCAGCAATAGTAAATAGTGAGTTATACACATCAGCCCCCAATGATAAAATCTTTATCAATAATGCAAGAATCGAAGAAGATTGTCTTTATATTGAAATTGGTGCTAGTGGGTGTAGCGGAGATTCTTGGGAAATTAATCTATACGCCACAGAAGAAATTTTAGAATCTTTTCCACCCCAAAGAAACGTCCGATTATCTTTAAAAAACGATGAAATGTGCCAAGCTTATTTTACTCGAGAACTGATTTTTGACATTTCAAATTTAAAAACTAATGGTTCTGAATTACAGTTGAATTTAACTGATTTTGAAGACTCTTTACTTTATAAGCACTAAGAAAATTCTGTTTACCCATACAGATTCGAGTCATTTTTTCGCATAAAAAGGTACTGTCTTGGATAAAATCCTACTACTTCTTTTTTAATAAATAGACCATCTTGCATTGAAACTAAACAGCAAAACAATGCAACCATCAAATCAAAGAAACCTTTTTATTTACCTTTTACTTTGTATCCCCTTCAGTTTTATCGCACAAAACCATGTACGAATAGAAAACAACTATAACAATTGGAAATGGGAAAACATCTATGTTGCTAGCAATGAGTTTGTGAGTGTAGCAATAGTTCCTGAAGCTGCCGGAAGAATCTTAGAATACAACTTAGGAGACGCCCAATCTTTATGGGTAAATCCTAAACTTTTTGGGAAATCTTTTGCGCCGAATGAAGAAGTTAATGGAACTAAAGATTGGAGAAATTTTGGGGGTTATAGAATCGTTCCATTACCTGTAAGCAACTGTGCTATTCAGAAAAATGGAGAGCGTTCTAATCGTTGGCCTCCACCTGCGATGCTAGGAGACAATCCGTATACCGCAACAATCAAAGAGCAAGATTCTGGTGAAAAAGCCATTGAGGTTGTTTCTGGAATTCAAGAATTGCCCGTACCTACCTACGATAGAATTTCTAAATCTTACAGCTACCCAAAAGAAGTTGAAGAGGAAATTCAATACAAGAGAAGTCTACAATTAGAAGCTCATTCTTCTTTAGTACATAGTACACATTCTTTGCACAACAAAGGAAAAAACACTGTTGACAGAGGATTCATGATGACGAGTCAACATCTATCTAGAAGTGCTCCTGAACTCGAGGATGGTGAAAATTTTTTAGCATACATACCTTTCAGTGCTAACGATAATCTACATGATGGAAAACCATATGAAATTATGGCAACGGCAAAAAATCACTGGAACTTTGTGAATAGAAACAGAATGCCGTTAGACAGAAAAAATCCAGAACACATCAAAAAATACGACAATATCGGTACCAATTGGACAGGAGAGGTTGCTCCTGGAGTTTATGAGATCCACTATGACTACTATATCATGGCTGGTTTTCACATCATCGCTTCCAAGCCTTGGGTTGGTTTTGTCAACAAGACAAACATGACGGCATTTGTGAAACTTTTTGAACCCCTAGACAAAACAAAAACTTATGAAGAAAACATCAATGTGTCTATCTATAACAGTGCGTTAGAAACGGGATATCTAGAAACGGAAGTTAGAACTCCTATTCACACCCTAGCACCAGGACAAAGTTTTGAATACCAAGAAACTCAAGCTGCTGCTAAAATTGCTTCACTACCAATATTAGATGTAAACCGCACAGGTGTAATCACACAAAAGCTTGAATATACTTCAAAATCTAAAAAAATAACTGGTAAGTACGGTGTGTTTAGATCTGGACAAGCTGTGTTAAAAATCAGTAACAAAGACAACACAACCAAGCAAATAAAACTTTGTGAAGTAAATCCATTGAAATCTTTTGTTTTAGATAAAAAAATAAAACTGAAAAACGACGCTACTACCCTAGAGATTTGGATTATCGACCAAAAGGGAGCATCCTATTTACTTGATACGCTTAAACTATAGAGGAAAACTACCCTATGAGAGATTAGAATTCATTATTCTATAAAAAAAATTACAATTTGAATTGATCAATTGTGTGTTATGTGTAAATAACTTCTTAATTTAGAAAAAGTAAAACACTTTGTTTCAATGAAAGAATTAACACTCACAACACCCGCTCTACTATTTTCTGCAATCTCTTTGATCATGTTGGCCTACACCAATCGGTTTTTAGCCTATGCAACAGTGGTTCGGAGTTTGCATGACACCTACTTAAAAAACAAAGATAGCGTGCTCATAAAACAGATTAAAAACATAAAACAGCGTCTTTACTTGACAAGGTCAATGCAAATTTTTGGTATTAGCAGTTTATTGTTATGCGTACTTACGATGTTTTTGATTTATATTGAACTTAATCTTTTAGCAGTTTGGGTGTTCGGAATTGCACTGGTATTGCTCATTATATCTTTGGCTTTTTTAATTGTTGAAATACAAATCTCAGTAAAAGCACTAGAACACCATATAAGTGACATAGAAAACAACTAACGACATCTAAACAATCCCTTTCTATCGAAGGGATTTTACTGTTTTCTATTTTATGAATTTTTCCTATCTTTTAGGTAAAAATGAAATCCAATATGAAAAACGCTTGTATCTTCTTGTTGTCTCTTGTAACTTTCATTGCAACAGCACAAAAGTCAGAAGTTTTAAAAACACTAAAAGAATACCATTTTGATGAAAATTTTTTGTTAGAAAATTTAAAAGATTCTGATGCTCAGTATTCGTTTGATGTTAATACAACCAATGTAATAGGAGGTAAAACAACCATACAAATAGCAAAATTTGATGCTACTCAAGAAGTGGGGAAAAGATGGATACTCTTAAAAGAAAATGGCAAAGAACCTACTAAAAAACAACTGCGTACCTTCGACAAAACACACAACACAAAAGACAAAGTTAACGGAACGATAGACGACAATTCTTGGAGAATAGAAAAAGATACAGATAACGAAATTGTAATCACTTTTCAATATGATAAAAAATCATTACCCAAGAGGTTTCGCTATTTAGGGGATTGCAAAGGTTTGGCATACTTCAATAAAAAAACAAAAAAATTGGAGAAAGCCGAATATGTCAACCTAAAAGACATTCAAATAAAAATATTCAAAGTAAAAAAATTAGACCTTGTCGTTTATTACGATTATAATGATGAATTCAATACATATCTTATTTCTAAAGAAGATATTCGAATGACAATAAAGTTTTTAGGTCAAATAATGGAAGCGAACGACATCAATATTTTAAGTAATTATAAAAAAAATTAATGATGCTTAACAACAGAAAACAAGTTGTAGCCTCATTTTAAATTACATCTTTAAAAATTTATTTTATATTAGCTAGTAATTAACATCTGTTAATTTATTTAACCTTTACGTTTTAAGAATGAAAAACATTTCAGTACTTTTTGATTTTCCACAATACCAATTAGAAACTTACAACCTTGAAAAAGCTTTTTCAACGAAGTACGGAGATACCTGGGAAAGTCTCTCTTCAAAAGAATATATTGATCAGTTCAATAAAATTAGTAGAGGACTACTAAAGCTCGGAGTCAAACCCAATGATAAAATTGCACTTATATCTACCACAAACCGTACGGAATGGAATGTGATGGACATGGGAGTATTACAACTTGGTGCTCAAACAATCCCGATTTATCCTACTATTAGTAAAGAAGATTACGAATATATCTTAAATCACTCTGAAGCTACTTATTGTTTTGTGTCAGATGCTGGAATTGTAGAGAAATTGAATCAAATCAAAGACAATACAAAACTGAAAGCTATATATACCTTTGATGAAGTTGAAGGCGAAGCTAATTGGAAAGAGGTACTCGAATTAGGAGAAGACACAAGTAATGCAAGTGAAGTTGATGCACTAAAAGAAAAAGTTCAACCTGATGATTTGGCCACCATTATTTATACCTCAGGAACAACAGGCAAACCAAAAGGTGTAATGTTATCACATAAGAATCTAGTATCAAATACGCTTGATAGTACACCTAGAGTTCCTCTTGAATTAGGAAAAGCGAAAGCCCTAAGTTTTTTACCTGTATGTCACGTATTTGAACGTATTATACACTATTTATACATGTATTGTGGAATAGAAATTCACTTTGCTCAAGCGCAAGAAACTATTAGTGACAATCTGAAAGAAGTACAGCCAGATATCATGACAGCGGTACCTCGATTGTATGAAAAAATTTACGATGCCATAGTAGAAAAAGGTACAAATCTATCGGGAATCAAAAAAGGTTTGTTCTTTTGGGCGTTGAATTTAGGTTTGCGTTTTGAACCTTACCGAGCAAATGGATGGTGGTATGAGACTCAGTTAAAACTAGCTAGGAAATTGATTTTTTCAAAATGGAAAGAGGCCTTAGGTGGTAAAATGAATACTTTAGTATCTGGTTCAGCCCCATTACAACCTAGATTGATTCGAGTGTTTTCTGCTGCAGGTATGCCCATATTAGAAGGATATGGATTGACAGAAACTTCTCCTGTAATTTCTGTAAATTGTCCTTTCAACAAAGGTATTCGTATTGGAACTGTAGGTAGAATCATAGACAACGTAGAAGTTAAGATTGCTGAAGATGGAGAAATCTTAGTCAAAGGCCCAAATGTAATGCTCGGTTATTATAAAGATGAAGAAAAAACGGCAAGTGTAATGACTGGTGATTATTTTCATACCGGTGATATTGGCGAGTTATCTGATGATAATTTCTTGAAAATAACCGACCGTAAAAAAGAAATGTTTAAAACTTCTGGAGGAAAGTATGTGGCACCTGCCCTACTGGAAAACGAATTGAAACAATCTCGATTTATAGAACAAATAATGGTCGTAGGAGAAGGTGAAAAAATGCCCGCTGCATTGATTCAGCCTAACTTCGATTTCATTAAAGAATGGGCTCGTAGAAAATCGGTTGACTTACAACCTGGAAATGAAGCCTTGTGTCTCAATGAAAATGTAATTTCTAGAATTCAACACGAAATAGACAATTGCAACCAAGATTTCGGAAAGTGGGAACAAATTAAAACTTTTAAACTTACACCTGATATTTGGAGTATTGAAGCAGGACATTTGACACCTACCTTAAAGATGAAAAGAAAAGTAATCAAGGAAATCTACAAAGACTTATACGAGTCTCTGTACGGAAGAAAATAAATATCAATACGCATCAATATCAATTCCTAAACGAACGGCTCTAAAAGCACCGATAGCGCTAAAAGTCTTTTCAATTCTAGCGATATGTTTTTTTGTAGCCTTTAATGATTGCTTGGGCGGAATTTTGACAGTAATGTGTTTTATATATAGATTTCTTACTCTTGATACATTGGGAGATGTTGGTCCTAGTACATTATCTTTAAATGCATTTTTAAGGGAGGTACCAAACCATTCTGCTGCGTTTTCCAAGGTTATCAAATCTCTATGACGTAAGGTAATTTTCATGACTCTATAATAAGGCGGATAATGAAAATGCCAACGGTCTTCTAACTGCTCTTTAAACATTGCCGAGTAGTCATTCGTAGATACTTGCTGTAATATTTGATGGTAAGGATTAAACGTTTGTATGATAACTTTCCCCCTTTTTTTAGATCTACCTGAACGACCTGCTACCTGCACCATCATTTGGAAAGTTCTTTCATGTGCTCTAAAATCAGGGAAGTTTAACATATTATCAGCATTCATGACGCCTACCAAACTCACTTTACCAAAATCTAATCCTTTAGATAACATTTGTGTACCTACCAATATGTCAATTTCTTGTGCCTCAAATGCTCCAATAATTTTTTGGTATGCATATTTGCCACGTGTCGTATCCAAATCCATCCTGCCAATATTCGCATTCGGAAATAACTCATGTAATTCTAACTCGATTTGCTCTGTTCCAAAACCAATTGTAGATAATTTTGTAGAACCACAAGCACCACAATTCAACGGCATTGCTTGTCGATAATTGCAATAATGACATCGCAATTCTTTTCTGTACTTATGATAAGTCAAACTTACATCACAATTGGGACATTGCGGAGATACTGCGCATGTTTCACATTCAACAACAGGAGAAAAACCTCGTCTATTTTGAAACAAGATAACCTGTTCTTTGTTCTCTAATGCTTCTTGTATTTCTAAAATCAAACGATCCGAAAAATGCCCGGTCATTCTTTTTTTTCTGTGTTTATCTTTGATGTCTACCAATTCTACCTCTGGCAGTTGTATTTCACCGTAACGCTTGGTAAGGTTGACCAAACCATATTTGTTTTGGGTAGCGTTGAAATAACTTTCAAGACTAGGTGTTGCAGAACCTAAAAGTGTTTTTGCACCTTGCATATGTGCCAAATAAATAGCCGCATCTCTAGCATGGTATCGTGGTGAAGGATCAAATTGTTTGTATGATGTCTCGTGTTCCTCATCTACAATAATCAATCCAAGGTTAGAGAACGGTAAAAATAGTGATGATCTAGCACCTAACACTATTTGTGCTTTTTCTTTATTCTGTAACACATTATTATACACCTCTACCCGTTCATTCATCGAATATTTTGAATGAAACACGGCAATTTTACCGCCAAAATATTCTTTCAAACGACCTATAATTTGCGTAGTTAATGCTATTTCTGGTAAAAGAAATAATACCTGCTTTTTTTGAGCCAATTGCTTTTCAATCAACTTGGCATAAACTTCCGTTTTACCACTACTTGTAACTCCTTGTAGCAAAGTAACCGTGTTACTATTAAAAGAAGTTTCAATTTCTTCAAATGCTTTTTCTTGGTGTTCATTCAATGATTTTAAACGCCCTCCTTTTTCTTCAAAATGAACTCGATCGACTTGAATATGATAAAACTCTAAAATATTTTTATCAACTAACCCTTTCAATACGGCAGACGACACACCTGATTCTTCTTGTAATTTTTTTGCTTGAATTGGTTTTTTAGTTTGAGCTTCTAAAGAAAAGTAGGTCAACAAAGCTTTGTGCTGTTGTTTTGCTCGTTGCACTGAATCTATCAATTGATGCAATGAAGCCTCATCCTTATGCGCCTCGTTCAATCGAATGTATTTTACCAATTTGGGCTTGTATTGTTCATAAAGCTCCTCTTTTAGTAAAACTGCCTTTTTATCAAGCATTTTCTTTAACAAAGGAAATACATTTTTTTTGCCGATAATGTTTGAAATTTCCAGGACGGACAGTTGTGACTGTTGCTGGAGGGCTTCGTAGACTAAAAACTCAGCATCTGACAAACTCGTATCTTCATCAAAATTCGGATTGTTTAAAACTACTGTTTCACTCTCCAATAAAAACGCTGAAGGCAAAGCTGCACGGTAAACATCACCTAAACTACACATATAGTATTCAGAAATCCAAACCCAAAAGTCTAATTGGGCTTCAGTAACAATCGATTTGTCATCTAAGATTTGATGAATTGACTTCGCTTCATAGGCTTCAGGAGCTTCGTTATGAATATCAAACACCAATGCTGTATAGATTTTTTTCTTCCCAAAAGGTACGGCAATTCGCATTCCTTTTTTCAAAAAACCTGCTTCAGCTTCAGTTATACTATACGTAAAAAGCTGCTTTAGAGGCATGGGCAATAATACGTTTACAAAGAAATTTTTGAAAGGCAATAATGACACTTGTATTTGTTTAAAATCTAATTCAAATATATGTATTTCATAAATTATATAATGAATATACTTTAAGTATTCACGCCTGTTGAAACATCCCTAAAAATGTTTTTAACAAACTATTATCATGTTTTTGTTTAACAAATGTTGTTTTTTAATAAACATTTTATATATTTGACTAAGAATAAAACATTTATACTATGGAAACTATACAAGAAGCGTTAGAATTCGAAAATAATGTAAAATCTTTTAGAAGCAGAGATGAAAAAATTTGGGCCTCTTTAAAAGCAAAAGAATTGATCTTAAGTCTAAATGAATTTTACAAAAAGTCAAAAGATGAAAAAATTATGGATATTATGAAGCGTTTGACTGTAATAAAAAGAAAATACGAAGCGAGACTAAAACCTAAAATTAGAGTTTAATCTGCTGATAGTATTTTAATAGAATTCAATAAACAAATCATCAAAAATGGGTATTTACGATATTTCTATAAATACATTACAAGGAAAACCTATATCCTTAAAAGACTTTAAAGGAAAAAAAATATTGTTTGTAAATGTGGCATCAAAATGTGGGTTTACTCCTCAATACAAAGGTTTAGAAGATTTGTATCAACAATACAAAGACAAGCTAATGGTAATAGGAGTTCCCTGTAACCAATTTGGTGGTCAAGAACCTGGTAACTCAATTGAAATTGAATCTTTTTGTGAGATAAACTATGGAGTAACTTTCTTGATAACAGAAAAAATAGAAGTCAAAGGAAACAATCAGCATCCCTTATATCAATGGCTAACAGACAAAAGCAAAAATGGGAAAAAATCAAGTTCAGTAAAGTGGAACTTTCAAAAATATTTGATTGATGAGAATGGAGCCTATATAGACTACTATTTTTCTACAACGAAACCAACCAGTACTAAAATATTAAATCATTTAAAATAGAGTTTATTTTTAAGTTAGGTAAAATTAACCTGGTCAGTTAATTTCAATTGGGGTGCTACAAAAATGTAACACCCCAATTTGTTTTATTAAAAGGTTTTGGTCATAGAATCTTTACAAACTATCGTAAATTCATTTTTACCAAAATTAGCTACTTCGAGTACATCCACTTCTTTTTGCTCAACAAAAGAAATAACAGCTACCTTTAATTTTTTATTGTACTGATTTACATACCATACAATTCCTTCATGATTTTTGGAATGAAAATTACCATTGAAATGCAAAAATAATTTGTGCTTATTTTTTTTCTTAAGCGTACTGAATATCGAATATCCCATTGTAGCATCTTTTAATGCTTGCGCAGCTACAAAATTTTTAGCAGCACCTGTCATACCGTGACCAGACATCATTTTTTCCATTTCTACATAAGATTCATTTTCATAAGGTACTTCAATCGGTAAAGGTGCTATATAATTTTTTCTCGCATCTTTTGTAATCAACCCCAATGAATCTAAACCTTTTTTCGAAACAAGACTTGCATAACGCCTCGGAACATTGGTTGCCACAAATGATATCTTATTTTCTTTTGCAAAGTTTACTAATGGGGCATAATCGGTTTTATAATTATTCCACGCTTTTCCGTCTTCAATTAACTCTTTTTCTTTAATAAGCCCATGTAAATATTCATCCAAAATTAACTGATTATCTTTCTCAAACATTTCTGCTCCTAAAATTAATTTCCCTTCTTTTAAATCAAATAATTTATTTGTCAATTCAAACTGAAACCAATGTGCAATTGGATTGTTGTGCAGTTCTCCAAAAAACACCACATCGTATTTTGAAAGATCATTTGCCATTTTTTGAAAAGAAACTTCTTCATTTTGATTATTAAAAATTCGGTAGGCAGCCATAGCTTCTTGCGAAAAAATTATGGTTGACTGTAAAATTAACACGAAGCTAAAAATTATATTTTTCATATAGAATTATGGATTAACATCAAAAAAAATGAAAACAGCAGTTAAACGTAGACTGCTGTTTTCTGTTGGTATAAAGTTAAATAATAATCTCGTTTATTCTTCCTTAATTAATCTTTGAAATTGAAGTGCAGGATGTCCTTTTTCCAAATCGTCATTATAAAAACTGGTAAATGCCAATTTAAAAAACACTCCTTCTGTGGTTTTAATTATATAATATTGATCTTCAACAATTTTATAGGTGAAAGTTGCAAAATCTAACTGTTTCCAATCAGATCCAACCGCATCAACTTCAGAACTCAATTCTAACCTAGAAGCATTCTCATAATTAATGGCATCGTAACTTATAAAAGTATCTCCATTTGATTCTACTTCTGATTTATTAATCCTTAAGGCGGTAACATTACCTTTATTAGTTAATGCACCCGTTAAACTATACGGTACTAAAGTTCCAGAGCCATTGTCTGTTCTACCATTATAAGGAGACAAAACAATATCCCAACCATCAACTCCTGTGGCATGGTCTTTATCGATATCCCATACATCTAATTTTACATAAGCATCGTCATTATAATGCACACCTAATGTCGTAGCCTCTTTTGTTTCAGAAACCGCATCCAAGTCAACAAAAACCTGCCTATTATATGATAATTTTATTTGTTCAACTTGTTGGGTATGATGGTTGAAACCTTCTTCATATACATCTGGAGCACTGTAAATTGCTACCTGTAAATGTTTTGATGATGTGTCTAAAGTTGGTACAATAATTTCTCGATTCTCTTCTCCACAAGAAAACAAAAATAAAGCTGCTGAAAGTATTGTGTAAATTGATTTTTTCATTTTTTTAGATTAATTGTTATTAATTTGATTGTATTAGATTTTAGTAAAATTGTATTTCAGAGAAATAAAAGCAGTTCTTCCCCAAGTTATCAATCGATTTGAAGAATTAGCATGTGCTCCTGATTGCGCACTATTGGCAACTGTTTTGATATCAAAAATATTTTTTAGCCCAGCTGTTAAACTTAATCCACTATCTGAAAAGTTCTTCGTCATAGAAAAATTCAGCATATTGTATCCTTCTACTGTGCCAACAGTTACATCTTCTGTAGTGTCTCTAAGCAGCAATTGACTTCGTTGATCAGTATATTTATAGTCTAACTGCATGGCTAAATCAATTTTTCTTAGCTGAATTACAGACATTGCAGTGAAATCTGTAGCGTATTGATAATCGAAATATCCATTACTGTATAAGTCATATCCTATTCCTGTAAGTGCTACTCCAAAATTCAATTTGAAAAACTGGTATTGATAATTGGTTGAAAAAGTTGCTCCATGTGTACTTTTTTCAGAAACATTCTGATAGATATATTGCGTACCCGTTTCGTCACTAGCTAACTCAATTACATCAAACAAATGATTATGAAATCCAGTCACATTAAATTTCAAGAGATTATTTTCAGACAGAGAAATAGTTTTTTCAATAGTTGCAGTAAGATTGTAAGAGGTTTCAGGTTCTAAATTTTCATTTCCAAAAATTTTATGATTAGAATCTACAAAGTCCATATACAACTCTTTCATACTTGGTGCTCTAAACCCTTTTGCAAATGAAATTCTACTTTGCCAAGATTTATTAGGCTTCCATTTCAAGTGCAAAGCATACATTAATGCAGCCTTGTAAATAGAATGATGCACTATACGTACGCCAGGTTGTATGGTAAAATGTTCCGATAGGTTGAGTTGTAAATCTGTCCACAATGCGTTTTCAACCAAACCATCATTATTCGTTACCTTTTCACCCTCACCTACTTCATCTGTCAATTCGTACCCCAATTGCCATTGTATTTTAACTGTAAAATCTCTGCTATACGACAAACGTGCATTTAAGGTATTAAACACGTCTTTGCTTGCATCACCTCTTTTGGTTTCTATATCCAAATCTTCTTTAACGACATATTCCTGTGATGTTCTTTCATAAATATTGTAGGATACCAACCCTGAAAAAACACTCGTATCAGTAAAATTCTTGCTGAAATTAGAATATCCACTCCAACGTTCAGTAACAAATTCTGTGTCAATTGCACGATAAGGAATCAAATAGGCTCCTCTATACGTCAAGTCTTCTTGACTAAAACGCAATCCTATTTTCGCATCCCAACCACCGTAACCGATGCCATAAAAGGCATCAGCATTGGTTTGGTTTTTAGGATTCCATGACATGGTTCGAGTACTGGTATCTAAATCATACCCATCAAATACGCGATATCCACCAGTCAATCCAAATTTTGATTTCCCGACATTACCTGAGACACTAACACTCCCATTGTATTGACCTACAGACTCTGCATAAACTGTAGCATTGCCAGACCAATTGTAATATTTATTCTGTTTTGTGATGATATTTATCGTTCCAGCCAATGCATTGGATCCATAAACGACAGACATTGGTCCCTCAATAATTTCTATATGATCTACTTGAGACATATCAATCTGAGACAAATCAACATTACCATCTTGTCTACCAATAATGGGAACTCCATCTATCAAAAACTTCACATGTTGTCCCTCTAAACCTTGCATGATAATCTGACTTCCCAAAACTCCATCTTCAATAAGGTTGATATTCGGCTGAAATCGAAGTGCATCTCTAGCATTTTGAACTCCTTGTTTTTCCATAGTTCGACCATCAATTACCTCTATTTTGTATATCGAAGCATCGACTTTTTGAGGTACTACAGTTGCAGTAACCACTACTTGATTTAATGCTAATAAATCAGGATTTAACCTCACCCTCATAAATTCACTTTTCAATACAGGAATCGTGATTGTTTTATAACCAACAAAAGACAAAGTAACATTTGAATTTTCTACATTCGGTACCTCAACCTTTCCATTTTCATCCGTTGAAAAATAGTGTTTGTTATTACTTTCAGTAACCAAGCAAATATGAGCGCCCATCAAAGGGTATTTTTCTGCGCCATCAATTACCTCAATAACTACAGTGGATCTCTGAGCATTTACTCCATTTGAGATAAGTAATAGCATTATTATTAGTTTTTTCATTTTTTATGCGCTTTTGATTTTGACATTTGTTTTACACTATCTAGTATGCATCCGGTAGGACATGCAGCTCTACACCAAAACATTGGATATCGCATAGAAACAAGAACAAAAGCCGAGGCTATATAAAACCAAAACGAAGATATTTCCGTACCAAATAAATCTGGAAATAACTCATAGTTCCCAAATTCTTTATACCCCAAAACAAATCCTACGAAAAGCATCAAGGTGATTCCGTATCTCAAATATTCTGCTTGTTTGTTACTTATAAATAACTTCTTTGATTTGAACGGTGAATACTTTAACGAAATCATTTGAGCTGCTCCGAATGGACAAACGTATGAGCAATAGGCATTTTTACCCCAAATTGCACCTAACAAGGTTAACAAAGCATACAAACCAAGAAACATAGACAATTCGGTTCCCATAAAAGGCATTAGAAATGTGACATACGTAAAAGAAGCATTCATATAAAAACCGATATAAACAAGTGTGAAAACAGCCATAATAATTCGCCTTTTTTTTGTTTTCTTGATTTGTGGAAGCATCGCAAACAGAAAAATTGCTAGTAGTATTAGAAGGTGAAAAACCCACCAATAAGTCAGAGCTGCCGATACCTGAAAATCTCCAAAATCAAAATCGTAATAGTTTTCTAATAACTGTGATGCTGTTAACTTAAAAGCTTCTGTTATACTATCTGCCATTGCTTTTGTAGTAATCGTTGCTCCTGAAACAGCATCAATTTCATGAATTTGATCTTGGAGATTTAAACCTATATACTGCTCTAAATAATTACTTCTTAAAATTTTTCTGAGATAGCTTTCTGTTTCTTTTGAGGTGAGATAACTTACTTTTTCAATTTTTCCGCCTAAGCCAACTTGCACTCCCATAAAAATAGGTCCAGAAAAACCTTGTACAGAATTGTATAATTTGTTTTCAAAATACAGGCTTGATAACCGACCTCTATCGTATATTTCCGCGAAACAAAATTCCCCCTTCTTTTTAACGACTACATCTTTTTTATCTCCGTATTGCTTAAACAAGTTTTCTTGTATTTCTTTTGCCCATAAATCATTGTGCAAAGAAGAATTCATCTCAGATGAAAACCGTAACAAACCAGCTTCTTTAGTTCTTTTATCAGCAATGTGTTTTACCATTCCGAACTCACCAAGCACATAGTTTGTGTTATCTGAAATCAATCCAGATTCTTTGGTTCTCTTGGTTTGAAAAGCCGTAACTAATTTTGGCGTAAAGTATTCATTTTCTAGAGTTGAAATATGAAGCGATACATCGTCCCGATCTATTGGTCCCCAATAAGAGAAACCTCCAAAAATAAGTAGTACGACAGATGTAATAACTACCTTTTTTACATCTAATTTTAATCTCTGCTTCATCACCTTCTGCATTATCAAAACCCAATGAGATGATTAATGTGTACTTGTTACTTTTCCATTAATTTCTGCTACCGTTTCCGCTACTATTTTAACCACCCACTTATTGATATTGGTGTCCGGTAAAATTGCATCTTGCTTGTACGCTACACGTTTTTGATCTTCCACCATATCCACTCCGTTTTGCACAATTTCACCTTGAAAGTGCTCGTCGTTGGCAACTAAAACAGGAATAACAAGTGCTCTTTCTTCAAGTGCTAATATTTGATCTATCGCTTTTTTGGTAGGCTCAGAAGAATAACGCACTAAATGACCACACCAACCATACGATATCGAACCGATACCTGTCTGCGCTTTTAGGTAACGACCTATATCTTCAACCATTTCTTCCCATTGTTGGTTAAACTCCTCATCACCATAGGCAATCAAGGCTACACCTTCATCGCCAGAACCATCAGATAAAGCTTTTGCACGGCGGGTAATATTTTTCTTTAGCACTGTTGGAAAATCTAATAATGGAGTTACTACCACTCTCGTTTTTGGAGTATATGTCTCGATACCTTCTTCTTTCAAACTAGCTTTTACTTTAGGATCATTTGCTAGTCCTACTATATTTGGAATATCATTAGACGTGTGTGATGAAATGGTCAAAAAAATAGGCACTACAATCACACGATCGTATCCTTCTTCGTCAAATTTTTTCATCTGAGAAGCTATCGAAGGTTCTGTATATTCCATAAAAGCGGTTCTTACATCGGTAATCTCACCACTCTTCATAATATCGCCTTTTACATCAACTTCGATATCTGTAAGCATTTTTCTCCAACCCTTTGAATGCGAACCGTGATTCACGAGCAGTACCCCTATTTTTTCTCCAGTTTTTGTTTCATTTTGTTTTTGGGTCTTTCCTTTCTCTGAACACGAAATGATTATAAGTGTTAAGAAAATTAATACGAATGCGTTGATTTGTTTCATTATTCTATTTTTATTTGTAATCAGTCTAAATAACATGATGCAAATGTAGATAGAAAGCAAACCGAAGATTATCGAATTTGGAAGTTGTTTTTACTAAGATGGAAAATAAAAAAAGTATTCTATTTAAAATTAGTCTAAATTAATATATTTGCAGTGGTAATATTAAAAATGTCTAATAATACCTAGCATAACTAATCAATGAATATCTTTTTTAATCATAACAATGAGTCTAATACAATTGATAAACGCCTTGAAAACAATTATGGGGTTCTATCTAAAGAATTAATATTTCGTTCTGATTTTGCTGAAGGAACCATATTATCAGTTTCTTACACATCCTGGATATTACATAAAATATCGATAAATAGCTCAAACTATGACTCTATAAAATTTGATGTAAAAAAAAGCAAATTTGTTTTCATAAATCTTCATCAGAAAAATACACTCGTTATAAAAACTAATACATTTTCTTCTAAGTTAGATGCATACGGAAAAGGAATTTTTACCGATGATTTAGAGGACACACTTATTACACCTATAAAAAACGAGCAACAATTTGTTGTACTAGAACTAAAAGAGAAATATTTTGACCAAGTGTTTTTTCATCCTTCGTTAAGACAAAACCTATTTACTTTGTTTCACGAAAAGAGCTTCTTTAATTTTCAATTTTCTGAAAATCCTTATACTATTTTAGAGCCTATTTTTCATCCATCAAAAAGAGGTTTATGCCAATTGATGTTTTTAAATTCTAAAATCTTTGAATTGCTTTCTGAAGCAACCAATCAACTTGAAATCGACACAAATTCATATTATATTCACCCGTATCAAAAACAGTTAGATCAGGTAAAAAACATCATAGATTCAGAACTTCAAATACAATATTCCATTAAAGAATTAGCGAAAATAGTTGGACTCAACACTTCGTATCTAAAAAAATATTTTAAAGAAGTTTTTGATCTTACGATTTTTGAATACGCATCAAATAAAAGAATTCAATACGCAAAAGAATTATTAACAACCCAAAATACGTCTATCGGTAATATTGCATCAGAAATTGGATATCAGCATTCGGCACACTTTTCGTACGCATTTAAGAAACAAACAGGTATGACACCGAATCAATACAGAAAACAAAAAACAACAAGTACTATTCTTCCGTAGTACCCCATGCTGTTTTTTGAGGTTTTCTAGAACCTTCGTACATATCATATCGAACGAATCGACAATCCAAATCTCCATTTTTTAAAGGAATTCGTTTCGAGGTTCTTAATCCAACATGTTTCAAAGCTTGCAAATCAGAAGTAATGAACCAAGCAGTAGAGCCTGGATAACCAAATTTTAAGGTATCTCCAATATTTTTATAAAACCCTTCTAAATCAGCCAATTCCAAACGTTCACCATAAGGTGGATTAAACATAATTGTCGTTTTACCGAAAACTTCTTTTTTTGAGTTGAAGAAATTTACATGATGTACTGCGGCAAAATCAGAAAGATTTGCATTATCTATATTTTCATTCGCTTTCTTCACAGCAGAAGGAGCTTTATCGAATCCCATTATTTTATAATGTGGACTGCTAATCTTCTTCAGTAAAGAGTCCTGTATAATAAAATATAGATCTTCATCATAATCCAACCAATTTTCAAAAGCAAAATGTTTTCTATTGATGTTCGCCGGAATCCTACAGGCAATCATCGTAGCTTCGATCAAAATTGTTCCTGATCCGCACATCGGATCTATAAAGTTTTCTTCTCCAGTATACCCTGACAACAACACTAAACCAGCAGCTAAGACCTCATTAATTGGTGCGATATTCGTAGAACTTCTATACCCTCTTTTATGTAAAGAATCACCAGAGCTATCTAAAGAAACCGTACACAAATCATCTTTTATATGTACATGAATTTTTAGGTTCGGATACTTTAAATCGACATTAGGTCGTTTGCTGTATTTATGACGATAGTAATCTGCGACAGCATCTTTCGATTTTAACGATATATAATGAGAATTGGTGGTGAAATTTCTAGAATTCACAACCGCTCCAATAGCAAAAGTACCATCAACATCTAAGTACTTTTCCCACTCAATTTTTTGAAGGCTTTTGTACAAATCATCTTCATTTCTCACTCGAAACTTTCGAATAGGCTTTAGAATTCGTATGGCGGTTCTCAATGCGATATTGGCTTTGTACATAAAACCTTTATCACCTCTAAAACTAACGCTTCTATTGGCTATTTCTACATCTTGAGCTCCAAGGTCTTTCAATTCTTTTGCCAATACTTCTTCTAAACCGAACATGGTTGTAGCAACCATTCTAAAATTATTCTCCATCGTGTACTATTGAATTGCAAAAGTAAGGAAATAAAAAAGTTTCCAACGTGTAAACCCACAATGCTTTTACCTACAAATGAATTATATGAGCAAAAAAAATCTCTAATGGAAACATTAGAGATTTTAAATTTGTTTTGAAGTAAAATTACACTTCGCTTTCTGGCGCCAATTCTATTTCTAAACCATCCATTTCTGGAGTAATATGTAATTGACAACCCAAACGGCTATTGTCTTCAACGTAAAAAGCCTGATCTAACATATCTTCTTCAGCATCTCCCATCTCTGGCAATTCGTGATCAGATTTCACATAGCACTGACAAGAAGCACACATTGCCATACCACCACAAGTACCTTCTACTGGTAACTCATAAGCTTTACACAATTCCATGATATTCATACCCATATCTGTTGGGGCAACTAACTCATGTACAACTCCTTCTCTATCTGTAATTTTTACTTTAATATCTGACATTTTCTTAGTCTATTGTTTTAACAACTGCTTTTTTAGCTTCTTTCTTTTCTCCATCAAAACCTGTAACTCCATTTACCGTAGTATATTTCATCACATAACGTTTTCCTGGATTGATGATGTTGTAAGCAAACTGAACTGCAATCGTAGCTTCATGGAAACCACTCAAAATCAATTTCAATTTACCAGGATATGTATTTACATCTCCAATCGCAAAGATACCAGGAATGTTCGTTCCATAATCCAATGCGTTATTTACAACAATTGCATTCTTTTCAATTTCTAATCCCCAGTCTGCGATTGGCCCTAATTTTGGAGACAATCCAAATAATGGTACAAAATGATCACATTCTTTAACAATATCACCTTCTGTCTTGTGCTTGATCAATACAGACTCTACTTTACCGTCACCATGTATTTCTTTCACCTCAGCATCTGTAATCAAATTGATTTTTCCTGCTTTTGATAATTCAGCCACTTTTTCAACTGAATCTAATGCTCCACGGAAATCTTTTCTTCTATGAACTAAAGAAACCTCATCAGCAACATCTGCTAAAAAGATAGACCAGTCCAAAGCTGAATCTCCACCTCCAGAAATAACTACCTTTTTACCTCTATAAAACTCAGGGTCTTTGATAATATACTCAACACCCTTATCTTCAAAATCAACAATTTCTTTGATAGGAGGTTTACGAGGCTCAAAAGATCCCAATCCACCAGCGATAAATACAGCAGGTGCATTGTGTTTTGTTCCTTTATTTGTCGTTACAACGAAAGTTCCGTCTTCTAATTTTTCAATGGTATCTGCTCTTTCTCCTAATGTATATGTAGGTTCGAAAGGTGCAATTTGATCTGCTAAATTTTTAATTAAATCACCTGCTAAGATTTCTGGATATGCCGGAATATCGTAGATAGGTTTTTTAGGATAAATTTCAGAACACTGACCTCCTGGCTCAGCCAAAGCGTCAATTAAGTGACAACGTAATTTTAATAATCCCGCTTCAAATACGGCAAACATTCCTACTGGTCCGGCTCCAATTATTAATATATCTGTTTTGATCATCTTGGTACTATTTTTATTTTTAGTTTTGCAAAAGTCGTAATAAAATACTATTTCGCCTTATATTAATTTAATTATTTCTTTTTTGCTACCAATCCTTTGGTGAATTCGTTCAAAGCTTCTACTTTTTCTTCAAAATCTCCTTTGATAGTTTTTCTATATTCATTCAAATTTTCTGCCAATTCATTGATATCAGCTGGAATCACCTCTTCAAAAAATTGTCGCAATCTCTTTGCCATTGTCGGTGATTTACCATTGGTAGAAATTGCTATTTTTACATTCCCTTTGGTTACAATACCTCCCATATAAAAATCACAAAACGGAGGATTATCAGCCAAATTCACAAGAATATTTCTTTCTTTACAGTCAGCATGTACTTGCTTATTTACCACTTCTAAATCTGTCGTTGCGATAACGATGTGCTTGTTTTCTAAAAAGCTTACATCATAAGGCTGTACAAACATTTCAACACCATGCTTGTTCGCTAAAGCAATTGTTTCTTCACGAAACATTGGTGATACCATTTGCACTTTAGCATCTGGACTCGACTTTAAAAGAAATGTCAACTTTTCTAACGCCACATTACCTCCTCCAACAATTAATGTATTGAGCTCAGTAACTTTCAAAAAAACAGGGTATAATTGATTCTGCATTATAATGATTTTCCTTTTTGCGTTAATAACTGCGTGTACAAGGTTTCGCTTTCTTTCACTGTTTCTCCAATAACTATAATTGAAGGATTTGTCAACCCCTTATTGTTTACGATATTTAATATTGTTTCTATAGTTCCAACAGCCAAACGCTCTTGAGCTTTTGTTCCGTTTTCAATGATAGCAACTGGAATGGTATTCTTTCCTTTCGCTTTGAACATATTTACAATATTTTCTAGCTTGCTCATTCCCATCAATACTACAATGGTAGTATTAGAATTCGCTGCCGCTTCAATATCTTCACTCAACTTTAAATCAGAGCGTGTTCCCGTAATCACACGAAAACTCTCATTTACCCCTCTTTGTGTTAAAGAAATTCCAAAACTAGCTGGAGCTGCAATTGCAGATGTTACACCTGATACTATATCAATTTCAATTCCTTTTTGAATTACAAATTTTAATTCCTCAGATCCACGTCCAAAAATAAAAGGATCTCCTCCTTTCAATCTTACAACATGTTTTCCTTGCAATGCATGTTCAACTATCAGTTCTTGAATCTTTTCTTGAATAAACTTATGCATCCCTTTTCGTTTTCCAACAAAAATTTTCTCTGCATTTCCAGCATAATCTAACAACTCTTCATTAGCCAAAGCATCGTATAAAACCACATCTGCTTCACGCAAAGCTCTTACTCCTTTCAAAGTAATCAACTCTGGATCACCAGGTCCTGCTCCTACTAATGTTAATTTGGGTTGTTTGTTCATTCTTGATTCTTTAAAAATTAGGAGCTGCAAAAATAACAACTCCTAATTCAAAAATACTATTAAGCCTCAACTAATTCTTTCTCTCTGTATTGATCTACTAATGTGTAGAACTTTTCTGCATCTGCTAAATATTTCGCAGCAAATTCTTGAGAAGGCTCATTTTTATTTATTTGATAGATAAACGACTCAAAGTCTGTATCTAACTGAATTTTTCCTGTAGCAACAAATACTTCGTTGAAATCAGTAATAATTTTATTGTGTGTATTTGTTTTCTTTCCTTCTGCAGTTAATAAAGCTTTCGCAGTATTTACAATTGAACTATAAGAATAATAAATAGCATCTGATAACTTCCCTTCTGCTAATGTTTCTTTAGCATTGTTGATTTTCTCTTTACTATCGAATAACAAAGTAGCGATCAAATCAATTACTACACCAGCACATTCCCCGATTCCAACGGCTTTCTCATATTTCTCTTCGTTACCCCAGTCAATAAAATCTGATTCTTCTAAATTAGAAACGTCAGATAATGGTTTTAAGAAATCATAAAAATACTTTTCTCCTTGTTTTAGATAATAGTTGATAAAGTCTTTTCCATCAGCATTCGCAATAAAATCATTTAAGATTAAACGCAATGATTCTGGACCTCTCTTAGAAGGTATTTTAATTACTTTATCAGAAATACGACCTTTTCCATCTTTCAAAATTCCTCCACCTAATAAAATTTGTAAAGCAGGAGCAACTAATTTTCCTGACTTCACAGACATTCCTTGGTACCCGATGTTTGCCATATTGTGTTGACCACAAGCATTCATACAACCAGAAATTTTGATCATTAAATCTTTATCATCTGCAAATTGTGGGTATTCTGCTCTTAATACTTTTCCAAGTTCATCAGCAATACCTGTTGAAGAAGCAATACCTAAGTTACATGTATCCGTTCCTGGACAAGCTGTAACATCTTGGATTGATTCGTATCCTAAATCTACCATTCCTAATTTCCCTAATTCTTGGAAAAAGAAAGGTAATAAATCCTCTCGTACGTGACGAATTAATATATTTTGACGCAATGAGAAACGCAATTCGTCTCCTGCATAATTCTTAATCAAATCAGCTAAAATTCTAGCTTCTTTCGTATAAAAATCTCCAATATTTACTTTTACTCCAATTGCAAATAATCCTTCTTGTTTTTGCTCAATTACGTTAGAAGCTTTCCATGCATCAAATGCTGCTTGGTCCACGGTCACTTCTGGAGCTACAATTCCTGAAACATCTGGCGTATCGAATCCTTCTGCAGAAATTTCTACCGTTTGATTTGACAATGCTTTTGTCTCCAAAGCAACAATTTCATTGAATTTTTCTAACCCAACATCTTTGATGAAGAATTTCAAACGAGCTTTTGCTCTTTTAGAACGCTCTCCATATCTATCAAAAACACGTAAAATAGATTCCATGTAAGGAATAATTTTATTTGTTTCTAAGAAATCGAAAGCCACATCAGCAAAACGAGGTTGAGAACCTAATCCTCCACCCAACATTACTTTAAATCCTCTTACTTCTTCTCCATTGACAACCTTCGTTTTTGCAATAAATCCTATATCATGCATAAAACTCAAAGCCGTATCATCATCAGTTCCAGAGAAAGAAACTTTGAATTTACGTCCTAATTCTTGACAAATAGGATTTCTTAAAAAGAATTGGAATACAGCATGTGCATACGGAGAAACATCAAAAGGTTCATTCTTGTCAATTCCTGCAGTTTCAGAAGCAGTAACGTTTCTTACCGCGTTACCACAAGCTTCACGTAAAGTAATATCACTCTTTTCTAATTCAGCCCATAACTCTGGAGTTCTATCCAAACTTACGTAGTGAATTTGAATATCTTGACGTGTTGTAATATGCAAACGCCCTCTCGAATACTCATCAGACACGTCAGAAATTCGGTGTAATTGATCACTCGTAACTTTACCATAAGGCAATTTGATACGTATCATTTGAACACCAAACTGACGTTGCCCGTATACTCCACGAGCCAAACGTAAGCTTCTAAATTTTTCTTCATCAATTCTTCCTTCATGAAACAATTGAATTTTGTCTGCCAAATCGATGATATCTTTTTCAACGATAGGATTTTCTATTTCTGATCTAAAACTCTGCATCTCGTATACTATTTATTGGATAAAACCTACTCCTGAGGTATTGTTAGTTTGTGCATCGATTAAAATAAATGAACCGTTTGCTTTATTATCTGCATAAGCATCATAAAATAATGGCTTAGCCAATTTTATAGATACCTCTCCTATTTCATTAATTGCTAATTGAGAAGCTGAATCATCTTTTCCTGTAAAATCAGTTTTAATTACAGATTTCACATCTCCTATTTTTGCAATTACTCTATTTGCTCCGTGTTGTATTAAATACTTCGTACCTGGCACCAAGTTTTTAGCATCCATCCAACAAACTTTTGCTTCAATTTGTTTTGCTTCCTTTGGCAACTCAGAAGATTTCACTAATAAATCTCCTCGAGAAATATTGATATCATTTTCTAAAGTGATATTTACAGAAGAACCTCTTTCTGCTTTATCAAAAGTCTTGTCGAAATGATAAATTTCTTTAATTTTAGAAGATGTTTTCGACGGCAATACTGTTACCTCGTCACCTACACTTAAAGAACCCCCGTACAATTTACCAGCATACCCTCTAAAATCGTGGAATTCTTCCGTTTTAGGACGAATTACTGTTTGAATAGGCAAACGTGCTTGTGATACCTCATATACATCTTGAGCATCTAAACCTTCAAGGTGCTCTAGCATCGTCTCACCATCATACCATGGTGTTTGATCTGATTTATACACTACATTGTCTCCTTTTAAAGCACTCACCGGAATAAATGTAATGTTCTGTCCTTTGTAATCTGCTTTTTCAGCCAATGAAGAAATCTCTGCTTTGATCGCATTGAATTTCTCTTCTGAAAAGTCTACCAAGTCCATTTTGTTTACTGCAACAACGATATCTTTAACTTTCAATAAGTTATTGATAAAGAAATGACGGTATGTTTGTTCAATTGCTCCTTTACGCGCATCAACTAAAATAATTGCAGCTTGCGATGTAGACGCCCCCGTTACCATGTTTCTTGTATACTCAACATGTCCTGGAGTATCTGCTATGATATAACTCTTTTTCGCTGTTGAAAAATAAATATGTGCTACATCAATTGTAATTCCTTGTTCTCTCTCAGCAACCAATCCATCAGTAGCCAAAGAAAAATCTAAATAATCAAATCCTTTTTGTTTACTACTGCGCTCAATTGCTTCTAATTTATCATCAGTCAATGATTTCGTATCATATAAAATACGACCGATAAGGGTACTTTTCCCATCATCTACACTTCCTGCTGTTGCTATTTTTAAAACTTCCATTTTAATTTCGTATCTAATAGTTGGTATCTAGTAGCTAGACCATTTCCTAAAATTTTTAATTTATTTATTCACTGAATCGCTCTTACATTAAAATCTAAATTCTAGATACTAATGTCTTATTGTCGATTTTAGAAATATCCTTGTTGTTTACGTTTTTCCATGGCTGCTTCAGAACGCTTATCATCAATACGCGCACCTCTTTCAGAAATAGAAGAATCTCTAATTTCTTCAACCACCTTTTTAATATCTACTGCATCAGACAAAACAGCTGCAGTACAACTCATATCTCCAACAGTTCTAAAACGAACCATTCTTTCTACAACTTCTTCATCCTCTTCTCTGTAAACCACTTCATCATCAGCAGTCCAGATCATTCCGTCTCTCACAAAAGTTTTACGTTTATGAGCAAAGTAGATAGAAGGAATTTCAATATCTTCCTTTTCTATATAAGACCAAACATCTAATTCCGTCCAGTTAGAAATTGGAAAAACACGTACGTTTTGTCCTAAATCAATTTTCCCGTTTAAAATATCAAACAACTCTGGTCTTTGGTTTCTTTCGTCCCATCCACCAAAATCATCTCTTACAGAAAAAATACGTTCTTTGGCTCTTGCTTTCTCTTCATCTCTACGCGCACCACCAATAGCAGCATCAAATCCGAACTCTTCTAAGGCATCTAACAATGTTTCTGTTTGCAACATATTTCTACTTGCATACTTCCCTGATTCTTCTTGAACTTTACCTGAATCAATATTATCTTGCACATTGCGCACAATAAGCTCTACCCCTAAATCTTTACATAATTTATCACGAAACTCAATAGTTTCTTTGAAATTATGCCCTGTGTCAACGTGCAAGAATGGAAATGGTATTTTGGCTGGGTAGAAAGCTTTTTGAGCTAGCCTTACCAATGTTATAGAATCTTTACCTCCAGAAAACAACAACACAGGTTTTTCAAACTGTGCAGCCACCTCTCTCATGATATAGATAGCTTCGTTTTCTAAAGCGTTAGAATTTAATATAGTACTCATTATATTGTAATATTTATTTCGTGAATTATTTATTAAGAATTAAGCGTGCAAGCCACATTCTCTATTTCCTAATACTTTAGTTGGATCAAAGTATTTGTGCTCGTTTGGAATACCATTTTCTTCATTATAAGCATCCAACTGCTCATCAGACCAATCGTAAAAAGGACTTACCTTCAAAACTCCATCTGCTCCTTGAGAGACAATATCTATACTATCTCTAAATGCTGTTTG
The DNA here is from genome assembly GCF_009193215.1 of Flavicella marina. Taxonomy (GTDB): domain Bacteria; phylum Bacteroidota; class Bacteroidia; order Flavobacteriales; family Flavobacteriaceae; genus Flavicella; species Flavicella marina. The sequence continues at coordinate 40,494 of NZ_VYVA01000002.1, read as the reverse complement.
TCCTTTTCTTAAATTTGTAAACCACAAATCTGGTTGATGTTCAGACATCGCTCTTTTAAACGGCTCTAACTTTACTTGCTCTGTAAATACTTTATGCATTGGATCTTCTATTTGTGGAATTCCCATCACTACATCTCTATGAGACGAAGTTTGTTGTGGAACATACAAATGAATGTTCAAATTTAATTTTTCTTTTAACTCTTCTGCATGACGGTACGTATTCGGTGTATTATACCCCGTATCACACCAAACCACTTTTAAATCCTTTTTTTGACTTGTTGTCAAATGTAAAATAGACCCTTCGTAAGGACGAAAATTTGTTGTGATTAAAGGATTTTTCGCTGTTTCTAAAGCCCATGCTACGATTTCTTGTGGCGTTTTTCCTTTCAAAGAATCGTTAATTTCTTGAAGCGCTGCTTCTGAATAAAGTGTACTCATTATCTTCCCCATTTAATTGTATTCCACACTCTTTCGTGAAAAAAGTATAAAATCATTTTTGTTACAAAATCAACACCTGCAATTGCTGATGCAGTTCCAACTTCACCTGTAATAAACAAAGAAACTATAAGTGTATCAACAGTACCAACAACTCTCCAACTAATAGCCTTTAACAAACTACGTATGGGCTTATCAGAAACTACAGCTTGCTGGTAGCTTTGATTTTCTTTGTCGTTTTGTAACCTATCTAGTATCATTAATTTTTAATTTCTTTAGTTTTAAAACATATTACCCTATCGGATTAGTAGATTATGACGCAAAAATAAGAAGAACATTACAAACCCACAAGGTTTTTTATCGTAAAAAACAAGTATTTTTTTCAGAAACTACGGGAGCTCCCATTTACCCTACCTAAACAGTAGGATAAAAAAAACAAAATTATAGTAAAGGATTAAATTATCGTCTTTAGATAAAATTATTTGGTTAAATCTGCGAGTGTGGTATTTCTAAACACTTGAAGCGTGCTGTCTCTTACCTGAATCATTAATTTATGCACACTGCAAGCATTTTCATCAGGACAATCATCACACTTTTCATAAAAGTTAAGACTTACACAAGGCACCATAGCAATTGGACCTTCTAAAGATCGAATCACTTCTGTCATCAAAATCTCTTGTGGTTCTTTTAACAAGTAATAGCCTCCTCCTTTGCCTTTTTTCGAGCCAAGCAAACTTGCTTTTCTCAATGTCAACAAAATACTTTCTAAAAATTTATGAGATATATTTTCACTTTTTGCAATTTCCGAAATCTGAACAGGACAATTCTCTTCTCTGTTCGCCAAGAAAGTCAAGGCTTTTAATCCGTATTTGGTCTTTTTTGAAAGCATATGCGAAGATAAAAATTTTATTCTACCTACCCTATAAACTTAATAGATTATGTTATTTTCTTAAACAACTTTAAAAAATCATTTTTATAAGCTCTACCTAATGGGATTGTTTTATTTTCTTCTAAATAAATTTTATTTCCTGATACTTTTACAATTTTTGAAATATTCACCATATACGACTTATGTATTCGCATGAATTTTTTTTCATCTAAAACCCCTTGCCAATATTTTAAAGACTCTGAAGAAAGCACTTTTTTATCTTTAAAATACAACTCCGTATAATCTGAATCGGTTAGAATGTAAAAAATCTCGTCAAAACGAACTCTAACAAAATCATAACCTACCTTTACAAAAATTTCGTCTAACACCTCAGTCTCTTGGCTAACAACAGGCGAAGCCCCCCCTAGATTCGGTTGTTTCTTATTTGCCTTTGATACTGCTTTTACAAAACGCTGAAACGAAAATGGCTTTAATAAATAATCAACCACATTGTACTCGTAACTCTCAATAGCATAATCCTGAAAGGCAGTTGTGATAATCACGCTTGGAGAACTTGTAAGGCTTTTTAAAAAATCCATCCCTGAAATTTTTGGTAAATGGATGTCTAAAAAAACAACATCTACCTTACCTGAATTAATTACCTCTAATGACTCCATCGCATCTGCATAACAACCAATCAAATTCATAGACCCAATATCAGAAATATATTTTTCTAATACCCTTTGAGCTGGTAACTGATCTTCAATGATAATACAATTCATATTTTTAATTAATCTTTCAATTCTACCATTAAATCTACCGAATAATAATTATTATCTACGCTAATTTCGAGATTGTGACGCTCTGGATAAACCAACTCCAATCGTTTTCTTACATTCAACAATCCTATTCCACTTCCCAAGCTATCGGTATTACTAATTTCTAAAAATGTGTTTTTACACTTGAAATTAAGCACTCCTTTTTCATCAATTTTCAAATCTATGTCAATTTCGATAGCATTGGTTTGACTTGACGAACTATGCTTAAATGCATTTTCAACAAATACTGTTAATATCAAAGGAGCAATATCGAACGACGGTCCGAGATTTTCTATCTGTAAATTAACTTCTCCCCTGCCCTCTATTTGAAGTTTGCTTAGATTTATATAATGCTCTAAGTGATTGATTTCTTTTTCTAAAGGAACGTAACGCTCTTTACATTCATACAACATGTATCGTAAAACAGATGAAAGTTCTAAAATTATCTCAGGTGTTTTAGGCGACTCCATCACTGCATAAGAATACAAATTATTTATGTTATTAAACAAAAAGTGTGGATTTATTTGGGATTTTAAGTACAACAATTCACTTTCTTTTACCGAGTTTTTTAACTCTAGAACTTCCCTTTGTTTTACCAAAGCATCCCAAGCAAACTTAAAACCAACTAAAATTGATATTGTAGGCAGAACACCTAATAATGTATAAAAAATCTTAGAGAACTTTTGCCCTCTAGTTTCTGGATAAAAAACCTGTTCTAAAAAAAACTCTTCAACTACAATTACCATTCCCAATATAACGACAATAGAAACTACCAATTCCCAATACCGATTCTGGTACAGAAACTTAGGTAACAATACATAATTAATGACAAATGCAGCAATGACTAGGTTCAAGAAAAAATAAAATTGTTTAAAATCAACACCTTCAATTCTCTTATCATAGGCAAAAAACACAAAGACCATCAAATGGAGTAACAATTGAAAAATCAACTCGTTTACTTTGGATTGTGTGAAATATTTCTTCATTTTCATACTTTAAAATTAATCAAAATATAACACAAACTTGTACACCTATTGCTAATCACCTAAACTCTTCCCGTAAACAACTCATATAAGGTGTTAAACGACATACTGCAGTTCGCCAGGTAGTTTATGTCGTTCGCCAAGAAAAAATTTCATATCATATAGAATCTTATTTTCTTTGTTTCAAACAAGTTTACCGATATAGATATTCACCTCACACAATACGTTAAAAAATGATATACACACCTAATAAGATATACGTAAACTTAGTATTCTTTTTGACCGTTTGTTTGTCTTACGCGCAACAAAACTCAATCGAACTACTTGGAACAGTTGTGGAAAAGGATACTGAGATGCCCATACCTTACGCTAGTATAGTTCTGTATGATTCTGACACAGCACAAAAAGCGGGGACCACTACTAACATCGATGGTTTATTTAGTTTGACTACCACAAGTAAAAACTTTAAACTTGAAATTAGTGTTATGGGGTACGAAACCAAAACAATTTCAAAATTCGAAAACACTAATAATCGCATAGATTTAGGAACGATTCAAATAGCTCCAGAAAACAAAAAGCTCGACGAAGTTGTGGTTCGAGCAGAAGTCTCAAAAACGGTTTTTAAACTGGACAAAAGAGTTTTTAATGTCGGTAAAGATATTAGTAGTTCTGGTGCAAGCGCACTTGAAGCACTTAACAACGTGCCTTCTGTAAATGTAAATATCGAAGGAGAAATTAGCCTTCGTGGTAGCACTAGCGTTCAGATTTTAGTAAACGGGAAACCATCTGTACTTGCAGATCAATCAAGTAACGCACTTGGAACCATTTCTGCTGATATGATCGAGAGTATTGAAGTAATTACGAATCCCTCTGCTAAATATGAAGCTTCTGGAACCTCTGGGATTTTAAATATCATCTTAAAAAAGGAACAAAAAGAAGGATGGAATGGTTCTATTTCTGCAAACACAGGAACGCCTGACAACCACAGTTTAGGTGCGAGTTTGAACCGACGAACTGAAAACTTTAATCTTTTTACGCAACTTGGTGCCGGCTATCGCTCTTTACCTCAATACAAAAGCGGAACCAATAAAAACCTCATCAGTGGAGAAACCCTATACAACGAAGGTACCGAATATCGAAATGAAACCTTTTTTAATGTAACCCTCGGTACAGATTACCATATCGATGAACGAAATGTTCTGACTCTTTCGGGAAGTTTTGCTTACGAAATAGAAGATCAACCATCAGAAACGACCTACGCTGGATATGACGCCAATGACAATCTTATTTCTAATTGGGTAAGAACAGAAACAACAGAAGCAACAAATCCAAAATTTCAATACGAATTGAATTATAAAAAAGAGTATAAAAACAACGAAGAGCATTCATTAATCGTTAGTGCGTTAGGAAGATATTTTGCGAAAGATTTGTCTTCTGAGTTTTTAGATACTACTATTTCTGGATCAGAAAATAACGAAAAACAACAGGTTGATACAGATTACAAATATTCTGATTACACATTCAAAGCTGATTACATCAATCCTATCAATGATATCTTTACGCTAGAAACAGGAACGCAATATGTTGTTAATAGTGTTATAAACGATTATGAAGTAAGAGAATGGATTGAACATGAATATATCGTAAATGATTCTTTATCTAATAATTTTGAATACAGTCAAAACGTACTAGGTGTATATGGAACATTCGCCTACGAAAAAGATAAATGGGGAGTCAAAGCAGGACTGAGAGTTGAAAACACAGATTTAAAAACCCTATTAACAGATACAGACGAATCAAACAAGCAGAACTATACGAATCTATTTCCTACCCTTCATACTTCGTATAAAATAGCAAGTGATTTTTCTATTCAGGCAGGATACTCCAAAAGAATTTTCAGACCTCGCTTAAGAAATCTGAATCCATTTGTGAGCATTCGAGATAACGTTAATGTAAGAACTGGTAATCCTGAATTGCAACCAGAATTCACAAACTCGTACGAATTAACCAGTATTTTTAGTTTAGGAAAAGCATCTCTAAATTCAAGTTTATACTACAGATACACAACAGATGTAGTAGAAACCGTTTACACTTTTGTCGACAATATAACAATCGCTACCCCTCAAAACATCGGTACAAAAAACTCCATAGGATTTGAAACAAATGGAAAATACAACGCGAATAATTGGCTTACATTTAATGGTGATTTCAATTATAATTATTTTGAAAGAAATGGATCCTATGAAGAACAGTCTTTCGACTTCGTCGGACGACAATGGTCTGCAAGACTCGGAACAAAAATCCGTTTCCCAAAAGATATTGATCTTGAATTAACCGGTAATTATAGATCTGACTACAAAACACTTCAAGGAACAAATGCTGCATATGCATTTATGGATGCGGGACTTCGCAAAAAAATCCTCAAAGGAAAAGCCATTGTTACTATTGGAATTAGAGATGTTTTTAATTCTAGAATTTATGAGCAATTCGTAACTCAACCAACTTTTGAACGATACAGCAACAGGAGTCGCGGCAGATTCTTTACTCTTGGAATCAGCTATGGATTTGGTAAAGGGGAAGCAATGACCTATTCAGGTGGTAGAAGGAGGTAGATTTTTTGATGGAACAATCTTTAAATAGAGAACTTGGTTATTCTTTTAAAACAAAAAAACCAACACAAAAGTGTTGGTTTTAGCATCTACCTAATTATCTATAATAAGATACATTAATCTTATGTATCAATCCATCATACAAATTAGATTTAGGCTCTTCATGAGCTTCAAAATTTTTAGATTTCTCTAAATTTTCATTCACAAACTCTATAGCTTTATTGTATTCAATAATCAAATCATCACTCATTTCCAAATGAGATACATTTTTCAATTTTATACGAAGCTCATTCCATTGCATCCAATGCATATGGCAATTAGCATACTCTAAAAGCTTATTTTTTATTTCTTCATCTTTAAAATGAGTTGCATAACTCGCCAATTTCGTATCCAAAAATCGATTCTTAAACACATCTGGATCTGATCCCATTAATTTATAAATCTTTCTAACTTCTTCATGAAACTCTTTATAATTCGAAATTTTATCATGAGAATAGTTTGGAATATCAAATACACTAAAATACTCCAGATGACCATGCGCCAATATTTCTTTTCCTATATCTGAAATAGACTCTTCATCACCTTCACAATAATACAATATAGTCTCGCTTGCATCAAATTGAGAATAAACAGAAGCATCAAAAGATAATTTTGCTATAAAACTACCTCTAACACCATAAGAATTATCTTTTACATAAAACAAACCATATCTCTTAATAAAAGCATCCAAATCTTTTTCTGCCAATGAAATAGCTTCTTCTGTCAAATCTGGATGGCCTGAGATTTGTTGTCTCCCTGGTGCCCCTGTTGAAAACCTAGAAAGGTAATATACAGCGTGTGGATTTGTTGAATGAAATATACTCTTTAGTTTTTCCTCATAACGTCCATCTGTCTCAACATCGATTCTTCTTCCTTGCTTAGGATAAAACGAATAGGATTCACCTCTAATATTCGGGATATTATCAGCTGAATAATTCCCACTAATACCACCATTAGAAACATCACTATCACCTAAAAATGATTCATAATCATCCTTAATCGCAATATCTAATGCTTTATTATTAATTACATCATACCCAAAACCAACATCTTGAAATTTTCCGTTTATAAATGGTCTTTCTGAAATATCCGGTACAAATTCAGTGTTTAATGGTTCAAATACAAACGCTTCTTTTATTTCAACGTTTTTAATTGTCTCTTCAGGTTTTACATTGGTCTCAACAAGTAAAGCATCTTCATTACAAGAATAAAAATTTACAAAAAACACAAGAATTAAAGGCCTTAGCCATGTTACATTTTTCTTTTTCATATTTAATTTATTTAATTTAATTGGCATATAGCAACCACCAATACTTATACTCTATAAAACATCATGCCAAACTCTATTGGCAATCATAAAAACATCCAGGTAATTTTCCTAATAACATAGTGCGAAAATAATTATTCCAAAAAAAAGCACAATCCTTATTAATAGGGGTATTTAATCTCACACATCCCCCAACGCAAACAAAAAAAACCAACACAAAGTGTGTTGGTTTTTTGCTATAAATTCATTTGACAAGTACCCTTCGACAAGCTCAGGGTACATGATACTATTTTATATCTTTTCTAATGCTTGTTGTATATCGGCAATAATATCATCAATATGTTCTAGACCTAAAGAACAACGGACTGTACCATCTAAAATACCGACTGCCTCTTTATCTTCTTTCGCTAACTTCGCATGTGTTGTGGATGCTGGGTGCGTTACGATCGTTCTAGTATCTCCTAAGTTAGCAGACAACGAACACATTTCGATACTATCAAAGAAAGTTTTCCCTCCTTGAACACCATTTTCCACTTCAAAAGCAACAATTGTACCTCCTAGTTTCATTTGTTTGATTGCTACTTCGTATTGAGGGTGCGATTTTAAAAACGGATACTTCACCCATTTCACCTTAGGATGCCCTTCTAAAAACTCAGCCAATTTTAAAGCATTATCACATTGTTTATCACAGCGCACAGATAAGGTCTCCAAACTTTTTGACAACACCCATGCATTAAAAGGAGATAAAGACGGTCCTGTTAAACGCGAAAACAAATAAATTTCACGAATCAATTCTTTAGACCCGACAGTAATCCCTCCTAAAACTCTTCCTTGTCCGTCGATTAATTTTGTCGCTGAATGAATTACCAAATCCGCTCCAAACTTTATAGGCTGTTGTAAATAAGGTGTTGCAAAACAGTTATCAATAATCAGCAAAACATTATGTTTTTTCGCTATGCGACTCAACACTTCTAAATCCAACACATCAACTCCAGGGTTTGTAGGAGTTTCTGCATAAATAAACTTGGTATTTGGTTGAATCAAACTTTCTACTTTCTCAACTTCTGATACGCCAAAATACGAGGTTTCAATCCCCCATTTTGGAAAATATTTTGTAAACAATCCATGCGTAGCACCAAAGACAGATCGTGCAGAAACGATATGATCACCTGAACTCAACAATGCAGCGAATGTAGAATAAATAGCTGCCATTCCAGAAGCAAAGGCAAAACCATCTTCGGCACCTTCCATTTTACAAATTTTCTCTATAAATTCTGAGGTATTTGGATTGCTATATCTACTGTATAAATCACGCTCTTTTTCTTCAGCAAAAGAAGCACGCATCTCTTCCGCATCATCAAATACAAAACCAGAAGTTAAATACAACGGTGTTGAATGTTCTTTGAATTGGGTTCTCTCTGATTGCGTTCTGACCGCTTCTGTTTCAAAATGTTTTTTACTCATCATCTTAGGTTGATTCTCTCAACTACTTTTACTATTATTTTTATTCACTCTACAAAGTGATTTTCTTTTTGGACTGTCTCTATAATAAAAACTTACATGCCTCCTTCTGAAAGACGCAATATATCACCAAAAACTCCTCTTGCCGTAACATGTGCCCCTGCACCTGCTCCTTGAATTACAATCGGACGTTCACCGTACGATTCTGTATAAATTTCAAAAATAGAATCTGCTCCTTTCACTTGTCCAAGGGCAGACTCACTAGAAACTGAAATTAATTTCACTTCTAGTACACCTTTATCTTGAGACAAATCTCCATGCAAATCACCAATATAGCGTAACACGTGTTCTGGTTCTTGGTTTTCTTTTATTTCTTTGTAAACCGGATCAAATTGATTCAAATTATTTAAGAAAGAGTTTGTATCACCAGCTCTCAATTTTTCGGGAATCAAATTATGAATTTTTACATCAGAAAACTCATTTTTTAAATCCAATTCTCGCGCTAAAATTAACAATTTTCTACCTACGTCGTTTCCATTCAAATCTTCTCTCGGGTCAGGTTCTGTAAAACCTTGATCTATTGCTCCTTGTAATACAGCACTAAAATCATCTGAATTTGCAGAGAAATTATTGAACAGGTAACTCAAGGTACCCGAAAACACTCCTTTAATCCTCGTAATATTTTCACCTGAATGATGCAACATTCGAATCGTATCTATCAACGGCAAACCTGCACCTACATTAGTTTCGTATAAATATGTTTTTTTATTTTTCTTTAATTCTTCCCTTAATTCTTCATAAAAATCATACGAAATCGTATTACCTATTTTATTCGAAGACACCAAGTTAAATCCTTTATTTACAAGCGGAATATAATTTCCTACAAATTGTGCATTTGCTGTATTATCTATGGCTATCAAATTTTCCAAATGATACTCATTGGCGAAAGCTGCAACCTCATCAACTGATTTAGCTATTCCAGTAGTTTTTAATTCTTCTCTCCAGTTCCCGTTAATCCCTTTCGCGTTTAACACAACAGCTTTAGAATTAGCAACCGCAAATATATTTAAATCTACTCCTTTTCTTTTTAGAATTTTTGCTTTGCTTTCTAAAATTTGATCGACAAGCGTACCTCCTACCAAACCAACACCAAATACTGCGATATTGATCTTCTTCGCTACTCCAAATATCTCACCGTGAATTACATTCACAGCTTTGTTTAAATCTTTATTTTTTACTACCAAACACACATTTCTACCAGCTACGGTATTGTTCATCAATATTGGCTCAATACTATTTTTTATCAACGCACCATACGAACTATTGAAAGATGCCAAAGTTTTACCTAAAGTAGAAATAATTGCTACGTCTTTCTCAACTCCAATTTTAGTAACATCTTTACTTAAAAAATCTAAGTTAAACTCGTTAGCTAGCGCTTCTCGAGCTTTACGAGCTTGAGCTGCATCAACAACGAAACTAATTCCTCTTTCAGAAGAACCCTGAGAAATAATATTTACGCTGATATTGTCTTTCTGTAAGGCTGTAAAAACACGAGCATCGACACCCACTTTTCCTAACAATCCTTTTCCTTCAAGATTGATCAATGCCATATTCTCTAATACAGAAATTGCTTTGATTCCATCCTTCGATGTATGGTCTTTTGTAATTAAGGTACCTTTATTTTCTGGGTCAAAGGTATTCAGTATACGTAGTGGAATTCCTTTTTCAGTTAAAGGAATCATTGCTTTAGCATTTAAAATATAAGCTCCAAAATTTGCTAATTCATTTGCTTCTTTAAACGATAAATTTTCAATTTTTTGAGCATTCGGTACTAAATCTGGATTTGCAGTATAGATTCCATCTACATGTGTATAGTTTTGCAATTCTTCGGCTCCTAAATAATTCGCCAACAACGCAGCGGAATAACTACTCCCATTTCTTCCTAAAGTAGTTGTTTCGTTTTCAGAGTTAGAAGCAATAAAACCAGTCACCACTTGTACAACGTCTTCATTGCAGTTTTTAAAATACTCAACTACATTATACTTCGAAACATCTTCTAAAAGTTCGGCATCTCCAAAAGTAGCATCTGTTTTTAACAAACTTCTAGAATCAACAGCTTTCGCTTTTATCCCTTTTTCTTGTAACAATGCAACTACCAATTTTACAGATAATAATTCTCCATATGCCAATACCAAATCTTTGATCTTTGGGCTGTAGTCACCCAGTAAATTAACTCCTTCAAATATTTTTTCTAAAAAAGTAAATTCTTCCGTAAAATCAATCTTTTCACTTGGTGCTTGTTGGTAAACTTTAAATGACTCAAACGCTTCCTTATAATTCGTGTTTTTTTTCGCCTTTTCAAGTATCTTCTCTAAATCATTTGTAGTTGAACCACGTGCAGACAAAACCAAAACTATTTTTTCCTTTTTCTGAATTTTAGAAATAACAATCTCTAAAACACTTTTCAAACTTAGTTCGTTTGCCAATGATTTACCACCGAATTTAATTACTTTCATCTCTTTAAATTGTTCATCATTATTTAATGATGTATTTTATTATTCGTTCTAAAAAATATCTTTTAACAACTCTTTTAACTGTCCATCCTCAACCAAAAAACCATCGTGACCATGAATAGAACTAATTTCTTTGTACGTACTATCTATCCCTAGTTGATCCAAAATATTTTTAGTTTCAATATTTTCCTCTGGCACAAAAAAGAAATCAGAATCGATCCCTATCTGTGTGATTTTTGCTTTGATTTTAGGTGCTACCTCTTTAAAAGTTCCTCTATCTCTAACAATATCAAGTGTGGACAATAAGTGATTTACCATTTTATAAGATTGCAGATGAAACCTATTTTCTAATTGAAAACCATGGTGCAACAACCAACTTTCAACATTTGGTATTCCTAAATTTTCATTTACTGTTCTATTAAACTTCTCTTTAAAAGAGCCCGCTGTTCTATAGAATAGCATCGCCATCATTCGTGCATCATGTACCGGTTTTTTTGAATTGAGTAAAATCTGCTCTTGCACTTTATTGTGTGCTAAAATCCAGTCTGATGCTTTCCAATCCGATGCTACCGCTATCAAATTATCTGCTAAATCGGGAAATAACACTGCCATTTCCCATGATATTCCGCCACCTAAAGAACCACCAATCACTGCATGTAATTTTTGAACCCCAAAATCTAACAAAGCTGTACCAAATAATTTTGCAACATCTCTAGCTGTAAAATCTTTGTAATTCGAAATTAAATTGTCTGGTTTTTTATCAAACCCATTCCCAGGTATATTAAAAGCAACTATTGTATACTTCTGTGTATCAATTAAATTCCCATCAGAAATGATTCCGCGCCACCAACCAGCATGTGGACTTGCAACATCTGAGTTACCTGTCAAAGCATGATTTACTAGCACAACAGGAGCCGTATGTAATTCTTGACCAAAAACTTCGTATGAAATTTCTAATTCGTCGTAAACTACACCCGTTTCCGTGGTGAAATCTTCAATAGAATGATATTTTAAACTACTATTCAAAGTATATATTTTTATAATTAATCATCTCACAACGCTTTATTTGCATGTGTTTATTGATGTGTTAAAAAAAATGAGAGGACTTTGATTCGTCTAAGGTTATCTATCCTAACATATTTGTTAAGGTAGAATTTAGCACCTTCTTTAAAGATTAAAGGGTTGCTAAGGCTTCTCCGGGTCTAATCCCTCTGCCTTTCTTGATAACATTTCAATAAAAGTATGAACTATGCTGCAAAAATATGAATAATTTACCAAACTGCAACAATTGTGAAAAATCTCTTTTCTCTAATTTGTTCGTAGATTTCTAAGAAAAATACGAATATCTTTTACCATGATATACATCAACATTGGTAAAACGACAAAAACTAATTTGTTCATTTCAAAAGCATCTATCCATCTTCCTTTCAATAAAAGAACTGTTGCTCGTGTAAATCCACATCCAAAACAATCAAACTGAAAAAAAGATTTAAAAACACATGGAACAAATAAATCAACCTTAAAAACTTCGAATAAAATTGTAGCTAAAAAAAAATAGCCGCCAATAATAAAGTACAATTTCCGCTGACCTACATACAGTCCCACCGCGCTTTTAATATCTAATTGGGTTTCCATCTACATCTCTAAAACTACCAACCAGTAAAATAATAAAATCAATTAACCACCAGATTCCACAACCACCTAGCGTTAATAGTTGGACTATACCAATACCGGTATGTCCTGTATAAAAACGATGCGCTCCTAAAAAACCAAAAAACCAGCACAACACCAACGACACGATCCATCTTTTTTCTTGTTCTTGACGTTCTGTAGTCTTACCGTAAACAACCTGCTGTCGTACCCCGCATTTAGGACATATTTCTGCTTTGACATTAATTGGCTCAGCACATTCTAAGCAATATTTTTCGTTTTCAGTTTTCACGATCTTCATAGTTTTAAGAATTTACCAAAGGCATAATTTATGCCTCTGGTAAATTTACTTATTTTATTGGTATTACAATGCCTTAAAAGCATTTTCTAAATCAGCTTTTAAATCTTCAACAGACTCTAAACCAACAGACAAACGTATTAAATCTTGTGAAACCCCTGCTCCCAATTGTTCTTCTTCAGTCAATTGCTGATGTGTTGTACTTGCAGGGTGAATGATCAATGATTTCGTATCTCCTATGTTTGCTAGCAAAGAAAATATTTTAGTAGCATCCGTTAACTTTTTTGCTGACTCAAACCCACCTTTCACACCAAAAGTAACCAAACCACTTTGTCCTTTTGGTAAATATTTTTTTGCCAAAGCATTGTATTTATTACTCTCTAACCCTGGATAATTTACCCATGCTACTTCTTCTCTTGCTTCTAGCCATTGTGCCAATTCCAAAGCATTTTCACTGTGCTGCTTGATACGCACTGACAAGGTTTCTAAACCTTGAATAATTTGGAATGCATTGAATGGACTCAAAGCTCCACCAAAATCACGCAAACCTTCTAAAATCAATTTAAAAGTAAATGCTGCAGCACCTAATGCTTCGCTATACACCAACCCATGATATCCCGCAGAAGGTTCTGTAAACTCAGGAAATTTTCCGTTTGTCCAATCAAAAGTTCCCGCATCAACAATTGCTCCTCCTAAAGAATTTCCTTGTCCTCCAATATATTTTGTCAAAGAATGAATTACCAAATTCGCTCCGTGTTTGATTGGATTTAACAAACCTGGTGTCGCCACTGTATTATCTACAATAAACGGCACCCCTGCTGCTTTAGAATGCGCAGCAATTGCTTCTAAATCTAATACATCTAGTTTAGGATTCCCTAAAGATTCTACAAAAAACGCACGAGTATTATCTTGAACCGCATCTTTAAAATTATCAGGGTTCGAAGCATCAACGAACGTAGTTGTGATTCCTAAACGAGGCAACGTAACATTTAACAAAGTAAATGTTCCTCCATACAAACTGCTCGAAGCCACAATATGATCACCAGCACGCAACAAAGTCATTAACCCAGTAGCAATAGCAGAAGTTCCGGATGCAAAAACAACCGCACCAATTCCACCTTCAATTGCTGCCAATCGATCTTGTAAGATTTGATTTGTAGGATTATTCAATCGTGTGTAAATAAAACCTAATTCCTTCAATGAAAATAAATTTGCGGCATGGTCTGTGTCATTAAAAACATATGAAGAAGACTGATAGATTGGTACCGCCCTTGTTCCTAAAGTTTGAGTTGTGTCGTGTCCAGCATGCAATGCATTTGTTTCGAAATTTTGTGTACTCATTGTATTTAATTTTTAGTTTGATAATTATTTTGAACAAAAAAAACCTCTATAGAATAACTATAGAGGTTTATAATATTTATGTATGTTGTTTTTACACAATAGTATCCCCTACAGAAATAAATCTGTACATCATCATAGAACACATATTTGTTAAAAACTTCATTTTTCTAAATTTTGTTCTACAAATGTAGAAACTTTTATTTAAAATACAAATATTCATTTCTTTTGTATAACTTTGCAGCGTTAAACAACAAAGAGGAAAGATTTGACTGATTGCCACCTCGTTAAAAAAGAGCTAAAGCAGGATTCCATCTTTCACTTTAGCGGTTTTGGTAATTATTTGATTTTTTCTCGTCTCATAGAAAAAAATTAAAATAATGGCATATTTATTTACATCCGAATCTGTTTCGGAAGGACATCCAGATAAAGTAGCAGATCAAATTTCTGATGCTTTGATTGATAATTTCATGGCTTTTGATCCAGATTCTAAAGTAGCTTGCGAAACATTAGTAACAACAGGTCAAGTTGTATTGGCAGGTGAAGTTAAGTCTAAAACTTATTTAGATGTTCAAAAAATAGCAAGAGAGACGATCAACAAAATTGGATACACAAAAGGAGAATATCAATTTGATGGTAATTCTTGTGGTGTATTGTCTGCAATTCACGAACAATCAGACGATATCAACAGAGGTATTGATCGTGCGACAAAGGAAGAACAAGGAGCTGGAGACCAAGGAATGATGTTTGGTTATGCAACGAATGAAACAGATAACTACATGCCACTTGCATTAGAGTTGTCTCACCGTTTGTTAATCGAATTAGCAGCTTTGAGAAGAGAAGGAACCGAAATTTCGTATTTACGCCCTGATGCGAAAAGTCAAGTGACGATTCAATATTCTGATGACAACAAACCAGAAAGAATTGAAGCTATCGTTGTATCTTCACAACACGATGATTTTGATGCGGACGATGAAAAAATGCTAGCCAAAATAAAATCAGATATCATCACTATTTTAATTCCAAGAGTTCTTGCGAAATTAAAGCCAGAAATTCAAGCTTTATTCGGTGATGACATCAAATACCATATCAACCCAACTGGAAAATTTGTAATTGGTGGACCTCATGGTGATACTGGATTGACGGGTAGAAAAATTATTGTTGACACGTATGGTGGTAAAGGAGCTCATGGAGGTGGTGCTTTTTCAGGGAAAGACCCAAGTAAAGTAGATAGATCTGCTGCCTATGCAACTAGACACATCGCCAAAAACTTAGTTGCAGCGGGTGTTGCTGATGAAATTTTGGTGCAAGTATCTTATGCTATTGGGGTTGTAGAACCTATGGGGATTTTTGTAGACACTTATGGCACCTCAAAAATTAATTTATCTGATGGTGAAATTGCTGAAAGACTTAGCGGAATTTTTGACATGAGACCAATCGCAATTGAAGAACGTTTAAAATTAAGAAACCCGATATATCTAGAAACTGCAGCTTACGGACATATGGGAAGAACTCCAGAAGTTAAAACAGTTAGATATGAATCTCCAAATGGAGAAGTTGTTGAGAAAGAAATTGAAACGTTTACTTGGGAAAAACTGGATTATGTTTCAAAAGTAAAAACTGCTTTTGGTTTGTAAAAATCATTGATTATAAATACTTAAAACGCCTTTGCTTTCATTTGCAAAGGCGTTATTTTTTTCTACTTTTGTTAAAAAAAGATAGATGTTTATTATCGGTATTTCTGGCGGAACGGCAAGTGGTAAAACAACCATCGTTTCAGCGTTGAAAAACTTTTTCCCTGAGACCGTTCTTGAAGTTATCTCTCAAGATTCGTACTACAAGAAAACAGATGATTTAAACTTTGAGGAGAAAACAAAACTAAATTTCGACCATCCAAAAGCTATTGACTTTGACTTACTCTTTGTGCAACTGAACGAGTTAAAGAAAGGAAAGACAATCGAACAGCCTGTTTATTCGTTTACAGAACACAACAGAATAAATGACACTAAAAATACAACTCCAAAAAAAATATTGATTGTTGAAGGAATATTAATATTTAACGACAAAAGATTGTTAGATTTGTTTGATTTAAAAATTTTTATCCATGCTGATGCCGATGAACGATTGATTCGCCGAATAAATAGAGATCAAAAAGAACGAGGAAGAAGCATTGAGGAAATTATGAATAGGTATAAAAACACATTAAAACCTATGCATCAAACTTACATAGAACCTCATAAAAACAAAGCGGACTATGTTTTTGACACAACAAAAACCAACAATAAGGCGATAGCAAAATTAACAAATTTGATACAACAAGAATTGAAGTAACTGAATGAAACTAGTAAAAAAAATACAAAGCAATCCAATATTAAAAATCGTGACCAATCGCTATGTCTTGATATTGCTTGTCTTTTGCGTTTGGATGCTGTTTTTCGACGAGAATTCTTACTTAAATCATCGAGAATACAATCAAGAAATTGAAGAGTTACAGAATTCTATTGAATTTTATGAAAAAGAAATCGAACACAACAAAAAAATGATCAAGGCCTTAAACGACCCTGATCGATTAGAAAAATATGCTCGCGAGATATATCGCATAAAAAAAGAAGAAGAAACATTATTTTTAATAGAATTTGACACTTTAAAAGATTAATAAAATGAAAATACTAGGTATTGGTAAAAACTATGTAAATGACATTGAAGAAGTTGCTGGGTTAAAAACAGGAACTCAAATTATTTTTTCTAAACCAGAATCAAGTTTGGTTTTAAACAATAACGATGTAGAATACCCTTCTTTCACGAACCAATTGATTTACGAATTAGAATTGGTGGTAAAAATTGGTAAATCAGGAAAAAATATTTCTGAAGAAAATGCAGCTTCGTATATCTCTGAAATCGGACTAGGAATCGATTATACAGCCAAAGATGTTTTGACTACATATAGAGATATTAAAGCTCCTTGGGACCTAGCTAAAGGTTTTGATGGAGCAGCTCCTATATCGAAATTTTATCCAATCGAAAAATTTAAAGACTTATCTGACATCAATTTTGACTTGAAAATCAATGGTGAACAAAAACAGGTAGGAAACACTTCTAAAATGATTTACAACTTTGAAGAAATCATTGCATATATTTCTAAATTTATGACTTTAGAACCTGGTGATTTAGTTTTTACAGGAACTCCAGCTACTGGAGCAGGAAAAAACGAAAAAGGAGATCATTTACAAGGTTCGCTTGAAGGCGAATTACTGATCGATTATAAGGTAATCTAATTTCCGAAAAAATCAACAAAAAAGCCTTGAATCGAATTCAGGGCTTTTTTTTGCTTGAAATCGTTGAATACAAGAAGCCTGTACCATAGCCATAAAACTGTACAGCTGTCGCAATCAAGCTTAACAATCCAACTTTTAAACTCTTATTATTTAGGGTAGCATCAATCAACAAAATAGAAAAATAGCTTGCATAAGCATACATAAGAATCATACTATTTGTTGTAAAAAACAAACAAGCCAAAACAAATCCTACCAAAAAAACACTCGGAAACCAATACGTAATTTTTGCTGTTCCTGGGTAACGCTTATTTAAAATAGGTCGAGCTTTACCAAAGTTATTTGTTTGCTTAAAAAACTGTCGAAAGTTTGCTCTTCTTTTATGGTAGACGAATGCTGCTTCAATCAACTGCGTTTCAAATCCTGTTTCCCACAGACGAAACGTTAAATCAATATCTTCTCCTATTTTTAAATCTGAAAAACCTTTCGTTTTTTCAAATGCTTTTTTCGACAATCCAAAGTTAAAACTCCTAGGCTGAAATTTACCGATAGCTTTTTTCTTACCCCTTATTCCACCTGTTGTAAAAACTGAAGTCATTGCATAATTGATCGCTTTTTGAACGGATGTAAAACTTTCATGAGCTGCATCTGGCCCCCCAAAAGCATCTGTGAAATTTGATTTCAATTGTGAATTTACATGGATCAAATAATCTTTCGGAACCAAACAATCAGAATCTAAGATTAAAAAATAATTCCCACTTGCTTGTTGCATCCCAAAATTTCGACTTTTTCCTGCTCCTCGATTCTCAGTAAAAAAATACCGAATGTTCAATACTTTTTGATATTTTTCCAAAATATGCGCACAAGTATTTGAAGACCCGTCTTCTACAATTACAACTTCAAACGAAATTCCTCCTTCCATAATCAACAAGCTATCTAACAACTCACCTACCTCATCAGGACGGTTATATACAGGGATTATAAAGGAATATTGTAAATTCATTTTTTCTTTGTGGAAATCAAATATACTATTTCAATTTGTTTTGAACACAAAAAAAATGCAAACCAAATTGGTTTGCATTTTTTTTTATAAATATTCTTTTTGTCTATTTTTCATCAGTAAATTCAGACATCACTGCTGTACTTACTCCCATGTTAGAGAAACCTCCATCATGAAATAAGTTTTGCAATGTTACTTTTTTCGTTAAATCAGAAAATAAAGAAATTGTATAATCTGCACACTCTAACGCTGTTGCATTACCAAGAGGAGACATTTTTTCTGCATAATTGATAAATCCATCAAATCCTTTAACACCACTACCGGCAGTAGTCATTGTAGGAGATTGAGAAATTGTATTTACACGTACTTTATGATCTCTACCAAAGAAATATCCAAAACTACGAGCAATTGATTCTAAATATGCTTTATTATCAGCCATATCATTGTAATCAGGGAATACTCTTTGTGCAGCCATATACGTTAAGGCTACGATAGATCCCCACTCACTCATCGCTTCTTTTTTATACAACACATTCATCACTCTATGAAAAGACAATGCTGAGATATCAAAACCTTTGTGCGTAAAGTCATAATTAGACTCTGTATAATGCTTCCCTTTTCTTACATTCAAAGACATTCCAATAGAATGTAAAACAAAATCAATTTTACCGCCCAAAATTTCAACAGATTTTTCAACCAAATTTTCGATATCTTCCATTGAAGTTGCATCAGCAGGAATAACTTGAGAGCCTGTTTTTTCGGCCAATTCGTTGATGGTACCCATTCTCATAGCAATTGGCGCATTTGTCAATACAAAAGTTGCTCCTTCTTCATGAGCTCTTTCTGCAACTTTCCATGCAATTGAATTTGAATCCAATGCTCCAAAAATAATCCCTCTTTTTCCTTTTAATAAATTATACATAAATATAAAATTGAATGTTTTTAATTTTTTTGTGTGGCAAATATAGTAAAGATTGCCAAATAATAGATTTTAAATATAAAACTAAAAAATTAGATTTACACCTATATAATACTATCCGAATTAGTCAACTTCTTCATAGTCTACGTATTCTCCTACATTGTTTTCTCGTATATTAGCGCGTGATGGCTTTTTATCAATCACGGTCTCCCCCACTTTTACATCGTCTGAATAAGTATCTGAATTTCTTTGTTGTGCTCTCTGTTGTGCTTTGTTCACGGCTCTCTTTAAAACGAGAGGTATTACATACCTGGCAATAAACTTTAATCCATAAATAACCAGCAATATGATAGCGATTGTTCTAAAAAAGGTTACCAAACCTGCTTCTTGTATCATTAAAAAATAATTTGTTCAAAAATAACAATTTCAAAGGAACTAAGTCGTTCCTATACATAAAATCTTATATTTGAAAAAAATTACGTTACCCTTAAGAATGACTCATAAATATTGGCTTTTATTTTTGCTGTTGCAAATTTCCGTAATGTCAGCCCAATACACCGAAATTATCAATTCCAGTAGACCTGGTTTTGCTGAAACACCTTATAGTGTCGGTTCTGGAGTTTCTCAAATCGAAGGAGGGTATCAATTCTACGCTACAAGTAATTTTGTAAACAACGAAAAGTTAAAATCACATATTTTCAATCAAACATTGCGATTTGGTTCTTTTTCTGAATATTTAGAGTTCGCCGTTCTGTTGGATCAAAATATTGATCGGTTTCGAATAGAACAAGATCCAAATATCACACAAAGCCTTGGAGGAAGTATTGGATTCGGTATCAAATATTTGATTTTAAATCCGAAAATAAAAAATAGAGATCACGAAATTAGAAGTTGGAAAAAAAGAACAGGCTTTCACCCTAGTATGCTTGTTCCTGCAATTGCACTTAATGTAAGTACTTCCATAGGCTTAAGTCCAACTTTTAAAGAGAATATCAACTTAACACCTGACGATATACTTGATTTATTTAACGACAATCCAAATTACGTCATCAACACAAATGAACGTGGCAATATCAAGTTGAATATTTTACTACAAAACCACATAAAATATAAATGGACAATTGTTACAAACTTTGGCTATGAAAAACGTTTTTTTACAGAAGACATCAATAGCGACGTATACAACCTAATATTCAGTGCAACCTATAACTACGATAAACAATGGTCATTTTTTGGAGAAAGTCGTAATCAATTCAATAGCTTCATTAACAATTCTGAAATTAGAACAGGTGCAGCATATTTAATTAACAATAATTTGCAATTAGACGCTTCTATTAATGGTAGCTTAGGATCTCAATATAACAATGCAGGTATCTCGATAGGTGCTTCATGGAGAATTGATGAACATGTTGACAAACTGAAAAAACCTAAAAAAGAGAAAACAGCATCAGACACGATAAGTGGACCTAATTTTTTTGTTAGAGCAGGTCAAGGAACCAAAGAATTTATTGTCGTTGCTGGAATTTCAATTGGAACCTTCTTTAGCAATGCTGCTACCGACGTAAGTATCTTTACTCAAAATTTATTTCTGAAAAAAGAGAACGAAATTCCTAAACGTGAACGAAAAGGAAAATCAACAGAAAAAGCAAAAGAAGAAAAACTACCTGAACCCAAAAAACCAAAAAAAGGTAGACATCTTCGTGGTGAAATCAAGGATCAAAAAAGCGGTAAAAACGCAGAAAGAGAAAGAAAAGCAGCATTAAAAGCTTCTGAGGCTGAACGCAAAGCGAAAGAAAAAGCTGAAAAAGAAAGACTAAAGGCAGAAGAAGCAACTCGAAAGCAAAACGAAAAAGAAGCTGCAGCTGCGTTAAAAGCCCAAGAAAAAGAAGAAAAAGAGCAAGCAAAACTAGCAAATTCAGAAGCAGAAAAAGCAGAGCAAGAAAGAATTGAAGCTGAGAAAAAAGCCCTAGAAGCTAAACAAGCTGAGGAGAAACGCATTGCTGAAGAAAAAGCAGCACAAGAAAGAATTGCTGCCGAGAAAAAAGCCCTAGAAGAAAAGAAGGCTGAGGAGAAACGCATCGCTGAAGAAAAAGCAGAGCAAGAAAGAATTGAAGCTGAGAAAAAAGCAATTGAAGCGAAGCAAGCTGAGGAGAAACGTATCGCTGAAGAAAAAGCAGCGCAAGAAAGAATTGCTGCTGAGAAAAAAGCCCTAGAAGCTAAACAAGCTGAGGAGAAACGCATTGCTGAAGTAAAAGCAGCACAAGAAAGAATTGCTGCCGAGAAAAAAGCCCTAGAAGAAAAGAAGGCTGAGGAGAAACGCATCGCTGAAGAAAAAGCAGCGCAAGAAAGAATTGCTGCTGAGAAAAAAGCACTTGAAGAAAAGAAGGCTGAGGAGAAACGCATTGCTGAAGAAAAAGCAGCGCAAGAAAGAATTACTGCAGAGAAAAAAGCCCTAGAAGAAAAGAAGGCTGAGGAGAAACGTATCGCTGAAGAAAAAGCTGAACAAGAAAGAATTGCTGCTGAGAAAAAAGCACTTGAAGAAAAGAAGGCTGAGGAGAAACGCATTGCTGAAGAAAAAGCAGCGCAAGAAAGAATTGCTGCTGAGAAAAAAGCACTTGAAGAAAAGAAGGCTGAGGAGAAACGCATTGCTGAAGAAAAAGCAGAACAAGAAAGAATTGCTGCTGAGAAAAAAGCACTTGAAGCTAAAAAAGCTGAGGAGAAACGTATCGCTGAAGAAAAAGCAGAGCAAGAAAGAATTGCTGCTGAGAAAAAAGCACTTGAAGCTAAAAAAGCTGAGGAGAAACGTATCGCTGAAGAAAAAGCAGAGCAAGAAAGAATTGCTGCTGAGAAAAAAGCTCTTGAAGAAAAGAAAGCTGAAGAGAAACGTATCGCTGAAGAAAAAGCAGAACAAGAAAGAATTGCTACTGAGAAAAAAGCCCTAGAAGCTAAAAAAGCTGAGGAGAAACGTATCGCTGAAGAAAAAGCTGAACAAGAAAGAATTGCTGCTGAGAAAAAAGCCCTAGAAGCTAAAAAGGCCGAAGAGAAACGTATCGCTGAAGAAAAAGCTGAGCAAGAAAGAATTGCTGCTGAGAAAAAAGCACTTGAAGAAAAGAAAGCTGAAGAGAAACGTATCGCTGAAGAAAAAGCTGAACAAGAAAGAATTGCTGCTGAGAAAAAAGCACTTGAAGAAAAGAAAGCTGAAGAGAAACGTATCGCTGAAGAACAAAAGGCCTTAGAAAAAGAAAATAAAGAAAGAGAGAAAGCCGAAAAGAAGAGACTAAAAGAAGAAGAAAAACAAAAAAAAGCAGCAGAGAAAGCAGCGAGAAAAGAACAAAAAAGAAAAGAACGTGAAGCAGCTCTCAAAGAGCTAGAAAGAGAAAGAGCAGAAGAATTACAGCAAAGAATAGACGATATTTCAACCTTTTAATTATGCAATTATTTTACAGTCCCGAAATCAACGAAAACTCTATCAATTTTACATTTGACAAAACCGAGAGTCGACATATTGTTCGTGTTCTAAGAAAAAGTGAAGGTGACAAAATTTTCATCACAAACGGAAAAGGATTTTTGTTTCAAGCAGAAATCTCTGTAGCAAGTGACAAAAAATGTGTTGTAGCAATTGTCGATAAAACACTTCATAAAAAACCATGGAACTACCAATTGCATGTTGCAGTAGCTCCGACAAAACTTAACGATCGAATGGAGTGGTTTTTAGAAAAAGCTACTGAAATAGGCATCGATGAAATAACACCCATTATATGTGATCATTCTGAAAGAAAAGTTGTGAAATTAGAACGATTCGAAAAAATAATTCTTTCTGGTATGAAACAATCTCTAAAATACCACCTCCCTAGAATCAATCCTGCTATTAGTTTTAACGAGTTTATAAACAGCAATCCATCTGGGGACTTGTTTATCGCTCATTGTGAAGAACAAGACAAAAAATCTTTCAAAACAGAAATAAGAAAAAGCACCGACATTACCATCTTAATTGGCCCTGAGGGCGATTTCTCTAAAAAAGAAATAGACAAAGCTTTGGCGAATAATTTTACTCCTGTTACATTAGGAAATAGTAGACTTAGAACAGAAACTGCTGCTTTGGTAGCCTGTCATTCTGTAGCTTTTGTTAATGAATAAGATTTTATTCAACAATCGCATCAACAACCAACTGTTGTATTTTCGTACGAATATCTTCTTCTCCTAGCTTGTTATTTTCCATAGTAGGATATGTTCGATTCGACAAAAACACATACAACAATCCTGTATCAGGATCTGCCCAAGCATAAGTACCCGTAAATCCGCTATGTCCAAAACTATTTTGAGAAACACAACCGCAGGTGTTTTTTACCTCAGGGTTTAATTGAGGTTTATCAAAAATTAGCCCTCTACGAATAGAATCTTGCTCGAAGTAGCGTCTATTGAATTTTTTTATCGTTTTTTCTTCTAAGTATCGATGTCCGCCATAGTAACCATTTTGCAAAAATAACTGCATCATTTTTGCAACGTCATTAGCATTCCCAAAAAGACCAGCATTACCATTCACTCCTCCCATCATAGCTGCCCCCATATCATGCACATAACCCTGCAGTGTTTGATGTCTGTAATATGCATCAATCTCTGAAGGAACTATTCTTTCCTTCTTAATTTCTCCCAATGGATTAAATCTTAAAGTTTCTGCACCTAACTTCTTATAAAAATATGCCGTCAATAAAGTGTCCATTCCTGTCTTTAGATTCGATTCCATGTACTCTTTAAAAATATAAAATGCCAATCCACTATATTTATAACCTATTGCCTCTCTCTGATCCACATCTCTAATTTCTTGATAAATGCTGTCTTTGTAGTCAGTTCTTAAAAACATATTTTCAGCAACTTTTATTTGATGCAATTCATCTTTCGTTGTACTATAATAATCTGGTAATGGTTTATGTGATAAACTGTCAATAGTTTTCTTGTAAAACGGCAACCATGCTTTTAAACGTGCAGTATGAGAATACATTTCTTTCACGGTCAATGTATCTTTGTTACTATTTTTATAAACTGGCATCAATTCGCCTAAAGTTGAATCCAAATCAAACATACCTATTTCTTCAGCTCTCATCAACATTGGTGCCCCTCCCAATATCTTCGTAAGTGAAGCTAAATCGTAAACATCTGAATTTTTTACGGGTGTCTTTTTCTCATAGGTATGATATCCAAAACTTTTTTCATAGACAACTTGCCCATATCTTGCTACCAATACTTGAGCTCCAGGAGTCATTTCTTCTTTGATAATTTCATGAACAACACTATCAATACGTTTCAACCTTTGAGAACTCATCCCAACTGATTCTGGTTTGCCATACCCCAAACGCATCAAATTAAGAGAAGAAAGTCCAGTACCTTCCTTAAAATGACCTCCTATAGATACCGGTAATTTTCCATGGGTTTCAACGACTCCGAATAGAGCCTGTGCTGCAATCTCTTGTGCATAAATACTGTTTTGATAAGCTACTACGACTCCATCTATAGAATCAAAAGAATTGATATCCAAAAGACTATATGGACTCGCAAACACCGCTAAAATAACCCGATTGTTTTGCGCTATTGTTTGTAAAAGTTCTAATTCTTCTTTTTGGAATTTAAAATTCTTCCACGGATTGCTATTCGATTTATGATATCCAATAATTACTTGATCAAAATTCTTTAATTTTGAAATACCACTGTCTACAGAATCCATTTTCACCTCTGTAACTGTAATATACTTATTCAACATATTAAAAAAAGCAGCATTGTTATCATCTCCTAACTTAACATAAGCTGTTTTGGTATCTGCAAATTCTTTTATCGGAAAAACCGCATTCTTATTTTGAACTAATGTTATGGATTCTTTTACTAAAGAAGCATGTAATATAGAGTCTTGAACAGTATTTAAGTCTTCTTTTAAATGATCTAAAACTACAGGCTGATAATTATCTAGCCCAGCCCAATACTTAGCTTTTAATATTTTCCTCACAGAAAACTCCAATCGCTCCATAGTCAATACGCCTGTATTCAAAGCTCTTTTTATTTTTTTGACAGCTGCTCCAACATCTTCAGGAATCAACAACATGTCATTCCCTGCCAAAAATGCAGCCAAATCTATCTCTCCTGGTTTCGCATAATTTGCAGCACCCTTCATATTCAGTGCATCGGTAAAAATCAACCCATTGAAGCCCATTTTTTCCTTTAACAAATTGGTAATAACTTTATAAGAAATTGATGTGGGAACCTCAGGATTCGGTTCTAGAGCAGGTACACTTAAATGCGCTACCATAACACTAGACAAACCTGTATCAAAAATCTTTGTATAAGGATAAAGTTCTATCGCATCCAGACGTTCGTAATCAAATAATAATTGCGGTAGTGTTTTATGAGAATCGGTGGCGGTGTCTCCATGACCAGGAAAGTGTTTGGCATTTGCCAATACATTTTCACTTTGCATACCTTCAATAAAAGCCGCAGCTTTTCTTGTTACATTGTATTTGTTTTCACCAAATGAACGATTGCCAATGATTGGGTTTTCTGGGTTGGTATTGATATCGACAACAGGAGCAAAATTAATATGAATTCCCATTCTCTTACAATGCACTCCCAAACGTTGTCCAAAATTCTTGATCAATTGATCTTCTTGAACAGCGCCCAACGTCATATTCCAAGGATACCTAAATGTATTTTTCAGACGCATGTCTAACCCCCATTCTCCATCAAAACCAATCAGCAAAGGAATTTTAGATTTTTTCTGATATCTATTGTTCAATTCTGCCTGTTTTTCAGGAGTCCCTTGCATAAATATCAAACCACCGATGTGGTATTTTTTAATCTCTGATTCTATAAACTTTCGATGTTTTTTGTCTTTGTTAGAATACGCCTGAATCATAAATAGTTGTCCTATTTTCTCATCTAACGACATGGCAGATAATTGTGCTTCAACCCACTGCTCCTGTGCTGCTACATCTTTAGTTAAAAGCGGATCTAATTGCTGTGCGCTAAGCGAAAAAACAGCACTTATTAAAAAAACAAAAAAAGAATACTTCATAAAAAGAGTCTAAAATTTAATTTAAAAATCGACTGTGCCAGCTATCTTTTGCTGCCACTTCCCAATTCTGTTCAACCTCTCCTTTGGTTTGCACCATATTATTAAAAACAATGGTCTCATTCGTTATTTTGTTCTCCCTGGCATATTTTTGAAAATCTGCCAAACTTACGATATTGATATTGCTACCATCTTTGAATGACACGTTCAACTTATTCATCATATCAACAGACAATTGCTCTTCTATCTGTTTTACAAAACGTACTGAAGCATCGATTGAACATCCAGAAGCATTTGCAAATGACTCATCAATCGCTAAAACTAAAAATTGATCGTATTTTATTGAAAAACCTCCTTTCAATTGATCCCCATGACGTGTCCAAGTTTCTATAAACTCAGATGCGTTTTTACGAATAACAGATAATTCTTCTTCGTTAAATTTTCTATCTGATTGATACACCCAAACTCTCGATGTATCCGGTAAACTATTGTAATCTACTAACATAATTTTATTTTTTTGTACACTTTTACAAATTCAGTGTACGTTTTAATTTGACAGGCTTAGTCGCATTTTAAAAAGATTTAGCATGCTAAATTTTGGAACACTGCCCCTATCGAAATGTTATTTTTTAGTATTTAAACTTCTCAATTTTATTTGTGTCAATACTTTTTTCGTGTACAAGGGGAAATCTGCATTCTGAATCCAAGAATAATATCCTGGATTTTCAGCAAAAACATCTACAACTTTCCTTCCTTTGTACTTTCCAAAAGAAAAACATTCTTCATCATTTTCATTAAACATTAAAAAACCAGCAAAATCTGCTCTTTTTTGATGAGACGAATATTCACTTAAACTTTTAACATCGTTTCCAATGTCTTCGTATTTATCTATTTGAGCCAAAAGAATTTCGTACGTAGCTAACGTATCTGCTTCAGCTGAGTGAGCGTTTTCTAAATCTTTATCACAATAAAATTGATACCCCGCACTTAAAGTTCTTTGTTCTTTTTTATGAAAAATTACCTGAACATCAATTGCTACTCTATTATTCATATCAAAATCTATTCCAACTCTTAATAACTCTTCAGCCAATAAAGGAATATCAAACCTATTGGAATTAAACCCAGCTAAATCGCATCCTTTTATCAAGGTTTCAACTTCTTTGGCTAATTGTTTAAAAGTGGGCTCATTAACAACTTTTTCATTCGTTATCCCGTGGATATCTGAAGCCTCTTTCGGAATTTCAATTTCTGGATTTACCAACCATGTTTTGCTCTCCTTATTTCCGTTTGGAAAAACTTTTAAGATAGCTATTTCAACAATTCTATCATTTGCAATATTGATACCTGTTGTCTCTAAATCAAAAAAGACAATTGGTTTTTTTAATACTAGTCCCATTCTATTTTTTTAGTAGCTGTAAAGATACTTTTTTAAACAGAATTGAAATAAAATTCCCCATTGATTTTCTCAAATTTTATCAACCTAAAAAAGCATTCTTATTATTCAAATTTTAATTTGTTAAGCCATAGTTTTCTAATATCTTTGCACTCTTAAAATACAATTCATGATTAATATTACTTTACCTGATGGGAGCGTAAGAGAATACGCTAAAAACAGCACTCCAATGGATGTTGCTATGAGTATCAGCCATGGTTTGGCTAGAAATGTTATTTCTGCAAGTTTTAACGGAACTACCGTTGAAACCAAAACACCACTGACCACCGACGGTAATTTAACCTTATATACTTTCGATCAACCAGAAGGTAAAAAAGCTTTTTGGCATTCTTCTGCACACGTTTTAGCGCAAGCTATTCAAAAACTATATCCAGGTGTTAGCCTTACAATCGGTCCAGCAATCGATAATGGTTTTTATTATGATATTGACTTTAAAGATCATAAAGTCTCAGAAGCTGATTTTCCGAATATCGAGAAAAAGTTTTTAGAATTAGCTAGAGGAAAACACGAATTTGTAATGCGTGAAGTTTCCAAAGCTGATGCCTTAGAGAAATACAAAGCTGAAAACAACCCTTTCAAAGTTGAACTGATTGAAAATTTAACAGATGGT
Source organism: Flavicella marina (assembly GCF_009193215.1). Classification (GTDB taxonomy): domain Bacteria; phylum Bacteroidota; class Bacteroidia; order Flavobacteriales; family Flavobacteriaceae; genus Flavicella; species Flavicella marina. Next base: position 11,907 of record NZ_VYVA01000002.1, on the reverse strand, counting down.
GATATTACCTTCTGTGATCATGATGATTTTACCGATTTATGTCGTGGAGGACACATTCCAAATACAGGAATCATCAAAGCCATAAAAGTAATGAGTGCCGCTGGTGCATACTGGAGAGGTGACGAAAACAATCCTCAGTTAACACGTATTTATGGAATTTCATTCCCTAAAGCAAAACTTTTAACTGAATACCTAGAAATCCTAGAACTTGCCAAACAACGAGACCATCGTAAACTTGGTAAAGAATTGGAGCTATTTACTTTTTCACAAAAAGTAGGACAAGGATTGCCATTATGGCTTCCAAAAGGTGCTGCACTGAGAAGTAGATTAGAAGATTTCTTAAAAAAAGCTCAGAAAAAAGCCGGTTATGAAATGGTGATGACGCCTCATATCGGTCAAAAAGAATTGTACGTGACCTCTGGTCATTACGAAAAATATGGTGAAGATAGTTTTCAACCTATCAAAACACCAAAAATGGACGAAGAGTTTTTGTTAAAACCAATGAACTGTCCACATCATTGTGAAGTTTATAACTACAAACCTTATTCTTATAAAGAATTACCAAAACGTTTCGCAGAATTTGGTACAGTTTACAGATATGAACAATCTGGTGAATTACACGGAATGACACGTGTACGTTGTTTTACACAAGACGATGCACATATTTTCTGTACGCCTGACCAGTTAGATCAAGAGTTCAAAAATGTAATTGATTTGGTATTATATGTTTTCCAAGCTTTAGGTTTTAATGACTTTACAGCACAGGTTTCGTTAAGAGATAAAGAAAATCATGAAAAATACATTGGCTCTGATGAAAATTGGGACAAAGCCGAGCAAGCCATTATCAATGCAGCCAATGAAAAAGGTTTAAATACGGTAGTAGAATATGGTGAAGCCGCCTTCTACGGACCTAAATTAGACTTCATGGTAAAAGATGCCTTAGGAAGAAGTTGGCAATTAGGAACTATTCAGGTTGATTACAACCTACCTGAGCGTTTCGATTTAACATACAAAGGTTCTGATAATGAAAACCATAGACCGGTTATGATTCATCGAGCTCCATTTGGTTCAATGGAACGATTTATCGCTGTTTTGTTAGAACATACTGGAGGAAATTTCCCTCTTTGGTTGATGCCAGAACAGGTTATGATACTGCCAATCAGTGATAAATATCAAAAATATGCGAAAAATGTTTCAGAACTGCTAGAAAATTCCGAAATTCGCGCCCTAATTGACTCTCGTTCTGAAAAGACCGGAAGAAAAATTAGAGATGCCGAGATTAGCAAAGTTCCTTACATGATTATTGTAGGAGAAAAAGAAGAAATAGAAGGAACTGTTTCTGTACGAAAGCACGGAGAAGGAGATTTAGGAACATTTGCAATCGATGAATTTATAGAATTAGTTCAAAAAGAAGTAAACAGTACATTAGTACAATTTTAATTAATCCCTGAGTATATCAGGCTAAAATTATAGAGTTATAGCAATACGTAGAAACAGAGCTCCAAGAAAGCCATGGAGAGTTCAAAACGAAGACCAACACAGAATCAATAGTCGCATTAGAGACGTTGAAGAAGTTCGTTTGGTAGGAGACAATGTTGAAATTGGAGTATATCCAATTAGAAAAGCCCAAGATCTTGCTAGAGAGCAAGAACTAGATTTGGTAGAAATTTCGCCAAAAGCAGTACCTCCAGTTTGTAAGATAATTGATTATAAAAAATTCTTGTACGAACAAAAAAAGAGAGAAAAAGCACTAAAATCTAAAGCGACAAAAGTTGTTGTAAAGGAGATTAGATTTGGTCCTCAAACAGATGAACATGATTATGAGTTTAAAAAGAAACACGCAATCAAGTTTTTGAAAGAAGGAGCAAAATTGAAAACATTTGTGTTTTTCAAAGGACGTTCTATCATCTTTAAAGACCAAGGTCAAATTTTACTTTTAAGACTAGCTCAAGAATTAGAGGAGTATGGTAAAGTAGAACAAATGCCGAAATTAGAAGGAAAGAGAATGATTATGTTTATTGCTCCAAAAAAGAAATAAACGAATCGAATAGCATATATAAGTAAGAATATATAAAACTAAGGAGAGATGCCTAAATTAAAAACAAAATCTAGTGCTAAGAAGAGATTCAAAGTAACTGGAAGTGGAAAATTAAAAAGAAAGCACGCTTTTAAGAGTCACATTTTGACAAAAAAATCTAAAAAGCGTAAGTTGAAGTTAACTCATGATGGTTTGGTACACAAATCTGATGAGGGAAGCATTAAACAACAATTGAACTTAAAATAATTAAGTTCTCAGGTAATTAGTATTAACCTTGGAGTGGGCAAAAAGAGCAAGAAATTGCCGCCTTACTACAAAAAAACATTGAAATTATGCCAAGATCAGTAAATTCAGTAGCCTCAAGAAAAAGAAGAAAAAAAATCTTGAAGGCAGCAAAAGGTTACTTCGGACGTCGTAAAAACGTTTATACAGTAGCAAAAAATGCGGTAGAAAAAGCGATGAGCTATGCTTACCGCGACCGTAAAAATAACAAAAGAAACTTCCGTTCATTGTGGATCCAACGTATCAACGCTGGTGCACGTCAACACGGAATGTCTTACTCTCAGTTTATGGGGAAAGTAAAAGCTAACAACATCGACTTAAACCGTAAGGTTTTAGCTGATTTAGCTATGAACAACCCAGAAGCTTTTAAGGCTATCGTTGATAAAGTAAAATAAATTATTTAATCTCTTACTTATATAAAAAAGCCTCAAACGTTTGTTTGAGGCTTTTTAGTTTTATAGATTGCTTTTAGAAATTAAGCATTTCCTTTTTTGTAATCCTCTAAAAACTTTGCCAATCCGCTATCCGTTAAAGGATGTTTCAACAAACCTTCGATTGCACTTAATGGTCCCGTCATAACATCTGCACCAACTTTAGCGCAATTCATTATATGCATGGTATGTCTAACTGATGCCGCCAAAATTTCGGTTTCAAAACCATAATTATCATAAATCAATCGTATTTCTTCAATCAACCCCATACCATCAGTAGAGATATCATCTAACCTTCCAATAAAAGGTGATACATAAGTTGCTCCAGCTTTCGCAGCTAACAATGCTTGCCCTGCGGAAAAGACTAATGTAACATTCGTTCTGATTCCTTTAGAAGAAAAATACTTACAAGCTTTCACCCCGTCCTTAATCATGGGTAACTTAACAACGATCTGAGGGTGTAATGCCGCTAAGGCCTCTCCTTCTTTAATCATACCATCAAAATCTGTTGCAATAACTTCAGCAGAAACATCTCCATCCACAGCTTCGCAAATCGCCAAATAGTGTTGTAAAATATTGTCCTGTCCTGTGATTCCTTCTTTGGCCATTAACGATGGGTTTGTAGTTACCCCATCTAAAACTCCTAGAGCTTGCGCTTCCTTGATCTGTGCTAAATTCGCTGTATCAATAAAAAATTTCATATCCGTTTAATTCTCGTTTAATTCATTATGAAACAAATTTAGAGCTTTTGATTCGATAATTAAATCTGATCTGTTAATAAATTGGAATTAAATGAAATTCGAAGATAATAAGTAATAGCCAAGTATTCTTATGAAAATATAAGGCGCAAAAAAAGGCAAGCTACCTACATCACACTGCTACAACTTTGTACCCTTGCTGCGTTCCCACCCTGGGGGATTCCAAAGGAGCTAGTTGTGTAGGACTTGCCGCTGCAAAAATACATCCCTTTTTCAATTTCTGCAATGTTTTTGCAAAGAAAAATGCAGCTTTTTCACAACTCTCAGATTACAAACATTTTAAGAAATTATTAATCTTTTAATACTGTTCTTCTGATGCTATAAGTTCTAAATTCATGATTGGAATCGTTATATTTGTAGCTAAATTTTAATAATTGAGGTACTTCGTAGAACTTTCCTATTTTGGTAAAAACTATCATGGTTGGCAAATACAACCAAATGCTATTTCTGTTCAAGAAAAAGTAAATGATGCTTTTACTACTATTTTGAGAAAACCAACCATCGTAATGGCAGCGGGTAGAACGGATACCGGTGTACATGCTTCTCAAATGTTTGTGCATGTTGATACAGATGTTGCAATTGACAACAATACTTATCTTTATAAACTGAACGCATTATTACCTGACGACATTGCTATACATTCAATATTTAAGGTTAAAGCAGATGCTCATGCAAGATTCAATGCGGTAAGTAGGAGTTACGAATACAGTATCTATTTAGGAAGGAACCCTTTTTTGCTAGATACTAGTTGGCAATTTTTCAAACAACAACTCGATGTAGAGAAAATGAACCAAGCTGCAAAAGTTCTATTGGAATACACAAATTTTAAATGTTTCTCAAGATCAAAAACGGATGTAAAAACTTACAATTGTACTATTACAAATGCTGAGTGGATATTAGAAGGTAAAAAGCTTACTTTTTATATTTCTGCAGATCGTTTTTTAAGAAACATGGTGCGAGCGATAGTCGGAACGTTGGTAGAAGTCGGCATAGGTAAATCTTCGATTGAAGACTTAAAGAACATTATTAAAAGTCAAGACAGAAGTAATGCGGGTACATCAGCCCCAGCAAGAGGACTTTCTTTAACAGCTGTAAAATACCCAGAAACCATAAGACATGAGTAAAAACGGAAAAAGTAAAGTTTTTGATCTACATATATTTTCCCGCTTGATGGGTTTTGCAAAAAAGTATCGCTTGTCTTTTGTGTTTACTTGTGTTACAGCTATTTCACTTGCAATAATTGCTGCAGCCAGACCTTACCTAATAATTGAAACTGTAGATAATTACATCAAAGAAAAAGATGCTGAAGGTTTATTATTTTTTACAACGATAATTTTAGGTGTTTTAATCATAGAAGTATTGCTACATTTTACGTTTATTTATCTTGCAAACTGGCTAGGTCAGCACATCATCAAAGACATTCGCATAAAGTTATTTGACCATGTGTTAAAATTTAAAATGTCGTATTTCGACAAATCGTCTGTAGGCCAAATGGTCACGAGGGTTGTTTCTGATGTTGAGACGATCGCTCAGTTTTTCGGACAAGGTCTTTTTATGATTGTCAGTGATATTCTAAAGATGGTTGTAATCGCATTTGTAATGCTTTATAAAAATTGGCAATTGGCGTTGATCTCTTTCGCAGTATTACCAGTAATTATTTATGCTACAAAAATATTTCAAGCTGCCATAAAAGTGACTTTTCAACAAGTCCGAACTCAGGTAGCTAATCTCAATGGTTTCGTGCAAGAACGTGTTACAGGAATGCAAATTGTTCAACTTTTTAGTAGAGAGAAAATTGAATACGATAAATTTAAAAAAATCAATGAAGCTCATAAAGCAGCACATATAAAAACTGTGTGGTACTTTTCAATTTTCTTTCCAATAGCAGAAATAATTTCATCTATCGCAGTGGGATTACTCGTTTGGTATGGCGGTCTTAACTTAGCACTAGACGGGAGTGTTACCTTGGGTGAAATCACAGGTTTTATAATGATGGTAGAGATGCTATATCGTCCACTTAGACAAATAGCAGATAAATTTACTACCCTGCAAATGGGAATGGTCGCAGGAAATAGAGTTTTTGAAATCATGGACACGCATGAATCAGTCTCAAAAGAAGGTACCATTGAAATCACATCGCTTAAAGGAAATATTAATTTCAAAGATGTTCACTTTAGCTATGTGAAAGGGACTGAAGTACTGAAAGGAATTTCTATGGAAGTTAATTCTGGAGAAACAGTGGCTATTGTAGGAGCAACAGGTGCTGGTAAATCAACCATCATAAATTTGTTAAATCGTTTTTATGAGATTGACTCTGGAGAAATAGCTATAGACAATATAAACATCAATAACTTTACATTGAAAAGTTTAAGAGATCATGTTGCTATTGTTTTGCAGGATGTGTTTTTATTTTCAGATTCAATTTTAAACAACATCACATTAGAGAATAATGCAATTTCAAGAGAAGAAGTTCAAACAGCAGCGAAGCAAATAGGTATCCATGACTTTATTATGAGTTTGCCTAATGGGTACGACTTCAATGTAAAAGAAAGAGGAAATATGCTTTCTTCAGGACAACGTCAATTGATTTCATTTTTACGTGCATATGTAAGTAATCCTTCAATTTTAATTCTAGACGAAGCAACATCTTCTGTGGATTCTCACTCAGAAAAAATGATCCAATATGCTACAGATAAAATTACGATGAACCGAACTTCTATTATCATAGCACACAGACTAGCAACCATCCAAAAAGCGGATAAAATAATTGTGATGGATAAAGGAAATATCGTTGAAGTTGGATCCCACAAAGAATTGCTAAAAAAGCCAGAAGGATACTATAAAAACCTTTTTGAAAAACAATTCAGTGAAATTGTAGAGAAAATTTAATTGAGATGCGCTTTGATAATATCTATCAAGTCATCTTTATCATTAAACAACTCAAATTCTCCATCTTTGATTAGTGATATTTTACCTGTTTCTTCGGAAACAGCAATACAAATACAATCCGTTCTTTCTGTTATCCCTATCGCAGCACGATGACGTAACCCAAATCTACTCGGCAATGTTTTGTCTGATAAAGGCAATACAACACGTGTAGCTACGATAATATTCTCATTGATGATTGTTGCTCCATCATGTAGCGGGCTATTTTTATAGAAAATACTTTCTAAAATTGGAATATTCACTTCAGCATTCATAAAATCACCTCTTTCTTTTACAAAATCAAGACTGTTGTTCCTTTCGATTACGATAAGTGCTCCTGTTTTAGATTTAGACATTTTCAAACAGGCAGCAACGATAGAGTCAACATCAACCTCTGAGTTTATTTCAGTTTTTAAAAACTTCAATTGTTTGATAAAACTTCGTTTAGAGCCGATATTTGCAGACCCTAGCATCAACAAAAATTTACGCAATTCTGGATGAAAAATAATCAGCATTGCAATTGCTCCACCTCCTACAAGCACTTCTAAAATACTTGACAACATTTCCATTTTGAGTGCCTGAGTAATTTTATATATCAAAAACACAATGGAAATTCCTATAAAAATATTGATCGCAACAGTACCTTTTAAAAGTTTGTATACATAGTACAGCAATACTCCCACCAAAGTGATATCAAGAAAATCTAAAAATGTAAAATCAATAAAATCCAACAGAGAGGCTTTTTGTAAAAATAGGAATTATATCTGATTCAATCTACTTTGAATTTAGAGCCAATTTTAAGCTTTGATTGCATCACTTACTTCGCAAACAGGTATTGGATTCATTTTATGTTTATTTGCATTGTTCAGTCGTTTGAATATTTTAAAAACTTCTTTTTCTCGTCCTGACAGTCCATCCTCCTTTACTCCTGATTCATCCTGCTTCATAGCAACCTCTAACTCATCGTAAGAAGCTCCCAATTGATCTTCATCAGTTCTACTATCACCAAACAACCCATCTGTAGGAGCAGCTTTTTGTATTGCATTAGGTACACCTAAATAGGCACCAAGAGCAAATACTTCTGATTTTACTAAATCCGCAATTGGACTCACATCAACACCTCCATCACCATATTTCGTATAAAACCCAACACCAAAATCTTCAACCTTATTTCCAGTACCTGCCACCAAAGATGAATTAATTCCTGCAATATAATACAACGAAGTCATTCTTATTCTGGCACGAGTATTCGCAAGAGTCAAGTCTTTTAATGCTCCAGAATTTGAAGTAGGCATTGCTTCTTGAAAAACCTCAAACACATTTGTTAAATCTGTTTTTACACTTGACACATTCGAATATTTCTCCTTAAGTCTTTCTATATGCTCTAAAGCACGACTCACTTGACTGGCTTCTTGATATATCGGCATTTCAACACAAATTGTTTGCAGACCTGTTTCTGCACATAATGTAGATGTTACTGCCGAATCTATCCCTCCAGAAACACCTACAACAAAACCTTTCACCCCTGCTTTTTCAGCATAAGATTTTAACCAATTAACGATATGTTTGCTTACTTTTTCAGAATTCATGGTAAATGTTATTTTAGTATTTTTGACATTCACAAAAGTAATCAATTAAATACTTTGAACATACTGATTTTTCGCAGTTTTGATAAGGTATTAACTCAATAAAAATTATTCTCATAATACTTTATGAAAAAAACAACATTGATTTTCATCACCCTGACGACTTGCTTATTCAGTTGTAATACTGATTCAAAAAAAGAACAAAAAATAAGTCAAATAAATTTGCAAGTAGACTTTGTGGACTTTTACAAAGAATTTTACACAGCTGACCATAAGACAATCAAACCTTTGAAAAAGAAATATCCGTATTTATTTCCAACCAACATAGATGACAAAGAATGGTTTGAAAAAATTAATGGCACAGAAGGAAAAATTCTTTTGGCAAAAACTGATAGCGTGTACAACAATTTATCTAAAGAAAAAGACGCTATTATCAAGTTATTTCAACATATTAAATACTACAACAATCGTTTTTCTCCACCTAAAACATTTTTTCTTATTAACGATTTAGACTACGAACATTCCATCGTATATTCAGATTCATTGTTATTCATATCCTTAGATATGTATTTAGGGAAAGATTCAGAAGTATATGAGAGTTTTCCTCAATACTTAGCCAGTAATTATACTAAGGAACATATTATTGTCGATATTTCAGAAAAAATAATTGAGCAAAAGTTCCAAATCAAAAGAGGAAGAGGTTTTCTTGAATCAATGATTTTTTATGGAAAAATTATCTACCTTAAACAATTATTTCTTCCAGAAACTGAAGAAAATATACTCTTAAAAATTGAAAAAAATAAATTGAATTGGAGTCAAAATAATGAATCAGAAATATGGAAATATTTTATCACGAATAATCTTTTGTTTTCTACGGACAATTCTTTAAACAAACGTTTTATTGACGAAGCACCTTTTTCTAAATTTTATATGGAAGGTGATTCTGAATCCCCTGGAAAAATAGGTAGATGGATAGGGTATAAAATTATTCAATCCTATGCCAAAAACAACAAGACAAGCCTCGAGGATTTACTGCTACTAGACGCACAGAGTATTTTACAACGTTCAAAATACAAACCCTCCAAATAATTAGACATAAAAAAATCCTACATATCTAAGATAAGTAGGATTTTTTTATAATTGATATTCAAATTTATTTTACGTACAACTCAACTCTGTTGTTTTTAGAACTATTTGCTTTATCTTCAAATTCGTATTTTGGTCTTGTACCTCCCAAACCTTCAACTTCAACTCTTGAAGCATCAATTCCACTTACTTTAGTAAGGTATTTTTTAATAGCGAAAGCTCTACGCTTAGATAAGTCTAAGTTATACTTTAAATTTGGTTTATTTGATGTATGTACTTCAAATTTAACGGCTGTTGCTTGATATTGATTTAAAATAATCCCCATCTTCTCTAAAACCGCAATATTATTACTTTTTAACACATGACCTTCAGATCTTGAGAACTTCATCTTAGCTGCTAAGTTTTTCAGTTCAGTTTCTACATCTCCTGTCAATTTCTCAGAAGGACAACCAAAATTAGACGGATCACCTTTAACACCAGGACATCTATCTTTACGGTCAACAACTCCATCACCATCCAAATCTTCATCAAAAGGACAACCGTTATTATCTTCCTCTCCAAATGTTAACGGACATCTATCCATATGGTCAGGAACACCGTCTTTATCGCTATCGAAAGAAACACCATTCGCATATACTTTCACTCCTGGAGGTGTGTCTGGCTCTTTATCAAACTTATCTTCAACACCATCTCCATCTGCATCCGGACCTTTTGTCGCTACAACAGCAACTCCAACATTAGCATTTGCCTGAGCATTGGCAGTTTCATTGTCAAACGGGCAACCATTGCGTTCTACAGGACCTTTAGCAAAAGGACAGTCATCTTTGTAATCAGGAACTCCATCTCTATCAGAATCAACTGACACACCATCTCCATAAACCTTAGACTCTCTAGGTGTATTTGGTTCTCTATCATAAATATCAGGTACACCATCACCATCAGAATCTATACCAGCACCACCACCATAAGAACCATAATTTGCAGGTCTATTTCCAGATCTTCTCAAAACAGTTCCTTGAGGATACACCAATTTACCTTCCTCAGAATCCGGATCGATAAAATTAATTTCAACACGTCTATTTTGTTGTCTTCCAGCTTCAGTATCGTTAGTTGCAATAGGTTTCGTTTCACCATACCCTTTAGAAGATAATCTTTCAGAAGAAATATTTTTTCCTGTTAAATAATTATAGACCGATTTAGATCTTTTTTGAGATAAGTTCAAGTTATAATTATCATTCCCTCTACTATCTGTATGTCCTTCAATTTTAAACCTCGAATCTGGATATTCAATCATCACATCCGCAATTTCATTCAACGGTTTATAAGATTCTTGTTTTAATTGATCACTTGCTGTCTTGAAATAGATACTTTTAGAAAGAAGGTTGATTTTTTCAATAATTTCACTTTTTTCATCTTCATTAAATTCAACTACAGGTTCTACCGCAACTTCTTCCACAACAGGTTCCTCATAAACTACAGGTGTTACTATAGGACATCCTTTATTTTCAACTGGACCAGGAACCAATGGACAGTCATCTTCGTAATCCTTTATACCATCTTTATCCGAATCAATTGCAACTCCATTTCCGTAAACTTCTGCATTCTTAGGAGTATTTGCTTCATCATCCAATTGATCCTGCACACCATCTTGATCTGTATCTACAATTTCAAAAGGTTTTACTACTTCATCTTGTACCCAAATAGCATATTTTTCCTTCTTCCCAAATTTATATACAATTCCAATATTACCCGTGAAAAAAGACTCATACACTTGCTTGTGAGAAATGGCCGCATCTAAATGATCTTCATTATTCAAATTTAACACCCCTCTTCCTTCAATATCAAAGTGATCATTCAAACGATATTTAACGCTAATTGCTGCATTTAAATAAAGCGAACCTGCATTCGTTTTAAAGTCTCTTTGTCCATTATGACCAAAGTCTGCATCTCGAATCGTACCATCGGGATCTACATCATCAACGGGATATTTAGGGTTATTAGGATCAAACTCATAATCTTTTATGATCAAACGAGAATTATATTTTTGATAACCTACTCCAAAATAAGAAGTCCAACTCCATTTATCACTATGTCTTTTCCACAAATTATCAAGATTAACAACTAAACTCGTTTCCAAGCCGAAAGAAGTACCTTCCACTTTCAATATTTCAGAAAGATAAGGTGTTGCATACAATATTCGATAATACAATGCTTCATTTGGTTCACTAGTATTATAAAGCTGTTGTACTTCACCTCCAATTTGGGAAATATTAATCTTCCCTTCAACACCTAGAATAGGATTGAACATCTTGTCAACATAAATATACCCTCCTAAATTATAATAGGCATCACCACTATTTGTATCAAATGAACGTAAATCACCATGCAAATTAAGAATGCTAAATCCAGCACCTACAGCCCAAGTATTATAATCCTCTTTAAACTTTGACTTGCTTTCAGTTTCTTGTGAAAAAGTAAATATTGAGCTAAGAAGTATTACGACCAGAATTAGTCGTTTAAAAATTTTAGTCATTAGGTTTTATTAGTATAGTATAATTATTGTAAACTATCTTTAACATACAAAAATAAAATTATTCTCGAAAGAACATAAGTCTTTAGTATATTTTTTCATTTATCAAAAACAATTCCCTTGATATATAAACATATATTAATAACTCTAAACCAATTATATTATTGTGTTATAAACGAAATGAAATTTAAGCCAAAAAAAAGCCTCAATCATAAATCTGATTGAGGCTTTAAAAAAAAGGCGGTGACATACTCTCCCACCATTGGCAGTA
>NZ_VYVA01000020.1 GCF_009193215.1 Flavicella marina | reverse complement strand
AGTTCGTTTTATATTCATTATTTTATTTTGTAATAAGTCTTTCGCTATGTAATAAATACTCTGATGTTTTATGACATTTATCTCTATACACTCTGTGATTATATATGTTGTCGTCTTTGGGCGCATGTATGAGATGCACCCGGCTTTGTCCCTTAAAGCCCGGGGTGTGACAGAAGTGGTATCAGAGGAAATGTTGACTGTAGGACGAAACCTAGATAGAAATGGATAAAA
>NZ_VYVA01000018.1 GCF_009193215.1 Flavicella marina | reverse complement strand
AAGAAATGTATATGAATGTTTCAGACTGGGAAGTAGGAGGATCATACTGAGCTAGACTGCTTTATTCTGAGTTCCCTCTTGCTCCATGAAAGCTGAGATAACTGGACAGACTTAAATTGTCTGAAGGGCAAGTTACCACCTAGGCTAAGTTGGAACTGTAGAATTTGTCCTTACGTGGTTGGCTTTTATTTATAATTTGAGCTCTTTTTCACCTCCAAGATAGGCCCATAATAGAAACAATTACAGACTCCA
>NZ_VYVA01000017.1 GCF_009193215.1 Flavicella marina | reverse complement strand
TAAATAAATATAATCTTATATCAAATTCTTAAAAAAAAATATATGAAAAAAAAAAAATTATATTAAAAATAAACAAGAAAAATAATACCAAAAATATCAAAGAAATATCAAACTTAAAAAAAAAATAATAAAAAAAAAAAAAAAATTAAAAAAAAAATAATAAGTTATATATCAAATATAAGAAAGTCAATAAGAAACCAAAAAAAAAAAAAAATTCTCATCCAGAAAAAAACAAAAATATTTAAAAAAAAAAAAA
>NZ_VYVA01000016.1 GCF_009193215.1 Flavicella marina | reverse complement strand
AGGCCATCGAGCGCATCGGCGACCACGCCAAGAACATCGCCGAGTTCATCATCTACGTCGTCAAGGGCGCCGACGTGCGCCACAGCTCGATGGAGAACATCGAGAGCGCCATCCGCTAGCCGTCGCAATGAAGAACCAGCCCCGTATCCTGATCGTCGAAGACGAACCCGCCATCGCCGAACTCGTCGCCGTGAACCTGCGCCACAACGGGCTGTCGCCGGTGTGGGCGGAGGACGGGGAGTCGGCCCAGCGCGAG
>NZ_VYVA01000001.1 GCF_009193215.1 Flavicella marina | reverse complement strand
CACAATTGATGGAGAAATACGGATTGAACGACAAAGCAATCGTTGAAGCTGTTCAAAAGGTTATCAAAAGAAAATAAAAAATACAATTGTATGATTATGAGTACCCTTTATTTAATGAAGGGTACTTTTTTTTATTTATCTTTTTATCGTTGACTCTCTTTCCATAATACTGGTCTTAACCGTCTTTGTTCTGGGATGCAGCGTTAATTCTTTATCCATTGCTTCCAACCGTTCAATCAAGAATTGCATCGCTTGTTCACCCATATAAACTCCATGCTGACTAACGGTGGTGATTTTAGGAGTAACATTTTGTGCCAATTCACCATTTGTAAAACCTATCATTGAAATATCCTTTGGCACCTGATATTTTTGTTTCTTTAGAATGGCTAAAGTTTCAATAGCGGCCGTTTCTTCAAGACAAAGTATAGCGTCTACTTTTCTACTTCCTAAAACAATCTTCAACAAAGTTTCTAAATCATCGTGTTTTCCGACTCTCAAAATCAAATTTTCATCGATCAACATTTCGTGCTCTTTTAAAGCATTTTTATAACCTTGAATCCTGAGTTTTCCAACACTCGTATGACTAATAATAGAAATTAAAGCAATGTGTTTTCTATCGTTCTCAATGAAAAAATTCGTAGCTTTTTGCGCAGCTTCCATGTCATCAACAATTACCTTATCACACAAGACCTCATCCGTAACTCTATCCATCATTACCATTCCTACCCCATATTTTTTAGCATCTTTAAAATGATCATATTTCTGTAGCTTTTGAGTTTCTTCTGCCAGTGAAACTATAAACCCATCAACAGTTCCTTTTAAAAAAAAATGAGTAGCTTCAACTTCTTTTTCATAACTATCGTGCGAAATAGAAATAATTACATGAAAACCTAATTGGTTTGCTATCTTCTCTACTCCACTAAACACTTTCGCAAAATACCTATTCAATATATTCGGCAAAATAAGTCCTATTGTTTTGGTTTTATTATTTTTCAACCCCAACGCATAAATGTTAGGTTGATAGCCCTTATCATTCGCATATTTTTGAATTTTTTCACGCGTAGCTCTTCCAATATCATGACTGTCTTTCAACGCTTTAGATACCGTTGCTATTGACACATTAAATTCTTGTGCTATTTCTTTAAGTGTAATTCTTTTATTCATAAATGATGGTGCTATTGCCGGTTCTAAAATAATCAATTCCTATCGAACTTAAGAAGTTTAACGAACAAGTTGAAAGCTGATATATCTCAGTATTACACCTAAAATGAGTTTGTAATTTAGTGCGAAACTAAAAAAACCTACTAGAAAGTTATTCAATAACTTTTATCAATACCGTCACATGAAAAACAAACAAGAGCATTCGTATCGTCAAAAACGAAAAAAATCTAAAGAATTTAAAAACAGAGAAGAATACCTAAATCACGAACTATTAATAATGCACTTCCGCAGATGGAGAATTCATTTACCTTTTAGAGATTTTAGGATAGAAATAGAAGATTTGGTACCTGCATTGGCAGCTACAATTGGTAAAGTAGTAATGGTAACCGCGATGGTTGCTGCTTTTGCCGCTCAGTTTGGATTAACTCCTGAATTTGTAGCAGAAAACGTAAGATATGAATTGCTTATCGCCGGAGGTATATTTGTAATTCTATTTTCAGCCATATTAAATCCTAAAGCAAATCTAGCCGGTACACATGGTCCAATGATACCGCTGATTCCTATCATTGCCATGGCAGGCGGGCATCCGTTGGCTTTAGGTATACTCATTGGAGTTTTCGGAATAATTCTGAGTATCACTAAAGGAGGTTCTAAATTAATGGCATTAACAGGTGTTGGTGTTCGAGGAGGCTTATTGATTTACCTTGGAGCGGTGGGACTCGTCGGACAAATAGGCAAATTTAGGTTATGGGCAGAAGCTTCTAATGCTAGTCGCGTTTCTTTTGTGGTAATTGGTCTGACCATACTCGTTTATGCTTACTTAGCAAGAATTAAAAAAAGATGGTTGGCCATCCCTCTTTGTTCGGGTATTGCAGGAATAGTAAGCTATGTAATGGGTGTACAATTCGAGTTTAGTACGGCTCCGGGTCTACCCCATATGAATCCGCTCTGGTGGTGGGGAGAAAATACAGGTTGGCAATTAGGATTACCAAATATTAATCATTTTGTGGCAGTAATTCCATTTGCGATTTTAGCAGTTGCCATGTGGTCACCCGATTATTTAGGCCATCGTGTTTTCCAAGAATTGAATTATCCTGAAGAGGCAAAAGACGTTTTGATGGATGTTGATGATACCATGACCGTTGCTTCCGTTCGTCAAATTATTGGTACGGCTTTGGGAGGTGGAAATATAGCCTCTTCTTGGGGTACATATATGATTCCCGCCGCAATTGCTAAACGTCCTATTCCAGGAGGAGCTGTTCTTACAGCCATTCTCTGTGTATTAGCAGCAATTTTTGGATATCCGATGGATTTGGCTATGTGGGAACCTGTTCTAAGAGTAGCATTAATTGTAGGCGTTTTTCTTCCTTTATTAGAAGCAGGTATGCAGATGATTCAAAAAAACAAAGATTCGTTGAGTGCTGGTACTTGTATATTTGCATGTGCCTTTGTAAATCCAGTGTTTGGTTGGGCATTGACCATGTTGCTCGACAATTTAGGGTTGATCGGGGACAGAGAACGTGCGAAAGAACTTAGTTTAAAGGAAAGACTCATTATACCAGGTGTTATGTTTCTAGTTTGTGTTGTATCTCTTGCTTTGGTCGGGCAACTACCGGGCATACCAGCACTATTATAAGAAAACTAGACTCTAATTGATAATTGACTTGCACAGCAACTTTCTGTATCTTTAAAAGAAAAACTGCTTTTCATATCTAAATCAAGAGATTGATTGGCTAATTGCTAAAAAAAGATGCTATGTTGACAAAAGTCTATGGGGCTGCCGTGTTCGGTATTGAGGCCACCACCATTATCGTTGAAGTAAATATTGACAAAGGAATCGGTTACCATTTGGTTGGGTTGCCGGACAATGCCATTCGAGAAAGTAGTTACAGAATTTCCGCTGCGTTGAACAACATCGGTTACAAATTACCCGGTAAAAAAATCACCATCAATATGGCTCCTGCAGATTTACGCAAAGAAGGATCTGCATATGACTTAACCTTAGCGATTGGAATTTTAGCAGCCTCTAATCAAATAAAATCAACATCTATCAATGAATACTTGATAATGGGAGAGCTTTCTTTAGACGGAAGTCTTCAACCCATTAAAGGAGTACTGCCTATTGCTATCAATGCAAAAAACGAAGGTTTTAAAGGAGTTATTCTTCCAAAACAAAATGCAAACGAAGCAGCAATCGTCGAAGGATTAGTTGTATATGGTGTAGAAAACATAAAAGAAGTCATTTCATTTTTTGACGCGAAATTACCCTTAACACCCCACACAATTTCTGAAACGGATGATGCCAACATCAATGCTGAAAATCTCGAATTTGATTTTGCAGATGTCAAAGGACAAGAATCCATCAAACGATGTATGGAAATTGCAGCCGCTGGTGGGCATAATATTATACTAATCGGACCTCCAGGTTCTGGTAAAACTATGCTGGCGAAAAGATTACCTGGTATTTTACCTCCGATGTCACTAAGTGAAGCTCTTGAAACGACAAAAATCCATTCAGTAGTTGGTCGTATCAAAGAGAATTACGGATTGATGCGTGAACGCCCATTTCGGTCTCCGCACCATACCATATCAGATGTCGCTTTGGTAGGCGGTGGTCAATATCCACAACCAGGTGAAATCTCAATGTCACATAATGGAGTGCTTTTTTTAGATGAACTACCAGAATTCAAACGCAGTGTTTTAGAAGTAATGAGACAACCTTTGGAAGATCGTGAAGTAACCATTTCACGTGCAAAATTTACAATTACCTACCCGAGTAGTTTTATGTTAGTAGCAAGTATGAACCCAAGTCCGAGTGGTTTTTTTAACGACTCTGATAGTCCCATGACTTCTTCACCTCACGAAATGCAACGATATTTAGGAAAAATATCAGGACCGCTATTGGACAGAATTGACATACATATAGAGGTTACTCCTGTTCCTTTTGAAAAACTATCTGAAGAACGAACAGGAGAAAAAAGTTCTGTAATTAAACAACGAGTTATAAAAGCAAGAGAAATACAAACCATACGATTTAACGCTACCTCGAAAACACATTACAATGCGCAAATGAGTGTAAAACAAATACAAAAGCACTGCGTATTAGACACCACATCAAAACTAATGTTGAAAACAGCCATGGAAAAATTGAATTTATCGGCTAGAGCTTATGACAGAATTTTAAAAGTAAGCAGGACCATAGCCGATTTAGAGAATTCTAAAACTATAGAACCCCATCATATTTCTGAAGCGATACAATATAGAAGTTTGGATAGAGAGGGTTGGTTGGGTTAACGTTGGTTCTTTTTTAAATATACGTTATAGATTAGTCCTATCATAATCATTACAACTCCCAACAGGGTCCATAAATTATAAATCTCACCAAACCACATTGCACCAATAGCAATCATAAATACAACCTCTAAATACTTTAAAGGAGCAATAACAATTGTCTCGTCTGACTGAAATGCTTTGGTTAAATAGAGCTGTCCAACATAACCAAATACACCCAAGCTTAACAAAAGCAACCATTCTTCTGGATTTGGACTTTTCCAAATGTTTATGGACATGAGACCACCAAAAGTAAAAGCCATCACCATAAAATAATTAACAATTACCAAGGGATGCTCTGTATTTCCCATTTTTCGGATCAGCACAAATATCAATCCAAGAGAAATAGCCGACATCAAGATAAACAATAAACCAACCGTATTGACATCACCGCCAAAACCTTTGATCACCAAAACTCCAGAAAATGCAACAAAAAACAAAAACCATTGGATGGGTTTTATTTTTTCCTTCAAGAATAAAAAAGCAAATATGGCTGCAAATATAGGTGAAGAATATCTCAAGGAAACGGATGTTCCTAAGGCCAAATAATTCAAAGATTGAAAAAAGCAAGTAAGCGATACGACACCAGCTACTCCTCTTAAGAGCAATAGTTTTTTATTATTCCCTAACATAGAAACTTTGGCTTTTATCAAAAGAGGTATTGTAAAAAATAGCGTTCCTATAGATCTAAAAAAAAGTAATTGGTATGCACTAAAATCATTCAAATATTTCACAAGTGTATTCATCAATGAAAATGCAATAACACTAAATATCATGTATAAGATTGGTTTTGTATTCTTCATCAAGGAACTATTTGAAATTTACTCACATAAAAATTCAAAAATAACATTAAAAAACGACCTGTATACACTGAAGCCTAGATAATTAAAAAGCAAATAATCCAACAATGATTGTAAAGAATTATTAAAATATTGAACCTCATCATATATCTGAAATCATACAACCTAGCTTTTTAGATATAGATGATTGATTGGTTTTACATACAAGATTTGGATAAAATAGTTTCGAAACTATTTTATCCTAAAAAAGATCAAAATCATATACAGAAAATCACTAATTAATTTAAATTTGTGAAAAAAAAATGAAAATAAGAACACTCTTACTAGCCTTGTTTACTGCAGCATTCTCATTTGCACAAAATACCGAAACAGTTACCACTACTACAACCACAACTACTAGAACTTACCAACTAAACCAAGATGAATTTGGATTCGCTAAAGACAATATCTATATTTCCGGAGGTGTGAGTTTCAACTCAATAAACTCTGGGTCAGATGAATCAAATAAAGACACTTTTGAATTAACAACTAAATTCGGTGGTTTTCTCTCTGATAATTTTTCACTTGGTTTAAATATATTAGTTAGCAGTGCTCCTTTTACAATATATGCAACTTACTACACCCTGAAAACTTTTGAAATAGGATTGCTTTCTAGATACTATTTTAATAAAAAAAGTAAGTTTTCAATCTATTTGGAAGGCTTAGTTAACAAAAATTTTTCTACTCTAGAATATGAAACAATTGACTACTATTCTTCAAGTTATGGGACTACGAAAACTACAAAAAATGAAGCTGAAGGCTATAGAATTGCTTTTTCTCCAGGAATAAATTACTTTCTAAACAAACATTTTGCGCTTGAAGCGAGTTGGGGAATATTGAGCTATGAAACAAGCAAATCAGATGAAGAAAATGCTGAATCAAGAAGCGCTTTTTCTGTTGGACTTGGTTTCGAAAACATCAATTTCTCACTTTTGTACAAGTTTTAAACTAATTTTTCACACTGCTATTCTTCGTCATCTTTTTGATATTTTATTGTTAGCTATAGAACGTTGTCTTGAACATTTAAAACGTTTTATTTCTACAGATCTTTTTTTCAAATGTTTACTACTAACCCCACTATGTACTCTCTTTCTCCATCTTTTAAAACTGCTTTCTTTTAAATAAGAACGCATTATTTTAACCACATCTTTTTCTGGAAGTTCGAACTGAATATAAATAGCTTCAAATGGAGTTCTATCCTCCCAAGCCATTTCAATAATTCTATCAAATTCCCTATCTGTTAGTTTATACACTTCCTGTAAACTCATATGTTTTTGAACTTTAGCATAAAGATAATTATTATGTTTAATACTAATGATATTTTATTAAACAAATTGATTTGACAGAAATATGAAATCATTTAAGGCGCAATATTTTTATGAAAACAAAAAAATAATAAGGCTTGTAATTTTTAATCAAAAATCTTAACTTAGGAAGGTTACAGCCTTGTAATAAATAGTATGAACTCTTAAATTTATTTGCCTATGTTACCATATAGATCTGAAATTAGAAACTCACCCAAAGAACAAACGATAAAAATATATTTAAGCGATACGTCATTGGATCAACAATTAAAGACTTTAATAGAGAAAATCGATGGGGTACGTATCGTTGAAGTCCAAGAAAGTTTAAGCAGGAATAGAGTAGAAGAAAACCTTACGGTGTTTAGAAAGGAAGCTATTTCAATAAATATTTTAAAAGAAAAAATCGACGACTTTTTAGAAAGTTATTTTGAACGTGTGGATATTTAAAAAAATTAGTACCCCATAAAAAAAGCACTCATAAATAATGAGTGCTTTTTTATTGCTATCTTATAATTATTATTTTATTGCTCAATTTCTATATCTAAATTTTTAGAATCTTCAAGCATCATTTCCTCAACACTTTGCTCTTCATGCTCATCAGGATTCGTAATTACAAACTCAATTCTTCTATTTTCTTGATGCTCGGCTTCAGAACACTGAACACCATCTTTACACTTATTAATAGGTTGCGTTTCTCCATATCCTTGAGAACTAATTCTATTAGCGTCAATACCACTTTGTATGATTCCTAACCTAAGAACAGCAGCTCTCCTATCAGACAACGTTAAATTGTATTCAGCCCTACCTCTACTGTCGGTATGAGCCTTAATATGCACCTTAATGTGAGGATATTTTCTCATTAATTGAACTACCCTCTTCGCAGCATTGAAAGAATCTGCCCTAATATTCGTTTTATCAAAATCATAATAAATAGGGTCTACACGAAGCATCATTTCTCCCCGTGTAATTATAATATCAGAAGGTGTTAAAAACAAATCTGCAACTATAGTATCATTATTGTTTTCTGTCGTCATAATGACATACTCAACATCTTCGTATTGTTCTTTTTCTGCCAAAACTTTATAATTCGTAATACATTCAACCGAGAATTGATATTCTCCATTTTCATTAGATACGACACTATCCAATTTCAAATTATTTGCATCGAGTAAATAAACCTTTACACTATCTAAAATTTTACTCGCCACTTGAGATTGATACATACTATCTTGTGCTTTATTAACTACCAAAGTCGTATCAATAGCTGACGCTTTTCCTTCACTATAAACTATAGTCTTATCCAACTCCTCATGGTCTTTGGTAAAAAGCTTCACCGTTGTAATGGTATCAACTTTAGTTTCTAATTCATAGGTTACACCTGCAATAATTTGATCACACTCAAATTCAAAAGTATAAATATCATCATCTCCTTTACCTCCAGGTCTATTAGATGAAAAGTAACCTTTGTTTTTAGTTTTATTAAATGCAATACCAAAATCATCACTGTAACTATTTAAAGGCCTAGCTAAATTTACAACAGATTTGGTAGGTAGAAAATCAACCAAATCTACCACAAAAATATCTAAACCTCCTTGTCCCATTTGATATCCATCACTAGAAAAATACAACTCATTCTTCCATACATACGGGAACATCTCTTTTCCTTTTGTATTCACATTTGGACCTAAATTTTTTGGCGTTCCATAACTTCCATCTAGATTGATATCCACCACATACAAATCCGTCTTTCCATAACCTCCAGGCATATCAGATACAAAATATAACTTGGTCTCATCATCACTCAACGAAGGATGACCCGTCTGATAATTCCTATTATTAAATGGCATTTCAAAAACTTCCCACTCTCCTACAGAATCTTTTTCCGCTCGATACAATTCGATCAAATTTCTTCCTAAAGTATCAGTAACATATTTGTTTTTGTAATAATTACTTCTAGAAAAATAAATGGTGTTTTCATCTTTTGAAAATACCAAATCAGCATCATGATACTTTGTATTTACTTTCTCTGAAAACCGAGCTACAGAATCAAAAGTCCCCTCTTTAGTCAATTTTGCTTTGTATAACTCCAAATAAGGTTGATTATTCCCACTCCATTTACGTTGCTTTATCGATCTATCTCTTCTCGAAGAAGAAAATAACACCAAAGAATCTGAAAAATGAATCATCCCAAAATCTTGATTCTTAGAATTTATATTTATGTTTTTTACAACACATTCTTGTTTCTGTCCCATTGAGCTCACAGAAACCATAATCAATAATAAAATAAAAATATTTTTTTTAAACATAGATGATTTTTTTAAAAGAATCTAGGGCTTTTCATATTACGTTTGCTGAATCCATATGTTAATATCAATTCGTGCGAACCAGAGTTATAAACTCCAAAACTACTTATTGAATAATCATAGGCATATCCAACCCTAAGTCTTTGAGAAGCTTGTAAACCAACCATTGCAGAAATTGAATCATCAATTCTGTAAGACAAGCCCAACTCTAAAACGGATTGCACCATTGCATTAAGTGATAAATCCACAGAAATAGGAGCGCCTGATGTTCCCTTAATCATCGTAGATGGTTTTAACTTAAATTCATCCGTGATTTCGAGTACATATCCCGAAGTCAAAAATATTGGCATCTTTTCTGAAGCCACACTTACTGTTCCACTATCGTCCCCTAAATGCTTTGTTTCTAAAAAATTTGGTGCAGACAATCCAACATAAAATTTATCTGTATAATAATATACACCAGCTCCAAAATTTGGTGATATTTGGTTTACCGGCACATTTAAAGGATCACCAGGAGTTACAGTAGACAACAAACCAATATCTAAAAAAGTTGCACCTGCTTTAATTCCAAATGCCAATCTACCTTCTTCTCCTGTAAAAACAGTAAAAGAAAAATCCCCATACACATTGTTTTCTTTCACAGGTCCTATCTCATCATGAATGACTGAAAAACCAAGACCTACCGCTCTACCTACCGGAGCATCCAACGACAACGTCGCTGTTCGTGCACCACCTTTTACACCTACCCATTGTGTACGACCTAATAAAGTTAGTGTTGGGATACCTCTTGATCCAGCATATGCGGGATTCACAACAGTCATATTGTACATATACTGGGTATAATGAGGGTCTTGCTGCGCAATAGAATCTAGACTACTTAACAGCAGAACACTAAAAATTAAAATTCTAAACTTTCCCATATATGATTATCTTCTTAAATACACCCAACCTGTTTGTGGAGCTCTATCATTATTATTAAATTCTATTGTGTAAAAATAAGTCCCATCAGGTACATCCCCTGAACCTAAATTAACACCACCATCTGAATATCCATCCCACCATTTGGCTGTCGAATTTGGATCTCCATTGTGTTTATATGCAAATACCTTGTTACCCCAACGGTTCACTATCACTATTTTAAAATCAGGATACAATACCGATAAATTGGTAATCTCAAATGTATCATTCAGACCATCTCCATTGGGAGTAAACTCTTCAGGAATAAAGAAACCTACCTTCACATCAACTTCAACAGTGTCTTGATCATCTTCATCAGGGTTATCATTTCCTGGTATTGAGTCAATATCTTGTTCATTACATGCTTCAACTTGCGCTGTATTGTCCCAATCACCTGTAGATTTAACTTTTACAACAATCGTCAAGTCCTCCTCAACACCAACTTGAAGGGTGCCAACATCCCAAATTCCAGAAGCATCATCATAACTACCTAAAGTAGCACTAGAAGAAACATACACATAACCACTTGGCAGAATATCTTCAACTTCCACACCCGTTGCTTCACTCGGTCCCCTATTGATTAATCTTACTAAAAACTCAATCTCTTCACCGGCCAACGGTTTGTTATCGCTAACTTCTTTTTTCAGTTCTAAATCAACTAATGAAACTGGAGCTACCAAAACACAACTTGTATTATCAGAAGCATCTGAATCCGTATTTGAAGACCCTATAATGGTAACACAATTTTCGTAATCACCTAACGCATTCACTGTTGCTGTAATTGTTAAAATTTCAATACTTGTTTTTGCAAGGGTATTAATTGTCCAAACACCAGTTCCAGAATCATATATACCAGCAGTAGCTTTGTATGCTACATAATTGAAACCTGTCGGCAATACTTCTGACAACTGAACTGTTGTTGCATCTAACTGACCGTAATTCGTAACTTGTATTTTAAATGTTATTTCATCACCAACATTTGGAGTCAGTTTATTGTTAACAACAGATTTTTCAACTCCCAAATTAAGCGATGATATATATGATATTCCGACACATGCATAATCATCTTCAGACGGATTGCCATTTCCAGGTGTCGAGTCTAGATCTGTTTCATTCATCGCTGTAATCTCAGCACAATTTTCATGGTCTCCAGTACCTAACACCAACACATCAATAGTCAATATTACGGTACTACTTGGAAGCACCTCTCCTACATTCCAAATACCTGTGTTATAATCATAAGTTCCCGTCGTTGAATTGTACTTTAAGAATTTATATCCTGAAGGTAATAAATCAGTTACTTCAACACCAGTAGCAAGAGATTTTCCTTCATTGGTTACACGCAACTCAAAAGTTTTTTGATTTCCGATAGCGGCAATATCAGTCCCATCAATAAATGTTTTCGTCAAGCTTAAATCCACATCCCTTACTGGTATCACAGTTACACTACCAATATTATTCGTTGTATTTAAATCGTGTTGATCAGCCGTAAGATTAGAAGTTGTATTTACAATAACATTTCCAACGGTTCCTACTCTTACGATGGCTTCAATATTCAACGTTTTTGTTTCTCCGTTTGCCAAATTACCAATTGACCAAACTCCAGATCCACTGTTATACATACCCGAACTATCATCACTCAGATACCTTAAATCAGCAGGTAAATTATCTGTAATGCTAACATTTGTTGCGTTATTAGGACCATCATTCGTTACAGAAATCGTATAATTTATCGTACTCAATTCAACCGGACTTGAATTATCAACAATTTTTGAAACCCTTAAATCAGCAGCTGAAACAATAATTGTAGCCTCAGTATCATCAGGGGTGTTGTTATTATCCAATTGATCTTGCGTATTACTAATCGTATTGGTATACATTTTCCCTGATGCCCCTGGATCTACTAAAACTCTCAACAACAAGGTATAAGTATCTCCGGCATTCAAGTTACCTACATACCAATTTGGAGCAGTCCATATTCCTTCTGTAGGTACTCCTGACACATATGACAATCCTGCTGGTAGCATATCTGTTACGACTACATTGGTCGCATCAATTGTACCATTATTCGTTACCCTAATTGTATAGATAATATGATCTCCCTCATTCGGAGTTGCATTATTTACTTCTTTTGAAAGAACGATATCCGTTTCATTATCCACATAAATAGATGCCTCTAAAACATCACCCACTGAACTTGGATCTGCTTGATCTCCACTAGCAGCTGTTGTTTTGTTTACGATAGTCGATCCCGCTGTACTAGCATCGACTACCGCACTAATTGTAAGAGTCTTAGAAGCTCCATTCAATAAATCCCCTATGGTCCAAACTCCGGAACCTACATTGTAAGCTCCTCCACCATTATCACTAGAATATGTTACTCCATTCGGCAAATTATCTACTAGACTTACACCCGTTGCATCATTTGCTCCATTATTGGTAACCGTTATGGTATATACGATAGTATCATTCTCATCAGGTGTCGTGTTGTCAACTGACTTGACTGTAACTATATCTGTTGAAGAAACAACAATCGACTCTTCTGCATCATCAGGAGTTGTATTCGTATCTAACTGATCTTGTGTATTGCTAATCGTATTAGTCAAGATCTGTCCTGCTGTACCTGATCCAACGTTCACCTGTAGCAATAACGTTTCTGTAGCTCCCACCTCAATAGAATTCAGCGACCAATTTGGATAAGCCCAAGTACCAGAAGTTGTTGTTCCTGCTACATAAATTAAACCTGTAGGCAACATATCTGTAACGACTACATTGGTTGCTCTAATACTACCATTATTTGTCACCTTAACACTATACAAAATAGAATCTCCTTCATCCGGTGTATTGTTGTTTACCGTTTTTTCTAAAACAATATCTGTCTCATTATCTATATGTATTGTTGCTTCAAGCTGGTCTCCATTAGTTGTTAAATCCGTTTGATCTCCAACAGCTGCAGTAGTTGTATTTGTAATAGTTTTTCCTGCGGTACCATTAGAAACTAATGCATCAATATTCAAACTAACAGAAACTCCATTTGCCAATGACCCAATCGACCAAACACCTGAACCGAAATTATAACTTCCTCCACTATCATCTGATTGATATACCACACCTTGAGGTAAATGATCAATCAAGCTAACATTGGTTGCATCACTACCACCGTTATTTGTAACTTGTATCGTGTATGTTATTACTTCTCCTTCATCAGGGGTTGTATTGTTAACTGTTTTAACTGTAACAAGATCAGCTGATGCGACAACAACCGTTTCATCTAAATCATCTGGACTGATATTTGTATCTAATTGATCTTGCGCATTGCTAATCGTATTAGTCAAGATCTGTCCTGCTGTACCTGGGTCAACATTTACTTTTAACGTTAAATATTCAATTGCTCCAGGCGCTAAAGTATTTATACTCCATATTGGAGAGTTCCAACTTCCAGCCGTTGGAGTTCCAGAAACATAACTCAGTCCTGCTGGTAATACATCTGTAATTTTTAAATTCGTTGCAGAAATACCTCCTTTGTTTTCCACTATAATTGTGTAAAACAAATCTTCTCCTTCGTTTGGTGTACTATTATTAACGGTCTTACTTAAAACAATATCCGTTTCATTCTCAACATAGACAGTTGCTGAAAGGACATCTCCATTTGTGGTTGGGTCAGCCTGGTCTGCTGTAGCCGCAGATGTCGTATTTACAATCGTAGAACCGGCTGATCCGGCATCAATAACACCCTGAATTAACAAAGTAGTCGTAGCTCCATTCGCCAACGCCCCAATATCCCAAAGTCCAGTTGCATTGTTATATTTACCACCTCCATTGTCGCTATCATAACTTACTCCATTAGGTAAAACATCTACTAAGCTAACACCTGTTGCATCACTTGTACCATTATTCGTTACTGTAATAGAATAAGTAATTGTTTGCGCTTCGGATGGCGTTGTAATGTCAACCGATTTTACAGTGATTAAATCAGTAGCTGTTACAACAATTGTTTCTTGCAAATCATCTTGAGTAATGTCAGAGTCAAATTGATCTTGCGTATTACTTACAGTATTGGTCAATATTTGTCCTGCTGTGCCAGCATCAACTGTAACAGTAACAAACAATCTTTCAGAGCTACCAGCTGCCAGTTTATTTATGCTCCATGTCTGAGCATTCCAATTTCCAGTAGTTGGAATTGCTGAGACGTATGTTAAACCAGCTGGAAGAACATCTCTAATTCGAACATTGGTTGCATCAATAACACCTTTATTTTCAACCTCAATGGTATAAATTACTGTATCTCCTTCATTTGGAGTCTGATTATTCGCAACTTTTGTTAAATAAATATCGGTTTCATTATCAATATAAATAGAAGCCTCTAAAACATCACCTATGAAAGAAGTATCTGCTTGATCTGCCAATGCTCTTGTTGTCTGATTTGTAATTGTCTTACCGGCGGTACCAGCATCAACAATTGTAGTAATATTCAATATTGCCGAACTTCCAAATGGCAACGATCCTATACTCCAAACTCCAGAAATTGGATCAAATGCACCACTACTATCATCACTTACATGTGAAACACCATTTGGTAAATGATCTACAACATACACTCCTGTGGCATTGCTCGGACCATTATTTGATACTTCAATTGTGTAAATTACTGTATCCCCTTCGTCTGGAGTAGAAACATCTACTGATTTCACCGTAATCAAATCCGAAGCAGTCACAACAATTGTCTCTTCCAAATCATCTGCTGTGGCGTTAGTATCTAATTGATCTTGCGTATTACTTATTGTATTGATTATTGACTGACCAGCGGTACCAGTGTCAACTCTCGCTCTTAGCAATAACGTTTCTGTTTCTCCAGCACTTAAAGAGTTCAAATGCCATTGAGGATTGTTCCAAACTCCTGTTGTAGGTGTACCTGAAAGATAGGTAAGCCCAACAGGTAAAAGATCTTCTACAATTAAATTTGTTGCTTGTATTGTTCCTTCATTCGAAACTCTAATCGTATAGAAAATTTCATCACCTTCATTAGGAGTTAGATTGTTAGCTACTTTTGTCAATACAATGTCCGTTTTATTTTCAACGAAAATTTGCGCAAATAAAACATCACCTGCCGTAGAAGGATCAGCCTGATCTCCAATCGCTGCGGTAGTAGTGTTAACAATGCTCGTTCCGGCTGTTCCAGCATTTACAGTGGCTACAATATTTAAACTCGCAGTATCTCCAAATGCAAGATCTCCGATACTCCAGATTTTTGTTGCATTTGAATAGGTGCCTAACCCATCGTCGCTCACATAAGTAACGCCAAAAGGAAGATGATCTATCAAGGATACACTAGTTGCATCATTCAATCCATTATTAGTAACTGTAATAGTATAAACAATAGTATCTCCTTCGTCTGGAGCTGGGTTGTCAACTGTTTTGATAGTCACTAAATCAGATGCGCCTACAATAACTGTTTCTTCAAGATCATCTAATGTATTGTTTGTGTCTAATTGATCTTGCGTATTACTAATTGTATTTGTTAAATTTTGACCTGCAGTCCCACTATCAACTATTGCATCAACAATCAACACAAGCGTTTCACCTGAAGCCAAAGTATTGATGCTCCAAATAGGATCGTTCCAGATTCCTTTCGAAGGAATTCCTGAAACATATGTCAACCCATTCGGCAGTACATCTGTTATTTTCACATTCGTAGCTGTGATTGGACCGTTGTTTGTCACTGAAATAGAATACCTAATAGTTTCACCTTCATTCGGAGAGTTGTTATTCACAACTTTCGACAATACAATATCTGTTTCATTATCAACAAAAACAGAGGCTTCAAGCATATCACCCGTTGTGTCAGGGTCAGTTTGATCAGAAACCGCAGCACTGGTTCTATTAATAATTGTACTTCCTGCTGTACTAGAATTGATGGTAGCTTCAATTTCCAATTGAGCCGAACCACCATTTGGAATTGCTCCTATTGTCCAAATACCTGAACCAGCATTATAATCTCCACCTGCATCATCTGACACATATGTAACTTCATTTGGTAAAAGATCTACTAAAGAAACATTCGTAGCATCGACAGGACCGTTATTCTCAACTTTTATCGTATAATGAATAGTTTCTCCTTCACTTGGAGTATTATTATCAACCGTTTTTACAGTTACTAAATTAGAAGAGGCAACTGTTAACGACTCACTTAAATCGTCTGGAGTTGCATCGGTATCTAATTGATCTTGTGTGTTATAAACATAATTTGTTATAATATTACCTGCGGTACCAGCATTTACTTTTGCATTCAATATCAGCGTTGCGGAAGCTCCATTTGCTAAAGATCCTATATTCCAAACCGGACTATTCCAGACTCCTTGATTTGGAACCCCAGACACCAATGTCAAATCTCTAGGAATGACATCAGTTAACTTTAAATTTGTAGCTTCAATTGGACCATTATTTGTTACTTCTATAGTGAATATCACAGTTGAACCCTCACTTGGAGTTTGATTATTTACAATCTTTGTAACTGCAATATCTGTTTCATTATCGACATAAATGACAGCCTCTAAATTGTCTCCAATAGGAGAATCTTTGGTTTGATCTCCTTTGGCTGCAGTGGTAGTATTTGTAATGGTAGTTCCACCTGTACCAGCATCAACAGTAGCTTTGATATTTAATGCTTCTGTTACTCCATTGTTTACTACCGGCAAGGTCCAAATTCCCGTAACTGGATCATAAGCACCTGAAGCATCATCACTCACATAAGTTACCCCAACCGGTAAATGATCAATTAAACTTACATTGGTAGCATTGTCTGGTCCAATATTTCGAACCGTAATGGTATAATTTATCTCATCTCCAACCTTAGGAGTAGCATTATCAACCACCTTTTGAGTAACTAAGTCGGCTGAAGCCACTAGAATCGATTCATCTAAATCATCCGCAGTGTTATTGTTATCGAACTGATCTTGCGTATTGCTTATGGTATTCGTCAACACCATTCCATCTGCCGTATCACTCACAAGAACTTCTAAAATTAAAGTTTCTTGTTCACCGACACTTAACGCACTCATTTTCCATTCCGAATTTGAATAAACACCTGAACTAGGAATACTTGATAACAAAGTCAAACCTGAAGGCAAGACATCAGTAATAACAATATTTGTAGCTTCGATTGGTCCTTTGTTTTCAACAACAATGGTATAATTTATTTTGTCTCCTCCATTTGGATTAGCGTTGTCAACCACTTTTGACAACACAATATCAGTTTCATTATCAACATAGATAATCGCATTTAAAACATCACCAACCGTCGACGTGTCGGTTTGATCACCTATTGCTGCTGTAGCAATATTTTCCACTGAACTTCCTGCAGTTCCATTATCAACAGATGCATGTATATTGATATTTGCTGTAGACCCATTTGCCAAATAACCTATATACCAAACTCCAGTTGCTGGATCATAAAAACCGCTTCTATCATCACTTATATAAGTTACACCATTTGGTAGTTTATCTATTACTGTAACATTTGTTGCAGCATTCGGTCCGTTATTCGTCACAACCAAAGAGTAGGTAACTATATCTCCCTCTTGAGGAGTATCGTTATTTACTGTTTTCACAGTTACTAGATCAACAGCCGAAACAACAACAGATTCATTATCGTCATCTGGAGTTGCATTGTTGTCTAATTGATCTTGTGTATTGCTAATTGTGTTTGTTAAAGTCTGTCCAGAAGTTCCTGTAGCAACAACAACCTGAACTAGCAAGGTTTCAGTCACTCCTGCGCCCAATGTTGTGAGAGTCCAAGTAGGAAAGTTCCATACACCTTCAGTTGCAACCCCTGAGACATATACCAAACCTGGATCTAAAACATCCGTAATCACAAGGTTTGTAGCATCAATTATTCCATTATTCGTTACTTCGATAGTGTATATAATCGCATCTCCTTCATTTGGCAATGAATTGTTCACTTTTTTCGATAATACGATATCTGTAGCATTATCAATATGAATGTCAGCTGAAAGAACATCTCCAGTATCTGTAGGATCCGTTTGATCTCCTACTGCTGCAGTTGTTGTATTTGTAACAACTGAACCTGCTGTTGAAGCATTTACAGTTGCTTTTATATTTAAACTAGTAGAGTTACCATTTGCCAAGTTCCCAATTATCCAAATTCCAGAACCGCTGTTGTAATCACCTCCTGAATCGTCAGAGACATAGGTTACTCCTGAAGGTAAATTGTCAACCAGACCAATTCCAGTTGCATCACTCCCTCCATTATTTGTAACTTCGATTGTATAGGTTATCTCGTCTCCTTCACTAGGTGCATTATCACTCACAGTTTTTACCGTAACCAAATCTGAAGAGGTTACAACCACCGTTTCTTCCATATCATCAGGAGTAACGTTACTATCGTATTGGTCTTGGGTATTTGAAACTGTGTTCGTAAGCGTTTTTCCTGCCGTTCCAGATTCAACATGAACTTGCAATGTCAATTCTTCAGTACCACCAGGTACGATCTGTGCCATCGACCAATTAGGTTCTATCCAAGTTCCTTCTGAAGGGTTTCCAGTAATATGTGTCAGGCCTGCCGGCAACATATCTGTTACAACTATGTTTGTAATATTTACGACACCTTTGTTCTCAGCTCTGATGGTATAAGTTACAATATCACCTTCATTTGGTGTAGGATTGTCTACAGTTTTGGTAATAACCACATCTGTTTCACTATCTACAACAACCTCTGCTTCTAAATCATCTCCATTGGTAGTTGGATCTGCTTGATCTCCTGTGGCAGCCGTAGTTGTATTCACTATTTTTTGGCCTTGTGTTCCTGAATCAATTTTTACAAAGATTTTAATCTCTGCTGATTTTCCATTTTCTATATCACCAATCGTCCATAATCCGTTTCCAGAATTATAAGTACCTCCTGAATTATCACTTACATAAATAACTCCAGCAGGCAGCACATCCACTAAAGAAACATTAGTTGCCAAATCAGGTCCATTATTTGCAACTTTTAATGTATACCAAATCGTCTCACCCTCAACAACCAAAGGTTTATTCACCGTTTTTGTCGTCACCAAATCAGAACTCGCCACGACAATAGTGGCTGTATCATCGTCTAAAGTGATGTTTTGATCTACCTGGTCTTGTGTATTTGAAATAACATTTGTGAGAGTCTGACCCGATGTCCCTGCATCTACTTGTACTTCTAAAATCAATTCTTCAGTTGCTCCAGGAAGCATCGTACCGATATTCCAAGTAGGTGGTGTCCAAACTGAAACAGTACCAATACCACTGATATATGTCAATCCTGCAGGTAAATTATCTGTGATAACTACATTCGTAATTTCGCTAATCGAGTTGTTGGTTACTTTTATCGTATAAAATATGATATCTCCTTCGTTTGGATTTGCATTCGAAACTTCTTTAGACAATACAACATCTGCGATTACAGACGGTGTTAAGGTTACAGAATCGCTATCATTTGTTGGGTCTGCATCTATTTCATTTACTTTTTCTAAACTCGCAGTGTTTTTGTATTCATCTGCACCCCCATTCGGATTGTTAACTACTGCTTTATAGTTTAATACCAATTGTTTTCCAGGAGCGATCATCAAATTACTCCAAATGATAGAATTTCCACCAGAATTATAAACACCTCCATTGTCAACAGAACCAGAAACCAAACTTACCCCCGAAGGCAATAAATCTTTTATTTCAACTCCTGTGGCTGTATTAATTCCATGATTTGTTAGCGTAACAGAATACGATACGGTAGACCCAACAACAGGGCTTGGAATATCGACATTCTTATCTACACCCACATCGGTAACCCCAACGACAGTAATTAAAACGGCATCCTCTTTTTGAGGACAAATTCCCAATCTCACCGTCCAATTGAATTCATAAACCCCAGGCACAACTCCTGTTATTTGAGTTTTAGGATCATTTTTATCTATAATGATTGGTGTTGAAGGTCCACTTTTAAATTGCCATTCACCTACTGCTGGTGACACATCATTGGCATCCATAAAAATATTATCAAATTGAGGTACAATCTGATCCGGACCAGCATCTAATACTCCCACGGCTGTATCATCATAAATAATTATCTCAACAGTATCTGTTGTGTTACAACCACCACTCGTGATGGTCCATCTAAATACATACGTACCAGCAATCATACCACTCACAGCTGTTTCAGAGTTGAATTGATTTGCAATAACGGCGGTATTAGGACCGGAATCCTGTGTCCATTGTCCTGAGCCAAAACTAATTGAATTTCCAAACAACGTACTACTCGTAACATCACATAATTCCTGGTCGGAACCTGCATTTGCATCACTAGCCGGTGGCGCAGTAAATTCTAAAATAACCTGATCTGATATATCTGAACAAACAGGATTTCCATTAGAAACTGTCCATGTAAACACATAATTTCCGATTGGCAAATTAAATGGATCATTAATTGTCAATGTCGATTTCGGGTCATTAGGACTATCAATAATAATTCCTGTTCCTAAAGATGGATCCGTTGTCAACGTCCAAGTACCTATTCCGTTTGTCGGAGTTGCAGCATCTAATTGAGGTAAAACTTGACAAGCTGCTGTACCACCAGTTTGATCTGGACCTGCATCTGCACCTAATGGAGGATCATACACGTTGATTCTAACAACATCTTTCAATTCTGTACATGGTAAACTTCCTACGTTCCACTCATAAACATACAACCCTTCTACTAAATTACTAATTACTGCAGCCTTGTCAGTACTGCTCGAAATTGTTGGAGTATTAGGTCCAGTTACTAAAATCCATTCTCCAGGCTCACCAATTGCCGCCATCGTAACTGAAGTATTGGTATCTGTACAAATACTTTGATCAGGCCCGGCATTCGGTGCATCTGGTAATTTTGTGTTTTTTATTTCTAATTCATCAGAACTTGTGCAAGAAACACTCGAAGAATTCGCTGTAAAAGTAAATACATAGGTATCTGAAATTGTTGGGTCTAATTCTACTATTGCCGTTTGATCTGAAGTAGTGGTAATAGATATAACAGCAGTATTAATTGGAGCTGTCTGAGTCCACACTCCCATTGCACCAGGATTCGCTTCAAGTAATACTTGAGAAGCGGCACATAAATCTTGATCTTTTCCATCTAAATTAATTTCAGCAGCAACGATAAAAGTAGTTGTCGCCTCTGAATTAGGGCAATTAATTCCATTACTACTT
Organism: Flavicella marina; assembly: GCF_009193215.1. Taxonomy (GTDB): domain Bacteria; phylum Bacteroidota; class Bacteroidia; order Flavobacteriales; family Flavobacteriaceae; genus Flavicella; species Flavicella marina. The sequence continues at coordinate 1,178,963 of NZ_VYVA01000001.1, read as the reverse complement.
GTCCATTTAAAAGTATATTCCCCAGACACTAAGTTTGAAACCGCTGAAACAGGGTCATGAATATCTGCAATATTTGGATTATTTGGCCCTGCAACCACAGACCATGTTCCAACCCCTTCGGTAATAACATTTCCTGTAAGTACTGCTGTTGACCCATTACAAATATCAGAAATAGGACCTGCCGTTGCGGTAGTTGGTCCTGTACTTATTGAGAACTTCATCTCATCAGAAGCCGATTCACAAGTACCTTTTGAAACTACCCAATTAAACGCATAATTTCCATCTAATAAATTCGTAAAAATTGCTGTAGGGCTGTTGATATTATCTACAGTCCAACCAGCATTTCCAGAAGTCTGCTCCCATTTACCAACAAGTCCTGTTGCCGGTACATTCGCTGCCATTACCACTTGATCGCCACAAATTGTTTGATCTGGACCTGCGTCTAAATTTTGCCCAGCATTTGGAGCGACTGTTATCGTAGTTGTATCTTCTGTCTGAGCACTACACAGTAGTGTCGATACTGTCCATTTAAATTCATAATCCCCATCAGCTGTCATACCAGAAACATCAGCAGTGAAATCGCCAGTCTTTAAGATAGTTGGAGTAGCTGGACCTGAAACGAAGGTCCATTCACCAGTACCTCTAAAAGGAGATTCTGTTTCAATAGCCGTAAGTACTCCAATTGAAACATTAGAAGCCACACATTGATCTGGACCCGCATCTGCTATGGAAGGAGAATTCAAAGAATCTGTTGTCAGCACCACATCATCAGCATCATCACCACACTTTAAGGTACTAATAGTCCAAGTAAATGTATAGGCTTGATTTGATTTTAAACCTGAGACAATAGCATCTGGTACTGTATCGTCAACAAAAGAAACGCCGTCACTTGGAGTTACTGTCCATTTACCTGTTTGACCCGCCTCTAGAGCATTACCACTAAGCACATGCGTTCCTGCACAAATCGATTCACTTAAGCCAGCATCCGCAACAGGAGGCATTGCATAAGTCACATACGTATCTGAAAAAGAATCTTGTGCATTCGGACCTCCAGAAACTAAATATCTAAAAACATATTCCCCTGGAATCAATCCGGTAACTTCTGGATTGGGGATATTAACATCTGAGAAAATAGCTGTATTTGGCCCACTAACTTGTGACCAAGTCGCAGTTCCTACAGAAATAGGGTTACCTGCTAATGTAGTTGACGTCTGACCACAATTCAATACGGAATTTGAACCTGCATTCCCATCAGTAGGAGTAAGAGAAACTACAATATTGATTTGATCAGATGCCACATTACAATCTGTTAAAACCTCTCCTGAAGCATCTCTTACCAAGCGTAAAGTATAAGTTCCTTCACCTGCCAATAAATCTAAAGTTAAAGGGGAACTACCAGCTCCTTTTAACGAAACAAGTCCAGAAGGATCGGGAGCAGCGATTATTTCATACCTCGTTCTATTTCCACCAGATTGCATAAAAGGAACTACAGCCCTAGTTTGATCTTGATTCAAAATCATATCATTGCCATTGTTGACTATGATAGAAACATTTGGAGAACTAAAGTGGATTTTACCTTCATCTTTCGAACTACAATTCGGATTGATTGGCCCTCCTATTATCTTATATTCAAAAGTATAGGTTTTATTATGCGAGCCATCTAAATTTATTACCTGTGTTGTTGGGCTATTCGGACTTAAAATAGAACCCGCTGGAAGGGTTGGACCACTCACCTGTGTCCACTCTACAGTTTCTCCTGCATACGTAGGAGGCTCTCCTTTTAAAATAGCTGTTGTAATATTTGGATCACAAAAACGTTGATTCCCATTAAGTATTCTAGCATCTGTTATATCTTGTGTAGCAGCAGGCACAATAATCGTAACTTCATCTCTACCAGAAGCACATGGCCCATGGACTGTCCATCTAAAAACATAAGTTCCTTCGATCAATCCAGAAACTCGAGTTTTTTCATCATTTTCGTCTGCGATATTCGGAACATTTGGCCCTGATACAAAAGACCAAACACCAATTTGAGAACCTGTTCCATCACCTCCTATGGATCCATCTAAATTTGTTGCAGTGGAAGTAGTATAACATTGTGACAATGTCTTATCATTTCCTGCTATTGCGATTGGCTCACCACCAAAATTAGTAACAGATATTTCATCATAGGTACTACATAGCGTAGTTGTGTTTTCAATAGTCCAACGCAAAGTCGTGGTACCTATCGATGCATTGGAAAGCGTTATTCCGGAAGTAGGAGAAGACGAATCCGTCAAAGTTACTCCTGCATTATTTCCTCCTTCAATCGTCCATTTACCAACTACATCAACCAAACTTGCATCAACTGGAGTTGCGTTTAAGGTATATGACCCTGGACATCCCTCAATATCAGATCCAGCAACTGCATCAGGAATTTCATTGACAACTATTGTAACTGTTTGCGGGTTTGCGTCAACTGTATCTCCACATACGGCAGTCAACATAAAAGTATATGTATTTCCTCCTAAAGTACCTATTACATCAGTTACCTCATTTGTCGGATTTTCAATGATTACAGAGGGCCCACCTGTCTGAATCCAAAGCGAAGAGTCTATCGCTCCCCCTAAGACCCCTTCAAGAGTAAGAGTTTCTGTTTCACAAATAGTTCTATCGATCCCAGCATTGACCGTGCAGTTCTGTGCACTTACGGTTGATGAAAAACTTACAACAATAAATAATATCGACAATAATTGTAGTTTCAAATACTTGAAACTTTTGTATTGGTTCTTGGTACCCCCTACCATAAAATTCTTTTAATTGATCAATTTTTAACGAAGATATGCTTTTATAAAAAAATTAACAAGTTATTAACAATCTATCAACACTTTCTACATCTTTTATTACAATTATATAACATTTGTTAAAACAGCAACCAATAAAACCTACATATAGCAAAAAAAACGCCTTGAGAAACTCAAGGCGTTTTTTAGGTAAAATCTTCGCTTCACACTTCGACAAGCTCAGTGTCCGAAAATTTAATATCTGTAGTATTCAGGTTTAAATGGCCCTTCAACTTTTACATCAATATAATCAGCTTGTTCTTGGCTTAATTCATCCAACTCAACTCCGATTTTAGCCAAATGCAAACGTGCTACTTTTTCATCCAAATGTTTAGGCAACATGTAAACATCATTTTTATAATTTTCTCCATTCAACCACAACTCTAATTGTGCTAAAGTTTGGTTTGTAAATGAATTACTCATAACAAAACTAGGATGACCTGTGGCACAACCTAAGTTTACCAAACGCCCTTCTGCTAGTACCAAGAATTCTTTACCATCAATTGTATATTGATCTACCTGAGGTTTGATTTCTACTTTTGAATCTCCATGATTACCGTTCAACCATGCCATATCAATTTCATTATCAAAATGACCAATATTACAAACAATAGCTTTGTCTTTTAAGGCTTCGAAGTGACGACCAACTATAATATCTTTATTTCCTGTTGTAGTAATTACAATATCAGCACGAGAAATAGCATTGTCCATTTTACGAACTTCGTATCCGTCCATCGCTGCTTGCAATGCGCATATTGGGTCGATCTCTGTAACAATAACTCTTGCTCCGGCTCCAGCTAAAGAAGCAGCAGTACCTTTACCAACATCACCATAACCAGCAACAACGGCAACTTTTCCTGCCATCATTACATCGGTTGCTCTACGAATTGCATCTACTGCAGATTCTTTACAACCATATTTATTATCAAATTTAGACTTCGTTACAGAGTCGTTTACATTGATAGCAGGCATTGGCAAGGTTCCTGCCTTTACTCTGTCATACAACCTATGAACTCCTGTAGTAGTTTCTTCAGACAATCCTTTAATTCCTGGAACCAATTCTGGGTAACGATCTAACACCATATTTGTTAAATCACCACCGTCATCTAAAATTAAGTTCAACGGTTTTTTCTCTTCTCCAAAAAATAACGTTTGTTCGATACACCAATCAAACTCTTCTTCAGACAATCCTTTCCAAGCATATACAGATATTCCTGCAGCAGCTATAGCAGCAGCAGCTTGATCTTGCGTAGAAAAAATATTACAAGAACTCCAAGTTACTTCAGCACCTAAATCAACTAATGTTTCGATTAACACAGCTGTTTGAATCGTCATATGCAAACAACCTGCAATACGAGCACCTGCCAAAGGCTTTTGACCTTTGTATTCTTCTCTCAAACTCATCAACCCAGGCATTTCTGCTTCAGCCAAATGAATTTCTTTACGACCCCAGTCTGCTAGACTAATGTCTTTTACTTTAAATTTTGTGTATGTTGACGTTTCTGAACTCATAGTTCTTATATTTGTGAATTAGGATGCAAAATTACAAAATACCTTTGACAATATAAATGCCTTTAGCCAAAACAATTATCGTTGACAAAAACACTAAGGTTCTTGTCTGGAAAATAACTGAAACCTTACAGGAGTTACAAAATGTTTTTTTATGCGAACATAGTTTAAAGCGTGTCAATAGCATGCGTTCTGAAATGCATCAAAAAGGTTTTCTAAGTGTACGTCATTTGCTACAAATAGCAGGATATTCTGATGAGGATCTCTATTATTCTGAATCAGGAAAACCCAACTTAAGAGACGGTCAACATATTTCAATAAGCCATTCTTTTACCTTTTCTACAATTATCATCAGCAACAAAACAGTGGGAATTGACATTGAAAAAAACAGAGACAAAATTAAGCGAATCGCTCATAAATTTGTAGGTCAAGAAAATAGTTTTTTGAAAGACACCAATCTCGTAGAGCAATTAACCGTTTTATGGGGAGCGAAAGAAAGTTTGTATAAAATCCACCCAAAAGGTGGTCTATTATTTATAGAACATTTGCCCATAGATGCTTTCGAATTAAAAGACAAACAAACAATTGGGTGGATAAAAAAAGACCCTTGGAACGAATCTTTTATTATTTATTTTGAAATCATTGAAGACTTTACCTTGGTATACGCTTTACCGTTAGAATAACTTATGCAACATTCAGTTTTACATACTATTTACGAGGCTAAAAAAGCGAATAAAAAGTTATTAGCACTACTATTAGACCCAGACAAATTAGACATTCATAAGCTCGAAAATTTAGTTTCAAAAATAAATCAATCAAAAGCTGATTATATATTTATTGGAGGCAGTACTGTTGCAGAAGGAGCTACTGAAAAACTAGTTATTTCATTGAAGAGTTATATCAATATTCCAATCGTATTATTTCCTGGTGATTATTCGCAATTGACACCTAAAGTAGATGCTGTTTTATTTTTAACCTTGTTGTCAGGTAGAAATCCTGAATACTTGATCGAACAACAGGTAAAGTCCATTCCATTTTTTAAAACAAACGCTACAGAAAGTATTGCAACCGGGTATATTTTAATCGATGGAGACACAACCACTTCAACGCAAAAAGTGAGCAATACAAAACCCATCTCTCAACAAAACAGTTCGTTAATCGAACATACCGCGATTGCTGGAGAAATGAAAGGTAATAAATTGATTTACTTAGAGGCTGGTAGTGGGGCTAAAACCCCGGTCCATTCAGAAATAATCAAAACCGTTTCTGAAAATTGCACTATCCCGATTATTGTAGGAGGTGGTTTGAGAACTATAGCAGCCATTAAAAGTGCCTATTCAAACGGTGCGGATATGGTTGTAATCGGAACTGCTTTTGAAGAAGATGTTGATTTTTTTGAAAAATTATGGACCACAAACTAATCCTTACTGAATTAAAACTTAAAGGTATTCGAAGTAGTGGTGCCGGCGGTCAAAACGTGAACAAAGTTGCTACCAAAATAGAATTGACTTTTAACATAGGAAACTCTCTTGCGCTTTCTGATTCTGAAAAAGAATTATTACTTAAAAAACTACAGCATAGAATTTCAAAAGACACCTTTTTGATTTTGCAATGTGATGAAAGTAGAAGTCAATTAAAAAACAAAAAAATAATTATCGCTCGATTTCTTGAGTTAATATTTGAAGCGTTAAAAAAACCGAAAATAAGAAGAAGCACGAAACCAACTAAAAGTAGCATCCAGAAAAGACTCGATACCAAAAAATTGCAAAGCGACAAAAAAGCGCATCGCAAAAAGTTTCGATTTTAAATTAAGCGCGATAGATTTCTCTTGGATAATCTAAACTCTTGACATTTTCCTTTTTCAATTCTCTTAAAACATCTTTTGCGATCCACCGAGCACTATCAGAAGTTTCTGCCGCTATTTCATCGGCAACACGCATAACTTTTTCCCTCAAATCACTATTTCTCTTTCCGATATTTCGCAATGCCCAACTCACAGCTTTCTTTACATAAATTCTATCATCTTGTGCTTCATGAATTAACACTGGAAAGAACGATTCAAAAACCGCATTTTCAGCATTTTTATCTGCAAAACCATATACCGCCATTAAAACAATTCCAGCGCGTTTTACAAACTCCTCTTCTCGATCGCTCCAAGCAAAGGCTTTTTCTATAGCATAAGGACTGAATTTAAATAGCTCCATACAAAACGAATCACATATTTCCCAAGTATCAAAAGTTTCAACCCAGGTATCCATCATTTTTTCGGTTACTTCTTTGGGTTTGCAAATTTTACTGCAGAGAATGCGAGCTTCGTAAATTTCGGTATCGAAAAGAGCAATTCCAAGCTCTGTATTTTTCCCAATTTCTTTGGCAAGTAATTTTAAATCTTTCTGATAAATTCCCAAAGTTTTGCTAGCAGTTTGCACTCCAAATTTTTTCGCTTTAAAAACTACTTTTTCTGGATTCGATAACGCTTCTAACCTATTTAAAACTTCTTCTTTTGTCATCTTAATGATCTCCATATTCTATATCATCCATCTTGCCTTTAAACACTCGATGTTGCACAACAAAATATAAAACAACTAAAATTATTCCGATAAAAAACCAATTCAATCCAACCCACAAACCATAGCCTTCAGTGATCGTATTGAACACCGTTAAAGATTTATTTATTGCATTTGTGGAAGGCAACAATACCGGATACATTGCAGCTGCTGTAGTCGTAAAACCACCAAACAAAAACAAGGTTGAACATAAAAATCCAAACAATTCGTTTTTAAAATTTCGAACCCAAAACAAGCCTAGTAAACCTAGCGTAGTAAGTATCGGAAAAATAAACAACCAAACGTGCTCGGTATAATTATCAAAAATATTCGGCTGCACGATATCTAGCGTTGAAATCGACAAAATCAAAAAGAATACCAGTCCAAAATTCAAACGAAAAATTATTTTTTTTAATTGTTCATTTATGGAAGACTTTGTTTTTAGGATGACCCAATTTGCACCGTGAATGGTCAATGAGATGACTGCAATTATACCTAACAATAAAGTAAACCAATCAATAACCCCTAGCCGTTCTGCTAAAGGATCTAAACTACTATTCCACAAAGGCAGAAAGAAATATGTTGCTTCGTATGCTGACACTCCGTTTTCTACACCACCTAAATTCACACCGCGTACTACGTTTCCAAGTGCTAACCCGAAAAACAAGGCTAACAACAAACTAGAAATTCCAAATGCCTTGTCCCATACTGCATGCCACATCGAATGATGTATTTGTTCTCTGAGTTCTAGACCGATGGCTCTAAAAATCAACAACCATAGAATCATCATTAATGGCAAATAAAAACCACTAAAAGCAGAAGCATACAAAAGTGGAAACGCAAAAAATAACAAACCACCTGCGGCAATCAACCAAACTTCATTGGCATCCCAAAAAGGACCTATACTTTTGGTGATTAATTTTTTATCTTCTTCTTTCTTTGCAAAAAACAAATGCACAATACCAGCACCGAAGTCGTAACCATCGAATACGACATATACAGCTAACATTACGATCAATACACTATACCAAAATAATTCCATTTTTTAAGATTTTAGCGTTTCAGGTCCTTTATGTACAAGCTTACCTACCAGTAATAAAAACAACAATCCGAGCAATAGATACAAGCCTATAAAACCTAAAAAAGTAAACAAGGTATTACCAGACGAGACTGTTGGTGAGGCTCCGGCTGTGGTACGCATTAAATCGTACACCAACCAAGGTTGCCTGCCTAATTCTGCCGTATACCAACCTGTGATATTTGCGATATACGGAAAAGGCACAGCAAATAAAATCGCCCACAATATCCATTTGGTTTTCACCAAAATCCCTCTCCAAAGTAAAAAAGCTGCCAAGGCCATTAGCCCAATAAAAATGGTACCCAAACCTACCATAATATGGTATGAATAATACAAACCAGGTACATTGGTTGGCCAATCTTTTTTATCAAATTCATTCAAGCCTTTTACCTCTGCGTTCCAATCTTGATATGTTAAAAAGCTCAACACATTTGGCACAGCAAATTTATTATCAAGTCGCTGTTCTTTCATATTCGGTTGGCCTATCAAAACAATTTCGGCTCCTCCTTCTTCTGTATGAAAAATACCTTCCATAGCGGCAAAAGATGCCGGTTGGTATTTAGCTACATTTTTTGCATTCATGTCGCCTGTAGGGAATGCTACTATAAAAGCAGCTATCAAACCAAAAACCACTCCGGTTTTCAAAAACAACACTCCAAATTCTTTATGTTTTTTACTCAATACATAGAAAGCACCGATGCTGGCTACTACAAAAGCAGCAGTGACCAACGAAGCCGCTTGATTGTGCAAATACGCGGGCAACAACCAAGGATTTGTAAACAATTCAGAAAAATGCGTTAACACAAACTTTCCGTTCTCTAATATCTCATATCCTACAGGGTGCTGCATCCAAGCATTCGTCGCAAGAATAAACCAACCACTCATCCATGAGCCTAAAAAGACTAAAAACCCCGTAAGAAAATGAAGCTTGTGACCAAGTAATTTTTCTCCAAATAAAAAGAGTCCAAGAAACGAAGATTCTAAAAAGAATGAAAACATTCCTTCCATCGCCAAGGTTTGACCTACAACGCCACCTGTTAATTCAGAAAATTTTGCCCAATTCGTTCCGAACTGAAACTCCATCGGAATTCCGGTAACCACTCCCATAGAGAAATTTATGGCAAAAATCTTCATCCAGAATTTTGCCGCTTGATTGTATGCTAGGTTATCGGTTCGTAAAAATTTCCATTTGAAATAAACAATTATCAGGGACAATCCCATGGTTAATTGTGGAAATAAATAGTGGAAAGTAATCGTAAATGCAAATTGCATTCGATCGTAAAAAAGCATGTCTTCCATACCAGAAAATTTTACTTCAAAGGTAAGGAAAACTAAAGAGCAAAATATGCAATAAGATGCTCTTTTTTATGTTAATAATCGGTAACATGACTCCAGTTTTCACCGGATTTTATTCGATACAATTGCATCTCTGAAACACCGAACTGTTTAGCGATCATTTTCATTCTTGTTCTTCGATTAGGATCGTTAATTTTTCTTTTGATCAAACGAACTTTAGCCTCTGTTAATTTAGCGCGTTGCAATCTTGGTTTTCTGTTTAAATGTGCAGGACCAGAAAACTGATGCAATTCTTTTTCTCTCTTTGTAGCCCACTTTAAATTTTCAACACGATTGTCTAATTTGTCATAATTCAAATGAATCACATACTCTTCGCCTTCTTTTCTTTCAAGAAAGTGTTCTGCAACTAATTTATGCAAATAACGTCCCGATTTTTTACCGGTTGAATTCTGATAAGCGTTTACTGCAGGATACCCGTTGGTAGGAGTTGTTTTTAAGAAAGCTGTTTTTCCGTTTTCGTCAACAGATATAACCCTTCCTTGACTAGAAATTCTATTTTTCTTTTTAGTATGCAGCCCTTCTTCTAATTGAAGATCTTTCCATTCTTCATAAGTACTTTCATTGTTCATCTTTGATCTGTTTTATTAGTTAAAAACATATCTTTTTCACAGCAAGCTTTTTTTGATTTGATCTAAGGGGCAGTAGACAACTCTAAAATAATAAAATATTTAGAATCTTTTAAAAGAATCAACAACTAATGACAAGAACAGTCTGAGTCACATGCATTCTTCGCCTTCCCTTTAAAAATGTATTTTCTCAAAAGAAAGACAATGGCAGCTCCTAAGAGCAGATATGTGATTACTTCTTGCATTTAGTTCTTTAATATTACAAAGGTAAGAAATGCTGCAAAATATGCCAAAGCACCCATTCCGAACAATTGTATAAGCGGCCATTTCCATGACTTTGTTTCTCTTTTAACAATTGCTAAAGTTCCCATACATTGCATCGCAAAAGCATAAAAAACCAACAACGACATTCCAGCAGGCACATTGAATCGTTTTTCTTTTGTTATAGGATTTATCTCGGCTGCCATACGTTCTTTTATGGTTCCTTCGTCATCAGAACCTACACTGTAAATGGTAGATAAAGTCCCTACAAACACCTCTCTTGCTGCAAATGAACTGATCAAGGCAATTCCGATTTTCCAATCGTATCCCAATGGTTCAATAACTGGTTCGATGGTTTTACCCATCATTCCTATGTAAGAATTTTCTAATTTGAAAGCTGCAATTTCATCTTCTAAATCTTCCTTACTACTTTGTGAGGTTTCAGAAACGATTTCTTCTGCATTATTAAAATCACTCGATCCGTTTGAAGCTAAAAACCATAAAACTATTGAAATCGCTAAGATGATTTTCCCGGCCCCTAATACAAATGCTTTGGTTTTTTCTAACACATCAAAAGCAATGTTTTTTAAGGATGGTAATTTATAATTTGGCATTTCGACAATAAAAAAGTTTTTACTGTCGACCTTCAACACTTTGTTTAAAATATATGCCGAAAGAATCGCAGAACCAAACCCCAAAACATACAATCCCATCAACACCAATCCTTGCAAACTAAAAATACCGAACACTCTTGTCTCTGGAATAATCAACGCAATGATGATAGCATAAACCGGCAATCGAGCTGAACAGGTTGTAAATGGCGTTACCAAAATAGTAATCAATCTATCTTTCCATCCTCCTATATTTCGCGTCGCCATAATGGCAGGAATAGCGCAGGCAGTACCAGATATTAGAGGAATAACACTCTTTCCGCTCATACCAAATCGACGCATAATTTTATCCATCAAAAATACCACACGGCTCATATAACCTGTCTCTTCAAGAATTGCAACAAACAAAAACAAAATGGCTATTTGTGGAATAAAAATTACGATTCCACCGATTCCAGGAATAATTCCTTCGGATATCAAATTAAACAGCATGCCATCTGGAAGTGCCTCTTTTGACCATTCACTTAAATTAGAAAAAGCTTCATCAATAAAATCCATTGGTACAGATGCCCAATCAAAAACAGATTGAAACATCAGTAATAAAATACTAGCGAAAAACACATATCCAAAAACTTTATGCGTAAGAACTTTGTCTAATTTACTTCTTAAATCTGTCCCTTTTGTTCTATCAACACTATACGTTTTTTTCAAAACTTCATTGATATATTGATAACGGTATATCGTTTCTTTGTGTTGGTATTTTTTTAATTTCTCTTGATCAACTTTAAATTTGTCAATGATATGCTTCGATGCTTCAGAAATAAAGCTGACATGATTTTTTTGAGTAATTAGCAACCATGACTTATACAACGAAAAACCACGCAAACTTGCCTGAATATCATCAAAATATGCTTGATCTATTTTTTCAGAAATCTGAAAAAGGGGTTTTGTATCATACGACTTATATTCTGAAATCGCATTCTTAATAGCGTCAATACCTTCTTTTTTTCTGGCGCTTACTAAAACAATTTTTGTTTTTAGGATACGTTCTAATTTTTCAACGTCAAGAGAAATACCTTTACGTTCCATTTGATCAGACATATTGACAACCAAAATAGCCGGAATTTTAAGGTCTTTTACCTGAGTGAATAGCAATAAATTTCGCTTGATGTTTTCAACCTCAGCAACCACAACAACCACATCTGGATATTCTGAATTCTCAGTATCTAATAAGGTTTCTAAAACAATACTTTCATCTAAAGAAGTTGGATTGATACTATAAGTACCAGGCAAATCGGTAATCGTTGCACTACTACCATCTAATAATTTGCACGAACCTTGTTTTTTATCTACAGTAATCCCAGGATAATTCCCCACTTTTTGGGTAAGACCCGTCAACTGGTTAAAAATAGAAGTTTTACCAGTATTAGGATTCCCAACAAGAGCTACATTTATTTTTTTAGAGTTCATCACACAAACGTTTTGCCAAAATTATTTTTTCGGCAGTTTCTCTTCGAATCGCAAAGTGACTCCCATTTACCTGAATATACAATGGGTCTTTTAAAGGAGAAAACTGAATCAATGTAACTTCTTTACCTGGAATACAACCCATCTCCATCAAAGGCAAAGGAATTTCTACAAAAGATAATTCTTCAATAATACCTTTTTCACCTATTTCTAAATCTGCTACAGTGTGCTCCAATTCAATTTTGTTTTTTGACCCTATTTTTTTCAAAGTAGAGTGCAAAGATATTAAATTAGAATCGTTCTAAAGAAACTTATTCCTCTTTTTTAAGTAAGTAAATATCTGCTATTATACGCTCAATTTCTTTTAAATCTGTACCATCATAAAAACCTCGAATGCGCTTTTTTTTATCAATTAATACAAATTGTTCGGTATGAATAAAATCTTGTGCACCGCCATCTCCCTCATCCAAAACAGCAAAATAACTCTTACGGGCTAGGTTATAAATTTGTTTTTTTTCACCTGTTACTATATGCCATTTTGCATCATCAACACCTTTATTTACAGCATATTCTTTCAAGATTGGCACACTGTCCATTTCAGGTGTTACAGAATGTGATAGCAACAAAACAGAGGTGTCATTCATAAATTCTTTTTGAATGATCGCCATATTATTTGTCATGATGGGGCAAATAGTACCACAACGCGTGAAGAAAAAATCTGCAACGTAAATTTTATTTTTATACACCTCTTGAGTAATGGTGTCATTATTTTGATCAATCAAAGAAAAATCGCCCACCTTGTGATTTTTTCTAACATGATGCAGTGAAGCATCTACTAATTTTGGATTAACATCAACAGGATTGTATACCGGTAATTTTTTTTCAGGGGTTAGCAGTTTATAAAACGTATAAACACCCCCAACACTAAACACCAACATCAACACAATTGTTGGCAACGATTTTTTAAAAAATTTGATTTCCATATTGAGTGTCAAAATTACAACTCTCGCTTGAAGAAAAATGTAAATTATAGAAAAAATAAAGCCTTTAACATTTTTTAACTCTATCTGTGCCAATCTTTGAAAAAATCGAACAATGAGGTGTCTTTAAAAATTGTACATTTGCTTTCGATTTATACCAAAAAGCACACATGGAAGTTTTTATCAAAGCATCACAATTTTTATTGAGTTTATCACTGTTAATTGTGTTGCACGAATTGGGACACTTTATCCCAGCAAAATTATTTAAAACAAGAGTAGAAAAGTTCTACTTATTTTTCGATTATAAATTCTCTATTTTCAAGAAAAAAATTGGCGATACTGTCTATGGTATCGGATGGATTCCATTGGGTGGATATGTAAAAATATCTGGAATGATTGATGAGAGTATGGACACTGAACAATTGGCTTTGCCACCTCAACCATGGGAATTTCGTTCTAAACCAGCTTGGCAACGATTGATTATTATGCTTGGAGGTGTGATTGTAAATTTTATTTTAGGTTTCGCAATCTACATTTTAATTTTATTTACTTGGGGAGAAAACTATTTACCAAACGACAATGTAAAAGATGGTGTTTGGGTTACTGACTCTTTAGGGTATGATTTAGGACTGCAAACGGGTGATAAAATAAAAAGTATTGACGGAAACAAAGTCAAAGCATTTTCTAGTTTGCCAGGAGAGTTTGTAAACGGAACGAGCTTCGTTATTGAAAGAAATGGTGAAACCATAGAAAAAGAAGTTCCTGTAGACTTTATTTCAAAATTAATTGAAAGAGGAAAAGGACCTTTTATCAGTCCGAGAATTCCTTTTGTTGTAGGTGGATTTAGCGATACTTCCGTTAACAAAGAAAGTGGGTTAAAATCAAAAGATTTGATCTTAGCCATCAACAATACACCTATTAAATATTTTGATGAAGCTTCAGAGGTTTTAGAGAAATATAAAAATCAAGAAGTTTCTTTGTTGGTAAAACGCAAAAAAGGAGAAGAAACAGTTCAAGTAACTTTAGACGAAAACGGGAAAATTGGAGTAAGCTTAGGAACGCTTCCTGCTGAAGACATGGAACGTTTGGGGTACTACACTCTTGAAACCAAAGAATACACTCTTGCAGAGGCGATACCTGCTGGTACAGCAAAAGGCTATAAAACACTTACAGATTACATCAAACAATTGAAAAAAGTATTCAACCCAGAAACAGGTGCATACAAAGGTTTGGGTGGATTTATTTCTATCGGAAGTATTTTCCCATCAACTTGGAGTTGGCAATCGTTTTGGAGTATAACAGCATTTTTATCAATCATGTTAGGGTTTATGAATTTGTTACCAATACCTGCCTTAGATGGAGGTCATGTAGTATTTACATTGTACGAAATGATAACTGGGAGAAAACCTTCTGATAAATTCTTAGAGTACGCTCAAATCACTGGATTTGTTGTATTAATGGCCTTATTATTATTTGCCAATGCAAATGATGTAATCAAATTATTTGACTAAAACAGACCTACCCTTCGAGAAGTTCAGGTTACATTTTTAGAATAAAACACATTAAAAAGTCCCTTTGTTATTTCAAAGGGACTTTTTACTTATTCTCTAAAAAACACAAACACCATCATAGGTCTTTTAGCTTTTCTAGATTTCAAATATAGGCTCGAGAATCACTCAAGAAAGTCCAACCCAAAATAAGTACACAAAAAAAGCCCGTACAAAATGCACAGGCTTCACTATCTAAATAGTATAGAATTTAGTTTTCTTTTAACTGAGCTCTAATTTCTTTGGCTTTCGCTTTGGCTTCTTCGTTACGATCGATTTTATGCTCTGGTCTTGTCCATTTAGGATTTTCTCCTTTCGCATGTAATTGAGAGTCTTCTGCTTCTACAGATTTAGGTTGTACCTTTTTCGTAAAAGGCTTCATTGGATTCAAACCAAGTTTTGCGAACAACTTCATATCCTCATCCACATCTGGATTGGGTGTTGTCAATAATTTATCTCCGGCAAAAATTGAATTCGCCCCAGCAAAGAAACACATCGCTTGACCTTCTTGACTCATTTGCGTTCTACCCGCAGACAATCTCACTTGCGTCTCAGGCATCACAATTCTAGTAGTAGCAACCATACGAATCATCTCCCAAATCTCAACAGGCTTTTGCTCTTCTAAAGGAGTTCCTTCAACTGCTACCAATGCATTGATTGGCGTAGATTCTGGTTGCGGATTTAAAGTTGACAAGGCTACTAACATCCCTGCTCTATCTTCAATTGATTCTCCCATACCAATAATACCACCAGAACAAACGGTAACATTTGTTTTACGCACATTATCAATCGTATCCAATCTATCTTGATAACCTCTTGTAGAAATAACCTCTTTATAATACTCTTCTGAAGAATCTAAGTTATGGTTGTAAGCATACAAACCAGCTTCAGCCAAACGTTTTGCTTGATTTTCTGTAACCATACCTAAAGTACAGCAAACTTCCATATCTAACTTATTAATGGTACGAACCATTTCTAACACTTCATCAAATTCAGGTCCGTCTTTCACATTTCTCCAAGACGCTCCCATACATACTCTTGATGAACCTCCTGCTTTCGCTCTCAAAGCTTGCGCTTTTACTTGCTGTACTGGCATTAATTCATTTCCATCGATGTCGGTATGATATCTTGCTGCTTGCGGACAGTAACCACAATCTTCAGAACATCCTCCTGTTTTTATTGATAACAAAGTAGAGACCTGAACCGCATTCGGATCATGGTGTAATCTATGTATTTGAGCTGCTTCATATAACAACTCCATTAATGGTTTATTATATATATCAAGAATTTCTTCTTTTGTCCAATTATGTCTTACTTCACTCATAATTTTTCTAAATTTAAAGGTTCAAAAGTACGTAATTATATTGTCATAATTATGACTTCCATCATAATTAGCACGAAAGTTCTTATTTAGAACTTAACAAAATACTCACTGCATTTCCGCCAAATCCAACGGAGTTTACAAGGATGGTTTTTAGTTGTTTCGGTTCTTTAGAATGCTTACTAAAAGGCACGGCTACAAACTGCTGATGCTCCAACATCATCACTGCCAATTCTAAACTCAAAACACCAGATGTTCCAAGTGTATGCCCTATTTTCCATTTATTAGTTGTAAGTGCTGGTATATTTTCTCCAAAAACTTTTTGAATTGCATTGAATTCAGATGTATCTCCTTTCAGGGTTCCTGGTGCATGCATTACGATAGCATCTACTGTCGACAAATTAGCACTTTTTAAAGCCATTTTCATCGATTTTTGGAAACACTCTGCATTTGCGGATATTGAGATATTGTGTTTTAATTCTTCCGTTGCATAACCCACACCTTCTATTACTGCTAAAGCTGTTTCAGAAACACCTTTTTCTAAACACAATGCAACGGCACCTTCACCTACAACCATCGTGTTTGATTCTTTTTCAAAATCTAAAGCTCTACATGGAAAATCTGCCTGCTTATCCGAAGCATATATTTTTAAAGCACGCATTTGTGCAATTGTAAAGGCTGTGTTTGCTGCTTCACTCCCACCTACCAAAAAGGTTTTTGACATGCCTGAACGAATCCACGCAATTCCATTCAAAACCGAATGCAAAGCTGTCGAACACGTTATTGAATGACTTATATCAGGTCCTGAAGTCTGTAAATCTTGTGCAACCCATGAGGCAATATTCCCTAAAGTTGTAGTTGGAGAAGTTAATGTCGCTGTTTTTCCAAACACATCTTCTTTAAAACGATCGTAATAATTCTCAAACAACTCGGTTGCACCTCGTGAAGAACCAATATTCACTCCAAAATCGGCCTCCCAATCAACCTGAGCTATTGCTTTTCTCGAGGTTAGCATTGCCATTAAAACAGATCGATCTAAGTTTTTATATTTAGGATCAGCCTCTTTCAGTTTTTGGATTTCTTTATTTCCTTGCTCTGAAATTGCCCCTACATATGCTTCAAATTTTTCAAAATTGCCAAGCGACAAAAAACTCTTGTCATGCAAATAATTTTGCCATATTTCATCGGGTGAACTACCCAAACTAGAAATAGAGGCCATTGCTGTGATTGAAATTTTTTGATCCATGAAATAATGTCAATTTAGCGACAAATATAAGGATTAGACATATATAAAGAACCAAGAAATGATGCATAAAAAAAGAGCTACACTTTCGTGTAACTCTTTGAAAATAAACGTAGAAATAAATTACTGAATAATAATTTTTTCTGTTTTCGTTTTCCCACCTAAACTAATTCTTACAAAATACACTCCAGTTGGCATATCAGAAATGTCTATTTGTGAAGCATCCGATATAGAATTAGATGCCTTAACAATCCCTCCTATACAGTTGTAAATTGTAACATCTCCATTTTTAAGTCCAGTAACTTCTAAAACCTGAGCTGCTTTATTCTGAAACACCTTAACGTTGCTCAAAGGGGTGTTCTTTGTTGACAATACAGAGGTTAACATCACCGAAATATCATCAATATATATTTTAGCATTACTCGTTGGTAAAGTAGTAAAATTCGCATCACTCCAATACCCCGATTTTGGATCATTTTGATCAAATGCAACACTAAACTGCGTCCATGTATTTGGAGTTATTGAAGACAAATCAATAGCCAATGAATTGTACTGTCCTCCATTTTGCTGAATCGCTATTCTCATAGCTCCATCTGTCAATGCAGCATCTACATATACATACGCCGATAACGTATAGTTATCAACTGTTGCGAATTCATACTTACCTTCACCTCCTGTGTTCGACCTCCATGTCTGCAACTTAGGACTAGTCGCTGGTATCGTTGAAGAAAAATCAGCTAACATACTATAAGTTCCCGAATTCTTTTGTTCACTTGATTGTTCAAAGCCATCATCTTGTGTCCAAGCATCCACAATATTTCCTGGAGAGGTAGCTCCATTGTGAGTTCCAGCACTCGTCCAAGATACATTGGTCAATTCAAAACCAAAAGCGTCGCTGTTAAAGCCATTCACTTGCGCCAAGCTTTTTACACCAATTAAAACAGCAAATAAAAGTAATTGTAATTTCATCATATTAAATTTTAAGTTATGTCACAAAATTAAATTCAGAACTTATCGTAGATGTTTGAAATTATAAATAATTTGTACGAATACATCAATACACTCTAACCTCCAAAGACTAGAAAAAAAATTGACAATTTGATACAAAACATGTACATTTTCGTACATTCAAAAACCTCAAACACCTCATTTTTACTAGATTAAAACTACTTTACATGACAATTAAATTAATCCTTCGTAACCTTTTTGGTATTGTAACTATAACTATCTCTATGTTTTTCTTAAACAGCTGTAGCTCAAATCAAAAGCCTAAGGAGCTTAATACAATCTTCTTCTCTACTGAAATTTCTGAAGATGCAACACTCACGGTCTCTCAAAAAATATTGGAATTACAAAACAAGCCAGACTCAAAAATAATTTTTGAAAAAGGTGAGTATCATTTTTACCCGAACAAAGGCGTTGAAAAATTTGTATACATCTCTAATCATTGCGATTTAATGGTGAACACCGCTTTTCCTATAGATGGATTTAAAGGACTAACTGTTGACGGGCAAGGATCTACTTTTATTTTTCATGGAGTAATGATTCCGTTTCTTGTCAATCAAAGCGATAATATTCATGTAAAAAATTTAACTGTAGATTGGAAAAATAGTTTTCATAGCGAAGGAAAAATTGTTGCAACAAATGAAAAAAACAAATCTTTTGACATGGCAATTTCAAAAGATTTCCCATATGAAATACGCAACGAACAAATATATTTTATCAAACCTTACTATGAACATACACTTGGTCAATCCATCTTATACGATACTCTAAGAAAAGCGATTGCTTTTAACACAGAAGCATATACAGACATCACCTCAAAAGGAAAAACTAAACACCGCTTTAAAAAAGACAACATTAAATACAAATACGACCATGATGAAAGAGCTCCCGAGTACAAAGACATCGGACATGAGTATAAAATAAAAGCAGTACAATTAAAACCAGGACTTGTTAGAATTTACAACCACAGAAAGAAACTACCACCTATTGGTACTATTTTAACTATGAAAGGTGAACAAGGCGTAAACAGAGTTTCTCCTGCGTTTAGAGTTACTCACTCTACAAATTTTAACGCTACAAATGTAAATATCCATCATGCAGGAGGAATGGGAATAATTGCAGAAAACTCATCAAATTTGACCCTTGATAACTTTAACATTACTCCATCTAAAGGTAGAATGGTTTCTACCACAGCAGATGCCACCCATTTTGTTGGTTGTAGTGGAAAAGTGACTCTTAAAAATTGTACTTTCCAAAATCAGCTAGATGATGCTTTGAATGTTCATGGTACCTACCAAAAAATTGTTGACATATTAGGAAAAAATAAAATAGGCGTTAGAATGATGCATCATCAACAAAAAGGTTTTACAATTGGAAAACCAACAGAAAACATAGGTTTTGTAAGACTTGAGAATTCTTTTTTCCCATATAAAAAAAACAAAATCAAACAAATTGAGTACGTCAATAGTCGCTATCAAATCATCACTTTTCAATCTAAACTACCAAACGACCTAAAAGTAGGTGACCTCATCGAAAACTTAGATGGGTACCCTGAATTATTGGTTCAAAATTGTAACATCAGCAACAACAGAGCACGTGGCTTATTGATCTCTAATCCTGTAAAAACTATCATAGAAAATAATTTTTTTAGTACTGAAATGGAAGCCTTACTTATTCCTGTTGAAAGCGGTTATTGGTATGAATCAGGAAATGCTGTAAACTTGATTATCCGGAACAATACATTTCAAGATTGTCAACACAGTGGATTTAACCGAGGAGTAATTCGTTTTGTTACCGATGATGATAATGAAAATATTGCATTTAAAAACATTGAAATAACCGGCAACCAATTCAATCATTTTGACAACTTACTATTAGAAATTGCAAATACAGATGGATTGCTCTTCAAAAACAATACGATTACAAACTCAAACACTTTCCCTAAACTGTATCCAGAAAACCCCGCAATCAGAATAAAATCATCGAAAAACATCGTTTTTAAAAACAATAACTACCAAGGAACAGTTCCTAAAAATAAAATTATAGATGTAAAAGAAAACGACACACAAATAAGGTTTGAATAAGGCTAGTATCAAAGGGTACGAATTCCAATTCCTAAAAAAAATAAAATAGATTATATTACAGAGCATATTCCAATTAAGAATAAATTTTATAAATCGTATTGTCAAAACATCTTGAATACATTAAAAAACATCATTACTATTTTATTGATATCGGGAATCTCCTTCTCTTTGTCTGCACAAAACAACGCGATTCAGAATGTGCAAAAACTAACGATTTCTGATGGTTTAGCACACAATGGTGTAACATGTATTCTTGAAGACTCGAAAGGCTATATTTGGTTTGGAACTTATGAAGGATTGAGCTTGTACGATGGTTACGAATTTAAAACTTTTAAAAACTCAACAGACCTAAATCCTCTAACTAGCAACCGAATACGCGCGCTTTCTGAAGATGTAAATGGTGATATTTGGATTGGAACTGACGAAGGAATAACTATATACAACAGTAAAGACAATTCCTTTAAAAAAATATACTCCAACCAAAACACCAGTGGTCCAATTGTCAGAAATTTTTTCTTCAACAAAAAAAATCATCAAACGATTTGCGGTACAGAAGAAAATGGTCTTCTCATATTTGATGAAACACACGCACTCGTTGCGAAAAAAGACACTAAATCAATCCACCCATCACGTAAAATTTCATTTTTTAACGGAATTAATTTAAACGATGAAGAATATCTTTTTGCTACAAACAACGGAGTACTGTTGTACAATTCTAAAAGCAACAGTTTAAAAAAAATATTGAAGGATATTGGATATACAAGAACCATTCTAAAAATAAACAATGAAAAATTTTTAGTAGCAAAACTAAAAGGACTAGTAACTATAGATTATAACGTTTCGCAAAACTCATTTTCAGCAATAAATAATCTTGCTTTTTCTAATTCTCAAATAAGCACGTTAAGTCTTGATACTGATAGAAACTTATGGCTTGGATTTCTAAATAATGGTTTAATGAAACTTCCTACTCCGAACTTCAACCAATCGTTAAGCAAGACAAAAGCGTTAAAATTCAAAGACAACAGCAATATACTTAGATCTAGTGCCTTATATATTTCTAGCCATAATCATTGTTGGTATGGCACTTTTAACAAAGGTATTTATCGGTTTGACCTTAGACAAAATGGCTTCAATCATTGCGTAGCAGAAAACAACACAAAAAAAGGAATTCAGTCTAACCTTGTTTCTTTTTTCACAAACTACGATAAAGACAGAATACTATTAACAGAAAATATTGGAGGTATTTCTACTTTCAATACTAAAACACATACATTCGAAAATCTCCCATTCAGTATCGACAAAACTTCCCAAAAAAATGTACGAAGTATTTTCAAAGACTCGAGACAAAACATCTGGTATAGTTTTATAGGAGACACTCAATTATATCTAAGAAAAAAAGGAGTAGCCAATGCAGAAAAAATAATTTTAAACCCAATCGAAAACGTACAAATAAGAAGTTTTAATGAAGACAAATATGGCAATCTATGGATCTCTACAGCTTGGGAAGAAGTATACAAATTAACACTAGATTCGAACAACAATACCAAAAACATAGAAAAACTAAGCACCAACTTGTTTTTTAAAAATCATAAACTAGGCCCAATACGTTGTATATATCCCGACCCAAATTATGACTTTGTATGGATTGGCTCTGATTCTGAAGGTCTTTTTCGATTACAAAACACTCAAAACAGCAGTTTAAAAAATATCGAAATAGATCAGTTTTTATTTGACCCAAACAAAAACTCAATTTCAAGCAACTTTGTAACCTCAGTCTTACGAATACCAAATAACGATTTATGGATTGGCACAGAAGGTGGAGGCTTTTGTAAAGTGAATAACAGCGACAGTAAACCAACTTTTTTATCGATAACTGAAAAGGATGGGCTCTCGAACAATGTAGTTAAAAACATTCTATTTGAAGGAGAGAATGTATTATGGATTCCTACAAACATAGGATTAAGCAAATACAATATAAAAGAAAAAAAATTCAGAAATTTCCATCGTTCAGATGGTTTACCTTTTGAAGACTTTTGGTACACGGTTTCTATATTAAAAAATGGAACATTTATGCTATCTGGGGTAAATGGCTTGTGTTATTTTAAACCTTCTGAAATTTCAAACAACGAAACCTTACCCAAACTTCAATTCGACAATTTTAAAGTATATCATCAAAATTACATCCAAAATGACACGCTTGTAAAAACCGATTTCGTCTTCAAAAAGATCAATCCTTCAAAAAAAATTGAATTGACTTTTGACGAGAATATATTTTCTTTGGATGTAACAAGCTTGCATTTTTCAAATGTGAAAAATCATAAAATCAGATACAAATTACACCCATTAAATACTAATTACCTTGAAGTTTCTTCTCTGAAAAAAACTATAAATTACAACGGACTAAGGCCTGGAACCTATAAATTAACAGCACAAGCCTCAAACTCGTTGAACCAATGGACGGATCCTAAAACGTTGACAATCATTATTACTCCTCCTTTTTGGAAAACAAAAAGTGCTTATTTTTTATATATTCTATTCTCTGTAATCATTCTAATAATTATTGTAAAAGTGATTTTAAAAATACAATCACTTCGCCATAAAGTTGAGATAGAACAACTTGAAATTAAAAAAATTCAAGAATTAAATGCAGCGAAACTTTCATTTTTTTCCAATGTATCACATGAAATAAAAACACCCATAACCCTCATTTCAGAGCCTCTGAAAACTATAATTTCTCAACTTAAGGGAAACAAAGAATTGGAGATGAAACTTGGTTTGATTCAGCGTCAGACGAAAAAAATTCTACGATTGATAGATCAAGTACACGATTTTCAAAAAGGAGATGCCAATGCTTTGAAATTACATTACACTCGATTTGATTTCAATTCTTTTATCAACGAAGTAACTCAAGATTTTGAACAACT
The DNA here is from genome assembly GCF_009193215.1 of Flavicella marina. Lineage (GTDB taxonomy): Bacteria > Bacteroidota > Bacteroidia > Flavobacteriales > Flavobacteriaceae > Flavicella > Flavicella marina. Next base: position 1,155,643 of record NZ_VYVA01000001.1, on the reverse strand, counting down.
TGCTATAAATGAAAAAAAGAACTTTGAGGTCGAAACATCAGCCAAAAAAATTATTGTATCCGCAGACAGAGACAAACTCGAAAAAATATTTGACAACTTATTAAACAATGCTTTCAAATTTTCTGAGATTGGCGACAACATTCGACTAACTTATTCTTACAACGAGAAAGATTTAATAATTTCAATTTCAGATACTGGTATTGGAATTAAAGAAGAAGATTTACCTCATATTTTCGAAAGATTTTATAGATCTCAAGAAAACATAGAAGGTTCGGGCATAGGCTTAGCTTTTACCAAACAACTGATAGAAATGCACTATGGTTATATAGAAGCTTTTAGCCATGCAGATGAAGGAACAGAAATTAAATTACAACTCCCTATCGTAAAAGAAATTCTCGAAATAGAAAATATTGTAATACCAAAATTACCGAAAGAAGAAGAGGTTGTCTACCCAAAAAAATTCTTTATTGATGATGCAACGAAAAGCTTGATAAATGTCTCAAGTGAATATGCTAACTCATTATTGTTTTATGTTGAAGATGATTACGAACTACGATCATATTGCACTGAATTACTATCCACTTTTTTCAGAGTAAAATCGTTTGGAAATGGAGAGGAATGCTTAAAAGCAATGGAAGATGAATGGCCTGATATTATTGTTAGTGACATTCAGATGCCAAAAATGAATGGTTTAGAGTTGTGTATTCAAGTAAAGTCTGATTTAAAAACGAGTCATATTCCGGTAATATTACTAACAGCATTAAGTAAAATTGAAAATCATATTCAAGGGATCAGAGATGGTGCCGATGCTTACATCAAAAAACCTTTTGATGCTCAACATCTTATCGCAAACATTGAAGCATTGTTAGCAAACAGAAAACAACTTAGAGAAAGATATAAAATAGGCATTCCATTAACCAAAGAAAACAACCAAAACAACAGAAACGACAATGCCTTTTTAGAAAAACTATACAAACTGATTGACAAAAATATAGACAATCAAAATTTTGATCTGAACAGCCTAGCTAAAGAACTCTATTTAAATAGAACTCATTTTTATCAAAAAGTAAAGGTTTTAACAAACCAAACTCCTTTAGAACTATTGAGAATGTACCGATTAAAAAGAGCCGCTGATTTACTGGTTCATGAAAAACTCACAGTTAACGAAGTTTTCTTGATGACAGGTTTTAAAAGCAGACCTCATTTCTCAAAAATATTTAGAGAAAAGTATGGCGTATCTCCCGGAAAATATGCAAAATCTTTGGAGTAAATTTCTTTTGTCTTCTTTCGCTTTAGATATACATATCAGTACATAATATTTATGTTTTCGTACAACATACCGCACCGCTGTATATAGATTTGTTTCAAATTTAATTACAAACAAATCAATATTTATTATGAAAACTAAATTAATTCGTATCTCAATTTTATTAATGATCATTGGGAGTTTTTCAACATCTGCACAAATCAAATACAATGAGGAAGCTTGGGGATTTGAAATTAGTGAAGGTGTAGCCTATCGAAATGGCCAAGCTGATATCGTTACTGCATGGACGCAAGATCCTGGGTTTATTTTATCTTCAGAACACAAACACTCTGGTAATTACAGTTGTAAAATGGACTTTACCAAACAAGCTAAATCAGGAAAATTTCAAACATGGAGGTCAAATCGTGGCAACGAAGGAGACTTTGAAGTATTATCAGATGAAGCCTACTCGGTTTCAGCATGGTTGTACATTCCGTCAGGAAAACCTTCAGGAAGGCTTGCAATTACCTTGCAACAATCTAACGGAAAAGAAGTTGTAGCAAGCTTTAATTTATCAAAAGTAAAGGTTGGAGAATGGACAAAGCTAACAACCAAATTCAAAGGGAACCCTGCCGTTGGCAAAGAACTATGGAGTAGTGTGAGTTACATTCCAAGACCAAAAACTGATTTGGTTATTTACTTAGATGATGTTTCATTTTTCCAACAAAAAAAATAACATTACCGCACTAAAAAAAAGCTCATAGCAACATCAGTTTCTATGAGCTTTTTTTATGCTGTTTTTCCTTCAAAAAAACATGCTTGGTTAAGAGATCGATTTGAATTACAGCACTTCTTCTAATTCAACATCAATAAACCTAAACATCCCAGCAGGAATTGTTATTTCTATCGAAGATTCTTCTTTAGCATTGAATTTAAATTTTTCTTCAGATAAAATATCTTTTATCTGTATAGGCTTAATAGTATGAAACTGAACTTTAGCTACTCTTTCTTTTGGATTCAAATATCCATTATCTATTAAAGTTAATCTTAAATGTTTGCCTGAAGTTTGAGCAACTACCCAAGCCACCTCTCCGGTAACTGTTATTGGCAAAAGTGAAGCTCTTTTTTTAATATCTTCATCGATCGTGTGATAATATTCTGATGCTGACATTATTTTTGTTCCGTCTGCTGACAAATAATCTTTTCCATTGGTAATATACTCTGTAAGTATGTTTTTGTATATAGGATGTAAATTATCTACCAAACTGTTACGTTCGGTGTTTTCTTGTTTGTATACTCCATTTTGAACCGGTGTAATCAAAACCATACCATTCGAATACGGCGCTAAAAAATTCAATCTTCTATCTTTTACACCTGCGGCATAACTAGAAAAATCCCAAGACGTAACTTGCCCCCCTGTCCAATCACTACTCAAACGACTGAAAACATAATTGTCTTTTTCTTTAGAATATTTAAGAGTTGTAGAAGAACTATTTCCATCTCGTAAATAAGTTTCATCTGGATTAGTTATGCTCAAATGAACAGGAGAAAAACTAAGTATTTCATTGCGTTTCGGAACATACAAAACTCCTTTACCTATCAACTCCCATAAAACGGTGATATACTCTGAATACTCTGAATCGACATTAAAATTATTGATATATGCAGCACCATAAGAAACATGAAAAATGGCATTTCTCAAAAAGTGATTTGGTAAATTTTGATGAGAAAACTGCCTAGATCTCATAAAACTCGGATTATCTCTTGCGCATCGAGTTCCCCAATCATTCGCCACTCCACTAGTCCACAAACCTAATCGACTTGCCAAACTTAATTCCATAGCAAAATCTTGTGTTTCTTCCATGGAAGGAATCAATACATCTGCAAATTCCCCAGACAAAAAACGTGACCATTCTGACTTGTAAACAATAGATTGCCAAAAAATATGCTTGCTTCTAATAAATTGTTTTGCATTGTGGCTTTTACTATAATCAGACAAAGGATAAATCAAATCATCCAACGCATACTTAAAATCTTTTTTGTGCAAGATTGTTAATTCTGGCCATACCCAAACAGTTGGTTTCCCGTTACCAGCATCAATTACTTTTTTAATGGTTTCTTTCCCGTAATAATAAGGATCCACTCCATGACCTCCCCAAGTACACAAACCATTTTCATTATACTTAGAAATTATGTTTTTAACGACTTGACCGGCATTACTTTCGTATTTCTTACGACCATCTCTAACATCTCTAAAGGAAGCAATTTCAATATTCGATCGATCCCAAGTACCCACATCTTTGAGAAATGCATACCCCATAAAAGAAAGGTTCTTGTAACTATCTTTTATTCGTTGCATTTCAACAGTAAAATTGTGCCTCGAAGGAGGCGACATAAGAGTTACTTTTAGGGGTTCTCTCTCTTCTTTTGGTCTAGAATAGTTTTTCAGATTCTTTTTGACAACATCTGTTTCTCTCAATATTGATGCGATGTTGCCTTTTGGCATTAATTTTTCATATGCTTTTTTCCATTTTTTGTGTGTGTAATCAACAATATGAATTTGATTTCCTCCACTTTGTGCGCTTGCCAATATTAATTTTTTGTTCAACTCATCATGGTGCATATCGTTGTATGAAAAAGTGGATTCTAAAACCTCAATCTCTTTAAAATCTGCAGAGGGCTTCGTGATAAACATAAACTCCCCTTTAAGAGTAACATACTCAAATGTAGTGTTGCTTTGAATTACCTCTGTTTGAGTAACCCTATAACCAAAACCTAATTTTCGCCTAGTATTTACACTGAAATTTATCTTTTTTATCGAATTATTACTTGGTTTCAATATTCCCAAATCGTATTTTTCTACAATACCCGAAGTACCTAATAAAATTTCTAATTCCTTCGATAATGGATTTTCAAACACTGTAATATCTCCAACCGGTCCGTGAAAAATCTTTTTAGATTTAAATGGCTTGCTTGCTTCTGGCTTGAAATAATAATACATATTTAATTTATCAGCATGCGACAAAATTGCATCTAACAATAAAACATCTGTACCATCTGGTTGCGGTAAGGGTCTTAAAAAATTAACCGTATGCACATCATACGGTAATGAACCATCATCTTGCCATTTTTTATTTGGTCGGTACAAGGTCGGATACGAGCTTGAAGGTATTTCAGTCAATAACTCTCCCTTGTTTGAAACATAATATATATTAAGATCATTTCCCCCACAAGCGACATATGGCTCTACACCTTTTTTAGGATGCACTACGCAAGCAGAAATCATGGGTGAATCATTTTTTTTGAACCTCCATAACAAATCTCCTTTATAATTGATACAAAAAACACTTCCATCAGCATTAGCAGCTATTACTTCTTGATTTCCATCACCAGTGATGTCATCTACCCATAAATCATGATTCATTAAACCTGATAAGGATTGTTCCCAAATTACGTCTCCTTTAAAATTTATTGCCGAAACAACTCCATCATAACTACTCGTAATTATATAGGTTTTGTTTTTAAAAACGGCAGTTTCAACTTTGAGTACAGTGTATTTAGTCGTAATACTAACAATTGGATTTTTTTTTGAAAAAACTGAATTAGAAATAAAAAACAGCGTAAAAACCAAAATATTAAGAATTGAAGTACTTTTAAATTTCATCTGTGTAAAAATTATGTTTTAGATTGAAAACAACATCTAAAGATTATGAATTACAAAAGTATTGGTATGACACAAACAAGCCTAATTGACATGCCCATAAATAACTTAATCGTACAAAAAATAAATTGATTCATACAAAATTACTCAAATTAACATATAAATTTGACACTATAGAAAATATCATATAGAAACAAGAAAATGAACAGAACTACCCCAAATCATATTTTTCGCAAAAGCTACATTCTAGTTTTTATAATGATGCTTACTTTTCTAAGCACACAGAATCTTTGTGGACAAACTGAAAACGAAATTTTAGCAAAAATCACAGAATTAGAATCTTTAATTTCTGATGCCGAAAACAAGCAACTTGATGCTACCAAAGAAAAAATGACCATTAGCGTTGCCCAAGTTTTCTTAAAATACGCCAATTGGGATGAAAATAATATCGACATCAATCAAACTTTATTTGCCTCCTTAGCTTATTATAAAGACGATGCCCTACAACTGGCTCAAGACTTGCCAGATCTTGAAAGATCAGACATTTTAATTATTCTCGATGAGGCTATTATCGTTTTGCAAAAAATAATAGCTGGTGAAATTAAAAGAAAAAGCATCCCACAAATCGACTGGTCTAACCTCACTATTTCAGACAACAAAATTTTACAAAACGGAACACCTGTGTTTTTAACAGATTATACTTGGAAACCCTACATTCCCGAATTAACCAAATATTTTGGAGCAAGAGATGGTTTTTATCTAAGCCCGACTTTCGCAGACGATGAAAACGGAACCATCAAATCTTATGTAACCAATAATCTAAACAACAAATCAACCGGTACTTTTGGCAATATCTTTATCAACCATAAATCTACTCCCGATTGGGCAGAACAACAATACGGTCCTGGATTTAGAATGAGAGAAGATACTTTTGTAGCTTATGATATTGACAATCCTGGAGCAAAAACACTTTTCAGTTCTCTTTTCCAAAGTACAATTCCAAAAATCGCAGGAAAAAACTACGCTCAATTAGGTTATATGTTGGCCAACGAACCTCACTTTATCACCACAAAAGAACCCAATAAAAATGTTTGGGCATCTGGCCCTGTATCAGAACACACCATTGAAAAATTTAAATTGTGGTTGACACAAAAACATCAAACGATCGACAATCTAAATCTAGAATGGGGAACTAATTTTGCAGACTTTCCGAATGTAACTATTGACATTCCTATTTTTAGAAGTTTACAGGGTACGCCGATGTGGTACGACTGGCAACGTTTTAATATGGACAGGGTAAATGATTGGTTTCAGTTCTTACAAAATGAAATTAAAATACACGATCCATCGGCTAAAACACATATCAAGTTGATTCCGCATTTTTGGGTACAAAACCAAGGTGATCATGGACTGGATATCGAAACATTAACACGTCAAAGTGACATTCTCGGAAATGATGCTCAATCTTACAACAGTCATATGTGGGGACCCAAAGAAGACTGGGAAGATCGATATAATTTTGAATGGAAAGACATTGCATTAACCTACGACTTTTTTAGTAGTATTAGTCCTAACAAAATAATATTCAATTCTGAAACACACTTCCTCTCTACCACTAAGTTTAGAGATCTCTATTTAAAACCAAGTTACGCAAGAATGACATACTGGTTAGCCTACCTACATGGTTTAAATGTAGATCAATGCTGGTTTTGGTCGAGAAGAGAAGACGGTTCTCCAAGAGGAAATATGGTGTCGAAAGATTATCCTGGTTCAATCAATCAACAACCGCAAATTCTTAATGAAGTAACATCCACCATGATGGATCTTAATTCTTATTCTCAAGAAATTACCCAAATACAAAATCTGCCAAAACCCATCAGGATTTTCAATACGCAAACCTCAGCAATAAATGTAGGTGAATTGTATATGAAAAACACCTTTAATCTCTACGAATCATTATATTTTGAAGGACTACAATTAGGGTTTGCAACCAAAGATATTATCAACCTACAAGACAACAATCTTTGGGAGGTAATTTTAATTGCGAATACTGAATTTGTAACCGAAGATGAATTGGATGCACTTCAAAACTACCTCAATCAAGGAGGACATATCATCGTTGACGCTATTAGCTTAAAGAAAAACGAATATGGAAAACTACACACGAAAAATCTAGAACAAGGCTCAGGTATGCTTGAAACTGCTTCAAGTATCGAAGAAATGAAAAACAGAGCACTAGAAGTTATCAATACCAAAAAAATGCTGCCTGTATTAACGGTAGAAGAAACCAACAGTCTAGGTTTAAAAGGGTGTCATTGGCGATCTATTGTTACTCCCGAAGGCAAGAACATAATTAGCCTTGTCAATATTGGTAAAACACAAGCAACTATTAAGTTAGGATTTTACGGAAGCGATTCCCCTGTTATATGCACCAATCTTCTAAACGGATATAATTTAACAAATACCTTTTTAATGGAACCAGAACAAGTTCTCTTCTTAGAGGTAACTGCTGAAAACGATCATATTTTATCTATATTCTCAGAAACATGTCCAGATGCTAACAATGGTAAACTTAAAATAAAAGCGACGCAAGTTGGCAACTATAAACTAACCATCGGCAATCAAGAAACTCTTTTTTCTGAAGAAATCACTTTAGAAGGCTTAGCTCCTGATAATTACAAAATTAACATCATCAACTTAGACAAGCAGCAACTAAAAGAATATAGCTTTATTATCAAAAAAAGCAACAAATTAGACGCTGTTATCTCAACCATGAACAACAAAACAATATTCGATATTGTTGAAGGTACAGCCCCATACCATGTGTTTATCAACGAGCAAAAAGTATTCTCTACAGACGAGTTGCAATTTTCATTAGAAACCCAACCAGAAGATGCATTAGAATTAACAAGCGATGCGCCATGTGAAGGAAAAATAAGCATGACTTCGAATCCACCGATAACAATCTATCCTAATCCGACATCTAGTTTACTTCGAATAAACAATATTTTCGATGAAGCAGTAGTTCAAATTTATGCGTATGATATCCAAGGTAGACTCATTTTAACGAGACAATCAAACGTAACAAATACTTCAACTACAATTGATATTTCTGATTTAACGAATGGAGTTTATTTTATAAAGATTCCATCAAAAAACAGCATATTCAAATTGATAAAAAAACAATAATCAAATAAATACTAATCGTTCAAATAGCCTGTCAATCATGTTTGCAAAACACATCAGAACAAAATTCTTATATACATTACTACTTTTTTCAGCCATCTTGCAATCTCAAAATCTTAGAGAACAAGTTGTAGCCAATATCGATGAATTAAAAAAAGAAATTTCAAAAGCTGAAAAGGCTGACCTAAACATAGAAAAAGAAAAAATGACACTGCGTACAGCAGAAATCTTTTTAAGTTATTCTGATTGGGATGAAGACCATGTTGACTTAAACGCCAAACAATTCAAACTTGTAAGAACTTATTGGAAAAACAAAAAAGATAAAAAAGGGAGAGATGCGCAAGCTGCCGCCGCTTATCTGCCTCAACAACACAGAGAACAAATTCTAAAAATCACCAGACAAGCTATTTCTGATATTTCTTCATTGAAAAATGGAACCTTACGACGCCCGAATTATAGGACTGTAAATTTTGAAAACATCAGAATAAAAAAAACAGATAACGCAGAAATAATTGTAGAAAAAATAAAAGGGGAAGATATTCCGACCTTCTTTCACACCTACACATTTAAACCTGAATTCGTTTTGTCTGATGTATACAATCGAAAATCTACCAAACTAAAAACAACGGATTATCATGGATCAATCAAAGACTTGTTTTTAACAGGAAGATATGTAATGAAAGATGGATCGCTTAATGGTGGTTTCACGAATAACCTCAACAAAAAAATTAAAAAAAATAAAAACGTTACCAGAGTGTTTGTAGACCATAGAGGAATTCCGAATTACATACGTGACGAAAACCTAAACAAAAAAGACGATACGAAATCAATCTATGCCGGAGCAAGACTATTTACTACTTACGACATTAACAACCCTAAAACCAAAGAAATAGTTAGCAATCTCCTAGAAAACTCAATTCCAAAATACAAAAAGACTGCAACAAGTAATTTTGCCTATATGATGGCTAACGAACCCCATTGGGCATCCATAGAAAAAAATTATTTTACACCAAACACTACAGGAAATCAACAAAACCAATGCAACAAAAGCAACACATGTAACAACAATTTATTTTCTTTCTATACCATGAAAGAGTTTGAAAAACATTTAAAAACAATTTATGGAACTGGTAAAAAAGGATTGAAAAAGCTGAATAAAAACTGGTACGGTACAAATACTACAAAATATTTGACTAGCTATGCCGATATCGCAGGTACTTACACCCCAAATGAAATCGGAAATTATGCAATTGATTTTCCAATTAAAAACAGTGAAGTTGGGACACCATATGCATATGACTGGTTCAAATTCAACAACACTCGTGTAACCGAATGGTTTAAGTTTATTCATACAACTATCAAAAAAAACGATCCAGATGCGAGGACTCACATCAAATTAATACCACTGTTTTTTAGTTCTAGACAAACACGAGATGCAGGTTTAGATTTTGAAGCACTGCAAGAACTTCAAGAAATTATTGGAAACGATGCAGATATGAATCAAGAATTGATGAGTGGTGTTTCTGAACGTTGGATGGAGCGCTATAATTTTAATTGGGCGGAAATGGCTTTAACGTTTGACTTCTTAAGCTCTGTAAAACCAAATTCAATCAATTATAATTCTGAAAACCACTATGTCTCAACCTCTGGATTTAGAGACTTGTACCTACAGCCAGAGTATGTAAAATCGGCCTTCTGGTTAGCGTACATGTTAGGCGAAAATGCAAGTCAAATTTGGTATTGGCCAAGAGAAACAGATGGCTCTATCAGAAAAGCAAGTCAAGGTAAAGATAATGGCTACGGTGCGAGTCTAATACATCAACCGGCAATTGTAAATGAAATCGGAAATGTATTTTATGATATGAATGCATATGCTAAAGACATTTATAAAATTCAAAACAGCCGAAAACCTATTAGAATTTTCCACTCTGAAACTACTGCTATAAACGTTCTAGATCATATGGAGCACACTTTAGATTTATATGAGAGTATCTTCTTCGATGGCCTGCCAATTGGTTTTGCGACAAAAAACATTATTAACAAACAAGATAACAGTAACTGGGACGCAATATTAATTTACAAAACCCCCTTTGTAACAGATTCTGAATTTGAAACGTTACAGACCTACTTAGATGCCGGAGGAACTATAATTTTAGATCGAGAAAGTCTATTAAAAAACGAATATGGACACAAAAGAACAAAACCAATAAATGTCAATAAAGGAGGGAAATTGATCTACAAAAACACAACAGGTGAAATTAGAACAACTGCATTAAAATCAATTGGAAATAAAAACACTCTAAAACTTTCCGAAAACAAAGACCTTGACAAAAGAGGTTGTTTTTGGAGAACACTAAAAAAAGAAAACAACAAGTATGTAGTCTGTCTCGTAAATACAGGAAATTCAAGTACTGAAATTTCACTATCGGTAGATGGATTTAATGAAATTGAAATAACAGATTTACTTGATGGAGAAAAGCTAAATTCAACAATCTCATTAGAATTAAATGATGTACGGTATATAGAAGTCCAAGCTAAATAACAACTGCTCCATATTTATTGATAAAAAAACTCACCGAATTGGTGAGTTTTTTTTATTACATACAGTAAATTATACAAACAAAAAAGAGCTACACCTTCGTGTAACTCTTTTGCTTTTTGCTCCTCCTCTTGGGCTCGAACCAAGGACCCTCTGATTAACAGTCAGATGCTCTAACCAACTGAGCTAAGGAGGAGTTTCATATAGAATGCAACCCATTTCTGTTTTGCGAGTGCAAATATAACTATTATTTTAAATTCTACAACAAGAAAATAAAAAAATATAAAATTAACATATGTTTAGGTAGGGTGTTTTCGTTTCATAATGTTTATATAAGAAACCCTACTACAATGAAAAAATGTCCAAACTGCAATGCTACTTTCAGAAGAAGAATTCACCGTTTCCGAAAACTACCCTTCACAAAAGCCTATCGTTGCGAATCCTGTTTCCTAAAATACATCTACATAACTTTTTTGAACAGAAGCTTTAAAAGATCCGAAAAAGCGACTTCGATATATCGAAAAATATAATTCAAACAGAACCAATAAAATTGGTAAGATTATCCCCTCTTTTCAATTGAATTTTTTTTCTCAATCGATGCCTTGCAACATGAACGCTACCTAAAGACATACCTAACAGGTAGGCCATTTCTTTTCCAGAAAAATTTAGTCGAATCAAAGCACAGACTTTTAAATCTATGGAGGTAAGATTGGGCACTTTCTTTTGCAATCTTTCATAAAAATCAACATTTTGATCCATAAATCTCGTGTTGAAATTATCCCACAATGCAGCGGAACGGTTGTCGATAGATTTTAACAACAAACGAACAGATTTTTCAGACTTCGGCTTTCCCAGTTGATCTTTGAGCTCTTGAATTAGTTCTTCTCTTTCAATCAACTGCAGCATACTAGTTGTTAACTCTTTGTTTTTTATAGCCAACAATTCATTGGTATGCTCAGCCTTTTTTTGAAATTTTAAATATCGAATTCTTGAGGCTATAAAAAACACCAGTACAAACAACAACACCACACTAGCTATTGAGAAAACTCTGAATCGAAAGAGTTCTTGTTTGTTGGATACCAATTTAATTTCTTGTTCGTGCAACTGATTATTTTTCGCCTCGAGCTGATCTTTATACCTATTTTTTAAAGTTAGATATCCAGAATTCTTGAAGCTTCTAAGATTTAAATAACGATCGTTGATATACCATTCTTCTTGTTTATTCAAGTAAGCTTCTTTGTAAGACCCCATATCAAACAACATTTGAGCATACTTCGAATAGAGATATGCACGATAAAACAAGTTTTCATTAAACCTATCCTCAAAAGACAAAGCCTTTTCATAATAATCTTTAGACTCAGCTAGACGTTCTAACTTTAAATTAACCAAAGCCATTCTACCATATACGATAATCAAAAAACTCTCTAACTCTTCCGAAAACTGATCTGAATTTTCAATCTTTAAAACCATCGATCTCAACACGTCTAATTCCTTTGAGAAATTATTTTTCCATGCCGTGATACTCGCTATTTTTTCGGTCAATCGAATCTCGTATATTTTCTCTTTTTCAAGTCCTTTCCCATACAAAAAACAAGAATCGATTTGATTCTTCAAAAGTTCTTCCTCCTTCGCTCTTTGGTAACACAATAATAAATTATAATGCGACTGAAACATATCCTTTTGTTTTCCTTCATAAGACTCCGTTAATATGTAATTATCATGGGCTTTTTTAAAATGATACAAAGCCTGCTCTTCTTGACGAAAAAGGAAACTCAATATTCCCCATTCTTCATTTGCATATGCTTTCATTTTATCATCTTTATATTCTTCAGCTAAAAACAACGCATCTCCTGCAAAAACAAAAGCTTTTGAAAACTGTTTCTGAGAACGAGCCAACGCACTTTCCGTCAATAGAAGTTGAATTTTTTTTCCGGTATCATCGCTCTCTTCAACTTCATTAGTATAACTCGATAGCAGCATTTCAACTGAATCTTTTGAGACAATTTCATCCACCAAACCATAATCTAAATAGGTTTTTAATTGTTGCGAATGTAATACCCCGCAAAAAATAATATTAAGACCTATAACCCATAAAAAAACAAAAACACCCCTAATAAACATATTATTTACAAGTCTTTACGATAAAAAATAAAACACAACATCAAAACAAAGTTAAGTTTTTTTATTTCTAAAATATGCATCAATTAAGTTTTTGTAATGAAAATTATGCAGAACTAAATGACCTTGTTCGTAATTTTAAGAAAACTAATTTATGTAATGATGTACAGAAATATTTTCCTATTATTTTTATCCATGAACATGCTTTCTTGTTCAGACCAAAAAAAGGCACTCCACAAAAACACCCAACCTAACATCCTATTTATTGCTATAGATGATTTAAGACCTGAATTAGGCTGCTATGGATCTGACATTGCAATTAGTCCTAACCTAGACAATCTTGCTAAAGAAGGCTTGCTTTTTAAAAATGCGCATTGTCAACAAGCCATCTGCGGACCATCAAGAGCCAGTTTATTGACTGGATACCGACCAAAATCAACAGGGATATTTCACAATTATCTAAAATTTAGAGATGTAAACCCTAATGTCATTACTCTACCTCAATTTTTCAAAAACAATGGTTATGAAACTGTTTATACTGGAAAAATATTTCATGGAGGCGATTTGGATGACGAAATGTCTTGGAGTAGAAAGCCAGCAATTGATAGTATGAAAATAAATGAGATAAAAAGCCCTGTTGGATTTGCTCTTGAAAAAAATCTCAAAGAACGAGCGGCAACAAAAAAAGCAATGGTTGCCAAATATGGAAAAGTAGCCAAATACGGTTTGGCGATGGGACAAGCCTACGAATGTGCAGATGTACCAGACAACACTTATAGAGATGGGTACAATACAGAATTGGCGATTGCCACAATGAAAGAAATGTTGGCAAAAGATAAAACCAAACCATTTTTCTTAGGATTAGGTCTATATAAACCTCATTTAAACTGGGTGGCACCAAAAAAATATTGGGATTTGTATGACCCTGAAAAAATTGAACTTTCTACTCAGGTTTCCGGACCGGTAGATGGTGCTCAAATGGGACTACACTCCTCATTCGAGTTACGTGTTAGAAGTGGAATACCCAAACAAGGCCCTATAGAGCCTGAATTAGCAAAAACACTAAAGCATGCATACTTGGCATGTGTGAGTTATGTTGATGCGCAAATTGGTAAAATGATTGCAGCACTCGAAGAAGAAGGCATTCGAGACAACACCATCATCATAGTATGGAGCGACCATGGATGGCACTTGGGTGACATGGGTATTTGGGGAAAAGCAACCAACTACGAAATTGCAACCCGCGTACCAATGATGATTTGGACTCCTGACATGCCAAAAGGCAGCCGAGGAAAAAGCACTGATGCCTTGGTAGAACTAATTGATATGTACCCAACTCTTGCAGAATTAGCAAACTTAGAAAAACCAGCTCACTTAGAAGGGACAAGTTTTAAAAAACTACTTGACAACCCAAAACAAGAATGGAAATCTGCGGTATTCAGTCAGTTTCCATCTCCTGCACTTAGAGAATGGGGAGCATACCCGTTAAGAAAGGGAATGAGAGAAACCTATTTCGGACCTCTATTAAAAGAGGTTGAAGGAAGAATAAAAGAACAACAGCAAGAAAAATGGAACAGAGAGATTTTCGAAAACTCTTTGATGGGTTATGCCATGAGAACAAAACAATATCGTTTCATCGTTTGGAAAGACATAAACAAACCTGAAGAACCTCCTGTTTTTGTAGAATTATACGATCATAACACCGATCCTCTTGAAACAAAAAACATCGCAAACAGTAATCCTCAACTAATTGAAAAACTGATGATTCAATTCAACAAAGGATGGAAAGGAAACGCACCAAAACTATAACAAACAACCTTAGAAAATGAAAAGAAGAGATTTTTTAAAAAAAGGGACTCGAGCTGCAGTTGCTGCAGGAGTGATACCAATGGTAACCGCTTCTTGCACTGGGGCGAAAGACATGGTTTATGACCGAGAAGGTGATAAATGGTACAACTTAGGCACCGGAAAAACTGGCATTCCCTCAAGAAAAAAAACAGTTTCCTATGACACTGCTGTGATTGGTGGTGGCGCAGCAGGAATATGTGCTGCTGTTGCTGCTGCGAGAAACGGTTCTAACACAGTACTCATACAAGACAGACCTGTATTAGGTGGAAATGCCTCTAGTGAAATGCGCGTACACCTAAACGGCGTAAACAATATAAAGGGAAAAGCTGAAAGAGAAACTGGAATTATTGAAGAATTGCTATTGCACAATCGTTTCGAAAATGAACAAGAATCTTTTCCAGTTTTTGATCATGTCATGTATGATTTTGTCATTAGAGAACCCAACCTTACATTGATGTTGAATACGCAAGGTATCGAAGCGATAATGGATGGTGATAAAATCAAATCTGCACTTTGCTGGCAAGGAACCACTGAAACACTTTATACCATTAATGCGGAAATCTTTATTGATTGCTCAGGGGATGGTCTTTTAGCTGCAACTGCTGGAGCCGAATACAGAACAGGTAGAGAAGGCAAAGATGAGTACAACGAAACTTTTGCCCCAGATCAACCGGATGGATGGCAGATGGGAGCAACATTACTAATGTCTTCAAAAGACATGGGCAAATCTATGAAATACAACCCACCTTCGTATGCCATCAAATACACACATGAAGGAGCAAATAAAAGAAGAAAATTTGCTGGGTTTCAAGATGGAATTTGGTGGATTGAAGTGGGTAGTAAAGATGATATTATTACTGATTTTGAAGTAAACAGACATAAATTAATGGGCTATTTACATGGTGTGTGGGATTATATAAAAAACTCAGGAAATTTTCCAGAAGCAGAAAATCTAGCTTTAGACTGGGTAGGATCTTTACCTTGCAGAAGAGAATCTCGAAGATTTATCGGTGATTACTTTATGTCTGAAAAAGACATGACTGAACACAGACATTTTGAAGATGCAGTTGCATTTGGTGGATGGTCATTAGACGAACACAACCCCGGGGGAATCGAAAATCTACCTGAACCCCCTAGTTATTTTCATTATCATTTTAAAAACATTTATGAGTTCCCTTTTAGAAGTTTGTATTCTAAAAACATAACAAATTTAATGTTTGCTGGTAGAAATGTAAGTCAAACTCATATTGCATTGTCTTCTAGTAGAATTATGGCGACTTGTGCGCTGCAAGGTCAAGCGGTAGGAACTGCCGCTAGTATCTGTAACAAAAAACAAATTACACCCAGAGAAGTAAAAAACAAGCACATCAACGAATTGCAAGAACAACTATTAAGAGATGATGTCTTTATACCAAACAGAAATGCAAAAGACCCTAAGGACTTAGCTAGAAAAGCAAATTTAATTTTCGGGTCATCTACAAAATCTGGTGATGCTAAAAATCTTACAAATGGTATTTCAAGGGATTTTAACAACGAAATCAATCATTGGCAATCTGAGGGATTAAACTCAAATGTACAACTAGAATGGGATACTCCCATCAATCTATCTGCCGTAGAAATAAAATGTGATACAAATGTCAAAAGAAATATTATGATGCGTAAAGATAGCAGGAACAATGACCTTTACGGAAACCATGTACCCAAAGAACTGTTGAAATCCTTAAGTATCCAAGGGCGCGTTAAAGGTCAATGGGTTGAACTTGGAGCTATCGAAGAAAACAGAACACGCTTGATCAAATTCAAATTTGATGAAACTTTAGTGTCTGCTGTAAAGATCAATCTAAAAGAAACATACGGAGCAGACGACATCAAACTTTTTGAAGTTCGTTGTTACGCCTAATGCTTAATCCAAATATTAACTTTTGAAATTATTTTTACACATCATTTCTTTGTTTTTTTTAGCAGGATTCACTTCTGCTAAAAAAAACACTTATACCGAAGTAAAACATACGGTTATCATAAACCATCCAGGTGAAAAACACCCTTTAGAAATAACTTTAACTGAAGTACAAGACATAAACGGTCTCCCAATTCAATACCATACGAACGTTGAATCAGTTATCTGTCTAGAAGAAGTGTGTAAAATAATCCCTGTTAAAATCTATTGGAACGCTATTGGTGATTTCCAGAAATACGAATTAAAACCAGGAGCGACTCTAGAAAAATACGAAGCCGACCTGTTTGAAAAAGAAGACTATACGAAACTCCAATCCATCTTAGGCAATAAGAAATCACCTTTTAAAGAGGTTCGTATTGATGAAGTACTCACCATACCCGACGAACATGGCGATGAAGATATCGACGGTGTTTCAGGAGCAACTGCACTAGAGTTAAACGATGAAGACACTGTTCAAGGAGCGGCGTTGACCTGTTATACTTTATGGCACTGGGCAAATGGTGATCTAATACAAAAAATTCAAGAACAAACCGGAAAATCATCAAACACAAAACAACTCGAAAATTACACAACAAAAGAAGACAAACGATATTTCGAAATCGCAATTCGAGAATTCACACAACGCAAACTCTTTAATAAGACACAAATTGAAGTGGTAATTTCAAAAATACAAGAAGACCATACAGTTTCTAGAACAGCATTCAAATACCTTGAAAAAGCACCTATTGAAACCTGCATGGATGCTTGTGAAAAAATATTTTTAATAGATCAAAAAGAACAAACCATCGCTGCGATTCAATTTATGCTTAAAACTAATTTGAAATTCCCTGTTAGCTTATACAACCATCTTAGCGATGAAATCGACAAACTACACTCCTATCAAGAAGTTTCTTTGTTTCTAGATTTAATGGAAATCAAAAATGCAAATTCTAAACATGTCATAAATAATATTTTCCCTTTGCTAGAAAACAACTTTCTAATTGCCCGACGTGCATTTTGGTTTTTATCTAACCAAAACATCGACAAAAATCAAAAAACAATTCTCGATAGCTTCAAAGAAAAAAACAAAGAAAGACTATAACATAAAATATCTTTTTTAGCAATTGAAATATTTTTTTAAAAAATAAATCTTCAAAAACAGTTTCATTTACCTTACTAGGTTTTTATAAACCCTAATACAAACCTTATAAATTAGATTGCTTACATTTATATTGACGAAAATCAACTGTGATGAACCATACTTTTCTTGAAAACACATCCATTATAAAATACAATGCCGACACGTTTGAAAAAAAACAAGTAGCTGCTAGCGAATCGTTAGTATTGTCATCAAAAAACAATACTACAAATTGGCTGAACACTTATGGCCTAGAGTATAAAAAAGAGTTTTTAGAAATCATCAAACAAAACAATCTTGACGATTTTCTCGTAAAACTTTTAATGGAAGACCAACATCCGAATAAGGTAATTGAACTAGACAATGTATTGTTCATCACAATCAAAGTGCTAAAAACAGATATTGACAATTTCGACTCTGAACAAATGCTGTTTATTACTTCTGCTGATTTTGTTTGGAGTATTCAAGAAAAGTCGGGAGATTATTTTAATTGGATTCGAGAAAGACTCGAAAGTAACAAAGGCATTTCTAGAAAAAAAAATGCTGACTATTTGTTATTCCTTATTCTAGAATCAATTATAGAAAATTATCATGACCAATACGAAGAAAAATCTGATTTTCAAGATTCAGAATTTACCAAGATAAACCCAACACCAGAATTTACGGCGAACGTAGAAAAAAGAAAACAAAACCTCTTTAAATTCAAAAAAGCAACAATAGGACTAAGAGACATCATAATAAAACTCGAAAAAACAGAGTTCGAAGACATCGAAACTAAATATTTTAGCGAATTAAAAGAACAAACCAATAATTTAATCAGTGATATCGATTTTGAAATTCAAGAACTCGAAAGTAAAATCAATTTGATATTTAGCATTCAAGGTCATCGTCTTAACGAAGTCATGAAAACGTTAACCATATTATCTGTAATATTTATTCCATTAACATTCTTGGCAGGTATCTATGGCATGAACTTTAAAAACATACCTGAATTAGAAACACATTATGGTTATTTTGTTTTACTAGGTGTCATGTTATTAATTACAATACTAAGCGTATGGTACTTTAAACGTAAAAAATGGTTTTAACTCCTTATAATATATAACAAAAAAAAGAGCTACACAGAAGTGTAGCTCTTTTCGTTTTGCTCCTCCTCTTGGGCTCGAACCAAGGACCCTCTGATTAACAGTCAGATGCTCTAACCAACTGAGCTAAGGAGGAGTTTCATAAATGAATACAAAACATTTCTGTTTTGCGAGTGCAAATATAAATTTTATTTTAATAAATACAATAGAAAAATAATTTTATAGAACTATTTTTTCACTTCTATTTCAACAAGAACACACACTATTTATCAAAGAAAACCGATTAGAAAACCAACAACACATATTTCAACATGGTCAAATCACATATTTTTAAGTTATAAATTAACAGAAAAAATAAAATCTGTTATATTTAATTGCATTTTTTACAAATCGTATAAAGAAAAGCTGTCATTTGCCGAAAACGTTGTACTTTTGTTAAGGTTTTTAATAAAATACCGAGTATTCTATAAAATATGGACAAATTTTCGTTCTTAAACGCAGCACATTCTGGCTTTATTGCCGAATTATACGATCAGTATTTAGTAAATCCTGATTCAGTAGAACCTAGTTGGAAAAGTTTTTTTCAAGGTTACGACCTTGCAAATGAAGACTATTCTCTTACTGGGGAAGAAAACACTAATATCAACATTCCTGAACATGTAAACAAAGAGTTTCATGTAATTGAATTGATTAACGGTTACCGTTCTCGTGGTCATCTGTTCACTAAAACCAATCCGGTTCGTGAAAGACGACAATATACACCAACCTTAGAAATAGAAAATTTTGGTCTTAAAAAAGAAGATCTTGAAACTGTTTTTAGTGCAAGTGAGATATTAGGATTGAAACCGACTAAACTATCTACAATCATCCAACATCTAGAGCAAATGTATTGCGATTCTATTGGTGTGGAGTATATGTACATAAGAAATCCTGAAGAAATTCAATGGTGGCAAGATCGTTTGAATAAAAACGACAACCATCCTTCTTATAATGTAGATTCTAAAAAATACATTTTATCAAAACTAAATCAAGCAGTTGGTTTTGAAAGTTTTTTACAAACTAAATATGTAGGTCAAAAGCGTTTTTCTCTTGAAGGAGGTGAAGCTTTAATCCCTGCAATTTCTGTTGCATTAAGAGATGCTGCTGAAAAATTTGGTGTTCAAGAATGTGTTTTAGGAATGGCACACAGAGGACGTTTGAGTACTTTGACAAACATCTTCAAAAAACCTGTTCGTGATTTGTTTTCAGAATTTGAAGGTAAAGATTTCGATGACGAACACATTGATGGTGATGTAAAATACCATATGGGACTTACACGTAGTAAGACTTTTAGAAATGGTGAAGTCATGAAAATGAACTTGGTACCCAACCCATCTCACCTAGAAACTGTTGCTCCTGTTGCAGAAGGAATTGCAAGAGCAAAAATTGACAGAAAATACAAAGGAGACGATTCAAAAATACTTCCAATTATTGTACATGGTGATGCTGCCATTGCAGGACAAGGTATTGTATACGAAGTAACTCAAATGAGTAAACTGAATGGATACAAAACTGGAGGTACTTTACATATAGTAGTAAACAATCAAATTGGTTTTACAACAAACTATTTAGATGCTCGTTCGAGTACGTATTGTACGGATGTTGCAAAAGTAACTTTATCACCAGTATTGCATGTAAATGCAGATGATGTAGAAGCAGTTTGTCATGCAGTAGAACTAGCGTTAGAATTTAGAATGAAATTTAAGCGTGATATTTTCATCGATTTATTGGGATACCGTAAGTACGGACATAATGAAGGTGATGAACCTCGATTCACGCAACCTAACTTGTACAAAGCAATTTCTAAACACAACAATCCAAAAGATATTTATGTTGAGAAATTAATCAATGAAGGTTCAATTGATGCTGCCTATGCTAAAGAAATCAGCAACGAGTTTAAAGACATGTTGGAATCTGAATTCCAAAAAGCAAAAGGAGATACTACTTCAAAAGTAGTTCCGTTTATGCAACATACCTGGAAAGATTTTGTCAGAGAGAAACTAGAAGCAATGTTATCTCCAATCGACACAACCTATCCAGTAGAAAACTTAAAAGACATTGCAAAAGTTGTCTCTACAGTACCAGAAGGAGTAAAATTTGTTAGAAAAGCAGAACGTATTGTAAAAGGTCGTGAGAAAATGGTTTTCGAAAACAACCTTTTAGACTGGGGAATGGGAGAAACTTTGGCTTATGGTTCTTTGCTAGAAGAAGGTTATAATGTACGTATATCTGGTCAAGATGTAGAGCGTGGTACCTTTAGTCATCGTCATGCAATATTAAGAGACGAAAACACAGAAGATCGTATCAACCTAATCAATACAAACCCAAAAAACAAAGGTGAAATGTACATCTACAACTCACTACTTTCTGAGTATGGAGTTTTAGGGTTCGATTATGGATATGCAATGGCAAATCCGAATACGTTAACAATTTGGGAAGCACAATTTGGAGATTTCAACAACGGAGCTCAAATTATGTTTGACCAATATATTTCTGCCGCAGAAGACAAGTGGAAATTACAAAACGGAATTGTAGTACTTCTTCCTCATGGGTATGAAGGTCAAGGTTCTGAGCATTCATCTGCAAGAATAGAGCGTTTCTTACAACTATGTGCAGAAGACAATATGACGGTTGCTGACTGTACGACACCGGCAAACATGTATCATTTGTTGCGTCGTCATATGAAGCGTAAACACAGAAAACCTTTGATAGTATTTACTCCTAAGAGTTTATTACGTCATCCGAAAGCGGTGAACCCAATCGAAGAATTTGCCAATGGAAGTTTCCAAGAAGTAATTGACGATACAATTGCACCAGAAAATGTTACCAAATTGGTATTCTGTACTGGGAAATTCTATTATGAACTATTAGAAGAACGTGAAGCAACAAACAGAGAAGATGTTGCTTTGGTAAGAGTTGAGCAATTGTTCCCATTGCATGAAGAAAAATTACAAGCGGCTATAGATAGATACCCGAATGCAAAAGAATATGTTTGGGCACAAGAAGAACCTAAGAACATGGGAGCTTGGAGTTATATGTTGCAAAGATTTAACTTGGTAAAACTAAGTGTTGCATCAAGAAAATTCTATTCAGTTCCAGCAGCAGGTTCTTCAGCAAGATTCAAGAGAAGACAAAGAGCTGTAATAGACATGGTATTCAACCCAGAAAAAAAATAAATTTGTACACTTCGACAAGCTCAGTGTACCTAAAAGAATAAAATTAACAAACAATATTGCTTGCATAATAAACGAGCACAACTTTAAAATTAGTCACAATGATTTTAGAAATGAAAGTTCCTTCTCCGGGGGAATCAATTACAGAAGTAGAAATAGCATCTTGGTTAGTAGAAGATGGAGATTATGTAGAAAAAGATCAGCCAATAGCTGAAGTAGATTCAGACAAAGCAACTCTAGAATTACCTGCAGAAGAAAGTGGAATTATCACTTTAAAAGCAGAAGAAGGAGATGCTGTTGAAGTTGGTGCTGTTGTTTGTTTAATTGATATGGGTGCGGCAAAACCAGAAGGTGGATCAGAAGCGCCTGCTGCTGCTCCAGCAAAAGAAGAAGTACCAGCTGCTGCTCCAGTTGCAGAAGCACCTAAATCTGCAGAACCAGCAACCTATGCTACAGGAACTGCTGCTCCAGCTGCACAAAAAATCCTCGATGAAAAAGGGATTGATAATGCATCTGTTGCCGGATCAGGTAAAGATGGAAGAATCACAAAAGAAGATGCTTTAAACGCAACTCCAGCAATGGGAACTTCTAATGGAAGTAGAGGAACAGAGCGTAAAAAAATGTCTATGTTGCGTAGAAAAGTAGCACAGCGTTTGGTTTCTGTTAAAAATGACACTGCCATGTTAACTACATTTAACGAAGTAAACATGCAACCAATATTTGATTTACGTAATCAATATAAAGAAGAATTCAAATCTAAACACGGTGTTGGATTAGGATTCATGTCTTTCTTTACATTAGCAGTCACAAGAGCTTTGGAATTGTACCCTGATGTAAACTCAATGATTGATGGTGACTACCAAATTAAAAATGATTTTGCTGATATTTCCATCGCAGTATCTGGGCCAAAAGGTTTGATGGTACCTGTTATAAGAAATGCTGAAAACTTATCTTTCAGAGGAGTTGAAAGCGAAGTAAAACGTTTAGCATTAAGAGCTCGTGATGGTCAGATTACTGTAGATGAAATGACAGGTGGTACATTTACAATCACTAACGGTGGTGTTTTTGGTTCTATGTTGTCAACGCCTATCATCAACCCACCACAATCTGCAATTTTAGGAATGCACAATATTGTTGAGCGTCCAATGGCAGTAAATGGTCAAGTAGTAATCCAACCTATAATGTATGTTGCCTTGTCTTACGACCATAGAATTGTTGACGGTAGAGAGTCTGTTGGTTTCTTAGTAGCTATCAAAGAAGCTATTGAAAACCCAATTGAATTGTTGATGAATAACAATCCTAAAAAAGCTTTAGAGTTATAAAAATTCTAACTTATCATATTAAAAATCCCATATCTAGAAGATATGGGATTTTTTGTTTTTTAACACCTTCTTAAATCAAATTAGAATCCCTCAACTTCGAAGTGCGTAAAACACGAATATTCTCTTTAGATCAAAATCTATTCGATTATTAAACTTCTAAAAAACTACAATAGCTACAACAAAACTTAACATCAACTCTACAGCGTACATTTTTACCAAGCCCCATTCTTCCTCTGAACCCTTCCTTTTGATAGGAAAAGCTGAAAAACAAGCCTTGTTAAGTTAGGGTATAGTCTTAATAAGACCGGTTTTAAGTAAATAAACATACTTTTCATAAACTAATCAAAACCAATATTTTATGAAAAAAATTACCTTTCTATTATTTTTATTTTGTGCGTCATTCGCATTTTCACAACCGGGAACAGCTGCTCCCACACCTACAAATGCAAGTACAGATGTAATTTCTGTGTACAGTGATGCATACACTAGTATTGCCACCAACCTTAACCCTAACTGGGGACAAACTACAAGTTATTCTGAAGTTCAGATAAGCTCGAACAATACGTTAAAATACGCCAATTTAAATTATCAAGGACTCGAATATACTGGTTCAGATGTTTCGGCAATGGAATATGTACATTTAGATTATTATACTGATGACGCTACCGCCTTACAATTTTTCTTAATTGCTGGAGGTGAAAATCATTATGACATTGCAGCTACAGATGGTATCACAACCGGACAATGGGTAGGTATTGACATACCTTTAAGCTTTTATTCAGATGCAGGAAGAGATCTTACCAATGCTATTCAATTTAAAACTGTTGGTAATGGAACAGTTTATTTCGACAATTTATATTTTTGGAAAAACCCAACGGCAGCTGGAACAGATACTTCTTTAAGTGATTTAACTGTAAATGGAACCACTATAGCAGGTTTCGGTTCATTGACTTCAACTTACACTATTGAACTTGCTTCTGGAACAGTTATAGTTCCAACGGTAGTAGCTACTACCACTGATGGAAGCGCAACAACTCAGGTAACAAATGCTTTAAGTCTTCCTGGTACTACAACGATTTTAGTAACTGCTCAAGATGGAATAACAACCAACATGGTAACGATTAACTTCACCATAGATCCAACTCCAACTTCAGCTGCGACAGATCCGACACACGATAGCGAAAATGTTATTTCGGTATACAGTGATACTTACACAAGTATTGCAACTGGATTAAACCCTGGTTGGGGACAAGCTACTGTTTATTCAGAGATTCAAATCAACACAAACAACACCCTAAAGTACAAGAACCTTAATTACCAAGGTATTGAATATACCAGTTCTGACGTTTCAGCAATGGAATATGTACATTTAGATTACTACACCACGGATGCGACCGCTTTACAATTTTTCTTAATTGCTGGGGGTGAAAATCATTACGATATTGCTGCTACAGATGGTATCACAACCGGACAATGGGTAGGTATTGACATCCCTTTAAGTTTTTATGCTGATGCAGGAAGAAATCTTACTGCTGCTGTTCAATTCAAAACTGTTGGTAATGGTACTGTATTTTTAGACAATATATATTTTTGGAAAAACCCTGTTAACCCTCTAACAGACGCTACATTATCTGACCTAAAGGTTGACAGCGAAACAATATCAGGTTTTTCAGGATCTGAGTTGAACTACTCTGTAGTGCTACCTAAAGGAACGACAACGATTCCTCAAATTACTTTAGCTACAAAGTCACATAGCGGAGCAAGTATTGTGATTGCTCAAGCGACTCAACTTCCTGGAGATGCAACAGTAACAGTTACATCTGAAGACACAAACACTGTAAAAACCTATACAATTTCATTCTCTGTAGACACCAACACATCATGTGATGGGAATTCTACTGAAAGTCAACAAGGATCTTTTTCAGTTGGCTACAACTACGCCTTTCAAACACTTGTAAATGGAGATCTACGAATCACCTTTGAATTGTTAGACAATGAAGTAGGAATTGTAGGGTTCTTATGGGAAGAAAGTCCTTTTAGTGAAACTATGATGACAAATACTTCGGGTGCTATATTCTCAGCTGACATATCTGGAAAAACAAACGGAGAAGTGGTTAGCTTTGGTTGTAAATTTGCCTATGCTGGTGGATCTGTAATCACAAAATATTTCTCATATACAGTTGGGGACACTTGTGGTTTATTAAGTATCAATAATTTTGATGCAGAAGATTTGGCAATTTATCCGAACCCAACTGGAAACAACTGGAATATTTCTACTGAAAGTGAGTATATCAATTCTATTGAGGTATTTAATGTCGTAGGTGAAAAAGTGATTTCAATGCAACCCAATGCTCTTTCAACAGAAATTGATGGTTCAGCTTTGATTCCAGGTATGTATGTTGCCATCATCAATACGGATCATGGAAGTGCAAGTCAAAAACTAGTGAAAAAATAAACGAATTCTTAATAAATACTGACAAAAACCATATCTCACGATATGGTTTTTTTTGATCCTATCGAAAAACAGGCTAAAGCACAATAAAATACCTTTAGGTCAGTGCGCTACGTATCTTATGCAAACCTTTGAATAAAATTAACATACGTTTATGTAAAAAAAACTAATTTAGCTCTTCTAAAAACTAAAAAAATAAAACTATGGCAACGTTAAGATTAGGAGATGTCGCTCCAGATTTCACGGCAGAAACTTCAGAAGGAACTATCAATTTTCACGAGTGGTTAGGAGAAGGATGGGGATTGTTGTTTTCTCACCCAGCAGATTACACACCAGTTTGTACAACAGAATTAGGAACCGTTGCAAAATACACGGACCAATTCAACCAAAGAAATGTAAAAGTAGCTGCGTTAAGTGTGGATGGTGTTGCATCACACCAAGGTTGGATCAAAGACATCAACGAAACTCAAAACACTACAGTAAACTTTCCAATCATCGCAGATGAAAACAAAAAAGTAGCAAACCTGTATGACATGATTCATCCAAATGCTGATAACAATTTAACTGTTCGTTCGGTATTTATCATTGCTCCGGATAAAACGATTAAATTAATCATTACATATCCTGCTTCAACAGGTAGAAATTTCGATGAATTGATCCGCGTAATTGACTCATTACAATTGACCGCTTACCATAAAGTGGCTACACCTGCTAATTGGCAAGATGGTGATGATTGCGTGGTAGTACCAGCAATAAAAACTGAAGATATAGATGCCATTTTCCCTAAAGGATACACTGAAGTGAAACCTTATTTAAGAATGACACCTCAGCCAAACAAATAAAAACTATTTGTCAATCGATAAGCCTAATAGAAAAACTATTAGGCTTTTTTGTTTTTACGATGTTCTGATTAATTTTTAACAAAATTGTTCTAAACGTCAATCAAGAAGCAAATAAAACAGATTGGTTATATTTGCACATCCTCAGCAAACAAAACCTATGAATTTTTTTCAAAAAGAATCCCTAATTGCGGTTTATTTTAAGATTACCGAACATTTATTGAAATGGTTATTAATCGCGATTGTTGCAGGGATCTTTGTAGGCTCTGCTTCTGCCCTATTACTAGAATCGCTATATTTTGTTACAGATTTACGAGAAGCCAATACATGGATCATTGCTTTCTTACCAATTGGAGGACTCGTAATTGGATTGATGTATCATTATTGGGGAAAAGATGTCGTAAAAGGAAACAATCAACTGATTGATGAAATTCACAGTCCAAAAGATATTATTCCATTAAAAATGGCTCCTTTTGTTTATATCGGTACCGTTTTGACTCATTTATTTGGTGGGTCTGCAGGACGAGAAGGTACTGCTATTCAGATGGGTGGTGCTTTGGTAGATCAGCTATCCAAAATTTTTAAATTCAGTCACGAAAACAGAAAAATTATCATTGTAATTGGTATTTCTGCTGGTTTTGCTTCCGTTTTCGGAACCCCATTGGCTGGTGCTATTTTTGCACTTGAAGTCTTGATTGTTGGGAGAATGCGATACGAAGCGATCGTGCCTAGTTTTTTAGCGGCTGTTGTCGCCGATTACGTTTGTTTGGCTTGGGGTGTACATCATTCTCATTATGTAGTAGACTTAGTACCAGAAATTGATATATTGACATTTTTAGTCGCTATTTTAAGTGGTGTCTTTTTTGGAATTGCAGGAAGAATCTTTTCAAAAGGAATTCCGTTTTTTCAAGGCTATGCGAATAAAATAAAATACCCACCGCTACGTCCATTTGTTGGTGGTATATTTATAGCTTTAAGTGTTTACGTAATGGGTACTACTAAATATATCGGTTTAGGTGTTCCCATTATTGAGGAAGCTTTTGTAAACCCTTTACCATACTACGATTTCGCACTAAAAATTTTACTAACGACGTTTACAATTGGTGTTGGTTTTAAAGGGGGTGAAGTAACTCCATTGTTTTTTATTGGCGCTACATTGGGGAATGCATTGGCTTTGTTTTTACCTTTACCAATGGCACTATTAGCAGGTATGGGCTTTGTAGCCGTATTCTCTGGAGCTACCAACACTCCTATTGCTTGTACCATGATGGGAATTGAACTATTTGGGATTGAAGCTGGCGTATTTATAGCAATTGCTTGTATTGTTGCCTATTTATTTTCGGGTCATTCAGGAATATACTCTTCTCAAGTAATCGGAAGTTCTAAAAACCAAGACTTAGATCACCATAAGGGAAAGCTTCTAAAAGAAGTTTAATTACTTCAAATAAAAACAATCATTCTTATAATCAATAATCGCCTTTCCAGAGCGTAAAATATCTGCTCCGATTATTCCGTTTATGGGTTTGGCTCCATGCGCTATCAAGGCCTCATTTACATGTGACATATCAAAAATTACCAAGTTGCATTTTTTCGTCTTCCACCCAGCCATTTTTAAGGTATTGTCTTGAGAGTTTCTCGTCTCCATACCAACGGCCCCAGCACCTGCTGCCTTTACTTCAGACTCACTTGTTTCAATTAAAAATTGCGCAACTTGATCAAATCCTACACATGAATTTGAAGCTCCGGTATCTAAAATAAATCGTCCTTTCACACCATTTAATTTTACCTTTACCACCATGTGGTTGGTTTTCGTGATTTTAACAGGTATTTGAACATAACCTTTTTTTACCAAGCTTTTTTTAAGACTAGCCATTTTAGAGTATTTTTACCAAATATATTAATGCTTTCGGTTTCTACATGATAAAGTTTTCAAAAAAAACAATCTTGTCTTGAAAACCTTTACCGAATTTAGATTTTTTTACAAATATGACCATTACCGATACGCACACTCATTTGTACAGTGAACAATTTAACGAAGATAGAGCAACCGTTATTCAAAGAGCTATTGACGCTGGTGTGACTCGTTTTTTTATTCCAGCCATCGACAGTGAATACACACAATCGATGTTGGATTTAGAAACAGAATTTCCTGAAAATATTTTCTTGATGATGGGGTTACACCCAACACATGTAAAAGAAAATTTCGAAAAAGAATTGAACTTGATAAAAGAATGGCTCGACAAAAAAAAGTTTTATGCTATCGGAGAAATCGGAATTGATTTGTATTGGGATAAAACGTTTTTGAAAGAGCAGCAACAAGCTTTTAGAACGCAAATACAATGGGCAAAAGAAAGAAAAATGCCAATCAACATACATTGCAGAGATGCTTTTGATGAAGTTTTTGAAATTTTAGAAGAAGAGAAAAGTGACGATTTATTTGGAATATTTCACTGCTTTACCGGTAACCTAGCACAAGCAAAACAAGCTATTTCTTTAAACATGAAACTAGGAATCGGAGGTGTCGTAACTTTCAAGAACGGAAAAATTGACAAATTTTTACATGAAATTCCGCTTTCTGAAATTGTCTTAGAAACAGATGCTCCTTATTTGGCTCCAACACCCAATAGAGGGAAAAGAAATGAAAGTAGTTACTTAGTACAGGTCATCGATAAATTATCTGATATCTATGAATTACCTGCTGAAGAGATTGCAGCTATTACTACCCAAAATTCAAAAGATATTTTTGGCATTTAACACAACCACCATGAAATTAGAAAAAATAAAAATCGCTACACCTATTGGTATTGCAAAAATTAACGGAGATACAGACGGAATTCGATCTATTACTTTTTCTGATAAAAATTCGCCAGTTACAAAGACTATTCCACCTGTACTTCAAGAATGTGTAACGCAACTACAAGAATATTTTGAAGGCAAAAGAACTGTCTTTACTGTAAAACTAAACCCACAAGGAACAGAATTTCAAAGAAAAGCTTGGCAAAGTTTGCAAAACATCCCTTTTGGAAAAACATTGAGTTATAGTGAACAAAGTAAAATTCTTCATAAACCAAAAGCGATAAGAGCTGTAGCCAATGCAAACGGTAAAAATTTAATTGCCATCCTACAGCCTTGTCACCGTATCATTGGTTCTGATGGAGAACTAACAGGTTACGCTTGGGGTCTTTGGAGAAAAAAATGGCTACTAGAACACGAAAGTGGTCAAAAACAAGAACGTTTGTTTTAAAATGATTCTGAGATGAACTTAATTGCTAATGTGCGTTAAAGTCCTATCACAAATTTTAAACTAAATTCACATACAGAACGTTATTATACTTCATGAAAAAAGTTGGAATCGTACTTATATTTTTATTCTGTTTGTCCAGTGCTGCACAAACAACCTTTTCCAATTCTAAAAGTCAAAACATAAAAGTTGCTTCAGATAGTATTCAAATAGCGACGGTTAGCATAAGTCCTGTAAATTTTAAAGTCATACACAACGGAAAAGAAATTCCAACCGATCAATACACCATCGATTTTGACACTGCAACCTTAGTTCTAGATGCCAAAAAGTATCAAAACATTACGATAAACTACACCGCTTATCCAGACTTTTTAACGCAGACCTTTGCACCAGCCAACAAAAATCTCATCGTTGATAATAGCAACGACCGTTCAAACATGTATCGAATTTCAAATGAAAAAAGTGAGGGAAGAAGACCCTTTGAAGGACTGTATACTCAGGGTAGTTTGGCAAGAGGAATTACGGTCGGAAACAACCAAGATGCGGTAACTAACTCTAGTTTAGACTTACAAATTTCAGGTAAAATATCGAATGATGTCACCCTGAAAGCTTCGATTTCGGATACAAATATACCAATCCAAAAAAATGGATACTCACAACAAATTGAAGAATTTGATAGAGTATTCATAGAATTATTTACGAATCAATGGAGTTTAAAAGCAGGAGACATCAACCTTAACAACAACGAAACAAACTTTCTACTTTTCGACAAAAAAGTTGCCGGACTATCGGTAGATGTTACCCCAACACATACAGATGCTAAAAATCACTTTAAAGCTTCGGGTGCTTTGGTACGAGGTCGATTCAATCGATACGAACTTACCGGGATAGACGGAAACCAAGGACCCTACAAACTGTTAGGTCCTAACGGCGAAAATTTTATTGTCATTCTATCCGGAAGCGAAACCATATATATCAATGGTACTCCACTTCGCAGAGGAGAACAATACGACTATACCATTGATTACAACACATCAGAAGTTACGTTTACCACAACTTATCCGATAACTTCAAACATGAGAATCGTTGCTGAATTTCAATATTCAGACAGAAATTATACGCGTTTTGTGAGTTACAATAAAGCGACACACAAAAGTGAAAAGCTAGAAATTGGCGGGTATTTTTATACAGAAAGTGATGCGAAAAATCAGCCTTTACAACAGAACTTAAGTGAAGAACAAAAAGAAGTATTGGCCAATGCTGGTGACGACACACAAAAAATGATATCCGAAAGTTCAGTACCTACAGACTATGATGAAAACAAAATTTTATATAAAAAAACAACTATCAATGGCACCGAAGTATTTGAATTTTCTCAAAATGAAGAAGACGAATTGTATGCTGTAACTTTTAGTTTGATTGGAGAAAATCTGGGTAGCTATCAATTAGCAAACACGACTGCAATTGGTAGAATATTTGAATATATTGGCCCAAACATGGGAAGTTATGCCCCAGTCATTCAATTGGTCGCTCCTTCAAAACTTCAAGTTGCTGTAGCAAAAATAAAATACTCTCCTTCTGAAAAAACCTCAATAGATAGTGAAGTTGCCTTAAGTAATAACGATCAAAATTTATTTTCTTCAATAGACAACGAAAACAATCAAGGTGTCGCTGCAAAAGTGGGTTGGAATCAAATCTTTAGCGATCAAAAATGGTTGGTAAAAACAGCTGTTAATTTTGATTTACTGCAGGAGGATTTTACAAGCATTCAACGTATCTACAACGTAGAGTTTACAAGAGATTGGAATCTACAAAACCCTTCAGGTACACAACAATTTTTAAGGACAGAATTACTTATCTCAAACAAAAAAAACACTGATTTTAGTTATCGTTTTGAAAATCTTACATTTCAAAATTCCTTTAAAGGATTCAAACACAAATTCACAGGAACGTACCAAACAGAAAAAACCGAAATGTATGCAAAAGCTAGTGTCCTCAAAAATGAAGGTAGTATAGAAAAAGGTTCATTTCTAAGAGCGAATGCAGGTATAAAAAAACATTTTAACAACAGCTGGATCGGTGCTCTATTCGAAGCGGAAAACAACGAACAAACAGAAATCGCAACGAACAATCTCACAGCATTGAGTCAAAAGTTTGTAAGCTATGGTGCCTATTTTGGTGTAGGGGATAGCACAAAAGTATATGCCAAGATTGGCGTAAATATGAGACACAATGATAGCCTTCAAAACAATACAATTACACGCGTTAATAACTCGAACACCTACTACATAAACTCGCGATTGGTACAACATAAAAATGCACAAGTTGGCGCGTATATAAATTACAGAACCGTCGATAATATTTTACAAGAAAACACAAATGCCTTAAACTCTCGTCTAAATTACAACCAACGTCTTTTCAAAAACTTTATAAATTGGGCGACTATTTATGAAACATCGTCTGGTACCTCACCGCAACAACAATTCGCATATGTCAAAACTGAACCTGGTCAAGGTTTTTATACTTGGATTGATTACAATGGAAATGGGATTCAAGAATTTGAAGAATTTGAAATTGCAAAATTCTCTGACCAAGCAGATTATTTGAGGGTTACCTTACCCACAGTAAATTACATAAACATCAATCAAACAAAATTTAGCCAAGCGTTTAACATCAATGCGATTACGTGGAGTCAAAAAACAGGATTCAAAAAATTTGTTTCGCAATTTTCTAACCAATCTTACATACTTGTCGATACTAAGAAATCAAGAACCGGATCTGGTTTCGATTTGAATCCATTCGACACCAACAATCCTTCTGTAATTGGTCTCTTAGAAACCTTAAAAAACAGTTTCTTTTTTAGAAGAGGCTTGCAAAATTATTCAACCACTTACACCTATTCTAAAACGCGTTCTAAAAATAATTTGGGAATTGGTTTTCAAGAAAATCAAAACCTGCTAAGACAATTAAAATTCCAACATAAAATCGGAGCGTTTTGGCTGATTGATATCAATATCAACAAAAAAGAAATAGACAGTGACAGCGAAAATTATGCAGATAGAATCTATAAAATCAATAGCAACGAACTTAACCCAATGCTGATGTATTCTTTTTCATTAAATAGCAACCTCTCTATAAACTATGAATACAAAGACAAAAACGATTCTTTTAGCATTACCGCTTTAGAACTGCATAAATTAGGAGCGGCGTATCAATTTTCACATCCTAATAAAGGAGCGTTTGTAGCTGATTTTAATTTATACAAAAATAACTTTACAGGAAACAGTAATTCACCTGTCGGTTACGAAATGCTTGAAGGCTTGCAACCAGGAGACAATTTTGTTTGGAATGTAGTAGCTCAAAAAAAACTGACAAGCTACTTACACTTAAACCTAAACTACAACGGTAGAAAAAGTGAATTTGCAAATACCATACACACAGGTAGTATTCAACTGCGTGCGGTTTTCTAATTTTTTTTTTGAAAAAGAATTTTTACATTTTTATATAGTACATTTGCCTCATAAATCGACCCATCACTATGAAAAAAATAATTCCGATTCTATTGTTTGCATTATTTTTCAAACAAGCAAACGCACAATCTAACGAAATAAAAGTAGATGTTTTTGATATTTTAGCTTTGTTAGCATTAGACGTATCATACGAACATAACTTAAACCCTGAATCTTCTATAGGACTTGCTGTTTTATTTAATTTTGCAAAAAGCACAGCTAGTTTTAGATATGAGCAGGAGTTTTCTTTGTCGCCTTATTACAGACAACGTTTTTTTAGTCGAGGGAATTTCGATTACTATGGTGAATTTTTTGGTTCATTAAACAGAGGTGATAAAAATTCAGATCAGCTTGAAGTTGGCGAGAGTGCTACTTATACTGATTTTGCACTTGGACTAGGTTTCGGTGGAAAATTTATCTCGGTAAATGGTTTTGTCGCTGACTTACATGCCGGTATTGGAAGAAATTTATTCAACACAGACTATTCACCAGGAATTGTACCTAGAGTCGGTATTTCTATCGGTAAACAATTCTAAGAATACAGACACAATATCATAAAAAAAGCACCTTAAATTAAGGTGCTTTTTTTATGATATAAACTGTGTTTATTTACAGTAAGCCGTATATGCTTCTTTCAAGTGATCAGCAATCATTTCAGCAGATCTACCTTCGATATGATGACGTTCTAACATGTGCACCAACTGACCATCTTTGAACAAAGCAACCGCTGGAGATGATGGAGGAAAAGGAACCATAAATTCTCTAGCTTTACCAACAGCAGCACCATCAACACCTGCAAAAACAGTTACTAAATTTGTTGGTTTTGCTTCTCCTTCTAATGAAGCAATAACACCAGGTCTTGCTGTTCCTGCAGCACACCCACATACAGAGTTCACCACTACCAACGTAGATCCTTCTAATTTCAATGTGTTTTCAACTTCTTCTGGAGTTTTCAAGGCTGAAAATCCTGCCTGTACCAATTGCGCTTCCATAGGCGCTGTTAATTCTTGTGGATACATATATATTATTTTTTGAATATTAAACTTTTACAGTGCAAAGATACGTATTGAATTGCATAACAACATTGTCGTATCATAGATTTCATTGATGCGCATTTAAAATTATTATATACCTCCTGAATCAACGGTTCTTTAAGACTATATTAACGCTTCGAACCGATGATACATTTCTATAAAAAGTATCTTTGTAATTAAATAAAAAATTAAAATGGCAAATTTTACAAAATTCTTAGGAGCAGCATTAGGTTGGTCTTTTGGAGGTCCAATAGGTGCGCTTTTAGGTTATGTAATAGGAAATTCAATTGATGGTTTTACCAAAAGAGATATTCAAGATTTTAGACAACAAGCGCAAGATCACGACAACGAAACACATTCGGGTGATTTTGAAATCAGTTTGTTGATTCTTTCTTCCTTTGTGATTAAAGCAGACGGAAAAATCGATCAAAGAGAATTAGATTTTGTGCGTGCTTACTTCTTGAAAATGTACGGTAAAGAAAGAGCAAATCACGCTTTTCGATTGTTTAGAGGTATCATCAAAAATAACGATGTTTCGGTTCGACAAATCTCTTTGCAAATTCGTCAACAAATGCAACATGCTTCGCGTTTACAATTGATGCATTATTTATTTGCATTAGCAAAAGCCGATGAAATTATTACGCCTGACGAATTGAGTATGTTGCATAAAATTTCAGGGTATTTAAGTATCAATGCTTATGATTTTGAATCGATCAAAGCTATGTTTTATGAAAATGCCGAAAGTGCCTATAAAATTTTGGAAATCGAAAAATCTGCAACCGATAAAGAAATCAAAGCTGCATATAGAAAAATGGTCAAAAAACACCATCCAGATAAAGTAAAACATCTAGGTGATGAACATTTAAAAGGAGCTGAAGAAAAATTCTTAAAGATTCAAGAAGCTTACGAAAAAATTAAAAAAGAAAGAGGACTTTAAAAAAACTTTCAGTTCGAGAACGATTATATTTCCAAAAACGAAATATTTCCAAATATTAGAAAATCCCAGGGTTATTGTAACTCTGGGATTTTTTTTACCTGCTATTTAAGACACTTCACCTGAAAATTTATGCGTATCACTCATTTTTAGCTATTTACACATTATTACCACCCATATCTTTAGTGTAAAACTGAACTGTTTTCTTGAACAAAAAGCATGAAATATAGCGTTTTTTGAACGGGAACTCAGGTTGATTTTGTGTAAAAAACATTTAAAAAAGAACGCTTTTAACAAAGCAACTAAAAACACAACTAGCTAAAAAAATAATTTTCGTAATGAAAACATTTACCAAAATAACCACAACAATATTCACCTTACTTTTTTTGAGTGTGATGCATTTAGGTGCACAGTCAAATCCTGTTTTCCCAAATACGCAAACATTAAAAAAAGGAACTGCGAATGAACCTGGTGCCGTATACTTAATAAAGAACGTAGAAACCTCTTCTAATTTAGGAGAACTAGGAGTAGATGCCTTAGTTACAATTGTCTCTTTTAGCGGTTCGCCAATTGTAAGTGATATTGATGTTTCTCAAAATAACGATAATAGATTTGAGCCTACAATTACATATGACACCCCGAATGAATCGGTTCGTTGGAGAATCGAATTTATTGTTGGTGGAACTGCAGATGCTGATATAGAAAACGCTGTACTTTACCCCTTAGATTCTTATACTTTAGAAATCATAGATTTAGATGCTGGTGAGTGGGCAGAAGTGATCGTTCCTAAAAGTTATGAACTAGCAGCTCAAAATGCACCGGGTACAATCATTACTACAAGCCAAGGATTAGTGCCTAACTCCATCCGATTTGAAAGTGATGCCGATGAAACAGACCAAGGCATAGATCCTACCTCACATAGATCTATTGTGAGAGTAAATTATGAGAATGTAGGTGTTGTAGACATTACCCTAGGTAGAAATAACAATGAGCCGGTCACAACAAGAAATATTTCAATAGGATTTTTAGGAGAAGTGGTGTTTGGAAACCCGTATGTTGTTGAAGTAAACAACCCTCCTGTTGTTATAGATCATTCAACTAATTCTGAATTAAACACTCCAACAAACTCAATAAATTTATTGGATGGATCTAGCGATCCTGAAAACAACATAAACACCTCTACGATTGTAATTTTAGACCCTAAAGATCCTACCAATTTTGGCGAACCTGGAAGTCCTTTAATTATTGCTGGAGAGGGAACCTATGATGTAGATGCAAACGGAAATATAATCTTTACTCCTGAAAATAATTTTTCTGGAAGTTCAACCATCAATTTTAGAGTGCGAGATGATAATTTAGCAAATTCAAACAAAGCAACTTTTTCAGTATTTATAGGTGATGCACCTGAATTAGAAGTAACCAAAACAGCATATCCATCTGGAAATGTTATGGCCGGAGACACTATTAGCTACACCATTCTAGTTAAAAACACTGGAGCTATAAATGCGATGAATGTTACTTTAGAAGATATTTTACCGAATGGTATCACATATATTGACGGTACGGCGAAAAAAACATTTCCAACAAACTCTGGGGTCAAAACTGGTACTTATACTTCAGAAAACCTTGGACCTTTCAATGTAAACGGAAGAAATCCTGTAACCATAACAGATGATACTACAGGTAAGATACCTGCGAATGCAACGTTGATAGACTATAGTTTCACTGTACGTGGAGAAGCTATCAATAGTAGTAATATCAGTGAAATAGATATGAAAGCTACCCACCCAAACGGAACCGTTTACGATCTAGATTTTGGAGACGATTTAGGACTTCCAAATAGTCCAGGAACTTATGACGTAAGTCAAGGTCCAAAAACTATTTCTGGATCAGCAGTAGGACTTTTTGAATTCATCTGGTCAGAAGACAGAGACACCCGTAGAACAGACAATAGAGTTTCTAGTCTCACCTATACTATTAATTACGAATACATAACTTATCCGATAGAGCAAGAACAAATTACAAACGATGCTAATGCACCAAGATATATGGTAACCGTTGAAAATGGTATTTTACTAAAACCAGGAGAGACTATGACGGTGACTTTTGATGCAGTAGTTGACAATGGAGTCATAGGTAACCTTATAAATAAAGCTATTGTTGATGCTGTTGGGTTGCCAAATCATGTTTCAGATACCGCTACAGTAATTGCGTTTGACCCAAACAGTACTGGTACGGCTATGATCACACAAATCTATCAATTTGGTTCAGAAAAATGGATTGAAATAACCAATATAGATGACAAAAATAGTATCGCTAATAACCTTGTTAAGGTGCAATTATACACGAACAAAACAGGTGACCAATCAGATGTAATACCTGATGTAACGCTTACAATAGATGCTACATTAAACCCGGGACAATCTGTATTGATAAGTAATACTGCAAATACGATTACAAATATAAACTTCAATAGCTTAGAAATTTACAACAATGAACTCACAAACTTTTTCGGTGAAAATGATATTATAACATTATCCACCACAAACGACACAAATTCTTGGGCAAATAGATATGATGCAATTGAAGCAATAAAAGACAATACTTCTTATGTTAGAATTGACGAAGTTTTGATTCCTAATCCAACTTATACGATCAATGAATGGGTAGTTTTTGTAGATCAAAACTTAGACCCCTATCGAGTATTAGAGTTAGGCGGACCTGAAAGACACCCGGAAGACCCATTAATTTCTGAAATTACAGATGCAGATTCTGAGGCAAACATTCAACTTGGCTTGCATAGAATAGATGTAACTTCGAAAATTAATTCTATTTGGACGAATGGAACTCCTGATAGATCGAGATATGTGTTTATTAGTGAAAATTACAATCATAAAAATACTAGGTTTAGTGCTAGACGATTGGCGGTAAACAACAACAGTAAATTCTCTGTAACAGACAACTTATTGGTTGTTACAAATGATATTAACATCACAAATACAAACGATGAAATACGTTTGATAGGTACTTCGCAGCTTATACAAACCCATACAAATACAAAACAAACATTTGGTAGTGGAAAACTATTGGTTGAACAAAATTCTACGGTTCCAAGTACATATAGATACAATTATATGAGTTCACCTGTAAATACAGTTGGAGCTTCAAGTTTCACTTTATCAAGTGTTTTAAAAGACGGAACAAACCCCATAGATGAATCGAGTTCAATTTCGAATACCATTGCCAAAGATATTTATTTTATAGGTGGCTATGATGGTAGTTATGATAAAACAAATAATACGCCTATATCTTTAGCTGAATATTGGATATATACCTATGCGGCAGGAGATGGAAATAGATCTAATTGGAAACAAAAAGGAAAAGATGGCACCATACCAGAAACCGATGGCTTTATATTCAAAGGTCCAGGAAAAGCACAAAACTACATATTTGTTGGTTCCCCTAAAGATGGTAATTTATCTACTCCAACAAACATTGGTGGTTATGAAACTTATTTGGTAGGGAATCCATATGCTTCAGCAATTAACGTAAATAAATTCATTGAAGACAACATAAATTCGATAACCGGAACACTCTATTTTTGGGAACACCAAGAAAGTGCAAATGGTGAAGAAGATCAAAGTGGACACAATTTCGCTGGCTATATAGGTGGATATGCTACAAGAAATAGAGCTATGGGATTGGCCGCAAATAGCCCAGAAAACGATAGTAACGATAACAATGGAACCTCAGGTGTAGGAGAAGGAAACTATAAAGAACCTAAAGCATATATAGCTATAGGGCAAGGATTCTTTATTGGTGGTGATATTGATGGTGGCCCTATTGTATTTAACAACAGTCAAAGAGAATATATTACCGAAGGAGATGATTCTATATTTTTTAAACAAAATAGTAAATCCAAAAAATTAGAAAAAGATGTATCTGAAAATAAATTGCCAATCATTAAATTAGGTATTGATTATAGAAACAAAGAAGAAACAATGATCCATCGTCAAATTGGAATTTCATTTCATGAAGCTAATTCTTTTGCATATAACAAAGGGTTCGACTCTAACATCTACGATTTAGGAGAAACAGATATGTACTGGGAGTTTGACAATAATGACGACAAATATATTATTGCTGGAATTCAATCTATTACTGATGATTTACGTGTTCCTTTAACCATTACGGTTGCTCAGAAACAAGAAGTTACGTTGACAATAGATGAATGGCAACACATTAACAGAGATGTATACATCTATGATGCACTCACAGATATTCAATACAAAGTAAATAATAATAAAGCTGTTATAAACCTAGAAGAAGGGCTTCATAAGGATAGGTTTTTCATGACTTTTGAAACATCAGAAACTGTTGGTTTAGACGACCCTTTATCAAAAATAAATTTAAAAATCAGCTATCATCCACATGAAAAAAACATCCTTTTAAACACTATAAACGACTTAGAAATAAACAGAACAACTATTTTAGATGTAAACGGAACTCAACGTTACTTACTAGATAGTACGTCAGAAAACAAGAATGAACAACTTATAGATGTTTCAATGCTAATCAAAGGAGTTTACATTCTTAGGTTAGAAACTAACGCTGGTGTCATCGCTAAAAAAATAATTATTCATTAAAACAATATTTACTCCAAAAAATTAATTGAAAAATCGGATTTAGCCTCATGCTTCTTCCGATTTTTTTCGTCAATTAGTATTTATAAAAAAACAAAAAACGTAAATTCGCATCACACGAATAAAAAGCAAATATCTTGGCA
The DNA here is from genome assembly GCF_009193215.1 of Flavicella marina. Lineage (GTDB taxonomy): Bacteria > Bacteroidota > Bacteroidia > Flavobacteriales > Flavobacteriaceae > Flavicella > Flavicella marina. The sequence goes on along the minus strand of NZ_VYVA01000001.1, from coordinate 1,115,557 downwards.
AAAACGAAAGTAAAAAAGGAAACTCCTTTAATGAAACAATACAATACGATTAAGGCAAAATACCCTGACGCCATGTTGTTGTTTAGAGTTGGAGATTTTTATGAAACTTTTGGTGAAGACGCCATCAAATGTGCACGTGTGCTTAACATCACGCTCACCAAAAGAGGTGCTGGTAGCGAAAGTGAAACTGCTTTGGCCGGTTTTCCGCATCATTCTTTAAACACTTACCTTCCGAAACTCGTAAAAGCTGGTATGCGTGTTGCTATTTGCGATCAATTGGAAGACCCCAAAATGACAAAAAAAATTGTCAAACGTGGGGTTACTGAATTGGTGACACCTGGAGTATCTTTTAATGATGAAGTATTGCAATCAAAAAGTAACAACTTTTTAGCCGCAGTACATTTCGGGAAAAAACTGCTAGGAATTTCTTTTTTAGATGTCTCTACTGGAGAATTTTTTACAGCACAAGGTACTGCCGAATACATTGACAAATTATTGCAAAATTTTCAACCAAGTGAAATCTTAATTCAAAAACAAAACCGCTTAAAATTCAACGAAATTTTTGGAACTAGTTTTCATACTTTTTATTTAGAAGACTGGGTTTTTCAGGCAGATTATGCTAATGAAAATCTGACCAACCATTTCAAAGTAAAATCACTGAAAGGGTATGGAATTGACGACTTACAAGAAGGTATCATATCTTCTGGGGCAATTTTGTATTACTTATCAGAAACGCAACACAACAAAATAGAACATATAGCTTCTATCCAACGAATACAAGAAAACAATTATGTATGGATGGATCGCTTTACCATACGTAATTTAGAATTATATGCTTCAACAGAAGCCAATGCGGTTACATTACTCAATGTAATCGACAAAACCATTTCTCCGATGGGAGCTCGTTTGTTACGACGTTGGTTGGCATTGCCTTTGAAAGATATCACACAAATACAAAAACGTCAAGATATTGTAAAATACTTGATGGACACACCTGATTTTTATGATTTAGTCACATATCAAATCAAACAAATCAGTGACATAGAAAGATTGGTTTCTAAAGTAGCCACTGGCAAAATTCATCCACGAGAAGTAATTTTCTTAAAAAATTCTTTGAAAGCTATTTTGCCAATCAAAGAAGCTGCTGAAAAAAGCAGTAATCCTTCTTTAAAAAACATTGGCAAGCAACTGCACGACACAACAGAACTTCGAGAAAAAATTGAAGCTACCTTGTTTGAAGACGCTCCAGTAAACATCAATAAGGGAAACAGTATTGCTACAGGTGTATCGAAAGAACTAGACGAACTACGTGCCATCTCAACTTCTGGAAAAGACTTCTTAGATCAAATGGTACAACGTGAAGTGGAACGTACTGGAATTTCTTCGTTAAAAATCGCTTTCAATAATGTATTTGGTTATTATATAGAAGTTCGTAATTCGCATAAAGACAAAGTTCCTGAAGAATGGATTCGTAAACAGACGCTTGTAAATGCTGAACGTTACATCACAGAAGAATTAAAAGAATACGAAACCAAAATTTTAGGAGCAGAAGAAAAAATTGGCAAATTAGAACAAGAAATTTATGCCAAACTTATACAATATTTGACTCGTTTCATTAAAGAAATGCAACTCAATGCACAATTGATAGGTCAAATAGATTGTTTGACATCTTTTGCTACAATTGCTACAGAAAACAGCTATGTGCGTCCTGTTTTAGACGATACTACCGATTTAGAAATTAAAAACGGTAGACATCCAGTTATCGAAAAACAGCTACCCGTTGGAGAAGAGTATATTGCCAATGATGTGGTACTAAACAGAAATTCGCAACAAATCATCATGATTACCGGGCCAAATATGTCGGGTAAGTCCGCCATATTGCGCCAAACTGCTCTGATTGTATTGTTAGCCCAAATGGGAAGCTATGTTCCCGCTCAAAATGCTAAAATCGGAATCGTCGATAAAATATTTACACGAGTAGGAGCAAGTGACAATATCTCAATGGGAGAATCTACTTTTATGGTAGAAATGAATGAAACCGCCAGTATTCTAAACAACGTTTCTGAGCGTAGTTTGATCTTGTTAGATGAAATTGGTCGCGGTACAAGTACTTATGATGGAATTTCTATTGCATGGGCCATTGCAGAATACATACACGAACACCCAACCAAAGCGAAAACTTTGTTTGCCACGCATTACCATGAACTCAATGATATGACCAATACGTTTGAGAGAGTGAAAAATTTTAATGTTTCAGTAAAAGAACTAAAAGACACAGTAATATTCTTGCGTAAATTGGTCTCTGGTGGAAGTGAGCACAGTTTTGGTATTCACGTTGCCAAATTAGCCGGTATGCCAACACAAGTAATACATCGAGCTAACAAAATGCTAAAACAGTTAGAAAAAAATCATACCAGTGATGACATCAAACAAAAGCTAAAAGAGGCAAAAGAAGAAGAAGATTTACAATTGAGTTTTTTCAAACTAGATGACCCTCTATTGGAAGATATCAAAGAAGAAATTTTGACGACCAACATTGACACTTTAACCCCTATTGAGGCTTTGATGAAACTGAATGAAATAAAAAGAATGCTAACGAAAAAATAAAAACACCGCTCTTAGTCAACATATCAATTTAACTTATGGATATAATAATCGGACATATCAACGTAATGGGTTCCTTTGTATTTGCAATATCCGGAGCATTGGTTGCGATTCGAGAAAAACTCGATCCGTTTGGCGTATTGATTGTAGCCTTTATTACAGCTGTTGGAGGTGGAACTATTCGAGATATGTTATTAGCCGAAAGAGATGTTTTTTGGTTATTTGACACTACCATTATCTATGCGATACTCGCAGGAGCAATTATCGCGATGATTTTCAAAGAAAAACTTCAATTTTTCGACAAGCCAATTTTCTTTTACGATGCGATTGGTTTGGGCTTGTTCACTATTACAGGTGTACAAATCGGAATTGATTACAAATTGACGCCACTTATCTGTATTTTACTAGGGACCGTTACTGGCGTTTTTGGGGGAGTTCTACGTGATATTATTGTCAACGAAATACCTGTTGTTTTTCAAAAGGAAATATACGCAACAGCAAGTATTTTAGGAGGCATCCTTTATTTGGTTTTAGTTGAATGGAATGTTAGCAACCCATTCTTGCAAATTATTCCAATCAGTTCTATCATTATCACTCGAATTGTAGCCGTAAAATTCAATATCTCATTACCCACTATTTACAAAAAAGAACAATGATTGATAATTTAGAACAAGGGTATTTCGGTATCGGAATTCAGAATGGAAAAACGCCAGAAAATTTAGGAGTTTTATGGAGGTCTGCTCAAAATATGGGTGCCAGCTATATTTTTACCATTGGAAATCGATATGCAAAACAAGCATGCGATACCCACAAAGCAGTTGGTGCCATGCCTTATTTCCATTACGATACCTTTGAAGATTTTTACAAACAGCTACCGAAAGGAGCCATGTTGGTGGGTGTAGAATTAGACGAACGAGCAGTGCCTCTTGAAACCTTTGAACATCCAAGACGTTGTGTGTATTTATTAGGCGCCGAAGACCACGGTATGTCTCGTATGGCAATCGAAAAATCGCATCACTTGGTAAAATTCGATACTCCCATGAGTCTAAACGTTGCAGTTGCTGGTAGCATCGTGATGTATGATAGAAGGATGAAAAAGTTTGATTTGTAAAAATAAACTTTCTTCAATCTGGCAAATCTTCGCAAATAAAACCATGATTGGTTACCAAGCGAACCACGTCGTAACTTTTTATCTCGTCTGAAGACTCTATTCGCAGCACTCTGTCTCTATCTTCGAAATCTATAGACCAGGTATAAATAAAAGGATGCCTTCTAAAAATGGCTCCAAACATTCGTGCTTTTCTTCTCGATTTTATATTGGTTTTAAAAATCAATACACTCATAGCAGGCAATTTTATTTACAATCCTAGTTTAGAAAAAACTTCATAGACCAAAACCGCTGGCCATACAATAGATTTTAACACTCCCATTGCTCCCATTCCAAAACTTGTTGCGCTTGATAGAAAGTAAATCGCTGCACCAAACATTCCCATACCATACAAGCAACTCATTGAAGAAGCGTTGGTATTATTTGAAGTACATTTTTCTTTGATTTTAGTTACTGCTGTAGTTTCCATAGTTGTTAGATTTTAAATGAATACTCAAATATCTAACAACTCTTAGATCTATTCAATTGAATTATGCAAAACAACAAAATACATCTGCATAAACCGAATTTCATCCTGCAAATCAGGATTAATTATTTCTTATGAATTTTATCAAAAAAGCTTGATTTATAAGTGTCTGAAATCGGAATAATCTCTTTTCCAATATAAATCCTACTTCGTTCTATAGAATCTATTTTATGCAGTGACACCATATACGATTTGTGAACTCTACACACCAAATCAGAAGGAATCATTGCTTCTAATTCTTTAAAGTTTTGCAAGGTCATAATTCTTTTGGTTGCGGTATGAATTCTGCGGTAATCTCGCATACCTTCAATAAAAATAATATCGTGTAACATTATTTTCTCCAAGCGATTTTCTGTCTTTACAAAAATATAATCTTGTGAGAGCGAACCTTTCGTTTCTGAAATTTGAATCTGTTCTAATGCTTTTGTTACCGCTTGTAAAAAACGCTCAAAACTAAATGGCTTGAGCAAATAATCTGTGATATTGAGTTCGTATCCTTTCAAGGCATATTCTTGATACGCAGTAGTAATGATAACTTGACTGTCTAATTTGGTGCTTTCTAAAAGCTCAATCCCCGTAAGTTCATCCATGTTGATATCCAAGAATAACAAATCAACCTTATGTAATTTCAAATAAGCAAGACCCATCAATGCATTGTCAAAAGTTTCTTCTAATACTAAAAATGGAATTTTTTCGACAAACAATCGCGTTCGCTCCAGCGCCAAGGGTTCGTCTTCAATAATAATACAGCTATATTTCTTCATGACAAATACTTACGTTTACAGCATAGGTGTTGTTATTTTTTTGCACCTCTAAGGTATGTTTATTTTCATACAATAGCTGTAATCTTTTTTCAATAAGGTCGTTCCCCAAACCATTGCTTCCCTCTTTTACTTTTCTATTTGGGTCGTATTTATTTACACAACTCATTCGAACACAATCTGCTTCGATTTCAATTTCTATTTGAATAGCATTTGCAAGTTTTTTATTGGTGCAATGTTTGAAGGCATTCTCTATAAACGGAATAAATACCATCGGAGCAATTTTTCTGTCTTTTGCATCTCCCACTATTGAATAATTGATATAGTCTGTATTGGCTGTTCTAATTTTTTGCAACTCAATATATTTTTCGATGTACTCAATTTCTTTAGATAGAAGCACCTCTTCTGTCTTCGTTTCAAACAGCATGAAACGCATGATATCTGACAATTTATTTAAATAATCAGAAGCTTCATTTTGGTCCTTTAATATCAACACATCAATATTGTTAATAGTATTGAATAAAAAATGAGGGTCGAGCTGTGACTTTACCAATGCCAACTCAATTTTATGATTTTTCTCTATCAAAGCCTCTTTTAGTTTCATATCTTGAAACCAAGTAATAAACCCTTGAATGACCAGTGCAATAACACCACTTATCGTGGCCAAAAACGAAATAAAAAATACAATTCCAACAAAGGCATCTTCCTCTTCTTCCGTGCAACTCCCCTCGACAAAAAAGAACAGCATCCCATAGCCTATAAACCCTGCTAAACAAGAAACAAACAAGCCATACAAAACCGTTTTTAAATATTTCTTTTGCTTAAAAAAGTAGGGAAACAACAAAAAATAATACAGATAAAACGAAAAAACAGAAGGTATTAAACCAAACATCGCGATAATCACAAATGCTTTTTGCATCAACGATTCTTCTGCATTTTCGTTACCTTGAAAAAATGCTGCCATCAAACCCATTGCCACAATAAAGTAGCAAAGCCACACTCCGAAATGTAATAAAACAACAGCCGATTTTTTCATACAAAGACGTCTTATATTCTGAATGTCAAATTTATTGTAAATAACTAAAACTTAAACAACAGAATCTGCAAGTTGGTAATTATTATCTGCAAATAAGCAAAAAGATCGATCTTCCTGTTTTATTGAAAAATAAGAATAATGATTTGAAATTAATGAACCAAGACTTTTTGAGTTTTAACAGCACCGCCTTCTGAAACTTGAACAATATAAATACCTTCTTGAGATACTTTTGTTCTGTAATTATCTTTTCTCACACCTAAATCTGAAGAAACTACGCGTCCTAACATATCATACACCACAATATCGACGCTTTCAATAGCACCTAAATTAATTACGATATCTTTTTGATGAGAATAAATTTTCACCAAATCTATTTGAGAACTTTCAACACTAACCAATCCGTCACATGTTATTGAAACATACAAATCATCCCAATAAACACGATCTGCTTCTTGCACAAATCCTACTCCATCCAAATTTGACAAATTATCTTGATTCACCGAACCATCATCAATTAACATATTGATACTACCAAGACCAGGATATGCTGTCCAGCTTCCGGAAGCTTCTAAATCTCTATAGTACAAAGTTCCCGAACCTTGACCACTATTTGCAGCCAAATCTATCACCAAACGAAATCTCACCCAAGCATACGACGCAAGACTTTCAGCCACAGCTACTGAAGTAGTAGTTCCGTCTGCTTTATAAACTTGCATATAATTAACTCCTCCGGTTCTGTGTCTACCAAATCCAACACTCAATTCATTCGAATCTGCAACGTTTAACGACCCGTAATCTCCGTCACCATTTTTATCATAACACAAATTAAAATGTTGTCCCCAATAGTTAATAGCTACACTAGCTTCAATTGTTAAGTTTGTCGCAACGGTGCAGCTCGTGACAGAAGGTATTTCCCAATTCGCATCATTTACCCTTGAGGCAAACAAAAAATTGCTCCCTCCTAAATCTCCTGGAACAAAAGCTTTAGACCCAACATAGTCACCAATACTTGAGGTATTTCCAACATTTTGTTGTGTAACATTTGTGTTTACAACCCAATTATCTTGTCCATTTAAATTTGAACTTACTGTTAAAGATTCAAAATCATAGGTATCAGAGATAACTTGACCTGTGATAATTTGAGAAATCAATACTGAAAAGAAAAGTAATTTTTTAGCCATAGTTTTTATTTCAAAAATAGAAAAAATATCGCTTTCTCTCAAAGTAAAGAATTCGAGATGAATGTTTATCTTTGTCATAAATTATTTTTATTATGATATTATTTATTGGTGCACCGGAAGTAATGGTCGTTCTACTTATTGTAGTGATGTTGTTTGGTGCTGATAAAATTCCAGAAATTGCAAGAGGACTCGGAAAAGGGATGCGTCAAATTAAAGATGCAACCAACGATATCAAAAGAGAAATAAATACCAGTGCAGAAAAAAATGGTATTGACTTAGATGTGACCAAGGACATCAAAAAAGAAATTGATTCTGTAAAAGAAGATCTGGAAGACATGAGTGGTCCAATAAAAAGACAATTTTAATTTTTCTTTCTGTACCCTGAGCTTGTCGAACGGATACAAAAAATCTGGTCTTAAAACTTAGACTTCGACAAGCTCAGTCTACTATATTCGACAGACTCAGTCTCCTTCACTACTTTTATAAAAATTATTTTACTCGACTAATTGTCAATCCGTCACGAATAGGAAGCAATACTGTCTCGATTCGTTCGTCTGAATTCATCAATTTATTGTATTCTAACAAAGCAGCTGTGTCGATATCTTTTGGATTTAATTTTTCTATTACTTTACCGCTCCACAAAACATTATCTGATAAAATAACACCACCTGAATTCATTTTATCAATCACTAAATTGAAATAATTCGAATAATTCGACTTATCTGCATCTATAAACACCAAGTCAAATTTCTCATCAATTTTCGGAATAATCTCTAAAGCATTCCCTACATGTTGTATAATCTGAGATCCGACAGTAGATTTATCAAAATACTTTCGTTGTAGATCGTATAATTCTTCATTTTTATCGATGGTATGCAATACACCATCAGATTGCATCCCTTCAGCCATACACAAAGCAGAATACCCTGTATAGGTACCAATTTCTAAAATGTTTTTTGGTTGAATTAATTTGGCGATCATTGACAAAACACGGCCTTGAAAACCACCACTCAACATTCTCGGGTTTAACACCTTTTGCCAAGTTTCTCGGTTGAGTTCTTTTAAAAGTTTTGGCTCATCTTGAGAATGTGCCACAACATAATCGTCTAATTTTTCAGGTAAAAAATCCATGGTTCTTATTATTGCAATTTTGCACTTTCTTCTTGAAAACGCTTGCGCATTTCTTCTTTCTCTTCTGCAGACATACTGCAAATTGCACTACCTCCTTTGTTGGTGTTTAAAATTTTAGAAAGTAACGTGTTTTGCTTGGTATAAAGTGCACAAATTTTACATCCTAAAAAATGGATTCTCAATTTAATGATTTCCATTATTGTAGCCTTTCCGTATTGTGATTTATCACAAATCGTAGTGGCCTCATCACAAGTTATTTTAAATTTCGACATGAACACTTTTATTTAATAAACCAATTATCTTCCATACACTTTCTCAACTGCGTTCTAGCTCTATGAATTATTACCCACAAATTAGACGCTGTGATATCAAGCTCCTTACAAATTTCATCTGTGTCAAAATCTTGAATGGTCTTCATTCGAAATACCATGGCATATTTTTCAGGTAATTTTTCTATACATTTAGTCAAAGCTTCACCTAACTCTTCATTCTCAATTTCTTTGTCAGCATCGCTTCCCCAAGTTTGTGGCACACGTTCTTCTAACCAATCTCCTTCATTTTCTCCATCACTATAAAAATTCATTCGCACCTCAGCTTTGCCTTTAGTAGAATTTATTTTTCGGTAGTAATCAATAATTTTTCGCTTCAAAATAGCAATCAACCAAGTTCGTTCACTTGCTTTGCCTTCAAAATTTTTCATTGCTTTTAATCCTGCAAAAAAAGTTTCTTGCACCAAATCTTTGGCGATTTCTGTTTTGTTAACTCTCGCTATGGTATAATTAAAGAGGTAATCTGAATACAGATCGATCCACTTGTCAGGATTTAAAGTATGTTTTTGAACATTTTCCATGCAGTACGTTGCTTTTACATTATATGGATTCTGGGCATAAATATAGTCAAACAAAAACTTTTACTGAATATTAATTTTTGTTTTTTAGGATTCAAAATACAATAATTCTAAGGTTAAAATAAGTTGGTTTCTCGAAGAAATAGATTTTTGTAGAAATCTTTACGTATTTTTGCATTCTGATTTTTAATCTATAGAAACAATGTCTGCAGCAACAAAAAAATACAAAAGAGTAACGACGAATTCTCTTATTGAAATGAAACACAACGGTGAAAAAATTTCAATGCTTACTGCTTATGATTATACCATGGCAAAAATTGTTGATGCAGCTGGTGTTGATGCGATTTTAGTTGGAGATTCTGCTTCAAATGTAATGGCAGGTCACGAAACTACATTGCCTATCACGCTAGATCAAATGATTTACCATGCAAGTTCTGTAGTGCGTGCTTCTTCTCGTAGTCTTGTTGTTGTTGATTTACCTTTTGGTAGTTATCAATCTGACCCGAAAACAGCTTTGCGTTCTGCTATTAGAATCATGAAAGAATCTGGTGCGCATGCTATCAAATTAGAAGGAGGTTTAGAAATCAAACAATCTGTTAAAAAAATTCTTAAAGCGGGTATTCCTGTGATGGGACATTTAGGCCTAACCCCACAATCCATATATAAATTCGGTACGTATACTGTTAGAGCCAAAGAAGAAGCAGAAGCAAAAAAACTTCTTGAAGACGCAAAACTACTTGAAAAACTTGGATGTTTTTCGATCGTTCTAGAGAAAGTCCCTGCAAAATTAGCTGCAAAAGTTGCTGAAGAAATTTCGATTCCAGTAATCGGAATTGGTGCTGGAGCTGGTGTTGATGGTCAAGTATTGGTAACACACGATATGGTGGGTATGACACACGAATTTCACCCAAGATTTTTACGTAGGTATTTAAATTTATATGAAGATATGTCAAACGCTTTCAAACAATATAGTGAAGACGTAAAATCTAAAGATTTCCCTAACGACACCGAACAGTACTAGAAATATTTTTCTCCATTTTCTAAACTTGTATTTATGAGAGTTCTTCATATCGATAGCAATCACCCTGTATTAAAAAGTGGGCTTGCCGATTTGGGCTGCACAAACGATGAAGATTTTGTTTCAAGCAAAACAGACATTGAAGCTAAAATTCATCTGTATGAAGGTATTGTAATCCGTAGCCGTTTTAAAATCGACAAACTATTTTTAGACAAAGCAAATAACCTAAAATTTATTGCTCGTGTTGGTGCCGGATTAGAAAGTATTGATACCGAATATGCTGCTGAAAAAGGGGTTCAATTAATTTCAGCTCCTGAAGGAAATCGAAATGCAGTAGGAGAACATGCACTGGGTATGTTGTTGTCTCTTTTTAATAAAATCAAACAAGCTGATACACAAATCAGAAACGGAAAATGGTTACGTGAAGAGAATCGTGGAGTTGAATTAGACGGAAAAGTCGTCGGCTTGATTGGCTATGGAAACATGGGAAAATCATTCGCAAAAAAACTGAGAGGTTTTGATGTTGAAGTACTGTGTTACGACATCAAAGAAAATGTAGGAGATGAGAATTGTCGACAAACTACTTTAACAGAAATACAAGAACGTGCCGATGTTTTAAGTCTACATACCCCATACAATGATCTTTCTGACAAAATGATCAATTGGGATATGATTTCTCTTTTCAAAAAACCTTTTTACCTCATCAATACAGCAAGAGGAAGTGCTGTGGTAACAGACCACTTGGTACAAGCCATGCAAATGGGTAAAATACTTGGTGCTTGTTTGGACGTTTTAGAATACGAAAAAGGGTCTTTCGAAAACCTGTTCGAAAACGATAATTTACCCCCTGCATTTGAATATTTAATTCATTCTGATCAGGTATTACTTTCTCCTCATGTTGCCGGGTGGACTATAGAATCAAAAATAAAACTTGCACAAACCTGTGTTGATAAAATTGCTGCTCATTTTTTTGATATTCATGTGCAACCCCTAAAAAAATCAGAAACACTAGAAAAAGTGACAGGTATAGGTGGATTATTTTTTAAAGTAAAAAACCCCGAGCAAACCAGAGCTTGGTACCAAAAACACTTAGGGTTTGATATCGACACATTTGGAAGTACCTTTTGGTGGAAAGACAAACAACAAAACGATGCGAGTACACAATGGTCTCCATTTCCTGAAAACAGCAACTATTTTAATCCTTCCAAAAAAGATTATATGTTCAATTATCGCGTTAAAAACTTAACGCAACTATTAGTTGATTTGAAAAGTGAAGGAATCGAAGTTATTGACAAACCTGAAGTTTTTTCTTACGGAAAATTTGCTTGGATTTTAGATTTAGACGGCAATAAAATTGAACTTTGGGAACCAATAGATTCAAATTTGTAAAGACTAGCCATCTATTTTTTTTATATAAGCATCCAAAGCTTTTTCATACATCTTTACCGCATTCCAATCACGCAACATCGTTGCTCCTGTTTTTTCGTAAAAATCAATGGCATTGGTATTCCAATCTAGCACATCCCATTCTACACGTCTTACTTTTTTATCAAAAGCGAAACGCATCACTTCATTGTACAAAGACTTTCCAATTCCCAACCCTCTTTTTGCCTCTTTTACTACCAAATCTTCTAAATGTATCGTGGGTCCTTTCCACGTAGAATATCGGTAGTAAAACAACGCAATACCAACAATTTCATCTGAAATCTCTGCGACAAAAACCTCGAATTTAGGGTTTTCAGAAAAACCATCACGTTCTAAATCTTCAACCGTAACTTCTACGGCATCTGGCTCTTTTTCAAAAACAGCCAACTCATAAATAAGATTCCAAACCCCTGGCATATCTTCTTTACACCCTCTTCTTATAATATATTTGTCCATCTTATTCAGATTCTGGATTTAATGTAGCTACAAACCTATTTTTAACAGCATATTTTTTAGCTATATCCTGAATATCTTTAGCTGTCAGTTTGTTAATTTTTTCCACTTTATTCGAAACATCTTCCAACGGTTTCTCATTGAAATCTGCATTTTTTATGCGTTCTAACCAAAATCTGTTTTTTTTGAGGTTTTCTTTGTGCTCTAACAATTGTGTTTCTTTAATTTTTAACACATCTTTTTCTTCGGGTCCCTCTTCAATAATTTTTTGCAATTCAGCCAAGGATTTTTCTTTCAACATTTCGAGCTTTTCAGGGCCACACGGAAAACTAATTGAAAGGTAATATGAGCCATATGGATTTCTAGACATGCCTCCTCTTGCTCCTACTCCATAAACACCACCTTCTTCTTCTCTCAGTTTTTCAATAAGTTTAATCGTCAATATTTCTCCTAAACTTTTCAAATAATAAGCTTCATTAGCATCGTAAGTAGTTTCTCCTCTGAATTGGATTTTTACCAAACTCTTTGGTTCAGTTCCTTTCTTTAAATGCTTTTCGATAGTTGCATAATCCGGTCTATAACCATCGTCTTTATATCGCTCATTTGATTTTGTACTAGGTAAACTTCCTATATATTTTTCGGCATATTCTTTTAGAACCGAAGCGTCTAAATTTCCAACAAAATAAAAATTAAAATCACTAGCATCGGCAAAACGTTCTTGGTATTTTTTATGAGCTAAAGTATAGTCAGTCGCAGCCCAGTTTTCATCTGTTGGAAAACCTATATATCTTGGGTTTCCTTTATTTAAAAACTTATTTATTTCTACATTAAAATACGTTCTTGGATTTGACAAGGCATTTTTTAGATAAGCTTTCATTTTTGATTCATATGAACTAAACGCCTTTGGATCATGATTTAGTTTTGTAAAATACAAATGAATCAGTTGAAACATTGTTTCAAAATCTTTAGGAGTCGCTGTTCCGTGCATCCCTTCGCTTAAAGTACTGATAACCGGATTTACGCTAGCACCTTTACCGGTTAGTATTTTCTTTAACTCTGTTTTAGAAAAACCATTTACTCCAGCTTCTGTCAACGCACCATTCGCAATATCTGTTTTGATAAACTCTTCCTCGTTATACAAAGATGTACCTCCGTAGCTATATGCAGAAAACAATATTTGATTGTCTTTAAAATCCGTTTTTTTGAAGGTGATTTTGGCACCATTACTCAATTCTATTCGAGTAATCTCATTAATCGAATCGTATACCTCAGAGAGCACCTCTCCTTTTTCTAGCTCTAGGCCTTGCATCAAACCTGCGCCCAACGCACCATCTTCGTATGGTGTTAGTTCCATCTTCTTTACATCAGCCAAAACGTTCAAAACATCTTGTTCTGTTATTTCTGGAACACCTTCTTTCTCGGGTCCTGTTAAAACAACAACGCGGTTTTCATCATGAATGTATTTTGGCAGCAAAGCATTGCAGTTTTCTAAAGTAATCGAAGGTAACATCTTTTTTGCCATTTCAAATTCCCATGCAATTCCAGGAATTATTTCACCATTCAAATAATTGCGAACATACTCGCTGGCAAAACTTCTTGATTCATTTTTGTTTCGCTCTTTAAAAGCACGTTCGTAACGATTTAAAACACTAACCTTTGCACGATCAAGTTCGCTTTCTAAAAACCCGAAACGCAATGCTCTTTCGTTTTCAGTAGTAATTGCTTTCAATGCTTCTATCTGACCTATTTCACTCGACAAAGCATATGATTGATACACCTTGTTATTTCTTGCCCAAGTTCTTCCGTAACGTGAACCTGCAAAAACATAAGGGGGATTTTCTTCATTTCTTAGCTCATCAAGTCTGTTATTTAACATATCAGAAAACAAGCTATTAATTAATCTATTTTTATACCCTTGTTCATCGACAATCAATTTCGAAAGTTCAGGATCTTTATAATATACTTGCACGACAGAACGAGAAGCCTCTGGATCTTTTTCAATAGAAACAAATGTTTCTTTGTGATTTGGAGTATTGTATACTTTTCTTTCCTTTTTATTTTGCTCTGAAGTATACTTTCCGAAATGTGATTTTATTTTTTCTTCTAAAACTGCAACATCTACATCTCCTACCGCGACCACAGCCATTAAATCTGGTCGGTACCAATCTTTGTAAAACCTTCTTAAATCTTCGTATGTAAAATTCTCTAAAACCTCTTTGGTACCAATTGGCAATCTTTCTGCATAACGAGAGTTGTACATCAACTTTGGTAAGTAGTTACTCAGCATTCTTTTATCTGCTCCGAGTCCCAATCTATATTCTTCTAAAACAACACCTCTTTCTTTGTCTATTTCTTCTTCTGTAAGTGAGGCATTAAACGCCCAGTCTTCAAGAATCAAAAAACCTTTTTCTAATTTTTCGGGATCATCAGATGGTATCGGTAATATATACACTGTTTCGTCAAAACTTGTATAGGCATTTAAATGGGCTCCAAATTTGACCCCTATACTTTGCAAATAATCAACTAACTCATTTTTCTTAAAATTTTTAGAGCCATTGAAATTCATGTGCTCCATAAAATGTGCTAAACCTAATTGCTTTTCATCTTCTAATATAGAACCTGCATTTACCACCAAACGCAACTCAACCTTTTGCTCTGGTTTTGCATTTTTTTGGATATAATAAGTCATACCATTGGACAAGACTCCCTTTTTAACATTTGGATCAATAGGGATGCTCGAAATCGTTACTTCCTTTTTCGTGTTTTTTGCTGGTTTTTTATAGGCATCGCAACCGATAAATAGTATCGAAATCAACAATAAAGACAATCCTGCTTGAAATATTTTATACATAGCTACTATTTTAGATTCTTACTTAGATCGTAAAAATAACAATTGAAGTATTAAAAATATAACAATTAGAATTAAGAATATCCCAAATTAGCATAGTAGTAATAAAAAAGGGCTGTACTTACAGCCCTTTGATTTTATAAATTGTTTTCTGAATTCTCTTTTTTCAGCTTTTTCAAGTACTCACTTGGAATCAAACCAAACTGTTTTCTAAAACATTTAGAAAAATACGAAGCCGTGTTGAAACCGGTCATGTACATAATTTCTTTTACTGCTAGATCACTATCTGTGAGTAATTGCATTGCACGTTTCAAACGAATATTTCTAATAAATTCACTTGAAGACAAACCTGTCAATTCTTTAATCTTCAGATAAAAATGACTTCTACTTAAAAACATTTCTTTTACAAGTACCTCTACACTAAACTCAGTGTCCATCATATGTTTTTCAACTACTCCGATGGCTCTTTCTAAGAAATCTTCGTCTGCTGATGTTACCGTAACTTCTGTAGGTTGTAGTGTGATTTCTCTATTGAACCTTTTCCTTAATTCTTGACGCTGTTTTAAAATATTCTGAAGTTTCAAATGCAGTAACTCCATATCAAAAGGCTTTCGAATATAAGCATCTGCACCTGTTTTCAATCCTTGAATTTCAGATTCTTGAGACATTTTTGCTGTAAGCATAATCACCGGAATATGACTTGTTTCTTGTGTGGTTTTCAAACTTTCACAAAACTCAATTCCATCCATAACAGGCATCATCAAATCAGTAATAATGATATTTGGAATTACCTTTTTAGCCAATTCAAAACCTTTCTCACCATTTTCCGCTTCATAGATATAATAGTCTTCTCCTAACCCCTGTTTGATAAACAATCGAATATCTTTATTGTCATCTACAATCAATAATACGGGTAATTTTGACCTAGACTTATTAATGTTTTTGTCAACAATTTCATCCATCACATCGATTGCTTGAGATTCGGCATCTTCTTGACTAATAAAGCTATCTGACTCAAATACTTGCTGAAAACTTATCCCTGTTTTATCTTCATATGCCTTCTTATCTTTTGGCAACCAAACGTAAAAACAAGTACCTTCTTCACTATTACTTTGCACTCTAATTTTACCTTGATGAAGTTCTATCAAATTTTTAGTAAAAGACAATCCAATACCAGAACCTTTCATATTCATCTTTAGCTTGTCGACTTCTACATAAAACCTCTCAAAAATAAAATTAATACGATGTTCCGGTATTCCAGGTCCAGAATCTTGAACTTTCACCAATACATGATCTTCTAAGTTTACACCTTCTGACATTTCTTCTGGTCCATCATAATCTTCACCTTCTATAACTTCTAAAAATATGTCACCCTCTTCCGGTGTAAATTTAAACGCATTCGACAAAAGGTTGTTAACAATTTTTTCTATCGCATCAGAATCAAACCAAGTAAGTATCGATTCAGTCTTCGCTTTCACCTTAAAATTGATATTCTTTTTTGTTCCTAAAAATTGGAAAGGCTCACCAACTTCTTTCAGAAAAGCAACTATATTACCCTTAGCAATATTCAAATCTAATTTACCTCGATCCATTTTTCTAAAATCAATCAACTGATTGACCAATCGAAGTAAATAACCAGTATTTTTCTTCATCAATTGGTATTGCACCTTAGCTTCTTTTGGTGATATTTTATCTCCTTGCTTTAACAAATAATCTAAAGGCCCATTGATAAGTGTTAGAGGTGTTCTAAATTCATGTGAAATATTCGTAAAAAACTCAAGTTTTAATTTATGAATTTCTTCTTTTTTCTCTTTTTCTAAATGTTCTAGCTCTAAATCATATTTTTTAGTAGTCTTGATAATAGTAAACCTTCTAAAGGCCAGCAACAAACCTAAAACACACAACAAATAAAAGACTTTAGCGATTCCTGTTTCCCAAAAAGGTGGAGTTACTTTGATCTTCAATTTTACAGGAGTAACATCCCACACACCATCATTATTTGAAGATTTCACCTTGAAAACATAATTTCCGGGTTCTAAATTTGTATACGTAGCATGTCTGTTTTTTGACGTCGTATATTGCCATTCTTTATTGAAACCTTCTAATTTATAGGCATATTTATTTTTACCTGATGCTGCGTAATGCAGAGCTGCAAACTCAAAAGAAAAACTATTTTCATCATAATTCAGTTCAATATTTTTTACCTCATTGATAGATTTATCAAGAACTACTCGACCATTAAACTCTTCACCAATACCCACAGATTTATTATAGATCATAAAATCTGTCAAAACAGTCTGTGCATTGATATTATTACTTTTGATTTTCTCTGGATAAAATGCATTGAAACCATTGACACCTCCGAAAATAAACTGACCTGATTTACGTTTTAAACAAGCAAGTTCTCCGAATTCATCACTTTGCAATCCATCCTCTGGATCGTAATTTTTAAACACCTCTCTTTCTGTATCAAATTTTGAAATACCTTTATTTGTAGATACCCACAAATTGCCTTGAGAGTCCTCTAACATTCCTTTTACTACATTATTTGGCAGACCATGTTCTGTCGTAAAGCATTTAAAATATGCACCATTTCCACTTTTCTTTGGAATGAACTTGTTCAATCCGCCACCAAAGGTCCCAATCCAAATGGTCCCATTAGAATCCTCAAAAACATTCAATATATAATTGTGACTTATTGTTGTTAAATTATCGGGATCGTTCTTATAAATATCGAACTTAGGATTCTTTTTACTTGCCTCTTCTTTTGTCAAACAATTCAATCCATCTCCTGTACCGAACCAAAGATTACCTCTTGTATCTTCATAAATATCTCGAATAATATTATTAGATATACTCCCTTTTTGATTTTCATTATGATATAAAATGTCTTTTTTAAATTCTCCCACAACATCAGAAGTCATCCAACGCACAATACCACCATTGTACGTACCTATCCATATGTTTTTGTTACTATCTTGTAATATTGAAAAAACAGTATTAGAAATTTCAGGCAATGCTTCTAAAACCAATTCCGACACAGGTTTCTTTTCTGTGATATCGACTGTATATACACTTGGTGTTGACTGTCCACCAAGCATAATCTTTTTTCTATCACCAATCGTAACTTCTGAAATCACAAATGCTAAGAAGTTTCTTTCTATTTTTTCGAACTGATCAAAACTTCCAGTATCATTTTCTGAAGGTAAAATATCTATCCCTCCTCCTTCGGTACCAAACCATAGGTATTTATTACTATCTTCAAATACAGAACGAATTTTATTACTACTTAAACTCCCTTCATTTGCGGTTTTAAAATAATGCTGAAATTGTTTCCCATTTGGATCGTATTTATTTATTCCAGCACCATAGGTACCAACCCATAAAATACCTGTATCATCAACAAATAGTGACTTTATACTATTCGAACTCAAACTCCATCTATTGTTAGGATCATATTTAAAATGATTGATAAGTGTTGGTTTGGTAATTTCATCTTGTACTTTAAACTGCAACAATCCTTGATTTGTGGCGGCCCAAATAAAGTCATCGTAAAACAATAAATCATTAAAATTACCCCAATAAATCGGCACCGCTTTTTTAGGATACCCTCTTTTTGATAGTATGTACAATGCATTTATTGTTGTCAATACAAGATTTCCATATGAGTCTTCACATATGTATTTAACTCCAACATCTGGTAAATCTAAAAACGGGTTGTACTTCTGAAAATAGAATTCTCCAGACTTTTTCTTTTCAAGTTTATGAATTCCCTTTGCACTACATACCCAAATTTGTTTAAGACTATCTTCATATATCTGAGAAATATGAGCCCCACTCCACATACCTGTAGTTTCTCCCTTCCCTAAAGAACAGTGAATAAATTTTGGTTTGTCGCTCTCTTCATTTAGGTCTAACATATCTATCCCCAAATTTGTCGCAACCCATAATCTATTTTCACTATCTAAATATATAGACGATATATAATTATCAGATAAACTATTTTCATCTTGGGAGTCATGTTTAATCTCAGTGAATTGCTCTTTCGTTGCATCGTAATAATTCAAGCCATCGCCTGTAGTTGCTATCCACAAATTATCTTTCTCATCACCTATAATTTTCCAAATCCTTAGGCTATTGATACTTTTTTCATTTTTAGGATTTGGAGAGAAAAC
The DNA here is from genome assembly GCF_009193215.1 of Flavicella marina. GTDB lineage: Bacteria > Bacteroidota > Bacteroidia > Flavobacteriales > Flavobacteriaceae > Flavicella > Flavicella marina. Next base: position 1,096,444 of record NZ_VYVA01000001.1, on the reverse strand, counting down.
TGTAAAATTATATCCATCAAAGCGATTCAAACCATCATGAGTTCCAAACCACATGTATCCTTTTTTATCTTGATATATCGCATTTACATCATTTTGTGATAAACCGTCCATTGTAGTTAGTCTGTCAAAACTCACATTTTTTTGCCCAAAAACAGACAAACTAAAAAACAAAAAACTAACTATCAAATACTTACAACGAAAAAAGAAAATACTCATATTTATGATTTCAAAAATTTAACAATAACATCTGTTTATGAAATTCGAAAACAGCTGTCGTATTATGAAGTTTATTTGTACATTATACAAAAATTCTACAAAACAATACAGTTGTGTCAGACACTTGACATGTGTCTAAAAGAAAAAATTGCGTGAAAAAAATTGTATCAATTAGATGATAAAACTAATTAAAATTTTTAACATATTTTTCACCAAATGCCTCAACCAAAACTCTTTTCTACGCAAGGAAACAATTTTAAAACACTGTTTTCAAGACACTTACACAAACACTACAAGATAGATAATCCATTATCTTTAGTGGATTTGTTTCCTCGATAAAATCATTTGTTTCCCTAACCAGGTCTAAAAAAACAAATATTTGTAGCCTAATCTTAAAACTAATCAATATGAAATTCAAATTACTTGTTAATTGGAAACTCAAAGCATTATTTATAACAGGACTGTTATTAGTTAGCTTTGGTACAATTCAAGCACAGACAATCACCGTAAAAGGTGTTGTTACTGGAGACGGAGAGCCTCTTCCCGGGGTGAGTGTTCTGGTCAAGGGAACATCAAACGGTACAGTAACCGATTTTGATGGGAATTATCAAATTACAACCGATTCAAATAGCACTTTACTTGTTAGTTATATTGGGTTTGTTGCACAAGAAATTGCCATCAAAGGACAACAAACTATAAACGTTCAACTTATTTCTGATGTTTCTACTTTAGAAGAAGTAGTAGTAATTGGGTATGGTACTCAGAAAAAGAAAGAAGTTACTGGGGCAGTTGCTCGTATTGAAGCTGAAACGTTGATTGAATCTTCAACTGCTGATTTGGGAACTGCTTTGCAAGGTCAAATAGCCGGAGTTACCGTTACTGCTAGTGATGGACAACCAGGATCAGAATCAAATATCGTTATTAGAGGTATTAGTTCTATAGAAGCTAGTAACTCACCTCTATATATTGTAGATGGTATCCCTTTTGAAAGTGACCCAAAATTAAGTTTAAATGAAATTGAAACAATAGATGTTTTGAAGGATGCCGCATCTGCCGCTATCTATGGAACACGTGGTGCTGCTGGGGTAATCTTAATTACAACTAAACAAGGTAAAATGGGGCAAATGAATATCAGTGCAGACAGCTACTATGGTGTTCAAAACATTACCTCTGGTCTTCCTTTAGCCGATTTAGAAGAATCACTATACATTACTTTCTTATCAGGTGCTGCTAACAATAACACACACTACAATAACACATGGACTCCTTTAGAACAAGGGACTGAGCAGTTTACTAATAACACCAACTTAAGAGACGTTATTCAACAAAATTTTGCTGCAATCCAAAACCATGGTTTGCGTATTTCAGGTGGAAAAGATGGTTTAGCGTATAGTATTACTGGAAACTATTTTAGTCAAGATGGTATTATCATTAACACAGGTTACGATAGAATCAACGTAAGAGCAAACACACAATTCACCAAAGGTAAATGGAAAATTGACACAGGTCTTGGATTCAGAATTGAAGAACAAGAATATGCAGCTTGGGGATTGTTAACTGATGCATACAAATACAAGCCGTACCAACAAGAAATTGACCCAAATGCCACAACGGTTCAAACTCCTGGTGGAGGAAATCAAAATGAAACAATCAACTTAAGTAATATTTCAACCAAACTTCAACAAACAGATGTTAGAAACGGTGAAAGTTTGAATGCTAATATTACAGCCAATTACAAAATCAATAGCGATTTTAGATTTACAACAAGATTTGGTATGGCTTACACAAACAATACACGTGTAAGAATCAACCCACTTTTTCAAGTGTTTAACGAAGATGGAGACGAAGTTCCGGTACAACAAAGATCAGGAGCTTGGAACCAAAGCAATAGATCTGCAAAAGCAACATGGGAAAACTTTATCAATTATACTAAAAGCTTTGGTGACCACAATCTAAAGGTCTTAGCACTTTACTCTGCAGAAAAATACAATTACACTTCATTCTTTGCTAGTAAAAAGGATTTCTTTAGTAATGAAATCACGACTTTAGAAGGTGCCCTAAGGGATGCTGATGCTGGTACCGGAACAAGATGGGAACAAGATAGAACGAACACATTAATTGGTTCTTTATTAAGAGTACAATACAATTATAAAGGAAAATACTTATTGAGTTTGAGCGCAAGACGTGATGGTTCATCTCGATTTGCACCAGAAAACAGGTACAAAATTTTCCCTTCAGCATCTGTTGGATGGAATGTTTCAGACGAAGCCTTCTGGCAACCAGCAAAATCAGTAGTAAACTCATTTAAAGTAAGAGCAAGTCATGGTACTACAGGTAACCAAGGTATTTTAGATTACAGTTACCAACCAACTATTGTATTGAATCAAGATGCAGTATTCGGTCCTGAAGACACAGATAACTTAGCTTTAGGTGCTACTCAATTGGCATATAAAAATAGATTTACACAATGGGAAACATCAATCCAAGATAATATTGGTATTGATTTCGGATTCTTCAAAAACCAGTTAACCCTGAACGCTGATATTTACAAAACAGTCAAACAAGACATGTTATTCCCTTTATTAGTGCCGCCAACAAATGGTTCTTGGCCAGCATATAAAACAGTTACTTTAAACACTGGAGATATGGAAAATAAAGGTCTTGAATTAGCATTAAATTATCGTCATAAAGGAAAGTTCAACTGGAACATAGGCATGACTTATTCTAAAAACAAGAATACTATTACTAAAATGACCGGAACGAACAAAATCTCTTATATAGATGGTAGTAATGTTGCTGATAACAATAACGAAGATTTAGTTTCAGTAATCGCTGAAGGGTACGAAGCAGGGGCTTTCTTCTTGATAAAAACAGACGGTGTAATAAGTACTGAAGAAGAATTAGCAGACTACCAAGCCAATGTAAACCCAACAGCTAAAATTGGAGATTTAAAAATGGTAGATGCGAATGGAGATGGAGAAATCAGTATCGATGATAGACGATATGCTGGTAGTGGAACTCCTGATTACACAGTTGGATTGAACTTCAATGCAAACTATAAAGGATTCGATTTTTCAATGCAATGGTATGGTTCTTTCGGTGCTGAAATCATGAACGGTAGTAAAGCATTTGCTTACAAATTTGCTACACATAAAGATTTAGTATACCAATGGACACCTCAAAACGCTGTTTCTACAATACCGACGAACAGAGGTAGAGATCACAATAACTATAGAGGTTTCACAGATTACTGGTTAGAAGATGGTTCTTATATCAGATTGAGAAATGTGAATTTAGGATATACAGTACCTAGAAAAATAACAGAGACAATAAATGTTACTAAGTTAAGATTGTTCGTGGCAGCTCAAAACCCACTTACCTTCACAAAGTATACTGGTTTTGACCCTGAAATTGGTGGAAACAACTTAGCTACAAGAGGAATCGACAGAGGTAGTTACCCAATTACTTCTCAATTTAGATTAGGTGTTCAATTAGACTTTTAATAATAGAATCCAATAGTAAATGAGAGACAAATTAATTAAGAGTATTAAAATATTTTCAACCATGAAAAAAACATATATTAACAGAATAGCTATGATGTTACTGGTAGCAATTACCATTGCATCATGTAGTGACGATTTTCTTGAACAAGTGAATCCAAACGAACTGTCTACCTCTAGTTTTTGGAAAACAAGAGCTGACTTAGACAAAGGTCTCATCGCAGTTTATAGTACATTAAAAAACGGAAGTACTATACGTTTAACAGATGAGAATAATCGTACTGATTTAACGTACCCTGGCTTTGGTCGACCTAATCCAACCAATGAATATTATTTACAACAATTTAATAATTCATCTGATGGACCAAACAGCAAATGGCAATTTTTGTACCAAGGAATCTTTAGAGCAAATCAAGTAATTATCGCTGCTGAAAAAATAAAAGGTACACACCCTAGTGCACAAGAAGAAGCTGCAGCAGCAGTTATTTTAGCTGAAGCTAGAGCTTTAAGAGGACTGTTCTATTTTTACTTACACAATTCATTTAACAATGGTTCTGTAGTTATCTATGATTTTGTACCTGAAAAAGAGGAAGACTTTTTCCAACCTTTAAGTTCTGCAGCTGCTGTACAGGCTTTTTATTTACAAGATTTAGAATATGGTTACAACAACCTTCCTGCAACTTGGGACGGTTCTAACCTAGGTAGAATCACTGCAGGTGCTGCTGCCGCTCTTATTGGAAAAAGCTACTTGTATGCTGCAAATTATACGGAAGCACAAACTTGGTTTGGTAAGGTAATTAACGAATTCAGCTATAGCTTAGCTCCGAATATCGGAAGTAATTTTACAACTATGGATGAATTCAATTCTGAATCGATTTTGGAAATTGCATATTCATTAAATTATAAAGACGAAATCGACCCATATTCTGGAGAACAAACTTCTAGTGTAAATAACTTTTTGATTAGCCCTGTTGGTGGATGGAGAACAATGATTCCTGCTTGTTGGTTGACAATGGCATATAAAGAAGATCCAATGGATCCAACAGATCTTAGAAATTTAGTAGATGATGGAGCCGGAGGAACAACTTTGAGAAAATACTCGTTGAGAACTTCTTACTCAATCGCTTTACCTGATGATGAAGATTTATACTACTACTATGGTGATCTTAAACAAGAAATAGATGATGGTGATGACACGAATGAACCAGAGTTCGAAACCGTTTACGCACCGTTGACACCTGCACAATCAGCACCATTTAACAACAAAGAATATGCATATTTTAGAAAGTACACGAACTGGGATTTTGCTGAAAGTGAAAGATTAATCTCAGCTGCAACCCCTAGATCAGGTGTCAATGTTAGATTGATTCGTTTAGCAGATATCTACTTAATGTATGCAGAATGTATCTTAATGAATGATGGTTCTGTTGACGACGCTTTGATTTACATAAACAGAGTTAGAAGAAGGTCAGCTTTACAGTTGTTAGGTTTCGATGGTACCGGAGAATTCCCAGCAAACATTCATGACAACATTGCATATACTACGGGTAAGAACGGAACTTTAATGCAACATTTAGTATACAAAGAAAGACCTTTAGAGCTTTCTATCGAGGGTAATGCAATTAGACATATCGACTTAAGAAGATGGGCTGAAAACGGAGTAATCACAACGTTGAATGATCATTTCACTACCCTATCTCAAAAAGAATATTATGTTGAGAATTTCACTTTTACAACAAAAGATAATACTAGTGGTACAAAATGGGGAGCTGTATTGAAAAACGATGGAGCAGAGCCTGCGGTTGCAGACTTTCAAGAGTTTCATTTATCAGCAGCAAATTATGTAAAGGATTTACATGCTTATTGGCCAATACCAAATAGTGAAGTTGATTCTAACCCTAAATTATATGATAATCAGTAGATCTGATTCTTCAATTTATAATTAAAAAACTTATACAATGAAAAATAAAATATTAGCAATCGCACTTATTGTTTCTGCAATTTTCACCAGTTGCAACAATAACGACTATGATGCACCTAATTCTAACTCTGATCTTGGATGGTACACTTCTGCATTAAGACAAACAGAATGGAAAGTGGGTATTGATAAATACATGTCTTTCTCAGATTTGTCTCAAGGAACAATTGACCACAAATGGACTATTAGTGAAGGTAACTATTTCTTGAAAGGCCCTATTCAAAGATTAGACTCAGTATTCGATCAATTTATCGTGAATAGAGGGGCTACAGAAACTACAGACAAAACGATTCATGTATTGTTCAAAAAATCAGGTTTACAAGATATTAGACTATACAATACTTTTAAAGACTCTGTTGCTTTTAGAGGAAATGATACAATACCTGCCGTAAAAATGGGTGACAAATGGGTAATGGACACTACTTTTGTTGTAGACGTATATGACACCATCGTACCTGCAATTGAAGTTAGACAAGCTGGGGCACTTGTTCCTCATGAAAATCCTTTAGACACAATCTATATCGAAGCAGGAGACAACTTAGAATTTACAGATGTAACTGTAATTGGACGTCCAGATACTTGGAGATGGAATGTAGGTGGATCTACCAGTACCGATCAGGTTGCTACATTGGTATTCAAAAAACTAGGTATTTGGAATGGGTCTCTTCAATTGAGTCGTACTACACAGAATGTTCCAGGTGACTGGGAACAATACCAAATTCCAGTAAATTTTAAAGTAATCCCATCTTCTCAGCCTTTCATTATCTCTGGCGAAATAGTAGAGCTTGAAGATCAAACAATTCAAATTCCATTTAATGGTGAATTTGCTCCATTTACAGGTCAAGAATCACACTTTACCGTTAACGTAAATGGGAATCCATTTGTAATTGATGAGGTTACTGTAAATTCAGCAGATGCAACATTATTAGAAATAACTTTAGTTGACCAAATTTATGAGTCAGATGATATTGATGTTTCTTATGATGGAATGGGTACTTTAGAATCTACAGATACGAGAAAACCAGCTGCATTCTCAAATCTTGCGGTTACTTCATATTTTGTTAATATCTTTAGTGAAGCTGCTTCTACTCTTGAAGATGGTGGAGTATCTGAATCATGGAAACCATCTTGGGAAGATGATACATTAATCGAAGTTACAACTGACAACCCTCATTCAGGTGACTACAGTTTAAAACTTACATTTGACGGAGAAGAAAGAAATAATGCCGCCAATCATAGATACAACCCTATGAGTAATGGAGCTCAATTTACGCTAGAAGATAAAACTTATATTTTAGAGTTCTGGTTATATATAGAAACAGGAAGTGATTATGTAAACATGTGGCCTCATTTCATTAATGGACAATGGAAAGGATGGTGGACCGGAGCTGCTTCAGCTGTTGGAACATGGCAAAAATTCTCTTACGAGTATGCACCTGGAGGTCTAAAACCAGGATCAGCAATTATGTTGAGAATTCCTGGTGAGGATAGAGCAAAAAGAGGTGTTATGTATTACGATGATTTCGTAATTAAAGAAAAAGACGTAAGACCTTAATACGAATAAATTGAATAACTAAAGCCTACAATACATTATTGTAGGCTTTTTTATTATTCCAATCGTTAAGAAACTTATAATTCAAATCTTTTATTTATTAACTCGATACCGAGTTACAAAACACTAGCTATGAACACAAGACAATTGAACTATTTATTAATAATTATTTTTATTTTTTTATTCTCCTATCAAGGATATAACCAACAAAAAGTTGAATACAAACTTAAAAACGGTGAAACCTATGAAATCGAAAGGAAACAACTTAATGGCTTTAGTATAAAAATCCCAGATTTTGATATTCCGCCTACCTTCAACGAAAAATATCAATTAACTTTTGTTCCAATCGTTTTAAATGATGATTTCAGTGTGTTACTTACAGTGATAAAATTACCTAAAAATAAAAATGAAAATTTGAAAGATAGGCTTCTATCAGATCTCGAGAATTATGGAAAAAATGGTACATGGGACTATAAAACTTTACATAAATATAGTAGCAACGAAATGAAAGAAACAAATGCTTCTCAAATTTATATGATTTCTGGTCATTCAACAGAAAAACTACCCATGAAATCATTTAGCAGTTTCTATTATCTTGAGAGTAAAGAAAAAGACCAATTAATTAAAGTTATAAGTGGTATTGATATAAATCCAAGTCACCATCTTTACAATAATTATTCTGAAATCAAAAAATACATGTACGATATGAAAGTTTATGTTAGTACAATAAAGTTTGAATAACCCATTTTAAACACCACTATAACAATTCCCTTATCTCCCGTTTATATTTGAAATTGACCTAACTGAAAAAACGCAAAATATTAGTAAACATAAAGGATATAAGCCATTTGTTTCCTCAATAAAATCATTTAGTTTCCCAAAAACTCAATCTCGAAACTAATTTTGAAAACATATAGAATTACAATTATTTCAGAATGCATCAAAACCTGAAACTTATTGCAACTGTTATTGGCAACGATGACACAATATAAAAACATAAATAATCCCAAGAAAAAATCCGGGACCTAACAAATGACAGCAGTACCCTACAAATCATATTAAAACTGTAAACAATGGAATTGAAAAAAATAACCGTATATTTTTGTCTTGTAATAGCACTAATCATCGGCTCCTGTGCAAATAAAAAAGTTCAAGCAACAAAACAAGCGAATACAAATGCTATAAAATATGAGGCCAATTGGGAAAGCATTAAAAAAAATTATAAAGACCCTGAATGGTTTAACAAAGCTAAATTCGGAATATTTATCCATTGGGGAGCCTATACTGTTCCTGCTTATGGTTCTGAGTGGTACCCAAGACAAATGTATATGGATACGGCCAACTTTAACGCGCAATTAAACACTGGTAAGCTAGGGCCAAGTAAAGAGTATTTACATCATAAAAAACATTGGGGTGACCAAAAAGAATTTGGATACAAAGACTTTATTCCTATGTTTAAAGGTGAAAAATTCAATGCTGTATCATGGATTGAATTATTTCAAAAAGCAGGTGCAAAATACGTAATTCCTGTTGCTGATCATCACGATGGTTTTGCCATGTATAAATCTAATACTACAAGGTGGAATGCTTATGATATGGGTCCCAAAAGAGATATTCTTGGAGAATTATTCAAGGCAGGACGTGAAAAAGGTATGATTATGGGTACCTCGTCACATTTTGCTTTCAACTGGTCTTTTTACAACAAAAAACCTTGGTTCGACACAACAGATCCAGAATATGCAGATTTGTATTCTTCAAAAGGTACAGATTTAACAGAACCTGTTTCACAAAAATTCAAAGACAGATGGTGGGCAAGAACAAAAGATGTTTTAGACAATTATCAGCCAGATATTTTTTGGTTAGATTTTTATGTTGACATTCCTGATTTCGCTGAAATGAGACCAAAATTAGCGGCTTATTATTATAACAAAGGAATCGAATGGGGAAAAGAAGTTGTGTTACAAGACAAAAACTTTTCACATGAAGCATTCCCTGAAGGTACCGTAGTCTATGATTTAGAAAGAGGAAAATTACCTGGAATAAGAGAGTTGCCTTGGCAAACAGATACATCAATAGGTAAAAACTCTTGGAGTTACGTGACAAATTGGGAATCAAAAACTGCGAACCAATTAATCGATGATTTAGTAGACATCGTAAGTAAAAATGGGAATTTACTATTAAACGTTGGACCTAAAGCAAACGGTGAAATTCCAGAAGATCAAGTAAAAATTTTATTAGAAATGGGAAGTTGGTTAACAACCAACGGAAAGGCTATTTACAATACTAAATATTGGAGAACTTTTGGTGAAGGACCTACAGAAGTAAAAAAGGGTCATCACTCAGAAGGTAACAACCAAAATTTATCAGCTGAAGATATTCGATTTACTTGCAAAGGAGATAAACTCTATGCAATAGTACTCGATTGGCCAAAAAATGGGGTTGTAAACATTAAAACCTTAGCCAAAGGAAACCCTCATGCAATGGATTTGAATTTCTCGAAAATCAAAGTTCTTGGTAGTGAAGAAAAAATAACATGGAAACAAACAAGCTCTGGTCTACAGGTAGCAATGCCAAAAACCAAGCCTTGCAATTTTGCATATACGATAGAAATAACAATATAAATGTTTGGTTATGTTGGTCTTAAAAAGGCATGCCTACTTATTGTAGTCATGCCTTTTTTATTGGATACCTAAGACATTTGTTTTCCATTCAACTTCATTTGTTGCCCCAAAAAAACTTCGATACACCTAGTTTTGTCAAAACAAGTTAATTAGGACACTCTTTATATGAAATCTTTTTATCAATATATATTCATCTGTTTCATTTCGTTTGGATTCTCATGGATCCACGCTCAAGAAACGAATGTATTCATAGACCCAAACTGTCAAAAGTTTCTCAATGGGATCTCTGAGATTGATAGAGCTAAGTTTTTTTCTGTACATGATACTGGAATGGACAATGATCAATCTAAATTTAGAGCTGACTACAATGTTTCCGGAGGAAGAGGTTTCTGGGGAGCCTTCTCTTACGCTAACAGTAAAACTGGTGAAGTAGGTGTCTATCCAGATCCTAAACCGAATAATGGATCTATCAAATCTGTTTTGAAAAATTATGTCGCAACAGAACATCCTAGATCGGTTTATAAATTTGACATTGATGTAGTTGCTGCGGGTGATTGGGCGGCAGAATATTATAACAATTTCGCCAATGATTCTGGTAGACAAGAATATTTTGAAGTGATGAACGAACCATTTGTTCATGCCGATGATTTTTATGAGGGATGGGATCCTGAAAAAAACCAAATCATTAAAGTTCAAATGGCAGAATTATACAATGAGGTCGGTAAACGTATTCATAACAAACCAGAATTGGTAAACATGAAAGTTATTGGGTATTCTTCTGCCTGGCCCTCTTTAGAATTATGGGACTTCGGACATTGGAACGACAGCATGAAGATGTTCATGGACACTGCCGGTGACAACATGTATGGTTTTTCTACACATCTCTATGATGGAATCAATGTAACAGGTCAAGATTCTAAAAGATCAGGCAGTAATTCTGAAGCAATTTTAGACATGATTGAAAACTATAGCATGATCAAATGGAACAAAGTAAAACCACATGCTATTACAGAATACGGTGCCATAGAAAAAGGTTATGGTGATGATTATAGTGATTTGGCAAGCGTTCAAACCGTTGCATCTATCAATCATATCTTATTTAATCTATTAGATAGAGAAGATCGAATTTGTGTGTCAATTCCGTTCATCACAGGAAAAGCTACATGGCATATTACTCCAGAAAACAATTACCAGCCTTATGGAGCAGTGCTTTGGAAACCTACAAACATTGGAGTTCCAGTAGATCAAATCGAAGGTTGGGAATATACACCAAGAATATTTTTCTACGAACTATGGAAAAATGTCAAAGGAAAACGTGTATTCATCAAAAGTGATAATCCAGACATACAAACACATGCTTTTATTGATGGTTCAAAAATGTATGTCGCATTGAGCAATTTAGACGATAACGAACAAACCGTCAATTTGAAAATGTTATCTAATCTTGCCGGACTAGAGTCTATACAAACTAAAAATTTAAAAATATTTCCTCAGAAATACCCTCTTTTTGATATCAATACTTCAACTACAGCTCCTGAACAAATTCATTTAATCAAAGATGAATTTGTTATGCTAGAGTACAATTTTTCGGATGACATCATATTTGACAATAGCATAAACATGAAAAATTATTATGCTACAAACTACTTAGAACCGATATCAACAAACAACACAATTAATTACACATTCTCAAATGTGGCTCAAGGAAACGGTTATGCAACTCTTAGGATGAGTATCGGTAGAAAGCACGATGTTACAAAACAACCAACCGTTTTAGTAAACGGAGTTCAAGTACCGGTTCCCACAAACTACAAAGGATACGACCAAGCAAATCGTGATGATTTTTTTGGTATGATCGAAATCCCTGTACCATCACAACTTATCAACGAAAATACTACAGTCTCAGTAACCTTTCCTGATAATGGTGGACATATCAGTTCTATGATATTGGTAACTGAGTTTTTTGAAAAACCGATAAATGTTTTAGATATTAAAACAGTATCTAATCCTTGTCCAGACTCATCTGAAGGTCAAATAGTTTTTTATCCGATTGTCGAGGATAATTACACAGCTACAATCACTCAAGATAATTTTAATCAAACCTTCGAATTCAATTCAAAACTGACTGTAGAGAATTTACATTCAGGAGCATATAACATCGTACTTACAGCACAACACAATACAGCTTTAATCAATCTTTATACTGTTGTTATTAACGACCCAACTACTCTAGACGTAAAAACACAAATAAACAAAATATCAAAAAAACTTTTACTCACCTTAAAAGGTAGTAATGCATATAACATTTCTATCAACGAAAAACTATTTAGAACGAATAAAAACATTATTGAACTCCCTTTATCTAATGGAGAAAATATTTTGGAAGTAACAACCGACAAAGAATGTGTAGGCTCTTTTGAAGAAAAAATTGTTATCGGAGGCGAAATTATAGGTTATCCGAATCCATTTCAAGACGAATATATTATAGATTTTGGAACAGATAACAGCAATACTTGTTCTGTACAGATCTTTAACTCACTGGGTCAAAAAGTCATTTCTCAAAAACTTGAAATCAAAAACAGAAAAATTGAACTGAAAACAGTCTCTTTAAAAAAGGGGCTCTATATTTTAAAAACAGAAACACCATTATCAAACAACACTTTAACAATAACTAAAAATTAATATATTGATGAAACTCCTTAAACAAACTCTTTTTTATTCTCTTATGACGCTTCATGTCATTGGATATTCAAGAGATATCTACGTTGCAAAAACCGGTAACGATTCGAACCCAGGAACAGAAGCCAGTCCCTATTTAACAATTACCAAAGCTGCCAATGTGGCTGTGGCTGGAGATGTAGTTTACATTAAAGAAGGAACATATGAAGAAACACTAACCCCTGCAAACTCTGGTTCTGCTGGAAATCCAATAATTTTTCAATCGTATCCTGGTGATCGTGTAATCGTATCAGCGATGCAATCTCTTTCTGGTTGGACTCAGGATTCTGGTTCTATTTACAAAACAACGATTCCATTTAACACGTTAGGACAAGAAAACTTTGTAATGTACAATGAAACAGCTTGTGATTTGGCGAGATGGCCAAACAAAACTGATGACAATCCTTTCAACTTAGAGACAAGAAGAAATACAGGAGGTAGTGGTTCTGACGTAATCGTTGATGCTTATTTAGAATCGAATGAAATTCCGAATATCGATTGGACAGGTGGAACTGTGTTCTTTTATGGTGACAAACCAGGTTCTGGTTGGATTGCTTGGAAAGCATCAATTCAAAGTTCTTCTTCAGGAAAAGTTTCATTTCAATTAAATAAAAATCCTAGTTGGATAAGAACATTTCATGCTCCAGCCGACAAAGGAGACTTTTATTTAGAAGGTGTAAAAGCTGCTTTAGATAACCAAAACGAATGGTACTACAACGATAGTTCGAAGGAGTTGTTTCTTCAAATACCAACTGGGGTAGCTCCTCTTGATGGTGAAGTAAAAATGAGAAAGAGAATCAAAACGATCGATTTGGATAGAAAAAGTTACATCCATATTAAAAATTTAGCCGTTTTTGGTGGAAGTATCACCATGGATCAGAGTACCTCAACAAATAACTTATTATATGGCGTATCTTCTTTTTATGGAAATCACACATTAGGAGTTTTCACTGGTTTCAATGCAAATAAACCAAGTGTACGAGTAAATGGATCAAACAATAAAATTGAACGTTGTGAAATCGCTTTTAGTGCCGCTTCTGGAATTTACATTGACGGTCAAAACAACGAAGTAATCGACTCTAGAATTCATGATTTTAATTATTTAGGTTCTTACGATGCCCCTTTGGTTGCAAGAGGTGGTGAAAACAATAAGTTTATCAACAACACTATTTTTAATGGAGGACGCGATGGTATCAACTACAATGGTAAAAACTGTGAATTTGCTTACAACGATATTTCAAGAAGTAACTTAATCGCAGATGATTGTGCATTATTCTATACCGTTGGTGCGCAATACACAACTACCATCCACCACAACTGGTTTCATGATGTAGCCTCAAGTGGTTCTAAGAAAAAAGCAGCTGGTATTTATCTAGATAATGATGCAGAAGGATTCAATGTGCATCATAATGTCGTTTGGAACACCGAATGGACAGGTGTTCAGATGAATTGGGATTGTAAAAACATTAATATCTACAACAACACTTTTTGGAATAACGAAGGTGGTGTCATGGGTGCTTGGCATTTAGAAGGAACAGCATTTAGCGACATCAATGTATGGAACAACCTATCAAATAGTGACCAATGGGAACCTCAATCAGACAAACAAAACAATATTGTTACGACTTCAGATTCTTTTCAAAACATCGATAGAAGTAATTTCAACTTGGTATCTACTTCAGAGGCCATAGATACAGGAAAACAAATCCCAGGATTTACAGATGGTTTTATCGGTGAAAATCCAGATGTGGGTGCCTATGAATTTGGAGGAACTAAATGGGTTGCCGGTATCACTTGGAATTATAGATTGAGTCCAAACGGACTTGGCTGCTATGGTTTACCAGGTGAAGATTGTCTTTCATTTCCAAAAGACGATGAAGACAAAGATGGTGTAGGTGACGCAGATGATTTATGTCCAAACACCCCTTTTGGCACACCTGTAAACACCGACGGATGTCCTGTTTTTAGTTTAGATTCTGAGAACTTTAAAATGTTAGCAATTGGAGAAACATGTAACGGAAATAATGATGGAAAAATAACTATTGTAGCAAGTGAAAACCTTCAATATGTTGCAAAAATTTCGGGAGTTTCTATCGAAAAGCAATTTACAACCACCACAGAATTCACAAACCTTCCTGCGGACACTTACACCGTTTGTATTACAATTCAAGGAAATAATGATTTTGAACAATGTTTTGATTTAACAGTTGTAAAACCCTCAACATTACAGGTTAAATCTGAAGTATTGAAAAACTCTAATGTAGCAAACCTTAAATTAAGTGGTGCTGAACTGTATAGAATTGAAGTGAATAACACAACCTATATGACAGATGAATCTGAAATAAAGATACCTCTTACATCAGGAGAAAATAAGATTTCAGTAACCACAAATAAAGATTGTCAAGGACAACATATTGAAACTATTGCGCTATCTAATGCACAATTATACTTGTCAAATCCGGTGTCAGATATGTTACATATATCAGCTCTAAATTTTACCGACAACGAGGTATTCTATCAGATATATGCTACTACTGGAAGCATTGAAAAAACTGGAACAACACAATTGTTAGACAACAACTTCTACATAGATGTTACATCCCTTTCGAGTGGAATATACATTGTAAATTTTAGTTCAAAAAATCACAAAATTCAATCAAAATTTATTAAAAAATGAAACTAATAAATACTATTCTATATATCCTATTCATCTCAATATCATTTGCGGGTTGTTCTTCAAGTGATGCGGAAGGTGAAAACGGATCAAACGACAATGAAGCAAAACCTACTCTAGTTTTCCCTCTTGAGAACTCTGAATGCTTTGAAGGAACTATTATCTCAGATACTAGAAGTGAGGTTACCTTTGAATGGAACGGAACTGCAACTGCCAAATCGTATATATTGACCCTCAAAAATTTAGATACAGATAAAGAAGTCGCCTTTAATGCTACTACAACTTCTAAAGGCATAACGATTGAACGTGGAGTACCTTATTCATGGTATGTTATCGCTATTGGAGAGCGTTTTAGTGATCAAACTCGCAGTACTGTATGGAAATTCTACAATGCTGGTTCAGGAGTACAAAACTACGCACCTTTTCCTGCAGATCCAATTTACCCAACTATGGGTAGTAAAACACCTAGGAGTTTCTTATTGACTTGGGATGCAACAGATATCGATAACGATATTGTTGAATACGATGTATACCTAGCAACATCAAATCCACCAACCTCGAAAGTAACGACTACCGAAGCCACAGAATTTGCAACAGGAACCTTAGATGAAGACACTGTATATTATTGGAAAGTCGTAGCAAAAGATAGCCATGGTAATCAATCTGTATCTCCAGTATTTGATTTTAAAACTGAATAATCTACTAGTTACCATAAAAAAAAGCTTAGAACAATTTCTAAGCTTTTTTTATTTTTTATAATTCTTGACTACCAACTAAAAGTCTTTTCCGTTTTATCTTTGAAGCAGACTTTAACAGATTCTTTCTTTATTTTTACGCGTTTTACAAGGGACAATTCTTCGTCTGAAAATTCTTCTCCTGATCTCTTCCACAATAATAATGAAGTATAAATACCCTTGTCTTTCTTTGGGTTATAAGAGTCAACAACATTAATCACAGTACTTTCTTTGGTTACTGGGTGTAATCCATTAGAAGTTACTGTTGTAGCTTCATTCCAACCAGAAATAGGGACCAACGCAAGTTGATACACCCCATTATCAATCATATGAACTTCCTTCCCTTTTACAACACGCGAACTTTTCTTAATATATCCATTGATATGAGGAAGTGAATAATGACCAAACCGCAAGTCAACAGAAGTTTTGCTATTTAATTTATCAACTCGCAAGATTCCGTTCTTCAAAGGCATCTCTGCCAACTGTAAACTAGTGTTTTTTAAATATTCAGATGCCAAATCTCTATAGTATACTTCGTTTTCAAACTTATTAAATGTATACAAATGACCAGGTTCATTTTTATACGTAACATCATTAGTTCTAAAAACATAATTCATAGAAACGACACCATTTTCGGTATCATCAGCTTGCCATGGAAATGCACTATTGTATGATAACTTGTTGTAATTTTCACTAGAACGAAAAGGCTCTTTTATTCCTATTCTAGGAACATCGCACCAAGCGCGAATTTCTGACGCACCAATCTCTTTATAGTTCGATACCATAATTTTCGACCCCTCATAAAAATGATTCGTAACATTTTCTTTCATTGCATCTTTTTCCCAAACACCTTGATTCTCTTTTTCAGACCAAAACTTACTTTCTTTAGGAGATAGTAAACTCAAAAAAGATTTTGCCATCCAATACACGCTGCCTCTGCAACTATAATATTGGGTAGATGGATCGAATGCCCCATAGAATCCAAGAGTTGGAACCCCATCTTTCATAAATTCTGGATGCTGTAAAAATTGTAATAACACACCCGAAGAAGTTCTCCTCATCGCTCCCCAATTTGCTTTTGGCAAGCTTTTCTCATACAAACTAAATAATGGAAAAGGACTAATAGAAGCAAAACGATAGGTAATACTTCTACCCCACATAATCATTTCACCATTTTCACTAAACATATAGGGGTAAGATTTTTCTAAATCCAAAAAGTTATTTTTCAGTTTTTCGGCTATTTCAGGATAATATTTTTTTCCAAAAACTTCTGACCAAAAAGGCCCGTACATTTGAAATGCCCACATACTATAATAATCATAGGCTGGGTTATCGTTGTACCAACCATCACCTCGATAGTGAGCCAAAGATTTGTTTAAGTATTCAACTAGGAGTTTCTCATTTACTTCATACCCTTTGTCTTTAAAAAAACTCAAAACAAAAATATTAAAGAACTTCCAGTTTGAAGGAACCGTAGGGCCATCTGCATAACTTAGCATTTTCTTAGCTAACTTATCTTTTTGGGCTTGAGTTAAGGGATCCCACAATACTTCAGGTACCGTGAACATAGACATACTAAGCGCCCCAAACTCTACCAAAGTTTGTCCTGGCCAATCTCCTACTTTATCTTTGATAAAAGAAGGATGATTTTCGTTCATCAAATTCAAAATATTATGTTGGTAATATTCGGCTAAGTGAATTCCATTTACAACCAAATCAGGATTTTCTCTAAGCAACGGAGCAGCAACAAATAAGGTTCTGCACAAACCCTCTAACTTTTCAACTGGTTCTTGCCATTTTCCTCTCGGATAAGCTACAGACCCAATTTTTGGAAATTTCAATGGATCATCAAGAGTAGATACGTAACTGAATGCTCCTTCAAGCATGTACATAGCTGCATCCTCCCAATGCGTTCGCGTCATTCCTGTAATTGGACTTTTCTCATAGTCCGGATTTTTTATTTGAAATATTTCTTGACCGCCAAACAACTTATACACCTCTGATCCTGCGGCTAAAAAAGCTCCTGAACCATACACCTCCGTTTGGTCTTTAAATGATTTATCTGGTCCAGCACCAATGGGTTGAACATAACCTAACATACCCTCTTTAGTAATATGACTCGTCAAACAGTTCCATGCCTTTTCTATATGAGGCTGATATTTTTCTTTACTCAACAATCCATTATTAACCCCCCAAGCCAAACCAAATGTAAAAAAGGCAGTTCCACTGGTTTCTGGTGTTTTATAAAAATCTTGATTCAACAAACTCATCGCCCAATGCCCCTCTGGTGTTTGAATTTGAATAAGCTTTTCAGCCATCTTTAAATAAATATCTTTGAAATACGCATACTCTTTTGAACCAGGGTTATATTCATCCATTAACAAGGTTAATCCGCCAAAAACCCAACCATTACCTCTAGACCAAAATATTTTATTTCCATGATCTCGTTTCTCGATAAAACTATCATCTCTAAAAAATAAGTGTTCTTCATTATCAAATAGGTGTTCTTTGGTCGCTTCATATTCTGTTAACATCCAATCAGAATATTTTTTGTCTCCTGTGATTTTAGAAAGCTTGGCCCAAATAGGAGGAGCCATAAACAAGGCATCACACCAGGTCCAACGCTCCAAATGTTTATAATTCTCTAAAGTAATTGGCTGTTTACTAGGATGATCTATAATGAAATCAAAACGTTTCTGAGTACCATGAATCATTGAACTATCTTGATACTTTCGAAATAACTCAAGATACATCTGTCCAACGGTATGGTCATCCGCCATATATTTTCTCCAATGCAACTCCCAGTTATGATTTTCACCGATTGAACGCATCAATTTCCAATAGCGATCATCCTTTGCTAATTTGGCATATTTTACCATTCCTACATACAATGCTCCATTGGTCCAATCTCTTTCGTGATGTGGTTTTTTTCGTCCACTATAGGAGTCTTTAAAATGATCTATTTGCCAATTGGCAACTCTTTCCATTTCGTTTCGAACTGAAACTGGATTTATACTTTGCGAGTTAAGTAGAAATGCACAAAACAAGGTACATAACATCGTACTATAAAATTTCATCATCTATATTTATTGGTGTTTATCAAAAATACAATCGATTGTATTATTATAGAAGACATATGATTCATTTAAGAATACGTATGTCTTATTTGGTTATTTCTATTGCATTAGTCCTTTTGTTTAAGGCCAATTATTTACTGCAATACTTCGGCATTTAAGATTATAGAACTTACATGTCCTCCTGTATCGGGAAAAGACAGGGTAACTTTGTTATCACCGTTCTTTAGATATTTTACTGGAAATGGAATTTCTATCACCCCAAAATAATGTTCCCGAGGAGCTTGATCATAACCACTCCAATTAGAAGGAACATTTATTTTTTTCCCATTAATAGTAACTTTGGGTGCTTTGCTTAAATTATGCGCACGTGCAATTCCCATTCTTAATGAAGCCCTACCTTTTTTTCCAGCTTCAACATTTTCTATCACAAAAGACAGGCTTTGATTTGCAGCAATTTCTTGAAGGTAGGTTTTAGAATAATAATTGTTCTCTTTCAATTCTTTAGAAAACTCATATTCTTCAACATCACATTCCAATACAACCGTTTCGCCTTTTTTCAATGTAAGCTCAGAAAGTTCACTTATATCTGTAAAATAGACCAATTTTGGAATACCGCTTGAAGTAGTATACAGCCTTCTTAAGGTAGTATTCTTAATCAAGCCTTGACTTTTATTCATAAAGTCTAAACTTAATAACTCTTCATTATCAGATAGATTGTTGATCGCAATATATGCTTTCCCGGTCTTTACAAAAGCATTTGTTTGTATATCAGGGTTATTAGAAAATATCTCTACTCGTTTACCTTCGACATCTTTCCAAAGCTCATAGAATTTTTTCATGTGGGTATATTTGTAAGACCCATTTTTAAGCTTTCGCATTATCACCCAAGGATAAGGATGTCCTTCAGGATTATCCGGACTTGTGTAAAAAAAACTTCCTTTACCTACGATGAAAGGTACCGCTTTTAGCAAGCGATCTGGTTTGTCCATCAACGCCATCAAAATATTGTTGTACGACACCAAACAAGTACCATCTAACTTAGCAGAATAAGGTTTTCCTTGTAAGCCTTTGGCTGTATACCCATACTCAGAAATCAAATGGGGTTTTACAATTCCCCATTTTTTATAACTATAGGCTTCAATCAAATCAAGAATCGCTTCAGCATTACTTCCCGAACGATAACTAAAATCACCAGAAACATTTCGACCATCATAGATATGTGTGGCAAAAAAATCCATGCTTTCTCCTGCATTATCCATAAATACTTTCATCCTTGTATTCCAATGCCAAAAATTATTTTTAGACATTTCAGGCCAAGCTGCACTATAGCCACCCACCAACATATTTGGAACTTCTGCATGAATCTTATCAGCAACAACTTTATGAAATTTAGACATTTCAACGATAACACCTTCTGTTTCTGCCCATGTTTTTACATAATCTTTTGCATGTACAAAAGGCTCGTTCATAATCTCATAGTATTTTGGCAATGTCGGATATCCTTTCTTAATATACTCAACATTGTAAGCTGCTACCTTAGCATAGTCTTTATTTAATTGAAATGCTTGACTAGGATGATCAGTAATAATAAAATCCGTTGTTTTATGCTCTTTGTACATAGGAGAATTTAGAAAATAGCCTTGAGATTTTTTAGCATAGGCTGCTGCATCTGATAGTTTAGGGTCGACATCTTTTTTCTTATTGAAAGGTTTTGGTCCGCTAAATGCTCTACCAAATTCTATCCCCAAATGTTTGAATAAATAATCAGATTCTGGGGCCAAACCCCAATCTGTATATGATGCATGTATTGAAAAATACTTCTTCCTACTCAAATCACTTTCTTCACCAATAAATTTTTGTGTATTTAAATCAACAGACACAACGTTTTTCTGAGAAAAACCAAAGGTTGAAATTAAAATAGATAAATAAAATAACTGTTTTTTCATCTTTTTAAAATTTTACAAATTTGTAATAATCAGCATCACTTGTTACAACAAAATATGGACCTTGTTTTAAATTTGATACTTGTATTTTGTTGGTTTGGGAGACCTCTTTAAGAATTGCACCTTGCACACTAATGATTCGAATGTATTTATAACTCAACTTACCAGGTAAAGTCAATACCTCAGCATCTTTATTCAAAGATATCTGGATACTTTTCTCATTAATTTCTTTCATTGTTAGCTTTTTCTCCGGTTTTTTGAACCAGATATTGTTCAAATTTACAACTGAAGTATTTTTATTTTTAAAATTTTCGTTGGAACCGAAATTCAATTGAAACCTATAATCTTTTCCAGGTTGTTGTTGAGGTATTGAAACTTGTACTTTTTTCGTTCCTGTTCCGGCAGAAACATCAATTTTTTTAGAAGTACCGATCCACTGCCCCCCTTTCCATATAGACACTTGAATAGCACCAGGATTAGGAAAAGTGTAATCAACATTTAAATTATAATTTTCTTTACTTTCATAAACTGTAGGAGTTGCCAAAGAGAATGCTGCTGTTTCTGGTTGCGTAACAGCCCCCTTTACAATCTCTAAATTGTATACAGAAGTACCTGCCATTGCGGTTTGCCAACTACCACCGCTTTCTCTCATAGATAGAATAAGTTTGTATTTTTCACCTTCTACAACTCCATTTTGGGGAGTAAGACTTATATCTATTAATCCTCTTCCTTTTTTTACTTTTACAGTCTTACCAGACCAAATTTTGTTTGGCCCACCAGATAAGTCTAACGAAATATCTCTATTTTCTGTAGCTACATACCCTACAGAAAAACTAAAATATGCAGCATTCTGGATTTTTGCAGGTATCGGTTTAAGGAATAAAACCTTATCAACTTCTTGTGAAAAAACACTAGATGTTATCCCTATTAAAAAGACAATGATAAGTTTTCTATTTATTTTAATTTTTACATTCATAATCGATCTGTGTTAATATTTAAACCTACTATTTCATAACCAATATTGAGATTATTCAGGTTTTTGCAACGTCAATTTAAACGAATCAATCGCATGATAATTTGATCTGGCAGCAATTTCAATCGTATATTCCTTAGCCTCAGAAAATGTACCAAAAACTCTGTGAGCATCATTATCTGAAGTACTACTGATCCAACTCCATGCACCTCCTGTATTCATGTATATCTTAAAGAAACCATTTCCGCTTTCTCCTTTTGGAATAGGTGATTTTCCTGAACCAGCTGGGTAAACAACAGATCCATCTTTGTAACTGATCCCGTAAAAATTATCAGCATCAGGGAACTTTAACCAACTGTCATTATGTTCTGAAGTAGGCCCATTTGGATCAACTTTGGCAATGTAAGATTTCCATTGAAATAAATAAGTTCCAGGCACTGTAATATTTACTTTGTACGTGAGTTTACCAGCTTTTCCAATATTGGCAGCTCCTTTCCAAAACTGTGCAGGTCCCTCCCATACAATATAACCATTTCCTGAATAATCAGAAATATCTGTTTTCAATTTCCAATCTTCAACTAATGTTGCCGTTTCTGTTTCCACGGTAATAACAGTAGGAACAAAAGGCGGAGCATCTTCTTCACATTCACATGTGTTTTCATTCAAGGTATATCCTGTCTCACATACTTTTGTGCACACCACAACGATTTCTTCGCAGCTACATGTCTCTTCATTTAATTCGTATTGTGAACGACATTTTTTATTACATCCTTCATCGATTATCGCTTCTTCCGAAGCGCTAGAACAACTAACTAAGAATATCGAAAAAATTAATATTACTTGTACATAGTTAAATGGCAACTTTAAACTTCTCATTTTTTATAGGGTTTGGTTTGGTTTGTATTATATTTTGCTACTTAAATTGAATCCAATCTATATTTGCAACATATTTTGCACCATTGCTTTCGAAAGTTAATTTGACGTTTTGAACTCCTTTTATCTTTTTTGTAAGCGGTACTTCAATCTCTTTCCATGTATTCCAATTTCCAGTATTCAGAACTTTAATCGAAGCTACTTCTTCACCCCCTACAATTACACGAATCGTTCCTCCTTGCAATCCAGAGCTTACTCTCGCAGTAACAGTTTTCGGTTTAACATTTCCAAAATCAACTGCATTATAAGTCACCCAAGCACCATTTTCTACATAGTCTAACTGCCAATTTACAGTTGTACTACCTTTGATTCTACTAACCTTTACCTTATGTGCGTCTGAATACCTATCTATTTGAATTGGTTTATCAATAGATGTTAATCCAACTCCTCTTAATGTTGCTTTTTTTTCTAAAATCATTCCTTTCTCATCGAAGAACAAACTATCAACTCTCATTGAACGCAAATGTTGATCATTAGAAATATCGTGATGGTGATAAAAAATATACCATTGATCTTTATACTCTACTATAGAATGGTGATTCGTCCAAATACCATCTTTCCAACGCTCCATAATCATCCCTTTGTATTTGAAAGGTCCCATTGGACTTTTTCCTACGGCATATGCTATTTCTTCTGATCCAGATGCATTATGCGGAAAAGTAAAATAATACAAACCATCTTTCTTAAAGACAAATGAACCTTCTTTGTATTTTGATGGCAAATCTTTCACGACTTTTCCCTTCCCTTTGATGCTTTTCATATCACTATTCAATTCAGCAACTCTCAAATGTTCTCCTCCACCATAATACAAATATGCTTTTCCATCATCGTCGATAAAAACATTTGGATCTATTCCATCTACACCTTTGATATAATCATCTTCCAATAAATATGGTCCTTCAGGAGACGATGCAGTAGCAACACCAACTCTTCTAAAAGCACTTTTATCAGTTGGTGGTGCAGGGAAATAATAATAGTATACCCCATCTTTTTCAATACAATCTGGTGCCCACATACCAAAGCCATCTTTTTTACCCCATGGCACTTCAGTTTGATCTATGATCTTTCCATGATCCTCCCAGGTCACCATATCTTCAGTTGAAAACACATTGTATGAAGGCATACAGAATCCATTTTCTCCTTTTCCTTCTTCGCAAACAATATCAGTTGAAGGAAAAACATATAACTTCCCATTCATAACTCTCGCTGTAGGGTCTGCTGTATACATATGTGTAACTATAGGATTTTGCGCAACTAAATCCCATACAGCAACGAACATCACCGTTGCAAATAATACTTTCTTTATTCCCATCATATTCTTATTTTAACTGTTTATAATTGTTTGAACTCTATAGCTTGTCCGCCTCCCGAAGCAAGCTTAATTTCTATTGTATCTAAAGAAGAAACTTCTTTTGTAAAGATCTCAACTGCTTCGGGGTTTGTTTCCCAGTCTGCATCTTTAGCATCTGCATAAATTGTTGCTTGGTATGTTTTTTCTGAGGTTAAAAACGACAAATCTATTTCTAAAGTTCGTTTATGCTCATCTGTTATACTTCCTAAATACCAATTTTCTGTTCCCCTTTCTTTACGAGCAACTGTATAATAATCTCCAATTTTCCCATTGAGAACTTTACTTTCAGACCAGTTTGTTGGAACGGATTTTATAAATTCAAAGGCTTTATTTCCTTCATAGTTTTCAGGAAGATCAGCCGCCATTTGAATTGGACTGTACATTGTTAAATAGTAGGCCAATTGTTTACAAATTGTGGTTCTTACTCTAAATTTTGCTGTACTCCAACTCTTATCTGGCAATAACATTTTGAATATTCCTGGTGTATAATCTATAGGTCCTCCCAAGATTCTTGTAAATGGCAATACCAAACCATGCTCTGGTGAATTACCTTCACTCCAAGCATTGTATTCTTGTCCTCTAACTCCTTCTCTCGCCATCAAATTTGGATAGGTACGTTGTTCTCCTGTGAATTTTATTGGCTCATGATTTACTATTTGCAACTTATATTCTACAGCTTTCTGAACCATTTTTTTATAATGCCTTACCATATACTGACCGTGATGATGCTGACGATACGTTTTCTTCTTTGTGTCGTAATTTACGTCTCCCGTATATCCAACTTTTACTGTCTTTATTCCAAGGTCTTGACACATTTGATACAACTGATCCATTTTAGGTTCGTAGTGATCGATATCTGATATTGTCTCATGATACATCATCATTCTCACCCCCCTTTCTTTTCCATAGGCACAAACTTCTTCAATATCAAAATCATCTGTCGATGTTTCCCAATCAAAAATTCCATATCCTGTCCAAGATCCTTCCATATCATCCCAGCCTTTATCCCATCCTTCAATAAGGACATCAGGAATGCCATGCTTCGCGGCGAAATCAATATGATATTTTGCGTTTCTCGTGTTCGCACCATGTGGTCTCGTAATCGGTTTACCGAATTGAGTTTTCTCAGCCCAAGCCGTTTTCCCGATATGTAACTCCCACCAAATGCCTATATATTTATAGGTTTCAATCCAACTAGTATCTTCGTAGGTGCATGGAGGGTTCAAATTTAAAATCAGATCAGACTCAACTAAATCTCCTGCAGTTTTAGCTATTTGAATAGTTCTCCAAGGAGTGTTAAATGGAGTTGAAGCTCTAACTAAGTCTCCATTCAACCATGGTGTTAGATGAGCTTTTAACTTCGTCCCTTCTTTAGTATTCAACAAATTCATTCCTGCATAATCGGTTAAATCTGCTTCGTGAATACTAATGATCAAATCATTCGAAACCTCAATTGTAGTTGGCGTATTTGCCATATTAGCACGCTCTTCTTTGTCTGGTCTTCTCGCAAACTGAATCGAATCCCCAATCTGACTTATTGGTGATGCATAATAAATTTTTTCATAGTTATCGTAATCTGCAAAATTCCACCAAGCTTTATAATCTCCATTAAAATTAAATTCTGTCAATTCATTTGTAATCACAAAATCTTTAAGTGCGCTTTGAGATGGAAAAAAATATCGAAATGCAACTCCATCATCATAAGCTCTTGCGATTACATCTACTAATATTTCCGTTGACTTTTGCTTCAAATGAAGTATCAACTCTTGGTATTCATTAGAAACTATTTCTTTTTGCCCCCAAACAGTATTCCAAGTCGTATTTTCTGTAGAAACTTCTGTACCGATAATCTCAAAATTCTTTTTTAACGAATGTCTTTTCAATTCAAATCCTAATGCAGATTCTTTGATAAAATTAGTACTGTAAGCAGTTGCACTAAAATACAATTGTCCAGCGTCTGATATGCTAAATGAGATCTCATTTATGTTATTAGGTGAACTTATATTTGTAGTGAATTCATCAGAATTATTGCAACTAATGAGTAATGAAAAAATTAGTATGTATACTATACGCATCATCCTACTTTTTAAAATTTAATCTTTTCAGCCTTTACAGATCCTGAAAAAGGAACCAAATAAAATGAATACTTATAACTACCTGGACCAATTCTATACTCTGCATGGGGCTCAGCACTATCCGACCAAGTATCATCACCTCCAACACCAGTTTGTATTAAATCTACTTGTATTGATGACGTATTTGTTTCTGTTAATTCTCTCGTAAACATCGCTTTTTGGATATCATACAAATCGTAAGGAACCACACTAAAACTTAACACATCTTCACCTTTTACCAATACACCTTTCGAGTTGTTATGTACCTTAAACCATCTTGTATCAATATGATTACCATACTCGCTAGGTTTTACATATCCATAACTCATGGTTTTGATCACGCCAGAATACAAGCCTACTTCAGCACCGTAATACCTATCAGCATAATTTGGTTGCGGTCCTCTTCCAAAATATGTAAGGTTTTTGTATGACGAAGCCATATTAAACTGCATTCCTATTCTCGGTGCGTTTGGAGCGGTAGCATCAATTAGTGATTCGTAGTCAATCTTAACTTTTCCATTTCCGAGGATTGTATAGTTAAGCTTCATCTTTACATTTGGGTTTTCTATTTCACCTTGCACAGAAACGATAACTTTTCCCTTCGTTTTTGAATCAACTTGCAAACTCTTTACTTTAAATCTATCCTCGGCATGCATCCAATCTCTTTCGGCTGATAATTTCTTTGCACGACGATATGCCATATCATTCTCCGTTTCAGCTCTCCAAAAATTTGGTTTTATAGGAGATTTTAATACATCCATGCCATTGGATTGGTAGGTATGGATATATCCTGAATTTTTATCAATTTTTAAGACTACATATTTATTTGATATCACAACTTCAGACGATGTTTCCTTTACCAATAAGTTTGATTTACTAGTTTCATCAGTAGCAGGTTTCACTAAATAATTAAGCTTAAACTGTTCTTGAAAAATTACATATCCTTGTTTTTCCCATAACTCATTCTTTTTTAGTTTACCAATAATTTTTATGTGGTATTCACTATTTACATGAAGTTTTGGTTTCTTAAATTTTACTTGAAAAGTCTCTTTTTGAAAAGCTTTTGTAGACAAGCCTTCTTTCAAGATTCCTGTTTTGATTACTTTTCCGTTCTCAGTGATTTCCCAAGAAATTGAATATTTTGAAAGATCTTGAGCATGATGTCTGTTCGTAATCTCAAAAATTCCAGAGGTAGGATCTGTTGATGTTATCACTACAGGTTGGTTTACCTTTTTACATTCAATGATTTCAGGTTTCGGAGTTCTATCTGAGGCAATTATTCCGTTGATACAAAAGCTTCCATCATTTGGTGTGTCACCAAAATCTCCTCCATATGCTAAATACTCAACACCTTTTGCATCTTTTCTTAAAATACCTTGATCTATCCAATCCCAAATAAATCCACCTAAAGCCCTATCATTTTTATAAATAACATCCCAATATTCTTTCATATTCCCCAAAGAATTACCCATCGCATGGGCATACTCACACATCAAAACAGGTCTATTATCAAAACTTGTATCGTCAATTAATGCTTGTAACTCATTAGGCTGAGGATACATTCTACTCAACATATCTACCCATTTTGG
This sequence comes from Flavicella marina, assembly GCF_009193215.1. GTDB lineage: Bacteria > Bacteroidota > Bacteroidia > Flavobacteriales > Flavobacteriaceae > Flavicella > Flavicella marina. The sequence continues at coordinate 1,068,471 of NZ_VYVA01000001.1, read as the reverse complement.
ATCGGTTGGATTTCCTTGATCTTGTGTAAAAAATGACTTTTTATATCTTGGATCTGTAGGGTCGCCTTGCGCTCCTTCGTAATGTACAAACCTTGTTCGGTCAAACTCTTTTATCCACCCTGCCATTGCTGCATGATTAGGACCTTTTCCTGATTCATTCCCGAGAGACCACATCACAATACTAGGGTGATTCTTGTCTCGCTCAACCATTCTTATAGCTCTTTCTAAATAAGCACTTCCCCATTGAGAATCATTTGCCAACTGACCTCTAACCCCATGCGATTCTAAATTTGCCTCATCCATTACATAAATCCCATATTGATCGCATAAATCATAGAAATACGGATCGTTAGGATAGTGCGATGTTCTTACCGCATTAAAATTGAATTTTTTCATCAATTTTACATCTTCTTCCATATCAGCTCTAGAAACCGTTTTACCATTCAACATATGATGGTCATGTCTATTTACGCCAATTAATTTAACAGGATTTCCATTGACCAAAAACCTTCCTCGATTGTCAATTTTCACTTCTCTAAAACCAACCTTTACACTTGTAGATTCTATTAAATTTCCTTGTTCATCTTTCAAAGTAAATAGCAAAGTATATAGATAAGGTTGATCTGAAGACCATTTTTTTGGAGCTGTAACTTTTGTCTCCATCAATCCGAAATACACATTATCTCGTTGAGGATACCACTCTCCAAAATAGTTTTTCAAGGGCATCTTTGTAGGTTCACCAACTTTACTTCCAGTAGCATTTAACAACTGGGCGGAAAACTGCCAATCATCAACTTTTGTTTCTAAGGGCTTTACACCAAAATGCCCAACTTTTTGGATGTATTTATCTTTAATATTTGCAATAAATTTAGGTCTGATTTGCAATAAAGCATCTTCATAATTTTCGTCAAAATCTGTTCGAATCTGCACATCTGAAATTCGCACTTTAGGAACCGCCTTGATATACACTTCTCTTTCAATTCCACTCATTCTCCAATGATCTTGAGCTTCTAAATAACTACCATCTGCCCAACGATAAACTTTCACTGCAATCGTGTTTTTTCCATTTCTGATATGCTTTGTAACATCAAATTCAGAAGGCAGTCTCGTATCTTCACTATACCCTACAAAATTTCCGTTTACCCAAACATAATAGGCTGAAGAAACCCCTCCGAAATGAAGAATCACATCACGTTTATTCCATGTTTCATCAACAGTTACCGTTTTAATATATTGCCCAACCGGATTATCATGATGATTGATATTTGGATAATCACTAAAAAACGGATACGTAGAATTTGTATAAATCGGTTTGCCATAACCTCTCATTTCCCAATTTGACGGTACATCGATTTCTTTCCAATTTGAAGCATCAAAATCTTCTTTGTAAAATGACTCGTTTGCATCTTCAGGTTTTGCAACCCAAGAAAATTTCCAACTCCCATTTAAGAGCTTAAAAAATTGAGATTTTTGACGTTTGTTCTCTGTTGCTAACGTTTCATTTTCATAAGAATAAAATGTTGCCTTTGCTGGCAATTTGTTTATTTGATTAACGTAAGGGTTTTCCCAATCATTTTTTTGTGCCAAAAGGCAAATTGGAATTAAAAAAAGTAATTGATATAAATGTTTTCTCATAATATTGAATCTCGGTAAATAGCATTCAGTTTACAAACCTATTTATAAGAGAGAGATTATAGAATCTCAAATGTTTTTTAGAGGGAAACAAATGCTTTATTACATATATCTAAACTGTCAATATCAAGAAGTTAAATATGGTAGTGCTAAAACAACTCAAATATTGCGCTGATATAAAATAGGTAATTACAATAACGATATAAGAACAATCAATTTTCCTGATTGAGTTTTGTTGTGTACCTTTGACATTGAAAAATTTTGTTTAACACTAAAAAAAATATTATGGCTTTTGAATTACCAGAATTACCATACGCATATGATGCGTTAGAACCACATATTGATGCAAGAACTATGGAAATCCACCATAGCAAACACCATCAAGGATATACAAACAATTTAAACAATGCTATCGCAGGATCTGATGCTGAAGGAAAATCTATTGAAGCAATTCTTGCTGATTTGGATATGACAAATGGTGCTGTAAGAAATAACGGAGGTGGTTTTTACAACCATAGATTGTTTTGGGAAGTTCTTTCTCCTAATGGAGGTGGAGAGCCTACAGGTGAATTAGCAGATGCTATCAATGCTGCTTTTGGTTCTTTTGAAGCTTTTAAAGATGCTTTTTCTAAAGCTGCTGCAACTCAGTTTGGTTCAGGATGGGCTTGGTTATGCGTTGCTAAAGGAGGAGTTGTGAATGTATGTTCAACTCCAAACCAAGACAACCCATTAATGCCAGGTGTAACTTGTGGAAACCAACCAATTTTAGGATTGGATGTTTGGGAACACGCATATTACTTAAACTACCAAAACAGAAGACCAGATTATATCAATGCATTTTTTAATGTAATTAACTGGGAAGAAGTTTCTAAAAAATATGCTGCAGCAAAATAGTTTTTGCACATAAATGATAAAAAGGCTGTCTATGTAAGACAGCCTTTTTTGTTTCATCTTTTGTTTTACTTGATCAAAACCTTCTTAGAAATCACTCCTTGATCTGTTTCAATTCTAATAATATATACCGAAGATGGAAAACTTTGAACATCTATTTTATAGTCTTCTTCTACTGAATTCACCACTTCTAATACTTTTTGTTGCACACCTACCCTATCGTACACCACAATTTTGGAGATTGTCATCTCTGAGTTAGCATGAATCAACAATTCATTCGTTCGACTGTCTTGGTATACCAACAACATCTCAGCCAAATCAACTGTTGGAGTTGATAACAACCCGTCTCCTTTAAAAGTAATAAAGAAACGATCTGAATGTGCCCCTTCTTCTAAGAACAAAGAAACTTGTCTATCATCATTTAATCCATAATAAATATCATTCAGCTTATCGTACAAATATACTTTATCAACAATGTCGAGTTTTTCCAATACTTCAAACGACACTACTCCTTCTGTACCAATCACCACTTCAAGCGGCAACTCTTTCTCTACTGAGTACGTATTTACACCTGCAATTACATAACTCCCTTCTTCTTCAGAAAACTTCCAATACGCATCATTGCTTTGAATGTCATAAATTCCACTATCATAGGCATTATCATAAGCATCAGTCAATCCTTCTTTAAAGACAGTTAAAAGCTGTCTTCGTAATAAAATATTATTTTCATTTTTCTGGTCAAAACCAATTCTAATCGATGGCAATTTTTTCGATGTATGGCTAGATTTTGTTATTTGATTTTTTTTACCGTTTTTATAAAAAACAGATTCTGAGCCCTCAACCACAAATGCTCGCATTGAATTATTGAATTCAACATCACCGTCAGCAATAGCATTCACAAAAAACCCTTGCGCTACAGGAATGTATTGTTCCGGTTCTATACCCGAACTAGACCCCAATCCAGCAACTCCAGGAGGCGCTACCGCAGCTACACCACCTCCGATATTTCGAACTGCATATCCACCTTGATACTTCAATTTATGATGCCCTTCATTTCCAGTCGTTGACGTTTCTCCATTATGTTCCCAAAAATAAATACTACCGTCAATAATTCCATTATCTACACTATTTAACTGAATAAAAGCATCTGCATCTAATGCAGAAGGATATGGGTTTCCAACCAAAGCTGAATTATCTTCTAAAACAGCTACGGTATAGTCTCCATCATTAGGAATTCCGACAAACGTATATCCTTGAACCGCTCCAGGTCCCTTCATAGTGTAACCTTGACCTGGATCTAATGTTCCTGTTGTACCTACTTGTGACCAATTCGCATCAAATTTATACAACCAATAACTAGAAATGGTAATCGGATTGGTCGTGTGATCACCATCATATCCTGAAGTAAAAGTAACTCCTAATGGATTTGTACTTACTCCTGTTGGAGTAGAACCATCCTTTAATACATTTCCTATTGTATATTGTGTTTGACCAACACCAACAACAGGAGACGACCAATAATTATATCTAAACTTACTGTTATTTGTACCTTGCTGATCAATATATAGATTTCCTGTATTTGCTAAATTTTGAGAAACTCCAGTATGTGTTTGCAACAACTGAGACGTGCCTATCAATCTAATATCTCCACTGTTATCAATTCCGTCTGTAACTTGTAGTCTTGTTCCATTAGAAACAACTAATTTACCGCCACTTTCAACCTCAACTTCTCTAACATTTGCGTTTTCAGTTAGCGTTAAACTACCATCTGCAGTACTTTTGACTAGCAACTTAAAACAGCCATCGTTGATATCAGGTACATTTGCAGTTCCGCTTCCATTATAAAACTGAGTATCATCGACCACAATTTTATCTTGATATTCAAGGGTAAAATAACGATTGTTTCTAATTCTTACATTTTCAGCACGATATAAACCGCCACCGATGTCCGTAAGTGGATAGATATCACCTGATGGTGGACTCAACAAATCACTATTATTATCAACAATCAACTGTAAAAAAGAACAACTTTGCATCCCTGAAAGATCGACCCCATTCAAATCAAATGTAACATCTACTCTTCCAGGATTATTTCGTCTACTAGCTCTCCAAACCGTATTTAATCTTTCTTTATAGTTACTCGTGTTGGTCTCAAATGCTAATGCTGTTTGATTATTTCTACCCCAAAACAAAAACTCATCATTTCCTAACCCTCTCGGATTATTGATTCTTACAATTCCTGTACCTTGTGAATCTGTATGATTTGATCCATCAGTAGCCTGACCGATACCTGCTACATCATAATCGAAATCTCCGTTTGCAGAATTGTCTTCATTATAAAAATCGTTTGCAGATAATGCTCCGTCGTATTTAGCTTGCAAATAATTTTCAATGATTATTTTTTGCGCCAAATTCAAATCTTTATCAAAATAAATAACTTCGGCATAATCTCCTTCTGTATATTTAGTTTCTGTAATACGCTTACCGATTCCGATTAGGTTATAATCAAAAGAACCTGTTGATGATACACTCGTACTTGCCACACCATCTAACCTAATAATACTATTCGATCCATCGTACTCAGAGTTCATGATTTTAACTGAAGACCCAGATAATCCATTAGAAACTACTGATTTCACACCATCTCTATGTGATTCTATATCATCTGAACTATCGTATCTATTTAAAAACACAACATGATCTGTCGTATTCCAATCAAGTTGTCCGCTTTTAGACCCGGAAATTATTCCTGCCCATGTAGCGCTATAACCTGTAATTGTACCTGCAAAATAAACTGAAGCTGTCGTACCGGTATTACTGGTCACACTACTTTGAAAATAATCTGTACCATCTAAAGACACAACCTCATGATTGTTAATAGTTGTAGTGTAGGTAGGATCTCCACCAATCAAGGTCACATCGTTTCCGTTTCCACTCTTGTCTAACCATGCTGTTACTACATCACTACCATCACTAGTAACTCCACTGTCTCCTCTTAGCCATAATTCTAAGGCAGTACTTCCATCTGTATTTCCTACTCCTCCTGGACCTAAATACCCTAATACTTCAGTAGAATTAACCCCTCCCAATAAAAACTCTTGATTGACACCTGAGTTACTAGTCTCTGTCAATGTATTTGCGCCGGTATCTAAAGTAGCCGACAACAAACTCCAAGATGTATCTTCGTTATCTGTTCTATTGTACAGTTCAACATTTGGTTCAGCAGCCATTGCATTGGCATACAATCCATAATCAAATTCGACCGTATAGGTCGGAGAGGACCCACCGGTTACGTAAACGCCATAATATATATCATTACTACCAAGAGCATTTGTTATACCTGAAACCGAATTCGGCGTCTCATCTACTCGGTAAACATGTACACCATCTGGAGTACCAGAAACTGTATTGATTTCAATATTACCTTTGTTGGTAGATGTTAAGCTAAGTATTTCTCCGGTCCAACTACCGGTATATAGATATGCAGAAGCGTCACCAACTGGGGCACCAGAAGTAACCCAATCAGAACCTGAATTCATGTTCGTTAAAGTACCATCAACCGCATTAGTTGTTTCGTCGGTAGCAGTTGTACCTGTTGCATCATCAAACCTCCAATACCCTTCTAAACCAGTTTCTGAACCTGTTAGTTTTTGACACATATACGTTTTTAAATCTGCTTCAGATCTTGTCACAGACCAAACACGCACCTCATCAATTTTACCTTCAAAATAATTATCTACTCTACCTATCCACCTTAAAGGGTTAACAGGTGTACCGGTGACTCCCGTTTTGGTTGTTTCAAGTACCCCATTTATGTACACCTTTAATTCAGAACCTTGATACGTCATGGCAACGTGATTCCACTGGTCTTCAATCAAAGTACCTGAATCCGTATTCCCTGATTGCCAAGTAGTACCATTCCCAAAACCAAAGTGAATTCTATCATTTTCATACACCCATAGACCTGGCGCACGATTTGTAGAACCTGTTACTTGATTCCCCATAAACCCATGCCAAGAGCCATTTGGTTGAGAAGAATAGATCCATGCTTCTAAGGTAAACGAAGCACCCAAAGAAATACCGGTTGCTCCTAAATCAACATAATCGTTCGACCCATCAAAATCCAAAGAATACTCTGAACCCTGAGAATAGATGGTGGTTGTTAATAAAACAAACACAGTTAATATGTGATATAATTTCTTCATTATAAATAGCTACACTATAAAAGTAGCGATTTCCCCAGATTACTTACGGCTTGTTGTCCTTAAAAAGTAAATAACATCAATTATTCAACAAACTGCTTATTATTACAAACAATTGGTCGATACCAAAGTTTTACTTGAAAAAAAACTCTAACTACTTCAATATCACAAAAATAAAACTTTGATACGCCACAATAAAAAAATCGCGTTATCACTAAACAAAAGTTAACAAACAAGCATAATTTCTATTAACGTATGTTCAAGAACAAACTTTTGTAAACTAAAAAAAGCCTCATTACTGAGGCTTTTTCTAAATATTTATGATAAACTTTACTAGTATGCTCTCTTATTTTTACCTTCATAAAAATTAATAAAAGCTTCATTTACAACTCTTTTTCCTCCATTTGTAGGATAGTCACCGCTAAAATACCAGTCACCTAAATGATCAGGACAAGCTTCATGCAAACCTTCAATTGTTTGAAAAATCACTTCAACATCAGCTTTTACATTGGTTGTTTTTAACATTTCTGCAATTTTATCAGAAATTTGAGTTGCTGTAAATGGCGTATAAATTTCTTTCACAAAATTTTCGATTCCAGCATCTTCTTTGATACGTTGCTTGATGCATTTTTTGTACACATCGGTAACAATATGGTATTGATCTGTATCTTTTAACAACTCTAGCGCCGCTCTAAACGCAATAAAATCACCAATTTTCGCCATATCAATTCCGTAGCAATCTGGGTAGCGAATTTGAGGAGCAGAAGAAACAATCACAATTTTTTTAGGATTTAACCTATCTAAAATCTTAATGATACTTTTCTTTAGTGTTGTACCTCTAACGATACTGTCGTCTATAATTACAAGGTTATCGTCTTTCTTGACGACACCATAAGTGATATCATACACATGCTCAACTAAATCATCACGACTGTTATCATCTGCGATAAATGTTCTTAGTTTTACATCTTTCACTGCAATTTTTTCTACTCTTGGTCTTTCTGACAAAATTTCGTTCAATTTCTCCGGAGAAATTTCTCTTTTCCCTTTTAAAATTTTCAATAATTTTTGCTGATTCAAGAAATCCTCAGCCGCTTCTCTCATCCCATAAAATGAAGTTTCAGCCGTATTTGGAATGTATGAAAAAACAGTATTTGAAATATCGTTATCTATTTTTTTCAAAATCTCTGGAAAAACAATTTTACCAAGATTTTTACGCTCAGTATAAATATCAGCATCACTACCACGAGAGAAATAAATACGCTCGAATGAACATGATTTTTTCGGTAGTTGCTCTAAAATTGGTTGCACTGAAATTTTTCCTGATTTTTTTGCGATAATTGCATGTCCACGATCTAATTCTTTCACAGATTCCAATGGAACATTGAAAACCGTTTGAATCACAGGCCTTTCTGACGCGACCACCAAAACCTCGTCATCTTGGTAATAAAAAGTAGGTCGTATTCCGGCAGGATCTCTCATTACAAAAGCATCACCATGTCCTAACAAACCAGCCATAGCATATCCTCCGTCAAAACTTTTTGTTGCGCGTTTTAATATTCTTTGAATATTAACTTTTTCTGCGATGATCGGAGAAGCATCTTTTTTGCTAACACCACCTTTAATATCTTGGTATAAGCTTTCAACTTCGTTGTCTAAGAAATGTCCAATTTTTTCCATTACCGTAACGGTATCGGTATTTTCTTTTGGATGCTGACCTAATTCAATTAATTCTTCTAATAATTGAGAAGAATTTGTCATATTAAAGTTACCAGCAACAATAAGATTTTTATGTCTCCAGTTGCTTTGGCGTAAAAATGGATGCACATTTTCTATACTATTTCCACCGGATGTACCGTAACGCACGTGTCCTAAAAATAAATTTCCTATATAAGGTAAGTTTTCTTCTTGCCAAGCTACATCGTCAACTTTATCAGGGTTCTCGACCAAACCTTCATTCAATCGCTCGTTGATTTGAGCAAAAATATCTTGAATAGGTTGTGATTTATTAGATCGAACTCTACTGATATATCTAGAACCGGGACTTGCATTGAATTTTAAACTCGCAAAACCAGCACCGTCTTGACCACGATTGTGTTGCTTTTCCATCAACAAATACATCTTGTTGATACCGTAAAATGCCGATCCGTATTTTTCTTTATAAAACTCTAATGGTTTTAATAAACGAACCATTGCAATTCCACATTCATGTTTGATAGCATCACTCATAATAATATTCTCTTTTGGAGTTAAAGTAACTTTCCGTTTGTATTAATTTTTTGATGGAATTTCCATTTCATATTTTGTTAAGTTTCTAAAACTCAACAATCGCTCATTTACTTCTGAATCTGTTACGGATTGCATGCGCTCTGTTCCAAATTTTTCAACACAAAACGATGCTAAATTTGATCCGTGAATCAACGCATTTTTCATGTTTTCGAAAGATACATCGTTAGTTTTTGCTAAGTAACCAGAAAAGCCACCTGCAAAAGTATCACCTGCACCTGTCGGGTCAAACACTTCTTCTAAAGGCAATGCTGGTGCAAAGAAAACCTGTTCTTTATGAAACAATAATGCTCCGTGTTCTCCTTTCTTAATCACCACGTATTTCGGCCCCATTGCTTGAATTTTTTCTGCAGCTACCAATAAAGAATATTCTCCGCTTAATTGTCGTGCTTCTTCATCGTTAATGGTGATTACATCCACTTTTTTGATGACCTCTTTTAACTCAGGCAACGCGATATCCATCCAAAAATTCATCGTATCTAAAACAACCAATTTTGGTTTTTCAGTCATTTGTTCTAAAACTGCATTTTGTACTGAAGGATGTAAATTTCCTAACATTACAATACCCGCATCTTTAAAATCTTCTGGTACAATTGGATTGAATGATTCTAAAACATTTAACTCTGTAGCCAATGTATCTCTTGTATTCATATCATTATGATACTTTCCAGACCAGAAAAAAGTTTTTCCTTCTTTTACAACTTCAACACCTTGCGTATCTACATTTCTATCATTCAACATATCTAGATACTCTTGTGGAAAATCACCCCCAACAACAGAAACTATTCCAGATTTCACGTTAAAATTTGCTGCTGACAAGCCAATATACGTGGCTGCACCTCCTAAAATTTTATCTGTTTTTCCGAATGGCGTTTCAATTGCATCAAATGCAACTGTACCTACAATCAACAATTTACTCATTTACTTCTTTTTTAGACTTTTAAAAAGTTCGAATCTTTTGTATAAAATTCTTTAAACTTCAGTGTGTTTCAATAACTTTGCAAAAATAAGTTTAAAATATGACTATCAAAGAAATACAAGAAGAAATTATCGATGAGTTTTCTATGTTTGAAGATTGGATGGAGCGATACGAACACATCATTGACTTAGGAAAATCTTTAGCTATTATAGATGAGACATTTAAAGTTGACGAAAACCTAATCAAAGGTTGTCAATCTAAAGTTTGGTTGCATTCAGAACTAAAAGATGGCAAACTATATTTTACAGCAGATAGCGATGCGATACTTACAAAAGGTATTGTAGGATTGCTTTTAAGAGTCGTAAACGAACAGACACCTGCTGCAATTATTGATGCGGACATGTCTTTTATCGATCAAATTGAACTAAAAGAACATTTGTCTCCAACACGAGCAAACGGATTGGTATCAATGATCAAACAAATTAAGCTATATGCCTTGGCTTTTCAGTCGAAAGTAAGTTCGTAAGCTTTTTAGAATCTTACGTACAAAATTCAAAACACGATAAATTAGTATCTTTGATGCTAGCTAAAATATAGAAATTAAGATGGAAGAATCTCAAATTACAGATATAGGAGAAAAAATAGTTCAAGTATTAAAAACCATATTTGATCCTGAAATTCCGGTTGACATCTACGAATTAGGATTGATTTATGATGTAATGGTGAACGAAAATAAGGAAGCAAAAATTTTAATGACACTTACTTCTCCAAATTGTCCCGTTGCTGAAACACTGCCGAAAGAAGTAGAAAATAAAATTGAGCAATTAGAAGAAATTGACAATGCAGAGGTGGAAATCACTTTTGACCCTACTTGGACGCAAGACATGATGAGTGAAGAAGCCAAATTGGAACTTGGATTTTTATAAGCCCTTTTTGAGAAAAGCATGAACGAAATTGTAAACAAAGTTGCCAACAGCAAACTCGTAACTATAGACCTTGAAGATTATTACCCGAAAGGAAATCGCGTGTTGCTAGATATAAAACCTTGGTTGTTTCAAGAATTGATTTTGAAAGAACAAGATTTTAGAGAAGTTGTAAGCAACTATAACTGGGAGTCTTTGAAAGATTGCTATGTGGCATTGACATGTACTGCAGATGCTATCATACCCTCATGGGCATATTTGTTATTAACAACATATGCGGCTCCTTTTGCAAAAAAAATTGTAGTTGGAGACTTACAGAATCTTGAAACTTCAATTTTTCAAGAAGTCATTCAAAAATTCGATACTACTTTAGCACAAAACAAACCTGTTATTATCAAAGGCTGTGCAGACAAACCTATACCTCCTACAGCCTATACACAATTGATAGAAAAAATACTTCCGCACGCTAGCTCAATCATGTATGGTGAGGCCTGTTCAACCGTGCCGTTGTTTAAAAAGAAAAGAAATTAATCACTAATAAAAAAACCTAATGAAAAGACTATTACTTTGTGTACTCTTTATTACGAGTACAGCTTTATTCGCACAAGAAGAATCAAAAAAAGAGAGCAATTGGAAAAGAACTGGGAAAATTTCATTTTTAATGAATCAATCTGCTTTTTCAAACTGGCAACCAGGAGGTGACAATGCTTTTTCTGGAAATGTAAATTTGAACTACGATTTTAACTACTCAAAAAACGGATGGGTATTTGACAACAAATTGATTGCCAATCTTGGTATCAATGCTATTGCTGGAGAAGACACCAAAAAAACAGATGACCGTTTAGAATTCAACTCGATTTTGGGTAAACAAATTAACAAATATTGGAATGGTTCATTTTTCGCAAACTTCAAAACTCAATTTGTAAATGGGTACGATTACGATGATGATTATTCAGGTCCTTTAGACAATTTAGATTTCCCTACTTCTGGATTTATGAAACCTGGTTATTTGAGTTTTGGTCCCGGTTTCTTCTGGAAAAAGAGCGACAACTTATCTGTGAATATTGCTCCAATCACATCAAAATTCACCTTCTTAACAGGTGAAGTATTTACATTAAACGACGACAAAACCTTATACGAGTCGAGTAATGATATTGAAACTTTTGGTGTAAAGCCAGGAGAAAGCATGCGATACGAATTTGGTATGAACTTACGTGGTTACTATCGAGTTGATTTGATGGAGAATATCAATATGGAAAACATCATTACACTGTTTTCTGATTACATCGAAAAACCTCAAAACGTAGATGTTGATTACACTATGAATTTAGTAATGAAAATTAACGATGTTTTCTCTACGAATTTAACAGTTCAAATGGTATACGATGATAATGCATACCAAGCGCTTCAAGTAAGACAAACATTTGGTGTTGGAATTAGTTATGTATTCTAAACACAGATAACAATAATAAAAAAGCCCCTTGTAAATTTTTACAAGGGGCTTTTTTATGTTGATTGGATAATACTTAGAATTTATAACTCGTTAGTATTTGCTTTAATTGATTTTTTACATCTTCTCCTGAATCATAAACCATTTGTTCATTCGAAGGAAACTTTACCGCTCTAGCTTTTAAATAGCCGGATAAATCGGTAGACAATGCTCTTTTATCTCCTGTACCCTTTGCATATATATGATTGAATACATATTCGCTTTTTAAAGGAAATGACTGTAAAAGTTGTCCGGTGCGCACATTTCTATATGTTACATTTCCACTAACCAAAACACTTTTAAACTGTGTAAATTCGTTGTAATAAAAAGTTACTTTTTTTAGTTTGTCTACTTTTATTTTTTCACCTTTTTCATTTCGAACTTGATCACCATTTTCATCTAGCAAATACTCAAAACCATCCTTTATCTGCTTTTCTTTAATGAATTCTTTTTCTTTTACTTGCTCTGGTGAAATAGCAATGTCTCTAAACTCTACCACCAATTCGTAATCGTATTGTTGCCCCTCAACTAGATGATTGTGGTAAGCAACCCATAAATCATTCAAACCATACGTTCCAAAATTTAACAAATCTGACTCTAATCGTTTCGGAATCACCATTTGTGTTTTATTTTGCAAACTCACAAAAACATAATCAATCCCCAATCGGTGCGCATCATTAATCAAGGCATTTGTATTCAAATAATTTGGATTCATTGAATTTAGATAATTCAATTCATCAAAAGCCACACGATAATCATTCTTGCTCTCTGCATATTCAATCAAATACTTTCCTTTGGAATATAAAAAATCTGAATATTCTTCTTTTACAGTAATTATTTTGGAATCGTAATTTTCAAAAACAAATTTCGCCGTTCTACCTTCTTCAAGAATTTGCAATGGCAGCAAAGGTTTAATCATTTCTTGTCGATCATACAAACGAAGATACGTTTCGTATATCAAGCCTTTGTTCTCTGGGTTGTTTTCTAAACTTAAAAAAGAAATCCTTTCTTTATCTCGAGTTACAGCCTTGGCATATGCATTCTCAAGCATGAGAATATATTCTTGTTTTTTTTTCTTGTGTTTATTGGTCTGTAATTTTTCTACAGCAATTGAAATAGCCTGGTCATAATTTCCAGAATTCAATGCTCTCTCTGTCTTTTTCAAACTGCCACAGTCGACAAACAAAAGTGTACACAAAAAAATAAGTGTAATTTTTTTCATAGTTAGATTTTTTTAGAATCTGATTTCAAATAATATGCCAAAAACTAGCCTTCTTCTGTGTATTCATCGTACAAGAAACTATTATACGGAAAACGTTTGATATGGATTTTCTTGACCTCTTCGTAAACTCTTGATTTAAAATCTTCTAAATTTTGTTTATGCAATGCCGAGATAAAAACACAATTATTCTCCATCTTCGACATCCAAGATTTTTTCAACTCTTCTAAAGTATAATGTGCTTTGGTTTTTTCGGTTACCAAATCATCTTCATCGATGGTTTCATGTTCGTAAGCATCGATCATATTAAAAACCATCATCACAGGTTTATCAGCACTTTCGATTTCTCCCAAAATTTTATTTACCGATTCTATATGATCTTCAAAATTTTTATGAGAAATATCTACCACATGCAACAAGAAATCTGCTTCACGTACCTCATCTAAAGTTGACTTAAAAGATTCTACCAACTGAGTAGGTAGTTTTCGAATAAACCCAACCGTATCTGTCATTAAAAACGGTAAATTTTTTATCACCACTTTTCGTACTGTGGTATCTAGTGTTGCAAACAATTTATTTTCGGCAAAAACATCAGACTTACTCACTACATTCATCAAGGTAGATTTCCCAACGTTTGTGTAACCTACAAGAGCAACACGCACTAACTGACCTCTGTTTTTTCTTTGAATTGCCATCTGCTTATCGATGGTAACCAGTTTCTTTTTTAAGACAGATATTTGATCTCGTACAATACGTCTATCGGTTTCAATCTCTGTTTCTCCAGGACCACGCAAACCAATACCCCCTTTTTGCTTATCTAAGTGGGTCCATAGTTTTGTTAGTCTTGGTAGTAAATATTGACATTGTGCCAATGCCACTTGCGTACGTGCATAGCTAGTTTGTGCTCGTTGAGCAAAAATATCAAGTATCAAATTTGTACGATCTAAAATTTTACAATCCAATACTTTTTCAATATTTCTCAATTGAGCAGGTGATAATTCATCATCAAAAACTGCCGTTCCAATGTGATTGCTATCTATATATCTTTTTACTTCTTCTAACTTTCCGCTTCCTATAAAAGTTTTTGGATGTGGCTTTTCTACATTCTGAACAAATCTCTTCACAGAAACTCCCCCTGCAGTTTTCACCAAAAATTCTAATTCATCTAAAAACTCTTTTGCCTTTACTTCATCTTGATGCTGGGTTACAACACCAATCAACACGGTTTTTTCTGAAGTTACTTTTTTCTTATCAATCATATTGCAAATGTACAATTTTTGTAAAAGAGCACCTGTTATTTTCTGAACTTCCCTATTGGCTTTTAATTCTGTAAAAATAAGCGTTTGCTAGCCTAAAATATGTACTTTAGTCGTTTCTCATATAACCCAAATACATGCTTGCATCTCCTATTGCGATTGCCTTTTATAATGTTGAAAACCTATTTGATTGCGAAGATTCTGTCGATACACTCGACAAAGACTTCACTCCCAAAGGCAAAAAAAAATGGGGTACCTATCGATACCAACTAAAACTTGAAAAAATAGGGCGAGCCATTGCGCGAATCGGTGAGCTTCAGTGTCAATTGCCACCTATTTGTATTGGGTTAGCTGAAGTAGAAAACAAGAAAGTTTTAGAAGATTTATTAAAATCGGACAGTCTACAATACTTACCGTATGATTTTATCCATTACGATTCACCTGACGAGCGTGGTATCGATACTGCACTGTTATACAACAAAGATTTTTTTGAAGTATTAGATTCGAAAGCCATTCCGGTTCTTATCAACGATGCAAACGACGTTCGAGATTATACACGTGATATTCTTTATGTAAAAGGACTATTGGAAGGTGAAATCGTCCATCTTTATGTAAATCACTGGCCCTCTAAACGATCTGGTTTTGACGAAACTCGTTTGAAAAGAATTGAAATAGCAACCCTGCTTCACAAAGAAATAAAAGAACTCGATGAGACAAATGCAAAAATCATCATTATGGGAGATTTTAACGACAACCCAAATGACGATAGCATTCAACATCATTTAGTCACTAAGGATTTCAAAAACCCGAGTTTAGATTTATACCTAAACAACCAAGGAGCATCAAAATTTTATGGAAAATGGATGCTTTTTGACCAGATAATTTTATCGAATGCTTTTTTTGAGTCTAAAAATAACACGCTAACATACAAAGAGTCGGCAATTTTTAATCCTGAATTTTTAACGAACCCTAGAGGAAGGCACAAGTCAGAACCTTTTAGAACTTATTCAGGAAAATATTATCAAGGTGGATACAGCGATCATTTCCCAGTCTATATTTTACTTGACAAAAAGGCATAAAAAAGCCCAAGATATATTTTTACTTGGGCTTTAAGGATTGCTTACTTTCTAACTACTTTTACCGGAATCGAATACTTTTTGTTATTCATCTCCTCTGAAGACTCTGCCACCGATTGGTAGTTTAATCTTGATTTGATGTATTCATTGATACGTTCATTTTCTGAATCTACCATAAGCACAACAATTTCTCCATTTTTGTTTACCAAAAACTCGACTTTTGCTGAGATAATAGTTTCGTCTTCTAAAAAATTAGGATGATCTAATAATCTTTCGATTTCACTTCTTAACTTTTCTTTAACAGTCATTGTTTTAGGGTTTGCTGCAATCGTTACAACGGTTCCTAAAACTAGGGCGAACATTACTAAAATAAATTTTTTCATAATTTTTATTTTCTTTTACAAAGATAACTTCACTTCAAAGAAAACATCTAAAAAAGGATTTCAACAAAACTTAGGCTTTGCGTTAAAAGAACTTTAGCAACCAGTTTTGTTAACCAAAATATTACATTGACACATTAGCAAAAATGCACCATAGATTTTTTACAATCCTAATTTGAAAAGTTTATATTTTTCACTTTTGTATATTTTTAAAAGAATAATGAGAAAATAAAAATTTGGAACCTTTAGAGCTGTTAAGCGCATGTTAAGAACCAATGATTTTTTATTAAAAACATGCATCAGTTTCTACTAAAAGGAGCGAAGTTTTCAGGCGCTAATTGTAATTCCCCGTTGATTTTTGAATATACTTCCCATTCTGAAACATCAAAAACAGCATTTGGTTGTGCAACATTTAATTTTCGAACTGCTCTCCCATCGGTATATTCCCAATTTGTAGTACTGCCATCGACACCAATTTCTCCAAAAACATCATGAATTTGATTTTGATTGTCAAACAATACATACACATCATCTCCATTTCCTGATATATATGAAGTCTCAATGCTCTCATTTTGATCAAACACTTGAGAAAAAGCCGTATTTGCAATGACCAAAAAACCTTTGGAAGGAATTATTTCTTGAGACAAATCAATTCCACTACCACTAGCAATCATTGCTCCGTTTAAATATTTCTTAAGTGACCATTTTTTTAAATAAACAGGATTGTTTCCTGCATTGTATAGCTCTACAAATCTAGCACCTATATTGTTCTCAGGATCTGCAACTTCTGTAATCAATAATTTAGGAGTCTCGCGTTCACAAATTTGATAATCTTCAAGAAATTTTACATCTTCATAAAAACGCAATTTCATTTTTACAGCTCCTTTCTCGCCAGAAACAACACCAATTACCTGACCTTTTGTTGTAGGAAATTTTTCATTTGCAAAAGTTGTCTCACCAGAGGTTTCAATTGCCAACTCATATGGAAAATTACAATGCATTAAATATCGAGTAGCATTTTCTGTACCTGAATAATATGCAAAAGCTTTCCCTAATTCATTGGGTGTTAACTGTACCTCTGCGACCGACACCAACATATTTTGAAATTCATCAAGATACAACTCATCAAGTGTCTTTTGCATCGGAATTATGTCAAATTGTTCTCTAGTATTGTATACATATTCTGCTATGTCTGCTTCGTTAATTTCAGCAATTGAATTGTTTTTATAAACACCTACTGACAACACACCATCAATTTTATCGAGGTATAATCTGTTTAATTTCACAAAAACTCGATGCCCTATTTCATACGCTTCAAAACTATTTTCTTTCTCTATCATTACTTGCAAACCTCCTTTAGGGTTTTCCGCAGCATCCTGTAGTACCAATCTATTCTTAAAACTACCTTGCTGATCAGAAGAAATCACATAGCCTTCAAAAATATAGGTGGTTTCTGTCCCAAGCTCAACTATCGAATTATCATACATCGCATTCAATGCCTCAAAAGAAATCGTCGCTTGCGATACTTCAACAGCATCACACCTTTGCGTATCGAATTGAAGATCGGAAACATCGTTTATCAGCAATTGGTATTCAGAAAAATACTTCGTCAATACTCCACTTATGTTTCCATTACCAGCTGGAATATCCGTTCTTTTGAAATCAGAATATCCACTTATAGGCATCCGAATCTCACCCAACGCTGCACATTCTTCAGAATATTGTACTACTATTCTTTCTACTGATTCGGTTCCATTTATTTCGCCAAAGGAAAAACCCATTTCTTGCGAATGAAATTGTGCATTTTGTATCGAAACATACATACCCACTAACGTATCATCAATATCAGAAATCAATATTGGTTTTGGAATTATTTTTTCTGTTTCACAACCTCTTACAAAATGATTGAAAATTTGAGTTCTAGGAATTCGTTCAATCGTAGTATTGCTAACTTTTCCAATCACCAACATTCCTCTTTGGTAGCCAATAGACAATCCATTTAATTTCAGAAACACTTTTCTCCCTACAGGAAAAACACTGTATAAATTTGTTTCATCTACTAAAATCTCAATGGCCGAAGTCGGTTGCTCGAAATTATCTTGAAGAATTAAAGTTTTATATATATTTCCTGAAGCATCATTTGAAACTACGTAACCAGAAATAATTATGTCACTTGTAAAATTTTCAATTCCAAAGCCCGACATTTCTTTTACCTGAGCAATGGTATGCGTACTTGATATAGCTGTCCCCTCACAATTAATTTCAGGTAAAGAATATCGTTGATTGCTGTTACATGCCACTAACATTAAAAAAACGAAAACGAGATTTTTTTTCATAGCCAAATATTAAATTCTATAAGACAAAATCACATAGTAACTGGATCCATTTTGATACCAATATTTCGGCCCAAATAACGGTGTATTCAATTGTTTTTCTGCAGATAGCTCTTGATAATTCGCATTTCGAGCTTGCTCGTAACCACCTGTTTTGTACACAACACCTAGCAAATTATTTATACTTAAAAACAAGCCCA
The DNA here is from genome assembly GCF_009193215.1 of Flavicella marina. Taxonomy (GTDB): domain Bacteria; phylum Bacteroidota; class Bacteroidia; order Flavobacteriales; family Flavobacteriaceae; genus Flavicella; species Flavicella marina. The sequence goes on along the minus strand of NZ_VYVA01000001.1, from coordinate 1,049,665 downwards.
GATAATGGGTATTAAACTTCCAAGATTTTCCACCCACTGCATTTAGCAAAAACAAATTTTTAAAACGTTCTTGTTTTAAAAGTGATTCTACGTCAGATTTTTTTACCGGTTGATTTGTTGCAGGGTTTAAAAAAGGAACCTTGTCTTCGTCTAAATAAAAATTTGATGTTCTCAATATGGGAGAAATTGACAAATAATGATGCGTTAACACATTTCCATTTAAACCTATCCACCAATAAGAAGGATTTCTGTAATTCAAACCTATGGAGTAAGCTCTTTGTGGTGTACCTCCTATTTTTTTTCCTTCCCAATAAACCGAACCGAAATCACTTTCATTACGATCAAACAAATCAGATTCTACATTTAAATTGGGATTGTTATTATAAGTAAAAGAACCAAGTGCCATGACACCTGAAACTGAAAATTCTGAATTTATTTCATAATCCAATCCAAATTCCAAACCTACATGTCTTTTATTGATTCCGGTTACCGTTTGTGCCACAAAATCAGCATGATTCCCTCGCAATCCTTCGGCATAAAAAAACGAAGTTTCACTCGCGTCTTTAAATAAAGTATAATACAAAGTAGCTCTGGTTTTTAGCTTTGGAGATCTGTATTGATAACTGACATCTATGGTGTTGATTTTTTCACTTTTTATCGTAAGATTCTCAATAGAACTAAAACGAATGTTGGCATATATATTTTTTAAGACCGGAGGTCGAGAGATAAAAGCAATGTTGGCATAAATAGCATGTCTTCCTGAAAATTTATATACCCCATTAGATTTAAAACTGAATGTATGAAAAGGCAACAAATTCGAAACTCCAAAAGAGGTTTCTGGATAACGCCCGTTTTTATACATTCCATTCCTTTGATAGGTTGTATATGCATATTCGAAACCTGAAACGACTTCCATTTTTTTCAAAGCATATCGAAACTGAAAGAAAGCGGTTGCCTCTAAAAAATCAATTTCATAATTGTACGAAAAAGCATCTCCTACCCCAATTTTTCTATCGCGATTATTTAAATCTGATTGCGCGGCATCGCCATATTCAAAACCATCGATGTCAAGAAAACTTGATCCCCCCAAATCATCTAATACTTTCGCATAATTATGACTTTTCAATCTTCGAAAGCCTAAGGCAGCATCGATATTCATTCTTTTAGAAATTGATTGATGGTAGTTCGTTCGCATAGAAAATTGCATATCATCAACTTTATCTTTATACAAATAATAACCCGATGTATTGGTAAGACTATTGCTAGCGTACAAAGAATACCAATCTATTTGCCCATTATTTTTGAAGTCTTGTTCGGTTAAGTAAGCTGCTTCGAAATTTTCAAACTGCAGTTGGTAACTAGGTAAATATTTATAGTAACTGGGATCAGGACTGTTTACATTCGAAAAACCTAACCTGCTGGCGCTTATGGAACCGATTTGAAACATAGCCGCCGTATGTATTCTTGTATTTTGTGTAATTTCCCAATAATGGTTCACCTGGAAGAATGGCTCATTCACAGTCTGAACTCTTGAATTTCGTTGATTGCCATTTTGATACCCCCAATATGAATTGTACTCCACTCCTTTCAAATCAATTACTTCTTGTGTGTTCGCTGAAGATTTTCCTCTTTGATTATACGCAAACACCGCTGTAAAATTAATTCTGTGTTGCGCATTGAGTATTTTTTCTGCAGACAAAAAGGCCGAATATGCGTCGTAGCTACTGCCTTCTCTAGAAGCTTCTTTAGCAAACCTACTAGATAAGGAAAAAGCAAAAGCCCAATCATTCTTTAAAACTCCAGTAAAATGAGACGCCATGATTCTACCTCGATAACTACCATTACTGCCTGCGATAGAAAAATTAGATCCTGGCCTGTATTCTGAAGCATTGGTTTTAAAATTGGTTGTGCCGAGTACTGAGCCAAAATTTGTTTCGGTAGGTACTATTCCATTTGTAAAAGATAGATTTCTCAACACATCATTCAACCCTCCCCAATTGCTCCACTGTGGTCGCCCTGTTTGAATTTTATTCATTCGAATCGAGTTAAACAACACCGCACCTTCTCGACTGTCATACCCCCTAATTTTAAATCGTGCTTGTCCGAAATTAAATGCTGCCGTTCGTATAAAAACATCTTTCGAAGATTGTAGCAAACCCGTAATAGCATTTGCCCCTCCAATATCATTATCTACAATTTCATCATCCGATAAAACCAATGTATTGGCATAAATCTCTTGTTTGTTTTTTTCATACAACGCAATTGTTCCAAGGTAAAATTCTTCATTGCTGATATTACTTAATGAAAAATCTTGCGTTACATACCCTTCAGTATAAAAATGAAGCATGGCATTGACCGGTACTTCAAAAGAGAAGTAACCCTTTTGGTTAGAATAAGTGAAAATATTAGGATTCGTCTTTACTGAAACCAAAACATTTTCAAGAGGAGTATTCGAAGTTGCTTTCACAATTTTACCACTCAAAACTACTTTGTTTTGAGCTTGAATTTCAACAAACAAGATGGATATAAAACAACAACAAACCACCTCACAAATACGTGAAGTTGTTTTCTTTTTCATAACAAATAAAACTCATAGCACTAGTAAGTTACAAAAAATATACTACTTTTAAATAAAAACTATGAAATTGAAAACGGCTACCCTTTTGATGGTTTTTGTTTGTTTTCTAACATTCAGTCAAGGGCATACTTATAAAATTCATACCGTCGCTTTTTACAATCTTGAGAATTTATTTGATACGATAAACGAGCCAAATACCAACGACGAAGCCAGTCCTATTTTTGAAATAAAAAACAATCGCTCTTCTGTCTATTGGCAAAAAATAAATAACCTGTCTCGAGTTATTTCAGAAATCGGAACAGAAAAAACTCAAGCTCCGCCCTCAATAATTGGTGTGGCAGAAATAGAAAACCGAGCGGTCCTTGAAGACTTGATAGCTTCAGAAAAATTAGCTGATTTTCCTTATGAAATTGTGCATCATAATTCTCCAGACAAAAGAGGTATTGATGTTGCTTTGTTATACAACAAACAAAAATTTATCCCCATACATCATAGCACATACGAACTCAAATTATGGTCTGAAAACGGCTATCGAATTTACACCAGAGACCAGTTACTAGTTTCAGGATATTTAGAAAACGAATTGATTCATGTTGTTGTTAATCACTGGCCTTCCCGTCGTGGCGGAGAGAAAAAAAGCAATTCACTGCGAGAAAAAGCTGCTTTTTTAAATAAAAAAATTTGCGATAGCCTTTTACAGAGCGACTCCAATTCTAAAATTATTTTGATGGGAGATTTGAACGACAACCCAACAAATTCGAGCCTGAAAAAAGTATTACAAGCAGAAAAAAACATGAAAAAAGTGACAGACACTACCTTTTTTAACCCCTATGAAATATTGTATAAAAAAGGCCTTGGTACTTTGGGATATCGTGATAATATTCATCTGTTCGATCAAATATTACTGAATGGCAATTTTCTCTCTAAAAAAAAGGAAACGCTTTCGTTTTACAAAGCATACATTTACAATCCTCAATATTTAACGCAGCAATCCGGAAAATATAAAAACTACCCCTTTAGAAGTTTTTCAAATGGAGCTTTCACCAATGGCTATAGTGATCATTACCCGGTCTATATTTATTTGATAAAAAAGGTAAATTAATCACCTACCTTTATCAAAAAAAAATTGAATAAGTTCTATCAATAAACCAAAAGGCTCCCATACTGCCTATGATCATTGCTGCTGCTACAGCAACTTTTCGTTTTTCTACAAATTTGGTAATAATCTTGTAAAGAAAGAAAACTGATAATATAAAGGCAATTTGGCCGAACTCCACGCCTAAATTAAATGCAAAAAGTGAAATGGGTATTTGAGTTTTGGGCATACCTATGCCGAAAAGTACATTGGCAAAACCAAGTCCATGAAGTAAGCCGAAAACAAAGGTCATGACAATAAGTCCTTTGTTTTTCTTGTTTCCTTCGAGCAACTCTACACCTAATAAAAGAATACTGAACGCAATAAGCGCTTCTACAACTTGCGTATTGAGATTGATTACATGAAACGAAGAAAGTGCCAAAGTTAGGCTATGTGCCAAGGTAAAAGATGTGATAGCCCAGAGTAATTTACGACCACTTACCAAGAAAAATAATGCTAAAACAAATAGCAGGTGGTCTGCTCCAATGAGAATATGCTTGAAACCTAGTGTAATAAACTCTATAAATGTATCAAACGAACTCGCTTGCTTTACGTACCAGGATGTTGCTTTTAATTCAAGAATTTCAGTGCTGATTTGTCCATTGTAACTTAAGTTTATAATCAAATCAGACTTTATGCCTGTTTGGCGTTCAAATACAATGGGTTTGTCAAAACTGGGTGTTTCAATTCTTATATCGGTAATTTCTACGTTATCAATTTCTGAAACATGAAATGAAACTATGTGCCAGGCCGAAGGTATTTGGATGTCAATTGCACTTTTGCCATTACGTAAAATAGGACTTTTAAAACAAATTTCAGTTGTTTCTCCATCGACCTTGACTTGTAGCGATACAGGTGTTTTTTCGTGAGCAAAAAGAACACTACTTATTAGGCTGAAGAACATTAAGCACAGCAGATATTTTCTCATATTCAATTACTGAAATTTTCTACTTGGATAGTATATGACGATTTAATGACATCCAATTTGTTTTCAAGAAATGCCTGCTGTTTGTGTTTTCGCCAGTTGTTTAAGACAATGAATCGTTCTTCAATATTCTTTATATCTATATCATGAGGCGATGAATAGTACTGAACTTGTACTACATGATAACCAAAATTCGATTTAAGTACGCCAATCCAATTCGCTTGATGCGTATTCAGTTCACCAGCAAACAATACCCCGAATAGTTCAGCAATTCTATTTATGTTGCCTTTTTGCCTAACAGGTACATCTTCATTTCTAAAGCCTTCAATACCCCGTTCTGAATTTAAAAAAAATGCTTGTTGAGAAGCTTTTTTTTCGTCATTGCCAAAAAAGTATTGGTTAAATTCATAATAAGCCGGAATAATGAATTGGTCCTTATTTTCTTTAAGGTATAGTTGTAAAACATCATCTCCAGGATCACTTAAATCGGCACCAGCCAACACATATTGCTCTGTAAGTTGGGCAACACGATCTCTTACCAATAGGTCATTTTTGTCAAGACCCAATTCCATACCTAAATCATAAAGAAGCCTATTTTCAATATCTAATTGAATAAGCTTTTGTAGAGTGATGCTGTCTGGCTTAACACCATTGGCCCCTGCATACGTATCGATTATTTTATCTATATCTCGTTCTGTTAAGCTGATGAGTTGCTTTTCCGCTTTGGCGGAAGACATGAAATAATCTACTGTAAAAAGAAGAACCCCTATGGCTAAAAAAAGCCATAAAGGGTTTTTTAAAAATTTGTTCATTTAGTTACGAGAAATTAAATACCATCGTCTTCGGTAAGTTCACTTCGGTAATTTTTCGATGTTATTCCCTTTTTGCGCATGGCCATACCAGTAAGAGCCTCTCTTAAAATTCTATTGCAATTCAGCGCTGTGGTGTAACCTGGATCTTTATAAGGTAGAAATTCTACCAATTCGAAACCTACAACATTACTTTCAGCACAAAGCCTTCTTACAATGTTAAAGGCTTGTCTATTCGTAATACCTCCTGGTTCAGGTGTTCCAGTACCTGGCGTAAATGACGGATCTATAACATCAATATCAAAGCTGACAAAAAGATATTTTGGACCATCTTTTGCTTCTTGGATAGCATCTTCTAATACCGCATCCCAACCGCGCTTGTCAATTTCATTCATGGTGTGGTATCTAAATCCTTGCTCTCTCATCCACTCAAAAGACTCCTTGTCTGGGTAATACCCATGCAATCCAATTTGAATGAAATTTTTACCTGGAACAAGTCCTTCACTAATAAGTCTGTAAACCGGCTGACCATGAGAAATTAAGTGGCCCATCATATTTTTAGAGGCATCGTAATGAGAGTCAAAGTGTATAACACCTACGTTTCCTTTTCCATATACATCAACTAGACCTGCAACATCAGGATACATTAGAGCGTGATCACCACCTACAATAATTGGGATTACATGGGTGCCATCTTTTCTGGTAACGCTAGCTACTTGTTTGACAAAATCTCTAATGGCATGCACTGATCGTTCTGTACTTAACGGATCAACAGGAGCATTTCCATAATCTGCAATTGTTAGCTCTGTTAAAGGGTTTACCATGGTTTCCATGTGTGAAGCACCAAATGAACCCCAAGGTACATATTCATACGTGTTAGATCGAATTACATTTGGAGCTGAGGATGCCCCTCTGAATCCAGAACTCATATCAGTTAAGCCTCCAAAAATGGCAACATCTGCGTCTCCTGCTTTTAAATCCTCAGGCGTTAAAGCAATAGGTGCCTGAAAGAAAGTAGGCATTGCCATAGGCTGTGTACCACCATAAAAACGTTGAATATTTATTAGCCCAGGATCACGACCTTTTTGTAAATCGTCTCTAAATGTATTCCAAATATCTAAAGTTGGATCCTTTTTATTTAACGGAATAATGCGCGAGCTATCTTGATATTCTTTAATCAGATCATTCGCTTTTTCAAGTTGTTTTTTTAACTCAGCAACTTCATTAGAGTTTTTTTGTGTTTTTTCTTGGCAACTTTGAAAGAATGTTGCTGCCAGAGAAAAAAACATAAGTTTTAGTAATGTACTTTTCATAAACTTTGGTTTATAATGGTTTTATAAAAATAATTCATTTTTGTGAGAGAATCAAAAGTTATTCAATTCTGAGAGTTTGTTATTTTAACGAAAATCCAATGCTCATGCCAATTGTGAAGATATCTTTCTCACTAGGAAATGCATCGTACATTATCATTGGACCTATAGAGATATCTTCTAAGTGAAAATCATATGTAGCAAGACCACGCGTAAAATATTTCCAGTGGTTGTTACTGTGCTTACCACCAGCACCCAAAGCAAGAACTAACGGTACTTTGAATGGGTAAGTGCTAAACCCAGCAGATAATCCGAAAATCTGAAAATCCGCACCTGTAAAATCAAAAGTGCCTCCAATACCAAAGTAATCATTTAGGCGGTACTCATATTCCAAACCTAATTTATAACCATTTTGACCTTTATAGTCTGCCGTAAATCCTGCAAAGCCAGAAAAGTGATAGTGATTTTCGTGGTGAGCAGGTTCTTCTTGGGCATAGCTCTTAAATGAAAAGAAGAATGCGAGCGCAAAATGCAAAAGAAAGTGGGTTAATTTATTCATATAAATTTGCTTTTTTAGTGATCCTTCATGCTAATTTAGTGTTTTTAATAGTTCTTTTTCCTCAGGGTTGTTTTTTATTTGTCTCAAAAGTTTAAATAAAAGTGTATAATTTTTAGTCAACCTATTTAAGGACTTTGCAAATTTCGCCTGTAAATCAAACGTAGAGGAAACAACCATTCCACATGGAAACGAATATCATTTTGAGCTAACCTTAAATAAAGATAATTTAAACCAAGCCAAACTCAAAAAAACAGATATACTGTATGATAGTTCAAATAAAAAAGTAGGAACTGTAAAATACACCTTATATTCGAACGGCAGAGAAATTTTCAAAGTATACGACTTAAATAATAATCTGATGGGATAAAATAGTATCAGACTTTAAAACAACTATACTATTTACATAAAAGCCTTTTTTTGATTTTTGTATTAATCAACAACTGTTCTCTCGCAAATTTGTATTTTTGTAACTTCATTTTTTTAGGAAACGCAACGCATGGAATCTGCAAAAAAAATATTGGTAAAAATTGGCTCAAATGTGCTAACACTTTCTTCTGGTTTGCCAGACAAGAAACGTATTGCACATATTGTAAATCAAATTGCCGAATTAAAACAAGCAGGATTTGAAATTATTTTAGTTTCATCAGGTGCAGTTGCCGCTGGTAGAACCATTGCGACCTCAATAGATACGCTTGATACAATTAGCAAACGTCAAGTGTTATCTTCAATTGGGCAAATCGAATTAATGAAAATCTACAATGAAGAATTCTTAAAGCACGAATTAATTTGTTCGCAAGTTTTGGTTACAAAAGAATCCTTTAGAACACGTCAGCATTACTTAAACATAAAAAATTGTTTGGACGCGCTTTTAAAAAGTAATGTAACGCCAATTATCAATGAAAACGATGTGGTTTCGATAACCGAATTGATGTTTACCGACAACGATGAACTCTCAGGATTGGTTGCGTCAATGGTGTCTGCTGAAAGTTTGATTTTGTTGTCTAATGTAGATGGTATTTTTACAGCCCACCCAAATGAACCTGGAGCAAAACTTATCAAAGAATACATTGACGAGACTGTTGATTTAGAAGATGCTGTATCGGATACCAAGTCTGAATTTGGCCGTGGTGGAATGCTTAGCAAGGCAAATACTGCAAAAAAAATTGCGTCTTTGGGTATCGATGTTTACATCGGAAATGGTACTAAAGACAATGTCATTGCTGCTTTGTTGAAAAAAGAAACAGGGACATTTTTTAAAGCTGAAAGTCAAACTACTTCACCAATAAAAAAATGGGTTGCGCAAGCAGGTGACTTTTCAGAAGCAAGAATTGTAATAAACAAAGGAGCTAAAGAAGCTTTATTATCTTCAAATGCATCAAGCTTACTTCCCGTAGGGGTAGTAGCTATTGAAGGCTCTTTTAAAAAAGGAGACGTCATCAAAATTGTTGATGAAGAAAAAAACAACATCGCATTAGGAAAAGTGGCTTACGGCTCTGATGAAGCAAAAAAATACATCGGTGAACGTTCTCACACAGCATTGATCCATTATAATTATTTAGTGCTACATTAATTTCCAACAATCTAATACAAAGAGTAATCTTTGAAAAAAAACAATAATGAATACACAAGATACATTTAAAGCTGTAAACAAAGCAAGTAGAGAATTGCTTTCATTATCAGCCGAAAAAATTAACAGCATTCTATTAGAAATTGCTGCTTTGGCAAAAGAAAGAACTGCAACTATTTTAATCGAAAACCAAAAAGATTTGGATAGAATGGACAAAAACGATCCTAAATACGATCGTTTGTTATTGTCAGAAGAAAGAATCAACGGTATCGCTCAAGATATTATCAACGTTGCAAATTTGACAAGTTCTGTTGGAGAAATTCTTTCAAAAAAAGAATTAGAAAACGGACTAGAAATTTCAAAAGTAAGAGTGCCAATGGGTGTTATTGGCATCATTTACGAAGCACGTCCAAATGTATCTTTTGATGTTTTCTCTTTATGCTTTAAAACACAAAATGCTTGTATCTTAAAAGGTGGTAGTGACGCTGAGTTCTCTAACAAAGTAATTGTAGGCCTTATCAAAGAGGTTTTAGAGAAACACAATGTGAACACTGATGTAGTTACTTTACTACCTACCGATCGTCAAGCTACGGCCGACATGTTAACAGCAACCGAATATGTAGATTTAATTATTCCTAGAGGGAGTCAAGGACTGATTAATTTTGTACGTGACAATGCGAAAGTACCGGTAATCGAGACTGGGGCCGGAATTGTTCACACATACTTTGATGCAACAGGTGATATTGAAAAAGGTAAAAACATCGTTGTTAACGCGAAAACAAGAAGGGTTAGTGTTTGTAACGCATTAGATTGTTTGTTGATTCATGAAAATAGATTGCAAGATTTACCGACCATTACAAATGCCTTGATAGCAAAAGAAACTGAAATTTTTGCAGATGAAAAAGCTTTCGAAACTATAAAAGATAAATATCCAGAAAATTTATTAAATTTAGCAGACGAATCACATTTCGGAACTGAGTTTTTAGCGAATAAAATGTCTATAAAAACAGTACAGAGTTTAGAAGAAGCGACTAGTCATATTGCAGAATACAGCTCTAAACATAGTGAGGCAATTGTTGCTGAAGACGAAGCCATTATCGAGCAATACTTAAACAGTGTAGACGCAGCAGCTGTCTATGCAAATAGTTCTACCGCTTTTACAGATGGAGCTCAGTTTGGTTTAGGAGCTGAAATTGGTATCAGTACACAAAAACTACACGCTAGAGGACCGATGGCTCTGGAAGAAATTACAACCTACAAGTGGATCGTTCGAGGAAATGGCCAAATTAGAAGTTAAGACAAACAGACTTTATTCATACCAATACCCGCAAATTTATTGCGGGTATTTTTTTTATAACTACTATTATAAAAAATGAAAACTGCTATCTTTACGAATAAAACGATGCATTTTTTCTTAGACGAACACACTTCAAAACTACCCGATGTAAAAACCACCATTTTTACTACAATGAGTCGTCTAGCTAAAGAAAATAATGCTCTGAATTTATCACAAGGTTTTCCTGATTTTGACAGTCCTAAACTATTATTGGAAGAAACTAAAAAAGCTCTTGAAAACTCGTACGATCAATATGCACCTATGGCCGGTGCTCCTATTTTGAGAGATACGATTGCAACAAAAATCCAGCGCTGCTATCAGCAAAATTATTGTCCCGAATCAGAAATTACAGTGACAGCAGGAGCTACACAAGCAATTTACACAGCCATATCTGCTTTTGTAAAAACCAATGATGAAGTCATTGTCTTAAAACCAGCATACGACTGTTACGAACCTGCTATTAAGGTAAACGGAGGTGTTCCTGTATTGTTTCAACTAGAAGCACCTGCCTATAAAATAGACTGGGAAGCTTTTGCAAAGCAAATCACCCCAAAAACAAAAATGATCATTATCAACAGTCCTAACAACCCAACAGGAACGCTATTAAATAAGAGCGATATGTTGGCATTAGAAGAACTCATGAAAAACACTTCAATTCTTCTTTTATGTGATGATGTTTACGAGCATATCATTTTCGATGATCAAAAACACCAAAGTGCATGTTTATACCCTGAATTAAAAAAAAGAGCAATTATCTGTGCGTCATTTGGTAAAACCTATCATATAACAGGATGGAAAATTGGTTATTGTATAGCACCAAATGAATTAATGCACGAGTTTAGAAAGGTGCATCAATACAATGTTTTTAGTGTACATCACCCGTCTCAAATTGCATTGGCAAATTATTTAAACAAATCGGATGATTATCTCGATTTGAATGCTTTCTATCAAACCAAAAGAGACAAATTTATCAACGCAATTAAAGACTCAAAATTTACATTTACTCCAACCCAAGGAACCTATTTTCAATCTTTAGATTACTCAAATTTGAGTGATGAAAATGATATGGATTATGCGCTAAGACTTGTCAAAGAGCACAAAATTGCCGCAATTCCTTTAGCTCCGTTTAACACTGATACAACTCAAACTAAAGTACTTCGATTTTGCTTTGCTAAAAAAGATGTAACTTTAGAAAAAGCCGCTGAAATACTATGCAAGATCAATTAAAACTAAGCCTTATTCAATCAGATACTATTTGGCAAAACATTCATGAAAACTTAGAAAACATCGAACATAAGATTCGAACTCTATCAGAAGATACCGACCTCGTTTTTCTGCCTGAAATGTTTAGTACGGGATTTGTAATGGAACCGCAACAAATTTCTGAAACCATGGAAGGGATTTCGGTAAATTGGATGAAAAAAACTGCAAAATCAAAGAATATAGCCCTAGGTGGTAGTTTGATTATCGAAGAAAACAATCGCTTTTACAACCGATTTATTTTTATTGAACCTAATGGAAAAATGGTTTGTTACGACAAAAAACATCTGTTCTCTCATGCAGGTGAGCACAACCATTATACATCAGGTACCGAAAAGATTATCATCAATTATAAAGGTTGGAAAATAGCACCATTTATCTGCTACGACTTACGTTTTCCCGCATGGTCAAGAAACCTAGAAGATTATGACATTGCCCTATATGTAGCAAACTGGCCTTCCACCAGAATAACTGCTTGGGACGTATTGTTAAAAGCCAGAGCCATAGAAAATATCTGCTATACCGTTGGCGTAAACAGAATTGGATCAGACGAAAATGGTTTGGAATATATCGGCCATTCTCAAATAATTAATCCACAAGGAAACGTAATAAAAAAATCAACTTTGGCGATAGAAGATATCATCTCTACGACCTTATACAAGGCAGAGATATTAGCCAATCGAAAAGATTTCAAATTTTTAAACGATCGAGATATTTTTACTTTTAAAAATTCGTAAAACATGCAAAACCTCAAAAACAACCACCTACAAATTTCAATTAACGATATTGGAGCTGAACTATCAAGTATTCGCTCAGTCAAAAACAACAAAGAATATTTATGGTGTGGTGATGCTAATTATTGGGGTGGTCAAGCTCCAATTTTATTTCCGTTTGTCGGGCGTTTGAAGGACGACATATTTTATGTGAACAACAAAGCCTATTCACAAAACCAACATGGATTTTTTAGGAGAAGTAATGAAATTTCTCTGATTGAAAAAACGGATTCGAAAATCACTTATCGTCACACTCATACAGAAAAAACATTAAAGGTTTACCCCTATCAATTTGAATTCACTACCAGTTACGAATTGATAAAAAACAAAATAATTATTGTGCATGAAGTAGTGAACTTGGGTAATTCGACCATGTATTTTTCAATAGGAGAACACCCAGCTTTTAATTGTTCTTTACAAAACGAAAATGAAAGCTATGATTCTTGTAGCATTGTATTCGAACAAGAAGAAACAGATGAAACTTGGAATCTGAGTAAAGACGGCCTATTCGACAACACAACAACACCTGTTTTGAACAAAACAAAATCACTCGCATTACACAAAAATTCATTTGAAAAAGATGCCTTGGTTTTCAAAAACCTTAACTCAAAGAAAGTAACCTTGCGAAACGAAACGGAAGGCCTCTTATTGACCGTAGAATTTGCCGATTTCCCTTATCTTGGTATTTGGTCTAAAGCCAATGCCCCATTTATTTGTATTGAACCTTGGCAAGGCTATGCAGATAGTATCAGTGCATCGCAAAAAATTGAAGAAAAAGAAGCCATTACCAAGTTGCGGCCGAAAGAAAAGCACCTTGCATCGTACAGTATTGAGATTCATCTCTAACATAACTACCTAAAAATTTCTTATATTTAATCAACCTTCATTACTTTCACCATGAAAAACTACTGGCTCTCATTTTGGGTAACGATACTGTTAATGACAAGTAGTTTTGCACAAGAAAAAGTCATTCCAAATCAAGAAAAAAAATATACTATACAAGTGGGCTACTTTGCTCCCTATGGTACTCAATATGGGGCAAGAATTGGAACAAATATTCTCATCAAACACTGGTTAGAAAAAACGAAACGTAATGAAAATAGAAGCCATACTCTTAGTATCACCCCCAGAATAGGCTACTTTGTTAATCCGAATATTCAAAAAAATTATTCGCTAGACGCAAATTTAGTTTACAGATGGTACAAGCAAAATCATGCCATCCACCCAAAAATTGGTCTTTCTGCAGGCTACTTAAACAGCCTACAAAATACTGATGGTACATTGAGTCTATCAGACGGAACAATCACTTATAACACGCGTACCTTAAATTCGTTTATTCCAACAATCAACATCGGTTTCGAAAAAAACAGAAAAACATTTATTGGCTATTATATATCACTATTTTATGGAAAAAAAATCACCGCTCAAGAAGTAAATTCTGCATTTTTTGGAGCAGAAATAGGAATCTCGTTTAACTTTAAAAACAAAAACGATGAATAGAAAAGAATTCATTAAAAAAAGTTTAGCTCTTGGTATCGGTCTACCATTGATCAACTTATTTTTAGATTCTTGTACTTCAGATGAAGGGATTGATTTCCCTGTTTTCGAAACAAATTTTTCTGGAAAAGTACTTATTGTGGGGGCAGGTGCTGCGGGTTTAGCCGCAGGATATTTGTTACACAGATACGGTGTAGATTTCGAAATTCTTGAAGCTAATTCTACTTATGGCGGTAGAACAAAACGCAATACTTCTTTAGCAAATTTCCCTATTGATCTTGGGGCAGAATGGATTCATCAATCACCATCTGTACTTGCAGAAATCATTAACAACCCAGAAATTGATGCAACATTAGATTTTATCGTATACAACCCTCAATCGATTAAAACTTACAACAGCGGTAAGCTTTCAAGTATTAATTTCGGAAGTAATTATTACAGCGAGCACAAATTTAAAAACACCTCTTGGTTTGGCTTTTTTGAACAATTTATCGTCCCAGATATTTTACCCAAAATAAGAGTTAACTCACCAGTGACCAACATAAACTATCAAAGTCAAAAAGTGACGGCAACTGTAAACAACACTACGGTTTACGAAGCAGATAAGATTCTAATTACTACACCAATTAATGTGCTAAAATCCGACCTAATTGAATTTACCCCTAAACTACCCTCAGACAAAACTAATGCCATTAATAGTATTACTATGGGAGATGGGATTAAAGTATTTATAGAATTTTCAGAAAAGTTTTATCCTGATATTCTATTATTCGGTGGTGTAGGTGCTTTATTAAGTGATTCGAGTGAAAAAATCTATTACGATGCCGCCTTTAGAAAAAACACTACAAAAAATATTTTAGGTTTTTTCTGCGTCCAATACAACGCTACTCCATATACAAGTCTTGGCTCAGATCAAGAAATCATTGCTTACATTTTAGCGGAACTAGATGAAGTATTTGATGGAAAAGCAAGTAAACATTACCTCAACCATGTGATTCAAAACTGGTCTAAAGAACCCTATATTTTAGGTTCTTATGCTTCTGAATTTGACGGAGATGAAAACGCTATTAAGAATACTATTTCAAATCCGATTGAAAATAAAGTATACTTTGCAGGAGAAGCAATATCAATAGACAATCAATCCACGGTTGATGGTGCCTGTGAGTCGGGATATTTTGCCGTTGAAACTATGTTAACCTAACAACTTAAAATAAAAATCCCAAACCGATTTGGTTAGGGATTTTTTTATTATTTCACAACCAACGGTTGCATCCATTTGAATTTATAATCTGTATCTGGAACCGTAATTCGTTCTGCAATTCTTCTCATTCTATCTGGTAAACGCATCAAGTAAGTTCTAGCTTTATCTGCTTCAGGAGTTAATCCTGTAAACTTATCAATCGCCCAAGCTTTGTTTAATTTCTCAAGAATATCGATATAATCAAAAGCTGTATAGACTCCTGCTCTTTGTGCTACATCAGAAAATTTATCAAACAAAGAAGCTTTTTTCTCGTATGATTCTCTCAAATACATGGCAGGCATTTCAATTTTATGCTTCATCATATCACAATATGCAACCATCATTTCTGATGGGTCTACTGCAAAAATCTGACGAATAAACTCAACATACGCCAAATGATGTCTCATTTCGTCTCCAGCAATAATTTTTGACATTTTCGCCAACCCTTTCATTCCGGCTTTACGCGCAATTTTTGCCACGTTGTTATGCGAAACGTAGGTTGCCAACTCTTGAAAACTCGTGTAAACAAATGTTTTATACGGATCTCTAGCCGTTCCAATATCGAAACCATCAGCTACTAAATGTTGCGTTGTAATTTCTACCTCACGCATATTTACACGACCTGATAGGTAGATGTATTTATTTAAAACATCACCATGACGATTTTCTTCTGCTGTCCAACGACGAATCCAGCTAGACCAACCTTTTTCTTCTCCATGCTGATCTACACCATCTAAATCTAACAACCAAGACTCATACGTAGGTAACGCCTCTTCAGTAATCATATCTCCTACCAACGAAATCCAAAAGTCATCATCCAATTCTTTTGACAATTCTCTAATTTCTTTGATCTCATCAATAAAGTTATCCGATTGAGGATTTGGTAAAAAATCAGTAGGTTGCCATATTTCTTCAGGAGCAATCAAAAACTTACCAAAGGTAGTTTCGATATCTTTCTCTAAAGTTAACATAACTTCTTTACGTACGTTGTGTAGTGACATAGTGTGTTTTTAATTCTTCAAGTAATTTACAAAGTTACAGAGTTTTTTATAGTTTCCTCCACTTTTTGAAACAATTCATCAAAAGGCATAGATTTTACGGCAATAGGCTTGTGTGCATGTAATTTCATATGTACGCCAACTCCTAATGGAAAACTACCATTTCTGACTAATTTCCAAGAATTATTTATTGTCAATGGTACCACATATGCAGAAGGTGCATATTTCGATAAAATCTTTAAACCATTGATTGAAAACTTTTTTGGGACTCCGTTTTTACTTCTGGTTCCTTCGGGAAAAATAACTCCTGCCCAATTATTTTTTTCTAACTGCTTGCCAAATTTTGCCAAAGCCGTCAAAGATTGTTTCGGATCTTTTCTATCTATCAATACCGAACCTCCATACTTTAAATTGAATGAAACGCTTGGAATGCCTTTCCCTAGTTCTTTTTTAGAAACAAATTTTGGGTGAAATTTTCTGAAATACCATGAGATTGGAGAAATTTCATTTGCACTTTGATGATTTGAAACAATAATCAAAGGTACATTTTCAGGCAATTCTTCTTCTATAGAAAAATCTATTCGTGTACCAATTGCATACAACGTCCAAAGTAAAAAGTAGTTTAATGCGTCGACTGACTTTTTATGTACAGAATATCCGAAGACATTCAAACTAAACCATTGGATAGGGTGAAATACACAAATAAAAAGACCAAACAGCAAGTAATGTACTACCGAAAGAGGATAAGACAGGATTTTTTTCATGTTGTAAAATCTAAGTTTTACTTATTCTACATCCATTGAGACCAAGGTATTCTTGATAAAACCAATAAAAAAGCTACTCCATAAAACAATACAAATGTTTTGAATTTTCCTGTATCTGTTGTTTGTTTTTTATGCTTAGACCAACCCACTGTAATCAAAGCTATTGCCAATAACATTGCTATAGGATGTTCAACCGCTAACAAACGTGTTTGAGCATTTTCCATTATCGGTCCCATACCGGTTACTTTCATCGCCTTGTAAACCGGAGACATAAAATACCAACCTAACCCGATTAACAATTGAATATGGGTTACAATCAAGGTAAACAAACCAATACGTAGGTCTTTGTCTTTAAATTCCTTTTTTGAAGTATACCCAATAATTGCATTGATAACTGCCAATGCTAACATAATTACTACTAAATAAGCCCAATAAGAATGTACTTGTTTCATCTTTTATTTATTTTTTTAGATTACAAATGTAATGAAAAGTAGATTGCAATAGTTATTAAATAACTCGCGAACTTTTTTAAAAAAAGACTTGAATGTAAGGTGCGTACGGCGAAGCATATAAATTTTTGTCTTCGTTATACAGAACGTCATATCTCAAACCTATAGCAACGTTTCCTATCACATATCCAGCACCCAAAAACAATGCTTGATAATTGTAGTTGTAATCTTCAAAAAATCTATCGTATCGCTGATTCACAAAAACCTGCTCTAGTTCTGCCGATAATTGAATCTGTCTGATAGGAGTATATATCCCTAGAATAGAAGCTCCATAATTATATAAGTGTGAATCCAAATTTTTAAAATCAGCATATCCAAAACTAATTGTTGCACCAGCAGCAATTTTTGGGTTGAACTGATAGATTGCCGCAGGAGCAATCGTAAAACTCGTAACATCACTAGACAATTCAAGACTCAAACGTCCTCCATAACGCATTTGATCCCAAGAAAATGAATTTGATTTTTTTTGCTGCGCAAATACACTTGCACCAACTACAAACAATAAGAAACTTAATTTTTTAATCATCATATTTTTTTGGCTAATATCAACATATTTAATTTCAAAGAAAAACGATTTTCAGATTAAAGACTTATCTTTATAAGAAACATTTATTCATGAAATTATGAAAATATCAATTACGCTTCTTACGATCATTCTTTTATTCTCCTTCGGATGCTCAAAAGACTCAACTGAAAATCCTCCAGAAACTATATACGAGAGTGCTAGGTTTATTTCGCACAATTATATTAACTCTGACATTCAAATTGATTGGCTTCAAGACACAAAACTTTTATGGGAAAATCAATCGTATGCTTTTGCTGGTAATAGAGAGATTGAATGGGAAGAAAACCAAAATAAATTTACAATTTTTACAAATAACACGAATGACAATACAACAATCGCTTCAAAAGAAATGACTGTTTTTGATGGAAATAGTTATTCAGGATTTCTATACGGAGTTTCAGGGAGCGAAAATTTATTGATCACCGAAAATAACACAACCACACCTCAAACAGGTAACGTTAGAGTACAATTTATCCATTTATATCAAAGCCTTGGTGGCGTAGATATTTATGTAGGCGGAGAAAGTAGTAGCGACAGAGTTGTTACAAATCTTACTTACGGTACTACGAGTGATTATTATGAATTTTTAAAAGCAACAATTGATGCAAAAATTATAATAACAAATACAGGTACTTTACCTGATTCGAACACTGATTTAATGCGTATTGAAAACCATGATGGTCATGCCGTTGACAAAATATATATTGATGTACTGGCTGGAATCAACTACGATGCTAACTCAAAACTAAGTCTGTTCGAAACACCTCAACATTAAGAACAAAAAAAGGCTTTCATGATATGAAAGCCTTTTATATTTAAAACTATAACTACTTAAGAGTTGTATTTTTCTGCATAGATTTTGTTGGCTAAAACCTTACCTAATTCTACACCCCATTGATCGTAGCTATAAATATTCCATACAATCCCTTGTACAAAAATCTTATGCTCATACATGGCAATCAATTTTCCTAACGAAGCAGGTGTCAATTTTTTAATTAAAATTGCTGTACTTGGTTTGTTTCCTGCAAATACTTTAAAAGGAATTACTGCCTCAGCAGTTTTTCCTTCAGCAATTACCTCTTCTTTTGTTTTTCCATTACACAATGCTTCTTGTTGTCCGTAATAGTTAGACATCAATTTATTGTGGTGTTCTTCTTTACCATATAACGACTCTTCGTACCCAATAAAATCACAAGGTATTAGTTTTGTTCCTTGGTGTACCAATTGCATAAATGCATGCTGCATGTTTGTACCCGTACTACCCCAAACTATAGTTCCTGTTTGGTAAGCTATAGTATCACCATTTCTATCTACACTTTTACCATTACTTTCCATAATAGCCTGTTGTAAATAAGGAGTTAATTTTTCTAAATATTGTGAGTAAGGCAAGATTGCTTCAGACTCTGCACCATAAAAATTATTATACCAAACACTGATCAAAGCCAAAACAACAGGAATATTGTCTTCAAAGTCAGCTGTTTCAAAATGACGATCCATTTCTTCAGCACCACCTAACAAGGCTTTAAAGTTATCGAATCCGATTGCTAAACTAATAGACAAACCAACCGCACTCCATAAAGAGAAACGACCACCTACCCAATTCCACATAGTAAAAACATTCGCAGCATCGATTCCGAAATCAGCAACAGCATCTAAATTTGTAGAAACTGCAGCAAAATGCTTCGCAATATCTCCCTCTGAAGCTGATTCTAAAAACCATTTTTTAATTGTCAATGCATTGGTAATAGTTTCTTGTGTTGTAAAAGTTTTTGAAACGATTAAAAACAGGGTCGTTTCAGGATTCAAGTTTTTTACCACTTCAGAAACATGATCTCCATCAACATTAGAAACAAAATGTACATCAAGTGGTGTTTTGTAATATTTTAAGGCATCTACTACCATTTGTGGTCCTAAATCAGATCCACCAATACCAATATTTACAACATCTGTAATCGCTTTTCCAGTATATCCTTTCCAGTCTCCAGAAACAACTTTATTCGTAAATGCTTCAATTTGACCTAAGGTAGCTTGCACATCTTCAACAACATTCTCTCCTTCCACTAACACTTTATAACCTGCAGCTGTTCTCAAAGCTGTATGCAACACTTCTCTACCTTCAGTAGCATTTATCTTTTCGCCTCCAAAATAACTAGCAATAGCACCTTTTAAATCTACTTCGTTTGCTAACTCTACCAATAACTTCATGGTTGTCGCATCAATTCTATTTTTAGAATAATCGATATTAAAATCGTTATTAACAATTGTAAAGTCTTCTTGTCTATTTGCATTTGCAGCAAACAATTCTCTTAAATGCACATCTTTTGTGTCATTATAATGTTTTTCAAGCTTCTCCCAAGCTTGTGTTTTCGATGGATTTACATTCTTTAATGCCATAATTCGAATCTTTGATTTATTTGTATTTTAATTCTCAAAGCCTATTGCATCCAATTCTTCTTTGATTGATTGAATATGCTCAAGGTAATGAGGTATAATTGATTTTTTCATCGGCTCTGCTGCCGGTAATTTTTGTTTTAAAGGATCTACTTGTACACCGTTTTTCCAAAAACGATAACAAACATGTGGTCCAGAGGTGCTTCCTGTCATACCAACTGTACCGATCACTTGCCCCTGCTTCACATAGTCTCCAACTTTTACTTTTCGTTTTTTCATATGCAAGTATTGGGTTGAATAAGTAGAGTTATGTCTTATTTTGACATAATTACCATTCGCTCCTTTATAACGAGACTCAATAACCCTTCCGTTGGCGGTACTCATAATAGGACTCCCTACTGGTGCTGCAAAATCTGTACCCTTATGCGCTTTTACACGACCATAGTGTGCTATTTTTCTCTTTAAGTTGTAACGAGATGAAATACGGCTAAATTTTAAAGGCGCTTTTAAAAAGGCTCTTCTTAAATGATGTGCTTCTTCATCGTAATATTCTTCTAATTGCAATACCGTATCAGCGACATAGTTGAATGCATAAAAAGGTTTACCTACATGTTCAAAATAAGCTGCTTTAATGCTACCGATACCTGCAGGTATGGTATCGTCAATAAACTTTTGTTCGTAAATAACTTTGAACTTATCATTTTTTTGAAGTCTGAAGAAATCGATGGTCCAAGCATATATTTCAGACAAGTCGTTTGCTAGTACAGGATTTACTCCTTGTTTGTCAAGTGCTTCAGAAAGAGAACTTGTGATGATTCCTTTCCCTTTTTTTATAACTGTAGTTACTTTCTTTTTCCCTCTTTGTGCTTTTATAATAGAATCTTTAAAGTCAACAACTGTATAATTGATTAAATCGTTTTGATAAATAAAAACTTGAGCTTTTTCGGTTGAATCTTTTTTGGATAAAACTACATACGGTTTACCAGCTCTCAGACGTCTTACATCAAAAATATTTTTGACTTTTTTAGATATTTCTAAAATTTTAGGATACCAAATATGGTGTCTGTCTAATATCTCACCAAAGCTCTCACCATGCGCAACCGTATCATAAGTAACTTTATAATTGTCTAAGTTATAGCCGAATTTTATTGGTGTTTTTTTAGGAGTTTCTTCTTTGGTTTTAGAAGCACTTGTATCCGCTTCATCTCCACAAGAAACAAGCAAACTAATTGATAAGAAAAGAAAAACTATAAATCTCAAAAACGACATCATTTTAGTAAGCCGCAAATTTAAGCTTTTTCTTATAATTTTTGAGGAAAAGCATGTGTCAATCCTTTATATTCTGTTAAATCCATTTTTAACGACCCAACCGCCAAAGAAGCTTTTAGACGAACCGGAATTTTGTTTTTATCTTCTGATATCCAAATGGTCAAACTTTCTTCTTCTTTAAAAATTCTACCTGATTGCACATAGGGTCTAAATTTATAACAAGGTATTTTACCATATTTTGATTTGATCGTTTCTTTGCCCAACAAAACCAACTTGAATTTAAACGTTTCGGCATCTAAAAATAAATCTAAGTGAATACTACTCCCCACTGCCATGGTATCAATTTTCACACTCCTCATTTTATAAAAAGCAGACATCAAATCTTGAACATCATCGATAGGATATTCTTTCACCGTATTTTGCCTGTGATCTTCAACCTTAGCTAGTTTATTTTTATGATCGAAATATATGTCTCTGTTTTGACGGTAGCCACCCTCTCGAACATCTCGAACAAAATGATCAGGTTTTAAAGTTTCTTTATTCACATAAGATTCATATTGGTCTCTAACTTTAAAAAATACATTGGTCATACCAACTGTCCAGCCCTTGCCAACAAAATGGTAAGCATCTTTATTTTCAGTTACACTCAAAGTAGCATAACCCGCATTCACAATTCCATAATGGATTCGATACTTTAACTCTTCTCCATGCTGAAAAGTTTTATCTAATTGCTGCCCCACTACCATATTGGTTGTACATGCAAAAATAAGGATAAGTAAAATTCGATTCATATAGTCTAAATTTTCTTTAGTCTGTCAATTACAATGCCAAAACTAAAAAGGCTTAACAACTAATGTTGCTAAGCCTTATAAATATATAACTTTGGTTTCTATTTCAAAACCTGTTATTCATTAAGATAATCTTAAAATTACATGATGCTACTCACATCAATAACTTTCTCTATTTGAGGCGCATGTTTTTTTACAGAAGCCTCAACTCCGTTTCTCAAAGTCATTTGGTTAATTGAACAACCTACGCATGCCCCTTCTAATTTTACTTTTACGACGTTCTCTTCAATCGAGACAAGTGAAATATTTCCTCCGTCAGAAATTAAAAAAGGACGAATCTCTTCAAGTGCTTTTTCTACTGTTGCTGTTAATTCTGCTGATGCCATTTTTAATCTTTCCTTGTTAATATAATCCTATTCTGGTTGTTATTTTGAAGAACAACCACTCATTGTTGTAATTTTTACAACCTCTGTTTCTGGCAACTCTTCATTTCTAATCAACAATTGGGTCAACATATTTTTTGTAATGTCGTTGAATGCCGATTCTAAAATAGAGTTCTCTTGTAATGCTACTGGTCTTCCTATATCGCCAGCTTCTCGAATACTTTGTACCAATGGAACTTCTCCCAAGAAAGCTGTATCAATATCTTCGGCTAAATTCTTTGCTCCATTTTGTCCAAAGATATAATATTTATTTTCAGGTAACTCTTCAGGTGTAAAGTAACTCATATTTTCAACAATACCTAATACAGGTACTTTGATGTTTTTTTGCTGGAACATTGCTACTCCTTTTTTAGCATCTGCTAAGGCAATATTTTGTGGTGTACTAACTACCACTGCACCTGTAATTGGCAATGCCTGAACAATCGATAAGTGAATATCACCTGTTCCTGGAGGTAAGTCAATCAATAAAAAATCTAGTTCTCCCCATGCTGCATCAAAAATCATTTGATTCAAAGCCTTTGAAGCCATAGGCCCTCTCCAAATTACAGCTTCATTTGGGTTTGTGAAAAAACCTAACGACAATAATTTGATACCATAACTCTCTACAGGTTTCATTTTTGATCGTCCGTCCACATTTACAGAAATAGGTTTTTCTTGTGCTACATCAAACATCAAGTGCATTGATGGTCCATAGACATCTGCATCTAAAACACCTACTTTAAAGCCCATTTTTGCTAATGAAATTGCTGTATTCGCTGTAATTGTAGATTTTCCTACACCTCCTTTTCCAGAAGCGATAGCAATGATATTTTGAATCCCTGGTAATTTTTTACCTTTAATAAGATTAGGGTTTTCTTCTTTTTCTAGGCTTTTTTCGACTGCTTTTGTAGTTACATTAACTTTTATAACTGCTTTATCAGAAACATTCTCAACAATAACTTTTGCAATTTCTGATTCAATTTTTTTCTTCGCTTGCAACGTCGGGTTTGCTATTTCGACATCTACCACAACTTCTTCTCCGAAAATAACGATGTTCTTTACATTGTTATTCTCTACCAAACTCTTCCCTTCTCCAGGCGCAGTAATCGTTTCTAAAACCTTTTGTATATCTTCTTTAAGAATGCTCATATTTCTGAAAATTTATAGATGCAAAGATACTCTGAAATCTTTAAAAAAATAATCTTATTTATAACTAATACTAATTCGCCAATCAATATCTTATATCGGTTGATTGTATAGTTTTATTGAACTAAATTAGATGCATATGAAAGAAGAAAAAATTACAACGTTACACCCTAAAAACAAAAACGGTGTGCGTATTTCTAAACTGAAATATGAAGTTATCAAAGAATTTATTCTAACAACACTTCAACAGCAAGATGAGATACAGTATAAAGACTTGAATACCCTAGCAAACGAATCATTAAAAAATTCTTTTGATGGAAGTATCTCTTGGTATATCGTTACGGTAAAATTAGATCTTGAAGCACGCAATATTATAGAAAGAATACCTAACACCAGTCCACATAAAATACGTTTAAAGCGATAGTTCTTTTGAAGGATCCCAAAATACTTTTTCAAATTCTTGAATTTGAGAATCTATTATAACAACTCCTTCATTTTCTAATAATTGTTGCATTAAGTTTTTTCCTTCAAAATGATGTTTCCCGGTTAACAATCCTTTTCTATTTACAACTCTGTGCGCAGGAATCTCAATATTCCCATGAGAAGCATTCATCGCCCAACCGACCATTCTAGCAGAGCGAGCAGCACCTAAATATTTTGCAATTGCACCATAACTCGTTACTCTTCCTGATGGTATTAGTTTTGCAACTTCATAGCATTTTTCAAAAAAATTCAATTCATCCATGTTATTCAGGATATACAATTTCATGCTTTTCAAGCAAAGGTTCATTATTAAATCTCAAAAATAATTGTGCAACGGCTACAGTATCTTTTTCGCAATAAGTTGCAATGCGTTTGAGGTCTTTTTCTTTGTAATATACAGCTGCAACTTGACTTCCATCGATATCGTCTTTTGGAGATGGAATATTTAAAATTGTCGTCAATAATTTTAAGGAAGTGTAATGCTTAAAATCGCCAAACTTCCACAACTCTAAGGTATCTAAATGTGGTACCTCCCAAGGCTTTTTTCCAAACAGATTTAATTTTGACGGAAGCGGTATTTGGTGAATGATCATACGACGGGCTATAAACGGAAAATCAAATTCTTTTCCGTTATGTCCACACAACAAATGCTTGGGATCGTTGAAATGATTTTCTATCAAAGTTTTGAATTCATTCAAAACCACAACCTCATCATCACCAAAAAACGACTTTGTTCTAAACCTACGTTCAGAGCCTTGCAACACAAAATAGCCAACTGAAATACAAACTATTTTCCCAAACTCTGCCCATACACCAGCTTTGGAGTAAAAATCTTCTGGTGAGATTTCTTCCTCAGAAATAGTTTTAGGCTTTCGTTGGTAATTTGTTTTTAAGGCAAACAGCTCTTTCTTCACCTCAGTCAATTCTTGAAAATTTTCAACCTCGGGTACCGTTTCGATATCTAAAAACAATATGTTCTCTTTTGCTACTTGAAGATTCATAGGATACAATTTTACACTAAGGTACTATCTTTCATGGAAATCAAAATAGAAAAAACACTTAACCCTATTTTTTATTTCCCAATAGCAATAATTCATTAACGACAATTTCAGAAATATAACGCTTGTTTCCTTCTTTGTCTTGGTAACTTCTATTGGTAAGTCTTCCTTCAATGGCAATTTCGTCACCCTTATTTACATAATTCTCTACAACATTAGAAAGCGCATTCCAAACCACCAGGTTATGCCATTGTGTTTCTTCAATTTTTTCTCCTTTCGAGTTTTTAAAACTATCGTTTGTTGCCATCGTAAACTTTACGAATTTTTTACCTGACTCTAAAGTCATCATTTCTGGTTGAATACCTACGTGTCCGATTAACTGTACTTTGTTTCTTAAACTATTCATAATATTAAAATTTTTAAGTCGAAATTCATTCGTTCATTTCAACACCACAAAGTAAAGAACAGCACCAAAGTATAATAGGTTGCAAAACGCTTACTTTCGAATGTAAGCGTTGTTAGTCGTTTGTATTCGTATAACATTAATACAATAATAAGCCCTGATCCAAACTGAATCAGGGCTTTATATAATAGTTAAACTACTTACAATGCGTCTTGTGTAGATTTATTTGCTTCGTAGTATTCTTGTAATAAATTCATCGTTCCTGTCAACAAATCTTTCGTTTCCAATAACAATCCAAAATATAAAGTTGTGTTTTTCGGACTCGATTCTTCAGTACGTGTTCTTTCGATCTGACTTTGAATTTTATCTGACAAAATATCAAATGCGGTTCTGTCGTTTAAAATATCAGCAATTTTTTCAAAAGACATTTCTTGAAAAGCATCTTTCGTGTTTTCAAAAACTACAAGCAACGACTCTTCAACTTCTTTCAACTCTTTGATTTGACTCATTTTTAGTTTTTTGTGATTGTTGTTTACGTGCTTATTTGTTGCACGAACAATAAACTCTAAAGACTGGGTCATATCTTGTAAGTAAGACAATAAGTTGATATAAAAACTACTCGCAGTAACACTCGACTCATCTAAGTTTTTAATAAAATAGAAAATATTATCTCTTAACTCATCTACTTCGTTCGATAGTTTTTCAATAGTTTTTTTGTTCTTTTTCAACAACACCAAATCTTGCTTTGCAAGTCCTTTGATTGCCACTCCATAAACTTTTCCTCCTCGTTTTACCACAGAAGCAATAGTAGCAGCACTCTCTTGAATTACACCTTGTACTGAAGTACTTTCAGCTTTATTTAAACTATCTTCTGTTTTTTCTTCAATTGCCTTTTTTCTATGAGCAAAAAAGTTTCTTAACAACAAACCAATTGCTAACAACAACAATATCGGAAACATCAACTTTAGGTTTAAGCTCAATAAATACGCAACGAAGGCAGCTGCAGTAAAAGCACAAAACGCGGTAAAGAACCAACCACCAATCACATTGATTACTCCGGCTACTCTATACACTGCGCTTTCTGCCCCCCAAGCTCTATCAGCCAATGATGTACCCATTGCTACCATAAAGGTAACATAGGTTGTAGATAGTGGCAATTTATATGAGGTTGCTATAGATATTAAAACAGCAGCAACCATCAAATTCACAGCAGCTCTTACCATATCAAACGCAGGCAATTCATGTACTTTTTCTTTTGTAAGTGGTATCACTGGAGGAGTAAATTGTTTATCCACTTTCTTCTTTAATTCTTCTGGAAGCAAGTAAGAAACACCTTCTGAAATTCCCATCGCCAAGCGCACAAAACCTCTTGACAAAAAATTGGGCTGAAAACGTTCTTTCGTAGCACTTTGACTTGATAAGTCAATAGAAGTTTTTACAACATTTTTGGCTTTGCTCGAAAACCATAACGTTACTACCATAATAACACCTGCCAAAAGTAACAGTAAATTATTCGTTGGTACCTTTTTAGACAAAATACTCATACTAAACTCATTTGCCTGAACACCGTTTATCGCCCATTCTGCCGACCAAGCTTGATACGATTCCCAAGCGGCTATAGGAACTCCGATAAAGTTTACCAAATCATTTCCTGAAAATGCCAAGGCCAAAGCAAATGTTCCGACTACAATAATTATTCGGTAAATATTTATTTTCAAAAATTGAATTAAAACAAATGAAGCTACAGACCAAAACACCGAACTTATTGCGATAATGATTAGCACTTCATTCTCTAAAAATTCTTTCATGGTTCTACCTCCAAGTATTTCGAAAGACTCTTTCGCATATGAGGTTCCTTTTAAGCCTTTTATAAAAATAAAATAAGTAATTGCCGTTAACGCAATACCACCAAAGAGAGCTCCAATCCATGCGGCCTTATTTTCAAAATTATAAGACAATACCAACCTTGTAATCCATTGTACAAAAGCACCGATTGAAAATGCAACAATCACAGAAAGTACAATTCCAAAAATAATTTTCGTTGCCGTTTCTGTATTTATATAGGTAATTAAATCTGAGAACTCACCACTACCCGTGGTTTTAAATATTTTTAACAACGCCATCGCCACTGCTGCTCCTAACAATTCAAATACTATTGAAACCGTGGTCGACGTAGGCATACCTATTGTGTTAAAAAAATCTAACAACAAAATATCAGTAATCATTACGGCCATAAAAATGATCATAATTTCATTGAAATAAAACTCACCAGGATTAAAGATACCTTTACGTGCAACCTCCATCATTCCACTAGAAAACACAGCACCTACGAGTACTCCAATACTCGCAACAATCATGATTGTTTTAAAAGAAATGGCTTTAGAACCAATTGCTGAATTCAAAAAATTCACGGCATCATTACTAACACCCACCACCAAATCGGTGATAGCTAAAAGCGCTAACGCAATGATCATTAACATATAAATATTATCCATAATTTAATTTTAAAATCTAACACCTCATTTTAAAGGTCGACAAATATCTTAATAAATGAAGGTTCAAAGGTTACCGAATTGTTATATCTATTTTTTTGAATATTTATTTCAATTGTCAAAAATAGATTTTTAATTTGACACAAATTCACATATAACAAAAAAAGGCTACCCTATTGGTAGCCTTTTTTGATTCTAAAACTTTTTAGTTTTTACAAAGATGCGTCTTTCCAAGTCCAAGTTGATATATCTAATATCGTACCCATAGCATTTGTTAACTTTCCTTTAGTTGCAAGAGTATAAAGCAAAAAAAACCGCTAGTGTACTAGCGGTTTTATAAAATATTTGATTAGCCTTATGGTAATGTATAACCTGACCAAGCGAATGCAGAAAAATCTGCTCCTCTACCAGCTTTTACGTCTGAACCATCAAACAAATCAGTTTCTTCAGTAATTGTACCAGTAATCACTCCACCCTCTTTATTATCTCCTACAGAACCTTGCTTGTAAGAACCTGTAATTGTTAATGTACCATTTCCAGAATCATCTGCAGTATCGATTAAATTCCCAAAAGTTGCTGCATTATAAGCAATAAACGCACCATTATTAATTGTAGCGGTAGTTCCTCTTCGAATTTCAGCTCCTGCTTTTAACGCAACAGTTTGATTCAAGTTTAATATTGTTACATCTTGAAAAGTAGGTGCAGAAACAGGAGTTGCATTTGGGTCAGAAGAGTTAGAATCACCTTCAATACCTCTTGGGTCATCAGTAGCCAATGTAAAACCATCTTCTCTAACTCCAAAAGCATTTGTAATTGTTCCTGTATAACCTCCTGTAAAATCAAACATATCATCAGCAATATTAACACATAATAAGTTTGTTACATCCACTGTACTTCCAAAAAACTCGATACCATCATCAGCACCATATTTAAGAACGATATTGTTTATTGTTGTTCCAGTACCAACAGTATACAAAGACAATCCATTAAATTCTTGTTCTCCATTAATTTTTGCTCCAGTATATTCAGCAACCACATAAGTTAACACACCTGAATTATCAGCAGGATCAGCATCAGCAGCTGATTTTCCATAGTTCAAACCTGCTACTTCAGATTGTACTGAGTCTCCTTTATTTGTTTGCGTTTTACCTGCAATTACAATACCACCCCAATCTCCTGCTGCTGGAGTAACAGAATTAGATGTAAAAGTAATTGGGTCAGTAGCTGTACCTGCAGCCATTATTTTAGCTCCTTGCTCGACAGCAACATAAGTATCTGTTTGTCCTGCTTCAACTTTTACAGTTGTACCAGCTTCTATTGTTAAAGTATAACCATCTTTTACCAACAATGCTCCTGTCAATAAATATTCAGTATCCTTATACAAAGTTACATTTGCCTCAACTTGACCTTGTAAGTCACCTGCAACGATATCATCTTGACTTGAAATAATTCCTTCATCTCCACCTCCATTATTTGGATTCCCATCATCATTACTACAAGCTGTGAATGTCAAAGCTGCTACTGATAAAATACTTAATAATAATTTTTTCATTTTAATAGATTTTATTTTCTTGTTTTAAATTTTTCACAAAGAAAGCGTACTTTCCTATTGTTGACGTTAAGCCCCTATTAATTTGCCGTTAACAAATCAAAAAAAATGTAAACTTATTGTTAACCAAAAAAGGCAGCTCAATTGAGCTGCCTTTTTTAACTATTGTATTTATTCTTAAAAATTATATTCTAAAGATAACCCAGTATCAATACCTCTTTTATAAGATCTATTTGTTAATGGATTACTTAAATCCCTAACTCTTTCAATTGAAGGGTCCAATATGTTCTTCACGGCCAACTTAATCGTCAACTTCTCATTAAAACTATGTTTTCCAACAAAATCTAAAGTAGCAATAGATTTTTGAACAATATTTTCTAATCCTATACCCCCTTGATTACTACCTATACTATATAATTTATCTGATTGATAGTTAAAAACAACTGTTGCAATTGTCTTTTTATCGTCTTGATTAATTACATACGATAAATCAGTATTCACTATAACAGGTGCCGCGCCTTCTAATTGAGAACTTGTATTGGTAGGGTTAAACAAACCTGTTGGTTTTAAATTCTGATTTGAATACATCAATGTAGAATTAATCCCCCAATTTAATTTATTATAATTATCTGAATCAACATCTCCTAATGTCAACAAAGTTGTTTTAAATTCCAACTCCAACCCATATACCTGTGCATCACCTGTATTATCATATGAAAATTGATTTTCTGAAGCCGCAACCAATTCAATTCTATTAATTGAATTTTCAATCATTTTTGCAAAAACAGACGCACTGAACAAACCTCCTTTTGAAGGAAAATACTCATACTTAACATCTAAATTTATATTCTCAGATGGTTGAAGATTTCTATTTCCTTGTTCCGTATAATCTACACCTTCGTATACAAATTCAGCAATCTCTTTAAACTGAGGGTATGTATATGTCTGACTTGCTGAAAACCTAAATTGGTTCTCATCATTTAAGCTATATTTTAAATTTAAAGTTGGTAGCAAATATTGCTTGTCAATATTAGACGCTAACAATTTACCTCCAGTTAAATTTGTAGACCAATCAACATCCATATCTATTTGTTCAAACCTACCACCTAGATTAACAAATAATTTTTCAGAGATATTATAATCAATACTTGCATTAACCGCATTGATCAATCTTTTACCACTATAAGTAAATGGATTCAACGCTTTAGATCCGAAACCATACCCAGTGGTTAATTTAAACCCTTCATTATTATTACCATTATTACCCAAATCAAGATTATCTTGGTTAAAATACTCATCCAAATTATCTCTATCAACAATAACAGTTGGATTAAGAATATTATGATCAAAATAAGTAGCTTCAAAATCTCTATCCGTATTTCTAAGTGAATACCCTAAATTTATTGCTCCTTTTGTTTCATCATCATCTCTTTCACCCAAGTAAATCTTACCAACTAAATTCACAGCAATGTCATTTTCATTTAAGTTATGGTAATATCTACTATTATTTCTTGGACTTCCTGTAGCAAACTTAGCCTCTCCAGTCTCTGGATCAACTAAAAATGTGTTTTTCATCCTATTTGGTTCATCATTCTTGATATTGTTATACGCAACCCCTAAATCTAAGTCTACATATTCACCAACCTTATTTTTAGAAATCAATTGATTAACCAATAACATATTTTGATTTTGAGTCTGCAAAATCACATTTACATTCTCATTATCATTAGTATCTCCAAAATAATCTTGAATTTTCTGACCATTTGAATGAATAAAAACAGAATTGTACAATAACTTATGATTTTCGTTTATTGAAAACTCAAAATTACCCATCAACAATTTAGAAGTTGTATAAGAATATTGCTTAGCATCATAATAATCTGTCCCTTTTAAATCTTCAGTTTTATTATTTGTACTAAAACCATCATTATATCTATAATTATTATCAAATGAACCTACTAAGAAAAATGAAAAAGAAGTTCCATTATCAAAAAAATATTTTTTACCTCCATTTAAAGAAACACCTATTGCTGGAGCTGCAGTCGTTCTATTTGGAGAAAAACTATCCTGAAAACTATACTGTTTTAAAGAAGTAATTGGATGATTAACATGCGAAGCGACTCCAACGTAATTTGCTCCATCTATCGTTTTAAAACTTTTAAATGTTGTTTGAGAGTTCATACCTGTCGAAACACTAACCGCAAAATTAGAAGAAGTAGAAGCTTGCTTAGTTACTACGTTAATATTAGCTCCTCCAAAATCACCAGTCGCGTTTGAAGAAAAAGTCTTACTAATTCCTACATTTTGAATAATATCAGTAGAAAATAAATCCAAAGAAATATTTTTTAAACTTGGATCATTTGAAGGCAATGGTAACCCATTTAAAGTTGTACTATTATAACGATCACCTAAACCTCTAACATAAACTTTACTCGACCCTTGTTGTTTTGAAACTCCAGTCACCTTTGCTGTAGCTGATGCGGCATCCGAAACCCCTTGAGAAGACAATTGTTGTGCTCCTACACTCTCTACAATTACAACTGCTTTCTTTTGTTCTGCGATCAAAGCACTTACAGATTCTTTTTTAGATGAACCTTTTACAATTACCTCATCCATCAATACACCTTCACTAGCACCCACTGCTTGGTTCACTGTATAGTTCATACCTGCTTCAACAGTAATCGTTTGTTCCGCTGTTGCATACCCAACAAAACTGAAAGAAATAGTATACTCACCTTCTTCTAAAGAAAGCGTATAATTACCATCAAAATCGGTTGTAGTACCAATTGTTGTTCCTTTGATATACACATTCGCAAATGGAAGTGCTTCATCATTCATCTCTTTGTCTGTCACCTTCCCAACTACAGTTGCCTTTTCTTGCGCAACAACAGAAATGGTTAAAAATAATACGATTAAAACTAATAATTTTCTCATTATATTTATATCTTGTTTTGAGCTGCAAAAATCTATATAATGACCGAGTAGAAGGTTACCTATTGTTTACTGTTATGTAAATTGAATGTTAACTTTAATTAAAAAAGTTAAATGATTGTAAACTAAAAAGACGCTAGTAGTATTATTACTTAGCTTTGTTGCTCAAGAAAATTGATTTTTTATGAAAACTAACGACATTAAAATTTTATTAGTAGACGACGAACCAGATATTTTGGAAATTGTTGGCTACAACCTAAAAAACGAAGGATATAGTGTTTACACAGCTAGCAATGGGATAAAAGCCATTGAAAAAGCAGTCAAACACAAACCTCATCTAATTTTACTCGACATTATGATGCCAGAAATGGATGGTATCGAAGCTTGTGAGAAAATTAGAAACACAGAAGGTTTAGAAAATACAGTGATCTCGTTTTTAACAGCTCGTGGAGAAGATTATTCTCAGGTAGCAGGGTTCGATGCTGGTGCTGATGACTATATCACCAAACCTGTGAAACCTAAAATTTTGGTTAGCAAAGTAAAATCTCTACTTAGAAGAGTCAAAGAAAATGATGCCAATATTGACAAAACAACTTTAGGAAATATCGTTATCGATAGAGAAGCGTATTTGGTAATTAAGGGCGATGAAAAAATTGTTTTACCAAGAAAAGAATTTGAGTTGTTTTCACTTCTCGCATCGAAACCAGATAAAGTTTTTAAAAGAGAAACGATACTCGATAAAGTTTGGGGTAATGAGGTAGTCGTAGGAGGTAGAACCATAGACGTGCACATAAGAAAACTTAGAGAAAAACTTGGAGATGATTTATTCAAAACCGTAAAAGGAGTAGGTTACAAATTCGTTCTGAATGAAAATTAAAAAAACATATGCTTTTGCATTTATAACTTCCATACTGTTTACTATTTTAACGGTTGGAGGTTTTTCTTTTTTACTATATTTTAAATACAATATTATTGATTTAGAATTAATTCTATATTCAGTTGCTATTGTATTTATTATCCTTTTTACCATTCTTCAAAAACGTGTAGAGCAATTTATCTACAAAAGAGTGTTAAAAATCTATGAAGATGTTTCTCTACTAGACATCAATAACATCGACAAGAGAGCTATAACACCAGATATTGAATCGCTTTCTAAGGAGATGCAGAAATTCGCCGAAGACAAACAATTAGAGATAGAATCGTTGAACGAACGAGAAAACTATAGAAGAGAATTTCTAGGTAACGTTTCCCACGAACTAAAAACACCATTATTTACGGTGCAAGGCTATCTTCTAACATTGATTGAAGGCGCTGCTGAAGACAAAGAAATAAGAAATCGCTATTTAGAAAGAGCAAACATTGGCGTTGAAAGATTAGCTTCGATTGTTAAAGATTTAGATATGATTTCTAAATTAGAAAGCAATGATCTGAATCTAAAAATACAACCTTTCAATTGTCTTGAGATGATTCAAAACGTCTTCGATTTATTCGAGATGAAGGTCAAAAAGAAAAACATGACCTTACGTTTTGATAAATTCTACGAGTTCCCCATTTTTGTTTTAGGTGATGCTGCGAAAATTGAACAGGTGTTGATAAATTTAATAGTCAACTCTATTAAATACGGAAAAATTGGTGGAATTATAATGGTAAGCGTAGCACCGCAAGGTAAAAACAAAATTGCCATTAAAGTAAAAGACAACGGAGAAGGAATCAAAAAAGAAAACATTGGAAGAATTTTCGAACGTTTTTATCGTGTGGATAAAAGTAGATCTAGAGACCAAGGAGGTTCTGGTTTAGGGCTATCAATTGTGAAACACATCATTGAAGCACACAAAGAAACCATTACACTAGAAAGTGAATATGGTCAAGGTTCTGAATTTACTTTTACACTAAAAAGAGCCTAAACAGATTTAAAAACTTCCAGCAACGAAGCGTTAAGTTTTGATTCGGATGCCTCTTTAAACCCTTTATAACCAGAAACTTTAGACAAACAACTTATATCAAATTGCTCCTGAATTACAAATGGAGCAATTTTTTTTTGCTCTAGGTAGGCTGCTAAATACTCTTGTTCTGTTTGTCCAGGAGTAGGAATAAAAAATGCTTTCTTCCTCAATTTCGCTAAATCCATAACCGTACTATAACCAGAACGAGCCACAATCAAGTCACTTGAATTCAACACCTTTTCTAGTTCGAAGGAGTTTAAAAAATTAATTATTTCAATCCCTTCTCTCTGCTCCATAACTTTTCGGTGTTGTACATCTCCTCTAATTAACAGCACGCGTCCCTTGTATTTCGAAAACTCCACAATCAATTTACGCTCCAATATGCTACGTTGCGGCTCTGGACCTGATAATACTATAGTAACATCATATTTCTTTTGTGCGTTTTTGAAATTAAGCGGACTCAAATTACCAATATACTCAAGATTAAATTTATCTGATTTTAAATGAGATAAATCACCTGCCAACTTCAATCCAGAAGTCGAATCTGGCACCCAGCAAACATCGTATTTGGAAAATATCTTTTTGTGAATGTAAGTTGTTAAAAACGTAGTAAATCCAGAAAAAACCTTAAGCTGATGCGTTATATAGACAGACGGAATTTTACTGTTTCTAACTCCGAATCGATTGTCAGAAACAATACCACAAAACGTATTCGTTTCGACCAACTCCGCAATTATTTTTTGCTCTTTTTTTATGGCGCTTAGAATAGAAAAGACAGAAAAAAACAGCTTCCATTTTGTAAAAAAGGCATGCTTAGTGTATCGAATATTGTAAGATGGCAACTCAACAGTTTCCAATAGAGGAAACTCATTCTTTAAATAAGTCAAAGCAATACCATCACTGGCAATTACAGGTGTAAAATTATTCTCTAATAACAAACAAACAATCGAAACACACCTGGTTGCATGCCCCAAGCCCCAATTTAATGGGGCCACAAGCACCTTATTCTGATTTCCTTCAAGAGAAGGATATTCTTTTATATTAGTTTTTATTTGAATCATTTAGAGTTTCGAAAACAATACCTCAAGTAAGGTAAATTCGCTGAAAACTGAAACTCTTTCTCGATAAAATCTTACAAATCTTTTAAATCGAAACCAATATCTTTACGGAAGTTCATTCCTTCGAAACTTACTTTCGAAATATTTTCATACGATTTCTCTAAAGCAGCTTCCATGGAATCAGCAAGTGTCGTAAAAGTCATCACACGACCACCATTTGTGACAACAGCATCATTCGATAATTTAGTACCAGCATGAAAAACTGTAGTTCCTTCAACGTTTTCTAAACCAGTAATTACCTTCCCTTTTTCATAAGCTTCAGGATAACCTCCAGCTACAACCATAACAGTAGTTGCAGTTTTTGATGTCAAAGCAAACGACTTTTTATCTAAGGTTTGCGTAGCTACACCTTCAAACAAGTCTAATAAGTCTGAATCTATTCTAGGTAACACAGCTTCTGTTTCTGGATCTCCCATTCTTACATTGTATTCAATCACAAAAGGGTTTCCATCAATATTCATCAAACCGATAAAAATAAATCCTCGGTAATCTATACCGTCTTTTTGAAGTCCTTCAACAGTAGGAATCACAACACGATCTTCTACTTTTTGTAAAAAGTCATCATTCGCAAATGGAACCGGAGAAATTGCTCCCATACCTCCTGTATTTAAACCTGTATCACCTTCTCCAATTCTTTTATAATCTTTCGCAGATGGCAATACTTTGTAACTTTTCCCATCAGTTAATACGAAAACCGATAATTCTATACCATCTAAAAACTCTTCAATCACAACTTTTGAAGATGCCTCACCAAATTTATTATTGGTTAACATATCTTCTAATTCTGCTTTTGCTTCTTCTAAAGTTTCTAAAATCAACACTCCTTTTCCGGCAGCCAAACCATCAGCCTTCAATACATAAGGAGCTTTTAATGTTTCTAAAAACGCCTTTCCTTCAGCTAAAGTTTCTTTTGTAAACGCATCATATGCAGCCGTTGGAACATTATGACGTTTCATAAATTTCTTAGAAAATTCTTTACTACCTTCTAGCTCTGCTCCGTCTTTTTTAGGCCCAACAACAGGAATATTTTTTAACGCATCATCTGCTAAAAAGAAATCGTGAACACCCGCTACTAATGGAGCTTCAGGTCCAACGATTACCATTTCAATCTTATTTTCTAAAACTGCATTTTTTACAGCTGGAAAATCTACAGGATCTATATCTAAATTCACCGCGCAATTTGCCGTACCTGCATTTCCTGGAGCGACAAATAACTTAGATAATTTTTTACTTTCTGAAAGTTTTAATGCAAAAGCATGCTCTCTTCCTCCTGAGCCTAAAATAAGAATATTCATTGTTTGTGTTTTTATTTTCCTTTTCCTTTAACCACCACAATTAAGGTGTAAAGAATTATTTTTATATCCGTCAGCAAAGATACATTATCTAGGTAAACTAAATCGTATCTAGCGCGCAATTTCATCTGCTCAATACTATCGGCATATCCATAGCGAATTTGACCTAAAGAAGTAATTCCTGGTCTTAATTTTTGCAATTCTTTATATCGAGGAATATGAGAGATTATGGTATCTAAAAAAAACTGTCGTTCTGGTCGCGGTCCAACCACACTCATTTGACCTAAAAGCACATTAAAAAATTGTGGAAATTCATCGATTCTATATTTCCTTAAAAATTTCCCGAATTTTGTGATTCGTACCGATTCTTCATCCGACAACAAAGGATCATTGACAGGAGGTACCCCACGCATACTTCTAAATTTATAAATCTGAAACAACTTTCCATTTTTACCTACGCGTTGTTGTCTATAAAAAGGACGCTCCCCTGTTGTCACAAAAATCAAAATGGCCACTAAAGGAACCATCCATACCAAAATACAGAAAACTACGGCTAGTGAAAAAATGATATCAAAAACTCTTTTGATCATTATTTTATGGTTATTGCTTCGTTAGAGTTTGGTTTTTTCAAGAAATTTTTCAGCCAATTTTTGCATCTTTTTTGTCAATGCTTCTTGATCCCATTCTTTCGAATCAAGATACAACAACATTGCGATATACTGACCATCAAGCTCTTTGACAAAAGTATGTTTATTTTTTCTATAAACTTCTCTTAAAACTCTTTTGATTCTATTTCGGTCAACCGCCTTATTGAACTTCTTTTTGGGAACAGACAAACCTAATTTAACAGGGGCCTCTCCACCATGATTTTGTTTTAAAAACACCAAACGCATTGGATAGGAAGAAACAGAAGTACCTTCTATAAATAGTTGCTCGATTGCTTTGCGACTTTTTAATTTTTCTTGTTTCCCGAATGTAAATTTCATCGGGACAAAAATAGAAATAATAGTTGAAAGTAAGAACAGTAGAATTTTGTTAATTTGTTTAGAACAAATAACGAACAGATGCTGAAAAATTTCTACCTGGCGCACTGATTCCGGAGGCAAATTCTTTATAATGAACATCAAAAATATTCGATGTTTTCAATTGCAGCTCCAAATCTCTATTCACCTCATAAAACACAGAAAAATTCACGATTTCCCAACTAGGGCTACCCGCATATTTTTGCTCATCACTATCTGCATCATGACTTACAATAGGAGTCTGTTCAATATTATCTATTCCTTCAGAGAAGTTATAGACCTCAGCCTTTTTAGCTGCATTAAATTCATATTCAAGGTCGAAATCAAACTGTTGAATTCTATACGTTAACCCCAAGTTTCCGAATAATGGCGGAATTGACGAAAGATACTCATCAGTATCATAGGTTTTTCCTTTGGTAGAAGTTATACTACCTCGTGAAATCCAATGTGGTGTGATTTCTCCACGAAAACTAAAAGTTCCTCCATAAACATATGCAGTACCACGGTTTACATTTGCAAAAACAGTTGCAGTCTCCCCATCATAAATAATTTCTGAATGTCCTTCTTGTTGCGAATTGATGTCATAAGGAGCGCGAATAATATAATTATCCAACAGAGTATAGTATCCATTTAAGCTAACACTAAAAGATTGATTTTTGAAATACTTACGGATCCCTATTTCAGAATTATATGCGAACTCAGGTTTCAAAGTTACGTTCGGTACTGTTACATTTCCGTTTTTCTCTCTAATTTTACCGATATCATCAATATTTGGCGACCTGAACCCAGAAGATAAAACAGCACTTATTTTTACCGATTTAGTAGGTTTATATACGTGCCCAATTGTTGCAGTTAACGCTGCATTATTTAGATAAATTGCTTCATCTGGGAGACTGATAAAAGTATCATCTACCCAATTAGCTTTCAGTTGGGTACTCGTAAAACGAACTCCCGTATTTAAAGTATTCTTGGCATTTAAATCTTGTCGATACTCGGCATACAACGCCTGTGTAAAATAACTACTGCCTCCATCTGGATACCTGGATTGCACAGCAAAATTTCCTAACACTCCAGTAATCATATTCGAGCTTTCGTCAATCTCTAAAAAATCACCATATGAACTTGAACTCACATCATTATATACAAGCTCTATTCCATATGAAAGCGTTCTGTTTTTCGATAAATCGACTGAAAAATCACCATTCAAACTAAAAACATCTACCTGTTCGTTTCTATACAACCGTTCGTCAATCGCTGCAAATTTTCTTTGGATTCTAGATTCTCCAATATCCTGATATGCCAAAGTTACGGTTCCTTTATCCATCCAACTATTGATATCTTTAAACAACAACTGGCTTGATGCTAAAAGTCTTTTTTGAGGCCCATATGACCATTCCGCAAATTTTAGGTCACCGGTTCCTGTCAATTCCGTCAAGCGATCAAATCTAGGAATATCAGAAGAATTTGAATATTGAATATTAAACAAAACATCAAATCGTTTTGAAATAGGGATAAATAATTTTTGTAACAAATCGAATTGAGAAAATCCCGTATTCTTTTGAACATCTGTATCAGAATTTACAACTGAATTAGGATTGGCAATTGTGTTAGAATTATCGGAATACTCAAATACTTTTCCCCAATCTACATAGCCATGTTTTCTGTTTTTTCCCATTCGTAAATCATCAAATTTACTATAGGAAACACTTGTATATGATGCCCATCTTTGAAACTTTAATTCTGTACCAATATGAGTTGTAAATTCATTGTTAATCGAACTTACTCTAGAAAATATTGATGTATTCACTTCATTGACATCAGAAACTTCAAGATGCTTAGTGTAATAATGTATCACACCTCCTAAAGCATCGGAACCATAAATTACCGAAGAAGGACCGAATAAAACTTCGACTCTTTCTAAAATTGATGGAGAAACAGTAATTCCGTTTTGCAAATGGCCTTTTCTGTAGATGGCATTGTTCATTCGAACACCATCAACTACGAGTAACACGCGATTGGCTTCCATTCCTCTCAAAACAGGGCTCCCGCCACCAAACTGAGATTTTTGAACCTTTATACTAGGTGTCTTAGCCAATAAATCTGCTGAAGATTGTGGAGAAATTCTATTTATTTCTCTACTATTCACAACCTCTATCTGCTCAGCGATTCTATTTTTATTTTGTTTATTTCTTGTAACAGAAACAACCACTTCGTCTAATGCTTCGGTTAAACGCTCTAATTCTACCTGTCCTTTTTCAAGAAGTGTTTTTATTGGAATCTTTTTCTTGTAATACCGATAATGAGACAAAAAAACCACATCCTTATTTCCAAATGGAGAAAGATCAACCTGCCCATTGGTGTCTGTATAATATGTTAATGTTTCTAGTTTATTTGTAACAGCAACACCTTCAATAGGCACAGTAGAACCACTTCTTGTAACAGTGATTTTCTGTGCATGTATCAAGTTTGTAACAAATAAAAAAGCAATAACTATTAGATGCTTGTACATTAACTAAAATAAATTTTTCAAAACCGCTATCGATTTTGGTTCATAAAACCCAGTCAAATGTAACTCGTAATAATTGACAATTATTGCCAACAAACGTTGTCTTGATTGAACACTTAGGCTTAGATTGTGTGACTCATCAAATTTTATGCCTAAAATTGATCTGAAAAGCTTCAAATCTTCATGATGTAAACCTGGACCAACAAAAGCTTTGTTCGTAAATACTCCTTCTCGCAAATCAAAAGCACTTGAGTCGCTTTTTGCTTCTCCTGGATAAAACCCTAAATAACGAGTTAAATTAATTAAAAAGATCAAGTGAAAATTTGATACTTTATCATGCAGATCTAACCATTTTAACGAAATTTCTAAATAGGCGTATAAATCTTCGTTCGCTTCTTCCTCTCTCACTGAATTATACAACATTTCAGCAATAAAAAAAACGATGGATTGTTTTACATAATTCAAATAAACATCTTCGTAAGCATATGCAACTCTGACTTCTTTAATTGTATGCAAAGAGGCTTTTTTGGAATGACTCGCAACCAAATCAAGCTGAGATAAAGGCTGAAAATAAGCTGGCTTTAACGATCCTTTTTTTGATTTTAATATGGAACGAAGTAAATAACTTTTTATACCAAATTCTTTAGTATAGCAACGAACAATTAAACTAGAATCTCCGTATTTTATAGACGAAAAAACAATTGCTTTGGTTTGTACTTGCATTAATTGATTATTGCTATTTTCGTTGAAGATGTTTGCTTTCCTTCGGAATTAAACATTAAAACTATATAAATACCAGAAGCAACTTTTCTACCTGAAAGATTTCTCTTATTCCATACAAATTTACCTCCCGTAGTAGATTGAGTCTCGATTGCATTTGACTCAAAAACCAAATTCCCTGAAACGTCTAGTATTTTGATATTTGTTCCTTGCGGAATATTTGAATTTTTACCCGTTATTGATATTTGATTGTGCTGTTTTAATACTGGATTAGGATAAGCGTATATTTCTGATAATTCATCACCATAAGACGCAACACCTGTTTTGTAGGCTACAATTCCTTTTTCTGTTCCAAAATAAATGGTTTCGTTTTTTTCATCCATACTTAACGACAAGACTTTATTTGATGGCAACGGAGAATTGTCTGTATTAAACCCTAACAATGTGTTTTTTCCTGTAGCATTAGTTTGTAGCACGCCTCCTGATTCAGTAGCAAACCAAACATTTCCGGCACCGTCAACGAGTATATCGTTTATCCTTGCATTATCTAATAATTCAGATGCACCATCAGGACCGTCTATAATTACAGGAGCAGCAGGTCTAAAACTTCCAGAGAAAATCCTATCTACATCAGAAAAAAGCACCAAACCTTGCAATGTCCCTATCCAGACATTATTATCAATCCCTACAGCAACTGCTCGAACATTGTCTGTAGGTAACCCATCATTTAAAGATGTTAAGTTAATACTTTCTCCTTCATCATCACCTTGTACAAATACTCCATTTCTTCTAGATCCAATCCATTTATTAT
This sequence comes from Flavicella marina, assembly GCF_009193215.1. Classification (GTDB taxonomy): domain Bacteria; phylum Bacteroidota; class Bacteroidia; order Flavobacteriales; family Flavobacteriaceae; genus Flavicella; species Flavicella marina. The sequence continues at coordinate 1,007,556 of NZ_VYVA01000001.1, read as the reverse complement.
TATTCAGATCTATATTTATATCATTATAATTAAGGTTATTATTTTCTAATTCGAAACCACTCCAATTTCCTTGACTGGAATATCTTTTCAAAGCCCCACTACCATCTGTCACAAAAGCGTTTGTAATCCATAAATCACCATTTTCATCAAAAACCGTATTATGGATTCTAGTTGTAGTGTAAGTGGGATCTGTTACAGGTGAGAAATTTGATAATCCACTATTCACAGGATTCCAAAAATCAAAAAACTTGTCATTCTTCAAAATCAAAATACCTCCTTTGTCAGTCGAATTTGGATTTCCTCGCCCTTGTCCATACGAACTAACGTACACTTTATTTATATCATTAGGATCGAAATTTACAAATACCAAATCTTCTGAATTATGTTCAGAAAATGGTATTTCAACCCAATGATCTCCATTAAAATGATCCAAACTACTTCTAAACTGCAAAGGTTGATACCATGGAAAATACCCACCATACACACACCAAATATGATTGTCTTTTACAGAAATTGAAAACAAATCATTTGATGTTGGGCCGTCTGGATGAATTTCAATAAAATCATTAGGGGCTATGTTTGTAGATCTTAACACTCCTCTTTCATTAGAACCTAAAAACAAATTCTCGCCTTCATAAACCACTGACGACAATGTAACATCTGATGAGGTAGTTGAAAAAACCAGGTTATACAGTGTGTCATACACAAAACCCTGTTTTTCTGTCACAAAACTTATATTTGCCACATTAGCATACAAGTCTAATACATTAGAACTCAGCGTCAATTTTAACTCAAGGGTATTGTTGTTTTTAATCAGACTAACCTGTCTATCTTTTACTGCGACAACTTCATTATCAAAAGAAATTAACCCAGAAAAATCTCCTGAAAAATTTTTCACCCAATTAACAGGGTTACTTAAATTTGAAGCATAATCAGCAATATATACACCATCTTCAGAAGCTGCATAGATATATCCTCCAGAAATAACTATATCATTGACAAACACATCAGAAGAATTCGCACCAATAAAAAAAGTATCTTCAAACTCAAGGTCTTCCATGTTATAAACTACAATACCAAATCCCATCGAAAGGTATAAGTTATCTCCTGAACCGTAAATTGAATTGATATTTTTATCTGTGGCAATATTTGAAAGAAGAATATCTACAACTTTTTTAACGTTACCATCTTCATCTATAATTTCCATCAAACCATTTTCATAACCTATTACGACTTTTTTTGTGCCCTGATGGTAATGAATTGAGGAAGTTGTGTTTCCTGATAGACCATTTACAGTTGAAAATTTACTTACTTCATTTGTACTGATGTTGTAAATAAATGCAGCATTCGCAGTAATAGCATAAATCACATCATCCTGCTTTACGAAATCTACAACTTTATTGTATGAGAAAAAATCTTTCCAATCTCTAGAGTAATCGGTCTGAGCAGTCAAACCAGATACAAAAAGGAAGATCAAAACCTTAAAAAATAATTTCATTTACTTAAATTTAATCTGTTCATTTCTTTCTAAACAGAAGAATTAAACATCTACAACTTTGTCAAAGATACTATTTAACTGCGCATTTTTCATATTTTTACCTACATCAATCAACAACAACACAAAATTTACCTATGCCTTTAGAAATTGAAAGAAAATTTCTCGTTATAAATAATTCTTTTCAACAAAACCCTGAAAAAAAAAGCCACATCATACAAGGATTCTTGAACTCTGATAAAAACAGGGTTGTTCGCATTCGAACCATTGACCAACAAGCTTATATTACCATAAAAGGAATCACCTCAAAAAATGGAACCACTCGTTATGAATGGGAAAAGGAAATTGCTTTTAGCGAAGCCAAAGAATTATTAAACCTTTGTGAAAAAGAACCAATAGAAAAATTTAGATATATCATAATTCATAAAAATCATACTTTCGAAGTAGATGTATTTCTTGGGATAAATGAAGGTCTTATAGTTGCTGAAATCGAATTAGAATCAGAAAATGATGAATTCGAGAAACCAGAATGGTTGGGAAAAGAAGTTACAGGGATAAAAAAATATTACAATTCTGAATTGAGTAACACCCCTTATAAAACGTGGTAAAAAAAACTTAGGCTTTCAAATAAATGAAAGCCCAAGTAATAAATAAATCCTACCCCTAAGATTTATATTGTAAATATTTTATAGTGTAATATACTTTATAATTTGATCACAAACAAGCTTCAATAGCACAAATTAACAAATGTTAATTATGTGTTAATTGTTGTTTGGGTTGCAAATATACACAAACATTATCTTTAGTTAACTAAATAAAACACAAAACATTAACATTACACAACAAATAGTACATTCTAAACTACAAACGGATTAATTATCTTTTCTTAATGGAAACTTAATACAAACTTCTGTTCCACTACTCTCTTTTTCCAAAATATTCACTGTTGTAATATCGACTTTAGAAGATTCGTGTAGTAATTTTATTCTTTTTTCAGTTGCCAATGAGCCGAAAAATTTTCGTTTTGAAGATTTCTTATTTTGGCTTTTTACTTTTTCATTAATACCGACACCATTATCTCTTATAAAAATTACAACTTCTTCTTTTTTTTTCAAAATAGTTAAATCGATCCGCTTTTCTCCTTCTTTCCCTGCCAAACCATGCCAAATTGAATTTTCAATATACGGTTGTAGAAATAATGGAGGAACACTTATTTCGTGTAAATTTAGCAAGGGATCTATTTCCTTGTGAAACTCAAAACCACCAGTCACTCGTTTTCTTTCTAAATCGACATATATATCTAAAACTTCTAATTCTAAAAATAGAGAAATCTCAGAATTTTCTGAATTCTTTAAAATTCGACGAATTAACTTTGAAAATGAAGTAATATAATCTGAAGCTTCTTCTTTTTTGTTTTTCAGCACAAAATTATTGATTGAGTTTAATGAATTAAATATAAAGTGTGGATTCATTTGACTCTGGAGCGCACTCATTTTTAATTCAGCCGCCTCCTTTTGTTTTAAGGCATATTGAATCTTCAAATCCGTCTTTTTTTCTAGCACTTGCTCGAAAATATTCCCCATGATATAAGTAAACATAAAAGCCTCTAGCATTACTCCCAGGTAACAAAAAAAAACTGGCTCAAAAAGCAAATTCTCGATACTATTCCTATTTAAAAATCGATAATAGATTCCCCAGTTTCCAAAAATTAAAAAAAAGCTTGAGCCTATTATAAAATTATATGCGTTTCTACCTTTAATTTTTGAAATTTCAAAATAAGTTAAAACCGTAAAAACACTCAATAAATTTAAAAGAATAAACACTACGGTAATTAGTACATGAGACCCAAACAAATATTGGACAAAAGGCAAAATACTAGCTCCAATTACAATCGAATATTGTTCGAATTTAAAATACTTGTCCCACCTTGGTGTATTCACACTTGTTGTTAAAAGGATTCGTTCAAACTCTATGTAAAAAACAAAAGAAAGAAACAGAAACGAATAACCAAATAGGCTATAAAACTGGTGAAAACTCTCAGGAACTACCGATTTTATAAAGTATAAAAAAACAAAAAGTAAATAAAGTGAATAATTTAAAAAGAGTCTTTTTCCGTTTTGCAAATACAAACCTGCATTGATTAGGAACAATAATAATATTGCTCCTCTTATCCAAGAATACAACTCAGAATTTAAATCACTAAACATTTAACTGAAGCTTTTCAATTAATTCGTTTTTCTTATTTCTACTAACATTAGCCGTTAGTTCATTGGTTAAAATCAACTCTCCACCATCTCTTTTTAAGTATTCTTTTACATGAGACAGATTAATTAAATAAGAGTTATGTACTCTATAAAAAGACCTTGATTGAAATTTCTTTTCAACCTCTTTTAGAGTTTTAGAAACAATGATTTTTTTATTCGTTACTAAATAAATCGTCGTATAGCTTTTGTCTGATTGCAGCATCACGACATCATCTTCTTCTAAAAAATAAATTTTACCATCAGCCGATATATTTATCTTAGGTGACTTTGTTCCCATAGAATACAACATAGCATCCATTTTAAGCTCTAAGTTGTTCTTTTGAAGATTCTTTCGAGCTTTTTCAACTGCTAATATCAAATCCTCTTTGTCTATCGGTTTTAACAAATAATCAACAGCATCATTTTTAATTGCTTGTAATGCAAATTCATCAAAAGCTGTTGTAAAAATCAACTGGAAATCTCTTTCTGGAAGTTTTTCTAAAAAACTAAATCCATTCATCTCTGGCATCTGAACATCAAGAAAAACTAGATTAGGATTTATATTTGGAATTATTTCAAGCGCTTTTTTAGGACTCGAACAGGTAGTTATAGACACATCAGTGATATACGTTTTTAACTTCCATTCTAGCACTTCTAAAGCGTCCTTCTCATCATCAATTATTAATATTTTTAACATCTTTTTCAATTTTATACGAAAATAAGGATATTTCAATAAATTTAATAGTAAAAGATACGTTTCCCAACATTAAAAAATTCAAATCGAATAACAATAAATAGCTAAAAAATGGCACAAACTTCCAAAAAGCACCAAAACATGGAAAATAGCATGGTTAAATTTTAATTTTTGCAATGTAAAAAACAATGCCCCAACTGAATAAAAAATACCTCCTAGCAATAAAAACAAGACGCCTTTATCAGAAAAATTGTTTAGTAATGGTTTGATAACAACTATCAACATCCATCCCATCAAAACGTATGACATTATAGAAAGGGTTTTGTATTTACCAATAAAATAAACCTTATATACAACACCAAATATGGCAAGCAACCACGAACCACCAAAAACCAACCAGCCCAACCTCCCTTCTAAAACTACCAAAGCAACCGGAGCATATGTACCAGCAATAAGTATATAAACAGAAGCATGGTCGAAAATATTTAAATAGTACCGATACTTCTTATTTTTTGCACTGTGATATAGTGTTGATGCTACATACAAAATAATCATACTAGATCCGTAAATAATAAAACTCAAAATGACTTCAGGATCTTTTGTTTTGAAAGCTTTAATAAGCAAAAAGGGAAAAGCAACAAGACTTAATATTGCACCGAGACCGTGAGAAATAATATTTATTTTCTCTTCTTTTTCCGGATAATATGTCACATTAAATTCCATGATAATAAAACTGAGGTCGTCTTATTAATTTACGAAATTTTCGCCAGATTTAAAAATATTACTCATTCATAAACAGGTCGTTATACAACAACGTATAACAGTCATTTTGCAAGGTATTCATCCCTGAAATCTCAATATCTTTTGTCTCTATAAATGGATGTATTTTAACACGTAGTCTCCCCGGAGATCCGCTAAAAAAAGTATATGAAAACCTCTTTTTACAATCATAAAAGCTCAGTGGAACAATAGTCAATTTGTGTTCTATCGCTAATTTAAATGCCCCTTTTTTAAATTCAGACAACACTATCGATTCATCATCAGGTACCATACCTTCCGGAAAAATACAAATACTCAAACCAGCATCTATATGTTTTTGTGCTGCCTTAAAAACCTTTTGTTTACTTTGGATATTATTTCTATCCACGAGAATGCAGGTTTTTTTATAGAAATAACCAAATACTGGCATTTTTGCCAATTCTTTTTTACCAACAAACACAAATGGATTTTTAACTACCGCTAGCATGAGCAAAACATCTAAAATAGATGTATGATTTGCAATAAAGATATAACTCTCATCTTGTTTTGGTGTTTGCAATATTGTTTTATCAATTACAAACCCCATGCAAAAAAGAATCGTTTTGGCCCATAAAGATGCGATCATAGAAAAAACGGGATACCATTTCTCTCGAGCTGTTACAATAAGTAACAATGGTGAAAAGATCAACACGGTACCTGTGAACAACGTATAAAACCAGATTCTCCATAACAAACGGAGTATATTTTTTAAGATAAAAAGCATAACTCAAAAGTAGCATTATTCTAGCAACATCTAAATCAAGTCAAATGAATTAACAAAAGTTTGATTATTTTCAAGTCGCTATCCAAAAAAAATCGAACTGCTTTGCTTACTTTTGCTTTTCAAATTATCAAAAAATGTCAAGAATTTTAACCGGTGTTCAAAGTACAGGAACACCACATTTAGGAAATTTATTAGGAGCCATTATTCCTGCTATTGAAATGGCAAATGACCCTTCGAACGAATCATTTTTATTTATTGCAGATCTTCATTCGTTAACTCAAATAAAAGATGGTAAAACTCTAAAAGAAAACACATACAGTACAGCTGCAGCTTGGTTAGCTTTTGGACTTGATGTAAATAAAACTGTTTTTTACAGACAAAGTGATATTCCTGAAACGACAGAACTAACTTGGTATTTGAATTGTTTTTATCCATACCAACGATTAACATTGGCACATTCTTTTAAAGACAAAGCCGATCGATTGGAAGACGTAAATGCTGGCTTATTTGATTACCCAATGTTAATGGCTGCAGATATTTTGCTGTACGATGCAGAAATTGTTCCAGTAGGAAAAGATCAATTACAGCACTTAGAAATGACAAGAGATGTTGCCGGACGATTTAACCATCAAATGGGTGAGACATTTGTATTACCCGATGCAAAAATTCAAGATGCTACCATGTATGTTCCAGGAACAAATGGTGGAAAAATGAGCAAGTCACAAGGGAATATTATTGACTTGTTTCAAACAGATAAAAAATTGCGCAAACAGGTGATGAAAATTCAAACGGATAGCACACCGATGGAAGCCCCTAAAGACCCTGACACTTGTAATTTATTTGCTTTGTACAAGCTAATTGCTTCTGAAGAACAAATCGCTACGATGCGTGCAAATTACGAAGGTGGGAATTATGGTTATGGTCATGCCAAGCAGGCGTATTATGAATTATTGGTTGAAAAATACGCGGTAGAACGTGAACGTTACAATTATTATATAAATAACTTAGATGAAATAGATAAGGCATTGGCTATCGGTGCAGAAAAAGCAAAAAAAGTTGCTCAAAAAGTTTTATCTAGAACTCGAAAAAAATTAGGATATTAATTCTACATATATAAACTACACAACCTCTTTGATCTAATTAAAGAGGTTTTTTATTGCTGTGTATATGTGTGAACACTTGTTTGTGCGACTGGCAAATAATTCACACCAAACCAACAAACCAATAACACTACAAAGGCCAATGCCAAAATTGTAAGTGACTGTTTTGTTTTATGTGTATGGAAGTATCTATAATGAATATAAGTCAAATACCCCATCCAAGTTAAAAAGGCCCAAATCTCTTTCGGATCCCAAGTCCAGTAATGCCCCCATGCTTCTTTTGCCCACATCGCACCAAATAACAGACCTAACGTTAAAAAAGCAAAGCCAATGTATACCAAGTTATCAGCGAGCTTTAAAGTTTCTTCAGAAAGATTGTTTTTCGACAAATCATATATGCCCTTCATTGCAACGATACTCGAAGCAGCCAATACGGCATAAGAGAATAAATACACCAATACATGAGGTACGAACCAAGGACTTTGAAGTGCTGGCATTAAGGTTTTTGAATACGTTTCAGGATTTAGATAATTGATCGTTAAAAACACCGACGCTAAAACAATACTATACGCCAAAAACCATTTGTATCTCCATCTAAAATAAGTTACAAACCCCACGAAAGGTAAAAAGGTAGCATACCACAATCTTGTTTCTCCTAAAGTTCTCATTGGTGGTCTATCTAACTCCATCCATAGTTTCGCCACAAAAAGCAACAACACTCCCCACCCTATAAATAAAATAGGCAAAGCAATATTTAATAATTGTTTTTTTCGATAAGACCACAATAAAAACACTAAGCCTATCAGCCAAATACAACCAATAATTCCACTATACAAAGGAAAATCTATCCAAGTCATCTTAGTCTTCTTTATTTATTTTATTCCCTAACCAAAACATATTCATTGCCCCAATAATCATCATAAAAATTCCAGAATAGATTACCGGAAGCCATGGGTCACGAACCAATTCTACGACACTTAAATCAGACCATTTACCCATTTTTTCATCGTAACTTAACTGGTAAATATCCCATCCTTTGTAATAATAAGCTTCGTTTACCAACAGAGTTGTATTGATTCGTTCTCCCTCTTTGGTTAAGATATCAATATCAGAACTAAACTCTTTAGGTTCAGGAATTGTCATTACGATTGAATATGCGTCACTAATTTTAAGCGACTCATACGGATAACGAAAACTACCACTACTGATCCAACCTTTCACAATACTATTATCTTCGGTATTCGTTACAGTAACTTTAGCTGCTGGGGGTGAGCCCACTTCATTTACAAAGAAATAATTTGCTCCATGTTTCCCTGCATTTTCTAAAAAATCTTCAATATGAACTTGATAATTCTTAAAATAATAGGTTTCTCCTTTCTCAACCAGGTATAAGTTTTTTCCGTTGTTATGAGCAATGCTACCTGTTTTATTATCAACCAAAGCCAATTTAGGATTGTATTCTTTGATGATAAAATCGTTCAAATAAATTGCAAACGGAAGCTCTACTTCTTGCTCGTCATCGTCAAAAGCCATAACACTAGGCTTTCCTTCATATACATTTAACGACAAACGTTGTAGGTCTCCACTTCCTAACACTCCCGCTACTATCGCTATAAACAGTCCCAAGTGACTTACTACAAATCCAAAATTGGACCAACTGAATTGCAAAAGGCGTTTTATCGTAACCAATCCCAAACAGGTTAAAAACTGAAATAAAATCAACAAAAATGCCCAATGCGTTGTGATGTGATTTAAACCCATTTTTGTAATTGTTGGGTTCGGTGATGGTATTTGTGGTACAACCCCCATGATCATCACCATAAATGTCACCAAGACAATTGAAGAAATAGAGGCTGGTACTTTTGTCAACCAACGAATCAACTGAATGTTAGAAAACCTGTAGTATACAACAAAAAGCAACACAACATACCCCGTTAAAAAGAGTACATTAAATGGGTATGAGATTAAAAACTCTTCGTTAGAAGGAAAGAACACCTCCATCATAAAACCAGTCAGGAGCAGTCCTGTACCAATGAAAAATGATTCCATATAGCTCCAAGGGTGCTCCCAAAAGTCTTTATTTTTTTTCTTAGATGTTTCTTGCGTCATAGATGAAAATAAACATCGCTAAGGTACTAATATTTAGCTTCTCTTTGCTTCGCTTCTTCATCCCATTTTGGCAAAACATTCTTTTTAAAATCTGCTTTTTCAGCTTCTAATTGATCCATTGGCAATCCAATGTATTTTTGAGCCGCAGCTTTGGTTTGAATTGGTGGATAAGGAACTTCTCCACTAAAACCTAATTGCATCAATAATTTACCTAACTTGATTCTGGTTTCTTGCGTAATATCGATTCCTTTACCAATAACTCTACCTAATTCTACCGGTGCGTGGAAAGATCCTCCATGTGATGCTGCAGCATAATCCCATCTCCATTGACCTAATCTAATTCCGTGTAAAATATCTTTCATTTGAGCTTCAGTTGCTCCTAAATCCCAACATTTTTTAGCTTCAACATGTGCACGTACCAACAATCTTTCTAGTTGATCTCTGTTTTCTAAGATACGATCTTGATTGTCGTAAACATTTTTAGTCAACACATCTTTTTCTTCACGGTGACATACTTGACAAGAATTCGCCACGTTGTTTAATGGAGACTGGATATGATGATCTGTAAATTTCTGTCCACCTTCTGTTTTGTATGGCATATGACAATCTGCACAAGACACACCTCTCTGACCATGAATACCCATTTTGTATACTTCATAACCTGGATGTTGCGCCTTTAACATAGGAGCTCTACTTAATTTATGCACCCAGTCAACATGCCCTACTCTATCGTAATATGTTTCCATATCTTCAACTGTTTGACCATCGTCCCATGGGAAAACTAAATATGGTGTACCTTCTTTTCCAGGTAATTTTTTGTTGAAATAGTACTCAACATGACATTGTGCACATACCAAAGAACGCATTTCGTTATGTGTTGCTTGTTTGATGTCTTTTCCTTGTCTTTCAAAAGCTTCAATCAATGCAGGTCTTGTAACCTTTAAATTCATCGTTTCAGAATCGTGACAATCAGCACAACCAATTGGGTTTACAATTTCAGCACCTAATTTCCCCCATTTTCCTTTGTAGAATTCTTCGACTCCTTGTTCGTTCATAATTCTTGGAACATCTGGAGACTTACATGTCCAACATGTAGAAGGCATTGGCCCATCGTCTTTACCTTTCGGCCCTCCCGTTCTCAAAGAATTTCTTAAGTCCTCCACAGCATAAACGTGACCACGACCTTGGTTGTAATCTTTAGAAAAACCATAACCAGCCCAAAGCACTACCAAACGAGGGTCTACTTCTAACATGTCAATCATTGCGTTTCCGTTATGCTTTGATTTAAAAGTTGAATCGGCAGTTCTATAATAAGATTCAAATTCTCGAGGAAAATTCTCTCCCCATACTTCATTCCTTGGTTCACCTTGTTTGATTTTATTCATAGGTGTATAAGCGTATTTCGCCTCTATTTTACGTTCTGTAATTGTCGAAACTAACAATCCTAGTAAAAATACTAGCACCATTGATGCTATAAACAACACCCAATTTTTCCAAGGTTCTCTTTTTGCGCTCATAATTATTCTTTTGGTTTATTATCTAAATCTTTCATATATTTTTTTAACCATTCTGGCACCGTCTCCTGATGCTCTTGTGGCACTTTCCCATAGTATTTTACAGAAGACAAACTATGTATTTTTCCATGAGGGACTTCTTTATGACATTCCCAACATTTTCTGTCGGTCATATTCGCTTTATGATTGTCTACGGTACTTGCTAATTTAACATCAACTACTTGGTCTTGATGACAGCGAATACAGTTGTTATGCACTACTTCGTTACCCGCTTCTCGCATACGAATTACTTCAGGCTCATTTCTAGTTGTAAAAACTGAAGCATGATACAACCCATCCATCGCCTTGAAAGCATATTTTTTGAATACGTTGTCATGAGGAACATGACAATCATTACACGTTGCCCATTCTCTATGAGAGCTATTCAACCATGTTGTATATTGAGGCGTCATTACATGACAGTTAACACAAGTCTTCGGATCGTCTGACAAATATGAAATGGCTTTCGATTCAATCATTGCATATAGGGTAAGTCCGAAAATAGCCCCTAATAAAATAACTACTGGTGTACGCCATTCTTTTGGTGGAATAATTAATCCAAGTAACTTACTCATGATTCGCAATTTTTAAATTCTGTCCTGTTTGCTAAATTTAACACAAATTTAGGTTTCCACACAAATAAAAAGATGATAGATGTCACTTTTTATTTTTATTTCAAAAAAAAATAGGCTGTATTTCTACAGCCCATTGTGTTTTAAAACAACTTATGTTTTACGGTGCAGGATACGGCTGCAATTTATGTATTTCATCAACCTCTGCTAACAACTCAGGGGTTAAGTTAACATCAATAGTGGCAATATTTTCTTTTAATTGCCCTATAGTCGTCGCTCCGATTATAGTAGAAGTCACAAAAGGTTGAGTTTCTATAAACGCAAGTGACAATTCAATCAAACTCAACCCATATTTTTTCGCAAGTTCTTGATATTTTTCAGCCAAAAACATCGCTTGATCATTGCTATATCTCGAATAATTTGGAAATAGTTTCAAACGTGATTTTTCGGGTAGTTGTCCGTTAAAGTATTTTCCTGAAAGCACCCCAAAACCAAGAGGAGAATAGGCTAGCAAACCTATATTTTCTCTCATAGAAACCTCAGCCATCCCAACTTCATATGATCTATTTAAAATCGAATAAGGGTTCTGAATAGATTTTGCCCTTGTGAGGTTATTTTTAGTACTTTCTTGAATATGACGCATCGTTCCCCAAGGTGTTTCATTAGAAACACCATAGTGACGAATTTTACCTTCTTTTACCAAACTGTCTAATTTTAAAATAATTTCATGAAAATTATCTTCCCACTGCTCATCATCCTTATGTTTATAGTTAAGTTTACCAAAAAAGTTCGCATTTCTTTCTGGCCAATGCAATTGATACACATCAACATAATCTGTTTGTAAATTTTTCAAGCTTCGCTCTAACGAAAAATCAATTGACTTATCAGAGAAATCCATATTTTCTCTAATATATTTCAAACCAGGGTTTGGTCCGGTAATTTTTGTGGCAACAACAAAATCTTCTCTTTTTTGATCCTTCAACCAAGACCCCACAAATCTTTCAGAGTTTCCTTGTGTTTCTTTTCTTCCTGGAATCGAATACATTTCAGCAGTGTCAATAAAATTAACCCCTTCACCAGCAGCATAACTTAATTGTATATGGGCTTCTGCTTCGGTATTTTGCTCTCCAAATGTCATGGTTCCTAAACAGATTTTACTAACCTTAATATCTGTATTAGAAATTTTTGTGTACTTCATAAATGCTTCCTATTTCTTTTGAGTATATTGGTCTAAAACTTTGAAAATACTTACCATTTAATGCTAATTATTTCTAAAATTGAACCGTTCGATAAAGATATTTAAATAATAAACACAAAAAAAGCCTCACGTAGTTCGCAAGGCTTTTATTATTTATTATATTATTCTTTATGCTTTCAAAGCAGCAATTCCAGGCAACACTTTACCTTCCATATATTCTAACAAAGCACCACCACCTGTTGATACATATGATACATCATCACCAAAACCTAGATTGTTAATAGCAGCTGCAGAATCCCCACCTCCTATTAATGAAAAAGCTCCATTTTCAGTAGCTTCTTTTACTGCTTTTGCTACTTCAATCGTACCTGTTGCATACAATGGTATTTCAGAAACTCCCATTGGTCCATTCCAGATTACGGTTTTAGATTCTTTGATAATAGTTGAGAATTTCTCGATTGTTTGTGGTCCAATATCAAATCCTTCCCAATTATCAGGAATTTGTCCTCTCAACACAACTTGTGTATTTGCAGTGTTTGAGAAATCATCTCCTAACAAATTATCTACAGGGAAAATTAAATTTACACCTTTTGCTTTTGCTTTTGCCTCTAATTCAAGAACGTATTCTAACAAATCTTCTTGACATAAAGAATTCCCGATACTACCACCTTCAGCTTTTGCAAATGTATAAGACATCCCTCCACCGATAATAATATTATCAGCAACATCTAATAATTTTTCAATAATTAAGATTTTGTCAGAAACTTTTGCACCTCCCATAATAGCAGTCACAGGCTTGTCTCCTCCTTTTAATACTTTATCAGCATTTACTAACTCAGCTTCGATTACAAAACCAGCTACTTTTTCTTCAAAAAACTGTGCTACAATTGTAGTAGAAGCATGTGCTCTATGCGCGGTACCAAAAGCATCATTTACATAGATATCTCCTAATTTAGACAACTGTTTAGAGAATTCAAGGTCTCCTGCAGTTTCTTCTTTGTGAAAACGTAAGTTCTCTAAAATCAAAACCTCTCCAGGTTGCAAAGCCGCAACAGCTGCTTCTGCATCAGCACCAACACAAGAATCAACAAATTTTGCTTGAACACCTAAAACCTCACTTACCTTTTCTACTATATGACCTAATGAAAACTTAGACTCAACTCCTTTCGGACGACCTAAATGCGACATCAAAACTGCTGCACCACCATCTTCTAAGATTTTTATAATTGTTGGTTTTGCTGCTTTAATTCTTGTAGTATCTGTTACGTTAAAATCTGCATCTAATGGCACGTTAAAATCAACACGAACTAAGGCCTTTTTACCTTCAAAACTAATGTCTTTAATTGTTTTCATTGTTTGTTTAATTAAAATTTGTAAGCAAATATACTTATTTTACATGGGTGTTTTTAAAAATCTAAAAAAAGCTACTACAACGTTTTTGTAAAACATTGTAGATGTTTTTATTGGTAAAACTTCTATGGTTGGACAAAACTACTTCTCAAGTGTGCACATTTTTAAGCTCCATTCTTATACAAGTAGCAGAGTATATTCCTATATTTGCTCATGCTTTTTTCAGAACTAATTGGTCAAGAACACATCATCAATCACCTTACTACTTCAGCGGATAATGGAAGAATTCCGCATGCGCAATTGTTTGTAGGGAACGAAGGGTCAGGCACACTGCCAACTGCCATTGCTTATGCTCAATATTTATTGTGCAGCAAGAATGAAGATGCAGCAGCTTGCAATTTAAAATGTGATAAATTGGCGCACCCTGATTTGCATTTTGCTTTTCCGGTAGCCACAAATGACAAGGTTAAAAAACACCCTGTGAGTAATTTGTTTTTAGACGATTGGAGAAGTTTTGTAAAAAATCAACCTTATGGAAATCTTTTCAATTGGTTCCAACATATAGGAATAGAAAACAAACAAGGGATGATTGGTGTTGATGAAGCAGAACAGATTGTAAAATCATTACAACTAAAATCTTACGAAGGAGGGTATAAAGTAATGATTATTTGGATGGCAGAAAAAATGAATAGTTCTGCGGCTAACAAATTATTAAAATTAATTGAGGAGCCACCTGAAAAAACAATTTTCATTCTGATTGCAGAAGATCAAGAACAGATTATCAATACAATCTTATCGAGATGTCAAGTATTGCATTTTCCCGTACTAAGTGAAAATGACATAGCAAACGCATTGATAGAACACGAAAATTCTTTTCCTGCTGAGGCTTCAAAAATTGCACATCAAGCAGAAGGAAATTACAACAAAGCTATTCATTTATTAAAACACGATTCGAACGATTTAGTATTTGAACAGTGGTTTGTTTTATGGGTAAGAACCGCTTTTAAAGCAAAGGGTAATGCAGCTGTGATTCAAAACTTAATTGAATGGAGCGAAACGATTGCTAAATCTGGTAGAGAAACACAGAAACGGTTTTTACACTATTGTCTACAGTTTTTTAGACAAGCCTTATTACACAATTACAAAGCAAACGAATTGGTGTTTTTAGAAACCCAAACAGCAGGATTTGCCTTAGAGAAGTTTGCTCCGTTTATCCATGGAGGAAATATTCTTGATATCGAAAAAGAAGTTAGTGACGCACTCTACCATATTGAAAGAAACGGGAATGCTAAAATTATTTTATTAGATTTATCAATTAAACTAACCCGCTTGTTGCATACAAAGGAAGTATCTTAAACAATTACAATGAAATATTACAATCTTTTAAAACTGAATCATTTTATCAAAAATGACCGAATAAAACTTTTAGGGTTGTATATACTTCATGTTTTAAACAAACGTTATTTAGCAGTGCATTTCGACCCCGTAAATGCATGTAACTTGCGTTGTAAGATGTGCTATTTTACAGACAAAGATTACGTAAAAAAACTGAAAGGTGTTTTTCCTGAAAACGAATTACCAATATTCGCAAAGGCTATTCTAAAGAGAGCTGTAAAGCTTCAAATCGGATGCGGTACGGAACCCACTTTATACAAAAACTTAGAAAAAATTATTCTGCTCGCAACCCAATACAAAGTTCCTAACATTTCAATGACTACAAATGCCAACACTATTGAAAAAGAAACGCTATTTAAATGGTGTGAAGCAGGCTTAAACGAAATCACAATTTCTTTACATGGTACAAAAAAAGCGACCTATGAAGAAATGATGGGAAAAGGTAATTTTGATCGTTTTATGCAATCGGTTTCTTATATCTCTGATGCAAAAAAGACTTTTCCCGATCTTCAATTGAGAATCAATTATACATTCAATGAAGATAACTTCGATGAACTAAAAGATTTTGGTACAGTATTCAAAGACCTCTCTGTTGATGTTTTACAAATACGACCTATTGTAAAAATGGGAAACACAGCCTATTCAAATTTTAGTATGGAACAAATAATTCCTAAATACGAAGCACTACATACTCAATTAAAAAAAGACTGTAAAACGAATAACACTTTGTTTATTGCTCCTGAAATTTCTCAATTACAAAAACAAGTGTCTAACTCAAGTATTGTTTACAATTATACGTACTGCTATA
The DNA here is from genome assembly GCF_009193215.1 of Flavicella marina. Lineage (GTDB taxonomy): Bacteria > Bacteroidota > Bacteroidia > Flavobacteriales > Flavobacteriaceae > Flavicella > Flavicella marina. The sequence continues at coordinate 991,517 of NZ_VYVA01000001.1, read as the reverse complement.
TTTCTCCCACTGCTTTTTGGCAAGAAGATTTTGACTGGAAGAATGAAAACTTTAATACCTATTCTAGAAGAACTAATTATGGACTTGGCATTCTGAAAATGGTATTTGCATCAAAAAAGAAAATAAATACTTTGTTAAACGGGAAACTAAAATATTCTATATCTTAAAAATCAACTCTAAAAACCAAATTGGGAGTAAAACCAATAGATATTTGATCTGTTTCAACTAGTGTTCTTTCTATCGATTGCCCAATTCTCTCCGTTTTAATTTCATAGTTTCTATCTAAGATATTTCTTGTGTTAAAAATATTCATCAATGAAATACCGAACTTTCCGTGCGTTGTTCCGTTTTTAGATAATGCAAATTTGTAGGTGGCTGACAAATCTATTTTATTGTACACAGGTAATCTGTTTTTATTTACCTCATCTTCATATACAATTCTATAGCTTCCTCTTGGAGTTTGTTCTATGCTAGTTCCTTTGGTGTATGGAGTACCTGAACGAAGTTTCCATCCCAAAGAAAATTCAAATTTTTGCAACATCAATGTGTGCGACCATACCAACGAATGTGGGATGTCGTATTCACCATCAAACTTTTCTCCATCATTTAATTGATCGTATTGAAATTTTGTTTTCGAGAGTGTATAACTGATCCATGATCTATAGATACCAAAACGTTTCTTTAATAAAACATCTACACCATTGGTAGTACTTTTCCCTGCCAAATATTGTGGTACTCTATTCGCTACATCTTCAGTCAGGATTGTAATTCCATCAATCCTTCGATTGTAAAGATCGATGTCTAAATTCCACCCATCTTTTTGAAATAAAAACCCAGCAGAAACCTGATAATTATTCAAGACCGGAATACGGTCCCCGTCAGATAATGCCCATATTTCATTTTCTAAACCAAAGCCATTATTTCGAAACTCGATTAACTGACTGATAACCTGGTTTTTTATTTCAGCTGAAAACTTTAATTGAAACGCTTCATTGAGTTGATTTGACACAAAAAAACGTGGCTCTAAATACAGTTGTTTGACAACAGAAAAATAGTTCGCACGCAAACCTAAATTTAAATTCCATTTCTGATCTTTACTCAGCGAATATTCTGTAAAAAAGGCATGTGTTCTATTTTGAGAATTATCTGACTCAAAAATTTGATCTTGTTCGTTATTGTTATTACTGTTGTCAAAAATATAACTGACCTCATTTTTTGACAATTCATATCCGTATTGCCAAGTTGAAACCTCATTTATCCTATTCGTTAAGTGTAGTTTTAAGCCAACATCTTTTACATTGTTATATTTCTCAAAAACATTTGTACTTGAGTTTTCTGGATTTCGACGTGTAATTTCACGTATTCCCGCATAATCAAGTTGGTAATTCGACTGATTTATTTCAAGATGGCTAGACCATTTCTCATTCCAATTCCTCATCCATTTTAAATCAGAGCCTCGGTTTTTAATCGCCAAGTTATCGGTGTTTATTTCGTTGAATCTTTCGTTTTCTGAATAGTATTCTAAATTATTATTATTGTACAAATTGCTAAAAACCAATTTGTCATTTTCAGTAACATCAGTGATAACTTTTAAATTGTAATCGTGGAAAAAGAAACTGTTATTTACATTGGTAATATCATTTGCCCCTTCGGTTTCGTCTTGAACAATTCGTGTATTTTGAAAAACACTTTCAGAAAACTTTTGGTAGGTTATCGTATTCCAGAAATCAGTAAGTGAACGTCTTCCTGATAAAATAACTCCTACTTTATCGTTAAACAAAGGCGTCTTAACATAGGCATCTGCATGCAATAAATTCAATCCAAACCCTGCATTAAATTCAGGTACAGCATCTCCAGAACTGATATCTAAAACCCCTCCAATTCGATCACCGTATTTGGCGCTAGTACCGCTTCTATAAAACTCTATTTTTTTTGTTACATAAGGGTTGAATGAAGATATTAGTCCAAAAAAATGCCCACTTTCATACATTTTTATCCCGTCAAACAATACTAAATTTTGATCTGGTGTTCCTCCTCTTACATGCAAATCAGAGGCAGTTTCACCTGGACTTTGTACTCCTGGTAATAATTGTAAACTTTGCAATACGTCAGGCTCCGTTAAGCCAGGTAAAATCCCCAAGTTTTTAGGCGAAACACGAATGGCTCCATCTCGCTTTTTTGACATTCCTTGTGTAAGGTAATCACTGATTAAAACCTCTTCTAATTCTTCATTAGTTTCAGCCATCGGTATTTGAATACAATCTATATCTATTAACTTATAAACTGAATTCTCTAAACTATAGTAGCCTAAATAATCTATTCGAATGACCCAGTCAGACATAAGTTTGTCTAACATAAAATAGCCTTTTTCGTTTGATGAAGTACCAATGGATTTCCCCTCAACCCAAATAGTTGCATTTGCTATTGGAAGTCCTGAAGCTTCGTCTATCAAAAATCCACAAATTGAGATATCGTGCTTAGGTGCTCTTTTTTTTATTACAATGTATCGAGCATCTAATTTGCTAAAATCTAAGTAGGTTTCTTCAGCTAAGAATTTTAATTTTTCTTCTAAAGTTTCTTCTTTATCAAATGGGAAACACTGCTGTTGCTCTATTAATTCTGAATCAAAAGAAAACCGAACATCAAACTCCTTTTCTATAGAACTTAGCAGCTCTTTAAGAGGAATTTGATCTTCGGTTTTTTTAAGATTATTTTGAGAGCTTACAGAAAATACAAGACTCAAAAAAAATAGTACAAAATAATGATATTTACCTTTCACTCAGTTTTATATTACCAGATTCACCAACCACATATGTGATTTGTAAAGGTATAAAAACTGTTTGTAAAGCTATTTCTTTATTTTTATAGGTAAAACTACCTGAGTACAACTGATTTACATCAATTGCAGAATGATCTATTGTAATTTTGTATTGTTTTTCAAGTTCTGAAATCACAACATGTAACGGTGCTTTTTCAAAAGTACTTTCTCCAGAAACCCAACTAGGACTTGTTTCTTTGAATGTAGTGTTTTTTCCTTTTGTCCCTTCTATGCGTTGAAACCCATTACCTGGAATTAATATTGTGTTTTGATTTTCACTCTCCACAGAAACTTTTCCTTCGTAACATTTTACGTCAAAGAATTGCTGCGTTTTTTTAACGTTAAACTGAGTACCTAACACACTAACAGAACCCATTTTTGTGCTCACTGTAAACTTAGATCCTTTTTCTACGACAAAATAACCCTCTCCTTCTAAAGTCAAATTTCTTTGACCTTCTTTCCATTCTTCTTCATCTAAAGTTAAAGTAGATTTTGCATTCAATTGTACCTTGGATCCGTCTGGTAAAACCACTGCCAATTGCTCACCATAATTGGTTTCATAGATTGTTTCAGATGGCATCATAAAATACACACCTAACAATACTGCAACCGATGCTGCAACCGATGCTGCAACCGCATATGCCCAATTCGGAAACAATTTTCTTACTTTTTGCTTGTTCTGTAATTTATTCTGAATTGCATTAAAAACAGATTTCTGATCAAATTCTGGTGCCTCAAAAAGTGCTGTTTTTTCTATAATTTTTGAATACTCTTGAAATGCTTTGGTTTTTTCAAAAGCAATCTTCTCCTCTTCATTAAGGTCATTGTTTAGCCATCTGGCTAAAAATGTATCGTCTGTGTAATTTTGCTCCATAATAGTATCCTTTGTTTATAGAACAGTTTATTTGAAAACTACCCTACCTCTATTTTAGGTTTTTTTTAACTTTATAGAAAACCTCTAAAACTTACCGTTTATTTTATCTCTCATTTTCAATAAAGCTCCGTGCATTCTTTTCTCAACAGCTTTCACAGATATATTCAACATTTCGGCAATTTCTTTGTAACTTTTTTTATCAATCCTACTCAATAAAAACACTTCACGCTGACCATCAGTTAAATCAGCAATGGCATTTTGAAGCTTTACCATAAACTCTTTTTCTTCTAAAATAAATTCTGGATCTTCATTTGTTGCTTCTGATCTAGGTATCTGTTTGTATTTTAAAACCACCTTGTTGTGAGCAACTTCGTTCAAAAAAAGATTATTTACGACTGTATATAAAAAGGATTTCGCTTTTTCAAAAATAACTTTCGCACAATTGTTCCACATTTTAATAAATGCTTCTTGTACCAGATCTTCTGCTTGATCTTGGTTACCACATTTATAATAAATAAAATTATAAAGCGACTTCGAATGATTGGAATACAGTTCTTCGAATACTTTCGATTCACAAACCGATTTTACTTCTGACATATAGCGATTATTTAAATTCAAAAATAGCTATTTTTTTATCTAAATCAATTAGATTTTTTTAAGTAGTAATTACCATTATAAATCTAAAATTATACTTATTATCTTTGAAACCAACCTACTTTAAATAACACCTATGAAAATGCCGTTCTCAAAAACAACCTTATTAATTATTTCTTTCATCTGTATACAGTCTTTTGCTCAAGACCTAAAACTTGCTTCTGATGTTTGGCCACCTTTTACAAATGTTGAAAAAGAAAAATCCGTTGCTATTGATATTGTTTCAGAGGCTCTCTTGCGTTCTAATATTTCTTGTAAAAACTACATTGTAGATTTTGACACAGTATTAAAAGGAATAAAATTAAACGACTATAACGGAAGTGCTGCTTTGTGGAAAACGAAACAAAGAGAAGAAACCATGTTGTTTTCTAAACCCTATTTAGAAAATCAATTGGTGCTGGTGAGTAGAAAAGGTACAAATGTTTCTGTGGCAAACTTTGAAGAATTGAACAATAAAAAACTTGGATTAATTGCTGGGTATGCCTACAACGAAACAATCACAAACCATAAGAATATTGAATATGTGTACAGTAAAAACAACCAGCAAAATTTAGAAAAATTACTCTCTGAAGAAATTGACTACTTCTTAGTTGATAACCTTTTAATTCAATACATGTTAAAATTCCAAGTAAACGATGTAAACAAATACCTATCCATTTCTAAAAAACCATATGCTACAAAATCCCTTCATTTTGCAATTAATAAACAGGTTGCCAATGCAGCAGAAATTATTGACCTTTTCAACAAAGAAATAAAACTCATGATGCAAGATGGTACCTATAATAAGATCATGGAATTAGATTGGATAAAAGTAGATATTGACGATGATGGAGTTTCAGAATTGATCTTAAATGGAGATGCTGTGGGTAAAGAAGCTCCAGAAAAATCGTATTCTCTTTTTTATGATGAATCGAAATCCAATGGTTTTTATATCAATAACAAACATTATCCTGATTGGGAAAGCGTTCCTGACGCATACAAAAACAAAATACCTGTTCAGAACAACCAGCAACTTGCCCCGGTAGGTATTCAAATAAAAATATAATTTCAAGTTAAACCCACAACTCTTTTAAAAGGCACCTATTATATGGGTGTCTTTTTTTTGTGATTTTATAAAAATTTAAAAAAAATAACTTTTTTAGGTAGGGTTATTTATTACATGCATGTTTTATATACAGAAGCACGAAATAAAATAAACTTTAAATCAAATAATCATGAAAAATTTCACAAAATCGGTTGCAGCATTATTTATTGCATTAGGAGTATTAACTTCTTGTGACCAAAGTCTAACAGAAGAAATTATTGCGTCTGAAAACTCAAGTGAGTTATCAAATGAAGAAATCAAATCGGCAGTAGAAACGATGTCTTTCAAATATTCTATTTCAGCTTTAGAGGAAGACGATACCGAAGTAATTATCTCTAGTGATGAAGAATTGACAGCCTATGGTGATAGAACAGGAAGACCTAGAATTGTTTTTCCAATAGATATTACAGTAGACGGAGAAACGATTACTGTAAACAGTAAAGAAGAAATGAAGGCTTTGGTTGGAGAAAAGAAAAGAAGACATAGAAAACCACCATTCGAATTGGTATTCCCAGTATCAGTTGCAACTGCAGAAGGTGAACTAGCTATCGAAGATAAAGAGGCTTTTAAAGCTTATAGAGAATCTTTAGAAGAAGACACAAAACCAGCATTTGTATATCCTATTTCGGTTGTATTCGAAGAAGAAACGATTGTAATTAACAGCGAAGAAGAATTGTTAGCATTGAAACCAGAAAGACCAGAAAGACCTACTCGTCCTGAATTGGTATTCCCAGTATCTGTTGTTACAGCTGATGGAAATGTAGAAATTGCTGATGCTGATGCGATGAAAGCTTACAAAGAAACTTTAGAAGAAGGTGTACGTCCTGAGTTTGTTTTTCCTATTTCTTTAATTATTGACGAAGAAACGGTAACAGTAAACAGCGAAGAAGAATTAGAAGCTTTAAAACCAGAAAGACCTGCTCGTCCTGAATTGGTATTCCCTGTATCTGTTGTTACAGCTGATGGAGATTTAGAAATTGCTGATGCTGATGCATTGAAAGCATATGCAGAAACTTTAGAAGAAGGAGTGCGTCCAGAATTTGTATTTCCTATCTCATTAATTATCGATGAGGAAACGGTAACGGTTAACAACGAAGATGAGTTGAAAGCCTTAAAACCTAAAAAAAGAAGACGTAAATAATCACAATAAAGATCAGCGAACATCTTTCGTTGATCTTTGTTTTTTTGTTTGTTAAAATATACCTCCCCCTAGATCCCCTATTAAAAATATTTATTCTTGATTATTTCAATCAAAACAATAAAAAAAGCTAAAGAATTAGAATAAAACAGTAGTAGTAATAGGGTTAAAACTCCTGGAAGCATTATTGCTGAAAGGAGTTTTATATTTATATAATGTTTGGAAAAAAATTATTTCCTATTATTTATTTCAACTCAAATTTTACGGAAACTGTTGTTTCGAGCAATATTTTTTCGAACTCGACCTCTATAGGTTTGTAGTCCTCTTTCATTTTAGTACCATAGCCTATTACCACAACTTCATCTAATTGATTATTGTGATACCTATTTAACTGATTATTTCTATCCATAATATATAGCGCTTTTCCAACTTCTTGTCCCAAAGCATTTGTTAAATATTCTGCCTGTAGTTTCGCTTTTTTTATAGCTTTCATTTTTAAAAACAATTGCAACTGATCTGAATTAGAATATTCGGTTTTCTCTAAAAAAACATTCGAAATCCCTTCTTTTTCTAAAGCGACAAAAACAGTATTTGCTGTTTTGGCATCTCGCAACAGTAATGAAAATGATTTGTTTTTATGAATATCCTTTTTCTTTAAAAAATACTGTTTATAATTGCTCGACATATCAGTTACCTGAAGATCTTTTTTTGTATTTATTGCGAATGCTGTTAATACTTTTTCTAATTTTTTCTCTAAGTCTTCGATAGAAACTTTTCCTTTAGAATCTTCTTCTTGCAATACAATCGTTACAAATATTCTATCGGGCACCACCAAGGTATCTACTTTGGCAGTAGTATCTACATAGGGTTGATCGATAAAATTTTTTGTTTGTGCGACTGCACTGAATACACTTACAAATGCGATTACTATTATTCCTAATTTTTTCATGTTTTATACTTTTTAAATTTTACAATAAAGACGCCATTTCTACCATTTTGATAAATTCTGCTCGGTAGCCATTTTCATCCTTTCCTTTTGCTTGCTTTGCCATTTTTTCAATCGTTTCAAAAGACAAGTTTTCTTTATAATCAGAGTTTTTCAACAACATACCAAACCCTGCAACTGCAGATGAAAACTGAAAATTATTTGAGGTGTTTTCAAAACCTATCACTTTATTTTTCAAGGGCAACTCAATTAAAGTACTCTTATTTTTATTTGGCTTTTTATACCTAAATTTTACTGTTGCCAATTCAGAGTTAAATAATTTTTTCGACACTGGATCTATTGTCTGATATTTTAAATCTGTGTCAAACTTTTTCGAACTTCCTACAGGTACTATCTCATACAACGCAGTAACCGTATGTCCGGCCCCTAGTTCACCTGCGTCTTTTTTATCATTCTGAAAATCTTCATCAGCCATTAACCTATTTTCATATCCTATCAATCGATACCTTTTCACTAAATTCGGATTGAATTCAATTTGAATCTTTACGTCTTTAGCAATGGTGAATAAAGTTCCTCCAAACTCGTTGATAAATACTTTTTTTGCTTCTAACATCGTATCTATATAATTGTAATTTCCATTTCCTTTATCGGCAATAATTTCCATTTTACTGTCTTTATAATTACCCATTCCAAATCCTGTAACAGAAATATAAATACCTTTATCTCTATGGTTAACTATTAACTTTTCTAAATCTGCGTCACTTGATTGTCCTACATTAAAATCACCATCGGTGGCCAATATTATTCGGTTGTTACCTCCTTCAATAAAATTTTCTTCAGCGACTTGGTATGCTAATTTTAAACCTTGAGCGCCAGCTGTACCTCCTCCAGACTGAAGTTTATCAATCGCATTTATAATTTCCTTTTTTTGATCTCCCGATGTTGAAGGCAACACTACACCAGAACTTCCGGCATACACAACAATCGCAACTTTGTCTTTTGCTCTCAATTGATTTACTAACAAACCATAAGCTTTCTTTAAAAGTGGTAATTTATTCGGTGCTTCCATGGAACCAGAAACATCTATTAAAAAAACCAAATTACTTGGTGGAGCAGCTTCTGTATCTAATTCTTTTCCTTGTAAACCTATATGCAATAATTGATTTTCTGTATTCCAAGGACAATTGGCCAATTCGTAATGAATCGCAAAAGGATTCTTATCGTCTGGTTGTTTGTAATCGTAATCGAAATAGTTGATCATTTCCTCTAATCTCACTGCGTCTTTGGGTGGTAATTTACCTTGATTTAAAAAACGTCTTATATTACTATAAGATGCTGCATCTACATCTATAGAAAATGTAGATAACGGTTTTAATACTGGATTTTGAAAACCATTTTCATTTATAGTGGCATAGCTTTCATTCACAAATTCTTCGTTGTCAAAAAGCGCACGTCCAGAAATATTTGTCTTTTGAGCTTTGCTATGAGAAACACGCCTTACCGCTCCGGTTAAGCCTCTTTTCTTTTGAGTTACATATCCGACAACAACTACTTCTTCAAGTATTTCTTCCGAAGCTTCTAATACAATTGATAAACGATTAGATTTACCAACTTTCACTTTCTTTGAAACAAAACCTATATATGTTAATTCTAAAACATCTCCTGAGATAGCATCGATAACAAACTTTCCATCGAAATCTGTAACAGTACTTTTAGCGGTATGTTGCACAACAATTGATACACCAGGCAACGGGTCATTATTTTGATCTTTTACAAAACCAATTATCTGATTTGCAAATGTTGATGTGCTTAATAATAAACACAAAACTACTAGTAGGTTTAATTTTTTCATGATTTTTTATTTAAATGAAACTTCGTTTTCTAATTAGATGCACCAAGAAGTATTATTCCATAAAAATTTTTTCTTTTTTTTTTAATGTGTACATTCGAAATGTGATTTTCAACTCAAATAAGCCTGATAAACAAAGTGATGAGACCCTGCTAAAACTTTTTCAAAAAGAAAAAGATTTAGAAATATTGGGGCAGCTTTTCAGTCGATATACACACCTAGTTTATGGTGTTTGTTTGAAGTATTTTAAAAATCGTGAAGACAGTCAAGACGGTGTAATTCAAATTTTCGAACTACTTGTTGAACAATTGCCAAAACACTCAGTACTTAATTTTAAAAGTTGGCTCCACAGTGTTACCAGAAACTTTTGCTTGATGCAACTTCGAAAATCTAAGGCCTCAAAAAATCAGCTGGAAAAATATAGCAACGATTTTTTTATGGAAAATGAAGAAACGATGCATCCAATAGATACAGAAGCGAAAAATGAAATAAACAATGCATTGCAATTGTGTCTAGAAAAACTCAAAGAGCTACAAAAAAAATGTGTCTCCTTATTTTATTATGAAGAAAAATGCTATCGAGAAATTTCTGAGGAACTTCATCTTGAAGAGAAAAAGGTAAAAAGTTACATACAAAACGGAAAACGAAATTTAAAAATTTGTATTGAGAAACAAACTAACGATGAAGCATAAGAAAAACACATACTCAGATTATCAAAAATATCTGCACAATGAATTGTCAGATAAAGATCGTTATGTGTTTGAAAAAAACTCACAAAATAATTCGTTTGAATTAGAAGCATTAGAAGGAATAGACCAATTGAAATCTTCTAATTTTATCAAAGACACTGACTCTCTAAACAAACTGATATCAAAGAAACAACCGAAAAAAGGAATCTTAAAAACCTTACGTAGATACAATGCGGTCGCCTCGCTATTATTGATTGTTGGAATGGCAAGTTATTTTTATTTCACTCAGCAAAACAAAACACATGAAGACGAAATATTCAATCCCCAACATACACCATCTATACCAATTGTAATAGATGCACCTGTACCAAATAACATCGAACACGAAAAAGAAGAAATTGTTTTTGAAAGCAATGAAGAAAATTCAAAGAAAATTCGAGTTACAACACAACATAATCAAAAACTACAACGTAAAAAAGCTCCGATAAAACTAAATCAAATAGACGAAATTCAAATATCAGAAGCTCCAACTACCATCCTAGAAGAATCGAAAAATGTTGAAGGAACTATATTAGACAACGAAGGCAACCCCTTACCTGGTGTAATGATTTCAATTGATGGAAAAGAACAGGTTGCAACTTCTGACTTTGATGGAAAATTCAACATCAACATTGACAGCACAGAAAATTTAACGTTTGATTATTTAGGATTTGAGCAAGCGATTAGACCTGCAAATGATTCTATGTTGATCGTGCTTCAAGAGAGTGATGAAAGCCTAGACGAAGTAGTTGTCGTCGGATATGGAACTGTTAAGAAAAAAGAAGTTACAGGCTCCATAACAAGTATTAAATCGAAAGACCTAGAAAAAAACATACACCCCGATTTAGAAAAAGCCCTCTCTGGCAATGTCGCTGGGGTATCTATCCATAAGGACTCTATAGGGTCTATTTTATCTCTGCCTCCACAGGGAGATTTAGAAGACTTTACAGATTGGATTATTGATTCTTTTGATGAAACTCTTGTTTCTGATGATGAAACCATCTGGATTTATTTGGAATTCAAAATTCAGGAAAACGGAAAAATTTCTAACATAAAATTTAGAAACAAAGTCAGAAGAAAAATTAGAAAGGAAATTACACGCATTCTAAAAACTTCTGAAAATTGGGAACCGTCTACGTTTGATAATTTACCTATAGATGAAAAAATTCTAATTAAATTTGAAATCTATTAAACTCAATCATTATGGACTTACAGCACCCATATTTAGCACAACTCTTGATACTTGTATTCTTACTGATTACGTTTGTCATTTCAGTAATTGAAAAATTCAGTGATTGGCAAGGAACCATTTCCTATATCTCTGAAACTTTTAAGAACTCCTTTATTAAAAATTTTATAAAACCATTGATTGCTTTTTTGGTTTTTCTTGAAGTCTTAACTGCATATTTTGTGATTATTGGAATCTATCAGCTTTATGTAAATCAAGAAAAAGAAACCGCCTTATTAGGCACAACATTTTCGTGTATTACTATTTTATATATGTTGGTGGGTCAAAGAATTGCAAAAGATTACCCTGGTGCTACTTCCTTAACCGTCTATTTTATTTTAAGTGTGTTTGGCGTTTATCTATTGAACTAAAACCAACATAAACAAAAACTATACAGCACAAACAAAACTATAAACAACATTGATCAAAAAAGAACACCATAAAAAGGGCATATATCCCACAAAAATGAATGACAACCCATTTGTCTATTAAAAGAAATCAAAACCCTTAAAAACGCTCTAAATGCATTTTAAGAGGTGTTTTAATCGACAAGTAGCTTTCAGGTTCAATTTAGACCCTTTTAAAACATTCTTTCGAATAAAAAGTGTTTGATAAAATATAAAAACACTCGTATAACTTCTAAAAATTGCATTTTTTGAAAAAGATTATGCAAAATAGATTTTTAAGATTATCGTTTCCCAAATGGCGCAAACAATAAATCAATGGGAGTATCTATATCATAGAGATAGGTGAAACTTTTCGATTCTTTTTTACAAAACGGTTCTAGAAGCGCAACCATTTCTTTAAAACCTTGGCTTGTTAAAATACAAAAGAAAGTTTCTTTGTCTTTGGTTAAAACCCCTTCATCCGATTTAAACAAACCAAAAATCAAATTACAATCATGTCTCGTTATAAAATCTACTTGCGACAAGTCTAACTTTTCTCTTTTCTCAACAATTGTTTCTTGTAGTAAATCACGCAACAAAATAGCCTCTGCCATATCGAAATTAAAAAGACGCACAATATGTTCGTCTAAGCCGTTTACATTTTCAACAAAATCTAATTCCATACTACTACAATCTTTAAAATCTAAAAATTAACCATCAAAAATCGACTTCAAATAAACCTAATTTAAGCCCTTTTCTCAAAAAAAACAACATACCACATCAAACCGCAATTAAAAACCGTTAAAACCGTCTTTAAGCCAGTTTTTTGTGTTTTTAATCACATAGATTAATGACGAGTACTCATTTGTTCTTTTCGCTTTCCGATTTGATTTCAAACCAATATAAAAAGCCTTCAAAAAATTAGTTGTTTTAGTTTTATTCTTTTCACTTAATAAAGAAACATAAAAAGAATCAAATTTCATTGGCAATGTTTTTACTACTTCCATTCCTTGAAAAAAGAACAACCTTCTAATTGCGGTTTGAGAAAAGTGCCATAAATGTCTTGGCACATCATATGCCGCCCAAAACTCTTTATAAAAACCGGCATCAAAACTTTTAAAATTTGGTACCGCTACAATTAGAACACCCTCTGGTTTTAATAATTTTTTCAGATTGAAAATCGTCTCATCTAAATTTGGAACATGTTCCAAAACGTGCCACATCGTAATTACATCAAAACCTAAAAAAACTTTTTCTTCTTTTTTCAGTTCATCGACAGATTCGAAAAACTGTCCTGCTTGTTTATGCGATTTTTCCGAGGCAATTTTTCTTGCTGAAGCATTCGGTTCCACCCCTACTACACTCCAATCATTTTCAGAACAAATTTTTAAAAAATCACCCGTACCTGCTCCAATATCCAAAATTCGTTTTCCTTCTGTATGAAAAGAGTTGATTAGTTTGAGCTTTTTCTTTAAAGTATAATTCCTTACTAATTGATATACGATATCAACAACAGATTTCTTTCCATCTGTGTGTGAAATATAAGCTTCACTTTCGTAATATTTCGCTAAATCTTTTGTTGCCGGTTTCGGATTTGTCATTAACAAATCTAAATTATCATCTAACAACAAATCGAATTTTTCACCAGTTACCAAATGGTCTTTACAACTCACATAAGTTTCAAAACTACTTCGTTTCGGAGGAATATTTACAGCTCTAGCAGACATTTATAATTTTATGTTTTTAATAAAAATGGTTTTACAAATCTAATAATTCAGACAATTCGTTCATATGATAAAAAAGATTAGCTCCTGCATCTTTCAACAAAGATTCACTTCTAGGATTGGCAAAACCAAACACATCAAACCCACCAGCAATAGCAGCTTTTACACCAACATCACTGTCTTCTATCACCACACATTCCTCAGGTGTAAACCCTAAAGTTTCGGCAGCATATAAAAACAACGCAGGATCTGGTTTAAATTTATTGATATCATATGCACTAAACATATTTGTACCAAATGCAGAATCTAAACCTACTGTTTGTAAATTCAATTTCATTTTATTCAACGGTCCGTTTGAGGCAACACAAAAAGGAACATTTAATTTTTCAATCAATTCTTTGATGCCTTCTATTGGCTGTAATTCGTTTTTAAATTTTTCGAAACTTACCGCCCTGTATTGTTTTTCAAAATCATTGGGAAACGGTTTTGTACAACGCGCTTCAATATATCTGAAACAATATTCTAACGACTTTCCTAGAAAATGAACCATAGCAAATTCAAAATCTAAAGCAGCTCCCAACTCATTTCCCATCGACACCAAAGTACCAATTGAGATGTGTTCGGTATCTACCAACACCCCATCGCAATCGAATATTACACATTTATATTTCATAGAATTTATTATGTTTTTATCGGTACTATTTTCTTAAAAACAAAAAAGTTCCACGTGGAACTTTTATTATTTTACCTACCCATATACACGAGTAGCACAGAAACATCACTAGGGGATACTCCGCTTATTCGACTCGCTTGAGAGATCGTAACTGGTTTAATTTTTGCCAACTTTTGACGTGCTTCTGTAGACAACGATTTCACCTTTTCATAATCAAAATTATCGGGGATGGAAACATTTTCTAAACGTGATAACTTATCCGCATTTCGTTTCTCCTTATCTATATAACCCGCATATTTCACATGTATTTCTGTCTGCTCAATAATTTCATCATCAATATTATTAGCATCAATAAACTCTTGAACTTTAGGAAATTTTCTAACGTCGTCAAAATCTAACTGAGGACGTGCAGCCAATTTAAACATCTTCATTGATTGATTCACTGGTGCAGAATTCTTTGCTTCTAAAATAGGGTTCACATCAACATGACTTACACTAGTATCACGTAAAAACGCAACAAACAAATCCGTTTTTTCTTGCTTTTCTTTCACACGATCCAAACGGTCTTTACCAACCATACCCAACTCAAAAGCCTTCGGTGTCAAACGCAAATCAGCATTATCTTGACGCAACAACGTTCGATATTCAGCTCGAGATGTAAACATTCTATATGGCTCCTCTGTTCCTTTTGTAATCAAATCATCAATCAAAACACCTATATAAGCTTCATGACGTTTCAATATAAACGGTTCTTTGGATTGAACTTTTAAAGCAGCATTGATACCAGCCATCAACCCTTGTGATGCAGCCTCCTCGTAACCTGTGGTTCCATTAATCTGACCAGCGAAATATAAATTTTCAACCAACTTAGTTTCTAAGGTATGTTTCAACTGTGTCGGAGGAAAATAATCATACTCTATCGCATATCCAAAACGTAAAAACTTCACGTTCTCGAAACCAGCCACTTTACGCAACGCTTTGTCCTGAACATCTTCTGGCAAAGAAGTAGAAAAACCATTCACATAAATTTCAGTAGTATCCCACCCTTCAGGTTCTACAAAAATTTGATGTTTATCCTTCGTAGCAAATCGATCTATTTTATCTTCAATCGACGGACAATATCTAGGACCGGTACTTTTTATACGGCCATTGAACATTGGGGAACGATCAAAACCTTCTCGTAATAAATCATGCACCTCTTGAGAAGTGTATGACATATAACAAGAACGCTGTTCTGTTAATTTATTTGTAGTTCGTGAATAAGAAAATTTCTCAGGTTTCGCATCACCAGGTTGTTCTATCATTTTAGAAAAATCCAAAGACTTCGCATCCACTCTAGGTGGAGTTCCTGTCTTCATACGACCAGCTTCAAAACCCTCTTTTACCAAATCTTCTGTAATACCCGTAGAAGCACTTTCACCAGCTCTACCTCCGCCAAAGGTTTTTTCGCCAATATGAATCAAACCATTTAAAAAAGTACCAGCTGTAATCACAACTGTTTTTGCCTTTATTTCAAAACCCAAACCAGTTCGAACACCTATAATTTTTTTATCTTCGATCACCAAACCAGCAATCATATCTTGATAAAAATCTAAATTCTCTGTTTGTTCCAACATTGAACGCCATTTCTCAGCAAAACGCATACGATCACTTTGCGCACGTGGACTCCACATTGCCGGACCTTTAGATTTATTCAACATTTTAAATTGAATCGCAGTTTCATCAGTAACAATACCTGAATAACCACCCAACGCATCTATCTCACGAACAATTTGTCCTTTAGCAATACCTCCCATTGCTGGATTACAACTCATTTGAGCAATATTCTGCAAACTCATTGTCACCAACAAAGTTTTTGCTCCCATATTTGCAGCAGCAGCAGCAGCTTCAGAACCAGCATGCCCACCCCCTACAACAATCACATCGTATGTTTCAGTAAAAAGACTCATAATATAGCTGTTCCACGTGGAACAAATTTTTTATATAGTTGATAATCAGTTATTTAAACAATAAAATACATTTATCTTCTTGCAAACGCATTTCTTTCTTTTGTTCAGCAGATTTATCTTTATACCCTATATAATGTAATACACCATGCACCATAACACGTTTCAACTCTTCCTTAAAGTCCAAACCTAATTCTGCAGCATTCTCTTTCACACGTTCAATAGATATAAAAATATCACCACCCACCAATTTACCCATTGTATAATCAAAACTAATGATATCCGTTAATGTATCATGTTCTAAAAATTCAACATTCAATTTCAGCAAATAGGCATCGTCACAAAAAATATAATTCAATTCCCCTAATGTAAAATTGTATGAAGCAACAACTTCTTCAATCCAATTCTCGAAAACCTCCTCATTAGAAAGTTTGAAATCAAGTTCGTAATTAAATTCTATCATTGTGAAAATTTTTGCAAAGATACCATTTAGTTTTTAGTTCTCAGTTTTTCAAATTAGCACAACCCAACAACCAAAAAACAAACATAACAAGCAGGCAAACTAAAAAGCAGAACAATACTTCTTTTTCGTACTTTTGCACTTTAAATTTTTAGAAAATGAACAACGTAAGAGTACGATTCGCACCGAGTCCAACAGGTCCACTTCACATAGGTGGAGTAAGAACCGCTTTATACAATTATCTATTTGCAAAAAAACACAACGGAATTTTTGTCTTAAGAATCGAAGACACCGATCAAACTCGCTATGTAGCAAATGCAGAAAAGTATATCGTAGATGCAATGGAATGGTGCGGAATACCCTTTGATGAAGCACCAGGTAAAAACGAAAAATTCGGTCCTTACCGACAGTCTGAACGTAAAGATATATACAAACAATATGCAGAACAACTGATTGAAAGTGGACATGCCTATTATGCTTTTGATACAGCAGAAGAATTAGATATCGAACGAAAAAAGGCAGAGGCAAATAAAGAACCCTTTATTTACAATCATACTACTAGACACAACTTAAATAATTCGCTTTCGCTTTCTGAAGAAGAAGTACAACAAAAACTAGCTTCTGGTGAAAAGTATGTAATCCGTTTCAAAATGTACGATACTGATTTCGAAAACGAGATTTTAACCACAACAGATTTGATAAGAAATGATGTGTCTTTCAAACTATTTCTTTTAGACGATAAAGTATTGTTTAAAAATGACGGAATGCCGACCTATCATTTAGCTAATATTGTCGATGACCACTTGATGGAAATTTCTCATGTAATCCGAGGAGAAGAATGGCTACCTTCACTCCCATTGCATATTGCATTATACAATGCACTTGGATGGAATGCTCCTGAATTTGCTCATTTACCATTGATATTAAAACCTGTTGGTAAAGGAAAATTAAGCAAACGTGATGGAGACAAATTAGGATTCCCTGTCTTTCCACTAGAATACACGAACGAAAAAGACGGTGAAGTTTCAAGAGGGTACCGAGAAGATGGTTATTTGCCCGATGCGTTTGTAAACATGTTAGCCATGTTAGGTTGGAACCCAGGTACTGAACAAGAAATCTTTTCTTTAGAAGAATTAGCTAAAGAGTTTTCTTTAGATAGAGTGAGTAAATCGGGAGCCAAATTTAGTCCAGAAAAAACAAATTGGTTCAATCAACAATATTTACAGCAGAAAGCAACGACGGAAGTTGCTGCATTATTTCAACCTATATTAAATGCAAAAGGAATTTCTGCAGAAGATACGTATATTGAAACTGTAATTGAATTGGTTAAAGAACGTGCAGTTTTTGTAAAAGATTTATGGGATCTAAGTGATTATTTCTTTGCGAACCCTACAGAATACGATCCAAAAGCTTCAAAAAAACAATGGAAGCCGGAAACCGGCAGTCTTATGACTGAAGTAATCGATGTATTAACCTCTATAGAAGATTTCTCTTCTGAAAATGTGGAAACCATTTTAAAACAATGGATTACTTCTAAAGAAATTGGTTTTGGTAAAGTAATGCAACCCTTACGACTTAGTTTGGTCGGTGCATTAAAAGGACCACATCTTTTTGACATTGCAGCCATGATTGGAAAAGAAGCATCTATCAAGCGAATAGAAAATGCTATTAAAATATTGGGATAAACACTGTCTCGAAGATTGTACCCTTTGACAAGCTCAAGGTACCAATAATCAGAATTAAACAATAAAAAAACCTCCAATAGTATTGGAGGTTTTTTTGTTTATTTAATCGTGTAAACTTTTATTATTCTGTTCAATTTCATCGACTTTTTCGACATCTACGACGAAATATTTAGTGTCTCCCCACCAGGCAAACGTAGCAAATCTTTCTTTGAATTTTAAACGAACATTACTACCCTGATAATCTTGCAAAAGCTTGATCACGCGTTCTTCATTATCTTCAATTGAAAATCGAAATACTTGACCGTCTGATACACCTTGGCTCAATTGGCCTTCCCAGGTTTTAAATACCAATCCTTTATAACTCACTTTTACCAATTGACCTGAACGATATCCTTCGCTGTATGTCATATAATAAACTGCTGTGAAATATAATACGATCGCTAAAACTACAATTCCTATAAATCCAAAAAGAAACTTTTTCATGATACTATCTATTTTCTTCCAAATTTAGGAATATTTAATTAGGCATAGAAATTATTTTTATCTCAAAATCCATACCTTTAAACAAATCTAAAAAATTCACTATGTTTCAAATAACCAACCTTATCCTTATTATTCCAGCAATTGCTATAATTGCCATGGGATTTTTTATCGTAAACCAACAAACTACAGCAATTGTTGAACGCTTTGGACGCTTTTTAAGTATACGACAGTCTGGACTTCAATTTAAAATTCCGTTAGTAGACAAAATTGCCGGTCGTGTTAGTCTAAAAATTCAACAATTAGATGTTATCGTCGAAACAAAAACCAAAGACGATGTTTTTGTACAATTGAAGATTTCGGTTCAATTTCAAATTTTACGTGAAAAAGTATACGATGCTTTTTACAAACTTCAAAATCCACATGATCAAATTACTGCCTATATTTTTGATACAGTAAGAGCGGAAGTACCAAAAATGAAACTTGATGATGTATTTGAAAAAAAGGATGACATAGCTCTTGCTATTCAAAGAGAATTGAAACAAGCCATGCTGAATTATGGATATGATATTGTAAAAGCATTGGTTACAGATATCGATCCTGATGCGCAGGTAAAAGAAGCTATGAACAGAATTAACGCAGCAGAACGCGAAAAACTAGCAGCGCAATTTGAAGGAGATGCGCAACGTATATTAATTGTAGAACGCGCAAAAGCCGAAGCAGAGAGCAAACGATTACAGGGTATGGGGATCGCAGATCAACGAAGAGAAATTGCCCGAGGTTTAGAAGAATCTGTTGATGTATTGAATAAAGCGGGTATCAACTCTCAAGAAGCTTCTGCATTAATTGTGATTACACAACATTATGACACCTTACAATCTATAGGATCTGATACCAATAGTAATTTGATATTATTACCAAACAACCCTAATGCGGCAAGTTCAATGCTAAATGATATGGTAACGAGTCTCGTTGCAGCCAACAAAATAAACGAGAGTTCGAATACACCTAAAGACGAATCTAAATAATTAAAAAAGCATTTCGCGAAAAAGTCCTTTTCTTAAAAGAATGGGACTTTTTTATGTATATATAAATTTTATTATTTGTTCGGTTCTAATAATTTTAATCGATCAACAACAACGCCTTTTAAGACTATTTCAGAGGTTTTTGGAATGTTCAAAGGATAACTTGTATCTTTAAAAATTACAGCAACTGAAGGCCCTGTAATTGGACTTTCATTAGAAAATTCTCCATTTGAACCAAGTGCATGATTAACGTCTAATTCGTTGCGAACAAAATTTGGTGGATAGTATAAATATTGCAATTTTTCTGGAACATATTTAAAATTCTTAAAAGACATTGAGGCTGTATCGTCTTTAGAAAAAAGACTAATGTTTTTGAAGGTCGAACTCGCATCGAAAGAACCTTTTTCTCTTCGCTTCGAATCACTCGCTACAAAACCTTCTTTTAAAAATAATGTCCAAGTACTACCTTCAGCCATCGCGACATCAACCATCACTCTACCATTCACCACAGAATGAGGTTGCAACAAAACCGCAGCTTTTCCATTTCTACTCACAACGTTTTTAATAATAATATTATAAACACCAATATCTAAATGCCTACCTGTATGCGCTTCAATTCTACACGTCATCCCTCCTTCGCAAACTAAATTTTTCAACAAAATATTTCTACCTGTATTCGTTTGTGCCAAACCATAGCCAATAGAAGCTCCTGTCATACTAACATTTGCAATGGTGACATTTTCTGGAATATAAGCTGAAGTTTCATCAATCTGAACTGGATTCATGGCTATTGCTGTTCCTTTTGTGTATTCGTCATAAATCGAAAAATTCTCTATCAACACATTTTTGATGTTTCCCATGGCAATAGCTCTTCTAAAACCGTTCGCATTATTTCTTTCTAAATATAATTTTGGTCTTTCTGAAGGGTTTCCTAAACCTTTTAGTTGTACATTCTCAATGGTAGTATCAAACCGATCTACACCAAGATTGAATAAAAACCCTTTTCCTGGTCTATTTGTATCCATATGTATTACAACACCTTCATCGAAAGTGATGTGAATATTGCTCTTTAATAGGACATTTTTAATTTTATAATTACCAGCAGGAATAAATACCTTTCCACCACCAATTTCTGACAACCCATCAATCAATGATTGTAAATTCTCTGTATCAGAAATAAGATTGTTTTTTACAAAGGTTTTGATCTTTTCAGGGGACAAATTTTCTAATTCAGTACCATTATATCCAGCACCCTCTTGGAAATACGGTTGAGCCGGATACAAACTAATATCTGAAACATCACCTTCTGGAATAATCGTTTCTTGTACCTCAATCTCATCCTCTTTTTCTATTCTTTCAGAATCTACTATCTCTGCCTCTGAAGCTGAACAAGAAACAAAACAACAACACAATATTGCTACTAGTATATTTTTCATAATCAATAATTTAAAGCAATCAAAAATAGCTTTTTACCAAATTAACTTATGAGTAATATTATCCTGTAAATCCCACAATTTTACCCAATAAAAAACCTCTGCCAAAAAATGACAGAGGTTTCTATTTAAAACAATTTTATAATTACTTGAAATGCTCTTCAGCAGAAGCTTTTTTCGCTTTTTTAGATTTCACCTTGTTAAATGTATATGTAACTCCTAACTCAACTATAGGCCCATTTCTATGATATTCTGTTTCTTGATAGAATATTTGTTGGTTTTGATTGTTAAATGCATTGGTATCTAAACCTTGTAAATTCGAACTCAACAAATCTAAACCTCTTAAACTAAAATTCCATCCTTCCCATTTTTCTGGAGCGTAATTGAAAGCAATATTCATTGCTTGAAAATAATCGTTAGAACCTTGAGAAGTAACTGTTGCAGAAGTATAATTATAATCTAAAGTAGAACTTAATTCTTTTGTAATGTCTACATTCATATTTCCTTTTAAGCTATAGTTCGTACTTTCTTGATCAACTGCATAACCAAATACATCTCCCTTAATTTTGAAGTTGTACAATGAACCACCTACCAATAATTTTGCCCAAGAGTTTACAAATAAATTAGCCGTTAGCTCCCCTCCTATTGCTGTTGAATTTCCGGCATTTGTGTACGAACGAATCAAGACATCTTCTTGTAATATTGCATGCATGTCTGGATTTTCAATTTGTGTAGTTGTAGTATTTACTCTAAAAACAGCATTTTCTGTACCTCTATAAAAACCTGTTAGGTTGATGTTTTGTTTGCCTATATTGGTTTCGTACGACAGTTCTACATTATTTAAATATTCTGACTCTAAAGTCGGGTCACCAATTACATACACCTCGAAATGACGACGGTATAAGAAAGGAGCCATTTTAGTTAATGAAGGTCTGTTGATTCGTCTACTTGCAGCCAATATATATTTTGTATGATCACTCTTTTGATAGCTAATATGCGCTGATGGAAAGAAATCTAATTTATTTTGTTCATAATTATTCTCTTCAGACAAACCGAAATCTCCCAAATACGAAGTATTCGAAATAAATGTATTTTGTTGTCCATATTCAGTTCTCAAACCAAAATTATAACTGATTTTATCACCAGAACCTGCATAATCAATGTACGCTGCTGTAACTGTTCTATCAAAATCTATAGAGTTGTTTAAATCATCGGTAACCAAATCGTTTTGAAAATAAAAATCACCTTTGATACCAACATATTGTACCTGTGCTCCTACCCCTAACGTTCTACCCGATTCTAATACTTTTTCGTAATCTACAGAACCTCGGTAACCTTGTAAAGGAGTATCATCAGACATCCCATAGGCGCTTTGGTTTTTAGCATTTGCATACTCATTTTCAATATCAGCATCAATAGCTTCTTTTGTATCATAGAAATAATTCGTGTTCGATAGCTCTCTACTCAACCCAGAGCTTTCATAAGTACCTGATAATTTTAAGTTAGAACCTTCTTCAAAATCTACGGTATAATCTACACTCGCAGTATTGTAATTCCCATATCTGTTGTCAATATTCGGATTGTAGATATATTCTTCATCTCTAGCTACTCCCCCAATCGTATTTCCAGATGCATCTGCATCAAAAGTATTGTAGATATAATAAGCCGCTCTACCATTATTTCTATTTCCATAAAAATATGAAAATGACAATTCTTTGGTAGCACTCAAATGAAAATCTACCCCAACATTGGCAGAATAATATTTATACCACTCAGGGCGTTCACCTTGTGCATTCATATGGAAATACGTGTATGGATCGGTTTGATCATCAACTAATACTCTAGCTCTACCAATACGCATTCCATTTACATTTTTTTCATTGTAATTAAACGAACCATGCAGAGAGTATTTTTCTGTATTGTACATTAAATTGATACCTCCAACAAAACGATCGTCTCTCATACTATGACCGCTATATTTATCGGTATCATTTGCCCAAGGAGCGCCACCGATTGTACCTGTAGCAGTTGCAGCAAAACCTTGGATACCACTAGATTTTGTTTTGATGTTGATAATTCCACCTTTTCCTTGTGCATCGTAACGAGCTGTTGGCACTGTGATGATATCAATTTTATCAATGTCGTTGCTTGAAATTTGATTTAATAAAGTAGTCGCATCAATATTGGTAGGTTTACCGTTAAGGTATACCATAAAATCTGAGGTTCCGCGAACGGAAACATTTCCATCAGGTTGTACAGTTACAGAAGGTAATTTACCTAATACATCAGCTGCATTACCACCCTGTGCAGTTTCAAAATCTTTTGCAGCATATGTTTTTCTATCAATTTTTGATACCTGAGTTTTGTTAACACCTGTAACTTCTACTTCACTCAAAGCTTCTGTATTTACTTGTAAAAATATTTTTCCAAGATTCACAAAATCATTGTCTTTCTTTATTTCAATATTTTCTATAACAGTATCCTCAAAACCAATATAAGATACCACAATTGTATAAGTACCTGGTGACAGTTTTTCAAAATCAAATTTACCTTTATCATCAGTACTTGTACCATCTGTTTTTGCATCAGATTGGATCACAACAGTTGCAAAAGGCACATTTTCGTTTGATTCTTTATCTATTATTTTTCCTTTAATTCTTCCATCTTGCGCCAACATTGTTACACTTCCAAAAACAAACAATCCTAGAATTGTTAAGGTAATCTGTATTAAATTTTTCATGATTTTCTTTTGATAATAAACTGCCATAATAATTATTTATTAAAGCTTTATTTTTTTGTAAAATTATAGTTTTTATTGGTTTTAAACTTAAAATACATTAATTCAAATATATCAATAATTAGCTCGTTTGTATCATTTAAAAGTATATAGAAACACGCATAAATAAGACTATAATAATTAAACTATTCTATTCTAAAATTTAAATAATAGCGATGTACATCACCATTATTTTTAGTAATAAAACAAAATTATATAAATTATAAATGCTAAAATGGTCTTTTTGAAATTATTGTGGTACACTTTGTTGATTCATTCTAAAAATTTTCGGTGTCACCCCTACGCTACGTTTGAAAAATTTACTGAAATGAGAATTATCTTTAAACGGCAAGGTATAAGCAATTTCTTGAATACTAAGATTGGAATACCATAACAATCTTTTTGCTTCACTAATTATAAACTCAGAAAGTAAAGTTGAGGCCGAAACATTGGATTCTTTTTTACATATGGTATTCAAATTTTGCGGTGTTGTATTTAATAAAACAGCATAGTCTTCTACTTTAGAAGATGTTATTTTATATGAAGTTAATAAATCTACAAATTTGTGATATAAACTTTCTCTTGTGTTTTCTTTTCGGGTCTCTGACTGCAATAATTTAGCCAACAAAACTTTAAACAACCCCTCTAATACTACATCATTATCTGCTTCATTAGCGTTGTATTCTTTTAACAACATAGCAAACAAAGCGCACACGGTTTCTGTATCTTTAGGAAAAAAATAAGGGTATTTACTCAAATCAAAAAGCAATCTTTTTAGTTCTTTATCTAAAGCATTTTCAATAAAATCTTTTTTCAATAAAATCACATAACCTGAAGGTTCTGATTGCAAATCCCAGAAATGCACCTGTTCTTTTCTAATGATGTTTACAATAAAAGGCGCTATTTCTATTTCATTATTATCTATGGTATGAGTTCCACTGCCTTCTTTAAAGAAAACAATCTCAATATATTTATGATGTTTATGCGGTTTGGTTTTTCGAATATCCTTTTTAAACTCAGCTATTTTAAAAAAATTTTCTGATTCTATTTTATTGTGAATTTTAATCGGTGGCATTGTTACATATTGAAATCAGGGTTATTAATTTCTTACGAAACAATAGTTATGCCAAAAAAAATCGAAGCCGTACAAAACAACTTCGATTTATATAATTAAAAAAACAATTCTC
Source organism: Flavicella marina (assembly GCF_009193215.1). GTDB lineage: Bacteria > Bacteroidota > Bacteroidia > Flavobacteriales > Flavobacteriaceae > Flavicella > Flavicella marina. The sequence goes on along the minus strand of NZ_VYVA01000001.1, from coordinate 966,423 downwards.
TTAAGCTTTATCGTCTTTTTCTATTTCTTTTGGATCATCTTCTTTAGAGGCTTTTTTGAATTCTTTGATTCCCCCTCCTAGACCTTTCATTAGTTCTGGAATTTTACGACCTCCAAAAAGTAATAAAACAACTACAACAATTAATATTACTTGTGGTGGACCTATCATCCCTAAAAAGATACTATATACATTCATTTTGATAAATTTTGATACGCAAAGATACTAACTTTGATTTACATATGATAGTTGTTTTAAAAAATCAAAACCGGCTACACTTACGACTCTTTACTCGTTGCATTTTCTTTTGGCAATTCTGTCGAAGAAGAAGTCGCTTTTGTTACTTTACCTCCGAGTGATTCTTCAGTAGCAACTGATTTAGGTCTTCCAATATAGGTAACATTTCCTCCAAATTTAGCCTTTGCATCTAATACTTCGGTTACCTGAATGCTACTAATAGCACCTGTAGAAACATAGACAATAGCTTGTTCGGATTGTAAATTTAACCCATTGTAAATAGCTCCAGATACCAAATTGATGTTTTGAGATTTTACAACTCCTTCAAGGTACATAATTCCCCCAGTCAATCCTTTGATTTTTAAATAATCTACAGCTAAATCAAGTTTAAAAATACCACCATCTTGGGCACTTAAAATCAATTGCTTTTGTTTAAAAGTTTGATCAGAAGTAATTGTAGCACCTTGATTTACATCAAATTCTGGAATGATACTGTTGTAATATAAGTTGATTGTTACTTTATTGGAATCGAAAGAACTTCCTAAATTTAAACTTATTTTCAAAGTTCCGTTTTTGTTTTTAAAGGTTACATCTGCTGCTTTTTCACCTAAAATTTCAAGTTTTTGTTCTTCAGATTTGATCAAATTTACCGTTAAACCTTTGTAAACTTTTAATTCTTCTATCTTTTCTAATTGTACTACAACTTCGTTTTGTGCTTTCGCTATAAAGGCAACAAAACATACAATCAAAATCGCTACTTTTTTCATTTCAACTAATTTTATATTTCTGTATTTTTTTACAAAAGTAATGCCAGAATCAATTTTTATGACTTGGATATTTATGAATTTTGCACAATGTTAAAATCTAAATGTTTTCTATCTAGATCGGTATTTTTCACAGTAACAGTAACTTCATCTCCTAATTGATACATTTTACCTGTAGACTGACCTACCATGGCATATTGTTTTTCATCGAAAATATAATAGTCATCTCGCAAATCACGAGTTCTGACCATTCCTTCACATTTATTTTCAATAATTTCTACATAAATACCCCAATCTGTTACTCCCGAAATAACACCTAAAAACTCCTGATCTTCATGATCTTGCATGTATTTAATTTGCATGTATTTGATAGAATCTCTTTCGGCTTTTGTTGCCAAATATTCCATTTCAGAAGAATGTTTGCATTTTTCTTCAAATTCTTCTTGTTTCGGAGAAGGTTTGCCATCCAAATAATTTTGCAACAAACGATGCGCCATTACATCAGGATACCTACGAATAGGTGATGTAAAATGCGAATAATGATCGAAGGCCAATCCATAATGACCAATATTTTCCGTGGTATATTCTGCTTTACTCATCGAACGAATTGCAAGAGTTTCAATCATGTTTGACTCGCCTTTACCATGTACATCTTCTAACAACTGGTTCAAACTATCTGAAGTCGATTTTCTAGATTTTAAATCAATATTGTATCCAAATTTATGAATGATGCCCTGCAAAGCAGTCAACTTATCAATATTCGGTTCGTCGTGTACACGGTATACGAATGTGTTTTTTGTAGGCTTTCCTTTTTTTCTACTTACAAACTCTGATACCTTTCTGTTTGCCAATAACATAAACTCTTCAATAAGTTTGTTCGCATCTTTAGATTCTTTAAAAAATACGCCTAAAGGAACTGCATTTTCATCTAAATTGAATTTCACCTCAACCTTATCAAAAGTAATAGCGCCTTCTTTTAAGCGTTTTTTACGCATTATTTTTGCTAGCGTGTCTAGTTTTAATACTGCATTAACAACATCCTCAGAAACCTCGTATGAACCTTCTCTAATCGAAATATCTTCAGGTATTGTAGTCTTTACATCTTCTTTTCCTTCTTCGATGATTACCTGTGCTTCTTCATACGCAAATCGCTCATCTGAATAAGTAACCGTTCGCCCGTACCATTCGTTTATCAATTGCGCTTTGTCATTTAGTTCAAACACAGCTGAAAAGGTCAATTTCTCTTCATGAGGTCGCAACGAACAAACTCCATTTGATAATTTTTCTGGAAGCATTGGTACTACTCTATCTACCAAATACACCGATGTTGCTCTATCATAAGCTTCGTTATCCATTTCAGAGTTTTCTTCTAAATAATGCGATACATCTGCAATATGGATTCCTACTTCATAATTTCCATTCTCTAAAACTGTAAAAGACAAAGCATCGTCAAAATCTTTAGCGTCTTTCGGATCAATCGTAAAGGTTAAATCTTTACGCATATCTCTACGTTTAGCTATTTCTTCTTCGGTAATAGTTGTATCTAAGTCTTCGGCTTGTTTTTCTACATGTGCCGGAAATTCATACGGCAATCCATATTCTGCCAAAATACTGTGTATTTCAGTATTATGTTCGCCTGGTAAGCCTAAAATTTGGGTTATTTTTCCGAATGGATTTTTAGATTTTTCTGGCCAATCTATAATTTCTGCAATCACTTTTTCACCATCTACTGCCCCATTCAATTTGTCTTTCGCAATAAAAATATCTGCATACATTTTATTGTTATCTGGTACTACAAATCCAAAGTTTTTACTGACCTGTAACACTCCGACAAACTCAGTTTTAGCACGTTCGATAATCTCAACTACATCTCCTTCTTTTTTAGAACTACGACGTTTGTTGTACACATATACTTTTACAGTGTCTTTGTCTAAACCTCTATTGATATTGATCGATGGAATAAACACATCGTCTTCGAAATCATCACAAATAAAATAAGCATTTCCATTAGACGTAAGATCTAAGGTACCTATATGATAATTTTTATTTTGATTTAAAATATACTTACCCCTATCTACTTCTTCTAATTTTCCTTGACCTTTTAAATCTTCTAATTTTTTTATTACCTGATTTCTACCATTGGCATCGCTAATCGTTAATTTGGCACATACTTGTTTGTAATTCAGAATTTTATTTCCTTCTTTACTAAACACACTCATAATATTTCGAGTCAAGTGCCTGATAACATTTCCTTTTTTCTTATATATTTTTTTCTTTTTTCCTTTTGACATTCTGTTTTTTGTTTGTTTAAAAATACGAATTAAGTTGTCGTATTTGTCGTTCCTGTAGTTTAATAAAAGTGAAAATTTTACAGGAATTGTATAAGCCAGTGTAATTAGGTTTTCCCTTTTTTATAAGTGGACACACTGCTTTAAATAAATTTAACTGTTTGCAAAGCTACACTATTTTAAAATAACAAGTAGATTTTAGTCGTTAAGGTATTCATAATAACTACAAAACTATTTATATTATAGCTTTTAATACAAATAGAAACTTAAGGTATTTTACTAAATACAATTGTTATAAACATATAGTAATATATATATAGTTTTATTTAAAATTTAAAAAAAAGAATAATGGACTATGATTGCTTGTTAATAGCCCTAATAACTTTTTTTCTTTTTTATTGTATTATTCAAAAATGGTAGTTTTTAATGTAGTTATTAGAACGTTATAAACAGTCTAAAATATTGTTAATCATAAAAATTAGATAGTTTATTAACAAGAATATTTGAAATGCAAATAAGTATAAATTGTAAATATATATTTCTATTTTTAATGCTCATAACTCAATTTTTTTATGTTGATAACTACACGTTATTTTTATGAAAATAAATTTGCATAATTACCTAGGTGTCCTGTATTGTTTTTTAGCATTTAAAAAGCAAATTTTTTTATAGATTTTTACCTATTATTTGTTAACATTTGAATAACATTGTTAACTCCTTTAGTATTAGTGCTTTTTGAAAAAGTTATTAGAACACCTGTTAATAGCTGGGCTTAATGAATGTTTTAATCTACTATTTAATGTTAATTTAAAGTTATATAATTGAAAATAAGTATATTAACTTATGTTAATTGTTGATATGTTTCGAAACGAATTCTTTTAGATTTATGGGGCTACTTTTGATTCCTTTTTTCATTTATTGTATTTTTGTAGGATTAATTATTTATACATAAAAAATGACAATAGCAATTGGGAATGATCATGCTGGACCAGATTACAAATCAGCAATCGTAGAATTATTAGAAAATAAGGGAATTACTGTAACTAATTATGGTACTGATAGTTTTGACAGTGTTGATTATCCAGACTTTGCTCATAAAGTAGCTGCAGCGGTTGATACAAAAGCTGTTGATTTAGGAATATTGATTTGCGGTAGTGCAAACGGAGTTGCTATGACGGCTAATAAATACGCGAATGTTAGAGCTGGATTGTGTTGGACAAAAGAAATAGTTGAGTTAATAAAACAACATAACAATGCAAATGTATTGTGTATTCCTGCTAGATTTACTTCTATTCCTCAAGCGTTGGCAATGGTTGAAACTTTTTTAAATACTGAGTTTGAAGGAGGACGTCATCAAAACAGAGTTGATAAAATTTCTTGTAGTTAAAAAAAAAATAACAGAAATAAAAAAGCGTAGATCAATTCTACGTTTTTTTTATTTTATAAAGTTACCGTTTGATTATTTTTATAAACTGCGGTGTTTTTGTATTTAGTTTTGTAAAATAAATTCCTGATTTATAGTTTTTTAAATCAATTGTTAGTTCATGATTTACAATGGTATAGATTTTAGAAGCAACTATTTTTGAATGTAAATCGAATATTTCTATTTGGATTTTTCCTTCTTCAATAGGTAATTTTATATGTACGAAATCAGCTGTTGGATTGGGATAAATAGAAGTAATAGTACTCAAATCTATTTTTTCTATAATTTTTCCTTCACATTCTTTACTTGATGTTACAGAAACGATATCGCCCTCATTGATCTTTAAACTAAAATTTGGAATAGAAACTTCTTTTACTTCAATATCATTGATAGCAATACTATAGGGTGCAGTACCATTTTCCATAGAAAAAGAAATCTCATTATTTTTTATTGAAGTATTACTTTTTAATAAAGGTGCATTGTCAATACGAAGTTCAAAACATTGAGATTCGCTTGTATTTGAGGCTAATGAAATACATAGATCGTATGTATTCGGAGAAATATTTTCAATGATTATGTTTTTTGTAAAGTTTAAATTTTCACCGTTAAATGAAAGAATATAGTCTTCATAAAAATCTGCATCAATACTAATTTTACCGTTGTTTTTATTGGAACAATTTTCGGCATACGTTTTAATAGTAAATTTAGTATCGTAGATAGACCAATCCAATCCTTCACCAGTATCTTCTATTGCATCAATTCCTGCAGTCCATCGCGTACCACCTAATTCATATGCCCCTATATCAGGAGAAGCACCTTTGTAAGGCTTGTCAAATCCATTAATAGTAGGTGCTTTGTCTACTACAGCACTTCCTGATTTAGGATAAAAATTTTGATTTTCAGCATCTTCAAAAGGAGAATTCGCATCGATTAGATTATTTTTTATATCAAATTCAGTTCCGTTTTCACCTGCAAACCAATCGGGGTGACTAGAGTAATTATTGTATATTTTATTGTTTTCTTGAGAGAAGCCATTTACCCAAGATGCCATAGCTTCATCTGGATTCCAAATCGTATTGTGGAAAAAATCTAAATTGGTATTGTTCCAATTCACTTGATAACCTGTCCAAGAAACATTCCAAACTACATTGTGATGTACAGTAAATCCTTTGCTATCGTTGTCTAAATAAATACCTGCTGCTTTTCCTGCTTTACTAGGATCATGTGAATATGCTGGTGCGGTTGCATCATGAAACCAATTATGATGAATTTCAGCATTTCTTAAATTACTGTTTCCAACCGTATAAAATATTCCTGAATCACTATTTATTTTTTGTGAATACGAAACATCATTATAGGCTACTTCAAAATTAAGACTTGTAACATACATTCCATCTCTACCTGCATTTTGAATGTAGTTTTTTAATACTTTCGAATTGCTAGCACTACAACGAATAGGGGATGCATGAATACCTAAATAATCTGTATTTAAAATGGTGTTTTTTTCTATAAGACAATTAGAAGCAGCCCATCCAGCAAGTACAATTCCACTAACATTAGAATGGTTTATGGTACAGCCTGTGATTACTGTATTATCTCCTAAAACCTCTAAAGCAGCTTCTCCAACTTGTGCAGAGGTATTGTTTAAAGCATCGTGTCCTTCACTACCATGAAGAATGGTACAGTTTTCTATAGTGTTGTTGTCTGCATTGTTATGAATTTTGACACTACCACCAAAAACATGGATGTCTTTCAGTGTGATGTAATCTCCTTTTAATTCTACAGAATATTTAGTAACAGCAAAAGAAACACTATTTTCAGCTGGTATGGTACCATTTTCAGTTTGAAAGTATAAAATTTTGTTTGTTTGATCGTAATACCATTCTCTGCCTGTGTCTAATGCTTCTAATTTATTAAATAAGTAAACCTGTCCTCTTTTGTTATCAGGACTCCCTTCTATCCAAGTTGGATTGTGATTAGAAAAAGGCCATTTTGTAATATCTACTCCATCGTAATTAATTCTTGTATTGGTATTGCTAGTAATGGTACGTGTCCAACTAGTTCCAGAATGTGCTCCTAAATAATACACCATTCCACCTGTCCAATCAATATCTTGAATACCACCTCCGATTAAAAAATGTGAACCGTCACCACCTGTAACAGGTGTACAATCTATGGTCCATCTATTCGCATCAGAATCATTTGGCCATCTAGCAATATTCATCAATTCATCTTGATGGTATACAACTCTAAAACGACTATCAATGTTCATATCTACTGAGGTTTTGTAAATAGCTCCTGTATGCTGTTGCCATCCATTGATATAATTGGTTGCTCTTATTTCTACACGTTCTCCAGGAGCAGCTTTAAAGGTTAAATTATTTGCAGCAGTTCCGTTTTTATTCACAATCAAAGTTTGTTCGTAAACACCTTCTTTAATGATGCATGTAGCACCGGATGACATAACAGAAACCGCTTTTGAAAAAGTTTTATAAGGATGGTTTTCGGATCCATCATTGTTGTCATTTCCATCTAAAGAGACGTAAATAGTCTGTGCAAAAGAGGTGTTCGATACAAAGAAAAGTAATAGAATAAATATAGAATGTTTCACAATTTTCATAAGGATTGGTGTTCTGTTTAGAAAACCAAAACTATTGAGAATATATAAGTGTAAAGGATACTAAAGGTTTTTTCAAGGATATAAATAGATTCTGTTTTTTTGTAAAAAAACGACTAGAATAGTTTTTTAATAAATTTAACTCAACTAAAACTAGACAAAGTAAAAAAAACCGCTTGCAACGAAGCAAACGGTTTAATTTAATTAATCATCCAACAAAAATTAATTAACCTAAAAATTATATAAAATCTAGCTTAGAAAACGATTTGTTTAAAATCTTTTCATCGTCTGTTTCCATCCATTTATCCAGAATTGTGGCATATACTTCTCTAAAATCCACAGAGTACTTTAAATCACCGTTAGAATCCAAATCAGCAAGGTTTGGTAGTTCGTTATAGAAACCTTGTTTTTTTAGATTTTTACCAATCAAGAAAATATTGTTAGCAGTACCGTGATCTGTACCTTTTGATCCATTTTCTTTTACGCGTCTTCCAAATTCTGAAAAAGTAAGAATTAATGTATCTTTAAACGTGTCGTTTTTTTCAAGATCTTTTACAAAAACCTCCATAGCATTGCTATAAATACTTAATAATTGATTTTGTTTTCGGTCTTGGTCAAAATGGGTATCAAAACCACCCATCGAAACATAATATACTTTTGAATCTAAACCAGAATTGATCAATTCTGCAGTAGTTTTTAATTGTTTTCCAAAAGGGTTGTTAGGATATTCTTGTTTTGATTGAAACGTTTTCGAGGTTTCATAAATATGTTTTGCAGACGAATTTGCTTCAATCATTGTTTTGTACAAATACCCAAGATTGTGTTCGCTTAAATGAGCATCATTTTGCTGATTTACTATTTTTTTGAAATAAGGTGTTTGTGTGTTGTTGAATAAAATACGAGGATTTTGTGTTGCAATTCCGTTTACAGATTCACCTTTCATAATTAAAGACAAACTATCGTCAACTTCAATACCCATAGATGGTAATTTACCTTGGCTATCAATAAACCTGCCTAACCAACCGGTTTGTAAATATTCGTCTGAAGCACTTGCAGAATGCCAAATATCTGTGGATCTAAAATGAGATCTATTTGGGTTTGGATATCCTACATTGTTGATAATCGAAAGGTAGCCTTGGTCGTATAAATTTTTTAAAGGAGCCATGTTTTTATGAAAACCTAAATCACCATTGATACGGATAACTTCGTCTTTTTTAATTGACAAACGAGGTCTTTCACGGTAATAAATATCATTGGTATATGGCACAATTGTATTCAGTCCATCATTTCCTCCGGCCAGTTGTATGATTACTAATTTTTTATATCCCAAACTGTTTTTTGCAACCTGTTCAAAAGCTTTGACGAAGCTTGGTACCATAAACAAACTACTTGCTAAGGCACTATTTTTTATAAATTCTCTTCTTTTCATAAATAAATGGTTTTAGCAAAGTTGGTATTCAGGAATTGACATTAATTGTACGCAAAAATCTCTATTTGATGTTACTTTTAAATTGTTGATAAAAGCGGCTGTTTGCGGGTTAAACGGACCAATAATTAAGCTTTCTTTCAGTTCTTCCGCTGTTAATTTTTGATAATTTTTTTCAAATTCGTTCCACGATACAGAGGTTTTAAAATATCCTTTTCTATTTTTCTTTTTAGCGTAAAATTCTTTAAAATCAGCTTCAATATCTCCTTTTTCTTCTAAGTTGATTACTGCATTATTTAAAATAACAGAAGGTACTTTTAAGCGAAACATTAGGGTATTCGAATCTATCCAACTTTTTCCTCCTTTCCAGCCGGCAACATTTACCGGATTCAATAAAATTTGACCCATCATTTTTTGAAAATAGATTTGATGTTTTACCTTTTCAAAACGCACGGGTACTACTTTGTTGATACCTACCAGCAATTCTATAGGTGATTTTATTTTTACACCGATATTTTCTTCATCATAAAACCAATCGGCTGTAAAAATATATTGCATCAGGTTTTCTATGTTGTAATCTTTATAAAAAATGGTAGTTAACTCTTCTAAGTGTGCTTCGTTTACAACAGGGTTTACGAAGTATTTGTATATTTTTTCAGATATAAATCGAGCACATTGTTTTTGTTCTAAAATGATATCAATAATATCGTTTCCATCAAAATTACCCGTTTTACCAAAGAAAGTTTTATTTCCAAAATCATGAAATTTCTTCTGAAAAATAAAATTCCCCTTTTTATCAGTATTCCAACCGGTAAACGCTCTAGCAGATTCTTTGATATCATTTTCTGTATAGTTTCCTGCACCTAGTGTGAATAACTCCATCAATTCTCTTGCAAAATTTTCATTGGGTTTGCCTTTTCTATTTTGTTTGTTGTTCAAGTATCGAATCATAGACGCTTCATGCGAAATGGCTTTTGTAAAATCGCCAAAATTTCCCAATGCATTTTTTCTAAGTACGTTGTTATAGTGTTGTATATCGAAGGTATTATTGTCTTTACAAACAAAAACATTCGCCCAAAAAAGCGTCATTTTTTCACGAAGAATTTCATTGTTAGAACCTAATCTATCGATCCAAGCGGCGTTTAATTCAACACCTTTTTTTCTGGAAAGTTTGACAAGATTTCTTTGAAAGTCAGGCCCTTTTTCTTTTTTTATCTGTTTGTAGTTTTTATCTCGAATTATTGCCAATTCAGACAAGTCAACTTCTAAAGGAGTGTAGTTTTTTGAGTTTTTAAACAGCGCTTTTACAACTTTATTTGTCGATTTCTTTTTTAAAGAAGCCATTTCGTTTGGTGTAATTCCAAATCCGGCTCTCCAATACAAATGTTGAATATGTGCTGATTTCATAATTAGGGGGTCTTGAATTCTTATCCTATGACTTAATTTTTATTCAATGGTTTAATATTGAACACAAAAAGATAAGGAATATTGTAAACAGTTGATTTACTTTTGAATAAAATAAATCACCCCTTGTATTATCAGATTAGTTTAATTGCTGCAAAAAAGTAAAATATTGCGCGTTATTAGGAAATAATTGTACCAACTGCAATGCGATATTTTTTGCCTTTTGTTTTTCTCCATTATTTGCATAATGATAGGCCAATAAATAAAGCAAGTTTTCGTTTTTTGGTAATTTTTTTAAACCTCTTAAAATTGATTTTTCAGCATTTTTAGCATCTTTAATACCACTATACAACAAACTTAAATTGTAGTATACTCTTTCGTTATCTGGCATGTATTTGGTTGCTAATTCTAATTGCTGAATAGCATCTTTAGTACGTTGTAATTCAGCCAAAAGCAAACCATAAGAATAATAAGTAGCACCGTATTCTGGCTCTTGCTCAATAATGGTCTTAAAGGCTTTTTCAGCTTTTTTATATTGTTTATTTTGGTAATATAGATTGGCTAAATTCGTTCGAGCCATATTGTTTAAATTGTCTATGGCTAAAGCACTTTCATAATGTTTAATAGCACCTAGTAAATCTCCTTTTTTAAGCGTATAGTTGGCTCTGTTAATTCTTCCTCCTGTAAAGTCAGAAATACCATCTAGATAAATGAAATATTCCTTCTTTACTTTATTGTAAACAGATTTATAGTTTTGAGGAACTTGTTGCTCATCCAAAATTGCCAGTGCAGAAAAAGCTTTGATACGAACCGCACGTTTTTCGTCATTTAACAATGGTAACAAGTAAGAAACATTGTTAATATCAGAAATATCATTCAATGCATCAGTAGAACTTGCTCGTACCAATGGTGATGGATCATTTAAAAATTCAAGTAATTGCTTCCTAACAATAGCTTGATTGCGATAATTGGGTAATTCAACTATGGCAGAAGCTCTCGCAATTTCAGGGTATGAAGCGTCTTTGGCCAATTGTAACAACGGTTTGTATGCTTCAGGAGTTTTACTCAATCCTGGTACTAATAAATCAGAAAAATGGTTTTCTTTCGGAGCGCCTTTTCTCTTTACAATTTCGTCTGCGGCCCATTGGTCGGTTTTGTCTTTGTGACAACCCACACAGGCATTAGGAGTATTATATTTTACAGATAAATCTGGCCGAGGTATTCTAAAACTATGATCACGTCTAAAATCGTTCCCCATATAAAACCTTCCTGGCATATGACAGTTGATACACAAAGCACCCTCTGTTCCTAGCTTATGGAACGAATGCTCTTCAGTATCATATTTTTCTGGCAAATGACACTGAGCACATAATTTATTCCCTTCAAATTTACGTTCAAGTGTATGTGCATCATGACAATTGGTACACGTAACGTTTTCGTGATACATTTTACTTTGCACAAAAGACCCATACACGTAATCTTCATCTAAAATTTGACCATCGGCGTAGTATGTAGGTTCTGTAATCAATTGAGGATAGTAATGGTCTAACATTGTACCTTCGAAATTGAACCGATCCGTTAGCATTTCTCTTCGCATATGACAACGCGCACATTGATCTACTAATTCTTTAGGTTTTGTGTCCAATGTCATTTGCATCGTTCCCGTATTTCTATAAGAACCACCTTGCGTTTTTACATCTTCTACATGTTGTTTACCAGGTCCATGACAAGCTTCGCAACTTACGTTTATCAATGCAAATTTCGTATCGTAACTATGGTCTTCTTGCGTATAATTTTTACGAACATTGGTAGAATGACAATCGGCACACATATTGTTCCAATTCAATCCACCTCTCGACCAATGCAACCATTCAGAATGTACTACTTTAAAATCAGGATATAAGTCAAACCATTTATTTTTTACACTATCCCAAGCAGTGCGCAAACATTGGTAATGACCGTTCGGAAACTGAACGATGTATTGCTGCAATGGAGTTACGCCAAAAACATATACAATTTTGTAATCGTGGTTTTTTCCATCAGGCCCTTCGGTGTTGGCATAAAAATTACCATTCTTCTGAAAAAAACGATTCGTTACTCCTTGACTTTTAAAAACCTCTCCGTTAAAATCCGCTAAAACGGTTTGTTTTGTGGCCACATCCATTGACTTGTCGTGATGTGAGCCTTGCCATTTTTCAAACTGATTTTGATGGCATTCTTTACAGGTTTTATCCCCTAAAAAATGTGCGTCTGGAATCGAATCTGTTGAAGCAAATACTGATTTCTTCTTTTCAGTTGCTACTTTTTTATAGGTTTCTTTTTTTTCTTCACCACAAGATAAAACTAAGACACAGACACTCAGTAATAAACAAAACTGTAAAACGAATTTGGAAAATTTCTGTTTATTCTGATACATTTTATAAGTGTGTTTGAGGTTTTAGAGTTTTATTTACGATCATGAAAAAAGATTATTTGGCACATCGAAACCCAGTGTTGAATAACGAAGTATCGATTGAGTTTTTGGCTCTAAAGCTCGTAGTAAAACTTTTTTCTAAGGCTTGGTCGTACATAAACGATCCACCACGAGTTGTTCTTACTTTAGGGTCTTTTGGAGTTTGGTTTGGGTTTCCTGGATATGCAGCATAAATAGAAGCTGTCCATTGCCAAACGTTACCAACCATATCGGTTAATCCAGCTGGCGACTCTCCAAAATGACCAATAGGAGAAGTCAATAAAAATCCATCTTTTGCGTCGGTATCTTGTACCGATGCGCCTTGCCAAAAATTGGCCATATATTTTCCCTCTTTTTGAACCGAATTACCCCATGGATATACTGAGTTTCCACCGTTTTTAGCGGCAAATTCATATTCAAATTCTGTTGGTAAACGTTTGCCAGCCCAACTTGCATACGCTTGAGCATCGTTCCAACTTACATGTGTTACAGGATGATTGTCTAATGATTTTGGTTTGGTTTCTCCAAGAGGATATTCCCAGTTAGCTCCTTTTAACAAAGTCCATTGTCCTTGCTCAAATAAAAACACGCCAGAATCACCATACTTATCGGCTTCTGTTTTGTAGTTCGTTGCTTCAATGAATTTTCTAAAATCTGCCACCGAAACTAAATTTTTATCCAAATAAAATGGTGCAATTTCTGTTTCAAAAGTAGGTTGTTCATCAGCCGTTCCAGTTTCCGAACCGATTTGAATAGTACCTCCTTTAAAATATACCATGTTGCTCGTATCAGCTTCTGGTTTTATGGTGGTTTCTTGAACCGGAATTTCTTTGTTTGAATTCGTTTTTTCTGAAGCTTTTTTGTTGTTTTCTATACAAGAAATAACGACAAATAAGAGGCTTAAAAATGGGATACTTAATTTCATAAAGAGTCAATACTTTTATATTGTATTGCAATATTAATTTATTTATTTCAGATGTCCGTATTTTAGCGTAATTATCTAGTTGATTTAAACAATAAGTAGATAAATTTTAAGTTGTTTACATTTGAACAAAAATAATACCATGAATGACTTTTTATTTTATTTAGAATTAGGATGCACACACGTGTTAGATTTTAATGCCTATGATCATATTTTATTTTTGATCGTTCTTGTAGTTTCTTATTCTTTTAAACAATGGAAAAATATGCTGTGGTTGGTGTCGTTATTTACGCTAGGACACACAATTAGTTTGGCATTGTCTGCTTATAGAATTGTAAACGTAAATGCAGATTTGGTGGAGTTTTTAATTCCGCTTACCATATTTTTAACGGCACTAAAAAATCTATTTTCTGGTACAAGCTCAAATGCCAATTCAAAAGTATTGTTGTTTTTTTCTTTTTGTTTTGGTTGGATACACGGACTGGGATTTTCTAATTATTTCAAAATGTTGATGTCTGGATTGGATTCAAAATTAGTACCATTGATAGAATTTTCTTTGGGTATAGAAGTAGCTCAAGTGATTATTGTTATTGGTATCGTTACTGTTTACCATCTTTGTTCGGCATTTTTTAAAGTAGCCAAACGTGATTGGATTTTGGTAATGTCAGCCGTTGTAATCGGAATTACCATTCCTATGCTGATAGAACGTTATGATGGGTTTATCAGACAGTTGTTATAAGTCTTTGGTTTTTTGGCGTTTTCGGTAAGATTCACGACTTTTGTTTTTCTTAGCGAATCATTTCATTTTTTGAAAATTTCGAGCAGCTAATTCTAATCATATTATGACAAAAAAAAAGCAATTAAAATACGATAAAGCCTATATCAACATGGCTTTTGAATGGGGAAAATTATCTCATTGTAAAAGAAAACAAGTAGGTGCGTTAATTGTAAAAGGAAGAATGATTATTTCTGACGGGTTTAATGGTGCACCCACAGGTTTTGATAATTGCTGTGAAGATGATAACGGAGATACGAAATGGATGGTATTGCATGCTGAGGCAAACGCTATATTAAAAGTGGCCGCTTCAACACAATCTTCTAAAGGAGCTACTTTGTATATTACTTTATCGCCTTGTAAAGATTGTAGTAAATTAATTTTACAAGCTGGTATTACTCGTGTGGTGTATGCAAATGCGTACAAAGACTTATCAGGTGTCGATTTTTTAAAGCAAGCAGGAATTCAAGTTGAACATATAGCCGGTTATGAGGAATAAAAACAATTTTCCACTTTTTTTAGGTATCGCCATTGCTTTTGGTATTTTCGTTGGTTCTACCTTAAATTTTCCTTCTGAATCTGGTTTGTTTTCTGCCAATAAAAGTGAACAAAAAATAAAAAAACTCTTGCAATTTATCGAGCAAGATTATGTCGATCAGGTAAATACAGATGAGATTTTAGACGATGTAATTGCCGATATTATTTCTAGCTTAGATCCTCATTCTGTTTATTTTCCAAAAGACATTTATGCAGCTAGCCACGAAAATTTGAAAGGGAATTTTGAAGGAATAGGAGTCCAGTTTTTAATGCACAACGATTCTTTGGTTGTTACACATGTGATTGAAGGAGGACCGAGTGAAGCTGCAGGTATTCTCGCTGGAGATAGAATATTAATAGCGAATAATGATACCTTGGTTAATAAAAACATTACCAGTCGTGATGTGGTAAAAGTTTTAAAAGGCCCTGCAAACACGAATGTTGATTTACAAGTCTATAGAAAAGATATCGATAGTATATTGCCAATTGCAATCAAAAGAAATAAAGTACCGATTCTTAGTGCAGAAGTAGCGTACATGCTTAACGATAGTTTAGGGTATTTAAAATTAGATCGATTTGCAGCAACCTCGTATCATGAAGTGAGTTCAAAATTATTTGAATTAAAAGAAAAAGGAGCTAAAAACCTAGTATTTGATCTGCGTCAGAACGGAGGTGGATTTATTCATGTTGCCAATGCTATTATCGATGAGTTTTTAGAAGACGGAAAACTCATTGTGTTTACCAAAAACAATAAAAACAAAAAAGAGGAATTTTTCGCTACCGAAGAAGGTATTTTCGAAAAAGGAAAAGTATATGTTTTGATTGATGAAGGTTCGGCCTCTGCAAGTGAAATTTTTGCAGGAGCATTGCAAGACAATGACAAAGGAGTAATTATTGGTCGACGTTCGTTCGGAAAAGGATTGGTACAACAAGAAATGAAGTTAGGTGACGGTTCTGCCGTTCGCTTGACCATAGCACGCTATTATACGCCTACCGGAAGATCTATTCAAAAACCGTACAAGCTCAATGACGGAGAGAATTATGCACATGATTATCAAGATAGAATTTTAAGTGGTGAGCTACTTTCAAAAGACAGTATTAAAGTTGCAGATTCGTTAAAATATACCACTCCAAAAGGAAAAGTCGTTTATGGTGGAGGAGGTATTATACCTGATGTATTTGTTCCTATCGACACGACAACCTATATAGAAAATGTTTATTTTTCTCAATTAAATTCTTTTACTTTCGAGTATGGAGACGCGCATAGAAAAGAGATTTTAGAGAACGGCTTTGAAAATTTTGAAAATAATTTTGATGAAGATGATGTCATTGTAAATGCTTTCTTAAAAGAAGTTCGTTTCGAAAGATCTGTTGATGCCAAAAAGAAAACAATACTCAAACATTATTTAAGAGCATTCATTGCAAGACAAGTTTTTGATGAAACTGCTTTTTATGAGTTGTATCAAAAAAGAGACCCGATGATTCAAAAAGTAATGGTTCTAGAAAGCCAGAATAAATAAATATTTTAAGCAGAAAGTATTCCTATCTTTGTTTTACTAAACCTTATGAATTTGACCTCTAATAAAAAAATATATTTTGCTTCAGATCAGCATTTTGGTGCTCCGACTCCTGAAAAAAGTAAACTACGAGAACAAAAGTTTGTACAGTGGTTAGACGTGGTAAAACAAGACGCTGAGGTTATATTTTTATTAGGTGATTTATTTGATTTTTGGTTTGAATACAAAACAGTTGTTCCTAAAGGTTTTGTAAGAGTTCTAGGAAAACTTGCTGAAATTAGAGACAGTGGCATACCGATTCATTTTTTTGTAGGAAACCATGATTTATGGATGGAAGATTATTTTGAAAAAGAATTGAATATTCCGGTCTATCACGAACCCAAAGAATTTACATTTAACAATACTACTTTTTTAATAGGTCATGGTGATGGTTTAGGACCGGGGGATTTTGGTTACAAAAGAATGAAAAAAGTATTTACAAACCCTTTGTGTAAATGGCTTTTTAGATGGTTGCATCCTGATATAGGAGTTGGATTGGCGACGTATCTTTCAGTAAAAAACAAATTGATTTCTGGTGATGAGGACGTCGTGTATTTAGGGGAAGAAAACGAATGGCTGGTACAATATTGCAAAGAGGTATTAAAAACAAAACACTTTAATTATTTTGTGTTTGGCCACCGTCACTTGCCTATGACATTAGAGGTCGGAGAAAATGCAACATATGTAAATCTTGGTGACTGGATTTCGTATTTTACCTATGGCGTTTTTGATGGTGAGAAAATGGTTGTTGAGAAATTTGAGAATTAAAAATTAGCGTCTTCAAAATTTTCATAGGTTTTTTGTGCTTTTTGAAAACCTAAAGCAATCATTTCAGAAGCTTTATCAAATTCTAAAGTACCACATGCGTTTCTTGCTATTTCTATTTCAATATCGGGTGGATATGCGGCTATTTTTTGTCTTGCTAGAGTACTTTGCATCGTGTCAAAAGCCCTATCAGCAACCTCATACATACTCAAACTTTTTGAAGGGTCACTAGCTGTGGTGATATTGTTGCTTTCTAAGAAATTCTTGATTTGGTCTTGAATTTTAGAAATATTAGAATTCGGTTCTGTTTTATAAGTCGTCTTTTGGTTTGATTTTTGAGGAATACCACCAAGGTTAACAGCAACAGTAATATCGGTATCATTATTAAAAGTGGGAGCAATCGGAACAGGATTTAGTACACCTCCATCAATAAGTATAGCATCACCATTTGGAACAGGTGTAAAAAATAACGGCAATGATATAGATGCCCTGATTGCTTCAAACAGAGAACCAGAATTAATCCAGACTTCTTTTTCTGTAATGAGATCAGTAGCAACAGCCGTAAACGGAATACTTAATTGTTCTATTTGAATATCTTCTAAAAAGCCGATCAGTGTATTGATTATTTTGTCTCCTTTAAAAATACCACCGCTATTTCCCCAAGAAAAATCTAATAGAGAAGCAATATCTGTTTTATTCAAGGCTAGCATCCATTCAGTAAGCTGTTCTAGCTTTCCGGCAGCATATACACCTCCGATTAAAGAACCGATAGAACACCCCGAAATAGATGTTATTTCAAAATCGTTTTTTTCTAACCACTGGATAACACCAATATGTGCTAAACCTCTGGCACCTCCACTTCCTAAAATCAAGGAAACAGTTTTTTTACGTTGTTCACTCATGAAGAACAATTTAATGTTTTTATTGATAAAAATAGAGAATGGAAATAAAATAACAGAATAGAAAACCTGCGAAAACACAGCTATATTACTGTGTTTTTAACACCTAAAAACAAAAAAAGGAGACTGTGACAGCCTCCTTTCTCATGTTAGTTTGGTTTAGTTATTTTTTGTTGGTTGCTACAAATATTGCGAAATATTATGAAACTACAAAGAAAATGATAACATTTTTTTAACACAACTTATTCGTTACTAGGAAGTTTGTTTGTTGCTTGATATTTAAGAAGGCTAGTATTTACGGGGTTCTTTAACCAAATTTTAACAATAACATTGCAATAATATATTAGTTTTGTCAAACTCAGTAATAAATCAAACAATCTAAATAATAGTAGCTATCCATGGAAGATCAAAATACGAGTGTAGATATTAGAGCTATCAATGAAAAAATAGAAAAAGAAAGTGCTTTTATAGATTTGTTAAAATCTGAAATGAACAAAGTGATTGTCGGTCAAAAACACATGATCGATCGTTTGTTGATTGGGCTTTTAGGAAATGGACATATATTGTTAGAAGGGGTGCCGGGATTGGCAAAAACTCTTGCGATAAATACCTTGTCGAAAGCAGTTGATGGTGGTTTTAGTAGAATTCAATTTACCCCAGATTTGTTACCTGCCGATGTGGTAGGTACCATGATATATAACATGCAAGAAAACAAGTTCGAAATTAAAAAAGGACCTATTTTCGCAAATTTTGTACTGGCAGATGAGATCAACAGAGCACCGGCAAAAGTGCAATCTGCTTTGTTAGAGGCCATGCAAGAACGTCAAGTAACCATTGGTGATGATACTTTTGAGTTACAAGAGCCATTTTTGGTTATGGCTACGCAAAACCCTGTTGAGCAAGAAGGAACGTATACTTTACCTGAAGCACAGGTCGATCGTTTTATGTTAAAGGTGGTTATCGACTATCCAAAATTAGAAGACGAGCAATTGATCATGCGTCAGAATTTAACGGGTGGTTTTGCAAAGGTAAATCCGGTGGTTTCATTAGAACAAATTATCAAAGCGAGAGCTTCTGTGAATGAAGTTTATATGGACGAAAAAATTGAGAAATACATTCTCGATATTATTTTCGCTACACGTTACCCAGAAAAATACAATTTAGCAGATTTAAAACCTTTGATTGGTTTCGGAGCATCTCCTCGTGGAAGTATCAGTTTGGCAAAAGCTGCAAAATGTTATGCTTTTATCAAAAGAAGAGGTTATGTAATTCCTGAAGATGTTCGAGCTGTTGTATACGATATCTTGCGCCATAGAATAGGAATTACGTATGAAGCCGAAGCAGAAAATGTTACTTCTGTTGATATCATCAACAAAATTGTAAATGAAATTGAAGTACCATAGAATTTTGAACACTATTCTCTGTTAGTCTCGTTTGAAATTAACGCTAGAGTAGCTACAAAAAAAGGAAACAATTTATCATTTAAACCATCTCATATCTAACTAGTGGAAACTAAAGAAATTCTAAAAAAAGTCCGCAAGATTGAAATCAAAACGCGCAGGCTTTCAGATCATATCTTTTCAGGAGAATATCACAGTTCTTTTAAAGGGCGTGGTATGACTTTTAGTGAGGTGCGTGAGTACCAGTTTGGTGATGATATTAGAAATATTGATTGGAATGTTACCGCTAGGTACAATCAGCCTTATATAAAAGTATTTGAAGAAGAACGCGAACTAACCATGATGTTAGTGGTAGACGTTTCTGGTTCTCAGTTTTTTGGTACAACTTCACAGTTTAAAAAGGATACGATTACTGAAATTGCAGCAACTTTAGCTTTTTCTGCAATCCAAAATAATGACAAAGTTGGATTGATTTTGTTTTCTGATGAGGTAGAATTATTTATTCCGCCTAAAAAAGGAAAAAGTCACGTATTGAGGATTATTCGCGAGTTGATCGAATTCCAACCACAAAGTAAAAAAACCAATATCAACGAGGCTTTAAAGTATTTGTCGAATGTAATGACAAAAAAAGCCATTGTTTTTGTGTTGTCAGATTTTATGGATGATTCGTACGATCAGACCTTAAAAATTGTAGGTAAAAAACACGATGTAACGGGAGTTCGTGTGTATGACAAACACGACGCAGAAATTCCGAATTTAGGATTGGTACCGATGCTTGATGCAGAATCTGGAGAAACCGTTATGGTAAACACAGGTTCTAAAAGTGTTCGAAATGCATACAAATCGAATTATTTGGCAATGACAAATTTTTACGAAACTAGCTTCAAAAAAAGTGGATCGGGTACGATAAGTACACAAGTAGATGAAAGCTATGTAAAGAAGTTGTTGGGGTATTTTAAACAAAAAGGAAAATAAACGGTAGAGATAGATACGATTATCATGAAAAAACGACTTATATATTTATTTTTATTTAGTGTTTTTCTAGGGTTCTCACAGCAAGAACCTAAGATTTTTGTGGCTGTTGATACCACACAAATTAGAATAGGAGAACAAGTTCAATACCAGATAAGTGTCGATAAAAAATCAGATGTAATTTTTCCTCAGTTGCAAAAATTAGGTTTGTTAGAAGTTGTATCTGACGAGAAAATAGACACCTTAAAAAATCAATTGGTAAAAAAATATGTGCTTACTGGTTTCGATAGTGGAAGCTTCTACATTCCAAAACAACAGATTTTTATAAAAGACAAAACATATTTTACAGACTCTTTATTGATACAGGTTGCTACAGTACCTGTAGATACGATAAAGCAAAAAGCTTTCGGAGTCAAGCCTATTGCAGAAGAACCTTATGTTTTTGACGATTTCAAACCTTATTTCAATTGGATGTATTTGATATTGGGTATATTGATTTTATTGATAAGCTTGTATTTCTTGTTCAAGAAAAAAGGAAAGAAACAAAAAGTCAAAGCAAAAGAGATTCCTGCTTATCAAGAAGCAATAGAAAAATTTACTTCGTTAGATCAAAAAGAATTGCTCGAAAACAATCAGATCAAAGAATACTATGTAGAACTTACCGAAATTATTCGAGTGTACATTGGTAAAGAAGTAAATGTTCATACGTTAGAAGCTACTACAGATGAATTGATTGAATTAATTAAAAATCAAAACAGTGCCAAAAATATTGGAATTACCAAAGAAGCTATTCAAAAATTACATGCGTTTTTACAGCATGCAGATTTCGTGAAATTTGCCAAGTTAAGACCTGAATTGGGTGAAATAAAGAACGACAGGTCTGTTGCTTCTTCTATTATCGATGAGATGCAACCGCTACTTGAAAAATATGTGTTAGCTCAAAAATTAATAGAAGAAACAAAAGAAAAAGAAGAGAAACCAAAAGAGAAATTTTCATTCAAAAAAATGAGTAAGCGATCGAAAATTATCGTTGCGATTATAGTTTTTGCTTTATTTATCGTGAGCTTTTTTGGTTATGAAATTTATCAAACGGCTCAGATTAAAAAAGGAGCTACTGCTGTTGAAAGTACCGCTACCGATTCTGAAAATAGTGGCTGGAGTGTACAATCTTTTGGTTCGCCAGCATTGACACTAACCGCACCAGGTTCGATTGATTTAAAATCAGATCAGGTGCCGCCACAAGCGCAAAGTGTTTTATCAGACCTTAAAATTTACAGTTATGTAAATGCTACCGATGACTCTGAAATATCTGTAACTGCTTTGGTTTATGTATCAGGTATCAATCCAGATGTTGAGCAAGTAGTTCAAAGTACGATTGCCAATTTAGAGCAAACTCAAAAACTAGAAGACTTAGAATTTGAAAGACAACCAGCTTCTTTTGGAGATGAAATTCACGGAGTCTTTTTAAAAGGAAGTTACACTACTGACGGAATAAAAAAAGGGTTTAATTTGCTAGGTTTTTCTAAAGAAAATAAAGTTTGGCAGGTGTTTACCAATGGTAGTTTTGATGATACAGATGTGCAAACTACGATGGATACGGTAGTTCAATCAATAAAATTTGAAAAGGAATAGTTATGAGAAACTGGACAAATTTTGAGTTTGAGTCGCCTTTATTTTTATATGGCTTGTTGTTGATACCGATTTTGGCAGTTTGGTTTTACATCAGTCATAAGAAAAGTACTCCTGCTTTACGAGTAACAACAGTAGCAGGTTTTAAATTAAAAAAATCTGTTTTGGCACAATTAAAACCATTGCTATATGTGTTAAAGTTGGCCGCTGTTGCTTTGCTAATTGTTGCCTTGGCAAGACCTAGAAATGTGGCCGTTAGTAAAAAAACAAAATCAAACAAAGGTATTGACATTGTCATGGCGATTGATGTTTCGGGTAGTATGTTGGCGAAAGACTTACAACCAAATAGATTAGAAGCGCTGAAAGATGTTGCGAAAGATTTTGTATCGAAGAGACCTAATGATAGAATTGGTATCGTGGTGTATGCTGGTGAAAGTTTTACACAAACACCTATTACAAGTGATAAAGGAATTGTTACAAGAACAATTTCTGATATTGAATATGGTCAAATAGAAGATGGTACGGCTATAGGTATGGGATTAGGTTCGGCTATCAATCGATTGAAAGACAGTAAAGCCAAAAGTAAGGTGATTATTTTGCTAACAGATGGTGTAAATACAGCAGGGTTTATCGATCCGAGAACCGCAACTGAATTAGCAAAAGAATTAAACATAAAAGTATATACGATTGGAATTGGTACCAACGGTATGGCGCCGTTCCCATATGCTAAAGACCGTTTCGGAAGGTTGCAATATCGTAGACAAAAGGTTGAGATTGACGAAGATCTGTTAAAACATATTGCATCAGAAACTTCGGGACAATATTTTAGAGCGACGAATAACTCTAAATTACAATCGATTTACGATGAAATTAACAAATTAGAAAAAACAAAAATAGAAGAATTTAAATATTACAATTACCAAGAAGAGTATCGATTGTATGTATTGATAGCCTTGGGGTTATTATTGTTAGAGTATGTATTGAGAAATACCTTGTTTAAAAGTTTTATTTAATAAATCACAGCATAAGAAATGTACAAATTAGAAGAACCTATATATTTTTACCTTTTTGCCATATTGCCTTTGGTTGTATTGCTGTTTGTAGGTGTGCTTTGGTGGAAAAAAAGAACGCAGAAAAAATTTGCTTCTTTAGAGCTTTTTGAGAAAATCGCACCGAATTATTCTTTTTTCAAGGCTACTTTAAAATTAATTTTTTTACTGCTTGGTCTTTCATTTTTAATCATTGCTTTGGTAAACCCAAAAATGGGTATCAAACTAAAAACAGTGAAGCGAGAAGGAGTTGATATTGTCTTTGCTTTGGATGTATCAAAAAGTATGTTGGCAGAAGATATTGCGCCAAACAGATTAGAAAAGTCAAAACAAATTATTTCTAAAACTATTGAAAAATTAGGAAGCGATAGAGTAGGGGTTATTGTGTACGCTGGAAATGCTTATCCGTTATTACCAATCACTACCGACCATGCTTCAGCAAATATGTTTTTACAAAATGCGAATCCAGATATGGTATCAAGTCAAGGTACCGCTATCAATGAGGCATTGGATTTGGCAAAAACATATTATAATAATGACGAACAAACCAATAAGTTTTTGGTGATTATTTCGGATGGTGAAGACCATGAAAAAAACACGATTTCAATTGCTGAAGATTTGGCGAATGAGGGTATCAAAGTATATACAGTTGGTGTGGGAACAGAAAAAGGAGGACCTATTCCTCTTCGAAATTCTGGTACCTTGATTGGGTATAAGAAAGACAGAAAAGGAGAAGTGGTAATTACACAGCGTCAACCAGATGTATTGAAACAAATAGCCGAAAAAGCAGATGGAGTTTATGTAGATGGTAATAGAACAAAAAAACCAGTAGACACCTTGATAGATGTTGTTTCAAATGCCCAAAAGCATGAGTTTGAAACCAAACAATTTTCTGACTATAAAGATCAATTTCAGTGGTTTGTAGGTATTGCGTTGTTGTTTTTAGTTTTTGATATGTCCTTTTTGGAGAAAAAGACAAAATGGCTTCAGAAAGTAGATTTGTTTAAAGAAAAAGAGTTTAAAAAATAAGATATGAGAGTTTTTCAATTGATTATTTTATGCCTGTGTTGCTTTTCTATGAAAGCACAACAAGATTCTATTGTGAAGCAAAGATTGGCGAGAAACTTTGTGCGAGAAGGAAACGAGTTATATGCTTCAGAAAAGTATGCTGATGCGGCTATTTCTTATAAAAAAGCTTCGGTACAGGCTAGTACGTATTTTAAAAGTGCCTACAATTTAGGAAGTGCCTTGTTTGCGCAAAAAAATTACAAAGAAGCGATTCCACAATTCGAATTGGCAGCGACAAACACGAAAAACAAATTAGAAAAATCAATGGCGTATCACAATGTTGGTAATGCGCATTTACAAGAAAAAGAATACAGTAAAGCAATAGAGGCATACAAAAAAAGTTTGCGTAACAATCCAAGTGACGATGAAACACGTTACAATTTGGCCTTTGCTCGAGAGAAGTTAAAACAGCAACAAGAAGACGATAAAAAGAACAATCCGCCACCGCCGTCTGATTATGCGAAGAGAATGAAAAAACAAGCAGATAAGCTTATTGAGTCGTATCAGTTTGAAAAAGCTTTGAATCTATTAGATACAGCCTTAGAAAAAGATCCTACGGTTGCAAATTATAAAGATTTTATGAAAAAGATTGAGTCGGTAATTGAAATAGATAAAAAGTAATGAAAGCAATTGTACTAAGTATATTTTTGATGTTGGGAGTATCTCTTGCCGCTCAAACGAGTGCAGAAGGCTATTTTAATTCAGGAGCCAAAGATTTTATTCATAGCGAAATTGAAAAAGCTACCGCTACGATTGATGAAGGCTTGAAAAAATATCCAAACGACGAAAAGTTGAATAGTTTGAAACGCAAGTTGATCGAAGAAAAGAAAAAGAAAGACCAACAGAAAAAAGACGACCAGAATAAAAAAGATCAAGAAAATAAGGATAGAAAGAAAGATCAGGATCAAAAAAATAACGATCAAAATAAAGACAAAAAAGACGATCAAAACAAGAAAGATCAAGAGAAGAACAAGCAAGATAATAAAGAGAATCAAAAACCTGAGCAACCTCAACCTCAACCTCAAGTGGGTCAAATGACACCTGAACAAGTGAAGCAGCTGTTAGAAACGATGAACAACGAAGAAGCTAAAACACAGAAAAAGGTAAATGCTCAAAAAGTAAAAGGTAAAAAAGTACAACAAGAGAAAGATTGGTAAATACATGAAGTTGAAATTAACATACATATTTATTTTTAT
This sequence comes from Flavicella marina, assembly GCF_009193215.1. Taxonomy (GTDB): domain Bacteria; phylum Bacteroidota; class Bacteroidia; order Flavobacteriales; family Flavobacteriaceae; genus Flavicella; species Flavicella marina. The sequence goes on along the minus strand of NZ_VYVA01000001.1, from coordinate 941,047 downwards.
TCTTACGAATAGCTTGTTGGCTCAAATCGAGCTGACAACGAAAGTGAGCAAGAATAAATTAGGAGTCAACCAACGTTTGCGTGTAGAGTTTACTGTAAATAAACAAGGTGCAGACCATTTTTCTCCACCTAGTTTTAATGGTTTTGAAGTGGTAGGTGGGCCCAGTCAATCTGTAAATCAATCTTGGATTAACGGAAAGGTTACGTATTCGCAATCGTATAGTTATATCATTGCTCCGAAAAGAAAAGGGAGTTTAACTATTTCGGGAGCAACTATAGAATATAGAGGGCAAATTATCAAGTCAAACCCTGTTACGGTTGCCGTAGTAGATGCTATTGAATTGCCAAAAGACCCAAACGATCCTGATTATATTGCCAACCAAAACGTGCATCTAGAGGTAATGGTTTCCAATACGAATCCCTATTTAGGTGAAGGTATTTATGTTGAGTACAGACTGTATTTTAGTAATAATGTAGCAATTAGTGATTTTGATATCAAAGAGTTGCCAAAATTCGAAGGGTTTTGGAATCAAGACATAAAAATCGAAGAAATAGTTGTTAAAAATGGAAAATTTCAAGGCGAAGATTACCGTTACTTTACGATAAGAAAAGCGGTTTTGATTCCTCAAAAATCTGGAAAATTAGCGTTAGAACCTCTCAGCTCTGATTTAATTATTGGAGTTCCTACGGGAAGGGGTGACTTCTTTGGTAATCCGATTACCAGAAACATCAGAAAGAACTTTAAGACCTTTAAAAAAACAATTCGTGTAAAGCCGTTACCTCTAGAAGGAAAACCGGCCGACTTTAATGGAGCTGTAGGAGATTTTGATATGAAGTTAACTACGAGTAAAGAACAGTTAAAAGCAAACGAATCTACTCAGTTAAAAATCGTTGTTTCTGGAAAAGGTAATTTAAAATTATTTGAAATACCAAAAGTCGTTACACCACAAGAATTAGAGGTATATACACCAGAACATAAAGAAAACCTAAAAATTTCTTTATCGGGCACCAAAGGTTTAAGAGGCGAGGTCTTTGATTCTTATACAGTAGTTCCTCAGTTTAAAGGGAAATACAAAATACCACCGGTTTCTTTTTCGTATTTCAACCCTAAAGACAAAAAATACCATTCCATAGTTTCAGACAATGTATTTGTTAATGTTACTGAAGGGAAAGAATTGGTGACTAATTCTGACGCAGATCAATACCAACAAGCAACTGATGGAGTCAATAAAAAAGTGGTTACGTCGAACAAATCTTTTAGATACATTCAAAGCACTACACAACTAAACTCTTTAGATGTCGAAGACTTTTACAAATCTAATTTGTTTTATGTATTGCTGTTTTTACCATTTTTAGCTATTCCGGTCGCGATTGTCATAGGTAAAAAACAAAAAGAGCGTGCGAATGATTTGATTGGGAATCGAACGAGAAAAGCTGATAAACTGGCTAGAAAATATTTGTCACAAGCTAAAAAACTATTGGGTAATAAAGAAGCATTTTATATTGCCCTAGAAAAAGCGTTGCACAATTATTTAAAAGCGAAACTGCAGATAGAAACATCAGAAATAAGCAAAGAACGCATAACTGAATTACTTTCAAGTAAGGGAGTCGACAAAGAGGTAAGCAATAAATTTATCGCTGTTCTTGACGATTGTGATTTTGCAAGATATGCTCCTGTAACTGATGTTATGATGGAAGAAGAGTACCATAAAGCGAAAGAAGTAATCACCAAAATAGATAAACAATTATAAGGTATGAGTAGTTTATTGAAACATTGGAAGGATACCAAAGCAACTTTACAGAAGTATGCTTGGCCGATAGTGGGCTTGAAGATCATCAAAATTATGTTGCTCATTTTTTTTACGTTCGATGGCTTCTCACAGTCAAATGAAAGCTTGTTTGATCAAGCAAACGAATTGTATAGAAACGAAAAATATGTTGAGGCAATTGGCCTTTACGAAAAAATTGAGGCAAGCGGAAAGGTGTCTTCAGAACTGTATTACAACCTCGGTAATGCCTATTATAAAATAAACAAAGTAGCTCCGAGTATTTACAACTTAGAGAAAGCATTGTTACTCAATCCACAAAATAAAGACGCTGCCAATAATTTGATTTTTGCAAATAGAATGGCGCTAGATGCCATTGAAGAGTTGCCTAAATCATTTATGCAAGAATTAGAAATTAACATTATTCAACAGTTGTCATACAACCAATGGGCTTATTTGGCGGTTTGTTTTTCAATTGTGAGTTGTTTGTTTTTCTTGTTTTTTTATTTTTCTTACATCCCTTCGAGAAAAAGAGCCTATTTTGTTGTGAGCTGTTTGACCTTTATTTTTTTAGTGACTTCAGTGATCTTTACATTAAAACAATACGATACAAGTTCATCTACAATCGAAGCTATCGTTTTTGATGAAAAAGTAAGTGTAAAAGACGCTCCTTTAACTTCTGGGCAAGAGGTATTTGAAATACACGAAGGTCTCAAAGTTTTCGTGTTGGATGAGGTAGATATTTGGAAAAAAATTAAGTTGAAAGACGGTAAAACAGGCTGGATTAAAGAAGACAGCTTAAAGATTCTTTAAAAAGTAATTAATAGTTACTTTGATTTTAAACTCAATTTTTTGTTATATTCGTATTAGTTATTAACTAATATTTAACAAACATGAAAAAATTACTAAGAATCGCCTTATTTTGTGTCTTTACTTTTGGAGCTGCTTCAGCTGTTTCAGCTCAAGAATCTTATGGTAAAGCCTTAAACTTATTTGCTACTTTCGGGAACAACTCGTCAGTTACAGGTAACTATGAAATTGCATTAGCAAAAAACTGGACAATTTCTCCTGAAGCTACAGTTCCTTTTGACTTTGATTATATTAGAGCAGGAGCAAGAGTAGATTACTATTTCGACTCTTTATTAAAATTAAATGAGCCTTGGGATATCTGGGGAGGTGCTGGTGCTGGTTTTAACATTGGTCTAGCTAGTGATTACAACAGTGACTTAAGCTGGAATTTACACATAGGTGGTGAATATAAATTCAACCAAACATGGGGTATTATTCTTGAAGCTGGTAACAGTGGAGGTAGTTTAGGTGTGGGTATTCATATGTAAAATATCAACATATAACACAAAAAAGCCTTACTCTTAGAGTAAGGCTTTTTTTATTTGAATCATTTACATTTACACGATCTATTAACTTTTGTGCACATGTACATCCATTTGAGGATAAGGAATATTCAATCCTTCTTTGTTGAATGTGTTGTATACATTTTCGTTCATATCGAAAAATACTCCCCAATAATCTTCTGCATTTACCCAAACGCGTACTACAAAATCAACAGAACTATCACCTAATCCGGAAACAGCTACGAAAGGATCGTGTGCTCCTCCAGAAAGAATTCTTTTGTCAGCGGCAATCAATCCGTTTAATACCTCTTTTGTTTTTGTTGTACTATCGCCATATCCTACTCCAAAAGTAAAATCTACACGTCTGTATTTCTCAACAGAATAGTTGGTCATAGATGAAGTTGACAATCCACCATTTGGAATGATGATAACTTTGTTGTCTAAAGTTTTTAAAATAGTATTAAAAATCTGAATCTCTGATACAACTCCTTGATAACCTTGGGCATCGATAAAATCACCTACCTTATAAGGCTTAAAAACAAGAATCATTACACCACCAGCAAAGTTTTGCAAGGTTCCAGAAAGTGCCATACCAACAGCCAAACCTGCCGCCCCTAAAATAGCAACAAAAGAGGTCATTTCAATACCCAGCATGGTCAACACAGTGATAACCAATAAAACTTTTAAAATAACTCCGACAATGCTCTTTAGAAATGGCTTCAACGAAGCATCTGTTTTAGATTTATCCATGACTTTTCCGAAACCGTTTGTCATCGATTTTACAATCATAGAACCTATAATCCAAACAGCTATAGCTCCTAATAACTTTAAACCATACTCGCTAACAAGCGTTACGATTTGATTTTTGATGTTTTCAATATCCATAATTAATTTTTTAGTTGAATCACAAATATAAAAGATTAATTGTTGTTACATCCTAACAAATATTTACAGTTGAAAGAGTTTCTTATTTTTACAGTATGAATAAAAGAATACTACTTACGGGAGGAACTGGCTTAATTGGTAGAAAGTTGATGGACGTACTTCTAGAAATGGGGTACGAAATAGCAATTTTAACAAGAACCTTGAGAAAAAACACACCTAAAGTACGCTATTACCAATGGGATATAGACAAACAGTTTGTAGATGTAAATTGCCTGGAAGGTGTTGTTGCTATTATTCATTTGGTGGGAGAAAATGTTGCTTCAGGTAGGTGGACAGAAAAAAGAAAGCAAAAAATACTGGAGAGCAGAACTCAATCAACCCGGTTGTTGTCTTCGGCTTTAAAAGAGAACAAACACAATGTAGAAAGTTTTGTTTCTGCATCGGCAACGGGTATTTATGGAGCCAAAACAACGGATATAAACTTTGTTGAAGATGCTGAGTTGGGAAAAGATTTTTTAGCAAATGTGTGTATAAAATGGGAGAACGAAGTGGATCAGATAGTGAAATTAGGTATTCGTGTGGTTAAGTTGCGTACGGGTATTGTTTTGAGTAAAGAAGGGGGGGCTTTGAAAAAAATGGTAGTGCCTTTTCAATTTGGTTTGGGAGCTGCTTTAGGTAGCGGACAACAATACGTTCCTTGGATTCATATCGAAGATCTATGTAAGATGTATGTTTTTAGTATAGAAAATAAAAATATAACTGGAGCTTACAATGCTATAGTTGACAATACAACGAACTTAGACCTGTCAAAAAAAATAGCAACAACTTTGAAAAGACCATTTTTTATGCCGAATATTCCGGCGTTTGTCTTAAGAGCTGTTTTCGGGGATATGGCTGTAATATTGCTAGGGGGAAGCCAAGTATCTCCAGAGAAAATTAAGAAAGAAGGCTTTGTATTTGATCAAGGAAATCTTTCTTTAGCTTTGAAGCAATTGCTGAACTAGATTTAAGGGAGAATGTGATTGTCGTATGCGAAACTAATCAAATGTGTCAAACTTTTTACCTTAAACCGTTTGTACATTGGAATGATTCTCTTTTCAATCGCTGACTGAGAAACACCAAGTTTGTCTGCAATTTCTTTAAAAGCAAAACCTTTTGAAGCGAGTTGTAGTGCTTCTTTTTCTTTTCTAGAAATAGCAAAATGATGAAAAATATCTTTGTTTAAACTCTCTTCGAATTCTTCTTTTTCTGGACCATAAGTTGCAAATTGCATTACTTTTCCGAACTTTAGAGAAGGTACAATCTGAGAAATTCCAATTACCTGCTCTATTTCACCATTTACCGATTTATAGACTCCGACACGAGAAAATATTGGAACGGCATGACCTTCTTTATGAAAACGCTGAATTTCGAAAGTGAAACTGTACTCTTCTAGTCGTTCTTTTTTTGTGCTTAAAAAATACCAAGCTTTGTTGTTGAGTTCGTTTAAAGATTGTGCGTATTCTGGCACTGCAGAATTTACCATTAGAAGCATATTCACCTCTGTATCTTCATACCCCAATACTTCTTTCCAGCCACAGGCATAGACCATTCTTTTTTCTTTAAAAGAATAAATATAGACAGCTTGATTTGGAAATTTTGGAATTATTTTTTCGTAATGTTGGTATTCATCACTGTGAATATCAATAGGTTTTTCTGTTACTACAGATTGTATCTTTGGGGCATTTTGTATATCCATAAAACAAAAAATTGCGAAATAACACAGTTGTCAATTAATTAGAATCTATTTAATTTTATACTGTTTTCATTCGTTAATCGAATATAAGAAATATCCGTTTAAATAATTCGTTTTAGGGGTAAAATTGTAGAGTATTGAGGATGATCTTATATTATGTTGATTATACAAATGTAAAATTGCTATGAAAGAGAAAGCGACTCATTTTGAGTCGCTTTTTTAATTTTTAAAGACCTCTAGCATTTTCATCAAATCTGAGTGCTTAAAGGAATATTCTAATTTAGTTTTTAGTTTTTCGTTCGAGATAATTTTATAACTAAAGTCTTTGTTTTCTGAGAATTTTGGTGGCGTTTTACCCAAATTTCGAATAGCAGTTGTGTAAAATTCTTTTCTTGTAGGGTGTGTGTCTGAAGAGGCATTGAAGATTTGGTTCGGAAAATTTTTGTCACAAAGTTTCTGAAGAATCTGAATACAATCATCTAAATGAATCAGGTTTATTGGGGCTAAGCCATTCTCTACCGTAGATTTGTTCTTAAAAAAATTACCTGGATTTCGAGAGCCACCAATCAAACCAGAAAAACGGATGATCGTTGTATCAAAACCAGGGTGATTTATAAAGATGTTTTCTAAATCAACAAGTTTTTGTTTTGGTGGGTTTACATCCATTGAAGCATCTTCAGTTACTAGATCGTTTGTATCAGCATATACAGAAGTCGAACTAATGAAAATTACTTTTTGGATGCTTGATTTTTCTATATAAGAGGCAAGTTTTTTGTAAGCTGTAAGATTCTCTTTTTGTTTGCTAAACGGAATACTGATAATCAAAACATCACTCTCTAAAAAACGAAAAGTATCTCCGACTATTTGATTGTTATCGATATACAAATGATAAGGCTCTATTGAAGCTTCAGAGAAAATCGCTAGTTTCTTTATAGAAGTAGTTGATCCTTTAACTAGATGGTTTTGTTGTACTAAATGTTGGGCGAAAGGAAAACCTAACCAACCACAACCAAAGATGCTATATTTCATTTGAGATAATTTCTTCTATGCTAGGTGTTGTCGCTTCGTCAAAATAATCGGGTAACAGCATTGGCGCAATATTTTTTATAGGTTCGGCTAAAATAGAAGCTTTCATTTGTTCTTTGCTTACAAATGGTATGGTATTGTTCATTTTGATAAAAAAGGAAAGAATCACACTTAAAATCAAAGCGATTTTTAAAAACCCAAATATTCCTCCTAAAATTCTGTTTAAGATGCCTAGCGCAGCAAAATTTGCAATTTTAGTTAACAATTTTCCAGCCAAAGAGACTACTACAACAATTCCAATAAATGTTATTGCAAAAGAAGCAAGTGAAATATAATGTTCGTCCCAATCTAGCTGTTCACTCAAAAAATCACTCGCATAAAACGAAAAATGCATGGCGCCGTAAACACCACCAATTAAAGCAACCAAGGAAGCTATTTCAACAAATAGCCCTTTGAAAATACCTCGAATAAACCCGAAGGCTAACAAGGTCGCTATGATGACATCAAAAGTATTCATAGAATTTTTTAATTCAAGATTAATTTTTTCAAAGATAACTTAAACTTTTTAGGTTTTTAGAAGATTGTAGGCAAACCTAAATTTAGGCAATTGATGTATCTTTGCGACAAAAATAGAAGAATATGTCTAGAGATATTGAGTTGAAAGAAGCATGGGAGTCGGTTGTAAAATTTCTTTCAGACAAATTTGCAGATGGTGATACGCTTGATTTGGATGCAATTATTTATTTGATTGGTGTTCAAGAGCTAGGGAAAGGAGTACAAGAATTTAAAAAGGATGAAAAAGTAAACTTGATGCATATTGCAATTTGCAGATTACTTGTGCCTTATGGGTATTACGAGTTTGACTTTGTAGACCCTGATGGCTGGCCGCACTTTAAGGCTTTAGAAACACTACCTACACTAAAACCAGGAGAACAAACTATATTAATGAAAGAGGCCATCGTAAAATATTTTTCTTCTGAGGAAGAATAGCTTTGGTGCAATTTTTGAACATTGAATGTTATGATGAAAAAACTTACAGTATTTATTCTTTTACTAATTTGTAGTGTTTCCTTTGCTCAATACACGATAAACGGAACCATTGAACCTTTTGCTAAGGACATAAAGTGGGTAATGCTGTACCAAATAAAAGAAGGTCGGCAACATTATGTAAAAAACTCAAAAATTGAAAACAAAAAATTTCGATTCGAATTACCGAAAGATGCGCCTTATGGAATGTATCGAATTGTATACAGGTTAAAAGGAACGGGGTTTTTAGATTTTATTTTTAACAAAGAAAATATTGATTTTAAGTTTCATCCAGATTACCCTGAGGAAACAGTTGTTTTTTCGAAATCAGACGAAAATAATATCTACCAGCAATATTTGGGAAATATTCTTTTAGGTCAGCAATATTTAGATTCTATTCAACTTGCATATTTTAATAATCCAAGTCCAGTTTCAGCAACAAATTATCAAGAAGCCTATTTCGAATTGAAAGATATTCAAAAAGAGTTTGAGTATGACGCTAGAAACTTATTGGCGTTAGATTTTATCGAGGCTACCGAGCGGTATAATGCGGCTAAAGTTGTTGAAAATCCACAGGTGTATCTAGAGAACATAAAGAAAAACTTTTTTAAGCATATAGATTTCAATAACAAAACGTTAATAAACTCATCATTTTTGGTAGATCGCGTAATCGACTATGTGTTTAATTTGAACTATAGTAAAGACCCAAAAATTTCAGAGAAGTTATACAAAGAGTCTATTCAAAATGTAATGGCCATTCAAAAAGCGAATACTTTACAAAAAGATTTGATACAGATCATCATCTCAGAATTTGTGAATGAAGAAAACGTGACGATGGTAAACCATATGTTCGATAACTATTACGACCGCTTGCCGAAAGAATTGCAAAGCAAAACCTACAAAGAAGAAACGTTAGCACAGTTACAAATAATTTTGGGAGCTTTGGCTCCAGATTTTTTAGTGAAAGCTGATACACAACTTTCACAATTAAATACGCACAAATATTATGTTTTGGTTTTTTGGAGCACAGGGTGTTCACATTGCACTAGTCAGTTACCTAAATTGTATGAGAAATTAAACGGAGATAAAAATATTCAAGTAGTTGCTGTAGCTCTAGAAAAAGAAGATAACAACTGGAAAAAAATCTCTTCAAATTTTAAAGGATGGGAACATGTTTTGGCACTGGGAAAATGGAAAAATACAATTGCCAGATCATACAATATTGAGTCTACACCAACTTATATAGTGTTGAATGCAAACAAGAGAATTATTGCGTTGCCCGATAACGATAAAGAGTTGAACGAAGTTTTACCGAAGCTACAATAACTTATTCAAGATTTAAAAAGACAGTGCAGCGAAACATCAAATCGTTATTAGGTTTTGGTATTGTTTCGGGTCTATCGTAAGTTGTAAATATGATATTCGGAGTTATCAATAAATAATCTGTAAGAGGTATTTCGAGCCCTGTAACAAACATGGTAGCTTTTGTAGTTGGATCGAATGGAATGTATGAAATGTTATTCCCATTAGGGCTAGGTTCCATAATACGATCGATTCTACCTACGGCAGCTATTTTTTTATAAATACGTTGTGTTATAAAACCAGAAAAAAGCTCTAATGCCGGGTCTTCTTGCCTGAATTGATGTGAGTATTGCAAACCCCATCGCAGATTTTCTGATTTATAACCTGAGAATAATTGAAAAGTCGATCGATCTTTTTCGCCAGGAATTGTTTCGTAATCAACATATACATCAAAATAATAATTGTGTTTCGTTTTGTAAGTAATACCGAGCATGGTTTTCGGTCCATCACCGGTCTCATTACCAAAATCTTGCCCAGCACCAATCATAAATCGATAAAAAAAACGGTTTTTTTGATCGATGGCCCCGTCGATAGAGATACCAAAATCTCTACTCGCAACTCCTTGTAAATCCATAGGAGTACGCATCAAATAACGCATTCCCCAAATCCCTTCGATTAGATCATATGTTTTGGTAGGAGAGAGTCCTAAAATAAATTTATGCTTTCCTGATTTGTAACCGACAAACAAATCTTTTACGTCTGTTTCATATGCATACACCCCAAATTCCCCTGCTTGATTGGTTTCGGTTCTGACTCTTGCAAACCATTTTTTTTTGATTTTCGCATCGAAAGTTATGTAAGCTCTTCTCAATACAGCTTCTGTACGACCAACTTCGTTTTCAAGATGGTGTTGAGATATATGGTATACATCTCCAAAAAGCAAGCCTCCTAATTTAAACTGGTTGTCTTTTTCTTGTGCATAAAGCTGCTTTTGAAAAAACAGACAGGCCAAAAAGCTAAAAAATAGAAAAGTTTTAGAGAAATAAAAATTCATCACAATTCAGATTAAGTTGGGTTTGAAAATTACATTAATTTTTTTTTGATGCGAGATTCTACTTTAATTTTTTCTAAAATTTCTACGATCGTTGCACGAGTGTTTTTTAAGTCCTGAATGAGTTTTGCTTTTCTGCGAATTAAATATAAATATTTTAAGGTACCTCGAACTAGGTAGTAATTTTTGATATAATTAATGGTAAATAACCCAAAAGGGTACAAGTTGGCAACAATTAGAAATGCCCAAAAATAAGTTGTGTAGTTAGCCAAAAGAACGAACTCGATGCTATAACAAATTAGAAAAATAAACATTCCCAAACCTAGTTTCATAGAACCGATAAAGTCAGCTCTAACGAGAATTTTTTTAGCTAAAATTTCTGCAATTTTGAAAGGAATAAAGTTTCCGATAAATCCAAAAATAAATAGTGGAAATCCAAGAATGAAGAATAGGTATTCAGAAAATTTGTTTAGAGATAAATTATCATTTCTAATTTGTGTATCTCTAATTCCTAAGCGTTTTAAGTTGTATAAATAGGCTGTTAAATCTTCTTCTAGGGCACCGAGTCTTTCAGGGTATTTTTCTTTGAAATACGTTACAGCATCAACAATAACTTTCGACAAATAAAAATCTGCAGGTGCTTTTTCTTGTATGCTATGCATTTCACGAAGTTTACTTCTATATAAAATTTCTATTTGTTGAATTACTCTTTCTAATGAGTTGTTTTCGATAACTATCGTGAGTGCTTCTAGTTTTGATTTTATGGAATCCGTAAGTTGAAGTACCGTTTCTTTCTTTTGAAGTTCGTATGCCTCTTTGTAGTTTTTCATAGAAATAGGTACTCCAAATTTCACAAAAACATCGCTTTTAAAATGGTGTGGGTTTGAGTAATTGATTCCGATAGGGATAATTACAGTACCCAGATCAAAATTATTTCTAGCTTCTGCTCCCAATGCAATACGAGAGACTCCTGTTTTTATTGGGCGCAATCTTTTTTCGGTTTTACTGATCCCTTCAGGGAAAATCATGATAGTGCGTCCGTTTTCTAGATGTTCAAAACAGGTCGTAAATACTTCTTTGTTTTTATGTGTGTCGTTCGGAAATAAGTCTGGTCGATACACCGGAATCATGTGTAATTTTGGAAACAGCCACTTAGCAAAAGCAGATTTGAAGGCATCTCCTCGAGACAAGAAAAAGAGTTCACGTTTCATGATGGTTCCTAATAGTATAGGATCCATAAAAGCACTGGTGTGGTTGACAACAAAAATTACAGGGCCTTTTTCAGGAACTATATTTTTGTTTTCAACATAAAGTGTTCTAAAATATGCCTTCGTAGTATAATAAAATAGAAATTTAAAAATCTTATATAGCATACCGTGTTGCGTTAACTGTAACCTGTGATTTTGTAAAAATAGATAGTACTAAAAATACAAAAAAGCATCTTTAATATGTTCGATTTGAAATGTTTGAGATTTTTTTAGAACAGCTATAATATCAAATCTGACTTCAAAGTCTAAATGATTTCTGAGAACATAGGCATCAGCAGCACTTACCAACAAGTTTATTTTTTTAGGAGAAACAAAATCTTGTGGATTTCCGTAATAATCAGAACTGCGTGTTTTTACTTCTGCAATAACTAAGGTACTATCTTTTTGAGCAATGATATCTATTTCTGCTTTTTGATACCGCCAATTTTTTTCAACAATTTTATAGTTGTTTTCGAGCAGATATTCTAGTGCCAGCAATTCACCTTTTTTCCCAAAATCGTTGTGACTAGCCATTTTTTATTTCAAGATACAAAAAAAGTAGTTGAAAATTGGAATGGTGAGTTTTGTTGTTTTATCGAAGAACCAGTTGCGAGGAAGAATTCTTACAATTGATAGCCAAACATTAGCCCGAATGATTTAAATTTTGAAACTTTGGTTGCATATGATTTAAATAGGTCGGGTTTCAATGAGTATCTTAATTCAAGACTCATTTTACCGTTTAATTTATATCCTGCTCCAAAAGTAAATAGACTACTATAAGAATCAAATTCGTGTGTTTTGTTTATATCAGTACCAATTACATCGACATAGTCGACAGACAAGTTTGAGTTGCTTATTGATATGTCAAAACCTACTTGTGCATTTACGAATAACCCTTTTTGCTCAATCGACTTAAAATAATAACGAATACCAATAGGGATTTCTATAGAGGTGTAATTGACATTGTAATTTGCTGGGATATCATAATTGAAATAAATACCTTCGATTAATGTTGAATTTGAGTTGGTGTATTGCTGAATTGTTGGCTCAAGTATTAATGCAATGTTTTTCATTCTATTCAATACTAACGACAATTCTACTCCAAATCTATAATTTGGTTTTCCAGTAAAATTTCCTGGCTCATTTGGAGATTCAGAAATAGTATAACTTTGGTTCACTAAACTTAAACCAGGTCTTAAGCTTAAATATATTAGTTTGCTTTTTTCTTTATTTTTAAAGATAGTTGCAGAGCTGTTAAAACAAGTGTTGTAAGTTTCAAATAGCTTTACGATGCTGTTGTGTCTGTATTTAGTTTTTACGATGTCGTTTTTAGTAACATTTTCACAATCAAAAGTATTGAGCAAGTGCTGTTTGTACGCTTGATTAGTGATAATATCTGAGTTCTGTATGTATTTTTTATAAACCAATTGTTGCGTTGCACTGTCATCGGTTTTGTAAAAATATCTTGTAAAGCTTTGGTTTTTGTATTCAAACAAAGTTATTTTACCAAAAACTAATACTTTTAAGAATACAGTTTCTTCTTTAAAATCGGGGTGCTTACTTGTTGTTAATTCTGAGGTCTTATTGCTTGATTGATCAATATCGATAGTATGTTTTACATACCATAGAGCGTTGTCAATTCTAAATTCTTTGGTGTTTTCTATTTTTCGAAGTAATTCTTGACCTTCTTCAGAATTTTTGTAGGTGAATTCTGATGGACAGAAATCCCAATATTCATTTTTTATAAGACACTCCTTTTTCTCACCTTTTTCAGTGACAAAATATCCTTGTTGAAATTCTATTTGCGCAATTGATTTTATCGTAATAAAAAATAACGATATAACTAACAGTAGTTTTTTCATCTTTTTTTTTGCAAGTTTACTAAGCTGTGGTTTTCAAGACTAGCACAAAAATATCTTTTATTGATGCTATTTATTCGAAAGCAATCGTTGAGGTGGTTGTATCTACCTGCATCGTGATATTTCTTCCTAAAATTAAAGCGCGGTTCTCTGGGTCATGACCTGCTGGGAAATCAAAAATTATAGGAATATTTTTTTTCGAAACCACCTCTAAAATCAGTTCTTCAATTGTTTGACCATAGGCGGGGCTATTTTTTTTAATATGACTCATGCCTCCAACAATAACCCCAACACAATTGTCGAAATATCCATTTCTTTTGAGTCCTTGAAGTAATCTGTCTATATGGTATTTGTATTCCCCAATTTCTTCAAAAAACAAGATTTTACCTGAGGTGCTGATAGAAGATTTGGTTCCTAGTAAATTCTCAAGAATTGTTAAGTTTCCTCCAACAAGCTGCCCAGATGCTGTTCCTTTCTGATTGTAAGTAGCGCTAGGAATAGTATATGTGAGTGTTTCTCCAGAAATCGCTTTCAAGAATGTTTGTTCACTTAGTTTTCTTTCTTCCTTAGAAAACTCTGTATTTACAGGCATCATAGCATGTAATGTTTCCACACCTAAATTATGGATATGGTTGTGAAGTACTGTTATGTCTGAATAACCTATGATCCATTTAGGTTTTTTTAGAAATGTTGAAAAATCTAAATCATCTACGATTCGTACCGTTCCATATCCACCTCTAGCACACCAAATCGCTTTTATTTTTGGGTTGTCAAGGGCAATTTGTAAATCTTTGAGTCTGTGTTCATCTGTTGCAGAAAAATGATGGAAATTTTCAAAAACATGTTCCCCAATCACTACTTCATAGCCCCATTGTTTTGCTAGGTCTACTGCGTCAAGAATGCTTTGTTTGTTTTTTATGATTCCAGCGGGAGCTACAATTGTAATGGTATCTCCTTTCGTTAATAAAGCAGGTTTTTTCATAGTTGATTTTTGAGCATACATAAGTTGAAAACTGCAAATTAATAGTAGGAATGTTCTCAATAGGTTTCGCTTTAGATTTCTTACAATATTACAATTTATTTAGCACAACGTTATATCCACCAGACATGCCAATACGTAGTTTTTTTTTTCTGTTTATAATAAATCACTTAGTTTTGTGCCTTGAAAATCAAACGGTCGTATACTTTACGATAAAAAATAACTAAAATAGAAATCATGAAGAAAAAAGGAATGTTGCTCTTGGCAACGTTAATTGGAGGGTCGGCTTTTGCTGCAACCGAAGCAAATCAAATCGACACAGGAGACACTGCATGGATGTTAATGTCTACAGCGTTAGTAATGATGATGACACCTGCAGGATTGGCGTTGTTTTACTCTGGATTAACTCAAAACAAATCGGTATTGAATACAATCGGAATGTCGTTTGTTTCATTTTGTACAGGAATTATTGCATGGGTTATTGTGGGATATAGTTTTGCATTCTCAGAAGGAAATGCATTTATTGGAGGTTTCGATTATTTATTACTACACGGAATCAAACCAACTGACGGAGAAGGAATTCCTTTATTGTTAGATGTAATGTTCCAAGGAACATTTGCTGCAATTGCCGTTGCAATCGTATCGGGTTCTATCATCGAAAGAGTAAAATTTTCTACATGGACAATATTTTCTTTTTTATGGGTGATTGTAGTATACGCACCAATCTGTCACTGGGTTTGGGGTTCTGATGGATTCTTACATGGAGACTTAGATTTTGCCGGAGGTACAGTAATTCACGTAAATGCTGGGGTTGCCGGATTGGTTTTGTCTTTATTACTAGGAAAGAGATTACACTTAGATGAAGAGCGTAAACCATCATCTATTAAATTGATGATTTTAGGAGCTGCTTTATTGTGGTTCGGATGGCATGGATTCAACGGAGGTTCTGCTTATGGTGCCAACGGTATTGCCGCTAACGCGATCTTAACTACTAACGTTGCCGCTTGTTTTGGTGGTTTGGTATGGTTGATTATCGAGTGGAAAATTGTTAAAAAACCTACGTTGATCGGAATCGCTTCAGGTGCTGTATCTGGATTGGTTGCTATTACACCTGCTGCAGGTTTTGTTGATGTTACAGGTGCTTTGGTAATTGGAGGTATTGGTAGTATTGTTGGATACTGGGGTGTAGTAAAATTCAAATCATTTACAGGTCATGATGATACTTTAGATGCTTTTGGTATGCACGGTTTAGTTGGTATTGTTGGCGCAATTTTAACAGGTGTGTTTGCAACTTCTGTTGTGAATCCTGATGGAGCTGGATTGATTGATGGAAATCCTTGGCAAGTATTATTACAGTTAAAATCTGTAGGTGCAACGATCATTTATTCAGCGGTTGCTACTTATGTTGTTTTTGTCGTTGTTGCTAAGATTACTGGAGGAGCAAGAATCCATGAAAAACATGAATTAGAAGGAATGGATATCAGTTACCATGGTGAGTCTCAAATAAACATTGACAAACATGTGATTGACGATTTAGAAGACTAATAAGTTCTCTTATTTCAAGATACAAAAGTACCCTGAGCTTGTCTTAAGGGTACTTTTTTTATTTCACCATTTGACCTGTATTTGTAAAATATTTTTCTAAAACGAGTAGAGAGATTAAGTCTTCCCTTTTTTTGTTTTGAAACTGTTTTACATAGGCATTTGCATTCGCAATGATTTTTTCAGATGCTTCAATGTTTTTAGAATAATATTCGATTTTTTCATTCAAATCAGAGAAGTCGTCTTTGATTTCTACATAATGTACCCCTCCAATTAACGTACCTTCCATAAACCAAGTTTCGTATATAGGTTTGGTGCAAATGGCTAATGAATTCGAAGACATTACATATTTTAAATTTGTTGCGACGTCATTCCCCTCCCAACACAAAATAAACTTATATTGAAGTTGTTTGTGTATCGACACAAAATCTATTTTCCATTGATTATTTCTAAAGTCATTCGTATGACCAATATCGCACAACGGGTTATTAAAATGCATTTCTAAAAAACGTACGCGAAGCGCTTTTTGATCGTTTACCATCCCGATACCAATCAACTTGTCTTTTTTATCAGAAAATTTTCTTTTGTCTTTTATAAAAAGAAAATGACGGTGTTTATCCAGATTTAAAATTATTGAGTTTGTATTGTTTTCTATCGGTCTGCTTTTTACTAAAGTTGGGGTGTTTGGTGTGTGAATTACGTCTCCAAAAAGAACATTCACACTATTGTTTTTGTTGAAAAACTGAAGGTATTCCATTGAATCAAAATAATAGGTACCTCTATAGTCTTTTCTCGATAATTTTTGAATATCGACGCTGTTTGTCCCTAAATCAGTGTTTTTATCGATCTTATTGTAATATGAAACACGTTCTCGAATAAGGAATGTATCATAATCTGAAGTAAATTTAGTTTCTAGCTGTTTTTTATACCAACGAAGGCACCACTCAGGTCGTAATAGATTTAAGTTGGTGTTGAGGTAGTAAAAAATCTTTATTTTTTTATAGCCTAAAAGGAGGTCAATGAGTTTATCCATTCAAAAAATATGAAAGCTTTCAAGCAAAAATAGCGAGAAATTAATAAAAAAAGGTATCCGCTTTTGGTTGAATGATACAGCAAGGTATATAGTGGTACAAATCAACATTAATATGTAACTTTGCAGCCATTAAAATATTACGATGAACGATCCAAAGAGAATTACCATTACAGCAGCCTTACCTTATACAAACGGACCTGTCCATATTGGGCATTTAGCGGGGGTATATGTACCTGCTGATATCTACGCACGTTATTTAAGAGGAAAAGGAAAAGATGTAGCTTTTGTTTGTGGTTCAGATGAGCACGGTGTGCCTATTACCATTACAGCAAAAAAAGAAGGGGTTACACCTCAAGATGTAGTAGATAAGTACAATGGAATCATAAAAAAATCGTTTCAAGATTTCGGGATCACATTTGATAATTATTCTCGAACTTCAGCTGAAATTCATCACGAAACAGCTTCTGAGTTTTTTAAAGATTTAGATGCAAAAGGAGAGTTTGTTGAAAAAGTTGAAGAACAGTTATACGATGCTGAAGCAAAACAATTTTTAGCAGATCGATTTGTAATCGGTACTTGTCCTAAATGTGGAAACGAAGAAAGCTATGGAGATCAATGCGAGAAGTGTGGAACATCACATAATGCTACTGATCTAATCAACCCTAAATCTGCAATTACGGGTAATGTACCGGCTTTAAAAGAAACCAAACACTGGTTTTTGCCTTTAGACAAACACGAAGCATTTTTAAAAGAATGGATTTTAGAAGGTCATAAAAGTGATTGGAAGTCTAATGTATATGGTCAAGTAAAATCTTGGATTGATGATGGATTACGTCCTCGTGCTGTAACACGAGATTTAGATTGGGGAATTCCAGTACCTGCAGAAGGAGGAGAAGGAAAAGTATTGTATGTTTGGTTTGATGCACCTATCGGGTATATATCCTCTACCAAAGAATGGGCCGCGAGAGAAGGAAAAGATTGGGAGCCATATTGGAAAGATAAGGATACCAAACTGGTACACTTTATTGGAAAAGACAATATCGTATTTCACTGTATTATTTTTCCAGCAATGTTAAAAGCGCATGGAGATTATATATTACCGGATAATGTTCCAGCAAATGAATTCTTGAATTTAGAAGGAAATAAATTGTCTACCTCTAAAAACTGGGCAGTTTGGTTGCATGAATATTTAGAAGAATTTCCAGATAAACAAGATGTATTGCGTTATGTATTAACGGCAAGTGCTCCGGAAACGAAAGACAACGATTTTACTTGGAAAGATTTTCAAGCTCGAAATAACAACGAGTTGGTAGCAATTTTCGGAAACTTTATCAATCGTGTAGTTGTATTAACGAACAAATATTACGAAGGTGAAATTCCTACTCCAAATGAATTTTCTTCGATTGATGAAGAAACGCTAGAGCAGTTAAAAGCCTACCCTCAAATTATTTCAAAATCTTTAGAAAGATACCGATTTAGAGAAGCTTTAAGCGAATTGATGAATTTTGCTCGTTTAGGGAACAAATATTTAGCGGATGAAGAACCATGGAAATTGGTTAAAACAGATCCAGAAAGAGTGCAAACTGTAATGTATGTTGCTTTGCAAATCGCAGCTGGGTTGTCTGTTTTGTCTGAACCGTTTTTACCATTTACTTCAGAAAAACTAAAAAGCATGCTAAATCTGAAGGATGCAAAACTTGAGTGGGATGCAGTTGCAACACAAGAAGTTTTAATTCCAGGAGGTCATAGCATTGGAAAGGCAGAATTGTTATTTGCAAAAATTGAAGATGCAGAAGTGCAACAGCAATTAGATAAATTAGAAGCTACAAAATTGGCAAATGAGGCTGAGTCTAAGGAGGTGGAGCCACAGAAAGAAACAGCAACGTTTGATGATTTTACAAAAATGGATATCCGTATCGGAACCATTGTTGAAGCTGAAAAGATGCCGAAAACTAAAAAGTTATTGGTGTTAAAAGTTGATACTGGAATTGATGTTAGAACGATAGTTTCAGGAATAGCTGAAAGTTTCAAACCTGAAGAAATCATTGGTCAAAAAGTATCTGTTTTGGTAAATCTGGCTCCTAGAAAATTAAGAGGAGTAGAAAGTCAAGGAATGATTTTAATGACAGATACGAAAGATGGAAAGTTTGCTTTTGTGCAACCTTCAACAGAAGAAGTTGCCAATGGAGCACAAGTGAGCTAAGGAAATAGTATTAAAATTATTAAACCTAACAAATGAATTTTTGTTAGGTTTTTTTATGCCAAAAAAAATATGCAAATTTGGTTGAAAGTAATTAGACAAGACATGAGCGATACAAAATCTAGAATTGAAGTAGTTGATAGTTTAAGAGGTTTTGCAATCATGGGTATTTTATTACTGCACAGCATAGAGCACTTTAACTTTTATGTTTTTCCAAAAAATGAGTCTCAACCCGATTGGCTGAATCAGTTAGATACCATAGTTTGGGATAGTTTGTTTTTTCTTTTCGGAGGAAAGGGCTATGCTATTTTTGCACTTCTTTTTGGGTTTACCTTTAGTTTAATGTATGCAAAACAAAAGTTAAAAGGAATTGATTTTGGCGCTCGTTTCGCTTGGCGAATGGTATTGTTGGCTTGTTTTGCATTTGTAAATGGTATGTTTTTTCCAGGAGAAGTATTGTTGTTGTATTCAATTATAGGTTTTGTATTAATTCTAGTAAGAAATCTGCCAGATAAATGGTTGTTGTTAATAGCAATACTACTTTTAAGTCAGCCGATAGAGTGGTTTCATTATGTGAGGCATTTGTTGGATGAAAACTATCTGGTACCTGATTATAACTTGGGCGAATATTGGCAAATGTTAAAAAAAGGGCAATTGAGTAATTCTCTTGGGGAATTGATTACTATGAATACTTTGTATGGGCATAAAGTTGGATTGTTGTGGGCTTTGAATGTAGGAAGGATGGTACAGTCTGCGGGACTTTTCGTTTTTGGTTTTTGGTTAGGAAATAAAAAGCTTTTTTCTGCTTCTTCAGAAAGTATAGCCTTTTGGAAAAAACTGTTGTTGTTTAGTATTGTTGCTTTTTCAGTCTTTTATTTGGTTGAAATGAATTTTGACTTTTTTTCTAAAAAAGAAGTTGTTCGAAAATCGTTGTTGAGAGCTGTTAACATGTATAAAAATCTTGCATTTACCTTGGTTTTGGTAGCTGGGTTTGTATTGTTGTTTCAGAAAGAAGCGATAAAAAAAGTTCTTCAAAAATTGAGTTTTTTAGGGAGGATGAGTCTTACTGCTTATGTAACTCAATCAATCATGGGGGGATTTGTTTTTTACAATTATGGTTTAGGTCTAGGTCCCCACATAAAACATAGTTTGAGTTTTGTTGTAGGTATTGTACTGTTTGTGTTCCAATATCAGTTGTGTAAATTTTGGATACAAAAATACAAGCAAGGACCACTAGAAAAGCTTTGGCACAAACTTACTTGGATAAAGTTTTAGTGTTTTCTATTATAGTAAAAGTTGTTTTCAACCTCGATACTAATTCGTCCATTTCAGCAAAATCATATGCTGCAAACCCAATACGAATTGAATTGTGACCTATGTTTTGAGGATCGTATCTTTTCAATTCAGAAAAAATAACATTTTGCGTTTTGGCAATTGCACTCACATTTTCCCATGAATATTTTTTGCATAATTGAACCCATAATGCCATGCCTCCAGTAGGTATTTCAAAGGTTAGATACGCAGCCAATTCTCTTTTTAATAACGCACAAAAATATTCTTTTCTAGCTTTGTACGTTCTAATTGTCTTTTTAATGTGCCTATCCAAAGCGCCTTGTTTGATAAATTTTGCAAAGGTGGCTTCTAGCAGTGCATCTCCTTGTCGATCGATAAACCTTCTAAGTTTGGCACACTCATCTACAAAATCTTCAGAAGCAATTAAATATCCAACTCTATACACTGGAGCAACGGTTTTACAAATCGAACCTACATAAATAACATTGGAATGTATGTCGTGACTTGCTAGCGGTAAAATTGGGGCATTTTCATAATGAAAGTCATAATCATAATCGTCCTCAATTATTGCAAAATTGTAGGTTTTTGAAAGGTTGAGTAAATGCATTCTTCTTTCTGCAGAAAGTGTGACTGTTGTTGGATGATGATGGTGAGAAGTGGTATATAAAGCTTTTACATTGTGTTTTTTACAAAGGGCTTCAATTTTATCAGTAACTAGTCCATGTTTGTCTACGGGTATTCGTAGCGTTTTTGCTCCGGAAAACTCAAAGGTGGTGTCAGAAGAACTATAATTGGTTTCACCAATGATAATAGATTCGTCTTTTTCAAATAATAATTGAGCTGCTAAAAACATACCCATCTGACTGCCTCGTGTAATCATGATGTTTTTTGTAGAGATATTCAAACCACGCGTTTCATTCAAATAACTAACAAGGGTTTCCCGTAATTCAAGGTTGCCGTATGTGGTACCATAACTGATTTGATCTAGTGCTGCTCTTTTACCGCAGATATTTCTATATAGCGTTGCAATTTCTTTGATAGGGGTGAGTCTTGGATCTGAAATACCATCATTGATATAGATATCCTGATCGTGAGTTTGGTCAGGGAAGTTTCGTGTTAATATGACTTCTTTTTTAAAACGAAATCCAGCGGTTGTTTTTTTGTTTTTCTCTGTAGTATCACTCAGTTTCGTTTGTTTCAATTCTGGAATGTTTCCGTTTACATAAGTTCCTTTTTGTGGAATACTTAGTGTCCAACCTTGTATCGTCAGGTCTTCATAACAAGCTACGATTGTTTTTCTGTGAACTCCTAGTTGTTCTGCTAAAACTCTACTTCCAGGAAGTCTTGTTTTCGAGGGAAGGGTTTTTTGCTTGATCAGTTTGATAAATTGATTGGTCAATTGGATATAAATGGGTTGGTTTGTTTTTCTGTTGATACTGAGAATTGTTTTGTATGGAATCATAACTGGACTATTAAAAAAGTAATTTCTGGACTAAACTAACACCCCATAAAACTACTATTTTTGAAATATAAACGGTACAATTATGAGAGAATATTCAAAGAACACATTGAACAAAGTAAAAAGAGGCAGCAATAGAGCTTTTTATGATGTTACTAAAATTAATGATATTTTAGATGCTGGTTTTGTAGGCTATGTTAGTTATAGTTTTGAGGGTAGAGCGATTTGTATTCCAATGGCGTATGGTAGAATAGAGAATAAGATTTACCTGCATGGATCAAGAAAAAACAGAATGCTACTATCTTTAATACAAAGTAAACAAGCTAGTATAACTATAATGCATTTAGATGGTTTGGTATTGGCAAGATCGGGCTTTCATCATTCTGTGAATTATCGATCAGCGACCATTTTTGGGAGTGTCAAAGAAATTGATGAGCCAATCTTAAAAGAAAAAGCGCTGAAGTGTGTCGTTGACCAAATGATTGCCGATAGGTGGGAGAGTTTAAGAGAAATGAATTCAAAAGAATTCAATGCTACTTTGGTGGTAGAATTAACCATCGAAACAGCTTCCGCAAAAGTAAGAGCAGAAGGAGTTTTGGATGAAAAGTCTGATATAAAATTGCCAATTTGGGCAGGAGTGATACCCATCAAACAAGTTGCTGAAAAGCCTATTAGTGAAGTAGATCTACCCGAGAAAGTTGATGTGCCTGAACATGTATTGACATATGTGAAACAAAATAATAAATAGATTTAATATGAAAATTAAAGATTTAAAATTTATGCCTGAGTTTTTTGATAGGTATATCAATCTAGCAGATGCAGATATAGATTTATTAGAACAATTAGAAACAACGATTGACATTTTTAAAGTCATTAAACCTCAGTTAATAAAGTTTCAAGACTATGCATATCAACCCGGAAAATGGACTCCAAAAGATTTGTTACAACATTGTATTGATACAGAAAGAATTCAAGCAAATAGAGCCTTGGCTTTTGCTAGAGGAGACAAAAATGTGATACCTGGATTTGATGAAAATTCATACGCTCAAAACACGACAAGTAATGAGAGATCAATAGATGATTTACTCGAAGAGTTTGTTGAGGTAAGAAAAGCTACGATATCTCTTTTTAAAAGCTTTTCAGATGAAATGCTTTTTAAAGACGGGATGAGTTTCAAGAAAATATCTGTGTTGGCATTAGGGTTTGTAATCGTAGGTCATCCTATACACCATATCAATATTTTAAAAGAAAGGTATTTCAAACCAAACTAGTTCAAAGAGAATCCGTATTCCAATCGGTTGACTAAATTTATTCGGTATGAATTTGATGCAAACAAATCTTCTAATTCTTGGAGTTCGGCATAGGTCAATATGAGCTTTAAACTTTTGTTTCCGGTTGGAATTTCAATTTCATGACATTTACAATTTGTGCATGATTTGTGTTCTTCTAACATTTCTTTTAAATCGATGATATAGTTGGTGAACTCATGATATCCGTTATGGGTAAATGTGAATGCCATGTTTTTAAAAACAATTTCATAAGTCCCGATGCTGGGTTTTTTTGATATGATACCATTTGTTGTAATATTGAGTATTTGTGTTTCTGATTTCATGAGGGTGCGTTATTTCTTCAAAACAAATATAATCACTATTTTTATTTAATCTAAATAAAAAGTTATTTTTGTTTGTTAAAATAGGTCAAAAGTATTTCCTGTTGTATTTTTGCAGTTCAAATTAGTAGAACTATGAAGGATATTCAAAAAATAAGAGCAGATTTTCCGATTCTTAATGAAAAAGTAAACGGGAAACCATTGGTGTATTTTGACAATGCAGCTACGAGCCAAAAGCCACAAGTGGTGATTGATGCAATTGTAGACTATTATTCAAAAATCAATGCGAATATCCATAGAGGTGTACATACTTTGAGTCAGGTTGCTACAGATGCATACGAACAGGCAAGGTTAAAGGTGCAAAAGCATTTCAATGCAAACAAATCTTACGAGA
The DNA here is from genome assembly GCF_009193215.1 of Flavicella marina. Lineage (GTDB taxonomy): Bacteria > Bacteroidota > Bacteroidia > Flavobacteriales > Flavobacteriaceae > Flavicella > Flavicella marina. Next base: position 917,290 of record NZ_VYVA01000001.1, on the reverse strand, counting down.
TTATCTTAACTGCGGGTACAACGCATAGTATCAATATAGTGGCTACAGGTTTTACAGACATTTTGAAAGCGGGCGACGAAATTATAGTATCTGCTTTAGAGCATCACTCGAATATAGTGCCTTGGCAAATGTTGTGTGAGCGAACAGGTGCGGTTTTAAAGGTAATTCCATTTAATGAGGAAGGTGAGTTGCAAATGGATGTGTACGATTCTTTGTTGTCAGATAAAACAAAATTAGTTTTTAGCAATCATATTTCAAATGCATTAGGAACGATCAATCCAGTTCAAGAAATTATTGACAAAGCACATGCTGTTGGAGCAGCTGTATTGATTGATGGTGCGCAAGCATGTCCGCATATCAAACCTGATGTTCAAGCCATGGGGGTCGATTTTTATGTGGCTTCCGCGCATAAATTATGTGGGCCAACAGGAGTTGGAGTATTGTATGGTAAAGAAGAATGGTTGAATAAATTGCCACCATACCAAGGAGGTGGAGAAATGATTGAGACGGTTACATTTGAAAAAACTACCTATGCTGGTTTGCCTCATAAATTTGAAGCAGGTACACCAAACATCGCAGGTGGTATTGCATTTGGAGTTGCTTTAGATTATATGAATGCCATAGGTTTTGATGAAATTGCTGCATATGAAGATGAGTTACTTCAGTATGGTACGGAAAAATTGTTGGAGATTGATGGAATCAAAATTTACGGAACCTCTGAAAATAAAGCTGCCGTAATTTCTTTTAATTTAGAAGGAGTACACCCTTTTGATGTAGGTAGTATTTTGGATAAATTAGGAGTAGCTGTGAGAACTGGTCATCATTGTGCACAACCAATCATGAATTATTATGATATCCCAGGAACGGTGAGAGCTTCGTTTGCTTTTTATAATACAAAAGAAGAAATAGATGTATTTATTGAAGCAGTGAAAAAAGCCAAAATGATGTTATCATAATTAAAAAATAAACTCATTTTTATCATAGATAACTTCACATCTGAGTGAGCTACTTAAAAGTGGCTAGCTACTATTTACGGCCAAAGTCAGCAGGAATTTCACCCCAAGCTTTGGTTTCCCATTTTAAAATAGGATTTTGGTAACGGTTGTTTTTCAACCATGTTTCCGCTCTTTTTATCAAATCAAATAAAACTTGTGTGTCTTTATTTAAGGGAAGTTTGGTTTTGCATTTCTGTTGTTTTACCCAAGAAATTGCAATTCTAGAGTCAGAATAAATAGGCATTGCAGGTTGTTTTTTTTGTTGCAACCATGCCAAACCATGCACAAGGGCTAAAAACTCTCCTATATTATTAGTACCAGATGTATAAGGACCTTGAATAAAAAGTTGTGTTCCCGTACTTGTTGCGACTCCGCGGTATTCCATCAGTCCAGGGTTACCGCTACATGCAGCATCAACAGCAATGGTGTTTAAAATTGGTTTTCCGAATGCTTTTTTTTCTTCTGCAGATAGTTCTTTCTTTTTGGTGTTGGTACCTTTGTACTCTTCGTAACTACCTTGCAGTGCTTTTTTAGCTAGTGCTTCGTCGGCAAATGACTTGTATTTTGCACCGGGAAATCCATCAATACTTTTTTTGCAAGCATTCCAAGAGGTAAAGATTCCTCTTTTTTTTCCTTCCCAAACAACATAATATTTTTTTGCCATATTTCGAACCCTGCACTTGTCGAAGGGTGAGTGTAGTTAAAAATTTATAAAATTGCTTCTTCGATTACCTTCGGAAAATTAGCGTGTTCTAATTTGTGTATGTTGTTGGCAATGTCTTCCGGAGTATCAGTTGTTGCTACGGCAGTTTTGGCTTGAAAAATAATAGCCCCCTCGTCATAGTTTTCATTGACGTAATGAATGGTAATACCAGTTTCTGTTTCCCCAGCTTCTTTTACTGCAGTATGAACATTCATACCATACATTCCTTTTCCTCCGTATTTAGGAAGCAATGCCGGATGAATATTGATGATTTTATCTGGGAAAGCCGCTACAATGTTTTGAGGTACTTTTAAAAGAAAACCTGCTAGAATAACAAAATCGGCATTTTCTTTTAGGTGTTTTAAGACGATTTCGTCTTCTAAAAATGCTTTTTTAGGAAAATAAGTATGAGAAATACCTAAATTTTTAGCTCTTTCGAGCACTTTAGCTTCTTTTCTGTTGCTAATTACAGAGGTAACTTTAACAGAGTCACTATTTTGAAAATATCGTATAATGTTTTCGGCATTGCTACCAGAGCCAGATGCGAGAATTACTAGTCTTTTCATCATAAATATAAAAGAAAATTAAACTACAAAAGAAACAATAAATATTAACATTAGCCCAAGATAATCAAAATATTAAAGATTATTTTTTATTTTAGTAAGCACATTTTTGTGGTAAAATGCTTTTTTAATTGAAAGTTTATTATTTTTGCCACGATTTAAAATTTAAAATAAAAAATTATGTCAGACATTGCATCAAGAGTAAAAGCGATCATCGTTGATAAATTAGGCGTTGACGAAAATGAAGTAACTAACGAAGCGAGCTTCACTAACGATTTAGGAGCTGATTCTTTAGATACGGTTGAATTAATTATGGAATTTGAAAAAGAATTTTCAATTCAAATCCCAGATGATCAAGCAGAAAACATTGGAACTGTTGGACAAGCAGTAAGCTATATAGAAGAAGCAAAAAAGTAAGACTTTTATGGAATTAAAGCGAGTAGTAGTAACTGGACTTGGTGCATTGACGCCGATCGGAAATAATATTGAAGAATATTGGAATGGACTAGTAAATGGTGTCAGCGGTGCTGGACCAATTACTAATTTTGATGCTGCCAAGTTCAAGACTCGTTTTGCTTGTGAATTAAAAGACTTCGACGTCAACCAATTCATCAACAGAAAAGAGGCTAGAAAAATGGATAAGTTTACGCAGTATGCTATGGTAGCATCTGACGAAGCTATAGCTGATGCTGGTCTTACTTCTGAGAATATTGACGTTGATAGAGTAGGTGTTATTTGGGGAGCCGGAATCGGTGGTATTGATACATTTGAACAACAAGTGATGGAATACGCAGCAGGTGATGGAACTCCGAAATTTAACCCTTTCTTTATTCCAAAGATGATTGCAGATATTGCACCGGGAATGATCTCTATCAAACATGGCTATAGAGGGCCAAACTTTACTACAGTCTCTGCATGTGCTTCTTCAGCTAATGCAATTATAGACGCTTTAAATTACATCCGTTTAGGATATGCTGATGTTATCGTTTCTGGAGGTTCAGAAGCAGCAATAACTCAAGCAGGTATGGGAGGATTCAATGCCTTACATGCACTTTCTACTAGAAATGATGATCCACAATCAGCTTCAAGACCATTTGATAAAGACCGTGAAGGTTTTGTAATGGGAGAAGGAGCAGGAGCTTTAATTTTAGAAGAATACGAACACGCCAAAGCACGTGGCGCAAAAATTTATGCTGAAATTGGTGGAGCAGGACTTTCTGCTGATGCACATCACTTAACAGCACCGCATCCAGAAGGATTAGGGGCTAAAAATGTAATGTTGAACTGTATCAAAGATGCTGGAGTTTCTCTAGATGATATTGATGCAATTAACGTACACGGAACATCTACTCCGCTTGGAGATATTGCCGAAACAAAAGCAATCAAAGATGTGTTTGGTGAAAAAGCATACAACATCAATATCAATTCTACTAAATCTATGACAGGGCATTTATTGGGTGCGGCTGGAGCAATTGAAGCAATTGCAACTATCTTGTCTATGAAACACGGAATTGTACCACCAACAATCAATCATCATACAAACGATGAGCGTATTGATGAAAAACTAAACCTTACTTTGAATACAGCTCAAAAAAGAGATATCAAAGTAGCTATGAGTAATACTTTTGGGTTTGGTGGACACAATGCATGTGTGTTGATTAAAAAAATTGACTAAATAACATTTGAAGTTTATTCGCAACATAATAAAACCTCAAGAGAAAAGTGATGAGGAATTTTATGCTGCGTTAAAAAAACTATTAGGGTTTCGTCCTAAAAACATCGATTTCTATAAAACAGCCTTTATTCATCGATCTGTAAAAGTATTAGATGAAAATGGTAATCCGATTAATTATGAAAGGATGGAGTTTTTAGGTGATGCCATGTTGGGGTCAATTATCGCTGCTTTTTTATTTAAAATGGTACCTGATGGGAACGAAGGGTATCTAACTCAAATGAGGTCTAAGATTGTTAGCCGAAATAATTTAAACTCACTTGGTAAAGAGCTAGGGCTTATCAGTTTTGTGAAAAGTACGATCTCTAAAAACAGGATGGGACAAAATATTTACGGAAATATTTTTGAAGCCTTAATTGGCGCTATTTATCTAGATCGCGGGTATCGATATTGTGAAAAATTTATCGATAAAAGAGTGATTAGTTCTTATGTAGATATACCGGCTTTAGAGAATAAAATTACTAGCTACAAAGGGTTGATCATCGAATGGTGTCAGAAAACCAAAAAGAAATTGGAATTTGAGACTTATGAAGATTCAGGTAACGAAACAGTAAGACACTACAGTGTTCGATTGATTGTAAATGGTAAGGTGATTTCGAAAGGAAGAGCTACCTCAAAGAAAAAAGCCGAAGAAATAGCTTCGAAAAGAATTTATTTTATTTACCAGGATGAAATAAAGAGTGTGCTCTAAATGGCTACAACGTTTTCGTATGTTTATTTTAACTTGCTCTAAATTATAAGTAACTTAGCCGAAGTTTTGTTTTGTAAAAACCTGTGTTTTTTACATGTTTTTACACTGTTGATGTCTTAATAAAACCATTTGTTTATATGCAGATTCATTCGTTAGAAATAGATGATTTTGAAGACTCAAATTTTACATTGATTAGCATACATACGAGTTTGCCAGATTACAAATTGGCGTATCTTTTGAATAAGAGTTTGCAAACCTCTTTTACAAAATCGAAAGACTCACTAATTGTCGAAGACAAGTCTCAAAAAGCATGTTTTTCTGTGTTTAGTTATCAAGATGAGTCACAAGATGTGGATTGGTATTTGATAGAAAACAAATATCATGGTACTTCAACAACGCCTATTGAAAATGGATTGTTTGGATTGATTAATGAAACAGTAAACAGAACTAGCTATTTAATTCCGGAGAAAAAAAACACGGATTATTTAGTGAAAATAGAAGGAGATTACGCTCCCTATTTGGTGCATGATACCATAGGAGCAATAAACAAAATGGAGCAAGTTATGACCTCCTATAAGATAGACATAACAACACTAAAATCGAAAGATTTTTTAATTATTTAAGTATGTTAAAAAGTAAAAAGACAAAAATCGTTGCTACGCTTGGACCAGCAATTAACAGTTGTGAGAATCCAAAAGAAATGCTGAAAAACCTTATGGTTTCAGGTGTGAATGTGTTTAGAATTAACTTCTCTCATGCTGACTATGACGAGGTTACTAGAATGGTAAACACGATTAGAGAGTTGAACGATGAATTAGGTTTTCATGTTGCCTGTTTAGCAGATTTACAAGGACCTAAGCTTAGAGTAGGTGTAATGCAAGAGGGTGTTGAGTTAGCCGTTGGTGATGTGTTTACATTTACAACTGCTGATTTACCTGTTGGAACGCAAGAAAAAGCGTTTATGACGTATGAAAACTTTCCTATCGATGTAAAAGTAGGTGAGCAAATTTTAGTAGATGATGGAAAGTTGTTGTTCGAAGTAACTGCAACTGATGGAAAAGAAAATGTAACTACTAAAGTATTACGTGGTGGTCCATTGAAATCTAAAAAAGGTGTGAACTTACCAAATACGGCTATTTCTTTACCTGCATTGACTGAAAAAGATGTAAAAGATGCAATCTTTGCTTTGTCATTAAAAGTAGATTGGATGGCATTGTCTTTTGTCCGTAACCCTGCAGATTTAGATGATATTCATAAACTAATCGAAGAGAATTCTGATACGTCTGAATACAGAACAAGAGTTGTGTCAAAAATTGAAAAACCAGAGGCAATTGAAAACATTGATGCAATTATTGCTAACACAGATGCTTTAATGGTAGCACGTGGAGATTTAGGTGTTGAGATTCCTATGGCAGAGGTTCCATTGGTACAAAAAATGTTGGTTAAAAAAGCAAAAGAAGCTAAGAAGCCAGTTATTATTGCTACACAAATGATGGAAACGATGATTGAAAATCAAGTTCCAACTAGAGCCGAGGTAAATGATGTAGCCAATTCAATTATGGATGGTGCAGATGCAGTAATGTTATCTGGTGAAACGTCTGTAGGTGCTTATCCGATCGAGGTAATTAGAAAGATGCGTGATATCATTACAAGTTGTGAGCACTCTCCGTTAATTCAAGTACCGAGAATTGCTCCAGTATTGAATGATCCTGAGCGTTTTATTTCAAATGGAATTTGTTACCAAGCTGCTTTGTTGGCTGATAATATTGATGCGAAAGCGATTTCTACGGTTACATATTCAGGATATACAGCAGTGCAAATTTCTGCATTAAGACCACACTCTCATATTTTGGCATACTCACCAAATAAAAGAGTATTGGCAATGTTGAACTTGTACTATGGTGTTAAAGCGAAGTATTATAGTAGTGATGCTTCTACAATTGATACTATTAACGAAGTTAATGAGATTGCAATGAAGTATGGTTTCTTAGAAAAAGGAGATCATGTAATCAACTTAAATGCAACTCCAGTTGAAGAACAAGGGATGACAAACACGATAAGAGTAAGTCAGATCAAATAATTCTCAGAATTATAAACTTATTAAAGCGTTTTCAAAATATATTTGAAGACGCTTTTTTTTTATGAATAAATTTATATATTAGAGAGGTTAAAAGGAAGCACTTCAAGATTTTAACTACTAAAAACAATAACCACATGGCAATAAAGAACTTTAAAGCACCGACTACAAAAGAAGAAAAAGATTACACAGATAAGATTTTTGTTTCTAAATATATGACCACAAAATTAATTACTTTTCGAGCAGATCAGTCTGTTTTAGAGGTAATGGAGTTGTTGATTAAGAATAAAATCTCGGGTGGTCCGGTGGTGAACGATAGCAATCAATTATTAGGGATTATTTCTGAAGGTGACTGCATGAAGCAAATTGCAGAGAGCGGATATTATAACGTGCCGATGAACGATGTAAAGGTTGAAGATCATATGGTAAAAGATGTTGAAACAATTACCTCTGACATGTCTATTTTTGAAGTTGCGACGTTGTTTTATAAGTCTAAAAGGAAACGTTTTCCAGTTTTAGACAATGGAGAGTTAGTAGGGCAAATAAGTCGTAGAGATGTATTAAAAGCGGCATTGGCCTTGAAAGATTCTTAAGACTCTTTTTTTACCAACAAAAACATATCGTTTTCCAGTGTTAAGTATCCCTGGTCGTAGATGTAATTATAGGTGTTTCCGGTTTTTGTCTTATAGATACTCGTAAAATATTGAAAATAGAATCCCTCATCAATTAATTTTGATTTAGGGATTTTTGTTTTTCCTGTGGTATTTAGTTTACTAAGTACCTTATAATTTTTTTTCAATCGATTATTGATGTTTCGAATCATGTTTTTAGACTCAGCATCAACCTTATTGTTGTAGGAGTTCCTGCAATAATCAGAGCAGAATTTTTTGTCTGATCTACCGATAAATTCTTCGTTACATTCTAAACAGTTTTTTTTCATAGTTACTTTTGTTGACTATCTAAGATACAAAAATTGAAATTATCGAAAGCTTTACTGTTATTGCAGTTTTTTATATGTTTTTAGTTGTTTTGTTGGTTCGATAATATGATATCCTTTCCATATTTTTTCATCGAATTGATCGATGTGAATCACATCAAAATTTTCAGGTTCTTTATAATCTTCAAATGTTTTAGGGTTTATGGTTGTGCTGTTGATACTGAAATACTCCATAGCTTCTTGTATGGTTAAATTTAGGTTTAGTCCAATTTTCAGCTCTTTCAATTTTTTGTCAAATAGAAATCGATCTTTCTTTTTTTGCAATGCTATTTTTCTGTCGATTCGAATGTTGTATTTTTTGTTGAATGTAAAATATTTTAGGCTGTATAAACTGTCTTTTTTTTCAAAATAGATAGAGCCATTGAAATCTGATTCGGTATATCCTACACCAAAAAGATTGAAATCTTTTCCTGTTTTTCCAGCACTGTATTGATATGTGGCTTTCAATAGTGCATTGGTGTCTGTTGTAATATACAGCGTTCCTTCAAACAAACCTTTTCGCTTAGGTGTAAATGAAATTTTGTAAACACTTTCTTTATGTATGGTTGTGGTTCCTTCAAGGGTAAATTCGTATCTATTTGTTTTGTGTAAAAACTCCCATAAATCTTTATCCTCTAAAGAGGCGTATTTAGATTTTTCATTGATTTGGTATTTGAAATACGATAATGGTCTGCTCTCAATTTTGTCATTGTAAGTAGTATCTTTTTCTTTTGAAGTTTCATTTGAAACATCAATTTTTTCACCAAAAATTCCACTTTTTATTTTCCAATATTCTTTTTCTCCAGTATTAGAAAATAGCTCTGTAAATACTTTTTTGTATTGGTCTAATTCTGCTAAATCTTTCGACTGAAGCTCTGTAGCTTTTATTGGGTTCATTTTTATTTCAGTACTTTTTTTGGTAGAATTAAGGTATAATTCACCTAAAAAATCGAAATAGGAAGTTGAATTTTTTGGAGTGTTTTTTTCGAAATTTTTTAATGCCTCTTCATTGAGTTCTTCGATCGTGCTTTTTTTGTAGATTAAGTCAATTTTGTTGACATCTGTTATGTATCGTTCTCTGATAAAGACTTCTTTTTTTCTTTCTTTCTGGTAAAAATTCTGTTCTTTGTTTTTTAAGACATTTTTTACGATGTCTTCAGGATCAATTTTTTTGTTGCTAATGATAACCTCGTCAATAGTAAAGACATCGGTTTCTAGCGAGATGTTTTTTTGAAATTTTAATTTTTCTAGAGTTATATTTTTCGTTTTGTATCCGATAAATTGAAAGCTAATTGTGTCTATAGCGGATAAATTAGAGATGTCTAATTGATAAGTACCTTGTTCGTTAGTGATGGTTCCTGCCTGATTTTTTTTAATAAATACACTTACATAAGGCAACCCAGCTTTGCTATCGGTATCTAAAACTTGTCCTTCAAATAGTTCACTGTTTGTTTGTGATTGTAGTGTCAACGAAATAAAGACCAATACAGTCAAGTTGATGTTTTTGAAATAAGAGATGTTCATTGAAAGCGATTTTTTTACTAGAGGAAAGTTACTTATAAATAAAATAATAGGAATCTTTTTTTCTTTATTAAGGTGTTAAAAGTTTAATTTTTATCTATATTCGCACAATAAAAGATTAATTAGTCTTAATTTAAAATATAAGCAATATGTTAACAATAACGAAAGAAAGTACTGTGGCAGCTATCGTAACTAATAATATCAAAACAGCAGATGTATTTAAAAAACATGGAATAGATTTTTGTTGTGGAGGGGGAGTGTCTTTAGAGAGAGTTTGTGAAAAAAATAATATTGTATACAATGATTTACTACTTGCGCTTGAAAATGTTGAAAAAATAAAAAACCGAGCAGAAAATTATAGCAGTTGGAGTTTAGATTTTTTAATTGATCATATAATTAATATTCATCATAGTTACGTTCGAGAGTCGATTGTGGTATTGCAACAATATGTAAATAAAGTAGCAAAAGTACACGGACATCATTATACAGAACTGTTGGAGATCAAAGCATTATTTCGAGAAGTAGCAGAAGAGTTAACGTTTCATTTGCAAAAAGAAGAAAATATATTATTTCCTTATGTTAAATATCTAGTTCAGGTTGAAAAAGGAGAAGCAGTTTTTTCAAAACCTCAATTTCAAACAGTTCAAAATCCTATCGAGGTAATGGAGCAAGAACATGAAAATGCTGGGGATATCTTTAAGAAAATAGCAGTATTAACAAACAACTACACACCACCAAAAGAAGCTTGCAACACATTTAAAGCCCTGTATAGTAAATTAGAAGAATTTGAACAAGATTTACATCAACATGTACATCTTGAAAATAATATTTTACATCCAAAAGCTAAAAAATTAGAGAAAAACATACTATAATTTACCCCTAAATTGAGCTTTAGAAAGTTGCCCATAGAGAAGAGTCTCTATGGGTTTTTTTTTAGTTGTTCTTACCCTTGATTTTTTTTGGCATAAACTTTGGGTGTTCTTTACTGAACAAAAACCTAATGCTTATGAGATTTCTAAAAATTACTTTTTCCTTATTAGCGATTACTTTGCTATTCAGTTCTTGTATTATTACGGATTTTACCGATGAATATTACGAAGAGGCCTTGCCGGCCGATTTTGTAGAAGCCTATGATTTATGGTATGTAGATTATCATGCAACACAAGGCTCAGATCAAATACCATTTATGCAATTGGCGTTTACTTTGTCTTTTAGCAGGGGTAGAATGTTTGCCAATAATAATATTTCAGGAATCGGAGCTCAAGGTGGTGGGTACGGCATTCATATCGGTGATTATTCTTTTGAAAGAAATTTGTTGGTTGCTAATCACGAGCTCGACGGAATTGCAGCTTTCGAAATTAGACAGTTCGGAGAAAATGAAATTGAAATGTACCACGCACCAACCAATACAAGCTATTATTTGATCGGTTATAATAGAAATGAATTTGATTTCGATAAGTTGTTTTATGAGAATATTGAATACCTCTTGCAAGACTTTGAAATATGGAATAAGGTTGAAACTAGTATAGCTGGTGAGTTAAATGAATTCGATACTGAGAATTTTTTAAAATTCACTTCAGAAGACAATAGAAAATTTTATTCTTCAAATTCACGAATTGGCACGAATATTGATTCTGTTATTTGGAATTACGAAGGTGGTTACGAAGTTTTTGATGTGAATGGGTTTGAAAATTTAAAAATTTTAACTCTTGGTTATGATAGAATTAACAAAGAAACTTTTGAGCTCGTAGTGAAAAGTGATAATCTTGTAGAGTTGTTTCACATAGCATCCGGAACAACCTATACCTTTGAAGGTGATTATTTTATTCAGTATTTAAAAGATGCTAAAACAAAAGAAAAACAAACGCGAAAGCGAACAAAAATAAAAAGACAAAAAATAAATAAAATTTCATATTAAGTTTGGTTAGTTGATTTTGGTTGGTTGTGGTTATCCAATCAAAAATAAAAAAACCGTCACCGCTTGGGGATGGTTTTTTTTATACCTTTAACTTAAATTTTTTAAAGTGAAAAAAACAGCATTTATTACAGGTGCAACCTCGGGAATCGGAAAAGCAACCGCCGAAATTTTTGCCAAACACAAGATAAGATTGGTTATTTGCGGTAGAAGGTTAGAGCGTTTGCAAAATTTAGCTATCGAACTGTCTAAAACGACTGAAGTACAGATATTAAATTTTGATGTCGCTGATAAAAATGCAGTTTTTAATGCGATAAATTCCCTTCCTAAGGAATTTCAAGACATTGATATTTTAATAAATAACGCTGGGAATGCACATGGTTTGGCACCTGTGTTTTCTGGTGATACCGATGATTGGGATAACATGATTGATAGTAATATCAAAGGACTTTTGTATGTTACCAAGGCCATAAGTCCGAACATGGTAAAGAGAAAATCGGGTCAAATCATAAACATCGGTTCTATTTCGTCTAAATATGTCTACGAAGGCGGTAATGTTTATTGTGCGACCAAACATGCTGTTGAGGCCTTGAACCAAGGAATGCGAATGGATTTAAGTAAATACGGAATTCGTGTTTCTGCTGTACACCCGGGTTTAGTAGATACTGAATTTTCAACAGTCCGTTTTAAAGGAGATAAAAATAAAGCAGATGAAGTATACAAAGGTTTTCAGGCTCTAACTGCAGACGATATTGCTGATTTAATTTATTTTGTAGTCTCTCGACCCTACCATGTAAATATTTCTGATATTTTAATATTACCAACTGCACAGGCTTCAGGAACACAAATTCATAAAGAATTTTGAGATGATCAACAAACGACTGCTTATCAGAAATCTATTAAATCATAACGATGAGAATAGTTTTTACGATAAAAAGTTAAAGATTGATTTAGAATCCAAAGAAGGTAAAGCAAAATTTTTAAAGCACATTTGTGCGCTTTCAAACTCAAATCCAGAGAACAATTCTTATATAGTTGTTGGGATTGAAGATGAAGGAAATAAAATTATCGGAGTAGATTTTTTTGATGATAGTCGTATTCAAGATTTGATCAATTCTTGCTTGGTGCATCCTCCAACAATCAAATACGAGAATATTTCTTTTCCACGATTACAACGTCATAAGGTAGTTGGCTTGGTTACTATTATGCCAACCAACAAACTCTCTTCTCTCAAAAAAAATTATTGGAAATACAATAAGGGAATGGCTTTCTTTAGAAAAGGAAGTGCATCAACACCAACAAAAGATGGTTTTGTCTTACGAAGTAACAATAAAGAGTTGGTAGAAAAATTAGAAAAAAATTCTAGTGATACGATTGAGTTGACACTAAATGGTGTTTTTGATTTTATCAAACAACATCCAAAAAAATGTCACCCAACATATGTGGTGTTCAAGGAGTACTTTGTGCTTTGTTGGGCAGGAGAGAAAAAAATAATTGATGGAGAGGTGTATTATTCTCGAGTAGATATCGAATTGATCAAAGAACAAGTGCGTTTGTTTTATTCTGATTTAGACATCGTTTCTATTCAAATAAACAAAGATTCTTTTATCATAACCGAATATGTGTATTTGGGGATTTTTGATGATTTAAAAAAATACCCGCTCGAAAAAACAGTCATTCATTTTAATGAAAATGGTACTTATAAAATTGTTACGGAGTTTTTGTTTCAGTCTCCAAAATTCGATCCTAAAAACTTAAAAGAGGTTTATGCTCAGAATGAAATTGTACTTGAAAAAGTGCTTTCAGAGGTTTCACTATCAGATTTTGAATTGGAGGTGTTTAAAGATTTTCCGATTACCTATGTAATTTGTTCACTTAATGGTTTTGTTGAAGCAAAATCTCAATTGCAAAAAGCGAGTGTTTATTTGAAAAATTTAACAGATAAAACCAGTTATATTGCCTACAAAGATGCGATGCGTCTGCTTAGAAAAGTGAAATATGATGTTCAAAAATAAATTTCTGTAATTTTTGCGATCGACTCTTTTTTTATTTGTTCTGGTAAGAATGATAAGTCCTCATTTTGAGCTTTTTAACTTGTGGTTTCTTAACATAAAAATGCTTGTAAAATCTCACAGAAAATATGTATTTTCGCAACTCAATTGAATTCAACAAAAAATGAGTGCTAAATTTAGAGAATACAAAGGCTTAAGTTTAACAAATGTAGCAGATGAAACGCTAAAATTTTGGAAGGAAAACGATATTTTCCAAAAGAGTATTAGCAGTAGAGAAGGAAAAGAACCTTATGTGTTTTTTGAAGGTCCACCATCTGCAAATGGTTTGCCAGGTATTCACCATGTTATCGGTCGAACGATCAAAGATATTTTTCCGCGTTACAAAACGATGAAAGGTTTCAAAGTACAACGAAAAGCAGGATGGGATACGCACGGATTGCCTGTTGAATTAGGTGTTGAGAAAGAATTAGGAATTACCAAAGAAGATATCGGTACTAAAATTTCTATCGAAGAATACAACGATGCGTGTAGAAAAGCGGTGATGAAATATACCGATGTTTGGAATAACCTAACAGAAAGAATTGGGTATTGGGTAGATATGGAAGATCCATATGTTACTTACAAGCCTAAATATATGGAATCTGTTTGGTGGTTGTTGTCTCAGTTGTACAAGAAAAATCTGTTGTACAAAGGATATACAATTCAACCGTATTCTCCAAAAGCTGGTACAGGTTTGAGTTCTCATGAAATCAATCAGCCAGGTGCTTACCAAGATGTTACAGATACAACTATCGTGGCACAATTCAAGGCGGTAAAAAACACCTTGCCAGAAAAATTACAAAATTTAGATGGTGATGTACATTTCTTAGCTTGGACCACAACTCCATGGACTTTGCCTTCGAATACGGCATTGACAGTAGGGCCAAAAATTGAATATGTTGCAGTAAAGTCTTTCAATCAATATACGTTTGAGCCAATAACTGTAATTCTAGCAACAGCTTTGGTAGGCAAACAATTCGGAAAAAAATTCGTTGCGGTAGAAAACGAATCGGAATTGTCTAATTACGCAAAAGGAGATAAAAAAATACCTTTTGTAATAGTTGACGCTTATGTTGGAAAAGAGTTGGTAGGTTCAAAATTCGAGCAATTATTGCCATACGCATTGCCCTATCAAAATCCTGAAAATGCATTTAGAGTAATTTCGGGTGATTTTGTTACAACAGAAGATGGTACAGGTATCGTGCATACAGCTCCTACATTTGGTGCAGATGATGCTTTGGTAGCGAAACAAGCTACTCCAGAAGTTCCACCAATGCTAGTGTTAGACGAAAATGAGAATCCAATTCCGTTAGTAGATTTGCAAGGGAAATTTACATCACATGTTGGACCCTATGCTGGTAAATATGTGAAAAACGAGTATTATAATGATGGTGAAGCTCCAGATAGATCTGTAGATGTAGAAATTGCCATTCAATTAAAAGAAGAAAATAAAGCATTTAACGTAGAAAAATACAAGCACAGTTACCCGCATTGTTGGAGAACAGATAAGCCTGTTTTGTATTATCCACTAGATTCTTGGTTTGTAAAAGTAACCGAGAAAAGAGATGAGATGTTCGACTTAAACGAAACAATCAACTGGAAACCTAAATCAACAGGTGAAGGTCGTTTCGGAAACTGGTTGAAAAATGCTAATGATTGGAACTTATCTCGTTCGCGTTATTGGGGAATTCCTCTGCCAATCTGGAGAACAGAAGATGGAGCTGAAGAGATTTTGATTGGTTCGGTTGAAGAATTGAAAACAGAAATCAACAAAGCCATCGAGGCAGGAGTAGAGTCGAAAGATGTATTTGCTGACTTTGTGGTAGGTGATATGTCTGAAGAGAACTACGATAAAATAGATTTACATAAGAATATTGTTGATCAAATCACATTGGTATCTCCATCAGGGAAACCGATGAAAAGAGAGTCTGATTTGATTGATGTTTGGTTCGATTCAGGGTCAATGCCGTATGCACAATGGCACTATCCTTTTGAAAATAAAGAACTGATTGATAACAATAAGTTTTTTCCAGCAGACTTTATTGCTGAAGGAGTAGATCAAACACGTGGTTGGTTCTATACCTTGCACGCCATCGGAACAATGGTTTTCGATTCTGTTGCTTATAAAAATGTTGTTTCGAATGGTTTGGTATTAGACAAGCACGGTAAAAAAATGTCGAAACGTTTAGGAAACGGAATTGACCCTTTTGCTACCATGGATAAATATGGACCAGATGCTACGCGTTGGTACATGATTGCGAATGCAAATCCATGGGATAACTTGAAATTTGATTTAGATGGTGTCGACGAGGTGCGTAGAAAGTTTTTCGGAACGCTTTACAATACCTATTCGTTCTTCTCATTATATGCTAATTTAGATAACTTTAGTTATGCTGAAGCTGATATTGCAATTGCAGACAGACCAGAAATAGATAGATGGGTGTTGTCAGAATTAAATACTTTGGTTAAGAATGTAGATAAATTTTACGCAGCATACGAGCCAACAAAAGCCGCAAGAGCAATTCAAGATTTTGTTACTGAGAACTTGAGTAACTGGTACGTTCGTTTGAGTAGAAGACGCTTCTGGAAAGGAGAGTATGAGCATGATAAAATATCTGCATACCAAACATTGTATACTTGTATGATTACTGTAGCTAAGTTAGGAGCTCCAATTGCACCTTTCTTTATGGACAACTTGTACAAAGATTTATCGAACGCTGTAGGTGCGGGTCAAGAATCAATTCATTTAGATGACTTTCCTGTTGCTAACGAAGCATCTATTGATGAAACGTTAGAGAGAAAAATGCAAAAGGCGCAACAGATTTCTTCTATGGTATTGTCGTTGCGTAAAAAAGAAATGATCAAGGTTAGACAGCCATTGCAACGCGTTATGATTCCGATTTTAGACGAAAGAGATCGCGAAGATATTTTGGCAATTCAGAATTTGATTATTTCAGAGGTAAATGTTAAAGAAATTGAGTTGATTGACGATGCTTCTGGAATTTTGGTAAAAAACATCAAGCCAAACTTTAAAGTGCTAGGGCCTAAGTATGGTAAAGACATGCGTTTTGTGGGTGCTGCAGTGCAAAAATTCACACAAGAAGATATTGCAACACTTGAAAAAGATGGAAAAATTTCTTTAGAAATAAATGGAAAATTTGTAGATTTAACCACAGATGAAGTGGAGATTTCTTCACAAGATATTGAAGGTTGGTTGGTTGCAAATCAAGGAGGCTTAACTGTAGCTTTGGATGTTACTATAAGTGAGCAACTTAAGAAAGAAGGAATTGCGAGAGAGTTGATCAATCGCATCCAGAATATTCGTAAAGATTCAGGGTTTGAGGTTACGGATAAAATTCAATTATCTATCGAAGACAATGCTGTTTTAAAAGAAGCAGTGTTAGAAAACGAAGCTTACATCAAAACAGAAACGCTAACTGACTCATTAGAGTTTGCTGCATCAATTTCTGAAGGTGTAGAGATTGAATTTGATGATATCAAGAGCAAATTGCTGATTAGTAAAAACTAAAACTATGGAAGAAAACGTAAGAGTACAATACGGAGAAGATGATTTAAATGAATTCAAAGAAATCATTTTAAAGAAAATTGCAAGAGCGCAAGAAGATTTAGACATCTTGAACGATGCATATAAAAATGATAGTACCAACGGTACAGACGATACTTCACCAACGTTTAAAGCTTTTGAAGAAGGAGCTGAAACAATGGCAAAAGAAGCAAACGTACAATTGGCAATTCGTCAAGAAAAGTTTATTCGTGATTTGAAAAATGCCTTATTGCGTATTGAAAATAAAACATACGGAGTGTGTAGAGTAACAGGAAACCTGATTCAAAAAGAACGTTTGAAATTAGTTCCTCATGCCACTTTGAGTATTGAAGCGAAAAAGAAACAATCGTAAATTTTCGCACTAATAATTTTAGAAACAACTTCTTTATTGTGAAATAGAGAAGTTGTTTTGTATAAAAATATACCTATTTTGAAAAAAGCAATCTTGTTAATTATAGCAGTTTTGGCAATCGATCAAATCAGCAAAATTTGGATCAAAACTAATTTTATGTTGGGTGAAGAGATTTATGTTTTCGATTGGTTTAGAATTCATTTTATTGAAAACAATGGAGCTGCTTGGGGTGCTGAAATTGGAGGTGAAACTGGTAAGTTGTTTCTAACATTGTTCCGTTTGTGTGCGATCGTTGGAATAGGTTATTGGTTGTATATTTCTGTGAAGAAAAATGCTCATTCTCTATTGGTTGTAGCAGTTGCTTTGATATTTGCAGGAGCGCTAGGGAATATTATTGACTCTGTTTTTTACGGAGTTATTTTTGATCATTCTAATTATCAAATTGCATCACTTTTTTCATCAGATCCTTATGGTAAGGTCTTTCATGGAAAAGTAGTTGATATGCTTTACTTTCCGATTTGGGAAGGAATTTTACCAACTTGGATTCCTAAATTCGGAGGTAAAAACTTTACATTTTTCAATGCCATTTTTAATGTAGCAGATTCAGCTATTACGATTGGTGTTGGTATTTTAATCTTTTTTGGGAATAAAATTTTTCCGAAAGAAGCATAAGATGTATTAGGGATAAGCTTTAGAAGTTTCTACTATCGTTAGTTTTAGTGATTATGCCGAGATTATTTTATTAATTCTATTGCAAACTTTTTCTGGTTCAATAGTTCTCATAGCATCCTCATATCCTTCAAGCATTTTGTTTCCGTAAACAGTGTAAGGGATATGAGGATACTTTTTTAAATCAGGAATAAATGAATTTTCTTTTGGTTGGTTAAAAGGTGTAAAACCAGCATAAGGATGTGTTCCTCCCCACAGCGTCACTGTTGGTACGCCATAAAGTGCAGAAAAATGACCGTTTCCAGAATCCATACTCAGCATACAATCTAAATTTGAGATAAGTAATAATTCTTCTTTCAGTTTTATTTTTCCTGCGATGCAAATGGTGTTTTTGTATCGATTGGCAATTGTAGACAATGCATCTACTTCTTTCGCTCCACCCCCAAATAATAAAATAGTATTATTCTCTTTTTCTGAGAGTTTTTTTATGATTTGCTCCATCAAATCTAAAGGGTATGCTTTGCTGTTGTGTTGTGCAAAAGGAGCAATACCAACAAGTTTTTTTGTCGTATTTCCGATGATAGATTTTAATGAGTCGTTTAAAGATTTAGGTTTAGAAAAAGCAGTTTTAGAGAGGTCTAATTCATACCCTAAAGCTCTAAACACATCAGCATAACGTTCGTGAGTGCTTTTCAAAGGTTTGAATATTTTGTTCTTTAGGGAGGTTAAAGCTTTTTTTTCTGCACGACCTTTGTTTAGTGTCGCACTTTTAGTACCTGTAAAAAACAAGGTTAAAAGTTTAGAGCGCATTACATTATGTAAGTCAGCAACGGCATCAATTTGAAGTTTTTTTAGTTCTCGATACAATTTATAGATACCAAAAACACCTTTGTGTCTTCCGTTAGTGTCGGCAACATAAAAGTCAACATTCGGAATGTCATCGAAAATAGGCTTTAAAAAAGCTCTTGAGAGCACAGTGATTTTTGCGTTTTTGTTTTGTGCTACAAACGCTTTGATTACAATAGCTGTCATCGCAACATCGCCCATTGCTGATAGACGAATAACTAAGAGGTGTTTCTTGTTTTCCATAGTTGAAATTGTTGTCAGTAAAAGTACATTATTTGCTAGAAAGTATTCAAATAAATATAACACATCACAAAAATAGTACGCATCTTTGTATTAAAAATATCAGTAAATGAACTTACGTCTTTTAGCACTATTTGCAGCTTTTTCAACAGCCATTATTTATGGTGTTTCATATACCGTTGCCAAAGATGTAATGCCACTATATATACTACCCTATGCTTTGATATTTTTTAGGGTTATCGGCTCTGCTGCTTTGTTTTGGGCGGTTAGTTTTTTTATAAAAAATCAGAAAATTCAGCCAAAAGATTATGCGCGTTTGTTGCTTTGTGCATTGTTGGGGACGAGTATGAATATGCTGTTTTTTTATAAAGGATTGAATACAGCTTTGCCTATTGTGGCCTCGGCAATTGCTGTAGTGACACCTTTAATGGTTTTTATCTTCTCTATCATACTTTTAAAAGAAAAATTGAGCAAAACAAAAATTATAGGTTTGTTGGTCGGACTTATTGGAGCCTATATTTTAATTACCTATAAACATGATTTAAAGGGGGGTGCAGGTTCTATACTTGGTAATTTTTATGTTTTCTTAAATGCTGCTTTTTTTGGGTTGTATTTAGTGGTAGTTAAAAAATTATTGGCAAAATACAACCCGATTCATATCATAAAATGGATGTATACAATTAGTATTTTTATCGTGTTGCCGTTTTCGTATTCCGAATTGTTTTTGATTGATTGGGTAACTATGCCGAATCACATTTATTTCGAATTGATTTTTATTGTTGTGTTTACCACCTTTATCAATTACATGTTTAATTTATTCGCATTAACCGAACTAAAACCTACTACTGTAAGTGTTTTTGTGTATTTGCATCCGGTTTTTGCTTCTCTATATGCCTTGCTTGTTGGAAGTGATACCTTATCGGCAGTGAAAATAGGTACTACTTTGCTTATTTGTGTAGGGGTGTATTTAGTGACAAAGCCTGCTGCGAAGCCAATAAATTAATTGAAATTTGAGATAGATCTTAGCGCCTTTTTTCTGTCAAATATCTTGTGTTTGGTGAGATGGTAGTCTAGTATAAAAACAGTAAATTTGCGTAATTTTTATACGCAATCAATGATACAATCCATGACTGGTTACGGGAAGACAGTGTTACAGCTACCAACCAAAAAAATTACCATCGAAGTAAAGTCTTTAAACAGTAAAAATTTAGATCTAAATACTCGTATGCCCTCTTATTACAGAGAGAAAGAGTTGGGTATTCGAAAAAAACTAGCATCTAATTTAGTTCGAGGAAAAGTAGATTTTTCAATCTATGTTGAAATGACTGGTGAAGAAACACAAACTGTAATTAATAAAACGGTGGTAGGGAGTTATGTCAAAGAGTTGAAGGAATTGTCAGAAGGAGAAGAGATTCAGTTTTTAGAAATTGCCATGCGTTTACCAGATGCTCTACAGACAGTTAGAGAAGAGGTAGATGAAGCAGAATGGCAAGAAATTGATAAAGGTATTGATGAAGCAATTGAGAAAATTGTACAATACAGAAAAGATGAAGCACATTCTTTAGAAGCTGATTTTAGAGAGCGTATCGAAAATATAAAAGAATTTTTACAGGAGATTGAACAACTTGACGAAGAGCGTTTGGCACATGTTAAAGATAGGTTGAGAAAAGCAATTGATGAGTTAAAAGTTACTATTGATGAAAATAGATTTGAGCAAGAGTTGATCTACTATCTTGAAAAACTTGATATCAATGAAGAGAAAGTTCGTTTGGCGAATCATTTAGACTATTTTTTAGAAGAGCTGAATAATCAAAAATCGGATGGTAAAAAATTAGGGTTTATCGTTCAAGAAATTGGTCGAGAAATCAATACTACCGGGTCTAAATCAAATTATGCGACCATGCAACAGGTAGTGGTGCAAATGAAAAACGAACTTGAGAAAATTAAAGAACAAGTTTTAAATATATTGTAATAAAGAAGTAAGAAACAAACAAATGGCAAAAGGAAAACTGATTGTTTTTTCGGCACCTTCTGGTTCGGGTAAAACGACAATTGTTAGACACTTATTAACGCAAGAAGAATTGTCTTTAGATTTTTCTATTTCTGCAACATCACGTCAGCCTAGAGGACAAGAACAAAACGGAAAGGACTATTATTTTTTAAGTCCTGATGAGTTCAAAGCCAAAATAAATGAAGATGCTTTTTTAGAATGGGAAGAGGTCTATGAGAATACCTACTATGGAACTTTGAAGTCTGAATTAGAGCGAATTTGGAGTTTAGGAAAGCATGTTGTTTTCGATATTGATGTGGTTGGTGGATTGAATATTAAAAAACAATTTCCTGAGGAAACATTGGCTGTTTTTGTAAAACCACCTTCAATAGAAGAAATGGAAAAACGTTTGCGTCACCGTCAGACAGATGCAGAAGAAAAAATTATTGAGCGTGTTGCAAAAGCAGAAAAAGAACTTAGCTATGCCAAAGATTTTGATGTTGTTTTGGTCAATGATGATTTGGAAGTAGCAAAAAAAGATGCTTTTGAGATGATTGCAAATTTTACCAAAAAATAATCAAAAAATGAACGTAGGTCTTTATTTCGGAACATTTAATCCTATTCATATCGGGCATTTGATTATTGCCAATCATATGGTAGAGAATTCTGATTTGGATGAAGTTTGGATGGTTGTAACACCGCACAATCCTTTCAAAAAAAAGGCAACACTTTTAGATAATTACCAACGTTTTGAAATGGTATATCGAGCAACAGAAGGATACGAAAACATCAAACCTTCAGATATAGAGTTCAAATTACCACAGCCATCGTACACGATAAATACCTTGGTTCATGTGCAAGAAAAATACCCAAAGCATCAATTTAGTTTGATCATGGGTGAAGACAATTTACAGAGTTTACACAAGTGGAAAAACCATGAAGAAATAGTAAATAACCATCATATTTATGTGTATCCAAGAGTTTTTGAAAAAAAGAAAAATGGAGATTTTTCAAAAGATACTATTCACAAAATTGATGCACCGATTGTAGAGATTTCATCATCACATATCAGAAAAATGATCAAGGCAAACAAAAATATTCAACCATTATTGCCGCAAAGCGTATGGGAATATGTGGAGGAAATGAATTTTTACAAAAAATAATTTTTAAATCACATACTTAGTATATTTGTTTTAAGAATGAAAAAGACAAAAAGTAAATTAAAGTCTAAACTGACCAAGAAATTTAGATTGGTTGTTTTAAACGAGGCCTCATTTGAAGAGAGGTTTTCGTTTAAATTAACTCGTTTGAATGTTTTTGTATTTGGTGGGGTTTTTAGCATACTTTTAGTCGGAATTACGGTGTTTATTATAGCATTTACTCCAATCAAAGAATACATCCCGGGATACTCATCTACTAAGTTAAAAAAGCAAGCCAGCTTTCTGTTTTATAAGGTAGATTCGTTGCAAGCTCAGGTCAATACACTTACAAAATTTACAGCTGCAATGCGTCCAATTTTAGTGGGGGAAGACACCATAGTTGATGTTGATCTCCCGTACAAAAACTTAGAAACTGCATCCTCTGAAAATTTAAAATTTCCTGTTCGTAACGATTCTATTGCATCTTTGATCGCTAAAGTTCGAAAAGAGATGGATAGTACCTATAAAGCATACTATAAAAATGAAACGAACTTACTGCAGAAAAAACACCAAGGTGTTGAAGTGTCACTGCAGGATCTTCATAAAAAAAATCTAGAAGAGTTAAAGCTTTCTTTTGAAACAACTGTTGAACAACAACGTGATTCTATTCAAAAATTACAACTACAGTTGCTTGATAACACCAAGCAGATATCAGCTTTAAATAAACAAATGGCATTGAAAGAAATTGAAGCAAAACACAATTTGCAATCGCTTTCAAAAGATAATAAAAAAGCAATTTCTTCTCAGGAGAAAAACACAGAACAAGTGAAAAAAGAGTTGCGTAACTTGTTAGAAAAAGAATATCGTGAAAACGAAAAAAACTTGGTTGCACTGCATGAAAAAGAGTTGACACAACTGAATGCAACGTTGTTCAGCAAAGAAGCCGTGATAGACAGTTTAACATTTCAGTTGGTAGCACAACAACAAAAGAAAATTGGAGAATTGGCCAACGAAAAACCTTTTAAAGAAGTAGATAAAGCTGACGAAGAAGCGCTTGTAATATCTAGTAAAGATTCTATTTTTAGAGAAGAGGTAGAACGTCAAGATCGTTTTAATTTGTTTGATTTTGAAACGAGCCACAAAGATGATGTAGTATTTTTTGCACCTGTAAAAGGAATCATCACTGATGGATTTGATGTCAAAGAAAAACATTTTGCAGTAGACGTAGCAGTGACGAAAGGAACTGGGGTAAAGGCGGTTGCTGATGGAACTATTATATTTGCAGAATGGAACGCAGAAACAGGCTATGTCGTGATTATTGAACATACCAATAAATATGTATCAGTTTATAAACACAACGAAACACTGTATAGAAATCAAGGAGATTTGGTGAAATCAGGAGAGGTAATTTCTATGGCAGGTTCAACAGGAGAATATAGTACAGGTCCACATTTGCATTTTGAAATGTGGTACCAAGGGTATTCAGTTAATCCAACTAATTTTATTGAATTCGAATAGATGAGTATAAAAGCAGCATTTGCAATTCCGTTTGCAAAATTTGTTCAAAAACGAGTATATAAATGGGCTAAAAAGCCTGTTGAAACGCAAGATAAAGTTTTTCAAAACTTGATTTCTGAAGCGAAGCACACCGCTTTTGGAAAAGACCATAATTTTGAAAATATAAAAACCTATGAAGATTTCAAGGCCAATGTTCCGGTTGTAGATTACGAAGGGTTACGTAGCTATGTAGATCGCGTTGTTGCTGGTGAAAAAGATGTCTTGTGGAAGGGGAAACCTTTGTACTTTGCAAAAACTTCTGGTACTACTTCTGGTGCTAAATACATCCCATTGACGAAAGAATCGATGCCTACGCATATTTCAGCGGCTAGAAATGCTTTGCTACATTATATCGCAGAAAAAAATGACGCCTCTTTTGTAGATGGTAAAATGATCTTTTTACAAGGAAGCCCTATTTTGGAAGATAAAAACGGAGTTAGTTTAGGTCGGTTGAGTGGTATTGTTGCACATTATGTTCCTAAATACCTTCAGAAAAATAGATTGCCAAGTTGGGAGACGAATTGCATTGAAGATTGGGACACCAAAGTTGACGCAATTGTAGAAGAAACGGAGAATGAAGACATGACAGTGATTAGCGGAATCCCTTCTTGGGTGCAAATGTATTTCGAAAAATTACAAGAAAAAACAGGCAAAACAGTATCAGAGTTGTTTCCAAAATTTAACTTTTTCGTGTATGGTGGAGTTAATTTTGAACCGTACAAAAATAAATTTGAAAGTCTGATTGGTAAGAAAATAGACTATATAGAGTTGTATCCTGCGTCAGAAGGTTTTATTGCATATCAAGACAGTCAGCAGCATGACGGTATGTTGTTGCAATTGAACAGTGGTATGTTTTATGAATTCATTCCTGCTGATGAGTTTTTTAATGAAAACCCTACTCGATTATCAATCAAAGATGTAAAATTGGGTGTGAACTATGTAATTATTTTGAATACCACTGCTGGTTTGTGGGGGTATAATATTGGTGATACGATAGAGTTTACAACATTAGAACCTTATAGAATTAAAGTTACTGGTCGAATCAAACATTTTATTTCTGCCTTTGGAGAACACGTGATTGGAAAAGAAGTCGAAAAAGCATTGAAAGACGCTATGGAAAATACTGATGTAAATATCAGTGAGTTTACCGTAGCACCACAAGTGGCACCAGTTGAGGGGTTACCCTACCACCAATGGTTTATTGAGTTTGAAAATGAACCAGAGGATTTGGAGTCTTTTGCAAAAAAAATTGACGATTCGATGCAAAAACAAAATATCTATTATTTTGATTTGATTGAAGGAAAAGTGTTAAAACCATTGGTGATTAGCAAAGTTAAAAAAGGAGGCTTTCATGAGTATATGAAGTCTATTGGTAAGTTTGGTGGTCAAAATAAAATTCCACAATTATCAGACAACCGAAAAATTGCTGATGTGTTAGAAAATTTTTTAGTGACAGCATAACTAGCTACAAACATTCAATTGAAAGGAAATGAAAATTGTTGCAACCAATATCGGAGAAAAAAGAGTGGTAAACTGGAAAGGTTCTGTTTTAGAAACAGGAATTTTTAAGTTTCCTGTTGCGGCTATTTTTTTGGGAGATGAAGATGTAGAAAAAGATGCCGTTATTGATCGAAGATATCATGGAGGAATCGAAAATGCAGTCTATGCCTACAATACGGATCATTATGAGTATTGGCAAAAAATGTTTCCAGATTTAGAATGGAATTATGGCATGTTTGGTGAAAACCTATCCATAGAAGGTTTAGACGAAAGCAAAATCCATATCGGAAGTTCTTATAAAGTTGGGGATGCGATTATTGAAGTAACCAAACCAAGAGAACCTTGCGTTAAGTTGGGGATGCGTTTTAACGATGCAACAATGATCAAAAAGTTTTGGAAGACAAATAAATCGGGAATGTATTTTAAGGTACTTCAAAACGGAAAAGTAACAGCAGGTGATTTAGTTGAAATCATTGAAGAAAAGAGAGAAAATAAAACCATTGCTGAGGCCTACGAAGCATTGAAATAAAAAAATAAATTTAGAGAGATGACACATAATGTTGAATTAAATTGGAAGGGAAAAATGCACTTTGAGTCTGAAGGACCGGGTGGAAAAGTTTTAATTGATGGTGCTGAAGAATTCGGTGGAGAAGGAAAAGGAGTTCGTCCGAAGGCGATGATGTTGTCTGCTTTGGCAGGATGCGCTGGAATGGATATTTCTTCATTATTGAAAAAAATGAGAGCAGAAGTAGCTCATTTTGCCATTGATGTTGCCGGTGAGTTAACGGATGTTGATCCAAAATTTTACAAAAAAGTTCATGTCACTTTTAAATTTTATGGAAGTGATTTTGCCACTGCAAAAATTGAAAAAGCAGTAAAATTATCAGTAGAAAAATACTGTGGTGTCATGGAGATGTTTCGTCAATTTGCCGAAGTTACTGTTGCTACAGAATACATCGAACAATAATCTCAAAACTGAACTTGTTTTTGAGTTTGAAACCAATTCTTTAAAGGATTGGTTTTTTTATATCTCAATCATTTAGTAATTTGATAGAGCTAAGAAAAAGAGTACCTATATGCGCTGGAAATTAAAAGACGTTCCCGATTCAAAGAAAGTAGCAGCACTTGCAAAAGCACTTGGTGTAGCAAAACCTATTGCTACCTTATTGGTCCAGCGAGGTATTGAGACCTTCGATGAAGCCAAATATTTTTTTAGACCGAAATTAGAAAATTTGCACGATCCTTATTTGATGAAAGATATGGATAAGGCAGTAGAGAGGGTGTTTGATGCATTTTCTTCGGGTGAAAATATAATGGTATATGGCGATTACGATGTTGATGGTACGACTTCTGTTGCTTTAATGTCTTCGTATTTGCTTTCTGATTATGAAGCTGTGACAACGTATATTCCTGATAGGTACAAAGAAGGTTATGGTGTTTCGTATGCTGGAATAGATTTTGCTTCAGACAATGATATTACTTTGATTATCGCTTTAGATTGTGGAATTAAAGCCATCGATAAAGTAGCATATGCCAAAGAAAAAGGAATTGATTTTATCATTTGTGATCACCATAGGCCAGGAGATCAAATTCCTGATGCAGTAGCTGTGCTCGATCCTAAGCGAAAAGAGTGTACTTACCCGTACGATGAGTTGTGTGGTTGTGGAGTTGGTTTCAAATTGATTCAAGCTTTAGCCCAAGAAAAAGGACAGCCATTCGAAGAATTACTACCCTATTTAGATTTGGTAGCCACTGCAATTGCGGCGGATATTGTGCCCATGACTGGTGAAAATAGAATTTTGGCATTTCATGGTTTGCAAGTAATAAATAATGCACCAAGACCAGGTTTTAAGGCATTTATTGAGCAGCTTGATAAAAAAGAATTAACCATTACTGATGTGGTTTTTGTCATCGCACCTCGTATCAATGCTGCAGGTAGAATGAAACATGGTTTGTATGCTGTTGAATTGTTGTCAGAAACAGATTTAGAACAGGCAAAAGTGTTTGCAGCAGCTATTGAAACCAACAATGCCGATAGAAAAGAGCTCGACAAAAAAATTACGGAAGAAGCTCTTGCGCAAATAAAAAATAACCGAGAAGAAGATCATTATACCTCAGTTGTATACCAAGAAGATTGGCATAAGGGAGTAATTGGTATTGTTGCTTCAAGGTTGACAGAAACTTACTACCGACCGACATTGGTATTTACAAAATCTGGTGAAAAACTTGCAGCTTCTGCGAGATCAGTAAAAGGTTTTGATGTATACGATGCACTCGAAGCATGTAGTGCGTTTATCGAACAATTTGGAGGTCATAAATACGCTGCGGGATTGACACTATTACCCGAGAATTACGAAAAGTTCAAAACAAAGTTTGAAGAAGTAGTTCGAAAGAGTATGCCAGATGAATTACGAACGCCTGAGGTTCAAATAGACAATGAAGTTTTTTTGTCTGACATCACACCACAATTTTATAGAATTATTAGCCAAATGGCTCCTTTTGGACCTCAGAATATGCATCCGGTTTTTATGGCAAGAGGCTTGCGAGACAATGGTTATGGAAAACCTGTTGGGGGTGATTTGTCGCATCTAAAATTAAACATTTTATCCGGAGCAGATGATAGAACGTATAATGCAATCGGTTTTGGTTTGGGAGATAAATATCAGATGGTACAATCTGGGAAATCGTTTCAAGCGGCTTTTACTGTTGGTGAAAATCATTGGCAAGGGACTACTTCGTTGCAATTGATGTTGAAGGATATTAAAGCCGAGTAGTATTTTGTTGCATTAAACTGTAACAGAAGATCGATATTCTTTCGGCAACATCTTAAAATGCTTTTTAAATGCATTCGTAAAATGAGTTGCATTTTTATAACCGATTTCTTCAGCTATTAGGTATATCGGATATTCTGTCAGTTTTAAGAGTTGTTTTGCTTTGTCCATTTTTTGCTGTAAACTATATTTTTGAATAGAAAATCCTGTTGTGGTTTTAAATATATGTTTGAGCTCAGATTCATTTATGCGCATTTCTTTGGCAATTGTTTTTGAAGTAAGTTGTTTGTGAAGGTTGTTTCGGATAAATTCTTTAGAGCCGTTAACGGTGTTTAAAATTTCGCAAAAAGGCGTTTTAGAATTGTCAGATGAAAGATAGTTAGCGAGTATTTCGGCAATTCTCCCTTTCATAAAAATAGTCTTGCTCAAGCTTCCTCTATTATTTTCAATTAAATCAATTAGCAGTCGTTGGGTTTGCTCTTTTGTCTTTTTTATAAAGGTATCTTCAACATCGTGAATATTGTAGTCGTTTATTTCAATTCCTAAAAAATCTCTCATTTTTGGTGAAATACGGATTCTGATTTCTTTAAACCTTTTATTGTTATCAAATTGATAGGTAGCTGAAAAGTCTTTAAAATATGCTAAAAAAGATTGATTTTCTCTATATATTATGGTCCCATGTTTTGTGTTGGTTTGTATTTTTTGTTCACCACTTAACAAATGAGAAAACTCTAAAAAGTCGGTGTTTGATTTTGTTTTGATTTGCAAGTTTTTAGCGAGTTTAATGTCGATTATTTCAATAGAAAAATCTTTTGTTTCAATTTTTTTGAAATTACCATCACCAATAAATTTTTTAAACTCATAGGTCGAAGTACGCAAGTATTGCTCCTTTTTTACAGTTGTGGGCTCATTATTATTGGTAAAATATGCAGTGTTATTATCTGTAAAATCTATATAGTTTACATCTTTCATTTTGCGTCATTTTTTTTACAAAAAGCGTTATTTGTTTGTTTACAAAACAAGTAGTTTTGTTTTTATTTAGACTTGGTAAAAATAAGGATAATAATTCAATTGATTGGAGATGGGGAGAATTTTAATGTTAATGTTTGTTTTGTGTGCGAGTAAGTTTTGTTTTTCTCAAACAATTACAGGTGTTGTTCGTGATGAATTGGGTGAATTATTGGTTGGTGTAAATGTGTATTCTAAAGAGTTTAAATTAGGTACTACTACAGATATAGATGGTGTATTCGAGCTAGAGGTAACATCTTCTATGAATTATGTAACGATCAGTTATTTAGGGTATCATGAAAGTGTTTTAAGACTTTCTACAGACAAAACAAATTATGAAGTCGTATTAAAGGAAGACAACACGCAATTACAAGAAGTGTTGGTCTTTGGAAAAACAAAATCTGAAGTACTTCGAGAACAGGCATATTCAGTAGTTGGGGTTGAAACCAAAGACCTCAAAAATATGTCTGCAGATGTAAATCAAATTCTTGGTAAAATATCTGGAATTAACATTCGTGAGTCTGGTGGTTTGGGTTCAAATTTTACGTATTCTTTAAATGGTTTGTCAGGAAATCAGGTGAGAATCTTTATCAATGGAATACCGATGGATTATTTTGGAAGCTCTTTATCTCTTAATAATTTTCCCGCGAATATTGTAGAGATGATTGAAGTGTATAAAGGTGTAGTGCCAATTCATTTGTCTTCAGATGCTCTTGGTGGAGCGATAAACATTATTACAGATTCACGTGTAGATTCGTTTTTAGATGTTTCGTATTCTGTAGCTACTTATAACACGCATCGATTCGCTTTAAATGGGCAATACAGAAATGATGCTTCTGGATTTACGGTTAGAGCAAAAACGTTTTACAATTATTCTGATAATAACTATAAAGTTCCAGTAAAATTGGTAAACCCAGATACAGGAAAAGAAGATGAGCATGCAACTTTGGTCGAGCGATTTCATGATGGATATGAGTCAAAAATGTTTTGGCTTGAGGGTGGGGTGACAAAGAACAAAATTGCAGATGAATTAATGGTTGGAGTTATGTATTCTGACAATTTTAAAGAAATTCAACAAGCATCAAATGCGATCGGGATAGCCAAAAATCCATATGGTGAAGTTGCGACATCAGAACAAAAAGTAATTACGAATTTATCTTTCAAGAAAAATGGATTATTCAACAAGAAAATAAACTTTAACTCTTATGTAGTTGCGGTGTTGTCTGAAGAGGTTTCAAGAGATACTAGCAGTTATAGGTATGATTGGTTTCAAAATAAAACCTTACAACATGATATTACCGTAGGCGAGATCGAGCAAAGAAAAACGCTATTGCGACTCAAGAAAAATAATTATCTCGCGAATTTAAATATGGATTATGCTTTGAATAATTACCATAACCTTGCTGTGAACTATAGTTTTAATTATTTAGACTTAAGAGGAACAGACGATTTTAAAGAGCAAAATGCAACACAATTCAAAGACCCATCTCAAGTTGCTAAAGGTGTATTCGGTGCAAGTTATTCTAACAGCCTTTTCAACGCTAGTTTTAAAAATGTGGTTTTCGGTAAGTATTATCACTACAAAAACAGCTCTGTAACAACAGGGTATTCAGGACTTCCAGATCAAACTTCGCCTATTGAAGTTGACAAATCATATTTTGGAATTGGGGCTGCATCGACGTATAAATTTAACTTTTTACAAATCAAAGCTTCGTATGAAAATGCAATCCGTTTTCCAGAAGTGTTTGAGTTGTATGGAAACGGCTTAGAAATAGTTGCAAATCCAGAGTTGCTGCCCGAACAAACCCACAACTATAATCTTGGTTTTAGGTACGACAAAAGGCAGTTTACTTTGGGACTCGATTTTTTTGTCAGAGATATTGATGACTATATCCTACCTGTTATAAAAGGAATTAAAGTAACCTATAAAAACACAAAAAGCGTGCTTTCTAAAGGAGTAGATTTCTCTGCAAGTACAAATTTTAATAGAAAAGTCTATTTGGTTTTAAACGGAACTTATTTGGATAAGAGAGACACTGAGCGCTGGCAAGATGGAATAGTTGGAGGGAAAGAAAGATCGACATACAATCAAAGGGTGCCAAATGAACCTTATCTTTTTGGGAATGCCGTTGTTTCTTATAAAGGAAATCAATTGTTCGGTAGAAACGATAGCTATGCAGTTTCTTTTACAGAAGGCTATGTACATGAGTTTCACTATTCATGGGAAAATCAGGGAAGCAGAAACAAACCTATAGTACCAGAGCAATGGACCTCTGATTTGGAGTTTGTTTACAGTTTGGAAAAAGAAAAATACAATTTTTCTTTTCGTGTTTCGAATTTGTGGGATGCAACAGTTTACGATAATTATTTACAGCAGAAACCAGGAAGAATGTTTCATGTAAAACTAAGATACTTTATTAATTAAAATTATGAATAAAATGAATTTAAGAAAATTGAAAGTTGTAGCTTTTGTTGCAACAATGTTTATCGCTTTTAGTTGTGATAATGAAAATGGAATAGAGGGAGGTTCTCCAGATCCAGATAAAACAGCGTATTATTTCGCTGCAATTGAATCAGGTAGTGATCCTGCAGTTGAAGTGATTGCAAATGCAGATAATTTTACTTCAGGTGAAATCTCACCAATAGACAATGGAATCCAACAACCTACTTGGATGGCATATTATAATAACGGAAATAGAATTATTTCTGCCGGATATACATCTGGACCTCAATTTACGAGTTATGAGGTTGTAGCAGGTGAACTAGTAGAGGTCGAGAAAGTATTTGTAGATTTAGGTGTATATGCAAGCGCAGTTGTCGATGATGATACAATGTTGTTTATGGGGGCTCCTAGATCTGGAACAGCACCGAAAAAAATCTACGAAATCAATACAATTGACATGACACTTAACAAAACTGTTGAGGTAGATTTTGGTAATGATGCGATTGCAGGTACAATCTCTTTTCCAGTAGACATGAAATTGAAAGGAGACAAGTTATTTGTGGCATATTACATGGTGAAAGATGATGGAAGCTTTTCAACTCCTGATGCTAATCAAGCAAGAATTGCTGTATTGAATTATCCAGAATTGACGGTGGATAAAATTATTACAGATGATAGAACTGCAAATTTAGGAAGGTATTATTCTTTTAATGTCTTAGAGGAAGATGAAAAAGGTGATATTTATATGTTCTCTTCTTCTTCTTTGGCTTGCGGGTTTGCTCCTGTTCCAGCAAACAATTCAGGAATATTGAGAATAAAATCTGGTGAAACAGAATTTGATTCTAGTTACCATATCGATTTTGAAACTTTAAGTGGTGGTTATAAAATCAATGATTTATTCTATGTTGGAAATGGTAAAGCGGTTGTAAAAGTTCTTAAGGAAGACGAAACGAATTCTGCTTATTTATGGGCTACTTATTCTCCTAATTCTGAATTTCCATTGATTGAAATCGGTGTAGTTGATTTGTACAATCAAACGTTTGAAATAGTTTCTTCAGTACCTAAAAGTGGTGGTGGATGGAATAGTGCTAGTTTTATTGAAGATGGTAAATTACATATTGGTATGAGTAGCAGTTCTTATGCGAGTATTTATATTGTAGATCCAGAAACGGCAACAGCTGAAAAAGGATCAGATATCGATGGAAATTATGTGAAATCTCTTCTATATATAGAATCTGAATAATAAGAGGTTATGAAATAGTAGTTTGAATTAACGAATAGGGCCCTTTTCTTGATTTTTGTGAAGTGAAGAAAAGGGTTTTAGATAAGAATTTATAAACGAAATAGCACTAGTTTTCGTAACTTTCGAAGGATAAACAGATAGCAAGTATGATTTCAAAAACAGCAAAAGAGTCTTTAGCAATTACAACAGATTTAGTATTACCAAGTGATACCAATGCTCTGAATGGTATGTTTGGGGGCGAGTTGTTAGCTAGAGTAGATCGAATTTGTTGTATTTCTGCACAACGTCATTCTAATGCTATCGCTGTAACCGTTTCTGTAAATCATGTGGTTTTTACGAAACCTGTTCCTGTTGGAAGTACGGTAACTATCGAATCGAAAGTTTCAAGAGCCTTTGGCTCTTCTATGGAGATTTTTGCCGATGTTTGGTTAGAAGATCGAGTTTCAAGAGAGCGAACAAAAGTAAATGAGTGTATCTATACGTTTGTAGCTGTAGACGAAAAAGGGAATAAAGTAAAAGTTCCTGAATTGGTTCCTGAAACGAAGTTAGAAAAACAACGATTTACTGCTGCGCTGCGTCGTCGTCAACTGAGTTTGCTAATGTCTGGTAAAATGAAACCTCAAGACGCTACAGAACTGAAAGCTCTGTTTGAATAGTTCTTATCTCAATATTTTATAAATCCTACTAATTATTTCAATTCTATTTTTTAGACGAGCATACATACGATTCGTTTAAATCTTAGCGATAAGAAAACGTATGTATTCGAGTCATAAGTCTGTGTTTTTTTCAGGAGGAATTTTTCTGAAAATCTCACTTTCGACGCTAGTAATATTCCCGTACAAGAGAGTAAAAAATTTAAAAAATGACAACTAAAAAATTTATATTTCAAGCCCATAAAATATTAGGATTAACTACAGGTATTGTTGTCTTTATCGTGGCAATTACGGGGTGTTTTTGGGCTTTCAATGTTGAAATTGAAAGTCTTTTTAACGACAAAAAAATAATTGAAATTCAAAATAAACCGCTGATAACACCTACGAAGGCAAAATTAATAGCAGAAAAAATATTTCCTGAGAACACAGTTCATGGTACGCTTTATAAAAAAGGAGATGATGCCGTAGAGGTAATATTTTATGACCGTGAACCTGAGTTTTATCAAAGTGTCTTTTTAAACCCCTATACAGGTGAGGTTATTCGAGTAGAGGATCATTTTTCTGGTTTTTTTGCTTTTATTTTAAAAGGGCATGTGAGGCTTTGGTTGCCTAGGGCTATTGGTGAACAAGTTGTTGGTGTCTCCATCTTAATTTTTATTTTAATCATTATTTCTGGGTTTATTATATGGATCCCGAAAAAGAAAAAAAACTTAAAACAGAGATTAACGTTTGATTGGAAAGACACGACTCGATGGAAACGAAAAAACTTTGATTTACATACTGTTGTCGGGTTTTACATCTGCTCTTTTGCATTGATTTTGGCATTTACTGGATCAATGATGTCTTATAATTGGCTAAAGTATGTAGTGTATAAATCTACAGGTGGTGAAAAAGAGGCACGATTTTTTATTCCTGAAAATTTAAGTGATGTATCAGAAAAAGGAGACGTAGTTCCTATGGATTTTTTAATTGAAAAATTACAAAAAGAAAACCCACAAGCAGCCGCATTTGAATTGCATTACCCTAAAACAGAAGAACAGAGTATCTATGTAGAAGTGACCAACAGTAAAGGTCTTTTTTACGATTCTGATTTCCGTTTTTTTGATCAAAATACATTAGAAGAAATTGAGACCAAATCGATATTTGGAAAGTATGAAAACGCCAAAGTAGCTGATAAAATTCAACGTATGAATTATGATATTCACATTGGTGCAATTGGCGGAATTGTCGGTAAGATTATAGCTTTCTTAGTGAGTCTGTTAACCGCGACATTGCCAGTAACTGGGGTTTTGCTGTGGTATGGACGAAACTATAAAAAGAACAAAGTGAGTGTAATAAACAATTGAGTCTTCGATACTCTGGATTATAAAATTTCTACACTGAGAAACCAAGTTTGTACCCTGAGCTTGTCGAAGGGTAGCATAGTTAGGTATCGTTTTTTACATGAAAAGAAGTGTCTTGTTTTTTGATTACAGGGGTGTAATTCGTGAGGCTTCGGCAGCCGCAACCTTCAAGGTTAATGCACTTTGTCTCCACTATTCGGATTCTGAGTTTTCAAGTTTATGCCTTGAGCAATCATAGCTGTACCCAGAGCTTGTCGAAGGGTAAGCTATTATAATCGTAACAACCAGTAACTCGGATTTTCAGTTTTAGTATCCTTCCAAATTTGAAATTTCAAGATAGTTTTTCCGGTAACTTTATCTGTGTGAATTTCTCCGATACTTTGTTGTAGAATTACTTTGTCACCTTTTTGAACACTTACATTTTCTAAATTGCTATACAAAGAGATGTAATTTCCGTGTTGTACATATACCGTTTTTATTCCGTTAGAACTTACTTGTATAGCTAATACAGTTCCTTCGAAAATAGCTTTAGCTGTAGCCTTTTTATTTGTAGCAATGTGTATTCCGTTACTTTGAATGGTGATACCAGGTAAACTCGCATGTGGAATTTTACCATACTTACGCACAACCAAAGCATTGGTAACTGGCCAAGGAAGTTTTCCCTTATTGTTTGCAAATTTAGAAGCTAGTAATTTGGCTTCTGGGGTCAAAATAAAATTGGCTGATGTTTTACTTGAGTTTTTCTTATTTGCAGCAGCAATGGCATCACGAATCAAGCGCTCAATCTGTTTGTCGATTTTGCGTTCTTCGTCTTGTTTTTTTCTTATTTGGGCCGTGTATTTTTTCTTTTCAGCTGTTACTTCTTTGGCTAAAACTTCTTGTTCGCGTTTCTCAACTTCAATTTTTGCCTGTTCTTCTTTTTGTTCTGCAAGCAGATTCTGTTTTTCGATTTTCTGGATTTTCAAATCATTGGTAAGCACTTTTATTTTTTCAGTTTGAATCGCTATTTCTTCACCTTGTTGTTTTCTAAACTCGGTGTATTGTGTCATGTACTGAAAACGCTTGTACGCTTGGTGAAAATTTTCTGCTGATAAAATGAATAGCAACCTACTTTGCATTGATTTACTTTTGTATGATTTGTAAATCATATCGGCATAGTCATCTTTAAGCAGTTGCAACTCTTTTTCTAGTGCGTTGATTTTATTTTGATTCTGGTTAATTTTAGTGTTGAG
Organism: Flavicella marina; assembly: GCF_009193215.1. Taxonomy (GTDB): domain Bacteria; phylum Bacteroidota; class Bacteroidia; order Flavobacteriales; family Flavobacteriaceae; genus Flavicella; species Flavicella marina. The sequence continues at coordinate 881,515 of NZ_VYVA01000001.1, read as the reverse complement.
AATTCTAGCTTCTTGATTGATCGTTCTAATCAATTGAGATCGAACTGCAATTTTTCGATTGAGGTCAGCAATTTCATTTAAAATATTTTTTTCTTCAGCTTTTGATTCAAACAAAAGTGAGTTCATTTTTTTTATCTCTAATTGCAAACGAGCTCGTTTTGCTTCAAGTGATTTTTGTGTAGGATTCTGGGCAGAAAGGGTAAACAGACAGCCAAAGAAAATTACAAGAAAAGTACTCTTTTTCTTTGATGAAAAGCTATTAGTAAAATAAGAAAAAAGAGTTGCTAACATTAGTTCAAGATTCTTTTGTAACCACTAGGTATTTTGTATGGAAAAGAAAGAGTTTCGTTGATTTTTACCGATTTATAATCCAAACGTATTGTAACATTGTTCCTATTATCTTTTGCTATAATTTCTACAGAACCTGGAACTGTTGTTTTTTCAATATTTTGATAGTCACTGTATTTAATTGCTAAGAATTTGTCGCTTTCAAAAGTACGAATTTCTTGTTGTTCAATCTTGTAATTTATTGGGTGAATCCAAAATAACAAGGCAGCTAATTCATTCGATTCTTTAGGCGTTAATAAATGTGCTTCTCGATCAATACTCGATTCGTAATTTTTAGGATTCATGTCAAATAAGGCATCTCCTAATAATAAATTTTGAAGCATTGTAAAATCAAGTTCAGCACCTAGAAGTGTATTGATTTTTGAGAAATCACCATCGAAATAAGTCTTGTTTATTTTCACATAGTAACTAACACGTTCAGGAGTAATAATAGCTTTTGCAACTGGAAAACCGAAGACAGTTGCGCTCATCCAAATCATGTTGTCTTTTTCTAATCTCAATTTAATATTCATGCTTTGAGATTTGCCAGACTTGTTAAAATTTACTTTTAAATCAGCGCTTAAGGTGTTTTCGTTAAACGTGTTTTTCGTGTGGTTTTTTAAAATCTTTTTTGGAGTTTCTTTTTTTATTTCAGAACGATCGGTAATAGTTTTTGTGCTTCCACAAGATAGTATCAAAAAAGAAAAAAGAAACAGTAAATGATGGATTTTCATAATAAATTCAAAAGAAATTTATGGCTGTGATTGCTAGCGCTGGCAAGATACAATTTTATGAAGTTTGGTTTTCTTTTTATTTTCTAAAACTTACTTAATTTTTTATTTTCCCTTAGGAATCGATGAAATTAATTTTTCGGTATACGACGAATTTGGTTTTTTATAAATCGCATCAGCATCACCTATTTCTTCAATTTTTCCCTGGTTCATAACAACCAATTGATCACTCATGTATTTTACAACCGACAAGTCATGTGAAATAAAAATATAAGTAAAGCCAAAATCTTTTTTTAGATCGTTTAATAAATTCAAAACTTGTGCTTGCACAGATACATCTAAAGCAGAGACTGATTCATCACAAATAATTAATTTCGGCTGGAGAGCAATGGTTCTTGCGATACCGATGCGTTGTCTTTGTCCGCCCGAAAATTCATGCGGGTAACGATCGAAGTGTTCAGGGAGTAAACCAACTTTTTCAAGTATGCTTAAAACTTTTTCTTTGCGTTCTTTTTTGTTTGTGAATAATCCGTGAACAGTCATGGGTTCTAAGATTGCTTCGCCAACGGTAATTCTAGGGTTTAAAGATGAAAAAGGATCTTGAAAAATTATTTGTATGTCTTTTCTTAATGCTTTTATTTCTCGGTTGCATAACTTTGTAATATCACTTCCTTTGTATAATATCTGCCCTGATGTCGCCCTTTCAAGATGCATAATGGTTCTACCCAAGGTAGATTTCCCACAACCAGATTCTCCAACCAAACCAAGCGTTTCTCCAGGAAACAATTGAAATGATACTGTGTCGACTGCTTTTACAAAACGATCTTTTTGAAACCACCATTTTTTATTGCCTAAATAATATTTTTTTAAGTCGACAATTTCAAGCAGCGGTTTTTGCGCGTATGTTTTTTTATGAAACTCTTGTCTTTCTTTTTCTGAATACAATTCTGTTGAAACCGTATTTTCAATAAAATCTTTAACAGAGGGTAATTTTTTCAAGCGAATATCAATACTCGGTTTTGATTGAATCAGGGCTTTTGTATAATTGTTTTTAGGATTTTCAAATAAGGTTTTGGCATTGCCTTGTTCTACAATATTTCCTTGATACATGACCACCACACGGTTGCAAATTTCTGAAACTAAAGACAGATCATGTGAAATGAATAAAATACTCATTCCTGTTTCTAGTTGTAATTCTTTCAACAATGAGATGATATTTTTTTGAACGGTTACATCTAAAGCTGTAGTGGGTTCGTCTGCAATAAGTAGTTTCGGTTTGCAAGCAATTGCCATTGCAATCATTACGCGTTGTTTTTGACCTCCTGAAATTTGATGTGGGTATTGATCGTACATCTCAACGGCTCTCGGAAGCTTTACTTTTTCGAACAGTTCAATTACTTCTTTTTTTGCTTCTTTTTTTGTTGTTATATTGTGTTGTAGTAGTATTTCTAAAACTTGTTTTCCACAAGTAATACTAGGGTTTAACGAACTCATAGGTTCTTGAAAAATCATTGAGATTTTCGAGCCTCTTAATTTTCTAAAATCTCTCTCAGCTAAGGAGGTTAAATTTTTTTCTTCAAAAGAAATACTTCCTTCAAGCTGTGTCGATTTCTTATCTAACAGACCTAAAACAGCCAATGAAGAAATCGATTTTCCGCTCCCTGATTCTCCTACAATACCTACAATTTCGTTTTCTTGAATATCAAAATCAATTCCATTAACCATTTGATTTTTATCTTTTTTAGATGGAAAAGATATTTTGAGGTTCTTTATTGCTAAAAGAGGAGTTGATGGCATAAGTTGTGCAAAAGAATTATGAGCCATAAAAGTACCTAAAAATTGTGGATTTTGATTTTATTTCTCGATATCGTCATGCAGAATGCATCTTTTTGAAAGAACAACTTAAATTTGTGTTAAGTCTCTGTATCTTTGCGCACTTAATCTTTCGAATTCATGAATTATTTATCTGTAGAAAATATCTCCAAAGCATACGGAGAACGCGTATTGTTTGAAAACCTTTCTTTTGGAATTAACAAAGATCAAAAGATTGCGTTCGTGGCAAAAAATGGTACTGGTAAAACTTCCATTTTAAATATTATTTCTGGCAGAGATACTTCAGATTCAGGTCAGGTTGTAATGCGAAAAGATATTCAAGTAGCTTATTTAGCTCAGGATGATAAGTTTGATCCAAATTTGACAATTGAAGAGGTTATTTTTAAATCAGACAACCCGACTTTAAAAGTAATCCAACAATACGAAAATGCACTCGAAAACCCTGAAGATGCAGATGCTTATCAGAAAGCCTTTGAGTTGATGGATCAATACAATGCTTGGGATTTTGAAACACAATACAAGCAGATTTTATCCAAGTTGAAATTCGATGATATTCATCAAAAGATAGCTGGGTTATCTGGAGGTCAAAAAAAGCGTTTAGGTTTGGCGACAGTTTTGATTAACAAACCCGATTTGTTGATTTTAGATGAGCCTACCAATCATTTAGATTTAGAGATGATTGAGTGGTTAGAATCTTTCTTTGCCAAAGAAAAGATCACCTTGTTTATGGTAACGCATGATCGTTATTTTTTAGAGCGTGTTTGTAATGAAATTATTGAATTAGACGGAGGTGAATTGTATAGTTACAAAGGAAACTACTCATACTATCTTCAGAAAAAAGAAGAGCGCGTTGCATTGGAACAAGTCGTACAAGAAAAGGCGAAAAATCTGTTTAAAAAAGAGTTGGATTGGATGCGTAAACAGCCCAAAGCTAGAACAACCAAGTCAAAATCTAGAATAGACGATTTTTACGAAATCAAACAAAAAGCACATAATAGAAGAATTGAACATAAGGTTCAATTAGAAATTAATATGGAGCGTTTGGGAAGTAAAATTTTAGAGCTGCATAAAGTGCATAAAGCTTACGGAGATTTAAAAATATTAGATGGTTTTGAGTATGTCTTTAAACGAGGAGAGCGTATCGGAATTATTGGAAAAAATGGTACAGGTAAATCTAGTTTTTTAAACTTGATTACCCAATCAGAGCCTGTTGATCAGGGAAAGGTGATTTTAGGGGAGACCGTAAAATATGGGTATTATACTCAAAGTGGAATCACAGTAAAAGAAGGGCAAAAAGTAATTGAAGTTATCAAAGAATTCGGTGAATATATTCCGTTGGCAAAGGGAAATAAGATTTCAGCAAGTCAACTTTTAGAACGTTTTTTATTCGATAGAAAACGCCAATACGACTTTGTAGAAAAATTAAGTGGTGGAGAACGCAAGCGTTTGTTTTTGTGTGCCGTATTGATTCAGAATCCAAATTTTTTAATTCTAGATGAGCCTACCAATGATTTGGATATCGTTACGCTTAATGTGTTAGAGGCATTTTTGTTAGATTTTCCAGGAAACTTGATCGTGGTTTCTCACGACAGGTATTTTATGGATAAAATTGTAGATTCTTTATTTGTGTTTAGAGGCCAAGGTGAAGTAGAGAATTTTCCGGGTAACTATTCAGATTATAGAGCCTATGAAGATTCGAAACCCAAAGAAACGAAAGAGAAAAAAGAGAAAGTACAAGAAGAAAAAGTTGCTGTTGTAAAAGAAGCAGCAAAGCCAAAAGGAAAATTATCATACAACGAAAAACGTGAATTTGGTACGTTAGAATCTGATATCGCAAAACTAGAAAAGCAAAAAGAGAAAATAGAAGCTCAGTTTGCAAACGGAGAAATAGCACCAGAAGATATCAATGAGGTGTCTATAAAACTTCAAAAAATTATTGACGATATCGATGCCAAAGAAGAGCGTTGGTTTGAGTTGTCTGCAAAACTTGAGGGGTAGGATTTGCTGACTAATAGACAATCATTTTTTTACTGGTTTGGAATCCGTTGATGTTAAATTCAAAAATATAAAGACCACTACTCAGTTCATCTGCAGATATTGGCAGAGAATAAGAACCAAAATCTTGATATTCGTCTTTTAATATGCTGATCAGTTTACCCATGTCGTCATAAAGGTTGATTACTACACGACCAGGCTTTTTGATGGTGTATGAGATAACCGTGCTTTTAGAAAAAGGATTGGGGAAATTTTGATTGACCCTGTATATAGCTTCAACATTTTTCTCGTCATCGATTACAGAATTGTACCTGTAAAAATGTACTGAACCAGAATTAGATTTGTTATCGGTTGTAGTATAAGGAGAGGCAATGATCAAGTTTTCATTAAAAGATGCAATACTTGAACCAAAATGATCGAATTTTGAAGAAGTACTTGCACTGAATTCCGTACCTGATTCCAACGCGTTTTCGTTGAGTGTTATATTTTCATAAAGATATACCTTTCCAGTATTTTTTATGGAGTTGAAAGTAGCTCGATTAGAACCAACAAACAAACTCCCTTTGTTATTAAAAGAAACAGAAACGCCAAAATGATCGTTATGTTGGCTCGTGCTTTCTATTAATTCATAATTCATTATCCAGTTGCCTTCCTTGGTATGTGTAAATAAATAGACAGACCCTGTTTGCATTGCATCATTATTTGTTCCTGGTGCTCCGATAAATAAGATGTCTGTTTCGTTGTATGTATGTCCGCTTAAGCTATATCCAAACAAATCACTAGAAAGACCAATCGGGTCTGTTAGTAAGGTGTTTTGAGTCCAGTTGTTGCCTGTTTTTTCGAATATATATACAGCACCAGATCGTTCTTCATTTCCATCAGCGTTATAAGCTCCTATCGCGATAATGGTGCTTGAAATGATTTCAACTGTATGTCCAAAATAATCATTGCTCTTCCCAGCAGTGGCATAGATTTTTGAAGTTTCTACCCACTCAGTTTCATTTTTTTCGAAAATATAAGCAGCTCCGGATTTTGTTTCGTTTCCATGAGCATTATAGGCGCCTACTAGAATCATGTTTTCTTTTATTTGAACCGAATGCCCAAAACTGGTACCAATACTTGCATCAGATGCTTTTAGTTTTTTTGTCAATTCCCAACTGTTCTCTGTGTAGTTGAATTGGTATACGTAAACAGCTCCAGAAAACAGGCCACTTTCGTGATCTCCAATACTCGATACAACAGCGGTATTTCCCTCGATAGATACACTCATTCCAAAATTAGAAAACTCACTAAGTTCTTCAGGAGATACTTCTTGAAAAAGTGTCCATTTACCTTCTGTTAATCTGTAAAAAGTTACGCTTCCACTACATTGCTTAGTATTGCTGTCCTTTTGAGGAGCACTTACTATAGCCCAAGACTCGGATACAGCCGTAGCATATCCAAATAACGCATTTTCTACAGGAGTACTATTTTCGGCAACAATAACCTCTTGTGCATTCGCAGATGGAAATGCCAAAAATATCATGGTTGCAATTATGAAAATAATGTGTTGTTTCATCTTAATACGTTTCAATTTCAAAGTTTAATTCAATAGGAGTCCCGTCAAAGGTGATGCTTAACGAAGAAAACCGATCTGTATGTCCTGTAATTCTATATCCATCAGGTAGTACCACTCGAATCGGGTAGGTGCCTACATCTAAATCTCTAAATGAAAACTCCCCTGTTAAATTTGACAGTGAAAATTTTTCTAAACCACCTGTAGATTTGGTATCGAAGAAGCCATCATCATCTTCATCCACAAAAATTCGCAGTCCCGTAAGGTCTAAATCAGTTACAGAATTTGAAAATGAAATTGTTCCATGTAGATCTGGAGTATGAGAATATGATGAGGTAATTTCTGAAGTCAATGGAGGATTGACGCCATCCTCAATAACTGCATAAAAATATAAATCATTAGTCGTGTTTTCGAAAGTGTGAGGTGCATAAGTTAAACTTTCAACTCCATAACCCTCGTCATCAAAATTAGAAGCTTTGATGTGATTTATCAATCTAGAATCTTCATAAGATGCAGTTGTATTTGCATAAAAGGATACATATGTAGAATCAGGTAAAGAAGACCAATAGGCTATGTCAAGATCAAATTCGTTTTCATCATTTTTTGTAGCAGTTATTTCAGCTGCCGGAAATTGCCATTTTGGTTTGATCTGAATGGTGTCTATTTCAGTTGCAACATCTGGAAAAGAAATAACTAACTGATAGCGTCCTTGAATTAAGTCGGAATGTATGATTTCTTCTTGACTAAAAGCAGAAGGTGTGGTAAGCAAAAATGTAGTTACTGTATCTTTAACAATGGTAGTCATGTTTTCTTCATATCCCATTGTTGGAGTAGTGCTAATATCGTTCTCTTCAAGAACTACTGCTTTCGTCAATTCGTAAATTCCTTCTGGACCTATAACATGCACAAGAGCTTCGGATACTTCACCGTCCCAATCAATGTCAATCAACATAGAATTAGGGGTAGGTTGTGGGACAGTAAAAGTATGAACAACACTCGTTGTTGCTGCAGTTTTTTTAGAATTTCCTTTTCGTTCGTCATTCTGAATGGTTCTTTGAATTGAGCTGATAGATCCGCTACCAATAGAACTAACATGTCTTGATCCAAAATTATATTTGGCCCCTACGTGATACGTGTGCCAAAATGTTTTGATTCTTACCCAAGCAGCTCCAAAACTGTCGTGTAGGTATCCTTTTTTATATCGAACAGCACCATCAATACTTCCATAATGTTTTCCTCCAATGAATGGGACCCAATGCGGTACAATAAACTCAACATCGAGTAATGCATCAAAGTGACCATGATTATCTAAATATGCATTTATATCAGCTTCAATAAGTGGATCTCCAGGGTATTTGGCGTCGGCGTTCACTTTTACATAATGTCCAAACCTTGCATAAAAATCGATATCTCCATGACCGAGTATAGAATGCCAAGAATTTGTTCCTGAACGATATGCACCCACATTTACATCTCCTTTAATGTCGAAAGAACTTTTAGTGACGGTTACTTCATCTGTCATTTCTAAAAATGTTGCGGACTTTCCCGCTAAAGTAAATCCGCCTCCGTAAATAGTACCAATTGTACCACCTACTTCAAGTTTTGACGGATGGGTAATGTTTTTGACATTTCCTTCTAGGTAGGTGAGCTGTACACCTTCAAAAATTTCGATAGCTTCGGCAAGATTATCAGCTCTGTATGCAATATCAATTGCGTCAATCTTTGCAGGATTTCCGGCAAATTTCAGATCGGCATCTACTTCCCATCCTTCAGGGAAAGTCACTTTTACATCAGATTCAACGATACCATGACTGTTAAATTCAAGTTTTAGTTGTTTTAGGTCTAAGGCTCCTAAATTTGCATGTTCAATATCAATAGTAAGGTCTTCGACTTTAAATCGAGGTTCACTACCACTTACATCAACTTCTAAACCAGCTTGATTTCCTTTACCTAGTGTTACTGCAAGAGAAAACACCTCTTTTACTTCTAATTCTCCAGTGACTTCAAATTTTCCATCGTATTTGATGTCTAGGTCTTTTGCAATCACTTCTAGGTTTCCTAGCTTTATATCACTGTTGATGTCTACGTTAAAATAATGCCAATGATCATCTCGAATAATAAAACCTGGATCTGATGAAGTTCCAAAATCTGCATCAATAGATTCGTGGGCGATACTTAAATCCGCATCCCCGAATACGTGATAAACATTGTCGCTTTGCCATTCAACACCTAAATCTTTTGCTTGAATGTGCAACCCAGACATTTTAAAATCTTCTGTGATTCCGATATTTACTTGCGTGATTTTTCCATTTTTATAAATAAATCCCGGATCAGAACTGTCTCCCATATCCGCTTCAACCGTATTGCTAGAGAAGGTAATTTTAATGTCTCCATACATTTCGAATTGGTTTCCAGATTTTTTATAGAAAAATGTGAGATTATCAGCTTTTATTAGTAGGTTCTTAAGTCGAAAGTCTTCAGTAACACCAAAGTTTATTTCTTCCACAATTTTGTTCTTATAAATCAATCCGGGAACAGATGCGTCTCCTAAATTCACAGCTACGGACTCTCCGTCGAAAGCAACATCCAAAGCACCATACATTTCGAATTGATTGCTTGATTTAGTGTATTGAAATGTCAGGTCTGTTGGTTTAAACTCAAATCCTTTTAAGTTGAAATCTGCAGTAATACCTGCATTAAAATCTGTAAGAATACCGTTTGTGATTACCAATCCTGGTGTGTCTGAGTCACCTAGAGATAAAGCTAAGTCATTTCCATCAATGGTACTGTTGAGAGCCCCATATATTTCGAAGTAATTATTGTTTTTATCCCAGTCAAAACTTAAATTTTCGGGCGAGAATGTTATGCCTTTTAATTCAAAATCTGCCGTGATTCCAAATTGCAAAGCTTCTATACTACTGGTTTTATATAGTAAACCAGGAGAGTCAGAATCACCAAGATTGACATCCATACTTTCACTATCAAAAGTAACGGTTAAGTTTCCGTACATTTCGAACTGATCTGAAGATTTGTTGTATGAAAATGTCAGGTCATTTGGATTCAATGTTAGGTCGTATAAGTCAAAGTTGCTGGTAACTCTCATGTCTATACTTTCGACAATTCCATTTTGAATTATGATACCAGGAGAGTCAGCATCTCCGAGAGATAAAGAAATATCATTCGATTCAATCGAGCTATCAATGGTACCAAACATTTCGAACTGTTGGTTTGTTTTGTCCCATTCAAATCCGAATGTATCAGGAGAGATAGTTAAATCTTTAAATTGAAAATCATTGTTAATGTCGAATAGAAGAGATTCTATAACTCTATTTGATACCGATAATTCAAGGTCTGTATTGATAACTTCGTCATCAAAAGAAATTTCAACCGCCCCAGAAATATCGAAACTGTTGTCAACGGAATTATAATTCAAAGTAACATTGTTGGGAGCTACCAATATTCCATAGGCCGTAAAAGATTCGGTAATGGTTAAATTATAATTAGAGTCGGACTCAGAAAAACTAATTCCAGTAATTCCATCTATAGAAAAATTTTGAGCCGAAGCACAGAGGCTTAGAAAGAAGAAATATAGTAACGGAAAAAGCTTTTTCATGTTTTTAAATAGAAAATCAAAAATATTAAATATAAGATATAATTAATAATAAAGAAAATATTAATAGTTGTCTAGACAACTATTGGGTGCTAATAGCAACGAAATAAAATGTTTTTAGCAAAAAAACATTGAGTTTAACAAATGTTAATTCAAACTTTTTATGTATTTTAGGAGAACCCCTAAAGTTTTAGCTATGAGAAATATATGTTATGGGGTGTTCTATAAAATTATCATTCTTTTTAGTTTTTTTTCTAGTCTCGTTAAGTTCAAACTGTTGGGCACAAAAGCAGGGCTTGTTGTCGTTTTCGTTTGATCCGAAAATGGCTGTTCATGGTCCGTATGAGACAAGTGAACACGGTGAATTAGATCTTACAATTCGTCTGGCATGTCATTCATTGAATTACGAAATAGGTTTGTATACTGAATTGTTTCCTGCAATAGATTATTATAGTTTTGGGTTGTTTTACAACTATAAAATTCTCTTAGAAAAACAACCAAGAAAATTTCATCATTGGATAGTTCCCATTGGAGTTGAAGTGGGATTCATTAAAAGAAATATCGATCAAGATGTATTGAAATTCAATTTTGCATTGAACGGAAGTGTCCGATATTTTTTTATTAAAAATATGGGAGTAGAGGCAGGTGTGAATTATCGTTATCGAAGTGATTTAGAAAAAATATATCAAGATAATTTTAAAATGAAAATTAATTGTTTTGTGGGTGTTGTTTTTGTCTGGCCTTGAGAATTAATCTCTTGAATTTGTAGTTTTTGGTATTCAAAAAGATTTTAATATTTATTAATGGAATTTTTAATAGTAGGGTTTTCTAGTTTGAGTTTGTTATTATACAAACCCCTAGTACAAACCAATACTACGTAACATGAAAAAAATATACTACTATCTTTTCTTTTTTTTGTTTTTAACAACTGTTAGTTGCTCAAGTTCTATTATAGAAGAAGATGAAGTCCCTGCCGACGAAGAGTTGATCGAAGAGTCCATAGAAGAAGACGAAGCGCCACAAGACTTAGAACACCCAAATATTTTGTTGATCATTGCTGATGATGTTAGTCTTGATGCTACTCCAAACTATTTAGAGGATCTGAATGCAATAAAACCAGAGATGCCCAATCTTGAAAAATTGATGAACAATGGTTTGGTTTTCGATAACGCATGGGCTTATGCGAGGTGTTCTCCTACGAGAGCTTCTATTATTACAGGCAAACACGGTGTTCAAAATGGTATAAAAGCACCAGGAGGAAATGTTTCTTTGTCAAGTTCCCACAAATCTTTGCAATCGTATATCAATGAAAATACAAGCAATGCCTATTCAACGGCAGTTTTTGGAAAATGGCATTTAGGGCACGATGTAGATCATCCTACAAATGATACCAAAGTGGGTACTTTTAGCGGAAATTTATCTTCAGGCGTTCCTGATTACTGGTCGTATGATTTGATAGAAAATGAAACTCTTACTACGCTTTCATCGACAACAGATGCTGAGCGAATGGAAAATTATTCAACAACGAAATATACCCAACTTGCAATGGATTGGCGTGATGAACAAACCAAACCTTGGTTTATCTGGTTGGCTTATAATGCTGCGCATACCCCTTTTCATATGCCAGATGATTATTTAATTTCAAATGCCTCACAAGGTAGACCAAGTACGAATTTGTATATGTATTTAGCAATGTTAGAGGCTATGGATTACGAAATGGGAAGGTTTATTGACTCGATGTCTGAAGCTGAAAAAGAAAATACCATCATAATCTATGTTGGAGATAATGGTACTCCTGTTAGAGTATCGCAGTATACAGATAATGACAAGCATTGTAAAGGATCGATTTATCAAGGGGGTATCAATGTACCTTTTGTAGTTTCCGGTTTAGGAACGCGTGTGGGGCGCGAGTCTGAAGCATTGGTGCATACCGTAGATTTGTACGCAACTATTGCAGAGTTGGCTGGGGTCGATGTTTCTGAAATTTACCAAAGTAAAAGTGTAAAAAGTTTGTTGAATGATGCCGGTGCTGCTTCGAAAGAATATATCTATACCGAGGTTCCCGGAGAAGGGAACGATAATGGTCACTACGCAGTAAGAAATGCTACTTATAAGTTGATTTATGAAATAGATACTGATGTGAAAGAATTGTACGATTTATCGGCAGATCCTTACGAGGTAACAAATTTGTTGATTGGAAATTTGTCGACTACGCAGCAAGAAAATTATAACAATCTTTTGTTAGAAGGGAAAAGAGTAAGAGGAGAATAGTTAGAGAAAATGGTTTTAAAAAAAGTACCCTTCGTTTGTCGAAGGGTACTTTTTGTTTTTAAAAATGAAAAAGGGTATTATTCCTTTTCTTTTTTCAACATAGCATCCCAACCTTGTGCAGTTAATTCCATTTTTTGATTTGCACGTGTCACCAAATTGATACCTTCATTTTTTTCGGTCATATGCCCGATGATTGAGAAATGTGGATTTGCTTTTATTTTTTCAAAGTCGTCTTGAGAAATGGTGAACAACAATTCGTAATCTTCACCACCGTTTAGTGCAATCATGGTACTGTCCATATTGAACTCTTCAGCTGTAGAAATTACTTGAGGGTCTAAAGGTAGTTTGTCTTCGAAAACATTGCAACCAACTTCAGAGTTTTTGCACAAGTGAATCACCTCTGATGACAGTCCATCTGAAATATCAATCATACTAGTTGGCAAGACTCCAAGATCTTTTAAAAGCTTAGGAATGTCTTTTCTTGCTTCAGGTTTTAATTGTCTTTCAACCAAGTATGTGTATTGGTCTAAATCGGGTTGTGCATTTGGGTTTACTTCAAAAACTTTACGTTCTCTTTCTAGAACTTGCAATCCTAAATACGCAGCACCAAGGTCGCCTGTTACAACCAATAGATCGTTTGGTTTTGCATTATTGCGGTAAACAATATCTTCTTTTTTAGCGGTTCCTAAAGCAGTTACACTGATCAACAATCCAGTTTGAGATGAAGTAGTGTCTCCCCCAATTAAATCAACGTTGTATGTTTTACACGCCAATTGAATCCCTGCATACAGCTCTTCCAAAGCCTCTAAAGGAAAACGGTTTGAAACCGCAATAGAAACTGTGATTTGAGTGGCTTCACCATTCATGGCATACACATCAGATAAATTTACCATGACCGATTTGTATCCTAAATGTTTTAGTGGCATGTACATCAAATTAAAATGAATGCCTTCTACTAATAAATCGGTAGTAACAAGAGTTTTTAGTTCGTTATGATCTATGACCGCAGCGTCATCTCCGATGCCTTTTTCTGTAGACTCACGGGAGATTGTAAAATGCTCCGTTAAATGTTTGATCAAACCAAATTCTCCTAATTCAGCCAAACTCGTTTTGTTGGGTGTTTTATCTTCTAACATTGTTTTTAGTTTTCGAATTGCAAAAATCTTGCTTTTTTTCGAGTTTACCCAATTTAAGTGATGAAATGAATTTTTATTAACGCTTCAACTCGTGTTTTGAATTTTAGTTTTTAATAACTACTTTAGAAACAGTGCAAACAACTAAACCTTCTAAGCTATGAAACCCTTCAAAAGTATTTTTATTTTTTGCCTACTTTTTCTATTTCTAAACAGAACTTCCTTTGCTCAAAAAGAAAAGGATTTTCGTGTTTCTTTGGGCTATGATCCAAAAATGAAATTGTTAGGACCTTACGAAACAAGTGAAGAAGGTGAATGGAATTTGCTGTTTCGATTTGCGCATCGAAGAAAACACATGGAGTATACTTTGTTTTTAGAAACTTTTGATGCCATCAGTTATGGAGCATTAGGGGTTGGGGTAAATTATTTATTCTTAATCAAAGATTCACAAAATAGATTTAATCGATGGGAATTTGCGATAGGTCCAGGTTTTGGTGTTATTGTTCGAAAAGAACTCGATGTAAAAGAGAACTTTTTTGAGCTTAATGGAGAGTTTCGTTATTTTTTTAATAAAAATTTAGGGCTAACATTTTTGGGTAATTTGAAGTATAGAACCGATTTGGTTGTTCGTTATGACGAAGAAGATCCCTGGCGTTTAAGCAGTTTTATCGGTCTCACATACCGATGGTAATTTATTCAGATAATTGAATTCCGGTTTTTACATGTTTGTAGAAATCGGATTTTTTGTTTTTCGCTGTAAGTTTTCCATATAAAGAACCTCTATTGGTATATAAATAAATACAAGTTAGAATTGTTCTAAATGCGGTTTGCAAATTGTATCTTTGCAAACACTTAATAAGCTAAGAGTTTAATTATGATAAAAGTTTCAGACATAGCAAAAAAGAAAGTTGTCGAGTTGATGGCAGATGACGGATACGATTCTGCTACTGATTTTGTTAGAGTTGGCGTTAAAAGTGGTGGGTGCTCAGGTTTGTCTTACGATCTAAATTTTGATAAAAATTCAAGCGAAGAAGACAAAGTTTTTGAAGACAATGGAGTGAAAATTATTGTTGACAAAAAGAGTTTCTTATACCTAGTAGGTACTACTTTAGAGTATTCTGGAGGATTAAACGGTACCGGTTTTGTTTTTAACAACCCAAATGCAAGTAGAACTTGCGGTTGTGGAGAGTCGTTTTCTCTTTAACTTATTAACTTTTTTAATACTAAATTAATCATGTCAAAGTATACAGAAGACGATTTAAAAAAAGAACTAGAAACTCAAGAATATGAGTATGGTTTTTACACAGATATTGAATCGGAAACGTTTCCTATTGGTCTAAATGAAGATGTAATTCGTGCAATTTCTAAGAAAAAGAATGAGCCAGAATGGATGACTGAGTGGCGTTTAGACGCATTCAGAATTTGGGAACAAATGGAAGAGCCTGAATGGGCAAATGTTCGTTACGAAAAACCAGATTTTCAAGCGATCAGTTATTATTCAGCTCCTAAAAAAGCAGATCCGAACAAAACCCTAGATGATGTTGATCCAGAGTTGTTAGAGATGTATAAAAAACTTGGTATTTCTGTAGATGAACAAAAGAAATTACAAGGAGTTGCAGTTGATATTGTAGTTGATTCTGTCTCTGTAGCAACAACCTTCAAAAAAACATTAGCAGAAAAAGGGATTATTTTTATGCCAATATCAGAAGCTATTCAAGAGCATCCTGAATTGGTGAAGAAATATATGGGAACAGTAGTTCCAAAAACAGATAACTTTTATGCGGCTTTAAATTCTGCGGTTTTTACTGACGGTTCGTTTTGTTATATTCCAAAAGGGGTTAAATGTCCAATGGAATTATCAACCTACTTTAGAATTAACGAAGGTGGTACCGGACAATTTGAGCGTACTTTGCTGATTGCTGATGAAAGCAGTTATGTAAGTTATTTAGAAGGATGTACTGCTCCAGCTCGTGATGAAAATCAATTGCACGCAGCAGTAGTTGAGTTGATCGCTTTAGACGATGCCGAGATCAAATATTCTACAGTTCAAAACTGGTTCCCTGGAGATAAAGAAGGAAGCGGTGGGGTCTATAATTTTGTAACCAAAAGAGGTATTTGCGAAACCAATGCTAAAATTTCTTGGACACAGGTTGAAACAGGTTCTGCTGTTACTTGGAAATACCCGTCTTGTATCTTAAAAGGAAACAATTCGGTTGGAGAGTTTTATTCGATAGCAGTTACCAATAACTATCAACAAGCTGACACCGGAACAAAAATGATACACATTGGTAAGAATACCAAGAGTACTATTATTTCAAAAGGAATCTCGGCAGGTAAATCTCAAAACAGTTACAGAGGATTGGTGCAAATCAATTCAAGAGCTGCCAACGCACGTAATTTCTCACAATGTGATTCTTTGTTGATGGGAGATCAATGCGGTGCACATACATTTCCTTATATAGAAGCTAAAAATTCTACTGCACAAGTAGAGCATGAAGCGACTACTAGTAAAATTGGTGAAGACCAATTGTTTTACTGTAATCAAAGAGGTATAGATACTGAAAAAGCGATTGCATTAATTGTGAACGGTTTCAGTAAAGATGTATTGAATAAATTACCAATGGAGTTTGCCGTTGAAGCACAAAAATTATTAGAAATCAGTCTTGAAGGATCTGTTGGATAATAGTTACAAACAATTAAATAAGAAATTAAAAGTCCGAAAGGCTAAAAATACAAATCAAGATGTTAAAGATTGAGAATTTACAGGCAAGAATAGAAGATAAAGAAATCTTGAAAGGATTGAATATCGAAGTTAAAGCAGGTGAAGTACATGCAATTATGGGTCCTAATGGTGCGGGTAAAAGTACGATGGCTTCTGTTATTGCAGGTAAAGAAGAATATGAAGTTACAGGTGGGTCTATTGAATTGAACGGAGAAGACATCAGTGAATTAGCTCCTGAAGAAAGAGCACATGCAGGTGTGTTTTTGTCATTCCAATATCCAGTAGAAATCCCTGGTGTTACGGTGACAAACTTTATCAAATCTTCTATCAACGAGTCTAGAAAAGCACAAGGTTTAGAAGAATTACCAGCAAAAGATTTATTGAAAAAAATTCGCGAAAAATCTGAGTTGTTAGAAATTGATAGAAAGTTCTTATCACGTTCATTAAACGAAGGGTTTTCTGGAGGTGAGAAAAAGAGAAATGAGATTTTTCAAATGGCGATGTTAGAGCCTAAATTGGCCATTTTAGATGAAACGGATTCAGGTTTAGATATCGATGCGTTACGTATCGTTGCAAACGGAGTAAACAAATTAAAATCTAAAGACAATGCAGTGATCGTAATTACGCATTACCAACGTCTGTTAGATTATATCGTTCCAGATTTTGTTCATGTATTGCATGATGGAAAAATTGTTAAGTCAGGTACCAAAGAATTGGCTTTAGAATTAGAAGAGAAAGGATACGATTGGATCAAAGAAGAGTTGAACGCATAATTTCAAAAAAATGGAATTAAAAGAAAAATTAGTATCCTCTTTTTTGGCCTTTGAAAATAAGGTTGAGGTAGATATCGACTCAACAGTTCACGATATTCGCTCGAAAGCATTTAGCGATTTTGAGAGCAAGGGTTTTCCTACCAAAAAAGACGAGGAATGGAAATATACAAGCTTAAATGCCATATTGAAACACGATTATAATGTGTTTCCTAAAAGTGAAGAAACTTTAGCATATAAGGATGTAAAAAAATATTTTGTTAATGAAACAGATTGTTACAATCTTGTTTTTATTGACGGAAAGTTTAGTTCGTTTTTATCTGAAACAACACACGACGGTTTAGATATCTGTGTGATGTCTTCTGCATTGACAAAACCTAAATACAAAATGGTTATCGATGCATACTTTAACAAACTAGCTGGTGAAAAAAATAGTCTTTCTGATTTGAATACTGCTTTTTCTCATGAGGGGGCTTATATCAATATTCCGAAGAATAAAGTAGTGCCAAAGCCGATTCAAATTATTAATTTTTCAACAGGGAACGAGCAAGAAATCTTGATTCAGCCTAGAAATCTTGTAATTGTTGGTGAAAATGCACATGTTCAAATTATCGAACGTCATCAAAGTTTGACATCTAATACGACACTTACAAATTCTGTAACTGAAGTTTTTGTAAATAAAAGAGGGATTGTTGATGTGTATAAAATGCAGAACGATGTTGAAACGGCTTCTCTAATAGATAGTACATTCGTTTCTCAACAAAGAGACAGTGTAGGTTCTGTACATACTTTTTCATTTGGAGGTAAGTTGACACGTAATAATTTAGAGTTTTATCAAAATGGAGAGCACTGTGTTTCTCATATGAATGGAATTTCTATTTTGAATGGAAAGCAGCATGTAGATAATCATACGTTGGTTGAGCACAAAGCACCTAACTGTGAGTCTCATGAAATGTATAAAGGAATTTATGATGGCAATTCGACCGGAGTATTTAACGGTAAAGTTATTGTAGAACAAGCGGCTCAAAAGATCAATGCTTACCAACAAAACAACAATGTGGTTGTTAGTGATAAAGCATCTGTGAATTCGAAACCACAATTAGAAATTTTTGCTGATGACGTAAAATGTTCTCATGGTTGTACAATCGGTCAATTAGATGAAAGTGCATTGTTTTACATGCAACAACGTGGTATTCCAAAAAAGGAGGCGAAAGCTTTGTTGATGTATGCCTTTTCGAATGATGCGTTGAAAGATGTGAAAATTCCAGAATTGAAAACAAAAATCAACGAAATTATCGCAAAGAAATTAGATGTGAAAATCGGTTTTGATTTGTAATCGATTGATTTAAGATATAAAAAAAGCGGACCAAATATGGTTCGCTTTTTTGTTTATAAATAGATTTCTCCAATCATATAGAGGACACATTTTCCAGAAATATAGACTCTGTCTTCTTTCAGTTTACATGAAAGCTCACCACCTCTTTTAGATACTTGTTTTGCAGTAAGGTTTTCTTTGTTTAGGCGCTCTTTCCAATATGGTGTAAGTGTGCAGTGTGCAGAACCTGTTACCGGATCTTCATCAATGCCAGAAGCAGGTGCAAAATATCTCGAAACGAAATCGACATTTTTTCCAGGACTCGTAACGATAACTCCTCTCGTTTCAATTTTAGACAACGCGTTTAAATCAGGTTGTATACTTTCTATTTCTTTTTGCGAGTCATAGACCAACATATAATCAAAAGTACTTTTAAATGATTTTTTTGGAGTTTTACCAATCGCGTTGTTTAATGCTAGATTCTCATCGGTTATTTTAGGTACGTCTATGGGGAAGTCTAAAGTTAGCTTTCCCGTATTTTCTAGAGTTACCTTTAATGTTCCGCTTCGGTGCGAAATAAGTTCAATTATTTTTTTATCGGTTTCGAAATATCTGAACAAAACAAATGCTGTGGCTAGGGTCGCATGTCCACATAAATCAATTTCAACTGTTGGAGTAAACCATCGAATCTCATAGAGACCATTTTTTTTAACTGCAAATGCAGTTTCAGACAAATTATTTTCCAGCGCAATTTTTTGCATTAGAGAGTCTTCTAGCCATTCATTCAAAATGCATACGGCTGCAGGGTTTCCTCCAAATGTTGAGTCAGTAAATGCGTCTATTTGATAAAGTGTTTGTTTCATAGCGGTTTAGATTTACATCAAAGATAGGTTCTTTTGAGAGTTTATCGAATAAGCTGTTTGCAAAAATCTTCCGTTGCTTTTAGAAGATTGTGCTTGCTATTTTTTATGGCATCTTCAAGGGTGATTTCTTTTTTAGATATGGCAACTAAATAATCAATTTCTAGTGTTTCGAGTTCGGTTTGTGTAAGTGAATTAATACCGCAAAATATAGCGACAGGAATCTTTTGTCGTTTTGACTTTTCGATAACTCCAGATAGGGTTTTACCCGACAAGGTTTGGTTGTCTAGTTTTCCTTCGCCTGTAATCACCCAATCTGCTTGTTGTATGTTTTCTTCAAAGTTTGATACTTTTAACAAGTATTCAGTACCTGATACAATTGTAGCGTTTAAAAATAGTACTGCACCTGCTCCGAGTCCACCTGCCGCACCTCCTCCTTTTATCTCTTGCATGTTTTGCTGAAATTGATTTTCTACAACTTTATTGAAGTTAACGAGTCCTCTATCTAATGCTTCAATATCTAACTTAGTAGCGCCCTTTTGGGAAGCGTAAACATGTGCTGCTCCATTTTCGCCATATAGGGGATTAGAAACATCACAGGCCACAGAAAAAGATACGTTTTTTAATCTCTCTATTGCCTCAGTGGTATCTATGTAGCTGAGATATTCGAGGTTTTCTCCGATAGGTAGTAAAGGTTGTTTGTTTTTATCTAAAAATTTATAACCCAAAGCGGCAGCCATGCCTATTCCTGCATCATTCGTAGCGCTACCACCAATAAATAAATAGATATGTTTGACGTCTCTATTTATGGCGTCTAAAATCAGTTCTCCAGTCCCAAAGGTTGAAGCTTTTTTACAATTGTACGCTTCTTTCTTCAAGAGTTTTAAACCCGATGCTTCTGCCATTTCTATATAAGCAGTTTTTGTATTTTTATCAATCAGGTAAGTAGCAGAAATATCGTCAAATAATGGGTCGTGAACAGGTTTGGTGATGCGTTCTGATACTAGATTAAATTCAATTATATCAAGGCTTCCATCTCCACCGTCGGCAAGAGGGCAAGAAATGACTTTGGCTTGTGGAAGATGAGTTTGGATGCCTTTTTTTACAATAGAACAAAATTCTATACTGCTAAGAGCACTTTTAAATTTATCTGGTGCGATTACAATTTTCAAAACACTAATTTATTGAACCCACAATTTCTTTGATCAATGAATTCATAATATCGTATGAACCCGTTCTGTTTTTATGAGTCAATCCTGTTCTAACAATCACAAGGTCTTTAGAAGGAATAATAAAAATTCGTTGACCGTGATAGCCATCTGCATAGTACATGTCTTTTGGTGCATCAGGTAAAAATCCATCACTATTGGTCCAGAATTGAGCACCATATTCGTTTGCAGATGCTTTTGTCGGTTCTGCGGTGTAAGCGGCCCATTTTTCATTGAAAATTTGTGTTCCGTTCCAATTACCATTGTTCAGGTACAACTGGCCTAATTTTGCCCAATCTCGTGCAGTGGCCCATGCATAGGAAGAACCTACGTAGTTTCCTTCCATATCCGTTTCAAACAACATAGAATTCATACCTATTTTGTCGATTAATTCGACATAAGGGAAATCTAAATATTCTTGATGCGAATCAAATTGCGATCTAAGTATACCCGATAAAACATTTGTAGTGCCTGAAGAGTAGTTAAAATGATTTCCAGGGTCAAATTCTAATTCTTTTTTCGTTTGTGATAGTGTCATATCTCTTTCTAAAAAGAGCATTTTTGTAACGTCAGAAATTTTGGTATAATCTTCTTCCCAAGCCAAACCACTAATCATTTTTAATAAATGATGTGTTGTAATTTCAGAACGCTTGTCTTTTTTCCAATCATCCAAAGGCAAAAAATTTGATACAGGGGCATGAATATCAAATCCTTTTTTGTGTTCTAAAACTCCGATGACTGTTGCTAATAAACTTTTAGCCATCGACCATCCTAAAAATTCAGTGTCTTTGTCAAATCCTTCTCCATATTTTTCAGCGATTAAATGTCCTCTATATAGCACTAAAACTGCACGTGTGTTTTTTAAAAACTCTTGGTTGTTTTCAATAAAAGCACTGTCTATGGCAGTTTCAAATCGTGTATAGTTTATATTCGAAAATACAGTGTCAATTGGTTCTGCACTACCATACGGGTAGGGAAGTGTTGAAGGGTTTTTTGTTCGTTTCGGTATTAGAAATTCTTGATGGATATCAAATGTATCATCAATTACAACTGAACCCTGTCCCTCTCGAAAAAATGCTTT
Organism: Flavicella marina; assembly: GCF_009193215.1. Classification (GTDB taxonomy): domain Bacteria; phylum Bacteroidota; class Bacteroidia; order Flavobacteriales; family Flavobacteriaceae; genus Flavicella; species Flavicella marina. Next base: position 860,104 of record NZ_VYVA01000001.1, on the reverse strand, counting down.
TCTAGATAGAATTCCGAAGACACTTGAAGTAGTGATTTTTGTAGAATTATTTACTTCGGTTTTGGCTAGTTTTATTGAAGGAACTTTATTGTCTGTGTTGTGTACATGATCAAAGGCTCTATTTGCAATAAAGACATTGGAACTCATGTTTTTTGCAGCATAACCAGCAATAATATTTAGTTTCGGGTATTGTGTATATATAACAAAACCTATGAGAATGATAACAATACTAAGAATCTTGATAATTTTCATAAAATGAGTTTGCACTAATTTAGCTAAAAAATATCGATTGCTTAGAATTTAAACCCCTGTGCTACCAAAACCACCAAATCCTCTTTCAGTTTTGTCTAGTTCGTCAACTGAAACCCATTCGGCTCTTTCGTGTTTTGCAATAACTAACTGCGCGATTCTTTCACCATCGTTTACCGTAAAATCTTCGTTTGAAAGGTTAACTAAAATCACGCCAATCTCTCCTCTATAATCAGCATCAACGGTTCCGGGACTATTTAAAACAGTGATTCCTTTTTTTGCAGCTAGTCCGCTTCTCGGTCTTACTTGTGCTTCTGTACCCACTGGTAAAGCTATAAATAAACCAGTTTTTATGATGGCCCTTTCTAGTGGTTTTAAAACGATAGCAGCATCAATATTTGCTTTTAAATCCATTCCGGCAGAGGCCAAAGTTTCGTAATGTGGAAGTGCGTGTTTTGATTTATTGATAATTTGAATTTTCATAAGAAGTTGTTTGTTGTAATCTTGATGCAAGTTAAGGAATAGAAATTTATTTATTATTGAAAATGATAGTTGAACAATAGGTAAATAGGATATTAAACTCGAAAAAACGTGGTGTTAGGCAGATCAAATAGAAGTAAATATTGTAAACAACATTATATTTGGGTTAGTTAGTTTGTTGAAAACTAACCATATTGGTTGTTCTTGGTTTCGGTAATGATAAAATTATTTAATTTTTTTATTTTTTCTCGATACTGACTTGGGCTAAGTTTGGTGTTTTTTTTGAAAATTCTATTAAAATTAGAAATATTATTAAATCCACAATCAAAGGCAATTTCACGTATCCTATCATTTGTTTCTTGTAAACTTTTGACCGCTTTACTAATTCTAAAATCTATTACAAACTGAGTAAAGTTTTTATGTGCTCGTTTTTTAAAAAAAATACTAAATGCAGATTCACTCATATTATTAAGTGCTGCAACTTTTTTTAAACTAAGTGTTTCATCACTATAATTTTCCAGAATATAATCATAAACCTTGTTAATTAGTTTTTTCTTGGTTGGCTCAAAATTAAGACTAAAACCAACACTTGCCAGAGGTTGGTAGTTGTTTGATTTGGCCAATAGGTTTAATACTGATAAAAATTCTAGAGAAGCATCAAACCCTTTTATTTCAATTAATTTTTTTAAAATTGGAATTACTTCTTTTTTTGTTTCATCATTAAATGAAAGACCTCTGCTAGAGTTTTCAAGTAATAACTTTATATGTTTAAATGAATTGTTGTTTAAAAGACTGTTTTTAATGAAGTCTTTGCTGAATTGAATGGTAATTACTTCAGCAACGGAGTTATGGTTGTCTGTACGTTCCCATTTATGATATAGGTTAGAACCAAGTAATACGAGATCAGTTTTTTCAAATTTATGTACTGAATCTCCGACGAATCTACTTCCAGAACAATTTAAGATCAAATTAATCTCAAATTCGGGGTGCAAATGTATTGGATAATCAAATTGTGCATTTTGATGTTTTTGAATGACAAAGATATTGTTATCTTCGAGTGGAGTAATTTCAGAATATATTTTCATCTTCTTTCATAAATTTTAATAAAAATACGTTTTTTAATAAAAGTATCATGAATTTTTTACTAAGCGATAAGGTTTTTATTATAGATAGTACTTGTTTGGTCAATGGACGTAGTGTTTTATTAAAACACTACTTTTTTTATGTTTCCAATCGTCATTCTTTGTTTTTTCTTGAAAAATTTTATAAAAGTATCACATTTCGACTTTATAGTATAGTTTTTATGTTAAATGTGGAAGTAATTTTGTTGAGATATAAATAGATACCTATTTATGTTTTGTGGTAAGACCTATAATATTTCAGATTGTATTTTGTTATGCCACAAGATTAAACTTAATCATAATTTAATTTCTTAACGAATGAATAAACTAGTTAAAAAGAGAAAAAAGCAATATAAAAACAACCGATATTCATTGCTCTTATTAATCATGTTGTGTACTTCAGTTTTTTCATATGCTCAAAATAGTGTCAAGGAAATCACTGGAGTAGTAGTTGATGAAAGCGGAACTCCATTAATGGGAGTAAATGTTGTTACCTTAAATAATAGTTCGGGAGGTGTAACTGATATTGATGGTAGATTTAGTTTAAATGTTTTGAGTTCAACTACGATGTTGAAATTTTCATTTATAGGTTTTGCAAGTCAAAATATTGATATTCAAAACAAAAATGAAATCAATGTTGTGCTTAAAGAAGATATGAATGTGTTGAATGAAGTATTGTTGATCGGATATGGCTCAGTAAAAAAAGAAGATTTAACAGGTTCTGTGAGTTCTGTAGATATTGGCGAGATACAAGATAAACCTGTAGTTAGAATTGAACAAGCTCTTGTGGGGAGGTTAGCAGGTGTAGAAGTTAAGTCAAATTCTGGAGCTCCTGGAGGAAATACTTCAATTCGAATTAGAGGAGCTAATTCAATTAAAGGTAACAATCAACCATTGGTTGTAATTGACGGAGTTATTGGTGCAGATATGCAGCTTGTAAGTGCAGAAGATATTAAGTCAATTGAAGTTCTGAAAGATGCATCTTCTACAGCAATTTACGGTTCAAGAGGTGCAAATGGAGTGATAATTATAGCGACAAAATCAGGGGAAAAAGGTGACCCAAATATTAGCTTTAGTACTTTTGGTAGTTTTTCAACATTGCCTAAAAAAGTTGATTATTTATCAGCAGGTGAGTTTTCTGAATTGTACAATGCATATGATAAAGAATTGAATTTTATACCAGGAGCATACGAACCTCCATTTTCTGATCAAGAAGTTCAAAACTATTACAATAATGGTGGAACTAATTGGGAGAGTGAGTTGTTTCGAGTTGCATTTACAAAGAACTATAAGGTAGGTATCGATGGTGGTAGCGATAATATTGATTATTATTTGTCAGGTGAGTACTTAGATCAAGAAGGAATATTGATAAATTCTGACTATGAACGATTTAATTTAAGGGCAAAGTTAGTAATTGATTTGTCTGAAAAATTAAAATTAAATGTGAGCTTGGTAAATAGTAAGCAGAAAGGATTGAACAATGGTGATGTTGGGCATCAATTAGGTGCAATAGGTAGATTACCCCAATGGGTTGCAACAGAACCGGTTTGGGAAATTCAAGACGTACTTTACAACAATACCCCAAAATACGGTGCAGTTTCAGGAAATCCTGTTGGAATTCAAATGGCTAATGAAACAACAACTACTACAAAAAATTTTCAACCAAGTGTATCATTAAAATATCAGATACATCCTGGGTTTTCATTAGAAACTCAAGGATCATTAGAAAGTGTCAATCAGAAAATTACTTTTTTCGAAAACAATGAGTTATTAGAGTCTGGAGAGGATGTTATTTCAAGGGCGTCTGTAAGTCATAAAGATAAAGAAAGAGGTCAGTTTAATTTCATATTGAATTATTCTAAATTGTTCGAAAATCATTTTTTTCAAGCAACAGGAATTTATGAAGTAGGGTCTTATATTGAAGAAGGTACAATAGCTAGTTCCAATGGATTAAATTCACCTTCTTTAAAATACTACAATCTTGGCTTGAGTGAATCTCAGTCTGTCAATACTTATTATTATGATGAGTATTATAACTCCTTTGCTTTGCGATTAAATTATTCGTTGAATAATAAGTATTTGGTAACGGCGACAGTAAGAAGGGATGGTGTTTCAAAGTTTAAAAATGATAATAAATATAGCATATTTCCATCAGCCGCGATTGCTTGGAAATTGTCTGAAGAGCCTTTTATAGAAAAACTAGATGTTTTCGATGTGTTAAAATTAAGATCAAGTTTTGGTTATTCGGGTAGCCATGCAATCGGCTCTTACGCAACATTACCTTATTTTATTCAAAATGGAGAGAGTAACTATTCTCCGAATGGCCCCGGAACAGAAGTCGTATCTGGTTTGGGAATTGGAGCGCCTGGTAATGAAGATTTAAGATGGGAGACTACTCGTCAATTCGATATTGGCCTAGAAATAGGCTTGTTTGATAATAATTTACACATTGAAGCTGATATTTATGATAAAAAAACAGAAGATCTTTTGATAGATACCACTTTGCCTAGCTATGCAGGAAGTGGAACTGTTTTGAGAAATGTTGGTGAAATATCAAATAAAGGATTTGAATTATCTGTTGGAGGAACACCTATAAATAAGAAAAATTTTTCTTGGAATACATCTTTTAATTTTTCGATTAACAAAAATGAGGTGTTGAGTCTTGGAGATGAAGACCTTATTCTTCCAACAACTCGTTATGCAGATTCTGAAACGCCAATAACAGTTATTAAAGTAGGAGAAGCTCTAGGTGCTTTTTATGGATATAATTATTTAGGTGTTTGGAAATCAAATGAAACTAGTGACGCTGCAGTATATGGTAATAAGCCTGGAGATGCAAAATATGAAGATGTAGATAATAATGGTGTAATAAATTCTGAAGATTTAAAAATAATAGGTAGTGCACAGCCAGATTATATTTATGGAATTAATAATTCATTTAAAATAGGTGTGATAGATTTTAGTTTTTTAATTGAAGGTGTAAAAGGAGGACAAACATTTAATGGAATGCATCAAAAATCTATTGGTTTGTTTGGTCAAAGTCGTGCATTTACGAGCCCCGATTTGTTTAATAGATGGACTCCAAAAAATGAAAATACAGATATACCAGCTTTTAGTAGTACATCAACCAATATTCCAAATAGCAGTAGGTGGTTACAAGATGCCAGTTATTTTCGATTTAGAAATGTGAATATAACGTATAATTTTTCAAGTAACGTTTGTTCAAAAATTCACCTATCTAGATTACAGCTGTATGTAAATGTTGAAAATCTATACACTTTTACTACATACAAAGGGTATAGTCCAGATATATCGAGTGCTGGAAGATCTAATGGGGGTGGTTCAAATACAGATGTAGATAAAAATATTGACACGGGTGCCTATCCCATTCCAAGAACATTTACGTTGGGACTTAAATTAAAACTTTAAAGAAATGAGAATTATAAAAATAATATTTATGGGAGTCAAGAGTAAAGTGTTTCTTGGGTTTTATCTAAGCTTTTTGATGATAACATTTGTTGGATGTACAGATTTAGTTGAACATCCAAACGGAAAGCCAAACGATCCAAAATTGATTTATGAAGATATTTCAAATTTAAGAGCCACTACAATAGCCATGTATGCAGGGTTAAGAGGTGATGCAAGTTGGTCTGAAGGTTTTGCAACTTCTAGTTATATGACTACCATGTATGGAGCAGATGACTTAACAACACAAATTGGAGGTAATAAAGGAAATTTTAGAGAATTTGATGCATTTAACTCATCCTCTAATAATGGAGCAATATTAAACCTTTGGAAAGGTTGCTATAAAGGTATTATCAATGCAAATGCGGTTATCGAGTATTCAGCATTTACAATTGCAGATCAAGCCTCAATTGATAATTTGGTTGGTCAAGCATATTTTGTTAGAGCGCTTAGTTATTTTTATTTAGTTCGTAGTTGGGGAGAGATTCCTTTGTTTACAGATAATTCTAAATCTGTAGATATTGGCTTGTCAAGCGTAGCAGAAGTTTACGATTTGTTAATCCAAGATTTAAAACAAGCTGAGGTGTTGTTACCTAATCGTCAGGTTGAAATTGGTCTTCCATCAAAAGGAGCCGCTAAGTCTTTACTTGCAGAAGTATATTTGACACAAGCGGGGTGGCCACTAAAAATAACATCTAGCTATGCTATGGCTGCTGAAAAGGCAAAAGAAGTTATCCATAACAAACTAATTTATGGTTACAATTTATTGCCAAATTTTAAGGATTTGTGGTTAAGGGTTAATGACAATAGTGAAGAATCAATTTTTGCCTTGCAGTATGACAATAGAGATGGAGCACAAGCTTTTCATATTTCAGGTAAAGCTTCAATGCCAGAAGAAGAAGAAAACGGTTGGGATGATTTTTTTACCGAATTAACTTTTTTTGATGAATTCCCTGCAGGAGCTAGAAAAGATGCGACTTTTAGAACTGAATTTTTAAATTCAGATAATCAAATAATTCATTATACAAATAGTAAAACAAAACATCCCTATTATGCAAAATTTAGAGATGGAGCAGTTGATGAAAGTGACCCCTCAGGAACAGCAACTTTTTTCAATAATGCGGCATATATGTTAATTCGTTATTCAGAAGTATTATTGATTTATGCTGAAGCTCAAGCGAGATCTAAAGGAGTTGATCAATCTGCCTACGATGCAATTAACCAGGTAAGACAGCGAGCAGGATTGTCTGATTTGTCTGGTTTGAATACAGATGATTTTATCAATGCGGTTATCGATGAAAAAGGTTGGGAATTGGCAGGTGAAGGCCAAAGATGGTATGATTTGATTAGAACAGAAAAAGTAGCAGAGGTAAGTGCAAAAAGAAGTAATCAAGAGCAGGTGGTTATTATTGGCGCTACAACAACAGAGAATTATTATGCACCAATTCCTGAATCAGAAGTATTAAAAAATCCGAATTTAAAAAAATAAAAAATTTCAGTTTTGATAAAAATAAAAAGACATCCAAAAAATCCAATAGTCATACCAGGAGAACAAGGTATAAGAAAGGTAGCAACTTTTAATCCCGCTGCAATTTATGAAAATGGTAAATTTTATCTATATGATAGAGCGGCAGAAACATTGAGCCCTTTTAGAACTACCATTTGCCTTTTAGAAAGTGAAGACGGTGTGGATTTTAAATCTATAGACAATAAACCAGTTTTCGAGTCAGAAATGCTAGGTTTTGCAGAAGGAAGTGTGCAAGACCCAAGAGTTGTAAAAATAGAAGATAAATTTTATATGAATTATGCTTTTCAACCATATGGCTTCGATTGTTACCCAACAGGTGAAGGCGTACCGTTTTACGATGTTTCTAAATATTCCGGATGGGAAAAAGAATCTTACCCCATGATTACACGATCTGGAATTGCCGTTTCAAACGATGGCAAAAGTTTTGAGCATTTGTGTTACAGTTCGCCAAGAAATATCGATGATCGTGATCATATTCTTTTTCCAGAAAAATTTGATGAAAAATATTGTTTGTTGAGGAGACCAATCGAATTTGTTGGAGATGATTATGGTACAGATAAACCTGGTATATGGCTTTGTTATTCATCTGATATGCATGAATGGGACGAACCAATATTAGTAGCTACATCTCAAGAGCCTTGGGAGGGTAAAAAAATTGGAGCAGCAACCAATCCAGTAAAAACAAATAGAGGTTGGCTCTTATTGTACCATGGCGTTGATGAAAATTCAGTTTATAGAGTAGGAGCTCTTATGTTAGATTTGAAAGATCCAGCAAAGGTATTGGCAAGAACCAAAAACTATATTATGGAACCAGAAGAATATTATGAAAAAGTTGGATTGGTAATTCCAAATGTGGTTTTTCCAACTAGCGTTATTGAAAAAGACAATTTGGCCTATATATATTATGGAGCTTGTGATACATGTATTGGCTTGGCGACTGTAGAGATGGATCAATTAATCGATCATATTTTTGATCCAAATTCATAATAAAAAACACAAATATGCTAAAAGCAATAAAAGGTGAGTTTTCTTTTTTTAAGACAATGCCAGAAAATATGCAAATACTGTTAATTACGAATATGATTTATTCATTGGTTATTCCTGTGATAGAAATATTTGTAAGTGCATACATCATGCGAAGTGTAGATGATTCAAGTATTGTATTGTTATATCAGTTGGCTGTTTTTACAGGGATACCGGTGACTTTTGTTATCAATGGTTACCTATTAAATCGTATAAAAGTAGCCCACCTGTATAGTTTAGGGATGCTTCTGAGCGGAGTCGCAATGTCTATGATGATGTTTTTAGATGATTTATCTATTTTTATGATTGCAGTATCAGGTTTTTTAATGGGTTTGTCATATGGTTTTTTTTGGTCAAACCGAGACTTTTTGGCTCTAGAAACAACAAATGATGACAATAGAAATTATTATTATGGCTTAGAAACTTTTTTCTATACGATTTCTGCAATCGTTATACCTGCATTAATTGGTGTTCTGTTTTTTTATACAGATAAAATGAATTGGTTCGGTGGTGGGGTAATCATTGGTTATCGTTTGTTGACAGTTTTTGTTTTTGTGTTAACAATAGTTTCAACATTGATTGTTCAGAAAGGTAACTTTACCAACCCTAAATTGAAAAAATTCATTTACTTCAAATACGATAAATTATGGAATAAAGTTTTGATATTGTCGGCGTTAAAAGGGTTGACCCAAGGGTATTTGGTAACTGTGCCAGCTGTGTTGGTTTTAAAATTGGTTGGTAATGAAGGTGCTTTATCAACGGTTCTGAGTATTAGTGGGATAGTTGCAGGGATAGCACTGTATTTTTTAGGCAGATTTTCAAAGCCACATCATCGGATTTATATTTTTTCGATTGCTTATGTGTTATTTTTTATAGGAGCATTTACACATGCAGTTTTGTTTTCTGCATTTGGTGTGGTTGTTTTTGTATTGAGTAAGGTGCTTTATCAACCACTACACGATATTTCTTATTATCCTATTCAATTAAAGGTCATTAATTTATTGTCAAAAAAAGAAAAAAAAAGTGAATTCTCTTATATTTTGAATCACGAGTTCGGCCTTTACTTAGGAAGGTTTTTAGGGCTGGTACTTTTTATTTTTCTAGCAAAATATTTTTCTGAAACTACAGCGTTACGTTATTCAATATTAATGATTGCGGGGGTACAATTATTTTCTATCCCCTTAGCAAAATACATCGTTAAAAGAACCAATTAAAAATTAAACAAAAATTTTAAATTTATTATTATGTTATTATTGAAAATTAAACAAAATACACACTACTTATTTATTTTATTTATTCCTCTTTTTTTATCAATAGTTTCCTGTTCTACTAGTGCTGTAGATGAAGAGCCTTGCGTTGGTGATGAATGCAATAAAAGCGGAGGAGATGGTGATGGAGATGGAGACGGGGGTGATTCTGATTTTTATATAGGAGTACCGTCAACTACCTCCAATAAGGTATATATGCATTATTTATCTTGGTTTGGTGAAGGTAGCACGGGAAATCACTGGAAAGATGGAACTGCAAACGAACCTTTGATTGGTTATTACAGTTCAAAATCGTGGGCAACACATTTATATCACATTTTATTATCTTCTGCTGTAGGTGTAGATGGAGCCATAATTAATGTAAGAACCAGTTATGATGAAGAGGCTTTTGGCTTGTTTATAGAATCTTTAAAACGTGTTCAAGCAGTGTATCCTGAGTTTGATTACTCAGTAGCTATTAGTTATGATGATCAAGATATGACAGTAAGTTTGGCAAAAGCTAAAATGACAGATTTAAAAAATAATGTTATCACAAGTACTACTAAATACCTACATAGAGATGGATCACCAGTAATTTTTATATGGGATTATGAGGGGTATTTAAGCTCTCAAGATTATAGAGATGTGGCGAATGAGGTTTTTGCTGAAAAAAGCCCGATTCTGTTGAAAAATGAACTTGATCTTGATGCTGTGCCAAATCAATTTGTTATGAACTCAATTTACCCTTGGGTACAAGGATTTGAAGAGGACGGATCTAATTGGGGAGAAGTATACCTAGATTGGTTTTACAATACTGCAGTAGATTTTAAAATAAATAGTAAAATGCAATTTGTAACTGGGGCAGTTTGGGCAGGTTTTGATGATAGAAATGCTTCATGGGGACAAAATAGATGGATTGATAGAAAAGAAGGTGCACTTTATAACGATGTTTGGAGTAAAGTTAATACTGGCGGTAAAGATATTGATTGGGTTATTCTTGAAACTTGGAATGACTTTAATGAAGGAACAGAATTAGAACCAATTACTGGTAACGGAGGTTATAAATACATGGATTTAACAGCGACAAATATTGCGACTTTTAAAAGCACAGATTCAAATATAGACGCAGAAAAATATATGTTTGGAGCTCCAGTTCAAATCTATAAGGCTGCTAAACTCATTGAAAATGGGAATAGGAATTACAATACATTTTATCCAAAACTAGAGTTAGCAATTGAAAAATTCTTGCAGAAAAAAGGAGAAGAATCTTTCAATTTAGCAGAAGAAATAATTGACAATAAGTAATGTTAATAATAGTTAGTTTGTAGGTTCATGTAAAGTGATTTGCCGATTCGAAAGAGTTAGTTGCGAAAAGGCAAATTACTTTCATTAATAAATCAATAAAAGAAGAGTGCATATGTTTTTAAAATATTTGTTTTTTTATTTGACTTGTAGTTTGTTTATTTCATGCAATGTGAAATCTCAAAACGAACATCCAAAAGTTGTCGTTCATTATATGGGATGGTATGGAGAAAAATCATCATCTGTTGATTCTTTAAGACATTGGAAGTATGGGCATGCTAATACTCCAATAATAGGACAATATGACTCACATAATAAATCAACATTGTATTATCATTCACTTTTGACTTGGGCTGCGGGTATAGACGGAATTGTAATTAATGTGAAAGATTCATACGACCATAAAACGATGCAGTTATTGTTTAATGTAATTGATGAATTACATGAAATCTCCGAAGATAATTTTTCTCTTAAATACTTGTTAAGTTATGATGATCAGGGGTTTGACTTACAAAAACCTTTGGATACAACTTTTAGAAAAATGGAAGATTTCAGAGATAATATTGTGAACAGAGATCATTATATGAAATATAATAATCGACCAATTTTTTATTCTTTCGATTACCCAAAAAAATTCTTACTACCCCAAGATTTTAGAACAGTTTTAGATGCGGTATTTACATCTGAAAAACCTTATCTGATATGGAATACATTTGGAGAAGGAGAAGACACTAAAAATTTTGTAGATGCTTATTACCCATGGGTACAACCTGGAGGGAATTGGGATAAAAACGGCTTAAATTGGGGAGGAGATTATCTCGATTATTTTTATTTAAGTGTAAATAAATTTAAGAAAAAATATGATTTTGTTAGTGGAGGAGTTTGGCCTGGGTTTGACGATCGGAAGAATGCTTCATGGGGAGGTAATCGGTTGATCAGTAGGCAGAACGGAAAAGTTTATGATAAAACGTGGGATTATGTTTTTAACTATCAAGGAAAAATTCCGTTAAAATATGTGGTAGTTGAGACTTGGAATGATTGGAATGAAGGAACAGAAATTGAGCCAAGTATAGAGAATGGCTATGATTATTTGATTCAAACAACCACAAAAACGAATAGTTTAAAAAATAAAGATTTATCTACTAATGAATTTAAATTTAAGGTAGCAAAAAATATATATGAAGCTATTAATGAATTAGAAAAACAAGGTGACTTTGAGTTGTCAAATACGATTAAAAAATCATTGTCTCTTTATTGTTCTAGACGTTTTGTCGAGGCAAATAAAATGTTGAAAAATTAGAAATATTCTTATAGGTATTTCTAATTACCAAAAAATAATAATTAATAAAATTTGAAAATTATGAAAACTATGAAAAAAAATTACTTCATTACCCCTTTACTAATTATGATTTCTGTTTTTTTAAAAGCGCAGAATTTTACAGAAAGCGGCTTAAATTATTCGGTAATTGATGCTGTTAATTTTTATGTTACTGTAGGTGACAATCAAGGTGCTACAGGTTCTGTAATAATTTTAGATAATGTTACTTATAATGGTCAAGTTTATACAGTAACAACGATTAAAGATTATGCTTTTTCTGGTAGTTCTATTTCAAGTGTTGTAATTCCAAATTCAGTTGTTACAATTGTCAATGATGCTTTTGCAAATTGTGCTAGTTTAACAAATGTTACTGTTGGAAACTCTGTTAGTACGGTTGGAAATGGTGCTTTTTATAAATGTACGAGTTTGCCAAGTATTAGCTTTCCTGATTCATTAACGTCTTTGGGTTCGTTGTCTTTTTTTGCTTGTACAAGCTTAGAGACAGTTATTTTGGGCGATGCAATTATAACAATTGGAGATCAATCATTTGCATGGTGTAGCTTGTTAGATTCTTTTTCAATAGCTACTGTTGTCCCTGCTGTAATTAATGCAAATGTGTTTGAAGGATTGGCTTCTGAAAATATTAATCTTTTAGTGCCTTCTTCAGGTTCTGCAGCATATCAAGCCGCAGCTGTTTGGTTAAATTTTAGTCATGGTGTTTTAAGTTCACAAAAGAAAACTAAAATTTTTGCAGAAGTATATCCAAATCCGGTGATCAACAATTTTCAAATAAGATTACCTGGTAATATGGTTTTACAAAATGTGTTGATATATAATATGGTTGGTCAGTTGGTGCTGATTAGCAATGTAAATATGGTTGATATTAGTGAATTACCAAATGGTCAATACAATGTTTTTATTGAAACAAGTAATGGAAATTCAGTAAAAAGAATTGTCAAAAAATAATTTATTCCAATTATTTTATAAATAAGACCTTCTTAAAAAAAGGGAGGTTTTATTTACAATTCATTATTAAAATAAACTTTGTAAAAGTGCATTTGCTTTTCTTCATCAAATCCTTTTTCTAAATATTCTTTGGATGATGAAGGATTTTCTAAATCTAATTTTATTTGAATATGAGTGTCTAACTTAATTTCACTTTTGATTTTTCTTTTCTGAGATTCAAGAACAGAATTCGATACTTCAAACTCATCCCAAAAGTCTATTTGTTTTTTCTCTTCAAAGAGTTCTTTGTATTCGATAAAGGCATTGCGAATACTATCGTTATGTTCGAAAACAGATTCCTCAAATTCTTTTGGACTAGCAACATCTTTTTCGGCAAAATATCCTAGGGTTGTACTCAAAAACTCAGCTTGCTCTTGTTTGCCCAATTCTTCCTTTACAACAGTGTTCGAAAACGATTTACACATGTCTAAAAAATGTTTGGTTTGTGCATTATCGTCATCTGCATAGTCAATGCCTAAAAAATGTTGTTTCCAATAAGCAGCATCGTAATTGTTGTTGTCAATAGTCAACACAGTAAATCCGTTTTCCTTTTCGGTGTTTAAGATCAAACAAGCTTTATCAAGTTTTCCAGGATTGATACCTTTGTCTATGCCTAAAGAAATTTCATTCCCTTCTTTGAATGTTTGAAAAAAAGGTGTTCTTTTCTCGATTTTTATGATTCCAATGGCATCTACCAACTCACCTTTAATAAAGATATCTGAAAAGTAAGAAGCGATGAGGTCACCCGTTTTTATTTGTGGGTATGAAGATTGTTCGAAGAGGTGTTGTGCAATATGTTTGCTGTTTTCAATAAATGTATTTGGGTCGTCAAAAGTTTCTGCACAATAAGTGAACATTTCGTTCATGGAAAGATGCGTAGCGTGCTGAAAATTATAAAATTCATTGATTTTACCAAAAGGTTTTAAACTCATTGAAAACAATAATTTATACAGTTCTTCATCTTCTGTATTTAGTAAACTTTCTGAATAAATGTTTTCTGTTTCGGTGTGTTTGTTACCGATTTTATGAAGTATGGTTTGACTGATAAAAGTTTCTTCGGTCTGAATCATGTTTGTTTTCCAAAAAAAATGCAGTACGAATACTGCATTTATATTTTATAGTTGTTCTTCTAAAATTCCTCTTACATAAGCGTTTTTATCTTCGCTTTTTAATGTTTGAAGCAAGTCGTTGAATGTTTCACGCAACCAAGAATTGTTCAAAACGTATTTGATTACTTCAACTTTGATACTTGAATTATTCGACCCTAATGCAATCTTTACAAAATTTTCGAAATTACTATCTTCTTTCGTTTCAATGTTTGGTAAAACTAACAAACAAGCTAAGATTTCTTTGTTTGATTTTGCAGTTTGAAAAGGAGTAAGCAATGCTTCAAAAGGAATACTGTTGCTCAATTCTTTAACAGCAGCTTTCAATTCGTTTCTTTCTTCATCACTTCTAGCTTTTAAAAACTTTCCTGCTAGCGGACCAACTTTTTCAAATGCTTCGTTTTTTGCTGGAGCTGTAGCTTTTTTTTCTTGCTTTGCCCAAGAGTCTGTTAAGCCAACAGTTTTGTTAAAAACCAATCGATCAGCTGTACTGTCTAAATCTGTACAAAAATATCCTTTACGTTGGAATTGATATTTGTTGCCTGGTTTTGTTTCTTGTAAACTTGGTTCAACATATGCAGTGCCTATGGTAAGAGAATTCGGATTTAAAAACTCTTTAAAATCTCTGTCTTTATGTCCATCAGGAGCTTCGTCAGTAAATAATCTGTCGTACAAACGTACCTCAGCTTTTGTTGCGTGGGCGATAGATACCCAGTGCAAAGTTCCTTTTACTCTGCGTTTGCTCGCTTCGGTACCACTACCACTTTTTGAGTCTTCGTCGTAGGTGCAATGTACTTCGGTAATATTTCCTTCAGCATCTTTGATTACCTCGTTAGCCTTGATGATGTAGGTGTTTTTTAAACGAACTTCACCTCCCAATTTCAAACGGAAGAATTTTTTATTAGCCTGTTCTCTAAAGTCTTCTTTCTCAATGTAAATTTCTCTTGAAAAAGGGACATCACGAGAACCAGCGTTTTCATCTTCAGGATTGTTTTCTGCTGTTACCCATTCTTCTTTTCCTTCAGGATAATTTGTAATAACTAATTTCAAAGGATCTAAAACAGCCATTACACGTGGTGCAGTTTTATTCAAATCGTCTTTGATGCAATATTCTAACAAGGCAACATCCGTCACATTGTCTCTTTTTGAGATTCCCGCAGTATCACTAAATTTTCTGATAGATTCAGGAGTGTATCCTCTTCTTCTCAATCCAGAGATGGTAGGCATACGAGGGTCATCCCATCCACTTACAACACCTTCTTCAACAATTTGTAGTAATTTACGTTTGCTCATCACGGTATAACTTAAATTTCTACGAGCAAATTCACGTTGTTTAGGTCTCAATTTTGAAGTGTCGATTACTTGATCAACATACCATTCATATAAATCACGATGACTTTTAAATTCAAGTGTACAGATAGAATGAGATATTTGTTCTAAATAATCAGACTCTCCGTGTGTCCAATCGTACATCGGGTAAATACACCAATCATTACCTGTGCGATGGTGTTCTTTTTTCAAAATTCTGTACATAATTGGGTCACGCATGTGCATGTTTACATGTTGCATGTCTATTTTTGCACGCAATACATGAGAACCTTCTTCAAGTTCACCGTTCTTCATTTGTAAAAACAAAGAAAGATTCTCTTCGATAGAACGATTTCTGTTTGGGCTATCGGTTCCAGGCTCTGTTGGAGTCCCTTTTTGAATAGCCATTTCTTCTGAACTTTGGTTATCAACATAGGCTTTACCTTCTTTAATTAAAGTTAATGCCCAATCGTATAATTGTTGAAAATAATCTGATGAGAAAAATTCTTTATCCCATTCAAAACCTAACCATTTTACATCCCTACGGATTGCATCAACATACTCTTGCTCTTCTTTGGCAGGATTGGTGTCGTCGAAACGCAAATTTACAGGTGCATTGTATCTCAATCCTAACCCAAAATTAAGGCAGATTGATGCAGCATGTCCTATGTGTAAGTATCCATTTGGTTCTGGTGGAAAACGAAAACGTAGTTTGTCTTGTGGCAAACCATTGTTTAAATCTTCTTCAATGATTTGTTCTATAAAATTCAAAGACTTTTTTTCTTCTGTCATCTTCAACAAGTTGAATTGTTAATTAAAGGCACAAATTTAAAGAAATTACGCTGAATAGAGAGCTATTTACTTCTTGAAGTTTTGAAAATATCAGCTTAAAATCTAGAGAATTTCAGAAAAATTTCGTATACTGAAGAGAGCATTTTTTATGCGATATATTTTTTTTCACCAAAAACTAGTTACTTATGTTAGATTCAATTTCACATGAAGGGATGACGAATGGTGATTTGAAAGCTTTTAAATCGCCTACTGGGTGGGGCAGACAACATTATGCCGGAAAAAGGATTCGAAAAATTAAAAATTATCGAACCGATTTGTTTCGACCAAATGAATTAAAAAAAATGTCGTTTATTCAACGTTTTGTTGCCCAACACATCAGCGGATTAAAATTGCGAAAAAGAGACGGAACTATTTAGGTTTCCATGAAATGTCGAAGTGAGTTTTTACTTCGACATTTTTTGAAAATAACAGTTTGTTAAAGTTGTTCTATAAAGCTATTTGCTAAATTTGCACTCAAAATATTTTTCATGGGAATTATTAGAGTAGAGAATATACGTGCTTATTCGTATCACGGTTGTTTAGAGGAAGAAGCAAAAATCGGTTCAGATTATAGAGTTGATATTGAAGTCAAAGCAGACTTAACCAAATCGTGTGCTTCTGATAAGTTAGCAGATACGGTTGATTATGTGCATGTAAATTTAATTGTGAAAGAAGAAATGGCCATTCGTTCTGAGTTATTAGAGCATGTTGCAAAAAGAATTCAAGATCGTATTCTAAAAGAAATTCCTATTGTAAAACGAGTAAAAACAGCTGTTTCTAAAATAAACCCACCTATAGGAGGTGATGTAGAACAAGTGACGATTGTATTGAACAAACGTCGAAAATAATAGCACCGATAGCGTTTTTTAACTTCTGAAAAATCAAGAATAATAAATAACGCATATTTCAATAAAAAAATCTTGTGCAAATTAGAAAATTAACTAAATTTGCACCCTCAATGGCGTTGTGGCCGAGTGGCTAGGCAGTGGTCTGCAAAACCATCTACAGCGGTTCGAATCCGCTCGACGCCTCCAAGTAAAACCACCTTTCAATTTTGTTAGGTGGTTTTTTAGTTTTCTTAACATAGAAACTCCTTTTTATTCGTCATTTTTGTTAGGTATTTAGAAGATTCTTCCATTATAAATTGTATTTTGGAGCTTTCGTTCTGAAAACACGATCTCTATGAAAATTTATCCTATAGAAACAGGTTTGATAAAATTGGATGGAGGAGCAATGTTTGGAGTTGTTCCGAAAAGTATATGGAGTCGTACCAATCCTGCCGATGCAAATAACATGATAGATTTAACCATGCGTTGCTTGCTGATTGAAGATGGAGACAGGTTAATTTTGTTAGATACTGGAATCGGTAATAAGCAATCTGAAAAGTTTTTCGGTTACTTTTACTTGTCTGGAGATTTTTCTTTAGATAGTTCTTTACAAAAGCTTGGGTTTCATCGTGATCAAATTACAGATGTTTTCTTAACGCATCTGCATTTCGATCATTGTGGTGGAGCCATTCAATGGAATGCAGCTAAAACGGGATATGAGCCTGCTTTTAAAAATGCAATTTATTGGTCAAATCAGGCACATTGGCAATGGGCTATTTCACCGAATCCACGTGAAAAAGCTTCTTTTTTAACAGAGAATATAAAGCCCATTCAAGAAAGCGGTCAATTGCAATTTGTCGATTTACAAGGGCAAAGTTTTTTGAAAAATTCGGTTTTGAATTTTGATATTTTGTCGGTGGACGGTCATACTGAAAAACAAATGATCCCACACATTCAATACAAAAATAAAACCATTGTATTTGCTGCAGATTTATTGCCAACGGTTGGGCATTTACCATTGCCTTATGTAATGGGGTATGATACGCGTCCGTTGTTGACAATGAGCGAAAAAGAGCTGTTTCTTAACGAAGCGGCTGACAAAGAATATATAGTATTTATGGAGCATGATGCACAACATGAATTGTGTACCGTGAAACATACAGATAAAGGAGTGCGTCTCCAAAATAGTTATACTTTTAACGAAGTATTTAGTTGATTTTTTTAAATAAATAGATATGAGATTTTTAAAACCTTTTTATGTAACAACCTTTGTAGCTGCAGCTTTGGTAAGCTGTAAATCTGTTCACAAAATCCCTGTGCCGGTAGCGGTACAAAATGGCGTAGAAATTAGCGCAAAAAATTTAGCGCTGTCTGAGCAAGAAAGGCAAACATGGGGACATGCAGATATTGCAACAGATACCATTCCTGGTATGAGTGTTTTGCAAGCTTATGAGTTTTTAAAAGGTAAAGAATCTACAGAAGTTATTGTTGCAGTAAATGATTCTGGTGTTGATTTAGAACATGAAGATTTGAAAGATGTATTGTGGTCAAATCCTAAAGAAATTGCTGGGAATGGAATTGACGATGATAAAAATGGCTATGTTGATGATATCCATGGTTGGAATTTTTTAGGTGAGATCTACGATGAGAATCTTGAGATTACAAGAATTATCAAATTAAAGTCAGAAAAATTTGAAGGAAAGACTGAAAATCAAATAGATCCTAACGATAAAGCTGAGTACGATGAGTACATGAAGCTAAAAGAAATTTTTGATAAAAAACTAGACGAAGCTGCCTCTGAAAAAGAAAAATATACGTTTTATTATAAAATGTTCGAGACATCGCATAATGCAATGGTTGGAGCTACGGGTAAAGAAGAGTATCTACTAGAAGATGTGGAAGCAATTGTTTCTGAAGATGAAATGTTGTTGAAGCAAAGAGAGTTGGCTATGAATGTATTGAAAGGAGGTACAAGTATTCCGGCAGAAATGAAACAGATAAAGCGTGGAGTAGATCATTATGCGTCTTCTGTAGACAGTCACTATAATTTAGATTTTAATCCAAGAAAAGAATTGTTAGGTGATGATGAAAATGACATGTCTACTAAGTTTTATGGAGACGGAAATCCGAAAAACCGTCAAGACGATGAAATTCACGGAACACATGTAGCGGGTATTATTTTAGCTACAAATGATAATGGAAAAGGAGTTGATGGTGTTGCAAAAAATGTAAAATTGATGTCTGTTCGCTGTGTGCCAAATGGTGATGAGTATGATAAAGATGTTGCTTTGGCATTTAGATATGCGGTAGATAATGGAGCCAAAGTAATCAACACCAGTTTCGGTAAAGGATACTCTATGCATGCAGACTGGGTACATGAAGCAATTAAATATGCAGAAAAACACGATGTGTTAATTGTAAATGCAGCAGGTAATGATGCTGATAATATTGATGAAATTGTATCTTTTCCAAACGATGCACCAGATTTAAAAGAAGAAATTTCTGATAATATGATTACTGTTGGTGCAATGGGTTCTAGTTATGATGAGCACATGTTAGCAACATTTTCAAATTATGGAAGAATCAATGTTGATGTATTTGCACCGGGTGTGCAGGTATATGCAACTGTGCCAAACAATGAATACCAATATTTAAGTGGTACATCAATGGCATCTCCTTCTACAGCCGGAGTTGCTGCGATGATTCGCTCTTATTACCCTGAATTATCTGCCAGTCAAGTGAAGCATATTTTAATGAATTCTGGAACGGTTATTAATTTTAAAGTAATCAAGCCAGGTACAGAGGGTGAATTGGTAAGTTTATCTGAGTTGTGTGTTTCTGGTAGAATTGTAAATGCATACAATGCGGTTAAAATGGCTGAAGAAATGACAGCTAAAAAGAAAAAGTAATTTTTAAAATAGCAGATCTATGAGGTTATTTTTCGCATTGATGAGTCTGAGTTTTTCGTTTGCATTGACGGCGCAAAACACTGCTTATTGGCAGCAACATGTGTCTTATACAATGGATATTGATATGGATGTAAAAAACTATCAATATCACGGTAAGCAATCGTTGATTTATACCAATAATTCGCCTGATGTGCTTGATAAAGTTTATTATCATTTATATTTTAATGCATTTCAACCTGGTAGTGAAATGGATATCCGATTGCAAAATATTGCGGATCCAGATGGACGAATGGTTGACAAAACTGGAACCGATGAAAATCCAGTTGTTACCAGTAGAATTTCAAAGTTAACCCTGGGTGAAATAGGTTTTATTAAGGTAAATTTACTAACACAAGACGGGAAAAATCTCAAAACGAAAGTAGCAGGTACTATTTTAGAAGTACAATTAGCAACGCCAATTAATCCAGGGGAAAAAACAACTTTTGAAATGGATTTTTTAGGACAAGTTCCAGTTCAAATTCGTAGATCGGGTAGAAATAATAAAGAAGGAGTGGCATTATCTATGGCACAATGGTATCCAAAAATGGCAGAATACGACTTTGAGGGATGGCATGCCAATTCGTATATCGCAAGGGAATTTCATGGAGTTTGGGGTGATTTTGATGTAACACTTCATATCGATAAAAAATACATTGTTGGTGGATCTGGATATCTTCAAAACGGAAATGAAATCGGCTATGGTTACGAGGATGAAGGAGTCAAAGTGAAACGTCAGAAAGGAAAAAAACTGACATGGCATTTCGTAGCGCCAAATGTGCACGATTTTACTTGGGCGGCAGATCCTAAATTTCAGCATGATGTTTTAACAGCAGAAAATGATGTGAAACTCCATTTTTTATACAAGAAAAAAATGGACAAGGAGTATGTGGACAATTGGAAAAACTTACAGCCGAAAACCGCAGAGCTACTTGCTTATTATAACAAACATATTGGTGATTATCCTTACAAGCAGTACTCGGTAATTCAAGGAGGTGATGGAGGTATGGAGTATGCTATGTGTACCTTAGTTACCGGAGAGCGTTCTTTCGGAAGTCTGGTTGGGGTTGTTGCACACGAAATGGCACATTCATGGTTTCAGTTTGTGTTGGCAACAAATGAGAGTAAGCATCCTTGGATGGACGAAGGATTTACAACCTATATTTCAAATCATGCTGAAAATGAAATTTTAAATGAAGGCAAAGAGAATCCGCTACAAGGATCGTATGATGGTTATTTCAATTTATTAGGGTATGGAATTGAAGAGCCACTAACAACTCAGGCAGATGCGTATCATTATAATTTTGCTTATGGGATTGGAAGTTATAGCAAAGGGTCAATTTTTTTGTCACAATTAGAGTATATAATAGGTAAAGAGAATGTAGAGAAGACTTTAAAAAAATACTATGAAGATTTTAAATTCAAGCATCCTACACCTAATGATATCAAAAGAACCGCAGAAAAAGTTTCAGGGATTCAATTAGATTGGTATCTGAATTATTGGACACAAACTAAACATACAATAGATTATGAAGTAGCTGTTTCCGAGGGTAAAAACATAAAGTTAACCAGACTTGGTGGAATGCCAATGCCTATAGATTTGCAGGTGATGTATGAAGATGGTTCTATTGAGGGGTTTTATATCCCATTAACGATGATGCGCGGTGAAAAACCCACGAGGGCTTCAGTTTTAGAAACTTGGTCATGGGTGGCTCCGAGTTATGAATTTTCTACAACAAAAACAATAAAACAAGTCCGTATAGATGTTTCTGGTTTGATGGCAGATAAAGATTTATCGAACAATGTTTTCCCAAGACAAGTTGAAGAATAAATGTAAATCAACATAAAAATATAACATAAAAACATGAAGTATCTTAGATCGGTATGGGTCGTTATTTTTATTTTATTGGTTTCTGAAAAGCTGTCCTCTCAAGAAATAACAGGAATTGTAAATACAAAAACAACCACGATACATTTTGAAGATTTTGGTTATGGAGATGCTCGGTTTAACGGAGAAATCCATTCTAATTTTACAGGGTCAAAATATACGGTAAATCTTAAAAGTGATTCGGGGGAGTTGTCGGGAATTATTAAGGACAAGTTTTCAAAATTTCATGTCGATCTAAAATCGCCGTTCGGTAAGATTGAAGGAAAAATTGATCGGGCACCAAATCACACCAACGATCTTTGGGATATTCAGGTACAAGGGAAAAAATTAGTTGGGAAAGTGACTCATAATATGATGGGTACAGAAGATACGTATGAATTAAATTTTGATAATAAAAAAATTACAGGTTCCGTACATTCCAAAGGAACAGGTTTAGCATATGATTTGATGTTCGGTGAGAAAAAAATCACTGGTAAGATGAAATACAATGTTTCAACAGTGAAGCATACCTACAGTTTATCGGGTACAGATTTGACACCTGAAGAATTCAATACCTTTTTGTTTATTGAGTGTGTTAAATTGATAAATGAATACATCAACGATATTGATGAGTTTCAAAACAATCATTAGGTTGAAATGTAAAGTGTATAGATAAAAAAAGCCAACGAATTCGTTGGCTTTTTTTATTGTATTTTCAAAAATTTTAAAGTAAATATATTTTAAACATCGTCAAAATCAATGCTGATTTTTGCAGTGGTTGGGTGTGCTTGACAGGTCAATACCAATCCTTCTTCAATTTCATCATCAGTTAAAATACTATTGGATGTCATCATCGCATGACCTTCGGTTACTTTCCCCATACAACTACTACAAACACCTCCTTGACAAGAATAAGGAGCATCGATATTATGACGCAATGAAGCAGCTAAGATGGTATCTTTTTGATCCATAGTGAAGGTTGTTTCTTCATCATCAACTAAGACGGTAATTTCAGAAACGCCGTCAGCAGTATTTACATCTTTAGTATCTGCAGAAGAAAAGAATAATTCGTAGTTGATGTTTTCTTCAGAGAATCCATCTTCTGTAAGTGTTTTAGAAACTTCTTGAATCATTTCTTCTGGTCCACACAAGAAAAACGCATCGAAGTTTAAGTGATTAAATTTTTCTCTTACGATATAATTCACCACCTGCTTGTTAATTCTACCCTGTAAAGCACCGTTGTTTTCTTCTTGACTAAACACATATTTGATATTTAATCGTGCAATAAACTCTTTCGATAAAGCGTCTAATTCTGCCTTGAAAATTGTTTCATCGGCTGTTTTATTTCCGTAAACCAATGTAAAAGTTGATTTAGGTTCGTTTTCTAAAACCGTTTTGATCATAGAAAAAATTGGTGTAATACCACTACCTGCTGTAAAGCTTAAATAACGTTTTACGTTGTTTTGATCTGTGTCTAGTGAAAAATTTCCTTCAGGTGGAGCAACTTCTAATACATCACCATTTTTTAGGATGTTGTATGCGTGATTAGAAAACAACCCTTTTTCAATAGCTTTAACTGCAATTTTTAAATCCCCACTTTTTTCTGAAGAACAGATGGAATAAGCACGTCTAACATCTTCGTCATTGATTTGTGTTCGAACGGTTACGTATTGACCTGCTTTAAATGAGAATGTTTTTTTTAAATCTTCAGGTACATCAAAAAGAATTGAAACAGCTGAGCTGGTTTCTTTTATTATTTCTTTAATCGATAAGCTATGAAAATGTGGCATATGAGTCTAAAATTTATAGGTTGCAAAAGTACGAAACTTCTCAAAATCGGAGAGTTTTTTTGAAAAATAATACATTTCTTTATTTAACATATGTTAGAGCAAAGGCTCTTATTATTTTGTATATTTAGAGTTCGCATTGGAAATAGTGATATGAACGAAAAAACAAAAACATTACAGGAGTTATTAGGGATTGAGCATCCGATGCTAATTGCGCCTATGTTTTTGGTGTCGAATGTAAAAATGGTAGTTGCCGCCATGCAAAAAAATATTGCAGGATGTATACCGGCATTGAATTATAGAACAACAGAAGCACTTCGTGACGCCATTCGAGAACTTAGAGAAGCTAAAACGGAAAAAGGGGCATATGGCATCAATATAATTGTCAATAAATCAAACTTAAAATACAAAGAACAGCTATCGGTTTGTTGCGAAGAGGGGGTGGATTTTATCATTACCTCTCTCGGAAATCCACAATTGATTATCAATGAAGCTCATAAAAAAGGAATAAAAGTTTTTTGTGATGTGGTAAATTTAAGACACGCGCAAAAAGTAGAAGCTTTGGGTTGTGATGCTTTGATTGCAGTGAATAACATTGCTGGGGGGCATCGTGGAGATTTGAGTCCAGAAGTCTTGATTCCACAATTGATAGAAAACAGTAAGCTTCCGGTTATTTCAGCGGGTGGAGTAGGGAATAAAGAGCAGTTAGAAAAAATGATTTCTTATGGCGCGGCCGGAGTATCTATAGGAAGTCCGTTTATCGCTTCAGAAGAGGCAGAGATATCTATTGAATACAAACAAGCTTGTGTTGCCTATGGAGCAGAAGATATTGTAGTGACTAGAAAAATTTCTGGGACTCCATGTACAGTAATCAATACACCCTATGTTCAGAAAATTGGAACTCGAGAAACATGGCTTGAGCGCTTGTTGAATCGAAATAGAAAGATAAAAAAATGGGTCAAATTACTTCGCTATATAAAAGGCTCAAACGATGTGGTAAAAGCGGCAAAAAAAGCAACCTATAAAACAGTTTGGGTTGCAGGTTCTACCATCGAGCACACCAAGAAAATTGAATCCGTAAAAACCATTATCGACCGGTTTGTTTAGGTTGTTTATAGGTGTAGCCTTATTGACTTCTTCTTAAAAGGTTAATAATATTATTTGTAATTTTGCGTTATTGTCTTTCTAGACTTTTATAAAAAACTGAGTACCAAACTTCTTTTTGTATTGAATAAAAAATATTACTCTCTTTTCTTGGTTGTTAGCATGGCTTTTTTGCTTTTTGGTTGTAGTACCAAAAAAGATGCATTTATCAATAGAGGGTATCATGCAATGACAGCTCAAAATAATATTTTATACAATGGTGAGATTGCTTTCCAAAATGGATTGAACGAAATCAACGAAAAATATAGAGATAACTATTGGGAAATATTACCAATAGAGCCAATATCGATTGAAGAAGGGAAAATTGACGTACCTGATTATAAAATTAGAAAAACTAAAAAAGCAAAAGAAGACGAAGAGAATAAAAGTTTGACACCATTTGAACTTGCCGAAGAAAAAGCGGTAAAAGCGATTCAAAAGCATTCGATGAATATCGGTGGAAAAGAAAAAAACAAAAAAATCGATGATGCTTATTTGTTATTAGGAAAATCTAGGTATTACACTTCTCGTTTTGTTCCGGCAATGGAGGCTTTTAATTATGTAATTAAAAATTACCCAGAGGCCAGCTTGATTGATGAAACAACGGTTTGGAAGGCGAAGACAAATATTCGCATGCAAAATGAAGAAACTGCAATCAACTCGTTGCTTGAGCTGGTAGAAAAAGAGGATTTAGAGGAAGCAGTTTTAGAAGACGCTTTTACAACGATGGCTTTAGGATTTTATCAAATAGATAGCACGTATCAAACAATTAATGCGTTGCAAAATGCTGTTGAGGTTTCGAAAAATCCTACAACAAAAGCAAGAAACCTTTTTATTTTAGGTCAATTGTATCGTAAAGAAAATAGTCTGAATAATTCGCAACAGGCTTTTCAAGATTTGATAGATTATAGAAAAGCCCCATATAAGTATAAGATTCATGCTGAAATTGAACAGATAAAAAATTTCGAGTTAGCCGGGAAATCGTCTGAGGTAATTCCTCGCTTAGAAAAATTGATTGAAGTTCGTGAAAATAGGCCTTATTTAGATGAATTGTATTATCACTTGGCGATTTTAGAAATGGAGCGAGGAGATAAAGAGGCGGCTTTGGCAAACTATCAAAAATCCGTTCATGCGAAAAACGCAAAGCCCTATCAAAAAGGCTTGTCCTATGAAGCTTCTGGAAACATTTATTTTGATGATTCAGAATACGTAAAAGCTAGTAGTTTTTATGATAGTGTGTTACAGGTTTCAGGAAATCTCGATACGAAGAGAATTCGCAAACTTCGCAGAAAAAAACAAAGTTTAGAGTCCGTACTTGTGTTTGAAGAAGTGATACGAAGAAACGACAGTATTTGGCATGTTTTGTCTATGGATAGAGAAGAGCAAAATGCACATTTCGAAAATTACATAGCTGAATTAAAACAACAAGAAAAAGAAGCAAAAGAACAAGCCGAGTTTTTAGAAGATTTAAAGCGATATGAAGATACAGGTTTGGCAAGTGCTCAAGCAGTCGTCAAGCCTAAAAATAAAAAAGGAGATTGGTATTTTTATAGTGATGAAACTGTGAGTTTTGGTGCCAGTGAATTTAGAAATACCTGGGGTAATATTACCCTTTCTGACAATTGGCGACAATCTGATAAAACTGTATTGCGACAAACAAATTCTAATAGCGAAATAGAAAAATCTACTGAGAATAGTTCAGAGCCAGAAAAGTATCAAGTCAACTATTATGTCGATCAATTGCCCTCGACCTTGAGAGAAATCGATAGTATTTCGAATTTGAGAAGTAGTACCTATTATCAGCTCGGACTTATATACAAAGAGCAGTTTCAAGAATATGAATTGGCTGCCGAGACACTTGAAACATTGTTAGAAATTTTTCCAGAAGACAAATTGGTTTTAGGAACCTACTATCATTTATTTCGAACCTATGAGGCAATGGGAAATACAGAAAAAGCAGACTATTATAGCAATATAGTAGTGCGTCGTTTTCCAAATTCAGTGTTTGCGGACATGATTATGAATCCGGATGAACTAGTTAGCAATGAGAGTAACAAAACACCTGAAGGACGGTATAGAGAAATTTACTTTACCTATAAATCTGGGGACTACCTTCAGACGGTTTATGATATTTCGAAAGCGTTACGTACCTTTGAAGGAACTCCGATTGTTCCGAAGTTAGAATTATTAAAGGCCTATGCTTTGGCGAAGGTGAAAGGTAAAAAAGCATTTTTAGAGGCATTGGATTATATAGTATTGAATTATGCCAATACAGATGAAGGTAAAAAAGCCAAAGAATTACTAAGAAAATTGAAATAAGAAGTACATTGTAATATGTTTAAAGAGAAAAAAATGAAAGAAGCTCCAGTATTAGAAAGAAATGTGATTGGTAAAAAAACAACAATTGTAGGTGATATCCACTCAGAAGGCGACTTTCGAATTGATGGTACAGTTGAAGGAAGTATTCGTGCCGAGGGTAGAGTGATCATTGGAAAAGATGGACTTGTAAAAGGTTTGATTGAGTGTACCAACGCAGATATAGAAGGAGAAGTTTCAGGTAATATTTCAGTAAGTGATATGTTGACTTTAAAGTCTACAGCTATGATTCAAGGAGAAGTGGTTATAGGTAAATTAACTGTGGAACCAGGAGCATCATTCAACGCAACTTGTAGCATGAAAGGAATGGTTAAAGAATTAAGCAAAGATGGCGCTGAAAAAACCACAGAACAAACAGCTTAATAAGTTTGTTCGATTTATAGGGATTGGAATACAATTAGGAGCAACGATGTATATTGCTGCTTATCTTGGTAAAAAACTAGATGCGTATTTCGGTTTCGAAAAAACGCTCACACTTATATGTATACTTTTTGCATTTGTAATGACGATGTACAGTATTCTCTTGCAGTTAAAAAATATACAAGATGACTGATATGGTTTTAAAAAAAAGCATCTTGTTTTCACTTCGAATCATTATAGTATCAGCGGTTTTTTTTTACATACACACGCAAGTCTTAATTCATTTAGGTTATTTACCCTATGCTAACATGTTAATTCAAGGCTATTTTGCAAATGTGATATTGGCAATATTTATAGTTGTAGCGTTGCTGTTTTTGAAACGAAAATTCAACGATCAGTTGGGGTTTTTATTTATGGCAGGTAGCTTGTTGAAATTTGCAGTGTTTTTTATTTTTTTCTCACCAGAATTTAGAGCTGATGGTGAGATATCTCGACTCGAATTTTTGTCTTTCTTTGTTCCGTATCTATTCTGTTTATTCCTAGAGACTTTCGAGGTGATTCGTATCCTAAATTCGACAAAAAAAGAATAATTAAGTTCGGATATTTGAACGATCCAAAATAATCTGAAAATTAATTTTTCAGTTAGATTTAAAAATCTATCTTTGCACCGTTTTTAAGACACGTTTATTTCATAGATTATGCGAAGAGATTTTTTAATCAAAAAGATTACGTTTTTATTGTTTTTAGTTTCGCTTGTTTCGATGGGTCAACACCATGGAGATGCACATGCGCAACACGATACTCATAAAACTGAAGAATCTGATTCTTCTTTGAAAGTTGAAATCAAAGAATTTATCAATCACCATTTACAAGATTCCCACGATTTTGGTTTGTTCTCTTATGAAGATGATCATGGGAAAGAACACCATGTAGGTTTTTCTTTACCAGTGATTTTATTTGATTCAGAAACTGGTTTGAATGTGTTTTCTTCATCAAAATTTCACCACGGTGCTACTGTAGCTGAAAATAACGGAAGTCATTACAAGTTATATCACGGAAAAATTTATAAAACAGATGCTCAAGGTACCATTACTTATGATGATCACCATCATGCAGTAAATGCAAAGCCGATTGATTTTTCAATAACAAAAAACGTTGTTTTTATTTTTGTTGTAGGGGTTTTGATGTTCTTGATTTTTACAAGAATGGCAAAGAATTATAAGACTAGTGTCTTGCCTAAAGGATTTGGTCGCTTGTTAGAGCCAATCATTTTATATGTAAGAGACGATATTGCGATTCCGAATATTGGTCACAAGAAATATAAAAATTACATGAGTTATTTGTTGACTGTGTTTTTCTTTGTGTGGATAGTAAACTTGTTAGGTTTGACACCGGTAGGGATCAATGTTACTAATAATATAGCAGTAACTCTTTCTTTAGCGTTGATTACATATTTGTTAACAACCTTTACTGCAAACAAAAATTACTGGGGTCACATTTTCTGGATGCCAGGAGTACCAACACCGATGAAAATTTTATTAATTCCGATCGAATTGTTGGGTACTATTATTAAGCCATTTTCTTTAATGATTCGTTTATATGCGAACATCACTGCAGGACATATTGTATTGATGAGTATTATTGGAATGATGTTCATCTTTAAAAATTGGATTGGTAGTCCTCTTTCTTTCGGATTGGCATTTGCTTTATCATTATTAGAGTTATTAGTAGCAGCGCTACAAGCTTATATTTTTACTATGTTATCTGCATTGTACTTCGGTTCAGCGGTAGAAGAGCATGGTGATCACTAAAAATTGAATGTTTAATAATTAAATATATATATCATGGAAGGATTAAATTACATTGGAGCAGGATTGATCGTAATCGGTGCAGCTGTTGGAATTGGTAGAATCGGTGGTTCAGCAATGGACGCTATCGCTCGTCAACCAGAAGCATCAGGAAAGATTCAAACTGCTATGTTGATTGCAGCAGCCTTAATCGAGGGTATCGGTTTCGCAGCTTTATTCGCAGCATAAGACAAAACAAACAAATAGCTACAACGGTTGGTTGTAGCTATTGTTTATCCTTAAATTAATTAAAAAACACAAACACATACGATGGAAAAATTAATAGAACAGTTTTCATTAGGGTTATTTTTCTGGCAGTCAGTATTATTCGTAGCGTTGGTTCTTTTGTTAAAGAAATTTGCATGGAAGCCAATTTTAGAAGCTGTTAACGAAAGAGAAGAAGGTATTAAGAATGCATTAGAATCTGCTGAAGAAGCTAAAAAAGAAATGCAATCTTTAAATGCTGATAACGAAAGAATTTTAAAAGAAGCAAGAGCTGAAAGAGATACTTTGTTAAAAGAAGCTCGTGAATTGAAAGATAAAATCATTGCTGATGCAAAAGAAGATGCACAAGAACAAGCAACTGGAATTATCGATGCTGCTAAAGCTGCTATTGAAGTAGAAAAGCAAGCTGCAATTGCTGATTTAAAAACACAAGTTGCTCATTTGTCTATCGACATTGCTGAGAAAGTTGTAAAACAAGAATTGTCTGCTAAGAAAGATCAATTAGAGTTGGTTGACAAAATGTTAGGTGACGTTACTTTAAACTAATACTGAGATGAAAGGAACTAGAGCAGCACTTAGATATGCAAAAGCAGTTTTGAATCTTGCAAAAGAGTCAAAGAAAGAAGTTGAAGTGAACGAATCAATGCAATTGATTGCACAAACAATTTCTGAAAACGAAGAATTGGCTCTTGTGTTGAATAGCCCAGTAATCAAAACTGATCATAAGATCAAAGCTTTGAATGCTATTTTTTCTGAAGCAATTGACCAAATCTCTTTAGGAGTAATTGGTTTGTTAGGAGAAAATAAAAGATTGCCTTTATTGGTACAAGTTGCAAAGCAATTCACAATTTTGTTTGACCATGACAAACTTATTGATGTTGCAAAAGTAACAACGGCTGTTCCATTAACAGCGGCACTAAACAAGAAAGTACTTGCGAAAATAAAAGAATTAACTGGACACGAAGCTACTGTTGAAAATGTAGTAAATCCTGATATTTTAGGAGGATTTATCTTACGTGTTGGAGACATTCAATACGATGCGAGTATTTCAAATAATTTTAACGAATTGAAAAGACAATTTGACAACAGTCATTTTGTTGCAAAAATTTAATTATACATCAAAATAATTCAAGATGGCACAAATTAAAGCAGCTGAAGTTTCAGCAATTTTAAAAGAGCAACTTACAAACTTTGAGGCTTCTGCTTCATTAAGTGAAGTTGGGACAGTTTTACAAGTTGGAGATGGTATTGCACGTGTATACGGTTTATCTAACGTACAGTATGGTGAGTTGGTTCAATTCGAATCAGGTTTAGAAGGTATTGTATTGAACTTGGAAGAAGATAACGTAGGGGTTGTACTTTTAGGACCTTCTACTTCAGTTGTTGAAGGGTCAACAGTAAAACGTACTGAGCGTATTGCATCTTTAAATGTAGGTGAGGGTATCGTTGGTCGTGTTGTTGATACTTTAGGAAATCCTATCGATGGTAAAGGACCAATCGAAGGTGAAACTTTTGAAATGCCATTAGAGCGTAAAGCGCCTGGAGTTATTTTTAGAGAGCCAGTAACTGAGCCATTGCAAACAGGTATCAAATCTGTCGACGCAATGATTCCTGTAGGACGTGGACAACGTGAGTTAATCATTGGTGACCGTCAAACAGGAAAATCTACTGTAGCTTTAGATACGATCTTGAATCAAAAAGAATTTTACGATGCTGGTGAACCAGTATACTGTATCTATGTTGCAATCGGACAGAAAGCATCAACAGTTGCAGGGATCGTAAACTTATTAGAAGAAAAAGGTGCATTAGCTTATACTACTGTAGTTGCGGCAAGTGCTTCTGATCCTGCTCCAATGCAGGTATATGCTCCATTTGCAGGTGCTGCAATTGGTGAGTACTTTAGAGATACTGGTAGACCAGCTTTGATTGTTTATGATGATTTATCTAAACAAGCAGTTGCTTACCGTGAGGTATCTTTGTTATTAAGAAGACCACCGGGACGTGAGGCTTACCCAGGGGATGTATTCTTCTTGCACTCTAGATTATTAGAGCGTGCTGCAAAAGTAATCAACAACGATGCTATTGCTCAAAAAATGAATGATGTACCACCTTCATTGGTTGGTAAAATCAAAGGTGGAGGTTCTTTAACTGCGTTGCCAATTATTGAAACGCAAGCTGGAGATGTATCTGCTTATATTCCAACAAACGTAATTTCTATTACTGATGGACAAATTTTCTTAGAGTCTGATTTATTCAACTCTGGTGTTCGTCCAGCAATTAATGTTGGTATTTCTGTATCTCGTGTAGGAGGTTCTGCACAGATCAAATCTATGAAAAAGGTATCAGGTACGTTAAAATTAGATCAAGCACAATACCGTGAGTTAGAGGCTTTCGCAAAGTTTGGTTCTGATTTGGATGCTGCTACAATGAATGTAATTTCAAAAGGACAACGTAATGTTGAAATTTTGAAACAAGCTCAAAATGATCCTTATACTGTAGAAGATCAAGTTGCGATTATTTATGCAGGTTCTAAAAACTTGTTGAAGGATGTTCCTGTAGAAAAAGTAAAAGAATTCGAAGCTGATTTTATCGCTTACTTAAATGCAAAGCATAGAGATACGTTAGATTCTTTGAAATCAGGTAAATTAGAACAAGCATCTTTAGATGTTTTAGAAGCAGCTGCAGCTGAGATTTCAGCTAAATTTGCATCATAATTTAAAAAGTATATTGGTGTAGTTTAATCCATTATAAATTAGACTACACTTAACTTTTAGTTAGTGTGATTTGAGATGCACCTAACAAAATACCAAATAGAAAATGGCAAACTTAAAAGAAATTAGAAACAGAATTACCTCAATAGGTTCTACGATGAAAATCACGAGCGCTATGAAGATGGTTTCTGCTGCTAAGTTGAAAAAAGCGCAAGATGCTATTACAGCTATGCGTCCTTATTCTAACAAGTTAACTGAGTTGTTGCAAAACTTAAGTGCAACATTAGATGCAGATGCTGGTGGCGTGTATTCTGAGCAAAGATCGGTTTCTAAAGTTTTATTAGTTGTGATTACATCTAATAGAGGTTTATGTGGAGGGTTTAACTCTAATATCATAAAAGAAACTCAAAAGGTTGTTGCTGAACAATACCAAGGAAAACAAGTTGATTTGTTGACAATTGGAAAAAAAGGAAATGACATTTTAAAAAGAGATTTTGCTGTTATTGATAATAAAAGTGAAATTTTCGATGCGTTGACTTTTGAGAATGTCGCTAAGGTTGCTGATAGCTTGATGGAACTTTTTGTAGCTGGGTCTTACGATAAGATTGAAGTGATTTACAATAGTTTCAAAAATGCTGCAACACAACTTGTACAGGTTGAGCAATTTTTGCCAATCAAACCAGTAGAATCTGATGCAAATGTTTCTGCTGATTACATTTTCGAACCACAAAAAGAAGAAATTATTTCGGCTTTAATTCCTAAATCTTTGAAAACACAATTATTCAAAGCTTTACGTGATTCATTTGCTTCTGAGCATGGTGCACGTATGACGGCAATGCACAAAGCAACGGACAATGCGAATGATTTGAGAAATGATTTGTTGTTAACGTATAACAAAGCACGTCAAGCTGCAATTACCAACGAAATTTTAGAAATTGTTGGAGGTGCGGAAGCGTTGAATAATTAAACGTAGTGAAGCGAAGTTAAATTCACAATTCAGAAGCGTTGAATAATTAAACGTAGCGAATCGAAGTTAAATTCACAATTGAGAAGCGTTGAATAAGTAAACGTAGCGAAGCGAAGTTAAATTCACAATTCGGAGCGTTGAATAATTAAACGTAGCGAAGCTTAAAATATAGTATAAAAAGGCGATAACGAAAGTTGTCGCTTTTTGTTTTCAATTCACCTTTTTATATTTACAGTTCAAATTCAAATATGTCGATTTGAACTTGTTTTTTTATTCAATAAAGTTGATTTGTTTATATTTTGTTATCGGTTACTATTAATAATTGAAAAGAAATCTATGATGAAAACGATTTTAAATATGGCAGTGGTTTTGTTTTTGGTTGGTTGTGCATCAACGTCAAATGCAACTGATGAAGCAAGTGCTAAAGCGAAAGAATATACAAAAGTATCTGATAAAGGGGTTGTATATTTGTATAGACCAAATAGAATGTTTG
Source organism: Flavicella marina (assembly GCF_009193215.1). GTDB lineage: Bacteria > Bacteroidota > Bacteroidia > Flavobacteriales > Flavobacteriaceae > Flavicella > Flavicella marina. Next base: position 826,573 of record NZ_VYVA01000001.1, on the reverse strand, counting down.
CAGCGGCCCTTTCTACAAAGATTAAAATAAATGGATTGGATGCCGGAGGTACAGGTCCAGGAACTTTTTTTAGATGGGAGCTAAAACCTGGAACTTATTCTTTTGCTGCTTTTTCAGCAGAGAGCTCTGCGGTTATAGAGCTTGATGTTAAAGAAAATGAACATTATTTTATTCGTCAGGACGAGCGCTTGGGATTGAATGGAAACAGACCAACACTTACAAATATTGAAGAAGAGCAGGCTCAAAAAGAGATGACTAAACTAAAATTATTACTAAGTGCATATCAAAATTAATCTATAATTATTATGAAAAAATTCCTAACACTTATTGTATTACTTGTAAATCTAACCTATGGACAATATGATAATAGTGAAAAACTCACCTTGTATGCGGGTGTTATCACAAATGGACCTGACGAGTACGATTTTTCGGATTCGGTTTACGGATTTGGAGTTCATGGTGTATATGATGCGTTGAAAATGCACGAAGGAGCTTTGGGTGTAAAAGTATCTGCAGGTTTTGGAGATGGATTTAACGCTTATTATTTAGGACCAAATATTAGATTTGGTTCTCGTTTTTTTCTTGATATGGATGTTTTATTCGGTTACAAGGAAATTACGAATCCCAAATTATTAACTACTTTTCCTGATAGGGATTCTTACAAAGGTTCGGCTATATTGTGGGATGTAGGTTTCGGATATCGTTTTGAGGGTATTCCGTTGGTGCTAAGAGGAGTGATGGGGATAAGTTTTGCAACAGGTTACCATGGAGCTTCTCCAATTTTTGGATTACATGCTGGGTATAGATTTAAGTAAGTAGTTTAGATCAATAATTAAGTATCCTCTTAAAGTTCTAATACAGCAATCGTGTTTCGGTTGAGTTTGATTTTATTTTCTTTTTCCAGTTTTTTGAGAAGACGAGAAACTACAACTCTTGAAGTATGCAAATCCATAGCAAGTTCTTGATGTGTGGTTCTGATAACATCATCTCCGTTCACCATTGCTTTGTCTTTGAGGTGTTTTAATAAACGAGCATCCATATTTAAAAATGCTATAGTGTCAATAGCCTCGAGCATTTCTTTCATTCTCGATTGGTAGCTTTGTAAAATAAAATTTTGCCATGTTTTGTATTTGCCCATCCATTCTTCCATTTTGTTTATAGGAATCATGATTACTTTAGTTTGGATCTCAGCAATAGCTCTTATTTCGCTTTTTGCATTGCCTAGACAACAATTCAATGTCAATGCACAGGTATCACCACGTTCTAGATAATAAAGAATCAAATCTTCTCCTTTTTCATCTTCTCTCATTATTTTTATGGCACCCTCTAATAGCAAAGGCATAAAATTTATTTGATTGCCAATTTCAATTAATTTTTCCCCAGCTTCTATATTTTTAATCCTTCCTATTTCAGATATTTCTTTCAGTAATTCTGTTTCTAAAATACCGTCGTAGTGAAATGCCAATTCATTATTCATGAGAGTTAATTTTAATCGTAAAGATACTCAATATCCATTTGAAATATAATTGTCGCAAATCTATAATTCAAGATAAAAATATCTTTTTTTTGTATCTTTGTATATAAATTTCTATCCCATGTTATCAAACGCCTGTAAATACGCGATTCGTTCTATATTGTACCTGTCAATTTATTCTGATAAGACGAATAAAATTGGGGTTAAAAAGATTGCAGAAGAGTTAGAAACTCCGCAGCCTTTTTTGGCAAAATTATTACAGCAATTGACTAAAAATAAATTGGTTTCTTCAACCAAAGGTCCAAACGGTGGTTTTTATTTGAGCGATGAAAATCGTGAAAATTCTATTTGGGATATTGTAGAAAACATAGACGGAGTAAAGAAATTTAATCAATGCTTTTTAGGACTTTCTAAATGTGAGGATGCGAATCCATGTCCGGTTCATTATATTGCAGCACCCTTTAAAAATAAAATACTATCCGATTTTAGGGATAAATCAATTGCTCGCTTTACTTCAGAAATCATAGATACGAATAAGGTACTTTCCTTGAAAGACTATGATGCGTTAAAACTCGATTGACCGTCTGACACCTTTTTTCATCCATCGTCAGTTTTTGTCATTTCATCGATAGAAAATGCCATATGGTCTAGTTTTCTCTTAAGTTTGCTCCTCTAGTAGATATTTTTGTTAAACAATAACCAGATAAAATATCTATTATGCGATTTACACTTTCATTTGTTTTCATACTTTTTAGTACCGTTTCAGGATTTGCAAACACATCTGATAAGCACGATGTATTATCGTATACTGATGGCTTATTATTATTAATAGTATTGTCATTATTCGCTGTGTTTAGAATTATCCACGTACTTAGGTTAGATAATAAGAACAGAGAACAAGGATAAAATACAACAATGGATAATTTACTTAACCCATATCAAGATTTCGATTCCTAAAATAACTATGGGTAAAATAGTGTTGTTGGGAGGTATAATTAGTTTAAAATATTCTGTTAGCACAAGCTAAATTCGTTGTACTAACTTATACACAATCTATTATGAAAACAAATTTACTTTTTAATTCAATTATTTTTACTTTATCGGTGTTTTTTTCAACTTCAGTTTTTTCTCAAAATATCGAATACAGTTTTGATGGAAATTCATGGGAAGGATGGTTAGGTGGAACTTCAGCAACATGGAATTCGACTTTTGCGAATAATCCAAATGGAGCATTGGATATTACATATGCCGCAACAGCCAAAAATATAGTAATGTATTCTCCGTCTGACACAAGACCTGATTTTGATGGTACAAAATATAAATTCTTTCAGATTAAGATTAGCAACCGATCTTCTCAGGTGAATCAATTTCGTGTTAGAGGTAGATTAGTCAATGATGGAGCATGGTTTAATGCAATTGATGTCGCGATTACAACTGATGGTGACGGGGAGTTTACGACATATGATTTTGAGATTGATGCCGCAAATTGGTTAAATACTGATCTTAGTAACTGGCAAGTAATATTTAGAAAAAGTGATAATTCTGAAGTAACGGATGGGGAGCATATATATGTTGATAATATATTATTATCTGATTCTTCAACGGCATCTGTTAATAACATCGATGCATTTGACTTTGGTATCTATCCAAATCCAGTAAATGATGAATTGACAATCTCTACGGAGGAGACTATTGAATCGGTTCAAGTTTTGGATTTGGTTGGAAAAACTGTTATTTCATCATCTGCTGTGAATGGATCTGTAAATGTATCTGGTTTGAAAAGTGGAATTTATGTGGTGAAAGTAAATGCGTCTAAAGGTTCTGCAACTTCTAAATTTGTAAAAAAATAAACAAGGAGTTTTACTTCGGTTTATGACTAATAAAAATCCTCATGATTATTCATGAGGATTTTCTTTTGTCTAAATATATCTAAAATGAAATCTTCATAGAAAAGCACTTAATTAAAAAATCAATTTTTGGCTTTTGAAATATGAAAAACTAGCTTTGCAAGTATGTTGTTTCTTGAAATTAATTTGACAAACGCTTGTGTTTGTCTCAGGTGGCTGAAAATAAGTATGTTAAAAAATATAAAGGTAAAATAGTGTAACTATTAGGTATTTTTAGTTTAAGCAACTTTTACGCTGTGCTGTATTTTTGTGTGTATAACTTTAAATAAACTTAAATATGAAAACACAATTACTTAAAAAATTATTTTTTGCTGCTACTTTTTCTTTAGTAACAGGTGCTACATTGCAAGCTCAAACCATTTTTTCTTCAAACTTTACTGATGGAGAAGGTTATACTGACGGACTTGCAGTGAATAGCCTTACAGAATGGGCTGGAGATGCGAATTATACAGCCAATGCCAATGACCAGATCATTAATGGTGCAAATTGGAGAAGACTTTTATTACTTAATCCTATTTCTGGAACTTCAGATGGGAAATTTATCACTGCATCATTTAGTTACGAAGTTGGAGGAGCCAATTTTGTTGCGCCTACAAATACATTGGCGATTTCATTTTTTGGATTTAAGAGCAATAACAATACGACTGATTATCACGATCGTGAAGGTATTGTATTAGATATTGATTCTGCGGATAACACGGTGTTAACATTGAAAAGTCAGTCTGATAATGATGGTGGAAACGGAAATGGCTCTAATGGTAGTTCTAATATAGGTACTCCTATTTCAACAACTACTACTGCAGCTTTTGGTTCTCCTTACCAATTGGTAATTGAATTGGCTATCGGTGCTGATAATACATCATCTACAATGTCTTTAAGTGTTGACGGAGCTGCTCCGGTAACCGTTACAGGTATAGACCCTGAATTATATGCTGCTGCTACAACAGGGAGTGGAATCTATTTTTGGACTTGGACTTATGCTGCTTCTCAGCGTGGAATTACAGAACAAAGATTGAATAGCTTAACGGTAGCTGTTTCTGATGATTCATCATTGTCAACAAAAAACATTAACGCTTTTGATTTTGCAATTTATCCAAATCCAGTAAACGAAGAGTTGTCTATATCTACAGATGAAACTATCGAATCTGTTCAAGTTTTAGACTTAGTAGGTAAAACTGTTATTTCAACTTCAGCTGTAAATGGATCAGTGAATGTTTCTGGTTTGAAAAGCGGAATTTATGTTGTGAAAGTAAATTCTTCTAAAGGATCAGCTACTTCTAAATTTGTAAAAAATTAATTTGTAAAAAATTATTTTATCTTTATAACAAACCTTTAAATAAAATTTAAAGGTTTGTGATTTTGTTTTTTTGAGTATAGAAAAAATGTTTCTATACCGATTACGTATTCTTAAAACCTTATTATTTATGAAAAAAAACTACTTTTTTGTGATGTGTATGTTGTTGGTTACGCTAGTCTCTTTTGGGCAAAATGTTTTCGACAATGGAAATTCTACAGGCCTTTGGTCTGATAACGATAACTGGGACACAGGAGTGAAGCCGGTTTCTACTGATCTTGTGCAAACCTCGGATGTTGCAACGAATGTTGTTGATGAAGATTTTACAATTAAAAACTTGATAATAACTTCAGGAAGTGTTACGATAAACCCAGATGCTGGTACTGAGAACATAACAATAGATGTAAATACTACGTTTACTTCAGCGACTAACAACAATACTTCTACTGTCAGCTTTGAGTCTACAGGTACGAATACATTAAATATGGATGTTAACATCACCGTATTAAATAGCGCTGCTGGTCGTTCCTATATTAAAAACCAGGTGGCAACGAATACGTTTAATTTAACAGGTGATGTTGCTTTAGAGGGAGATGTCTATATTGATAATGATGGAACAATGGATTTATCAGGTACGTTTACACAAGACGGAACGAATAGAAGTATCAATTTAGATGGTTCTGGAACTACTAGTTTTGAAACCGGATTTGATGCCAACGCGGTTCAGAATTTGAAGCTTTTTAACAATGGTGTTGTTTTGCATGTTAATGCGGGTTCAAATGGAAATCCGGTGTTCGATGGAGTTGTTACCTCTCAAAGCGCAACTAGCGAGGGGAATCGTAAAACATTTACAATGGAGTTTAATAATGAAGACGGATTTTCTTTGTTGAGACATCAATGTTTTAATTATTCAACTACAAACATGACTTTTAATGAAAGCATGAACGATTATGGTGAATTAAGACTTTTTGAAGAAACAATTGTAAATATAACAGTTGCAAGTGGAAAACATGCGTATTTTGATGCTTCTAATGGTACAGCATGGAAGGCTACTTCAGCTTTAAATATCACTGGTTATGATTTTTCGGGAGCTAACCCTAGTAATATTAAATTTGGGAGTGGAGATGGAGCTTTATTAGCTGACCAACTTTCAGCCATTACTTTAGTTGGGGGAGCAGATGCCGGTGAGGAAGTTGCTTTGGATGCAAATGGTTATTTGGTTTTGGCATCAACCGTTGGAGTAAAAGATATCAATGCTTTCGATTTTGCGATTTATCCAAATCCAGTAATTGATGAACTAACGATTACTACAAATGAAACAATCGAATCAGTTCAAGTTTTAGACTTAGTTGGTAAAACTGTGATTTCGACTTCAGTTGTAAATGGATCTGTAAATGTATCTAGTTTGAAAAGCGGAATTTATGTTGTGAAAGTAAACTCTTCTAACGGGGCTGCTACTTCAAAATTTGTGAAAAAATAATTAGAATTATTTTATTTATATAAAAGCCTCATGATACTATCATGAGGCTTTTACTTTTTCCTTAAAATCAAATTCCAATTGATTTTTTGTGGTAGTGACGTAGATTGTGTTCTTTTTGTCTGTCAGAACTAAAACTGGCTACTTTTTTTAAATAGCCAATTACTCGCGTGGCATGGTCAATATTTTGTGATTGGCATTTTTCACAGGAATACTTGGTTTCTTTGTCGATATGATGACAATCTCTACAAACCGTAATTTTTATATTAAAACAGAAATAATTACAACCAGCTTTTGCAGTTGCATGTATCAATTTTATAAAGCCTTCTTTTGAAGGAGCTTCTTCTAAATTTAAGTGCAATGCAGAACCTCCATCTAGGTATTTTATGATTTCGTTACCGTGTAAAATTATTTTATCTAGGGTATTGGTGCTTTCATCTTCGACGGCATAAAAATAGGAATTGTAACAGTCTCGACTTACTTTCAATCCGTCTTCACGATCCCATTTGGCATTTTTAACGCCTAAATTTTCTGCAGGTACAAATTCAGTATTGAAGAGATATCCATAGGTTTCTTTTGCTTTTTTATTTTCTTCAAATATTTCTTTCAAGTAGAAATTTACAAAGTTCTTATAATCGGCATTGTTTCCAGCTTTGTAGCCTTGACTTTCGGCAGCTTCAACCATACCGTTAATTCCGATGGTTAAAAACTGTTTGTCTAGTGAAATAAATCCTGCCTGATATACAGGAAGCAACCCTGCTGTTTTGTATTCCTCAATTAAGGTTCGGTACGCTACTTGGTATTTGTGAATTTTTTGAACTTCTTCAACGATATTTGAGTTGTTTTGTACCAAACGATTCATGTTTAAGGTAATCACATTTATCGACCCTGTTGCTACACCTCCTGCACCCAATGAATAGCTAAACGTATTGTCGCTAATTTCGTTTCTCAAACGGCAACACGAGGCCAAACTATCCGCGTTTTCAGATTGGTATATAAAAAATGAATTGCCTTCGCTCAACTCTTGTGCACACATTTCGGTAAAAGTATTGTCAACTGGTTTTCCTTTCTTTGTAAGCATGGCTGCCGTAACCACCGGAAAAGTTAAGATGGCTTTTGTTCGTTCTTTGTTGAACCATTTCATAAAAAACTCTTGTAATTTTTTTACGCTTTCCCATTGTGGTTTTTTCATGTCTGGAAAGACAAAATCGCCGAACATACTATTAAAATAGGCTTCATCATACAAAGAAATATTCCAAAAAACTGATTGATAACCACGAGCAGCAGCAGGTTGGTTGATTGCATAAACAACATGTTGCAAGTGATTGGCGATAATATCGGTGTTGGTTTCTAGGTAATCTTTTCCATAGTCTCTTGCGGCAAAATGATCGAAATACATTAAAAATTCGACCGTAGCCAATGCGCCTGCAAATTGCGAACTGATTGCAAAAACTAAATTTACAAATTCACCGCAAAAACTTTCTAGGTGTTGTGGAGCCAAGCTTTCTCCTCCTAATTTTGTCAATCCATCGAATAAAAACGGATACATACTAATGGATACACAGTAAGGTTTTAATGAAGTTTCATCATGCACATAAATTTCATGAGACTCTATTTGTCTGATGTATTCATTAGCAGTTTCGATACCAAAAAGATCTTCAATCTTACGTTTTACTAAAGCTCTATTGACTTGTATGTTGATGTCTTTGTTGAGTTCAGCCTCCATAGTTGCGATATTTTTAGAGGTGACATTTGCATTTGCATCTACTTTAGATCCATCTGCAGCATTTGAAGAATCAATGTAATTGTCAATAAATTTAATTTTTTTGTTTACCTGTTCATCCGTAAGTCGTATCATATTGTTAGTTTTTTGAGAATAAATAATTGAGATTTTTTTTTTCTTTTACTGCTATAAATTTTTGATTCGTATTTTCAGAATCAAGTCCCCCTAATTCTGGTCGCCATTTACCCGTTTTTAAAAAGGTTAGCTCATTTGTTATTTCTGTTGAAATACGTTCTTCTCCAGTGTACAAGCAGGTTTTGTAATTTTTGAATTTGGCAATTTTCAACAATTCTATCAGTTCTTTTTCGTGCCATTCACCTCCCATAAATAACACACATGAAGCATAGTCTTTATAGCTGTTTAAGAGGTCTAAATAGTGATTGATCAAAAGAATTTTCCCATTAGATTCTTTCCATAAATGAGAAGAGTGACAGCCTCTGCATTGCAATTTACAACCACAAATAGAGAAGCATAAACTTATTTCGCCAGGTACTTCTTGAAGTACAATTTGGAAATCATAATAGTACATTGTAATAGAATTATAATAAAGGACTAATTTATCTTTTATAAAAGTAATTATTTATTTAGATAGAAAATAAATTGGGTTTTATGAGTTATTAAGAATGTTATAAACAAAAGATTTTTTCTAACTTTAAAAGGAATCGAAATGTCAACATGTTCAAAACATGATAATTGTCATTTGTTTAACTGCTTTTTAGCAGGTACTTTATACTTTACTTAAAAACATAATTATGCCAATCAAAAGTTATCTAGCCCACCCGTATCAGGGTCAAAAAATGGAGTTGTACAATACACTGTCTCAGCTTGAAGGTTGTGAAGTTATTCCTGCTGAAAACAAAGATGTATTGATTTTAGTTACCGATACAGAAACATCAAAACAAGAAGATGCCTTGCAAGAAAAATTGAATATGATAAAAAGTATCAAATTATTGGCAATGGTCGCTGGGTTTAACGCTTCAAAAAACTAATCGATATGTATACATCTACTTTATCTAACAGGAGAGATTTTATTAAAAAAATGGCAGTGCTCTCGGCAATGACTGCTGCTGCTACAATGTTTCCTGGAATTCTATTTGCTGAAGAGCAAGAAAGAGGTTTGCCAAAAGGAGGAAATTTAGATTGGAAAAAAGCACCTTGTCGTTTTTGCGGTGTAGGTTGTGGAGTACTCGTAGGAGTTGAAAATGGAAAGGCTGTTGCTGTAAAAGGAGATCCAAAGTCTCCTGTAAATAAAGGTTTGTGTTGTGTGAAAGGGTACCATTCAGTTATGTCTATGTATGGAAAAGACCGTCTGACACATCCGTGGGTAAAGAAAAATGGCAAATATGTAAAAACTTCGATGAAAGAAGCTTTAGATATCATCGCAGAGAAAATGCAAACTACCATAAAAGATTATGGAAAAGATGCCGTCTCTATCTATGGATCTGGACAATGGACAATTCCAGATGGTTATGTCGCTTCAAAACTATTCAAGGGTTGTATAGGTACTAATAATGTTGAAGCAAATGCGCGTTTGTGTATGGCAAGTGCTGTTACGGGATTCTTAACTTCTTTTGGTTCAGATGAACCTATGGGATGTTACGAAGATATTGATCATGCTGATGTATTTGTGTTGTGGGGTAATAATATGGCAGAAATGCATCCGGTATTGTTCTCTCGTCTGTTAGATCAACGTTTGAAACGTGGAGTTAAAATTATTGATTTTGCTACGCGAACTACTCGTACCAGCATGGCATCAGATAAATCGATTATTTTTCAACCGCAAACTGACTTGGCTGTTGCCAATGCTATCTGTTATGAAATAATTAAAAAAGGTTGGGTAAATCAAGAGTTTGTTTCAAAACACTGTAACTTCAGCAAAGGGTCAACCAATATGGGTTATGGTTTAGAAGACAAGTATAGTTTTAACGACAAGCCTGAAAAAATTTCTTTTGAGGAATACAAAGAATTTTTAGAAGATTATGCTCCGGAAAAAGTTGAAAAAATTTCGGGTGTTTCAGCTAAAGATATAAAGTACATGGCTTCTTATTATGGTGATCCGAACAAGAAAGTAATGTCTCTTTGGTGTATGGGAATGAACCAGCATACTAGAGGTACTTGGATCAATAATTTAGTCTATAACATCCATTTGCTTACAGGTAAAATATCAACACCTGGTAATAGTCCGTTTTCTTTAACCGGTCAGCCTAGTGCTTGTGGTACGGTAAGAGAAGTAGGTACATTGACTCATAAATTACCTCATGGGGTGGTTATGAATAAAGCACATCGTGAACATGCAGCGAAAATATGGGATGTACCGGTGGAAAATATTCCTTCAAAACCAAGTTTGCATACAGTTGAAATGTTTAGAGCTTTAGATCGTGGTGATTTGAGGTTTATGTGGATTCAGGTTACAAATCCGATGGTGACAATGCCTAAATTAAAACGTTATAGAGACGCCACTAAAAAAGAAGGAAGGTTTATTGTAGTGTCAGATATTTATCCCACTCCTACTACAGATATTGCCGATGTAATATTGCCATCTGCAATGTGGGTAGAGCGCGAAGGTATGTATGGTAATTCAGAGCGAAGAACACAGTATTTCGAACAAATGGTACAACCACCAGGTGAGGCGATGAGTGATACATGGCAATTGATTGAAGTTGCTAAGAGAATGGGCTTCGAAAAACAGTTTTATTACAAAGAAGAAACACATATTGAAGAAATATACAATGAGTATAGAAAGCATCATGAAGGGAAAAAGCACGGAATGGCTCCTTTAGAAGTGTTAAAATCTGAACCTGGCGCGCAATGGCCTTATGTTGATGGGAAATCTACACAATGGCGTTTCAATTCTAAATACGACCCAGCTTGTTCTAACGATGAAGAGTTTCATTTTTACGGAAAACCAGATGGTAAAGCTGTAATATGGCAAAGACCTTACGAGCCGGCTCCTGAAGTACCCGATGAGAAATTTGATTTTTGGTTATGTACCGGTCGTGTTGTAGAGCATTGGCATACAGGATCGATGACAAGAAGGATTCCTGTTTTACACAAAGCAATGCCTCATGGATATGTTGAATTACATCCAGAAGATGCTAAGAAAATGCAAATCAGAACAGGTGATGCTGTGCGATTGACAACCAGAAGAGGTACCATGAAGTTACCGGCTTCGGTAAACGAAAGAGGTGTGCCTGAAAAGGGACAAGTTTTTGTGCCATTTTTTGACGAAAATATGCTAATCAATGATTTGACTTTAGATGCATTTTGTCCGATTTCAAAACAGCCAGATTATAAAAAATGTGCCGTTAAAGTTGAAAAAGCATAACTATGAAAAGATTAGGTATCATATCGTTATTCGCAATGCTGCTGATTTCCTTTATTGTGATTTGGAATCGTAGTTATGAGAAAGGACTCGAAAGAGCATATATTCCTCTAGAAGAAAGAGAACCTATGCAAATAATTCCTTCTGAGGAAGGAGTTTTTACACGATCAGAATTTGCATTGGATTATGCTAAAATGCCGATTGATGAAACTCATCAAAGAAGTTTGAAAACCTATTATAACAACAGGGCTTATCACGGGGCACCTCCAAGTATCCCTCATACAGTTGAAAATGAAAGAAGCATGGGAGGAAACGACTGTTTGAAATGCCATGAAAACGGAGGATTTGTAAAAAAATGGGATGCTTATGCACCGGTTACGCCACATCCAGACTATGAGAATTGCAGACAATGTCACGTTCCTCAAAACACAAAAGGTGTATTTAAAGGGACTAATTTCGAGAAAATTCCAGCTCCAAAAGCAGGGGTGAACAATGCACTTCCCGGTAGCCCACCCGTAATTCCTCATCAAATTCAATTGAGAGAAAATTGTTTGGCTTGCCATGCAGGACCAAGTGCTCCTAAAGAAATTAGAGTATCTCATCCAGAACGTGTGAATTGTAGACAGTGTCATGTCTTGAATAATAAAGAGGTAACAGATATCGGAATCTTTATAAGAAAATAACGCTATGGGAATACTAACAACAAACTTTACCGTGTTTCTTAATCGAATTAAGGACGCTAACAGAAGAAAAAAAACCATGAAAATTCGGAAATCGATTCATAAAGATTATCTCAAAAATGTTTCAAAATTTGTGGGGGTTGTATTGGTGGTATTGAGCATATTTTCTTGTAAACATCACGAAGAGGAATACCATAAAGTGACGGATAAAATTAAAGAATTAAGTAAAGATTATCATGGAACTTCTATTACTTCAAACAAGTTTTTGGAAGAGATGAATTTGATGGAAATATCTGAAGGTGGTCATACATTTTTAATTCCTGAAAGAAAAAGTCAAATCAAATCTTATGCTTGTACTGAATGTCATACCGATGATTTGAATAAAATTAAGGGGAAAGATGCAAAAAAAGGACATTGGAATATTACTTTGAAACACGCCAACGAAGAAACAATGAATTGTCTCACTTGCCATAACGGAGATGCGATGGATGATTTAAAAAGTTTGACGGGTAAAAAAATAGATTTTAATAACAGTTACAATTTATGTAGTCAATGTCATACAAAACAATTTGAAGATTGGAAGGGTGGAGCACATGGTAAAAAAATTGCCAGTTGGGCACCACCAAGAGCATCAATGACTTGTGTCAATTGTCACAATCCTCATAGTCCAAGTTTTGAGTCAAGATGGCCAGCGAAATACAATACGCAGAAAATTCAAGAAAGAAAATAACCGAACACCTAATGTAATTATACCAATAAGATATGAGTGAAAAGAAAAATAAATGGTTTTCCTTAAAGCTTTCAAATAAGAAAAAGGTTCCTCAAGATACAGGTTCTTGTGGGTGCGGTAAAAAGTCAGGAGGGTGTGGTTCACATGCTTCTACTGAAGTTGCGAAACCAGTAGATGGATTTGATCAAGTTATGGGAGCAACTATGGATAGAAGAAATGCCTTTAAGCAATTAACAGCTAGTTTGTTGGTCGGTGCAGGTGCGATTTCTACTTCTTGTAGTGTTACTTCAGACGATGCAGCTAAAGAAAAAGCTCAAATTGATTGGGAAGAGCAGTTCAAGGGAAATTATAAATTAATGTCTGATGATGAGAAAAAAGCAACGGTTGATCGTTTGGTTCGTTCGCATCAAATAAGAACTCAAGACACGTTAGATATGTCTTCGAAAACAGCCGAAGAAGGTGTGTTGTTTGGGTATGCATTTAATATATCGAAATGTCAAGGATATATGGATTGCGTCAGTGCTTGTGTAACCGAAAACAATCAAGACAGAAATTCTCAGATGGAATATATTCGAATCCATGAGATGAAAGACGGTCAAGGAATAAATTTTGGTGAGGCCGATGATAATTATTACCACGAAGTACCTGCTGAGGGACATTTTTATGTAGGAACGCAATGTTTTCACTGTGACAATCCGCCATGTGTCGAAGTTTGTCCGGTTCAAGCAACTTGGAAAGAGCCAGATGGAATTGTTGTAGTAGATTACGATTGGTGTGTTGGATGTAGATATTGTATGGCAGCTTGTCCATATGACGGAAGAAGATTTAACTGGAGTAAGCCCGAAGTACCGAAAGAAGAAATTAATAAAAATCAACATTACTTAGGGAACAGGTTGAGAAAGAAAGGTGTCATGGAAAAATGTACTTTTTGTATTCAACGCTCTCGAGATGGTAAAAACCCTGCATGTGTTGAAGCTTGTCCGACTGGAGCGCGTGTTTTCGGAAATTTATTAGACCCAAACAGTACCATTCGTTGGGTATTAGAAAACAAAAAAGTATTCCGATTGAAAGAAGATTTAGGTACAGAACCTAAGTTTTGGTATTATATGGATTAATGCATTTGATAAAATATTACATCATTTATAAATAAGATTAAATGGGAAGTTTAAAAGTTTTTAAGAGTTTGGTTATCGATAGTTTAGATATCATAACTCATGGTACTAAAAAATACCACTTGTGGATGGCATTCTTAACGGCCGTTATGTTAGCTGGTATGTACTGTTACTCTATACAAGTTGAAGAGGGGCTGAGTGTTACCGGAATGACAAATCGAGTGAGTTGGGGACTGTATATCTCAAATTTTACCTTTTTGGTTGGAGTTGCTGCGGCGGCTGTAATGTTAGTGATGCCGACTTATGTGTTACACGATGTTGATTTTAAACGTGCTGTGCTGATTGGTGAAGGATTAGCGGTTGCAGCATTGCTTATGTGTTTGGCTTTTGTAGTAGCAGATATGGGTGGGCCGAATGTTTTATGGCATATGATACCAGGGATTGGAGTTTTTAATTTTCCAAATTCAATGTTAACGTGGGATGTTTTGGTGTTGAATGGTTATTTGTTCATTAACATCACAATTCCTTTTTATATTTTATTTCGTCATTATCAAAACAAAGAAGCTTTGGCGAAAGTTTATGTTCCTGGTGCAATTTTATCAGTATTTTGGGCGGTAGGAATTCACTTAGTTACAGCATTTTTATACCAAGGATTACAGGCAAGACCGTATTGGAACAATGCTTTGTTAGGACCTCGTTTTTTGGCTTCTGCATTTGCAGCAGGTCCTGCACTGATTATTTTGGTTTTGGCAATGATACGTTCACATACAGATTTTAAAATTGAAGACAAGACGATTAAAAAAATTGCTTTGGTGGTAACTGTGGCAGCTCAAATTAATTTGATAATGTTGGTGTCTGAGCTATTTAAAGAATTTTACGCTCCTACGCATCATAGTGAGAGTGCGTATTATTTATTTTTTGGTTTGCATGGTAAAAATGCATTGATGCCCTGGATATGGACAGCAATACCATTAAATATTTTGGCAACTGTGGTGCTTACTTTTCATAAATTAAGAAATAATTTGACCATTTTATATATCTGTTGTTTCTTATTATTTGTTGCGATTTGGATAGAAAAAGGTTTTGGATTAATTGTACCAGGATTTATTCCGGGACCCTATGGAAAAATTGCTGAATATTTACCAACTGGAATTGAGATAGGAGTGACTCTCGGAATATGGGCCATGGGTGCGTTTGTATTCACCATTTTGGCTAGAACTGCAGTAGAAATCGAGACAGGTAAGTTGCGTTACAAAAAGAAATAATTATACTTTACTTCATATTCTTAACATTAGCTTAATATTAAGAGGTTTTGTAAATCTCTGAAGTTGAGCTATATTTGCAGTCCAATACAAAAAAAGAATACATGATTTCATCAAATGAATATTTTGACGCAAAAGTAAAATCGTTAGGATATAAATCAGCAACAGGAAATTCTACGGTAGGTGTTATGGAGCCTGGAGATTATGAATTTGGAACTTCTTCTCATGAAACAATGATTGTTGTAGAAGGTGAATTGGTTGCTTTGTTGCCAGGTGAAACAGAATGGAAATCATTTAAAACTGGCACGTCTTTTGAGGTAGAAGCTAATAGTTCTTTTAAAGTAAAATCAGTAGGACAAACTTCTTATTTATGTCAATATAAATAAGAATTACCATATTACTTAAATCTTAGGGGTAGGATTTATTTATAAAAAGGGCTTTCAATTTATTTGAAAGCCCTTTTATTTTTATGCTGTTTGCAATGTTTTAACTCGTTGTTTGATTGCTGCTTTTACAAGATTTTGCAAAGCAGATTTGGTTTCTGGCCAATTTCTTGTTTTCAAGCCACAATCTGGATTCACCCAAATATGTTCTACAGGTAAAACCTTAGCTGCTTTTTCAAGTAAGTGCTCTATTTCTTCAACAGAAGGAACTCTGGGAGAATGAATGTCATAAACTCCTGGTCCTATTTCATTTGGGTATTTGAAATTTACAAATGCTTCTAACAATTCCATTTCAGACCTAGAAGTTTCTATGGTAATTACGTCTGCATCCATAGCAGCAATATTTTCGATAATATCATTGAATTCAGAATAGCACATATGCGTATGAATTTGTGTAGCATCATTCACACCACTTGCTGAAATTCTAAATGCTTTTACTGCCCAGTCTAAGTAAGATTTCCACTCTTCTTTGCGTAGCGGAAGTCCCTCTCTTATTGCTGGTTCGTCTATTTGAATAATTTGAATTCCATTTTTTTCAAGATCAACAACCTCATCTCTAATAGCCAAAGCAATTTGGTTACATGTGGTTGCTCTTGGTTGGTCATTTCTTACAAAAGACCATTGTAATATAGTTACAGGGCCAGTAAGCATACCTTTGACAGGAGTTTTTGTTAATGATTGTGCAAACGAAGACCACTTCACAGTCATTGGGTTTTCTCTAGAAACATCACCAAACAAAATAGGTGGTTTCACACAACGACTACCATAACTTTGTACCCATCCGAAACTACTGAATGCGAAACCTTCCAATTTTTCACCAAAATATTCTACCATGTCGTTTCGTTCGAATTCACCATGTACCAAAACATCAATACCTGTTTCTTCTTGAAAGCGAATAGAATCTTCCGTTTCTTTTGCGATTAAAGTATCGTATTCTTTTTGTGATAGAATTCCTTTTTTAAATTTTGAACGCCAGCTTCTTACTTCTTTGGTTTGCGGAAAAGAACCTATTGTAGTGGTTGGATAAAGAGGTAACTGCAAGGTGTTTCTTTGTAGTTCTTGACGAATTTTAAAAGAGTTTTTTCGTTGTGAATCTGATTCTAGTAAATTTTCTACTCTAGATTTTACTTTTTTATTGTGAATCAGTGTAGATGTTTTTCTGTTGAGGTTAGCCAATTTATTTTCTTCAAATAAATTTAAGTATGCTTCTTCTTCAGATGAAGACAAACCTTTCAATGTTGCTATCTCTTCAAGTTTTTGCTTCGCAAACGCAAGCCATTGTTTCACCTCTAAAGGTAGATTTTTTTCATTCGTTTCTAATTCTAAATCATACGGGCTGTGTAATAGAGAACAAGAAGAAGCAATAAATAGATTTTTTGGAGCAATTTTTTCAACTGCTTTTTTGATAAAACGCAACGAGTTTTCAAAATTATTTTTCCAAATATTTCTTCCATCAACCAACCCTAAAGATAACTTGGTGTTGGGATTGAAATATTTTGAAGTCAAAATATCATCTAATTGAGAAGAACATCTTACCAAATCTAAATGCAACGTGTCTACAGGTAATTGCAAAACCGTTTCTAGATTTTCTCCATAACAATCGAAGTAATTTGCTAAGAAAATTTTCAAACTAGGAAATGCAGCATGAAAAGATTCATAGGTGTTATTAATTGCTTTTCTTTCTCTGTCTGATAGGTCAAGCGCTAAAATTGGTTCGTCAAATTGTATGTATTCTACCCCTAAAGCAATAAGTTCATCGATTATTTGAAAGTATACTGGCAAAAGCCTATTCAATAAATCAAGACGATGAAATCCTTTTTCTTTCTCTTTTCCAAGCAACAAAAATGTTACAGGGCCAATAAGTACCGGCTTGGTTTTAATTCCCAATTCAAGAGCCTCTTTGTATTCTTCAATTATTTTTTTTGAAAAGAATTCAAATGTTTGGTCAATTGTAAATTCTGGTACAATAAAGTGATAGTTGGTGTCAAACCACTTTGTCATTTCCATCGCTGTAGTATCTAATTGCTCAGTTTGAATACCACGTGCCATAGCAAAATACAATGTTGAAAAATCTCCTTTCTTTATAGATTCAAATCGCTTTGGAATACAGCCAAAAGTTAAACAGGCGTCTAAAACTTGATCGTAAAAAGAAAAATCATTAGAAGGAATTAAATCGATTCCTGTTTTTTGCTGCAACAACCAGTTTTCTTGTCTGATGTTTTTCCCTGTTTCAATCAATGTTGTGATTTCTGTTTTACCAGACCAGTAATTTTCACAGGCTTTTTTTAATTGTCGTTGGTTTCCAATCCTTGGATAACCTAAAATGGTAGTTTTCATGAATTTGATGTTGTTTATTTACTTTGCAAAGTTATTTTTGAAGAATAAAACATCATAAATACATGTGATATTTGGTGTAAAACACTTAAATAAGTTTATTTAAAAGAAAAAACACGTATTTTTGATGAAAGATTGAGTAAGTAACAGAAAAATATTCTCTATGAAACTAGATAAAACAGATCTTAGGATTTTAAAAATTGTACAAAATAATTCGAATTTGACGACAAAAGAGTTAGCTGCAAAAGTAAATCTGTCTGTAACACCTGTTTTTGAAAGAGTAAAAAAACTTGAAAAAGAAGGGTATATTAAAAAGTATATTGCTATTCTCGATGCTGAGAAATTGGATAAAAGTCTTACCGTATTCTGTAATATTACACTAAAAGAACATACCCGAGAAATAGGGAATCAATTTGTAAAAGATATTATGACACTCGAGGAAGTTACGGAGTGTTACAACATTTCTGGGGATTATGATTTTTTGTTGAAGGTTTTGGTAAAAGATATGAAACACTATCAAGATTTTGTTTTAAATAACCTTGGGTCTGTCCAAAATATTGGTAGTGCACATAGTACCTTTGTCATGGGAGAAATTAAAAACTCGCATGCTGTACCTTTTTAAGAATTAATCGAAATTCATCGATAGCTGAATACGTTTTCTCGCAATATCGACTTCTTCAACTCTTACTTGCACATGTTGATTTAAGTGCACTACATCACTCACGTTACCGACATAGCCTTTTTTAAGCTTTGAGATATGCACCAAACCACTTTCTTTGATACCTATATTTACAAAACAGCCAAAATTGGTAACGTTGTTTACAATTCCAGGAAGAATTTGTCCGGTTTTTAAATCGTCAATGGTTTTAATAGTTGCGTTGAATTCAAAGACTTTTACTTTTTTTCTTGGATCTAATCCTGGTTTTTCAAGCTCGGAGATGATATCTTTTAAAGTAGGGATTCCAACAGCATCAGTACAGTAGTTGTTTAAGTCGAGGGTTTTTAAGATGTCTCTGTTTCCAATAAAATCATCTAATGCTGTTTTGGTGTCTTTGGCCATTTTTTTTACGATAGCATAGCTTTCAGGATGAACGGCTGAATTATCTAATGGGTTTTTAGCATCTTTGATTCTTAAAAAGGCTACTGATTGCTGATAGGCTTTAGCACCAAGTCTTGGCACTTTTTTAATTTGATCTCTACTTTCAAAAGCACCATTTTCTTTTCTGTATGCTACAATATTAGCTGCTAGTTTTGGCCCTATACCTGATACATAACTTAATAAAGAATTGCTCGCAGTATTGATGTTAACACCCACTTTATTTACGCAAAACTCAACAACTCGGTCTAATTCTTCTTTAAGTTTTGTCTGATCTACGTCGTGTTGGTATTGTCCTACTCCAATAGATTTAGCATCGATTTTTACTAATTCTGCCAGAGGGTCGGCCAGTCTTCTTCCAATGGAGACCGAACCTCTTACGGTTACATCGTAATTTGGGAATTCATCTCTAGCTATTTTTGAGGCAGAGTAAATAGAGGCACCTGCTTCGTTGACAATAAAAACCTGAATGTCTTTTTCAAACCTTATTTTTTTGATCAAACTTTCGGTCTCTCTAGAGGCGGTACCATTTCCAATAGCGATTGCATCAATTTTATACGCATTTACTGCTGTTGTAATTTTACCAATGGCTTCTCTGTCTTTATGCAGATAAATGGTGTCGTTGTGTTTTAAGTTTCCATAAGCATCTAAACACACCATTTTACAACCCGTTCTAAATCCAGGGTCTAATGCTAATATGTTTTTTTCTCCTAATGGTGCTTGTAATAGTAGTTGTTGTAGATTTTTTGCAAAAACTTGAATGGCATTGGCATCGGCTTTTTCTTTGGCATTCGTAAGCACTTCGTTTGAAAGTGCCGGAGCTAATAATCTTTTGTAAGCATCTTTAATCGCGAGTTCAATCTGTTCTGAACATTCGTTTTGTGAACGGATCATTTTTGAAGCGATTCTCGACAAAGCTTGTTCTTTGTCAATGTCGATTTTGATTCTAACAAAACCTTCTTTTTCTGCTCTTAACAAAGCCATTAAACGATGCGAAGGACATCTGAAAAGAGATTCTGACCAATCGAAATAATCTTTGTATTTCTGAACTTTTTCATCTGTAGCTTTGGTTTTAATAACTTTAGAGGTGATGGTTGCTCTTCTTTTGAATTCATTTCTCAATGAAGTTCTGATATCAATTCTTTCATTGATCCAGTCCGCGATGATATGTCTTGCACCCTCCAAAGCTTCTTCTGAAGATTGAATCTCACCTTTTATAAATTTATGACTTGTATATTCTAAATCATTCGCATTTTGTGACATAATAATTTTTGCCAACCCCTCTAAACCTTGTTCTCTCGCCTTGTCTGCTTTAGTTTTACGTGATTTTTTATAGGGAAGGTATAAGTCCTCTAAATCCGTACTAGAAAAAGTGTTTTTAATTTTATGTTCTAAAGAACTATCTAAAGCACCTTGTTCTTCTATAGATTTTAGAATCGTTTTTTTTCTTTTTTCTAATTCGTCGTATACTTTTTTATGACTTAGAATGTTGCTAATTTGAACTTCATCTAAGTTATTTGTCATTTCCTTTCTATACCTCGCAATAAACGGAACCGTACAGTCTTCCGAAATTAATTTTAAGGTGTTGATGATACTGATATCTCTTAAATCAGTATTGGATTTTATATAGTCAAGAATTTCCATAAATAATTATCTGCTGTGCATATAGTCAAGAAACAAAAATAGATTAATACTTTAAAAAAAGATACTTTTAAGATTGGTTTCATTGAAAACTTCTACGATTTTATGCTTGTGGTTTGGTTTTTTGTGCTAGAAATTGTGTCTTTTGTCGAATTATTTTTTTGAATGATGAATGTTGGCCGATATTGTTCAGTGAAGGTTCATTTTTGTATTTTCACGTTTTTGAATTTTTCAATCAGAATAAAAACCTATAACTTAATTTGAATTATGGAGCCAGCCGCAATAGAAACCAAAAAATCAAGTATCATTCCTATTAGTATTATCGCCGGAGTATTTTTTATTTTTGGATTTGTAACATGGATCAATGGAGCGTTGATTCCTTTTATGAAAACCATCAATGAGCTTACCGAAGCACAATCTTATTTAGTCGCATCTGCGTCTTATATTTCATTTGTATTAATGGCATTACCCGCTTCTTCTATTTTGAATAAAATAGGCTATAGAAAAGGAATGTCTTTAGGTCTTTTTGTGATGGCAATTGGGGCTTTGGTATTTATTCCGGCTGCAGAGGCTAGAACGTATTGGGTGTTTTTAACAGGTATTTTTATTCAAGGAGTAGGGATGACTTTATTACAGACAGCAGCCAATCCTTATATTACCATTTTAGGTCCTATTGAAAGTGCAGCAAAAAGAATCTCAATTATGGGTATTGCCAATAAAGTTGCAGGGGCCTTAGGTTCCTTAATTTTTGGATCTTTATTACTTTCTGGGATTGGTGACGTAAATAAAAAATTGGGGTCGGTTTCTGAGCAAGAAAAAGAAGTTTTGTTAGATAGCATGGCCGATAGTGTTTTTACACCTTATGTCTGTATGGCAATTGTATTAGCTGTTTTAGGTGTGTTGATTAGAAAAGCACCACTCCCTCATGTAGAACCCGTTGAAGAAGAAATTGAAGAAGGAACAACTGAAAAAACAAGTATTTTTCAATTCCCACATTTATGGTTAGGGGTGTTGACTTTGTTTGTTTATGTTGGAGCTGAGGTGATTGCTGGTGATACGATTATTGCCTATGGAATTTCGTTAGGTTTCCCTGAAGCTGATGCCAAATTCTTTACAACATTTACGTTAATGGCTATGGTTGCAACATATCTACTTGGGGCGCTATTGATACCTAAATTTATCAGTCAAGGAACAGCTCTAAAAATAAGTGCAGTATTAGGAATTGTTTTTAGTATAGGAATTTTGTCTACGACCGGATTTATTTCTGTCTTGTTTGTAGCTTCATTGGGAATTGCAAATGCCTTGGTATGGCCAGCAGTATGGCCGTTGACATTACAAGGTCTAGGAAAATTTACGAAGACTGCTTCTGCTCTATTGATTATGGCAATTTCTGGTGGTGCAGTAATTCCTCCGTTGTATGGTCGTTTGGTGGATTCTAGTAGAACGGTACTCATAGATTCTGGGATTTCTGGTGAAGATGCAACACCACTTGCCGCTACAGAAAGTTATTGGATATTGATTCCTTGTTATGCTATTATTTTATTTTTTGCATTGAAAGGACATAAAATTCATAGCTGGAAAAAGTAAGGTTATTTAAAGTCAAAAAAGTCCACTTGAACAAGTGGACTTTTTTTGTGTCATACTTTGATGATCCATTTTTTTCGATACATTATGTATGCTAAAACTAAGTAGAAAATTGTTACAGAAGCGGCATATAAAAGTGATGCTAATTCTGGATTGCCAATAATACCAAAGAAGTAATTGTTGTATACATATGAGTGTATGGTTTCTGTTTCGTTTATATGAATCATATAAAAACACTTAGAAATCAAACTAGAGAGAAAATAGATGGTGATTGCATTGGTTCCTGCATATTTAAATATTTGCCCAAAATTTAGTTGTATTTCATCAGAGAAATAATAGATAATTGTTAAAAAAAGCGTTCCATAACCGGCAGTGATAAATACAAAAGAACCTGTCCAAAGAGCTTTGTTTACAGGATACCAAATACTCCATATATATCCAATTACAAGAAAAGAAAACGCAGTGAGCAAAAGTAAATTGACTTTATTGTCTGCATGAATTTGTAAAATTTTTCCAAGTAAAATACCGAATAGGCAAGTTACAATCGAAGGGATGGTACTTAGAAGACCTTCTGGGTCATAGTATTTTTGCCATGTATGATTTTGTAATAGCTGTAGATCTATATAATTTGCCCAGTTGTTTGGTGCGCGATCAAGTGTAGGAAGACTCCCATTTGGCATTGGAAAGAACCCAGTAAATAGCCAATAAACACTTAAGGTTCCAAGAGAAATTACAAATAGAGTTTTCCAATTAAAATTTAAAAATAAAAGTGAGCTAATAAAAAACACAATTCCGATTCTTTGCAATACACCCGGAATTCTTACATTACTTAAATCAGTGACAAATGGAAAATAAGGAATAAATATATTTAAAAATAACCCAAGGCCTATCAGTTTTAAACTTCTGATCAATATTTTTTTGTAGGTAGCTCGGGTGTTCTCTGCATTTTTATATGCATAGGAAATAGAGATTCCTACGATGAACAAAAAAAATGGAAAAATTAAATCAGTGGGTGTAAGACCATGCCAATTAGCATGTAATAATGGAGCATAGACGTGATTCCAGTCCCCAGGAGTGTTTACTAAAATCATTGCTGCAATTGTAAAACCGCGCAATATATCTACAGATTGTATTCGATTTCTCATATGACTTTTATTTATCAAATGATAAAGTAGTAAACTCCGTATTAAGAAATAAAAACCTTCTTTAGAAAACAGCAATTAGCCCACAAACAACCTTTTTTTATTCTTGATTGAGAATAATTTTCTTGGTGTTGGCAACATATTTTCTTCCAATAGGTACGCGTTTTGAGGCAATTTCAATTAAATTTCCTTCAACACTATCAACTTTGTCAATAGCGATGGTAAAAGACCTATGAATGCGTAAAAATTTTTCCGTTGGTAATTCTTCAGTTATACTGGTTAATGATTTGTGTACTAAAAAATCTCCGGTTGTTGTAAATACCTTGATATAATCTTTTAAACTCTCAATATATAAGATGGTGTCGAATTTAATTTTTACAAGTTTTTTTTCAACTTTAAGAAAAATAAATCCCTCAGTGTTATTTTCTTCTTCGGTTTTATGAATCCCTCTTTGTAATTGAATTTTTTGAGTTATTTTATTCACCGCTTTTAAGAAACGTGTAAACGGAATAGGTTTTACCAAATAGTCTAAAACATCCAAATCAAAGCTTTCCACAGCATATTCTCTATAAGCAGTAGTGATAACCACATTTGGTTGAATAGTAACGGTTTTTAAAAATTCTAGACCGTTCATTTTTGACATATTGATATCTAAAAAAATAACATCTATAGCCTCTTGTTTCAACGTTTCAAGCGCAGCAATAGGATCATTAAATGTAGCCACAATTTCAAAGTTCTTGAACTCACGCAAATGGGTTTCAATAACTTTAATAGCTAAAGGTTCATCATCAATTATTAGGACTTTGATATTCAATGTAATTTCGTTTAATGGTCTTGGTTAATTGGGAGAATCATTTTTACTTTGTAGTTCCCGTTTTTTATTTTCGATTTTAGTTCGAAAGAATTTTGGAATAACAATTCTAATCTTCTTTTTACATTGCGGTTACCGATACCATGTTTTGTCTCGGTTTCTGTCTCTAAAAAGTTGTTTTCCGTTGTAAATATAAGTTTTTTATTTTCGATGATTTTGAAGCCGATTTTTATTTTTAGCTTATTATTCCCACGTATTCCATGTTTGAAACAGTTTTCTATAAATGGCAAAAACAACAATGGAGGTAACATTACTCCAGAAATATCTCCTTGGATTTTAATTTTTATTTTTAGATTGTTTCCATGGCGCATTTCCTCTAAATCGATATAATTTTGAATGTATTTTATTTCAGTAGACAAAGCTATTTGAGGTTCTTTTACTTCGTATAATACATATTGCATGATGTCAGAAAGACGCAATACCACGCTCGGAGCAATGTCTGATTTTTCTAGAGTCAATGCATATAAATTGTTCAAAGTGTTGAAGAAAAAATGGGGCTGAATTTGTGATTTTAGAAAATCTAGTTCAGTGCGCAACTGCAATTTTTTTAGGTTTTCTGCCTTTTGTTTTTGATAAATCCATTCTACGGTGAGTTTGATTGCCGCCACAAAAGCAACTACATAAATTTCTCCTAGTGTAACTGCTAATATATGATTGAATTGAAAAGCATCTTGTGACCCTTCAGCTTCAGGCCAAATATTTTTTGTCACTAAAAAATAGTTAAATGCTGTACGCGTTATATATAAGATGGCCAGTGAGGTGGTGAAGAAAATAAAAAATAAGGGGAATTTTTTGGTCAAAATAAATTTTGGCACTAAAAAATACAGTGTGAAATACACCAAAATAATATGCAGAGGAAATTCTACCAAATTCGATTTTAGTGAATACCAATAGTCGTCAAAATAACTTCCCCATCGAATAAAATTTAGACAAAAATAGCTTCCCCAAAAAATGAGATGGTACTTTATCGGAATTCTAAAATTCACTTTTTTTAAAAGGCTAAATACTGGCAAAGACTTGTTTTTATTGGTGAAACGCTCATTTTGAGTAAGTTGATGATTCTCAAATGTAGTAAAATATATCGAAGATTTTTGATGAAAAAAATTCAAAATATACTTTGTATCTTAATAAATGTCATTGGTTGTTCTTTTTCTGTCGTTTGGCGATATTTTTTTTTAAAGGTGTATTCTCCATCTACTTTTATCATGAAAACCAATTAACAATATTTTTTATGAAAAAAATTAACTTAGTATTTATTACGGTTTTTTCCATGTTGTTCAGCCTTCAGGTTTCGGCACAGGAAAAAAGTATTACAGGTACAGTAACCACAGCTTCAGATGGTGTTCCATTACCTGGGGTTTCTGTATTTGTGGAAGGAACAAGTAGAGGAACTCAAACAGATTTTGATGGTCTCTTCTCAATTGAAGCCTCTTCAGGTGAAAAACTTAAAATTTCTTTTTTAGGAATGAAAGACGTTACTATAACCATAGGCGATTCTAATTCCTTAAACATTGCTTTAGAAGAAGACTCTCAAGCTTTAGATGAAGTAATTGTTACTGCCTTAGGTATTAAAAAGGAGAAAAAAGCTTTGACCTATTCAGCGCAAGAAGTTGGAGGTGCCGAGTTGGTAACGGTAAAACAAACCAACCCGGTAAATAGTTTGTCAGGTAAATCTGCAGGTATTACAATTACCAGAAGTTCTTCTGGTGTTGGGGGAGCCTCTAAAGTAGTTTTAAGGGGTAACTCTTCTACTACGAACAACGATCCATTATATGTGATTGATGGTGTGCCAATGCAAAATAGCGGAAACGGTTCAAATGGTGAAGCACCTGGAACAAACGTATTTGGTAGTCAAACAGGAAATCGTGATGGTGGTGATGCAATGTCTATGATCAATCCTGACGATATCGAAAGTATGTCGGTTTTAAAAGGAGCTTCTGCTGCTGCCTTATATGGTTCTCAAGGAGCAAACGGGGTAATTTTAATTACTACGAAAAAAGGGAAAGAAGGTCGTTTGTCGGCGAATGTAAGTTCTGCTTTTACAATGGACAATGTTTTTACAGTACCTCAATTGCAATCAGAATACCAATCAAATTCTGTTGGGCAGCCAGTTGCTGAAAACGGAAATGTATCTGATCCAAAATCTTGGGGAGCAAAAACAGATGGATTGTCGAACAATGCTAAAGATTTTTTTCAAACAGGGTATACAGCGATTCAGTCAATTGCTTTAACCGCAGGAACAAAGAAAGCTCAAACTTACTTGTCTTATGCGAACACATTGGCAGAAGGAGTGATTCCAAACAACAAATTAATTCGTAATAACTTAACGTTAAGAGAAACGATGTCTTTCTACAAAGACAAGTTGCAAATTAGTGCGAGCGCAAATTTATCTGACCAAAGAATCAACAACAGACCAACGAATGGTTTGTATTCTAATCCATTAACAGGATTGTATTTACACCCAGTTGGAGTGAGCAGAGAAAACTATAAAAACCAATATGAGTATTTCAATGAGACAACCAACATGATGGATCAGTATGCGACTTCATTTGATGAAAATATCCAGCAGAATCCATACTGGTTGATCAATAGAAATCCATCACAAGATATAGCGCAAAGAGTATTGGCGAATGTATCAGTTAGCTATAAGATTTCAGAAGAGTTTTCTTTACAATCAAGAGCTAGTTACGACAAATCTTTTTTCACTTTTGAGAAAAAATTATACGCTGGTAGTGATTTAACTTTTGTACCTGCAACTGGTCGTTATATCATGGAGAAAACAGAAAACACACAACAATACATAGATTTGATTGCAAACTATAATAAAAACATTGGTGAGAATATTTCTGTTACTGCTTTGTTGGGTGGTAGTTTGACAAAATATGCAACTGGAGATCAGATTTATTTAGATTCTGGAAACGGAACAGGGTTAAGATATCCTAACTATTTTACGATTGCCAATTTTACGAATACTAATGACATACAACAGACTGTTTCTAATAGAGAAGTACAATCAGTATTCGGTTCTGCAAACTTTGGTTTTTACAATAAGATTTTCTTAGATGTTACAGGAAGAACAGATTGGTCTTCAACATTGGTAAACACTTCATCAGAATCATTTTTCTACCCATCTGTAGGTTTGACAGGGGTATTGTCTGATATTTTCGAATTGCCAGAAGTAATTTCTTTTGCAAAATTAAGAGGATCTTATGCAGAGGTAGGAAAAGACATTCCTCCATATGCTACGATTCCATTGAACAATATTCCTTTAGGTCAAGGAAACTTTGCCAAACCAACTTTCGGAGTGAAAGAAGGAGAAACATTGCGACCAGAAAGACAAAAATCATTTGAATTAGGAACTGAATGGAGATTTTTTGGAAACAGATTTGGTTTTGATTTAACATATTACAATTCAAAAACAACAGATCAAATATTTTACATCCAAGCAGAACCAAATACGCAAGGATTTGTGCAGAATATCGTAAACGCCGGAGAAATTTCTAACGAAGGTATTGAGTTGGTAATTAACGGTAAGCCTATCGTTACGGATAACTTTATTTGGAATTCTTCATTGAACTTTGCAATGAATAAAAACAAAGTAATTTCAGTACATCCAGATTTAGAAAATGGTGAAGCGGTTCTTACTGCACCTGGTGTAAATGGGTATGGATATTCATTAGTTGAAGGTGAAGATTTTGGTTCTATTCGTGGTAGATCGATCGTAAGAAATGATCAAGGATTGCCAATAGTTACAGATGATGGATCAGGGAATTTAACACTAGAGTCAACAGATTTCGAAACGATCGCACATGCTCAACCAGATTATACTTTGGGGTGGAACAATAATTTTGAGTACAAAAATTTCACAGTAAACTTTTTGATTGATGCAAAAGTTGGAGGTAGCGTAGTGAGTGTTACCGAAGCGGTGAACGACTTTTATGGTGTGTCTCAAGCTTCAGCTGATGCGAGAAACACGAATGGAGGTATGATCAATGTAGTTGATACTGATGGAAACTCTAAACAAATGAATGCTCAAGATTACTACTTGCAAACAGGTGGTAGAGCTGGTATGATGGGAGAATATGTATACGATGCAACAAACGTAAGTTTACGTGAGTTTTCTGTAGGTTATAACTTGAATTTTTCGAATAGTGTTGTTAAAAACATGCGACTTTCTCTAATTGCAAACAACCTTTTCTTCTTCTATAAAAATGCGCCATTCGATCCGAATATTGCGGCGAGTACTGGAAATGGGTTACAAGGAGTAGATATCTATGGACAACCTTCAACAAGAAGTGTAGGATTAAATGTAAACGTAAATTTCTAAGACGATGAAAAAATTATATAAATATACTTTAGCTTCTGTATTAGCCCTTAGTTTGGCGAATTGTACAAGCGATTTTGAAAATATCAATACGAATCCAGCTGGGGTTTCAAATGAGAGTTTAACTCAAATGAATAACCATATCGGAGGGTCTTTTACTCCAATGTTTTTAAACGTAATGAACGTTACACCAGCTTGGAACTTTCAATTACAACAAAACTTAAATGGAGATGTGTATTCTGGTTATATGACGCCACCAACACCATTTGCTGGAAATGTGAATAACATGACTTATGCTTTGGTAGACGGTTGGAATGGTTTCCCATGGTCTGATGCTTATGGAAATATTATGCCATTTGTTTTAGATATTAAGAATGCTGTTAATAATGGTGGAGACCCAACAGGTGAAAAATTTGTTCAGTTAGCAAATATCATTCGAGTTACGGGGATGCATAGAGTTTCTGATGTATACGGTCCGATCCGTTATACGAAATACGACGATTTTGCAACAACGGGTGAATACGATTCTCAAGATGTTGCCTATACAGCATTCTTCGCAGATCTTGAAGCGGCAATTTCGATTTTAGAGTCTTATACTACAGACGAGCAGTTTATACCATTTGATATGTCTTCATTAGAAGGTGATATCTCATTATGGAGAGCATTTGCAAATTCATTACGATTGCGATTGGCTTTACGTATCGTTAAAGTAAATCCTACGTTGGCAAAAACACAAGGAGAACTTAGTTTGGCAAGCAATGCTGGTTTCTTAGAGCAAGATATGTTTATCAATACTGGATTTGCACATCCATTAACTGTAATTAGCGGTTCTTGGGGAGATATTAGAATGGGAGCTGAAATGGAATCTATTTTAACAGGGTACAATGATGGTAGAATTGAGAAATACTTCAATATTTCTGAAGACCCAACACTAGCAGGTGCCTATAAAGGTATTCGAATGGGAATAGAAATTGAAGCAAAAACACAGTATGTGGGGCATTCTTCAATAGGATCAGTAGTAGACGGTGAGACAATGCAATGGATGACTGCTGCTGAGGTCGACTTTTTACAAGCAGAGGCCGCTTTAAGAGGTTGGTCTGGTGCTGGTACTGCTGCAACTCATTACGAAAATGGTGTTACAGCTTCTTTTACACAACACGGTGTTTCAGATGTGGCGACCTATTTGGCTGACAATACAAGCACACCTGCAGATTTTGTTGATGCGTTGAATAATGCCAACGATATTGCCTATGGTAGTGATGTAAAAATTGCCTACAACGCAGCAGGTACGCAAGAAGAGCAATTAGAGCAAATTATTACACAAAAATGGATCGCAATGTTTCCTGATGGGCAAGAGGCTTGGTCTGAATTTAGAAGAACTGGTTACCCACGTATTTATCCGGTAATGATTAACAATAGTGGTGGAACCATTGATACGAATATTCAAATTAGAAGAATCAATTTCGTAGAAAGTGAAAGAAATACCAACGGAGCAAACGTAGATATAGCTATTGGGTACTTAGGAGGACCTGATACTGGAGGTACACGTCTTTGGTGGGATGTTGCAGGAAGCAACTTTTAAAATGAATAACTAGAAGTTATTTGAGTTAGTATAGATTGGTCACAAACTGGGAGTATCTATAGCTCCCAGTTTTCCAAACAAGTATTGAGTATAGCAAGCTAAACAAATTAAGATGTCACAAAAAAATAAAATAGCTTATAGTCCAGCAGGGAAATTTGAAGAAACCCGTTTCGAAAAAATTCACAATGTTGTGTTTTCTAATTCTAAAGAGGCTTCTATCGAAGTTGCGAATGAAATAGCTACACTTATTAGAGTAAAGGCAAAAGAAAACAAACCATGTATCCTTGGTTTGGCTACCGGATCCTCTCCAGTAAAAGTATACGAAGAACTAATTCGTCTACATAGAGAAGAAGGTTTGAGTTTCGAAAATGTAATCTCATTTAATTTAGATGAGTATTATCCGATGGACAAAGAAAATATTCAGAGTTATCATTATTTCATGCACGAATATTTATTCAAGCATGTAGATATTTTACCAGAGAATATTAATATTCCTGATGGATCTTTAGAAGGAACTGATTTGCATCAATATTGTATCGATTATGAATTGAAAATAAAAGAATTAGGTGGTGTTGATTTTCAATTGTTAGGTATTGGTAGAACTGGACATATTGGGTTCAACGAGCCTGGGTCTCATTACAATTCGGGAACTAGAACAATTACCCTAGACACCATGACGCGAGGTGATGCAGCTCCCTCATTTTTGGGCATTGACAATGTGCCTAGAAAAGCGATTACTATGGGTATTGGTACCATTACCAAAGCCAAACGAATTGTTTTATTGGCATGGGGTATTTCTAAGGCTGAAATTTTAAAGAAAACTATTGAAGGAGGAATTACAGCGTCTGTACCAGCGACTTATTTGCAAGGAGTAGAAAATGTAACTTTTGTGATGGATGATGAGGCATCGTCTGAGTTGACAAGAATTAAAACACCGTGGTTAGTTGCTTCGTGTATTTGGACGGAAGACTTGAAGAAAAAAGCGATTGTATGGCTGAGTGAATTGTTAGATAAATCTATTTTAAAATTAACTGATAAGGACTATAACGACAACGGTATGTCTAGCTTGATTGCTGAAAAAGGTAGTGCTTATGAGTTGAATATTGAAATGTTCAATGCGCTACAAAACACGATTACAGGTTGGCCTGGTGGAAAACCTAATTCTGATGATACAAAACGCCCTGAGAGAGCTACACCAGAGAAAAAACGAGTGATTATATTTAGTCCACACCCCGATGATGATGTAATTTCTATGGGAGGTACGTTTGATCGATTGGTAGAACAAGGACATGAAGTGCATATTGCATACCAAACTTCTGGAAATATTGCTGTGTCTGATGATGAAGCCTTGAAATTTGCTGAGGTTACGGGGTACATGAATGTTGAATCTAATTTGATGAAGGGAATTATTAAAGACATTCAAAACAAAAAACCGTTTAGTGTTGATAGTCCTGAAACTAGAAAACTTAAAGGGATGATTCGTCGAGGAGAATCTTTAGCAGCTACCCGTTATATGAGTTTGCCTGATGAAAATGTACACTTTTTAGACTTACCTTTTTATGAAACAGGAAAGGTGAAAAAAGATGATATTTCTGATGCTGATATTCAAATAGTAGCAGATTTGATTACCGAAATTAAACCACATCAAATATATGCAGCAGGGGATTTGGCAGATCCTCATGGTACGCATAAAGTTTGTTTAGATGCCATATTTGCTGCGCTAGATATACTCAAACCTCAAAAATTCATGGATGATTGTTGGGTTTGGTTATACCGAGGAGCTTGGCATGAATGGGAAACTTACGAAATTGAAATGGCAGTGCCGATGAGCCCAGATCAAGTATTGAAAAAAAGACATGCAATTTTCTTTCATCAATCTCAAAAAGATGGGGTGATGTTTCAAGGGAATGATTCTAGAGAATTTTGGGTGCGTGTTGAGGATAGAAATAGACTAACAGCAAATAAATACAATCAATTAGGTCTTGCAGATTATGCTGCTATCGAAGCTTTTAAAAGATATCATTTCTGATGCGATTTTTATGGCTCATAGTTTTGATACCGGTTGTTTTATCCTGTTCTAAGAATCAGGAATTAAATAAAATTCAGGGTAGCTGGGAGTTGCAAACCGGAAAAATCATCAAAAGAAATGATACTGTGATTACAGATTACACAGAAGGGCAACGATTGATAAAAATTATCAATGAAACACATTTTTCTTTTTTAAGACATGATTTGAATAAAGGGAAAGACACTAATGCAATCTTTATTGCCGGAGGTGGAGCATATAGATATGATGGTAAAAATTACAACGAATATCTAGAGTTTTGTACAGGAAGAAGTTGGGAAGGAAAAGAGTTTTCATTTCAAATTTCGATTGTCGGTGACACACTTGTTCAAAGCGGTTATGAAAAAAATGAAGAATTGGGAATCGATCAAAAAATAATCGAGACTTACATTCGAACCAAAAACTAAACAATGAAAAAATCAGTATACATACTATTGTTGGCGATGTGCTGTCATTTTAATTCAATCGCTCAAAATGTGGGTGATGAATTAAACTTGATGCCTTGGCCACAAAAAGTAGCACTTGGGGAAGGTCGTCTTCTATTGACAAAAGATTTTTCTCTTTCAATTACTGGAGAGTTTGATACACGTATTTATGAGTATTCTAATCGTTTTTTAAGACGTTTAGATGGAAGAACTGGTTTGTTTTTCAATCAGGGAATGATTTCTAAAAACACAAACTTTTCTAAAAATGCTATTTTAAAAATTAATATCGAACGTCCGGGTAAAATTCAACTTCATGAAGACGAATCCTACGAATTAAAAGTAAGTGAAAGTGAAATTATATTAAAAGCGATTACAGATCTTGGAGCCATGCATGGTTTAGAGACCTTGCTTCAATTGCAATCAACTACTGCGAGTAATTTTTATTTTCCTGTAGTGGTTGTTGAAGATGCACCGCGTTTTCCTTGGAGAGGATTGATGATTGATGTTTCAAGACATTTTCAGCCAGTTGAGGTAATCAAAAGAAATTTAGATGCTATGGCGGCAGTAAAAATGAACTTATTTCATTGGCACTTGTCTGATGATCAGGGTTTCCGTGTTGAAATATTAAAACACCCAAAACTAACTTCGTTAGGATCAGACGGTAATTATTACACACAAGCTCAAATTAAAGAGGTTGTAGCTTATGCTTCGGATAGAGGTATTCAAGTTGTTCCTGAAATTGATGTACCGGGTCATGCTTCTGCTTTGTTAACTGCATATCCAGAGTTGAGCAGCATTGATAGAGAAAATAGTATCGAGCGAAATGCAGGGATTTTCGATCCAACTTTAGATCCAACCAATAAAAAAACTTATAAGCTACTTGCAGATATATTTGCTGAATTAGCTACGTTGTTTCCAAGTCCTTATGTTCATATTGGTGGTGATGAAAACGAAGGAAAAGATTGGGATGAAAATGAAGATATTCAAGAGTTTATGCTTAAAAATGATTTGAAATCAAATCATGATTTACAAACATATTTCAATATCAAATTGCAGAAAATACTTGCGAAAAGTGATAAAGTAATGATTGGTTGGGAAGAAATTTTGACACCTATAATACCAACTTCTGCAATTATACATTCTTGGAGAGGTGTAAACGAAGGTGTACCGGCAAAACAATCTTTGGTAGATGCAGTAAAGAATAAAAACCAAGCAATTTTGTCTAATGGGTATTATATTGACTTGATGTATTCTGTAGAAGATCATTATGCTGTAGATCCGATGCCTGAAGTGGCATTAACTGAAGAAGAAAAAAATAGAATTCTAGGAGGTGAAGCAACGATGTGGAGTGAATTGGTAACTCCTAATTCAATAGATTCTAGAATTTGGCCTAGAACTGCTGCAATTTCCGAAAGATTTTGGTCGCCTAAAAATATTGTAGATATGGAAAGCATGCATAGAAGATTAGGGATTATCAGTTACCAATTGGAAGAACTTGGTTTGAAACATATTTCTAACCGTGACGTGGTTCTTAGAAATATTACGAATAACCAGTCAATCTATTCGTTAAAAGTACTGTCGAATATTTGTGAACCATTGAAAGGTTATACGAGAAATAAAGATGGAGTTGAGTATCAAATGTATTCTCCGTTTACCTTATTTGCAGACGCTTGTGTTGCTGATGCTGCGGATAAAAGAAAATTTAAAAGAGCAGTTGCGAATTATGTATCTGATAATTCAAATACTGAAGAATTATCGAAAATTTTACATGTATGGATTGTTCAAAATGAGGCGTTTTTATCATTGAATAAAAATCCAAAATTAAATTCGATTGCACCATTGTATCAAAACTTGACTACGGTTTCAAAAGTGTTGTTAGCTGCAATAACTACGAATACATTCAATGTTCAAGATAAAGATGTTTTGAGAGCTGCTTTAGTGCGAATGCAAGAAGCAAATGAAGTAGATGTAGAATTTGCTATCGTAGAAGATTTAGTTGTATTAGCAGAGTTTGTTTCTCAAATGAAAGAAATACAGCCTATAGAGAATAAATAGAATTTTAGTTGAGTTAGATTTTAGTTTCGATATCCCAAATGGAAATATATTTTCTGTTTGGGATTTATTTTTTAGTATCCCATCTGTAAAATTCTAACCTGTTGTTATTGTTAAAAACAATTACATAAACCTCATTCTGTATGGTTATTTTTTTAACGGCTTTTGCATTTTTAGAATTTTTAAAGTAGCGTTGATGATTTGCTGTTACTGAACTGTTGTCAAAAGCAAGAACAAATCCTTTTGAAGCGTCGTATCGAATCGTTTCTACCTCGGCTTCATAACAATTACCAACACCAATGAGTTCGTTGTTGATCTCTGTGAAATCTAAAGTTGGTCCCATTTGAGCTACTTTTGGCAATGCGATTCTTTTAAAATTATTAGAACCTTTGTTTTCAAGTAGAAAAGATTCAAAGGTATTTACTTCAAGCTGAAGCGCTTTGTTCAATTTTTCACTTCCATAGATTTGTTCGAGTGATGCGTTTGCGAATTGATCAAAAGTTTTGATTTTGTTTTTTAGAAATGGTGTTTGTTGTGTTGAACATTGTTTTCCGCGAACTGGAACAAGATTTCCTTTCGATTTTTTACTCAATACAATGTCGAAAGTATTATTTGAATCTAAATAATCTGCATAAATATGTAGCGGTTTTTCGTCACTTGGATGAAACTTATTATTCAAGCCAAAATTGCCAATAAAATAATCATCGTCTCCATCTGCATCATAATCGAAGGCTTTTACGGTTTGAAACCAACCAATGGCTTTTTCTAAAGTGTCGTTTTTTACATATGAAAATTCGCCATTGTTGTTTTCAAAAATACTAATGGGTTTCCACTCAGCCGCCAAAATCAAATCTTTATCACCGTCGTTGTCAAAGTCACTAAAAATACCTTCATTGATCATACCAAAATATTTCAAATCGTTTGCGATATGTTTTACAGCAAATGTTCCACTGTTGTTTTCTAGTAAATAGGATTGAGGACTTACGGGATATTTTCCAGGTATAAGCCTACCTCCGACAAATACGTCTAAATCCTTATCTCCATCAATGTCGGCTACTGCAATTGATTTGGTTGACGCCAGGAGTTTTGGAAGTTTTCCTTTCGAAAAATTTCCTTTTCCATTGTTTATGTAAAGTCGGTCTTGAAGTAAAGGAGCTTTTTCAGCAAGTTCGTATCCACCGCTGGTTACATAAAGATCTAAATCACCATCGTTATCAGCATCAAAAAAAGTAGCGTCTTGGTCTTCGTATTTTGAGTCAATTAAAAAGCTATCACTCTTCTTTTGAATAAATTTACCATTGTTTTTTTGAATATAAAGTTGCGGTGTTTCTCCAAATCCATTTCCTAAAAAAACATCTTCTAAGCCATCGTTGTTTACATCACCTATGGCGATAGGTTTGCTTTGAGTAGATTGTTTTTGAGGAAGTAGTAATTGCAATTTAAAATCGTTGAATTCACTATCATAGTGCTTGTAATCAATACCGAATTCTAATGCTGGAATTGATTCAAAAGCATTTTTTTTATTTAAATTGAGTTTGGATTTATGCGTTTTTTTATAGGTGCAAACTAAGGTGTTGTTGATTTTTGGATTGTAATAAGTTTGTAGTGTTTTGTTAGGCCAAATAATTTGAAGGCTATCAATTTTTTTTAAGTTGTCGATACCAAAATGTACATGATGACTCACACTTGATTGAAAACCTCGAGTAGGTTGCTGTATCTGTAATTGTTTTCCGTTCGAAGTAAATAAGATAAGTTGCGCCCCAATACCATGGATGTTGGTTTTTGGTCCCTCAAGTTTGATTTTTAGATAATTGCTTTGACTATTGTTTTTGTAGATATATGCCAAATCTGATTGGTTGTTGATAATTAAATCTAGGTCACCATCGTTGTCTAAATCTGCATAAGCAGCTCCATTCGAATTTATTTTTTCATCCAAGCCAGATTTTATTGAACCATCTATAAATGTCATGTCTTTTTTATTGATAAATAAATGGTTGTGAAGTTTTTCAGAAGGCATCATTCCGATCGCTTCTTCTAATGTTACCTTTTTTTTATGTTGAATGTTTGATTGTAACTGTTGTCTGAAATCTTGATTAGAGAGGTCTTTTTCAATACCATTGGTAACAAAAATATCTTTGTGTCCATCATTGTTGAAATCTGCGATCAAAGGTGCCCAACTCCAATCAGTTTTAGAAATACCTGCAAGTTGTCCGACATCACTAAATGTTTTTTCACCTCTGTTTAATTGTAGGGTATTTTCCATGTATTGATGCTGGTAACCAGCAGCTACCATGTCATTGAAGTTTTTTGTACTCATCGTCGCCATGTTTTTTTTACTTCGAACATGGTCCGACGCCATCATGTCTAGAACTATTAAGTCAGGTAACAAGTCGTTGTTGAAATCGGCATAATCAGAACCCATACTGTTTGAAGAGATATGTTTGAAATATTTTTCTGCTTCTTCAGAAAATCCACCTTTTTGATTGTTGATATATAAATAATCTGGTTGTAGAAAGTCGTTAGCGACATAAATATCTGGGTAATTGTCTCCATTAAAATCTCCTATTACAGCACTTAACCCCCAAGCACTGTTTTGGATTCCTGATTGTTTTGTGTGGTTTTCAAATGTTCCATTTTTGTTGATAAACAATTGATCTGACATTTCTATAATAGTCGGTACATGTGTTTCGATGTGGCTATTATTTCTAAAATCAGGGCGATGGTTGACTAAATACAAATCGAGATCTCCATCTACATCTGCATCGAAAAAATATGCCTGAGTAGAAAAGCCTTGATGGGCTATTCCATAACGTTCAGCGTCTTCTTTGAAAGTGCCGTTTTTTTGATTGATGAATAGTTTGTTTTTGCGATTATTGGGGTTTCTTAATTCTCCAGATTTACACACATAGATATCTGGCCAATTATCTTGATTGATATCGACAATAGTTACACCGGTAGTCCAACCATCATTGTCTCTTACATTTGCTTTATGTGTTACATCTTCAAAGACTAGGTTGCCTTTATTTAGGTATAGTTTGTTTGACTTTTGGTTTGAAGTAAAATAGATGTCCTCTAGCCCATCGTTGTTAAAATCAATAATTGCCACACCACCACCGTTATAGATATAAGGATAGTTTAAAAAATTAAACGATAACGCTTCTTTTACCTCGTTTTTGAATAGGATTTTCGAGTGGTCAGCGGCTATTTTGGTAAATAGTTCTGTGTTTTTTTCTTTGCCAAGAATTTCTTTTTTATTAGTACAACTTGCAATAAAAATTAGGGATAGGTATACAACTAAAAATCTCATAATTCACTTTTCCTAAATTTACAAAGAATTGAGGTGTAGTAAAATTATGAGATCTTGTTTCTATCGACAGTTTTGAGTTGTCTGTCGATAGAATATTTCAAATTATATTTTTGACAGAACTATTTTGTTTTTTTGTTTGGAGACTATTTCCCCGTAATACTCTTTTAAATATTTATAATATGTAGGTGAAACAATAGGAGTATTTATTTTTTCTTCTGTTGAAATACTGATTTGAGAATTATTGTTTTTAACAACATATTTAAATTGCCCAAGGTTGTCTGGGAGTCCAATTCCAAATGTTTCTGGGATGGATTCAATTTTATAACCATTAGGTATTGAAATGGAGACCGAATTTTTTTCTTTCCAGGCTGTTCCGTAATCCACTGGGAAATTTCTTGTATCTTGTTTAAAAGGGTTTACATTAGTTGTAAAGAAAAACAAAGGGTCAACATAAATTTTTCCATTGATAACTTCTATCATGTCGTCGCTTTCAAACTGAATCAGCTGAGATAATGGTTTGTAACACATGTTTTTATTGGTAGCTCTAAAGTTTAAGATGTCTAAATTGTATTTATTTTCTAACTTTTGAATAAGATCATCTTCACTAAGTTTATTGTTTTTAGATCTGTAACTTAAGGCTTGTAAACCATCTAATTTTCGTCTTAAGATGCCACTCACATGAAAATCATCATGTATGGTTACGGTTAGTACATTGCTTTCTTCTGAATATTTGTTTGACGTTAATTTAATCGAAGAAGATCTTCCATCACTTGCTATCATTCTCCCCTGCCAGTTAAGATCTCGTAGAGGAAGATTGTTAGGTGAGCTATAAGGTTCAGTAGCATCTAGTAGATGATAACCGCTAGATTCTCCATGTACTGCTGCAATTACATGATTGAATCCTTCTCTAGTTGGGAAAAATGGAATACCATGATCGCGTGTGCTTAATAGTACAGGGTTTGCCGTAAGACCAGCTTCTCTTAACATAGCGACTAATATTAGGTTAATGTCAGCTGTGTTTCCTGAACCTTCTTTGTAAGCTTTTCGAACACCTTTATCAGTAAACACTCCAACATAACCGTTCCACTTTACTTTCTTTTTTACGAATTCAAAGATTCGAATAGTCTTTTCTGAAGGGTTAGTAACATCTTTCAAAAGTAGATTCAGGTCATCTTCGAAATAATTTGAATATTCTAATTGTTGACCGAAGTTATCAGATCTAAATATTGATTTACTTACAGCTTCCCATGTGTCACTATATTTTTTCACAGCAGAATTAGGGAATTGAGTATAGCTTAATTCATATTTAATACCACCCCTATAGTTATTAATGTTGCTAATATAGGGTTCGTTATCATACATTGCAGGTATGTCATTTGCAACGTATGTCGTTAATTCAGAACTTAACCGAATTGTCTGTTGCTCATAGCTAGTTTGAACAGCATATTCACCACTTCGATATTTGTCTGTCCATTGAATCGTTCTGTTTAATGTTTCTCTTTTTGGTGTAACAAAATAATATCCTTTGTTTTGTTTGCTGAACTTAAAATATTCAGGTATTTCTGTTGTAAAGTATAGTTGCCTTACAGGTATTTCGTGTTGAAAATCTAAATCTCTTATTTCCCAATATGGTGAGTTTATTTGGTAGCTGTACTCAATAATTGTCCCGTTTTTTATATTAGGCATGGTAAATGTCTTTGATGCCCAAATTTTGTTGTTTTGATTGGTGAATATTTGTTTACTAGAAAGCTTTCCTTTTTTTATTTTTCCGTCAACGAGATTATATGTGTATGCTTTGATTCGTTCAACTCGTTCTTTACTAGTTCCTTTTTCAGGGTCGTAATAATTTATTTTCTTGGTGGCATATTTGAATCCTTCAGCATTGTAAATTTTAATTTTTTCATGAACTTTAGTAACCACTTCAAAGCTCATGGTTTGTTCGTTAAATTGAAATTCAGTTTTCCTTTCTTTGTAAAGATATGCCGCATTTGCTAGGCTATCTTTAAGGTAAAATGATTCTTCGAGTTCTTTTTTAGAAATTTTTCCAAATTTTTGTGTCTGTCCAATAGCTGTTTGGATCGTAATAAAGAACAGTAAATAATAGAAGTGTTTTTTCATAGCTGTTTTTTTGATAAGGCAACCCT
Organism: Flavicella marina; assembly: GCF_009193215.1. GTDB lineage: Bacteria > Bacteroidota > Bacteroidia > Flavobacteriales > Flavobacteriaceae > Flavicella > Flavicella marina. The sequence continues at coordinate 786,522 of NZ_VYVA01000001.1, read as the reverse complement.
TAAGTTGTCATATTTGGTGATAGATTTTAGAAAATTACGATAAGCTTCATAAGATTTATGAGAGAAAGTACCTGCTTTGATAAGTAGTTCTCTATGATATTCAAAATGGGTGTCGTCAATTTTTTTAAATACTACTTTGTAAGTACCGAATTCTGTTTCTATTGTTTTTTCTGATGGTAAATAAGAAACGGAATAAATTTCTGGTAAAGTATAAGTAAATGTGTCGATATCTTGAAAACCTCTTTGTATTTCAATAGGTAGTTTTCTCGATCTTAATTTTGGGGGTAGTTTTTTGAATTTGTTAAAAATATTGGTTGTAACAAGTAAATCATTCCCTACAATAACTCCATAGTTGTCAATACTTATACTCAATTTTTCAGTAAAACGAATGTTTTTCTTGTCGTTTTCAAAAGAGTAACTCTCAATCGAAATATTGTTTAATGTTTTCCAGTAGTTAGATTTATAATAATCTGAAACTTCTTTAGTATCGTACCCTTCTATGTATTGATGCGTGTCGTATTGACTTCCTTTTGTTTCTATTTCTAGTGTACTTTTAATATGGCCATTTGGGTCAATTTGTATAGCTGCATTCGTTTTTTGTAAGTTTTGCTCATTTAAAAATATAGGAGTGTGCTTTATGATACCTCCTTCAGGAGTAATTACCAATGCGTCTCTATCATCTGTAAAACTTCCTAAATAGCCAAAAGGTTGCGTCTGACTTGTGCATTCTAACCAAATATCTTGTCCTTTGTATGGAATGTTCAATACAATATGATTTCCTTGCATAGAGTGGAAATCTTTCTCTATACTGGTTTTGTTTCTCTGTCCATATATTTCAGTATAATATGAAGTGATACCAACCGCTTCAAGTAAAGATTTGGTATAGTTTGTCAATCCCTTACAATCGCCATAACCTAATGCATCTACTTCAGCAGAATATGCAGGAGATAAACCTCCAATACCATATTGAATGCTAATATATCTTGTTTTCTTTTGAACATATTCGTATACAAAACGAGCTTTTTCAATGGTATCTGTTATGGATGATGTAAGCGATTGGATTTTTTGAATGGTTTCATTCGATAGGTTGTTTTTCTCTTTTATCAAAACATCGTATTCCCATTTTCCAAATTCTTTCCAATTGGTGGCTGTGCCTGAAATTCCATATACCGAGAATTCATTCAAGCCAAATAGTACGCAAGGAAATATTTTTGAATTATCCGGTGCGTAAGGTTCGTAATTTATCGGATGAATATTTTGTATTTGGTACGAAATTTTATGTTGAGAAGTGTTTTTTTCGATTGTATAATTGTCGAAGTTTTTTTCTTTGGTATTTATCACGAATCCATTAGGGTTGATGATAGTAAATACACTTTTTTCAATACCGACATGAAAACCTTCTATGGGCTCCCAGTTTCTTATATAGCTAGTTGTGTTGCTTTTTGTTTCATATTCGATTGATATCGTATATGGATAGTGGTTGGGTGTGTATTCTAAATATTTAATTCGGTCATCAGAGGCCAAAGTGCTGTTGTCAGAGGCGGCAATATCTTTGAATTTTGATGCTGAAATCTTTTTAATTTTCCTCCCAATTGCGTCGTAAATTGTAGCTTTTAAGGAAATTATTTTTCTATTCTTATCATAACCGATTATAGCATGTGTATTTCTGTTTCCGGTTGCATTCAAAACTGTCACGACACGTTTCTTTTGAATTGTCATCTTATCGTTATCAGTAATGGTAATTACTGTTTCGTCAAGGCGAACAACAGCATTGGCACTTTGTTTTAGATCTTGAGATAAGGTAAGTGATGATAGGTTGAGTTCTTGAGAAAATAGCTCAACAGTAAAAACTAAAAATAGAATTCCGGTTTGAAATTTGTTTTTTATTTTCATAGCAAATGGTGAACGATAAAAATACGTATTTTACTAGTACTGAAACAATAATAATAGTATAATTTACACATAAAAAACCGCAACTATAAAACTATAATTGCGGTTGTTAAAAATTCTATTTTGAAGTATCTTATAGACTTGCTTTTAAGAATTCTCTGTTCATACGAGCAATGTTCTCTAAAGAAATTCCTTTAGGACATTCTACTTCACATGCACCGGTATTCGTACAGTTTCCGAAACCTTCATCATCCATTTGCTGAACCATGTTTAGTACTCTTTCAGTTGCTTCAACTTGACCTTGTGGTAATAAAGCATATTGCGAAACTTTCGCTCCAACAAATAACATTGCAGAAGAGTTTTTACAAGTTGCAACACAAGCTCCACACCCGATACAAGTTGCAGCATCCATTGCTTTATCTGCATCAATTTTTGAAATAGGCGTCGCGTTTGCATCTTGCGTATTTCCAGAAGTGTTTACTGAGATGTAACCACCTGATTGTTGAATTCTATCAAAAGCAGTACGGTCTACAACTAAATCTTTGATTACAGGGAAAGCGGTAGCTCTAAATGGCTCAATATGGATCGTATCTCCATCTTTGAAAGAACGCATGTGTAACTGACAAGTAGTGATTCCTCTGTCAGGTCCATGAGCTTCACCATTGATATACATAGAACACATACCGCAAATTCCTTCACGACAATCGTGGTCAAATGCAACAGGTTCTTCACCTTTATTGATCAATTGTTCATTCAAGACATCCATCATTTCTAAGAACGACATATGCTCTGAAATATCAGTTACTTTATAATCCACTAATTGACCTTTGTCATCAGCGTTTTTTTGTCTCCAGATTTTTAGTGTTAAATTCATAGTGTCTTCTTATTTGTATGAACGTTGTTTTAGTTCAATGTCATTAAATTCTAATTCTTCTTTATGAAGTACCGCATCTCCAGGTTCTCCTTTGTATTCCCAAGCAGAAACATAAGCAAAATCTTTATCGTTACGTTTCGCCTCTCCTTCTTGTTCTCCGTCTAATTCAACAGATTCTTCTCTAAAGTGACCTCCACAAGATTCATTTCTGTTCAAAGCATCTTTTGCAAATAATTCTCCCAATTCTAAGAAATCTGCAACTCTAGTTGCTTTTTCTAATTCAGGGTTCATTTCGTTAGAGTTTCCAGGTACAGTTACGTTTTTCCAGAAGTCTTCACGTAAAGCTTTGATTTCAGCCATTGCTTCTTTCAAGCCTTTTTCATTACGAGACATTCCTACTTTGTCCCACATGATTTTTCCTAACTTCTTGTGGTAATAATCTACTGAGTGTTTCCCTTTGTTCGTCACAAAGAAATTAATCAATTCTTTAACTGATTTTTCAGCTTCATCAAATTCTGGGGAATCTGTTGGGATTTTTCCAGTTCTAATATCATCAGATAAGTAATCTCCGATAGTGTAAGGCAATACGAAGTATCCATCAGCCAAACCTTGCATTAAGGCAGATGCTCCAAGTCTGTTTGCTCCGTGATCAGAGAAGTTTGCTTCTCCAATACAGTAACATCCTGGGATGGTAGTCATCAAGTTATAGTCTACCCAAACACCACCCATAGTGTAGTGAGTTGCTGGGTAAATCATCATTGGAGTTTTGTATGGATTCTCATCAACGATTTTCTCATACATTTGGAATAAATTTCCGTATTTCGCTTCAACAACAGCTTGACCTAAGTCATATATTTCTGATGCCGATGCATTGTCAATACCTTTGATTTTAGCTTGTTCTTTTCCGTAACGCTCAATTGCCGCTGCGAAATCTAAATATACAGCTTCTCCGGTTGCATTAACTCCGTAACCAGCATCACAACGTTCTTTTGCCGCTCTTGAAGCAACATCACGAGGTACTAAGTTACCGAATGCAGGGTATCTTCTTTCTAAGTAATAATCTCTATCTTCTTCAGCAATTTCAGTCGCTTTTAACTTTCCTTCTTGAATTGCTTTTGCATCCTCTAATTTAGCAGGAACCCAGATTCGACCATCATTACGTAAAGACTCTGACATCAACGTCAATTTAGATTGATAGTCACCTGATCTAGGAATACAAGTTGGGTGAATTTGAGTATAACAAGGGTTCGCGAAGAATGCTCCTTTTTTATGAATTTTCCAACCAGCAGTAACGTTAGATCCCATGGCGTTTGTAGAAAGGAAGTATACATTTCCGTATCCTCCCGAAGCAATCACTACTGCGTGAGCAGAATGACGTTGAATTTCACCAGTAATCATGTTACGAGCAATAATTCCTCTTGCTTTTCCGTCTACCAAAACTACATCTAGCATTTCGTGACGGTTGTGCATTTCTATTTTTCCACGAGCAATCTGACGGTTCATGGCAGAATAAGCTCCTAATAATAATTGTTGTCCTGTTTGACCTTTAGCGTAAAAAGTACGAGATACTAATACCCCACCAAATGAACGGTTGTCTAACAATCCTCCATAGTCACGTGCAAAAGGAACTCCTTGAGCAACACATTGGTCAATTATGTTTCCAGATACTTCTGCCAAACGGTGTACGTTTGCTTCACGAGAACGGTAGTCACCACCTTTTACAGTGTCATAAAACAATCTGTAAGTAGAGTCACCATCACCTTGATAGTTTTTTGCAGCATTGATCCCTCCTTGTGCAGCAATAGAGTGTGCTCTACGAGGTGAATCTTGGTAAGCAAATGCTTTTACGTTATATCCTAACTCAGCTAAAGAAGCAGCAGCAGAACCACCGGCCAATCCTGTTCCAACAACAATAACATCAATGTTACGCTTGTTCGCAGGGTTTACTAAGTCGATTTTGTCTTTGTATGTTGTCCACTTATCTTTAATTGGACCTTTAGGAATTTTTGAATTTAAAGTCGTCATATGTATATAAGATTAATGGTTTAAGAAATGAAATACTGCTACTAAAACAAATCCAGCAGGGATAATAATAGAGTATAGTTTACCTGCAGCTTTCACTGTTTTTGTGTATTTGTTGTTGAACCCCATTGACTGGAAAGCCGATTGAAATCCGTGAGATAAATGTAATCCTAGTAACACGAAAGAAACCACATAAGCAAGTACACGTAATGGATTTACAAATTTATGTTGTAATTCTTCAAAGTATCTAAAGTCCTGAGTACCTTCTAATAAACCGCTCATGTCTCCATGAATATATTTTGTGTTTAGTTCAGGAATCCAAAAATCAATAAAGTGTAAAACGATAAAAGCTAGAATTACCAAACCGCTGTAAACCATGTTTCTAGAAGACCATGTTGAGTTCGCAGCTCCGTTGTCTTTCGCATACTTGACCGCTGTTGCTTTTTTGTTTTTCAATTCTAATACAAATCCCATAACAAAATGAAATACAACACCAAAAATTAAGATAGGCTGTAATACAAATTGAACCATTGGGTTTGTTCCCATAAAGTGAGATAAATGGTTGAATAATGTTTCGCTAAATAATGAAGTTAAATTAACCGATAAATGCATTATTAAGAAAAAAATAAGGAACAGTGCTGACAGTGCCATGGCCACTTTCCTTGCAATTGATGAAGATAGAAATCCGCTCATTTTTAATTTAGTTTTATGAATCGCACAAATGTACTACTTAGATTTTCTTTTGAGAAAAAAAGACGCTGTTTTTTTGCTTATTTAGAATGATTTTAAGAAAACGATTTCGTGCCCATTATCTCAGTGATTAGTAGCTCTTTGGTTTTAGATTCTTTAGATGAATTCGGGGTGTTTTAATTGTTTTATTTACATTTAAAAAAACAAACAACTACGTATATATACGTAGTTGTTGGCTTGTTTTATGACTAATTATAAGGCCATATTATAGGGATTAAAATTATACTTACTACAAAAAAGATACCTAGTAATATCGCTCCACTTTTTAAATAATCAGTAAACTTATAGTTTCCTGCATTCATAACCATTGTATTGGTTGGTGTTCCAAATGGTGTTAAAAAAGCAGTGGATGCACTTACCGCCAAGGCCATCATAAATGGATTTGGAGAATATCCTAATTCTAACGAAGCCACCAATACGATTGGTGCCATTAAAATTGCAGTGGCTGTGTTACTCATCACCTGACTTAAGAATGAAGTGATTAAAAATATTCCAGCTAAAAAGTAGGTAGGGTGCATGTCTCCTAAAAGAGTAATCATAGAATCTGCAATGTATTTGGCACCACCTGTTTTTTGCAAGGCGACTCCCATCGGAATCATACCTGCCATGATAATAATTACATTCCAGTTAATTGCTCTGTAAGATTGGTTCATGTTGATACAACCTCCTGCAATCATTATAAAGGCTGTTAACATAACCGTAATTGAAGAAGAAAAAGGTCCCCAAATAAACATAGATACCATAAACACCATGGCTAGAATTGAAATAACTCCTTTTCTGGTGATTTTACCAACTTCTTTCGATAATTCTTCTGGTGATCCAATAATTAAGAAATCTCTACTTTCTTCTTGAATCGCTTTAATGTCTTCCCATTTGGCTCTTACCAAAATAGAATCTCCTTCTTGGAGGTCAAATTCTCTACCTCTAATACGTTTGTTATGTCTGTTCAAAGCCATAACCTGAACATTGTATTTTTCTCCAAATCGCCCAGTGTTAATATGTCTTCCTTTATAGCTAGATTTTGGAGCAACAATCAATTCACAAATACCAACTTCATCAGAAAGTACATTTTGTTTTACAAACTCACCATCGACTTCTTCGAGCTTTGTAGCAGCAACATTGTGTTTGTCAATAAATCTATTGATACGCATCTCACTACAATTCACTAAAAGTTCGTCTCCTGCTTTGAAAGCTCTATCAAGATCTGGAAATTCATCTGGTTCAGATTTTTTAAAACCTACTTTTTTAAGAAAAGAAGTGGCAGAGTCTTCATGTGGAATAATTTTTATAATATTTACGCCCATTGTAGATCCAAGTTTCATCTGTTTGATCGTTTGTCCGATGGCAGAAGAGTTCGGTCTGATTCTAACTTTCCAAAACCCTTCGAACAATTGATAAGAATCTTCGATATTCTGAATAGATTCGTCAATATCTTCCATTCTTCTGGATTCGTTGTTTGGAAGTAATTTTGTTCCAAAATATCTCATGTAAACAACAGTTAGAAGAAGTAACGGAACTCCAATTAATGAAAATTCAAAGAATCCGAATTCTGGAATACCAGCATCAATCATAGCTTGGTTGGTAACAATATTCGTTGGTGTCCCTGTTAAGGTTAACAATCCACCTGTTGCCGCAGCAAAAGATAGCGGAATCAGCATTTTGGAAGCAGGAGTTTTTAAACGCCAAGCAGCAGCGATAATTACTGGCATCAAAGAGGCTACAGTTCCAGTGTTACTCATAAAGGCTGAGAGAACTGCAGAACCTATAATAATCAAAACTAAGAGCTTGTTTGAGTTGTTTTTTGAGAGTTGAATAATTTTGTTTCCTAGCCAAGAAGTAAGTCCTGCTCTACTCATCGCCTCTCCAACAATGAATAGTCCTGCGATCAGGATGATACTCGAGTTGCTAAAACCTGAAAAAGTTTCGTTTACTGTTAAAACTCCCGTCATACTCAATGCCATCATACTGGTAAGGGCAACGATATCGGGTCGAATTTTTCCTGAAACGAATAGGATAATTGTAATAGCTAAAATGATAAATGTAATTTCCATAATTCTGTTGTTTATACCTGCAAATTTAGAGCGAACCAAAACGGAGTATCATGATATATATCACTTCTTAATTCTAGGTGATTTGTCTTGTTTTATAAGGCCTTGTAAAACCTTGTCGTTCAGCTACGAATACGTTATCGTAGAAATTTTGTTATTTTTTACAGTTTTATTTCATTAGAATCAACCAAGCATTTTGGATTGCTCCAATGGCCTTTGTATTGTTTTAAATTGATTTGTTTTCCTTCGCAATCTTGGTAGTTTCCATAGCTGTCTTTTTTTATGATTTTCATTTTTCCTTGTTTGATATTTTCGATAACCAAATGTATCAATTCTATTCTACTTGAATTTTTGTTTTTTGTATAGAGTTCAATTCCAATTAAATTGTTGTAGAGATCCATCTCAGATGAGGCTTCATCAGGAATGATTCCGTCCTCTAATTCGTTTTTTTTGAATTGTTTGTGGTTCCCTTTTTCGTGCGCCTTCCCTAAGCTTTTTGCTGATTTTCTGCCGATTTCCTTTGAAAGACTCGCCATCCAATACGCATGACGAAAGGCATCGACTTGACCTCCATTTCCATCTTGATCAAGTGTGTTGGTTTTTTTTATTGAATCAGAAGTTTTTTGCGCTTCTATAGAAATTCGAAGCGCTCTTTTTGCTTTAAAAGGATGTGTTAATACCCAACATTTTTCTGGTGATGAAAGGTCTTTGAATTTTTTTTGTTTGTGCTGAGCCAAGCAAATTGAGGTTAGGAAATAAAAGAATAAAAAATGCTTTTTTTTCAAGACAAACTTATTGAGGTTGTTCTAACAAATTTATGAATTTACATAGACTATATTGAGATTAGGTTTTATATTTTTACAGGAATAAAATTTTCGAGATATGAAATACGATGCGATAGATTGTCAGTTATTTATAAAAAACAGGAAAAAATTTATTTCAAAATTAAAACCGAAATCTATTGCTTTCTTTAATTCTAATGATATTTACCCAATAAGTGCAGATAGTACTTTGCCTTTTGCGCAGCATAGAGATATTTTTTATTTATCTGGTGTTGATCAAGAGGAGAGTGTTTTGTTTTTATGCCCAAATGCTTCAAATGAAGCGTATCGAGAAATTTTATTTGTGAGGGAAACGAATGCGCATATTGCTGTTTGGGAAGGAGCTAAATTATCAAAAGAGCAAGCAACAAAAACTTCAGGGGTAAAAACTGTTTTTTGGTTGAGTGAGCTCGATTCAGTTTTAGAGAAGTTAATGACCGAAGTAGAAAATGTTTATGTAAATATAAATGGTCATCATCGTGCGCAAGCGGAAACTGAAACTCGAGAAGATCGTTTTATCAATATGATAAAAGAGAAATATCCAAATAAAACTATTGAAGAGAGTAACCCTATATTACAAAGTATCCGCTCGATAAAAGAGCCTGAAGAATTAGCTTTAATTCAAAAGGCATGTGACATTACTGAAAAGGGATTTAGAAGAATCCTGCCGTTTGTCAAGCCCGGGGTTTGGGAATACGAAATTGAGGCAGAATTAATTCACGAATTCATTAAAAATAGATCTAAAGGTTTTGCCTATACACCAATTGTTGCAAGTGGAAACAGTGCTAATGTTTTGCATTACATAGAGAACAATCAGCAGTGCAAATCTGGTGATTTGATCTTGATGGATGTGGCGGCAGAATATGCAAATTATTCAAGCGATTTAACAAGAACGATTCCGGTTTCAGGTTGCTTTTCTGCGCGTCAAAAAGAAGTGTATAATGCGGTGAATAAAATCAAGAAAGAAGCTACTAAATTATTGGTTCCGGGTACGATTTTGAAAACCTATCAAGAAGAGGTAGCTAAAATGATGACATCTGAATTGATAGCTTTAAAGTTGTTAGATAAGGCAGATATTCAAAATGAAGACAAAGAATGGCCAGCCTATAAAAAATATTTTATGCATAGTACATCTCATCACATGGGCTTAGATACACATGATTACGGTGTTTTAACCGATCCTATGGAAGCAAATATGGTGTTTACTGTTGAGCCTGGGATTTATATACCTGAAGAAGGCTTTGGTATTAGACTAGAAGATGATGTTGTTGTGCAAGCATCTGGAGCGCCTTTTAATTTGATGCAAAATATTCCAATTGAAGCAGAAGAGATTGAAGAATTGATGAACTCTTAAAAGTATTGAAATTGCATATGTTTGTTTCTTATAAAAACACAAAAATCCATTATTCTGAACATGGAAAAGGACCTGCCGTTGTGTTACTGCACGGTTTTTTAGAAAATAGTACCATGTGGAATTCAACGATAGAATTTTTATCGAAAAGATATAGAGTAATTGCTGTTGATTTGCTGGGACATGGGTTGACAGAGAATTACGGCTATGTGCACACTATGGAAGAAATGGCTGAAGCTGTGCAAGAAGTTTTGTGCTTTTTAAAAGTTAGAAAGTCTTATTTCATAGGTCATTCAATGGGAGGTTATGTGGCGCTTGCTTTTGCGGAATTGTACCCGGACAATGTAAAAGGTTTGGGACTTATGAACTCTACATCTCGTGCTGATACTCCATTGAAAAAACAAGGTAGAGAAAAGGCAATTGAATTGGTGAAAAATAACCATACTTCATTTATCAGAAACTCCATACCGATGCTGTTTCGTTCTAAAAACAGAAAAATATTTAGAGAAGAAATAAACGAAGTTAAGAGAGAGGCGTTGAAAACATCAAAACAAGGAATCATAGCTGCACTTGAAGGAATGAAAATCAGAAATGATCGTGAGGTATTACTGCATTTTGGTCCCTATCCTAAATTGATGATTTTGGGTGAAAAAGATCCTGTTTTGAAATTAGATGATTTATTAGATCAAATTTCAGGTACCAATTCTACCGTTGTTCGTTTTTCAGAAGGGCACATGTCCCACATAGAAAACAAACAAGAGTTTTTAGAGGCTATTGGAGATTTTTTAAAGAAGAATTAAAATCTTATTTAATATAAAGCCAAGCAGTTTTGTCTAGGTTCTTTTTGATGATTTGAAGATGCTCTGTTGCTTCTTCTCTAGTTGTATAGCTTTCAAAGCTAACTTGAGTAAGTCCCCACTTGTTTACTCCAATTATCTGAGCGTTGAATCCCTTTCTTTTTAATTGAGCAACTTTTTTCAAGGCATTGTTCTTCTCAGAAAACGCACCAGCGATTAAATGGAATTTTTTGGGAAGTTCTTTTTTTACAACATCTAAATTTATTTCCGGTAAAGGATTGCTAATTACAAAAGTAGCTTCTTCTATTTTTTTTGAAATAGTAGCTTGTTGTATTTCGGCCATTTGATTGGCTCTTTTTTGTTGTACTGCGTTCCAGCTTAAAGCTCCAACGCATACAAATGCCGCAACTGTAGCAGCGTATTTTAAATAAGAAGGTGCTTTTCTCTTTTCAGATGTTTCTAAGGCAACAACTTTTTCTTTGTATTCAATTCGTTTGATTGAAGCACTAGTAAAACTATCCAATCCAAACGAACTAGATAAATAATTAACACTGTCAATCGGTTCAAAAATAATCTTGCTATCGCTGTTTAAAGAGAGAACACCAATGCCGTTTAGATTTATCATTTCTTTTTGAAGCAATGCTTCCCATTGCGCTACAGATTTCTCAATCTTTAAAATTGCATTTTCAAAAGACATATTTTCTGATGCAGCTATGTAATTAGCTAGTAAACCGTCATTATTTTTTAACTGGTTGTTAAAAGATATTTTTTTCGTTGGTGGATGAAAAGTATGTGTAAAATGATTGATAGTTGATGAAATATTGTTAGAAACAAAACCTCCAAAACCTGGAACAATCACACATTCGTAACGGTATAATAAATCGCTGATGTAATTCGATAACTGCATAAAACAAATATAAATAAAATCTTATTTCAGCTACGCATATGACAAAAAAAATATGAACAATTATTTTGTAACTTGTATATCAAATTGTTATGAAATGAAAGAAGAAGAATTGCTCTATGCTTTGGCTTTGCAAAAAGTCAAGGGCGTAGGAGATATCCATGCTAAAAAGTTAATAGAAGCTTGCGGTAGTCCAAAAAATGTCTTTGTAGAAAAACATCAGGTACTCCAAAAAATTAATGGAGTTGGTAGCGTATTGTTGCGTCAATTATCAAATAAAGAGAATTTACTTTTGGCTGAGAATGAGCTGAAGTTAATTGAAAAAAATGATCTGGTACCAAGATATTTTTTAGACGATAATTATCCGAGAAACTTGAAAAATTGTATCGATGCTCCATTTTTGTTTTTTCAAGATGGAAATTTTGACTTGAATCAGAAAAAAATTTTGAGCGTAGTCGGAACTAGAAATATGACAAATTATGGACGTGATTTTTGCGAGGAGTTGATTGAAAATATAAAGCCATACGATCCTATAATCGTAAGTGGATTTGCATATGGCGTTGATATTTGTGCACACAAAGCTGCTATGAAAAATGAGTTGACATCTATTGGCGTATTTGCGCATGGATTTGGTCAGGTGTATCCCAAACCTCATAAAAAATACATGGCACAAATGTCAAACAATGGCGGGTTTTTAACAGAGTTTTGGTATGATGAGCAGCCGTTAAGAGAAAACTTTTTAAAACGGAATAGAATTGTAGCTGGAATTTCTGAAGCTACTTTGGTTGTGGAATCTGCGACAAGAGGTGGAGCTTTAGCTACAGCATCGATTGCAAATTCATACGCAAGAGATGTTTTCGCATTGCCAGGTAGAAGTACTGATACTTATAGCAAGGGGTGTAATAACCTTATCAAAAATAATAAAGCTGCTTTGGTAACATCTGCCGAAGATTTAATTGAAATGTTGGGATGGGAGCAGACACAAATTTCGAAGATTATTCAGCCAAAATTATTTGTTGAATTAACAAGCGATGAGCAGGTGATTATGGAGTATCTCTCAAAAAATAACAAAGAACTGTTAGATGTTATTTCTTTTGATTGTAATTTTTTAGTACATCGTACGGCAACAATTTTGTTTCAACTTGAGATGAAAGGTTTGCTTCGAGCACTTCCCGGAAAAATGTTTGAGATAATTTAAATTATTTTAGCTCAATCAATTCGATGTTGTTATAGTCGTTACCTCTCTTATCTTCGAAAATTTTTATCAATTCTTGAAGTTTGTCTTTTTCTGTTGTAGCAAGATTTGACTGTTGTCCTTTGTCTTTATCAAGATCATATAGTTGATAAGTATTTGCATTTCCGATTTCTATATTCACCGATTCTATGACGGCTTCTCCTTCATACGGAGGAATCATAACCCAGTTTTTATGCCTCAATGCCGTTCGAGTTGTCGCTTCGATGATTAAATCAGTTCTACCTTTGGTTGAGTTTCCTAAAAAGGTAGATAATAGTTGTTCGCTATCTCCTATTTTGATGTTACTGTCTACGAGTTTAGCTAAAGAACTTATAAGATCCATTTGACATACCAATGCATCAGAGACTCCAGGTTGGATTGTCCCTTTCCAAGAGGTGATAAATGGTACGTGTGTACCTGCTTCAAATAGGCTGTATTTACCTCCTCTAAATGGCCCCCAAGGTGTGTGATCTCCTAATTTTTCGACGGCATCATCATAATAGCCATCATTTAATACCGGTCCGTTATCACTTGAGAAAACTATCAATGTGTTTTCTAGAACTCCTTCAGTATTTAAGGTTTTGATAAATTCACCAATACACCAGTCCGCTTCAAGGATGACATCACCTCTAGGTCCCAATCCAGATTTTCCTTTAAATCTTGGATGCGGTGTTCTTGGCACGTGTGGTTGTTGCATAGCGTAATACAGAAAAAATGGCTTGTCTTTGTGTTTTCGAACATAGTTCTGTGCTTTGTTTAAAAAATGATCAGCCATTTCAGTATCGTTCCATTTTGCTGCTTCTCCACCTTTCATGAATCCAATTCTAGGTATTCCGTTTACGATTGTGTTTTTATGTCCTGTATGCCATTTCATACTTAAGAGTTCCGGATTGTCAGCTCCTGTAGGTTGCCCTGGATAGTTATGTTCGTAGTTGACTTCAATAGGGTCTGTTGAATCTAAATTTACAACATTTCCGTTTTTAATATATACTGTAGGAACTCTATCTTGAGTGGCTGCCATGATATAAGAGTAGTCGAAACCCACTTCATTTGGACTAGGAGTAATTTTTTTGTTCCAATCTACATTACCATTTCCTAGTCCAAGATGCCATTTTCCAACTATTCCTGTGTGATAGCCTTTTGACTTTAGCATTTTTGGAATAGTCATTTGATTCTTTTTAATCAATAAGGGAGCTGTTCCTGGTAGGATTTTGGCTTTTTTGTTTTTCCAGGGGTATTCTCCCGTTAACAAGGCATATCTACTTGGTGTGCATGTAGCAGAACTAGCGTAACCATTTGTAAAACGTAATCCACTGCTTGCAAGTAAATCTATATTAGGGGTATTGATATGTTTTGCTCCATTAGCACTAATGTCACCAAATCCCAAGTCATCTGTATAGATAATGACAATGTTAGGAAGTTGCTTTTCTGAAGTGTTTTTATTTTCTGTTTCTTTACAAGAGTAAAGAATAACAAAAGACATTAAAAATAATGGAAGTGTATATTTCATGAGTGTTTTTTTCTAAGAGAAAAGTTATTAGGCAAAATTACAATTTGCCGCAAAAAATAAGTGGGGTTGTTTGTTCAATGAAAGTGGGTATATTCACTTCTTGTATAGTATTGTTGCAAAAAAAAAGCCACTTAGCAATAGCTAAGTGGCTTAAATAAAAGTATAGGTCAATGTGATTAATGCAATTCGATTTCTTTGATCTCTTCAGATTGTGCACCTCTAATTGCTGTATAACCTGCAATCATTTCTTCAAGTTTCGCTTTGTTTGAACTTGCCAAGTTGTTTTGTTGACTAGGATCTTCTTTTAAATTGTACAATTGGTACTCAGGAGCGTTTCCTAATTCGATGTTTACTTGTTTTAAAACAGCTTGACCTTTGTACGGAGGAATCATTGCCCAATCACCTTTACGGTAAGCAGTTTTAGAACTAGCTTCTAATACTAAATCTTGTCTACCTTGTTTTGATTTTCCTAAGAATGCGTTTAATACATTTTGACTGTCGTTTGTAGTGATGTCTGATCCAACCAAAGCAGAAATAGATGTTAGCAAGTCCATTTGACAAACCAAGGCATCAGAAACTCCAGGTTTGATAGTTCCTTTCCATGAAGTAATAAATGGTACATGAGTACCCGCTTCATACAAACTATATTTACCACCTCTTAATACTCCAGCAGGAGTGTGTTTTCCTAGTTTTTCAACAGCATCATCGTAGTATCCATCATTTAAAACAGGTCCGTTATCACTAGAGAAAACGATTAAAGTGTTTTCTAACAATCCTTCTTCTTCTAATGTTTTTAAGAATTCACCAATAATCCAATCAGCTTCTACGATCACGTCACCTCTAGGTCCCATTCCTGATTTTCCAACAAAACGAGGGTGTGGAGTTCTCGGCACGTGTGGTTGTTGCATTCCGTAATACAAGAAGAATGGTCCGTCTTTATGTTTTTTTACATAATCTTGTGCTCCTTTTAAGAAATGATCAGCCATGTCAACATCGCTCCATTTGGCAGCTTCTCCACCTTTCATATAACCAATTCTTGGAATTCCGTTTACGATAGTGTTGTTATGTCCATGGTGCCATTTCATTGTAGTTAACTCAGGGTTGTCTTTACCACTTGTTTGACCAGGAAAATTGTTTTTGTAATCTATTTCAATTGGGTCGTTTGGATCAAGATTTACCACATCACCATTTTCGATGTATACAGTTGGTACCCTATCCTGAGTAGCAGCCATGATGTAAGAATAATCGAAGCCAACTTCGTTTGGACCTGGAGAAACAGTTTTGTTCCAGTTCACATTTCCAGAACCTAAACCTAAATGCCATTTACCCACAATTCCTGTGTGGTAACCTTTAGATTTTAACATTTTTGGTAATGTAATTTGATCTGTACCGATGATTAGTGGCGCTGTACCAGGTAAAATTTTAGCATTCTTGTTTTTCCAAGGATATACACCTGTTAATAAAGCATATCTACTTGGAGTACAAGTTGCAGAACTAGCATATCCATTTGTGAAACGCACTCCTCCAGCTGCTAATTTGTCGATGTTTGGAGTTTTTATTTCAGTGGCTCCATTCGCTCCAATATCTCCATAACCTAAATCATCAGTATAAATTACAACAATGTTTGGTTGTGAATTACTCTCTTTTTTTGGGGCTTCGTTTGATTTACAGCCAACCAATACTCCTATTGCAAGGGCTGCCATCCAATGTATTTTCTTCATTTTTCTTCGTTTATATAGTTCTTTGTTTAATTGTAATAAGTACGCTTATTGTTTGTTTGTGTAAAGCTACTAAATTATCTACAATTTGTACCTACTATGTTTCTGATAGTACATAATACATCACTTAGCGTAATTTTCTTTGTAAAATTTTTCGTGGTTATGATTTTTGATTTAGGTAGCTTTCTATAAATACCGTTGATAAAATCAAGGCTCCACCTATTAAAGTGTTGATATTCGGAATTTCATTTAGAAAAATCATGGCAAGTATTATTCCGAATACAGGTTGAGAGCTCGCAATGATACTTGCAGTTGAAACGGCAAAGTTTTTTAAGCTCTTTACAAAAATGGTATGACCTATTGCAGTCGTAAAAATACCCAAGCCTAGAAGGTAAGGTAAGAAGTTAGATGTTTCACTTGTGTCGTCAATAAAAATAAACGGTATGAATACGATCCACATAAATAAAAACTGATAGAACATAAGCAAAGAACTATCATATCTAGATGAGTTCGATTTCATGGTTAAGTTTCTCATGGCAAAAAAAACGGCAGAAAAAACTCCTGATATTATTCCTTTAGTATCATTGTTTGAAAAATTTATTTCTGGACTCATGATATAAAGTCCTACAAGGACTAAAGCAGCTAAGGCTAAATGTCTTTTGTTGAAATTTGTCTTAAAATAAAAAGGTTCAATAAATGCAGTAATTACTGGGAATGTGTAAAGTGATAACATACCAATAGCAACAGATGAGACCTGTAGCGCATAAAAATAGGTAACCCAATGCAATGCAAATAAGGCTGAAGATGTTAGTAATCGAAGTCTCGCTTTTTTATCTGTAATTTTAAAAGATTTTTTTTGATAAAGTAGGTATAACCCCAAAACAACAAAAGCAATTGCACCTCGCCAAAAGGCTAATAAACTAGGCGATAATGGAATGAATCGCACTAGAACAGCGGCACTACTGATAAGAAGTATTGAAAAGTTTAATTCAAATATGTTTTTGAGTTGTGTGTTTTTCATTTTTAGATAGATTCGAGAGTTGTCAAGGCTTTTTTCACCGAATCAATTTTGATAAAAGTTATTAATAAACGCAATCCGTTTTTAGTTTCTTTTTCTTTCATGATACACATTTTTGAGTTCTTTTGAACAAACTTCAAAACATCTGTAAATGCTGGCGTGTTATAGAAATCGCTTTGTTGATCTGATAAGAAATATCCTACCATACGTTTCTTTTTCAATATTAGTTTTTCGATTCCGAATTGTTTAGCCAACCATTTGATACGAACGCTATCTAGTAGGTCTTCAACTTGACTTGGGATTTCTCCGAAACGATCGATTAATTTTTTTTCGAACTCTTTCAAAGAGTTTTCAGTTTCTAGTTCTCCAAGTTCTTTATACAGTAATAGACGTTCTGAAACGATATTGATATAATCATCAGGAAATAAAATTTCAAAATCCGTATCGATTTGAATGTCTTTTACATATTCTTTAGGAGTGTTGTTGTCAGTAGGATATAGCTCTTTGAATTCGTTTTCTTTTAGTTCAGTAATAGCTTCTTTCAAGATTTTTTGATAAGTGTCAAATCCGATATCATTGATAAATCCACTTTGTTCACCACCTAATAAATCACCCGCACCACGAATTTCTAAATCTTTCATTGCGATATTGATTCCGCTTCCCAAATCAGAAAATAATTCGAGTGCTTCAATACGTTTTCTGGCTTCATCAGTCATCATGTGGTATGGAGGAGTAATAAAATAACAAAAAGCTTTTTTATTAGAGCGCCCAACACGACCTCTCATTTGATGTAAATCAGACAATCCGAAATTATTTGCATTGTTGATAAAGATGGTATTCGCATTAGGTACATCCAAACCACTTTCAATAATAGTCGTTGCAACCAGAATGTCGAAATCACCTCGCATAAAGGAAAGCATTAATTCTTCTAGTTTTTTACCATCCATTTGTCCATGACCGATTCCAATTTTTGCATCAGGTAAAAGACGTTGAATCATACCTGCAACTTCTTTGATGTTGTCTACGCGATTGTGCACAAAATACACTTGACCTCCTCTAGATATTTCATATGAAATCGCATCTCTCAAGGCTTCTTCGTTAAAACGAATTACATTGGTCTCTATTGGGTGTCTATTCGGTGGAGGTGTCGTGATAACCGATAAATCACGTGCTGCCATCAACGAGAATTGTAAGGTTCTAGGAATAGGAGTTGCAGTTAATGTAAGTGTATCAACATTTTCTTTGATAGTTTTTAATTTGTCTTTTACGCCAACTCCAAATTTTTGTTCTTCATCGATAATTAGCAGCCCTAAATCTTTAAATTCTACTTTTTTACTCACCAGTTGGTGAGTACCTACCAAAATATCGATTTTTCCTTCTTTTAGCTCTTTAATTACCTGAGTTCGTTGTTTGGCAGTTCGAAAACGATTCAAATAATCCACAGTAATCGGAAAGTCTTTCAGTCGTTCAGAAAAAGTTTTGAAATGCTGAAAAGCCAGAATAGTCGTAGGTACAAGTATTGCAACTTGCTTGCCATTGTCTGCGGCTTTAAATGCAGCTCTGATGGCAACTTCAGTTTTCCCGAAACCTACATCACCACAGACCAAACGGTCCATTGGCTGCTCGTTTTCCATGTCTTTTTTTACATCCTGGGTAGCGGTAAATTGATCAGGGGTATCTTCATACATAAAACTAGCTTCAAGTTCGTGTTGCAAGTAGGTATCAGGTCCGTATTGAAATCCTTTTTCGAGCTTTCTTTTGGCGTATAGTTTTATCAAGTTAAAGGCAATTTCTTTAACTCTTGTTTTGGTTTTTTGCTTGATTTTTTTCCAAGCACCAGAACCTAATTTGTATATTTTAGGCGGTGTGCCGTCTTTTCCATTAAATTTCGAAATTTTATGAAGTGAATGGATGCTTATGTATAAAATATCTCGATCTCCATAGACCAATTTGATGGCTTCTTGTTTGCTACCTTCAACATCGATTTTTTGCAAACCTCCGAATTTACCAACACCGTGGTCCATATGAGTTACATAATCACCAACTTCAAGATTTGTCAATTCTTTTAAAGTGATTGATTGCTTTTTAGAGGTGTTGTTTTTTAAATTGAATTTGTGATAACGTTCAAAAATTTGATGGTCGCTATAACAAGCAATATTATTGTCTAAATCAATAAAACCTTCATGCAATGGAAAAACAATCGCTTTGTATTTTATTTCTTCTTGAGAGTCTTCTTCGGTAAAAGATGATAGAATATCGTGAAAACGTTGTGTCTGTTTTTCATTCATGCAGCACAAATAATTCGTGATGCCGTTTTTGGTGTTTTCGTTTAAATCGTCAACTAACAGATTAAATTGCTTGTTGAAAGAAGGTTGAGGTTTTGTGTTGAATAAAAAATTTTCTTCAGAGTTTTTACCAACAGCACTTATCGAAACTCTTGAGAAATTTCGTAATTCGTTTTTTATGTCGTCGCCATTAACAAAAAGCTCGTTTGGTGCAACCTGAGAAATCGTAGCGTTTAATTTTTCAAATGCTTTTTCAGATTTTGAGAAGAGGGTGTTGAGCTTGTCAAATAATATTTCGGTGTTTTTGGTGAAGACTACAGTTTCTGATGCCAGGTAGCTTAAAAAACTTTCTCGATTTTCTTGAAGGAGTTTATTTTCAACATTAGGCATTATGTTTACTCTTTTCAAAGAGCCTGTTGAAAGCTGTGACTCAATATCAAAAGTACGAATACTGTCTACTTCATCGCCAAAAAACTCGATTCTATATGGTTCGTCGTGCGAAAAAGAAAAAACATCAATCAGTCCGCCTCTAACTGCAAATTCTCCAGGTTCTGAAACAAAATCAACGCGATTGAATTCGTATTCAAACAATACTTCATTTACAAATTCTAAAGAGATTTGATCTTCTAATTTTATTTTAAGCGTGTTTTTTTCTAATTCTTTTTTGGTAACTACTTTTTCAAATAATGCAGTAGGGTAAGAAACAAGCAGCGCAGGTTTTTTTTGAGAATTTATTCTATTTAAAACTTCAGCACGCAATAAAACATTCGCATTATCCGTTTCTTCTATCTGATAAGGTCTTCTATAGGAACCAGGATAGAACAATACGTTTTTGTTTCCAAGTATTTGCTCAATATCATTTAAGAAGTAGGCAGCCTCTTCTTTGTTGTTACAAACAACTAAAAAAGGTTTGTCAGTTTTTTTGAATATTTCTGCGATGGTAATGGCTAAAGAAGACCCTACGAGATTTGAAATTTGGATATGACTTTTCTCGTGAGATAGCGAATTTGCAATCTTTTTTGTCTGATTTGACTCAGAAATTAAATTGGTAATCTGAAGTTTGCTCAAAAGGAAAAAAATTTTGTCAAAGATAAATTTTTATAGATAGATTTGTGGCGCGTTTTCGAATAAATGATAACTTGCGTTTGCTTTTGATTTTGTTTGAATATGAGATTAAAGAAATACGATAACTCGATTGGGAAGATGAATAAACTATATGATATTAAGACTTTATTGTTAATTGCGTTTTTAGCAGTTGTTACAACTGTGAAAGCACAAGATAGTTCGATAAAGTGGGCAGCTACGATGGGAGGGAGTTTTATTAATTTTTCTGAGACCCCTGGTTTCGATGGAGAAGGAGTTAATTTTCAAATTCCTAATTTAAGTTTGTTGTATTATATAGACAACGGATTTACAGTTGGAGCAGGAATTACATTTACCGGAATTCCTAAAATAAATAACTTCTATACGAACCAATATGATGTAACTATCATGGATTTTTTCGGGAAGTATGACTTTGGATTAAGTGAAGAAAAATGGGTACCTCAAATAATTACCGGTGTTGGTTTGTTGGTAAAAGATAAATACAGCCGTGCTATTTCTTTTAATGCCGGAGTGGGATTAACCTATTGGCTTTTTCCTAGAGTTGGTTTGAACGGCCAAATTGTGCATCGTTTTGTATCTGAGAAATACGAACAAAATTTTGCAGGGCATACGCAAGTCTCTGGAAGTTTAGTGGTCACTTTTGGTGAAAGTACCGGAAAACGAAATAAAAGAAGAACCGGGTATGGATTTACAACGAATTAAAAAAAGAGCAATTGATTTTCAATTGCTCTTTTTTTTAGGCTCCAAATTTAATTCCGATAAATAAGGTTCTTGGTTTTTGGGGTCCATATACATAGGTGACATCTCTAAATGCACCTTGGTCGAAATCATTTTGATATGAGTTGAAAATATTTTGAACTCCTCCAGATATTTCTAAAAAGGTATGGTCGTGATCATCTAAGTGAAATTGATAAGCGCTTTTCCAATTTAATTCAAAAAAACTAGGAGACTTTTCAAGCTTGTCGTTTGGAATGTATCCTGCTAAATGTTGTACATACATCGAACCAGTGTAGACTGCAGATAAATTGTTTTGGAATTTTTTTGATGGTGCGTATGTGATAATGAAATTCCCATATGCGCGAGGGGTTTTATTGAATTCTCTTGTAGCCTGGTCAGGTTCGTCTTCAGACCATTCAATTTTTTCGTTGTAGTAAGAACGTTGCAAGGTACCTCCAGCTTGTAGTAGCCAGAATTCGTTCGGAGCATATTTAAGTTCAAGGTTTATACCGTATACTTTAGCACCGGTTGAGTTCACTCGAATCCATTCGAAAATTCCTGATCCGGGTGCTGTTTCGGTTCCTTGTTCTAAAGCAAAGGCATCGTTTAATTGTGTAAAAAACAATTCTGTAACCAATGAGAAATCACCGTTGTTTAGTTCTTTCGACCAGTCTAAAGAGGTTAAAAAACTATGCGAGGTTTCAGATTTTAAATCATCAGAATTTCTAATTCTACTGATTTCACCAGCAGCTAAAGCAGCATGAACATCTTCTCCATAGATTTGAGGTGCTCTAAACCCTTTTGCATAACTCGTTCTCCAACGTAAATTTTTGTTGATACTATATAGAATGTTTGCTCTTGGATTTAGCACTACTTTTTCTTCTGCGAGGTTATGCATATCGGCTCTCAAACCAGCCAAAACTCTTAGCTTATTATTCACAACCCATTCTTGCTGACCGTAAACTCCATAGAGACGAGTGACTTGTTTGATGGGCTCGTAATCTGGGTTTTCTTTTCTGTCGTCAATATCGTTGTATTTGTATTCAATTCCACCGGTAAACGTTCCTTTGTTGTTTAAGAACTGTTTGAAACGATGTGTGTATTGCGCACCAGTTACGATAGTATTGTCTTTCGATTTTCCGAAGCCTTCGATGCTTCCTACAATATTTTCGTCAGTGGGAGGTGCTGTGAACAATCCGCCATAAAAGTTGTTGTTTTTAGAAAGGGATGTAGATGCGTAAACAGAATAATTGTCTCGAAGGTTTCTGCTTTGATAATCGTATGTAACTCCTCCGCCTACAACGGTAGAAGTAATTTCTTCAGTTACATCACTTAAAAATGGGAGTTCGTTTAATTTGTTACCACCTCGGCGAAATTCATTGATTGCATTAAATTCTGCCATTATTTTTTGTCTTTCCGCTGGTCGGTTGAATCCTTTAAAACCAAAAGAAGTGTTTTCTAGTTTTGTAATTTCTGTGTATCCATCTAAATCAGCATCATAAGCATCTCTTTTACGTTTCATTCCGAAAAGAGCAATTCCTGATTTGTAATCATCCGTAACAATTGTCCCATTAAACAAAAGAGATTTGTCTTGTGCTCTTCCATCGATAAGCGCCAAGTTTGTGCCTATAGAAAATTTATTTTGACTAGGGTCTTTGGTAATGATGTTAATAGTTCCTGCGATCGCGTTCGAACCATATAAAGCAGAACCACCTCCTCTAACTACTTCAATTTGTTCGATGATGTTGGCAGGTATTTGATCTAAACCATATACACTGTTCAAAGAGCTAAATACAGGTCGACTGTCAATTAATATTTGAGTATATGATCCGTTTAGACCATTCATTTTTACTTCGGCAGTACCGCAATTTTGACAATTTGTTTCCATGCGAAGTCCGGGTTGATAATTCAACCCTTCTGATAAACTAATAGATTGAGTAGCTTGAAGGGTTTTGGCATCGGTTACCGTAACAATAACTGGAGCTTTTTTTCTGTTTAGATATCCTCTTGTCGCAGTTACAACCACTTGATCTAAGCCTAAAATGTCTTCTTTAAGTTCAATGTTTAACCGTTTAGATTGATTCTGAGAAAGGTTTATTTTTATTTCTTTGGTTTTGTAGCCCACTGCACTTACCACAAGAGTTTGTTCTTTTGTGGGTACAACCAAGTTGTAGTCTCCTTCAAAACTCGATGTTGTACCAATTTCGGAGTCTTTGATAATAATATTTGCAGAGACAGGAGTGTCTTTTGCGGTGATTTTACCTAAAATAGTTCCGGTTTGGGCTTTGGTAATGATCGAGGTAAATATAAATAAGATGAAAATACTTTTTTTCATTGTGTTTTTATTGATTTGTTTCAATCACTAGAGTGCTTGAAATAATATTTTTGCAAATATAAAACTAATTTTTAGATATGTCTAAAAATTAGTTTTCAGATATGTAAACAAATCTATATCTTTGCGCATCATGAATTTAGAATTATCACAAACAGAAGAAAATTACTTAAAAGCTATTTTTAGTTTGTCACTTTCGAGGTCGAAATCTGTAAGTACAAATGCTATTGCAGAAAAACTAGATACTAAAGCTTCCTCAGTTACTGATATGGTAAAAAAATTATCAGAAAAGAAACTGATCGATTATAAAAAGTATCAAGGAGTTTCGTTGACTGAAGAAGGTAAAAAGCGTGCAGTTAAGATTATTAGAAAACATCGTTTGTGGGAGGTGTTTTTGGTAAAACATTTAGATTTTAATTGGGATGAGGTACACGAGGTTGCGGAACAATTAGAACATGTGAAATCGATAAAATTAACAAATGAGTTAGATCGATTTTTAGAATTCCCTACTCACGACCCTCATGGTGATCCGATACCTGATGCAGATGGAAACATTGATCATCATATTGATGTGATGCTTGCATCACTGCATAAAAACGAAACATGTGTCGTTCTTGGTGTAAAAGATTCATCGCCTTCTTTTTTAAAGTATTTAGATGGACATGAGATTAAATTAGGCAGTGAGATTATTGTTTTAGAAAAGGAAGAGTTTGATAATTCAATGCAAATTCAAATAGCAGATAGAAAAATTTCAATATCACAACAGATAACAAAAAACTTATTTGTTAAAAAATTAGGAAAATGATTGATCAAATAATTACATATTTTGAAAAAATAGATCCGGTGTTAGCAGCCTTATACGCAACATTGTTTACTTGGGCTTTAACTGGTTTGGGAGCTTCATTGGTGTTCTTTTTTAAGTCGATGAACCGAGCGGTGTTAGATGGAATGCTAGGATTTACAGGAGGAGTTATGGTAGCTGCAAGTTTTTGGAGTTTATTGGCTCCGGCTATAGATATGAGTCCAGGAGAAGGATTTGGTAAAGTGATGCCAGCAGCAATTGGGTTTTTATTGGGGGCCTTGTTTTTATTTGGTTTAGACAAAGTTCTACCGCACATTCATATCAACTTTAAAGAGGCAGAAGGGATTAAAACCCCATGGCATAAAACAACACTATTGGTGTTGGCAATTACCTTACATAACATTCCTGAAGGTTTAGCAGTTGGAGTGTTGTTCGGAGGGGTTGCTGCAGGTTTTGATGGAGCAACTATTGGAGGTGCTGTTGCCTTGGCGATAGGTATTGGATTACAGAATTTTCCTGAAGGGTTTGCCGTTGCAATGCCTTTGAGAAGACAAGGAGTTAGTAGATTTAAAAGTTTTTGGTATGGTCAGTTGTCAGCAATAGTAGAACCGGTTGCAGGAGTTTTAGGTGCTTGGGCGGTACTGTCTTTTCAGCCTATTTTACCTTACGCATTGGCATTTGCTGCAGGTGCTATGATTTTTGTGGTGATAGAGGAGGTTGTTCCAGAAACACAACAAGATAAATATACAGATATTGCTACCATGGGATTCATTGCAGGATTTATAATTATGATGAGTATGGATGTAGCTTTAGGATAATTTTAATGAAATTCTTTGAAAAATTTCGTATTTTAAAAGGGATTAACGTTAAAATTATAAGCTATGGCATTTGCAGATATTTATAAAACAGGACAGCATAAGAGAAATTTAGGTCATTTTGCCAATATTGTTAAACTGGCAATGTCTGATAGGATTATCACAGAAAATGAGCAAAAAGTAATTAATCGACTGAAAAAACAGTTGCATATTACTGATGCAGATTATAGCAAGGTAATTGCATCTCCCGATTCTTTTCCGATCAACCCACCCGCAAATATTAACCTTAGATTAGAGAGGTTTTATAATTTGATTTCGATGGTTGTCGCAGACAATGCAATTCAAAAAGAGGAAATAAAATTATTAGAAAAGATTTCTGTGGGTTTAGGGTTTTCTCATGATCAAATCGATAGAATCATAAAAAAAGCAGTCAACTTTGTGGTTGAAGGTCATGATTTGGATGAATTTACGAAACAATTAAAGAAAATAATCTAGGATTTTCTTAGAAAAAAACTATTTTTAAAAACCGAATTTGATTTTAAATTCGGTTTTTTTATGCAATTTTATTGGCTATGAATAACAACCATCCATTTCAGGTTTACAACGCTTCTGCTGGTAGTGGTAAAACATTTACTTTGGTAAAAGAATATTTGAAAATTCTATTGACCAAAGAAAGTGATTTTGTCTTTCAGAGTATATTGGCGGTAACATTTACCAATAAAGCTGCTGCTGAAATGAAAGAGAGAATCCTTGAGAATTTGCGTGCTTTTTCGCAAGGAGAAAAGAATGATATGTTTTTAATGTTGGTTGCATCTGAAAAATTAGATGTAAAGAAAACTCAGAAAAAAGCTACGCGAGTTTTGCAAAATATTCTTCAAAATTATTCGGCATTTTCAATTACCACGATAGATAGTTTTACACATAAATTGATCAGAACTTTTGCATATGACTTAGGACTTCCGATAAATTTTGATGTGGAGATGGATAGTTCTAAATTGATTAGCGAAGCTGTTGATGTATTGATTTCTAAAATTGGAACTCAAAAAGAACTGACGAAAATACTTGTAGATTTTTCGTTGCAGAAAGTAGAAGATGATAAGGCTTGGGATATTTCAAGAGAGCTAAATACAGTTGCTAAAATATTAATGAATGAAGATGACGTTTCTTATCTTAAAAATATTCAAGTTGATTCTGTTCAGGGGTTTTTAGAAATAGAAAAAAAACTGCAAAAGAAGAAAAAAGAAATTGAAGATTTGTTTTTTGAAAGTGGGAGTAAAGGGCTGAAAATTATCAAAAATGCTGGTATTGATCATAAATGTTTCACTTATAGTGGTGAGTTGCCAAAACATTTTGTGAAGCTAACTGAACTTTCAAAACTAAAGTATGACGTATTGAAATTTGACGGTCGACTTCAAAAAAACATTGAAAAGAATTCTTTTTATGCAAAAACTGCTTCACCTATTGTAAAAGAAGCAATTGACGCAATCTCGACTGAATTGATTGCTGTATATGAAGAAGGCAAAAATTTATATGCAGAATATCACGACCGCTATATTTTGATTCAGATGGTTTTGAAAGGTTTGATTCCGTTGGCTGTTTTAAATTATATTCAAAAAGAACTAGATGAGATTAAAACACAAAACAACATTTGTTTGAGTGCAGAATTTAATTCAATAATTAGTGATAAAATAAAAGACGAACCGGCTCCTTTTATTTATGAACGTATCGGTGAAAAGTTTTCGCACTATTTTATTGATGAAATGCAAGATACGTCAGCACTGCAATGGCAAAATTTAATTCCGCTTATCGGAAATGCACTGTCTCAACAAGGTGGAAGTTTGTTGTTGGTTGGTGATGCGAAACAGGCTATATATCGATGGCGTGGGGGAAAGGCTGAACAGTTTGTCGATCTTTCCATGGAAAATAAGACGGTTGATGAGGTTTTCTATGTTGAGAAAAAGTTGGAGAATTTGGGTGTGAATTACCGAAGTTTTAGCGAGATCATAAATTTTAATAATGCGTTTTTTAGCCATATTGCTGGTAATCTTACGAACCCTGTTTATCGCAATCTTTATGAAGTTGGCAATGAGCAAGAAATTAATAAAAATATTGGAGGATATGTTCAGCTTGACTTTGTAGACAAAAAATCGTTAGAAAAAGAAGATCAAGCTTTGGCTTACCCCAAAAAAGTTCTAGAGGTGCTACAGAATCTAGATGCTGGTTTTAAAAGAAAAGATGTTTGTGTTATTGTTCGAACAAAAAAAGATGGTGTTGCTGTAGCTAATTATTTGGTGGAAAATCAAGTCTCAATTATTTCATCAGAAACACTGTTGGTACAGAATAGTCTTAAGGTGAAATTTGTAGTTGACTTATTGAGGTATATTCAAAACCCATTAGATTTAGATGCTAAATTTTCGGCTTTGGTTTTTCTAAAAAATCAGCTAGATGGCAAAGTGGAAGAACATGATTTTTATGCAAAATTGCTGCACGAAGAAATGGATTCTTTTTTTGAAATACTTCAAGAATATCAATTGTTTTTTGAGAGAAAAACTTTTATGGAGCTTCCTTTTTATGAAAGTTTAGAGTACTTAATTCGTTCTTTCGGTATTTTGGAAACAACGGATGCATATGTTCAATTTTTCTTAGATTTTATTTTAGAATTTCAACGTAAAAATTATGTGGATCTTTCTTCTTTTTTAACCTTATGGGAAGACAAAAAAGAAACCTTGAGCATATCAGCCGTTGAATCTGACGATTCAGTTCGAATCATGACAATTCACAAGTCAAAAGGGCTAGAGTTTCCAGTGGTGATTTTTCCATGTGATGTGAATGTAACGAGAGAGATTGAACCGACCGTTTGGTATGACGATTTAGAAGGTGAAATATTTGATTCACTGAATACTTCTCTAATTTCATGTTCAAAAGAAATCACATATACGGGAGAGAGAGGCACGAAGTTGTTCGATCAGCGACAAGAAGAGCTCGCTTTGGATAATTTCAATTTATTGTATGTTGCGTTGTCCAGAGCAGTAGAGCAATTATACATTATTACAGATGTACAATTGGAGTCACGTGGCGCTGCAAAAAAGAATTATTTTTCGGGATTGTTCGTAGATTTTTTACAGAATAATGAAAAATATATGAGATGGGATGTAGCAGATGTAACTTACAGTTTTGGAGAACGAGAACGATTGGAACTGGAAAAATCAGCAGAAGAAAACTCTCATGCCGAATTACAAGAGGAGTTTATTTCGAACTCTTGGGAAAATCATGAAATTGAGATAGTTTCAAATGCATCTATGTTGTGGAATGAATCTCAACAAGCAAAAAATTACGGTTTGTTGATTCATGAAATGTTGTCAAAAATAATTCGAGCTTCAGATGTTGAGAAAGTAGTGGATTCCTATGTTTTGTCTGGAGATATCTCTAAACAGGAGAATGTTCCGATTATAGAAAGACTTAAAAATCTTGTCAATCATCAAGAGTTATCAAACTATTTTGATGGAAGTTTTGATGTATACACCGAACATGAAATTTTAGATGAAAATGGTCATGTTTTTATTCCAGATCGTATCATGATTAAGGATAAAAAAGTCGTTATTCTCGATTATAAAACAGGTCGACCACAAGAAATGTATAAATTTCAAATTGAGAATTATGCAAAAATTCTGGAAGAAATGCAGTATGTTGTTTTGAAGAAGCTAATAGTTTATGTTGATAATCAGTTGATTGTGAGTCGCGTGTGATGTTTATTTATTGGCGAGAGTTCTTTGAATTTAGAAAAGGTTAAAATTTTGTCAAAAATTAATATTTTTTTGTAGATTTGTTTAATTCTGAGCTGTTGATTAGATGGTTTCAGATTCTAAATTGAAACTAAACTAATTTAAATTACAAAAAATGAAAAAAATTAAAATTGCAATGCTTGCCTTTGTTATGTTCGCAGGTATTGGTTCTGTACAAGCACAAGATGAAGACAACAAATGGGCATTAAGCTTTGGTATCAATGCAGTTGATTTCAACAAAGGTGGATTGAACGATATAGGTTCTATGGTAAAAGATTACTTAGGTACTGGAGATTGGAATGTCCTGCCTGCAATTTCAACAATCTCTGTTTCTAGATATACGAACTACGGATTGAGTGTTCGAGTAGGTGGTTCTTTGAATAAAATTGACAAAGGTGCTGGAAATATGACTGAAGTTGATGGATTGTCTTTCTTCTCTTTAGAAGCTGCTGCAGTTTATGACTTAAATTCTTTATTTGGTTCTACAGGATGGTGGGATCCTTATGTGTCTTTAGGAATTGGAGGTACATGGGTTGATGAGTATTCAGGATTTCAAGTTGCTCCTGGAGCTGGATTCAATACTTGGTTCAACGAAAATGTTGGATTATCATTTACTAGTATCTACAGTGTAGGTGTTGCTGGTGATGGATTTGTTCAAGCAGTTGATGCTTCAAGTTATTTCCAACACTCTTTAGGGTTGATCATCCGTTTTAATGGAGATGAATAAAAAATAATTTCATGGCTTGTCCATGATTGAGATATAAAAAGCCGTTTTCAAATTTGAAAACGGCTTTTTATTTAGCTAATATTCTATGAAAACATTTTTGTCTGAGGTTGTTTCAGAAATTTTAAAGACCAACGTGGCATTGGTCGATACGACGATTGTATTGCCAAGTGAAAGAGCTGGAGTCTTTTTAAAAGAAGCTTTAAAGAAGCAGATAGATACTACAACGTTTTTACCAAAAATTATTAGTGTAGAAACTTTTATAGAATCAGTATCTAAAGTACAGTCCATTGATGCAGTATCATTGTTGTTTGAGTTTTATAATATATATGTATCCACAACCAACAAAGAGATTGAACCTTTCGATAATTTTTCACAATGGGCATCAGTAGTGTTGCAAGATTTTAATGAAGTAGATCGGCACTTAGTCGATTCTGAGAGTTTGTTTCATTATTTGAGTGATATCAAAAGAATTGAAAATTGGAACGTTGGTTCGATAGAAGATGCATCTGATTTGGTGAACAATCATATCCATTTCATGGAAGAAATTGGTTTGTATTACCGTCAGTTTTATACATATTTACTTTCGAAAGGAAAAGGATATCAAGGATTGCAATATAGAGAGGCCGTAAAAAATATAGACTCTTTTTTAAATGATAATGGTGATAAGAAATTTGTTTTGGTAGGTTTCAATGCATTGAACAAAGCTGAAGAAAGCATATTTCAAAAAATGCTGGATCAAGGGAATAGCTCTATTTATTGGGATTCTGATGCTTATTATTTCAATTCTAATAAAGTTGCAGGGTCTTTTCAAAGAAAATATAATACGAAGTGGAATTACTTTCAGCAAAACCCTTTTAATTTAATCCAAGATAATTTCTCGAAGCCAAAAACAATTACTGAAATTGCAGCTTCAAAAAATGTGACACAAATTAAAGGTGTGGGAGAATTGCTTTCCACCCTAGATAGTAATGAAAATGTTGCTTTGGTATTGGCCGATGAGTCATTGTTGTCTTTAACACTGTCCTCATTACCAACAAATGTCGATCGATTAAATATTACCATGGGATATCTGTTGAAAGATATGCCTGTTTCAGGTTTTTTTGAAGTGCTGTTTGAGTTGTATTTGAATCAGCAAAAACTTGGAAAAATTCAAGAGAATAAATTCTATTATAAAGATGTATTTCGTGTTTTAGAACACCCGTATTTGGCTAAATTATTTAGCATTGAAGAAATCTCTGTACTGAAAAAAAATCTAGTTCAAAATAACGAAGTATTCGTTGAGCTAACCACAATTGTTACTTTCACAAAAAACTTCACATCGAGTATAGAGTTGGTTACTTTGTTTGAAATGACTCAAGACGTAACTTTGTTTATTGAAAATTGTTTGCGGTTGATAGAGTTGCAAAAGAATAATTTAGAAGGTTTTGAAAAAGAATGTTTATACCGTTTTTTCAATTTATTCAATCAGCTAAAAACCTTAAACGGAAGTTATGGTCATATCAAATCAATCAAAACACTTAAATCGATATACAAACAATTAATTGCAACCGAAAAGTTATCTTTTCAAGGGGAACCGCTGAGTGGCTTACAGTTAATGGGGATGTTAGAAACTCGAGTTTTAGATTTCGAAACTGTTATTATTTCTTCTGTAAACGAAGGGATCCTACCAGCAGGGAAAAATGAAAATTCCTTTATTCCATTTGATGTAAAACGCGAATATGGTTTGCCAACCTATCAAGAAAAAGATGCTATTTTTTCGTATCATTTTTATAGACTTTTACAACGAGCGAAAAATGTATACCTGTTTTATAATTCTGAAACCGATGAATATGGAGCAGGTGAAAAAAGTAGGTTTATAACACAGCTTGAAGTTGATGGGATTCCGGTTCAAAAAAAATCTATAGCACCGAAAGTAACCACGCAAACCGAAGTTGATATTTTCATTGAGAAAACCCCTGCGGTTATTGATGAACTTAAAAAAATCGCTAAAAAAGGGCTTTCGCCTTCTGCTTTGGCTAAATATATTGAAGATCCAATACGTTATTACAAACGATATGTGTTAAAAATAAAAGAGCTAGAAGAGGTAGAAGAAACTGTTGCTGCCAATACCATGGGTACCATTATTCATGAGGTACTAGAGAACTTTTACAAACCATATATTGGACAGTTTTTGAAAGTTGATGATGTAAAATTAATGAAGTCAAAAATTGAAAAAGAAACTATCGCTGCCTATCGAAAGCATTATAAGAATGGTGCTATTTTGTATGGGAAGAATAAATTGATTTTTGAAGTTTCTAAAGATTTTATTCAAAAGTTTCTAAATTCAGAATTAGAGATTCTTAAAAATGGTAGCACATTAAAAATTTTAGGAACAGAAACAGATTTAGAGACTACTTTGGAAATTGAAGGTCTAAATTTTCCTATAAAGATAAGAGGATCGATTGATAGAATTGATAAACTTGATGGCGTACTTCGAATCATTGATTATAAAACAGGTAAAGTAGAAGCAGGACAATTAAAAGTGTCGGAATTTGATCTAATACCTACAGATTATAAATATACCAAGGCAATGCAAGTAATGTTATACGCCTACTTGTATACTCAAAATAACAGTACTAATTTTGATGCTGAAATGGAGTCAGGAATTTTTTCTTTTAAAAACCGGAAAGCAGGGTTTTTGAAATTAAATTTTGCAGCAAAAGGAAAGCCTGACACGAACATTACAAAAGAAAAAATAGAAGAATTTATGGAGGTAATTCAAGAGTTGATTAATGAGATTTTTAATCAATCTTTGCCTTTTAAAGAGAATAAAGACAGACCTTTCCAATGAAAATAAAAAATATTGTATTAGATCGAGCGAATGACAAACCAATTTTGGCTGATGTCTGTTACAGAAAGAATGCCGAAAAAAAACCATTGGTGATTTTTTGTCATGGTTATAAAGGGTACAAAGATTGGGGTGCATTTGATCTAATGTCAGATGTATTTATCGATAATAATTTGTTTTTGTTGAAGTTCAATTTTTCTCATAATGGAGGAACGATGGAAAATCCGATAGATTTTCCAGATTTAGAAGCATTCGGTCAAAACAATTATTCTAAAGAACAGAACGATTTAAAATTCGTAATTGATTGGGTGTTGCAACAAGAGAAATATGCAAATGAACTAGATTCAGAGAATATTATTTTGATAGGACATTCACGCGGTGGAGGTGCTGTTATTTTAAAAGCTAGTCAAGATGACCGTATTAAAAAATTAATTACTTGGGCAGCTGTGTCAGATTATAAGTCTAGGTTTCCAGTAGGTCCAATTTTGGAACACTGGAAGAAAGAAGGAGTGGCTTATATAGAAAACTCTAGAACATTGCAGCAAATGCCTCATTATATACAGTTTTATGAAGATTTTATTGCCAATGAAGATCGTTTGACAATAAAAACCGCTGCAACAAAATTGAAGATTTCACATTTAATAGTCCATGGTTCTGAAGATACAACTGTAGGAATCGAAGAAGCGAAAAATATAGAGAAATGGAGTTCAAAGAGTGAATTGTTAGTCGTTCCTGAAGGTGATCACGGATTTGGAGCGAAACAGCCATGGGAAGAAGAAAAACTACCTAAAGATTTTGCTTTTGTTCTAGAAAAATCACTTGCATTTATCAACGATAAATAAGATGCAATCAAATCAACGTGTAACATTTAAACAAATCAATAAATTAGCGATTCCATTTATTATTGCTGGTATAGCAGAACCCTTACTTTCTATAGTAGACACTGCAGTTGTTGGGAATGTTCAAATTAATGCAATTGAAGCATTGGCAGCGGTTGGAATCGCAGGTTCGTTTATCTCTGCAATGGTTTGGATACTGGGTCAAACAAGAGCTGCTATTTCGGCAATCGTAGCTCAATATGTAGGTTTAAAGAAGCTCGATAAAATAGGTTCTTTACCAGCGCAAATAATTTCTATAAATGTCGTGCTAAGTTTGCTGCTGTATTTTGTCACAACTTTTTTTGCAACCGAAATTTTTCAATTGTACAATGCCACCGGTTCCGTTTTGGAATATACCGTAAGTTATTATAAAATAAGAGCAATTGGACTCCCTTTTTCTTTGTTTGTTTTTTCTGTAATAGGTGTTTTTACAGGTTTGCAGAATACCTTCATCCCAATGGTAATTAGTATTACAGGAGCATTGGTGAATGTAGGTTTAGATTTTTTGTTTGTTTATGGCTTGGACGGATACCTAGAACCAATGCATGTTGAAGGAGCAGCATATGCTAGTGTTATAGCTCAAGGAATTATGGCAATCATGGCTTTTCTTTTTTTTATGAAGAAGACACCTTTCCGATTGGTATTTTTTACAAATTTTCATTTTGAGTTGAAGCGATTGTTGTTGGTGAGTGGTAATTTATTTATTCGAGCTTCGGCATTGAATATTGCATTGTATTTGGCAAATTCTTACGCTACGGATTACGGTAAAGAGTATATAGCTGCCCAAACCATTTGTTTTCAAATATGGTTGTTTTTTGCCTTTTTTGTAGACGGATATGCTAGTGTTGGAAGTATCATTTCTGGAAAGTTAAAAGGAGCAGGTGCAAAAGAAAGTTTAAAGCTTTTGGTAAAAGATTTAAATAAATACGGGGTGTATGTTGCAATGGTTTTGATGCTGTTTTGTTTTTTATTTTATCAAAAAATAGGATTGATATTTACATCAGATACGAGTGTTTTGCAAGTTTTCTATGCTGTTTTCTGGATTGTTGTAATAACACAACCTTTAAATGCAGTTGCCTTTGTATATGATGGAATTTTCAAAGGCTTGGCAGAAGCAATAGTTTTGAGAAATACCGTGATAACAGCTACTTTTGTTGGGTTTATTCCTGCATTGCTGCTTACAGATTATTTTGACTTGAAGTTAATCGGAGTATGGATAGCCTTTACGGTTTGGATGCTATTTAGATCGGGAATCTTATTTGTGTATTTTAGAAATAACGTAGATATGATTCTTAAACGATAAATAAAAAAATGAACCTGATATTTATGTTAATAACGTAACTTTGATTTTATGGAACTAGGAACGATACATACCAAAATAGAAAATTCAATTGCAGAAGTTGTTTTTCATCATCCAGCAAGTAACTCCTTCCCAAGTACTTTGTTGAGAGAGCTTACACAAAAGTTTAAGGAGTTAAGTGTCAATGATGCTGTTAAAGTTGTTTTATTACGAAGTGAAGGAGAAAAGGCATTTTGTGGAGGCGCATCGTTTGATGAACTATTGACGATAAAAGATAAAGAAACTGGAATTGCTTTTTTTATGGGGTTTGCAAATCTTATCAACGCCATAAGAACGTGTAAAAAAATTGTCATTGGTTGCGTTCAAGGCAAAGCTGTTGGTGGTGGGGTTGGTTTGGCATCAGCATGTGATTATGCATTAGCTACAGAGGCTGCTGCAATAAAATTATCAGAGTTTTTTATTGGCATAGGGGCTTTCGTTATAGAGCCAGCAGTGTCAAGAAAAATTGGAAAATCAGCTTTTTGTCAGCTTTCATTGGAAGCGACTGAATGGCATTCAGCAACGTGGGCACAAGAAAAGAATTTATATGCGAAAGTTTTTTCGAACCAACAGATCATGCTAGAGGAAGCGAATAAATTGGCAGTGCAATTAGCGGGTTATAACCCATATGCTTTGGCAGAAATGAAAAAGGTTTTTTGGGACGGAACTGAAAATTGGGATGTTCTTTTGTCTGAGAGAGCTCAAATAAGTGGTGATTTGGTGCTTTCTGATTTTACTAAAGAAGCACTCACTAAGTTTAAGAAATAATGTAACTTTGAAGCATGAATAAAATTAGAATTACCAAACAGTTTGATTTCGAAACAGGTCACGCTTTGTACGGATACGATGGAAAATGTAGAAATGTACATGGACATAGTTATAAACTTTCTGTAACAGTGATAGGTACTCCTATTCAAGATGCAGACAATGTAAAGTTTGGGATGGTAATCGATTTTAAAGACTTGAAAAAGATTGTAAAAGAAGAGATCGTTGATGTTTTTGATCATGCCACTGTGTTTAATAAAAACACGCCTCATATCGAATTGGCAAATGAATTGGCTACGAGAGGGCATCAAGTGATTTTAGTGGACTACCAACCTACTAGTGAAATGATGTTGGTTGATTTCGCAGCAAAAATTAATGCTAAAATTCCGAAAACAGTTAAGTTGCATTCACTTCAGTTACAAGAAACAGGTAGTTCGTATGCTGAGTGGTATGCTTCAGATAATGAATAAGATTTCGTAGCGAATAAATTTATTCTTCAAGCGGGCCGTTAAATTTATTCATGGTGTTACCTATTCCATCGGTTCCGAAAGACTTTATTAGTTGCGCGCCTTTAAAAAGCAATTCAGGCAAATACCTATTTTCTTCTTTAGACCACTCGCCTAAAACGTAGTTAGATTGTCTTCCTTTCGAAAAATTTGCACTAACTCCAAATCGAAAACGAGGATAGTTTTGATTGCCTAGTTTTTCGTTGATGTCTTTTAAGCCATTATGCCCACCAGCACTTCCTTTTGTTTTCAATCGAAAGGTTCCGAAATCTAAATTTAAATCATCAGAAACAACCAAGATGTTTTCTTGGGTAATTTTTTCTTTTTCCATCCAATATTTAACTGACTTTCCGCTCAAGTTCATGTATGTAGAAGGTTTCAATAAAAAGAAAGTTCTGCCTTTGAATTTGAATGAGGTTAGGTCTCCAAGTTTTTCTGTCGAAAATTGAACTTTTTCAAGTGAAGCTAATTCATCTAGAATCTTAAACCCAATGTTATGACGTGTGTTTTCGTATTCAGATCCAATATTTCCTAAACCTACAATTAAATATTTTTTCATGATGATTGCTTTTTTTTGAGCGTTTCAAAAGTACTAAATCTACATTAGGGTATAAAAAAAGTTCCTTAAGAAATTTTCAAAAGGAACTTTTATAATTTATGTTGAATACTAATTATTCAGCAGCAGCTTCTTCAGTTGCTTCTTCTTCAGTTGCAGCTGGAGCTTGTGCAGCTCTAGACATTCTTACCTGAGCAACAACAGTGTTCTCTGGGTGTAAGATTGTACAATTTGGAATTTCAACTTCTCTCACGAACAATTTATCTCCGATATTCAATTTAGAAATATCAGCATCAACTGTATCAGGTAAGTTTGCTGGTAAAGCTTTTACTTTTAATTTACGATTAGGGAAACGTAAAGATCCACCAATAATAACACCAGGTGCGTTACCAACTAAGTTAACAGGAATTTCCATAGTTACTTCTTTGTCGTCGAACAATTGATAAAAATCAATGTGTAAGATTTTGTCAGTAACTGGGTGGAATTGAATGTCTTGTAAGATACAAGTAACATTTTCTTGTCCATCAAGCTCAATCGTTGCAGTATAAACGTTTGGAGTGTATACCAAGTTTTTAAAAGCTTTTTCTTCAGCTGAAAAATGAATGGCATTTTCTCCTCCGTATAATACGCAAGGTACCTTGTCAGCATTACGTAGTGCTTTTGTAGCAGCTTTTCCTACGCTTTCTCTTTTCGATCCTTTGATTGTAATAGATTTCATTATATATATATTTATTAATATTCTTTAATTAAATGATAAACTGGTCGCTAATCGACTTATTATCTTGTACTTTGTGCATAATATCCGCGAACAAAGGCGCGCAAGTTACAACTTTTATTTTAGAACTCTCTTTTCTTAATGGAATAGAATCAGAAACGATCAATTCTAATAGTTTAGAGTTCTCTATTTTTTCATAAGCATTTCCAGAAAGTAATGGGTGCGTAATGATTGCTCTAACGCTTAAAGCACCTCTTTCCATCATTACATCTGCAGCTTTTACGAGTGTACCTCCCGTGTCAATCATGTCATCAACAAGAATTACATTTTTTCCTTTAACCTCACCAATCAACTCCATTGTATCAATTACATTCGCTTTTAAACGTTGTTTGTAACAGATTACAACTTCACTTTGCAAATGCTTAGAGTATGCATAGGCTCTTTTAGAACCCCCCATATCTGGTGATGCCATCGTAATGTTCTCTAATCCTAAACTATGGATATAAGGCATAAAAATAGTAGAACCAAATAAGTGATCTACTGGTTTTTCGAAGAATCCTTGAATTTGATCTGCATGTAAATCCATAGTCATAATTCTTGTAGCTCCAGCTGTTTGCAATAAGTTTGCAACTAGTTTTGCTCCGATAGCTACACGAGGTCTGTCTTTTCTGTCTTGACGAGCCCATCCAAAGTATGGCATTACTGCAGTGATATGTCTTGCAGAAGCTCTTTTGGCAGCATCTAAAATTAACAACATTTCCATTAAGTTATCAGAATTTGGGAAAGTAGATCCGATAATAAATACACGTCTTCCTCGAACAGACTCTTCGAAAGCAGGTTGGAACTCACCGTCACTAAATCTAGAAATATTTACTTTTCCAAGTTCAGTTCCGTAATGCTTAGCAATGCTTTTTCCGAGTTCAAAACTTTGAGAACAAGCAAATACCTTTGGGGCTAATTGATTGATAGACATGGGTTAATGTGTTGTTTAATTTTTAAAAATTATTAGAGATTGCAAAAGTATAAATATTTTGAGAGTATGTCTCTATATTTTTTAATAAAAATGTTTGTAATTCAATTTTTTTTATAAATTTGCAGTCCAATTACGAAAATGCCTTGGTGGCGGAATTGGTAGACGCGCTGGATTCAAAATCCAGTTCTTTCGGGAGTGTGGGTTCGATTCCCACCCAAGGTACTAAAAACCTCTTTTGACAACTGTTGAAAGAGGTTTTTTTATACTTATTTTTTCGTAGATTAGAAAAAAATATCCAGATGCGTAATACATATCTTGTTTTCAGTTTTGTCTTTTTCCCTTTGCTTGCATCAGCTCAAATAAAGTCTCCGGTAATTAATGTTGAAGAGGGGTATAGATCTTCGTTTGGAGTGGGTGTGTCGTATGGAATCAATTTTGATCGTGATGCGGATTTTTGGGGTTTTGCAATGGATTACTCTACCTTGTTAGGAAGGAGATTTGCTTTTATTTCAAGTTTATCCTTTGATCAGGAAACAGAAACTATTTCTCAAACAAACCTTAAAATAGTAAATACGTTTACATTGGTAGTAGGTTTTTCTTATTTGATTACCGACCGACTGACGGTTACAACTGGATTGGGAAAAGGGTTTTTAGATGACGGTAATGATATTAAAAAATTACAGTTTACTAATGGTGATTTAGGTACGGGTTTGGTTTTTGGTTATGTTTTTCCTGATTTATTTAAAAACAACCGATATGTCTTATCTTTTTCGACCTCATTCGAATACAATATTAGTCAATCAGAGTATACCAATAGTTATGATTTGGGAGTCGGATATTCTTTTTAACAGTCTTCGCTGCTTGTTAATGTCATTTCAAGATCAATAATTGCCACTTCACCTTTATTTTCCGTTTTTCGCTGAAGATGTGATCTATATTTGAAATGTCATAAGGCAAGAAATATCAAAAAGAAATATCATGAGAGGTAAAGTAATCAATACAGCGGAGTTGCAAATAGTAGAAATAATTATCAAAAACTGTTACAGAAAACTTGAGACTCATAAATTAGAGGCGCATTTATATACAATGTTCGATACTAAAAAATATGAAGATTCTAGAGCCATCGCTGAAGAGTTGTTAGGTTGTATCAACGAATATATGTATTCTTCAGAAGAACCGGTCGTTAATATTGACTTTAAACGCGGTATGGACGAATTAAACTTTTGGTGTATGCGTTTGACAAAAAGATTGGTAGGCCGTGAAGATGCTGAAGCGAAAATTGCCGTGGAGTTGTTGATGGATTTAATTAGCGATATCAACTCATGTGAGTTAAGAATGAACGATAATTTGTCAAGGTTGGGTTTAGTGGCGTAGACTACTTTGCTTACCTCGAATATAAAAATAAGTAGCATATCCTCAGCGTCATTAATAGATGCTGAGGATATTTTTTTGCTCAATTCAACAAATGAAGTTTTAGAAGTGGTATGTTAAAGTTTTGTTGGTTCTACGAATAAGCCTATTTTTGCTGAAAATATATTTTTTTGAAACAACTCTTTACATATATTCTAATTTTCGCATTAGCGGTAAGACCTTTATATATTGCAGGTCATATTGCCTATTACGAGTTGAATATAGAGTATATTACAGAGAAATTTTGTGAGAATAAAGACAAACCACAGTTGCAATGTAATGGTAAGTGTCATTTGGCAAAAGAATTAAATGTGGTTTCTGCTGATCTAAGCGATACTGAAGAAAAAGGTGTTAAGATAGTAACGGCGTACAAATCTTTTACGCCTTTGTTTTATCAAAAAGTGAAACCTTCCAAGCTGAAAAATTTACTGGGAATTGAATTATCGGGTAAACATCTGTTTTTCTATAAAAACAACTACACTTCTATCGATAAGTTAGCCTTGTTAAAACCTCCTATTGTATAATTATATTTTTTGAATGGCTATTAGCCATACAATTTTTCTCTTGAAATTATTTTAGGAGAGAAAGATGCCTTTGTTGCTTGACAAGGGCACTGATATCTTATTATAAAAGACAGGTGTTTTCCTGTCCACAAAAATTATACAATTTAAAAAATGAAAAATATTAAAATAGTTATGATTACTGTTATTGCAGTAATTACGTTTACGGCATGTAACAATTCTGATACAAATATGGAACACGATAACGGAACCCATGTTTCAGCAGTAATCAAATTAGACCATTCAATAGCTATCGGAGATGAATTTACAATTCAACAACAAGCAGATGGTGTAACTCAAACCTTGGTGTTAGATAAGTTCAAGTTTTTAATTTCTGATGTGTCTGTAAAGACGGCAAACAACAACATGATTTCAATACCTAACAATGTTGCGGGTAGTTTGATTGATTTAGCAAAGGCAGATGACAAAGAAGTAAAACTATACCTAACCGAAATTCCTGACGGAGAATATAAGTCTATTACATTCGGTATCGGGGTAAGTGATGAGGTTGCTAGTGGTAGTGCTGATGCACAATCAAGATTATTTGACTTGGCTTCAGCTGATATGAACTGGAGCTGGAACCCGAACTCTTATATATTTTCTAAAATTGAAGCGACAAACAAGTTGAATATGATGAATCATATGGCAAAATCTGAAACAGAAGACGCAGATAATTTATGGATACATATCGGTAAAAAAGGAGATTTTGATGGGTTTAGAACGGTAACGTTAGATTTCCCACAGAATATTACCGTAAAAAATGAAGTATCACCTAGCGTACATGTAAAAGTGAATATTGAGAAGTTATTTACTCCAGATAATGGAGTAACGGTTTATTTGGGAGCTCCAAACAGTTCTGATTTTGCTGATAATTATGCAAATATTTTTGAAGTACATCACGTACATCCTTTAGATGAAGCAGTTGATTTAGAAGATGTTGAACAAGACGATCACGATCATTCAGATAGTGAAGGTTCTAGTCACAGTCATTAATAATTACATCTATCGATGCTCTTTTTGGGAGTAACAAACTATGAAATATTTATTAATATCACTTGTAATATCGACGGTTTTTATTGCTTGTTCTGATTCAGAGGCTATCATGGAATCAAAGCTTGAAGTTGGTTTTGAACAGCCGATAAATTTTCCTACTCCAACGTACGACTTAGAAGATAATCCTATCGATACCAAAGGGTTTGAGCTGGGGAGAAAGTTGTTTTATGATACAAAATTATCTGCCGGAAATGCTATTTCGTGCGCTGAATGTCATAACCAAGCATTTGCATTTACACATCATGGACATGATTTAAGTGAAGGGGTGTTGGTAGATGTGTTAGGAGCTCGAAACTCACAGCCAATTCAAAACTTGGCTTTTATGGATGCTTTCACATGGGATGGTGCTGTTGAATTACTTTGGAAACAGCCAGTGATTCCGATTACTGAAGAAGTTGAGATGAATGAGACTTTGGAGAATGTAATAGAAAAATTAAAGCTAGACAAAGAGTATCCTTCAGAGTTTGCCGACGTTTTTGGTGGTGATTCACCAGTAAATTCTGTAAACATGCTAAAAGCTTTAGCGAAATTTATGGGAGCTATGGTTTCAGCAAATTCTACTTATGATAAGTATGTTCGAGATGAGTCAGGAGGTGAGTTTTCTGAAGAAGAAAAAAGAGGCTTGGCATTGTTTCAGCAAAAATGTGCCAATTGTCATTCAGGAGAGTTGTTTACCAATCAAGAGTTTGTAAATAATGGAATCGGTGTAAATTCAAAATTGCCAGATGAACTGGGTAGATCTAGAATTACAATAGCCAACCCAGGTTTGACTGTTGAAGAAGGAAAAGCGCATCCTGACTATTATAAATTCAAGGTGCCAAGTTTACGAAATGTTGAAGTTTCTTTTCCATATATGCATGATGGTCGTTTTGTTACTTTGAAAAAAGTACTTGATTTTTACGATACAGATACCTATCCATATATGGTAAAAATGGAGAATTTAGATGCTCGTTTGGTGTCTGATGTTAACGGAAATGAAGTGTTAGGAATCGCAATGACTGAAGAAGAAAAAGCTTCAATTATTGCTTTTTTAAAAACCCTAACAGATGATGAATTTTTAAATGATACTCGTTTTGCAAAACCTTAGATGTTTAATTTTTGTATTGTTTTTTTCTGTCACGAGTTATGCTTGTGATGTTTGTAGTTGTGGTTCGGCTAACAACAGTGTGTTTACCAATGCAATACATGGTAATTTTATTGGAATGAGCTACAATCATATGTTTTTTCAGTACAAAGAAGGTGTGTTTGAAGACAGTCCGTTGGCTGATGATAGAATTAATACAGTAACCGCGACAGGTCAATACCAAATAAATGATCGAATATTGATCAATGTTATTTTACCGTACCGTTTTAATTACAGGTATACGAGTGAAGAAGATGTTAGCTTAAGCGGGTTAGGGGATGTTTCTATATACGGATTGATTAGTGTTTTAAACGAAGCGAGTAAACATGTTTTAAAATTAGGTTTAGGTTTGAAATTACCCACGGGTAAATTTGATTTGGCAAGTTCACAAGATAATAAAACATCATCCACTCAATTAGGTACAGGTAGTTTAGATATTGCTTTACCGCTGCAGTATGCCTTGAATTTAAATCAATTTTCGTTCAATATAAGTGCAGTGTATTTTATTAAGAATACCAATAGTGAGGAGTTTAAATATGGAAATCAAACACAAGTGAATACGAGTATTGCTTATGGAATTCAACTAAGCAAACAATTGAAAATGTCACCCTATGTTGGGGTTAATTACGATCAGTTCAAACCCTCAGAGCGATTTGATATAATTGATCGACGTACTTCGGGTTATATGACAAATAGTAATTTTGGGATTCAGTTAGAAACAGAAAGAGTTATTATGGGGTTGAATTCTCAGTTGTCGCTCGATCAAAATTTAATTGAACACGAGGTATTGTTTAGATACGGAATGGGTGTATTTGCCTATTGGAGGTTTTAATCGAAAATAAAAAATCCCGTTAGTCTATCTAACGGGATTTTTATTTTATAAATACCCCTGAGCTTAGTCGAAGGGTTCGTAAGTTATACCAAATCGTTAGCGATTAAGTATTCTGCAATTTGAACGGTATTTGTAGCTGCACCTTTACGCAAGTTGTCAGCAACAATCCACATGTTTAATGTATTCGGTAAAGACTCGTCTCTACGAATACGTCCTACAAAAACTTCATCTTTATCGTGTGCGAATGCAGGCATTGGATATGTGTTAGTTTCTAGATTGTCTTGTACCACTACTCCAGGGAAATCGTGTAATAATTGACGTACTTCAGCTTCGTCAAAATCATTTACAAATTCTACGTTTACAGATTCTGAATGTCCACCAGCGGTAGGAATACGAACAGCAGTTGCCGTAACAGCAAAAGAATCATCTCTTAAGATTTTCTTAGGCTCTTTTACCAATTTCATTTCTTCTTTTGTGTATCCATTTTCCATGAAAACATCACAATGAGGAATTGCATTTCTGTTGATCGGGTAATGGTATGCCATTTCACCTTTAATTCCTTGAGTTTCGTTTTCCATTTGTCTTACAGCTGCAACACCTGTTCCAGAAACAGACTGGTAAGTCGAAACAATCAAACGTCTCATTTTGTATTTTTCATGCAAAGGAGCCAAAGCCATCACCAATTGAATGGTAGAACAGTTTGGGTTTGCTATAATTTTATCTTCTTTTGTCAATACATCTCCATTGATCTCAGGTACTACTAATTTTTTAGTTGGATCCATTCTCCAAGCAGATGAGTTGTCTACTACAGTTGTGCCAGCGGCAGCAAATTTAGGAGCCCACTCCAAAGAAGTATCTCCTCCTGCAGAAAATAAAGCAATGTCAGCATTCATTTTAACTGCATCTTCAAGTGTAACTACTGTATAATCTTTTCCTTTAAAAGGTAATTTTTTACCAGCAGATCTTGCAGAAGCAACCGGAATTAATTCTGTTACCGGAAAATTTCTTTCAGCTAAAACTTTTAACATTACAGTTCCTACCATTCCAGTAGCACCAACTACAGCTATTTTCATTGTATTTAATTTTAATATTTGAGAATGCAAATATCGTACTTTTGTAACTTATGAATCAACAAGTTGTATAAAAATTATACAGTTTGTTTAATTTTTATCAAATTTTTGAGAAGTAAAGATGAATTTAACAAGGTGTAGTATCGGAGATTATCTCCCCCAGTTGCTACCAACG
This sequence comes from Flavicella marina, assembly GCF_009193215.1. Taxonomy (GTDB): domain Bacteria; phylum Bacteroidota; class Bacteroidia; order Flavobacteriales; family Flavobacteriaceae; genus Flavicella; species Flavicella marina. Next base: position 742,239 of record NZ_VYVA01000001.1, on the reverse strand, counting down.
GTAAATTTCCATGCCCATTGCTCGGGGCCTTTGGCGATGTCGATACCTGCATGTAAACCATAATCCTTTGCAAGAAAATATCGGAATCCACCACCAGCAGCAACTTTGATGTTTTTACCAATTTCTGAAAAATCTTCCATGGCGTCTCCAGCACCAACAAACCCAACTAAACTCCATCTATCATATACATTCCATCTCCACTCTGTTTCCATGGTGACCACGTTATTTCCTTGGTATCTCAAAGCAGGTATTCCTCGAAGCGATATAAATGGCAATGCATAAAATGGTGTTTCATCGGTTGTAGATTCTACTTGTAATCGGTAAGAAGAAAATAATTTTTGATCTATTACGGGCACATATCCATAGGTTCTAAAATCAAGATCCCAATAATCTTGGTCTCCTCCTAAAAATTCTGCAAATTTCCCTGCTTCTAAAACCGATTTTATTCCTTTTGTTGGGGTAAGCGTATTGTCTCGACCGTCGTACTCAATCACTCCATGTAACCCTGCATTTTCTATTTGTCCTTCAATAACGTCAAGACCTGGAATATTAATTCCCGTTTGAAAAGAAATATTATTGTTAAAATAGGTGTAATTCATTCCCACAAAAAGAGGGATGTCTTTTTTAACTCGTAAAAGAATTTCTTGAAGTGTCAAAAAACCCTGCATGTTGAATTCATATTTTTTATCTGTAATTCCACCGAGACCTGGTCCGTAAAATGTTAGATTAGGAGAAACAAATCCTAAAAAACCTAAGTATCTAATATTGTCTTTTTTGTACGAACCCTGGTGTCCTATAAATCCAGCCCAAGTTCCGTTTTCAGTATAAGCGCCTCCACCAAAAGTAATTGTTGGAGATAGACCTAATGGACGTTTGTCTCCCTTCTTTTTTTTGTGAAAATAGGCCAAAACCAATCCTCCTCCATACCCAACAGCTGGTTCAGTTATAAAAATAGGTACAGGCAAAAATCCAACAGTAGAGTTTAAAAAATTACTAGCATCAAATTTATTGTCGCTGGCATGTTTAAACATACTTTTTTCTTTTTCTTGCGAATTTGCTGCGTTAAAAGAAAAGGCTAAAAGAAAGAAAAAAAATAGTGTTTTGAGATAGAAACGCATGTAGTTTTTTTTGTAAAAGTACTTATTATCTTACAAATGTAAGTTTTCTCGAGGTAGTTTTAATGGTTGTTTGAATAACGCTTTTGTATTTGATGGTAAATGGATACAAAATCGTACTTTTGCAAAATATTTGTTTAACATAAATTGGTATAGCATGCAACTGTACAATAAGTTAAGCGCAGCAGAACGTGCGCAATTAATCGATGAGGCTGGTAAAGACCGCCTTACTATTTCTTTTTATCAATATCATAAAATAGAAAACCCTCAACTTTTTAGAGATAAACTATTTTTAGAGTGGGATGCCTTGAGTGTTTTGGGTAGAACTTATGTTTCTTACGAAGGTATTAACGCTCAGATATCAGTGCCAGCCGAAAATTTTCTTGAACTAAAAGAACAACTAGATGCGATTTCCTTTCTAAAAGACATTCGATTGAATGTTGCTGTTGAGCACGACAATAAATCGTTTTTGAAATTGAAAATCAAAGTACGTAATAAAATTGTCGCTGATGGATTAGAAGATGATGCTTTTGATGTAACCGATATAGGAGTGCATTTGAAAGCAGAAGATTTTAATAAAATGCTAGAAGATCCGAATACAGTTTGCGTAGATATGCGTAATCATTACGAGAGTGAAATCGGTCATTTTGATGGAGCTGTAACTCCAGATGTAGATACCTTTCGAGATTCTTTAGATTTGATAGAGGAAGATTTAAAAGAACACAAAGAAGACAAAAATTTATTGATGTATTGTACAGGTGGTATTCGTTGTGAAAAAGCGAGTGCCTACTACAAACATAAAGGTTTTAAAAATGTATTTCAACTTGAAGGCGGGATTATTAATTATGTACGTCAAGTTGAAGAATCCGGTATCGAAAATAAATTTAAAGGAAAAAATTTCGTTTTCGATCACAGAAGAGCTGAACGTATTTCTGATGATGTCGTGTCTAATTGTCATCAGTGTGGAGAACCTTGTGATACACATGTGAATTGTGAAAATGAAGCATGTCATTTGTTATTTATTCAATGCGAATCTTGTCAAGAGAAGATGAATACTTGTTGCTCAGATGAATGTAAAGATGTGGCTGCGTTGCCATTTGAAGTGCAAAAAGAATTGCGCAAAGGAAAAGGGAATAGCAATAAGATTTTCAAAAAAGGAAGGTCTGAAGCGTTGAAATATAAAAAATAAGGCCATGCAGAAAATTGAATTAATGGCACCGGCCGGAAATTTTGAATCGCTACAAGCTGCCTTAGATAATGGTGCAGATTCTGTGTATTTCGGGGTAGAACAATTAAACATGCGTGCTCGAGCTTCTATCAATTTTACGCTTGATGATTTAGAAGAAATTGAAAAACGTTGTTCTGAGAAAGGAGTTCGTTCGTATTTAACATTAAATACTATAGTTTACGATCACGATTTGTCGATTGTTAAAACACTGATCAAGCGAGCTAAAGAAGCAAATATTACTGCAGTAATTGCAATGGATCAGGCTGTGATTGCAACAGCAAGAGAGGTTGGAATGGAAGTTCATATTTCAACTCAAATCAATGTAACAAATATTGAAACTGTTAAGTTTTACGCAATGTTTGCCGATACTATTGTTTTGAGTCGTGAGTTGAGTTTACGTCAAGTTCAGAAAATAACTGAGTTGATTGAAAAAGAAGAAATCAAAGGACCGTCGGGGAGGTTGGTTGAAATCGAAATATTTGGTCATGGGGCGTTGTGTATGGCAGTTTCTGGGAAATGTTATATGAGCTTACATTCTGCAAATTCATCTGCAAATAGAGGGGCTTGTAAGCAAAATTGTAGAAAAAAATATACCGTTATCGATCAAGAAACAGGTTTTGAAATGGAACTCGATAATGAATATATCATGTCGCCAAAAGATCTGTGTACCATAGATTTTTTAGATGAAATTGCTGATGCCGGTATTAAGGTATTGAAAATTGAAGGTCGAGGAAGGGCACCAGAATATGTGGCTCGTGTGATTCGATGTTATAGACAAGCAATTGATAGTTTAGAAGCGGGGACTTTTAGCAAAGAAAAAGTTATTTCTTGGATGCAAGAATTAGAGAAAGTTTACAATCGCGGTTTTTGGTCTGGTTATTACTTAGGACAAAAATTAGGAGAGTGGAGCAAAGGATCTGGTTCGCACGCAACTCAGAAAAAAGTGTATCTAGGAAAAGGAATGCACTATTACCCAAAAGCCAATGTTGGGGAGTTTAAGATTGAAGCATACGATGTTACTGTTGGAGATACCATTTTGATAACTGGGCCTACAACAGGAGCTCAAGAAATGCAAGTAAAAGAAATTATGGTTGACGATGTTTTGTCTGAAAAAGCAACAAAAGGAGATAGTTGTACCCTAAAACTAGATTTTAGAATTCGTCCATCAGATAAGTTGTATAAAATCGTCGAAAATGTAGTCGAAGCCTAATGGTAGTAGTTACTTTACAAAGAAAAAAGTGCATCGGTTGCAATTATTGTGTTGAATTGGCACCTGGACAATTTCAAATGTCTAAAAAGGATGGAAAGTCAGTTTTGTTACATGCTGTTGAGAAAAAAGGTTTTTTTACATTAAAGTCGCCTGATGATACCATTATAGATGCTTCTATAGAGGCAAAGAAGGCTTGTCCGGTAAAAATTATTGATGTAAAACACATCTAAAATGAAGAAGAAATTTTTTAAATTTCTTTTAAAAAAATAAAAACAAGAGAACGTTTTACAGCGTTTTCTAGTTTTTATTTTTATGCTATCTTTACGAATTGAAGGAAATTTGTAAACCTACTTCTAAAAGCAAATAAATCAGCTTTTTAAACGTTTGCTTATTGATTATAAATATACATGCTGTTTTGATTATTCAGCATCCAAAAATAGAAAAACATATATGGGCTGTACTTCGTGCTCTACAAATAAATCCGGAGTTCCTAATGGTTGTAAAAGCAACGGGAGTTGTGCAACTGGGAGCTGCGACAAATTAACAGTTTTTGATTGGTTGTCTAATATGGCATTACCAAGTGGTCAAGAACCATTCAATATTGTTGAGGTTCGTTTTAAAAACGGAAGAAAACATTTTTTTAAGAATACCAATAATTTTCAATTGACAATTGGTGAAATTGTCGCTGTTGAAGGAGCACCAGGTCACGATATCGGAACCGTTTCATTGACTGGAGAATTGGTGCGTGTTCAGATGAAAAAGAAAAAAATTGCGCACGATAGTGAAGAGGTAAAGAAAATTTATCGAAAAGCAAGTGTTCGTGATATCGAAATTTGGCAAGCAGCAAGAGATAAAGAAATCGAAACACAAAGACGAGGTAGAGAGATTTTGGGTCGTTTGGGATTGAAAATGAAATTGTCTGATGTTGAATATCAGGGAGATGGAAATAAGGCGACGTTTTATTATACAGCAGAAGATCGTGTCGATTTTAGACAATTGATTAAAGATTTAGCAAGTGCTTTTAATATTCGTGTTGAAATGAAGCAGGTTGGTCTTCGTCAAGAAGCTGCTAGATTAGGTGGAGTTGGTTCTTGTGGACGTGAACTTTGTTGTTCTACTTGGTTAACAGATTTTAGAAAAGTAAATACCGCTTCAGCTCGTTACCAACAACTTTCGTTAAATCCACAGAAACTTGCAGGGCAATGTGGAAAATTGAAATGTTGTTTGAATTTTGAATTGGATTCTTATTTAGATGCGCTAAAGGCATTTCCTAAACAAGATGTTGCTTTAGATACTGAAAAAGGGAGAGCGACTTTTGTGAAGATGGATATCTTTAAAGGTTTGCTTTGGTATGCTTCAAAAGAAGAGGGATACAAATGGTACAAGCTTACCTTAGAGCAGGTAAATGAAGTTATTGCTATGAATAAACGTGGTGAAAAAGCACCTAGTTTAGAAGAGCTTGAATCTGAAACTGTAGCACCGACGAAAATAGAGTTTGAAAATGTTGTAGGTCAAGACAGTCTTACACGTTTTGATAAACCGAAATCAAAAAATAAGAGAAGAAAAAAGAAAAAACCTCAAGACGGAAAACAAGGAGGTACTGCAAATAAAAATACACCTAGACAGAAAAATCAAGGAAAACGTCGACCGACAAATTCGCAAAAACAAGAAGGTGCTCAAAACAAACCTCAAGGAAACAGTCAGCCAAAACAAAAGTCACAGAATCCTAATGAGAATAGTGGTAATGGGCAAAAACAAGGTGCTGCTAAAAAGAGAAGACCTCAGAATAAAAATAAGCAAGCTCAGTCTGGTCAAAAACCTCAGAATGGACCAAGTGATAAAGTGAACGCTGAAGGAGCAAATCAAAAGCCTAGACGTACTAACAACAGAAGAAGAAAACCAAATAATAACAAACCTGATTCTAATGCCAATAAAGATGCATAAATGGCTGTGTATGTCACTTGTGATGTTGTCTTTTATCGCTTGCGATGAATATAGAATCTATGATACCTATACGCCTGTTGGAACCGCAGGGTGGGAAAAAGAAAATTTGGTGCATTTCGAATTTGATATTTCAGATACTCTTAATAAATACGACTTATTTATTCAGGTTAGAAATACCAACGAATATGAATTTTCGAATTTGTTTTTGATAACTGAAATGCAATATCCGAATGGTTTTCATGTTGTTGATACCTTAGAATATCAAATGGCAGATGCCTATGGAAATTGGTTGGGTAAAGGTTTTACAGATTTAAAAGAAAGTAAATTGTTCTATAAAGAGGCCTTTAGATTCAAAGAAAAAGGACAGTATGAAATTAACATCCAACAAGCGATGCGAAAAAGAAATCAGCTTGATGGTGTGGCTATAGTAAAAGGAATTTCTGATGTAGGTTTTAGAGTAGAAAAGCAAAAATAATAATTAACAACATCGGTTCATTTTCGGTGTAATTCAAAAATAAATGGCTAAAGAAAACGAAATAAAAGATAAGAAATCTACCGGGTATTTGAAATATACGCTATGGTTTTGGAGCCTAGTTATAGTGGGGGTATTAGGAGTAAGCTCTTTGTTTATACTCGCTTCTATGGAAGTTTTTGAAGAGTTGCCAACCTTTGAAGAACTCGAAAATCCAGAAACGAATTTTGCAACTGAGATTATTTCTATTGATGGAAAGACACTTGGTAAGTATGCATTGGAAAATAGAACACCAGTGAAATTTAAAGACCTTCCCGAGAGTTTGGTGAAGGCTTTGGTGGCTACCGAAGACGAACGTTTTTTCGAACACTCAGGAATTGATTTTCGAGGTACTTTGCGTGCTGTTGTGAAATTAGGAAAAGGCGGTGGCGCTAGTACAATTACACAACAATTGGCGAAATTGTTATTTCATGGAGAGGGGTCTAGAAATGTTTTCAAACGAATTTTACAAAAAGCCAATGAGTGGATTATTGCTATTCGATTGGAAAGACAGTATACCAAAGAAGAAATTATCACAATGTATTTGAACAAGTTTGATTTCTTGTACAATGCGATAGGTATTCGTTCAGCCACGAGGATCTATTTTGGTAAAGAGCCATTTGAATTAAATACTGAAGAGTCTGCTGTGCTTGTAGCAATGCTTAAAAACCCGAGGCAATATAATCCGAATAGAGAAATATCTAAAAAGAAATCTTTATTGAGAAGAAATCAGGTGTTATCACAAATGGTGAGAAGCGAATTTATTTCTGAAAAAGAAAAAGATTCATTGCAAGCACTTCCGATAAAACTAGATTTTTCTCCAGAGGAGCATTATACAGGACTGGCAACGTATTTTAGAGAGTACTTGAGAGATTATATGAAAAAATGGATCAAGCAGAATCCAAAGGCCGATGGCACATATCATAATTTATATAGAGATGGTCTTAAGATTTATGTTACTATTGACTCTCGATTGCAGACCTATGCTGAAGAAGCTGTTGAGGCTCATGTTTCAAACTTGCAACGTGTGTTTTTCAAAGAACAAAAGAGAAATCCAACAGCGCCTTTTTACGATTTAGAAGACGAAGAAATTGAAGCTACGATGACGCGAGCCATGAAAAATACCGATCGTTATCGATTATTGAAGAAGGCAAATAAATCGGATGAAGAAATAAAAAAAGCTTTTCACACAAAACGTGAAATGAAAATATTTACTTGGAAAGGTACCAAGGATACAATTTTAAGTCCATATGATTCGATTCGTTACTACAAACATTTTTTGCATAGTGGTTTGTTGTCTATTGAACCACAGACAGGTCATATCAAAGCTTGGGTAGGAGGAATCAATCACAGATATTTTCAGTTTGATCATGTGAAGTTAGGAAAGAGACAAGTCGGGTCAACATTTAAACCGTTTGTGTACGCATCTGCGATTGATCAATTGCAACTATCACCTTGTGAAAAATTTCCGAATACGTTGTATACAATTCCTAAAGAGGCGTATGGAATGGATGAAGATTGGACACCAAAAAACTCGGGAGATACTTATGGTGGTGAGTTAACCTTAAAGCAGGCACTTGCAAAATCTGTCAATGTAATTACTGCAAGATTGATCCATATGGTAGGTCCAAAAACCGTAGTTCGATTGGCGAAAAGAGCAGGTATTGATTCATATATTCCAGCATACCCATCAATAGCTTTAGGTACAATTGATGCAAGTTTGTATGATATGGTTGGAGCGTATTCAACATTTGCAAATAAAGGTTTGCGTGTAAATCAAATGATGGTGTTGCGTATTGAAGATAGAAATGGTACCGTAATCCAAGAGTTTACTCCTAAAACAGAGCAGGTGTTGAGTGAAGAATCAGCATATGTTGTTGTCGACTTGTTAAAAGGGGTTACCGAAGCAGGTTCTGGTGTAAGATTGCGCAGCAAATGGGGTTCTTATCCGGATAGTATTTCTACAGGGTACCCATATCAGTTTGAAAATCCAATCGCAGGAAAGACAGGTACAACACAAAATCAATCTGATGGTTGGTTTATGGGAGTTGTTCCAAATTTAGCAACTGGAGTATGGACAGGTGCTGATGATAGAGCAACGCATTTTGAAGATATAGTACAAGGTCAAGGTGCAACAATGTCACTACCTACTTGGGCGATTTATATGAGAAAAGTATATGCAGATTCTACGTTAAATATTAGTCAAGAAGATTTTGAAAAACCGAAATTTGTAAGTATCCAACTAGACTGTGAAACAGCACCTCAATTAGACGATTCGGGTGAAGAGATTCCGGTTGAAACCATTGAAGAAGAAACTGCGTTTTAATAAGAAACTTAAATTTATTTAGAAGTGCAAATGAATGTTCATTTGCACTTTTTTTGTATTTTTAAATATCTTCAAATTAATAAAATATGCATTGTTGGACACCTAGTCGATCTGTTATTGAAAACAGCAATATTTACAAAATGATGCAAGAAATCAATATTGACTCGTATCAAGATTTTTGGCGATGGTCTGTTGAAAATAAAGAATTGTTTTGGGAAACAACTGCAAATAAATTGGGTGTTGTTTTTGATGAAAACTACAAAGAAGTTTTAAACTTAGAAGGCGGTGTAGAAAATGCACGATGGTTTTATGGAGCTAAAATGAATATTGTAGATTCTTGTTTTCAAAATGATGCTGATAGTATTTCGGTAATTGTAAACGATGCGTCTGGTACTTTAAAGAGGTATAGTCAAAAACAACTTGATCACAAGGTAAATCAAATTGCAAATGGTATTGTAAATGCAGGTCTAAAACCAAAAGATGTAGTTGCTATTTATATGCCTATGAATTTTGAAGCCGTAGCAATTTATTTAGCGGCAATTAAAGCAGGATTGGTTGTGGCTACTATAGCAGATAGTTTTTCAGAAGCTGAAATAGCTGTTCGTTTGAAAATTACCAAGCCAAAAATACTGTTTACACAGGATGGCTTTGTAAGAGCAGATCGCATCCATTATTTATATAAGAGATGTGTATCTATTGGGGGGTATAAATCGGTAGTAGTTCAAAAACTAAGACACGATAGTTCTCTAGAAAAACATGATGTGACTTTTGATAATTTTATAAATTCAAAAATCAGCTTTACATCTATAAAAGTAGACCCTTCACAAGCGATGACTATTTTGTTTTCATCTGGAACAACGGGTGAGCCAAAAGCGATACCATGGAATCATAGCACCCCCATAAAATCAGCAAGTGATGGCTATTACCATCATGATATTCATAAAGAGAACGTCGTATGTTGGCCAACAAATTTGGGTTGGATGATGGGACCTTGGTTGGTGTTTGCTGCTCTAATGAACAAAGCTAGTATTGCATTGTACGAAGGATCTCCGATAGAATCTGAATTCGGAGAGTTTGTTGAAAAGGCAAATGTAACTATGTTAGGTGTTGTACCGAGTATTGTAAAATCATGGAAAATCTCTAAAACAATGGAATCGTATGATTGGAATTCGATTCGTTGTTTCAGTTCAACTGGTGAAGTTTCGAATCCAACAGGCATGGAGTATCTTATGCAGCTAGCCAATGTTAAACCAATAATTGAATATTGTGGGGGAACCGAAATTGGTGGAGGTTACATTGCAAGTACGGTATTGCAAGATAACATTCCTAGCCAGTTTTCTTCTCAAGCGTTGGGTGGAGAGTTTGTGTTGTTAGATGAAATTGGTGAACAGAGTTCTAAAGGGGAGGTTTTTATCATACCACCTGTCTTAGGCTTGTCAACTACTCTGTTGAACAGAAATCATCATGAAGTGTATTACAAAGATGTACCCAAGTTTAAGGCCAAAAAATTGCGGAAACATGGAGATGAAATGGAACTTTTAGGAAGTGGTTATTACAAAGCAAATGGACGTGTAGATGACACGATGAATTTAGGAGGTATAAAGGTCGCAGCTGTTCAAATAGAATCTATAGTAAATGGGTTAGATTTTGTAAAAGAATCTGCCGCTATTGGGGTTTCTGCGAATGGAGGTGGTCCAAATGAATTGATTATTTATTATGTTCCGTTGCATACGAACTCCGAAAAATCAGCGTTAAAGAAAGTACAAAACTGTGTAAAATCTGAATTAAATCCATTGTTCAAAGTGGTAGATTTGGTAGAAATTGATAACTTGCCGCGCACGGCTTCAAAAAAAGTCAAACGAAAAGAATTAAGAGAAAAATACCAGCAAAATAGATGAAAGTAATATCATATAATGTAAACGGAATTCGAGCAGCTTTGAAGAAAGGATTTATTGAATGGTTAGAAGCTGCCAATCCTGATGTTTTGTGTTTACAAGAAATTAAAGCCCAAGAAGAGCAGTTAGATCTAACGCTATTTGAAAATGCTGGTTACAAATATAGCTATTGGTTTTCGGCACAAAAAAAGGGGTATAGTGGAGTTGCGATTTTGTGTAAAGAAAAACCAAATAATGTCGTTTTCGGAACCGGTATAGAATCTATGGATTTTGAAGGTAGAAATTTACGTGTCGATTTTGATACGGTTTCTATAATGAGTTTGTATTTACCTTCTGGGACTAATGATGCGCGCTTGGATTTTAAATTCACATTTATGGATGAATTTCAGGTATATGTAAATGAACTAAAAAAAGAAATTCCAAATTTGATAATTTGTGGTGATTACAATATCTGTCATGAAGAGATAGATATTCACAATCCAAAAATGAAAGGTGTTTCAGGTTTTTTACCAGAAGAGAGAGCTTGGTTAGATGGTTTTATCAAAAATGGTTTTATTGATAGTTTCCGATTTTTTAACAAAGAGCCACATCACTATAGCTGGTGGAGTTACAGAGCGAATGCTAGAAATAATAACAAAGGTTGGCGTATAGATTATCATTTGGTTACAGAACCACTCAAAGATAGATTAGAAAGAGCCTATATTTTGCCAGAAGCTAAACATTCAGATCATTGTCCAATTGTTGTAGAATTAAAAAAATAATCAAAAAAATGATAAAGAAAATATCCCTAGGAATTATTGTTGCGATGGTTACAGTATCATGTGTTTCAAAAAAGGTTTTTACCGATTTAGAAGGTAAATACAAACAATTACAAGATGAGAATAAAGAGCTTTTGGTTCAAAATGACGATTTGCAATTGAACAAAAATGAAAACAAAGATTACATTAAAAAGCTCGAAAATAAACAGACAGATTTATTACAAAAAGAAAAGGCATTGCAACGAGAGGCCGATGCTTTGAGAAATTCTTATGCCGAGTTAAAAAAGACGTACGATCTTTTGGCTTCAAAAAGTTCATCTGCTTTAGAAAAAAATGCTGTTGAGAATAGAAAATTGCTTTCTCAATTAGATGAAAAAGAAACAAAATTATTAGAAGAAGGTGCTCGTTTACGAAAACTTGAGAATGAATTGTCTGAACGTTCAAGTAGAATTGATGAATTAGAGAAATTAATTGCTGAAAAAGAAGCAGCAATGCAACAATTGAAAACTACAGTTGCCAATGCATTGAAAGGTTTTGAAGGGAAAGGACTTACCGTTGTAAACAAAAATGGGAAAGTATACGTTTCAATGGAAAACAAATTATTGTTTAGCTCTGGAAGTTGGGCTGTTGGAGAAAACGGTGCCAATGCAGTAAAAAAATTAGCACGTGTTTTAGCAAACAACCCTGATATCAGTGTGCTGATTGAAGGACATACAGATAACGATCCATTTCATGGTCCGGTAATCAAAGACAACTGGGACTTGTCGGTAAAAAGAGCTACAGCAATCGTTCGAATTCTTGAAGATGCCAATGTAGACGCAAAACAAATAACCGCAGCAGGAAAAGGTGAGTACGTTCCTGTAGCAAGTAACAATTCTAAAGAAGGAAAGGCAAAGAATAGAAGAATTGAAATCATTCTATCTCCCAACCTTGATGAAATTGCTAAATTACTTACAGAGTAATTGATGTACGGTAAAGGTATGCGTTTTAAATGTGGAGTAGGTTTTTGGTTTGTAGTGTGTTTGAATGCGATATCTGCACAAGAAAAAAGTGTTGACTCTACAGCAATTATTTTAGATTCACTTCACGAAGTAGCTACCATCGAAATAGATACAGTTGTAAAAAAAGAAGTAGCAAACCATCCCGTTGTGATTGATAGTTTGTGGCTTGAAACCATGTATAGCTCCCCTTTGTACCAGCCAATCTCAGTTTCTTTTGATGGGAGTAAAGACGCAATTTCTATGAACGATGTATCGTTGTCTACGGAAGTGTTAAAAGAAAGATTGGCATATCTTAACGAGCAAACCCCATTCAATTTAGAATACAATGTTGAATTAGAACGTTTGATAAAACAGTATTTGAAAACACGCTCTAAGTACTATCCTAAAATGATGGCTAGGGCATTGTATTATTTTCCAATGTTCGAGTCGTATTTAGATAAATACGATATTCCTTTAGAGATAAAATATTTAGCAGTTGTAGAATCAGGTTTAAACCCTAGGGCAAAATCATGGGTTGGTGCAACAGGTATGTGGCAGTTTATGTACCAAACAGGAAAACAATTTGATTTGAATATTAGCTCTTATGTAGATGAAAGACAAGACCCTGTTAAATCTGCAGAAGCTGCTTGTAAGTATTTAGAAAGTTTGTACAAAACATTCAATGATTGGGATTTGGCTTTGGCAGCATATAACTCAGGGCCGGGTAATGTTTCGAAGGCGATTCGTCGTTCGGGAGGTCACAGAAATTATTGGAATATTAGGCCTTTTTTACCGAGAGAAACTGCTGGTTATGTACCCGCATTTTATGCAAATATGTATGTTTTTGAATATGCCGAAGAACATAAAATAACGCCAACACATCCGATGGTCCATCATTTTGCTACAGATACGATACGTATAAAACGTACCCTAACTTTTGATCAATTACATGAAACATTAAATGTAAGTAATGAAATGCTCCAATTTTTAAACCCAGAATATAAGTTGGATATCATTCCATTTGTTAGGGGTAAGAATTATTCTGTTCGTTTGCCATTAGAAAAAGTCTCGGTTTTTGTAAAAAATGAAAAAGAAATATATGCTTTGGCCGCAGAAGAAGAAGCGAAACGAGAAAAACCTTTGCCACAGTATTTTGAAATGAACCAGCGTATTCGATACACGGTAAAAAGTGGCGATTATTTAGGTAAAATTGCAAACAAATATGGTGTACGAGTCTCGGATCTTAAAAAATGGAATGGTTTGCGAACCAGTAATTTGAAAGTGGGACAAAGACTAACAGTATATCCTAAAAAATTAAACTTTACCGTTGCCAAAAGTACGTCTTCATCAAAAAAGAAAAAAGAAATAAATATTCCTAAGAACGCTAAAAAAATTGAGTATACTGTTCAAAAGGGTGACTCACTTTGGAGTATTTCAAAGAAGTATAAAAAAATTACCGTACAACAAATAAAAGATTGGAATGGAATTTGGGATGCTAATAGCATCGTACCAGGTAAAAAAATAGTGATTTACCAAATCTAAATACCAATCTAAAAAACAAAATTATCATGAAGAAATTTTTATTACTATTCAGTGTTTTCTTGCTTGTAATAGCTTGTGATTCAAAAGAAAAAAAGGAACAACGTATTTATATGGAGTCAAATGGGCGTATGAATCACCTGTTGGTAGTGATGAATGAAAGTAGATGGAATGGTGCGTCTGGAGATAAGCTGAAAGAGATTATCATGACACCTGTTTTGGGTATGCCACAAGATGAAAATCAGTTTAGTATTACTCAAGTACCTGAAGATTCTTTCGGAAAAATGTTCAAAGCAAGTAGAAATGTTTTAGTGGTAACTGTTGATTCTACAAATAGTTTTCAAGCAGAACAAAATGTCTACGCAAAACCGCAGCAAATTGTAAAAGTTACCGCAACTAGTAATGAAGATTTGACTGAAATGCTAGACTTGTACAAAGAACAAATAATAAGTACATTCAAGAATTTCGATATTGAAAATGTTCAACGAAGTCATAGAAAAAATGCATACGATCAAGATGCTTTTCAAACGTTGAATAATTTAGGGTTAGAAATGACAATTCCTAAAATTTTTAGAAAGGTCGATGATACGGGTGATTTTTTATGGTTACGTCAGCATTTGTCTGGAGGTATTGCACAAGGAGATGGAACATCGAATATTTTGGTGTACAGTGTTCCGATGCCGGCATCTAAAAAAGGTTTGGTAGAAACGATTTCAAATATGAGAGATACGATTGGTAAAAAATATATTCCAGGAAGGAAAGAAAACATGCATATGATTACCGAGAAATTGTATACACCGCGAGTGTTTCAGACAGAATTAGATGAGAAATCTTGTTATGTTACTTATGGAAAATGGGAGGTTCTAAATGATTTTATGGCAGGTCCTTTTTTGAATTTTGCTATTGAAGATACTGAGAATAACAGATGGGTAGTTTTAGAGGCTTTTGTATATGCACCTTCAGTGAATAAAAGAGATTATATGTTTGAGGTAGAAGCTGTATTAAAAACGATTCACCTAAAATAAATTATTTGATAAATCGCCTCAGTTCTTTTTGTTCTAAAAAGGCAATCAGTCCGATCAATGATATTATAAAAGCAGTGTTTATCAAAAACGCTCCTTTGAAATGCATGAATGATATACTAGAGATACCGATACACAATAGCAAATAAAGACTTATTCTTTTAATGTCATAGGGTACAGGGTAAAACTTTCTACCTAAGAGATAAGAAATCAATAACATACTTCCATAGGCTGTTACTGTAGCCCAAGCGGCTCCTATGAATCCGATTTTTGGAATGAGTATAAAAAGCATTGCGATGGTGATCACTGCTCCGATAACAGAAATATACATTCCGAATCGAGTTTTGTCTGTCAATTTATACCAGATAGAAAGGTTGTTGTAAATACCTAAAAACAAGTTGGCAATTAAAATGATTGGAACAATAGAAAGCGCCATGAAATATTCATCACTACCTAAGAAAATTGATGCGATAAAATCGATATAGGCAACAATTGAAACAACGAAAACGACACCAATAATTACAAACCATTTTAAAATTATTGCATACGAAGTTTTGGCATTTTTTTTATCAGCTTGATTGAAGAAAAAGGGTTCTGCTCCTAATCTAAATGCCATGATAAACAACGACATAATCACCCCGATTTTATAAGCACCCGCATAAGCACCCATTATATCTTTTCCTAGCCAATCTTCTAAGAGAAGTTTGTCTAAATTTTCGTTGGTTGTGTATGCTAATCCTGCGATTAAAATTGGCCAAGCATAGCGAATCATTTTTTTAAACAGGAACTTGTCAAAAGAAAAATCAAATTTTATAATCAAAGGAAGTACACAAAGAAATGTTACTGCACTTGCTATTAAATTGGCGATAAAGATATAGCCTTCTTTAAAATTAGGTTGGTAAATGGATTCTAAAATATTTGGTAAGCTATAGAAATTTTTAGGTAAGTACCATAAAAAAAACAAATTGAAAAAAGCATAGATACCGATATTTAAAACTCTAAAAAGTGTATAGTTTTTTGAGAGACCTTTTACACGTAAATAGGCAAATGGAATTACGATTAGGGTATCCAAAATTGAAATCCATACCAGTAAAGAAAAATATAATGGTTTCGAAAAGCCTAAAAAAGTAGCAATAGCATCGCTGAATAGTTGTAAACCTATAAGAGCGACAATACTTGTAGTTAAAATACTGATAAATGCAGTAGAGACTACCTTGCCCTTTTCTTTTTCAGAATTAAAAAATCGAAAAAACGCCGTTTCCATACCATAGGTCAGCAAAATATTAAAATAGGCTGCCCAAACATAAAAACTGGTATTAACACTGTACTCGCTTGTAGTTAAAGAACTGGTATGTAGTCTTACCAATAAAACATTAATAGCTTTAGGTAGTACAGCAGCTATTCCGTAGATAATGGTGTCTTTAAAAAAGCGTTTGAATGTACTCAATGGAATGGGTTAGAATTTTGTCAAATATACTAATTCTTAGTGCTAAGAAATAGGGAAGAGGAAACTCTTTCAAGATGCTTGATGTTACGTTAAAATTCTTATTTTTGATTTTTACAATCCGTTAATTTTATCTATGAGTAAATCTTTAAAAGTAGCCGTGTTTGGTGGTGGAAGTTGGGCAACTGCAATTGTTAAGATGCTTTGCGAAAACCTAGAAACTGTGGGGTGGTATATGCGCTCTGATAGCTCAATAGATTATATCAAAGAGAATAAACACAACCCGAATTATTTGTCATCAGCTGAATTTAATACAGATCAATTGTATTTGTCTAGTGATGCAAATGAAATGGCAGTCTATGCTGATATATTAATTTTGGCAATTCCTTCTGCTTTTTTAATGTCAGAACTATCTAAGGTTACAGAAGATTTAACTGAAAAAACTATTTTTTCTGCGATAAAAGGAATCGTACCTGAAACTGGATTGATCGTTGGAGAACATTTGCACAATCATCATGGAATTCCATTTGAAAATATTGGAGTAATTACAGGACCATGTCATGCTGAAGAGGTAGCGATGGAACGCTTGTCTTATTTGACAATTGCATGTCAAGATGAGGAAAAAGCAGAACAACTAAGTGCTGTTTTATCTGGAGATTATATCAAATGTAAAACTTCTGACGATATTATAGGTACAGAATATGCGGCAATGCTAAAAAATATTTATGCCATTGCTGCTGGTATTGCTCATGGTTTAGGCTATGGTGATAATTTTCAGGCGGTACTTATTTCTAATGCCATTAGAGAAATGAAAGGCTATATCAAAAAAGTGCATAAAATGAAACGTAACATTAATAACTCTGCTTATTTAGGAGATTTATTAGTAACTGGTTATTCTACTTTTAGTAGAAATAGAATGTTTGGTAATATGTTAGGTAAAGGGTATACCGTGAAATCTGCAATGATGGAGATGAGTATGGTCGCCGAAGGGTATTATGCTGTTAAAAGTGCCTTTGAATTAAATCAAACTTACCAAGCAAATACACCTATCATTGATGCGGTCTACAATGTGGTTTACTTAAAAAGAAGTCCGAAGAGACAATTTAAATTGTTAACAGAATTCTTAGATTAAGTTTAGAACTTTAAACAAGTAGGGTTGGGTGTTTTTACATCGTAAATGTATGTAAGCTCTCCACTTGCTTTGTCAACTAAAAAGATAGCAATATTACTTGATTTTTGATTTGCTACTAGCAAGAAGTTTCCTTTTGGACCAAGTGTAAAGTTTCGAGGCCAATTTCCATGACAGCTGATACTTTGTGTTTTTTTAAGACTTCCATCTTTTTTGTTTCTTTCAAAAACAACAATAGTGTTCTCACCCCTATTAGATCCATACAGGTATTTTTCATCAGATGAAAGATGTATGTCAGCACAAGAGTTTTTGCCTTTGAAGTTCTCCCCTAATGTTGATATGTCTTTTACTTTTGTATAAGAATTCCCCTCTTTTTTTAAGGTGCTAATCGTTCCTCCGTATTCGTTAATGACATAGATAAAATCCGCATTTTTGGTAATTGCAAAATGTCTTGGTCCACTTTTTTCAGTCATTTCAATACTTTTTACTCTGGTGTAAATAGAGTCTTTAATACTGAAATGTTCTATGGTGTTAATTCCCAGATCTGCAACGAATAAATCATTTTTGTGAAACTGAGCTGAGTGTGTGTGTGCTTTTATAGAGTCTCTATTCAAGTCTTCAACTTGTAAAAGAGTATCGATTTTTCCTTTTTTGTCTAGAGAGTAAAGGCTGAAAGTACCACCAGTATAATTCGAAACTGCCAATCTAGTTCCTTTGTCATTCAAACTTAAGTGACATGGATGACCACCAAAAGAACTAATTTCTGCATTTTTTTCAAGAGTTCCATCATCTAAAACATCAAAAGAAGCCACAGCACCAGACTCAGTGTTCAAATAATTATTTGTCTCATAAATGGCATACACCATTTTTTTATTAGAACTCGTAATTAAATAAGAAGGATTATTGGTTTTAGCGACTAGAGATTGTTTTTTTAGTGCCCCAGTTTCGCTATTGAATTCAAATGAATAAATTCCTTCACTATCTCCTTTTGTATAACTACCTACATAAAGCGTAGAAATTTGTGCAGATGAAAGAAGGGAAAAGCAAAATAAGATTAAGCTAAAAAAAAGTTTCATAGAAATAAATTTTTTTCTCTTTAGGAAGAAAAATAAAAAATAAAGATAAGTAATCTGTATAAGATTGCCTAACAATCTCTAAAAGAAACAAAAATTGTGCTAGGAATTATTTGATAAGTACTCCTTCTTTTTTTAAGAAAGGAATCATTCTTAGTGCCCCATCTTTTACAGTTCCTTTTTTAAAGGTGAATTTTTTGTCGAACATTCTATTTCCTTCAAAAAAAGAAACCTCGAATGAATTATTTAATCTTAACACTGCAGGATTGATGTATTCAACTTTTGCGAATGAGTTGGCAGGTAATTTTTCAATTTTTTTACGAAGAACAGAGGTTTTTAATTGTGTCTTCTCTTCGTCTCCTTTTGATACAATCAAACACATTTCTAAATCAACATTTTTGTTGTTGATGATATACGCATTCCAGTCGTCGCATTTAAAATCTTCATTGTATTCTTTTACAATGGCCATAAATACATCAGTAACTTCAGGTATATGAATGTCTTTTTTCATTTGAATGTGTGTTTTGAGAAGTACAGTATTATAAAACTGATTTAAACTGTTCTAAGAAACGAACATCGTTCTCGTAAAACATTCTGATGTCTGGTATTTGATACAATAACATGGCAATTCTTTCAATTCCCATTCCAAAAGCATAACCGCTATATTTTGTAGGATCGATATTTGCGTTTTTCAGAACATTTGGGTCAACCATTCCACATCCCATAATTTCTAACCAACCTGTCCCTTTCGTGATTTTATAATCAGTTTCAGTTTCTAATCCCCAATAGATATCTACCTCTGCACTAGGCTCGGTAAAAGGGAAATAAGAAGGACGTAATCTAATCTTAGATTTTCCAAACATTTCTTTCGTAAAATACAATAGCGTTTGCTTCAAATCTGCAAAAGATACATCTGTATCGATATATAAACCTTCAATTTGGTGAAATATACAGTGAGCACGAGCAGAGATATCTTCATTTCTAAACACACGACCTGGAGATAAAGTTCTAATTGGTGGTTTGTTTTCTTCCATATACCTCGTTTGAACTGACGAAGTATGAGTTCTCAATAATAAATCAGGGTCCTTTTCAATAAAAAAAGTGTCCTGCATATCTCGAGCTGGATGGTATTCTGGTAGATTTAATGCAGTAAAGTTATGCCAATCATCTTCAATTTCTGGTCCTTCAGATACGGTGAACCCTATTCTATCGAATACCTCGACAATTTGATTTCTTACAATCGAAATAGGATGTCTCGCTCCTAAATTAATAGGTTCAGCAGGACGTGTTAAATCACCATATGCACTTTGAGTTTCAGAATTGTTTTCAAAAGAATTTTTTAATTCGTTCACACGATCAGTAGCTGCCCCTCTCAATTGATTCAAAGCTTGTCCGATATCTTTTTTTAACTCATTTTCAACATTCTTAAAATCGTTGAATAAGTCTTTTAAAATACCCTTGCTACCAAGGTATTGAATTCGAAATTGTTCTACTTCTTCTTTTGTAGTAGCATTAAATGCTTTTACATCTCCAATCAGCTCTTTTACTTTATCTAACATTGTATCTGAAATTAGGCTGCAAATTTAAAAAAAGAAAAAGACCTGTACTACTTTTTTGTATGAATAGTAGTGTAAACAGTAATGGTTACATCTAATTTCATCTTAAAGTTTCGATAAATAAAAAATATAGAAAGCAACTAAGTTAAATTTTCAGTATTTTGGATTACAAAATTTAAAAAAATCGAAACTATGCAAAAAATAATTGACGAGTTTATGGATTTGGTTAGAGAAAGAGATGGCAATGAACCAGAATTTCTACAAGCCGTTCAAGAGGTCGCTGAGACTGTAATTCCTTATATAAAAAGTCAAGATATTTATCGAGGGCAACATATATTGATGAGGATGGTAGAGCCAGAACGCGTTATTACCTTTAGAGTGTCTTGGGTAGATGATAATGGTATTATACATGTAAATAGAGGATATCGAATTCAAATGAATTCTGCAATCGGACCCTACAAAGGAGGGTTGCGATTTCATAAGACGGTTAATATGAGTATTTTAAAGTTTTTAGCTTTTGAACAAGTATTTAAAAATGCTCTGACAACCTTGCCTATGGGAGGTGGAAAAGGTGGTTCCGATTTTGATCCAAAAGGGAAATCAGATAAAGAAATCATGCGTTTTTGTCACGCTTTTATGAGTGAATTGTCAAGACATATTGGCCCGAATACAGATATACCTGCAGGAGATATTGGAGTGGGTGCTCGAGAAATTGGATTTTTGTTTGGGGCATATAAAAAATTAAAAAATGAATTTACAGGTGTGTTGACAGGTAAAGGATTGAGCTGGGGAGGTTCGTTAATTCGTCCAGAGGCAACAGGATATGGTAACGTTTATTTTGCACAAGATATGTTAAGGGAACAAAACGATTCTTTCGAAGGGAAACGTGTTTTAGTTTCTGGTTCAGGAAATGTTGCACAATTTGCTGCTGAAAAAGCACTTCAGTTAGGAGCTAAAGTTTTGACGCTTTCTGATTCATCGGGTAGTATTCATGATCCAGAAGGAATTGATGAAGAGAAATTGGCTTTTGTTATGGAATTAAAAAATGTGAAAAGAGGGCGTATTTCTGAATATGTAGATAAGTATCCTACGGCACTATTTATGAAAGGAGAAAGACCTTGGTCTGTTCCTTGTGATATAGCTTTGCCTTGTGCAACCCAAAATGAACTTGATGGTGATGACGCAAAAACATTGCTAAAAAACGGATGTATTTGTGTAAGTGAAGGAGCTAATATGCCATCGACTCCTGAGGCAATCCATGAATTTCAAAAAGCAAAAATTCTATTTGCTCCAGGAAAGGCTTCAAATGCGGGAGGTGTTGCTACGTCCGGTTTAGAAATGACGCAAAACTCCTTACGATTCAAATGGTCACGTGAAGAAGTTGATGAGAAATTAAAAGAAATAATGGAAGATATTCATCAGTCATGTGTGAAATATGGTAAAGATGAAAATGGCTATGTAGATTATGTGAAAGGAGCTAATATTGCTGGGTTTGTAAAAGTTGCAGATGCAATGTTAGCTCAGGGTGTTGTATAAAGTTTATTTGAACTAAAACGAAAAAGGCTACTTATTAACAAGTAGCCTTTTGTTTTACATACCCACTAGTTTGAGGGCTTTTTCCATAAGCTCAGGTTTGGTTTTAAAATAGTCCATTACCTTAGAAATCAGTTGCGGGTTCTGAGTGATATAATTCATGATTTTTTGCTTAGAAGTTGGGTTCTGAGTGATCACCTTGGTAACTTCTGCTTTGGTATCTGGATTGTTTTTTAAATAGTTAATCGCTTCATTAGAAAGTTCCGAACTTTTATGAAGATTTGCTGCGATTTGTTTTTGGGTTTCAGGTTGGTTGAACAACGTTTCCATTTGTGCTTCTTTACTAGTAGAAGTAACACTTTTAGATAGACTATTTAACGATTGTGCATTGCACAAGGTTAAAGAAAAAGTAACAAGAACAATAAAGAGAATTTGTTTTTTCATGAGTTTTGTGGTTTTAATGAGGTTGAAAATTAAGTGAACACAAATATACATGTTTATTCATTTGTTACTTGTCAAAAACCATATGACTCCGAAAGAATGTGTTAAGTAGTTGATTTTTGCGAATCAATTATAGCCACAATATAGAATGAATTTTTTTAAATCTACCCCATTATTTTTTACCCTGTTTTTAGCTTTTTTTCTAAATGCCCAAACGGTTACAATCGATTATTCGAAGCAGCGTTTTTTGAATGAAACTTCAGAATTAGACAGAACTAAATATTTTACAATTCACGACAACTCCTCAGATTCAGACATCGCTCAATTCTATGCAGATTATAATGCTTACCCAGGAAGAGGTTTTTGGGGGCCTTATTCTTACAGTAATAGCAAAGGAGGAAGTCCAGGGAATTATTTAGCAGACAAAGCAGGTGGAACAGAAGTAAGAGCAGTATCTCGATTTATTTCCACAGAACATCCAGGTAGTGTGTTTATCGATGGGTTAAATGCTGAAGCCGCAGGTGATTGGGCTGTAGAATATTGGAAGGATTATGTAAATGATGCTGGTAGACCAGAATTTTTTGAGCCAATGAATGAGCCTTTTGTCCACGCGTCTGATTATTATTCTGGAGGATGGAATAATAATGAAGAGTCTAGAATTAAATTACAAATGGCACAGGTCTACAATCAAATTGGAGCTAAAATTCACGCTGCACCAGAATTGGAAAATATGAAAGTAGTTGGTTATTCTTCAGCTTGGCCATCTTTAGAAATAAATGATTTTGGACATTGGAATGATAACATGAAAATGTTTATGGATACTGCCGGTGATAATATGGATGGTTTTTCAACACATTTGTACGATGGAGTCAATGTAACCGGACAGAATAATTTGCGTTCAGGTAGTAATTCAGAGGCTATATTAGATATGATTGAAGCCTATAGTTATATCAAATGGGGGGTAATAAAAGATCATGCTATTACAGAGTATGGTGGTATCGCAAGTGGTTATCCTGACACGTATTCTGATATTACAAGTGCACAAACAGTAAGGTCATACAACAACATACTTTTCAATTTATTAGAAAGGGAAGATAATATGTCAATTACAATTCCTTTTGCCACAGGTAAAGCATTGTGGCATTTGACAGAAGCCAATAACTACCAACCTTATGGAGCAGTATTGTTACGACCAGAAAATTTAGGGGAGCCGACTCCAACCGGTTGGGTGTATACTTCTAAAATTCATTTTTATGAATTGTGGAAAGAGTTTAAAGGGAAGAGAGTTTTTGTTAATTCTGATAATCCAGATATTCAAGCACAAGCTTTTGTTGAAGGAAATAAATTGTATGTCGCATTAAATAATTTGGACGATAATTCTCAAACGGTAAACTTGAGTCTTGTAGACGGTTTGACAGGATTCCAAGATGTTCGAGTAAAATCGATTAAAATTTATGATAATGCAAATCCAGTTTTTTCAAATAATTTGTTAGAAACGGCACCATCTTCAGTAACATTGATAAGCGAAGAAACAGTAACCTTAGAATATACATTTTCTTCGTCAATAGTATTTGATACATCAGTAATAAGAAAAAAATATTACGCTTCTTCATATTTACAACCTATTTCTCAAAATAATCCTATTTCATTTGAATTTAACAATGTTGATGTGAGTACTGGAAGCGCTAGTTTAAGAATGTCTATTGGAAGAAAGCATAACGTAAGTAAAGTTCCTGAAGTAAAAGTAAACGGAACTGCAGTAATTGTGCCTACCAATTGGAAAGGATATGATCAAGCCAATAGAGATGACTTTTTTGGGACGATAGAAATTCCTGTAGACATGAATTTACTTACTACAAACAACACTGTAACAATTAAATTTTCAGATACAGGAGGGCATGTAGCATCAGCGATATTGTCTGTTGAAAAAGAGGGAGCTGCTCCTTCGAATCAATCGGCTTATCCCGACAGTGTTCCTCATGTAATCACAACTAGAATTGAATGTGAGGATTTTGATAGTGGAGACACAGGTTTTGCCTTTTACGATACAACAGTATCAAATATTAATGGTCAATATAGACCTACATCAGAAGTAGATATTCAGACATGTAATGAAGGAGGTTATAATATTTCGTACGTAGAGAATTTAGAATGGTTAGAGTATTCAGTAAATGTTGAAACAGCTGGACTATATTCTTTTGATTTGAGGTACGCAGCTGAAAGTGCAACAGGTGGAGTTACACTGTACGCTGATAGTGTTGATAAGACAGGTGTTATTGCACTGCCTCCAACAGGTGGGTGGCAAGTCTATCAGACGGTAACGAAAGAGGTTAGTTTAGATGCAGGATCTCAAATTATTCGTTTGTATGTAAATAATGGAGGTGTAAACTTAAATTGGTTTGAATTTACCTCTGAAGCACCATTATCGGTAGAAAAAGTAAATGAGAATGATATCATAGTTTATCCTAATCCTTTCGAAAAGAGATTAAATGTTTCAGTTCCAGATTCAAATATTAGTAATATCGAATTGTTAGATGTAATTGGGAATGTAATTCTCAGAAAAAATAGCAACGGTGAGTCTAAGGTTTTAATCGATCATGAACGTTTAGAAAATCTTACTAATGGAATTTATTTCATTAAATTGAACGGAGAATCAGGCTCTTATGTTAAAAAGGTTGTCAAAATTTAGCCATTTATTGTATAAAGAAATAAATCAAACTCCATAATTCTAGGGGTTTATCCATAAAATCAGGGAAAACAAATGTCTTATTTGAGTTGTTTCCTATTTAGAATTTAAAATGAAAAACTACTTGTCTTGTCAATGAGAATATGACATCAAGTAGTTTTTTTAGTTTGCAGAAATACGCACAAATCATATGAGTTGTATTGAAAACCATTTGTTTGGGAGTTGTTTTGTCTTGTAAGGTAAATTGTATGAGGCATTTTTTAGAAGAAAAGTGTCAACCAAAACTAAACTCAAACTAAAATGAACAAACAACAACCAATTAAAAAACTGCTGTTTTTTATGATAATGGGATTATTGCCATTATCAGTTTTTTCGCAAACTGTAACAATTGATCAAAGTGTTCAAAGATTTTTAGGTAGTACCTCTGAATTAGATAGAACAAAGTACTTTACGATTCACTCAAGTACAACTTCAGATCCAGAAATGAACAATTTTTACTCAACGTATAATGTGAGTAGAGGTAGAGGATTCTGGGGACCATATTCTTATGCTAACAATCAAACGGGTACAGTTGGTAATTATCCTGCTTATAAAACTGGAGGTACAGAAGTTCGTAATGTGTCTCGATTTATTTCAACTGAACATCCAAAAAGTGTTATAAGGTATGATTTAGATAAAGTTGCCGCTGCCAATTGGGCAGTAGAATATTGGAAAGATTTTGTGAACGACGCGGGAAGGCCTGAGTTTTTTGAACCTATGAACGAACCCTTCGTCCATTCTGATGATGCCGAATTTGCCGCGCAGCAACCTGATGGAAATCTTATGAGAATACGGATGGCTGAATGGTTTTCAGAAATAGGAAAAAAAATGCACCAAGCACCAGAATTAGCTAACATGAAAATTATTGGTTATGCGAGCGCATGGCCATCGATGGAATTATGGGATTTTGGACATTGGAACAATCGAATGAAAATGTTTATTGATAAAGCTGGTGCAAATATGGATGCCTTCTCAGTGCATCTGTACGATGGTATCAATGTAACAGGCCAAGATAACTTTAGATCAGGGAGTAATTCAGAAGCTATATTAGATTTGATAGAAGCTTACAGTTATATCAAATTAGGTACAGTTAAAGATCATGCGATTACAGAATATGGTGGTATTGCAAGCGGTTATGGATCTACTTATTCTGATACAGAAAGTGCACAGACGGTGAAATCATTTAACAATATTTTGTTTAATCTATTAGAAAGAGAGGACAAAATGGCAATTTCAATTCCCTTTGCAACTGATAAATCAACATGGCATTTAACTGCAGCAAATAATTATCAACCGTATGGAGCAGTTTTGTTACGACCAACAAATTTAGGAGGTGCAACTCCTTCTGGTTGGACCTATACACCTAAAATTTATTTTTATGATTTATGGAAAGAGTTTAAAGGAAAGCGTGTCGCAGTAAACTCTGATAATCCAGATATTCAAGCGCAAGCATTTGTTGATGGTAAAAAAATGTATGTTGCCTTAAATAACTTAGATACATCCAATAAAACAATTCAATTGAATTTCGATGATGCTTTTTCAGGTTTTCAAAATGTAAGGGTAAAAAAGCTGAAGGTTTATGATAGTCAAAATCCAGTTTTTACTAATACACTAGAAACATCAGCACCGTCAAGTATGACATTAATTGGAGGTGAAACAGTAACATTGGAGTATACATTTTCTAATAATATAGCTTTTGATAATGCGATAAGAAGTAAAAAATATTATACGTCAAAATATTTACAAGCGATTACAAATGGTAATCAGATGGATTTTTCATTTAATGGTGTTGAAACAGGTACGGGTAAAGCCACATTGCGAATGTCAATAGGTAGAAAACATGAGATGTCTAAATCTCCCGTGGTTAAAGTAAACGGAACTGTAGTTGCCGTGCCTAATAATTGGAAAGGTTACGATCAAAGTACCAGAAGTGATTTCTTTGGAACTATTGAAATACCTGTTCCTATGAATTTAATTCAAGCGAATAACACAGTTAGTGTTACTTTTTCAGATAACGGAGGACATGTGTCATCACTTATTTTACAAGTAGAAAAATACGATACGGCTGTGATTACCGATCAAACCGCTTATCCTAATGGTGTTCCTCATGCTGTTCCGGGTTCCATTTTGCTTAAAAATTATGATAATGGAGGAGAAGGAGTTGCTTATCACGATACTACGAATGGAAATTCAGGGGGTTTATATCGTACTAATGAAAAAGTAGATTTAGGATCTGGTGACGGAGATACCGTTGTGGGATGGACAGTAGCTGGTGAATGGCAGGAATATACTGTAAATGTAGCCACTGAGGGACAGTATTTGTTAGATTTGAGATATTCAGCTCCAAATAACGGAGGAAATGTAAACATTTCTTTTGATGGGATAAATAAAACAGGAAGTATGGCATTACCTGCTACTGGAAATTGGACAACCTATTCCAATGTAACAAAGTCAGTTTCTCTAGTAGCTGGAGAACAGGTATTGAGAGTAAATACAGAAGCTGCTGGGATAAATTTGGCAAATATTAATCTGACACTTCAGGCTGCGGCAGTCAATACTATAAACTTAACAGCTCCAACGACAATTGCACCTGCTAGTACTTACACCGTAAGTGTGGCTTATGAAGCTTCTCAGTCTAGAGATGTTGTGGTTGAACTTTGGAATTCAGGTTGGTTGGGACAAGCAACAGTTACGGTACCCCAAGGTACAGGAGTTACAGATGTTACCATTAATTTAGCGACTCCAACTATAATTGGATCTGGGTATAGTTGGAAATCAAGTATCAGACCTGTTGGAGGAGATTGGACTACAAGTTTGGCTACGGATAATAGCATTACTGGGGTTTCGGTAGCTGCGATTCCGTCAGTAGATACAATTGATTTAGAAGCTCCTTTCGCCATAAATCCGTCGAACACTTATACAATAGCAGTAACATATCAGGCATCTCAATCGAGAGATCTTGTTGTTGAATTTTGGGATTCAGGATGGCTTGGTCAAGCTACCAAAACGGTTCCAGCAGGAAGTGGAACAACTAACATAAGTGTTCCGTTATCTAACGTGCCAGCGGTTGGTACAGACTATAGGTGGAAGTCAAGTATTAGACCTGTCGGAGGAGATTGGACTACCGCAATAGCATCAGATAACAGTATGACGAATGTTGCTGTTATTGAAGGTAATACTGATGCAGTTTTATGTGGAAATATGCCAAGTGTTATTGGCTCAAGTACTTCATACACCGTTGATCTTCCATACTCAGCAACGCAAACTAGAGATGTTGTGGTTGAGCTTTGGAATTCAGGATGGTTAGGTTATGGTTCAACTACCGTTAATTCAGGAACAGGTGTAGCAACAATAAATGTAAATGTTACGAATGCTCCTGTGGTAGCAAATAATTATTTATGGAAAGCAAGTATCAGACCTGTTGGTACAAATTGGACATCAAATATAGATGCTTGTACTCAAAATGGAGTATCTGTAAATTCTTCAGCTAAAAACGTTGGAAAACAACTGATTTCTGAAGAAACTTCTGCTATCTTGAATGAAACAAAAGTTTTTCCGAATCCCTTTACAGATGTGATTCATGTTTCTTTAGAACAAGAACATTTATTCGAAAAAGTATCATTAATAGATATACATGGTCGAGTACGATTAACTGCCTCGATAGCAGGTAAAACGAATTTAGAAATACATACACAAGAATATAGTTTAGTGTCAGGAATATATTATTTAAAACTAACAGGTAATGAAAATCAAAAAATCATAAAGATTACTAGTAAATAATTGTATTTTATATTGGAAGGTCAGTGAGAAATCACTGACTTTTTTTTGTATAGTTATTTTTAAAATTATGTTAAGTGTTTGTATAGGGTAAATCTAGTTCTCTAAGTAGCTACTATGGTAACTTGCATATCTAAATTTTGTTGAGAAATCGACGAATTTCACTAATCAAACTAAAAACAGAAATATGTCAGTTAGGTATGAAAAAATGATGTCTTTGACAGGAATCGAAACATCAAATAAATCAAAGGAAGAATTAGAGCTTTTGTTTAAAAAAGTATTGAACAAAGGAATGCATGGTTTGTGCTTCAGCCCCTATGAGGAAGGACAGCAACCAGGTGATATTCTTACGGAAGCTCAGATTCGTAGAAGGTTAGAAATAATAAAACCGTATACGAAATGGATTCGATCTTTTTCGTGTACAGATGGAAATGAAATGATTCCAGAAATTGCACATGAATTAGGAATGAAAACGATGGTGGGTGCTTGGCTTGGTGATGATCCAGAAATAAACAAAAAAGAAATAGAGAATCTTATCACGATTGCTAATGAAGGCCATGTAGATTTAGCGGCAGTAGGTAATGAGGTTTTGTATAGAGGAGATCTTGAGGAAGAGGAATTACTTGCTTTTATTCATCAAGTAAAAAATGCAATACCAGATGTTCCTGTGGGCTATGTTGATGCCTATTATGAGTTTGAGCAGAAACCTAGAATAACAGATGCTTGTGATGTTATTTTTGCCAATTGTTACCCTTATTGGGAAGGATGTAGTATGGAATACTCATTGCTTTACATGAAAGAAATGTATGCAAGAGCTGTAAAAGCAGCAAATGGGAAAAAGGTAATTGTATCGGAGACAGGTTGGACAAATAAAGGGCAAACCTTTCATGGTGCGGTACCTTCTTATGAAAATGCTATTAAATATTTTATAAATGCCCAAAAATGGTCAGCTGAAGAGGATATTGATTTGTTTTATTTTTCTTCATTCGATGAGTCATGGAAAACTGGAGCCGAAGGTGATGTAGGAGCGTACTGGGGATTATGGGATAAAGATGAAAACTTAAAATTTTAGACAAAATAAAAAAACACCTCATTTGAAAAAATGGGGTGTTTTTTTATTTATGAATACTAGGTTTATTATAATTTTCCTCTACGCTTTACTAATACTTCTTTAATTTCTCTTGCTCTTTTTTCATCTAAACTATAACTCCACATTACCCAAACAGCTAGAGCAGCTGTTATTGCAGGAATAATGATATCTGCAAGTCTTAACTTGGTCAAGGTTTCTGCTGTTTGCATGGCTGCATTTTGATCAAACCCTACAATCTTTAAGACCAAACCACCTAACACCAAGGCTAAGGCTTGTCCAAGTTTTACCATCCACCAATATATCGCACCAAAAGTACCTTCCTTTCTAGGCATTCCATTCTCTAGTTCGTCTAAATCGCAAACATCGGCAGTCATACTCATCATTAAGGTAAATAGACCTCCAATACCAAAAGATATGAAAGGGATTGGCATAAACAGTAACCAAGGCATATCAGGATCGAACCCCCACCATTTTAGAATATATCCAACAATTGAAATTAGTGTTGAGTATATAAATGCTTTTCGTTTTCCAAATTTATTAGACATCCAAGAAACTACCGGTATTACAAGAAAAGCAGTAACAAACGCCATTACAGTTGAAAACCAAGCAGGCCAAGTACCAGCCAACCCATAGTCACCGTTAAACATAAAGAATACAATGATGAAAAAACTGAAAGAGGCAACCAATTGAAATCCATTGAAAACTAAAAAGGTAGCACCACAGAGTTTCATGAAAGGTTTGTTTTTCGATACTTGAACGATACCTTGAAACAAATCTTTAACGTTAGAAAACATGGTTTTGAATGTTATTTTCTTTCTGTTTTCCATATGTGCGGAATCAATTCCTTTGCAAAATAAAGCAGGTAGCAATCCAAGAACGATACAAATAGAACCCACGATAACGGATAGTTTTTGAACTCCGATGGCTTGTGTTTCGAATATGTTTGGATTCGCAATTAATACCCAAAACCAAGGAACAATCATCCAAGCGATTTGACCAATGATCTGAGAAAATGCCATCAATCTAGTCCTTTCGTTATAGTCAGAAGTCATCTCATAACCAAGTCCGATTAAGGGTGTGGCAAACATGGTATTTCCGATTAAAAACACCATAGACAAAATTAAGAAATACCAAAAGTTGAACATTTGTGAATTTTCAGGGTCTAGTTGCCACAGAACAGCAAAAAGAACTCCACTAGCAATGGCTCCTATAAAAATATAAGGTCTTCTGCGTCCCCATTTTGATTTTGTGTTGTCAGAAATAAAACCCATGATAGGATCTGTAATTGCATCAAATATCCTAGGAAGTCCTCCCAAGAGACCTGCTAAAAATGGATCCATACCGAAGGCAGTTAGAAGAAAGAACATAAAAATAGCAAGAGACCCAGGTAGTAAGTTTAATACTAGATGACCCGCTCCAAAGGCAACTTTTTGTCCAATTGGTACAATATCTTCGGGTGCTGTTGTTGGTTTTTTCATAAGTGTAGTTTAGGTTATGTTAAAAATCGTGGTTAATGATTTTTAGAAACTGTATGGTATTTTTCTTTTACGATGTAATAGGCTTGTTTCGGTGACCTTTCAATTGTAACAATACCCCAATATTCTTCATTTGGTGTACCGTCATACGGGACTCCGCTACTATTTGGAGCCCATCCTCCTGGGTCTAGTTGATTGTTATTACCCGCTTTCCATAGTTCATCCACGAAGGCAAATAGTGTAACACCAGAACAAATATTTTCATTGTTGAAAACACTTTTTAATATGTTTTTAGTAGCATTGGCTTGTGCTTTCTCATTGACTCCCTTAGCGTAGTTTAGTTTTTCAATCGTCATATAACTATCAGCACCAGCTTCCGATAAATACATCGGTTTATCAGAGATAGATTCCCATTCAGAGAATAATTTTTCTGGGTTATCCCAACGGTATACATTCATGCCCCAAACATCAATACTTGGCGACAACTCCAATGCCAAAGCATCTGGTAATTCGCCATGGGCAGTTGTGACAGGATGCGTTTGATCGATTTTTTTTATTTCATACGCAGCATTGTTCATCGCGTTATACCAGTTTTTTATAGCCCCATCGAACCATTCAGGATGATAGTTGTATTCATTGCCAAGTTCCCACATCAAGATTGCAGGATGGGTTTTAAATTTTTCTATATACTGTAAAAAGCTTCCTGAAAGTATATCATAATTGCCATTTTGGTTGTATCCAAATCCAATGATGATTTTCATATTGGCTTGATGAATCTTATCTAAAACTGTCTTGTCATGAATAGGTTGGTACACACGTATTGTATTGATGTGTGCTTCTTTCATGAGTTTTAAATCGGTCTCTAAATTGGAAAAACTTCTGCTGTCTTCGCCTTTAGAAACAGGATGATAGCAAATACCTCTGATACTATATGGTTGGTTGTTAACAAGGATAGATCTCTTATGAACCGAGATTTTATCTTGAGTTTTATCTTCACCACAACTAACAAAGCTGAAGCAGATCACTAGAATTATGTAAATGAGTTTCTTCTGCATGTTTATTAATAATGTAATTGTTCAGAATAATTTTCTGGTAATTGAACTTGGTTTAATAGTGTTTCAAGATTTCCATCATAAGTTTTTTTGATAGAATATCCATTTCTTGAAAGCCCTTCAAATTTTTTTTGATCTACTAAATCCCATAAAGCATATTTTGCTTCTCCGTTTAGTGTGAATAATCCAAAATGATTCTCTGATCCTCCTGGGTTATTTGCATCTTTCCATGGTTCATCAAAAGCTTCAAAATAGAAACAGGATATGTTTTTAGAGTTTGTCCATTCCCTCATAAGGTTGTAATAGATAGCTTCTTTGTATTCGTCTGTGGCCTTAGATCCTTCATTCCCATAGAGTTCATTTGAGTAACTAGCCCATCCTGTTTCACCAATGTGTATGGGTTTGTTCGCGCCAATGTTTTGCATATAGTTTTTTACCCTTTCATATTGTGAAATAGCGTAATTTTTGGACCTTGACATCAGGGAGTCAATTTTATGAATTGATGTTAGTTTAGATTCATCGTTTTCCAAGCCCCAAAATATTGGATGGTAATGCGTGTCATGCATAGGATAGGTATGCATAGAAATATAATCAACAGCATGAATCAGATTATTTAAATCTTCTGTGTGGTATTCTCCGTCACCTCCACCCCAAGAGGCAAAATTATCGGAACTTGTAATCCAAATATCTGAGGGTAATTCACCTGATTTTTTTAACTCTTGCAAATGATTTACCCATTTTAATATTACATTCGGTTGTACATAATAGCTCGTAGCCCATTTCACCATGGCTTCATTTCCAACAGCAATTACTTTTACGATATCTGCATGTTTATTAGCCAGGGAAACGGCTCTGTTTATTTCATCTTGGTTGAATTCACTTTCTTGATTATGGTCAACTGGGTATTCTGTCCAGGCATTTTTACAATCAATCCAAGCTCCAAGCATTACATACATTTCAAAACTTTCATCTTCTTTTTTTAATTCTGTAATGGCTTGTAAAATGTTTTTTGCTTGATCTAGTTGAACATTATAGGTTCTGATAATTTTTACTCCCATAGCAGCAAGAATTTTCATATCCTCTTTTAGCTCATTGAGATTGGGTTGAAAGGTCCTAGAGTTTTGACGATACCCTCCATAAGACATCGCTAAGTATTCTGGATTTCCTAATATTTCTGAAGCAGTTTTATTCATGGTTTTATGCTTATATGAACATCCTAAAAGAGAAAAACTAATAAGTACAATAAGAAGTGATTTATTAATAATTCGCATTTATGTAAAATTTATTTAGTGATTGATACGGTTATCTGCTCAATCTCTCCAGAACGACTAAAGAGTTTATTGCTTAGGTTTTGTTCAAGTTCTCTTTCGTTGAGAGTGATATTTTGTTTGTTTGCAAGTGTAATTTCAATGCAATTTTGGTCACTCAATTTATAGATAATTGGTGTTTGACAGTAAGTAAAACAAAGAGCGTTTTTTTCAATAAGTAATTCTTTATAAGCTCCATTAATATTTTTGTACTTAAAGTTTTTAGCTTCTTTTAAAAACTCTTCTTTACGCAACATAGTTGGTCTAAAACCTATTTTTCCATTCTTAACATAAATACCTAGTTCACCGAATCTACTTAATACATCTTCTTTTACTTGCCCTGTCATTCCAGGTTGCTGTGCTCCTTTTCCTCCAGGAGTATGTGAATAAGGATCGGTAGGGAATGCTCCATATAATTCAGGAGATTTGTGTACTCCGATTCCTTCGTTGGCTTCATAGTAATGGTCAAATAATCTTCCGATTATTTTTGAGTCTTCTTGCTTTTCAACAGCAACTAGACAGGTTTCTTGAATACTTAAAACTAATTTTGATACCATGTGCCAATAGATGGATCCTAAACCTTCGTAACCAAAGAAAGTGCCCGATCTACCTGTAAAAGATTTGTGATCAAAAATTTGTTCAAAGGATTGTAATAGGTAATCTGTATCTTTTTCTACAAGTGCGTTATAGCTTTCAGGTAATTCATTTAAGGCTGATTTTAAGCTATCTGCATTGTTAAAGTTTGCATTAAAATGGAAGTTTCCATTAGCGTCTTTTGCAACAATTGTTGAGTTGCCATCATTTAGAAGCTGAGCTAATAGTTCTGAATTGTTAATGATAGTCTTGGAAATATTATTTTTTAAAGAAAATCTTGGAAGGTCTTTGTTTGGATATAAAATATAGCTGTACTGATCTTCTCGAAATAGGGCGCTATTTTTTAAGGCATCTAACAATTCTAAAGAACTTTGTCCTGAAATAAAACCAGAACTTAAAACAGCCACTTGACCTTCTAGCATTTCTGGTAGATAGGAAATAGATATCTCATTGTCGTTCTCAATGGTCATTAAATTATAAGAATGGTATAGATTGTCTTTCCTTTTATTTGCGACGATTGTTTGATCTAAATATTCTTTAGTAAGTGCAAAGAAATTTAATAGTTCTGATTTCGTAATTGATTTTTTATGACTTGTAAAACCATTTTCATAAATAGAATTTCTATAAGCACTTCCAGCACTTCCTAATCCATCTAAAACATTTTTTCTGTCAGCATCTGAGATAGTTGATTTTAGTATGTTTTTGTTCTCATCTAGACTTTTAACAACTTGAAGGAAAAACTGTACCAATTCTTCTGATACGTCATTGTTTTCATTCGTTGTTTTTTCTACAATTTCTTCGAAGAAATTTAAAAATCTTCTTAAGTAATAGAGGGTAACCATAGAAACTCCGTTTCCAACCAAAGCATTGTTTGCATCATTCCATTCAGGTCTTTGCGTATTCATCCAAATTCCCCCTTCAGGAATAAAATTAGAAACTTTTGCTAGCACAGTAGCCAATAATTTTTCAATCATATTTACTTTGTAAACAGAGTGAATTTTATCTGTAATTAAAGCTCCATCTGCGCCAAGCTGGTTTCTTCTTTGATTGATTTCATGATCTAGTTCCTCATCAAAAAGAATTGTGTCTTTTGAGTTTTTCAGAATATCTTCGTAGCTTTTTATTTTATAAGGAACATTTGCATATACAAAAATCTCTTGCTTGAAGTACGTTTCTAATTTGTTTGGGTAATGATTTTCAATAAACTCTAAAAACTTAAGAAGGTAAATGATTTGATGATCTCCCCAATACCCAATATAAGACCAAGGATCATTAGGTTCAATAATTTCCCAATCAAAACCATCTTTGGTAACTCTATAGGGGTTGTATCCATCAAAAGTAGTAGCATTCAAAAATTTGTGAATCATACTATCAATGAATTCTGGATAGGAGTGAGCAAGGGCCTCCCAATTTTGAAAAATATCTCTCCAATTCCCTTCGTAATCTAATATTTTGGTTCCATCATCACTTGTTGTGTTGATTGAAAATTTGTTCCAAGGTCTACTAGGATCTCCATGTCTTCGGCTAAATTTTAATGGCATATACTCAAATGCCAGTCTTATAAAATTTTTGTCTCTATCGTTTTCTGCAAATTCTTTTAAAAATTTTAGTGTAAAAATTTCAGGTAGTTGCTTCAGAACTTCCTCTCTTTTTTTGAAAACTTTTTTGTTCGCCTTTGAGATGTATTTGATAAAATCTTGCTTTTCTATATTGTAGTCATTGTCAAAAATTCCACCTCTCATGATGTTGAAAAGTGTGTTTGAGAAATGTCTTGTGTTTCTCAATTTATCTGCAGATAATTGAAGTCCATCAGAAGTTGAGGTTAGGTCGATTAAATTTTGGGTTCCTTGTTCAATATCGAGTTGTAAAACTTCAGAAAGATTTTTATCGGATTTAATCAAATTAGAGATTTCGATGATATTTACCATGGTTTGGTTTACATTGGCAATTATCATCCACTCTTTTTGTTCTTCTGGGTACAGTTCAATTTCGGTAGAAACGAAATAGGCACCTTTTTCAGCTTTTATATCTTCCTCTTGATGTAGTTCTTTTCCTTTTCTAAAATTATTTAGTTGGGAAGATGAAATAAGATATGTTGGATTGTCAAGACCCGTTGACCAAGCTATGTTTGCTTTTAACGCCTCACTTGGCTCTGCTTTGTCTACTATAATTGCACTTAAAGCATAGATTCCTAAACCTATTTCTGCTTCTAATTCACTTTTTTTATAAGCATCAACCAGATTACTTCGACTGTTT
This sequence comes from Flavicella marina, assembly GCF_009193215.1. GTDB lineage: Bacteria > Bacteroidota > Bacteroidia > Flavobacteriales > Flavobacteriaceae > Flavicella > Flavicella marina. Next base: position 706,259 of record NZ_VYVA01000001.1, on the reverse strand, counting down.
TGTAAATCTGTAGTTACTCCTGCCGGAATTATGTTTTGAATTCCATCAATAAGTTTTATGCTGATGGAATCAGTCGAGTTGTTGATTAAGCTAGATTTTTTTACAAACCCATATTGATTGCTTGAATTCCATTGGTACCTAAAGGTAACACCAAGGTCGATATTAATTTCTTCAAAAATAACTTTATTTCCAAAGCTGTTTTTGTAGAGGTTACGCTGCGTGTTATACAGTCCTTCTTGTCTTATAGAAAAAGGTTCCCAAAGAAAATTATTTTCATTTTTTTGGATAAGAAAAATTGATTTGCTTCCTGTGATATCAGCCGATTCAGTAATTTTATCATCTGTGTAATATGGAAATAAGGCAAATTCTGAATTTTTTCTTCCAGCTGTTAAACCACCATTACTAGAAATAAACATCCAATGATTAGAGTCGCTTACGATACTCATAAAAAATGGGCGCATTTCATCACTATTCGTAATTTTATAATATTTTTCGTTTTCAAAAGAAATCAATTTACCTTCAATTTCAGCAGTTTTTACAGAGGCTTTTTTGCTTTCTAAGTTGATGTCAGTAGTTTTCATTATATGTGTTTAAAAACAGCAGGTATAAAACTGCTGTTATGAGTTATTCAATTAAAAATGGAATATTCGTGGTTGCCACATTGTTGTCTTCATCATTCGCATAGACGAATAATCTGTAGGCACCCTTGTTTGGAGTTTTAAATTCAAATTTTCCTTCGTTGTTTTTCAATACTTCAACTTTAATTTCAATAGGTTTTTGTTCTAAATCCCCGCCATCTTTTAAATCCGTACTTTCTTTTAATACTTCCCAGGTATAAGTAATTTTATCATTGTCAGGGTCTTCTACAATGATGGATGCAGTTGCTGAAGTATTGGATTTTAATTTGATATTATGATAAGCTGTTTTTCCATTCAGGTGAAAGCTTTTTACTCGTGGTGATCTATTTTCTGGCCATTTATCATTCCAGATATAATGCATCACATCTACCGATTCGGTTTCTTCTCCTTTTGCAGAGAATATGCCATACCATGTAGGTGTTCTTTCTTGTTTTTGCCCCCAAAGAAAAACATAAGAGCCTAAACATTGTGTTTTGTCTACAGCGATTGCTTTATTGTATCTGTCTAAATACTTAGCAGCTTTAATTGTACTGTTTTCTTCAATAGGTGCTCCCCATTCGGTTGTCGGAACTTCCCAGTGACCCGTCGCACCCCATTCTGTTACAATATAAGGGCCTGTCCAACCGAACTTCTTAATTCTCATAGGTAGTTCTGGTAAATCTGCATACAATTGAATAGATAATACATCTAAATCTTCACACCTGTTTTTGATTAGGTCAACTTCTTTTTGTTGAATTCCCGCAAGGGTGGTAGTAGTTAAATGATTAGGGTCTATTTCGTGTATCATTTTTGAAATATCGTTCACTGCGTCCCAAACTTTAGGGTTCGTATGATGTAAATTCAATTCATTTCCGATAGCCCAAATGAGTAGCGCAGGATGATCTTTTAATTCTAATACTTCGGCTTTAACCCGATCAAACTGTTCTTGTACAGCAGTGGAATCATTATAATCAAACCCTTGTCGTTCTCTGCCAATTTCGATCCCCATTGTAACATAGAGACCTTTGCTATATGCACTGTCTAACACTTCTTTTCCGGATTGTTTTCCATTATTAGTTCTCCAAGTTCTGAAAGAATTTGCATTGTGATTTGCAAGTGCATCGATCGCTCCAAATTCTAATCCCGCACCTTTGATATAAAAAGGTTCATTGTTTACTTTGAGTTTGAAAGATCCATTTAAGTTTTCAATGGTAACTTTTGCAGGTTGCATTTGCTGCGATTTGCTTGTTGAGCCTACCAATAGAAAAACAGTAAGTAATAAAATAGTATGTAATGTTTTCATTTAATGCTGTATTAATAGGTTTTCAATTTCTTCTAAACTTTTTCCTTTAGTTTCTATCACAAACTTGTAAACAAAAACTAAAGAAAGAAGAGCCATAATGGCGTAAATGGCAAACGTTAAAGTTGGCCCTAGGTTTGTAAGCTCCCAAGGGAAAAATTGTGTAACTGTATAACTAACAAGGGAGTTAAAGAATCCAACAACGGATATCCCAATACCTTTGATGTTTCCTGGGAAAATTTCAGATAACATTGTCCACATAACTGGTCCTAATGAAATGGCGAAAGCAGCTACGTATAATAATATTGCCAATAAAACTAATGTTGCATTGATTGTAATCAGATTTTTTATTTCATTTTGTTTAAATTCTTTTAGTTGAGGTATGTTTAGTAAAGGATCTACTGCTTTAAATAATTCGTTTTGAGAAGTATATTGAGATCCTTCTAAAGATGAAATTGCGGTATGAATTTCTGTGTTTTTAATTTTTTGTAAATTATTTTGATTGATTTCGTAAGTAGCATTGTTGAATGCAATTGTTGCCATTGAAAGCGCAACAGTCATGGTTGCAGTTCCAATAATTAATAAGGGTTTTCTACCCAACCTATCAATTAATACTATTGCTACAAAAGTGAACACCAAGTTGATTAGACCTACAACAATGGCTTGTAAAAATGAAGTATCAGAGCTACCTCCTGCTTGTTCAAAAATAGTAGGTGCGTAATAAAAGATGGCATTGATTCCTGTAATTTGTTGAAAAAATGCAAGACCAAAAGCAATCAATAGAATTTTACTAAACTTGCTTTTAAATAGGTCTGAAATAGTTCCTGTTGTTGTTTTTTTATCTTTTCCTTTTATTATTTCTTCAATTGTTTCAGTGGCAAATTCTTTTCCCCCAATTTTTATGAGTATGGTTTCTGCTACAGCTATTTTGTTGAGTTTTTGAATCAGCCATCTAGGACTTTTCGGAACACCAAAAAGAGCAAGAAAATAAATGATTGCGGGTATAGCTTCAACACCTAACATCCATCTCCAGCTTTCACCGTCAATGTCTTTTAAATAATAATTTGAAAAGTAGGCTACAGAAATACCTAAAACTATGTTGAGTTGATTCAATGATACCAAACTACCTCTGAGTTTCGGTGGTGCAATTTCTGCGATATAGATAGGTGCGATCAAAATTGCCGCGCCAATACCAATTCCTCCAATAATTCTGGCAATTATAAATACATAATATGCCGTGGCCAAAGCCGACCAAATTGCAGAGACTGTAAATAAAATTGCAGTGAGGATCAATATGATTTTTCTTCCGTATTTATCACTTAATGGTCCTGCAAAAATATTTCCTATCATTGCTCCAAATATCACGCAACCAACAGAAAAACCTAATTCCCAGTCCGACATTTCAAAATAATTTCTTATACCTCCTACAGCTCCAGAAATAACGGCACTGTCAAATCCCAATAAGAATCCGCCTAAGGCGACTATAAAACTGATGGTAATGGTATAAGATTTTTGCATGGTTGAAAAGTTTATTAATTCGTGTGGTTGTTCGGTGTCAAAATAATTGATTGAATTGAGTGAGCAATTGCATTCGTACTAGCTGTTTTTCCTGCTAATTCAATGCTGAAACTTTGATCAAGATTACCTTGATTCATAACAACGATAACAATGCTATTGTCTTTGTTTATAAAAGCAGTTGAAAGTATTTGATTTCCGCTGGATACACTAGAAATTCTTTTAGCTCCAGGTCTAATGAATTTTGAAAAATGGCCGATATAGTAGAAAGAATTTGTGAATATCAATTTTCCAGTCTCAGTGTTTCCATGCACGGGTGAAAAACATAAATTCCCAACATGATTCGGTCCACCATTTTGATCCAAAAGAATATTCCAATCAGTCCAACCTACAGTTCCATTGTTGAAATCATTGATCATGGATTTACCATAGCGTTCTGCTAATTTCGGATCTTCGTTTATTATTCTATTGATATCATAACTTTCATTACAGCCTTCTGTAAAGAGTAGCTTTTTGTCTGGGTATGCTTCTTGTACGTTTTTTACTTGGTCAAACATAGGTTTTCCATCTTTCCAATCTTCATACCAATGAAATCCTGATCCCCAAGCGTATTTCGATGCTTCAGGGTCGTCAAAAATAGTATTAGCTCTTTGAAATAGTAAATCTCTATTGTGGTCCCAAACAACTATTTTTTTATCTCCTAATCCTTCGTTTTTTAAAGTCGGACCTAAGTTGTTTTTTAAAAAATCTCTTTCTTCTTCAGCAGTATAAATACAGGATTCCCAAATTTGTTTTGCCATAGGTTCGTTTTGTATGGTCAATCCCCAAATAGGAATTCCTTCTTTTTCATAAGCTTTGATAAACTTGGCATAATAATTTGCCCATGGTTGGTAAAATTCTTTTTTTAATTTTCCTCCCAACAGCATATTGTTGTTCGTTTTCATAAATGCTGGAGGACTCCATGGACTTACATAAAAGGTGAGTTTACCCCCGGCTTTCTTGATTGCCTTTTTTATGAATGGTATTCTAAGTTCTTTATCTTGCTCAATAGAAAAAGTTTTAAGTTTAGTATCTCCTTCTTGTATATAGGTAAAGCTTTTTGAACCAAAATCACAACTGTGAATTGATGTTCTTCCTAGACTATAACCAATGCCTTTGTCTTTATCAAAGTAACTTTCTAAAACTTTTTCTTGTGCGTTTTTTGGCAGTTTAGAAAAAGTTTCAGCAGATGCATCTGTTAAGGCTCCACCAATCCCAAGTAAAGTTTGAAATTGTCTTTTAGGGTTCACTACAATAACTACATCAGTTTCTGTCGCTTGTTGAAAATCAGAAAACGAAATTTTATCAGTTTTCGTAAGTTTCAAATCGCTTTTGTGTGCTGTGGTATATATGTTTGTTGTATAGTCGATTGAGGTTTTCTTAGGTTTTGAAAAAAATAGAAACAACAGTAAAACTGGAGCACAAATCGTCAATAGAACGTTTTTTTTATGTAAAAAAAATGCCATAATTGTTAGGTTAAATAATGTACTAAGAGTTGACTAAGTAAAAAGTGGGAGATTTTTGATCCCCGCACTTTTTTGCTTAACCAAACTTAATTTTAAGTTTATGTAATCGGTTATTGATAGACTCTGACGTAATCAATTTCCATGGTGCTTTCGGTAAAAGAAGAAGGAATGTTTCCTCCTAGGTCTCCACCCATCGCAATATTTAAGATTAAAAATTGTTTAGCCGTGTAGGGCCAGTTGTTTGTGTTTTTGTCAGAAGGGTTGTATGTAAAGTGTTCCACACCATCTACTGTAAATTCAATTTTTTCTGGCGTCCATAAGATTCCATATACATGAAATTCTGAAGTAGCATCTTGAATGTATTGTTCTTCACCAAAATATCCACCTCCATGACCAGCATTATTATGTATGGCACTAGAAGTCCATCCGGGTCTATTACCAACATGTTCCATAATATCGATTTCACCACATTCAGGCCATCCTACTGTGGTAATGTTGTCACCGAGCATCCATATTGCAGGCCAAGTACCACCTCCATCCGGAAGTTTTGCACGTACTTCTACTTTTCCATAAACAAAACTAAACTTGTCTTGAGTAAGCATTCTAGTAGAAGTGAATTCTGCACCACGATAATTTTCTCTTCTCGCAGTTATTTTTAACAATCCGTCTTCAATGATTACATTATCAGGGTCGTTGAATTTGTAGTATTGTTTTTCGTTATTACCCCAACCATTGTCTCCAACATTATAGGTCCAATTGTCTGAACAAGGACTTCCATCTTCATTAAACTCATCTGCCCAAATTAAGACATCGTAGTTTCCGGTAGGAGTGAGGCCTGTTGTTGCCGGGCAAGTTGAATCTTCTGAAGGAGGTGTGATCACAACTTCTTCGTTTTCGTTGCCAGAACAAGAGCAGTTAAGCAGTAAAAATGAGAATGAAAGAATGATAAATGGTCTAAACATATTTTAAGAATTTTAGTGAAAACTCCACGTTTAAAAACGTGGAGTTTATTAAATATGATAGTACTCTTCTTAGTGGAAGTATATATTATCAATAAATACAGTTCCTCCTGAAGATTCTAATACAATCTGAGTTACTCCTGATAAATTTGTAGTATAGTCTGCTAATGGAATATCAACCGATTGCCATGATCCTGTAACAATAGTTCCTACGCTTTCAATATCTTCTTTGGTAGCCCCATCAGGTTCAGCTGTGTTTACTAATTTAATAGACAAGCTTGAAGCATTTGGTGTATGATAGTCAATATGAACATACGTTTTACCGCTAACATCCGTTGGGTTATCGTAATTAGTTACAATTCCAGTATAGTTGAATAGACCGTATTCTAATGTAGCGTTACCTGAGATAGAAATCTCTGTTAATGTAGTCGTTTGTCCCCATCCTGGATTCCACTCGCTTACAGCAATATTAGTATATGCATCACTAAAGATAGAAATAGTGTTAGTGTCTGTTGGAGTTGGAGCTGGTGTAGTTGGAGTTGCAACTATTGGACATCCGTCATTTTCTGCAGGTCCTGCTTCATCTTTACATTTGTCGATAGAATCAATAACACCATCTTGATCAGAGTCAGGTACAGCAATTCCCCATTCTGCTCCTTCAATATTGTCAAACCAGTATGTTCCAGCAACTGGAGTTCCGAAATCTACGAATAAAGCCATTGTAGCATATTGATCTAAGATTACGTCAAGTGCTTGGTTTGGGTGACTTCCTGTAACATTGTTTGAGTGGAAATCAAAAGTTAGTGTTTGCCATCCTGTATCTGCTGTAGATGTTGTTAATACTTCGATAGCAAAAATATCATCTTGTTCTGTTTTTGGGTTTTCCAGTTTCAATAAAATGTCTCTAGCTAATCCTTCGCTTTGATAATATTCAACAGTAATAATTCCCTTAGTTCTTACGTCAATATAATCTGTAGGGTTGATCGAAAAAGCATCCCAATTCCCAGCACCGTTATAAACAGCTACACCCACATTTGAAGCAGAACCATCCATTCCTGTTTGAGACTCAACAGTAATTACAGCTCCTCCTCCTGCATCGTCTCTTAAGTTTAAGCTCGCTGCATCTTCAAAATCTGCTAAAACAGTTGCAGCTTCAAATTGCACCGTGTGAGATTTTGTTTTTGAAACGTCTGCAGCATTTGCAGCAGATGCAGTAACAGTAATTTCATACGTTCCAGATTCTTCTGCATAAGTATATGTTGCTTTCGGTCCACTTGAGGCAATTACATCTTCGTTTCCTGTTGCATTAGGGTCATTGAAGTCAATTGAATAGGAAGTTCCTCCTGTAGAAGAAGGAGTAACTCCAACGCTATTTCCGTTGTCGTTTTCCTCTGTTATTACAAAATCTAAGTTTGTTATGGTAGTAGAATCTCCATTACCTTCGTCGTCACTTTTACAAGCTATTGTCAAGCTTAATCCTAGTAGGATATACATCCCTTTTTTAAGTAAATTCATAATGTTTGTTTTAATTTAGTTTGTATTGGTATATTGCTTTTATTCGTAAAATTTTATATTCTTAGTATCCTGGGTTTTGTCCCCATCTTTCGACTGCTCCTGCTAATTCAAGTTCGATAAGTGGAATTGGAAACAGTTCGTTTTTATTTGGAGTGAACCCATCAATAGTTCCATCTGCATTTCCAGTTCTAACTAAGTCAAAGAACCTGTGTCCTTCTCCCATTAGTTCAAGACGTCTTTCTTGTAAGATGTTTTCAAGAGTAGCATCGATTCTATTCGTAGTATTTCCAAAAGCTCTGTCTCTTACAAGATCTAAATAGCCTTTAGCTTTTGTTACATCTGGAGCTGATTTTTGAACATTCGCTTCCGCAGCCATCAAAAGGACATCAGCATATCTGATGGCTCTATAGTTATTAGGGTTTGTTAAATTGTTGTCTCCAAGTCCTAAATCTCCTTTTCTAGGAAGGTACTTTCTATTGTATAGTTTGGTTTCCCCTCTACTTGGTTGGTAGCTGGTAGCAATTGCTTCTGCATCAAAAATGGTTGCATCTTTTCTTAAGTCACCCGTAGTAAAAATACTTGCAGCTTCAGCTGTGGGAGTATTAAATCCGTAACCTGAGTCAAAAGTAGGACCTACATATTCTCTTACTCCACTAAATCCTACAGCTACGTTTCCTTCACTACATTGCAAACAGTCAAACCCAGCACCTTCAACATCTGTATATTGAACTTCGAAAATAGAACCAGCTGCATTTTCACCTGGATGTTCAAAAATGTCTCCGAAATTCGATGCTAATGTGTAATTTCCATCAGAAATCACTTGATCAAGTACTGTCGCAGCATCTGTATATTTCGCAGCATCAAAAGTTGCATGATATAGGTAAACTTTCCCTAATAAAGACTGTGCTGCACCTTTCGTTACTTTATATTCTAAATCTTGAGTCGTATTTAGCAAACCAATCGCTTCAATTAAATCTGCTTCAATTAAAGTATACGTATCTGCGATTGTTGCAGTTCTAGAGATTGTGAATTGTTCACCAAACTGCATTCTTTTGTTTTTAATCCTTCCGTTTTCTACTAGTAATGGAAGTGGTCCAAACCACTTTGCCAATTCAAAGGTAAAATATGCTCTTAAGAACAATGCTTGACCGATCATGTCATTTTTGGTGTCAAAATCGATATTGTCTCTAAATTCAAGCATGTAATTTGCTCTGTTTAGTCCAGCATACATCCATCTCCATATATCTCTTAATTGTTCGTTGACATCATTGTGAACCATATTATCAATATCTTGCATAGCAGGACCATCAATGTTATCAGGATCTCCACCTGCCAATGTATTGTCTGAAGCAATTTCTCCCACCATAACATTCCAGAAAGAGGCTTGAAGTAAATCGTATACTCCGATCAAAACATCTTGATAATCTTGTTCTGTTTTAAAGAAATCGTCAGAATTTGGATTTCTTGAAGGCACGTCAATAAAATCATCGCTACACGCAGTAAGCGTTACCATTGCGATAATGAAAGCCGTAATATATATCTTGTAATTTTTCATAATCTACGTGTTAAAATTTTAAGTTTAGACCTAACATATATGTTCTTGCTACAGGATAAAATCCTTTATCAATACCTGCGCCGATAGGGGCTCCTGAAGATGCTCCAGCATCATAACCTTGGTAGTTCGTGAATGTGTAAAGGTTGTTTACAGACACGTATAACCTCAATCGGTCTAATCCGATTTTTGAAACTAAGTTTTCTTGGAATGTATATCCGGCTTGTACATTTTGAATTCTTAAAAATGAAGCATCTTCTACATATAGATCCGAGAAGTAACTACTTTGAGGAGTTCCTCCTGTACTTAGTCTTGGTACGCTTGAGTTGGTTTTGGTAGGTGTCCACCTGTCTAAATTGTAAGTTCCTTTATTTGCTTCTAAGATTTGACGCTCATAGTCACGTACCATTTCTGCTCCTAAAGATGCAAATGCTGAAGCGCTAAAATCAATATTCTTATAATTGAAACCAAGATTGAATCCCATGGTTACGTCAGCAATTGGGTCTCCAATATAGGTTCTATCGTCTGCAGTAATTTTTTTGTCTCCATTAGTGTCAACTAATTTTAAATCTCCCGGAGCAGTGTCGGTTGATGAAATTGGACTTTTGTCAATTTCTTCTTGAGAAGTAAATACTCCGTCTGTTTTGTATCCATAAAAGTATCCAATTGGGTAGCCTGCTTCCATTCTTGCTGCATCAGATACACCGATACCTACACCAAATCCTCCACCTGCTTCGAAACCATTTTCACCTGAAACGAATAATACTTCGTTATGCAGTGTTGTAAAATTGTAACTCGCGTTGATTCTAAAATCTTCTGAGAATTTACTGTTGTATGCAATTTGAAATTCAAATCCTCTGTTTTGAACTGTACCAGCGTTTATTGTTGGAGGAGCTGACCCCGGAGCAGATGATCCAAGAATTCCAGATACTTGAGATGTAATAAGTAAATCTTCAGTTCTTTTGTCAAATGCATCTATCGTCATGCTAATTCTATCTCCGAACAATCGCGTATCGACACCAATGTTGAACGTTTTTTGTTTTTCCCATTGAATTTCTGGATTTGAAAGAGCACCTTCTGCCAGTCCCTGTAATAGTTCAGATGCATCAGTTTCATCATTTCTAACATATGTAGCTTCTCCGGATAAAGTTGATAAGTATCTGTAATCTCCAATTTTGTCAGATCCGATGATACCATAACTAACTCTTAATTTTAATAGGTTAACGAAGCTATTGTCGACTAAGAAATCTTCTTCTGAGATATTCCAACCAAGTGATCCTGAAGGGAAATATCCAAACCTGTTTTCAGGGCCAAATCTTGTTGAACCATCTCTACGAAGAACTCCTGATAAAAGGTATTTGCCCTTGTAGTTGTATTGAATTCTTGTAAAATATGAAAGCAATCTAGTGTCAAATGTATTTGAACCACGTGCTAGCTGTTCGTCGGTGAATCGATTAATTTGAGTCTCGGCATTTGCAACACTTGCATATTCTATTGTGTTTACTTGTTGACCATCAATCAGCAAATTGGTTCCAGACATTCCTGTAAAAGTTCCGTATGTTTTAAAAGCAGACATACCTAAAAGCACTGTTAAAGAATGGTCGTTATTGAATGTATTCGAATAAGTTATGAAGTTGTCCCAAGTATAATCATCGTAATAATCTTTGTTCTCATACACTTCATTTGTTGTAATGTTAAAGCTTTTTGAAGGTCCGTAATACACTTCAGGTTTGAAGACATGACTGTCTACTACCGAATGATTCATTTGAAACTTTGAGCTTAATTTGAATTTATCGTTCAAGAATGAATAATCAATACCAAGTGTTGCACTAATTTTATTCACCTGAGCAGTGTCATATGTATTGGCAAGTTGCGCAACCGGATTGATAATTTCACCTCCTAAGTTGTATGCTTTTTGAAATCCATCATCTTCATTGGCATCATAAACTGGCATTACAGGATTCATGTTGATGGCATTGAATAAGACAGAACCCGCCGCACCTTCACTCAAGTTATTCTTGTTTGAATGCGTATAGATAGCCGTAGTTGATAATTTTAAGTTCTTCAATATGTCATATTGAAAATTTAATCTTGCAGTAGCTCTGTTGTAGTTTGATTTGTCTCCACCAACGATACCATCTTGATCTAAGTATGAAGCTCCAAATGAGTAGGCCGCTTTTTCTGTACCGCCACTTGCATCAAAATTAACGTTCGCAATTGGTGCATTTGTGAATACTTGTTCTTGCCAATCTGTTCCATCTTCTGGGTAAACAATATATTTAGGGTCGCCTCCTCCGTTGATAGACATTTCATTCACGAGAATCGCATAGTCTCTAGGTTTCAATACGTCAATAGCATTACTAGCTTCTTGAAAACCAATGTAAGAGTCAATATTAAATTTTAGTTCTGTGTTTTTTCTACCACTTTTGGTCGTTATTAAGATAACTCCATTGGCAGCTTGCACTCCATAAATACCTGCAGTGGCATCTTTTAATACATTTACACTAGCGATATCATTAGGATTGATTACAGAAAGATCAGTGATTCTATTTCCGTCGACCAAGATTAAAGGGTTGTTGTCTCCGTTTGTTGAAACTCCACGAATTCTAATATTGGAAGCAGCACCAGGAGAACCCGAAGACGTAGTTACATTTACACCAGAAACTTGTCCTTGTAAGGCTTGTTCCACACGCACTGGGTTTAATTTCTCGATAGCCTTTGAGTCAATAACAGAAACTGCTCCAGTAATTTCTTTCTTTTTTTGAGACCCATAACCAATCACTACTATTTCATCTAATAGTTGGTTGTCAGGAGAAAGTGTAACATTGATTGTTGTTTGTGACTCAACAAGAATCGTAGATGAGGCGAAGCCGATATAGCTAAAAATAAGAGAATCTCCTTTTTCCACCGTCAACTGATAGTTACCGTCAAAGTCCGTTGTGGTTCCTGCATTTTTGCCTTGAACTAATATATTAGCTCCGGCGATTGGAAAATCGTCCTCTGAAGAAATCACGGTTCCTGAGATTTGAATTTGCTGAGCAGTAACTGTTGCAGCTGCGCAGAAAAACAAAAAATAGAGTAGTTTAATTTTCATTGGTTTTTGGTTTTAGTTAATGAAGTTCCAATAAATTGGAATCATATTTAGTTTCTTTCGTTAGTTGAAACCGAAGTTTCGTTAGTTGGTTGTTTTTTGAAGATGAAAAGTCTCGAGCCTTTTTCTAATTTCAAAACAGATTTAAAACCTTAATAATAGGTGTTAAATGTTCGAGAATAGTTTTCTTCTAATTCTCTTGTTCTAAATTACGATTGTAAAGATGTAAAAGCCAAAATATTACCTATACATAGACTCTACATGTAAAATTTTCAGCAATGTTTTTTCTTTAAAGTAAATACTAAATATCTGACAATTAGATTTTTAACAAAAAAATAAACCAATGTTAATAAAACACTGGTTTAAATGACTTTGATGTTTGATTCTTTATATGTTAAGGTAATGTATTAGAAAAAGGAAGGCTAAATTTCTAAGATATGATGAATCAAATTGTCTTTTTTTGCCAATCTCATCTTTTTTCTAAGTCGGTAACGTTTTATTTCAACACTTTTGTGTGAAATATTTAGCAATGGAGCTATTTCTTTTGAAGATAAATTTAGTCTCAAATAAGCACAGAGACGCAAGTCATTAGGTGTTAGTTCAGGATACTTGTCTTTTACTTTGGTGAGGAAATCTTTGTCTGCGTTATTAAAAGCTTCTTGGAATAGCTTCCAATCACTTGTGTTATTTAGGTTTTTATCAATTATTTTTATGACTGGTTTTATCATGTTGTTGTTCTCTAAATCAGATAATTCCTTTTTGATGCTATTGAGGAATTCATTCTTTTTTATGATACTCATGGTAGAAGCAGCCAATTCACGATTTTTACTCTCGATATCTCCACGTAATTTGTCATTACGTAGTTTCATAATTTCTTTTTCGTTTTCTAATTGTGAGTGTTCGTATTCTCTTTGGGCTCTGTCAAGTAGCTCTTGTTTTTGTCTTTTGTAGTATTGTTTGTAGATGTTGTGAATGATAAAAATGAGAACTATAGATATCACTATATACAAAAGCACGAATCTGTTGCTTAGGTACCATGGTCTTTCTATGGTGAAATCAAAAACAATTTCATTAGAACTTAAAACATTGCCAACCATCGCTTTTGCTCTGAAAGTGTATTTTCCGAAAGGTAGATTTTTAAAAGAAGCTTTAGATTCATTAGTCCAAGCACTCCAGTGTTTGTGTCTGCCTTCTAGAATAAACTGGTATTTGATTTCTGAGAATTTTTCATACGAAGCAACACTGTAAGAGAAATCTAGGTTGTTGTATTTGTACGCGTAATTGTTATTGTTAATGAGAGGTACTATGCTCGTGCTGTCGTTTAATTGTCGTTTTTCTACCTTAGTTAATTCAATTTTGTACCTTTTTTTATTTAGCTTCTTAGTGTCTATGATTAGGAAGCCAAAAGAAGTTCCTAAAAGGTAATTTTCTTCAGATAAAGGAGCTATGTTTTCGAAACCTATATAGTTTTTTCTCAGCTTAGTGGGTAAATATATCTTGGTTACTTCTGGTGTAGCATTTATTTTTCCTGGAGAAAAATACAAGATATTTTCTTTTGTGAATGCCCAAAGTTTTGAGTTGTTTGTGTTTACGAGTTTTCCTGAAACATAGGATTCATCCTTTGTAAGAGGTTTGTGAAACACGGAGTCTACTTCAAAGTTATTTGAAGTTCTATTGAATTTTAGCAATCCCTTATTGAAATGATATAATAGAGATCCTTGGTAATTTATGATACTTGATTTTTCACCTTTTAATTCTGCATTGATCTTCATGTTTGAAAAACTTGTGTTACGATCATCTATTTCTAGTTCGTATACACCTTTTTGTTCATGGGTTACAATAATTTTTGAAGGGTTTATGAATTCAAAGTATCTACTCGAGATATCGAAATTTTTTATTTTGTGAGAAAAACTCCACACGCCATTATTCTTTTTTAATACGCAGAAACCTTTGTAGTTTCCTTGAAGAATTGTGTTTTTAGAGTCAGGAAACATCTCTAGTTTCCATGTTCCTGGTTCGGTAGAAATTTGTTTGGCGTTGTTTCTGTCGATTATAAATGTACCTATATTGTGTCCACAAAATAATGTGTTGTCTATTAGTTGTAAATTCCAAACTTGACCTTCTGTTCCTGGAATTAGTTGAAAGTTATTGTTCGAATCGGTGTTTCTATAAAACAATCCCTGGTTTGTTCCAAGGTATAAGTACTCTTTATGTTTTAGTGAGGTGTAAGTTGTTCCAAGTTTACCGTTTTTATCGTAGAAAACTTGAAACGGGGCGTTGTAGTTTAGACAACTTATACCATTATCCAGTCCTGTCCAGATATTTTGATCGTTGTCTTCGAAGATATTTAGTATAGTGTTGTTGTTTAGGCCTTTTTCTTGGTCTATTTTTGCTTTAATATTTCCGTATTTATCAAGCTCATATATCCCATGTGAAATAGTCCCAATAATAAATTTATTGTCGGATGTTTCAAGGCTGCTGTATACACTAATTGTTGAAAGTAAGTCGTCTGATTTTGTTTTCCATTTGCTTATTTGATCGTTTTTGAATAGGTAAAAACCTTTTTCCTGGGTAAGCATTAAAAGATTTTTATCGCTACTGTAAATGCCAACGATTATATTTTCTTGAACTATTTTATCGTTTGAAATCAACTGACTCTCTCCCTTTTCTATTTTGTAGAGTCCATCGTTAAGTTTTTGAAAATAGATGGTATTGTCTACCTTAAATATTTTAGAAAGAACTGTTTCAGAATTTATGATTTTGAATTGCTTGTCTACCGAATTAAAGATATAAATTCGGTTTAGAGATTGGAATAGGATCCACTCTCCCAATTCTAAAATATTCCAAAATTCCTCGTCTTCAATAAGTTGAATATTGTGTTCATTTGTAAGAGAGTGGTATTTTAAAATGCCTGAATTGTTTTTTTTCCAATACCCAAACTCCATATAGCATCCCGTATAGATTTTTTCATCGATTACCTTTACAGATCTTATGATAGAATGATTTGGTGAATTGTAAAGCTTCCATGAGGCTCCATTGAATTCTAAGAGACCTTCGTTATTTGCAACATAAATAAAATTATTTTCTGTTTGAGATATTGACCAATTTTGGTTTTCGGCATTGTATATTTCTGGTGTATAGTTTTGAATTGGAGGAATTTCTTGTGATATACAAATTGTAAAGGTGAAAATTAGTGGTGTAAAAATTATTTTCTTTATTCTATGCAGCATAAAATGATGGATAAGTTTAGTGAAATTGGTATGTGTGGTTGATTTAAATTTACAAAAAAAATATAGAACGTATTTTGATTTTGTCAATATGTAGTGTTTGTGTTAAGTTATTTGGGTGAAATTAGGTCTTGATTTTTTATTTTTATCACTTCAGTTTCTTCGTGTTTCTTACATTTGTTAAAGCATGGAGTCAGAAAATAAATCAGAACTTAATACTTTCAGGAAAATTATCCATGTAGATATGGATGCCTTTTTTGCTTCAGTAGAACAATTAGATAATCCTGATTTGCAAAACAAACCCATTGCCGTGAGTGGAGGTGAAAAGAGAGGGGTGATTTCTGCAGCTAGCTATGAGGCCAGAATATTTGGTGTTCGATCGGCAATGTCTGGAGTGTTGGCAAGAAAATTATGTCCTGAATTGATTTTTGTACCTGCACGATTTGATAGGTATAAAGAGATTTCTCAAAAAATTAGGAAAGTATTTTTTGAGTATACAGATTTGGTTGAACCCTTGTCATTAGATGAAGCTTATCTCGATGTTACCATAAATAAAAAAAATAATCCTTCAGCGACTTTAATTGCGGAAGAAATTAGGAATAAGATTTTTGATAAAACAGGTTTGCGAGCTTCTGCTGGCATATCGGTGAATAAGTTTATCGCAAAGATAGCTTCAGATATTAACAAACCTAATGGTCAGAAGACCATTCCGCAGGAAGAAGTATTGTCTTTTTTGGAAGCTTTACCTATTGAAAAGTTTTATGGTATAGGTAAAGTGACTCGTTTGAAAATGTTTAAATTGGGTATTTATACAGGGAAAGATTTAAAGTTAAAATCTGAGGAGTTTTTAACCGAGCACTTTAATAAATCAGGTGCATACTATTATCAAATAGTAAGAGGTATTCATCGAAGTAAAGTGACCCCCAATAGAATTAGAAAGTCTGTAGCAGCTGAACATACTTTTCGAGAGAATTTAACCTCAGAAGTATATATGTTAGAAAAATTAGAGAAAATTTCTAAAGAATTAGAATCCAGATTGATGAAGTCTAAAGTAGCAGGTAAAACAGTTACGTTAAAAATAAAATATTCAGACTTTACACAACAGACACGAAGTAAAACATTACCTTATTATGTAAAATCTCAAGAGGTTTTGTTGGATACTGTTGAAGAATTATTGTTTCAAGATGTCATGAAAAATTCGGTTCGACTGTTGGGTATTTCAGTTACAAATTTAAATACGCAAACTAAAAAGAAAGAAGCTGTAATGAATGTTCAATTGAAATTAGAATTTTAATGAAGTCAATAAAATTAAAAGAAGCTTTAAAATCTGTTTGTGCAGATTTTGTGACGAATAAATTAAATACAATTGAAAGGTCAATAGCACTCAATAAAGAATCGTTAGTGTCTGAATCTAAAAGTTCTGCTGGCGATAAGCATGAGACCGGAAGGGCAATGCTACAACTTGAAATGGAAAAAGCAGGTCAGCAGTTACATCAAGTTGATCAAATGAAGCTTGTGGTAGAAAAAATTGATGCCACAAAACAAAATAGTTTAGGTTCTTTAGGAGCCGTTATTCGAACAGATACGATCAACTATTTTATAGGGATCAGTATTGGTAAAGTACTTGTTGATACATCTGAGTATTTTTGTGTTTCAGCAAATTCACCTATCGGGAAACAGTTGTTAGGAAAAGCAATAAACGATAGTTTTACTTTTCAAGGAAATCAATTGACGATCAAAGAAATATTGTAAAAAAAATACCCTAAACGTCGTTTAGGGTATTTTTTTATTTTGGTCATTAAAATGCTAAAAACACTTTTCAATAACTTTTTTCATAACTGAGTAAGATGTTGAAGCTCCTGGTGAAGCACCCAATAAAGCTCCAATTGTTTTATCTTTTGAAATGATAATTTCTGTACCGAATTCTAGTTTTCCAAATCCTTTTTTATCTCTTTTGATAATTTGAACTCTTTGACCAGCTACAACCAATTTCCAGTCGTCGTCGTTCGCTTCAGGATAAAATTCACGCAACATTTCCATTCTGTCTTTGAAATTCAAACTTACTTGTTTGATTAAGTACGATACCAAAGGAAGGTTTTTATATCCCGCTCCTAACAAACTCATGATATTGTCAAACTCAACAGATTTTGGCAAGTCAAACATCGATCCGTGTTTCAAGAATTTTGTTGTGAATCCAGCATAAGGTCCGAATAATAATTCTTTTCTACCGTTGATCATTCTTGTATCCATATGTGGAACAGACATAGGTGGAGAACCTTTTTTTGCTTTTCCATAAACCTTGGCATGGTGTTGTTCAATTATCTCTGGATTTGTACAACGTAACCACAATCCACTGATAGGGAATCCACCATAACCTCTAGCTTCTTTAATTCCAGATTTTTCTAATAAAGAAAGGGCACCTCCTCCAGCTCCGATGAAAACATAGTTAGAAACTAATTTCCAGTGTTTACCAACGCTTTGTCCTTTGATAGTTAATAACCAGCGTTTGTTTTTCGTTTTTTGAAGATTGTATACGTTACTTCTGTTCAACAATTCAACATTGTCTTGTTTTGAAAGAAACCTAAAAAGTTGTTCTGCAATTTCTCCAAAATTTACATCATATCCCTCTTCGACGTATGTTGCAGCAACATGTTGCTTTTTATTTCTTCCTTGCATCATCAAAGGAAGCCATTTCTCTATTTCTTCATAGTCTTTACTGAAGATCATTTCTTTGAAGTGCGAAATTTCTTTTAAAGCGTTGTATCTTTTTTCTAAATAAGCACTGTTCTTTTTACCTTCTACAAAACTAATATGAGGTACTTGAGAAATACATTTTTTTATGTTGTGTAAATAACCTTTATCAGCACATTCTTTCCAAAATTCAAAAGTTTCTTCAAATTGCTTTGCTGTTTTTACTGCTTTGCTTGTATCAACTTCACCATTTTTTTCTGGAGTGTAATTTAATTCGCAATTTCCAGCATGTCCAGTACCAGCATTATTCCAGGCTTCAGAGCTTTCTTCTGCCATTTTAGGAAGTTTTTCAATGACGGTAATTTTTTTCCCTGGAAATTTTTCGAATAACATAATTGCCAAAGTGGCACTCATAATTCCTCCTCCAATCAATACAAAATCAGAATGTTTTATTGTTTTAGACATGTTTAGGTCTTAATAGGATTATTTAATGGCTGCAAAGATACGTCATTGAATGATATTTATCATATTTGTAGGCTGTAAGATTCGCATAAATTTGCGACTCAGATAAAAAAATATAGAATATTATGACTGAATTGTTGACAAAGGATACTTTTTTTGAAAAAGTATTCAATTATGAAGAAAATAAAGATTGGAAATTTGAAGGAGAGATACCATGTATTATAGATTTTTATGCTGATTGGTGTGGACCGTGTAAGTCTTTAGCTCCTGTTTTAGAAACATTGAGTGAAGAGTACAAAGGAAAAATAAATATTTATAAAGTAGATACCGAAGCTGAGCAAGAATTATCAGGTGCGTTTGGTATTAGAAGTATTCCTTCTATGTTATTTGTACCTTCAGAAGGACAACCTCAAATGGCGCAAGGAGCCTTGCCAAAGCAAGAGTTAGAAAGAATTATTGGTGACGTTTTAGGAGTCGATAAATAAAAATGTTTTTTAAATAAAATAAGTTAAGAGCACAACATTTGTGCTCTTTTTTTTGTTATATGTTATACTCATTGATATTTGTGTTTGCTATTTTGCAAGCACTAAACAATATACTATGAATACCATAAAAAATACTTTTACAACGATTCTGATTTCTCTGTTGATGATTCCAATAGTTTTCGCACAAAATAAAATTGTACGAATAGATGGTGAGTTGAAAAAATGGCACAAAATAACACTGAATTTTGAAGGTGAAGACTTGTCAGAGTATGGTAAGACGAATCCGTTTTTAGATTATCGATTGAATGTAACTTTTACAAATGGGAGTAAGCAATATAAAGTTCCTGGATTTTACGCTGCTGATGGAAATGCTGCTGAAACCAGTGCTGAATCGGGAAAAATATGGAAAGTTCGATTTTGTCCTGATGCTATTGGGGAATGGTCTTATACAGTTTCTTTTCGCAAGGGAAAAGCAATTGCTGTGAGTGATAAAAATGATGCAGGAGCGCCTGTCGATTTTGATGGTGTTTCGGGAACATTTAAGATTGAAAAATCAAATAAAAAAGGGGCAGATTTTCGAGCAAAAGGAAGGTTGTCGTATACAGAAAAAGGGTACTTACAATTTCAAGAAACGAAAGATTACTTTATAAAAGGAGGGGCAGATAGTCCCGAGAGTTTTTTAGGGTATTTTGAGTTCGATCAAACGCCTCCATCACATAAATACGAAGCTCATATACAAGATTGGAAAAGTGGAAATCCTACTTGGCAAAATGGCAAAGGAAAAAGTATTATTGGTGCTTTGAACTATTTGCATTCAAAAAAAATGAATTCTGTTTACTTCTTAACAATGAATGTTCAAGGAGATGGTAAGGACGTATGGCCTTGGATTGATGTAAATGAGCGCTACCGTTTTGATTGTAGTAAATTAGATCAATGGGAAATTGTTTTTGATCATATGGATTCACTTGGTTTGATGTTGCATATCATAACACAAGAAACCGAAAACGAATTGTTGTTGGATATCGGTGAATTAAAAACACAACGCAAGTTGTATTATAGAGAGTTAATTGCGCGTTTTTCACATCATTTAGGAGTTACATGGAACTTGGGAGAAGAAAATGGTCCTTTACACTGGACTCCCAAAGGTCAAACAGATAAAGATAGAGAGGCGATGGCAAAATACATCAAATCGCACGACCCTTATAAAGGATTTGTTGTATTGCATACACATGCAAATCCAAAAGCACAAGACTTGTTTTTAGAGCCAATGTTAGGAAATCCAGATTTAGATGGTCCTTCGTTTCAAACACATCACCCGAAAGATATCCATGAAATCACAAAAAAATGGATTTCAAAATCAACGATAGCAGGTAAACGTTGGATTGCTTGTCAAGATGAAATTGGTCCGGCCGACAAAGGTGCGCTTCCAGATGCTGTAGATCCAGAACATAACGAAATTAGAACAGAAGTTTTATGGTCAAATTTAATGGCTGGTGGTGCTGGAGTTGAATGGTATTTTGGTTATAAATATGCACACAATGATTTGAAATGTGAAGATTGGAGGTCTCGAGATATATTATGGAATCAAACAGATATTGCGCTTGATTTTTTTCAAAAATATTTACCGTTTCATGAAATGAAATCTGCAGATGGATTAACAGATAATGAACATGATTTTGTTTTCGCTAAGAATGGCAGTGTTTATGCAGTTTATCTATCAGAAGTTGTTGAAACGAATATTGATTTATGGGGCGTAACAGGGAAGTTTGATGTAAGATGGTACAACCCGCGTACCGGAGGGAAACTCCAAAAAGGATCTGTGAGAAGAGTCTATGGGGGTAAAAAAGTATCTATCGGAATGCCTCCTTCAAAGGAAAAAGATTGGGTAGCGATACTGACCAATACGAAAAAGGTGCAGCCAGTTGTTGCCAAGAAGTTAGCGTTGCTGGAGTTCAAAGCGATGTCTGACTTTTCTATTCAACAAAGCGATAAAGTTGTTTATTATGTAGATAAAGGGAGTAAAGCTCTGGCGATCAATGCAGCAAATAAAAAATACAGAAACGAATATGCAGCAGCTAGATTAAAGTTTAAGGGAGCTTCAGGTGTCTATCAACTTCAATTGAATACGATAACTGAAAATGATGGAGAATCTGACTATGTCATCAAAGTCAATGGAAGTGTGGTAGGAAAGGTAAAGAACGAAGAAACGGAGAAATCTTTTGAAAGATTGAACACTGAGATTGGATTGATTTATCTTGAAGAAAATGATGTCATTGAAGTGTCTTCTCGGGCAGTTACTAACGGTAAAATTCCAGAAAAAGATGAGACAGCATGGTCTAGAGGTCGTTGGGAATCGTTGGTGTTGAATCCATTTTATGAGAAATCACTTGAAGAATAAATAGCAAGGTAAATCTATAAAATTACAGTATTTTTGCCTTCTATGAATGAGTTGGTACAACACAGTATTTTTGCTATTAATAATGAAGATGAGTTTAATGCGCTTGCATTAAAAGTGTTTCGATATCAAGCAATGCATAACCCGGTATACAAATCGTATTTAGGTTATTTAAACGTTGATATTGATGCCATTGATAGAATTCAAAGAATTCCTTTTTTACCGATTCAATTTTTTAAAAGTCATAAAGTTTTGTCCTCGGATAAACCCATAGAGCAAACTTTTTTGAGCAGTGGAACAACGGGTATGTCTCAAAGCAAGCATCATGTAACGGATGCTTCTTTGTATGAAAAGAGTTATTTGAATGCTTTTTCAAAGTTTTATGGTGGTGTTGAAGAACTTGTTGTTTTGGCACTGTTGCCTTCCTATTTAGAACGTGAAGGTTCTTCTTTAATTTATATGGTTGATGATTTGATACAAAAATCGCATCAACCAGAAAGTGGTTTTTATTTAGACAACCTGGATGAATTGCAAAGAGTTTTATTGCAACTAGAAGCTCAGAAGAAAAAAACTTTGTTAATAGGAGTTTCTTTTGCTTTGCTTGATCTGATTGAGAAATATCAATTTTCATTGAAAGACACAATAGTAATGGAGACCGGTGGAATGAAAGGAAAGCGTAAAGAAATGATTCGAGAAGAATTACACGCTGTTTTAAAGCGCGGATTTGGTGTTCAAGAAATTCATTCTGAATACGGAATGACTGAATTGCTGAGTCAAGCGTATTCTATTGGGAAAGGTGTTTTTAATTGTCCTCCTTGGATGAAAATTTTGATAAGAGATACTGAAGATCCATTGAGTCTATTGCCGAGTCCGAAGACAGGAGGTATCAATGTAATTGATTTGGCGAATTTAAATTCTTGTTCCTTTATTGCAACCCAAGATTTGGGTAAAGTTCATTCGAACAATTCATTTGAAATTTTAGGTCGATTTGACAACTCAGATATTAGAGGTTGTAACTTGTTGATTTCGTAGTAAATTTTTCCCCTTTTTGATAATTAATTTGATTGAGGTAAAAATTATCTTAAATTTAATACATCTCAAAATCTATAGAGTTATGATGAATCTATGTCGCTTAGTGATTGTGTTTTTTATGCTGTTAATTGTCGGTTGTCAAACAGATCCAGTACCAGACCCAATTTCAGATTCATTAAACTTTAAAGTTGACTCTGTGTTGCGTTTGATGACCCTCGAAGAAAAAATTGGTCAGATGAATCAGTACAATGGTTTTTGGAATGTAACAGGTCCTAGTCCAAAAAAGGGAGCTGCTCAACTAAAGTACAAACATCTAGAAGCTGGTTTGGTGGGTTCAATGTTAAATGTACGAGGTGTCGAAAACGTGAAGGCAGTACAGAAAATTGCCGTTGAAAAAACACGATTAGGAATCCCTTTGATTATAGGTTTTGATGTGATTCATGGATACAAGACTTTGACTCCAATTCCGTTAGCAGAAGCAGCGAGTTGGGATTTAGATGCTATTAAAAACTCTGCAAAAAATGCGGCTTTGGAAGCTTCAGCAGCTGGTATCAATTGGACATTTGCACCAATGGTTGATATATCAAGAGATGCGAGATGGGGTAGAGTAATGGAAGGAGCAGGTGAAGATCCTTATTTGGGAAGTTTGATTGCTAAAGCAAGAGTTCAAGGTTTTCAAGGAGAGGACTTGTCGGATGCTATTACGATTGTGGCTTGTGCGAAACATTTTGCTGGGTATGGTTTTGCTGAAGCAGGAAGAGATTATAATACTGTGGATGTAGGGATGAGTACTTTGTATAATATTATTTTTCCGCCTTTTATCGCGGCAACAAAAGCAGGAGTAAGAACTTATATGAATTCTTTCAATGAGTTGAATGGCATCCCTGCAACCGGGAATGCATTTTTACAACGAGAGGTTTTGAAAGGGGCATGGGGGTTTGATGGTTTTATTGTTTCTGATTGGGATTCTGCTGGAGAAATGGTAGCACATGGATATGCGAAAGATGACAAGCATGCTGCAGAGTTGGCTGTAAACGCTGGTTCTGATATGGATATGGAGTCATATACATTTGTTACCTATATGAAAGAATTGGTAGAAGAAGGAAAAGTAAAAGAATCTTATGTAAATGACGCTGCAAGAAGAATACTTAAAGTAAAATTCGAATTAGGGTTGTTTGATAATCCTTATAAATATTGTGATGTAAATAGAGAGCGAGAAGTAACAGGTAGTGAAGAATTACACAAAGCGTCTTTAGATATAGCTAAGAAATCTATAGTGTTATTAAAAAATGAAAATCAGTTATTACCACTAAAGAAAGAAGGATTGAATATAGCTGTAATTGGTGATTTGGCGAATGATAAGACAAGTCCATTGGGTAGTTGGAGAATTGCAGCTGAAGACAAAACAGCTATTTCTGTATTAGAAGGGTTAAAATCATATGAAAAGAACAATATAACATTCGCCCCTGGTCCAAAACTGGCACTGGGTAATCCTACTTTTACTCAGGAAGTTCAGGTGAATACCTCAGATAAATCTGGATTTAAAGAAGCGGTTCGTGCGGCTAAGAATAAAGATGTAGTGATTATGGTTTTAGGTGAGCATGGCTTTCAATCAGGTGAAGCTAGAAGTAGAAGTAATTTAAAACTTCCAGGCTTACAACAAGAACTTTTAGAAGCTGTGTATAAAGTGAATAAAAACATTGTTTTAGTTTTGATGAATGGACGTCCATTGGCAATTAATTGGGCTGATAAAAATGTGCCTTCAATAATTGAAGCTTGGCAGTTAGGAAGTCAAAGTGGAAATGCAATTGCTCAAGTTTTGTATGGCGATTACAATCCCTCAGGAAAATTACCTATGACGTTTCCGAAAAATGTAGGGCAAGTACCTATTTATTATAATTATAAAAATACTGGAAGGCCTTTAAAAGAAAATCCAAATGATGTCTTTCATTCACATTATCAAGATGTGTCAAACAGTCCTTTGTATCCGTTTGGTTATGGATTGTCGTATACCTCGTTTTCTTATAAAGATTTAGAATTGAGTGCTAAAACCTTAACTAAAGATAGTTCTATCGTAGCTTCTGTGACAGTTACCAACACGGGAAAATATTTTGGGAAAGAAGTTGTGCAACTATATATCAGAGATTTGGTAGGAAGCAGAACTAGACCTGTAAAAGAATTGAAAGGATTTGAAATGATTTCTCTAAATCCAGGAGAATCAAAAGTTGTTCAGTTTACTATTGATGCTAAAATGTTGCAGTTTTATACTGCACAGAATAAATGGGAAGCAGAGTTCGGAGATTTTACGGTTTTTATAGGCGAGAGTTCAGCAAAATCTTTAGAAGCTAACTTTTCATTAAGTAAATAAATTACCTTTTAGCTTTAATTTTTATTGAGTAGCCTCAGTTTTTTTGGCTATGTATGCTTTTTTTATATCGCAAAAAAAATCATTTGTTTTGCTGATGAAATCATATAATATGCTGTTCCCTAGTGTGTTCTGATAGTTTTGTATTTGCTAACCACAACAAATACTTAATTATGATGAAAAAATTACTTTTACTAGTTACACTAATTGTAACAACAACATTTAATGGGCAAACTACTATTTTAGATTTTGAACCTGGAAAAACATTTAATATTGGAAATAACAAGGGCTCATCTCCTCAACAGGATGGAATAGCTGCTGCGAACCCGATTACAAATGGAATTAATTCAAGTGCGAATGCAGTAAGTATTACACTTGAAACGAGTGCACCAAATTGGTCGTTCCCGATTATCAATGAGATAGGGAGTGTTCCAGGAGGATGGAATTTTACAAATGGAAAATATATGCAGATTAAAGTTCTTTCGGAAGATTTGACAGATTTTACTTTGACATTAAGACCATGGGTAAGCGGTACGGCTGCTGATCCATCAGTCACGCAATCTTTTACTGGTGTTACTTTGAATGAATGGTTTATAGCCGAGTTTGATTATTCAGGAATTGCTGATGGATGGGCAAATAGAATTGATGTTTGGTTTAATAAAGATGGATCAGTTGGAGCTGGAGAAGTTTTTTATATTGATGATATTACCCAAAGTTCTAATGCTACCGTGAGTACTAAGTATATTGATAATCCAAAACTAAACGTATACCCTAATCCTACGAATGGTATAGTAAATATTTCAATTGTTGAAGGTATCAATACGATTACTGTAACCAATGTCAACGGACAGGTATTAAAAACATTCCCTGCTCAAAACGCTATTGATATTTCAGATTTAGTGTCAGGTGTGTATTTTTTACAAGCTGATAATGGGTTGAATAGAAAAATTATTAAGGAATAATTATTTAAATAAAAGAAAAAAAGCTCAAATACAAATTTGAGCTTTTTTTCTATTCTACGAGAATATCAATTGTTTTAGTCAAAATCGAACATATGATTCTTGTTTAAAACCATTTCTTTCCTTTGATTATATTAAGAACATTTACTTTTAAAATGATAATAACCACAATTCAATAAACTTAATTATTATGATGAAAAATTTACTTTTAGCAATTGCTTTTGTAGCAACAACATTTTCTTATGGACAAGATGCATTGAGTTGGTCACCAGCTGCTGCTGATTTCCCTCAAGCCCCATCTGTTACTTTTCAATTTGCGTATACTGCCGATGCAGAAGTGCCTATTGGGGGAATTAAATTAGATTTTTGGGCAGTTTCTGCTCCATGGACTCAAGGTTGGAAAGCATGGGGACATAATACTGCCGCTTTGCCAGCAGGTACCGGTACTGTAGATATTACGATAAATATCGAGCCCGGATCAAATGTGTTAAACGGAAATGGTGATATTATGACAAAAGCGGAGTTGCTTGTTGCAGATCCGAATGGGCAAGGAGCGCCAACAAATTATTATTATGAAATTCGAGTATCTACTCCTAAAGCAGAATTCAATCCACCTGCTGTTGCGAAAGGTTTTGTAAGTGCAATAGCTGGACTTGCGGGATTAGATGATAACGCATTGAACGATTTAAAAGTTTATCCAAACCCAACTTCAGGTGTCGTAAATATTTCTGATGTTGATGGAATCGATTCAGTTACAATTTCTAACATTAACGGACAGGTATTGAAAACATTTTCTGGTCAAAATTCTATTGATATTTCAGATTTAGTTCCAGGGGTGTATGTGTTGCAAGCTGACAATGGTTTGATTAGAAAAATTATTAAGAAATAATTTTTTTAAATAAAAGTTCAAAAAAGCCCGAAGCACTATTCGGGCTTTTTTTATGGGAAAGAATTGATTCTCAAATTTTATTTATTTCTGATGCATTGTAATTCTTCACGGTTTTTTCGTCTATTCAAATATGAAAACTCAAAAAATTATGAAGAAAATATATGTAATCGTTTGTTTGTTGTCCGTAATATCTGTTTTTGGACAAGAATCTATGAATGTGAATAGAAAAGGTTTTGTCGCTGATGGTTATGACGTAGTAGCTTATTTTGAAAATACTGCAGTGGAGGGAGATGAAAAGTTTCAAACTGAAATTGATGGTGTTAAATATAAATTTTCGAATCAGAAAAATTTAGAACTTTTTAAAAGTAACAAAGAAAAATACATGCCTCAATATGGTGGCTGGTGTGCCTATGCGATAGGAGTTAAAGGTGAAAAAGTTGATGTGAATCCTAAAACATTTGAAATTAGAAACGATAAACTGTATCTTTTTTACAATGCTTGGGGAACAAATACCTTAAAGTTATGGAAAGAAGAAGGCGCCGAGAAGCTAAAAATTGAAGCGGATAAAAACTGGAAAAAAATTGTATCAGAAAAATAAAGCATAAAAAAACCGTTAGAATTTTCTAACGGTTTTTTTATGCTTTATTTTAAAAATTAGGCAACTTTTAATAAAAAATATTTTTTCTTACCTCGTTGCAATAGCACATACGAATCTGCAATCAAATCAGTATTCGTAATGGTAAATCCTTCTTGGACTTTTTCTTTATTTACAGAAATTGAGTTTTCTTTTAAGGCTCTTCTTACCTCACCATTAGATTTTAAAAAACCAGTTTCAGCAAAAGCGGCAACAATATCAAATCCTTCTTCTATTTGAGATTTTGTTACTTCAGCTTGAGGTACTCCAGAGAATACATCTAAAAATGTTTGCTCGTCCAAAGATTTTAAATCATCCGCAGTTGATTTACCAAATAATATTGAAGAAGCTTTTACTGCATTTTCGTAATCTTCTTCAGAATGTACTAGTATCGTAACTTCTTTAGCAATTGTTTTTTGTAACAATCTTGTATGAGGAGCTTCGTTGTGTTCTGCTATTAATTTTTCAATTTCTTCTTTGTCAAGAAAAGTAAACTTTTTTATAAAATCTACTGAGTCTTCATCAGATGAATTCAACCAATATTGGTAAAATTTGTAAACTGAAGTTCTACTTTTATCCAACCAAATATTACCACCTTCAGATTTTCCGAATTTTGTACCATCCGCTTTAGTAATCAAAGGGCAAGTCATCGCATAAGCTTTACCTTGTGCTTTACGTCTCACCAATTCGGTTCCGGTTGTGATGTTTCCCCATTGATCTGAACCACCCATTTGTAACTTGCAATTTTTGTTTTCATACAAGTGCAGAAAATCATAACCCTGAAATAGTTGGTAAGTAAATTCTGTAAATGACATACCATCACCCTCACCACTTACTCGTTTTTTTACAGAGTCTTTGGCCATCATATAGTTTACGGTAAGATGCTTTCCGATGTCACGTACAAAATCGATCAACGAAAATTCTTTCATCCAGTCGTAGTTGTTTACCAATTCAGCTGCATTTTCAGAATCACTGTTGAAATCTAAAAAACGCTCTAATTGACTTTTTACTCCAGCTACATTTTTATTCAAAGCTTCCTCGTTGAGCAAATTACGTTCTGCAGATTTTCCTGATGGATCACCGATCATTCCGGTAGCTCCTCCGACTAATGCGATAGGTTTGTGACCTGCTTTTTGAAAGTGCATTAGTATGATAATCGGAATCAAACTACCAATGTGTAAAGAATCTGCAGTTGGGTCAAATCCAATATAACCTGCTGTCGTTTCTTTATTCAAAAGTTCTTCGGTTCCGGGCATGATATCATGCAACATACCTCTCCATCTAAGTTCTTCAACAAAATTTGTAGTCATCAGTAAAAATTTTTCGCAAATATAGTGATTCGGGTTCAAGAGACAAAGCTTGATCTGTGCAGATTTAACAAGTGATTTTGATTATTTTACATTAATTTCGTAGCATGATTTTAGTTACAGGAGGTACAGGTATGGTGGGTGCGCATTTGTTGTTTGAATTGATTCAAACAGGTGCAGCAGTGAGAGCTATTTACCGATCAGAAAAGTCTTTAGAGAAAATAAAAAAAGTATTTGGCTATTTCACAAATGAACCAGAAAATTTTGTTGACAAGATCGATTGGGTTTTCGCAGATGTAACAGATGTGCCGGCTTTGGAAATTGCATTTGTTGGTATAGAAAAAGTGTATCATGTGGCAGCATTGGTCTCTTTTGATGAAAGAGATGCTAAAAAAATGCGTAAGGTAAATATCCACGGTACAGCGAATATTGTAAACCTATGTATCGCGAATGATGTTGAGAAATTGTGCTATGTGAGTTCTATAGCGACTATCTCTAAATCTGTGCAAAAAGATACAATCGACGAAGAAGATGAATTTAATTTGGAGTTGAGTAATTATTCTTATGCTATAACCAAATATGGTGCTGAAATGGAGGTTTGGAGAGGAGCGCAAGAAGGTTTGGATGTTTTTATTGTAAATCCTGGCGTAATTTTAGGTGCAGGATATTGGAAAGAAAATTCTGGTAAATTGTTTTCGATGGTATACAAAGAATCTCCTTTTTATACAGAAGGAGTTACGGGGTTTGTAGGAGTTGAAGATGTGGTTTCGGTATTGCGAAAAGGAATGGACTCTGAAATAAAGAATGAGCGTTTTATACTAGTTGCCGAAAATAGAAGTTTCAAAGAAATTTTGTACCGTATTGCAGCGGTGCTTAACAAGAAAAAACCTAGCATTAGAATTTCTCCTTTTCTGTCTGAAGTTGGCTGGAGACTGTCTTGGTTTGTATCAGTGTTAACAGGAAAGAAAAATTCTTTTTCGAAACAATCTGCAAAATCTTCGAACAACAAATCATATTATAATATTGCCAAAGTTGAACAAGTTTTAGATTTTAGATATCAAGAAGTAAATTCTGTGATAAAAAACATAGGAACACTTTTTTTGAAAGATCACTCGAAATAAAAAATCCCTGATTCAATCAGGGATTTTTTATTTTTTCGGAATTGCAATTGTGTCTTTTGATGTTTTGTTTTTTTCAAAAAGAATCTCTTTATTAGCAATAGTATCACTCAATACAATATTGTCACTGTTTATAGAATCTGTTTTTTTGACAGAGAGTGTGTCTAGTTTTTTTTGTTTTTCGAGTTTTTTTATCGAATCACGTATTTTTCGAACTTTTGTAATACTGTCTTTTCTAATAGAATCTTTTACCTTTTTGATGCCCTTGTATTTTTTACTCAGCACTTCTAAGTTTTGTTCTATTCCTTTGTATATTTTTTCGTAATCATCAATTTTTGTCGTGTAATAAAAATTGCTTCGTCGGAAACGTGCACTATCAATTTTATACTTTTCGTAAATTAGATATGTGTAGTCTATATTTCTTTCGTCAAATTTATTTCTGTAGATTTTTGATGAAGACGCAAGGTATAAATCCGTTAATAAAAGCACCATAGAATCTTTAGAAATAAGATCGTCTGGTTTTTTATATATCGTGTTACTTGTACACGAAATAATACCGATCATTAAAAGAAGTACAAGGCCTTTTTTCATGCTTATCTATCGAATTCTATTCTTTGTCCTTTAATGTTGTCATTGAAAGTTCCTTCATCGAAAATTAGGTTTCCATTGACGAAAGTCTTTGTAATAGTTGATGAAAACTCTGTTCCCTCAAACGGAGTCCACCCACATTTGTACAAAGTATTTTCTTTTGTTGCTGTCCAAGATTTTTCAAAGTCTACCAATACTAAATCAGCATAAAAACCTTCTTTGATGTAACCTCTTTTTTTAATTTCAAATAATATGGCAGGGTTATGACACATTTTTTCTACAACTTTTTCTAGACTGATTTTCCCTTCTTTTACGAAGTTGATCATCGCTGGGTAGGCATGCTGTACCAAAGGTCCTCCACTAGGTGCTGAAGTGTAAAGGTTTTGTTTTTCTTCTAAGGTATGAGGTGCGTGATCTGTTGCGATTACATCAATTCTATCATCCAATAAAGCTTTCCACAAACCATCTCTGTCAGCGGCTGTTTTTACGGCTGGGTTCCATTTGATAAATGTTCCTTTTTTATCGTAATCAGCATCTTCAAAAGTCAAATGGTGAATACAAACTTCAGCAGTAATTTTTTTGTCTTTAAGCGGAATGTCATTTCTGAATAAACCGGTTTCTTTTGCTGTTGATAAATGAAAAATATGAAGTCTCGCTCCCGTTTCTTTTGCTAATTGAATTGCTTTTGAGGAAGACAAGTAACAGGCTTCTTCACTTCGAATGATCGGGTGGTATTTGATTGGAATATCATCTCCGAATTTGTCTTTGTATTCTTGAAAGTTTCTTCGAATTGTACCTTCATCTTCACAATGAACAGAGATCACCATGTTTGTCGATGAAAATATTTTTCTTAAAACCTCTTCGTTGTCGACTAACATGTTTCCGGTAGAAGAACCTAAAAATAATTTGATACCAGCTACTTTCTGAGGGTCGGTTTTTAAAAGTTCATCCAGGTTGTCATTCGTACCACCAAACATAAACGAGTAATTTACGTAAGAGTCTTTGCTAGCGGTTTCAAATTTCTTCTCTAATTCAATCTGATTAGTTGCTTGAGGAACCGTATTTGGCATTTCGATAAAAGTAGTAATTCCACCTGCAGCAGCAGCTCTACTTTCTGTTGCGATGTTTGCTTTGTGCGTCAAACCTGGTTCTCTAAAATGAACTTGGTCGTCAATAGCACCTGGCAACAAATATTGTCCTTTGGCATCAATGATTTTTGCGTTATTGGGTGCCGATAGGTTTGTACCTATTTTTGAAATATAATTTCCTTCTATCAAGACGTCGGCTTTAATTGTTGTGCCTTCGTTTACAATGTTTGCGTTTTGTATTAATGTTGTGCTCATGGTATAATTTTAGGAAATTCCTTTAAATCTTAATTTAATTACTCCAAAAATTGCTTCAGTGACTATGGATCCACTCATTTTTGAAGTTCCTTTTGTTCTGTCTGTAAATACGATTGATACTTCTTTGATCGGAAATTTATGTTTCCAAGTTTTAAATTTCATTTCTATTTGAAAAGCATAACCTACAAACTGAATTTTATCTAAGTTGATAGTTTGTAAAACATCTCTGTGGTAACATACAAACCCTGCGGTAGTGTCATAAAGAGGAATTCCAGTTATAAATTGTACGTATTTAGAAGCGAAATATGATAATAATAAACGTTTGATATTCCAATTTACAACGTTTACATTATTGTCTACATAGCGAGAACCAACGGCTAGTTTCGCGCCTTCTTTTTTACATGCATTGTAAAGTTTAATCACATCTTTTGGGTTGTGAGAAAAATCAGCATCCATTTCAACAATGTATTCGTAATCTCTTTTTAATGCCCATTTAAATCCGTGAATATAGGCACTTCCTAATCCTTTTTTTCCTTGTCTTTTTTCTAAAAACAGTCTTTCTGGGTATTCTTGCATTAACGCTTCTACTGCTTCAGGAGTACCGTCTTTAGACATGTCATCTACTACAAGAATGTGAAATTTTTTCTGATTTTTAAAAACAGCAAGGATTATTTCTTTGATGTTTTCAATTTCGTTGAGCGTAGGAATTATAACAAGAGTATCAGACATAAGAATAAAAATTGAATACAAATGTATGATTTTTTATTACTAATTTTGCGTTAAAGGTTTTGATAATTATTTTTTTGTTAAGAAGCATTGTTTACTATGAATATAGGTCTTGAAAGAACTTTTGAAAGTAACGATTTGCTGACCTTTATGTTCTGTTTGATCTTCTCATTGATAGTCTTGGTCAAGCAATACGAACCGCAATTGTTTAATGCGCTCTTTTCAGGTTTCTTTTCAAAAAGTTTTTATATTGATTATGCCAATGATTTAGAAATTGCTTTTAGTTGGTTCAAATTATTGCTGTTTGCAATTCAAAACTTAATATTTAGCATTGGGATCGTTCTTTTTTTAAAAGTATATGGAGTTGATGTAGATTCGATTTTAATTTTGAAAACATTTGGAGGTGTTTCACTGTATTTTATATTACAATATATCCTTTCATTTTTTATCTCATATTTTTTTAATTTTCGAGATTTTTTTAAAAAAATCCATGTTTTAAAGTTCGTTTACTTAAAAATTATTGCGGGATTCTTGCTTCCAGTCTTACTTTTTACTACCTATTTGTCTTCCGAGACGAAAAATAAATACATGCCGTATCTTCTGCTACTACTAGGCTTGCTGTTTTTGTTAAGAGCTGTTTTAGTGATTGTTAAGAATAATCAGTTGGTGAAAGAAAGATTGTATTATTTTATTGTGTATCTTTGCACACTTGAAATCGCACCGCTTTTTGTGTTGTACAGAGTGGCGGTAAATAAATTGTAATTTTTATGAAAGTAAAAACTATTTTAGTATCCCAGCCTGAGCCGAAAGAGAATTCTCCTTATTTTGAATTGTCTGAAAAGCAAAAGGTGAAAATAGATTTTAGATCATTTATCCATGTTGAAGGAATCCCAGTTAAAGAAGTAAGAGCTGAAAAAATCGACTTAAAAGAGTTTACGGCTGTAATCTTGACAAGTAGAAACGCAGTGGATCACTTCTTTAGAATTGCAGAAGAAATGAGATTTACCGTTCCTGCAGAAATGAAGTATTTCTGTCAGTCTGAAGCGGTAGCTTATTATTTACAGAAGTATGTTGTGTACAGAAAACGTAAAATTTATGTGGGACAAAGAACTTTCCCAGAATTAGGAAAACTGATCAAAAAACATAAAACGGAAAACTTTTTGTTACCATCATCTGATAAGTTAAAGGATTTAGTGCCTAAAACTTTAGATGAGTTAGGTGTAAAGTGGACACGTTTAGATTTGTATAGAACTGTAATGAGTGATTTATCGAATCTTGAAAATGTGTTTTACGATGTGTTGGTGTTCTTTAGTCCATCAGGTATCGATTCTTTGTTCAAGAATTTTCCAAATTTCAAACAAAACGATACACGTATCGCTGTTTTTGGAAATACAACGGTAAAAGCTGCTACAGATGCTGGTCTAAAAATTAATATTTTGGCTCCAACTCCAGAAACTCCATCTATGACGATGGCTTTGGAAAAGTATATTAAAGAAGCAAATAAGTCTAAATAATTTTAGACAATCATATATAAAACCGCTTGATTTCTCAAGCGGTTTTTTGTTTTTATTCTAGAAGAGCAGTGCGTAAATTTCTTCTATTTTTGAAACGCAAACAATTTCAATTGCTCTGTTGTCTTTTTTAAATTTGTTAAATTTCGAAATAAATATTTTCTCAAAACCTAGTTTTTCCGCTTCTGATATTCTTTGGTCAATTTTGTTTACAGGTCTAATTTCTCCTGCGAGTCCTATTTCTGCTGCAAACGTGTAGTTTTGTGGAATGGCATCATCTTCATTTGATGATAGTATGGCAGATATTACTGCTAAATCTATAGCTGGGTCAGCAACATGAATTCCTCCGGTTATATTTAAAAACACATCTTTCGCTCCCAATCTAAAGCCTGCACGTTTTTCTAAAACGGCCAGTATCATGTTCAATCGTTTTAAGTTGTAACCTGTAGCAGAACGTTGAGGTGTTCCGTATACGGCTGAACTAACAAGTGCTTGAACCTCTATCATTAATGGTCGCATTCCTTCTAAGGTGGCAGCAACTGCGGTACCACTTAAATCAGCGTCTTTTTCGCTGATAAGAATTTCAGACGGGTTGCTAACTTCTCTTAATCCTGTACCTAGCATTTCGTAAATCCCTAGTTCAGCTGTCGATCCAAATCTGTTTTTTTGAGAACGTAAAATTCGGTAGGTGTGATTTCTGTCTCCTTCAAATTGTAAAACTACATCAACCATATGTTCTAGTATTTTCGGACCAGCAATGCTTCCTTCTTTGTTAATGTGTCCTATTACCAGTACTGGTGTTGCTGTTTCTTTGGCGAATTTTATCAATTCGGCAGTAGTTTCTTTGATCTGAGATACAGTACCAGGAGATGCATCGATATAGTCCGTATACAAGGTTTGAATGGAGTCAATAACCAAAACATCTGGATTGGTGGCTTCGATATTTTTGAAGATGTTTTGTGTTTTAGTTTCTGTGAGAATTAGGCAGTTTGAGTTGTTGTTTTGCAAACGTTCTGCTCTCATTTTTATTTGAGATTGGCTTTCTTCTCCTGAAACATATAATACACGATGTTGCATTTCTAATGCAATTTGAAGTAGTAGGGTTGATTTTCCTATACCAGGTTCTCCACCAAGTAAAATTACCGAGCCTGGGACGAGACCTCCTCCTAGAACATTGTTGAGCTCGTTGTTTTGGGTGTGTAGCCTTATTTCTTTGTCTATTTCAATTTCTGAAACAGCTAAAGGAGTGTTCGTGTTTTTTTTAGGAGTAGATTGTTTCCAGTTTCTTTTCTCTTCTTTCTGGACAATTTCTTCAACGAGCGTGTTCCATTCATTACAAGAGGTGCATTTACCAGCCCATTTAGGAAATTGAGTGCCACAATTTTGGCAAAAAAAAGTAGTTTTAACTTTGGCCATATTCTTTGTTCTTCAAACACAAAGAAAAGGAATAATAGTTAAAAAATTAGGATGATTTTTTCGATTTGTTGTAGAGAGGTAAGAACAAAAATGAAAGTCCTCCAAAAAACAACACCATAATAGTTTGTGACGCCCACATAATCCAACCAAAACTCAATCCCGCCACAGCAGAAACGCCATAGAGCATAGCTGCACTTTGGATGGCAATTGGGTATGCGCCAATACCACCGTTCGTGGCTGCATAGCTAAACGTACCAATAACAAAACAAATCAATACTGCGTTGATCGATAGTTCTGCGGTTTCTGGTATTGCAAATTTTGCAGCATAAAGCATTAAGATATACATTATCCAAATAAAGAATGTATGGAGAATAAACGCCCATTTTTTCTTCATGGTAAATATACTTTTAACACCTACTATAATACCTGAAATAAAACTTCTTAGTTTTACAAAAGAAGGTTTTTTTGATTTTTTCAGTGCTCTGAAGAACAGAAAAGCCGCTGTTAAAATTACTGCTAAGATTAGTACAGTGTGCAGAGGGTTTTCAGGTAGTTTTTTTGCTAATTCGTTTTTGATTAAATCATACTGAGCAAGAAATGCAAGCAGTATAAATAATGCGTACATTACTAAGTCAGCTACACGTTCAGCAACAATAGTTCCGAACCCTTTTTCGAATGGAACGTCTTCGTATTCTGCTAAAGCAGCAGCTCTTGAAAGCTCACCAGCTCTCGGGATTCCTAAATTCACCAAATATGCGATGATTACCGCCATGGCACTGTTTAGGAATTTTGGTTTATAGCCAAGAGGCTCAAGCATAAATTTCCAACGATAAGCTCTTGAGAAATGACTCAATACTCCAATGAGTAATGAGAGTAATACCCACCAATAATTAGCAGTTTTGAAAGAGTTTTTTACACTTTCAATATCTTCGTCGGTTAGTTTTGATAAGGATATCCATATCAAAAAAACACCCAAAACTAATGGGATGGTTTTTTTTAGAAAGCTTTTTAGTTGGAATGCCAAATTATGTCAGTGAATTGTTAGTCTCGTTAGGGAAAACTAAACTCGGTTTGAATGTTTTTGCTTCTTCAAAGTCTAGGGTCGCGTACGAAATAATGATGATAATATCTCCTTTGGCAACCTTTCTTGCTGCAGGACCGTTTAACGTGATTTCTCCACTTTTTCTAGCTCCAGGAATCACATAAGTTTCAAGGCGTTCTCCGTTGTTGATGTTTACAATTTGTACTTTTTCTCCTTCAATAATATTAGAGGCTTCCATTAAGTCTTTATCAATGGTAATGCTTCCAATGTATTGTAAATCAGCACCAGTAACGGTAACTCTGTGTATTTTAGATTTTACTACTTCTATTTGCATGCTGCAAAATTAATGAATTTGTATATAAGTAACTATATAGGGGATTCGATTTGTTATATATTCAACAAGTTTAAAGAATCACAACGAAATATTATCAATAAGTCGAATTGTTCCAGCGAAGACAGCAATAAATGCTCTGTATTTTTTTGAGCTTTCTTTTTTTGTTGCTGTTTGTAGCGTTGCTTCATCTGCGATTTCGAAATATTCAAGACGTAACTCTGTTTGTTCCTTGTAGGTTTGTTGCATCCATTGGTTTACGTTTTCGATCGTTGAAGTTTTTAGCAATTCAGAAGCTTTTTGCAGCGATTCGTAGATAAATGGAGCGCTATTTCTTTGGTTTTTATTGAGTCTTGCGTTGCGAGAGCTCATTGCAAGTCCATCTTCTTCTCTGAAAATTGGGCATCCGATAATTTCAATTGGCATTTGATTTTTTGAAACCATCTTTTTAATGATTTGCAATTGTTGAAAATCTTTTTCTCCAAAATATGCTTTGGTAGGTTGGGTTAGCTCGAAAAATTTCTTGACAATAGTTCCTACTCCGTCGAAGTGGTTTTTTCGATGTTTTCCTTCCATTTCGTTTTCCAATCCATCAAAATAAAAGGCTTCGGCATGCAGGTTTTCTTGGTACATTTCTTCTGCTGAAGGTGTAAACACTAAATCACAGTTTGTTTTCTCTACAAGTTTTAAATCATTTTCAAGAGTAGAAGGGTAGTTTTCTAAATCTTCTTTCTTGTCAAATTGAGTAGGGTTGACAAATATGGTCGTGATTGAAAAATCGTTTTCTTGTACAGATTTCTCAATTAAGCTAAGGTGTCCTTTGTGCAAGGCGCCCATGGTTGGTACGAGTCCAATATTTTTTTGATTTGATTTTAAGGAAGTTATAATTGCTTTTAAATCCTCTATTTTTGAAACTACTACCATTTACGATTCGGTTAACTTGTGTGCAAACTTAGTATTTTAACATGAATTTTGCATAAAAATTCGTACTTTTGCAAGAATCTATAAATTTAAGTGTTTTGACCATGAAAGATAAGAGAGTATTGTACGTTTCATCTGAAGTTTTACCCTATTTACCAGAGACAGAAATGTCTTCAATGTCGTTTGAAGCTGCAAGAAAAGCGCATCATAAAGGTGTTCAAACAAGAATATTTATGCCTCGTTACGGTGTAATTAATGAAAGAAGATATCAATTGCACGAGGTAATTCGTTTGTCAGGAATGAATTTGATTGTAAATGATATGGATATGCCATTGATTATAAAAGTAGCATCTATTCCAAAAGAAAGAATGCAGGTGTATTTTATAGATAACGAAGAGTATTTTAAAAGAAAAGGTACTGTAAAAGATGAAAATAGTGAATTGTTTTCTGACAATGATGAAAGAGCAATTTTCTTTGCGAAAGGAGTTGTAGAAACAGTAAAAAAATTAAACTGGGCACCAGATATTATTCATGTTCATGGTTGGATGGCTTCTTTGTTACCTTTGTATATCAAAGAATATTATAAAGATGATCCTTTATTTGCTGACAGTAAGATTGTAACATCATTATATAAATCTGATTTCGAAGGAGCTTTAAATTCTGAATTGATTGATAAAGTAAAGTTTGACAATATTTCTGAAGAAAAGGCTGAGATTTTGAAAGAGCCAAGTCATGTTAACATCATGAAAAGTGCAATTGAAAATTCTGATGGTGTAATTCAAGCAAGTGAAAATTTATCTTCAGAATTGACAGATTTTATTTCGCAACAGAACATGCCTTCTTTAGATTTTCATCCAGAAGAAACTTTCGCAGATGCTTATTTAGACTTTTACTCGAACGAAGTTTTAAGTTAAAAATCACATTATTTTTTAAGAAAAATATGACTGAAAAAGTTAGGAGTGCAATAAAGCCTTTGGTTGTGCTTTTGTTGTTTGTAATGCTGTTTATTTCTTGTTCTGATGATGATTTGAATAGTGTTGATGCAGGTATAATTGATAATTTGAATTTTCTTACTGAAGAAATTATATCCGAAGTTGAATTTTCCAATGAACGAATTTCTAGAGTTGAGTCTGCGAACAATGGCGAATTTTTGTTAGGTGTATTTGAAGAAGAAAATATTGGTAAAATACGTGCTTCCTTTGTTAGTCAGTTAGTGTTGCCGACAACATTAGATTATACAAGTATTGAACCTGTAGGAGATAGTATTATTACTCCATCCATTGATGATGTTGTATTGTATATACCTTATATATCTACTGTTACAAGTATAGAAAACGGATTGTATCATTACGAACTAGATTCTGTTTTTGGAAACAAAAT
The DNA here is from genome assembly GCF_009193215.1 of Flavicella marina. Lineage (GTDB taxonomy): Bacteria > Bacteroidota > Bacteroidia > Flavobacteriales > Flavobacteriaceae > Flavicella > Flavicella marina. The sequence continues at coordinate 667,383 of NZ_VYVA01000001.1, read as the reverse complement.
AGATGACCTTTCATATGAAGGGTTTACAGTAAAAGTTCATGAACTAGCAACCTTTTTAAACCCACTTGATCCAACAGATCCTTCGAGGCCAAATACATTCTATTCTGACAAAGTATACGATGTAGATGCTTTGTTGAAAGAAGAATTTACATTAAGTCCTTCTGCAACAGATACTTTGGATGTCGTTGAAAGAACCATTAACAACGTGGTATATGCGACAGAAGATGCAACTTTGACGAACAATGCTCCAATGATTGCAATTCATTTGGATACGACATTCTTTAGTCAGAAAATTTTATCTATTCTTCCTGGTAAAGGTGGAGATGCCCCTTCTGAATTACAAAGTCAAGATAGTTTTATACGTTATATGAAAGGATTGTATTTAGAAGTGACCTCAAGTGATGGGGCTTCTATAGCAACATTGCCATTGGTAAATGCTTTTGTAAATATGTATTATTCAAATGTAGTTTCTAACAGTGTGACTGGTGAGAAAATCGACACAATTCAAAATTTAATGCGTTTTAATTTAGGGAATGTTCGAGCAAGTAAATATGAGTCGGTAGATGAAATAAACTACCCTCGAGATACAGATAAAATCTACCTTCAAGGTACTGTCGGTTCTCAGGCAAATGTAAAACTCTTCGGGTATGATGAGAATAATCCTGACGTTGTGAGTGCTGAGTTAGATGATTTAAGAGCGGCTTCGAATAGTGCAGACGATAAACCAATTTGGATTATTAATGAAGCAAATCTTCAGTTTTATGTGGATGAAGATTTTGTCAATTCAACCCCTTCAGATATTGTATACAAACTTTTTCTATACAAAAAAACTCCAAACTATAATTCTGTAATTCTAGATTATATCAATAATATCAATACAACGTTGACTTTGCAAGAAGGAAACTTGGTAGAAGAGAATGGTTCTTACTATTATAAATTTAGAATAACTGACTATATCGAACAGTTATTAGATGGTTCCAATACTGGGAATGTCGATAATTTTGGATTGCGATTGTATAATCCAGGAGATTATCCTGTTTCATTTAACGATACAGTCGTTTCTAGTATTAACTGGAATCCAAGAGGAGTTGTTTTGTTTGGTGGTAATACAGGAGATGAAACTTCAGAAAATAGAGTGAAATTAAAAATAAATTATTCGTACCAAAATAGGTAAATTGCTATGTGTGGAATTACAGGCTATATAGGAAAAAGAGAAGCGTACCCAATTGTAATAAAAGGTTTGCAAAGACTTGAGTATCGAGGATATGATAGTGCAGGTTTAATGCTTTATAATCAAGATGAAACATCGGTTTTCAAAACCAAGGGAAAGGTTGTTGATCTAGAGGCTATTGTTAGTGAAGAAAATAGACATGGAAACATTTGTATTGGTCACACGAGATGGGCTACACATGGCGTTCCGAATGATGTGAATTCTCATCCACATGTGTCTAATTCAGGAGATTTGACAATTATACATAATGGGATCATTGAGAATTATGACACCATTAAAAATGAATTAGTGCAACGTGGTTATCAATTTAAAAGTGATACCGACACTGAGGTGTTGGTCAACTTAATTGAAGAGGTGCAGATTCAAGAAAAATGTCCTATAGCCAAAGCGGTTCAGCTGGCGCTAAATGACGTAATTGGTGCTTATGCAATTGCTGTTTTTGATAAAAAAGAACCAAATAAATTGGTTGCAGCCAAACTAGGTTCGCCTTTGGCAATTGGAATCGGAGAAAATAATGAAGAGTTTTTTATAGCATCAGATGCTTCTCCATTTATTGAGTATACTAAAAACGCGATATACTTGCAAGACGAAGAATTAGCAGTTATTGAAAAGAATACCGCTGTTGAGGTTCGTAAGATTCACGACGATTCGTCTGTTGAGCCAGAAATCCATGCGCTAAAATTAAATTTAGCACAGATAGAAAAAGAAGGTTTCGATCATTTTATGTTGAAAGAAATCTACGAACAGCCAAAAGCTATTATTGATACCTATCGCGGAAGATTACTTCCGAACGAAGGTATTATTAGAATGGCGGGTGTTGAAGAATATATCGATCGTTTTAAAAGTGCAAATCGAATTATTATCATCGCTTGCGGTACTTCATGGCATGCAGGTTTGGTAGCCGAATATTTGTTTGAAGATTTGGCAAGAATTCCTGTGGAGGTAGAGTATGCTTCTGAGTTCAGATATAGAAACCCTATCATTACAGAAAAAGATGTGGTAATTGCTATATCTCAGTCTGGAGAAACAGCTGATTCCTTAGCTGCGATTAAAATGGCAAAAGAGGCGGGTGCCTATGTGTTTGGAGTTTGTAATGTGGTGGGTTCTTCTATTGCTAGAGAGTCGCATTCGGGTGCTTATACACATGCAGGTCCAGAAATTGGTGTAGCATCAACAAAAGCATTTACCACGCAAATTACATTGCTTACGTTGATTGCGTTGAAATTAGGAAAGGAAAAAGGAAATTTATCAAATTCAGATTTTCATGCCTATTTGCAAAATATGGAATTGATTCCTGCGAAGCTAGAAAAAATATTAGCTCAAAATGACTTGATTAAGGAAATTGCAAGTGGTTTCTCAGATACGCCAAGTTGTTTGTTCTTAGGAAGAGGATATAATTTCCCGGTGGCTTTAGAAGGGGCGTTGAAGTTGAAAGAGATTTCATACATCCATGCTGAAGGGTATCCTGCTGCAGAAATGAAACATGGTCCTATCGCTTTGATAGAGGATGATTATCCTGTTATTGTTGTGGCAATTAATAAAGGGCACTACGAGAAAGTGGTGAGTAATATTCAAGAAATAAAATCACGTAAAGGAAAGATTATAGCTGTAGTTACTGAAGGTGATGTTACAGTAAAAGAAATGGCGGATTATGCGATTGAAATTCCTGAAGTTGATGAAGCATTGAGTCCGTTACTAACTACGATTCCGTTACAGTTATTGTCTTATCACGTTGCTGTACTGAGGGGTTGTAATGTTGATCAGCCAAGGAATTTAGCAAAATCGGTTACTGTAGAGTAGTCCTTAACATCATAAAAAATATAAAACACTCAATCTTCATGATATTGAGTGTTTTTTTGTTTAAAAGAGTTCTTTTACGTTTGCCGCGAATAGCTTAATTGCTATGGCTAATAAAAGCACACCGAATATTTTTCTAATGATTAAGATACCTGTATTCCCAATGAAGTCCCCAATTTTTTTTGATGATTTGAGAACTGTATAAATCAATAATACATTGAGTATCACAGCAGCGATAATGTTTTCAATACTGAATTCTGCTCTTAACGATAATAACGTAGTCAAACTACCTGGCCCAGCAATCAAAGGAAATGCGATAGGAAATATAGAGGTGGTATCTGCGCTATTGTCTTCGTGTTTGTATAAAGTGATTCCTAAAATCATTTCTAGTGCGATAAAGAATAATATTAAAGCCCCAGCTACAGCAAAAGAATTTACATCAATGCCTATAAAATGAAGCATTTTTTTTCCGACAAAAAGAAATGATATCATAATAAATCCTGAAATCAAGGCAGCCTTACCAGATTCAATTTTGCCAGCTCTTTTACGAAGATCTATAATTACAGGTATGTTGCCTATTACATCAATAACAGCGAACAACACCATGAAAGCGGTGAAGATTTCTTTTGTATTTAGGTTCATGTGATTGAATTTTAAATTGTAGTGTGAAATTACAAAATTATTTAGAGTGATATTTTGTACTGTTTTTCGTGATTGTTTTCAAAGCGAATGAGTATTTTTGCAATATGTTTCAGTTAGGAAAAACCATCGTTTCAGAAGAGATTATTGAAAAAGATTTTGTTTGTAATCTCTCGGCTTGTAAAGGAGCGTGCTGTATCGCAGGTGATGCGGGTGCACCGCTTGAGGAAGAAGAATTGCAAATCATGAAGGATATCTATCCAGAAGTCAAACCATTCTTGAGAGAAGAGGGTTTGAAAGCTATTGAAGAGCAAGGTGTTTATACAACCAATGAGTTTGGAGAGCATGAAACAACACTGATTGACAACGCCGATTGTGCATATGTTATTTTTGACGAAAAAAACACCGCGCTATGTGCAATCGAAGAAGCCTATAATAGTGGTTTGATTTCATGGAAGAAACCAGTTTCTTGTCATTTGTATCCAATTAGGGTTCGTGAATATTCTGAGTTTTCAGGAGTGAATTACGATAAATGGGAAATTTGTGATGATGCTTGTGAATTAGGTAAAGAATTACAAGTACCGGTGTATAAATTTGTAAAACAAGCTTTGGTACGAAAATTTGGAGAAGATTGGTATTCAGAATTAGAAAAAGTAGCTGAGCAGCATAAAAAATAATAAGATTTATTAGTTATAAAACTTATAAGCTCCGAGGTGTTTTATCAAAATATCTTGGAGCTTTTCTTTTTACTGTTTTTTTTCAACTTTGTTGCGAAAAAATAGGTGTTTTTATGTGTTTTGTGGGGATTGTTTTTAGCTTTAGATTCTTATATTTTCCGCAGTCGATATTGTTCCGGTTTGTGTAAAAACGATACTCGATTTTGGAGTAATTTGCAGTTTTTTGAACTATAATAATGTCAGTGTTTTAGCTTTTTTAATAGGGTTAAGTGTCCGTATTACAGTGTTTTATGTATTTGTGTTTTTTTGTAAAAATGAACTTATTAAGGAGGATTGTTAAGAACTTCATCTTTTTGTGGATAAGTATAACTTTTATTTGGAAGCATTTTTTACAATCTTTGTGAAGCACAAAAAAAGAAAAATAGTACCCTCTAAAAATATTCGTTAAAAATGTCTCAAATAGAACCAATTCTTCAGCCAAATGATAACAGATTTGTAATTTTTCCTATCCAACACCAAGATATTTGGGAGTGGTATAAAAAACAAGAGGCTAGTATTTGGACAGCCGAAGAAATTGATTTGCATCAAGATGTAACAGATTGGGAAAATAAGCTTAATGACGATGAGCGTTATTTTATCAAGCATATTTTGGCCTTTTTTGCAGCTTCTGATGGAATTGTAAATGAAAACTTAGCTGAAAATTTTGTAACTGAGGTTCAGTATTCTGAGGCGAAATTTTTCTATGGATTTCAAATCATGATGGAGAATATTCATTCAGAAGTTTATTCTTTGTTAATCGATACATATGTTAAGAATGAATCTGAAAAAGATCAGTTGTTTAGAGCGATAGAGGTTTTTCCTGCAATTAAATTGAAAGCAGACTGGGCACTGAAATGGATTGAATCAGAATCTTTTGCTGAAAGATTGATTGCATTTGCTGCAGTTGAGGGGATTTTCTTTTCAGGTAGTTTCTGCTCTATTTTCTGGCTAAAGAAAAGAGGGTTATTGCCTGGCTTGGCTTTCTCAAATGAGTTGATTTCAAGAGACGAAGGTTTGCATTGTGATTTTGCTGTGCATTTACACAACAATCATATCGTAAATAAAGTGCCAAAAGAGCGTATCACTGAGATTATCGTTGATGCGTTGAATATTGAAAGAGTGTTCATTACTGAGTCTTTACCTGTGAGTTTGATCGGGATGAATGCAAAATTGATGACACAATATTTAGAATTTGTAACTGACAGACTTTTGTCAGAATTTGGATGCGATAAAGTGTATGGATCAACAAATCCATTCGACTTTATGGATATGATTTCTCTAGAAGGTAAAACTAACTTCTTCGAGAAAAGGGTTTCTGAGTACCAAAAAGCAGGTGTTAAATCTGGAGGTACTGGATCTATCAGTTTTGATGCTGATTTCTAGAAAGTAATTAACGAAAGGCAGTTTGCCTTAAAATAAATTAAGAGTTTAGATACTTCTTTCTTTAGAGATAAAGATTGAAGCGGGGATTCTGACCTCTAAAAACAATAACCACAAAAAATTAGATAGCTTATGTTCGTAGTAAAAAGAGATGGCAAGAAAGAGCCAGTGATGTTTGACAAAATTACCGCAAGAGTTCGTAAAATCTGTTACGGATTGAATCCTTTGGTTGATCCTGTAAAGGTTGCCATGAGAGTAATTGAAGGGTTGTATGATGGTGTTACTACGTCTGAGTTAGATAATTTAGCTTCTGAAATTGCTGCGACTATGACAACTGCGCATCCTGATTATGCACGTCTTGCAGCTCGTATCTCAGTATCTAACTTGCATAAGAATACAAAGAAAATCTTTTCAGAAGTAATGGAAGATTTATATACGTATGTGAATCCAAGAACAGGAAATAAAGCTCCGTTATTGTCAGATGACGTATATAAAATTATCAAAGACAATGCAGATCTATTAGATTCTACATTGATTTATAGTAGAGATTTTAACTACGACTATTTCGGGTTTAAAACACTTGAACGTTCGTATTTATTGAAATTGAACGGAGAGATTGCTGAACGTCCACAACACATGTTAATGCGTGTAGCAATTGGTATTCACAAAGAAGATATCAAAGAAGCAATCGAGACGTATGAGTTGATGAGTAAAAAATATTTTACCCATGCTACACCGACGTTGTTCAACTCAGGTACTCCAAAACCTCAAATGTCTTCTTGTTTCTTGCTACAAATGCAGGATGATAGTATTGATGGTATTTACGATACATTGAAGCAAACAGCTAAAATTTCTCAGTCTGCTGGTGGAATTGGTTTGTCCGCTCATAATATTAGAGCTACAGGTTCATATATTAGAGGAACAAATGGTACATCAAATGGTATCATTCCTATGTTAAAAGTTTATAACGATACTGCGCGTTATGTAGATCAAGGAGGTGGAAAACGTAAAGGGTCTTTCGCTATTTACTTAGAGCCTTGGCATGCTGATGTAGTTGATTTCTTAGACTTAAGAAAAAATACAGGAGCTGAAGAAAAACGTGCACGTGACTTGTTCTTAGCATTATGGATTCCGGATTTGTTTATGAAGCGTGTAGAAGAAGATGGAGACTGGACGTTGATGTGTCCGAATGAATGTCCTCACTTATACGATTCTTATGGAGAAGAGTTTGAAAGATTGTATGAAGGATACGAAAAAGCGAACAAAGGACGTAAAACTGTAAAAGCTCGTGAATTATGGGAGAAAATCCTTGAATCTCAAATCGAGACAGGAAACCCATACATGTTGTACAAAGATGCAGCTAATAGAAAATCGAATCAGAAAAATTTAGGTACCATTCGTTCTTCGAACTTGTGTACTGAGATTATGGAATATACAGCGAAAGATGAAGTAGCTGTGTGTAACTTGGCTTCGATTTCTATTCCAATGTTTATTTCTGAAGATGCTGATGGGAATAAATACTTCAATCACAAAAAATTATACGATGTAACTAAAAAGGTTATTCGTAATCTAGATACAGTAATTGATAGAAACTACTATCCAGTTCCTGAAGCCGAAAATTCTAATATGCGTCATAGACCGGTTGGATTAGGTATTCAAGGATTGGCAGATGCCTTTATCATGTTGCGTTTGCCTTTTACTTCTGATGAAGCGAAAAAATTAAATCAAGATATCTTTGAAACATTATACTTTGCATCGGTAACTTCTTCTATGGAAATTTCGAAAGCAAAAGAGCCTTATTCAACGTTTAAAGGATCACCTATTTCTGAAGGTGAATTCCAATTCAATATGTGGGGTGTACAAGAAGAAGAATTGAGTGGTAATTGGGATTGGGCGAAATTACGTAAAGATGTAATGAAGCATGGAGTTCGTAATTCATTGTTGATGGCTCCAATGCCAACTGCATCAACTTCCCAAATTTTAGGAAACAACGAGGCTTTTGAACCATATACATCTAATATTTATACACGTAGAGTATTGTCTGGTGAGTTTATTGTTGTAAACAAACACTTACTTGAAGATTTAGTAGGATTAGGCCTTTGGGACAATGCTATGAAAGAAGATATCATGAGAGCGAATGGTTCAATTCAACATATTGATGTGATTCCTCAAGACATCAAAGACTTGTATAAAACAGTATGGGAGTTGAGTATGAAAGATATTATTGATATGTCTCGTCAAAGAGGATATTTTATCGATCAATCTCAATCGTTGAACTTGTTCATGGAAGATCCAGATTATTCTAAATTGACATCTATGCATTTCTATGCTTGGAAATCAGGATTAAAAACAGGAATGTATTATTTGAGAACTAAGTCTGCTGTAAATGCAATTAAATTCTCGTTATCAAATGATAAAAAAGCAGCAGCTCCTGGTCAAACAGAAACGGCTCCTGTTCAAGATGCACCATTGACTGCAGAAGAATTGAAACAAATGATTTTACAGTCTCAGCAAAACCCTGATGATTGTGAGATGTGCGGATCTTAAGATTATATGATATAATTATTTGTGAAAAAGGAACTCAATTTATGAGTTCCTTTTTGTTTTTTATCGAATAAGAAATACAATTTCATATTGTATATTGCAAGTAGAACTTTAGAGAATTAAATATATGAATTGGGAGCAATTGCTGTCTTTGAAAAGAGCAGGAGATACAAAAAAAAGAGAAAGAAACAAACAAGATGAAACCCGTTTAGGATTCGAAGTAGATTTTGATAGAATCGTTTTTTCGTCTTCATTTCGAAGTCTGCAAGATAAAACGCAAGTAATTCCGGTCTCTAAAACCGATTTCGTACACACTCGTTTAACCCATAGTATGGAAGTTTCTGTCGTAGGGCGTTCACTAGGAAGAATTGTCGGACAAAAGGTGATTGAAAAATATCCGCATTTACGAGATTTAGGCTATACATTTAATGATTTTGGTGCAATAGTAGCAGCTGCTGCTTTGAGTCATGATATAGGAAACCCACCATTTGGCCACAGTGGAGAAAAAGCAATCGGAGAATATTTTAAATCAGGAAAAGGAAATACATACAAACAAGAATTAACCGATAAAGAATGGCAAGATTTTATTGATTTTGAAGGAAATGCCAATGGTTTTAAAATTTTATCTGAAGGAACTGCCGATTCTGGTTTACGATTATCGTATGCCACACTTGGTGCGTTTATGAAATACCCGAAAGAATCTCTTCCCAAAAAACCTACGAAACATATCGTGGATAAAAAATATGGTTTTTTTCAATCTCAAAAAGAGTTTTTTACGGATGTGGTGAACGATTTAGGTCTTTTGCCCTTAAGAACAGGTAAAGATTTAGCTTTCAATCGACACCCACTGTCTTTTCTTGTAGAAGCTGCAGATGACATTTGTTATACGATTATCGATTTTGAAGATGGTATCAACCTTGGATTGATCGAGGAAGAGTTTGCATTGGAGTATTTGATAAAGTTGGTAAAAGATACGATTGATATCAAGAAATACCATGCCTTACAACATAAAAAAGATAGGGTAAGTTACTTAAGGGCTTTGGCTATCGGTACTTTAATTCAAGAAGCAGCACACGTCTTTTTAGAGAATGAAGAAGCAATTTTAAATGGTTCATATGGAGTAGCTCTGTTAGATAAATGTAAGTATGAGGCACAGATTAACGACATACTACAAATAAGCATTGAAAAAATTTACAATAGCCATGAGGTAATTGAGAAAGAAGTAGCAGGTTATAAGATAATAGCCGATTTATTAAATGTATTTATTACATCTGTGAATAATACGTATATTGGGCAAGCATCGAATTACGACAAACTGATTTTTAAATTATTACCTGAAAGTTGTAGAGAGCTGTCAGATTCTCTTTACAATCGAATTATGATGGTATGTAGTTTCATTGCAGGTATGTCTGATGGATATGCGATTTTAATTCATAAAAAAATAACCGGTACTACCATATAAACAAATTTGCTATGAAAAAATATATAGCAGTACTCCTGTTGGTAATAACAAGCATTTATTTCTTACATGAAACTGAAAAAAAGCAATTATTTGACGCTAAATTGAAACATCAAGAGTTTCTAGAAAACTCTCCTTTTAAAGAAACATTAAAACTTTCAAAAGTACAAAGAAAAGAAAAAGGTTTACCGCCAAACAAGTATTATGAACGTGAGTGGGAGTTAACCATGAATCCTGCAATCGGTGTACCAGAACCCGAAAAGACTTTGGCATTGCAAGAAAAATTAAATTCTAAGAGTTTGCAAAGAAAAACTCCAGGGGATGCTGTAAATAATCCATGGGTTGAAAGAGGGCCCAATAATGTTGGAGGTAGAACAAGGGTTGTCTTTTTTGATCCAAATGATGCCGGAAATAAAAGAGTTTTTGCTGGTGGAGTATCTGGTGGTTTATGGGTGAATACTGATATTACCGATGTCAATTCTTCTTGGACTCAAGTATCTGGAGTACCAAGTAATATGAATGTTTCTTGCTATTCGATAGATCCAAGAAATAGTAACATATGGTATATAGGTACTGGAGAGCAATATACCTTTGGTGCTGCTGTTGGAAATGGTGTGTATAAAACTACTGATGGCGGGAGCAATTGGACAAAATTATCATTGACAGCAAGTGGAGAGGGAGATTTAGAAAATTCAAGTAGTAGATTTCTAAGCGGTATTTATTATATAAATGATATTATTACTTGGGATAACGGGACGAACACAGAGCTTTTTGTAGGAGTTGGTAGTCATGTATATGGAGATGCGAATTCTCCAAATAATTATTTAGGACCTCAGACGGCAGGTTTGTACAAATCAGCTGATGAGGGGAGTACATGGTCGAGAATAGAGGCAGAGAATATGGAAATTACTGTTGGTAGTTTTACGTTTTATGATACTCCAAATGATTTAGAAATAGCTTCAGACAATACACTTTGGATGGGAGGAATTGCAACTCCTGGTTTTGGTTTGTCTGGTGCAGGTAAGGTGTTTAAATCTACCGATGGAATAACATGGACTTTGGTAACTAGACTAGCGGATTCGAACAGAACTGAGTTGGCTTTTTCTAGTACAAATCCGAATAAAGCATACGCTTTAACTCAAGGAACAACTTCAGAAGGACCTCACATTTATGTAACAACTGATGGTTTTGAAAATGTAACAGAGATTCAAAAACCTCAAGATGCAGACAGTGGTATTCCAGCAAATGATTTTACAAGAGGACAAGATTTTTATGATTTGGTTATCGAAGTTGATCCTTTAGATGATGCAATTCTCTATGTAGGTGGTATTAACTTCTTTAGATCTGCAAACAGTGGTGCTTCTTGGAGTCAAATATCAAAATGGAGATCAGGTATTTCAGGTGGTTTCCCTGTGGTTCATGCCGATCAACACGCTTTAACCTTTAGGCCAGGAAATACAAATCAAGCTGTTATAGGAAACGATGGTGGAGTGTACTATGCTAATAATTTGTCAACAGCTACTTCCAGTAATACGGCAATCGTAAAGATGGTAAATGATTATAATGTAACACAATTTTATTCTACAGCGATTGCACCTACAGCGGCGGAAGAGTATTTTTTAGGAGGAACACAGGATAATGGAACTCCTTTTTTTCAAAATCCATTAAGTCAGAATTCAATTGATATTAGTGGTGGAGATGGTGCTGCGTGTTTCGTTGATCAAGTTGGAGAATCTTATTTAATCGTTTCTTATGTTTACAACAACGCATATGCTCTGTACAATTTAGACATTAATGAATGGCGTACCATAAACAGTGATGAAAACAATGATGGGGATTTTATCAACCAAGCAACGCTCGATTCAAATTTAGATATTTTATACACAAATGGCTCTTCCTCTTTTGATAGTAAATTATACAGGTATTCTAACTTAAAATCCATTTCACCTTCGGGTTCAGCTACAAAAACAACGTTGTCTGATCCATTGCTTGATTCAAACCCAACTGCTTTGACCGTTTCGCCTCATACAACAAATAGCTCTACATTGTTGGTAGGTACAGAAACAGGGAAAATATTGAAGGTGGTACAAGCCAATAACACACCAGTTTGGACCGATATCTCTGATGCAACTTTTTTAGGAAGTATTTCTGATGTTGAATTTGGTTCGAATGAAAATGAAATCTATGTAACATTTCATAATTATGGTGTAGCAAACATTTGGTATTCTTCTGATGGTGGTACAAATTGGTTGATAAAAGAGGGTGATTTACCTGATATTCCTGTAAAAGCTATTTTACAGAATCCCATAGAAGATGAAGAGGTAATTATTGGTACGGAGTTAGGAGTATGGAAAACGACAAATTGGAATGATACCAATCCGAATTGGGTTCGAACGGATAATGGTATGCAAGATGTAAAAGTTACAGCGCTTCAATATCGAAAAGAAGGAAATGTAGTAATGGCTGCTACGCATGGGAGAGGTTTGTTTTCAGGGGTTTTCGAAGCCAATAATCCTACTTTTACAATCTCATCTGCACAGAACGAGCAAAAAATAATTGAAACAAAATCAGTTCAATACACAGTTGATTATCGAGTTTTCGCAGGTTTTAATGAATCTGTATCTTTACAAATAACAGGACAACCTGCTGGTGCAACAATATCTTTTTCTCCAGAGAGTCCTATTTCAATGAATGCTGACAGTTCGTTTACTTTTACGGTTACTCCGAATGAAGAGTATGAAACCAAAATGTATACTTTGGAGCTTGAAGCTTCATCAGTTTCAGAAACAAAGACATTACAGTTTTTCTTAGAAGTTGATTTAGATAGTGATAATGACGGTATCGATGCAAAAGATGATAATTGTATTGATATAGCAAATCCAGATCAATTAGATACCGACAGTGATGGAATAGGGAATGTTTGTGATGATGATGATGACAATGACGGGGTGTTCGATTTTACCGACAATTCTCCCTTAGTTCCAAATCCTGATCAACTTGATACAGATAGAGATGGAGAAGGTGATGCAAGTGATGAAGATGATGACAACGATGGAGTATTAGATATAGATGACAATTGTGTCTTGGTAAAAAATTCAAATCAGTTAGATCTTGATGATGATGGTGTGGGAGATGTATGTGACGAGGAAATTGATATTTCGAAAGAAATACCTAAAGGATTTACACCAAATGGAGATGGTATTAATGATGTATGGGTAATTCAAAAATTCGATGAAATGTACCCTGACAACCGATTAGAGATATATAGTGCTTCGGGACAATTGGTATACAAAGTGAGTCCGTATAAAAATGATTGGTCAGGGAATAGAAACATAAATGGTTCTGGAAAATTACCAGTAGGATCTTATGTTTATATTCTTAGAAGTGGAGATCCGGTAGAAGATTTTTATCCAAGCGAATATATCAAAAAAGGATGGTTGTATTTAAAATATTAAAAGAAAGCATAATGAAAAAGTTTGTCATAGTAATTACAATAGCGTTTTTTGGGTGGAAAACTAATGCGCAAGAAACAGCCCCGAATTATTTGATGTATAGATACAATATGAATATATTGAACCCAGCCTATGCAGGTGTGTCTGACAATACTGAAGTTGGAATAGGATTTCGAAAGCAACAAATGGATTTTAATGATGATTCATCTACTCAGTATGTATCTGTCTCTAAAGGTTTCGGGAAAAACCTTGGGTTGGGTCTTTCTCTTGTAAACGACAAAGTTTTTATTTCAAAGAAAACAGATGTGATGTTGGATGTTTCTTACAAATTACAACTAGATCGTACAACAAATTTATATTTTGGAGCAAAACTTGGTGGTGCATTTAGTTCGATAGATTTTAATTCGTTGGGAGTCAATGATCCATTGTTGAGTGGCAGTGAAAGTGCATTTAGTCCATCTTTTGGTATAGGAGCTTATTTAAAAGGAGATCGATATTTTTTGAACATAACATCACCTAATTTGATATTGAGTGAAGTTCAGAAACCAAAAGTAGATCAAAATGGCAACGTGGTATCAGATGAAGTTACCGAAAAATTTCATATGTATTTTGGAGGAGGTTATCGATTTACAATCTCTGAAAATATAGATTTAACTCCTTCTGTTTTTGCCAGAATTGTAACTGATGAAACTATGTTAATGGATGTGTCGGCTGTAGCGAATTTTTCTAATAAGATAGAAGCTGGATTGACCTATCGATTGGATACCTCGATCATTGGATCGGTAATGCTAAAAGTAATACGCAACACATCTTTTGGTTATGCGTATGAATCGTTGACTTCGGATTTTAGTGCTGTGTCTTCTGGAACACATGAGTTCGTAGTGAGATTTCACTGGTAATTAAAAAGTGTACACAATACCAACTCCTAACAACTGTTTTAACTGAATTTCAGGACTACCGGTTTCTTTGTTTTTTACATCATCATCATAAACTAAATGTGTGCCAATGTTAGCTTTTACAAATTTGTTTACAATTAGGTTGATTTTTAATTCCCAATCAACATCGATATTTGTGAAGTTGTTTAAGTAATCTGAATACAGAATTAATTTGTTGTTCATCACAACGTTTTTCATCAAAATTCGATTCCATTCGCCGGTAGTTAAAACGCCAAATTCGACTTTTGCTCTTTCACCAGGTACGACACCAAAAGCTCCTTGACTTGAGAGTTCTTCGTCATAAACCAATGTAGTTTTATTTGTAATCGGAGACAAGTATAATTTGAATTTTTTGTCAGTAGAGGTGTATTGTGAACCAATACCGACGAATAAATATCCGGGAGCTAAGAATTTAGAAATAGGATCTTCTCTATTGGGGTATTTGTACCCTGGAGCGTATTGAGTTCTAAAATTAAATCTAGCAGAATTGTACCAGTTTGACGTCGCAGATTTTCTATATCCAAAGTTTGAAGTTACCTCAAGTACGTCATCCGTTTTTCGAACAGCTTCACCATTTTCTTTGTTCAAACCATATCGGCTCTTAAAATGATTATTCCAGAATAGACGTTCTTTTTTATAATTAAACTCTAAATCTACTGTGGTAATTCCTGCGACAGAGTTTTCACCCCCTGCACTCCAGTTTACGAAGGCAGTTTGTGTCATCAATAAACCTAAGGTTTTTTTAAATGCCCATTGCGTTGTTTTGATGGTTCCTTTGGGTTTCGAAATCGAGTCTATTTCAATACGTGCATGCACTTTGAAGCAAAGCAGTAATATAGATAGGGTTAAAATGACTCGTTTCATAGTGGTTTAAAAAACTAGCACATCAAAAAAAGTGCCAAAGGATTATATTTTGTTTTGTATTGTGGTTTTAAGTGATGTATTGTCTAGATCAAAAGTTTCAAAAAGGATATTTGTATCACCGTGTTCAATAAATTTGTCTGGTACTCCTAAGCAGGTGATTGATGTGTTTAGGTAATTCTGTTCTTGTGCAAATTCTTGAATGGCATTTCCAAATCCACCCTTGATGGCATGATCTTCAAGGGTAATAATTTTTGAGAATGAGTTGAAAATTTCCGTTAACATTTCTTTGTCAAGTGGTTTTATAAATAACATGTTGAAATGCGCTACTTTTTTTTGCTCGGTATCGTTTAATTCTTGAATCACATCTTCCACATTGTTTCCAATAGTTCCTATAGATAAAACAGCAAGGTCACTTCCTTTTTGTACGATCCTTCCTTTTCCAATGTTAATTTTTTCAAAAGGTGTTTTCCAGTTTTCGATTCGTCCTTGCCCTCGTGGGTAGCGAATTGCTATTGGTGAAGTCAATTCACCCAATTGAACGGTATATAAAATATTTCTGAGGTCGATTTCGTTTTGAGGTGCAAATAAAATGATATTCGGAATGCAACGTAAAAAACTAATGTCAAAAACTCCATGATGTGTTGCACCATCTCTTCCAACAATTCCTGCACGATCAATACAAAAAATTACAGGTAGGTTTTGTAAAGCAACATCGTGAATAATTTGATCGTATGCTCTTTGAATAAAGGTAGAATAAATAGTGCAATACGGAATCAATCCTTGTGTAGCCATTCCAGCTGCTAGTGTAACGGCATGCTGCTCAGCTATCCCTACATCAAAAGCACGATCTGGTATTTCTTCTATCATGTATTTTAGAGAGCTACCAGTTGGCATGGCCGGAGTAATTCCGACTATTTTTTCGTTTTTTCTTGCGAGTTCAAGTAAGGTGTATCCAAAAACATCTTGGTATTTTGGCGCTTTATTTGAGTTATAACTCGGTTTTAATTCACCCGTAATTTTGTCAAATTTACCCGGTGCGTGGTAGGTGATTTGTTCTTGCTCTGCTTTCTGTAATCCTTTTCCTTTTTTCGTGACGATATGTAAAAATTTCGGTCCTTTTTTCTTTTTGAGCTTTTTGAGCTCTTTGAGAAGTAGAGGTAAATCATGCCCATCTATAGGTCCAGAATAATTGAAATTTAAGGCTTCAATCATATTTCCTTTTGGTGCTTTTTTACCAATTTGGGCTTTCATAAGGTATTCTTTTAAGGCACCAACACTAGGGTCTATCCCCATTGCATTGTCATTTAAAATAACCAATAAGTTAGCACTTGTTACACCTGCATGATTTAGTCCTTCAAAAGCCATTCCTGAGGCAATCGAAGCATCTCCAATTATGGCAATATGTTCCTTGTCAATTTCTCCTTTTATTGTTGATGCCATTGCCATACCCAAAGCGGCAGAAATGGAAGTAGAAGAATGTCCTGTACCAAAAGCATCGTAGTTACTTTCTTCTCTTTTAGGAAAACCACTTATCCCTAAATATTGTCTATTTGTATGAAAAATGTCTTTCCGTCCTGTAAGGATTTTGTGTGCATAGGCCTGGTGACCAACGTCCCAGATAAGCGAATCATTCGGAGTGTCAAAGATATAATGCAGTGCTATTGTAAGTTCTATAACTCCGAGACTAGCCCCTAGATGTCCTTCTTTTGTCGCTACTATATCAATTATAAAAGACCTTAGTTCTTCAGATAATTGCAGTAACTGATCAACAGAAAGTTTTTTTAAATCTTGTGGATTTTGAATGGTATTTAGCAACGAATTTTCCATAAAATATTGGGTAAAGATACTATAAATTAACACAGTTTTCTTGTTGGAATATTCTAATAATTACTTTGAATTGTTATTTTTACCAAAATATAAAACTCAGCATATGCTAATCAATCCTTTTGATGATACTTACTTTATGAAACGAGCTTTGCAAGAGGCGGAAATAGCTTTTGAAAAGGATGAAGTTCCAGTGGGTGCTGTTATCGTAAGTAATGATAAAATTATAGCGAGAGGTCATAATCTTACCGAAGCACTGAATGATGTTACAGCCCATGCTGAAATGCAGGCTTTTACTGCAGCTTCGGATTTTTTAGGTGGCAAGTATTTGAAACAGTGTACGTTGTATGTAACGCTTGAGCCATGTCAGATGTGTGCTGGTGCTAGTTATTGGACACAAATCGGTAGAATCGTATATGGAGCCTCTGATGCGGTTCGTGGATTTGAAAAAAATAATACCACACTACACCCAAAAACTCAAGTTACAAAAGGTGTATTGGAAGAAGAATGCGCTTTGCTATTGAAGCGTTTTTTTATAGAAAAAAGAAATCTGAATTAGATATGATACTTAGCATTACGTATATTGAATTAAAGCGACCTATCCATTTTTTTTCCTTGTCATATCAAGCAATGAAAATTGTGAAGCAGTTGAAAAATACTTCTTGTAAAAAGAATAAAAATGTTGGCTTTTGGAAAAAACATTTTACCATGACTTTATGGGAAGATGAAAAGTCAATGAAGGATTTTGTGAGAAGTGGAGCCCATCTTGATGCTATGAAAAACAGCTATAAGTTAGCTAAAGAAATCAAGGTCTTAACAATTGAATCAGATACGTTTCTTTCCTGGAAAGAAGCAAAGAAAAGAGTTTTAGAACAAAAGAATGTATTGGCTAAATAGTGTTTACTTTTCTTTGTTTTTTTCTTCTGGACCTTGCATGTTTTTAAAGGAGTAGCGGGTTAGATCTTTTCCTTTATAACCGTCATAAATAAAAAGCGGAATTAAAACGAAACTTAAAGTTACTACGCCGATACCAATGTAAAATTCAGCTCCTGGAATCTGATTAGTTTGCATGTACAATCCACTTCCGATAAGTCCAATTACGATTACGAGTATTATTTTTATCAGTACTTTCATTAGTTGGTAACTTCGATAAGTTTTCTTCTATATGCTGTTAATAATCTTGACTTGGAGATGAATCCCATATAAACACCATTTTTCACTACAGGTAGATTCCATGCACCACTATCTTGGAATTTCTTCATGATTTTCTTCATAGAATCTTTTTCGTAATCAATGATTCCTTTTGAATTTTGCATCAACTCTTGAACCGTAACTGAGTCATACAGACTTTGGTCAAACATAATTCCTCGTATATCATCTAGTAGCAAGACTCCCAGGTATTCGTTCTTTTCGTTCACAACAGGGAAATTGTTTCTTGAAGATTTTGCAACTGCTTCTTTGGCGACATATCCCAATTTCATTTCAGGTAACAACGAGATAAAATTTGTTTCGATAACCTTATCAATATCCATCAACATCAATACATTTTTATCTTTGTCGTGCGTCATCAATTCTCCCTTTTTTGCAAGTTCCGCAGCGTAAATGTTAAAAGGAATGTATTTTTTTGTAATCAAATATGAAATGGCAGCAGTAATCATTAAAGGAATAAACAATTCGTGACCACTAGTAATTTCAGCAATTAAGAAAATTGCTGTAAGCGGTGCATGCAGTACTCCGGCCATCAAACCAGCCATTCCAACCAATGCAAAATTACTAGAAGATAATTGGTGTCCAGAGATGTTGAGTGTATTAAAAATCAATGCGAATACATAACCGGTTACACTCCCGGTAAAAAGTGTTGGAGCGAATACACCTCCCACACCACCTGCACCAAAAGTAATTGAGGTTGCAACAACTTTGAATGCCACAAGACCTAGTAAAAATAGTATAATCCACCAGGTGTTTTCTGTGACCATGTTAAAGTAATTTTGACCAAAAACAGCAGCTACATTGTCGTTAAGTAGATTGTTAATCGTTTTAAAACCTTCACCAAATAGTGGAGGAATAAAATAAACGATGATTCCCAATCCGATTCCCCCAATTAAAAGACGTTTGTAAGGGTTTGTATATTTGGCAAAAAAATCACCAATAACAAAATAGACCTTGCTAAAGTACACAGATATCAAACCGCAGCTGATACCTAATATTACATAATAGGCAGTATCCATTAAAGTAAATGCATCCGACAGTTCGAATCGAAGAACGGTATTGCCTCCTAAGAAAAAATACGAAGTTAGAATTGCAGAGATAGAAGAAAGTAACAATGGAATTAAAGAAACCAACGTTAAGTCCAAACTAAATATTTCGATGGCGAAAACGATCGCTGCAATAGGTGCTTTGAATATAGATGACATGGCTGCTGCTGCGGCTGCACCGATTAACAGAGTACGGGTACTTCTGTTCAAGTGAAATACTCTAGAAACATTAGATCCAATGGCGGCACTGGTGGCTACAGTTGGGCCCTCAAGTCCCACAGATCCTCCAAAACCAACTGTAATCGGAGCGGTAAGAATAGAACTATAAATTTTATAACGTTCCATAATTCCTTTCTTTTTTGAGATGGCATGTAACGTAGAAGGTATACCATGTGAAACTCTATGTTTGATAACATATTTTATCATCAAAAGCGTTAGCAATAGACCAATTAATGGGAAAATAAAATAAAAAGCTTCGTGATACGTGTGAACAACACCTGCCTCAAAAGTTTCTTGAATCAGGTGCGTTAAGTTTTTTAAAGTCACCGCAGCAAGTCCAGATAGCAAACCAATGATGATACTTACAATGTAAATAAACTGTTGGCTTGTTAGGTGTTTGTACTTCCAAATTAGAAATTTGGTGATCAAGTTTTTTTTATGTGGCGACATATACTTTTAATCAAAAATCCCACTTGGATAAAGTGGGAAATTAGTTTTATTCTTCTGTGCTTTCTACTTTTTCTTTGATGTTGAGTGCTAAACTCAATTCAGTTAATTGCGCTTCGTCAAGTTGAGAAGGAGCATCTATCATTACATCTCTTCCTGAATTATTTTTAGGGAAAGCGATAAAGTCTCTAATTGTTTCTTTACCTGCTAAAATTGCAACTAATCTATCAAGTCCGAATGCCAATCCACCATGTGGAGGAGCTCCATATTCAAAGGCGTTTAATAAGAATCCAAATTGTTCTTTTGCTTCTTCTGGAGTAAAGCCTAAATGATTGAACATTAGTGCTTGCGTTTCTTTATCGTGAATTCTAATAGAGCCACCACCGATTTCATTACCGTTCAATACTAAGTCATATGCATTGGCTCTTACTTTAGCTGGATCTGTATCTAGCAAAGCAAAATCTTCAGGTTTTGGTGCTGTAAACGGATGGTGCATTGCATGGTAACGTTCAGTTTCTTCGTCCCATTCTAAAAGAGGGAAATCTACGACCCATAGCGGTGCAAATTCGTTTGGCTTTCTCAAGCCTAAACGTTCTGCTAATTCCATACGTAATGCACTCAGTTGAGCTCTTACTTTATTTGTTGGACCAGACAATACACAGATCAAATCTCCTGGTTTTGCGCCTGTTTTTTCTGCCCAAGCAGCCAAATCTTCTTGGTTGAAAAATTTATCTACAGAAGATTTAAAAGTACCGTCTTCGTTGTATTTGGCATACACCATTCCAAAAGCACCGATTTGAGGACGCTTAACCCATGCAATTAATTTGTCGATTTCTTTTCTAGTATAAGACGCTCCACCAGGCACTGCAATTCCGACTACCAATTCTGCTTCGTCAAAAATCTTAAATTCTCTGTGTTTGGCAACCTCATTTAATTCTCCAAATTCCATTCCGAAACGAATATCTGGTTTGTCATTTCCATAAGTTTTCATGGCATGATCAAACGACATTCTTGGGAAGTCGCCAATTTCTACATTGTTCACTTTTTTGAGTAAATGACGAGTCAATCCTTCAAAAATAGATAAGATATCTTCTTGCTCAACAAAGGCCATTTCACAGTCAATTTGTGTGAATTCTGGTTGTCTATCTGCACGTAAATCCTCATCTCTAAAACATTTTACGATTTGAAAATACTTGTCCATTCCTCCCACCATCAACAATTGTTTAAATGTTTGTGGTGATTGTGGTAAAGCATAAAACTGCCCTTCGTTCATACGAGAAGGGACAACAAAATCTCTCGCTCCTTCAGGAGTAGATTTAATCAAATAAGGTGTTTCTACCTCAATAAAATCTTCGTTAGACAAAAAGTTTCGAACCTCTTGTGTTACTTTAGACCTGAAAATTAAACTGTCTTTTACCGGGTTTCGACGGATGTCTAAATAACGATACTTCATACGTAGTTCTTCTCCGCCATCCGTTTCGTCTTCTATGGTAAATGGTGGAAGTTTCGCTTCGTTTAGTAGTTCTAATTCAGAAACTAATATTTCTATTTCTCCTGTAGGAATTTTATCGTTTTTAGATTGACGCTCAATAACAGTTCCTTTTACTTGAACTACAAATTCTCGTCCTAATGTTTTTGCTTTTTCGATGATAGCTTCTTCAGTACGATCTGCATCAAAAATCAATTGAGTAATTCCATAACGATCACGCAGGTCTACCCAGATCATAAAACCTTTGTCACGTATTTTTTGTACCCAACCAGACAAGGTTACTTCTTGCCCAACATTTGAAATATTTAATTCTCCGTTCGTATGACTTCTATACATCTGTATTTTCTATTTATAGACAGGCTTTAGCATGTCTGTATGTGTTTCAATAATTATCCCCATTTGGGTCGTGCAAATTTACTATTTAATTGTGAATTTCTTAAATGGTAGATCATTTTTATTCAGCTGAAAAATAAAGTGATGAAACCTAAATCTTCCGTAACTTTGTCGCAAAACAAAAACACTTGGAAGCAAAATTATATTTGGTGCCTACGCCTATTGGAAATTTGGAAGATATGACCTTTAGAGCTGTACGAATTTTAAAAGAAGTTGATGTGATTTTGGCCGAAGATACTCGTACTTCTGGAAAGCTGTTGAAACATTTTGAAATTGACACTCAAATGATGAGTCATCATATGCACAATGAGCATAAAATGGTAGATAGGTTGGTAGAGCGTATTCAAAATGGAGAATCCATAGCTTTGATCTCAGATGCTGGAACACCGGCTATTTCGGATCCCGGTTTTTTGTTGTCTCGTGCATGTGTGAAAGCAGGAGTTTCTATTGAGTGTTTGCCAGGAGCAACAGCTTTTATACCAGCTTTGGTAAATAGTGGTTTGCCAAATGATAAGTTTGTTTTTGAAGGTTTTTTACCAGTGAAAAAAGGTAGGCAAACACGTTTATTGTTATTGGCAGAAGAGACCAGAACGATGATTTTTTACGAATCACCGCACAAGCTCTTAAAAACTCTAACCCATTTTGTTGAATATTTTGGAGCAGATAGACAAGTTTCGGTATCGAGGGAATTGACCAAGATGTTTGAAGAAACCAAAAGAGGAACTTTGACAGAAGTGATTGCCCACTTTACACAAAATACCCTAAAAGGAGAAATTGTAGTCGTGGTAGAAGGTAAAAAATGATTAGCGTTTTAACCTACCTGTCACACCCCCCTCTAGAATAGCTTCTACTTCGTTTACATTGGCATAATTTACATCACCTTGATAGGTGTGTTTTAATGCACAAGCAGCGCTTGCAAATTCCATTGCTTTACAATCATCAAAATGTTGTAGGCCATAAATCAAGCCAGCAGCAAAAGCATCTCCGGTTCCTATTCGGTCTATAACATGTGTAATATCTAGATCTTCAGTTTCTTTAAATGCTTTACCGTTCCACATTCTAGCACGAATTTTATGCCATGAAGAGTTGAGAGATGTTCGTATTTTATCGAATACTTTTTCTATAGATGGGAAGGTCTCCATTAACAATTTTGAAGCTTCGATGAAATCTTCGTTTGAGTATGAAAATTCAGTACCGAGAACTTCGTTGATTTCATTAATTCCTCCAATAAATATGGTTGATAAATGTAATAATTCTGTCAATGTCTCTTTTGGGTCGTTTCCGTATTTCCACAATCCACTTCTATAGGTTGGATCGGCAGAAACTTGCATTCCTTTTTCCCTTGCAAGTAGCAACCCTTCTTTAAGAGTTTCATACGCTCCTTGCGTCAATGCAGGTGTAATTCCTGTCCAATGCATCCAGTCTCCATCAGACAAGGCCTGACTCCAATCAACCATTGTAGGTTTTATTTCTGAGAATGAAGAATGCGATCGGTTGTATGAAATTGTACTCGCACGCATCACAGCACCTACTTCTAAAAAATACACACCCAGGGGCCTTTGAGATCTGACGATTTTTGAGGTGTCAACACCAAATTTATTCAGGTATGATATTGCAGTGTCACCAATGAAATCATTAGATACAGCACTGATATGACGTACATTTCCTCCAAAGTTTGATATGGAAACCCCAACGTTTAATTCAGTTCCTCCAAAATAGAATTCAACAAGGTTTGATTGAATGAATTTTTTGTTTCCTCGTGGAGAGATACGCATTAGTACTTCTCCAAATGTGATGATTTGTCCCATGATTATCGTGCAATAATAATTTATAAGTGCAATATACTAAGGAGTTGAGATATGATCACTATAAATCTCGAAAAATTGGTTAACCAATTTTAAATTTTTACAATTTACTCTTGTTTTTCTCTAAATTAGACGATTTTATTCAAAATCTCATGAATTTTTTCTGATGATATTATTTAGATTAATAGTTTACTTGAAATTGCATACGAATAAGATCACCCGTTTGTCGGTTTACTGGGTTTAAAGAATCTTCATATCTACGATCTGCAATTGTATAGTTTATTGTGAATTCAAAAGCTTTGTTTAATTGCCATTCTACTCCTATTTCTAGTTCTTTCATGTCATAGCTTCGGGCATCAAGCTCAAACTTTTTACCACCTTGATAATACATTAATCTCGTAAAAGGCGTAATTATATGTTCTTTTTTACGAATCATGTACATGAATTGAGCGTATCCACCATGTAGAGTTTCGATTCCGATAGAATGTTGAGAGATGCTGTTTTGTGGGGTATAGGCGTATTCAGGACCTTTACCCAGGTTGTACTCTACACGAACTCCAAAAGGTTGTGGGTAATAAATAAAATGCGCTGCGATTCTTTGGTCTTTAAATTGTTTATCGACAGCGTCTTCTTCAGTGATAACACCATCGATAGTTCTTAACTTTACTCCATTGTTTACTTCAGTGGTTACATATTCTCCCGTATAGCCGCTTATTCCAGCCTCTAAATATTGTCCTGATTTTAATTTCATAGGATAAGTAAAACGCAAAGCTATATGTTTGAGTTTGTTGACATCTGGAACAAGGGTGTTTGCTTTTTGTCCGTTATATAACATTAAATATGCCATTCCGTAATCACCGCTTCCTTTAAGTCCTTTGCTAACAAGTTCTTTTAAAATAGCTCTTTTTTCTAGCGTTGCCCAATGTACTCCAAAACTTAGGTCTCGTTCATCTTTTACTGCACTATTTAAAGGATCGTTTCGATCTAAACCAATTCTATTCTGAGAAGATTGTAAATTTTCAAATCCAAATGGAATTTTACTTTGACCTCCTCGGAATTTAAAGGTACCTGCCTTGTCTATACTATAATCAAAATAAGCATCTCTTAACTGACCTAGATTTTTACCATCTGAGGCAAAATCTGCTTGAAAATAAAAATAGACTCTAGGGTGTAATTGACCTGAAATTTTTAATCGCATTCGACGAAGTGAAAAACCGTGATATCCGCCGTAAGTTCTATCTCCTTGTGGACTTTCCATTTCTGGATTGGTTTTGTAGAGGTCATTGTATCTGGCTTGTAAGTATCCGCCAATTTTTATTTGATCGTACCAATTTTTTTCCTGAGAAATCGTGTCTAAAGCGCTACTTTGGCCAAATAAATATAGGTTGCTACAAATTAGAATAGTCAAACTCAGAGTCGCTTTTTTCATGTTTTGGTTTTTGATACTTTAAATATAATCATAATGATTAACTATCTTAAAAAGACATAGGGTGCTTTTCTGATATTATTTTTTAAATTACATATGATATTGAGCCGAATCAAATGAGAAAAATAATTTTACTAGCTGCTATCGCGTTTTTTGTGAATGTTTGTTGGGGGCAAAAAACAAATGCGAACGATTCTATCAAAGAATTAAATACAACAAATAAACAACAACCAGGATTGGCTCTTGCTGCTTCAAAAATATTTTTTTCTGATAAAAGATATTCTATAAGTGGTTTTGGTGAATTTAATTTTGTGCCTACTCAGGGAGAGATAGACACGACTGTTGGTGATTTAGAATTGTATTATTCGGGTTTGTATCGGTTTGCAACTTTTTTTGGTTATCGAATATCTGATAAATTTATATGGAATTCTGAAATTCAATTTGAATACATTCATTATCAAAATAAAGAATCTCATTTAGAATTTGTATTTGAAGCATTTGTTGATTATTTGTATAAAGATTATTTGAAAGCAAGAGTAGGCTTTTATCCACTTACGATAGGATATGTAAATAATAATGATGAGCCAGTAATGTTTTATTCAGTCAATAGATCTGATGTTGAGCGATTGATAGTACCTTCAACATGGATAGAGTTTGGAGCTATGTTCTATGGAAATATTTCTCAAAATTGGAGCTATGCGCTTGGTTTTTCACAGGGTCTAAACAGTCAGTATTTTTTGAGTCCGACATGGATACGTCAAGGTAGAGAGATACGTTTTGATACACCAAAATCAATTTCGATCAATCCACAAATCAACTACACGGGGGTGTCAAATTTGGTAGTTTCTTTATCGGGTTATTATGGGAATTCTGGTCAAGGGGCGGATGTGAAAATTGGAAATCAAGAGCAAGAAGTGAAAGCAAAAATTAATTTAACAACTGCTTATGCCAAATATGATTGGAAGAACTTTCGGTTTATTGGTTTGGGAACATACGGACACTTGGCCGAAACAGATAAAATTTATGAGCAAACGAAAAACGAAGCAGGAGTTGGTCAAGTTTTAGGTAAAAGTGTATATGGCTATCTGTTTGAATTGGGTTGTGATATTTTGCCTTATATACGTTACAAAAAGCCAAAGTCAAACAAAAAGAACGCTATCTTTAATTCTGAAGAAATGAAATTGAGTTTGTTTTCAAGGTTTGAAAGATTAGATACCCATTATCGAATAGACGAAAATTTGCAAAATTTGCCTTTTTCTCAGAATAATTTAAAAGTTTGGACTTTTGGAGTTAATTATAATACTGCAGAGAATATCGTATTAAAAGCTGATTACCAACATCGTTTGAATACGCCTATTGGCCATGAGGGTATCATCAATCATACTATTGAATTTGGCTTAGGTTTTATTTTTTGATAAATTTTAGCTTGAAATTTTTTTTCTTGCAATTCGTTGCGAAATTCCTGTGATTACTTCGTAAGAAATAGTGTTTGAGTTTGTTGCCAATACGTTTACTTTCTCTTGACTATCGAAGATGATTACTTCATCACCAGGTTTGCAAGCAACCTGACTAACATCTACCATGATCATGTCCATACAAACATTTCCTAGAATAGGACACTTGATATTTTGAATGTAAACACAACCTTTTTTATTACCCAATTCTCTTGAGATTCCATCAGCATGACCAATGGGTAAAGTAGCAGTTTTAGTTAGTTTGTCAGCTATAAAAGCTCTGTTGTATCCTAAGGATTCACCTGGTTTGATTTCATGAATTTGAGAAATAATGGTCTTTAAAGTACCCACATTTTTAAGTTGTGCGGTTTCGTTTTTGTCATTACCAAATCCATACATACCGATTCCCAATCTTACCATGTTGAAATGCGCTTCTGGGTAATTGATAATTCCGGAAGTGTTGGTAAGGTGAAAGTCGATTGGGTGCACAAAAGCGTTCAGAAATTCTTTACGGATATTTTCGAATTTTTTTATTTGATTTTTAGTGAAATCATATTCGTTTGCATCTTCGCTAGCAGCAAGATGAGAAAAAACGGACTGAATTTTAATGTGAGAATTGTCTTGGAGAGTTGCAATTATAGGATTCACATCGTTTTTAGTGAAGCCTAAACGGTTCAAACCCGTGTTGAATTTTAAGTGTATTGGATAATTTTTAACATTTTTCACTTTCGCTACTGCAATAAAATTTTCAAGCGTAAAGCTCGAATAAATATTTGGTTCTAGATTGTAGCTTAATAGGAGCTCATAATTTTGAACTTGCGCGTGTAATACTAAAATAGGTAGCGTAATTCCAGCATTTCTCAATGCTATACCTTCATCTGTATATGCGACAGCCAAATAATCGACGTCGTTTTTTTCTAGTGTTTTACTAATTTCAATCGCATCATGCCCATATGAATAGGCTTTTACAACTCCTAGTAGTTTAGTGCCAGTTTGTAGCTTTTTTTTGAAATAAGAAATATTGTGTTCGAGTGCACTGTTATCAATTTCTAAAACACTTACATGTGAGGCATATGTATGATTTGTTTTCAACGATTACTTGTCTTTTTTTGTTGCGTTAAAAAATGCTTTTCTGCTCAGGGGTTCATAATTTTCAGTTTCACCTAAAACTACCAATTTTTTATCGTCTGTTTTTCGGTGACTAAAATGCGCCAAGTTTCCTGTTTGTGTACATACTGCATGTACTTTGGTTACGTACTCAGCAGTTGCCATTAAGTTTGGCATTGGCCCAAAAGGTTTTCCTTCAAAATCCATATCAAGCCCTGCAACAATAACACGAATTCCACGGTTCGCCAAATCGTTGCACACGGTTACAATTTCATCATCAAAAAATTGAGCTTCATCAATACCAACGACATCTACATCATTTACCAACAGCCGAATGTTGGATGCAGCTGGGACAGGTGTAGATCGAATTTCGTTCGCATCATGAGAAACTACCATTTCAGGGTCGTACCTAGAGTCTGTAGTAGGTTTAAAAATTTCTACTTTTTGCTTGGCGATTTTTGCACGTCTAAGGCGACGAATTAGTTCTTCAGTTTTACCAGAAAACATAGATCCACTAATCACTTCTATCCACCCAAATTGTTCTGTATGATTTACGGTATTTTCGAGAAACATTTTGTAATTTTAAAACTTGAATCAATTATGACTGAGGTTTCAGTCATAGTTTCACAAATTTATCAAAATTATATAAGTAAAGGATTGAAAAGCCATCAAGTTATGCACAAAAAAATAGAATCTGAATTGGTGAGTATTGCTCACAGTATTTTACAAATGAAAAATAGAGACGATATTTTAGCTTTGAAAGAGAAAGCGGGTGTACTTTATGAAAAACTTTCGGTGTTGGCTTTTGTAGATAGGTTTGTTGAATCAGAACCATCTGCTTCAAAAAACGATATCTTGGATAAAATGAATGTGCTAGAAGATGCAACAGAAGAAGAGGTTGTTGCAGCTGTCAAAGAAGTAACGCCTGTTGCACAAGAAATTGTTGCATCAGAAGAAGAAGAGAAGCCAAAGAAAAAATCGAAAAAGAAAAAGAAAAAAAAGGAAGTTGCTGCTGAGGTTGTCGTAGAAAAAGAAGTTGTTGAAGAAACTACAATTGAAGAAGTCGTAAAAGAAGAAACAGCTGTTTTACAAGAAGATTTATTTTCTACATCTGATGTTGAAAAGGAACCTCAAACTTCTGCTTCAAAAAACACGTTAGAAGAAGAATTAAAAGATACAATTTCTTTGGATTTGACTACAGATTTATTTGAGAATGCTGTTCGGGTTGAAACTGCCAAAAAATCTTTGAACGATGTTTTGGTGCAGAAAAATTTACAAATAGGATTGAATGATAGGATTGCTTTTGTAAAGCATTTATTTGAAGGCAGTCAAGAAGATTTTAACAGAGTAGTCTCACAATTAAATTCATTTAAATCGGAAAAAGAAGCCATTCAGTTTGTTACGCAAATGGTAAAGTCTGATTATGACTGGAGTGGAAAAGAAGAGTTCGAAGAGCGATTTATTACATTAATAACTCGTAAGTTTGCATAATATTATAAAAAATAGAATTACAGAATGAAGGCATCAGGTTACAATAAAATTTTTGACAGTGTCATTGAAAAATATCATGTGATTGATTCAGTAGATCAATCTTTTGAAAACATTTATGACGCAGCTACTTTAGAGCATTTGTTATATAGAAAATGTTGGATTGATACGGTACAATGGCATTATGAAGATATTATTCGATTGCCAGATATCAACCCAGTTGAAGCTTTAGAGCTGAAAAGAAAAATTGATGCTTCTAATCAAGATAGAACGGATATGGTAGAATATATTGATAGTTTTTTCTTGAAAAAATATGAAAATGTAGTTGAGAAACCAAGCGCTAAGGTTAACTCTGAGAGTCCAGCTTGGGCTATAGATAGATTGTCAATTTTGGCTTTAAAGATTTATCATATGAGAGAAGAAGCTACAAGAGAATCGGCATCAGAAACTCATAAAAAAGCATGTCAAGCTAAATTGAATGTTTTGTTAGAACAACGTATTGATTTGTCTACAGCCATCGATGATTTGATTACTGATATTGAAAGTGGTGACAAATACATGAAAGTTTATAAACAAATGAAAATGTACAACGACGATGAATTGAATCCGATGTTGAGAGCAAAAAAATAAAAAAAAGAGAGAGGTTTTCCTCTCTCTTTTTTTTGTGATATTTAGAAATTATGCCAACTCATTTCTGAGTGCTTCTATATTGTTTTTGCTATTACCAATAAATATTTTTCCATTGATAATGGCAACGGGTCTCTTCAAAAAGGTATACGTTTCTAATATAAGACCTTTATAATCTTCCTCAGAAAGGTCCATGTCTTTGAGTCCTCTTGATTTGTAAAGTTGTGCTCTTTTACTAAAGAGAGCTTCATAACTACCACTCAAGGAATGCATTTCTTCGAGTTGAGCTACGGTAATTTCTTGGGTTTTTATTTCTTGCAGTTCTACTCCTTCAAGATTGATGCTTTTCAAAATTCTTCGGCAAGTATCGCAAGTTTTTAGATGGTATATTTTTTTCATGGTTCTCAATTTGATTCCTCCAAAAATACTACGTTTTCAAACTTTAATTAGCTATTTTTATCGAAAATTTGATTAAATATTTTAAAACATGGAGTATATTTTTGACAGCTTAAGTAAAGGAAGAGTGTTGATGTTAAAAGCAATTGATGGTTTATCAATGGAACAATTGAATAAGATACCTGGAAATTCAAAAAATAACATCGCTTGGAATATTGCCCATTTGGTGGTTACGCAACAATTGTTGTGTTATAAATTTTCTGGTTTGAAATGTTTGATTTCAGATGAAATGATAGATTTGTATAGAAAAGGTACCGCTCCTCAGAGAGATATGACTCAAGAAGAGTTTGACGAAATTAAATCGTTGTTTATCTCTTTGCCATTGAAATTTGAAGAGGATTATAAAAAGCGAATTTTTGAGAATTATACTGAATATACAACAAGTGTAAATGTAACTTTGACTGACATTAAATCAGCAGCAACCTTCAATTTATTTCATGAAGGAATCCATTTAGGTGCTATTTTAGGGTTGAAAAAATTAGTTTAATTCATTTGTTGAATTGCGCTGATGTCAATGGTTTCGCTAACAGTCCAGTTGGCTTTTAGTTTTAATTCGACAGGATAATAATAAACCTCTTCAGGTTGAATCTTTCTCAAGAAACTTCCTGTGTCCCATTTGTTGTTTTTGTTATCGTCAAAAATTATTCTAATGAGGTAGGTCGAAGGTTCAATATCTGTAAATTCGTAGTTTTCGCTTTTCGAAGTCGTTATTTTTTCAAATACAGTATCGTCGCTGCTTTTAATCAGTTCTAATATGATGGGTTTATTCTCTGGGTTCACTAAATTAATCTCAACGATTGCGTAATCTTCAACATCACCTGTTTGTAAAAAGTATTGCAATGTGTCATTGGTTTTTCCATAAAAACTAACAAGTGCTTCTGGCAATACATCGATTTGGTATTTCCCGTTTCGTTTTCTGTCGAAATCGACATACATTTTGGTTTTGTCTACATTCGTTCTAGTCGTAAACGGAACAGCTAATGTGTCTATATCTGTAATAAAAATATTTTCAGGATTCATTTTATCAATAGGGAAATTACTTTTTAAGTAAAAAGTATCTCGCGGATGAAAAGCCCCATTGATAGGAGATTCAATATCTAGTGAATCTTGTTTTTTTGTTCTCAGTTTTACGGTGTATTTTTTTTCGAAATCATTTCGCTTTACAAGAAATTGTAATGAGTCGGTTTCGAAAGGAGTAAACCAAAAATTAAGAGTGTCTTTGTCTTGTTCTTTGTTGATGAAACTTTTAAAGTTATCAGGAGTCTCGGTTAAAAGATCTATTTTTAGATTATCGAGTTCTCCCTCATACCCAAAAATTATTTTTCCAACTCTTTTTTCTAAAGGTCTTAAAAGTTTAAATTCTTGTATTTCTTTGAATAATTTTAAATGAAAAAAAGAATCTCTAGGCAATTCAATAGGCTCTGTAATAAAGGCGATTTTATCATCTTTAGGGTCAAATTGAAAGTTGCTATTGTAATCTTTCAAAGCGATTAGTTGATACTTTCCTTCTTTTATATTTGTAATGTTATACAGAATAGTATCCAAGGTATTGGTCATATAACTCGGTTTCTCTTTGTATATAATAGAATCCGTGTATGTGTCGTTTACCTCAAATAACAATACAGAGATTTCTGTATCGAAAACGCGTTCGTAGGCATCCGAAGTGGCACCATAAATTTCAAGAGAATCCACGTAACTACCTGTAGAGAAAACGTATTTGAAACTTCCTAAAGGGTTTCCTTCATTATTGTCAATAATACTGTTTCCAAAATTAAATGAGTAGGTAGTGTTTTCTTTAAGGGTATCGTTTATTTCAATAACAATCTTTTTACTAGCAGTACCTGCTGGAGTAATATCTGATGCGTGTTTTAAAGGAGGCGATACAATTAACTGTTTGTTTAAGTCTTTGAATTTTACATATTCGTCGAATACCAATTTTATTTTTTTTGATTTAAAATTAATCGCTTCGTATTCTGGTGTAGCAGTTACCATTACTGGTGAGATCGTGTCTTTTGGTCCACCCGTTGGACTTCCTTTTCTTGCGCAGTTGGTAGTTGCTGCAATGAGAACCAATAAAATAATGCAAAAAGTGAATAAATTTTTCACAGAAATAATTTTTTATTTGAAGCTACAAAGTAACAATTTATTTAGTGAAGTTTTAGGCTAAAAATTTAAAAGTTAGGTGTATGTGCAACACTGGCAATGCTGATGGCTACGTTTTTGGTTTTTAATAGTTCTCGAGCACAAGCTTCAATCGTAGCACCCGTTGTAATTACATCATCCAACAGAAGAATTTTTTTATTTTCGAGTACTGATGTATCGGTTAATTTGAAAGAATTTTCAGTGTTTTTTCTTCGATCGAGTTTGTTTTTTAAGGTTTGCGTACGTGAAGGTTCGGTTTTGATCAAAATCGATTCGTTGAAGGGAATTTGCAGTTCTTTTGAAAGTGTTTTTCCGAGTAACGTTAATTGATTGTAACCACGTTTGGTGATTCTTTTTTGGTGTATTGGTACGGGAATGATCATATCAATCGTGTCAAATAATTGATTTTTTTTAAGTTCTTCAGCTAACAGGTATCCAAGAAAAGAACCAATGTATTCTTGCTGTTTGTATTTTAACAAATGAATTAAAGTTTGGGCTGTTCCATTTTTATGAAACAAGAACAAAGAAGTGGCAGATACAATCGGAAGTTTTCCAAAGAATAGTTTTTTTAATGGGTTGTTCTTTTCATGGTAATATGCATATGGCAAATCATGACGGCATTGAATGCATAAAAGAGTTTCGTTCGTATGCAACGATTTTGAACATTGAACGCAAGCGTTGGGATAAAATAGATTTAGAATATCAGAAAAGATACTTGTATACACAGCTATTTTTTTCTAAAAAATACTTTTTTTAATTAAAACAGACAAAATTATCTGTAATTAACCCTATAAAATATAGCGTTTTATAATTATAAGTAGTAAATTTGGCAGCTTAAAATAAACCGGAAAAAATTTAAAATGGAAAACAAACAATCAAGTAAAATCATTACTTTAGTTTTAGGGGCATTATTATTGTTTGCATTAGGGTATTCTTTTTATTCGAATTCTAAGCACAGTGCGTTACAGGCAGAATTAGAATCTGAAAAAGCTGAAATCAAAGCAGAATTAGATGAATTAGTTGTTAAGTACGATGCAAAAATTGCAGAGAATACAACAATGAATGCTAAGTTAGTTGCAGCACGTCAAGACATTGTTTCTTACAGAGATTCTTTAAAATCTGAAAAAGCAGCTAGTTATTCTGCAATTAAGAGATACAAGAGCAGAGTGTATACAATGCAAAAGAAAAACAAAGAATTATTTACACAAATCGAGGAGTTAACTGCCAAAAACGAGGAGTTAAATAAAGAAATTGTTGCTGCTAAAGAAATCATCCAAACGAAAGAGGAAGAAGAAGCAGAATTGAAAGCTGAGAACGAAGCATTAGCTGCTAAGGTTGCGATCGCATCAGAATTGGCAATTCAAGAATTTGAAGCAGTTTCTATGAAGAAAAAATCTTCTGGAGCTTTAAAGTCAACTACAAGAGCGAAATATACAGATGCATTTAGAGTGTCGTTTAAAATTGGACAGAATGCAGTAACTGAAGGAGGAGATAAAGAGGCTTATATCATCATCAAAGATTTTGAAGGTGTTGTAATTGCTCCAAAAGGTAAAGTTACAATTAACGAAGAAGAAGTTTACTATTCTGATACAACTACAATCGACTATCAAAATATCGCTACAGATGTAATCATTATTACAGATGTAAACAGAAAAGAAAACAAAAAAGGATTGTACACTATTTCTGCTGTTTTAAACGGTAAAACAGTTGGAGAGACTACAGTTACTTTGAAATAAATTTACTTTCAGTAAGTGAGAAAGAGCGAGGTTATTCTCGCTCTTTTTTTGTTTAAAATCTAGGTCTTTAAAAACAAGATTATAGAATAGTTAGAAATAAAGAAAATACTTATTTTTGCAGCATGGCAAAGCAAGAAGATCAATTTAAAAAAGTAGTTTCACATGCGAAAGAATACGGTTATGTATTTCAATCAAGTGAAATTTACGACGGGTTGAGTGCAGTATATGATTACGCACAAAACGGTGTTGAATTAAAGAAAAATATAAGAGAATATTGGTGGAAATCAATGGTGCAGATGCACGATAATATTGTAGGGTTAGACGCTGCAATTTTTATGCATCCAACCACCTGGAAAGCATCTGGGCATGTCGATGCTTTTAACGATCCATTAATAGATAACAAAGACTCTAAAAAACGATACCGTGCAGATGTTCTTATAGAAGATTATGTAGGGAAACTAGATGCTAAAATTGAAAAAGAGGTTGCCAAAGCTGCAAAGCGTTTTGGGGATGCTTTTAATAAAGAAGAATTTTTAGCTACCAATGGTAGAGTTTTAGGATATAAAGAAAAAGGAGATGCTATTCTGAAAAGAATGGGGCAGTCTTTAGAAAAAGAAGATTTGGCTGATGTAAAAGCCTTGATCGAAGAATTAGGAATCGGGTGTCCACTTTCAGGGTCTAAAAATTGGACAGAGGTGAAGCAATTCAATTTGATGTTCGGTACAAAATTAGGAGCGTCTGCAGATTCTGCAATGGATTTATACTTACGACCAGAAACAGCACAAGGTATTTTTGTAAACTTTTTGAACGTGCAAAAAACAGGTAGGATGAAAATTCCTTTTGGTATTGCGCAAACAGGTAAAGCTTTTAGAAACGAGATTGTAGCGCGTCAGTTTATTTTTAGAATGCGTGAGTTCGAACAAATGGAAATGCAATTCTTCGTCCGCCCTGGTACACAAAAAGAATGGTACGACACTTGGAAAAAAACACGTTTAAACTGGCACCTTTCTTTAGGTTTAGGTGAAGATAATTATCGTTTCCACGACCATGATAAGTTAGCACATTACGCAGATGCTGCAGCTGATATAGAATTTAGATTTCCGTTTGGTTTTAAAGAATTAGAAGGGATTCACTCTAGAACTGATTTTGATTTAAAAGCACATGAAGAATTTTCTGGAAAAAAATTACAATATTTTGACCCTGAATTAGGTGAAAGCTATGTGCCATATGTTGTAGAAACATCTGTTGGTTTAGATCGTTTGTTCTTAGCTGTTTTCTCAAATGCATTGCAAGAAGAAGCGTTAGAAAATGGTACTTCAAGAACGGTATTGAAATTACCAGCTGTATTGGCTCCTACAAAAGCGGCAATCTTTCCATTGGTTAAAAAAGATGGGTTACCAGAAATTGCCAAAGAGATTGTAAATGACTTGAAATTTGATTTCAATGTATTGTACGACGAAAAAGATGCCGTTGGAAAACGTTATAGAAGACAAGATGCAGCAGGTACTCCTTTTTGTATCACAGTGGATCACGATTCGTTAGAAGACAAATCGGTTACCATTCGACATAGAGATACGATGGAACAAAAAAGAGTGTTGATTTCTGACTTAAAAGCAATCATAAACAAAGAGGTTAATATGTCTGAGTGGTTGCAGAAAATCCAGTAATCAGCAAAATATAGATTTCTTTATATAAGAAGTAAAAAGCCTTAAGATATTTCTTAAGGCTTTTTTTGTAGGCTATGTGGAAATATTTTTTAAAATCTGTACATTTGGTAAAAATCAACATATGAAAAATTATAAAATTCTTTTCGCGGTATTATTTATTTCAACTTTTGCTTTTGCTCAAAAATCTGTTTTAATTCGTTATCAACCAAAAGTAGGTTCAACGTTGAAAAATGATATGACGGCATTGATGGATATCTCTATCAAAGCAGGCGAACAAAATATCAGTACCAAAATGGACATGGGGTTCGAAATGTTATTTAAGACGAATGCTCGTGAGAATGATGTGAATAAAATTGAAATGACTTTTGGGAAAATTACAATGGATATGAAAAATCCAGTAATGTCGGGTTCCTATGATTCAGAAAAAAATAATGACGACGATCCCTTTTCAAAACAAATCGCTGATGGTTTTAAAGGTGTTGTAGACACCTCTGTTCCTATGAGTATTAGTACTAAAGGTGAGTTTACTGAACCGATTGATATTGCTAAGGCGTTTCCAGAGATTCCAGTTGCCAAAGCTGAAGAATTAAAAGAACAAATGTCGAATCAGTTTATCGCATTCCCTGAGCATAAGGTGAAAGTAGGAGATAGCTGGACGATGAATGCATCCATGAATCAAATAGGGAAAATTGAATATACCTATACTTTGGTAGGTATTGAGAAAAGTCAATTGTTGTTAACCGTTACGGGTAAAATGTTAAATGGTGAAACTGCTGCCATGAAAATGTTAGAAGCAACTATTTCAGGTGATCTTACCTTAGATAAAAAAACTGGTGAGACGTTGTCTTCAAATATGGTAATGGATATGAATATGCAAATGGAAGCACAAGGAAATGTAATGGATATGAATATGAAGGCAGAAATTAGCTTGACTGCTTCACATATTTAGTTAGTCGTTTCTTAATAAATCAGAGGGCTTAAGGATTTTTTTCTTAAGCCTTTTTTATGCAGTTCTTAGAAGTTGAAAAAGAGAAAAAGCAAAAACAGCGATAACGAATAATTCTTTGAATCTTTTTTTAGGTATCGACTGTACAAAGCGTCCCATGATGATAGACAACGGAGCAAATGTAAGTAGTAACTCATTTCCGTTTTTTTCTGTTTTCAAACTTATAATAACGCTACTAATACCGAGGAGTAATATTGTCAAAAGATATTGCAAACGGTACGAGTCACTAATAGATATTACTTTGGGAGTCGTTACTACAATGCCAACTATTGTTAAAAACAACAATACATAAAAAGACAATTGTAAATGTGCACTGTTGTAATGTGAGAAATCAAAGTTATACGCAAAGTCGAAGAAACTATAAAACGCATCGACGTTTTCGATAAAGAAAAAGTAGGTAAATGTTAAGAATAAAGGAACTAACAAACCAAGTAACGGACTTAGGATGTTTTCTAAATTTACTTTTTGAGTGATGATCAATGATAGGTATACGAATAACATGATTAAAATCGCCCAATCATAAATTAAAAACGAAACACCACTTAGAATACCAATGTCGAATAAGGTTAATTTAGCACTTTCTGTATTGTTTAAAGTAGCGATTTTCTGAGTTATCCATAAAAAAAGTGCTGAAACATACAATAGATGTGTCTCTTCAAGAGCATTTGCAAACATCCCATAAAAACAAATAATGAAAAAGCTGTTGTGTAGGTTGTTATTTGAAACGCCATTTTTAATAAAGATAATCGTGCTAAACAACAAAAATATAGCGTGGATTCCTGTTCGAAAAAAACACGTAATTATAGGATAATCAGTAGTTTTGTTCGTTAAAAAGTAGGTGAAACTAAAGCTAAAAAAAAATAAACCGAGTACGATGATGTTTAAGGGTTTAGTTTTTTCAAAAAAATTGGCTAGCATGTTTAGTTTTTATATTTTTGCAGCGTAAAGATAATTTAAGTTATGATAGCAAACAATATATTTAGAATCATCGGAGATTTATTCACAGAAGGACTTTTTGTTCCTTTTGATTTAATCAGAAGCGATAAAAACTGGTGGACATCTAATATTATCAACTTTCTTTTTATAGCAGTATTTTTTGTGTTGCTTGCTTACTGGATGAAAGAGTCTGTAAGATTTAAAAAAGAAGGAACAGAAGATTTACCTAAATAAATTTTCTTTTGGGAAGTAAAAACAAATTGAAACGTTTCAATGAAAATGAAACGTTTTCTAATGTAATTCAACCTACTCGTGAAGAAGTTACTACCGATTTTCCCTACAAAGGAAAATGGAATGAATTCTTTAAAAACGACAATCCAATTGTATTAGAGTTAGGCTGTGGTAAAGGTGAATATACTATTGCCTTAGCAGAAAAAAATCCTGATATCAATTATATAGGTATTGATATCAAAGGAGCTCGTTTTTGGCGAGGTGCTAAAACCGCATTAGAAGAAAATTTACCAAATGTAGCTTTCGTGCGAACTCAGATCGAATTGGTTGATTTGTGTTTTGCTGAGAATGAAGTGAGTGAAATTTGGATCACATTCCCAGATCCTCAAATAAAATACAAAAGAACAAAACATCGTTTAACGAATGAAGAGTTCTTGAAAAAATACCACCACATTCTAAATGAAGATGGTATCATGCATTTAAAAACCGACAGTGAATTTATGCATGGTTATACGTTAGGATTGTTACATGGTCAAGGACAAGAAGTTCTTTACGCACATCATGATATCTATACAAATCCACATGCTCCAGAGGTGGTTCTGAATACGCAAACGTTTTACGAAAAACAGTATTTAGAGGTAAACAAACCCATTACATACATTAAATTCAAATTGAAATATTAATTTCAGTTTCTAATCAGTTTATTTTATCTTGGTGAATGTTTAAAAGAATAAGCATTTATGAAAGATAAAATCAGTTTAAAAGAGGCCATTTCTATCGGTATAGGAGGTATGGTAGGAGGTGGTATATTTGCTGTTCTAGGGTTAGCAGTCTCTATTGCCAAAGGTGCAACCTATCTTTCATTTTTAATTGCGGGTTGCATTGCATTGTTAACTTCATATGCCTATGCAAAACTCTCCATTAAATTTCCTGATAAGGGAGGTACGGTAAAATTCATGAATCAGGCTTTTGGTAAGTCAATATTCAGTGGTGCCATCAATAACCTCCTTTGGGTAAGTTATGTCATCATGCTTGCTTTATATGCCTCTGCCTTTGGTTCGTATGCGCCGAATTTATATCAGATTACCGAGCAGGTTTCATTAGATAGTCATCTTTATGCTACCTTTATTATTGTTATAGCAACAACAATAAATTACTATAGCATTTCAGTAGTTGGAAAAATTGAATCTTATGCTGTTATTATCAAATTGGTTATTTTGATTTCTTTTATCGCCATTGGTGGTTATGGTTTGTTTGGCAATACAAATATGAGTCAGTTGGGAATAGAAAACTGGTCGAGCTCTATAAAAATTTTTGCAGGAGGGATGGTTATTTTTGTTGCTTATGAAGGATTTGAGTTGATTGCCAATGCAGCACCGGATATTGAGAATCCATTAAAAAATATTCCGAAAGCCTATTCGTATTCTGTGGTGTTTGTCATCCTTTTGTATATTATTATTGCTGTTGTTACGGTTGGTTCGTTACCGTTTGATGAAATAGCAACTGCAGAGGATTATGTGTTGGCAGAAGCCGCTAAACCGATGTTAGGTCAAGCAGGTTTTACTATAATTACTATCGCAGCGTTGATATCTACATTTTCAGCGATCAATGCATCATTGTATGGCGGTAGTAGAGTGAGTTATGAAATTGCAGAAGATGATGAACTTCCTCATGAATTGACAGGTAAAATATGGAATCAGCCCATCGGACTTTTGATAACTGCGATAACGACAATTATTATTACAAATACCTTAGAGTTAGAGAGTATTTCTACAGCGGGAAGTGTCGGTTTTTTATTGATTTTTGGTATCGTAAACTTTATAGCTTTCAAATTAGCGAAAGAAATAAACGGAAATCGATTGATATCTTTAGTAGGATTTATTTTGTCTATGTTAGCATTGATCGTTTTAGTCTATCAGCAAACGACTACAAATATCATTGGTGTTGTTATTGCCTTCTCAATTATTTTGCTGTGCTTTTTAGGTGAAACGATTTATAAAAAAATATTCGACAAAGAGTATTTGAAAACCAAAGGTTAACTGCGTAAGGCAACTGTTTCAGAATCAAATTCAAGATGAATTTTGGTGTTTTTGTTTAGATGTTCTGTATGATGGACAAACAGTATTTGTTCTTTGAAAAGTACCTCAATCAAATACACGCCTTCCATAAAATAGCTTTGTAGAACGGTTGCTTCTATCGTAGCTTTCGAATTAATTTTTATCTCATGAGGATATAAAAGGATTGTTTTTTTAGAGTTTTCAGTAGTATTTATTTTGTTTAGTGCAATTTCATTCACATCTCCGAAAAACGAAGCTACATATTTAGATGGTGGTTTTTTATATAGGTTTTGCGGACTGTTTTCAGCTACGATACTTCCTTCTTTCATTACAACGATTCGATCAGCAAAAGAGAGCGCATCCGTGCTGTCGTGTGTGGCGACGATACAACCAATGTTTTTTTCTCTTAAATAATTGAATAATTTGCGACGTAAGTTGTTTTTTCTGAAATTGTCAATATGACTAAATGGTTCGTCTAATAATAACAATTCAGGTTCTTTTGCTAAAACCCGTGCCAATGCAACACGTTGTTTTTGACCACCACTTAAATTCTTGACCTTTACATCTGCAAAATCAGTCATGTCAACCACTTCAAGTAATTCTTTGGTACGCGCTTTCTTTTCTTTCGGAAATCGATTGGGTAAAAATTTACCGACGTTTTCAGCAGCAGATGTAAAAGGCATCAAGTCAAAATCTTGTGAAAGGTATTTCATAAAAGGTTCTCCAGGGACTAAATAATAATTCGGGCCTAGAAGTTTAATGTCATCCCAAGTTATTTCTCCCTTTTCAATATGCAGCAACCCATATATTATCTCTAACAAAGTGCTTTTGCCACAACCACTTTCTCCAATAACCGCAATGTATTCACCCTTGTTAGCGATAAAAGAAACTTCTTTTACAACTTCTTTTTTATCATAAGCAAAAGAAATATTTTTTATTGCTAGCACGGAAATCCTATTTCTGAAATTTTAATTTTTTCTCAATTGCTTTGATCATCATTTTAGCGATGTCTTTTCCTGTTGCTTTTTCAATTCCTTCTAAACCAGGTGATGAATTTACTTCTAATAGCAAAGGTCCTTTATTTGATCGAATTAAATCTACTCCAGCAACATCTAGCCCCAAAACTTTGGCAGCCTTAATGGCTAATTTTTTTTCATCTGGAGTAATTTTTACAACTCTTGCTGTACCTCCTTGGTGAATATTTGCTCTAAATTCTCCTTTTACAGCAACTCTTTCAATAGAAGCAACTACTTTACCATCAATCACAAAACAACGTAAATCTCTACCATCGGCTTCTTTGATGAATTCTTGCACGAGGATGTTTGTTTTTAAGCTTTTAAAAGCATTGATAACACTTTCTGCAGCTTTATTGGTCTCGGCTAATACAACTCCTTTACCTTGCGTGCTTTCTAATAATTTTATAATCAACGGAGCACCATTCACCATTTCAATTAATTCTTTGGTTTCTAATGGTGAATTGGCAAATCCTGTAGTCGGAATTTGAATTCCATGTTTTGAAAATAATTGAGATGAAAACAGTTTGTCTCTCGATTGAGAAATGGCTGCTGCCCCATTTTGAATAAAGGTTCCTATCGAATCAAATTGTCGAATCAAAGCACATCCATAGAATGTCATGCTCGGTTTGATTCTAGGGATGATGGCATCAAAATTTTCTAGAACATTTCCGCCACGATAATGAATTTCTGGATTGTCAGCATCCATTTTCATATAGCATTGTTGTGCATTCAAAAAGAACATTTGATGTCCGGCTTGTTCACCTGCTTCCATGATTCTTTTGTTGCTATACAATTCAGGGTTACTAGCCAAAACACCAATCTTTAATCCATTTTCTAAAGGCTTTCCTGTCTTGTAATATGCATCTAATTCTTCTGGGGTGATTGATTTGATACAGTCTTCTTTAGAAGGGTCTATGACCAAACGATCTACCATTGCTTCCCTTCCGAGTAGCATTCTAAAGCCCATAGAATCTCTATTTGCTAATGTCATTTCAATCTCCCATTTGTTTTCTCCTAAAACGAGGTCGGTAAGTATCACATATCTTTTTTCACTTACACCGGTAGAACTTTTTACGTAGCGTGTAGCTAGAATTTTTGATTCGCAATGAATGCTTACACTGGGGTTAGATTGTAGCGGGAAAATATCGTAACGCACCCATTTTTCACCTCTTTTTTTAAAGGGTATAATATTGATTGCATGAATTGATGAAGTTTTTGCTCCTGAATCTATTCTTGCTTTTATTGCGGGTACTTGTAAGTCTGGTAATGCACACCATTCTTCACTTCCTATAATAGTTTTTTCCATGAGTATATAATGTTGGCAATAACAAAGATATTGTTTTAATAGTTTCATTTGTTAAATTAAAACTATGTTTTTTGACATAAAAAAAGGAAGTAACAAAAGCTACTTCCTTCTATAATATAGAGTCGAAAAATCTATTCTTGATTTTCGATAGCTTCTTTGATTTTTGTTTCTAATTCTTCTGCCAATTCTGGATTGTCTTTGATAAGGTTTTTTACAGCATCTCTACCTTGTCCTAATTTGGTATCTCCATAACTGAACCAAGAACCACTTTTCTTGATAATTCCATAGTTTACTCCGATGTCTAAAATTTCTCCAACCTTAGAAACACCCTCTCCATACATAATATCAAATTCTGCTTGTTGGAAAGGTGGAGCAACTTTGTTTTTTACCACTTTTACTTTGGTACTATTTCCAATTACTTGGTCACCATCTTTAATTTGCGTTCTTCTACGAATATCTAAACGTACTGATGCATAAAATTTTAAGGCGTTTCCTCCAGTCGTTGTTTCAGGGTTCCCAAACATCACACCAATTTTTTCACGCAATTGGTTGATGAAAATAACAGTACAATTTGTTTTCGAAATAGTTCCTGTTAATTTACGTAAGGCTTGAGACATCAAACGCGCATGTAATCCCATTTTTGAATCACCCATTTCTCCTTCAATTTCACTTTTTGGAGTCAATGCAGCCACCGAGTCAATTACTACAATGTCAATAGCACCAGAACGGATTAAGTTCTCTGCAATCTCTAATGCTTGTTCTCCGTGATCTGGCTGAGAGATGATAAGATTGTCAATATCTACACCTAAGTTTTCTGCATAATATCTATCGAAAGCATGTTCTGCATCAATAAAAGCAGCAATTCCTCCTGCTTTTTGCGCTTCAGCGATGGCATGAATTGTAAGCGTGGTTTTACCAGAAGATTCTGGACCGTAAATTTCAATAATTCTTCCTTTAGGATATCCACCTACACCTAATGCTAAATCCAATCCTAGAGATCCAGAAGAGATAGATTCAACATCTACATGAGCAACATCACCCATTTTCATAACTGCCCCTTTTCCATAAGCTTTGTCTAACTTATCAAGGGTCATCTGTAATGCTTTTAATTTCGCATCTTTTTCTTTCGTATCGTTTGCCATATTTGCTTCGCTTCTGAAATTAATAATTAGAAAGTAAAAATAGTAAAAATATTATCTTTTTAGAGCCGATATAGACATTCTAAAAATGAGTTTTTAACAATTTTCATAAGTCTATTTTTTTACAAATTGAAAGTGCTGGTTTTTTGTGTTGGATTTACAAATTGCATGATAGATTCCTGAGGATAAATGATGCAGTTCGAGTTCGATTTTGGTATTATCATAGCTCTTGCTAATTATTTTTTTACCAAACGAATTGTAGATTTCTATCAGGTTAATATTTTCTGAGTATTGAATGTTGAGTTTGTCATGTACTGGGTTGGGAGAAAAAACAAATGATTTTACTTTAGGTTCTTTGATTGATAAAACACCACTTACATCTATGGTATTGGGAACAACATCTGGATAAGTATAACTCCCGAATGTCCAATTAGAAACATTATTGATTTGTTGTGCACATTCGCTAATGGTTAAGTCATCACAGTTGTTTGTGCCAGAATAATATCCTTCAGTGATGGTACTTGTATAGATGGCATTGGAGCCGTTTGTTAAGCTTGTTCCAGTAAGCGTGCTTCCCATTGAATCTGAATCTCCAAAAAAAGTTAAAAATGTACCTGGAGATGAACGTGTACCTGTTATTGCTATAATTTCATCCTCGGTGAGACCTAATGAAAATCCGCCGTCTGACTCTATCGCAAGTCCTTCAGAAGCTAAGATTCCAGGACTGTTATCATTCGCATTTTCAATATGGATTACGGTACCTTGAGAAATGATGGCTCCTGTATTATTCGTCCAAGTTACTTCTCCTTCAGTTGTAGCAGAAGCAAAAGCGACACCAGTCCATTCTTCATCAACAAAATAAATAGTCGTGTTGTTAGGACAGTCATCTAATAACACAAATGAGAATCCATCTGGATTGTCATGATAAGCCACAATGGCTATATCACCTTCATCAGAAATAGAGGCGTTTTTGATTTGTGCTTGAGTGAGGGAAATCGATAAGAGGGTTAACGACAATGTAATTTTTTTCATAGCTTAATAATTTAGATTAATAATAGAGCTGTCGAAAAAAGTTAGATATATACAAAGTAATTCTACTTTAGAAACAAGCACAACAAGGCTTGCCTTAAAGTAAAATAGATAAGGTCTTTTTCGATAGCCCTTATAAGATACGAAATTTCTACTATTTAATAACTTGATAGATTGACGATTATAAAGTTACCAGTTGGTTTTGAGCAATGGTTTTTTATTTTTGCTAAAAAAACAAGATGAACTTCATTTCAAAATTTATTGAAAAGCATTTTTTAATTACCATACTATTTTTTGCTGCTTTAGGCTTGATTTTTCCAGATGCTTTTTCTTTGTTGAAATCCTATATACCTTTTATACTAGGTTTGATTATGCTGGGAATGGGGTTGACGATTGATTTTAAAGATTTAAAGGATGTCGGTAAAAATCCAAAATGGCTTTTTGTAGGAGTACTATTGCAATTTTTTGTGATGCCACTTCTGGCTTTTGTTATCGGTAAGTTTTTGCAATTACCTCAAAACTTGTTAGTCGGATTAATTATCGTTGGAGCTTGTCCTGGTGGAACAGCTTCTAATGTGATGGTGTATTTGTCCAAAGCACATCTTCCTTTGTCTATAAGTTTA
Organism: Flavicella marina; assembly: GCF_009193215.1. GTDB lineage: Bacteria > Bacteroidota > Bacteroidia > Flavobacteriales > Flavobacteriaceae > Flavicella > Flavicella marina. The sequence continues at coordinate 622,488 of NZ_VYVA01000001.1, read as the reverse complement.
ACTTTGATTTCTACGATTTTAGCGCCTATATTGACACCTTTTTGGATATTTTTTTTAGCAAATGAATCAATAGATATTTCGTTTCTTTCTTTGGCTGAAACTACTTTTTGGATTGTTCTTTTTCCTTTATTAGACGGATTAGTAATTCGAAAATTATTTCAAAAGAAAATCCAACCTGTTATCGATTTCTTTCCTTCGATTTCAATTTTGTCCATAGCGTCGATTGTAGCCTGTGTGATCGCTTTGAATAAAGATGTATTGGCAACATTTCCAATATTGATTTTTATCGCGGTTTTGTTACACAATGTTTTCGGTTTTTTAATCGGGTATTTGGTTCCGACCGTGTTGCAATTTCCTAAAAAAGTGTCCAAAACGATTGCGATAGAAGTCGGCATGCAAAACTCGGGTTTAGGGGTGAGTTTGGCATTGGTGCATTTTTCTAAAATTACGGCTTTGCCAGCAGTTGTTTTTAGTATTTGGCACAATTTGGCGGGTATTATTGTTGCAAAAATATTTAAACGTCAATCTTGAATTAGAAATTTTCTAATGCTAGTTCAATTGTCTCGTATATTTTGTCTAATTCATCATTGGTAATTACAAAAGGAGGTAATATATAAACAGTGTTTCCCAACGGACGTAAACAGACTCCTCGATTCATAAAAAATTCAAACAATTGATCTCTTAGGTTTCCATATCGATCCATTTCAATATTCAAATCCAATGCAAAAATTACACCTGTTTGTCGTGTGCTTTTGACTTTAGGATGTGTTTGTATTTTTTTATTGAAATCGTTGTGTCTTTGCTGTATGCGAATGCTGTTTTGCTGCATTTCATCAGAGGTTAATAAATCTATACCAGCCGAAATTGCAGCACAACCTAATGGATTTGCTGAGTATGTGTGTCCGTGAAAAAATCCTTTTGAAATTTCAGTATCATAAAATGCATCATATACTTGTTGTGTACAAGTAGTCAAACCCATTGGCACAACACCTCCCGTTAAGGATTTAGACAAACACAAAATATCGGGTTTATTTTGTAGATAATCAGAAGCAAAATATTTTCCGGTTTTTCCAAAACCAGTCATCACTTCATCCGCAATACACAATACATTGTTTTGTTGTGCTATTTGAATCAATGCGTTTAATAACTCTGCTGGGTACATTTTCATGGCAGCAGCTCCTTGCACAAGTGGTTCAAAAATAAAAGCTGCTACTTCACCAGTTGCAATAATTTGAGAAAAATGTTCTTTTACTTTTTCAAAATTATCATGAGTAGGAACATCCACTCGATCAATCGTTAACAAGAAATCTTCGAAAGGACCATTGTAAACCGATAATCCTGAAACAGACATGGCACCAAAGGTGTCTCCGTGAAAAGCATCTTCAAGAGCGATGATTCTATTCATTTTTTTACCTTGATTGAAATGAAACTGGAGCGCCATTTTTACCGCAACATCTACTGTTGTAGATCCGTTGTCTGAGAAAAAGATTTTCTGTTGATTCTTAGGTAAGATCTCCATCAGTTTCTCTGACATTTCTACTGCTGGTTTGTGAGTAAAACCACTAAAAACTACTTGGTCGAGTTTTGACAATTGCTCTGTAGTCTTTTTTATGATATAATCATTGCAGTGACCGTACATGCACGTGTACCAAGAAGCAATTCCATCTATATAAGTATTGCCATTTTCGTCGAACAATAAAGCTCCTTTAGCATGTGTAATTGCCAGATGATCTGGATGCAGTTTGTGCTGTGTTAAAGGATGCCAAAGATGTTTTTGATCGCGTTCTTGTAAACTCATTTTTTAGTTGTTTCAAAAAGAAAAGTCAAATGTACAATACTAATACAAATTACCACAAGTAAATAGGCTAGAAACATTCCTTAGATGGGGAAAAATAGTTCTTGAAATTATGGAGAGCTCAATCGAACTATAGGTTTTGTAAGTTTTCGCGAAAACGCTGAGCGTATTTTTTGATGGTTTCTTTGTTGATAGATTTTTCTTCGTCTATACGACCAATGATTTTTGCATCAGTTTTCTTTGCAATGATTGATTCTGTTGTTGGATGTGCATCTCCACTAAAAATTATGCTAACATCAAACCCTTTTTCTTGTAGTAATTGTGTGGTTAACAAGGTGTGATTGATGCTTCCTAAATAGTGTCTAGAAACTACAATTATTTTATAGTCTGGCTTGATAATATCCAATATAGTATCATGATCATTTAACGGAACCAGCAAACCACCAGCACCTTCGATGACTAAATTGTTATTTGTATTCGGACAAATAATTGAATCAATATTGATTTGTATTTGGTCAATTTCAGCAGCTGCATGGGGACTCATAGGGGTTTCTAATGCATAGCTGTTTTGATGAAATGTGGTTATCGTATTAGAAATCATTTCCGCAACTTTGTCTGTATCAGAATAATCTAGTTCTCCAGCTTGTACAGGTTTCCAATAATCTGCTTCCAATGCTTCTGTTACAATAGCAGAAACCAAAGTTTTCCCAACTTCTGTAGAAATTCCAGTAATAAATATTTTTTTCATATTGTGTGTTTGGCCAATGCCAAAAGTAAATTATCAATTTCTTTGAATGTATTGTAGCTGTGCAAACAAATTCTCAATCGTTCTTCTCCTTTGGGTACTGTTGGTGATAGAATAGGTTTGATGTCAAAACCTTCTATTTGGAGTTTGTTCGCAAGTTTTTTTATTGCATCGTTTCCAGAAATTATACAACAATGTATGGCACTGTTGCTATCAATGAAATTACCAACCAAGTTCAATTCAGAGATTTTTGATGTAAAGTAATTGATGTTTTTTTTAAGTTTTTGAATCGAATCCGTAGTTGTAAGTTCATCATATGCTGCTTTAATTGTTGCAACGGAATGCAAAGAAGCTGCTGTGGTATAAATAAACGACCTTGAAAAATTGATCAAATAACTTCTCAAGTTATCAGAACCTAATATCACAGCTCCATGACATCCAAGCGCTTTGCCGAAGGTGTGAATTCTTGCAAAGACTTTATTTTCTAATTGCAGTTCCTGTACAAGGCCTGCGCCAGATTCTCCGAATACACCGTTTGAGTGTGCTTCATCAATAACAAAATAACAATTGTTCAATTCGCATAGTTTTGCTATTTTTTCCAAAGGAGCACTGTCTCCATCCATAGAATAAATACTTTCAACAATCACATACACATCTCCCTCTGATTTTGCTATTTTTTTTTCTAAATCTTCCGTTGAATTGTGTTTGAATTTATAGGATTTAGCATTGGACAAGCGTATGCCATCTCTAATAGAAGCATGAATCAATTCATCAAATAATATGGTGTCACCTTTTTGGGGGATACAAGAGAAAAATCCGAGATTCGCGTCGTAACCAGAATTGAATAATAGTGCTGCAGAACTGTTGTGAAATGCTGCGAGTTGTTTTTCAACGACCTCATGCAAATGATGAGAGCCAGAAACAAGTCTTGAGCCAGTACTTCCGTTCTTGTGGGTTTCGTTTTCAATAAGCGAACTAGCCTTTGATACAATAGCATTATTTAAAGAGAATCCTAAATAATCATTTGAAGAAAAGTCTACCTTATTTTTTATGGTAGTTAAGTTTCTCAACGAATTATTTTCGGTTCGATGCTTTAGTTTTTGCGTTAATTTTTTAGGGAAATCTTGCATAAAAAAGGTTTCTTTTCAATAACTGTTTGCGAAATTACTGAACTTTTTAATTTTATAATGTACCGAGTTCGAAGTAAATTATTGATCGAAATATTGTTGAATTATAAAACAAAGTTGATTTGTTTCTTATTTCGTAAATTTACAAGAATCTGCAATTATTTGAATTCTAACCAAAATGAAGTGATTGCGAACTAATCTTAAACTATAAAAAAATGGCATCAATAAGCCCCTATACTGGTGTTCTAGGCAAACGTCTGGCCAAACATTTGTTGCGACGTGCAACATTCAATGTCTCAAAATCGAGGATAGAAACATTCAGTGCATTAACTCCGTCGCAAGCAATTGCGCAATTGGCAATTATACCTGATAAAAACTTAACGCAGCCTATCCATCCTGTATCTGATAAATTAAATACTCCAGCACCATGGATTGACGACGATCCTGTATATGGAGAAAAAAAACCAGACAATGGAAGCGGAAACGGTTTATTGCGTAGTTACGTACTAGGTTGGTGGCTAGATGAGGCAAGAAGAGATACTTCGTATCGTTCGAAAATGACTTATTTTTTGTTTACCGATTTCACAGCGTCAAGCCCTACCTTAAATGGTAGTTACGGTTCATATTACGATTATTTACGCTTGTTAGAAATTCATAGTTTGGGAGATTGGAAAGAATTGATTTTTCAAATGACCATCAACCCGATCATGTTGGCTTATTTGAATAACAACCAAAACACGAATACCAATCCAAACGAAAACTATGCGCGAGAATTACTAGAGTTGTTTACAATAGGTAAAGGAGCTCAGGCGGGAATAGGTGATTATACGAATTATACTGAATCTGATGTAGAAGAGGCTGCCCGTGTATTAACAGGCTGGAAGTTTTATTGGTATAACATTATAAAATACCCAGATTTAGATCGACATAGACAAACAAATGGTGTCGCTAATGGTAATATACCATGTGGATACGCAAATAATTATCAACACGATTTTGGTAGAAAAGAATTCAGTCATCGTTTTGATAATTATGTAATTGAAGCTTGGGATACTTCGGGAAAAACGAATGAGGAAAAAAATGCTAGGGTAGAGGCCGAGTTAAGAGAGTTTGTTGCGTTGATTGTAAGTAAAGATGAGACAGCTAAATTTATTTGTAGAAAGTTATATCGTTTTTTTGTGGGAAGAACAATTACGACGGAAATAGAGAATGATATCATTACACCACTTGCGAGTACGTTTAGACAAAATTATAATTTACAAGAAGCAATAGATCAATTGTTATTAAGCAAACATTTTTATGATAAAGATGATGCCAATTCAAACGATGAAATAATAGGAGGCCTCGTTAAAATGCCTCTAGATTTAATTTTACAAACACTAACACTTACTAACTTTCCAGTTCCCGATCCAATATCTGAAGGATTGTACCATTATAAAAACTTTTACTATTGGCAAATTATCTTAGGTATGTTGGTTCCGGCGAGTCAAAATCCATTTGACCCACCTTCAGTAGCGGGGTTCCCAGCGAATTACGAAACTCCAGATTTTGATAAATTTTGGTTCAATTCCTCCACAATAATTCCACGATATAACTTTACGGATATATTGTTGAATCCAAATAAGGTAAAAGCAAATTTTTATGTGACAACCTTTGTTGATGAAAATGTGAGTGATCCATATGATCCAGCTAAAATAGTGGCAGAATTGGTTGATTTGATGTTTCCAGAAGCCATTGATGCCGATCGAACAAACTATTTCTTAAATGATATTTTGCTTGAAGGTGGAGAAACCACACCAGCGATGTGGGCAGACGAATGGCAAATTTATAAGAATTCGGGAAATAGAACAGGAGTTGAGAGTGTATTGGTCCCCTTGTTTAGAGCTTTGATCTGGTCGCAAGAATTTCAAAATAATTAAAACTACAGAACATGAAAAGAAGAAAATTTTTAGAACTGTCGGCTTTGAGTTCTGCGAGCGCACTGTTATTAAATGGCCATCAAGTAAAAGCTTTTTCGAAAACAGCACTGTTAAATCAATTGCCAGCATCTATCATTGAGGGTAGGTCATTGGTATTGATACAGTTGTTAGGTGGAAATGATGGATTGAATACTTTAATTCCAATCAATCAATATGATGCATATGCAAGTTTACGACCTACGGTAAAATTAGAGACTACAGGGATCAATGGAGCTATTAGTTTAGATAGTACATTGCCTATTGAAGATCAAATTTATTTACATCCTTCTCTAACTGGCTTTAAGAGCTTGTATGATGCAGGAAAATTAAATATCATTCAGAGTGTTGGTTATCCAATCGGTAATAAATCGCATTTTGCAAGTAGAGCTTTGATGTTGAAAGGAGGCGATGGTACTTCAGAAAATTCGAATAAAACCTCTGGTTGGATGGCAAGATTCTTACATACGGGTTACAATTATGAAGCTTATTCTGATCCTTTAGGAATTCAGTTGGGAGCGAAAAAACCTTCTCTTGGTTTTCATTCAGAACATGAACATAAGGTAGATGTGAATTTAACAGGACAAAATGTATCAGGGTATTACAATGTAATTTCTAGCATCGGAAATCCAGAACCTACCAATTTACCTGATTCAGAATTTGCGGCGAATGTTGCATATATGGTTCAAACAGAAAAAGCCACAAATGATTATTCTCAAAGAATCAGTGAGGTGTTTGATGCGGGTTCAAATAGTGCTGTTTCGTATCCTGATTACGATTTAGCGGATCAGTTAAAGACCGTGGCTAGAATGATTAAAGGAGGTTCAAAAACTAAAATATTTTTAGTTACTACCGGTGGTTATGATACGCACGCAGATCAAGTTGTTGGTGGAGCTACGCATACGGGTACTCATGCAGATTTACTCGCTGAGCTTGGTGATTCGGTAAAGGCTTTTCAAGATGATATTGAAGCTATGGGTATCGATGAAAAAGTGGTTGCTGCTACTTTTACTGAATTTGGTAGGAAGCCATTGGAAAATGGAAATTTAGGTACAGATCATGGAAATTTAGGGCCTATGTTTGTGATAGGTTCTTCTGTTAAACCCGGGGTATCGGGGAGTAATTTAGATTTATCAACTATTGTAAAGCATTTTGATGAAGGGCAGATGCAGCACGATTATCGTCAAGTATTTACAACTTTGATTACAGACTTTTTGGGTGCCTCTACTGACGTTGTAAGTGGTACCGAATTTTCAGATTTCGATGGTGAAGAGAAGCTGGATTTAATTGATAATAGTCTCAAAGCTCTTGGAAGTGAATATCCGACAAATAAAACTGAAAATAACTTAACTGTATACCCAAACCCAATCGAAGAATATGTTACGGTTCAGTTTACGAGTAAAAATTCATTTAGAGGTTTTGTCGTGGTATATGACCTCGCTGGTGCATTGGTTGCAAAATTTCCAAAAGATTTTATGTATGGTGTAAACGCATTACCGCTACTAGATTTGAAAAATTTCAAGTCAGGGTATTATATTTTAGCGATAAAGGATAGTTATAATACAACGTATGCAAGGCAACGAATACTTAAGAAATAGACATAAAAAAACCGAGTAACATTTGTTACTCGGTTTTTTTATGATTTGTAATTAAAATTAGTCTACTAAAATAATTACTTTATTGTCTTTCATTTCAACAGTACCTGATTTGATGTTCAAAGTGATGATTTTATCGTCATCAATATGCGTCTCAAAATGACCACTAAGCTGATCGAATTCAATATGCTCTTGTGTGTGCGTATGAATTTTTACAGTACCTTCTTGTAAAACAGATACAATTGCAGCATGATTTTCTAACATTTGAAAGTTTCCGTCTACACCTGGAACAGATACAGAGTCTACTTTTTCGCTAAATAACGTTGCTTCTGGTGATACTATTTCTAAAAACATAGTCTTTATTGTTTTTGTTTTTTATTCGGTTTGAAATCAAACCAAAACTCAAAACTTGATTTACGCTTCTGCTAACATTTTCTCTCCAGCATCAATTGCTTCTTGGATAGAACCTCTTAAGTTAAAAGCAGCTTCAGGATACTTGTCTAATTCTCCATTCATAATCATGTTGAATCCTTTGATTGTATCTTTAATATCTACCAATACCCCAGGGATACCTGTAAATTGTTCAGCAACGTGGAAAGGTTGAGATAAGAAACGTTGTGCACGACGTGCTCTGTGTACAACTAATTTATCTTCTTCAGATAATTCTTCCATACCTAAGATGGCGATAATATCTTGTAACTCTTTGTAACGTTGTAACAACTCTTTAACGTTTTGTGCACATTCATAGTGCTCTTTTCCTAAAATTTCTTCAGTTAAGATACGAGAAGTAGAATCCAAAGGATCTACTGCTGGATAAATACCTAACTCAGCAATTTTACGAGACAATACAGTTGTTGCATCTAAGTGAGCAAATGTTGTCGCTGGTGCAGGATCCGTTAAATCATCCGCAGGTACATATACCGCTTGTACAGATGTAATAGAACCTGTTTTTGTTGAAGTAATACGCTCTTGCATCGCACCCATTTCAGTTGCCAATGTTGGTTGGTAACCTACTGCAGATGGCATACGACCTAATAAGGCAGATACCTCAGAACCCGCTTGTGTAAAACGGAAAATATTATCTACGAAGAACAATACGTCTTTTCCTTGAGAAGCATCACCTGCTCCATCACGGAAATATTCAGCAATTGTTAAACCAGACAAGGCAACACGTGCACGTGCTCCAGGAGGTTCGTTCATTTGTCCGAATACGAATGTTACTTTTGAATCTTTCATTTTTTCGTGGTCGATCTTTTCAAGATCCCATCCTCCTTCTTCCATTGAATGCTCAAACTCTTCTCCATATTGGATAATTCCAGCTTCAATCATTTCACGCATCAAGTCATTTCCTTCACGTGTTCTTTCTCCTACTCCTGCAAATACAGAAAGACCACCATGTCCTTTTGCGATATTGTTAATCAACTCTTGAATTAATACAGTTTTACCTACTCCGGCTCCACCAAATAATCCAATTTTACCTCCTTTTGAGTAAGGCTCAATTAAGTCAATTACTTTAATCCCTGTAAAAAGAACTTCTGTAGATACAGACAAGTCTTCAAATTTAGGAGCTTCACGGTGTATAGATAAACCTTTATCTCCGTCTTTTGGTAAAGATTGTAATCCGTCTATAGGATCTCCATTTACGTTGAATAAACGACCGTAGATATTGTCACCTACTGGCATTTTAATTGGGCTTCCTGTAGCAACTGCTTCTACACCTCTACTCAAACCATCAGTTGAGTCCATTGCAATACATCTTACAGTATCTTCACCAATGTGTTGTTCTACTTCTAAAACTAGTGTAGATCCATTTTCTCTTGCGATTTCTAAAGAATCGAAAATTTGTGGAAGACCTTCTCCTGTTGTAAATGCGACATCAATTACTGGTCCAATAATTTGAGCAACTTTACCTGTTAATTTAGACATTGTTGTAACTATTAATTGTTAGTTCTAATTTTCTATGAGAGTTTAACCTCGTTTTTCAGGGTGCAAATATAGAAGTTTTAATTTGAAATAAAAACATGTTTTCTGCTTTTTTATGCTTGTAAAAAATATTTTTTTCAATTGCTTTAGATTATCCATCTTGGCATGATTTAAATGCCTTGTTGTGAATTTGGTAGGTGTGTTTTTCTGAAGATTTTTTTTATTGTTCTATCTTGTTTTTTTAAATAAAAAAACGCCTTTTAGAAAGACGTTTTTTGAATAAACTCTGTGAAGTGATTTAGAATCCTCTAACCGTCCAAGACGCATAGATTTGACTTCCAATGGTACCTGCACCAGGTGCACTTTGATATTCGTGACCTAATAAGTTAGCGGCTCCAACTTTAAGCTGTGATTTTAATTTTGGCATGTTATAGGTTACTTGGGCATCAACTGTGGTTCTTGCTGGTAATATAGCATCGATAAATGTTGATTCCCATAGGTAAGCATCATTCCATCTAGCATCCAATCTGAATCCGAAATTATGTCCAATATTTGTATTTCCAAAAGATACTTTTACTTTGTGTTGTGGTGTATTAAAACCAGCTTCGTAGTCAGGGTCTGAACTTTGGTCGAAATCAAACTTTGCCCAAGTGTAGTTGAAACCTAAGTCAAAATTACCCATTACTTTCGTGCTCAAACCGATTGCCGCTCCATAAGAGGATATGTCTGCGGATGAATTAGTGTAGGTTTGGAATGGTTGGAAATCTCCACTTCCTAGAGCTACAACTGCTTTTGGAATATTGCCCCCTGGAGTCGGATAGGTCCCATCCGAAAAATCTACCTTACCATAAAATGGAGAAACGACAGTTTTGTTTCCAATAAAATCCTTATAAATGTTGTAATACGTACTAAAGTCAATAACTAATTTATTTACAATACCACGGTAACCAAATTCAAAAGCAGTTACTTGTTCTGGCTTTACTAATTCGATTTCAGCAATTTCTAAATCAGCAGGGTTTTGAGTTACGGAAAATTTTCCAACAGATTCTAAAGTGTATGAGTTTTCATAGGCATCCCTACCCGTTAAATTAACGGTAGCTGGGTTTCCAAAGGCTTGACCTGTGGCACTCACATCTTTGTCTAAAGATTGATATCTGTCTAAGTTGTCGGCTGCAGAACCAATTAAAATGGCACGTCCTAAATCTAACCCAATGTATTGATCTTGTGTAGTTGGGTTTCTGAAACCTGTTTGGTAAGACAATCTAAAATTGTGTTTTTTGTCTTCGTCTGCGTTGTATACCAACGAAACCCTTGGAGAAAAGAATCCATCAAAATTTTGAGATTTGTCGTAACGTACCGAAGCGGTTAGTTTTAAGGTTTCTTCTACCAACCACTTTTGTCCTTGGGCATAGGCTCCAAATTCATCGTAATTGATCGGGCCGTCTGCATCAGTAAAGATAGTACCGCTAGAATTTAAAGAATACCTTCTAGCTGATCCACCTACTTGAATTTCAGCAAAAGGAATCAATTCTTTGAAATTATAGTTGATGTCTGAATGGTAGATTTTTGATTTGTCTACGAATTTAGACCCTGTGTTCAAGTCACCATCTGAAATCGTTTTGTTGAACAATTCATCAAACTCCGGGGTTCCTGGTTGAAGTGTGAGTTCTGAATCTGCTGTTTCTCTAGCTATTTCATGTGCTTTTTCTGAACCCATACCTAAGTTTGCTCCATATACTTGAGCATATCTTTGAAACCATGGCTCAGCAGTAACTTTATTCATGTTTACCCCTGTAAAAAACATGTCATACGAGTCGCCAGCATCTTCAGCAGTCATATAAGCTCTCCAAAAGAAGTGATCGTTTCTTACTTCTAATTTGTGCTGTTGCATGATAAAATTTTTCAAATAATATCGGTTGGCACCTTGGTAAACCGTATTCCCAGTTCCGAAGCGTCCGTTGTAGCTGATTTCTAAATCATCTCCGTTTGGTCGGTAAAACAAGCCAACATCGGTTTTGAAACTTTTTGCTTTGTAATCTGTCAAGTCGGTTTCTTTATATCCTGTTCTGCTTACAACAGTTCCTTCAGGGAGTGGGCTAGCACCAGCCCCAATATCCGTTGAAACTTCATCCCCGTATATATTTGCACGATCAAATTCTGGTCCTGTTGGGTTTTCAGTAATCAAATCAGGTTTACCAGCGCCTTGGTCATCATATTGTTTGTAATCCGTAGCTGCCCAATCTGTACCTTCTAAAAAGGAGATGTTTACTTTGGCAGCAAACTTATCGCTGAATTTTTTTGCAACACGAACACCAACATCAAAAAACTCATTGGTTCCGTTTGCATCTTGAACGGTAACTCCAGATTTTAAATAAGCACTCACCCCTTCATGATCGAATGGGTTTTTACTATTCATAAATAAAATACCATTAAAGGCGTTGGCTCCATACAGTGCTGAAGAAGCACCCGGCAATAACTCTACTCCTTGTATGTCTAATTCAGAAATACCTAATAAATTTCCAACAGGGAAATTTAGGGCAGGAGAGGCATTGTCCATTCCATCTACCAGTTGTAAGAAACGGGTGTTTGAAAATGCAGCAAACCCTCTAGTGTTTACAGATTTAAACGTCAAACTACTTGTGTTGACATCTACTCCTTTTAAATTTTCTAGTCCATCGTAGTAGGTAGCAGAAGATGTAGCTTCGATTTCTTTGATTCCAATTCTCTCGATGGTTACCGGAGACTCGAAAATGCGCTCAGGTGTACGAGAAGCAGATACAACTACTTCATCTAACAATGTACCTTCTTTAAGGATAATTGTTATTTGCTGGTTGTTTTGGGTGATGTTTTTCGTGGTAGCAGAAAAGCCAACACTACTTGCTTTGATGTTAAAAGGTGGATTTTGGGTAGTTTCTAATTTGAAATTTCCATCGAAATCGGAAGATGTACCAATCGTTGTACCTTCCAAGGTGATATTAGCACCAGGGATAGGTTCATTGCTATTCGAGTCTACAACTTTTCCGGAAATTGTAGTTTGAGCAAATGAAACAACGCTAAAAAGAACAAACGAGATAATAAGTAAATGTTTTTTCATAGAGATATAGTTGGTTAGTTTCTATGAAAATACAAATTTTTTAATAGGAAAAAAAATTAACTGTTTGACACAGTGTTCATTTTGTTTGTGTTTTTTGCATAGATATTAATATTTTAAGTAAAGCCAACCTTTTTGAGTGCTGAATTCAGGTTTTGAAAAAGTAACTTGAAATACATAGGTACCTACTGGAAGTTTTGCTCCACTTTGGTTTGTGCCATTCCAGTCATTTTTGTAATTGTCTGCCGAATATACAAGTTGTCCACTTGGTGTGTATATTTTGACATTAGCATTTGGGAACTTTTCATGAGAAAAATCTGTGGTATTTATGTTTTCAATCACCCAATAGTCATTGATACCATCTCCATTAGGGCTAAATCCTTTCGTTATTTTAGGGTTGTTATTGCCAATTATATCTTCATTACTTAATGAGTTTTGGTTTACTCCTGTGATTGTTAACTTCCAGTTGATCAACTCTCCAGTGTCGTCCGCTGCATTGTCTGAAACATGTAAGGTCCAGTTTCCGTTACTCTCTTTTGAGTAAAAAAGGCTCAATGCTTCTTTCGGGATAAAGGTTCCAGTGTATGGAGCTGTACCTTCGGTAATGGTTTGCGTTGCACTGTCGTCAAAGTTAGTGTTGGTATAATTGTCGCCATCTCTGTTCCCGTCTACCTCAACCAAAACAACTTCCTCACCACTTGGGTTTGTTAATTTCACTACTAAGTCTCCTACATAACTATGTGAAATGTTAATTGTTACAGAAACATTTTGAATGTCAATTTTATCGATTATTGATATCATTGAACTTATACCGTTTGGATCGTTGTCAGGGATTGAAGCGTTTTCTGTTTTTTCAAACTCAAAATCTTCAATTAAGCCTGTTTGAAGTTTGTATATAGTTGAATATAAACCTTCATTACAGTCATTGGTCTCTTTTACTCTCCAGTAATATTCGGTGTTTTGTTCAAGATTCGTAGAGGTGTGTTTTTTTAATTGCGTTGTCGCTGTTTCTACAATACTCGAAAAGTACACATCTGTTGCTATTTCTATCATATATGAATTTGCTTCATTTTCAGAGTTCCAAACAAATTCAATAGGCAAAGCATGACTGGTAGAATTGTTTGTTGGTGCTGTTAAATAGGGTTGTGTAGTAATTGTTTCTTGAGCGAATAGTTGCAGGTCAACCGCATAGGTTTCTGTAGTGGCTGTTCCCGTTAATACTAAGTCATGAATACCGGCATTACTTTCAGATAAACCATTTATGGTTAAAACAACCATGGTCGCATCTGCGCTTGCCGAAGTTGGAGAAAAAGTTGCAGTACAACCATCAGGTAGATTGCTTACAGAAAAGGTAGTTTCTTCATTAAAGCTTTGAAAAGTATTGTAGGTGAACTCAAAAATTGCAACATCTGGGATACAAGTTGAAACTGGATTTTCATCTAGATTCATGATGAATTTTGAAGTTTCTACAACCAAGTCTGATTGGTTTATATTGTAAAAAATATTATCAACTGCAGCAACTTTTATACGTCCTTGTGTGGTGGCGATATTTGGTACAACAACTGTAGCGGTACCATTGTTTAGTGTATTCGCAGTTAATACAGTAGGAAAGGTGAGTCCGCCATCAGAAGAAAATAAGATAGTCACAAAGTCAACATTATAAGGAGCATTGTTTGTATTTGCAACATTCCATGTTATGCTTAGCGATTCTCCGGTATTCAAAGTTTCAGATGTGGTTTGCGAAGTTACTTCAAAGGCACTCCCAGAATCTTCAACAACAACTCTCACGTCGTCGGTAGCAAATTGACCACCTGATGTATTTTCGTCTCGAACTGTAAGTTTGAATTTGAGATCTCTAGAAACCGAAGGAAGTTGTTCCCAAGTACTACCTGTATTTCCACTTATTGTGGTTTCTATTTTAGGGAAATGTCTTTCTGAATTACTGGTTGCTGGCATAGAACGAAAGAGAGGGCCGCTATTGCTCGTAGCTAGTGGAGGCATTGTGCGTTGTTCGTTGTCGATTTGTTCCCAGCAATAACTAATAGATCCAGAGTCAGAGGTGCCAATTCCATTAAGTGCAAATGGAGTTGAAGTTGGGATGGTGTAATCTTGACCGGCATCTGCGGTAGGAGCTGTATTTCCAATGCTCGATTCACTACCACACGTACTATTTCCAAAAGTAATATTTAGATACATTTGCTCTAAACTAATGCCATGAAAGTAGTCATCACTATTTGATTGCACATTTGGAGGGCAGATGCCTGTATAGGCCATAATCGTAGATCCACTGCCTGTCTCAACAGCAGTTGAAGCAGTTACATTGTTACCACATGAATTATTAAATGTATGGGTGGCTCCAAATTGATGTCCCATTTCGTGTGCAACGAAATCTATATCAAAAGAATCTCCATTGGCTGGTGTTCTACCTGAAACGGCTTGGGCTTTTTTATTGGTACAAGGAGATCCTAATTCTGCAAGTCCAGAAAACCCAGTGTTGAATAAATGTCCTATGTCATAATTGGCAGTACCGACAAGTAAATCACATTTGGTTTGTACTTCATCAACCATAGCAAAATCATCATCACTTGTATACCCATCTGTATCAGGATCTAAAAAAATCAAATCATCAGTATTGGCTACCAGTTGCATCGAAACGGCAAGTTCTTTTTCGAAAACACCATTAATTCGTGTCATGCTGATGTTCATAGCGGCAAGTACTCCTGCTTTTTTTTCTTCGTCAGTTCCAGATTCTAACCCTTGATCTGCAATGTGGTATTCGGCGTATTCGCCGGTACAAGAGAGTGCAAGTCTAAACAATCTGTGTTTGCCATCGGTATTTGTTTTTTCGTTTAGTTGTTGTTTGTTCCCGGTTTTTGAAGCAGTGCTGTCTTCAAACTGACAGATAAAATTAGTGCGTTTGTATGGAAGATCAGATTTAGCGTAAACACTATAGGTAAGCGCATCTTTTGTGTATGGGTCGATGAATTCTGACTTTCCGTTTCCGGCCAGTTTCATCGAGTGTAAACCAATTGAACTTACACTAAAACGAATGATCGTTTTTTTTGCGTCATTTGAAACACCTTTATAAGATCTTATCGTAGGATATTTAGCCTGAAGTTCGGGTGAAAGGTTGCTTGTTTCGGTGATGGTATAATAAATTAAATTTCCGTTTTGGTCAGGAAATGGAAGTACAGTTTCAGTACTTTTTAAAGATTTTGCTTTGGTGTTTTGGTGTGTTTGTTTTAGGATGTTTTTTAACAATGACAGGTCTAGTCGATAAATTTTTTCTTCCGTGGGTAGTGTTTGTTTTGCAGTTTTTTGAAACAAAAACAAATTGCTTGGCGTTTCTTCGGTCCATAATTTTTCGGTTTGTGCAAAGAGACTTGTAAACGAAAAAAGTACGATTGGCAAAAACGATAGAAGCTGCTTAAAGAAAATTTTCATAGATATAGACTTATTAGACAAACTTATTCAAAAAAAATAAGAGTTTAGAATACTATGGGTAATAATTAATCGGTAAAGCGAGCCGAGATAGAAATAAGTTGATTAAAAAAAGAACAAAATCACAGTCTTAAAATCAAAAATGAGTGTAAATTTGCATCGTATAAAAAAACAAATAGGACACTTTTGAAAGTAATTGAAAATTACAAGAATTTTAAGGATACTAAAAAATCTATTGTAACTATAGGTACTTTTGATGGTGTGCATATTGGGCATCAGAAAATTTTAGAGCAGCTGATATCAGCAGCAAAGAAAGAAAATAGAAACTCTGTACTGCTTACTTTTTTTCCACATCCAAGAATGGTTTTGCAAAAAGAAAATTCAATTAAATTGATTGATACGATTGATGAGAGGATTGAGATTCTAAAAAAATCAGGATTGGATTATTTGATTATTCATCCTTTTGATAAAGAATTTTCTCGTCTTACGGCATTTGATTTTGTGAGAGATATTTTGGTGAATCATTTGAATACATCGAAACTTGTTATTGGTTACGATCATCGATTCGGAAGAAATAGAGAAGGAGATTTTGAACAATTAGAAGAGTATGGTGCGATGTATGATTTTTCTGTAGATGAAATTCCTGTTCAAGATATTGATGAAATTTCAGTTAGCTCAACGAAAATTAGAAAAGCATTGGCTGGAGGAGATATTGAAACCGTAACAAATTATTTAGGTAGACGATATACGCTTTCAGGAGAAGTTGTAAGGGGAGATCGATTGGGAAATACAATTGGTTATCCTACTGCAAATTTAAAAATTCAAGAGTCCTATAAGTTGATTCCTAAAAACGGTGCGTATTTGGTGGGTACTATAATCGATGGTACATCTGTTTATGGTATGATGAATATCGGTGTTCGCCCTACTGTTAAGGGATTGCATCAAACTATCGAAACACATTTTTTTGATTTTGATGAAGATTTGTATGGGAAGTCACTGAAAATAGAATTGTATTCTTTTTTACGAGAAGAGCAAAAGTTTGACAGTGTTGAAAGTTTGAAATTGCAATTATCGAAAGACAAGATCAAGTCTTTATCTATGTTGAAAACTTCACAAATTTAACTTAGCCAATTTTAGTAAGAACTCAACTGCGTTTCAGACATAAAACTATTCTTGTTTTATAAGCAGTTAGAAAATCTATTTTTATAAATTTGCCTTTTTAAAAGAAACAACAAAATGTTACAAGTTCACTATATCAAAGACAATAAAGAAGCTGTTTTAGCGGGTTTAGCAAAACGTAACTTTAAAGATGCAGAAAGTACGATCGACGCTGTAATTGAATTGGATGAAAACAGAAAGTCTACTCAGGCTAGTTTAGATAATACGTTGGCAGAAGCAAACAAAATATCTAAAGAAATAGGTGTGTTATTTAAGTCTGGTGAAGTACAAAAAGCGAATGTTTTAAAAGAAAAAACTGGTGCTTTGAAAGAAGAGTCTAAGCAATTGACAGAGAAACTTGCAACGATAAATACTGAGTTACAAGAGTTGCTGTATACGATACCGAATGTTCCAAATAAAATTGTGCCTGCAGGTAGCTCAGAAGAAGATAATGAACTAGTTTTTGAAGAAGGTGCGATTCCAGAATTACATGACGGTGCGTTGCCTCATTGGGAATTGGTGAAAAAGTATGATATCATTGATTTTGAACTAGGAAATAAAATTACCGCAGCTGGTTTTCCTGTTTACAAGGGAAAAGGAGCAAGATTACAACGTGCGTTGATCAATTATTTCTTAGATAAAAATTCTGAGGCTGGATATTTAGAAGTTCAGCCGCCATATTTGGTAAATGAAGCTTCGGGAATAGCAACTGGGCAATTGCCAGATAAAGAAGGTCAAATGTATCATGATGCAAAAGATGATTTGTATTTGATACCAACGGGAGAAGTTCCTGTTACCAATATCTACAGAGATGTTATTTTAAAAGAAGAAGAGTTTCCTATTTTGAACACAGCCTATTCTCCATGTTTTAGAAGAGAAGCAGGTTCGTATGGAGCTCATGTTCGTGGGTTGAATCGTTTGCACCAGTTTGACAAGGTAGAGATTGTTCGATTAGAGACTCCAGAAAATTCTTACCAAGCTTTAGACGGAATGGTAGAGCATGTTAAAGAAATTCTAAGAGAACTTGGTTTACCATACAGAATCTTGAAATTATGTGGAGGTGATTTAGGATTTACATCTGCGTTAACTTACGATTTTGAGGCGTATTCAACATCTCAAAAAAAATGGTTAGAGATAAGTTCTGTTTCAAATTTTGAAACATTTCAAGCAAATCGTTTGAAGTTGCGATTTAAAAATAAAGATGGAAAAAAACAATTGGCACATACTTTAAATGGAAGTGCATTGGCGTTACCTAGAGTGTTGGCTTCTTTGTTAGAGAACAATCAAACTCCTGATGGAATTAAAATTCCTGATGTGTTAGTACCTTATACAGGGTTTGATATGATTGATTAAATTCTGAAAAATAAAATATGCTGTCCCCATCAATTTGATGGGGATTTTTTTTGAATTGAAGTTAATAATTACTTCATAAGGAACAATTTTTATTCCCATAAGTTCTGCTTATCTTTGGCCTCGAAATAAAATACTGAGTAGACTATGTACGTGTATAATATTACCACAAATATTGAAGAAACATCTGAGCAAGATTGGTTGCAATGGATGCAGAATACGCACATTCCAGAAATGTTAGAAACAGGCAAGTTTTTATCTGCAAAAATGTGTAAAGTTTTGGTAAAAGAAGATATGGGTGGTGTTACGTATAGTGTGCAGTATACGGTAGAGACCAAAGAAGCATTGGAGGCTTTTTACTCTGAAGATTCTGCGATTTTAAAAAATAAAATGAACGCAAGGTATGCGGGTAAATTTGTTTTTTTTGAGACAGAAATGAAAATGATTGACAAGCAGTTTTCTGCAAAAAATTAATAGTTTCTAATAGTGTGATTTGCGGGTAACCTTGTGTGCGCTGCAAATGTTTTATAAAATATTCTGACATGACAGTAAGAGCAAAAAAACATTTAGGGCAACACTTTTTAAAAGATGAGCAAATTGCAAGTGACATCGCAAACACTCTTACCGAAAAGGGTTATGATACGGTACTTGAAATCGGACCTGGGATGGGAGTGATGACAAAGTATTTATTAGAAAAAAAATATACTACTCATGTAATTGAAATAGATACAGAGTCTGTAGAATACTTACAGAATACCTATTTAAATTTAACACCGAGAATTATTTCGGCAGATTTTTTAAAAATAAATATTACCGATTATTTCGAAGATCAGTTCGCCATAGTAGGAAATTTTCCATACAATATTTCATCTCAAATTGTTTTTAAAACCTTAGAACATCGAGATAGAATACCTGAGTTTTCTGGAATGTTTCAAAAAGAAGTGGCACAGAGAATTGCTGAAAAAAAAGGAAGTAAAACCTATGGTATTCTTTCTGTTTTAGCTCAGGCATTTTACGACGTAGAGTATTTGTTTACAGTTCCTCCAACAGTTTTCAATCCTCCTCCAAAGGTAGATTCTGGTGTTATAAGAATGCTTCGAAAAGAAGATTATTCATTGCCAGTAGACGAAAAATTGTTTTTTAGAGTTGTCAAAACAGCGTTTGGCCAAAGAAGAAAAATGTTGCGAAGTAGTTTGAAAGCCTTAAATTTGTCTGACTCGCTTCGAGAAACAGAATTGTTTACAAAACGTCCAGAACAACTATCAGTAGAAGAATTTATTAATCTTACCTCATTAATTGAACAAGATGCACATTGATGTTACACAAGCATATATTGACAATGTAAGAGAGCTTATAGCAAATAGTGATAATCAATCACTATCACAGCTATTAGAAGAGGTGCACCATGCAGATATCGCTGAGATTCTTGAAGAGCTGAATTTTGAAGAAGCTGTTTTTATTATCAGGCTTTTAGATGCAGAAAAAACATCAGAAATTCTTACCGAATTAGATGAAGATACTCGTGAGAAGATTTTAAGAGAATTATCTACTGAAGAGATTGCAAAAGAAATTGATGAGTTAAACTCTGATGATGCGGCTGATATTATTGCAGAGTTGCCTGAAGAGCAAAAAAATGAAGTAATTTCTCAAATTGAAGATGTTGAGCATGCAAAGGATATTGTTGATCTATTAAGATATGACGAAGATACCGCAGGTGGTCTGATGGGGAAAGAGTTGATCAAAGTCAACGAAAACTGGACCAATCTTCATTGTGTTAAAGAGATGCGTAAGCAGGCAGAAGATTATGATAAAGTTCATACGATTTACGTTGTAGACGATAACGATGTGTTAAAAGGGAGACTTTCGTTAAAAAGTTTGCTTACCACATCGACACGTACTCCTGTAAAAGAGGTTTACAATCCGAAGATAACTTATGTAAGAGCAGATGAAAACGATGAAGATGTAGCTAAAACTATGCAGAAATACGACTTATTTGTCGTTCCGGTAGTAGATGAAATGAATCGTTTGATAGGTCAAATTACGTTGGATGATGTCGTTGATGTAATTCGTGATGAAGCAGATAAAGATTATCAAATGGCTGCTGGTATTACCGATGATGTTGAAGCTGATGATAGTATTTTGCAATTGACAAAAGCGCGTTTGCCTTGGTTGGTTTTAGGACTTCTAGGTGGTTTGGGAGCTGCATCGATAATGGGAGGTTTTGAGGATGCGCTAAAAAGTTATCCTAAATTGTTTTTCTTTACGCCGCTGATTGCTGCTATGGCAGGAAATGTGGGTGTGCAATCTAGTGCGATTATGGTACAAGGATTGGCAAATAACAACATCAAAGGAAGTGTTGTAAATAGGTTGATAAAAGAGATTGGTTTGACTTTGTTGAATGGATTGGCTCTATCATTATTAATTGCCGTATATGGATTCTTTCAAATAGAGAATTCAACAATAACTATGGTGATTGCATTAGCCTTGATGATTGTTATTACCATCGCAGCACTTATAGGTACCTTTATTCCTATTTTATTAGATAGAAATGGTATTGATCCAGCATTGGCAACAGGTCCTTTTATCACAACCAGTAACGATATTTTTGGGATTCTAATATATTTTATGATTGCGAAATTGATGTTAGGTTTTTAAACCCTCTACACGAAACCTAACTTGGCATTGAATTTTTTAGTATTTTAACATCTACTAAGGCTTAACTTTTTATAGATGAACTACTTTTTTAAGAATTCAATCCAATATTTTTCTTTTTGTTTTACATGTGTTCTTTTGTTGATTTGCAATTTGAGCTATGGTCAGCTAGACTCTATTCAAAAGATAGATTCAGCATTAGTGGCACAAAAGGCTTTGACGTTAGATTTAATAACTGAAACTAAAGAAAAAAATCTACATGATAGCATACAAGAGTTGCTGCTAAAAACTCAAAAGAATACCTTAAAAACAACCGATAAAAAGAAAAAAGAAAGAATTCAGAAACGTATAGATTCTTTACAAAAAGCTCAAAGTCAAAGGGATTTGTTTCTGCAAAAAGAAATCGATTCGCTAAGGGCAAATACAGTTGGAGTTCCTGTTGTTTTAGCAAAAGACACCTTGTTTTATGTGTATTCAAAACAAGGAGTTCTGAGTCCAACGGAAAGGGCAGAGAGAATTTCAAAAAAAATAGAGAGTATTGTTACAAGTGGAAGTTTTGATGTAGCAGCTTTTTCTATAGATGAAATAGATCTTTCTTATGAAATTTTATATGAAGAGTCGGTATTGATCAGTGTTTCTGATAGAGATGCCTTTTGGGTGGCAAAAACACCTGATATTTATGCAAATGAAATTCTTGAACGTGTAAAAGATTGTTCAGTTAGGTATGCGGAGAAAAATAGCTTGCAGTCGAATGCGATTCGTATAGGGTTGATGATTTTGGTTTTGGTAGTGTTTTACATTGTTGTAAAATATATCAATAAAGGAATTAAATATGCCAACCAAAAATTAATTACAAAGTACAAGCATTTGTTGAAAGGTATTACGATAAAAAATTACGAATTTTTATCACAAGAAAAAGAGCTTAAAATTATCAGGCTACTGTTTAAGAGTTTACGCTTTTTATTAATTATTACGGTTGTTTATATCACATTACCCACTATACTGAGTATATTCCCAGCTACTGAAGGCATCGCTGCAAAGTTGATAGGTTTTGTGTTAACACCTCTGAAAAATGTTATTTATGGATTTATAAATTTCATTCCATCGCTATTCGCCATTGCAATTATTCTTTTTGTTACGAGGTCGTTTATACGTTTTCTTAAGTTTTTAGCAGATGAGATTTCTAGTGAAAAATTAAAGATCAGAGGGTTTTATCCTGATTGGGCAAAACCAACATTCAACTTGTTGAAAATCGTTATTTATGCTTTTTCATTTGTAGTGATTTTTCCATACTTACCAGGTAGTGACTCTCCTGTTTTCAAAGGAGTAAGTGTGTTTTTTGGTTTGTTGATATCGTTAGGTTCTTCTTCTGCAATCGGAAACATTATTGCGGGATTGGTAATTACATATATGAGGGCTTTTAAAATAGGAGATCGTGTGAAAATTTCGGGAACAGTAGGCGATGTAATTGAGAAAACCATGCTTGTAACACGCGTTCGAACACCGAAAAATGAAGAAGTAAGTATTCCAAACGCTGCAATTTTAAACGGTAGTACAATCAATTATAGTTCTACGTCAGAAGATTTAGGTTTAGGTCTGGTGCTGCATACAACAATTACTTTAGGGTATGATGTGCCTTGGCCAAAAGTACATGAAGTATTGATCGCTGCTGCTGTAAAAACATCTTTGGTCGATGACAACCCTAAACCTTTTGTATTACAAACTAGTTTAGATGATTTTTATGTAAGTTATCAATTAAATGCATACACAAAACATCCAAAATCTTCTCCGAAAATTTATTCAGAATTGCATGCGAATATACAGGATGCTTGCAATGAGGCAGGCATAGAAATATTGTCACCGCATTACCGAGCTGGACGTGACGGAAATGCTACGACCATACCTGCACACTATTTGGATGAAAAATATCGAGCACCTTCGTTTAATGTCAACATCAATAAAAACTCTGAAGAAGGTCAATAAATTAAAGCTTTAACTTTTCAAGAAATTTCCAAAGAACAATTCCTGTAGTAACAGAGATGTTTAGCGAATGTTTGGTTCCGAATTGAGGGATTTCAATGCAATGATTTGACGATGATACGACTTCCTGTTGGACACCTTTTACTTCGTTACCCATTACAATCGCATATTTTTCGGATTTTGAAATTGGAAAATTCTCTAACATGGTAGCGTTTTCAGCTTGCTCAATCGAAGCAACTATGTAACCGTTTTTTTGAAGTGACTTAACCACTTCTAGGGTTTCTTCAACATATTCCCACGCAACGGTTTCTGTAGCTCCTAAAGCAGTTTTATGAATGTCTTTGCTAGGCGGAGTAGCAGTAATACCGCAGAGGTATATTTTCTCTATAACAAAAGCATCACTTGTTCTAAATACAGAGCCTATATTATTTAAGCTTCGAATGTTGTCTAGTACTACAACTAATGGAATCTTTTTGGTTGCTTTAAACTCAGAGATATCCAATCTGTTTAATTCGTCGTTTTTTAGTTTTCTCATCTGAGCTGTTTTATGCATCAAAATTAGTGCGATTATATAATTTGTACAAATTTATTTGAGTTCGATTCACAGAATAATTATGGTAAAAAAACAGGAGTAAATCTTATAAATAATTGTTTGTTTTGATTGGAAACTAGTAAATTTGAGGATATGAGTTTAGAAGCAAGAACATTTGTAATCGGTGATATTCATGGTGCCTTAAAGGCACTTGTTCAAATTTTAGAACGAGCAAAAGTAACCGAAAATGATTTACTTATTTTTTTAGGTGATTATGTAGATGGGTGGAGTCAATCTCCAGAAGTAATCAATTATTTGATCCAATTACGCGACAGTCATAATTGTATTTTCATGAGAGGTAATCATGATGATTTGTGTTATCGCTGGTTGAAGTTCGGAGAGAGTAACGACACCTGGTTGATACATGGTGGAGCTTCATCTGTAAAAGCGTATGAAAATGTTCCATATAATATCAGAAACATACACATTCATTTTTTCGAGAATCTAAATAACTATTATGTTGATGAGGCTAATAGGTTATTTGTACATGCAGGTTTTACAAATCATAATGGTGTAAAACACGAGTATTTTGATAAAATGTTTTATTGGGATCGCTCTCTGTGGGAGTTGGCGTTGGCAATGGATAAAAATTTAAAAAAAGACGATCTGTTTTTTCCAAAAAGATTGTCTCATTACAAAGAAATTTTTATTGGACATACTTCTTTGTCTCGAATAGAAAGAGATGTACCAACGAACGCGGCAAATGTATGGAATGTAGATACAGGTGCAGCACATAAAAATCCCTTGACAATTATGGATGTAGATACCAAAGAATACTGGCAAAGCGACCCTGTTTTTTCTTTATATCCAGATGAAAAAGGAAGGAATTGACATAAATAAATATGTTAAATTTAGTTTTAAAATTTAACATTTGTAAATATTTTGTATATTTACAGCCCCCTATTGATTTACGAACTATTTATTAAAGATGATTTATAGTCGAGGTGTTTTATTAAATATTCTCGAATTTAAGTTAGAAAACTTATAAATACTATAGTTATGAAAATAGAGTTGTTTAAAAAGCCAAGTGAAAATTCAGTTGCAGTCATTTTGACCTTCGTATTGTTTTTTCTTTTCTTCTTATTAAAAGTACAAGAGAACCAAGACAATGCAATGAATAAAGTTATATCTAGTTCATCAATTGAGATAGCTAGTGCATCGTCTTTAATAGACTAACTTTTGTTTCAAGTACTTTTCCGTTTTAATTTTTCCTGAATTTTTCAGAGAATTATCGGTAAATAAATTTTGCTTTTCTCCCCATAATAAAGCTACTAAACTAACTGGATTGTTTTTGAAAGTATTGTTGTGAATATTTACATTTACAATACCTCTTGTTTTTATTAGAATGCCGCTTTTTTCTTTAGATCCACATCTTTCAAAAGTAGTATTTGAAATTTCAAGATTTCCACCAATGGTAGATTCGTCATATCCACCTCTATAATAATCTACAATGTTTTTTGAAATATTTTTGAATTGGCAGTTGTCAATGGTTAAAAATTCTGCATTGTAATCTCCCTTGTCATCAATTTCAGAGTTTAATTCTATTCCGTTTATACAGTTTTCGAAACTCGTGTTTTCAAATATTAATTGATCAGAAAAAGCACCTTTACAACTTTTAATTATTGAATGAAAGTTTGAGATAGTACAATCCTTGACATTTAAGTTAAAACCTCCAGACAAGTCTTTATCGTTTGGGGCAAATGCATTGAGACTTTTCTCGCCTTTCAAAATGATATTATTAAGTTCTAGATTTGCATAAGGAAATAATTCGAACAGAGCTTCGTTTTTCGCGCCTGAAAAGCTTATTGTTGTGTTTTTATTTGCAGCGGTTAACTTTAACTCGTTTTTTATGATTAAAGGAGAATTTAGAGTGTAAATTCCTTTGTTCAATACAATTGTACTATTAGATTTTGCTGAATTGATTGCAGCAATAAGTTCTTCACTATTAGATACTTTAATTGAATTATTTGCTTCTATTGAAGTTTCGTTTTCGTACCATTTAGGTCCATATTTCGAATAATTTAATACAGGTAATTTTGATGCTTCCGTACTACTAATTGCTCCTATTAAGTTTTTGTCTTTTCTTGAATTACCAAAGATATCAGTGGTAATTTTATCGAACTCAAAACCCGGATAGGTTTGTTGTAATAATGCTATATCATCGTTAGAAGGTGTGTATAAAATATCTGAGTCTTGTTTGAAATTTAAAGCATCTTTCTGAAGAAAAGATTTGTAATCTTCATTTTGTATGTTTTGGTTGATGATGTTGTTTTTGAAAATAACACCATCGACTTTGTCGTAATTTTTAATGGCTCCAAGTTCTGGATTTGTGTTATAGATGATATTATTTGCAAGTAGTGTACGTATTGGTCTTGCAGATCTTATTTCTTGTTTAGGTAGTATATCTTTTTTGTTGCTGTTTGCTCCAACGCTAAATTGCCAAGGTGCTGAACAATCTACCCAAGTATTGTGTGCAACAACAACGTCGGTAACTTGATTGTATCTGTTTAATGGAGATTTTGGTATACCATTCATTATAGCCAAAGCGCTTCTAAATTCATCTCCGATGATCTTGTAAAAATAATTGTTCGTAACTGTGTGACCTGTATTGATAACGCGTATACCTCCAACAAAAGGCTTGTTGTTTCCTATAAAGAAGTTCCCATCTATTTTACAATAATTACCATGTCTTACTACTAATGAACCCTCACACTCGTAAAAAATATTATTGTTGAATTCGTTGAAATTCGATTTACTTGAAATGATTTCTACTTCGCCATTACATTTTTCAAATAAATTATGGCTAACATTTACATGAGATGGCGTCATTGAAGTAAAGCTATTACCGATTCTAATACATTCTGCTTTTGGACCACCTTTTCTTGGTTTTGGGCCAAAATGATTGTATACAATTTGATGGTAGTTTTTGATATGTTCGTTACCACTTAGACCCACAATAATTGTTGGACCCTGGTTGAATTTTCCACCTAAATAAGTATGACTTAGGGTATTGTGTCTACCCCAAAATTCAACCCAATGATCTTGAGTGTTTCTGTGTAGTTGGTTGTAGTTTTTTATAACACACTCCGTAACTGTACAGTGGTTAGCAATTTCTGTTTTGGATACTTTGAAATCGATAACTGAATTACTTGGTGTATATCCGTTTTGAAAAGTTAAGCCTTTAACTATAAGGTACTCTCCAGCTATTTTTAAATCTGATTGTCCTTCTAAAAGTACCCCACCTGGAGTTTCAGCTTGAAGTGTAATCGGTTGTTCTTCTGTTCCTTTTTGATTGAAAACAATTTGTGTGTTTTTCCAAACACCATTTTTCATGACAATGATACTCCCTGGCTTTGAATCAGAGATTGCAGTTTTTAATTCATTAGAATTGCTAACAATAACAGTGTCAGTACTGTTTTGAGTTTTGCAAGAAATAATTAGTAAAAATGCTATGAAGTAAAATGAATGCTTTGTCATGATAGATGTTTTCATAATTGAAATTTAAATCCAGTTTAATATTTTCTTTACGTCGTAGTTTTCTGGGTCTTTGACGTAGGCTTTTGCTTCTTCATAATCACGTTCTCTAATATAAATCATATGATTGATAAAAAGCTGTGACATATCAGAATTGATGTCAACCAATCTTGGAGGTACTTTACCGTTTTCGTCCTCAAAATCTTTTAAATATAACGGTGACACATCACCGTTTGAGTTGGCACTCACGATACAAGCCGATAGCCCTTGATCGAATAATTTTTTAACACCAATACCAAGTAAAGTACATAAGGTAAGGTCAAATGCAATTGGATTTGAACATCTCAACTCGTAACCGATTTCAACCGGTCTAGATTTTATGTCTAATCCTAATTCTTTAAGTTTTATTTGTAGTAAATAATTGAAAATATGTGATTTACTTACATTTCCTAGCTCTGGATGTCCGTGATCATCATACGTAAAGTTGATTCCAGAGTTGATGATTTCATGTTCTTCCATAAAATGGAATACACCTTCACTCACCATCGCAACACCATACTCTATTCCTCTAATTTTACTTTTGATGATAGATGAAATAATAATATTGATGATTTTATCAAAAGTTATGTTCGTTTTATTAAACATTTCTGGAATAATCATGATAGGGAAATGACATGCCGAAGCAATACCAAAAGCTAAATGACCTGCTGATCGACCCATGGCCGAAACGACGAACCAGTTTTCACTAGTTCTTGCATCTTCATAAACCGTATTTCCTATCTGAACACCTTGATCTTTTGCAGTGTGAAAACCAAATGTTGGATTTCTATCTGGCAATGGTAAATCATTGTCTATAGTTTTAGGAACATGGATATGAGCTACATCAAGTTTGTGAGTTTCCAAGTATTTAGAAATTCTACTCCCTGTAGAAGCCGTATCATCACCACCAATTGTAACTAATAGCTTGACATTGTGTTTTTGAAAAAAATCAGCTCTGAATTCACTGTCTTTAGGCTTGTGTCTACTCATGATTAGCGTAGATCCTCCACGACTAAAGATTCTGTCAGCTCTGTGAAAATTGAACTTTTTAATTGCGGGTTCATCAGAAAACAAACCTTTGTATCCATGGTGAACTCCTAGTACATCATAGCCGTCTTTTATAAACGCCTTAGCTAAGGTGCTGATAACAGTATTAATGCCAGGTGCTGGTCCACCACCACAGATGATTGCAATAGATTTTTTCATGTTTAATTGATATGCTAAAGAGAATTTATTCTCATTAATAATTTTTGAGATGATTACTGTTCTATCTTTTTTAATGATTGGGAGAGATTAAGATAGAGTAAATGCTTCGTCAGTTACTGTAAGTAAGCAAAAACGGAGAGTAACGTCAGAAGCATTTATTTTTGATTTAAAATTAGATTCCTAGTGCTTGACCACCACCAATTTGAATAGTTTCAGCAGTGATAAATGAAGCATCGTCACTTGCTAAGAAAGACACAACAGAGGCAACTTCTTCAGGATTACCAATTCTTCCTAGCATGATGTTATTTTTCCACGAAGCGAATACTTCAGGTTTTGTCGCTTTAATTTGAGCGTGGAAAGGAGTATCAATAGTTCCTGGTGAAACAGCATTTACTCTAATACCATACTCAGCTAAATCTTTTGCCAAAGCTCTTGTAATTGCATGTACACCTGCTTTTGAAGTACCGTAGATTCCAGCTCCTGGACCTCCAGCGTTCCAACCTGCATTCGATGTATAGTTGATGATTGAAGCGTTTTCACCTTTCTTTAAGTAAGGGATCGCCGCTCTTGAAGCAAAAAATGTAGAATCTAAATTCAATGCCATTACAAATCTGTAAAATTCTGTAGTCATTTCTTCGAAACGAGATCTACCACCCAGACCACCAGCGTTGTTTACTAAAAGATCAATTTTTCCATATTTTTCTCCAATTGCGGTAATGTTTGATGTTACAGCATTGTCGTCAGTTACATCAAATCCAATGTATTCAGATGTAATTCCTTCCGCAGTAAGTTCTTTTACTCTTTGTACTCCTGCTTCATCGTCAATTCCGTTCAATACAACGGTATAACCATCTTGTCCTAATCTTTTAGCTACTTGGAATCCTATTCCCCCTGTTGCGCCAGTGATAACTGCTACTTTTCCTTCTGATTTGCTCATAATTATGTTTATTTATGTGTGTTTAATTTCTGTTTTGTTTATTTCTTTTTTTTCAAAGGTTCTATGTTTGGAATTAGAACCCATACACTTGCCATTACAATAAATGCTAAAGAAGCACCAATTACAAAGGCTGGTGTGTAATTTCCTCCAGTAGTCAACATAGGAACTAGGGCAACTAAACCTGCACCTGTTAATTTGGCTGCAGTTCCCGAGAATCCTGATAAAGTACCTACTGTTTTCTTTCCATATAAATCACTTGGTAATGTTTGTACGTTTCCGATTGCTGTTTGAAATCCGAACAGTACGGCTGCCATAATCAATACTGCAGCTACTGGTGTACCAGGGTTAGAAAGGGCTAACAATGCGGGTAACATAATTAGACATCCTAGTGTAATTACCATTTTACGTGTTTTGTTCACGTTCCATCCTGATTTTAATCTGTTTTGTGCCAATAGACCACCAAACCATGCACCTAACATAGCTCCAACATAAGGAACCCAACCGTAGATACCGATACCTTTTACATCCATATTATATACTTCAGATAAGTAAATTGGGATCCAGAAAACGAACAACCACCAAATAGGATCAATTGCGGCAGAGGCTATGATTACTCCCCAACTTTGCTTACGGCCTAATAGTTCTTTTACTTCTGGATTGTATTCTTCAGCTGAATCATTTGATTCGTCTTTTTCTTCTTGCCCTGAGAGTATGTACTCTTTTTCCAGCTCAGTTAACCAAGGATGTTTTTTAGGTGGAGCTTTTACGATGATCAACCATGGAACTAACCATAATAATCCAACAAGACCAATGATCACGAATATCATTTGCCAACTAAAATATACTGTTAAATAAGCAATAGTTGGAATGGCTACGATTCCTCCGATCGCAGCTCCGGAATTAAATAGTCCTTGAGCGAAGGCTCTTTCTGTTGCTGGAAACCATTCCGCATTTCCTTTTGCAGCACCTGGCCAGTTTCCTGCTTCCGAAATACCAAGTATTGATCTGAATAAAGCAAAACTTAAAACTCCACTTGCCAAAGCGTGTAAAGCTGTAGAGATTGACCAAAACCCGATTGACAATACAAATCCAATTCGCGTTCCTAATTTGTCAAATATTTTTCCAAAAATAGATTGACCAAAAGCATAAGAGAACATAAAGACTACAGAAATCAATGCATATATTTCTTTTCGTTCTGTCATTGTTTTGTCAGGATATAAATCCTCTGAGATACTTGGCCATAAAACAACAAGTGCTTGTCTGTCTATGTAGTTAATTACAGTTGCTAATGCAATCAATGCAATAACCCACCATCTTAGTCCTTTTACTTTCATTTTATTCGTTTTAATTTCTTGGTTTATTGTTGTTTACTTCAAATGTCTTAAGTTCAGATAAGACACTAAATTTCTAATTCTTGTTTTGGAATGTTAATCCAAAATTGAATCAATTTCTAGTAATTACTAGATGTTTGTAAATCTAAATTGAGTATGGCGAATGTTGGCCATTACATCTGAATTCTTAGAATTAAGAATTGTGTAGGTTTAAATTTACTTCCCTCCAAAATGTTTTCCGGTATCTAGATCGTGCATTCTTGATATTGGAAAGATTCATGTTATTCTTTGCTTGCGCAGTATTCGTATAGTGTTTTAAAGTGTATTTTCATTTTTTCTTTTGCCAATGCAGGGTCTTGAGCTTTGATCGCTTCGTATATTTCTTGGTGATCTTTGATACCTGAAATAGCCAAACCATCTGCACAAACATGGTGTTTTTCTATATTGATGATAATTTCTGGTGTGATTATTAACATAAATGTATTGATCGAACTGTTTTTACTAGCTTTCGCGATAGCTAAGTGAAACAGCAAGTCTTCTTGTACAGCATCAACACCACTCAATGCTTTTTCTTTATAAGCATCTAGTGCATCTTTTATTTGTTCTAAATCTTCTTCGGTTCTTCTTGTGGCAGCCAACGAAGCAGTTTTTAATTCTAAAAGAATTCTTGTTTCTACCAAAGATTTAAAATCTTGTTTTTCTAAGCGTAAAATGTCTTCAATCATTCCATTAAGAGCTACAACACCAATATTGGCAACAAAAGTTCCGCTTTGAGGGATCGAGTTTAGCAATCCGTAAAACTCCAGTTTCTGAATTGCTTCTCGAACATTACTTCGACTTACTTCAAATTTGTCTGAGAGCATTCTTTCAGAAGGTAATTTATCACCAGGCTCTAAATTCTTATAGTTAATCAAATCTCTAATTTTAGAGATGATTGAATTTTGTATATCTTTATTTTCGTTTTTTGTAAGTACTTCTAACTTCATATCCTTTTGTATTTCCAACCAGATTGGTTAACCAGTTTTTGCGTTGTAAATATATATATAATTTCTCTTTATAAAAAATATTTTTTGGGTTAATTTATTCTTTGTTTTTAAGGGTTAGAAGGAATTTTACCGAGAATAATTCCCGATAAAATTCTTTCACCAACTTAACCAAATGTTTCAATGTGATACTGTCAAATCGTAATATTTTACGGTTGCATATGCAGTTGGATCTGTTGATCCCAAATAATTACCTGCTTTGAAATAATTCTCGAAAATACCCCATTTTTCCATGTGAATATTTTCGTATACTTTTGAATAGTTGTCATTCAAGATTACCTCCATTCTTCCTTCTGACACGATTACTTCAAGTGTGAATTTGTCGAATCCAACCTCTATGGGGAAATTATATCCGTCATCATTACCCCATGAATCCGTTCTTAAAATGTCAGTTTCACTTGCATCTAGGTCTATCAAATACTTTGTTTTTACTCTTACCTTTTTGTCTTGCCAATATATTTTTAACATTGGAGGAGCATTGTTGTCTTTTTGACCGATTAAATCTCGTTGTTGATTTGTCAATCTCCCATGAATTTGCATGATGATTGTTTTATCGTAATCTCCATCAGATTTTTTCGAGATATTTTCTAATGAAAGTGTTCCTTTCATACGGGCACCTTCCTTAAACGTCCAATTGGTGCTATTACTACCAGGAACCATTTGTTCTCTTAATTCGGTTCTTGAATAACTAGAATTAGCTGTTGATGCTCCAGGATAAGTATAAAATACTAATGCCCCGTTTATTGAATCGTTGTAAAAGAAAGGTTTTAATTTACTATTGGTACCGTAGTTTAGAATTTCTGGCGGTTCAATCTCATCAGGTTTACCGATTGGTAGTGTAACTTTCCAATTGCTAAGATCAATATTTGGTAGTTTGAAATCTTTATTTGTGATGTTTTCGTTAGGAGTCTCTTGCTCTTCTTGCGGCATTTCTGATTCCAGAACAATGTTATTCTCATAGGTGCCTTGGCAACTAATTGTTGTTGCAGCAAAACATAGCAACAAAAATGTTGACATACTGTATAGGTTATATGAGAATGAAATTTTCAAATTGTTAGGTTTAGTGTTTAACTTCTAATTCGTAATATTTAATTTTTGAATAGGCTCCTTTGTCTCGAGACTGGAAATAGTTTCCTGCTTTGAAATAATTTTCGAAAACACCCCATTTCTCCATATGAATTCCTTTGTAAACTTTATACTCACTTCCGTTAAGTATAATGACCATTTTACCTTCTGAAATTTTAACTTCAAGCGTAAATTTTCTAAAACCAACATCTTCTTTAAAGTTGAATCCATCGTCATCACCCCAGGCATCTTCATGTAACAATTCTTCATATGAGGCATCAAGATTTTTTAGTACTTTGGTTTTGACTCTAACTTTTCCTTGATCCCAATATATTTTTAAAATAGGAGGGGCGTTGTTGTCGTCTTCACCAATTAAGTCTCTTTGTTCATTGGTCAATCTACCATGAATTTGCATAATAATCGTTCTATGGTACTTACCGTTGGAATCTTTTGTAGTTTCTTCCATCGCAAGTTTTCCTTTCATATAACCACCTTGCTTGAAAGTCCAGTTTATGTTGTTTTCTCCTGGAACCATTTGTTCTCTTAATTCAGATCTCGTATATTTTGTATTACGAGTTTTTGAATTTGTTGGCATGGAATGAAAAACTATAGCACCCTTAGTTGAGTCAATATACATATAAGGTTTTGCTACTTCAATATTTGCAAAATTGTGAATTTCCGGAGGTCCTATCTCAATAGGTTTTCCGTTCTCACCTGCCACAGGTAAAGTTACTTTCCAGTGGGTTAAATCGATTTTAGGAAGCTTTGTCTTTTTTCTTTTCTTCTTTTTTTTCTTTTTCTTCTTCTCCTTTTTTTCAATTTTAACGTCCGACTCATTAACACTTGTCTCTTGTGCTTGCGAATACGCTCCAACAGTTAATAGTACTGTTAGTAAAAATGTTAAAGTGGTGTAACGTAGGTTTTTCATTTTTGCAGTTTTTTAAAAATGGAGAGATTTTGGTTCTTGAGATAAGAAATTGGATCTCTCCATATTTAATTATTTAATTCTACTCGTATTTTAGATTAGTCAAATCCAGGAGTTTCAATAGAAATATCATCTAAGTATATTTCGCTTGTTCCACTGACACCTGTAAATGGTACCGCATAAAATACAGCTGTTGTCGTTGTTGCAGTAAATGTGAAACTATATTCTTTGTATGAATTAGTGTCATCAGATATCGTAAGAACAGCATCACTATTACCTAGTAAATTCGTTTCATCAGCAACTTCATTGTTTAAGATGTAAACATTGAAGTTATCAGTAGATTCGTTTCGAACAAACATTCTAATAGTATATTCAACACCTACTTCAACTGCAAATGGTTGATAGGCTCTACGTTCAGGTGAAGAAAATTTTAATGCATGTGTACCAGTGTGTTCAGTAGTCGTAATTCCAGCAGATTTCAATTTAGTACTTCCAGATTCCTCAAGTGCTTGGTTGTCCCATGTGTATGGACTTGTTTGTCCGTTTTTAAATGTACCAGGTGGATCCAATTCCCAAGCATCATTGTTGTCATCTTTGTGGTATACTCCAGGCACCCATTCATCAATAGATCCGTTCAAAATAATTGCTTTGAAAGTAGGAATTACTGTTGGGTCTGGGTCAACTACGCTAACAGTTTGCTCTAAAACTGAAGTGTCTCCAGAATCATTTGTAGCTGTTAAGCTTACTATATAATCACCTTCTCCTGCGAAAGTCTTAGTAGGAGATTCATCTGTAGATGTTGTAGTGTCTCCGAAATCCCACAAGTAACTTACCGCATTTGTTGATGTATTAGTGAATACAATTGTTTTCCAGTCATTGGCATCAACAACATAAGTAAATCCAACTACTGGTGCATCTGGATTCGTAACTACGATTGTTTTTTCTACAGTGTCTGTTGTGTTTGAAGATCCATTAGATACTGTCAAAACTACGTCATACGAACCTGCTTGTGCAAAAGTGTGAGTTGGTTCTTCTTCTGTTGATACATTACCTTCACCAAAATCCCAAGCATATGTAGAGACATTGGTAGAACGATCAGTAAACATGTAGGTCTTGTAATCTAAAACATCAACAGTTTCGGTAAATGCAGCGATTGGAGATGGTGTAATAATGATTTCTTCTTCACCAGATGTATCATCGTTACACGAGAAAAGAAGTGAAAGTGATATTAAAAAAGAAAATTTGATGATTCCTTTTTTACATAAGTGTTTAATAGCTTTTGTCATCATAATATATCTTATTCTTTATCTTTAAAAAATTCTATTTGAGTAAAGTTCATCCACTGGCTTTTTCGAGTTGTACCTGTTTCATCAAATCGACCAAAACCAATAAGTTTTACGTATCTACAATTGATAGATGTTGGGAATATTTTTACTTGAAATTCTGAAGTTGCAGATTCTGATAACATAAAGTCTCCTTCTTCAGGAATTACTTTTGTGAAATCAGCATCTTCAGTCCCGGTGCTTGATGTCCAAATTTGGTATCCATATGGATCTGATTTTACGTCTGTGGTAAATTGAATTACTCTTAGGTCCAAAATACTTGCCAAATCATAAATAACATACTCACCATCGGATCTAACGCTACCTTCAATAAGTTCAGCATCATCTTGTGCAGTCCAACGAGTTCCAGCATTTTTATCTAATGTATTCGAAGCAAATGCATCTTTTTCTACTTGGTAAGATGAAAAACTATGAACAGTCACTGGTTCTCCAGCGTCACCAGTATTGATCAAATCGAAAAACAAGTTCAAATCTCCTAAAGGTTCTCCATTATCGATAATAGAAATTGTGTTCGTGTATACATCTGTAAGTCCATTGTTATCTGCTACAGATAAGGTAACATCATAACTTGCAGTAATTGGTGGATAAGAATGTTCTTTTGGTTCAAATTCTGTAGAAGGTTCACTTCCATCACCAAAATCCCATACAAAGATACTAGCACTAACTGATTCATTTGCAAAACTTGCTTTATTCCACTGATCACCATCTCCTGTAACAGCTCCGAAAAACGCTGTTGGAGGTGTTTTGTCTTCTTTAGAGTTTTCTTCAGCTAAATCATATGAGAAATCACATGAAGTTACTGTTGCTACCATAAGTGATAAAACAAATGTTGGCAATGCTCTGACAACTCTCATTTTTTTTATGTTTTTAATATTTTTCATTGTTTTGAAATTTAATTATACGTTTAAAAGAAGCTGTTACTATCTCCAATTTATATTCTGAATCAATGCAGGTTCACCATTTGTGTTTAATGGACTTAAGTTAATTTCTCTTAAAGGAATTGGTAGTGTAACATCAAAAGCATTAAAGTTGTATCCATTGGCTTCTGCAAATGCAGATAATATTTCAGTTGCAACTCCAAAACGTTTCAAGTCAAACATTCTTTGGTTTTCAGAAAAGAACTCAAATCTTCTTTCTTGAATTAGATCTTCTTTTGTTATCGTTGTTACAGCGGTAAGACCAGCTCTTGTTCTAATTAGATTATAGTTATCTCCCCATGTTCCAGAAACTGCTACTTCAGATCCTCCTGCAAGGTTTGCTTCTGCATACATCATTACAACATCAGCATATCTCAACACAATGAAATCAGTACCTGCTTGCTCATCATCTGAACTTGTAGTATAGTGTTTTGCAGTTTGGTATTTGTCTTCCGAATCGTTGCTGTCAATATCAAATAACGCTCTGTTTGCCCCACCAAAATTTGTCAATTTTGCATGTAAATCAGTAGTCAAATAATTCAAACCACTCGAGTTACCCGTTGCAGCAAATTCTGCTGAATAATTTTGACTGTCGTTTGCAGCATCGTTAGAGAACCCGATAGCAAACATAATTTCATCATTTAATTCGTTTGTTGGATCAAAAATATCAATGTAGTTATCTAATAACGCATATTCAGATGATACTTGATCTAAGTGAATCAATGCTTGAGCGTAATCAGGGTTATCTAAAGTCATGTAAACTTTTGCTAACATCGCATGCGCTGCACTTTTAGAGGCTCTTGATCTAAATGTATCATCTAATCCTTCTGTAGCTTTAATGAAGTCTTCGATAATAAAATCATAAATCTTATTCTCTGATACTCTTGTAAATTGAATTGCTTTTTCATCTTCAGTTAATACATGGTCAACTAATGGCAATCCTAAATTTTCAACATCTTCTCCGTACATACGAATTAGATTGAAGTAAGCGTAAGCTCTTAAAAACTTAGCTTCAGCTTCAACTCTTTCAAAAGAAGCTTCTGTTTCTAAAGTTTTCATCGCATCGAGTACAACATTTGCTAAGTAAATCACACGATACATACTAGAGTAGTAGTTCGCAGAGATTCCGTTGTTTGCTTGAACAGAAAAGTTCTCAAATTGTCCGGCATCTGCAGAATCATTTGCATCTGGAGATCTTGTGTTACTATTATCTGATAACATTTCAGTTACATAAAACTCTACTTGAACACCTCTGTTATCATTTAATTGATTGGTGTTTACACCTTGCAAAGCGTCGTAGATGGCGATTAAACCCAACTCTAATTCTTCAGGTGTCTGATAAAAGTCTTCTGTTTTGATTGCTGAGTCTGGATCCGGATCTAGAAAATCTGAGCATGAATTAAACAGAAAAGCTAAAAATACGATTGTTATATATTTTGAATATTTCATTGTTTATTTTTTTTAAAAATCAATATTAACACCTAAAGAAATTGTACTAGCTATTGGTGAACCACCTCGTTGGTATCCGTATTGAGTCGGACTTGTTTTGTCTAACGCTTCTGGGTTCCAACCCGTGTAATTGTCTGCTGTAAAGTATAACAAGTTTTGTCCTGTTGCATATACTTTAAGATTAGATATACCGCCCATTTTAGCTACAAGATTTTGAGGTAAGTTGTATCCAATATTCACATTTCTCAAAGCGAAATATGAGGCATCTTGAATGATACTATTCGTGTAAATTTTCTCAACAATAAATTCGCTATCCACTGTATTCTTGATTTGATCGAAAGCAGTGTGGTTGAATAAGTACTGGTCTGCAATGTTTCTAACTTCTGCTCCATGACTTCCTTGGAACATAAAAGCAAAACTTAAGTTACCAAAACTAAACTCATTTGAAAAACTCCAAATAAACTCTGGATAAGGGTTTCCTAATTCTGTTTTATCTTCTTCATCTAAAACACCATCACCATTTAAATCTTTTACATAAACAACTCCTGTTTCTTGTCCAACATGTCTAAAGAAGTTTGACGAACTAAACTCATCGATTGGTACTTCTCTATCTACAACATATCCATAGAAAGAAGAAATTGGTTGTCCTTCTGAGTTGATCCACTCAGTAGGTCTTTTGTTGTCAATTGTTGTGATTTGACCGTTTGAAGATGCAAAATCAACCAGCGTGTTTTTGTTTG
The DNA here is from genome assembly GCF_009193215.1 of Flavicella marina. GTDB lineage: Bacteria > Bacteroidota > Bacteroidia > Flavobacteriales > Flavobacteriaceae > Flavicella > Flavicella marina. The sequence goes on along the minus strand of NZ_VYVA01000001.1, from coordinate 584,615 downwards.
TTGTTAAAAGAACTGTCGAATTCCAACTGAATTTTTCTGTTCTTACGTTTTTAGTTCTCAATTCAAATTCCCATCCTTGATTTTTAACTTTACCGATATTGTCTAATGTATTAGAGTATCCTGAAGTCGCTGAAATAGGATTGTTTAACAATAATTGATCACTTGTTCTTTGGTACCAGTCAAGAGAACCTGTAATTCTGTTTCTAAAGAAACCAAAATCAACTCCTGGGTTTATCTCAATCAAACGTTCCCATTTTAATTCTGGGTTCCCGATGTTTACTGGTGAGTAACCAGATTTGATACTTCCTTCTTCGGTATAACTTACATTTGATACTAAATCTAAACTAGGGTAGTAATCAACAAGTATGTTCCCTGTACTTAGTTGAGAAGTACTACCTTGTGCATCTGGATCTACACTTCCCGTGTTCAATCGGTCGTTTCCGGTAACACCATAACTAGCTCTTACTTTTAATCTAGAGATTACATCAGTATCTTCTAAAAAGTCTTCTTTGTCGATATTCCATCCTACAGAAGCTGCAGGGAAGTTTCCATACTTATATTTTGATCCGAAAATCGAACTACCGTCTCTTCTTAAACTTAAACTTACTAAATACTTGTTGTCGTAAGCATAGTTGAATCTCGAAATAAATGAGATACCTCTTTTAGTCCATTGAAAACCTTGTGCGTTTGATGGAATAGGAGCATTTGATAATTGTTGTATTTTATCATTTACAATTCCAATACCTCTGATAGAAGAGAAGAAGTAGTCTCTTTTCTCAATAGAATTACCTAATGTTACTCCGAAATCATGTTTGTTAAATGATTTGTTGTAGTTGAAGAAATTGTCGAAAATAAAATATTGATCTCTTTGAGTAATCTCATCAATATATGCATCAGTCGTTTCTCTACGCGCTAATGTTCCAAGATAATCTTTTCTTTGGGTGTCTTGCATTGAAACAGATAAAGAAGATTTAAATTTCAAACCATCCATGATTTTGTATTGTCCATACACGTTACTGAATAATTTGAATTTGTTGTCTGTTCTTTCTCTTTCAGCAACTCTTGCATATGGGTTTTGATTGGTAGAATTCCCTAAGTTACTTGTTAATTCTTCTTCGTATATACCATCACCATCTAAATCTGTGAATTCGAAATGACGCATTTGAGCATAATCTCCTACTTGAACGTCCGCAAATGGACCATTCGGGTCTATATAATTTAACGTATGCTCTGTATGGTAAATTGGTAACCAAGGCATTTGTCTTGCAACGTTGTGAATGTTTTCAGAAAATCTTTTTCTAATGGTATAACTAGGAGTGAAGTTCATTCCAGCAGATAATTTTTTGTTGATTTTGAAGTCAACTTTCAATCTAGCTCCAAACTTCTCATAGTTGTCTAATAACAAAACACCCTCGTCGTTTGAGTAGTTCAAACTGGAAGCATATTTAACCTTATCGTTTCCACCTCTGATAGAAAGAGAATGGTTTGTAATTGCACCACTTCCAATAAATACATCTTGCCAGCTACGGTCTGTACCTGTAGATAGTCCGAATTTAGTATAATCAGAAATTTCCAATCCTAAATCTCTTTGCTTTTGTGCCCAACTTGCAACAGTTTGACCATATGCCTCACTTTTTCTTCCTGTTTTAATACCAGTAAATGTTGAATAGTTGATTCTAGTTTTTCCGGCAACTCCTGATTTCATTGTAATCATGATAATACCATTCGATCCTTTTGAACCAAAAATAGAAGAAGAAGCGGCATCTTTTAAAATTTCAAAAGATTCAACATCGTTCATGTTTAAAGACCCTAAGAAATCAGAATCTACAATAATCCCATCTACCACGATTAAAGGAGTAGAGTCACCTGCCATAGAACCAACACCTCTAATAGTAATACTAGGTGGAGCTCCGGCTTGACCATCTGTTGCTTGAATATTCACCCCAGAAACTTGTCCGATAAGTGCATCATCAACTCTGGTTACAGCAATTTCATCTAAGTTTTCATTTACTACTTGCGATATTGCACCTGTTAAATGAGATTTTTTCTGAGTACCGTATCCAACAACAATAACTTCATCTAAAGTTGAGATATCTTCTTTAAGTAGAATGTTTAAAACTTTTTGGTCTTCTATGATAACTGTTTGAGTTACATAACCAACATATGAGAATTGTATGACATCTCCTGGTTCAGCTGCGATTTCAAATGCTCCGTCAAAATCGGTAGTAACCCCTTTGTTTGACTTTACAACGACCACATTGATTCCAGGAATTGGAACATTATCTGTTTCAGATAATACAGATCCAGTGATGGTATCATCTTGTGCAAATAGTGCAATGTTAAATAACAGAACAAACGAAAGTGTGAGTTTTGTTTTAAATTGTTTAATTGATTGTTTCATGTTTAAATTGTTAGTTTAATAAGAGCAATACTGTATTGCATGGTTCTGGTATGTGTGCCTTCGGCAAATACGAGAGAGGATTTTTAAAAGAACACCTTTTCTTTTTTGAAAATTCTATTTGTTAAGGGTGCTGGTTTTTCGAGTGTATAGTTTTAAGCATAGTTAATGTTGTTTTTTTGGTTGTCCAAACTGGAAAACCAATTTGGTTTACCAAAAATAAGGTTTTAGAATCTGAAAAAAAAATATTTTAACAAAAAATGTGTTATGTAGAATGTGTTTTGTGTAAAATATCACACTGGAATTGTGATATTAACAATTGTGTATGGTTGTTAAATGCTTTTTAATTTAAGAAAAATCGATAGGATATAGTTAGAATTTTGAATTTATTCTTCTTCTTTTATTGCATTGTGAGTTTCTAACCATGCTTCGGCTGCTTTGTCTCTGAAAAAATCCATCCATACATAATACATCTCAGCTCCATCTTCAACAGTAACCGAATGAGTGGAACCTAGTGGAATATGCAATAACGAATATTCAGGGAATTTGATGCTTGCCGAATCTGCATAGACAGTCACTTCATTTTTACTAAGACCCAAGAATAATTGTTCTAGCATTCCGTGTTTGTGGGCTCCTACTTTGTCGGGCCCTTTTGTTTTAACGGTTCCCATAGCAATTCTTGGAATGTATTTGTTTGGGAGTATCGTTCTACTTACAGTATTCGGACTTTTTATTGGTTCTGTATAAGGTTCACAATCGCTGAATTTTTTTAAATATATTTCTTCTGTGTTTTTTCTCGGGAAATCTTTTAGATCTTTTAAATCTTGCTTCGTTAATGTACTTGAGATTTTTAAAAAGTGTAATGTGTCTTTTTTATTTGCCGAAATGGCAAAAGAGGTAAGTTGGTTGGGTAAAAAAAATGTTTCTGGTTCTAGAGAGTATTTTTTATTGCTGGTAAGTAATGATCCATTACCTTTTATAAACAGGTAGATACATTTTGTATTGTTGTTGATTTGTTGGTTTGATGGTTTTTCAGTTATTGAGATTTGTGCAACTTCAATTCCTGAGATTTCACTTTCTAATACCTTTTTAGAATAAAAATTAGAACCTTCCCTAAGACTCATGTGGAGTTTTTCCATAGTGATATTTTGACTTTGTAAATTTGATACTGCGAACAAGAGTAACGATAAATTTGTGAATAGCGTTTTCATAAATATGGTTGTTTTATAAAATAAAAACACGGATCTAAAAATTAGACCCGTGCACTACTTAAACTAATTTAAATTGAAATAAATCAAATAAACTTAGACATTGTCTCTAATCTTGGAAGAACTAAATCCTCCAAGATTTTAGATGTTTGTCTATTAATAACCCGGATTTTGGGTTAGATTTGGGTTTCTTTCTAGTTCATCAGCTGGTAATGGTAATAAATAATCATCATCAGAAAAGTCTGGTTTTAAACCTTCATAACCACCAGCTCCATAAACAGTAGCTCCTAATCTTCTTCTTGCAATGTCATACCATCTTTTACATTCAAAAGCTAATTCTAGTCTACGCTCTTCTAATACATCATCAACAGTTACTGTTGTTAAATCAGCTGGTTCAGTACTTGGCGCAAATGTAGTTTCAATATCTGCACCTGTCTTGTATGCTCCACCTAGTCTAGCTCTTGCTCTAACTTGGTTCACATATCCAAGAGCTTCAGCATCTTTTCCTCCTACTTCTAAAGCAGCTTCAGCAGCAATTAATAAAACTTCTGCATAACGAATCATAGAGTAGTTGTGGCTAGTTGCTCTACCACTACCACGTGCAAATTCACCAGGATATCTTGCGTACTTTGCAATATATGGTGTATTTCTTGCATGCTCGTGTCCACTGATTGTGAAATTATCTGATTGAACGTAATTTCCGTTGATGTTTGCTTCTTCATCAAAACTAACAGCTCTTCTGTAGTCTAAAGGGTTGAATGATGCATATACAGCTTCTGTAGGTACGGCAACAGACCATCCACCACCTGAGTTTCTGTCGTCACCTCTAATTCCTGTCATTGGAGCTATTTGGTCATATGCGTTGTTTGTAGCCTCAACATTGTTGTAGTCTAAAGCGAATATTGGCTCTTTTGAGTTGTCAATAACCTCTGCGTTAAACAAGTTTTGGAAATTCGTGTCTAAAGCTAGATCGTAAGTTCCTGCATTTGAAATTACTTCAGTTGCCTCGTCATAAGCTAATTGAAAATCTGCTGCACCGTTAGTACCAGCTCTAGTTAAATATACCAATGCTAAATAAGAACTAGCTGCCGCTTTAGAAGGAATACCTCTTGAAGCTTGAGTATTTGGCAACCAAGTTTTAGCAAATTGTAAATCTGAAATGATGTTATCATATACTTCAGAAGCAGGAGTTCTGCTAATAGAAAGTGCTTCTTCTACATCAGTAGTTGGTTTGTCGATGTATGGTAAAGCTCCAAACTGTCTTACTAAATGAAAGTAATAAAAAGCTCTCATGAAATATGCTTGAGCAGTTACTGGATTTTTAGTTGCTGCATCAACCTCAACTAATTCTGCACCTGCAATTGCAAGGTTAGCAGCTGCGATTCCTTGGTAACTCTTTAACCAATACTCCGTTAACATTCCGTTATCTGCAAGTGTAGTTAACATGTCCATTTCAACCCTTCTTGTTTGAGTAGATTGAAGGTTAACCATGTCTGAACGTAACATTAATGCAATTGAAAGTTTTCTACCCCAAAACTTTTCGTTGATTGCATGTGTTTTAGAACCTTCTACTGCAGTTTGTATATCTCCTGTAGATTTAAAGAATCCATCAGGAGCAAGAACTCCAATCGGTTCTTCAACTAAATCCGAACATCCCATTATTGATAATCCTATCAATAAGAATAAATATTTATATATTTTCATATTCTATGTGTTTAAATGAGTTATTAAAATTTTAAATTAAGGGCGAAATTCACAGATTTTACCGTTGGGTAATTTCCAAAATCAAATCCTTTTATAGTATTAGTAGAGGTGTTGTTATTGCCATTTGAACCATAGTAATTCACTTCAGGATCTAATCCAGAATAGCTCGTCCATGTCAACAAGTTTTGAGCACTTACAGAAAATCTGATGTTTTCAATTCCTGAATTAGCAAGAATAGAACTAGGAAGGTTGTAACCAACTGCAATATTCTTTAATCTAATATAACTTCCGTCTTCAACAAATCTTGAAGAGATCTCTCTGTTACTATTATTTCCTACTCTTGGTTGCGTATTACTTGCATTTTTTGTAGTCCAAGCATTGTTGTAATAATCTCTTGTTGTGTTAGAGTCTCCATTGTTCAATTGAACGTTTGTTAAATTCATAACTTCACCTCCAGAAGATCCTTGGAAGAATATGTTCAAGTCAAAATCTTTATAAACAAAATTGTTAGTGAAACCCCAGTTAAAGTCAGCATTAGGATTACCAATGATTGTTCTATCTGATTCAGTAATAGATCCATCACCATCAACATCTCTAAATAATGGGTCTCCAGGTACTCCTCCTGCTAAGGTAGCTGTACCATCAGGTAGTACTCCATCCGATTGTAAAACGCCAACAAAGTCATAACCCCAAAACAATCCAACTTCTTCACCTACTCTTAAAATTGTACTTCTGTCGTGACTGAAATAACTTGGTGTTCCATCAAAAAATATGTCAGCATCATTTACAAGTGCCACTACTTTATTTTTGTTCGCTGAGAAGTTAAAATCTGTAGTCCATGTAAAGTTTTCGTTTGAAATGTTTCTCGTGTTTAAAGAAATTTCAAAACCTGAGTTGTTAATTTCTCCTGCGTTTGTTAAAATATTTGCGTTAGAGAAACCTAAGTACTCTGGAGATGCATTGTTTGCTAAAATCAAATCTTTAGTGTCAATGTTATAATAATCTACAGATAAATTAATGTTGTTGTTTAAGAAACCAAAGTCAATACCAACGTTTGTTTGGTAAGAAGTCTCCCATTTTAAGTCCGGGTTTTCTGGTTGCTCTGGAGTTACAGCCGGAACCGTTTCACCGTTACTTGAAGCATAAATACTTTGTAATTTTGCCAATGATTGGTAAGGTGCGATCGATGGGTTACCCGTAACACCATAACTTGCTCTTAATTTCAAATTAGAAACCGTATTGTTTTCTTTCAAAAATTCTTCGTTTGAAATTTTCCATCCTAAAGCAGCAGAAGGGAATGTTGCATATTTTTTATTAGCGGCAAAGTTTGAAGCACCATCACGTCTTACAGTTGCTGTAATTAAATACTTATCTGCAAAGTCATAATTCAATCTACCAAATACAGATTGAATTTCTACTGTTTGGATTGAAGAGTTAGGTTGTAAGAAACCAGTTGAAGTACCTAAACCGTATTGTTTGAAACTATCAGAAATAATTCCAGTTCCTTGAGCTAATGACATTTCACTTACACTTTTTTGGTAAGAATAACCTGCCAATGCAGTCAGTGCACCATTTCCGATTTCTTTAGTGTATGTTAAATAGTTTTCACTTAAAACAGTTTGGTTTTTGTTGTTTTGAATACTTGCTCTACCACGAACAGCACTTGCGGAAACGATCAATGTAGAAGGAACATACATACCTCTAGTTGTGTTAGAAGTACTCATACCAAAAGTTGTTTTGAAGTTTAATCCTTCAAGGATGTCATAACTCAAATATGCATTTGCTCTAAAATCATCAACTTTCGTTTCGTCAGTTCTTTGACTTGCAACTGCATAAGGGTTGTCTACTGGATCTCCAACTGCATCATTCACAGTAAAAGCTCCGTTTGGATCTTGTACTGGTTTATCCGGTGCAAATCTCATTGCTAGAGAAATGGCATCATCACCACCACCACCAACTCCATTCAGACCTGTTGATTGTGTTGCTACTCCGTTTTTAGTACTACGACTTCCAAAAAGGTTCAATCCTAATTTTAATTTACTTGTTACTTGGGTATCTAAGTTTGTTAAGAATGTCGCTTTTTCAAAATCTGAATTGATCAAGACACCATCTTGAGAAAAGTAGTTTCCAGAAGCATAAAAGTTTGCTTTGTCTGATCCTCCAGAAAATGATACTTGATGATTCTGAGTGTTTCCAGTTCTGTAGATTAAATCTTGCCAATCAGTATCAGCTGTTCCTGCTGGGAAAGGAGTTGTGTTTCCTTGATTAGCTCTAATTTTGTTTTGATAGTCAACAAACTCTTCAGCGTTTAACAAATCTAATTTGTTTGCTGTGTTATTAACTGCATATGTACTGTTTAGTTCAACCGTAATTTTACCTTTACGTCCTTTCTTAGTAGTAACGATAATTACTCCGTTCGAACCTCTTGATCCATAGATAGCTGTTGCTGATGCATCTTTTAAGATTTCCATAGATTTGATATCGTTTGGTTGTGGCATCGTAGCCCCAACGAATCCATCTACTACTATTAAAGGATCACTGTTTGCTCCAATAGAAGTGTTACCTCTAATTTGAATGTTGATTGGAGCTCCTGGCTCACCACCGTTGTTAGATTGTACAACTACCCCAGCGGCTCTACCTTGTAGTGCTTGTGCAGCATCTTGTACAGGGAATGCTGTTAATTCGTCTGATTTAACAGAAGAGACAGATCCTGTAATGTCGCTTTTCTTTCTTGCACCATAACCAACTACAACTACTTCATCTAATTCATTAGAATCTTCTTCTAAAGAAATGTTTATAGTTGTTTGATTTGATACCGAAATCGTTTTCGTAACAAACCCAAGAAATGAAAATGAAATTTTACTTCCCTCAGGAGCGCTTATTGAATAATTTCCATCAAAATCTGTTGTGGTACCTGTTGAGGTTCCAATGACTAAAACATTAACCCCAGGTATAGGAGCATTGTCAACTGATGATGTGATTTGCCCAGATATTTGTTGGTTGTTTTGGGCGATTAACGCAATGTTAGTTAACAAAAATGCTGTTAACAGCAGTTTTGTTTTACAAAAATTTAGTGTTTTTTTCATGTTTAAAGTGTTAGTTTAGTCAGTACTTTAGTACTATTTAGTTAATAAGACATACATCCATTATCTTTCACTTTACACACTACAAATTGCTTGATACAAAAAGTATTTTTTGTATTTTTGCAGAATGTTATTGTGCATAATGATAACATGTGATCGGATTTACTTCCCTCCAAAGAAGTATTCTAAGTAAGAGGATGGGCGTGCACCCATCCTTTTTTTGTTTAAGGTTTATTCATTTAATTATAGTTTAGATTAGTTTGTTTAGTGGTTTTCCAAATTGGGAAACCAAATTGGTTTACCAAATATATAGCAATATAATCTTAAATCAAAAAAAATTAACAAATATTTATGCAATAAGTATTGGTAGCTTGCAAAATCAATAGTGTTGACAAGGGCTTTTAGTCTTTATCACCAAAGTAAGAAACACCATCACCGCTTAAAAAATCTTCTCTTACCGGACTAAAAGTATCGATTAGTTCTCCAGCTTCTAAACAAACCGCACTATGCAATAAGTTTGGCTCGATGTAAACACCATCACCAGCTTCTACAATTTTCTTTTCTCCTTCTATGTCAAATTCAAATTTTCCTGAAGCGCAAAAAGTAGCTTGTGTATGAAAATGCTGGTGTGGAGAACCTAGTGCCCCTTTTTCAAATTTCACTCTAACCATCATGATTTGATTGTCGTATCCTAAGAATTTTCGAGAAACTCCTCCACCAAGTTCTTCCCAATCAATTTGTTTCGTATCGATGAATTTTTCACTAAGTCTTTTCATTGTTTATAGTTTTTGAGTTAATTTATTTGTAATAATATGGACCAGACCATTCATAATTCTTATTTGAAATTTTAAGAGTATGAATCGTTTCGTTTGATGTGTCAGTGTTTGCTGTGATGAATATTTTATTATTGCCTTTTACAGTAGTTATTGAAATAACTGTATATACATCATTGTTTAGAATTGTTTTGATTTCATGAATCGTACTTTTTGAGTTTACAGCCGATTCTGTGACAGGACTATAGCTTCCATGTGATTCAATCGCTGATACAAATGTAGTGTTCGTCGTATTGTCACGTCTTACAATAAAGGACGGGTCTCTACGTAAATTAAAATTAGGATCATGGGCGCCAATCCTCGTAAATAACAACTGGTCTTCAGACAATGTTTCTGTTGTCAATGTGTAAAATTTGTTGTTGTGAAACCAAGAGAATTTGCTGTTTTCTTTTTGTGGTCTACCGAAACCTTCTACAAATAAATGTTGATAACCATGTTTTTTTCCAAGGGTCTTTAGCTCCTTTGGTGTGCTGTATTCAAAATTCGTACTTAACACTTGACCAAAATAATAGATAGGAAGGTCGTATCTATTGGTTGTTTCAGAGGTAATATTGATGATGTCAAGTACAAAAGGTTTTTCAAAATCTTGGTCTTTTATAATTGCCATTGTTCTGTGCATGTCTGTTCCGTCGTAGGTGTTTGCTACTTTCGAACTAACTACTTGAACGTCGGTGTTGTCTATTGAAAAATAAGATAAATCTGGATGATTTTGACTTCCGATTTCATATTTTCCTTTGTAATGAGAAGTTTCATTTTGAGTAACTGTGTTATGAGCAATTGTTTGTTTTGCCCAAGTTTTGTTTTCTTTCAAATAATTTCCACCACCTTTTTGCTCGATGTTTACGAAACGTGCCAATCCATAATCTTGTATTACTTCTTCACCATTTTCATATAACGAGTACGATAGTTTATCGTAATGTCCATGACTAGATCCTTGCGATGCGTATTTGAAAACAAGTTCAATAGCTTCGTTTCTTAAGATAGCGACACCTCCTTGTTTTCCTTCAGGGCCATCAGATAAATTTATCGATTTTTTTACAAATGGTTTTGCCTTACCTTTTTTTATATCAAGGGCTATGGCTAATCCAGAGTCGTCAAGTAAAACTCGGTTCTGTTTTTTAGCGATACTTAACAAACCAGGATCTTTGTCTCCATATTTATACGAAATATCAACCGCTGTTACTAGCGCTTCTGTATAATAAGACATTCCTTTTTGACCATCGTTCAATGGAAAGAAGTCACCATCTGCGTCTGATAAGTTCAATAATGCATTGATAGATTTTAAAAGTACCCCTTCTTTATATTCAAATATTTTCAAATCTGGTTTGGCATTTTGTAAACCAGTAGCAAAGATTAAAAACGGATACATCGCGTATCTTTGGTAGTAGGGCCCTTCATTATAGTATCCATCTGGAGAAAAAGGCTCTTCTATATTTGCTAGAAATCCGGCTTTTCCGTCTTTGTTGATAAAACCTCCGTCGTCGTCTTTGGCAGTTTTATCCATTTCTTTTCCTTTGATGCCATACAAAGCACGTTGAATTAGAACTTCGTCATCCATAACCAAACCTATCATTCCAACCGCTGCATTTCCCCAAGTGCTATGATTGTGAACTCTTTGGTAGAATTGTGGACTGTCAACAGAAATATGATCGGCAAAAGGTCTGAATAAGTTTGTTTCTAGTTGGTTGCGTTCTGCTTCTGTTAAGTAGTCGTATATACAGTCATATGCTTGACTAACATATACCAACCAGTTCGCATCATTCAATGCTTGCCAGAATAATTTTCCTCTTGCGTATGATCTTGTTTTCGGATGTAAAGGCAATGTTTTGTACATTTTCTCGTATTGCTTCAACATGTCTTTTATGTAGATCGCATATTTTTCATCATCCAAAATTTGATACAAAAGCCCTGCTTTTTGAAGTACGAACCAATTTTTTTTATGTCTTGAATGTGTATACCCTCCAGAATAATCTTTTGGGATGGGAGTGTCGATACCCGCTTCGATTTCTGCATCAACTTCTTCTTTTACTTTCTTGAGTGAATTGTCAAAAACAGGAATCGTACCCAATTGTGCGCGAATGTCTTTTACACCTTGTTTTGTTAAAATCAAACGTGGGTGTCCTGAGTCTGTGTGATCAGTGCTTTTTGTGTTTTCTGAATCATTACAAGAAGTAAACACGAGCGTAAAAAGCAGTAGAAAGAAAATTTTTGTAATCTTTACCATGAGAAAGTTTTGTTTGATTTGGTTAACCAATTTGGTTTACCAAAAATAAGGCAATTTTTTATGAAAACAAAATAATACCTATGAATTTCAACAGAATGCTTTTCGAACTGTAGTTGATTTGGGGAGTGTATTTGAGTAATATGGATAAAAAAAGTCACCAATTACTGCATTTAGTAATTGATGACTTAAAAACTTATTTAACCAACTATTTTATTTTTTGATGAATTTTGTTGTTCCACTTACATCACCACTAACAAGTCTTAAAATATAAACACCTTTTGCAAGAGAAGAGATGTCGATAGAATTTTGAGTTAATTCTGATGCAGAGATTACAACTTTTCCTGTAAGATCAGAAATCTCAGCTGAATCTATATTGTTGTCTGAAGAGATGTTTAAAACATCATTTGCAGGATTAGGGAAAAGGCTGAAGTTTGAAGCGAATACATCTTCTGTAGAAGCTAATGGATCTTCTATCAAAGAAATATTGTCATAAAAAACTTCAACTGATTTGCTAATTGAAAGTAATGCTCTAACATAAATAACTACGAATGAACCTGAAGCTGTAAAGCTAAAGCTATTTGTAGTGAAGGTGTTGTTTTCTGCGGAACCCTTGCTTGAGTTATGGTCATTTGTGATTTCAAAATATGCATCTACTCTAGAGTCTGAAGCTCCGTTTTCAAGCCCAGCCTCAGTTGTAATTTCTTCGTTTAACATAAATACTTCAGAAGGTATTCCAGATGCCTCCGAACGCGAATCTATTGAGAAAGTATAGCTAGTTCCTGGTGTTACAGCTACTTTTTGATACAAACGACGTGTTGAAGCCGATACAGCAGGTTTGCCATTCGCATCATCATAAACTTTAACACCTCTTGTTTTAGATCCGTTTACGTAAGATCCGTCTGAAGATGACCCTGGTTGTTCGTCTACGCCATCATCTTCAGGATCAGCTGTTACGTATGTGTCTTCTAAATACTGTTCTAACGTTGAATTATTCCATAAAGCACGATAGGGACTAGAGATTGTAGTACCAGAATTGTCAATTACGGTACTATTTGGAGTCATATCCCAAGCATCTGCATTATCATCAACATTTTTAACGTTCCCATTTTCAGATGCTGTATGAATATAATCATCGCAAGTTCCATTTAACACAAGGTTTGTTTGACTTGTCCCGTAATTAAAGCACAAAGTGACTAGTGCCGCAGATAGTATCCAAGTTGTTTTGTTCTTAAATAGTAATGTTTTTTTCATGAGTTTGAATTTAAAATTAGTTTTGTATTTGGTTTCCCAGTCTGGAACACCAAAGTGGTGTACCAAATTGGTTTACCAAAAGTATAATTTTTTTTACATGAAACAAAATTTTATTAAAAAAAATGAATTTCAGTCAGTTAGTTGCTGAAAAGAAGGGCTGAAATTCAATTGATATTATGTAAGGATTCTTTGTTTTTATTGAGAATATGGTAAAATTTGTGGGTAAGTTGTGGTAAAAGCCGTTTTTGTTCGGAGTTGCTATACAGAAACGTTTTCTATTTTGTAAATTTGCCATCCTGTTTTGTTTAATTGATAAAAAAGAAAACGTTTTTCAATTAGACATCGTAAAGGATTTTGTCTTAACTAATTGTAGATTAGGTATTTGTGTTCTTTTATTGAAAGAATGGACACAGTAAAGAAATACTGAAACCGCTAAAAATAAGATAGAACAATAGTAATTTTGAAAACTTATAAATAAAAAGAACATAAAAATGGCAAAAACATTATTTGACAAAGTATGGGATTCACATGTTGTTCGTCAGGTTGAAGACGGACCGGATGTATTCTTTATCGATCGTCATTTTATCCACGAAGTAACAAGTCCTGTTGCGTTTTTAGGATTAGAGAGTAGAGGAAACAGTGTTGTATATCCAGAGCGTACTTTTGCAACTGCAGATCACAATACGCCAACGATCAACCAACACTTACCAGTTGAAGATGCCTTGTCTGCGAATCAATTGCAGGCTTTAGAGAATAATGCTAAAAAGCACGGAATTTCTCACTGGGGATTGGGTGATGTTAATAATGGAATTGTACACGTTGTAGGTCCTGAAAACGGAATTACTTTGCCAGGTGCAACGATTGTTTGTGGAGATTCTCATACATCTACTCATGGTGCTTTTGGAGCGATTGCTTTCGGTATTGGTACTTCTGAGGTAGAGATGGTATTGTCTACGCAATGTATCATGCAGCCAAAACCTAAGAAAATGCGTATCAACGTAAACGGGAAATTAGGTTTGGGAGTTACTCCTAAAGATGTTGCTTTGTATATCATTGCAAAACAAACAACCTCTGGTGCTACAGGATATTTTGTAGAGTATGCTGGAGATGTTTTTGAAGATATGACGATGGAAGGTCGTATGACTGTTTGTAACTTGTCTATTGAGATGGGTGCTCGTGGTGGTATGATTGCTCCAGATCAAAAAACCTATGATTATATCGCAGGTCGTGCGCAAACTCCTAAAGGAGCTGAGTGGGACAAAGCGATGCAGTATTGGGAAACGCTTTACACAGAAGAAGGTGCTGAGTTTGACGTAGAGTTTAATTACAACGCTTCAGATATAGAACCAATGATTACTTACGGAACAAATCCTGGAATGGGAATCGGAGTAACAAAAGATATTCCGAATGCTTCTGATGTAGAAGGTGGTGTAGATACTTACAAAAAATCATTAGGGTACATGGATTTCCATGAAGGAGATTCTATGATCGGTAAAAAGATCGATTTTGTTTTCTTAGGTTCTTGTACAAACGGACGTATCGAAGATTTTAGAGCTTTTGCATCTATTATCAAAGGTAGAAAGAAAGCAGATCACGTTACGGCTTGGTTAGTACCAGGTTCGCACAAAGTTGTTGATCAAATCAAAGAAGAAGGTATTGATACAATTATTGAAGAAGCTGGATTCGTTTTAAGAGAACCAGGTTGTTCCGCTTGTTTGGCGATGAACGATGATAAAATTCCTGCAGGAAAATTATCTGTTTCTACATCAAACAGAAACTTTGAAGGTCGTCAAGGACCAGGATCAAGAACTTTATTGGCTTCTCCGTTAGTTGCAGCTGCATCTGCCGTAGAAGGAGTAGTAACTGACCCAAGAACATTAATTAACGCTTAAAAATAAGACAATGGCTTACGATAAATTTGAAGTATTAACAAGTACAGCTTATCCATTACCTACAGAGAATGTGGATACAGATCAAATCATTCCTGCTCGTTTCTTGAAAGCAACTGAGCGTAAAGATTTTGATATTAACTTTTTCCGTGATTGGAGATTTAACGCAGATGGAACACCAAAAGCTGATTTTCCATTGAACCAAGAAAAATATGCAGGTTCTAAAATATTAGTAGGAGGTAGAAACTTCGGTTCAGGTTCTTCTAGAGAGCATGCTGCTTGGTCTGTTTATGATTTCGGATTAAGATGTGTGATTTCATCAGAATTTGCAGATATCTTTAAAAACAACTGTTTGAATGTTGGGGTATTACCAGTACAGGTTTCAGCTGAGTTTGCAGACAAATTATTTGCTGCAATTGAAGCAGATCCAAAGGCTGAAATTACTGTTGATTTACCAAATCAAACAGTATCCTTAGTAGCTACTGGAGAGTCTGAATCTTTTGTAATCAACGGGTACAAAAAAGAAAACATGTTGAATGGATTTGACGATATTGATTATTTAAAAAATATCGAAAACGAAATTTCAGCATTTGCAGAAACTCGTCCTTTCTAAGAAAGTACAAGTTTTTGATAAAATAAAAAAAGCGTTTCAACACAATTTGTTGAGCGCTTTTTATGGTATTAAAAAATAAGAGTTTTTCTCTTGTTTTTGAATGAAAAAGTAGAAAATGGAAAAAAGAAAAATCGAAATAATGGATACTACACTCCGAGATGGTGAACAAACCTCTGGAGTGTCATTTTCTGTTTCTGAAAAATTAACCATTGCAAAACTATTACTTGAAGAGCTAAAAGTAGATCGTATCGAAATAGCTTCTGCTCGTGTTTCAAAAGGGGAGTTGCAAGCAGTGCAAGAAATTTCTAATTGGGCTGCTGATAATGATTATTTGAGTAAAGTGGAGGTGCTGACTTTTGTCGATGGAGGGAAATCTATTGAATGGATGTTAGAGTCAGGTGCAAAAGTGCAAAACTTGTTGACTAAGGGTTCAATGAACCACTTAATACATCAATTAAAGAAAACACCTTCTGAGCATTTTTCTGATATCGAAGCCTCTATCAAATTAGCTGCTTCTCACGATATTCAAACGAATGTATATTTAGAAGATTGGAGTAACGGAATGCGTAATTCTAAGGAGTACGTATTTGAATTTTTATCATTTCTTTCTTCTCAAAAAGTAGTTCGAGTTTTACTACCTGATACTTTAGGGGTTTTAACTCCGAAAGAATCATACGATTATGTAAAAGAATTGCGTGAAGCTTATCCAACCATGCATTTTGATTTTCATGCACATAACGATTATGATTTAAGTGTGGCCAATGTAATGCAAGCCATTGAAGCTGGTGTGAATGGTTTGCATTTGACGATTAATGGAATGGGAGAACGTGCAGGTAATGCACCTTTAGCTTCTGTGATTGCTGTGTTGAATGATTTTATGCCAGAAGTAGAGGTGTCTGTAAATGAATCTTCTTTAAATAAAGTAAGTAAATTGGTTGAAAATTTTTCAGGATTTAGAATTCCTGTCAACAAACCAGTAGTAGGTGCCAATGTATTTACGCAAACGGCGGGTATTCATGCCGATGGTGATAATAAAAAGAATTTGTACTTCAATGATTTACTACCAGAACGTTTTGGAAGAAAACGTAAATATGCCTTAGGTAAAACTTCTGGTAAAGCAAATATTCAAAAGAACCTACAAGATTTAGGTTTGCAGTTGAATGATGAAGATTTGAAGAAAGTAACCCAAAGAATCATTGAACTTGGAGATAAAAAAGAACTCGTAACGCAAGAAGATCTTCCGTATATCATTTCTGATGTTTTAGATAGTAGTTCAAGAGAAGAAAATGTTGTGGTTGAAAGCTATGTATTGACGCATGCAAAAGGATTGCAACCTTCAACTACAGTTGCCTTACGAATCAATGGAAAGTCATACGAAGCGAATGCAAGTGGTGATGGTCAGTTTGATGCTTTTATGAATGCGTTGAGAAAGGTATATGCATCGCACTCAAAAAAGACCTTACCGACATTAACTGATTATGCAGTAAGAATACCCCCAGGATCAAATTCTGATGCGCTTTGTGAAACCATTATTACGTGGAAAAACAAAAGCAAAGAATTTATTACACGTGGATTAGATGTAGATCAAACTGTTTCTGCGATCAAAGCCACACAAAAAATGTTGAACATATTAGAAATGGCTTAGTCCATAAAAATAAATACAAATATAGACTGAGCTTGTCGAAGTCTTATTCACTTAAAATAAACAAAATGAAATTAAA
The DNA here is from genome assembly GCF_009193215.1 of Flavicella marina. GTDB lineage: Bacteria > Bacteroidota > Bacteroidia > Flavobacteriales > Flavobacteriaceae > Flavicella > Flavicella marina. Next base: position 567,691 of record NZ_VYVA01000001.1, on the reverse strand, counting down.
CATTGCCCTTTTAGCCGGAGACGGTATTGGACCAGAAGTAATTGACCAAGCTGTAAAAGTATCGGATGCAATTGCTAGTAAATTTGGACATGAAATTAATTGGAAACCTGCATTAACAGGTGCGGCAGCTATTGATGCTGTTGGAGAGCCTTATCCAGATGAAACGCATGAGATTTGTAAATCTTCTGATGCTGTGTTGTTTGGTGCGATCGGTCATCCTAGATTTGATAATGATCCAACGGCAAAGGTACGTCCAGAGCAAGGGTTGTTAAAAATGCGTAAAGCATTAGGCTTGTTTGCCAATGTACGTCCAACGTTTACATTTCCATCTTTATTAGATAAATCTCCGTTGAAACAAGAACGTATTGAAGGAACTGATTTGGTGTTCTTACGTGAGTTGACAGGAGGTATTTACTTTGGAGAAAAAGGTAGAAAAGATGGTGGAGACACTGCTTTTGATAACTGTGTTTACACAAAAGAAGAGGTAACTCGTTTGGCAAGAAAAGGATTCGAATTGGCGATGACGCGTTCGAAGAAATTATGTTGTGTTGATAAAGCGAACGTTTTGGAAACGTCTCGTTTATGGAGAGAAACTGTACAAGGTTTAGAAGCTGAATACCCAGAGGTAGAAGTTGCTTATGAGTTCGTTGATGCAGTTGCAATGCGTTTGGTACAATGGCCAAACTCTTATGATGTATTGATAACTGAAAATTTATTTGGTGATATCTTAACAGATGAAGCTTCTGTAATTTCTGGTTCTATGGGATTGATGCCTTCTGCTTCTATGGGAGCTGATATTGCATTGTTTGAGCCAATTCATGGTTCTTATCCTCAAGCAGCTGGTAAAAATATTGCCAACCCAATGGCAACTGTTTTGTCTGCAGCAATGATGTTTGAAAACTTTGGATTACAAGAAGAAGGTAAAGCAATTAGAGAAGCTGTAAATAAAGCTTTGGCAGCAGGTTTTGTTACTGAAGATTTGGCAGATGGCGGTAAAGCTTACGGTACTACTGAAGTAGGTGACTGGTTGGCTAAAAATATCTAATCTTATTTTGATATTTATACGAAAAGGTCACCTAATAAGGTGGCCTTTTTTTATTGAAGTATCTCTACATACTGAACTTGTATAAAAACAATATCTTTGTAAAATGAAAGACGGAAAAATGTTACACTTAGAGTTGCCTACTGATCCTAGGTGGGTAAATATCGTAGAAAAAAATATCGATGAAATACTTACAGATCATGCTTGGTGTGAGCAAAAAGCAGCTACAAATGCGATAACGATTGTAACGTTTAATCCAAATCTTAGCGATTTGGTATCTGATATGTTAGCTTTGGCAAAAGAGGAAATAGAGCATTTCGACATGGTGCATGAGATCATCAAAAAGCGTGGAGGGGTGCTCGGGAGAGAACGTAAAGATCCTTATGTGAATGAATTGTATCAGTTTATGAAAAAAGGCGGTACTCGGGAAGATGCACTAGTGGATCGTTTGCTTTTTTCGGCTTTGATTGAAGCAAGAAGTTGTGAGCGTTTTAGAGTGTTATCTGAAAACATTAAAGATAAAGAGTTAGCTGACTTCTATCGTGAACTTATGATAAGTGAAGCGGGGCATTATACAACATTTATTGGTTATGCACGTAAATACGGTGGTAGAACTGATGTTGATAAGCGCTGGCAAGAGTGGTTGGCTTTTGAAAATGAAATCATAAAAAACTACGGGAAAAACGAAACGATTCATGGATAATTACAACTGAATATAAAATAAAAAAGCTCCTTCAATTTTGAAGGAGCTTTTTTTATGTGGTAGTGAAATTATCTTAGTTTTCAGTTTCTAACAATTCTAAGAATTGGTCTAACTTAGGCATGATGATAATTTTTGTTCTTCTGTTTTTAGATCTGTTAGCAGCAGAATTGTTCTCTACTAAAGGCTCGTAGCTACTTCTACCAGCAGCAATCAATCTTTCAGGAGCAACGCTGTATTTGTTTTGTAATTCTCTAACGACAGATGTTGCACGTTTTACAGATAAATCCCAGTTGTCTTCTAAAATTTCAGTGTTGATCGTTCTAGAATCTGTATGACCTTCAACCATTACGTCCATTTCTGGTTGTGCGTTGATTACATCAGCAACTTTTTGCAAGATGTTTTTAGCTTTGCTAGAAACAGTGTATGAAGCAGAGTTGAATAACAATTTATCGTTGATAGAGATGTAAACTACAGTTTTCTCGATATTCACTTGAATGTCTTCGTCATTCAATCCATCATCCAATACTTTCTTTAAGTTGAATGCAACAGCTAAGTTGATAGAATCTCTTTTAGAATTTGCAGATTGAATTTGTTTGATGTACTCATCTTTTTTGCTCAACTGATCTAATGTTTCTTTAACATTCTCAGAAGCAGATTTAGAGATTACTGTTAAGTTATCAACAAACTCTAATGTTTTTTCATTTCCTTTTAACAAATAATCAATTTTATCTTCTAAAGCAGCGTTTTTAGCTTGTTCTTTAGCCAAATCATTAGATGAATTGTTCAAGTCAGATTTTGCCGTCGCTAATTCTTGATTTGTGTTATTGTTTTGGTTTTGTAAGTCTGTATACTTTTTCTTAGATACACAAGAACCAAGTAATAATACGCAAACAGTAGATAATGCTATAAGTTTTTTCATGATATAGGTTAAATGATTTAATTTTGTGCAAATATATTAAATAATCTAAACATTAAAGGTTAAAATATCTTAATTTATAGATTTAAATAATTGATTTCCACAAGATGATAAAAATTAAAAGTTTACTAATTTATTTCGCAATTTCAATGCTTGTTGCTTCCTGTGCAAAAACCGAGCCAAAACAACATAAACTGGAAGGAAATGTTTTTGGTACCAATTTTCACATTACCTATATAGATGATCGTTCAGAGAACTTTAACCATGCAATTGATAGTCTATTTCAATTAGTGAATTCATCATTATCTACATATTCTGATGTTTCAATCATTTCAAAGATCAACAAAGGTGATACAACCATTGTAGTAGATACGTTGTTTTCTGAGGTTTATTATAAAGCAGCTAAAATTTATCGAGAAACCAATGGGGTATTCGATCCTACGATAGGAGTTCTGGTAAATGCATGGGGTTTTGGGCCAGAAAAAAAATTAGAAGGATTGAATGCCGAAACGATATCCAAATTAATGGAACGAGTAGGGTATGATAAAATCAAGTTAATCGATCATAAGATACAAAAAGAGCATCCTGATATTTATTTAGATTTCAATGCAATTGCAAAAGGATTTGGAGTGGATGTAATTGCTAGGTATTTAGAAGCAAAAAATATCGAGAATTATATGGTTGAAATAGGAGGAGAGGTGCGAGTAAAGGGTAAAAATTTTAAAAACCATTTTTGGAGAATAGGAATAGAAAAACCAAATTTTGACGGTACTCGATCTTTACAACAAATCGTGGAGTTACATGATGAAGCGATGGCAACTTCAGGAAATTATAGAAAATTTAAAATCGACGCATCTACTGGGGAAAAATATGTACATACAATTGACACAAAAACGGGGTATACTGCTAAAAGAGATTTGTTGAGTGCATCAGTTATCGCTCCCATAGATTGTGCAGATGTTGATGGGTATGCAACGTCTTTTATGGCGATGGGTCTAAATCAGACCAAACTTTTTTTAGAAAAACATCCCGAATTGAAAGTGTTTTTAATTTACTTAGATAAAGAAGGAAAAACAAAAGAGTATTGCAATTTCTCTTTAGGAAACTGATAAATGTAAGTATAACCAATAATTTAGTATTTTAGTAAGCTCAATCCCATTTTTAAATCATTTACACTTACCATGAAGAATTTTTTTTACTTCGTATTTTTTATCAGCAGTTTTGTTTTTGCTCAATCAAACACGGAGATTGCTGAAATTTATTTGATAAAATCTGAAGAACAGCTCAAGAAAAAAGAGTTGACAAAGGCGTTGGTGTATTTTGACAAAGCAAAGAGCTTGCTAGGAGATAAAACTACTGCTAAAGTAGAGGAAATAGGTACGATGATTTATTACAATCTCGAAGATTATAAGGTAGCAAAAGAACACGCGAAACAGTATTTTGCACTAACAACAGAAAAGGGGTCTGATCGGTACAATGAAGTATTGTTTTTGTATGTTGATATCGAAGAGAAAATTGAGGCAGAAAATAAAATCAAAGCAGAATTGTTAGCCGCAGAGATGTTGAGGAAAAAAGAGCAAGCTCGTATAGATTCTTTGACGGTTGTGTGGAATAAAAAAGCAGAAAATCAATCCATAGCAGCAGATACCATTTATCCTTTTGACAGAAATAATGTTGCCGTATTCAAAAGTGCAAACGGGTTTTATGGAGTGATAGATGACCAAGGAAATACATTAGTTGCCCCTGGTAATTATTCTGGGTTTATGCATTATGATTCTAGAATTGTCTTGACAGAAGGAATTGAAAATCAAGCTACGAAAATAATGACCGTTGATACCTATTCTAAAGAACAGTGGTTGCTGCCAGCTGCTCGTAAATTTAATGCGCTTTCAACAAATTATGGTAAAGTGATGTTACCTAGAGAAAACGGATTGTTAGTTACGTATCCTAACAATTCAAAGAAAGTATTGGTGTACGATATAAACGGTAGAAAATTCAAGGAAACCGAAGGTTTGGATAAATATTTTCAATATTGGAAAGATCAAAAAGTTATCAAGAAATTCAATAAAGAAAATCAAATTAAGATTGATAAAGAGTATCTTGATTATGGTGGCGATCTTGGTGGTTACATGGCTTTTTATACCGAGACAGGGGACTTGTTTTGTTACATATCTTTAGGAGGTCATATTATAAAAGTAAGCGAATACAATTATTTAGGTACTTTAAAAAACGGAATCCTACAGGCTGAAAAGTCGGATGGTCAGACTGTTTGGTTGACTGAAAAAGGAGTGGTTACTGATGCAATGATCAATAAGAACGGATTGTATAAAGGCATGACCATCTTGAAAAAAGTAAAGGGGAACTACCAATTTGTGAATCCTAAAAATGAAATTATGAAAGATGGCGTGGTGTTAGAAAGTTTAGAGAGTTTCTTAACCAAAAATTAAAATATTATTTAGTGCAAACAGGGAGGATTTCTTGAGCAGATAAACAATATGTAACGCTATTTTCTTTAGTCGTAATTTCTGTGCAACTAATTTCTTGCACTTGAAAGCCAACTTTTCTTAATTTATCGAAATAGTCTTTTCCATACACGCGAACATGATCGTATTGTCCAAAATGTTTTTTTCTTTCTTCGGGTGTAGTGATAGAAAAATCTTCATAGGTTTTTTCCAAATTTAAATTTTGAGGAATTTGAAAAATTCCCATCCCACCAGGTTTTAGGATGCGAAATAATTCTTGCATGGCCTTTTGGTCATTTTCTATATGTTCTAAAACGTGGTTGCAAAACACAATGTCATAACTGTTATCTTCAAACGGTAAATCGCAAATATCTGCTTTTACATCTGCTAAAGGAGAATATAAGTCGGTAGTAGTATAGTCTAAATTTTTTTGAGAACGAAAGCGTTTGTAGAAACATTGTTCAGGAGCTACGTGCAATACTTTTTTCGGTGCCGTAAAAAAATCTGTTTGTTGCAAATACAACCATAACAACCGGTGTCTTTCTAGAGACAAAGTTCCTGGAGCTAAAACATTTTCTCGTTGCGTTTCATAACCATACGGTAAAAATTTTCGAAAAGATTTACCATCGATAGGATCAGTATACTTGTTTCCTCTTAAATACAAACTCACAAACGGCTTCACCCAGTAACTCAATTTGATGAGTAAAGGTCTTGGTATGGTGTTAAGCGCTGTTTTAAAAAGAGACATTTTCGAGTTATATCGCTAAAGGAACACTTCTAAATTCATCTTCGGCATCGGTTTTTATTCCCAATACTTCATCGATGTATTTAAAGGTCGATAATAATTCTGGTTTTCCGTTGATAATGGCTACATCATGTTCGAAATGTGCAGAAGGTTTTCCGTCTTTTGTAAGTATGGTCCATCCATCGCTCAATTGATTGATGTTTTTTGTTCCCATATTGATCATTGGTTCAATGGCAACTACCATACCCTCAGAGAATTTTTTACCACGCCCTCTTTTTCCGTAGTTAGGCATTTCAGGATCTTCATGCATTACACGACCTAAACCATGTCCTACCAATTCTCTTACGACACCATATCCACGGTCTTCAGTATATTTTTGGATAGCATAGCCTACATCACCAACACGATTTCCAGCTTTGAACTGGCGAATTCCTTCGTATAAACTCTGTTTGGTTACTTCAAGTAATTTTTTTGTTTCTGGGTCTACTTCACCAACCTCGAATGTGTATGCATGGTCTCCGTAAAAACCGTTTTTCAAGGCACCACAATCGATAGAAATAATGTCACCTTCAACAAGTAAATCGTTGTTCGGAATTCCGTGAACTACTTGTGAATTTGGACTCATGCATAAAGTGTTTGGAAAATCATACAAACCTAAAAAACCAGGTTCCGCTCCATGATCTCTTATAAATTCTTCAGCCAAAGTATCTAAGTGAATTGTACTAACACCGGGTTTTACTTCACCAGCTAGCATTCCTAAAGTTTTGGATACAATCAAGGCGCTTTCACGCATCAATTCAATTTCTTCTAAAGTTTTAATCGTAATCATAAAGCACTGTTTTTCTAGCTGCAAAGGTACTTTAAATTAAATATTTTAAAAGGAGAATTTAAAAATATTCTTTTTTAGTATAACAGGCGAACAAAATTATTTTTTGAAAAATGAAAAAAGTCCTTTTGGTTTGGTTTTTTTGGGTGTTTCTGTACCCATAAAAATTTGATGAACTGCACCCCAGCTTACCAAACCACCAATGTTTCGGTCGTCAATAAAATAGTCAGCATTGATTTTTCGTGAAGTATGCTGATCTAGGTTTTCTTCTGGGTAGTTTTTGTTGACCGCATAAAATTCTATACCATTCTTTTTGCAAAAGTTAACTGCTTCTTCTAAGCTTTTACCACTTCTTACTGTCCATAAAATTAATCGATGTCCTTGTTTTTGTAAGGCTGACATTGTTTCAAAAGCAAACATGATAGGTTTGCCTATTTTTGGGTAGGCATTTTCAACGATGGTACCGTCAAAGTCTACGGCAATAATTGAAGTGTTGTGATAAGACATATACGTTTTTTCTAATAGAAACGAATTTACAAAATTTGAGGTTACGAAATAAAAAATGGCGATATGTTTAACATATCGCCATTTTTTATTTCGTTTATTCTCTTAATTATATAAGAGAATGTCTTGTCATTTCTTCCGGTTGTTCAACTCCCATTAAATCTAAAATAGTTGGAGCTACATCTCCTAAAACACCATCTTTGATTGATTTCAATTCATTGTCAATTAAAATCATTGGAACTGGGTTTGTTGTATGTGCTGTATGAGGACTTCCATCAGGATTCATCATAGTCTCACAGTTACCGTGATCAGCAATTAGTAAGGTCGTGTATCCATTTTTCAATCCTGTTTCTATCACTGCTTTTGCACAGGCATCTACAGCCTCACAAGCTTCTATAGCAGCTTCCATTACACCTGTATGACCTACCATGTCTCCATTTGCAAAGTTCAAACAAACAAAATCCGCTTCACCTTTCTCTAAGTCTTCACAAAGAGCATCTTTCAATTCGAAAGCACTCATTTCAGGTTGTAAATCATAGGTAGCTACTTTTGGCGAGTTACGTAGAATTCTAGATTCTCCTTCGAAAGGTTCTTCTTGTCCACCAGAGAAAAAGAATGTAACGTGTGGGTACTTTTCAGTTTCAGCAATTCGAATTTGTTTTTTTCCGGCAGCTGATAATACTTCACCTAAAGTGTTTTTAATATTGTCGTTATTGTAAATTACATTAATTCCTTTGAAACTTTCGTCGTACAAAGTAATTGTAGTGTAATACAAGTCTAATTTTTTCATATCATGCTCAGGGAAATCTTGTTGCGATAATGCTGCAGTCAACTCTCTTCCTCTATCTGTACGATAGTTAAAGAAAATTACAACATCGTCTTTTTCAATTTGAGCTTTTGGGTTTCCATTTTCGTCTGTACAGATAATAGGTTTGATAAATTCATCTGTAATATCAGCTTCATAGTTTTCTTTTAATGAAGCAACTGCATCTGTAGATTTTGTTCCCGCTGCTTTTACAACAGCATCGTAAGCTAATTTTACTCTTTCCCAACGATTGTCTCTATCCATAGCATAATATCTACCTGTAATAGAAGCCAATTCACCTGTGCTTCCTTTCATGTACTCTTGAATGTCGTTCACAAAATAAGCTCCAGATTTAGGGTCGCAATCACGTCCGTCTGTAAAGGCGTGTAAGTAAACATTATTTACTTCATTTTCTTTAGCAACATCTAAAAGACCTTTTAAGTGATCAATATGCGCGTGAATTCCACCATTCGAAAGCAAACCTAACAAATGAACTTTTTTGTTGTTTTCTTTAGCGTACTTTAAAGTATCTAACAATACTTTTTCTTGTCCTAATGTTTTTTCTTTTACTGCTTTGTTGATACGTGCTAAGTTTTGATATACAATTCTACCAGCACCTAAATTCATGTGTCCAACTTCAGAATTTCCCATTTGTCCTTCTGGTAAACCTACATGTTCACCATCGGTACGCAAAGTAGCATTCGGAAATTTATTGTATAAGCTATCAATATAAGATGTTTTAGCATTGAAAACAGCAGAGACTTTTGGGTCTTGTGTAACTCCCCATCCGTCTAATATCATTAAGATTACTTTCTTGTTCATTTTGTCTGAAATTTAATTCCTCCAAAGATAAAAAGGATTTGTCAATAAAGGCTAAATAGTATGAATTATTAACGAATTCGTTTGCGTTTGTTATATGTTAGAATCGAATCAAAAAAGGATTCTAAAAATAATATGGATTTTAATAATCTAATTGTTAATTTTGTTCGAAACAACTTTTAAAAAAAGAAAAAAATGGCAAATTTTGACAATGAAAAAATTCAAGAATATTTAAAAAGCGGCGCTGTTGTTTTGGATGTGAGAACAGATGCTGAGTATGCTGAAGGGCATGTGCCAGGTTCAGAACATATAGTTTTGGATAGAATTCCAGGGAATATTCAAACTGTGAAAGATTTTGGAAAGCAAATTATTGCTGTTTGTAGAAGTGGAGCTAGAAGTGGTCAAGCAACCGACTTCTTGAAACAACATGGGGTTGATATAATCAACGGAGGTCCTTGGGAAAATGTTGACCAATACGTTTAAAATAAAAAAAGGATTGATAAATTATCAATCCTTTTTTTATGCTTAATTACGAAAGTAATACTGTATAAATCTTCGGTATTTTTTGCTTTTCTGTCCGGCATAAAAGATAAATCCTAAAATAGCACCTGTAAATGTTCCCATATTTACAGGGTCAAAATGGTGTCCTGTAATCAAGTATTTGATGTAGAAAACAGCAACGCCAATCAGCAAACAGCCGATAAATAAATTGAATGAGTTTTTAGAGTATAACGAATAAAAACCACAAAGAACACCACTGATAATAGAGCTCAACGTTATTTTTGTGTATACAACTTTTTCATACGTGAACTCATTCACAAAATAATTACTTATCATCATGCCAATCAAGGCACCTGCAAGTAATCCGATAATAATCTTGTTCATGTTATTTTTTTTTGCGGCTCAGGTAAATATACTAAAATATTAGGCTTCAGAAATTAATGTTTTGAGATTTTTTTAAAACTTCAATTTTTTTATTTAAATTTTTTAAGAAGTTTTGATGCGCTTCACTATGCTCATTAAACGGTTTGTGTGAAAGTCCTTTTTGTATGGTATCTACCTCTTTTAATATGGGTGCTGATTCTTTCGTGATCCATGTTTGAGCGAATATTTCCCAGATATAATCAATTGCGATTTCGTTAGGGTGAAGCATGTCTTTCTCATAAAAACGATAATCTCTTAAATCATCCATTATTATTTCAAAAGAAGGAAAATAATAGGTGTTCTTAGTAAGCTTTTGATGAATTGCCGCTAATAAATTTGCCTTGCTCAAAGCATTTTCAATCATTCCGTCTTTTAAATGACGAACTGGACTAACAGTGTATATGAGGGTCGCATTTGAATTTATTTTATGTATGCTTTTTTCAATGCTATCTAGTGTTGATGTGATTTCTGAAACTGATAATAGCTTTTTATTGAATGATTTTTGAGGTACTTTATGGCAATTGGCTACAATGGTTTCTGTTTCTTTGTTTTCATATACCCAAGATGTACCAAGAGTAATTATTATGTGTGAAGCATTTTTTAAGGTTGAATGTGCCGTTTGTATCGACTCGTTTATTTTTTTTAAGCCTGCATTTTTATTTGGTGTTGAAAAACAGGAATGGTGTTGAAAACTATGCCATAGGTCATTGTATTGAAAAATGTCATCTTCACAATATATTTTTTTTTCGACAATCTCAGAAATCGCATTTTTTATAGCGATTGGGTTGAACAATATTCCATATGGATTTGTAAAGCAATCAAATTTATAATAGCTTAATTTTTCACCTATATTTTCAGAAAAACAAGAGCCAAAAAGAATTGTTTTCGAATCATAGCTCAATTGGTTCTTTTCTTCTTGAGGTTTAAAAACCGTTCGAAATATATTGGTGTCCATACCCTACAGTGTTATTGAAACTACCAAACCTTCATTATTTCTAATGTTAAAGACAGTGCCATCTTCAAATAATAAATACTGTCCTTTTACACCTTTTAAGACTCCTTCAAAAGACTGTGCTTTTTCAATATTTAAACTTTTTATTTTTGATGGGTATTGTTGAACCGGATATTGCAAGTTTAGAATAGTTTCGTCGTCACTTAATACATAAGGTTTCACCTCTTCCGGTAAATAAGCTAATAATTCTTGCTTTTTTAATAGTAAATCTCCGTCAAAAACAACGTTTTTAAGCATTTTTTGCCAGCTTGTTTTGTCGCTAACATATTGTTTTAAAGCAACCTCGGCGATACCAGCCAAATACCTATTCGGAGTTTCTAAAATTGCCAATGCTTTGCTGGCACCTTGATCAATCCATCTTGTAGGGACTTGTGTTTTTCTTGTAACACCTACTTTAATTTCACTCGCAAGAGCCAAATAAACGATATGAGGTTTGAGTTGTACTGATTTTTCAAATTCTAGATCTCGATCTTCAATGCCTAAATGAGCTGTACTCAATTCAGGTTTCATTACCCAATCCCCAACAGAGGGTTGCTCGTAAAAACAATCATAGCAAAATCCTTGTCGAAATATTTTCTTTTGTTTTGAGCAAGACAAACACTGGTAACTTTCAAATTGTATTTCTAGTTTTCGGTCGAGCAATTGATTGAAGTTTAAAAAATCATTTTCCATTTCTAAGTAATACTCAATAGTATCTGCAAATACGGTATTCATTTTTTTTAAAACTCCTTGATATTTCATTTGGATAGGGTTTGAGATCAAAAAATATTAGTGTTTGCACTTTCAAAAAAAACACTAAATTTAACAGGATAAAGATAGGTATGTATTTTTAGTATAAAAAATATTACTCGAGAAATACAACCTGTCTTGATGCACGGTTTGTGCAGAAATAATTGCAAAACTAACGAAACTAGATAACCAATACCTTATGAAATTTTTATTTGTAAGTTCTATCATCTCTTGGTTTTTAAAAAAGAGGAAACACCAGTTAGATTTATTTATCAAATATCCTGTTGAGGTACAAAATGAGTTGTTGTTGAACTTACTTTATACAGCTAGAAATACAGAGATAGGTAAAAAGTATGGGTTTAGAGAAATAACATCTTATCAAGAATTTTCTGAGCGAATTCCCATTCAAAAGTACGAAAGCATTGAGAACTTGTTAGAGCGAACTAGAAAAGGAGAACAGAATGTTTTTTGGCCTTCGCTTATCAAATGGTTCGCGAAATCTAGTGGAACAACAAGTTCAAAAAGTAAGTTTATTCCCGTGAGTGATGAGGCAATTGAATATTGTCACATGAATGCGGGTAAAGATATGCTGTGTTTATTTTTAAATAACAATCCAGAAGCTGATTTGTTTTCGGGAAAAGGTTTACGATTGGGAGGTAGTAGTGCAGTTTATGAGGATAACAATACTTATTTCGGAGATCTTTCGGCTATAATTATTGAGAACATGCCGTTTTGGGCCGATTTTAGCAGTGCTCCAAAACAGAAAACCGCATTGATGGGAGAATGGGAAGAAAAAATGAATGCCATCGTACAAGAAACCATCCATGAAGATATTACAAGTTTGGCAGGAGTACCTTCTTGGATGTTGGTGTTGTTACATAAAGTATTAGAAGTAACTGGAAAAGACAATATATTAGAAGTTTGGCCCAATCTTCAAGTATACTTTCATGGAGGTGTAAATTTTACTCCTTATAAAGAGCAGTATAAAAAAATTATTCCGAGTGATAAATTTAGGTATTGTGAAACTTACAATGCGTCTGAAGGATTTTTCGCAATTCAAGATCAGAACAATTCTAATGAGTTGCTATTAATGTTGGATTATGGGATTTTTTATGAATTCATTCCAATGTCTACCTACAATTGTGAAAATTCTATTGCTGTCCCTTTGGACAAAGTTGAATTAGGAGTCAACTATGCTATAGTAATTACGACCAATTCTGGTTTGTGGCGCTATATGGTTGGTGATACCGTGAAGTTTACAAGTTTAGATCCCTTTCGAATTCAAATCACAGGAAGAACAAAGCACTTTATCAATGTTTTTGGTGAGGAATTGATTATTGAAAACACAGAAAGAGCTTTGGAAATTGCGTGTACCAAATGCAACGCTGAAATTTCTGATTATACAGTAGCACCTATTTTTATGGAAGCAAACGAAAAAGGTTCACACGAATGGATGATTGAGTTTAAAAAAGAACCAACGTGTACCGAACAATTCGCGAAAGATTTAGATTTAGCCCTGCAAGAAGTAAATTCTGATTATGAAGCAAAGCGATATAAAAATATGACGTTGAGTTTTCCGAAAATTCATTTTTCAAGAGAAAATTTATTTTATGATTGGTTAAAATCGAAAGATAAATTAGGAGGGCAGCATAAAATACCTAGGTTGTCTAACAGTAGAATATTGATGGAAGAATTATTAGAGTTAAATGCTCAGGTAGCAGTGAAGGTTAGAAATTGATTATTTTTTTCGATCTACCACATAATTGATCATGGTAATTAAAGAATTTTTATAATCAGATTCCGGATAGTCTTTTAAAATAGACAGCGCTTTAGATTGGTAATCTTTCATTTTTTCAGTGGTATATTCAATACCTCCATTTGCTTTTACAAAAGCGATTACCTCTTTGACTCTTTTTTTGTTTTTGTTGTGCTTTTTAACAGAGTTGATCAGCCATTTTTTGTCTTTTTCAGAACAAGTGTTCAATGTATGAATCAAAGGTAGTGTCATTTTTTGCTCTTTGATATCAATACCCGTAGGTTTGCCAATATTACTTTCAGTGTAGTCAAATAAATCATCCTTGATTTGAAAAGCAATTCCAATCAATTCACCAAATTCATGCATCTTAGCAATTTCATCATCATTCGCGCCAACCGACGCAGCTCCAATCGCACAACAAGCTGCAATTAATGTCGCTGTTTTCTGACGGATAATATCAAAATAAACCTCTTCTGTAATGTCGAGTCTTCTCGCTTTTTCAATTTGTAACAATTCTCCTTCACTCATTTCACGTACAGCAACAGAAATCAATTTTAGCAAATCAAAATCGTCGTTGTCGATAGAAAGCAATAGGCCTTTAGAAAGTAAGAAATCACCAACTAAAACAGCAATTTTATTTTTCCAGAGTGCATTGATAGAGAAAAATCCACGTCTTCGGTTGCTATCATCAACAACATCATCGTGAACTAGTGTCGCAGTATGTATCAATTCTATTACAGAAGCACCTCGATACGTCCTGTCAGAAAAGTTACCTTTAGATACCATTTTTGCAACTAAAAAAACAAACATAGGTCGCATTTGTTTTCCTTTTCTACGAACAATATAATAGGTTATTCTGTTGAGCAGTGGTACTTTAGAGAGCATAGCGTCTTTGAACTTTTCTTCAAAGAGTTCCATTTCTGTACTGATCGGAAATTTAATTTGCTCTACTGCTTTCATTGATGAAAGGTGTTCTCTAAAATTCTAAAATTAAGAAATGTAAACTTAAAACATTCTCAATTAAATATTAAGCTTTTGTGCTTTTATTTGCCAATTGTCCACAAGCAGCGTCAATATCTTTACCTCTACTTCTTCTTACATTAACGGTAATATCATTCATTTCTAAAACACTTACATAATCGCTGATTGCTTTTTTGCTTGCTTGTTGAAACTCTCCATCGTCTATAGGGTTGTATTCTATGATGTTCACTTTAGACGGAATGTATTTACAAAACTTCACCAATGCTCTTATCGCTTCTTTGTTGTCGTTGATACCATCCCAAACTACATATTCATAGGTGACAGCTCTTTTGGTTTTTTGATACCAATATTCTAAAGCTTCACGCAAATCAGCTAATGGGAATTTTACATTGAAAGGCATAATTTTCGTTCGTACTTCATCGATAGCTGAATGCAATGAAATTGCAAGGTTGAATTTTACTTCGTCATCAGCTAATTTTTTAATCATTTTGGGTACTCCAGAAGTAGATACGGTGATTCTTTTAGGAGACATTCCTAAGCCTTCGGGTGAAGTGATTTTTTCGATTGAGGCTAGTACGTTATTGTAATTCATTAGAGGTTCACCCATGCCCATAAATACAATATTTGATAATTTATGGTTGAAATACAACAAACTTTCTTGGTTGATAGCTGCTACTTGATCGTAAATCTCATCAGGATTTAAATTTCGCATGCGTTTTAATCGAGCAGTAGCACAGAATTTGCAATCTAAACTGCAACCAACTTGGCTAGAAACACAAGCGGTTGTTCTAGATTCGGTTGGAATCAAAACAGATTCAACAATCAACCCATCGTGTAATCGAACGGCATTTTTTACGGTACCATCACTACTACGCTGCATGTCGTCAACCTGAATATGATTGATTACAAAATGTTCTTCAAGCATGGTTCTAGTTGCTAAAGAAATATTGGTCATGTCTTCGAATTTATGGGCCGATTTTGACCACAACCATTCATATACTTGATTACCGCGAAAAGCCTTGTCTCCATTTTCTACAAAAAATGCTCGTAGTTGGTCTTTAGTCAATGCGCGAATGTCTTTCTTTTTAGCTGTCATGCGGTAGAATATTCAAATAAAAATATGTCGGTAAAGATACTCCTTATTTATAAAAAAATCTCGTACCTGAAGAGATACGAGATAATTTTATATGAGAATTATACCTTGTGTTTGTTTAAGGTAGTTTTTCTGATTTTTTAGATGATTAACATAGCATCACCATAAGAATAGAATTGATATCCTTCTTTTACAGCTTCGTCATAGGCTTTCATTAAAAAGTCATACCCAGCAAAAGCAGCCGTCATCATCATCAAAGTAGATTTAGGTGTATGGAAGTTTGTAATCATTGCATTTGCAATACTGAAATTGTATGGAGGGAAGATAAATTTATGCGTCCAACCATCATAAGGATTCAATCTAGCATTTGCAGATACAGAAGATTCAATCGCTCTCATTACAGTAGTTCCTACCGCACAAACTCTTTTTTTACGATCTAAAGTTTTGTTTACTTTGTCAGCAGAATCTTGCGTAATGATTACTTGCTCAGAGTCCATTTTGTGTTTTGATAAATCTTCAACTTCAACAGGGCTGAATGTTCCTAAACCAACATGTAAAGTCAAGGCTTCAAAATCAACTCCTTTGATTTCTAAACGTTTCATCAAATGTTTTGAAAAGTGCAAACCAGCAGTTGGAGCTGCTACTGCACCTTCGTTTTTAGCATAGATTGTTTGGTAACGCTCAGCATCACTTTCTTCAACTTCTCTTTTGATATATTTTGGAATTGGAGTTTCACCCAAAGAAGTTAATTTGTCTCTAAATTCTTCGTACGACCCATCGAACAAGAAACGCAAAGTACGTCCTCTAGAAGTTGTATTGTCGATTACCTCAGCTACCAAACTATCATCGTCTCCGAAAAATAACTTGTTACCAATTCTTATTTTACGAGCTGGATCTACCAAAACATCCCAAAGTCTGTTTTCGGCATTCAGTTCTCTTAATAAGAAAACTTCAATTCTCGCTCCAGTTTTTTCTTTATTTCCATACAAACGAGCAGGGAATACTTTCGTATCGTTTAATAACATCAAATCTCCATCGTCGAAATAATCGATTAGGTCTTTAAAATGTTTGTGCTCTATTGTTTGTTCTTTTCTGTTTAATACCATTAAACGAGCTTCATCTCTATGCTCAGCAGGATATTCTGCTAATCTGTCTTCTGGCAATTCAAAGTTAAATGCAGATAATTTCATTTGTGTGTTTTAGAAAATAGTTGGCAAATATACGATATCCGTATAGGGGTTGTCAAGTGTTTGCCTATTTAATTTTGACGAATTTAAAAATAAAAGCCTAAGCATTAAATATTTGCTTAGGCTTTACAATTTTATGTGTTCTAGAATTACTGAAAATTCGAAAAATCTTCCCAGAATGTTGGGTACGATTTAGATACAACTTCTGCTTCGTTAATGATGATTGAAGTTTTTAGTAGTAATGGTGCGAATGCCATTGCCATTCTGTGATCTTGATAGGTGTCAATAGCGATATCACTTTTGATTTCTGTAGATTGCTGTAAGTGTAAACTGTTGTTTGTTACATAGATATTTGCTCCTAGTTTTTTTAACTCTACATCCAAAGCAACCAAACGATCTGTTTCTTTAATTTTTAAAGTATGCAAACCTGTTAGTTCACAAGCAATGCCCATTCCGAAAGCCGTTACAGCAATAGTTTGTGCCGTGTCTGGTGCTTTTATCAAATCGAAATTTACGTTATCAGGATTTTTAAAATCTTTAATTTTTTCTAAGGTAATGCTGTTTTCTCTAAAAGTGGTTTGTACACCAAAACTTTTATAAATTTCAGAAAGTACACTGTCTCCTTGCAAACTTTTTTGTTTGTAGGCATTCAATGTAATTTTTCCATTTTCGCTCAAAGCAACCAAGCTGTAGTAATACGATGCAGAACTCCAATCAGATTCTACAGTAATTTTTTTATCTTCAATCGTTGCTTTTGGAGATATTTTTATGAATTGACCTTCAAAAGAAGTTTCAATACCTACTTCATTCAATAAACTTAATGTCATTTGAATATAGGGGATTGAAGTAATGGCACCTTCGAATTCTAATTCGATTCCATTTTCAAGACTAGCAGCTATCAATAATATAGAAGAAATATACTGACTACTTACATTTCCATCAATAGTTACTTTACCTCCTTTTAGTTTTGTTCCTTTAATTCTCAATGGGGCAAAACCTTCATTCTCTACATAAGAAATATCAGCACCCAATGTTTTTAGGGCATCAACAAGAATTCCAATAGGTCTTTCTTTCATTCTCCCAGAACCTGTTAAAATAACATCAGACCCTTCTTTAATGGATAGAAAACTAGTTAAAAAACGCATGGTAGTACCTGCATGACCAATGTTGATTTCTTCGTCTTTTGAAGCCAAAGCATTCATCATTAGTTTGCTATCGTCTGAATTAGAAATATTGTCTATTTCTAAATTTGGATATAATTGTTGTAAAATCAACAAGCGATTTGTTTCACTTTTCGAACCAGTGATTTGAATTTCTTTGTTGATTTCTCCTGTGTAGTGGTGTAATTTTAAGCTATTCATCTTATCTCTTTCCTTGTGCTAGTTTCGCTCTTCTTCTTGAAAAATATGTCATTGCTACTCCGTATACGATCCCTATCGCAACTCTTGCGAGTACAAATTGAGTCCAAGTTCCGTCTGCAACACTTTTATTAATTGCCTCTAAATTTCCGTTTTTAAAGTAGGTGGCACCCGTTAATACTAAAGTCAATAGTACTAAAAAACTAACAGTAAATCGTAAGGCAACTTTCCAAAATGGAACTTCTAATATATTTTGATTCATATTATTTTAATTTTTCGTTGTTGTGGTGACGATCGTGATCTCTTTCTGTTTTAATATTTAGTTTTTTATCGAATGAAGCTTGTAAGTCAATTCCTGTTTGATTTGCTAAGCATAAAACCACAAATACTACATCTGCTAATTCTTCACCAAGATCTTTATTTTTATCACTTTCTTTTTCGCTTTGCTCACCATAACGTCTCGCGATAATTCTCGCAACTTCACCTACTTCTTCTGTTAGCTGAGCCATGTTGGTGAGTTCGTTAAAATAGCGAACACCATGTTCTTTAATCCATTTATCAACGGCTAATTGTGCGTTTTTAATGTCCATATTCACTTTTGTTTAAGCACAGCAAATATAAGCAAGTCTTTTAAGATAAAAGCTACCGAAAATCACAAAGAATCCCTAAGAGAATTTTATGAAATGCTTTTGTTTTTTAGAATCTGTAAAAAGATATCTCTAGTGATTTCTTCGGCACCTAGACTTGCTAAATGATCGTTGTAGACTTGACAATCTAAAAGCGCATACTTTTCTCTCTTGAGTTTCTCTACCAAATATATAAAGGCAATTTTTGAGGCATTGCTTACTTTGCTAAACATGCTTTCTCCGCAAAACACATGACCTTGATCGATGCCATAAAGACCGCCAACAAGTTCGTCGTTTTGCCACACTTCAACAGATTGTGCAATTCCTTTTTTATGCAGCTCTATGTATGCTTGTTGCATGTCTTTTGTAATCCAAGTACCCAGTCCATCCTTGCGATCAATGGTTTTGCAATTGGCAATTACGGACTCGAAATTTTGATTGAAGGTAACGGTAAAGTTATTTTTTCGAAGGATACCACGCATGCTTTTTGAAATTTTTAAGTTATCAAAAAACAAGACCATCCTTGGGTCGGGACAGTACCAAATAATAGGTTCACCTTCGCAATACCAAGGAAAGATCCCTTGCTTATATGCGTCAATTAATCTCTCGTTGCTTAGGTCTCCTCCAAGAGCAATGATTCCTTCTTCAGTTGTTTCAGATAGGGGAGGGAAGGGTTGGTCAGTCTCTGTAAGCCAAATCATAAAGTAAAAATACAAGAGTTTATAAAAACAAAAAAGGCTGTTTGAGAACAAACAGCCTTTTAAGATATGATTGGTAAATTATCCTAAAGAAACTCTAGAGAAATTTACGATAGAAACGTCACCTAAAGAACTTACGTACTCAGCAACAGTTTTCTTTTCATCTTTGATGAATTTTTGATCTAATAAGCATTGCTCTTGATCTAAAGTAGTGTTGTCAGAAACGAATCTTTCCAATTTTCCTGGTAAAATTCTATCCCAGATTTTTTCTGGTTTTCCTTCAGCAGCCAATTCAGCTTTTGCATTTTCTTCAGCTTGCGCCAATACTTCGTCAGTCAATTGAGATCTAGAAATAAATTGAGGTACATTTTTCAATGTTTTACCTAATCTTCCTAATTCGATATTGTCTTTTTCGATTACAGCAATACGCGCTTCAGTTTCAGCAGCAACATAAGCAGGGTCGAAATCTTTGTAAGACAAAGAAGTAGCACCCATTGAAGCAGCTTGCATAGCTAAATCTTTAGCTAAGTTTTCAATACCGTCAATAGAAGCAGATAAACCAACTAAAGAAGCGATTTTATTTCCAACGTGGATATAAGAACCTACGTAAGGAGCTTCTACTCTTGTAAAGTCGTTGATATCGATTTTTTCACCGATAACACCAGTTTGCTCGATTAATTTTTCAGCAACAGTAATTCCTCCGAAGTCAGAAGCTAAAAATTCTTCTTTAGTAGCAAAGTTTAAAGCGTGTTCAGCTAATTTAGTAGCCATTTCCACGAAACTTTCATTCTTTCCTACGAAGTCAGTTTCACATCCTAATACGATAGATACACCTACTGTATTGTCAGCGTTTACTTTTGCAATTGCAGCTCCTTCAGAAGATTCTCTGTCAGCTCTTTTAGCAGCAATTTTTTGTCCTTTTTTTCTAAGGATTTCAATTGC
The DNA here is from genome assembly GCF_009193215.1 of Flavicella marina. Lineage (GTDB taxonomy): Bacteria > Bacteroidota > Bacteroidia > Flavobacteriales > Flavobacteriaceae > Flavicella > Flavicella marina. The sequence continues at coordinate 547,563 of NZ_VYVA01000001.1, read as the reverse complement.
TTTGTCAAAATCACCTTCAGCTTCTACTAAAGCTTTTTTACAATCCATCATTCCAGACCCAGTTGCTTTACGCAACTTCATAACGTCTGCAGCTTTTATTTCTGCCATGATATTATACTTTTATTTTTTGATTAAAAACAATAATTATTTTTCTTCTTTAGCTTCTGGAGCAGCAGTTTCTACAGCAGCTTCAGCAGCCGGAGCAGCCTCAGTTTTATCTTTTGCAGATTTTCTGTTGTTTAAACCGTTGGCAACTGAATCAATTAAGTAACTCAATACTTTTTCAATTGATTTAGAAGCATCATCATTTGCAGGAATTACAAAATCAACCGCTTTAGGGTCAGAGTTTGTATCAACCAAAGCAAATACTGGAATGTTTAATTTTTGAGCTTCAGAAACAGCAATGTGCTCTTTCTTAACGTCAACTACAAATAAAGCAGCAGGCAAACGAGTCATATCAGCAATAGAACCTAAGTTCTTTTCTAATTTAGCTCTTTGACGGTTGATTTGTAATTGCTCTCTTTTAGATAAAGCAGCGAAAGATCCGTCAACTTTCATTCTATCGATTTGAGCCATTTTCTTAACAGCTTTTCTAATCGTTACAAAGTTAGTTAACATTCCTCCAGGCCATCTTTCAGTAATATAAGGCATGTTTACAGATGCAGCCTTGTCAGCGATGATATCTTTAGCTTGTTTTTTCGTTGCTACGAAAAGAACTTTTCTTCCTGAAGCAGCGATTTTTTCTAAAGCTACTGCAGATTCTTCAATCTTAGCCGCTGTTTTGTAAAGGTCAATAATATGAACTCCATTACGCTCAGTATAGATATAAGGAGCCATGTTTGGATTCCATTTTCTTGTCAAGTGTCCGAAGTGTACACCTGCATCCAATAATTCTTTAATTTCGATGTTTGCCATTTTGTTATTTGTTTACGTTCTCTGAGAATAGCAATAAGTAAGTAGCGTTGTTGTTTTACGGTCTTACTTATTTAGATGCTAAACAAACCCTGCCTAAACAGGGTTTCGATAACTTGATTATATTTAATTTTTTGTAAGTCTGTAGACTTTGAATAAAAAATCCAATAAAACGGATTAACGTTTCGAGAATTGGAATTTCTTTCTTGCTTTCTTTTGACCGAATTTCTTACGCTCAACCATTCTTGGGTCTCTAGTAAGTAATCCTTCTGGTTTCAAGATTGCTCTGTTGTCTGCATCAATTTCGCACAATGCTCTAGAGATTGCTAAACGAATTGCTTCAGCTTGTCCAGTTACACCTCCACCAAATACATTTACAGTAATGTCGAAAGTTTCAACATTGTCAGTCAATGCTAATGGTTGTTGTACTTTATAACGTAACGTAGAAGTAGTAAAGTAGTTATCTAAACTTCTTTTGTTAACAGTAATATTTCCTTTTCCTTCTGATAAGTAAACACGGGCTACAGCCGTCTTTCTTCTTCCTATTTTGTGAACTATTTCCATAATTATCTTAGGTCGTTTACGTTAAATGGTTTTGGCTCTTGAGCAGATTGTTGGTGCTCAGCTCCAGCATATACATATAAGTTTCTGAAAAGTGCAGCACCTAATTTGTTTTTAGGTAACATTCCTTTTACAGCTTTCTCGACTAAACGAGTAGGATCTTTTTCGAACATTTCTGTTGCTGTTAAAGATCTTTGACCTCCTGGATATCCCGTGTGACGGATGTAAGACTTGTCAGTCCACTTTTTTCCAGTTAAAATAATTTTGTCTGCATTGATTACAACAACGTTATCTCCACAATCAACGTGAGGAGTATAATTCGTTTTGTACTTACCTCTAATTAGCATTGCTACTTTAGAAGCAAAACGACCCAATGTTTGTCCGTCCGCATCAACAACCAACCACTCTTTATTAGCAGTTTCTTTGTTTGCCGATACTGTTTTGTAACTTAATGTGTTCATACACTATTAGTTTTTGTATAGATTAATAAAATATTTTTCCCTTCTTAAAGGGCTGCAAATATAGAACTTATAATCTACTTGAACAATAGTGTTTTGAAAAAATATAAGTTGTGTGAAATGTTTGGTAGTTATTGTGCTAATATACCTGTTGGTTAAGGAATGGAGTTGTTAATTCTTACAAGTTTCAGTTAACATGTTTTGCTTGCTAGGATTGTATAGGTTGTTAGATACATCAAAACTAATATGGTTGCGAGTAAGGTTGATGAAAAATGGTTTGAGCCCGCAGAAATCGTTTAGAATAGGGTTGTTCTCAATGTTTATATATCCCCCAATTTCTCTAATGTTTTCTAAAGAATTGAGAGTTGTAAGTACAGTATTATCATCAATGATAAGATTTCTATGTATAGAATTGAGATTGTTTAAGCCTTCAAGGCTCGATAATTTGTCATTGTAATCTATCTCTAGGCTCCCTCCAACAGAATATATGTTTTTTAATGGACTTAATGTGGTTATTTTGTCGTTGTTAAAAATATTCAAACTGAAGCCAACCGAAGTTATTTTTTCAAGACCTTCGAGACTTTTTAACGATCTATTGTTTCCGATGTACAATGAATGTTTAACAATGTTAATTTTGCTTAAAGCAGTAATTGATTCAAGTCTCCAATTGTCGTCGATAAAAATGTCTTTACCAACATTGTTGAGGTTTTGTAGGCCATTAAGATTAAGTAACAGAGGGTTTCGAATGATGTCTAATGTGCCTCCTATATCTGTTAAATTCGATATGCCTTTTAGATTATTAATATCTGTATTCTTTTTAGTAATTGAGCCATATCCTATGGAGAGACTACCTGTTATTTTTGCATATTTTTTTGCTGCAAAATTATTTACTTCTTGTTGAGAAAGTAATTCAACATCTCCATTAAAGGTACCGTTAATTTCTATTGATGTTTCTTCTATTTTATCTGAAGAGGAGCAATTGGAAATAATATTTACAAGGCATAGAAAGAATAAAAAACAAATTTTATTCTTAATAAATTTAATGTGAGGTAGATAATACATACAGTTAGATTTTTTTAATGAGCTTGTAGCCAGTTTTCTCCAATTCCAACTTCTACGTCTAAAGGTACAGACAGCTTAAAAGCGTTTTCCATTTCTTTTTGGATGATGGGTTCTAAGGTTGAAAGCTCTTCTTTGTGCATATCAAACACCAATTCATCATGTACTTGTAATAACATTTTTGATTGGTAGTTGTTTTGATCAAAGTGTTTTTGGATATTGATCATTGCTATTTTTATAATGTCAGCTGCACTCCCTTGAATAGGAGCATTTACGGCATTTCGTTCGTCGCCAGATCTCACCATTCCGTTTTGAGAATTGATGTTTTTTAAATATCGCCTTCTCCCTGATATAGTTTCCACATAGCCATTGTCTCTTGCGAAATCAACTTGTTTTGCCATGTAGGCTTTTAATGTCGGGTAGGTTTCGTAATAGGCTTCAATTAGTGCTTTGGCTTCTTTACGAGTCATTCCTGTCTGGTCTGCTAAAGTAAAGGCACCTTGACCGTATAGGATTCCGAAGTTTACTGCTTTTGCTCTTCCTCGTTGTTCTCTTGTAACTTCTTTTAAAGGCACTCCAAAAACTTTTGCTGCTGTAGTGGCATGAATGTCTTGCTTATCTTTGAAGGCTTGAATCATGTTTTCTTCCTCACTCAATGCTGCTATAATTCTCAATTCTATTTGCGAGTAATCGGCTGCAAATAATACAAAGTTTTCGTTTTTTGGAACAAATGATTCTCGAACTTGTTTTCCTCGCTCTGTTCGAATAGGAATGTTTTGCAAATTCGGATTGTTTGAACTCAGTCTACCTGTGGCAGCCACAGTTTGTCCATAAGTTGTGTGAATTCTTTTTGTCTTTGGGTTTACTTCGTTTGGTAAAGCATCGATGTACGTGCTTTTTAATTTTACCAAACCACGCCATTCCATAATTTCTTCTACTATTTTGTGCTCTGCTGCAAGTTTAGAAAGTACATCTTCGTTTGTTGCGTATTGACCTGTTTTTGTTTTTTTTGGTTTTTCTACCAAATTCATTTTTTCAAACAATACAATACCTAGTTGTTTTGGAGAAGCTAAATTAAAATCTTCACCTGCTTGGCTGTAGATGCTTTTTTCAAGCACATCAATGTCTTTGGTGATGGTTTCCGAAAGTTTATGTAAGTAGTCGGTGTCGATATTGATTCCTTCTATTTCCATTTTTGCCAACACTTTCAATAAAGGAATTTCAACGTCTTTATAAAGTGTCGTCAAACCATTTTCTTCTAATTCTTTTTCAAAAACCGTTTTAAGTTGAAATGCTAAATCAGTGTTTTCAACTAAAAATTCTCTCTGTTTGCTTAGCTCTGCATCTGAAAATTGAATCGCACTTTTACCTTTACCAATAATACTTTCAATTTTTTGAGGTTGGTAATTTAAATAATTTTCAGCCAAGACGTTTATTTGATGCCTCATGTCTGGGTTGATCAAATAATGTGCAAGTGCGGTGTCGAACAATTCACCTTTTACTGCAATACCGAATTGTCCTAAAATTTTGATGTCTCTTTTTAGATTGTGACCTATTTTTAAGATGTTTGTATTTTCGAAAAAAGGAGAAAATTGTTGTAAAATGTTTTCATTTTCTTTTTCATCGGTAGGCAATGTCAGATAATACCCTTTTCCTGAGTCGTAAGTAAATGAGATTCCTGTGATAATTAATTCAGATGTATCCGTAACTACTTCAAAACATACTTCTTGTTGCTTGTTGAGGTTTTCAAGTAGTTTTCTTCGTGAAAACGGATTGTTCACAAATTGGTATACATGATTTTTTGTCTCAATATTTTGATAGCCTGTATGAACTTCCTCTTGTTTGAATGGTGAAGCGAATAAATCTAATTGGCTATTTTCTGAGGGTGAATCCGGAGTTATTTTAGTTTCCGGAGTGGTTGCGTCGTTAACGGTTTCTTCCGGAGCTTTAAAAAGTTTATGGATGGTGTCTAAAGTCCTTCTAAATTCTAATTCTTGAAAGATATCAGATACTTTTTGAAAATCAGGTGGACACATCGTGTAGTCTTCTGCATGAAATTCTACCGGGCAGTCGAGGATAATCGTGGCGAGTTGCTTTGAAAGAATTCCAAGCTCTTTGTTAGCTTCAACTTTTTCTTTCATTTTCCCTTTTAGCTCGTGTGTGTTTGCTAAAAGACCTTCCATACTACCGTATTGTTTCAAGAATTTTTTTGCTGTTTTGTCTCCTACACCCGGAAGTCCAGGAATGTTGTCAACGGCATCTCCCATCATTCCCAAATAATCTATTACCTGAAGAGGGTCTTCAATCTCAAATTTTTCTTTAACCTTTTCCACATCCCAAATCTCAATACCATTTCCCATACGAGCAGGACGGTACATAAAGATATTTTCAGAGACCAGTTGAGCATAGTCTTTATCTGGAGTTACCATGTAAACTTGATAGCCTTGTTTTTCAGCTTGCTTTGATAAGGTTCCAATCAAATCATCTGCTTCGATTCCTTTGTGTTCAACGATTGGGATATTCATTGCTTTAAGGATTTCTTGAATATAGGGAACGGCAATTTTAATTGCTTCTGGAGTCTCTTGGCGGTTTGATTTATATTCAGGAAAAGCTTCGTTTCGAGCATCTGAACCACCTTTGTCAAAAGCCACTGCAAGCAAATCTGGTTTTTCTCTACGAATAACATCGAGCAAAGAGTTCGTAAACCCTAAAATTGCTGAAGTATCCATACCTTTAGAATTGATTCGTGGATTTTTAATTAGTGCATAATATCCTCTAAAAATTAGTGCAAATGCATCTAATAAAAACACCTTCTTTTTGCTCGACATGGAATAGAATTTTAATAAGAATGTAAATGTACAGAAATAACTTTGAAAGTTAAACTCAGTTCATCAAATGAAATAAACGATACTCTAGGTGGTTTAAGAAGCTAGATTAGCAGTGATAAAGGCAGAATAATAAATTATACTATATTCAAAATATCCGCTACAACTTCTTTTTTTGTTTTGTTGTCAGTTGTTATTTGGTATTCTGCTCGACTGTAGAATGCAGAACGCTCAAATAAATGTTTGCCAATAAACTCTGCCAATTCTTCTTTGGTTTCAATATTTGCAATTAGAGGGCGTTTGGCTTTTTTGAGGATAAGCTTGTCTGTTAGTTTTGAAACAGACCCTCTAAGGTAAAAGCTTTTTGTGTTTTTAGAATCCAGTATAAGATCCATGTTTTTTCCAAAACATGGTGTACCTCCTCCTAAAGAGAGAATAATATCATCGTCAGTTTTTAGAAGTTCTTGTAGGTATTCTTCTTCTTTTTTTCTGAAATAAATCTCTCCTTTAGACTCGAAAATTTCTTTGACGCTTGCTTCTTCTTTTTCTACAATAAAATCATCTAAATCAACCAATTTATAGTTAAGTTTTTTTGATAACTTTCTACCAATTGAAGATTTTCCTGATCCCATATATCCTATTAAAACAATAATCATTTTTGAGAAATTTTATTTTTTGAAACTCGTTATTTTATGTTTACAAAAGAACAAAAAAATATATTAAATAACGTCTCGTGCTGTGAATGAAAAATTATTTTTATAAGTAACATAAATACAGTATATTGCATGGTGTTTTTTTGCTGTTTTGGTATTTGAAACATCGAATAATTAAGAATAAATTAAAAGCTTGCAAACGTAATCATGACAAAATTTGGAGAACTTATTAATTTAGACATTCCTGTGCTTATTGATTTTTATTTTGAATGGGATAAGACAGGGGAAAACCCTAATGAGGTTTTGCGAGATGTGGTTGCTGCTTTAGGGGATAAAGCAAAGGTGATAAAAATTGATATTGAAAAAAATGAAATTCTTGCCGATGCCTTGAAAGTAAAGGCAAATCCTACATTTATTATTTACAAGCAAGGTCAAATGAAATGGAGGCAATCAGGTGAACTGGATGCAAATACTTTGATTGGTTTGGTACAGAAATATGCCTAAGCAAGCGCTTTAAATTTATAGCCTTTTTTACTGAAATATTCAAGTACTTTAGGGAGTGCATATTGCAGGTTTTTCTTAGCTTTTATGCTGTCGTGAAATACGATAATAGAACCTTTTGCTGCGTTTTTCACAACATTTGAAAAGCAGTTTTCTTCTCTTGTGTTGTTGTCAAAATCAGCACTTAACACATCCCACATAATTATTTTGTAACCTTTTTTAGTCAGGATTTTTGTCTGTATAGGTTTGATTTTTCCATAGGGGGGTCTAAAAAATTTTGGCTCGTTAGGTAATTGGTATTGTTGTATTAGCTTGTCAGTTTTATCAATGTTTTCAACATATAAAGCATTGTTAGTTTTCCATCCTTTTAAATGATTGAAAGTGTGGTTGCCAATGGTGTGTCCTTTTGTTATAAGTTTTTTTGCGAGTTCTGGGTGTGCTTCTATGTTTTTGCCTATGCAAAAAAAAGTAGCTTTTGCACTGTATTGGTCCAATTGACTTAAAACCCACTCCGTAATTTCTGGAGTAGGTCCGTCGTCAAATGTTAAGTAAATGTCTTTATTATTTGTTGGAATAGACCAAATCTGGTTGTTGAATATTTTTTCTATCCACTTAGGGATATGTACAAATAATGAATTCATTGCAACCGTTATTCCATCAAGCTTTGAAATAATTTTACATGCTTTATAAAACTGTCTTCTGCTTCGGCGATATAGCTTGGATCTTGGTCATTGGCATCGATATCTCTCATAACACTTCTGTACATATTTAGCGTTCTTTCGATTTCGTCAAAAGTAGCATTTAGCCATGAGTCATCAAACCTACTATAGTAAAGCAATTTTTCTTGAAAAATAGCTATAAGTGTTTCAGAGACCGCTCTTGCCTTTTCTGGTTTGTTTATTTGGTAGTAATATTCAGTATAACCTAAACAAATACCATAATGTCCATAATCTTCGATAGGCATTTCAGCAAGACTTAAATCTAATATTTCTTCTGCTTTTTCAAATTGTTTTTCTGAAATCAATACTTCAGTAAGTCGCATTAAATTATTTCTAAATGAGATCGAGTTTTTACGCGACTCTACGTCTAAATAAATATCTTTTGAATTGATTTCAGACCAATCCCAGCTCGTAACTTTTTCATACATGCTATCAGAATAAATTTTCCCCATGTCAAACATACTTCCTTGGTTTTTTGTTTTAACTGGGATAAACTTGTAGCATAATCCATCTAGCTGTAAATAGTCTTTCATCCATAAATACTCTTCATCAGCATTGGCACCTCCTGTAAAGTAGATAGGGTGTTTCCAATTGTTGTTTGCCAATATGTCAAGCATTAAAATTCTGTTTTTTGTCAACCCTTGTTGGTCAACATCAATGTCGATATATGGCACAATTAAGGTTGAGTCTTTTGCAGGTACCAATCCACTTTCTAAAACTTTTTGTTTGTCAACAGTGAGTCTTATTTTGTTGGTAGGGTAAAATTTTTCTTTGTGACCATTTTCTGTTTCTATGTAGGTGCGTTCATCAGTGGAAGCAATCCATTTCATGAAATCAGTGATGTTCCAACGGTTTTCCGTCTGTGGAAAATGATAAGCTACATCTAAAGATCCGTGTTTGTATTGCTCATGCGTTAACTGCGATGGAATCGGGTCTGCATTGTAGGTTTTTCGTTTCATTTGATCGATATACCAGTCGGTAGCAAAAAGGCTGGTATTGATCAGTTTGATGTCTGTTCGATAGTTTTCAACTTCTTGCATGTACCAAAGTGGGAAGGTGTCATTGTCACCAATAGTAAACATTATAGCGTTTTCATCACAAGAATCTAAATAAGTTTTTGCGTTGAAATGTGCGGTGTATTTGCCAGATCTGTCGTGATCGTCCCAGTTTTCTGAGGCCATTAATACGGGCACGGCAAACAAGGCTACAACACTTGTAATCATGGCAACATTTCTTGGACTCATGTATTTTTTTAGTGCATCGTAAATTGCGTATACACCAAACCCAACCCAGATGGCAAAAATATAGAATGAACCGACAACTGCGTAGTCTCTTTCTCTTGGCTCGAACGGTTTTGGATTCGTGTAAAAAATAATAGCCAATCCTGTAAATGCAAAAAACAAGAACAAGGTGTAAAAATTGTTTTGGTCTTTTTTCAATTGAAAAATCAACCCAATGATTCCGAATATAAGTGGAAAAAAGTAATACTTATTTCTTCCTTTGTTGTTTTTTACGTCTGAAGGTAAGTCTGTTTGAGGACCTAGTCTAAATTCGTCTATAAAATCAATCCCACTCAACCAGTTTCCGTTAAATAAATCAAGATTACCTTGCTCGTCGTTTTGGCGTCCTACAAAATTCCACATCAAATAACGTCCATACATATAACCGAATTGGTAGCTTAGCATGAATTCGATGTTTTGAGCAAATGAAGGTCTTTCTTTGCTTTTAGGGTCGATACCTACGATGGATTTGTAGTTGTTAATAACAGCAGGATTTGTCATTCTAGGAATAAAACCTTTGTGTTCATCGGTGTAAACAGGAGTCGCATTTTTATAGTTGTTTACAATCACATATTTTCCTGTTTTTTCGTCTTGCTCGTATTTTGGTTTTTCATCTTTGTAGATAGAATTTCCAGCAGCGTCTTTCTTTTGTTGTCTATTGTAGGTGATTGAGTAGTAGGTGTCGTAAAACACATTGGCGTCTCCGTATTGTTCACGGTTGTAATAGGCCAATAGTTCTCTAGCACTAGCAGGGTTGTTTTCGTTGATGGTTGTGTTAGCATTCGAACGTATCGGCAGCATTAACCAACATGAAAAACCGATCATGATAAACAGTACCGATAATATCAATGTATTGGCAATTACTTTCTTTTTAGATCGTGTGTATTTCAACCCATAAAAAAATGCAGCGGCTAGTATTATACCTGCTATGATACTTCCAGAGTTAAATGGAAGTCCGACTGTGTTCACGAAGAAAATTTCTGAAACACTGAAAAACTTTAAAGTAAAAGGGAATAAAAATTTAAATACAAAAGCTAGCACTAAGATAGCAACTGCATTTGCAATAATAAACTGTTTTGTGTTTAGGTTTTCGTAGTGCTTGTAGATATAAATAAATACAATCGCCGGAATTACCAAAAGAGAGAGTATATGAACTCCGAATGACAATCCAACAATAAATGAAATTAACAAAAGCCACTTATGACCTCTAGGAGTAAGCATTTCGTTTTCCCATTTCAAGGCTAGCCAAAATAATAGTGCCATTAAAAATGACGACATGGCATAAACTTCTGCTTCTACCGCACTGAACCAAAAACTATCTGAAAATGTATAGGCCAATGAGCCTACCAATCCACTACCAAGAATAGCAATTGCCTTACTTTCTGAAAAAGCACCTGATTTTAAAGCAAGTTTTTTTGCCAAATTGGTAATTGTCCAAAACATAAACAAAATTGTAAATGCACTCGCTAGACCAGACATGAAATTCACCATTTTTGCTATTTGAGTTACATCGGAGGTAAACATGGCAAAAAAGGCACCTAACATTTGGAATAGAGGTGCTCCTGGAGGGTGACCTACTTCAAGTTTTACAGAGGTTGCGATGTATTCTCCACAATCCCAATAACTAACTGTTGGTTCTAAAGTAAGCGTATATGTAATTAGGGCTATGGCAAAAGTTAGCCACCCTAAAATGATGTTTATTTTCTTGTAATTTGTTAAAAACATAGTGCTGTTTTGTAATATATGTGTGCGAATTTAATAATTTAAAGTGAATACTTGCATAAAAGCTTTGGTAAGGTGCGCTGAGAAGATTTATTTCTATTTTTTTTAACAAATATCTGGTTTTTTGGAGGTTGCTGTTTTGAATGAAAAAAATATGTAAAAAAAATAAAAAATTATTTGTAGAATTGAAAGTTTACCTTAAATTTGCACCCGCAATAAGCAATTGACCCATGGTGTAATGGTAGCACTCCGGTTTTTGGTATCGTCAGTCAAGGTTCGAGTCCTTGTGGGTCAACAAAAAAACGCAATCTCATTGAGATTGCGTTTTTTGCTTTTTAGAACTAGGCTTTTTATTTGTTTTTAAAAAATTGCGGAAACTCCTAGCATCGGACCTAATACTCTTACGTTTGTTTCAACTCCGTCATCAAACCTGTCGTAGCCAAAAGATCGAAACCCTGCATTTACAAGTACGTATTTGTGTACTTTGAAAGAGTTTATATAAGTAAAATCAGAAGCAAATTTCGAAGAATTACCAATTCCGAAGCCCCCAGCATTGTACGCTACGCTCACCAAGAATTTCGGACTAACGATAAATTTAGTATTTACTCCAACCATAAGGTCCCACCATTCAAGTCTTTTTTTGAAAGTTCCGTCAAATATGAGATTGTCACCTAGATAAATAAAATAATCAAGTGAGACATCGTTTAACATGTATTTTCCACCAAGACTGAAGTCTATCGACCAACCGGTTATTGCTTGGTCACTGTTTAGTTTAAAATTGTCATAGACTTTGTATCCTGCTTTTAAGTCGAATATTTTTTGATCTATAGATAGGTCAGCTTTTAGAGGTTTTACTTCTCCACTGCCACCAAGATTTGCAAAGGTACCATCAAAAGAAAAAGAAAATCTGTCGTATCTTACTGTTGTTATAATTTGAAATCCCCAATTTGTCATAGATGATAAGTCGTTGAAGTTTTGACGTATGGATTCACCTCCAACGTCGGTTGATTGCGCTGCGAATAAAGCATAAGGAGTAATACTAAACCTCCATTTTTTTTCAGATTTTTTAGAAGACTTGAAATCTGATGCAGTTTCTTGTGCTGTAAGTTGTGTATTAAACATCAAAATCAAAAGTACTATTGATAAACGTAGTAATGTTTTCATGAGAAGTATTAGGTTGTGTTGGTTAGCAAAAATACTCAAAATATGGCTGAAGCAATAGAGAATAAATTAAATCGTATATTTGATAGTAACTCAAAAATAATTATAGGTATGAAAACAATGACTTGTAAGCAATTGGGAGGAGCGTGCAATAAAAAATTCACTGCTGAAACTTTTGATGAAATTGCGAAGATGAGTAAAGAACATGGAATGGAGATGTTTCAACAAAACGATGTGCCACATTTACAGGCGATGGAAGCCATGCAAGCTTTGATGCAAACTCCTGAGGCTATGAAGGCTTGGATGGATGATAAAAAAGCAAAATTTGATTTGTTGTAATTTTTAAAAAGCCTCCTCAATACCGAAATAAACTCCGCTGTTTCCATCGGCACCGATTCCAATATCAGCTCTTAAATTTACGCGTTCTTTTTTGTTAAACATATAGCGTAGACCAGAACCAAAACTGTATTTAAGGGATTGGAAGTTATAATCGATAATACTTTCTGATACGTTTCCAACGGTACCAAAGAGAACATACCCCCAGCGTTTTGCAAAACTCTTTCGATATTCTAGTTGTGCCATTCCATAAAAATTATCTCGATACCTTCCGAAGAAATAACCACGCATTTGCTTACCACCTAGAGAGGGCAATTTGTAAAAAGGTGTTTCTCCAGTAGCAGATTGTATAAAGAAATTACTTGCCAGAACTCCGCCATTTTTAAAAGAAACATAATTTCTGACGTCAAATTCAAAAAAGGCAAAATTAAAATCACTTACACCTGGGTAAATTACCGCTTTGAAATATTGATAACTTCCACTTTTTGGAGTGAAAAGATGTTCTCTACTATCCCATACTAAATCTCCTCCAAAACCAATCATTTGTCCTCCCAATCCTCCGTAGATTAGTGGATCGTCTATAAATTCATTTCCTTTTTTGTCTACAATTTCTGTGTGGTTGTAGTCAAAAATCATACCTGCTCGGTCAGCAGAAAACCAAGATGTCGGAATTTGGATGGTCAATGTCGTGGCAAATGTCGTTGCTGAATAGGCCGCATTGCTATAATCGGCGGCATCATCTCCAACTCCCCAAAATTTATTTACATAAAAACCATAATTCATGGGTAGTTTAATGTTGAGTCGATTTTTAAAAAAATACATATCATTATCCATGCTTATCCGATATTGGTTGTTCAATGAATAATATCCTCCGAAGCCTAATTTAGATGGGTTTAGAATTTTTTCTTTTCCGGTATAATAAATCAAAATTCCACCTGCTCCAAAAGTCACATCGGTTTCTGGTGTATACGATATAAATGGGTAGGTGTTAAATGTGGGTCTTCTTAAGGTGTCCGTTGGGTTTAGTTTTTTATAATATTTTGCACGTAATGCATTGGTAGTAATACTGTCAATAATTCTGTTTTCTTCTTTTTGAGAAAACAAAAGGTGTATCGAACAGAGAAAGCAAAAGATTACTGCAAGTTTATTTTTCATAGCATAGATGTATCTAGTATTCAAAAATGGATATAAAACACTAGGCTAAGTTATAAAAAAGAATTTTTCTAATGGATAACTATGTGTTTTTGGTATAGCTAGGTAAAATTTTGTAGTTTAGATTTACAATTAAAAAGCATTATAAAAATGAAATTAGGAGCGTTTTCAGTTAGTTTAAATGTAAAAGATTTGATGGTGTCAAAAAAATTTTACGAGACCTTAGGTTTTGAAGTTTTTGCAGGTGCGATTGAGAGTAATTATTTGATCATGAAAAATGAAAGCACACTTATTGGTTTGTTTGAAAACATGTTCGAGCATAATATTTTGACTTTTAATCCTGGTTGGGATGCAGATGCTAATACCTTGGAAAATTTTGATGATGTTAGAAAAATACAACAAGAGCTGTTAGATGCAGGCATTCATATAGAGAATAAAATTTCTGAAAAGGGTTCGGGACCTGCTAATATTGTAGTAATCGATCCAGATGGTAATCCTATATTAATTGATCAACATGTGTGATTTAAATACTTACTAAAAAAGTATCCCGTTGAGAGTTTATATGTGTTTTTAGGGTTATTGGTTGGTTATTGCGCTGTTTTGGTTAGGTAGCTGTTATTACCTTTATATGTAAACAATATATAATTTATGAAACTAAAATTCTCTTCATTTTATAACGCAAACAAGTTTTTTTTACCTGTGTTTTTTTTGTTAGTTCAGCTTGTTGCTGCTCAAGAAAAAAACTTTGATACACCTTTAAAGCCCCACCCAATAGCGGCTATAGAATCAGAGAAAAAAGAATACCATAGAGAGCAAAAAACCAATTTTGAACACTGGATGTATTCTCAAAAGACCCATGCTTTTGTTGGGTATTTAGGTTCAATTGCACAAGGTGGGTTTTCAAGTGGCTTAACTGCCAATACATTTCACTACGATTTGGGTGTGTTGTATCAAGGCAAATGGGTAAAAACTAAAAACTACAAATTAAATTTTCATGGGTGGGTAGAGCATACAAATTTAGTGTTTGGAAGTGATCCGAAAGCTTTTGCCAAAAAGTTGAAAATGTTTACTGTACCTAATGCTAATGATGAAACTACTTCTGGTTTATCTTTAGAATATTTACACTTCGAGAATTTCTTTTTCGATGGTTTGTTAGATGTAACTGTTGGTAAGTTAGAACCCACTTTTTACATGTCATTTACGAAATATAGCGCCTGGGATAAACTAACGCTGTTTAGCAAAACGGCATCGTCAGATCCTGTTCCCGACATGGATGCCGCTTTTGGTGTGTATGCCGAAGTTAATATTTCGGATTATATATCTGTCGGTGGTCAAATACTAGATGACACACCTAAAAACGAAGTTTTAGATGTTGCCAATTTCTTTGGGAATACAAAATACAATTACCAAGGATTTGTTCGTTGGGCCATCCCTTCAAAAAAGAAGTATTATAGTTACCATGTATTCAATCTGTATACCTATCCTCAGAGTCAAGAAAAAGCTGCGGGAAATGGGTGGATGTATATTGGTAATCAGGGAGTTTCAGATGATTTAATATTGACAATGAAATTGTCAAAAGGTACAGGCAGGGTATTAAAATACAACGGAGCTTATACTGCTGGTTTTATTCTAAAAAATACGTTTAACCGTTCGGGAGATCAAGCAGGAGCTGCTTTTGTGGTTAACGAGTTGAATGGACAATATGAGTATGGAATTGATACTTTCTATAAAATATTTTTACAAGATTGGGTAACCGTAGCAGGAAGTTTGCAAGGATATCAAACCGTGTCAAAAAATGTGGCAATTATTCCAGGGTTAAGGATGATGCTTACATATTAGCGAATTTCTAGTTATTATTCTTTTAGAATCGGTAGGTTAAGATGGTCTTTAAAAATAAGGGTGTTCCAGGTGTAAAGTGAATTTCTTCTACAGGTGTAACTTCTCCACGTAAACGTGATAGCGTAGCAAATTGAGTCTCATTCCAATTCGTATTGAATAGGTTTTCAATTTGAATACTTAGACTAAAATTATCCCAATTATACCCAGCGTTTAAGTCAGTTACTGTGTACCCAATCGCATTGATAGAATTGTCTTCATTTGCAGGTCGATCTTTTATGTGACGGAGGTTAAGACCTCCAAAGAAACCTGATTTATGGAGTATGTTTAGTCCACTAACAAGCGTAAAGTCAGGAGCTAGGGGAATATAATCTTCGCCCTTGTTTTCTTCGATAGCCCTTGCATGTGTATAGTTTACATCAATATTCCAATACAACCAAGGTAGTGGTTGGTAACGATAGCTCAATTCAATTCCTTGTCTTTTGGTTTTTTCGCTTGGTTCAACAATACCTGCATCACCTACATAAACAAACTCTTGTTCTAGGTATAAATACCAATAAGCAATATTAAGGAGCATTGAAGTTGTGGGTTTCCAAATAAAACCAGCGTCAAATCCGTAAGCTCCTGGTAGCGTTTGTTTTCCATTTTCTTCAATTACAACGCGCGTATCATTAGAGTGAAATCCTTTTCCAAATTTGGTGTACAATTGCAGGTCGTTTGTTGGGTTAAAAAGGATGTTTAGTTTCGGGCTTACTATAAGATCTTGTTTGTTTTGAGTTTCGTAGGTGGTTTGTAAGGCATCATTATATTGAAAGTTGAAATGATCTATTCGCAATGCCGGATTGATGATCCAACGATCGAATTCTAATTTTACACCGAGATAACCGCTGAGGTTGCTTTCTTGAATGTCTCCAAGCTTTATGTTTTCAAGAGTTTCTTTTCTGTTTGCAGTGTGTGAAAGCTCATTGTTTTTACTTTGATCATGTCTAATGCTAATACCAGCTTGCCAACTACCATATAGCTTGTTTAGATCGAAATCTTTATTGAAGTCACTGCGAAAACCATAGATATTTCTTTTTTCTTTTTGCTTAATTTGATCACCATTTATAGGGTCATCGAGGAAGAATGTGAAGTTTGAAAAGAGTTCAAAGCCGTATGTACTGTAAAAAATTTTGTTTTTAATCGTTGTATTGGCATCTAGATTTTTATCGAAATCGATTACTAGATTGCTTCTAGAGGTTATTCCCCCTTCGGTATCGTCAATGGCACCCCATCGGGTAATCAATCCACTGTCTACAGCTCTTTGAGGAATCTGACCAGATGCGTCCCATTTACTCGTAAAATGAGATAGGGTGATTCCCAATATATCAGTAGCTGATACGGAACCTCTATATTTTCCAAATAGGTTGATTCTGTTGAAGTTTTGAGGGCTTTCAAAGGGGCCATCAGTACTTATGTACTCTGTAGCAAGATATGCGTTTTGGGTAGCAGTTTGCAGAATATTAAACATTCCGCACAAACGAAAGGTGTCAAATTGACCAAATTCCATCTTGATACTATTTCGATCAATTTGGTTTTTGGTAGTAAAGTTTACGTATCCTGCTGTGTTGAAGTTTCCTTTGTTTTGGTAATAGGGTCCTTTTCCAAAATCAATGTTTTGTAAGGTTTCAGGAATGACAAAATGTAAATCGGCATAACCTTGTCCATGAGCATGAGAGACCATGTTTACTGGTAGACCGTCCACACTGATGTTGATATCTGTACCATGATCTACATCAAACCCTCTTAAAAATATTTGTTCAGCTTTTCCGCCACCCGCATGTTGTCCAATGAACAATCCTGGAACTTTTCGTAACAATTCTTGAGAAGAATTTACGGGATTTGTTTCAATATCGATATCGCTGATTACAGAAAGGGCATTCACTCTTGAGCCAATAATTACTTCATCTAGATTAAAGGAGTTTTTAGTTAATACAATTTGTATTGAAGAGTTTGTGTCTGAGATAATAATATCTTTCGATTTATAGCTTAGATGAGAAAACTGTAGGGTGTCTCCTTTTTTGGTTTCCAGTGAAAATTTACCTTTTTCATCTGTGTGTGTATGTTTTCCACTGCTAATATTTAAAATACTAACAGAATGAATTTTAGTTTTGCTAGTATTTAAAACGACACCAGATAGTTTTTGAGCTTTTAGAAAAAAAACACCCATCAAACAAACTAGTAACGAAAGATATTTTCTCATAGAAATCAATAAGTTTTATTTTTTGAGACATCGTTTTACGATGTCTCAAAAGTATGAATAGTCTTTGGTTTTTTGTTTTTTTGAGAGTGAAAAATTTGAAGTTAGTTTAGATGTATTTTTTAATTTTATCCTCTTGTAGATTCTTCTGGAATTTTAAGTCATAATAAATCATATATTTTTACTTAGTTTTATGCTCAAAATTATTTAATCTGAAATTTTTATGAGAGTTTTACTTACAAGCCTGTTTTTATTCTTAATTGCTTGTCAACCTGTACAGAAAAGTACAGGTAAACAATCAGAAATTTCATTTGATAATACAAAGTTGTATTACGAAGGAAGAGTCAAACCCAACAATCAAATAAAAGCAACAGAAATGTATTGGCCTGGAACTTCGGTTTCGTTGAAGTTCAAAGGAACTGCTGTATCGGCTGTTCTAGAGGATGAAAAAGGAGAGAATTATTTCACGGTTGTTTTAGATGGTAAACAGATTTCGGTTTTAGCTTTGTCCCAAGGGAAAAAAGAATATGTTTTGGCTGAAAATTTAGCTGATACGGTTCATCAGATTGAGTTGCATAAACGCAATGATTGGATACATGGAAAAACGCTTTTTTATGCCTATCAATACAAAGGCGATACTCTATTAGATATAACAAAAAAAGAAACCTTTATTGAGTTTTATGGGGATTCAATAACTGTAGGGTATGGTAACGAGGATACTACAGGCAAAGATCGTTCTACTGGTGATGTTACCAATAATTATTTAGCATACGGCGCACTAACCGCAAGAGCTTTGAATGCTGAGTATTCATGCATTGCTCATAGTGGAATTGGTATTATGGTAAGTTGGGATGATTTGACTATGCCAGAAGAGTTTGATCGGTGGAATCCGGAAGATGCAAATGATTCTTGGGATTTTTCTAAGAAACAAGCTGATATCGTAGTTGTCAATTTATTTCAGAATGATTCATGGTTGGTAAAAAGAAATAATCATCCGCAATTTAAAAGGCGATTTGGTGTTGAAGCGCCTTCAGACGAGTATATAATCGATAGTTATGTTTCTTTTGTTCAAAAAATACGTTCTCACTATCCAAAGGCTGAAATAGTGTGTATTCTAGGAAATATGGATGTAACCAAAAAAGGTTCTCAATGGCCAGAATTTGTAAAACAAGCAGTTGCTAAAACAGGAGATAAAAAAATGCATACGCTATTTGTGTCTTATAAAGATTCACCGGGGCATCCAAAAGTTTATGAGCAAGCAGCGATAGCAGAAAAATTGATTGGTTACTTGAAACAGATTTAAGATTGTAAGCATAGATATAAAATAAAAAAGCTTCAGTGAAACTGAAGCTTTTTTTTGTATCGTGAACTGGACTTTCTTCGTCAAAAGCTCAGGATAAACTTCTCGTCCAATCTTAGTCTTGGGTTGCTATAACCACATAAAAAAAGCAGCTACATTTTACTGTAACTGCTTTGTCGTTTTAGTAGCGGGAACTGGACTCGAACCAGTGACCTTCGGGTTATGAGCCCGACGAGCTACCTACTGCTCTATCCCGCGATTTCGTGCTGCAAAGATACATCAATTAAAATGTTTTTTCCAAATAAAATAGGAGTTTTTTTGAAGTATTTTAAATATCCTTTTCAATAGGCTGATTGATAGCTTGTTTGGAAATGTAAACAAAAAGAGAATAAGTTTCAAACTCTGTTAAAAGAGAGTATCTTTGCACTTTAATTATCGATTATGGCACATAAAGCAGGTTTTGTAAATATTATTGGAAATCCGAACGTAGGTAAATCAACATTAATGAATGCGTTGGTGGGCGAACGCTTGTCAATCATAACCTCTAAGGCACAAACAACCCGTCATAGAATTTTGGGAATTGTGAACGGTGAAGATTTTCAAATACTGTTTTCTGATACTCCTGGGATTATCAAACCAGCATATGATTTACAATCGTCAATGATGGATTTTGTAAAATCAGCTTTTGAAGATGCAGATGTGTTAATTTATATGGTTGAAGTTGGTGAGTTGGAGTTGAAAGATGAGGTGTTTTTTAGTAAGATTAAAAATGCTAAAATCCCTGTGTTATTACTGATCAATAAAATCGATAAATCAAACCAAGAAGAAGTTGAAGAAAAGTTGGCGTATTGGCAAGACAAGGTTCCAAATGCCAATGTATACCTGATTTCTGCTTTGGAAAATTTTGGGGTGGAAGGAGTGTTGAATAAAATTATCGAAATATTACCAGAGTCTCCTGCCTTCTATCCAAAGGATCAATTGACCGATAAGCCAGAACGATTTTTTGTGAACGAGTGTATTCGTGAAAAAATTCTGATGCATTATAAAAAGGAAATTCCATATGCAGTAGAAATTGAAACTGAAGAGTTTATCGAAGATGATAAAATTATCAAGATTCGTGCGATTATCATGGTTGAACGTGAAACTCAAAAAGGAATTATCATAGGTCATAAAGGCGCTGCCTTAAAAAGAGTGGGAATGGAAGCTAGAAAAGATTTAGAAAAGTTTTTCGATAAAAAAATATTTTTAGACCTCTATGTAAAGGTGAATAAAAACTGGAGAAATGATTCTCGTCAGTTAAAACGTTTTGGATACAAAGAATAAATCATATATTCCCTGATTCTAAAAAGTATATGGGTCCATAAGTACACTTCGACTGTGCTTAGTGTTTCGTGCTTCGACTTCTAATAGATTCAGGTTTCAGATACGACTGTTATTTTTCTAGTATAGAAATCATAAAATCATGCAGGTCCTCCATTTGTGAGTGACCTGTTTTTTTTCCAATACGTCCTAAAAAATACATCACAAACCAAAAAATAGGTAAAGCAATTAAAATAGCAATAGAAATAGTAACATCTTCTTTGAGTGTCCATTTTGTATATGCATAAATAAGTACTCCAATAAAGGTAAAAGCAACACTCGAATGCAAAAACATGAAAAGTGTCCATACTTGAGGTTTTGGTCCGAATAATCCTTTTGCAATAGAATTTTTGGTATCGGTAGCTTCAATTTCTAAATGCAATTGTGGCGACCAGAAGTGATTTTCTGTAATAGGGATGTCTACCACCACGTGTCCATCTACAATTTTACCCACAAAAGGACAATCTGTTTGAGAAAAAGCTTCAGAAAAATTTTTTAAAAGTTCAGTTTTGCTTTTTGGCAGCTCAATACTAAATCTTGGTCGTAAAAAAATAGGACTGTTTTTTTCTTCTTTCATTGTGAGTCGCTTAGTTCAGAAAGATAAACAATTTATAAAAACAAATTTACCTATAGTTTACATTCGTAATATTACAGTTACTTTTTCTTTACCTACAAACAAGTTTTCATAACCTTTACTTTTTTTCTAGATAAACATTTGTTTACTGGTTAGTTCTAATATTGCCTCAAATAAAATCTAATATTATGAAACTTACGAGTAAAGTATTTCTAGTAGCATTGTCAATTGGGATGTTCTCATGTAATGATGAAGCAAAAGAAAATATCAAAGAGATTGTAGATGAAATAAAAGATGAGGTAGTTGATACTACAGTCGATTTCAACTATAAAAAAACAATCACATTAAGAACAGGTCCTGCCGGTGAAGATGATTCAGAAGGAGCGGCTGAAATTGCTGCTTTTGATCCAGTATCTAAGAAGTTATTTGTGGTAAATGTTGAAATCAACGAAATATCAATTGTCAATCTATCAGATGTAAACAACCCTCAAAAGTCGAGTTCGATAAATCTTGATGCATATGGAGCACCTAATAGTGTTGCAGTGTATGATGGAAAAATTGCTGTAGCTGTAGAGGCAGATGTAAAACAAAACAACGGTAAGATTTTGGTTTTTAATGCTGCGACAGAAGCGCTAGAAAAACAATATACGGTAGGTGCGTTACCAGATATGGTAACGTATACAAAAGACGGTAAGTTTATTCTTTCAGCGAATGAAGGAGAGCCAAACGATGCGTATGATAACGATCCTCAAGGTACTATTAGTATTATCGATGTTGATACAGATGTTGTAACAACTTTAGATTTCACCGCTTTTAATGCTTCAGAAGCTTCATTGGAGTCTGATGGGTTCAGAGTTTTCGGACCAAATGCAGATTTAGCGAAAGATGTAGAGCCAGAATATATTGCAGTTTCTGAAGATTCTAAAACTGCTTGGGTTTCTTTGCAAGAGAACAACGGAATTGCGAAAGTTAATATTGAATCTAAGTCTATAGAGGCAATTTATCCATTAGGATTTAAAGATTATAATTTGGCAGGAAATTCTATTGATGCTAGTGATAAGGATGGAGTAAAGCAATTGAAAAACTGGAACGTAAAAGGAATCTATCAGCCAGATGCGATTACAGCGATTAATATCGGTGGAACAGAATATGTGATTTCTGCAAACGAAGGTGATGCTAGAGATTATGATGGGTATAGTGAAGAAGTTAGGTTGGATGATTTACAGTTAGATGAAACGGTATATCCTTTGGAAGGAGATTTCTTAAATGAAATAAATTTAGGTAGATTGAAAACAACTACCACTTTGGGAGATGCAAATAATGATAACAAGGTAGAACAAATCTATTCTTATGGCGCACGTTCGTTTTCTATTTGGTCTGCAAATGGATCTTTGGTATATGATAGTGGAAATGATATTGCAAAAGAAACTTTGATTGAAACACCTGACGTGTTTAACGGTGGAGATAAAAGAAGTGATGATAAAGGAGCGGAGCCAGAAAGTGTGACTACTTTAAGTTTAGGGAACCGTCATATATTGTTTGTTGGTTTGGAAAGAAACAATCAAGTATTGATCTATGATATTTCTAACCCAATCGCACCAGGATTCTTAGATATCCTTTCTCATGACGGAGATATCGGTCCAGAGGGATTACTTGTAGTACCTGCTGCTGACAGTCCATCAGGTAAAGATTTATTAATTGTTTCTAACGAAGTAAGTGGTACAGTGAGTATCTATGAGAACAATTAATTGTGTTTGATTAATAATACCTAAAGCCCGAATTACTATCTAGTAATTCGGGCTTTTTTTTGCGCATAATTTTAATGTGATTTCCAAATTAAAAAAGCGTAATTTTGCAAAAAATTAAAACACAATGAATACTATTGTAGCCATCGTAGGAAGACCCAATGTTGGGAAGTCAACTTTGTTTAACAGACTCGTTCAACGAAGAGAAGCTATCGTTGATTCGGTAAGTGGAGTAACTAGAGACAGACATTACGGGAAAAGTGATTGGAATGGAAAAGAGTTTTCTTTAATTGATACTGGTGGATACGTTACAGGTTCAGATGATGTGTTTGAAGGTGAAATCCGTAAACAAGTAGAATTAGCCCTGGAAGAATGCGATAAAATTGTTTTTGTGGTTGATGTTACACAGGGAATCACTCCATTGGATGATGCTGTGGCAAAATTGCTTCGCAAGTCAAAAAAACCAATTTATTTAGCGGTAAATAAAGTAGATAATTCTATGCGTGAAGAAGATGCATATGAGTTTTATAATTTGGGATTAGGAGAGTACTATAGCTTTTCTGCGATCAACGGTTCTGGAACAGGTGAGTTATTAGATGCTTTGGTTGAAGACATGGCTGCACCAGAAGAGTTTGAGGAAGACGCAAAAGAAGAACTGCCTAGATTTGCTGTTGTAGGAAGGCCTAATGCTGGAAAATCTTCTTTTATAAATGCGTTAATTGGTGAAGAAAGAAATATCGTTACCAACGTAGCTGGAACAACTCGTGATGCTATTGATACTGAATATACGAGATTCGGATTTAAATTTAATTTGGTCGATACCGCTGGAATTAGAAAAAAGTCTAAAGTATCAGAAGATTTAGAATTTTACTCTGTGATGCGAGCGGTTAGAGCTATTGAGCATTGTGATGTTGCTATTTTAATGATAGATGCTACTCGTGGTTTTGAAGCCCAAGACCAGAATATTTTTTGGCTGGCGGAGAAAAATAGAAAAGGAATTGTTGTCTTGGTAAACAAGTGGGATTTGGTTGATAAAGAAACCAATACGATGAAAGAATTTGAAGCTTATGTAAAAAGAGAAATAGCACCATTCACAGATGTGCCTGTAATTTTTACATCTACTGTTACCAAACAACGTTTGTTAAAAGCGATTGAAACAGCTGTTGAGGTTTTCGAAAATAAAAAACGTAGAATTCCTACAAGTAAGTTGAATGAAACGATGCTAGAAATCATTCAGCAATACGGACCACCTGCAGTAAAAGGAAAATTTGTAAAAATTAAATACTGCATGCAGCTACCAACACATACGCCACAGTTTGCGTTTTTTGCCAACTTACCGCAGTATGTTAGAGAGCCTTATAGAAGGTATTTAGAAAATAAGTTGAGAGAAATTTATGATTTTAGTGGGGTACCGCTAACCATATATTTTAGACAGAAATAAAAAAAGCCGCTTTAATAGCGGCTTTTTTTATTTGTATTATTTTGTAATCATATGAACATCTCGTTGCGGGAACGGGATTGTAATATTTGCTTCATCAAGCGCTTCTTTACATTGTTCAATGCATTCAAAATATACAGTCCAGTAATCTTCTGGTGTTGCATAAGGACGTACCCCTAAATTCACTGAACTATCTCCTAAATCCAATACATTTACAACTGGGGCTGGTTCTTTTAGTGTTAAAGGATGGCTTTTGATAATGTTTAACAAAATATCTTTTGCTTCTTTAATGTTTGAATCATAGCTGATACCAATTGCAATATCAACTCTTAATTTGCCTTCTTCTGTAAAATTTTTAATAATTCCATTTGATAAAATTCCGTTAGGTATGATAGCAACTCTATTTTTTACTGTGATTAATTTTGTCACAAAAATCTGAATTTCTTTAACTTCTCCGAATTCACCATGTGCTTCGATCAAATCGCCTACTTTAAAGGGTTTGAAAAGTAAGATAAGAACTCCACCCGCAAAATTACTAAACGAACCTTGTAAGGCTAAACCAACTGCTAAACCAGCAGCACCAATGATGGCCATAAACGAAGTAGTAGCAATTCCTATTTGGTTTAAAACACTAATAAAAAGAACTATTTTCAAGGTCCAAGTAAACAAGTGTGATAAAAATTTTCGAAGACTGGTTTCAACTTCAGCCTTTTTCATTAGGCCGTTGATGATTTTGATGACCTTTTTAATGATCCAAAGACCGACGATTAAAATTAACAGTCCTATTGCGATTTTCATACCAAACTCTATGGCTAGTTCAGTGTACTTAGCATAGTCGATTTGTGAAATGTCTTCTGTAATATCTTCTATTTCATCCATGTTGAAGTGTTTTTATAGTTTATTGATAAAAATAATCAATATCGTTAAAATAGCAGGGACAGATTGAAAGAAAAATACGGCCTTTTTCTTTAAGCTTATACTTCCATAAATCCCGGCCACAATTACACAACTAAGAAAGAAAATTTGAGTATTAACCTGTGCTGTGAATAACGACCATAATAGACCTGAAGCGAGAAATCCATTGTACAATCCTTGATTGGCTGCCATGATTTTAGATTGTTCAGCAAACTCTTTGGTGATTCCGAAAGTTTTAAGGCCTATCGGTTTGGTCCATAAAAACATTTCTAAATACAAAAAATAAAAATGAATGATGGCAACTATAACGATAAGCAAGGTTGTAAATGAATTCATAGATTGAGTTTTAGGTAAAGATAAAATCTTTTTTAAAACATCTAATCTGTTTACATTGTTAGTTGACAATCAATCTTTTCGTGAGCATGCCTTCGGCCGTTTCAACCTTCAGATAATAAATTCCGGTTTTTAACCCAAAAGTAGGGATAGGTGTTTTTGTAAATTTACTTTTGAGTGCAAGATTTCCAGAGATATTGTAGATATAAATCCAATTAATTTTTTTTACATCTTCACCTGTAAAAACCAATTCGTTGTTTTTTTGATGCGCATGTATTTTTAAAATTGGAGGTGCTGATACATAGGCCTCTTTATAGTGCGCTTCTATAGGAAAAGAAGTAGCTCTAAAAGAAAACAACGTCAGTATTACAATAATGAAAACAAAGGGGTAGGAGTGTTTCATATCATTTTCTATAGAATCAAAAATATAGGAATCAACTACTATTTACAATAGTTGTTAAGTATGAAAATTAAAACTCCCTAAAAATAGGGGTTAAGACACCTCTTCTTTTAGTTTGGCAACTTTGTATAGAGAAATGTTTTGCTCTTTGTTGATAGTGTTTAATCTTGAAATTGAGTATATAGTTACAATTACATATAGAAATAGTAGAACTACGAATACAATAGAAATAAGTTTTATGAATTCAATTTGATTGTCGATATAATCCGAGAGAACAATTGATGATAGATTGAAAATAAGAAGGTACGCCAATACCAAACCACTAATGGTAATAGGTATTCTTTTTTTCTTGGTTTTAATAGCTGTTTTGTTTGATTTGATCGATTTTTCTAATTCAAGAATACTTTGTTCTTCTGACATAGATGGATAGCATTTTTTTCAAGGGGAAGGCACTATAAAAATACTAAAATATCGAAAATATACGAACTATATTTATTTAATTTTAGAAATAAAAAAACTCACATTGATAAATGTGAGTTTTTTTTGGTTTTTTGAAAAAATATTAAGCAAGTGCCTTTTTAATTCTTTCAATAGCTTCTCTTAATTGTTCTTCTGAAGCTGCGTAAGACATACGTATACAGTCAGGTGCACCAAAAGCTTCACCGGTTACTGTTGCGACATTTGCATTCTCTAATAAGTACATAGAGAAGTCAGAAGCGTTTTTAATTTTAGTTCCTTTGATCGTTTTACCAAAGAAATACGAAACATCAGGGAAAACATAAAAAGCTCCTTTTGGAATGTTTAATTTAAATCCTTTGATTTTTCCTAATAAATCTAAAACGATATCTCTTCTTTTGTGAAATTCATCCACCATATATCCTATTTTTGTAACAGGTGCATCTAAGGCTGTAATTGTAGCTCTTTGTGCGATACAGTTCGCACCAGAAGTAACTTGACCTTGCAATTTGTTACAAGCTTTTGCAATCCATTCAGGTGCTCCGATGTATCCAATTCTCCATCCAGTCATAGCGAATGCTTTTGCAACACCATTAACAGTGATTGTTCTATCGTACATACTTTCGATTGCTGCAAAACTAAAGTTTGGAGTTCCGTAGTTGATGTGCTCATAGATTTCATCTGAAACTACAAAAATTTGCGGGTGTTTTTCTAAAACCTTTGCCAATGCTCTGTATTCTTCTTCTGTATAAATTGAACCACTTGGGTTGTTTGGTGAATTGAAGAATATCAATTTAGATTTTGGAGTGATTGCAGCTTCTAATTGTTCTGGAGTGATTTTGAAATCAGTATCAATAGAAGAAGGAATTTCAACGAAAGTTGCCTCTGCCAATGTTGATATTGCTGAATAGCTCACCCAATATGGAGCTGGTAGCAATACTTCGTCACCAGGATTTAATAGTACTTGTGCTATGTTAGCAATTGATTGCTTTGCCCCAGTAGAAACTACCACTTGATTAGGGTTGTATGATAGGTTGTTGTCTCTTTTAAATTTTTTGCAAATAGACTCACGTAAATCTAAATATCCATTTACAGGACTGTAAGAGTTATAGTTGTCATTTACAGCTTGAATAGCAGCATCTTTGATAAATTCAGGAGTGTTAAAATCAGGTTCTCCTAAACTAAGACTAATAATGTCTTTTCCTTGTTCTTTCAATTCTCTTGCTTTAGCAGCCATTGCTAAAGTTGCAGAAGTTGGTAAGCTGTTAATTCTGTTTGATAATTGTTTCATTTTTGATAAATGTTGATTATTTAAGTGTAAAGGTCAAAAACCTTTTAGCGTTTTTTATTAGTGATATGCAGGATTGACTCCTAATGTTTTTAATTGTTTAAAGTGTTCTTTCAAAGCTTTGGTCATGGTCTTGTATTCATGATAAGGCAAGTTAAACTCTTTGGCAGTTTCTTTCACAATTTTAGCAATTCGCCCATAGTGAATATGGGAAATATTTGGAAAAATATGATGCTCAACTTGATGGTTCAATCCTCCTGTCCAAAAAGAAACAAATTTATTGTCAGGTGCAAAATTTGAAGTTGTGTATAATTGGTGAATCGCCCAAGTATGCTCAAGGTTTCCTTCTTTGTCTGGTAGTGGCATCTCAGTAGTAGGAACTACATGAGCCAATTGGAATACGAGACTCAAAATTAATCCTGCCGTATAGTGCATTACAAAAAATCCTATCAATACCTTCCACCAAGCGATATCTAAAACGATCATAGGCAATGCAACCCAGAATGAATAATACAAGACTTTAGTAACAACTAAAATAATCCATTGTACCGTTGGGTTTGGGAAGTCTCCGTAAGAGAGTCCTTTTTTCAGATACCTTCTCATTTGTTTAAAGTCGGTTGTGATCGCCCAGTTAATTGTTAACAATCCGTATACAAAAACAGAATAATATTTTTGAAGATGATGAATTTTTAACCATTTTGAATGTTTCGAAAATCGAATAATTCTTCCGGCATCGATATCTTCATCATGACCTTTGATGTTCGTAAAAGTATGGTGCAATACATTGTGTTGTACTTTCCAATTGTATACATTTCCAGCAAGAATATACATGCTACTTCCCATCAATTTATTTACCCATTTTTTACTAGAAAATGAGCCATGGTTGCTATCATGCATCACATTCATTCCAACTCCAGCCATTCCGATACCGCAAATGACCATTAAAAGTAACATGGTCCATTGTGGCATGTCAACCGTAAGAATGAAAAGGAAAGGAACAAACAACAAAGCGAACATTAGTATTGCTTTTGAATAGAGTTTCCAATTACCTGTCTTTGCTATTTTTTGCTCTTTGAAATAGCCGTTGACACGTTTGTTCAAAGTTCTAAAAAACTTTGCTTTGTCTATTCTAGAGAAATTAATTTTTTTCATGTGTTTGTTCATCAGTCTGCAAAAATAACCAATTTTTGGCTCAAAATAATTCAATATTTCATAATAATAACCTATTAAATAGTTAAAAGATGTTACTTTTGACCCTTAATTAATGGGATTATGAAAATTATAAAAAAATACTTTCCTGAACTTACTGACTTGCAAGTCAGTCAATTTGAAAAATTAGAAGAATTATACAAAGAATGGAATGCGAAAATCAATGTGATTTCTCGTAAAGATATTGACGAATTATACTTACGTCATGTGTTGCATTCGTTGGGAATAGCGAAAGTTCAAAAGTTTGTTCCAGGCTCGAAAGTTTTGGATGTAGGTACAGGAGGAGGTTTTCCAGGAGTCCCTTTGGCGATTCTTTTTCCTGAAACTGAATTTCAATTGGTAGATTCTATAGGGAAAAAAATAAAAGTAGTTCAAGGAGTTGTTGATGCGCTAGGATTACAAAATGTAAAAGCAGATCATATGCGCGCTGAAAAGGTAAAGGGCGAATTTGATTTTATCGTTAGTAGAGCGGTAACTGCAATGCCAGACTTTGTAAAATGGGTGCGTAAAAAAGTTGCTAAAAAGCAACAACACGACTTAAGAAACGGAATTTTATATTTAAAGGGAGGTGATTTGGCAGAAGAGTTAGCGCTTTTTACTAGTGCTAAATTGTATGATTTACCAACCTATTTTGAAGAAGACTTTTTTGAAACGAAAAAAGTGGTTCATTTGCCTATTAAATATAAGCCAACTAAATAGTATTACACACGTGTAAGTTCCTCAATTATTCTTTTATGATTGGGGAATTTTTTTTGGAGCTTGATTCTGTTTGCAAGTTCGAAATCATTGAAGTCAAATCCAGGGGCTACGGTGCATCCTACTAAAGTGTAACTATTTGTTTTGTTTACAGTTGCACCAAACCAAAATCCACCTTTTACCGTGTATTGAAACATTTCTTTTTCTAAGAGATTGTTACCTAAAATTATTTTTGAGTAAATACCTTCGGGTGATATTTGGTGTATAGTAATACTCGATCCTTCGTAAAAATGCCATGTTTCGTCTTGGTTGATTTTATGAAAAGCAGAAAAGTCGGTTCTAGAAAGTAGAAAATATATTGATGTACAATAATTTCTATCTCCTTTAAATTTTTCTGGTAGATGGTTCTCAGAAATAGAACCTTCACTTCTATAGGTTTCTTTATAGAACCCTCCTTCTGGATGGGCGTTTAGTTCAAGTTCTTGAATTAAAAAATCTTTTCTTGTCATTAGACTAAAATAGGTAATTGAATTGAACTAGTGTACTATTATTTTTTTAGAAATTGAGGTGCCTTCAAAATTTATTTTTACAACATAAACTCCTTTGTTTAATTCCGGGATTGCCAAATTTTCTTTTTGGTTTTTTTCAAACTCATTCCAAGATTTTACAAGAGTACCCATTGTATTGTATAGGTTTACGGTGTCGATTAACAGTTTGTTAGAATGTTCTATTACCAAATTCTGATCATACTTGTTGAAGTATACCAAAAATGCATCATCAAAACTAGAGTCATCGTTGTGCAAAGTGTCATCGCTGGCAAATGTTATTACAAAACGGTTTTCGTAGGTTCCTTGATCTAGATAAAGAGTTTCTTTATTGTGATTGATTTTATATGAAATGTTGGTTGTTTTGTCTGTTAAAAAGACATCGCGATCGATTGCTTGCCATTCGTCAATTGTAAAAGAAACCTCACCAGAATAACCCATTTCAACAGTTAATGGCACTTCTAGGTCGTTTGATATTTCTTGAACTCCGGAAATAATGTATTTAGTGTCGTTGTCTGGGAATTTCCAATAGACATCAGTTGCGCCTAGATCAAAAACTTGTGAGTCGTATCCATTGTCGTATGCAAAAGAATTGTTTTTGCTGAAAGAAATTCCAATTTGACGATGCATTTTTACGTCGTCATTGTTGTAATAATCCATTCCTAGTTTTATAATAGGTAAATCCGAATTATTGGTGCGTTTTGTGTCTTCTTTTTTCGATTTCCCATTTTTGAAAAAGATCGATTTATCTCCCAATTCAATAAATTCGCGTTGACTGTTGTTGAAAGTTATGGTACCTCCATCTACGTCACTAGATACGAAAAATCCTTGCCCTACTGCTATATATTCTTTAGGTTCCGTATAGGTACCATTTCCAAGTGAAGGTGTGTTCGGGTCTGAGTTGTCGTTAGAAGATACTTTGTTTGCCGCGAGTCCCATGGATGCATTTCGAGTTCCATAACCACCTATGTATCCTGAGTAATTGTGTCCAGATGTATCAGAGCTACTATCGTCTTGAATTCCTGCATGTTCCCAAAAATAAAGCGTACCGTCGATAGCATCCTTATTGTCTTCAATAAACTTTTTTGCACTGATAGCTGAAGCATACGGGTTTCCCACAAGATACGATTGATACCCACCAATAGTTGTAGTAAGGTTACCATCCTTAGGCGTTCCCACAAATGTATAATTCTGTGCTGTTCCGGGGCCTTTTAGTGTAAATCCATCTACTTGACCTATAGATCCATCGGCTCCTTTTCTAGACCAACTTGAGCGACCTCCATCTCCGTTTGTATAGGTGTAAATCCAATATTCTGCTATGGAAATAGGATTTCCAGTATTTCCGTCATAACCAGCAATAAAATTGATGTCTAAAGGTGTTGAATCCGCTGCTGTAACTTCCGAACCGTCTTTGAGAATATTCTCAACAGTATAGCTTGAAGCCCCAATAGTGTTAACAGGTGAACTCAAATAGTTGAATCTGTAGATACTTGCAATGTTCGATTTTTGATCGATGTATAATTTTCCTGAACCTGAAACCTGCGTTAGCGATTCATGTGTTTGAATCATTTGAGAACTTCCTGCCAAACGAATTTCTGCATTTAAGTTTATCGTTACTGTTTCAGATACTATTAGAGAATTGTCAGTTATTGTAAGTTTGTTTCCAGAAGCTACCTGAAGTGTTCTCGCTGCAAAAGCAGTGCTAATTTCATAATCTTGATTTATTACAACAGCTCTAGATCTATCCGGAATACCATTGCTCCAACTATCACTCTGAATTTGTGTACTTCCAAAAGAGTGACTTCCTAACTGGATATTTGTGTTTGATGCAGTATTGACGACTTCTGATACCAACGGAGCATGTGGATGTCTTTCAGGTCCCCCTTCAGATAAATCTCGATAGGGATCTAAATTATCATCTACAAAGTTTACCCATTCGTCAGAATTAAACTCTGAATTGTAAATAGATATTTCATCTTTTCTAACCATTGAAGCATTTGAAGGAATATTTGAAATCACATCAAATCGATTATCCCATGCAGTGCTGTCATCTGTTAAAGAAATAATAAGGATATCATCTGAGTTAGAGAAATTTGTAATTGCATCATTTGTTTCAACTGTAGATTGGTAATTAGAAAAACTAGAACTATTGTTTTTTATCAATAGCGATGAATTTCCAGCAATGGCATTAGTAATAGTATAAGTTGCTGAAGGTGTATTTCCGGATTGATTGCCAGAAGCATTTTCGTACAGTGCAATGATCAAGGTATTGGCGGGAATACTCTCAGAACTGTTGTTGCTAATTTCAAGCCATTTTTCAGTGCTGTTGTCATCATAAACTTGTGTAAAAATAGCTGCTTCAAAAGCACTTGTGTCTTGTGGGTTTATAAAAATATCATAATCTTCGATTTCTCCATTTTGATAGTCAAAATCACAAGCATTACTTGGTAAGCCATTATGTCTAACTCCGATACGCATTCTTGTTTTTCCTTCAACAGCAGTTGCTGGAACTAATATGCCTGTTAGATTTACTGTGATTTCTGAAGTCGGATCTCCTGGAGCAATTTCACTGAATATTTCCTCACCAGAATCGTCAAAATCTCCATCATTATTGTAATCTATCCATATCACGAGTCCAGATACGTTGTAATCAGAACGTGAGTAAGTAACACTACCAGAAAAAGTTTCGTCCGCTGTTATTGTTGTAGAGACACCACTGTAATAGGTGTAAATATCTGCAGAATTATCACTGCTATTATTGATACTTCCAATGTTTACATTAGTAATGTAATAATTGTTGTTTGTACCAATATTTACTTCGCTGTCACAATATTCAACGTCAATAGTTGTAAATTCTACCGAACTAGAAAATGATGCACAACTTGCATCGATTGCTACTTGAACCTCGTATTCAATCCCATCATCGAGTCCTGTTAATAAAAGAGAATTCGTGTCAGAAGTGTCTTCAATCCAAGTACTATTGGCTGTGTGTTTGTACCTTATCTTATAACTAGATCCGGTGTCATCCCATGAAATAGTTGCAGCATTTTCAGTTACATCACTCACCGAAAGATTAGTTGGAGTAATAGGGTTTTCTATAGTAATATTCTGAGTACTGGTTACGGTTGTACTTCCGTTATTGAACAGCCAATCAATGGTATAACTACCTACAGTGTTAAATTCTGTTGGGTCTGATGTTGTTGCAGTTATTTGTTGACCACATTGGTAGTCTAAAACAGGAGTAGGTGCAGAATAATTACAATAACTTGTAACAGCATCTATAGTGGGCGCTTCAAAATCACCAGAATAGTTAGAAATGCTTACTGTTGTAGTACAAGTATCAGTTAAACCTTGCGAATCTTCAACGGTAAGTGTAACCGTAACAGGAGTACCAACATCCAAACAGTCAAAAGTTGTTCTGTCTAGACTTAATAGTAAATTTTCTGGAGCGTCATTGTCATCTGTAGAACCGTTGTCAATTTCTTGAGGAGTAATTACTGCGTTTCCTGATACATCCAATGAAATATCTAAATTTTCAATACAATTCGCAGTTGGAGCTTGATTCGTAGATCCGAAAATTATGTCGTAATCTTCGACCTCACCAGCTTGATACTGCAGTTCACAAGGGTCAGTAATGGATTGATTGTGTTTGATTGCGACACGCATGCGTGAGGTTGCAATCACAACATCATTCGGTACATTTACAGTAAAGTTTTTGGTGTAATTACCATTTTTAGTTTCTAATCCAGAAAAGGCATATACTTCTTCGGTAGCTTCATCAAAGGTGCCATCGTTGTTAAAATCTATCCAAATTTTTAAATAAATTGTATTGTATCTAGATGCTCTGTAGGTTACAGAACCGCTGTAGTTGTTTCCGCTTTCTAGTTCAGTAGAAACTGTGTCGTAATATTCATATACCGCAGAACTGTTATTACTATCATTGTTGATATCTTCTAAAGTAACATTAGAAATATGATATTGATTATTAGTACCAATGTTTGTTGGGGTACAATAGTCTTGAGCCTTAACTTGATTACCAAGAAAAAGTAAGAATAAGGCAATAATATGTACGTAGTGTTTTTTCACCATGCTAACTTTATTTATACTATAAAACAGCAAACAATTGATAAACCCTAAATAGGAAGGTTATTTTACATTTAGTTGCTTGTTGTTATAATAATTTTCACAAGTTAAGTTAGTTGGTTAACTGCAAAATTAACTGAAATAAGACAATTTGCCAATTTAAAGGTGTTATTGTTTGCTAAATATAGTTTACTATTAACTTATGTAAATGTTTAAGGAAAGATGTATACAGATTCACTTAGTTTTGTAAAATAGTTTCAACTTCGACACGATAAAATTTCGCATGCGTAAAATGGAAAATTTCCCTAGTTCAAATAACACTCAAAAGGAAGAATTATTAGCTAAAATTTCTGATAAAAAATCGGAATTAGAACGTTTAGAGAAATTGTTGGCGCCTTTTGAAAATGAGCTAATTAAAGCGTTAGAGTCTGAGATTGTGGAGGTTCAGGAGTTGACAGCTCTGTATAAAAAAATCCAAAAAGAGAAAAAGCAAAAACGTCTTTTACAAAAGCAAAAAGGGAAGAATTATGTTCCTCAAGAGGCTGTGGTTCCTATTCCATCTTATAAAGAAGTAGCGTCAGATTATGAAAAGAAACAAAGAAAATATTTGTATCGAGAAGCTATGATTTATGTGCATCCAGATAAATTTTCTTTGGAAAGTGATCAAAAAGATTTGGCTACAGATGCGGCAAGTCAGTTGATAGAATTGTATAACAATGGGAGTTTGGAAGAACTTATGGCTTTTCATGCCTATGTAATGAGCGGAAATTTAGTAGAGTTTGATAGTGTGCCAGTATCAAAATTAGATATTGATCCTAATGAATATTTAGAAATTCAATTTCAAAAAATCACTTTAGAGTTGCGTGCTTTTAAAAAGAAACAAACCTATATTGTGATGACCACCTATGATAACCCCATGGATTTTCTGGAAGAATTAAAAATGTACTATGCAGACAGGATATTCAAATTAAGAAAGCGCACTAGAAAAGCCAGAAAATAAACAGCTCATCTCCCTAATTCTACAGTTGGGTATGTATTACTTCCTATAAAGACAGTTTCGTTAGATTTTTGAAAAAAAATCAATTTTTATGAAACGTTTTATAGTAATATCATGCTTATTAATGCTTTCGATTTCAGGCTCTAGTCAAACGAATATCGACGGATTTGTTTTGAATCAAAATAAGGAGCCGATCATTGGAGCCAATGTGTATTTAAAAGGTACTTATTCAGGTGGAATGACAGACGATACAGGTCATTTTGAATTCGCTACCCAATCTAAAGGCAAACAAACACTCGTGGTTTCCTATGTCTCTTTTGAAACAAAAGAGTTGGTGTTGGATGTTTCAAAGATGCTGTCTTTAGAAGTGAAACTAAAAGAAGATGTTAACTCTTTGGATGCTGTCGTGATTGCTGCAGGTACATTTTCATCAGGTGATAATAGCAAGGTTGCTACGCTTAAACCTTTGGATGTAGTAACAACGGCAAGTGCTCTAGGCGACCCAATCGCGGCTTTTCAAACTATGCCAGGTACTTCAACAGTTGCTGAAGATGGACGTTTGTTTGTTAGAGGTGGAGAGGCAGATGAAACCCAAATATTTATTGATGGGATAAGAGTTTTTACTCCGTATTTAGCCACCGCAAATAATACCCCAACAAGAGGTCGTTATTCACCCTTTTTATTTGAGGGAATGACTTTTTCAACCGGAGGTTATTCTGCCGAATACGGACAAGCATTGTCCGGTGTTCTATTATTAAACACGATTAATGAGCCAGAACAGGAAAAGACAGATGTCGGAATTATGAGTGTGGGTGCTACGGTTGGAAATACACAGATATGGAATAAAAAATCTTTAAGCGTAAATGTTTCTTATCTAAATTTAGCTCCTTACAATTCTATTTTTTACGACAGAAATGAATGGATAAAACCCTATGAAGCTTTGTCTGGAGAAACTGTTTATAGGCATGTGTTTAAAAATGGGTTGTTGAAATTATATACGGCTTTTGATGCTTCTAGACTAGAGGTTGTTCAAGAGGATATCAACTTTAGTGAAGGATTGAGATATGGTCTGCAAAATGATAATTTCTATTTTAATGGTTCTTACAAAGGAATATTGACTGAAAATTGGTCTATAATGACTGGACTTAGTTATACCTACGCAGATACCAAGGTTGATTACCAGCTAAGCGATATTACGGATAAAGAGAATTCTTTACATGCGAAGGTGAAGTTCAAAAGGTTTTTCTCCAATAGATTTCAATTTAGTTTGGGGGCAGAATATTTTACGACAAATTTTGAAGAAGATTTTTTAGATGAAAATATTCCTTCATATATAGTTGGATTTCAGAAAAATATTGTTGCCTCATACGCAGAATTTGATTTGTTTTTCTCGAAGAACCTAGCATTAAAGGCTGGACTTCGCGGCGAATATTCAGATTTAGAAAAAAGAGCTTCCCTGTCTCCGCGAGCATCATTGGCTTACAAAGTATCAAAATTTGGTCAGGTTTCTTTTGCTTATGGTGATTTTCTACAAGCGGCATCCAACACCTATTTAAAATTTAATAACAAACTAAGTTCTGCTCAAACACAGCATTATATCTTCAATTACCAGTTCAATAAGAATGGTAGAATCTTAAGAGCAGAACTGTATGCTAAAAATTATGACGATTTAATAAAGTATGATACTGAACTTCCATATCATGGTAGTTACTATTCTACTGAAGGCTATGGTTTTGCAAACGGATTGGATGTGTTTTGGAGAGATAATACAACAATAAAAAATACGGATTATTGGTTGAGCTATAGTTATTTAGATAGCAAACGAGATTTCAAGAATTATGAAAATGAGGCGCAACCAAATTTTGTGAATACCCATAATTTTTCTGTCGTTGTAAAGCATTGGATAGAAGACTGGAAAAGTCAGATTGGCTTGAGCTACACTTATGCCTCTGGAAGAACATATACAGATCCCAATAAAACTGGTTTTTTGAATCAGAAAACTACTCCCTATGGTAGTTTAAGCATGAATTGGGCTTACTTATTAACACAACAGAAAATCCTATACCTGTCGGTGAATAATGTTTTAGGAAGGCAAAATATCAATGGATATCAATATGCCAATACTCCAAATGGGCCTGGTGTTTTTGAAAGCAGACCTTTGTTACCTGCAGCTGATAGTTTCTTTTTTGTTGGTTTTTTCTGGACCATAAGTGAAAAAGGAACCGACAATCAGCTGGATAATTTGTAGAGAATTACAATTCATCGTTGAAATATTACAATTCGGTTTCTATGTTTTTTTAAAAACTGAATAACACAACATCTTTGTAGCAACTTAAAAACAATTTATTATGAGAAACATTATTACAATTTTAATCTTTAGTGTCAGCTTAACGATAAGCAGTCAAACTAATTATCACGAAGGAATGCAACAAGCTTTTGGTTTGTGGGGGCAACAAAAAAATACTGAAGCGGTGCATATGTTTGAACGAATCGCCAATGCAGAGCAAACAAATTGGGTGCCTTATTATTATGCAGCACAAGTTGAAGTTACTTCTAGTTTTGGAGAGAAAGATGTTACAGTCCTAGATGCAAATTTAAAAAAAGGGCAACTTTATTTAGATAAAGCTATGACTATTTCAAAAGACAATCCAGAATTACTTGTTCTACAGGCACTATTATACACCGCATGGGTTGCTTATGATGGAGCTACCTATGGAAGAAAATATTCAAAAAAAATAAATAAATTGTACGAAAAAGCGGAGAAAATTGCACCGGAAAACCCAAGAGCTGCGTATTGCCATGCCGAATGGAATATTGGAGCTGCAAAGTTTTTTGGTAATGATATTCAACCATTTGTAAAAGACTTAGAAAAATCTTTAGATCTTTTTGCTACATTTGAATTGCCTTCTCCTTTTTATCCTAACTGGGGTGAAGAACGTGCAAAGGTCTTACTTGAAAGTTATAAATCATAGAAATGAATAGATTTTTGAAAAACGTATTGCTTGCCTTTGTAATGGGGGTAGTGGCTTTTCTCTTGGGAAGTTATTTTTATGGAGATTTCCAATTTAATTCTGCAGAAGAATTGTTGCGAAATTTTGGAATAAACCAATTGTATTCCTTTGTGTTGAGTTTTTCAAATGTTGGTTTTTTCTATTATTTAAACAAATTCAAATGGAAAGAGAAACAATGGCCATTAAGAGTGGCTCTCGGAATTTTTGGAGCAGTAGGAGTTACTCTGTTGGCGTTATTTTTTCTGAGGCTGTTTACAGGAATGTATTTAAAGGAAATTACTTTTTCTGAATTTTTAAGTAGAGAAAAATGGGGGTATTATTCTTTTGGATTATGGATTTCGCTGACCATAGTAGTTATTTTTCACATCGTATACTGGTACAAAAGAAACCAAGAGAGAAAAGTAACAGAGTCGCAAATTGTTGCAAAAACAGAAACAGCAAAATATGAGTCTTTAAAAAATCAATTAGATCCACATTTTTTATTCAATAGTTTAAATGTATTGACTTCTTTGATAGAAGAAAACCCTGCAAATGCTGAGAAATTTACTACAGGACTCTCAAAAGTATATCGCTATGTGTTAGAGCAAAAAGACAAAAATTTAATTCCTTTAGAAGAAGAATTGAAATTTGCAAAGTCTTATATGCAGCTATTGAAAATGAGATTTGAAGATGGAGTAGAATATTTTATTCCGGAAAAGGTGAGTAATCCCGATTTTAAAATTGTTCCGTTGTCTTTGCAGTTGTTGCTTGAAAATGCAGTAAAACATAATATGATTACTTCAGATAAGCCACTACAAATAAAGATTTACGAAAAAGATGGATATTTGGTTGTAGAGAACAACAATAGGCCAAAAGCATCTTTAGAAAAAAGTACCAAGGTGGGACTTAAGAATATCAAGCAGCGTTATGGCTTGATTACAAAAAAACTAGTTGAGGTAGTTTCAGATCCAGAAAAATTTCAAGTGAAATTGCCTCTGTTAACCAAAGAAATTAAAGTGATGCAAACAGATTATATAAATCAGAGTGAAAAATATATACGTGCTAAAAAGCGTGTAGATGAATTAAAGAATTTCTATTATGG
The DNA here is from genome assembly GCF_009193215.1 of Flavicella marina. Taxonomy (GTDB): domain Bacteria; phylum Bacteroidota; class Bacteroidia; order Flavobacteriales; family Flavobacteriaceae; genus Flavicella; species Flavicella marina. The sequence continues at coordinate 508,719 of NZ_VYVA01000001.1, read as the reverse complement.
ATTGGTTTCTTACTGTGTGGTAATTCCATTCCTTATTTTTATCAATTATCAAACCTATTGGGGGTACAAATGGTTTTGGTACCCAATGTTAGGTTGGGGACTTGGAATGGCTATCCAGGGAGCTCGATTGATTGGTTTCAATAAAGGATGGGAGCAGAGAAAAGTAAAAGAATTTATGGACTCAGAAAATTATTAATTATGGATAGGAACGGAAATTTAACAGAAGAAGAGAAATATACCAGAGCAATGCTTAAGGTAAAAGAGATCAAAGAATTTTACGGTCATGCCATTGCTTTTTGTGTGGTGATTCCACTATTGATTTATTTAAATGTTTTAAATAGTCCTAACTTTTATTGGTTTTGGTTTCCTATCGGAGGCTGGGGATTTGGTTTGTTGATGCATGCGATTAGAGTATTTAAAAAAACATCTAGGTGGGAAGAAAGAAAAATTCAGGAATATATGAATGATGAAAATTTTTAAGGGAAGAATGCTATGAAAACAATTATCATTGAAGACGAAAAACCTTCGGCAAGACGACTGACTAGAATGCTTTCTGGACTGGGTAAAAGTGTTGTGGCAACATTACATTCGGTTGAAGAGTCTATTGAATGGTTTGAACAAAACGAGCATCCAGATTTGATATTATTAGATATCCAATTATCGGATGGGTTGAGTTTTGAGATTTTCGAGCAAGTTGAAGTGCAAAGTGCAATAATATTTACAACCGCTTACGATGAATACGCTTTAAAAGCATTTAAATTAAATAGTATAGATTATTTATTAAAACCCATAGATCAAGAAGAACTTGAAATTGCTATAGAAAAATTTTCGAACAATCAATTGAAAAAACAATCCCTTCAAGTTGATTTAGAGCAGATTCGAAAACTACTGGTCAATCCTCTAGAAAAAAATTACAAAGAACGTTTTACGGTTAAGTTAGGCCAGCATATCAAAATGTTTTCAACGGATGAAATCGAATGTTTTTATAGCGAAAATAAAGGTACTTATGTCGCAACATCTAACAATAGAGTTTTTTTGATGGATGGTACGTTAGAAGAAGTAGCTGCCGAGTTAGATCCGGTGAAGTTTTTTAGAGTAAGTAGAAAGTTCTATGTCAATATCAACGCAATAAAAGATATTGTGGCGTACACAAACAGTCGTTTGAAGTTGGCATTGCATACTTTTTCTGAACATGAAATAATTGTGAGTAGGGAGAAGGTGAAAGATTTTAAAAATTGGATTAATTAAGTTTAGAGCAAAAAAAAAGTACCCTTCGACAAGCTCAGGGTACTTTTATAAGTTTATATCTATGAAAATTATACTTTCATGATTTCTCCATCTTTTACGGCATATTGCTCGTCGATTTTTTTGATGTAAGAATCAGTTAAAGTTTGAACATCCGCTTCAGAATTCTTTTTTTCATCATCAGAAACATCTGTTTTTTTAATTTCGTTATTTGCATCTTTTCGAGCGTTACGAACACTCACTTTCGCGTGTTCAGCTGCAGCTTTGGCAACTTTCGATAACTCGCGTCTTCTTTCTTCTGTTAATGCAGGAACGTTGATAATTATACTTTCACCATTGTTCATAGGGTTGAAGCCTAAGTTGGCAAGCATAATCCCTTTTTCAATTTCAGGAATCAATTGTTTCTCCCAAGGTTGTACCGTAATTGTTCTACCATCAGGTGTGTTTACATTGGCAACCTGACTCAATTTAGTCTGTGCTCCATAATAATCAACCATAACACTTCCAAGCATACCAGGACTTGCTTTACCTGCTCTAATATTGCTAAATTCTTTTGTCAAATGATCGATAGCATTGCTCATTTGCTCCTTTGCACTATCAATGATAAATTCTATTTCTTCGTTCATAATCAGTGTTTATATGTTGTTATTGATCTGATACTACAGTACCTATTTTTTCACCAGAAAGTAATTTTTGTAAATTTCCTTCAGTGTCCATATCAAATACAATAATAGGTAAATTATTTTCTTGACTCAAGGTAAAAGCCGTTAAGTCCATTATTTTTAATCCTTTGTCTAAAACGTTTTGGTATGAAATTGTATCGAATTTTGTGGCAGTTGGTTCTTTTTCTGGATCTGCAGAATAGATACCATCAACACGAGTTCCTTTTAAAATTACATCAGCCGAAACTTCAATAGCTCTTAAAACTGCTGCAGTGTCTGTAGTGAAATAAGGGTTTCCTGTACCAGCACCAAATATAACAACTCTTCCTTTTTCTAAATGACGTACTGCCTTTCTTTTGATAAATGGCTCAGCAACTTGTTCCATTTTAATGGCTGTTTGCAAACGAGTACTAACTCCAGCAGATTCTATAGCGCTTTGCAAAGCCAATCCGTTGATACATGTAGCAAGCATTCCCATGTAGTCACCTTGTACACGATCCATACCATTACTTGCACCAGCAACTCCTCTAAAAATATTTCCTCCTCCTATAACAATGGCAACTTCAATTCCTTTGTCTACGATGGCTTTTATTTCTTGAGCATATTCAGAAAGTCTTGTAGGGTCAATACCATATTGGTTTTTCCCCATTAACGATTCTCCACTCAATTTTAGTAATATTCGTTTGTATTGCATGATGTGCTTAATTTTTGTGCAAATATAAGTTTTTTGAGAATCTTTGCTAAAAGAAATGTTGAATTCTTGTAGTAAATACTCAAAAAAAAAGCTGTCTAAGAAAGACAGCTTTTTATTATTTTTTCAATGAATTTAGAATGGTAAATCATCTGGTTCATTGCTGCTAGCTGCTGGAGCGCTAGTTGTTTCAAAATTGTTTCCTGCTGGAGCACCTGCTGCTTGAGCTGCCTCGATTCTCCATCCTTGAATAGAGTTGAAATACTTAGTTTCTCCCTGTGGATTTACCCACTCTCTACCTCTTAAGTTGATCGATACAGTTACATCTTGCCCAACGCTAAAGTTGTTTAATAAATCACATTTGTCTTGCACAAATTCTACTAAAATGTGTTGTGGGTACTGTTCATCAGTAGTAACAACCAACTCACGTTTTCTGAATCCGTTACTTCCAAATGTTTGCTCTGCATTAATCAATTTAACTTTTCCTGTTACTTGCATTTCTATATAAATTAAATTAGTTTTTTCTAACTACTCACGCTTGGTGAAGTAACACAAATTTAAAATATTTTATCATTTGTGACGCTTTTTTTTACCAACTCTTGTAATTACTTATTAACAGAGGTTGAAAATCGAAACTATTAGAAAATAATGTGCAATATTGATTTTTTTTTTCGTTCTTGTTATAGTTTCATGGGTAACTTTTTTTTATGGATAATTTTTACGGCAAACTAATTTCAAAATATATCTTGGTAATTGTTTCTTTTGGTATCGTAGCTTCGATACTATGGAATACCTATGATTTCTCTAAAAAATTCAAAACAAATGAGCGATCTAAAATGGAGATTCTGGCAAAAGCCTATGATCGTTTTGGGGCAGCTGATTTGGATCAAGATTTTTCACTCGAGGCTAAAATTATAGAAAGTAATCACAATATTCCGATGTTGGTAACTGATAAACTCGGTACTATTTTAATGAAGCGAAATCTGGATACAGACAAAGAAAATGATGTTGCTTATTTACAAGAGCAGTTAGAGTTGATGAAGAGTGAAAACTCGCCTATTACTATCAATTACCTAGAAGACAAACAATATGTAATTTATTATAGGAATTCTGATTTGTTAACACGATTACAGTATTACCCATTGTTGTTATTGTTGATATTGAGTTTGTTTGCTGGAGTGATTTATTTAGGGTTGAAATCAAATAAAATTGCAGAGCAGAATAAATTATGGACCGGGATGGCTAAGGAAACTGCGCACCAAATAGGTACGCCTTTATCGTCGTTGTTGGGGTGGGTTGAGTTGATGAAATTACAAAATGCGGTCCCAGATATTGTTCCAGAAATTGAGAAAGATGTAGTTCGTTTGAATGTGATTGCCGAGCGTTTTTCGAAAATCGGATCCGTACCTGAGAAAAAGCAACTAAACATTGTACCGATTCTTGAAACTACGCTATCCTATTTTGAGTCGAGAAGTTCGAAAAATATATCCTTTGAATTTAGTGCAGAAGAGCAAGAAGTTTTGCTCAGTGCAAACGATCAACTTTTTACATGGGTATTAGAGAATTTGATAAAAAATTCTATAGATGCTATGGCTGGCAAGGGGAAGCTTGTAGTTTCGTTGAAACGTCAAGATAAAAAAGCAATCCTTACGGTCCAGGATACTGGAAAAGGAATTGCAAAGAATAATTTCAAAAAAATATTTTCTCCAGGTTTTACTACCAAAAAAAGAGGATGGGGCTTAGGTTTGTCTCTTTCGAAGCGAATTGTTGAAGATTATCATTCGGGTAGAATCTTTGTTCGTAAATCTGAATTAGATAAAGGAGCAACGTTTGAAGTTCAAATGCCTTTAATTTAAATTACATTCTCGGCTATTTCTTCAGCAAGAGCAACAAATTCTTCATGTGTCATTTTGGTTTTTGGAGCTGAAAAGCTAGCATCTTGCATAGAGTTTAAAGGGATCAAATGTATGTGAGCATGCGGTACTTCTAGTCCGATTACCGACAATCCGATTCTGTTACAAGGCACAACTTTTTCGATGGCAAAAGAAATTTTTCTGGCGTATGAGAACAATGCGCTATAAGTGGCTTCATCTAAATCAAAAAGTTTGTCAACGGGTGTCTTAGGGATTACCAAAGTATGACCTTTTGCATTTGGATTGATGTCTAGAAACGCGTAAAATTTTTCATTCTCTGCGATTTTGTAAGATGGAATGTCTCCGTTGATTATCTTAGTGAAAATTGTTTCCATCAATTGAAGTTTTGTTTGTTGAGTTATTTGTTTTAAAAAAATATACCCTTCGACAAGCTCAGGGTACTTTTTTAAAATTATTTTGGTAGAACAAGTATCTGTCGAAATTTAGACGGGATTTTTTTAGGTTGTGTCTGCGCTTGACAAATGAGTTGGCTGAGCTTGTCAATTGGTAGACTGAGCCTGTCGAAGTCGCCTATCTCGAAATTTCTAAAATTTCAAATTTCATGATTCCACTAGGCACTTGAATTTCGGCAATTTCACCTACTTTCAATCCTAATAAACCTTTACCAATAGGTGAGTTTACAGATAATTTACCATTTTTAATATCTGTTTCAGAATCGGCAACCAAAGTGTAGGTAAATTCCATTTTGTTTGCAGTATTGCGAAGTTTCACCACAGAATGAATCAATATTTTTGACAAATCTAATTGTGACTCATCTAAAATTCTTGCATTGGCAACCACATTTTTTAGTTTTGCAATTTTTAATTCTAATAAAGATTGCTCTTCTTTAGCGGCATGATATTCTGCATTTTCACTCAAATCACCCTTGTCTCTGGCATCAGAGATTTCTTGTGATACTCTTGGTCTTTCAACCAATTCCAAATGCTCTAATTCATCTTTTAATTTTTTCAACCCTTCAGGTGAATAGTACGATATATCACTCATAACCTTTACTTTTTATAAAAACAAAATCTCATTGCGTAGAATAGCGAATGAGATTGATGACAAATATACAAATTATTTGTAAATTGCATGCCTAATTTCCTTAAACCCCGAGGCATCATGAAAAAATATTTTTACCTACTTTTTATAGTGTTTGCTGTTAGCAGTTGTCATGATGATGGATATGAAGACACGAATTTCATTCCGAATATCGTCTTTAGCACAACCATTAATTTAAACTTGCCTCAGAATCAAAATTTGTTGATTCCGAATCAATATGTGGTGTATCCAAATATGGGTCATCGCGGAGTGATTGTTTATAATATGGGAAATGGTGAGCAAAGTGTTGATGAGTTCGTGGCATTTGATTTGGCCTGTCCTCATATTGAATTGACATCCTGTGCGAATCCAATGGATATCAGTAATTTTCCTGAAATGACCAATGCTTGTGATTCAGACGGAATTTTTTATGACTTTCAATTGGGCTACTCTAGAACTTATGAGAAAGATGCCGAAGGAAATCAAATAAGTGTATCAGGTGTAAGATATGATTTACAACAATACAAGGCTGAACGATTGGGTGGCGGAAACGAACTTAGAATTAGTAACTTTTAAAAGTTAGATAATTCAAAAAGATACCTATTTTTGCATCAAATTTATTTTTTATGAATGCATACTTTTCTTCGGATTTTAAATTAGGTGTTTTAGGAGGTGGACAACTGGGTAAGATGTTGTTAGCTGAAACACAGAAATTTGATGTTTATACCGCAATTTTAGATCCATCTTCAGATGCTCCATGTGCAGCACATTGTAATGAATTTCATCAAGGAGATTTATTAGACTTTGATACGGTTTATCAATTCGGGAAAAAGGTTGATATATTGACTATTGAAATCGAGCATGTAAATATAGATGCTTTGTATCAGCTAGAAAAAGAAGGTGTAAAAGTGTATCCTCAGCCGAATGTAATTGAAATAATTCAGCACAAAGGAAAACAGAAAGACTTTTATGCATCAAAGGGAATTCCTACATCACCACACAAGCGTTTTGATTCTTTGGAAGAATTGCAAGCTGAAAGTTTTGATTTTCCATTTGTTTGGAAGTCTGCACAATTTGGTTACGATGGAATTGGTGTGAAAATTGTGAGAAATCAATCTGATATTGATGCCTTGGCAGATACTGAATGCATTACGGAAGCTTTGATTCCTTTTAAAAATGAATTAGCAGTTATTGTTTCGAGAAATGCAAGTGGAGAAGTAAAGACGTACCCTGTTGTGGAAATGGAATTTCATCCTGAAGCGAATCAAGTAGAATATGTGATTTGTCCAGCAAGAATTTCAGAAGAAGTAGCAGCTAAAGCCAACGCTGTCGCCCTGCAAGTTGCAGCAGCTTTTGAGCATGTTGGTTTGTTGGCAGTCGAGATGTTTCAGACAGAAGATGACGAGGTAATCGTAAATGAGGTAGCCCCTCGTACCCACAACAGTGGGCATTATAGTATTGAAGCATCAATAACGAGTCAGTTTGAACAACATTTGCGTACCGTTTTAAATTTACCTTTAGGAAGTACTGCTAGTAAAATGGCTGGTATTATGGTCAATCTTGTCGGAGCTGAAGGTTACTCTGGAAATGTTTTTTATGAAAACATGGAAGAGGTATTGCAATTAAAAGGAGTGACACCACATATTTACGGAAAGAAAGAAACAAGACCCTTCAGAAAAATGGGACATGTTACCATCGTAAATGAAGATATTTCTGAGGCAAGAAAAGTTGCTGAACAGGTAAAAAATACGATTAAAGTAATTAGTAAATAACACTTCGACAGTCTCAGTGTACCAAGGTAAAGAATGTAGAGTTTATCTAAAAAATCAATAAAAAATAAAAGATGAAAGTAGCGATTATAATGGGAAGCGATTCAGATCTTCCAATCATGCAAGATGCCATTGATATATTAAATGAATTTGGAATAGAGAATGAAGTTGATATCGTATCTGCGCATAGAACTCCAGAAAAATTGGTTGAATTTTCGAATAATGCACATTTGAGAGGAGTTTCTGTAATCATTGCTGGAGCAGGAGGAGCAGCTCATTTACCGGGTATGGTGGCTTCTATGAGTCCTTTGCCTGTAATTGGAGTTCCGGTGAAATCTAGAAATTCTATTGATGGATGGGATTCGGTTTTATCTATATTGCAAATGCCTGGTGGAGTGCCAGTAGCAACAGTAGCTTTGGACGGAGCGAAAAATGCAGGGATTTTAGCGGCACAAATTATCGGAGCTTCAAACCCAGAAGTATTAAACACAATAATTGCTTACAAACAAAGTCTAAAAGAAAAAGTAATTGCTGCTTCAGAAAGAGTTAGAAAAGCATAACTTAAATTGAATATACTTTAAAAAGCGACCTACTGGGTCGCTTTTTTATGGGTTAAAGTTAAGTTTTAGGAAGTGAGACTTTGACAAGCTCAGTCTACCAATGGACAAGCTCAGTCTTCAAGTTTCTAGAGGAATTCTCATATACGAAATTTTGAGATAGGCTTCGATAGGCTCAGCCTACCAATTGACCATTCCAGCCTAAGATTCGATAAGCTCAGCCTGCAATTGACTAGCTCAATCTCCAAAGAGACTGAATCAGTGAAAGATTCGATAAACTGAGTCTTCAAGTTTCTAGAGGAATTCTCATATTCGAAATTTCGAGATAGGCTTCGACAGGCTCAGCCTACCAATTGACTATCCCAGCCTAAGATTCGACAAGTTCAGCCCGTCTATTAATAGGTTCGATCTCGAGTATTCCATATGTACCTTGAAACTTACGGATCAAGAGCCTGTCGGTACCCTGAGCCTGTCGAAGGGTACCTATTGAAAATATGCTTAATTCATAAATTTCATACCAAAGGAATTAGCAATAGAGTCAATCTGCTGTCTAGACGGTTTTCCTTTTTTTGAAATTTGTGCAATGGTTTCAAAGAAGTTTTCAAATCCCCCAGGCGTAATGGTATTGATTGTAACTCCCGTGATAGTATCTATATTTTTAAAATGGTGCGCAATCCCTTTTGGCAATTGAATTAAACTTCCTTGTGGAGCATCTATGGTTTGATTACCACAATAAAATTCATAGTGACCTTTCAGCACATAAAACAGTTCGTCTTCGTTACTGTGTATGTGAGGAGGTGGTCCACCCATAGGCGGCGTGTCAGTGACGATTACTGAATAGGCACCTCGTGTGTCTTCGCTTAAAATTTTTCCGATGATTTTTACACCAAATACATTCCATTCTTTACCTCCGTCAGGTAAAACAACAATCGGTTTTGTAGTGGTTTTGTGAGAATGGGAATGTTCTTTTTTACAGGCGATACTCAATCCTAACAAGGTGAATAACAGCATTAATTTAATTTTCATTTTTCATTTTTTTGTAGAAGGTTGACGCTTCCAATGATAGGGCCAATTGCCAAAATTAAAAATATGAAATTCGTATCATATGAAAGATGTAAAAAGCTCAAAGTTTGAATACTAACGATTGTGATAGAAAACCCAATACAATTTACAATGGTCAAAGCTGTTCCTTTTGTTTCTGCTGAAGTATTCGTCGCGATTAAAGTGGAGAATAGAGGAGAGTCGCCTATCACAACAAAACCCCAAAGACTTAAAAAAGCTAGAAATGCAATGCTTGGAAAATGAAAAATAAAAGGAGAGATACAGCAACATATACCTGAGACGATCAAAAAGTAGGTAGCTGTTTTTTTGACACCAAAAGGTTCAGAAAGATATCCGCTAATTACGCAAGATAGCCCCCCTAAACCGATAACAACAAAAGAATACAAAGGAACCGAAAGGTTATTTTGGGTGGTGTTGTTGAAAATTTCAATCATTAATGGAACAAACGCCCAAAAAGCATACAATTCCCACATGTGTCCAAAATATCCTACCGCAGCTTGCTTGAACCGTTTCTTTTTGAATAGCATTGGGATGCTATTGAGTTTCGGTGTGCTGTTGTTTTTTTTGAAATAGGGGCCTTTTTTTATAAAAATCAAAACCAATAAACCTCCAAATGAAGCCAATAAAGAAGTTGTGATAAGAACATATTGCCAAGGGTAATCGGTAGCCATTAGTTTAATATAATGTGGAAAAGCGGTGCCTAAAACAAGTGCTCCCACCAACCAACCGAGAGACTTTCCAAGTCCTTTTTCAAAGTAGTCCGCTGCTATTTTCATTCCAATCGGGTAAATTCCAGCAAGACAAAATCCTGTTAGAAATCGAAAGAGCAAAATGTTGCTGAGAGTGTTTGTGGGTATGAGAATGCCTAAATTGAAAATACTTGCGAATAAGGCACAAATAAAGAATATTTTGGAAGGTGCATATTTGTCACTAATTGCTAACAAAGCAAAAGATAAAGTACCGAGTATAAAGCCAAATTGTACTGATGAGGTAACATAACTTAATGCATTTGTGTCTAGATTGTATGCTTGTATAAGATCAGAGATAATACTATTTCCTGCAAACCAGAGTGAGGTACATAAAAATTGCGATATTATGATTAGCGGAAGTGTTTTTTGGGGAATGTTCATGGGTGTAATTTGGGTGTTGGTCATAAAACAGGATACGCACTTACAAAGAATTACAATACTACGTTAATTTGATAACAAATGAATTCTTAAAATAGAATACAATTTAGTAAGTTTACGCATTAAATTTTACAGTATGAGTATAGATTATAGAGTACCTCAAGATGAGGTATATCAAGCGAAAGAAACGAGGTATGACAAAATGATGTATCGTAGAACCGGAAAAAGTGGTTTGTTGTTGCCTGCGTTGTCTTTAGGGTTGTGGCATAATTTCAGTGTTACAGATGATTTTCAGAATGCACGTACTATTTTACAAACGGCTTTCGATAATGGAATTACCCATTTTGATTTGGCAAATAATTATGGTCCTCCGTATGGAGGTGCTGAAGAGAATTTCGGTGCTATTTTCAATAAAGATTTTAAACAATATAGAGATGAATTGATTATTTCTACCAAAGCTGGGTTTGATATGTGGCCTGGACCCTATGGAAATTTCGGATCTAGAAAATATTTAATTTCTAGTTTAGATCAGAGTTTGAAACGAATGAATTTAGAATATGTAGATATTTTTTACCACCATAGACCAGATCCAGATACGCCGATTGAAGAAACAATGGGAGCTTTAGATCATATAGTGCGTCAAGGAAAAGCGCTATATGTCGGTTTGTCTAACTATAAAGCAGAAGAGGCTGATAAGGCTTTTAAGGTGTTGAAAGAATTGGGAACTCCATGTTTGATTCATCAGCCACGTTATAACATGCTAGATCGTTGGGTAGAAGATGGTTTGTTAGATGTGTTAGAGAATAATGGCGTTGGCGGAATCGCGTTTTCTCCTTTACGTCAAGGTGTGTTAACTAATAAATATTTAGATGGTTTTCCTGAAAATTCAAGAGCTGTAAAAGACGGTCGATATTTGAAAAAAGAACAGATCAATGAATATTTAGATAAAGTAAGAGAGTTGAATATAATTGCTGAGGAGAGGAATCAGACATTAGCCCAAATGGCAATAGCATGGATTTTAAGAGATGATAGAATAACTTCTGTTCTAGTGGGAGCAAGTCGAAGCGAACAGTTGTTAGATAGTGTTAAAGCGCTTGATTGTTTAGATTTTGATGCAGAGACATTAAATAGAATTGAAAAAATCTTGGAAAAATAAGAGATGGAATTGCAAAAAGTCATCGAAGCTCGGAGAACCTTAAAGGTGATGAGTGATGAAAATATTCTAATCAGAGACATAAAATCTGATGTTCAAAAAATTTTAGAAATGGGAGGTAAAGCACCTTTCCATTATATCCACCCTAACAGCGCTTCTAAGGAGTTGAAATCGTTGGCGCCTTGGAGGTTTTATGTGTTGGATGGTGTGAGTTGTAGAAAATTGGCTGATTATTATATAAAGAACGATATTGATGGCGGAAAGATAATTCAAATGTTGCGTGCTGCGCAAACATTGATTCAGGTTACTTGGACTCCTGAGATAGATGGCACCAATTCAGAAAAAGTAGCTTTGCAAAATATTGAGCATGTAGCAGCAACGGCTGCTGCAATTCAAAATATGTTATTAACTGCAACCGATTTAGGATATGAGAATTATTGGTCTAGTGGTGGTACACTTCGAGATGTGCAATTCAAATCTTTATTAGGTATACCAGAAGAAGAACAGTTGTTAGGAAGCATTTTTATATTTGATGCAGATACTAGTAGTTGTAAGACTAAAAAAGGAGCTCTAAAAGGCAGGCAGGGATCTGTTGATGATTATACAAAACAGGTTGTGTTGTAAAACAAAAAAGCACCAAGTCAATGAAGACTTGGTGCTTTTTTTTGATATATTATTTTGCTAATACTTACAGTTTAACGATTAAATTTAAATCGGTATTGTAAATATTGATAAGCATCTCTTGGTATTACTTTGATCCACTTTTTGTGTTTTAAGAACCATTTTATTTGTTCAGATATAAGTCCTTTTTTCAAGTAAGCAGCCACGAAAGGATGAACATGAAGTTCAATTTTTTTGTCTTTGTTTTTGCTTGCTAGTAATCGATTCAATTCTACGTCAAATTTGTCAATCATAACAATCGGTGCCTCAACCTCACCTTTTACGCTTGGGTTGGGTTCTTTTGTTTTGATGTTCATCTCTGAACGTACTCTCTGTCTAGTAATTTGAATCAATCCAAATTTACTAGGCGGTAATATTTTGTGTTTTGTTCTGTCGAACGACATCTCATTTTTTAAATGCTCGTATAGTTTCTGACGATTTTCATTAGAATGTAAATCGATGAAATCTACTACGATAATACCTCCCATATCACGTAAACGCAATTGACGCGCTATTTCTGTAGCTGCAATTAAATTTACTTCTAAGGCATTTTCTTCTTGAGAATTTGCTTTGTTCGATCTGTTTCCGCTATTTACATCAATAACATGCAATGCTTCGGTATGTTCAATTACCAAATAAGCACCTTTGTTCATAGAAACAGTTTGTCCGAATGCAGATTTTATTTGTCTTTCAATCCCGTATTTTTCAAATATCGGAGATTTTCCAGTGTGCATTTTTAAAATAGACTGTTTCTCAGGATATATTTCTTGTAAATAGTCGTTGATTTCTTCAAACAATGCCTCGTCATTTGTAACGATACTTGTAAAAGATTCGTTTAAAACATCTCTTAAAATTGAAGATGCTCTGTTCAGTTCACTCAATACTTTTGTTGGTGTATTTGAATTTGCGATTTTTCCGCACATTTCTTTCCAACGTTCTAGTGAGTTCTGTAAGTCTTTGTCTAATTCAGCAACTTTTTTTCCTTCAGCTACTGTTCGCAATATAACTCCAAATCCAGCAGGTTTAATGCTTTTGGCAAGACGCTTTAAACGGTCTTTTTCTTTTGGGTCTTCGATTTTTTGCGATACAGATACTCTTTTAGAAAAAGGTACCAAAACTAAATATCTACCGGCTATAGAAATCTCTGAACTGATTCTAGGACCTTTTGTAGATATGGGTTCTTTTACAATCTGTACGAGTACATTTTGTTTTGATTTGAGAACTTGATCGATACTTCCACTTTTGTCAATGTCTTTTTCAAATTGGAAGTTTTTTAAAGTGTAATCTTTGTAATTACCTGTACTTACTTTTTTAATGAATTTTTGTAACGAGTTTACTTGTGGCCCTAAATCATGGTAATGTAAAAAACCATCTTTTGGATAACCTACATTTACAAATGAGGCATTTAAACCACTTAATATTTTTCCTGTTTTGGCTAAAAATATGTCACCTACAGAAAATTTATTGTTGTTAGTTTCGTTATTAAATTCAATAAGTTTACCATCTTTTAGCAGCGCAAAATCAATATCAGATGAATTTGAACGGATTATCAATTCTAGTTTCATTCCGAATAGTTTTAACTACATAAGAAGTATTTCTTACATAGATGGATTAAATTTAATACAGGGTATATTACCCTAACGAAATTTTAATTTCTTAAAATTTCTTTTTCAATGAACGCAACTTGCTATAAACAACAAGAAAAAGTAATTAAAATTACTTTTTCTTGTGTCTGTTAGCTCTTGCTCTTTTCTTACGTTTGTGCGTAGAGATTTTTGCTCTCTTTCTTTTCTTACCACTTGGCATAATTTTTCTGTTTTATAAATCTGATTATTGCACAGATTTGGTTAATAATTTTAAGTAAATTACTTTACTTGTACGTTGTTTTTTACTCCTTCTGCAAAAGTTTTCGCAGGCTTAAATGCTGGGATGTTGTGTGCAGGAATTTTAATAGTAGTGTTCTTAGAAATATTTCTTCCTGTTTTTTCAGCTCTTGTTTTGATAATGAAGCTACCAAAACCTCTTAAGTATACATTGTCTCCATTCTCCAATGCACCTTTTACTTCACTCATAAACGCTTCTACAGTTGCTAAAACATCTGCTTTTTCAATTCCTGATTTGTCTGAAATACTTGATACAATATCCGCTTTTGTCATCTTAATCTAAATTCTAATGTGTTGTTATATTTTTTTGAGGGTGCAAATATATGATAATTAATCAACTTCAAAAAGCTAAATCATTAAAATTTAATACAATAAATGATGTATTATTGCAGAATTAAAATTTATTTATGCGATTTTGTAACTTGTTGGAATCGTGGTATTTGTCGATAAATCGTGACTTGCCATGGAGAAAAAATAAGAATCCTTATTCAGTTTGGTTGTCAGAAATTATTTTACAGCAAACACGTGTAGCGCAAGGAACTGCATATTATCATAGGTTTTTAGAATCCTTTCCTACAGTTTTCGATTTAGCGGCTGCTCATGAAGATGAGGTGTTGAAATTATGGCAAGGATTGGGGTACTATTCTAGAGCTCGTAATTTACATTTCTCTGCTAAATTTATAGTAAATGAGTTAGAAGGTAAGTTTCCAGCTACTTATAAAGAATTATTGCAACTAAAAGGAGTAGGTGATTATACGGCTTCTGCAATTGCCTCAATATGTTATAATGAAAAAACTGCGGTAGTTGATGGAAACGTGTTTCGTGTTTTGGCAAGATATTTTGGCATTGATACTCCTATAAATTCTGCAAAAGGAATCAAAGAGTTTAAAATCTTGGCTCAATCTTTACTAGAGACCGATCATCCTGGTAGGTACAATCAAGCGATCATGGATTTTGGTGCATTACAATGCACACCTCAGAATCCCGATTGTAGTGTATGTCCTCTTGTAGGCGGATGTGAAGCGTTGAGACAACAATCCATAAAACAGTTACCCGTTAAAGAAAAAAAGATTAAAATAAAGAAACGGTATTTTAATTTTCTTGTGGTGATTACAGATGCTAACCAAACAATATTGACTCAAAGAAAAGGAAAAGGTATATGGGAGAACTTGTTTCAGTTTCCGTTGATTGAAAGCGAAAATTCGATTGAGTTAGATCAATTAATTGCCAGGGCAGATTTTCAAGAAATAAGTGAAGAAACACAATCTATCGAATTGTTCAATAAACAAGAATGGGTGCATAAATTGTCGCATCAACATTTGTATACGAAATTCTGGGTGCTAAAATCTAATAGCAATCATGAAGATTTGTTGCCTATTGAAAAAATAAAAGAATTTGCCGTACCGAGACTGGTTGAACGTTTTATTCAAGAATATGGTTTTAATGATAAGAATTGAGAAACGGATAAAAACGAAGAATTCGAAGGAGTAAAAGGTTAACAAATCTCTTTTTTTATTATTTTTGATAAAGCAAAGAATATTATGGCAGGGACATTAAACAAAGTTATGCTAATTGGAAATTTAGGTGACGAGGTAAAAGTGCATTATTTTGAAGGAGGAGGAAGTATTGGTCGTTTTCCTATTGCAACGAATGAAACGTACACCAATAAAGAAACAGGTGCAAAGATTACCAACACCGAATGGCATACTATTGTTGTAAAAAATAAACTTGCTGAGATTTGTGAGAAATATTTGAGCAAAGGAGATAAGATTTATTGTGAAGGTAAATTAAAATCGAGGCAATGGGAGCAAGATGGGGTGAAAAGATATGCTACCGAGATACATGTGGTAGATATGACTTTTTTATCAGCCAAAAACGGACCAGAAAGCAACCAGACAAATTCACAAATAACAAACAATTCAGAAAAGGAAATTCAAGATGATTTACCTTTTTAGTAGTAATTATAAATTTTAATATTGGACCCAGAACCCATTTACACTTTTTTAGAAACCATACCTTGGTATTTAGTAATTGATATACTTGTCTTAGTTTTATTGCTAATTTCATCTGCAATGATCTCTGGTGCTGAAGTAGCTTTTTTCTCATTGTCAAAAACCACTCTAGATGAAATCACAAAAAGTGAGTCATCCAATGGCAAGATAGTGCTAGATCTATTGAGTAAACCAAAAAAATTATTGGCCACAATTCTTATCACCAACAACTTTATCAATATTTTAATTGTGTTGTTGTTTTCTGTTTTGGGTAGCGTGTTCATGTCTGAGTTAGATGAAGGAATTCGTTTTTTCATAGAAGTGATACTCATCACGTTTTTGATACTGCTATTCGGAGAGGATTTACCAAAAGTATACGCGACACGAAATGCGATGAGCTTTTCGTTGTTTATGGTACGACCAGTGTCGATTTTAAATAAATTTTTATCACCCTTGAGTTATTTGTTGACAAGTTTGACAGGCTTTGTTGAGAATCGATTTGAGAAAAAGAATACCAATTTATCTGTAGAAACTCTTTCACAGGCGTTAGAGTTAACCTCTGATGATGCAACTACGAAAGATGAAAAAAATATTTTAGAGGGAATCGTTGCCTTCGGAAGTACCGAAACAGTGCAAGTAATGACTCCGAGAATTGATATTTTTGCTGTTTCAGATGAGATGCCATTTCAAGCCATGCTAGAGCAGATTATTTCAAATGGTTTCTCTAGAAATCCAGTATATCACGAAAATGTAGATGATGTAATTGGTGTGTTGTACGCACGAGATTTGTTGCCTCATATCACAAAAAAAGATTTCAATTGGCAAACCCTTATTCGAGCACCTTATTTTGTGCCTGAAAATAAAAAATTAGACGATTTGCTGTCTGAGTTTCAAGAGAAAAAAAATCACTTGGCAATCGTTGTAGATGAATATGGTGGTACTAGCGGTTTGGTAACTTTGGAAGATGTAATTGAGGAGATTGTTGGTGAAATCAGTGATGAGTACGATACCGATGATTTGATTTATTCTAAAATTGATGCCAATAATTATGTTTTCGATGGAAAAACAGCACTGAAAGATTTTTATAAAGTATTGTCTATAGATCCAGAACCTTTTGAAAAAAATAAAGGTGAATCTGAAACAATCGCAGGTTTTATATTAGAAGTTACTGGAAGATTTCCACGAAGAGATGAAAAAATTATTTTTGAAAACTATTCATTTATTGTAGAAGCCGTAGATAGAAAAAGAGTCAAACGAGTTAAAGTTACTTTGCTATGATTCGGTTTATTGGTCTAATAATAGTGTTTTTTAGTGTGGTAGCCTGTAAAAATGAAGTGCAGCCGAAACCGAACGCCTTGTTGCGTTTGGATTATAAAGAAGTAGGTTATCAAAAATTTGAAGATTCTCAGTATCCATTTGTTTTTAGTTTTTCCAATGCTGCAACCGTAATAAAAAAACAAAAAGGTTCTTTAGATATTGAGTATTCTAAATTAAAAGCAACCTTGGTTTTAACTTATAAACCAGTTGAAAATAATTTAGTATTGCTAATGAAAGATGCAGAAAAATTGACTTTCAAACACATGATTAAGGCAGATGATATTCAGTCGGTTCCTTATGAAAACCAAGAAAAAAAAGTGTACGGAAAGTTGTTCGAGGTGTATGGGAATGCTGCTACCCAGATTCAATTTCATGCAACAGATTCTGTGAAAAATTTCATGACTGGAGCGCTCTATTTTTATGCAAAACCAAATTATGATTCTATTTTGCCTGCTGTAAATTATATCAGAAAAGACGTGGTGAAATTAATGGAAAGTTTGGAGTGGAAACAAAACTAGAAAAACCAAAGTTTTACCGCCATTGCGCTTACTACAACGAGCAATACAATTCTAATAAAACCATCTCCTTTTTTTACAGTATATCTACTTGCAAGCCAAGCACCAGTTGAGTTGCCAATAGCAAGAATAAGTCCGTATTTCCAATTTATTTTGTCGTTCAGTACAAATAACACAACCGCAATAGTCGTGTAGATAAAAGCAACCGTGACTTTTGTAGCGTTTGCTTTTACCAAAGACAATCGGTTGATCATCGGTAAAACTAACAGCATAATAAACCCGATTCCGGCATTGATAAATCCACCATAGATCCCAACAAAGAAAAATGCAACAACAGAAAGCCATAAATGTTTCCCTGTTGTTCTTTCTGATAGGTTTTGTATGTCAAGATTTTTTTTCTTGAATACAATCAATAGCACCACGACAATCATAATGATGGAAAGAATTTTATTGAAAGTGTCACCTTTGATATCGATGGCTATTTGAGTTCCAACGATCGAACCAACAAAGGCAGAAGCTCCTATATAGAGACTAAATGGAAACGTATTAATTCCTTTGCTTCTAAAACCGGAAACGGCTGATGCTGTTTGAAATAAAATGGCAATTCTATTGGTTCCGTTTGCTACCGATGGAGGCAAGCCTAAAAAAATTAAAAATGGCAGTGTAATGAGTGAGCCTCCTCCTGCCAAGGTGTTCAATGCACCCGCAAAAACACCAATAATTATTAAAACAATCCAATCGTATTCAAATCCCATAGTACTAATTTGTTGCAAATGTAGGATTAATTTAATTGGTTAACCAATTTGTAGTTCGATTTTACTTAATAGAAGTTTTTACTTTAATGCTTTGAAAGTGTTATTTTTACGATTAGGTCAACACAAATTAGAAGCATATGTTTGGAGTAAAAAAAGAAAAATTTAGTAAAGCTGAGCTAGAAAGAGGAAAAGGAATACTGAATAGTCTGGTTATTATTGTAAACGTTCTGTACGCGTTTTTGATTTTTGATTTGTTTTCAATGCTACCTTCACCAGAAGATTCAAAATTAAATATTGGAACATTATCTGAAAGTTATAGTGAGCATCTGATGGTTTTAGCTTCTTTGTTTATAGGTTTGTTGATGATTGTTGTTTATTGGATACAGTTCAACAGACAGTTGGGGAATTTAGTGAAAAGTTCTCCTATGCACGCAGCGCTTACAATTTTTCAAATGTCATGTTTGATGTTGTATTTGTATTTTTTGCGCTTAGAAACAATTTACGAAGGCATGGTGTTTGCTTTACAGATGCAGAGTTTCTTTCTAGCGTTAGCCGGTTTTATTGGTGCATATAACTGGTTGTATGCAAGAAAAAATGAGCTTACTTCAGATCAAATAAATGAAGCGGAAGAAAAAAAACTTTTATACTCTTTGTTACCAGAACCTTGTGCAGGATTGTTTTCATTGTTTTTTGCTTCTTTAGGTTCAGGAATTTGGAGTGTTTCTTTTCTAATAATTGTTCCATTGGGTTACGTTTTTAAAAAGATAGGTTACAATAATTAAAACTTATTTTTTTTAGAATCAGATAGTTATTTTTAGAACTAAAAAAAAACTTCAAAAAAAACTTCAAAAAGTTTGATGAAATTGTAAAATGAGTGTATATTTGCATCCGCATTCAGGGAATACCTGATGAGACACTTGGAGAATTGGCAGAGTGGTCGAATGCGGCAGTCTTGAAAACTGTTGAGGGTCACACCTCCGGGGGTTCGAATCCCTCATTCTCCGCAAACAAGCGCAAAGCTTGACAATAAAAAACCACCAAACTTGTTTGGTGGTTTTTTGCTTTTTAAGACATTTGCATTTGCAAAATCCCGTATTTTCGAAAAACTACTAACAAATTTGTTTCGAGTTTTTTTGTGTTTTAATTATTTCTGTAAATAGATTACATTTGTTTTGTGTCCATAGAGAATGTACAACGATACTTTAAACTAAACTTTCGATTTTGAGTTCAAAAAACAAGCTTAGCATATTATTGTTACTATTTGTAATTCTAAATTCTTTTGCGCAAGACAAAGAATTACTTGTAAAAAAGAACATCACAATTTCAGATGGTCTGGCTCATAATGGTGTAACCTCTATATTAGAAGATTCAAAAGGGTTTCTGTGGTTTGGAACTTATGATGGTTTCAATAGGTACGACGGTTATAAATTGAAAACTTATAAAAATACCATTGGGAATAAATTATTGTTGAGTAATAGAGTTCGCTCGATGGTTGAAGATAAGAATGGTGATCTTTGGATTGGTACTGATAAAGGAATCTCTCGCTACAATTACGAAACTGAAAAATTCAATGCGATTTATCCGAATGCCAACGATGGGGATAGTGAGGTTATTGTAAGACGACAGTTTGTAGATAAAGAAAATAAGTTTGTTGTAGCGGTGACAGAAAAAAATGGAATTTTGATTTTTTCTGAAGATTATTCTTTGGAAGCAAAATATACCATTCCAATCGAAGATATATCATACTACGATTTAGAAAAGTTAGATCAATTTCATTATCTCTTTTCGACGAGTGAAGGGTTGTATTTATTTAATGTGATTTCTAAGAAGTTCACTGATATTTCTAATGAAGATTTTAAGTTTTCTCAAGCGGCGAATGATATTTCTCGATATAACAATAATACTATATTGGTAACTCTTAATAGAGGAATTGGTGTACTTAGCTATAAAAAAGACTTGAACAATTCATATAGTATAGAGTTGAAATATACGCGTAGAAATGATCAGGTGTTTACGAGTGTAGGAGTAGATAGATATGGTAGTTTATGGCTTGGTATGAATGACAATGGTGTGTTGAAAATTTCGGAGAGCGATAAGTTTGTAAAGGGAGAGGCTTGTGGCTATGAAACGATGCATCAAAAAAATGGTTTATTGCGTGCAAGCGGTGCGCTGTTTTCATCGATAGGAGGTTGTTGGTTGTCTACTTTCAATAAAGGTGTTTTCCAATTTGACATCAAAGAAAACCCTTTCAAACATCTAAAAAATCCTTTGAAGAATAATCAACAGATGAGTTTTTCTGCAATTCATAGTTTTCATAATTACGAAGGAAAAAAAATACTGATTGCACTCAATAAAGGAGGATTGAAGTTATACAACCTTAAGACCAAGTCCTTTGAAAAAGTAAATTACAAGTTGTCGGAAGAGGACAAGAATCGTGTTACAGATGTATTTATTGATTCTAAAAAAGATTTATGGTTTCGATTAGGAACCAAGGGTTTGTATAGAATAAGAAAAGATGCTTTTCGAAAAGAGAAAATTATTGATACGAGTATTCCTATATTTTCGAGAATGTCACCAAGATCGTTTGCCGAAGATGCTTATGGAAATATTTGGTTAGGGACAACAAATGATGTGATAAAAATTTCTTTGGATACTAAACGAGATGTGAAACATATTGAATCTATAAATGCTGTCCATCCAAAATTTGCTGATAAAAAATTGTCACTAGTAAGAAATGTCTATGCCGATCCATTGCATAAATATATTTGGCTCGGAGCAGATTCAGATGGGTTGTTTCGATTAGATTATACTTCTAATACTGATTTGAAAGATGTAGAGGTAACTCAATTTACCCATGATGTAAATAATGCGTATTCGATATCAAGTAATTTTGTAACAAGTGCTATTCGCTTGCAGAATGAAGAGTTTTATGTAGGTACTGAAGGTGGAGGTTTTTGTAAGGTGATCGATAGTGATGCTGATGCTAAATTTATGGCAATCTCAGAAAAAGATGGTTTGTCAAATAATGTAGTGAAATCACTTTTATCTGATGTGGAGAATAATTTGTGGATTAGCACAAATATTGGTTTGAATAAATTTTACACGAAAGATAATCACATTCGAAAGTTTACAATCGATGAAGGACTTCCGTTTGAAGATTTTGGTTTTAATGCGAAAAGCTATAAAAATAAACTGTTGATATTTTCGGGGGATAAGGGGTTGTGTTATTTCAATCCGAAAGCAGCTTCACGCACTGAAGCGTTGCCTAGATTAGAATTTGAGAATTTAAAAATTCATAACGATGCAATCGTTTCAAACGATACGGTTCAAAATAGAGTGTTGTTAAAACAACGTTTAAACGAAACAAAACATCTTGAGTTAAAATATAACGAGAATGTATTTTCAATTGACCTAACATCTTTGCATTTTTCCAATCCAAAGAATCATCAAATAAAATATAAGTTCAGTTCAATTACAGACGGTTGGGTAACAGTGTCTTCTGATAAAAAAACACTTTCGTATTCTGGATTGCAGCCAGGTACTTACCAGTTGACAGCGATGGCCTCTAATTCTTTAGGGAAATGGACGCAGCCGAGAAAACTGCTGATTACAATCGTACCTCCTTTTTGGAAAAGTAATTTGGCATACCTACTTTATTTTGTGCTTTTGTTAGGGGTTGTCTCTTTAATTGGTGCTGTGATTTTTAAAATTCAAAAACTGAATCATAAGGTAGAGATAGAACAATTAGAAATAGACAATGTAAAAAATATAAACAATGCGAAATTGCGCTTTTTTTCAAATATATCTCATGAAATCAAAACACCTCTTACTTTAATTTCTGGACCCGTTGCGTTGTTGTTAGATCGTTTTAAAAACAATCCAGACATCACAGATAAATTGACAATTGTTCAAAGACAATCTAAAAAAATCTCACAATTGGTAGATCAAGTTCATGATTTTCAAAGATCAGATGCCAATTTGTTGAAAATGCGATTTTCTACCTTTAGTTTTAATGCATTTGTAGAAGAAATTGTCGAGAATTTTCAATTTATGGCGCATACAGATCAAAAAACATTGCAATTGAAAGAAGAGGTTGATAATGTTTATGTTTCTGCAGACAGAGACAAGTTAGAAAAAATATGCAATAACATTTTAAACAATGCTTTTAAATACACAGATGCTGGGGATAAAGTAATCGTGACATTTGGGCAACAAGATAATAATGTAACAATCACCTTTGAAGACACTGGAAGAGGAATTGACGAAGAAGATATCGTTCATATTTTTGAGCGTTTTTATCAATCAGAAAAAAAACATAGTGAATATATAGGTGGTTCTGGTATTGGATTGGCATTTGCAAAACGTCTGGTAGATATGCATTATGGTGAAATTTTTGCAGAAAGTGTATTCGGAGAAGGAACAAAATTTACGGTTATATTACCAATTGTAACCGAAGACTATGATGCCACACTTGAAGATAAAGAGCAACAAATTTTAACTTCTGAAAAATCGATAGTATCTCATCTAACGACAGACAAAACAAAGAGTCTTTCAAAAATAATTGTAGATCCAGAATTTTCGGGTGCCAAAGTGTTTTTTGCAGAAGACAATAGTGAAATGAGGAAGTTTGTTTCAACTATATTGTCAGAGTTTTTTGAAGTAGAAACTTTTGTCGATGGCGAGGGGTGTATAAAAGCTATGGAAAATGATTGGCCCGATATTGTAGTAAGTGATGTTTTGATGCCAGTTATGAATGGATTCGACTTATGTAAACATATCAAAACGGATATAAAAACGAGTCATATTCCTGTAGTATTGCTTACAGCAAGTACATCGGTTGAAGATCAATTAAAAGGACTACAGGATGGAGCGGATGCTTATGTTAAAAAACCATTCAATATTCAGTTTTTAGTAACGAAAATCGAATCGATCTTAAAAAACAGAAAAACATTAAGAGAGCGATTTAAAACAGATATCCCATTAAAATTAGAGTCAGGTGAAGAAAGTTCAAAAGATGTATTGTTTCTTGAGAAGTTGTATAAGTTAATTGATGATAATTTAGATAATCAAGACTTAGATCTCAACAGTTTTGTGAAAGACTTATATCTAAATAGAACTCATTTTTACCAGAAAGTAAAAGCCTTGACAGGTCAAACACCTTTTGAGTTGTTGAAGAATTATAGGCTTAAAAAAGCTGCTGGTTTGTTGGCAAATGAAGATATGAAAGTCAACGAAGTATATACGCTTACTGGGTTCAAGAGTAGGCCGCATTTTAGTAGAGTATTTCTTCAGAAATATGGTGTTACACCAGGTAAGTACGCCACTCATGTGAAAAATGGTGGAGAAAAATCAAATGAAGCATAGCAGTTGAATCACGATTGTTTTGTCAAACATTAATCTTTTATGAACAAAAATATTCTATTATTTATCGCGATCATCATTTGTATGTCAAAAATGGTGTTTAGTCAAAAACAACTTGTGTTGGGTGAACAAGAGATTTTTCATGTTACACGAACTCAAGAAACTATTTTGATTGATGGTAAGATGAACGAAGACTCTTGGGGAAGTACAGAATCAAGAACCTTAGATTATATCTATAACAATGTCAAACCAACCGACAATCAAAAGGCTACGTTTAGAATGCTTTGGAACGAGAAAAGTTTGTATTTGTTTTATGAATTCGAAGATAAATATCTCAACGCTAGAGAAACTAAACGTGATGGGAAAACATTTTTTGATGACTGCGCAGAGTTTTTTGTAATTCCCGTTCCTGATAGTTTAGATGTTCATTTTGGGTTTGAAGTAAATTTGTACCAAGCATCCAACGATATTTTGTTCTTTAATAATTACTATCAAGGTAGAGACCTGGGGTTAAAAACCTTCAATCCTGACTTTAGAACTGCAGTAACTTACAAAGGTACTATTAACGATGATTCTGACCTCGATGAAGGATGGACAATGGAAATGGAGATTCCACTTTCTGTATTCGGATTTTTAGGTGAAATTGTACCTGCCAAAAATGGTAACAAATGGGCTTTTTTAGTTGTTAGGCAAGATAGAAATGAAACAAAAGGTGAGCGAAGAATTACTTCTACTTTATTTCCTATTTATGACATTGAAAAAGATGTACATCAACCCAATAGATTTGGTTTGATGCAATTCGTAGAATAGTTTTTTTGTATTCTGCTTTGTACGAATTCACCTTTTTATTTATGTTTGGCTTTTGATAATTCTTTTTTTAAGGTCGTTATTTAGCGTTGTATTTATTGGTTTCTTTTTGGTTGTAAGTGTATTGCGTACACGAGGTTACATTAAACTTACAGTAAGGTACATGATCTTTTTATGTTGGTTGTTATTTTGTATTTGAACTAACCTAAAAGATTATTAACATGATTAAAAAATTACTTTTTACAAATTTATTGGTTGCAATACTGTTTGCAAATCAAAACGGAAATGCTCAGGCAGATAGAACTTTTAACGGAACTACAGATGCGCTATGGAGCACAGCGACCAATTGGTCTGATGATACCAAACCGGTTGCAGGTGATAATGTTTTTATACAAGCAGATGTAACTTTAGATGAAGATATCTCGTTAAGGTTTCTAAGATCTGATTCAAATACAACAAGTTATACACTATCTAGTACAGGTGGTAGCGCTATTACATTTAACGGAGATGCTGGTTTGTATCAGAATAAAGATGCACTGTTTATTGTCGATTGTAAAGTGATTTACGCTCAGGCTTCAGTCAAAAACACCGATATTACGGGTACTGCAGATCAAGGTATCAAAATGGGGTCAAATAGTACATTGCAATTAGATCAAATTTTAAAATTGAGAAACTATTCTAGTTTGGCTACTTTTGAATTTGATGGAGTAGTAACAGGTGCAAAAGATATTCGTTTGTTTGATCATGCAGCATCTACAGGTGGTTATATTTTTGGTGTAAATGCAGATCTGAGTGCTTTTACTGGGAATATTGAATATGAAGACAATGGTACGCTAACCGTTAATACAGCTGGGGTGGATAAGTTTATTCCATCTGGGTCTAAATTGTATATGAATGATGATTCGGACCAAACTTTGATATTGAATGGTGCGAATTCACTTTCTGGAGAATTAGAAAAAACAGGTACAGCCACTTCGACAATTGAGTTTAATAGTGCTCAGACGATTGGTTCTTTAGATTTAAGAGGAACTGGAACGTTGATTTTTGATATCGATAATCTTGGTGTAAATACAGTTGAGTTTAGTGCTGCAAATGCAGATTGGGAAACAGCATCTGTTAAAATCCAAAATTTCGCTGATGATAAGATAAAATTTCCAACGCTATCAGCAGGTCAATTGGCACAAATAACTTTAGATCCTCTAGAAGAGGGGTTTACAGTAGCGCAGAGAGTAGACGGTTTTTTATATAAAGATGCAGAAGCTTCAGTGTCTAAAAACACCTTAGAAGGCGTATCAGTATACCCAAACCCAGCAACGGATGCTGTAAATGTAGAGGCTCCAAACAACAGTAATGTGTCAATTTATGATGCAACAGGAGTAGCATTGAAAAATAAGATTGTTACTAAAGCAGTTAGTGAAATATCATTACAAGGACTGACGTCTGGAATTTATTTCGTAAAAATAGAAAATGCAGGAAAGACAGCAATAACAAAATTGGTTATCAACTAAAAGTTGAGTTTAGTTTCAAAATTGCTTTCAATAGTATTGGAAGCAATTTTTTTCTGTTTTCAAAATTAATCTAAAATAAAAATTGTTACAAAGAAGGATCATATGATTTGTGTTATAGGAAAAAGAATTCATTTATTTACAGTGCTACTTTTGTTGCTTGGGTTTTATACTGAAACAAAAGCGCAAGAAGACGATGTGGATTTAGCTAGTCAATTGTTCGATTTTGAAGAGAATGGATTGGGTTGGGCTAAAGATACATCCAGTGTTTTTTCAATTTTAAACGAGAAATCGTTAAACGGAGAGTATGCTTTGAAATTTTCAGTCAACGAAAATCAAGTTTTTGAAGCAGGTCCTTTGTATAGTATTGAAACCGAACACACTATTCATAAAGTGCGTACCGCAACTTTTGACAATACACTTAAGATAATTGCAAGTTCTTATGAAGGTATTGTGATGTCAGTAGATTTTAATGGTGCAATACATTGGAAAAACAAGTTGTCTGGTTTCATGGTCAACGATATTTGGTGTGAAGATATTACCGGAGATGGCAACGATGAAATACTGATCGCCAATGCAGATGGAAAAATATATTGCTTAGACTCATCTGGTGAAATTTTGTGGGAATACCAACAAAACGAAGTTCCAATGTATGCGATAACAGTTGTGAAAAAAAATGACATTCCATATGTTGTTGGTGGAAGTTTAGATTTGAATGTTTATTACCTATCAGCAAATGGAAGTCTTACCAAAACTTTAAAATCATCTACATACTCTCAAGAAAAAACTTGGGGAGAAACAGAAGCGAAAGACTATGTTCATTATGCCAACTTTTTAAAAGCAGTGCCTAAAGACGCTACCAATGATTATTTGCTGATTCAAGCGAGTAACAACATCATGCAAGATAAAGGTGCGACGTATATGTTTGATGTTCTTGAAGATACTCCAATAAAAAGAATCGAAACACAAGGTACAAGTCCGGTTGGTGAATTAAGGTTTTCAGATCATGATAACGATAGTAAACTAGAAGTTTTATTGGGGTTTTCTAACCATCAAAAAAGCGCAAATCTAACACGTTTGAATTTGGTTGATGATTCTTTGGAGTTGTACCCAGTGGCTGGTTTAGGTTTTGGTTACTCTGTAATGCAGGCTGAATTAATAACAGATATTTCTACCCCTAAGTATATGTTACTGGTCGGTAATCAAATGGTTTTGGTGAACCCCGATTTAGATAGTGGATCCCAAGAAAAGTTAATCACGAATTATTCTTATTACGATGTTTGGAAAAAGCCAAATTCATCACAGTTGATTTTTGCGAGTTGTCAAAGTGGAGGAAGTCAGGTTCATATTTTAGATACAGGTATGTCTGGATGGAAAGAAGCGTATCAGAACTTGGTGCCAAAAGGAAAGATTCAAAAAATTATAGAAAACACTGCAGCGAGCAGAGCACATTTAGCTGGATATACGAAACCTGTAGAGCAAAGAGAGGCAAGAGCTATTTATTTTATGACCGAGAATACGGATAGCGGTGTGGCGAAGACTACATATGATTATATCAGAAATAATTATTCGACTCCAATGTTTTTAGGAGGTGGTCATATGAATGAAGCTGAAAATTGGGATCGATCTGCAATGGAGAACGAAAAGTATAAAAATAAAAGAGATAGCAGAAGAAATTATATTTACACCCAACAAGAAGCAGTTGACCATATTACAAATTGGTACGGTGTATCACCAGATGGTGATGAAGGTATTGCGTATTGGGGTGGTCATGGAAATGATCCTTATATGTTTCACCTAAGTACGACTAAACTCGTCTTAGATGCTGCTAATAATAAAAAAACGGTATTGATTTATCCAGAGTTAGAAGATCATTCTGAAGATTTTGCTTGGGTAATGGAAGATTTGTTTTACCCACTTGCGAGTTATGCACAGAATAAAAACGGTACTATTTATGTACGAACAAAGCATAATTTTTGGCAAGGTAATGTTTACCTACCAATGTGGGATCGATTGAGGTCAGGTGAGTTTGCAGATGTGTTTGTACCTTCAATGGAAGAGACTTCTGACAAAGCTATGGATATTAGTGTTGCTAGTAGAGTTGGAATTTGGGCGAGTGGTGCTGTTCATGATTGGGGAACCAGAACGGTACCTGACAACCCTAGTTTTGATAGGTCTAGACAATTTTGTCATCAAAAATTACCCAATCATTTTTTGCGTCATTTGATATATCATATGGCCAACGGAGCTACCTACCTGAATAATTTTGCAATCGATCCAGATTACATGAGCATCGTATGGGAGCTTACTGCCAAAGGAGCGCTTTTTGTTCCCAAACCAAACGAATTGTTAAGCATATCACCAGTTCATATTAGTATGTTTGATCCAGATGATGATTTTATGCTAGAAGCGAGTAGCTTGAAATGGGCAACACATTATGATGAAGAATTTATTGAAAATAATCCATTCGTGTTTAGTAGACAAAATGCAAATTGGGGTGGAGCTCAAGTTACCGACTGGGATTTTTCAAAATATGCTGGTCATGTCAAAGATCGTAGACAAAACTACTTGCCATCATACCCAAATGGATTGGTACTCATAACACCTCCACAGGCTGGAGCGCATGCGGTACCCGATGCTGCAAGGGGTGAATTAAAAGATAACTTACATCCGATATATCAAAATATACTTACTGAATATTATACCGATGGACGTTATTATTATTCTGCTGATGGAAATCAACGTTACAATGCAGATGAATATTATACGACCATTGAGAATGAAATAGAGACTAAAAAAGACTTGTTGCCTTTAACAGTTTCAGGAAATGTAGCATGGGTTACAGCACAAATTTCACCTACTAAATTGAGATTGACTTTGATTGATGGTGAATATTTGAATCCAGATGATAGAGAGGTAATTGTTGATTTCAACTCGGTTACTCCAGTCGGAATGTCAGATATTCTTGATGGTACAAGCTATAATATTAGCAATCCAAATGCTGTGGAAGTCGAAGTGCCATGTGGTGGTTTCAGATTTATTGATATTACTTTAGCTCAACCTTTAAATTAATTGAATCAGATGTATATGAAAAAGATTAAATTTCTAGCGATATTTTTGTTTCAAATTACTTTCGCTCAAACCGAATTGGTAAATATTTTAGATAGTAACTATTATGGTTTTGAGATAACATCAGGTGATACCGGTTGGTGGATACAACACCCTGATAATTTTTCTTTAGTAAACGATAAAGCATCGAATGGTTCCTTGGGTAGTTTAAAATATACAAGTGCAACCACTGTGTCAGGCAATAAGAGAATCTTTGGAAGCAAGGATATTACTGCAATGTTGGTGACGCTTGAGCCAGGCACTTATCCAGTAAAAGCTATGGTCTGGTTAGAAAATGATGTGGAAACAAGTCATTTTAAATTAGATTTTAGAGAAGATACAACGGTAAAAGAAGCTGTGACGTTTAGTTTAGATGGCATAGCAAAAGGGCAATGGGTTGAGGTTTCAACAAATTTAGTTCTAACAGAAACACTAAATCAAGTAAATATTCGCGTTATTGTTGAACCAGGCTTTGGAGGTAAAGGAACTTTCTATATTGATGATTTGCAAATTTTGGTAGAGCGAGAAGTTGTTCCTGTAAAAGTTCCTTTACAATCATTTGTTTTGGCAAATATAGATAGTGAATTAGGATTTACTCCAGGTGAGTACGAAATTTCACTGAATGTTTGGCTTGAAGAAAATACAACGGTTAGTTCGTTTTACACCTTTGTAACCAATCCATGGGTAGCAACTGAATGGGTAATCTCAGAGTTACCAACCGGTGAATGGGTAAAGATGACGAAGCAAATTATTTTAAAAGAAAAGCCCGAAAATGCGCAGTTGAAAATTGCCACGTACAACAATCCTGACTTTCAAGGAGGAAAAGGTGTGTTTTATGTGGATGATGTATTGGTTTCTCAAAAAACAGACACTCTGTCAATTCCTGAAGAAGTAGAAGATACCGAAGTGGTTTTTTATCCAAATCCTGCAAGTGACTATCTGACCATGACTGAAAATGTTCCTGTAGAAATTTACAATTCATTCGGCATATTGGTGAGAAAAATTATTCCAACAAATGAAAACGGTGAAGTAGTTTTAGATGTCTCTTTTTTGAAAAATGGTATCTATTATTTTAGAATTATTTCTGAAAATAGTGTTGCGGTAAAAACAATTGTTATTCAGTAATACAGTAGTTGTATTTGGTAATATAGAGGAACTAGAGGTTAATTATCATTATACTTTCATGTGCCTTAAATTGTAAATTTGATTTACTGTAATGTATGCATGACAACTTGTTTTGTATCGTAAGATACAATTGTGATAATTTGTATGGCTATTTTTATGTTATAAAAAATGTAATAATTAGAATCAATGAAGTTTAGAAAAATTTTCATCAAAATTCCCATCGTGTGTTTGGCACTTGTTGTTTCATGTACGACCAAAAATGATTCAGTAGCCACAGTTCATGCACCAAATATTATTTTGTTTGTTGCTGATGATCACGGAACAGACGCTCTCGGGTGTTATGGAAATCCAGTGATAAAAACGCCAAACTTAGATCAATTAGCATCAGAAGGAGTAAGGTTTACGAATGCATATTGTACAAGTGCAAGCTGTGCCGCAAGTAGATCTGTAATTCTGTCTGGATTGTATGGTCATGCAACTGGTTCGTACGGTCATGTGCATGATTACCATCATTTTAGTACGATGGATCATGTGAATTCATTATCAAATAGACTAACAGAAGCAGGGTACCATACAGCTCGCATAGGTAAATATCATGTGGCACCAGAAAAGGTATATAATTTCGAAACGGTTTTAGAAGCTGACCCTAGAAATACGGTTGAAATGGCAGATGCTTGTGTAGATGTATTGGCGTCGGAAAAACCATTTTTCTTATATTTCTGTACAGACGACCCTCATAGGGGACACCCTTTCAAACCAGATAGCTGGGACGAGCCAAATACTTTTGGTAACAAAAAAGGTGGGTATAAAGATGTGAATGAAACGGTGTATGACCCTAAGGATGTTTTGGTACCTAGTTTTCTTCCCGACAACAAACAGTCAAGGGAAGAAATTGCACAATATTATCAAAGTGTATCGAGAATTGATCAAGGTTTTGGTAAATTGATGGATCATCTAAAAAATGCAGGAAAATTAGAGAATACGATTGTATTTTATATCTCTGATAACGGAATGGCCTTTCCAGGGGCAAAAACTACGGTTTATGAGCCAGGAATAAAACTACCTTGCATTATTAAAGATCCTACAAATTCAAAAAAAGGGATTGTGAATAATTCAAAAATATCATGGGTTGATTTGACTCCTACAATTTTGGAAATGGCAAACGTATCTTATAAAAAGAATGATTTTCATGGCAAGTCATTTTATTCAATTTTAGAAGAGGATGATGCGAAAGGCTGGGATAAAATATATGCATCTCATACATTTCATGAGATTACGATGTACTATCCGATGCGTGTAGTCATTGATAAAAACTACAAATTAATTTGGAATATAGCTTATCGTTTGGATTATCCTTTTGCCTCCGATTTATGGGCTTCATCGACATGGCAGAGCATCTACAGGAATCATTTAGAAATGTACGGAGAAAGAAAAGTAGATGATTATTTATACCATGCAGAGTTCGAATTATTTGATTTAGATAAAGATCCAGGTGAAATAAATAATCTCGCAACCGATGTTCATTTCAAAGAAATTTTAGAAAGGATGAAAAAAGAACTGAAACAATTTCAATTAAACACAAGAGACCCTTGGTTGATTATGTGGGACCACGATAATTCTCTGCAAGGAACAGGTGTAGATTTATAAACAAAGAAATATGAAAAGTATAAAAGAAAAGTTAGTGTTGATAGGATTGTTGTTGGTTGGCGCTTTAGCGATGCAGGCCAAAGAAGTAATTAACATAGGTCATACAAATGAAGATGCAACGTCAATCGTTAGAAATGCAATAGAGAACGCCAAAGAAAAAGAAATACAATTGGTCTTTGAGAAAGGACAATATCATTTTTTAACGGATTATGCTGTTGGAAAATATTTGTATGTAACAAATCATGGAAATGGGTTCAAAAAAATTATTTTCTCTTTTGAAGGATTTGATGCTGTAGAAATCGAGGGTAATGGTGCGGAATTTATTTTTAGAGGTCAAACAGCACCTTTTGTTTTTGAGGGTTGTAATAAAATTGAAGTAAAAAATTTAACGTTAGATTGGGATATTCCTTTTAGCTTTCAAGGAGATGTGGTTGCTGTAAATAAAAAAGAACAGTATTACGATTTAAAACCTTATACAGATGGTTTTTCTTGGAAACTACAAAAAGGTAGAATTATGTTTCCTGGAATCAACGGATTTAATTTTTCTTATCTAGGAAGCAGTCTGTCACATAACAAAGAAACAAAAGCTGTTGATTATGGTGCTTGGGATATGTCGTTGAGACCAAATTATGTGAAAAAATTGGCAAACGGAAACCTACGTTTTTTCGATAAAAATATGAAAAAATGGCCTCGTGTAGGTTCGGTGTTGCAATCAAAAGGAGATAAAGCTCATAACCGATATGCACCCGCTTTTCTTGTGAGAAATTCAAAAAATATTGTGTTCGACAATGTAGTAATTCACCATGCTTTAGGAATGGGCTTTTTGTGTGAGCGTTCTGATAATATTAAAATTATCAATAGTGGTATTTACGTTAGAGAAGGTTCAGATCGTGTCATATCAATTATCGCGGATGCCACGCACTTTGCCAACTGTAAAGGTGATATTTTAATCGAAAATTGTCGATTAGAAGGAATGTATGATGATGGAACAAACGTGCATGGTACTTATGTTGAAGTAAACAAAATTATCGATACAAAAACAGTTCGAGTAGCATTGAAACATGCACAACAAATGGGATTTGAGTTTGCAGGAGCTGGAGATGAGATTTGGTTTATCAAAGTACCAAGTCCGAGTAGAAATGAAGTGAATGTAGT
Organism: Flavicella marina; assembly: GCF_009193215.1. GTDB lineage: Bacteria > Bacteroidota > Bacteroidia > Flavobacteriales > Flavobacteriaceae > Flavicella > Flavicella marina. The sequence goes on along the minus strand of NZ_VYVA01000001.1, from coordinate 475,670 downwards.
GACTTCTGTTAAGGTAATTAATGACTACTATTCAGATATTACTTTTGAGTCGGAAATACCCACAGACCTTAAAACAGGTGATATTTTAGAAAATAAAACATGGAATCCTGTATTCACGATGCGTGGAAATACGATTAGAGACCATAGAGCTAGAAATATAATTATCAAAACGCCAAAGAAAATTATCATTGAAGACAATGATTTGTCATCTATGATGTCTTCAATTATGTTGCGTGGTGAAACTTACTATTGGTTCGAATCAGGGAATGTAGAAGAAGTTATCATTAGAAATAACCGTTTCGAATATTGCGCATATTCGGGGTCTGAACATGCGGTGTTAAAAGTGTCACCTAGATTAGGAAAAGCTTTTGATCAAACAGCATCATACGACAGAAATATTCTATTTGAAAACAATGAAATCAAAACATTTGACAATAGAATTGTATGGGCCGACCGTGTTGATGGTTTGATTATTCGAAATAATACGATCGAACAAACCAATACTGAAAAGCCGCAATTTCCAGATGCTTATATGTTTGATTTGATTCATTGTAAAAATGTTGAGATTTATAAGAATAAATACATTGGTGATTGTAAAAACGGTATTAAAGCAGATGAAACATCAAAGAAAACACTAAAAGTAAAAAGGAATAAAGGGTTTTAATTTTTTTATAACCCAAAACGAGTTCTAAACACAGGTTTCTTCATTGGTAAGAAACCTGTGTTTTTGTTTTGCGCTATGGTTTTGTACGTAAAAACACAACCTATATACGTAAAGGTACTAGATTGTTTCTGTATTTTTTTTTATTTGATTGTTACTTGAGTATTGACTTTTTTCAAAATTTGATGCTCAAGTATATTCAATTAATAATCTAACCCGTATTAATAATTAGAAATATGAAAATTAAATATTATCTCGTGTTACTTCTTTTAAGTGCAGTTTTGTATTCATTTGGCAACGATGCTGTTGTTGATGAAAAAAAAAGGAACAAGAAGAAGCCGAATATAATTCTCTTGCTTACTGATGACTTGGGCTATGGGGAATTAGGGTCTTATGGACAAAAAACTATTCAAACACCCTTCTTAGACAAATTAGCCTCTAAGAGTATGGTGTTTACCGACTTCTATGCGGGTGCACCTCTGTGTTCTCCATCAAGGGCAGTTCTCATGACTGGAATGCATACTGGACATGTAAGTATCAGAGGAAACAAAGGTTCGTATCCGAATAAATACGATAGAGTTCCATTAAAAAAATCTGAAGTTACTGTAGGTGAATTATTGCAAACTGCCGGATATCAAACAGCAATGATTGGTAAGTGGCATTTAGGAGTTTCACATGATGAGTCTACATGGGCAAAAGGAAGAGGTTTTGACTATGCGGTACAAGAGCAATGGGGAAAAAATGACAAAGGAGTAGAAATTGATGAAAGAATTCACTGGGTGAATAACAACCAAGATGCTATATTTTATAATTATAACAACTATACATGTTTGGATGAATTTCGAACGAATTTTGCTTTAGATTACTTAGATGATAAAGAAGAAGACAAACCGTTTTTCTTGTTTATGTCATATCGTATTCCTCATGCACACGAATATTTTTTAAGCAAAACAGATCTGTATGCAGATAAAATAGAAGAATGGCCAGAGATTGAACGACGACATGCGGCAAGAATTACAATGTTAGACAAACAGATAGAACGTTTGTATAAAAAGTTGGAAGCTAGTGGAGAATTAGAGAATACAATTATTTTATTTACGAGTGACAATGGTCCGACGGCAGAGAACCATCATGATTATAAATTTTTTGATAGCTCTGGGGGGTTAAAAGGTCATAAAAGAGACGTGTATGAAGGAGGTATTCGAGTACCAATGTTTACATTTTGGAAAGGCAAAATTAAACCAGGTTCTGTTAGCAACCATCCATCAACATTTTATGATGTGATGCCGACTCTTGCTGAAGTTGCCGGAGTAAAAGTACCAGCTCAGTCTGATGGAATTTCATTTTTACCTGAACTGCTAGGTAAAAAACAAGCAGCACATGAGTATTTGTATTGGGAAGTTCAAACAAGTTCTAGTGTCAAAGGGTTTAGGCAAGCAACTAGAATCGGAAAATGGAAAGCTGTGAGATATGGGAACAAATATCAAACAGAGTTGTATGATTTGGAAAAAGATGTAAATGAAGTGACTGACCTAGCCGATCAGTTTCCAGAAATTGTAAAGCAAGCAAATAACATCTTAAAAAAAGAAAGTGAAATTATAGAGCATTATCCGTATTCAGGAGGTGTTTTCAAATAAAAATAGAAAGATGAAATTCAAAATATTACTGATTACATTATGGTTTTGTTCTGTTGTTATGGCACAAAACAAACCTAATATCATCTGGCTGATGGCAGAAGATATGAGTACGGATTTGGAATGTTATGGAATGCCTAATGTTAAAACACCGAACTTGAATAAAATGGCATCTGAAGGAGTGCTGTTTCAAAATGCTTTTGTTACAAATTCAATATGCTCACCAAGCAGGTCTGCAATGATGGTTGGTGCTCATCAACGAAAGACCAATACGCATCATCATAGAAGTAATAGAGACATACCTCTTGATAAGGAGTTTGTTCCCTTTACTAAATTATTACGTGATCATGGATATACAACAATTTTAGGAAACCACGGCGTAATGAAAAAAGGGAGAAAAATAGATGTAAATTTTAAGCATGAGCCGCTTGGAGAATGGAATGGAATAGACAAGTTTGGTTTGTTTGATAAATACGACCATTTCGAAAAAGAAGACCAACCCTTTTTTGCACAAATACAACTTGTAGTAACGCATAGAGGTGATTGGTGGAATCAAGTTAGAGAAGCATCGTCACACCCAGTTGATACCGAAACATTAAGCATGCCACCTTATATGGCTGATCATCCTGCAATTCGATTGGATTGGGCAAAGTATCTAGATCAGATTGAGTACATGGACAATGAAGTTGGTATGATTTTCAAAGAACTTGAAGACAAGGGAATGGCAGATAATACGATGGTTATTTTCATTGGTGACAATGGTCGCTGTAATATTCGTGGAAAAGGATATTTACAAGACCCAGGTTTGAGAATTCCTTTGATCATATATTATCCGAATGAGTTAAAAGGTGGTCAGAGACTGAACAAAGTAGTAGCAGCAACAGATATTACTGCAACTATTTTAGATGCTGCTGGGATTGAAGTACCAGAATTTTTAACAGGACAGCCTATTTTTAGTGAAGATTTCGATAGGGAATACGTATATGGAGCACGAGATTTGTGGGATGAAATATTAGAAGATTCTCAAGGGGTAACCTCCGCTGATTGGGCTTACATTAAAAACGACAAGCCTGATATTCCTTATGATGCACATCAAGGTTATTTAGAGTTTTATAGACCAGCGGTTCATATCATGAGAGAAATGTATAAAAATGGTAAGTTAAATGAATATCAGAAACCGTTTTTCGAGCCTACAAAACCAGTAGAAGAATTGTATGATTTACAAAAAGATCCATATCAGTTAATCAATCTAGCTCAAGATCCTGCGTACAAAAAAGTCTTAAAAAAGCTCAGAAAAAAGACCAAGTCTTTTGACAAAAAGATGAAGTCAAAATCTGAAGAATACCATCCAAAAGCTGTACCGGGTAACGAAATGGTGCAATGGGTTAAAGATATGTATCCAGAGGTGTATAAAGAAATGCAGGCTGGAGTAGAAGTAGGTTATAAGAAGTATTCAATGCTTTACAAAAAAAGAAAAAAAGATTAAGATGCATAAGCTATATAAAGGAATTGTTTTATTGTTGATCATGGTAATTAGTCAATCTTGTGAGCAACAAAAAGGAAACACTTTGATTATAAATCAAGATTGGAAGTTTCAGCTGTTGGATGATTCGGTGGTTTCTGATACAGAATACTCTGAAAAAGAATTCGACGACACTGCTTGGGAAAAAGTTTCGTTACCTCATTCAGCACATATTGAGCCACTTATAGTAACAGATCAGTGGCAAGGAATCTGTTGGTATAGAAAATCATTTGTGGTTCCAGAAGAGGCAATTGATAAGCAAGTACTGCTTGAGATGGAAGCAGCAATGAATCATTCAAAATTTTGGATAAATGGTTCGTTGGTGAAAGTACATCAAGGAGGGTATTTACCTGTGGTTATTGATATCACAAATTACATTGAAAAAGGGAAGGAAAATGTGTTGGCAATTCGATTGAATAATAGAGATAACGTTATTACAGGTCCTAAACCATTGAAGAAACTCGATTTTAATATGTACGGTGGTTTGTATAGAAATGCTAAATTACACATCAAAGAAAAAGTACATATTACGCATCCGGTATTGGCTAAAAAAGCTGCAGGAGGTGGTGTTTTCGTGACCTATCCGATGGTTTCTAGTGAAAAATCAATCGTGCATGTTAAAACCGATGTGGTGAATCAAGCTAATAAGTCTGAGGTCGTTCAAGTATTTCAAAAACTGTTTTATAAAGATCAGTTGGTGGCAGAAAAACTTTCTGATGTTGATACGATTCTAAGTAAAGCAAGTCAAGAATTTATATGTGATATTGATGTCAAGAAAGCAAAATTATGGTCACCTAAAAATCCAAATTTATATAGATTAGAAACAAGTGTATGGATCGATAAAAAACAAGTAGATCGACAAACAACTAAAATTGGTATTAGAAAATTTGAATTCAAAGGACAAGATTTTTACATAAACGGAGAAAAAACTTTCTTACGAGGTGTGAATCGACATCAAGAATATCCATTTGTAGGGTATGCGTTATCAGACAACGCTCAATACAGAGATGCCGTAAAAATTAAGGAAGCAGGTTTCAATTATATTCGTTTGTCACACTATCCTCAATCACCTGCTTTTATGGATGCCTGCGATGAGTTAGGGTTGGTTGTGATCGATGCGATTTTAGGTTGGCAATATTATTTAGACAACGATTTGTTTAGAAAATACTGTTACAGATCTGCCCGAGAATTAATTAGAAGAGATAGAAATAGACCTTCTGTGATGGCGTGGGAAGTTTCTTTAAATGAAACCCAAATGCCAGTGTTTTTTATGGAAAAGTTACATAAGATTGTGCATCGTGAGTATCCGGGTCCGAATGTATATTCTTGTGGTTGGATGGATGATGTTTATGATATTTATTTACAGGCCAGACAACACAGAATTTTACATCCTCATAAGTTAAAAAGCAAGCCTTATTCTGTTTCTGAATATGGTGATTGGGAGTACTTTTCGAGTAATGCTGGTTTGAATCAAGATTTGTTACCGAAAAACGTTAGAAAGGAAAAAAGTTCAAGACAGGCTCGTGGATATGGTGAAGCTAGATTGTTACAACAAGCGGCAAACATACAAGAAGCACATAACGATAACTTAAGCACAGTTGCATATTCAGATAGTTATTGGGTAATGTATGATTATAACAGAGGGTATTATGATGATCTAGAAGAGTCAGGAATTATGGATATTTTTAGACTGCCTAAATTTGGATATTATTTTTATCAAAGTCAAAGAGCTATTGAAGAAGGTTTGGTGTTACAGATAGCTAGTTATTGGAATGATAAATCTCCCTTAAATGTAAAGGTTTATAGCAATTGTGACGAGATAAAATTGCTTTTAAATAATCAAGTAATTGCGTTGCAAAAACCCGATAATAATGAGGTTTCAATAAATTTAAACCATCCTCCTTTTACCTTTAAGTTACCTTCTTTTGAAGCAGGTGTTCTTAAGGCAGTTGGTTATGTTAACGGAAAAGAAGTGATGCAAACAGAAGTAGAAACTCCACGTCAACCGATTGCATTGAAAATTTGGGTAGATGAAAGTGGGATTGCTCCTGAATCAGGAGTAAATGATGTCTTGTTCCTTTATGTTGCTGCGATTGATGAAAATGGTACAATTGTTCCAGATTTTTCCGAAGAAATTCAAGTTGAGGTTGATGACAAACTGATTGTAATAAACCCAAATAAAATTGTTTCAGAAGCAGGTATTGCAACTGCCTTGGTAAAAATAAAAGACAAAAGCGGAAAGACAACTGTCAAAGCTAAATCTAATAAATTAGAAGGCAGTTATAGTTTTAAGATTAGATAACAAGTAAACTGAATTGTTTTCAAAGCTCCATTTGTAAGAATGGAGCTTTTTTTTGTTAAATTTAGAATAGTATTATAAGTTTTTTGAGATTTTTAAATTTTAAAGTGCTGATTGTGTGTGTTTTATGTTTTTGTTTGTTGGAGTTTGTACCCAAGAGCACATTTTGTTTACTCGTATGAACAAAAAAAATAGAGAGGGTGTTTAAGTTTACTGTACTAAATAACCATTAACTAAAACCGACTTATGTGAAAACACTCTCCAGTATTTTTCATGCCCTCATGAAAATTCAAAAATCTGTATATCAGAACCTAAAAATCTAATTAACCAAAATAAACCAAATGAAAAAACTATTTTTTTTAAAAAAAGGACAAGTACTATTGCTACTCGCTTTTTTTTCTTTGTTGTCTATTGAAACAAACGCACAACAAGGCTCAGGATCTATTACCGGGGTGGTGGTCAGTCAAGAAGACAATATGCCCATTCCTGGTGTAACAGTTATTGTCAAAGGTACCGCTGTGGGTACAACGACCAATTTTGACGGTGAATTCACAATTTCTGCAAATCAAGGAGATACTCTAGAATTTACATTTATTGGAATGACAACACAAACACTCAAAGTAAACGGAGCAACCGCAAATGTCTCTTTGTCTCCTGATGTTGAAGACTTAGAAGAAGTTGTTGTAATCGGATACGGTGCTCAGAAAAAGAAAGAAGTTACCGGGGCAGTATCTCAAGTAAAAGCCGAAGCGATTGAAGATTTTGTTGCACCGGATGTTGCCAATTCTCTACAAGGTATGGTTGCAGGTGTAAATGTTACAGCTGCGAGTGGAGAACCAGGTGAGTCTTCTAATATTCAAATTAGGGGTATTACCTCATTATCAGGTAGTAATACACCTTTGTTTGTTGTAGATGGTATTCCGCAACAAGGAGATCCAGGATTGGCTCCAAACGAAATTGAAACAATTGATATTTTGAAAGATGCTGCCTCTGCTGCCGTATATGGGACAAGAGGTGCTGCTGGGGTTATTTTGATTACTACGAAACGTGGTACAGCGGGTAATGTTAGAGTTTCGTTTGATACTTCGTATGGTGTGCAGTCATTAGGTACAGGTACCCCTTTGATGAATACAGATGAAAGACTAAGATATGACTTGCAAAAATACAACTTGGTTTCATCTCAATTTCCACCTGGTCCACATAATAATCCTGAATGGTTGAATAACGACAATGAGTTTAGAGATTATGTATTGGTAGATTATGCAGGTACAACGCAACACAATTTAAATATTACTGGAGGTACAGATTCATTTACCTATAATGCAGTAGTAGGTTATTTCAATCAAGAAGGAACGATAATCAATTCGGGATATAAAAAACTGAATGGACGTGCCACTACGACATACAAGTCTGACAAGTGGAAAATAAATACGAGTTTAGCTTTTACTTTAGATGATAAAGATGTGGTGAGTTCAGGTTTGTTGATCACAGCAATGAAATATCCTCCGTACTATCCTCAAATTGATCCTGATGCTGAAATTATCGTTTCAAATGGTAGTGGAGGAGTTACAACACCAGCGAACAATTTAGCACAAGCATTGAAACGTAAAACAAACAGAAGACAAGATAAAATAAACGGAAGTTTAAGTTTGAGCTATAATTTTACTCCGGATTTTTATTTTATTACAAGAGCAGGAGTAAATGTGAATAATATTTTGAATCATCAGTTTGTACCTAAATTTGGGGTTTTTGATATTGAAGACAATACTACGGAAGTGGATCCTATAAAAAGTTGGGTGATCAATCAACACTCAAGATTCAATTCAATTTCTTGGGATGGTAGTTTGAATTACAAGAAAAAAATTGGTGGTCATACCTTTAATTTATTAGCTTCAGCTACATTGCTTGAAGAGCATTTTGAAGATTTTACTGCTCGTAAAGAAGGGGTAGCGAATAATAGTATCGAAGTGTTGAACGGAGCTAATATTAATCCAAATGCAACTTCTGGTTTCAATTATAATGTGAGAACAATAGGTTTCTTAGGTAGATTGCAATACAACTACCAAGGAAAATATTTATTATCAGCTTTGATTCGTAGAGATGGATCTTCTAAGTTCGGTAGCTCGAATCGCTGGGGAACCTTCCCATCGGTTTCTGCTGGTTGGAATATGTCTAGTGAAGATTTTTGGTCTTCTATAAAACCAGTAGTAAATAACTTAAAAATTAGAGCAAGTATAGGTACGGTAGGTAACGATAGTTTCCCTGCTTATGAATATGCAGCAACAATTCAACAAGGTGCAGACTATATTTTTGACGAAACTGATACGCAAGTAGATTTTGGGACTGCGATTTATTCTTACGCGAATGAAAATGTAAAGTGGGAGACATCTGTTCAACAGAATTTGGGTGTGGACGTTTCGTTCTTGCGAAATAAATTTTCTCTAACGGCAGATTTTTATAATACGCAGAAAAAAGACATGTTGTTTCCAGTGAGACTACCAGCATCTTCGGGAGCATATTATGATACAACTACCACGCTGAATATCGGTGATATGACTAATAGAGGTATGGAGTTAGCAGCAAATTACCAACAAAACTTTGGGAAATCGAGACTAAGAGTAGGAGCTACTTTTACGAAAAACTCGAACAAAATAACCAAGATGCAAGATGGGCAACCGTTGATTTACAATAGTAACTCTACTTTGATTTCTGGTGATCAGAACTCTGTAACTACCGTTTTAGCTGAAGGATACGAAGTAGGTTCTTTCTTCTTGTTTAAAACAGATGGTGTAATTCAAACACAAGAAGAATTAGATGAATACAAGCAATTAGGTGGTAGAGAAAATGCAAGATTAGGAGATTTGAAATATATAGATCACAACGGTGACGGAGTTATAAATGAAGCTGATAGACAATACCTTGGAAGTGCGTTGCCAGATTTTGAAATGGGATTCAATTCTACGTTCAGTTATAAAAGTTGGGATTTGGTGATGAATTGGTATGGTACATTTGGTTCAGAAATATTAAACGGTAACAACGCCGCAGCATTTACGAACGGAGCCCATAAAGGCTTAACTGGAATGTGGACACCAGACAATCCAACTTCAAATATTCCCCTACACACAGGAGATTCAAAAAGTGGTTTGTATAATTATACAGGAGTTACAGATCAATGGTTAGAAAGTGGAGATTATGTGAGACTTAAGTTGATTTCGTTAGGATATTCTTTCAGTCCTGGACTATGTGAGCGTATAGGTCTTACAAAACTAAGACTATACATGCAGGCACAAAACGCATTGACTTTTACAAAATATAAAGGATATGATCCTGAAGTTGGAGGCGGAAATGTTGCAAGAAGAGGTCTAGATGTATCTAGATACCCAGTAAGTGCTTTATACACAATGGGACTTAAATTAACTTTTTAATATAAAAACATATGAAAACGAAAATTAAATATTTCATAAGTATGATTTTAATGGTTGGTGCTATTACTGCGTGTTCTGATGAGTCGCTAGAAGAAACCAATCCAAATAGTGTTTCAGCTGATATTTATTGGTCGAACCTAGAAGAATCAAATTCGAACTTAACATCTGTATACGGTGCAATGTACAATCATTTTATCTGGGGTTTTGATATAGAGGCTTGGCGATCTGATTTGGGTTTCCCAAAGTCAAGAACTAATTCTTACCAAAAAGGACTGCCTTGGTATGAGAAGCGATTTAGCAATAGTATAATTGATGTTTCTAGAAAATGGGAAGCTTTATACCAAGTGATTTTTAGAGCGAATCAAGTGATTCAGGGATTAGAAGGTATGGATGCTGAGTTTAAATCAGATGAAAGGTGGACAATCCAAATGGCAGAAGCTCGTTTTTTTAGAGGATTAGCTCATTTTTACTTGCATTCAACGTATAATAACGGAAAAATTATTTTAAGAGATAAAATTCCTGCTGATCCTTCTGAGTTTTCAACGGGATTAACAGATGCTGATGTAGTTCAAGATTTCTTTAGAGTAGATTTAGAGTATGCGTACCAAAATCTACCTGCACAACAAGTTCAAAAGACGAGAGCAAACGCAGGTTTAGCGGCTTTGTTATTAGGTAAGACCTATTTATATACAGAAGAGTATACAAAAGCAATGGTGTATTTGAATGATGTGATTAATAACAGTGCATACGGATATAGACTGTTAGAAGGAGATGAGGTAAGTTTATTATTTACTTCTGCAGGTGATTTTAATGCAGAATCTATTTTTGAAATCAACAATTCAGACCAGCATCAATTAGAGGATAACACATGGGATGAAGAAAGTTTTTTTACTAGATGGCCTAGATTTTCAGCACCAGCAGGACAACCAATTCAAGGTACGGCGTATTTTGTGCCTTCTTCTTGGTTGACGCATGCGTATTCTAAAGAGGTGTTAGATTCAAATGATACCAGAAATTATGTAGATGACGGTTCAGGAGGTACCAAGCTTAGAAATGTACCGTTGAGAGCAGCTCAGATGATAGCAGTTGTTAATGATGAAACATCGGAGTATTACCAAGCTCCTGCTGCTAATAGTTTGATTGGGTTCGGAGGAACAATTTTTTCTTTCTTCAAAAAATTCACCAATCACGATATCGTTTCTTCAGAGGGTGATATCGCACAAACCCCATGGAAATCTGGTAAAAATGTGGTTGTTTATCGCTTGGCAGATGCGTATTTGATGCAAGCAGAATGTTTGATAGAAACTGGTGATTTGGCGGGTGCAATTGAGCATATCAATAAAATTCGTCAAAGATGGGGAGTTGAATCTCTCGGAGTATCTGATGGTTCTAATCATGATTTTGATGGTGTGGTTTATACGCAAGAAACTTTAAGAGAACATTTGAGACATGTTGAAAAGCCTCTTGAATTGTCTTTAGAAGGACATTTTGAAAGAACGATTGATTTAAGAAGATGGGGAGTTGCAAAACAAAGATTTCAAGATTTGGCTGCAATGGACTTTTATTTAGATAACTATACGCCGACAGGAGTTGATGTACCTAATAGAAATAAAAGTTTGATCACTGAAGGTATGAGTCCAACAGCACCAACCGATCCAACGGTTCAGTTGAAAGAATTTGAAACAGCAGCTTCAGAGTACAATACTGCTTTGCATGACTATTTACCATTGCCTTTGACAGAAGTACTTTACAATCAAGAAGTAAATAACTAAAAACTAAAAAAATGAAAAAAATATTAAACTTAACGTCACTGTTATTTGCTTTGTTGATAGCATTTAGTTGTGATAACGATTATGATTTACCATATAATGATTATTCAAGTTTTTCTTTATACATGAGTGATGGATGGGATGAAGGTGATAAAGTTTTGAATATAGATAATTACATCATTTATAAAGATCTGTCTAGTAATGCGATTGAGCATAAATGGACGATCCCTTCTTCAGCAAAGTTTTTAAACAAAGAATTTACAGAATTAGATAGTGTCTATACTGATTTTATCATTCCAGGTGCTGGAAGTGTTTCAAATGAATTTCAGGCAAACGTATTGTTTCAAGAGGCAGGTTTGAACGAGGTAAATTTGTATAACACTTATAAAGATTCTGTTGTAGGTTCTGTGAAAGTTGGTGATGTTTGGGTGCTAGATAGCACGTTTGTGATTGATGTATTTGCTAATGTGTCACCAGCTTGTAAGGTGTACAAAGTAATTGATAAAACGACTGACCCAGAGCAATTAGAATTAGTCGCGACATTGACAGAAGATCAGTACCCAGATATAAAAGATCAAGCTACTTGGCCTCAAGTTAGTATAGAAGCGGGTTCTGAATTGAGATATGAAGACAACTCTATTTCAGGTAGACCAACAGGTAGAACTTGGTATGCAGATGGAGGGAAACCAGATCAATCAAATGCGGAGATTGCAGATATCAAATACAATAAACTAGGAGATTTTACAGCTTCTATGGAGACAAAACGTAGTGGTGATGATGTGCCTAATTATTCTGCGACGAAATTAATTCCTTTGAGAATAAATGTAATTCCGTCTACGCAACCATTTGTACAGACCGGTAAAATAAATGTTGAAGAAGGTAATGTCATTACGCTTAGTGTTACAGGAGAGGTTGAAACTTTGAGTGGAGAAGAAGCTAACTTCACGGTGCATGTAGTCAATGCTGATGCTGGTTTTGATGGAAATATTCCTGTCAAAACAGCACGGTTAAACTCAGAAGATGCTACAGTTATTGAATTAGAGATAGATGGTGAGATTTACAATACCGATGTTGTAGAGGTATCATATGCTGGAGGGAATATTGTTTCTGTTGATTCTAGAGTTTTAGAAGCGTTCGATCCAACTTCAGTGGTAATACCTTTGGGGGATAGTGTATTAATTGAATCCTATGCAAGTTATGAGACTTCTAAAACAGCATGGAAAGCTGCCTTCTGTACAGGTTACTGGGTAGGTAATACAAATGGTTCTGCAGGAGCACCATATTTTGCTAGAGATGAAAACTTGTTTAGTAATGATGGAGGTTCTGCCAGTATGAAATACAGTGCACCTTCAGGTTTGGTGAAAGTGAATTTACAAGGAACTGATTTCTCTAAGCCAAATGGTTATCCTGCCGGAAAATATAGAGTTTCATTTATGGTGTACCTGGAAGAAGGGAATACAATGAAGCAATTTTTGACGATATTGAAACTGCCAACTCCAATAAATACTTTTTGGGATATAGAAAATCTTCCTAGAGGAGAATGGGTAGAAGTCTCACAAGTATTAGAGGTAGATGAGATTACTTCAGGTACTCGATTAGACTTAACGATTGATCCAGCCCATAATGCAGGAGTTACTGGACCTCAAACTATTTACTTCGACAATCAAAAATTAATTGAAATAGTTCCGAGACCTTAATTAAAAATAAATATTAGTTTGTAGTTGACACCAATTAACGTTACATGTTTAACGTTAATTGGTGTTGTTTTTATAGGTGGTAAATTCCTTTTTGAATCAATTCAAAAATAATTTTTGCTTCCATGATGGAGTCGTCCAATCCTCTATGCGCTTCAATTTTGGGTGTTGTTGGGAATAAGATATCCCATGCTTCTTGTGCCTTAGGCCACTTGTAGCCTCTAGAACTTTCTATTTTAAAGAAGTCAGTACTTGCTTTCATCGGACAAGTTGTTTTTTGACCTAATTCAAATCCGTTTGCTTCGAGAAAGCTAAAATCAAAATCACAGTTCCACGCTGTAATCTTCCCTTTAAATGCATTTAAGGTTTGTTGAATTTCATCTTTGTAATCACTAATAGGATTTGCATTTCGGACCTCTTCGATATCCATGAAGCCATTTTGAAATATCCATGAGTTTCTGTGTTTGGCAGTTAGATTAGGATCTTTGAATACCTTGTCGAATAATTCAGTGATTTCGCCGGTGTCAATATTGAGTTTTACAATCCCTAATTCTAAAATATAATCGTTTCTAGAACTTAGACCTGTGGTTTCTATATCTAAAACTAAAATTTCATTTTCGTAAGATGTCATTTGAATAACGTTGATTAATGGTGGGTAATTTATGATTTTATAGAGTAGTAACCCAAAAATATCATGCTAAAAAAAGAGAAACCATTTATGCTGTTGTTGTAATCGTATGTTATGTATAAATTCCGTTTGTCCGTGTTTTGTCCATACGTTATTTTGTGAGGTTCTATTCACTGTTGTTAGTTTTGGGCTTAGTTAATCTAAATATTTATTTTATGAAATTTATTAAGCAGATGATGTGGTTTGTCACACTATTTATTACCTCTTTAACAGTTCAAGGGCAGTGGACAAATCCAGATGCAACTATTGACGAAAGGGTTGAAGACTTATTGTCTAAAATGACATTGGATGAAAAGATCAGTTATTGTGGTTCAGTGATTCCTGGTATTGAGAGATTAGATATTCCAGATTTTGAATGGTATGGTGAAGCGTTGCATGGAGTAATTGGCTGGAACTGTACTCAGTTTCCTCAGAACATAGCCATGGGAAGCACGTGGAATCCAGATTTAATGTTCGATGTCGCTACCGCAATATCAAATGAAGTTCGCGCTTTAAAAAACATGGGTAAGAAAGAAGTGATGATGTTTTCTCCAACGGTTAATATGGCTAGAGACCCTCGATGGGGAAGAAATGGAGAGTGTTATAGTGAAGATCCGTTTTTAATGTCTGAAATGGCTCGAATGTATGTGAGAGGGATGGAAGGAAACGACTCGAAATATATAAAAGCTGTGACTACTGTAAAACATTATGTTGCGAATAATGTTGACAAAGGAAGAGAGAGGATTCATTCTAATATTGGAAAAAAAGATTTGTACGAATATTATTTTCCTGCATATAAAACTTGTGTGATAGACGAAGAAGCTTCAGGTATTATGACAGCATTGAATGGATTGAACGGAATTCCGTGTTCAGCACATAATTGGTTGGTCAATGATGTTTTGAGAGACGAGTGGGGATTTCAAGGGTATGTGATTGCAGATTGGACTGCGGTTGAAGGTATTGAAAAAAATATGAAATATGCTTCATCGCAACCCGAAGCGGCTGCCATGGCTATAAAAGCAGGGGTAGATCAAGAGTGTTTCCGAAGAAGATTAGAAAAATTTGCTCCGATGGTTTATGCATTAAAGCCCGCGATTGAACAAGGTTTAATTAGTGAAGAAGAATTGAATGTGTCAGTAAGAAGGTTGCTGAAACTGAGATTTAGAACAGTTGATTTTGATAATGTTTCATTAAATCCATATTCAGAAATACCAACTTCTGTTTTAGAATGTGATGCTCACAGGTCTCTAGCATTGAAAGCTGCAGAAGAGGCGATTGTTTTATTAAAAAATGAAGCTATTCTTCCCTTAAAGAAAGATATTGAAAACTTAGCGGTAATTGGTCCATTTGCAAATCGTTGTTGGATGGGGATATATTCTGGACATCCGAAAAATAAAATAAGTCCTTTAAGCGGTATTGAAAATTATACTGATGCTAACGTTAGGTTTGCTGAAGGCTGCTCTGTTATAGGAGCTGAAGATGATCAAGTTAAAATAGATCAAGCTGTTGCATTGGCTAAAAAAAGTGAGTATGTTGTATTGGTAGTCGGAAATGATGAGAGTACTTCAACCGAAAATCTGGATAGAAAATCATTACAATTACCTGGAAATCAACATCGATTAATAAAGGCTGTACAGGCAGTAAATAAAAATGTGGTTTTAGTTTTGGTGCCAAGTGGTCCTACTGCCA
Source organism: Flavicella marina (assembly GCF_009193215.1). Lineage (GTDB taxonomy): Bacteria > Bacteroidota > Bacteroidia > Flavobacteriales > Flavobacteriaceae > Flavicella > Flavicella marina. The sequence continues at coordinate 460,310 of NZ_VYVA01000001.1, read as the reverse complement.
TCAATTGGGAGCAAGAAAATATTCCGGGCATCGTTTGTGCTTGGCCAAATGGACAAGAACAAGGCACTGCACTTGCCAATGTGTTGTTCGGAAAAGTTAATCCTGGAGGTAAATTGAATTCGACTTGGTATCAATCAGTTGATGATTTGCCAGATTTTAATGATTATAAGATTCGAGAGGGAAAACGCACTTATATGTATTTTGATGGAAGTCCTTTGTACCCGTTTGGTTTTGGATTGAGTTATACCAATTTTGAGATCAAAAATGTGCAATTAAGTACGAAGAAATTAAAGGCAATGAAAGATCTTTTTGTCTCAGCTACGGTTGATAATACAGGATTGATTGATGGCGATGAGGTGGTGCAAGTTTATATAAGAGATGTAAAGTCTTCTGAAATGACACCGATTAAATCACTCAAAGGATTCAAAAAAGTACATGTAAAAAGTGGTGAATCAGAAGTGGTTAAAATAAAAATTCCTTTTGAGGCATTTGCTCGATATGATGTTAAAAAAGAAAAATTTATTGTTGAAAAAGGAGATTTTGAAATTCTTGTAGGAAATTCGAGTGATAGAATTGTAGCAATAAAAAAGATTGCTGTCAAATCTGGAGAGATCGCACCAATTAGAGTAGGACAAAAAAGTGGTTATTATGATTCTGAAGATGCAAACAGAGATAAAAAATGGAATCATATATATAAAAATGAAGCTGATAAAAAGACAACGCAAGCTTCTGAAAAGTCGATGAATGATTGGGTGTCTTATAGGTTTGTTTTTACAGATCCTGGTTTTTACGTAAATACTTGGGATGCAGAAATCGTGTTCGACTCTGTGTCTGAAGGTGCTGAAATAGAAACTTCTATGCAAGGAGCGAAAATAAAGAGTTATAAAGCTCCAAAAGATTTAAAATTATCAGTGAAAATCCCCATACCTCCCGAATATGGTAAGCCTGTAGAATTGAAAATTACGACACTCAAAGGTAGCGCTAAGGTGAAGTCAATAAAGATTATTCCGCCAGGTGATAAAGAAGCTTTTATAGTGTCAGAGGTATATAAATCTTCTAAATCATAAGCTATTTATGTAAGAAACCAAGTTTGCATCTCGATTTAAGTGTAGTTTTTTTCTGAGACGATAGCGTGCTTTATTTGCACTATCAGCTGAGATTCCCATAAGGGAAGCCATTTCTTTAGTAGAAAAATTTAGTTTTACTAAAGAACAAATTCTCAATTCATTTCTGCTTAAATCAGGGTGCAAGTTTTTTAATGAGGCGTAAAATTCACCGTTTACTTGAATAAACCTTGTTTCGAACTCTTCCCACATCGTGTTTGAACTAACGTTTATACTGCTTTTTAGTTTTTTTATAGATGCTTCTTGTTGTGTTGTTGCTATGTTATTTAGGCCAATTTTTATTTCAGATAAGAGTTTGTCTTTTTCTATAATTTGAAGTGCAGTAAATGCAAGTTCTTTTTCTTTTAGTTTGATTGCTGCATGGGACTTTTCAGAGGCTAATTTTTTTTCTAATTGATGTTTCTTGCTGATAAGTCGATAACTTATATAAGATGATATCAATAAGATGATGACTAATATACTCGTGAATAGGAGTTGAATTTGAGTTTTGTCTTTTGCTGCTTTCAAAAGACTCAATTCTTGTTCTTTTTTTATTTTTTTGTTTTCTTGGATAGTTTTTCGATACGAATCTTTTATTTCAAATAGTTTCTTGTTTCTAGAACTTTGACTTCCAAAGAGGCTGTCTCCAAGTTTTTTCGAAGCGGTCATCAATTCAAAAGCTTTTTTATGGTTTCCTAACTGATAATTGATGTTAGAACTTTTTTCGAGCAAACCTACTTTTAGGCCAATCCTACTGTTTTGTTTGGCAATTGCACTTAAGCTTTTATCGTAATAAGAAAGTGCAAGTGTCATTTTATTTTTTTTCTGATATAAATCTCCCAGCATTGAATAGATTATAGAAATATAGTTATGTTGTTCGCTGATGCTGTATAAAATTTCTAGAAGTGTCTTTTCTGAAGATAAAAATTCACCAGCTAAAGTTTGTTGGTGTGCCTGTTCTGTAAGTATATAGAGCCTTTCTTTAAAAGGTGTTTGTAATGAGTCTAATATGCTATTGCAGATTTCTATTTGTGCTTTGGCTTTTTCCAGTTTGTTGTTCGTTCTGTATGTAATTGCAGCTGCATAATGCAAATTACATTGCGTTTGTAACGATGTTATTTTTGCTTTTTTTGCATAGTAAAACATCGAATCAATAGAGGAATTTGCGTTTTTTCTATCGTGAAAAATAGAATATAAAATTGATAAGTTTTTGTAGGCCTTGTATTTTGTTACAGGGTTGTTGATCGAGTCTGAGAGTAATAAAACATTCCATAATTTATCATAGGCTTCAGGATAATAGGCCAATGCTGTTAAATCTTGTGATTTTTCAATCTCTGATTCTGCTATTTGCGATAAAGAGTCTTGTTTTATTTCGTTTTGAGTGATTTTTGCATGGTTGTTCTGGAAGACGAAAAAAAATGAAATAATTAAAAGAGATAGATTCTGCATAGCATGTCTAGAAATTGTTTGATCAAAAATACAATTATATTTTTTTTGATTTTACGCTAAACTAGTGGGCTGTTTTTCCTGAATGAGGGGGATTTATTCGAACTGTTTTAAAACAAAAAAGCCCTTGAAATATTTCAAGGGCTTTGTTTTAATGTGGTACCTCCAGGAATCGAACCAGGGACACACGGATTTTCAGTCCGTTGCTCTACCAACTGAGCTAAGGTACCATTGTCACTAAGGTTAGAGTTTGTCTCTTTGCCTAAGCGGTTGCAAATATACATGTATTTTTTAGATATATGCAAACAATTTTTAAAAAAATCTATTCGTATATTTGAACATTGATAAAAAACTATGGTATATCTAATAATTGACGCCGGAAATACGCGTGTAAAAGTATTTGTTTTTGAGGGAGATAACATTGTTTTTGAAGAGGTAGGTGATGTGGTTTCAACGGAGAAAAAAATTTCTACTATTTTTTTAAATTTTGCAATTGACCAGATAATTTTATCGACTGTTGGTAAATTTGATGCGAAGACTTCAGGATTGGATAAAATAGGAATCCCTCTTATTTTATTGAATCAATCTACCGAAGTGCCTTTTGTTAATTTATACAAAACACCAGGAACACTTGGTGTTGATAGAATTGCCTTGATGAGTGCAGCAGCTACGAAGTATGCAAAGCAAAATGTTTTGGTAATTGATGCTGGTACTTGTATAACTTATGATTTTTTGAACGCAGAGAATCAATATTTGGGAGGTGGTATTTCTCCTGGTTTAGAAATGCGTTATAAAGCATTGCATGCTTTTACAGAAAAATTACCTTTATTGCCAGCGGAGACTTCTTTTCAAATGATTGGAAATGATACTAATTCATCTATTCATTCGGGAGTTGGATATGGTTTTGTTTGCGAAGTTGATGGTATTATTTCAAGCTATTTACAACAATATTCAGATTTAACAGTTGTTTTAACAGGCGGTGATATGTTTTACTTGTCTAAAAGATTAAAAAATGGCATATTTGCGAATCCAAATTTTCTAGTAGAAGGTTTGCATGCAATATTGAAATACAATATAAACGAATGATACAGAAAACATTTTTGTTTTTTGCTTTACTGATAACAGCGCAGCACTTCGCACAGAAGCAACAAGCATCACCTTATTCTTTTTTTGGAATGGGAAATAATTTTCTCGCCAAAACGGTTGAAGAGAATATGATGGGAGCTACAGGTACGGCTTTATCAGTTCCAGGAAACTTGAATTTTAGTAATCCTGCAGCTCAAACGAATATGCGTTTCACTACCTATTCTTTAGGGGTTATAAATACGTTGAACGAAATTTCTGATGGAACAAATAAACAACGTTCGTCATTGTTCTCTCTTTCTTATTTAGGGATGGGGATCCCATTGGGAAACAAAGGTGGAATTACCGGAGGTTTAAGAGCTCGAACAGGTGTTGGATATACTTTGTATGGAGAAAATGAAGATATGACAAGTGATTTGACATTTGAAGGGTCTGGGGGAGCAAGTAGTTTGTTTTTAAGTGCTGGTTATCAGATTTTCAAGGGGTTTTCTTTAGGAGCTGAGGCGTCTTATGTGTTCGGTCAAATAGAGCATGTGGTTACTGAGGTACAAGATGGAATTACTTATGATACTAGAGAAAAATCGGTTTCTGATTTGAGAGGACTAGAAGCTAAGTTAGGTATGTTCTATACAAAACGTGTGGGTAAAACAAAAAACTTGAATTTAGGATTGACTGTTGTTCCAGAAAGTACAATCAACGTTACCGAGACAAGTAGCTTCTATAAATTGTCAGATTCAGATATCAATGATTTTCCTAGAAAAACATTAGAGCCTGTTACAGTAAAAGGTTCGGTTACTACACCTTTAAATACGACGATGGCAATTGCTTATGGAAAAGCAAGTGTGTGGCAGTCGAGTTTTGAATATAGTTATAATAAAGCGCAGCAATATACTGGACAGACTTTGTTAAATAATACACGTGGAGTTGTATATACTGATTACTCTAGAATGTCGTTTGGAGGGTATTATATCCCGAAATTTAACTCGCTTACAAGTTATTTTCAGAGAGTGGTTTACCGAGCAGGAATCAAGTATGAAGATTTAGGAATGCAGCTTCAGGGAAATGCTTTGAAAGATGTTGGCATATCTTTTGGTGTAGGTTTGCCGTTAGGTAAAGGTTTGACACATTTGAATATTGGTGCTGAATATGGTGTGAAAGGTAGTGTCATTGAAGGACTAGTAGAAGAAAAATATTTTAATGTACGAATGAGTATCTCTTTAGGAGATAAATGGTTCAACAAAAGAAGAATAAATTAACCGTTAAGAATAAACTAAATAAATATGAGAAAAATTGTATTCATTATAGCGAGTTTGGTTTTAAGCTATACTACTGTATCAGCTCAAGAACCTGCAAGTGAGGAGGCAATGATTAAGTACAATCTTTTTAAAGGAGATTACAAATCGAAGAATTATGAAGCTGCTTATGAAAACTGGATTTGGTGTTTTGAAAATACACCAAAACTTTCAGTAAATATCTATAAGCTGGGAGTAAATATTGCCAAAGACAGATATAAAAAGGCGGCTGATGCTGATAAACAGGCTGCTATGGAGTTGGTAAACAAAGTTTATGAGCAAAGAATTGAGTATTATCCTAAAGATTTGGCAAAAGTCTATAGTGATTATGCAGATTTTTTAATTTATAGCAAACAACCAGATGTTGAGGTTTATAATAAATTGAAAAAAGCATATCAGATAGATCCATCTAAGATGGGAGTGAAGTCTATCTATAGATATTTTCAGTATGTGACAGATGAGCATAAAGAATCGAATGTTCAATACATTTTTGATACGTACGATTTGTTGGTGAAAGCTGTAGAGAAAAAATTAAACTACTACGCGACGAAACTTGATGGGTATTCTACAAAAGTAGAGCAAGGAAACGTTTTGTCTTCTAAAGAGAAATCTTTAAAGAAAGCGTACGAAAACAATTCTAAAGCAATGGGTCAGGTAGTTCATGGTTTGGATAAAATTATTACTGATTTGTCTACATGTGAGCGTTTGATTCCTATGTATACTGAAGATTTCGAAGCAAATAAATCGAATGCACCATGGTTGAAAAGTGCGGTGAATATGATGTACAAGAAAAAATGTACAGAAGATCCTTTGTATGATACATTGGTTGAAGCTTATGTTACAGCTGAGCCATCTCCTGAAGCATCTGTATTTTATGCTGGGATTTTGGTAAAAAAGAATCAAATGGACAAAGCAAGAGAATATTTCTTAAAAGCTGTTGATCAAGAATCAGACCCTTATAAAAAAGCAGATTATTTGTATAAAATTGCACAAATTTTAAGACAAAAAGGTTTGAAAACGAAAGCGAGAACTTCTGCTTTAGAAGCTATCAAGTACAAAAGAAGTATGGGAGAGGCATATTTGTTAATTGCAGGTTTGTATGCTTCAAGTGCAAATAGCTGTGGTACTTCAGAGTTTGAAAAAAGAATGGTGTATGTTGCAGCGCAAGAAATGGCAGAAAGAGCTGCCGCTGTAGATCCTGTAAACAGATCTCGCGCTAACAAATACGTAAAGAGCTACAAAGCATCAGCTCCAGATAAAAAAGCAATTTTTACTGAAGGGTTAAAATCAGGAACTCCATATAAAATTGGATGTTGGATCAATACTACCGTAAAAATTCCTTAATTTTGAGTAAGAATAATCTTTTACTGGATAAAGAATGAATATGTTGAAAAACATGCAAAGAATACTTAAAAACATTGTTGCCATTTTTTTGGTAGCAATGTTTTTTTCTTGTGCAAACAGTGTGCAAGAAGTGAATGATTTCTTAGCAGATAAAAATTTACCTGTTGGAGAATCTGTAAATGTGAAGCATGTTTATAAAGATTCTGGTAGGATCGTGTTTCGATTGAATACCCCTTTATTATATGATTTTTCAAATAGAGAAAATCATCCATATTCTGAATATCCAAAAGGAATTAAATTGGTGACAATCGACAAAAAAGGAATTGATTCTACAACAGTGACAGGTAATTATGCAATATCCTATTCAAAAACTTCTATTTCTGAATTGATAGGAGATGTGGTTATTTACAATCATACCGAAAAATCAGAGTTATTAACTCCACAGTTGTATTGGGATCAGAAAACTAATTATGTTTTTACGGATAAAAAATTTACCTTAATCACAGAGGGTGATACGATTCATGGAGTCGGCTTTGAATCAAATATGGACTTGTCGGGATGGGTATTGAAGAAAATATCAGGAAATTTAAAAATAAAAGAAGAGTAGTTATGAATACGTTTGGGAAATATTTAGAAATAGCCTACGCAATAATTGGAATTATCTTTATTGGAGAAGGGGTTTTGGCATGGGCAGATGATAGGGAAAAAGCTTATCTTTCAATTGGTTTTGGAATCTTGGCCATCTTTATGTTTTTCTTTAAGCGTAACTTTAGAAAAAAAAGATCTAAGTAAGAGTTGCTAAATTTATGCTAATGCAGTTAGAGATTGCTATTATTGTTGTTTCCGTTTTGCTTTCAGCCTTTTTTTCAGGTATGGAAATTGCGTTTGTTTCTGCAAATAAGTTACACATTGAATTAGAAAAAAAGCGAGAAGGTTTGGCCTATGTTCTTTTAGGTAGACTTACAGAAAAATCTTCGAAATTTATTACTACGATGCTCGTAGGTAACAATATTGCCCTTGTAGTCTATAGTTATTATATGGGTGATGTTTTAGTAAAAACTGTCATTCCTTATTTGCCAGAGAGTTTGTCAAGTGATTTTTTGGTGTTGTTTATACAAACGCTGATATCTACATTGGTGATTTTGATTACAGCTGAATTTTTGCCGAAAGCGATTTTTAGAATTTATGCGAATGAAACTTTGAAAGTGTTCGTGTTTCCGGCGTATCTGTTTTATTTGCTGTTTTATTTCATTTCTGGATTTATGCGTCGCATTTCAGATTTTTTTCTGAAGCTTTTCTTTAATACCAATATAACAGAGTCTCAAAAAGAATTTAGCAAAGAAGAATTAGGAGATTATATAACAGAACAATTAGATACTTCAGATGAAAATAATGTCTTAGATTCTGAAATTCAAATTTTTCAGAATGCCCTAGATTTTAACAATGTTAAGGCGCGAGAAATCATGGTTCCGCGTACTGAGATTACAGCGGTAGAAATTCATGAAACCGTGGCGAACTTGAAAAAAATATTTGTTGAAACAGGATTGTCAAAAATTTTAGTGTACAAAACTTCTTTAGACGATGTTGTGGGGTATGTAAGAGTATTTGATTTGTTTTCGAAACCAAAGAGTATCAAATCTATATTAATGCCGGTAGAAATCGTTCCTGAGTCTATTACGATTAGCGATGTGCTTAATTCTTTAACAAAAAAGAAGAAAAGCATTGCATTGGTGTTAGATGAGTATGGAGGAACATCGGGTATGATCACAGTTGAGGATATTATCGAAGAGATTTTTGGAGAAATTGAAGATGAACATGATTCTGTGGAGTTGACCGACGAAAGGATTGACGAAAAAGAGTACCGTTTTTCAGCTCGTTTAGAAATAGATTATTTGAATGATTCTTATAATTTAGAAATCCCAAAAGAAGAGAGTTACGAAACTTTAGGTGGTTTTATCTTAGAACATACCGAGAGTATTCCTGAAAAAGGAAGTGTGCTTAATATCGAAAATTACGAGTTTCAAATCACCAAAGTTAGCGGTTCTAAAATAGAAGAAGTCCTGTTGAAAATCATCTAGTTTACACGCTGAAAACGATGTGAGTAACTAGATTTGAAAGTTTTTTATTCTTCGAACCAAAAAGTTTCCAATTTAATAAACATTGCCCTTTTTTTATTTCCTAGGAAATTGTATTTTCGCACACTATCAATAAATAATAATACATAAAATAACATGGCAATATTATCAAAAATTAGAGAACGTTCAATGTTTTTAATCGTGATTATCGGTTTGGCGTTGTTTGCTTTTGTTGCAAGTCCAAAAGACATTTTAGACTTCTTTAATTCAAGTAAAGTAGATTCAGTAGGTGAGATTAATGGAGAATCAGTAAGTAGAAGAGATTTTGCTGCTCAAGTTGAGGCTTACAAGACAAATGTAGGACCAAATGTTTCTGAAACCCAAGCGGTAAATGCTGTGTGGAATAATGTTTTGAGTGAAAAAATATTCAAGACACAGTTAGAAGAAGCAGGGATAGTTGTAGGTGAAAAAGATATATGGGATGCCATCGTTGAAATTCCATCAATTAAAAATGCCGAAATTTTCAAAAATGAAATTGGTCTTTTTGATGAAGAAAAATTCAAAGAATATTTAGCTAATTTGAAAAGTAATTCAAAAGATCAAGCAAATAATGCTTGGTTGAATTGGTTGCAAACAGAAAGAAGTGTAAAAGCAAATTTAGAAAAATCAGCCTATACACAATTGGTTCGTTATGGAGTAGGTGCTTCATTAAAAGAAGGTGAAAGAGCTTACCTTGAAGGACAAACAAAACTTGACGGTTCTTATGTTTATGTTCCTTATGCATCAATTAAAGATGATGAGGTGAGTGTAAGTGCAGCTGAAGTTGAAGCTTATGTAAATGCACATCAAGATCAGTTTGAAACCGAAGCTACTAGAGATATCAAGTATGTGAGTTTTGATATCAAGGCATCTCAAAAAGATGAAGATGACTTGAAAGATGATTTGAACTATATCGTACCTGGTTTTGTAAAGACAGAGAATGTTGCAGAGTTTGTTGAGGATGAAGGGACAGATATTGCATTAGACGATAGGTTTTTGTTTAAAAACAATTTACCAACAGTAGTGGCAGATGAAATCTTTGCAGCGAATAAAGGAAACGTGGTTGGACCTTATAAATTCCAAAACCATTTGAGAATTTCTAAAGTGCAAGATTTTGTTAAAATGCCAGACTCTGTGCAAGCTAGTCATATCCTAGTTGCATATGTAGGTTCGAGAGCGGCAAATCCTGAAATTACAAGATCAGAAGAGCAAGCGAAAAAATTGGCTGATAGTATTTTAACTGTAGTTAAGAAAAGGCCATCGAAATTTGCAGTATTGGCTAAAAATATTTCTGCAGATAAATCGAATTCAGAAAAAGCAGGAGCTTTAGATTGGTTTACTTATAACCAAATGGTACCTGAGTTTAGAGATTTCTGTTTCTTAAACAAAAATGGAAAAATCGGAATTGTTAAAACAACCTTCGGATATCATGTAATAAAAATTACAGGACAAAAGAATATTCAAAAGGCAGTTAAGTTAGCTACGATTTCTAAGAAAATTGAAGCTTCTGAAGATACAGAGAATCAAATTTTTGAACAAGCTGAATCTTTGGCATATGAAGTTTCGAATGGAGCTTCAATCGATGAATTAGCCAAAGAAAAAAATTACATAGTACGTCCGTTAGTTGGTATAAAAGCAATGGAAGATGCTGTGGCTGGTTTGGGTAATAACAGAAGTATTGTTCGTTGGACGTTTGATGCTGAGACAAATGTAAACTCTGTAAAGCGTTTTGATTTAGATCAGGGTTATGCGGTGGTTGTATTGTCTAATAAAACAGCGAAAGGCTTGCAATCTGCTTCTGCTGCATCTGCAAAAGTAAAACCAATTTTATTGAAAGAGAAAAAAGCTGCGTTGATTGCTGCTAAAATGAATGGTGCTGACTTAAACAGTATAGCTACGGCGAATGCAACCGAAGTGAAAAACTTTTCAAATGTGACAATGGCAGCGCCGACGATTTCTGGTGTAGGTATTGAGCCTGGTGTTGTTGGAGCTATTTATGCTTCTCCAGTGGATAAGGTTGTTTCTAATATTGTAGGAGTTAAAGGAGTATTCGCTGTGAAAGTTTCAAAAAAGGAAGCTCCAGCTGATTTGCCTAGCTACGAAGGATCTAGAAATTCTTTGGCAAAAGAAAATCAAAACAAACTTGCAAGAGAGTTGTTTACTTCTTTAAAAGAATTGTCTGATATCGAAGATAATAGAGCGAATATTTACTAAGATATTTCAACAAATATAGAGAAGCTCAGGAAGAAATTTCTGAGCTTTTTTTGTGTTTAATTTTGTCGTTGTATTTTGTTCAAAGAGTGTATAGACAAGTTTATAATCGGGTTTTTGCATTGTGAATATTTGGTACTGCTCTATATTTGTATGGTATAAAGTAGTTCTTTTTCTCACATGTTTGTGTGATTAATTGGGTAAACTTATGGGGTATAAAACTCTCACAGAAATGTGAGAGTTTTTGTTTTTTTGCATGAAAAAAATCCCACCAATTAAAATTGATGGGATTCATTTATTTTTGAGATTGTCTTTCGACGATTAGTCTCTTTTTTCTCTTGGTTTTCTGTCGTCTCTGCGGTTATCGCGTCCACGGTTATCTCTACCTTTAGAATTGTCTCTAGGAGGTCTAGCAACATATCCTTCTGGCTTTTCTAACAATGCTTTACGAGATACTTTTTCCTTACGTGTTTTAGGGTCAACTCCAAAGTATTTAACTTCAAATTCATCTCCCATGTTTACAACGTCAGAAACGTTTTCTGTACGTTCCCATGCCAATTCACTAACATGTAACAATACTTCGTTACCTGGAGCGTCTAAATACTCAACAACGGCACCAAAATCTAACATTTTGATTACCTTAACTTTGTATTTCTCACCTTTTTCTGGTTTGAATGTCAAAGATTCAATACGAGCAAGAACGGCATCAATTCCTTCAGAACCTGTTCCTAGAATTTCAACTACTCCTTCTTCAGTTACTGGATCTTCATTGATTACAATGGTAGTACCAGTTACTTTTTGTAACTCCTGGATGTTTTTTCCACCTGGTCCAATCAAAGCACCGATAAATTCATTAGCGATTCTCTTGGTAACCATTTTAGGTGAGTGTTCTTTTACATCTGCGTTAGGGCTTGCAATTGTTTCAGTGATTTTACCTAAAATATGCAAACGACCTTCACGAGCTTGTTTCAAAGCACTTACCAAGATTTCATAAGAAAGACCTTTGATTTTAATGTCCATTTGACAAGCAGTAATACCATCAGCAGTACCCGTAACCTTAAAGTCCATATCACCTAAGTGATCTTCATCTCCTAAGATGTCTGATAAAACAGCAAAACGATCTCCATCAGATATCAATCCCATTGCGATACCAGAAACTGGTTTTTTCATTTGAACACCAGCATCCATCATAGCTAACGTACCAGCACAAACAGTTGCCATAGAAGAAGAACCATTAGATTCTAATACTTCAGATACTACTCTTACTGTGTATGGGCAATCTTCAGGAACCATTCCTTTCAATGCTCTTTGAGCTAAGTTTCCATGACCAACTTCTCTACGTGAAGTACCTCTTAAAGGTCTCGCTTCACCTGTACAGAAAGGAGGGAAGTTATAGTGTAAATAAAATCTTTCTTCACCTTCGTGTGTTGGTGAGTCAATAATATTTGCATCTCTAGATGTACCAAGTGTAACTGTAGCTAATGCTTGTGTTTCGCCACGAGTAAAGATTGAAGATCCATGTGTTGAAGGTAAGTAATCAACTTCAGACCAGATAGGTCTAATCTCAGTTGTTTTACGTCCGTCTAAACGTAAACCTTCTGCCAATGTCAATTCGCGTACAGCTTCTTTTTGTGATTTGCTGAAATATTTTCCAATTAAATCTCCGAATTCTTCGACTTCTTCTTCAGAAAATGCAGCTACAACTTCTTCTTTTACTTGAGCAAAAGCTTCAGTACGTTCTACTTTAGAAGTACCTTTTTTAGCGATGTCGTAACATTTTTGGTATGCTAAATCATTAATTCTAGCAGCTAATTCTTCATTTTCTTCAGAAACAGCAAATTCTCTAGTTTCTTTTTTACCAAAAGCTTCAGCTAATTTTACTTGAGCAGTACATTGTACTTTAATTGCTTCGTGTGCAAACTTAATAGCATCAGCCATTTCTTCTTCTGAAATTTCATCCATTTCACCTTCTACCATCATTACAGAATCAGCAGAAGCTCCAATCATCATGTCGATGTCAGATTCTTCTAATTGTGCTCTAGTAGGGTTGATAACGAATGCTCCATTTACTCTTGCAACACGTGCTTCAGAAATAGGAGTTTCAAAAGGAATATCACTTAATTGAATAGCAGCAGAAGCAGCTAATCCCGCAAGTGCATCTGGCATAACGTCTTCATCATGAGACATTAATTGCACCATCACTTGTGTTTCTGCGTGGTAGTTTTTTGGGAATAATGGACGCAATACACGGTCAATCAAACGCATTGTTAATACTTCTGCATCTGTAGGTCTTGCTTCTCTTTTAAAGAATCCTCCTGGGTATTTACCTGCTGCAGCAAATTTTTCTCTGTAATCTACTGTTAACGGTAAAAAATCTACGTCACTTTGTTTGTAGTTTGATACTACAGTACACAACAACATTGCTTTACCCATTTGCACAACAACGCTACCGTGAGCTTGTTTTGCTAATTTTCCTGTTTCTAATGAGATTGATCTTCCATCTCCAAGGTCGATAACCTCTTTAAATACTTTTGGAATCATAATTTAATCCTAAATTTTGTTATTAAAATATTGTGTGTGTTGTTTTGGGGTTGTTGAAGTCCCTGTGGAGTAAAATACTAATGCCAAAAATAAAAAAGAGGCAATATAGATTGCCTCTTTTTAGAGTTTTTATTTTCTCAAGTTCAATTCCTTGATAATTGCACGATATCTTAAGATATCTGTTTTGATCAAGTAGTCTAATAAACTTCTACGTTTACCTACTAACTTTACTAACGCACGTTCAGTGTTAAAATCTTTACGATTAGACTTTAAGTGCTCAGTTAAATGATTGATACGGTGTGTGAATAAAGCGATTTGCGCTTCAGTTGATCCTGTGTTTGATTCAGAACCTCCGTGCTTTTTGAAAATTTCTTTTTTTACTTCAGATGTTAAATACATGCGAACATTAAATTTAAAATTAATAATTTTTATGTATTGATAAGTATTTTATCAAGGCTGCAAAGATACTATTATTTTCTAATCTAACAATTGATTTCACTATTTATGTAGTTTGTTTTAAACCTTTTAGTAAATTTATAGTCTGATAGTTAAAGTGAAACCAACTAAATTTGAATTATTATGAAAAAAACAAAGTTATTATACATGTCTTTATTTGTATTGATGATGTACTCAATTACCGGATGTGAAACAGACAATGGAGTAAATGTAGATGATGTTTCTAAAGAAACGATTGTTTCGATTGAGGATGGAGATGCAGTAGTTGACGAATTAGTCGCAATTTTTGAGGAAATTTATACAGATGAAGAGTTTTCATCTTTGGCATATAAAATAGAGAAGCGTGATAGATATTTACCAGAGTGTGCGGTAAAAACTGTGACAACTGAGGCAGGTGTAAAAAATGTAATTATTGATTTCGGTGAAGGGTGTACTTTAAAAAATGATAAAATTTTAAAAGGAAAATTACTGATGACTTATACTATTGATAAATCGTTAAGAAATAAGTCGGTTACGCATGGCTACGAAGATTTTTTTATAAATGACAAACAAATTTCGGGAGAGAGTAGTTCTGTGAAAGTAGGGTCAAATGAAAATGGAAATCGCCAAACGACATTTACAGAGTCTATCTTAATTTCATGGGAATCTGGAGAAACGGCTTCGAGAGAAGGTACACGAGTAACAGAATTAATTTCGGGCGGAACTCAAGATGATTGGGCTTCAAAGGTATATGAAATATCTGGTAACTGGACCTCTACTTCTAAAAATGGAGAAGTACATTCAGTTGAGATTACGCAAAAACTTCGCAAGGAGTTGACTTGTAGATTTATTGTAAGTGGGGTGAAAGAAATATCAAAAACGAATAAAACGGGTACGTTAGATTTTGGAGATGGTAGTTGCGATGCTATTGCCACTTTTACCGATGCTGATGGAGTAGTGGAAGAAATCGAATTGCAAAAAAACAAAAGAAAATAGCTTTTGTATAAAAATAAAAAAGCCCCAAAATTGGGGCTTTTTTTATGATCTTATTTTTTGATTTGAAATCAAATCTATATAAAGATTGATTTGTTTTTTCAATTCTTTTCTCTCGTAAATGGCATCTAAAAATCCATGTTCTAATAAAAATTCAGAGCGTTGGAAACCTTCAGGTAAGTCTTTTCCCGTTGTGTCTTTTACAACACGTGGTCCGGCAAATGCAATCAATGCATTTGGTTCTGCAATGTTGATATCACCTAACATGGCAAAAGAAGCAGTAATTCCTCCAGTTGTAGGATCGGTACATAAAGAGATGTAAGGTACTTTCGCTTCAGCTAACAAAGCTAATTTCGCAGAAGTTTTTACCATTTGCATTAACGATAAAGGAGCTTCTTGCATACGAGCACCTCCCGACTTAGAAATCATTAAAAATGGAATTTTCTTTTTGATCGAATAATCAATAGCACGAGCTATTTTCTCTCCAACAACACTTCCCATTGATCCGCCAATAAAAGCAAAATCCATACAAGCAATAACCAAATCTTTTCCTAAAGATTTACCTACGGCAGTACGAACAGCATCTTTTAATTTTGTCTTCTTTTGTGCGTCTTTTAATCTGTCTGGATAAGCTTTTGTGTCAGAGAACTTTAAAGGATCTGCCGCCTCTAGTGAAGCATCAAGTTCTTTGAATTTATCATCAAATAATATTTCAAAATATTCTGCACTACCTATTCTTACATGGTAACCATCTTCACGGCTCACATAAAGATTCTGTCTTAAGTCTTCTGTATCAACAATTTTCCCGCTAGGTGTTTTGTACCATAATCCCTTAGGTACATCTTTTTTAGCTTCTGTAGGAGTATTAATTCCTTTCTCTATTCTTTTAAACCAAGCTGACATAATTTATTCTATTTTATAGTGGGCTAATTTACTAAAAAAATAAAGAGAAACTGAAAATATTTCAGTTTCTCTTTAGGTAGTATTTAATAATGTGTGGGCTCTTATAGAGTATTCACATTATTAAGATCTTCAAAAGCTTTGATCAAACGTGCTTTCAAAGTAGCTTCACCTTTACGTAACCATACACGAGGATCGTAGTATTTTTTGTTTGGAGCCTCAGGTCCTTCTGGGTTTCCGATTTGCGTTGCTAAATAAGCAGCATTGTCAGCGAAGTAATCTCTAATTCCTTCCATAAATGCGAATTGCAAATCAGTATCGATATTCATTTTAATAGCTCCGTATCCGATTGCTTCTCTAATTTCTTCTACTGAAGAACCAGAACCACCATGGAATACAAAGTCAATAGGGTTGTGCTCTAAACCGTGCTTCTCTTCGATGAATTTTTGAGAGTTGTCAAGAATTTTTGGAGTCAATTTAACGTTACCTGGCTTGTATACACCATGTACGTTTCCAAAAGCAGCAGCAACAGTAAATCTTGGAGAAACTTCAGAAAGTTGCTCGTAAGAGTAGTTTACCTCTTCTGGTTGCGTGTATAATTTAGATTCATCAACATCAGAATTATCAACACCATCTTCTTCACCACCAGTGATTCCTAATTCGATTTCTAAAGTCATTCCCATTTTGTCCATACGCGCTAAATATTCTTTACAGATAGCGATGTTTTCTTCTAATGGTTCTTCAGATAAATCAATCATGTGAGACGAGAATAATGGCGCTCCAGTTTCAGCAAAATGCTTTTCTGATGCATCTAATAATCCGTCAATCCAAGGCAATAATTTTTTAGCAGCGTGGTCTGTATGTAAAATTACTGGTACACCATAGGCAACAGCTAATTCATGAACGTGTTTTGCTCCTGCAACTGCTCCAGCGATCGCAGCTTTTTGGTCAGTGTTATCTAATCCTTTACCAGCATTAAATACAGCTCCTCCGTTTGAAAATTGAATAATAACTGGAGAATTTAATTCTTTAGCTGTTTCTAAAACAGTGTTAATTGTATTATTCCCTGTTACGTTTACAGCTGGAATAGCAAAGTTTTTTGCTTTTGCCAACTTGAAAATTTCTTGAACTGCATCTCCTGTAGCAACTCCTGGTTTGATGTTGTGACTCATGGTTTGTTATTTTAAAAAATTTGACACAAAAGTAATAATTTTAAATGGGATGTTGGTGGATTTTAGAGAAGTTGCTGTAAGAAAATCGCGAAATCGATGTAGGAATAGTTGTCTAATTACTAGTGATTTTGCAGGTGCAAACTTGTTTAGAATGGGTAGTTAATACCGATGTTAATCACTGCGTTTTTAAAGTTGTGATTTTGGAACCATCGGTTTCCATCTAGGTAAGGTTCGTAGGTTTTGAAACCGATATCAGTTCTGAAAACAAAAAAGCTAAAGTCGTATCTAAGTCCAAACCCACTACCGATAGCACTGTTTTTTAACGACTCAAGACTGGTGAATTTATCTCCTGGTTCAGATATTTCAGAGTTTGTGATATCCCAGATGTTTCCGGCATCGATAAATAATGCGCCATTTAAACTCTTTGTCAAACCGAATCTATACTCAATATTCGTAATCAATTTTAAACTTCCAACATTGTATTCTAAGCCACTATCGTTCGAACCTGGTCCAAGCTCATAGGTTCTATAGGCCCGAATATCACTCGAACCACCGATAAAGTAACTACTTGTGAAAGGTATGTCTTTAGAGTTTCCGTAAGGAATAGCGATACCTACGAATGTTCTTGAAACCAATACGGTAGATTTCGTAGGGTTCCAGTATTTGATGAATTCAAAATCTGTTTTGGTGTATTGTGCAATAGGTATGTCTGCAAATGTTTTTACTCCGTTGATTTGTGTATTTGATAATGCGGTAAGTAAATTTCCAGACGTTGCAATTTTTGCTCTAAAGAAAAAGTATTCTTTGTCTTTAAAATTATCTTGTGTACTATATGTAAAGGCATAGGTAATAGACGGAATTACGAAATCGGTGGTAATTATTTCATTTCGTTTCTCAATGTTTTTTGCTCTTTGGTAGGCATCGGGATCGGTTTGCTGAAAATCCTCATCGATTTCGTCATTGATAAACTGCAATGCATTGTCTTCTGTAAGTGGGTAATCTGGGAAATAGGCTTGTTGAATGATTACCAAATCGTTGTACTCTGATGAGTAAATATAAAAATATTGATCCTTATTTAGGTTCTTTACATACTGAGCATTCAATGGCTCAATGGTGTGTTTGGTTCTTTTATTAGGCGTCCATGAATAATCGACAAAGGCTGTGAATTTCTGTTTGTCTAACCCAATGTTTTTCTGAAAACTACTACCGATTGAGAACAAGGTTTTCGGAGCCATTCTCTTGTTTATTATCTGATAGCTGTTGAACGGAAAAACTATTCTCGGAACTTCAATTGATGCATCGGCGCTAAGCTCCCAAGAACTAAAAGGTCGGTCGTTTGGATTACCAATATTTCTTGCTACGTCGAAAATAGATCCCTTAAACGAGAGTTTAAATATTTCTGCGTTTCGGAAAGTGTTTCTGTTGATAAAAGAAAATCCACCAGCGAAACCTAGTTGTTTGATGTTAGAATGAATAATTTCGGTATTGGTACTTACCGAATATTTTTTCATGGGGCTTAATACGATGGTTGCAGCGAGTTCTTCGTCATTTATTTCGGTGTATTTTATTTTCACCATTTTAAAATTTCGAAGTAACTTCAAATGTTTTCTTGTTAGACTTCTTGCACTGTCTTTATAGATGTTCCCGGGTTCTATAAATACTGCGTTTAAAATTGCTTTCGGGTTGTATTTTAGTTTGTCATGAGAATAGAAACTAAATCCTTTGAATTCGGTTGTGTCTTTAAATGCTTCGTTTTTTCGTTCGTAACTATAATCAGTAAAGATCCCAATCTTTGTAACCTTTTGAACCTTTAATGGTTTGGTCTCAATGACACCTTCGTTTTCGGTTAATCGGTCGGTGATTTTTAAAATTACATCTGTTTTATTGTCGGTTGCTAGTGTGTCAATATCATAAAAACCGATTTGGTTTTCGTTAAAGTGATAGATACCTGAATTTCTAAAGATTCTCGTAAGTCGATTTGCTTCTTTTCTAAAATTGACATCTCGATAAATATCTCCAGATTTCAATAGTGAGTTGGTTTTTGTGATTTTATATATAGAATCTAAAGTTTCAGAGTCAATTATTCTACGGATACTATCTAAAAGAAAAGGCTTTCCTTTTACAATATTATATTTAATTTTTGCTTTTTCTTCATTTAATAACACATCATAGTCCAAGGTTATATCGTAATTAATTTCCGCATTAAAATATCCATTGTTGAAGTAATATTTTTTTAGTTTTTGAGTACTTAATTCTGATTTTCTTTCGTCTAAAACAACGGGTGGCTGGCCTCCATTCAAAAACCATTTATTTAACGATTTGTATGTTTCTCCCATTTGCACAGTTTGTTTCTGAGAAAAAACAGCTCTTAAAAATGAATTTGTTTTTGGATGTTTTTCAACCCATTCCGCATGTCTGTTTTCGTAATCGATATTTCCTCGGTTGTAGAAATGAAGAGGAAAGGGAATTCCTAGAAAAGAGGAGTTAGGTCTTTGTATAATATAATCTTTGGCCTCACTATCAATTTTGTTTTTGTTATCAATAGACACCTCGTTTTTAGAAAGTAAATACTCTCCTTCGGGCACGTACTTTGTGGTTTTACATGCGCTGAAAATGAACATGATTCCAACAAAATATAAAAATGATATCTTAGTGTTTTGAAACAACAACGTTAGGTTTAATGATTTTCAAAAATAGTACTTTTGAAGCGTATAATCATAGCTTCTTTATAGAGTTTAAATTCCTTTTTAATTTTCCTTCCTAAAAAGTGTATTTTTGCTCTGCAATAAAAGTTGTAGTACAACAAATACCTTGCCTTTTATTACTCAATGCTTACCTATGGAATTGTCTAAAAATCAAATCAAATTAATCAAAAGTTTAGAGCAAAAAAAACAGCGATTGAAACATCAGCTTTTTATTGCTGAAGGGAAAAAAGTAGTTTCAGAACTCTTGTCCTCGTCTTTTGAATTGGAAAAATTATTTGTGTCTGAAGATACAAGACCGTTTTTCGAAGCATACGATTTTCAGCTGATAAAAAATACGGACTTTAAAAAAATTAGCGCCTTAAAAACTCCGAATGGTGTGTTGGCGGTATTTAAAATTCCTAAAGAAAAAGAAGTTCAAAAATCAGGAATGATTGTTGCTTTGGATAGTATAAATGACCCAGGCAATCTAGGTACAATTATTCGCCTGTGTGATTGGTTTGGTGTTGTACAATTGGTTTGCTCGTTAGATACGGTAGATTGTTTTAATGCGAAAGTAGTGCAAGCCACAATGGGTTCTTTGACTCGTGTAAATATTACTTATTTACAGCTAGACGAATATCTATCTAAAGTTGATGTGCCTGTTTTTTGTGCAGATATGGAAGGAGACAATATTTACGATACTGAATTACCTACAACAGGAGTTTTGGTGATGGGTAATGAGGCCAATGGGATCTCTAAAACGGTAGAGAATCTATGTTCTAACAAACTAACCATACCGCGATTTGGAACGATACAAGAAACAGAGAGTTTGAATGTTGCTACAGCTACAGCAATAATTCTAAGTGAATTTAAAAGAGGCTAAAATCAAAAAATAGCTTATTCAAAAGCTAACTTGATAAATAAACTTCTAGTACCCATAAAATCTATAGGGTCTGTCCACGGGCTAGGCCCATTTGCAGGATCGTCATAATAGATTTCGTTGGTCATTGCAAATTGCCCACGAATGGATGGTGAGAATTTAAAGTAGTGGAAATAGAAATCGAATCCAAAACCTAATTCATACATGAAGTTGTGCGTTTGCATTCTAAACTGTCCACTAAAATTATCATCTTTACTGTCTTGGTTGCTTGAGAAGTTGTAATCGTATGAAAAACCTCCTATCAAGTATGGTTTTACGTTGTTAAAACGCAGTGCACTAAACTTTAAAAGAATAGGTACATGTAAAAAAGTCGATTCTATGTTCGCAGAGGAATAGTTGTCGAAAATACCTGTGTTGTTTTCGTCTATAAAATAGATGGTACTTTCGTTGCTTATTAATCCTGGTTCTAGTCTTAAATTAAAAAACTCATTGATTTTTACATCTCCAATCAAACCAACATTGAAACCTGTTTTGTTGTCGAATCTTACACTTGTGTTTGGGAAAATGTTTTCTTTATAAGTAAGTTTATAATTACTGTTGTTCCAACCGAGGTAAAATCCCCAATGAATTTCATGTTTGTCAAAACTAGGAAGTTGATTCACTTTTCTTTTTTGAGCAGTTAAACTCAAAGTGATAAAGAGAATAGAAATAACTAATAAGATGCTTCTTTTTTTCATACTTAAATTCGCTTACAAGCTTCCTTTGTTCTAGTGTTATTTTTTTGTGGCGGTATAAATTGACGCTACTCCAAAAGTAACAGGAAGGTTGTTACAACTACTAAACCCATTTTTTTCTAAAATATTGTTGAAAGCTTCACCAAAAGGAAAAGCATTTGCAGATTCAGACAAATATGAGTAGGCCGTTTTGTCTTTCGAAAAGAGTTTTCCAACCAAAGGCAAAATGTATTTAGAGTGTATCTGATACCCTTGTTTAAAAGGGGTTTTGGTTGGTACAGCAGTTTCTAAAACTACAAAGGTTCCACCAGGTTTTAATACTCTATATATTTCTTTTAACCCTTTGTCTAAATTTTCAAAATTTCTGACACCAAAAGAAACAGTTATGGCATCGAAATAGTTGTCTTCAAAAGGAATATTTTCAGAATCTCCCAATACCATATCAATGAGGCTTGAAAGATTTTTTTCTTTTATTTTTTCTTTTCCTACTTCAAGCATTCCTGCAGAAATATCCAATCCAACAATTTCGTCGGGTTGCAAACTAGCCATCATTATAGCAAGATCACCAGTTCCTGTAGCGATATCAAGAATTTTTTTCGGATTGTTCTTTCCAATTAATTCAATCACTTTTTTTCTCCATTTTACATCGATTCCAAAAGAGATAACTCTGTTTAAACCATCGTAGTTTGTCGAAATGGTATCAAACATTTTCGCAACTTGTTCTTTTTTTCCTAGTTGTGAATCTTTGTAAGGAGTGATTTTTTTTGACATTTAAAATAGGGTTTATCCGTTTACAGCAACAACTGAACTTATTTTGTTTGGTAGCATTTCTTTCAGCATCGTTTCAATTCCATTTTTTAATGTCACTGTTGATGATGGACAACCGCTACAAGCACCTTGTAAAATTACATTTACAACTTGCGTGTCTTCGTCGTACGATTGAAAAACAATATTTCCACCATCGGCAGCCACTGCGGGCTTTACGTATTCTTCTAATATCCCTGCAATATCTAGTGAAGTTCCTTCTAATTCTTTGATGTCTACAGTTGGGGTTTCAACGATAGGTTTTGCTACGGTTTCATCGATGATTAATTTATTCGATTCAATATAACTTTTAATAAATTGTCTCAGATCATTGATGGTTTCTGTAGTCCATTCAACCAAGTCGTTTTTTGTAATAGAAACATAATTTTCTGCAATGTATACTTCTTTTACATATGCGTATTTGAACAATTCTACAGCCAATGGTGAGTTCGTTGCTTCAGAGACGTTTTTGTATTCAAAATCATTTTCTGTCAACAAGCGATTGCTTCCAAATTTCATTACCTCTGGATTTGGAGTGCTCTCTGCGTAAATTTCAATCGATATTTTTTTAGGTTCTGCAGCACTTGTAACGACTTCATTACCTTGATTTAGGTACATTTCGATGAGTTCTCTAATCTCTTCTTGAATATCTGACCATTCTACAATATCAAATTTTTCAATTGCAATGAAATTAGCACTGATAAATACTTTACTAACAAACGGTAAATGAAACAATTGTTTTGAAAGAGGAGACTCTTTTGTTTCGTCTACATTGTTATATTGATAACTTCCGCCTTGTGTTAATAGCTTATTGCTATTGAACTTAACAATGCTAGGATTGTTTGTTGCTTCTGTGCTAATTTGATGCTTCATCATCTTCGATTTTAATTTGATGCAAAAATAAGCTAATTGCTCAAATAAATAATACGATGTTTATTGAAACTTCAACTAGTGAGATAACAATAATTTATGGCGAGTTAAAATAACAGCGCTAAAGTTGTAGAGAATCTTGAATTAGCGTTTAAAAGTGTTACATCATTTACAGATTCAGAGCTGTGGTAGATGCTGTAATTCTCGTCGATTTCTGTATATTGATATGCGAAGTCTAATTTTGCATTTTTGAATTTTAATCCAAGTCCTAAAGAAACTCCTTTTTTATAAAAGGTTTCGTTATTGGGCTTGTATGGACTTTCTTCCAATAAAGCTCCTCCTCGTAAGCTAATTTGATTGAAGCGCAATTCTCCACCACCTCTCAAGCCTCTCGCTGTTGTTAAAGAAGTTGCAATTTCATCTCTTTCTTGTTGGAAATTACTTCCGTTTCCAAATCGAATCAATGAATAGTTTTTTTGGTGATAATCGACGCTAATTAATCCATGCTGGCCTAGAGTAATCGCAGCACTAGCAGTCCATTTTTCAGGAGTATTCATATTGTATTTATAAGTCAAGAATTCTGGGTTGTTGTCGTAAGTGTTGCGATACAGTCCAGGGATATCAGTACTTTGAATGTCTAAATAGCCTCTTTCTTGAAACCCAGAATAAGAATTTTCAAGATCGTAGTCTATGGCATTAGATTCTTCATATATTTCTGGGTACCAAATCGGACTTTGATATGCAAAACCTAGTCTGAAATTTCTAAAAGGTTTTAAAATCATACCGACACCCAAAGATATACCAGAGCTTTCTTCGTATAGAAATTGGTTGTAATCGGCATAAAGTGTATTGCCTTCATCATCTCCATTTTGTTCACCTAAGTAAACATCTTGAGAGAATTTTACATTGTGAAAGTTTAGTGTAGATCCAATGTAGAAAAAATCTTTGTAAGCTGAAGCTATTGATAAAGTATAGACATCTGATCTTCCTGAAGTGTTGTTTTGAAATGTTTGTGATTCAGGGATGTTATATGGAATAGGTTCGTCTGGCAATTCAGGGTTGTCAAACGGGTGCAGGTTGTATCTTACAAAACTGCCGTTATTTCCCTTTGCTGTATAATTGCGTTTGAATTCGTTTAGAGTGCTATAGTTAAAGCCTAATGTGAATTTTGACCAGTTGCTCGAGTAGGGAGCGTCAAAAACGATGACAAACCCGAATTGAGGAACTCTAAAATCAGTTTGATTGTTGAACGTCGTTTTTCCGTAATAAGTTGCATCGGTATCTATTGTTTCGTAAGAAAGAGAACCAGAAATTTCACTTCTAGAAAAAACTGCTCCACTAGCAGGATTATGGTAAATAGCACTTACGTCTCCTCCTAAGGCTCCGAATGCACCACTCATTGCATTGTATCTAGCTGTTCCGTTGTAATTTTCTTGTGAAAACAAAACGCCTAAATCTGTATACCCCATGCTTTGAGCCATAAGAGAAATGTTTGCTATGCATACTAGAAAAAGTAGGTAGATTTTCTTCATGTTTAGATTTTTAGGTTTAACTCAAGTGTTTTTATCTTCGGCTTCTTACGCTGCTACTTCTACTACTTGAAGAACTAATGCTTCTTGATGAGCTTGATCTAGAAGGAGTGTAGCTTCTAGAACTTCTACTAGAATTGGTGCTTGGAGAGTATGTTCTATTGGAAGAACTACTTCTACTTGGGGTATAACTTCTAGAGCTAGATGAATTTGAAGATCGACTGTAGTTTCTACTTCTTGAAGAATTAGAAGTGCTAGAGCTTCTTGTATTGTAATTTGATCTATTTGAAGTACTAGTATATCTTTTATAGCGAGCACTGGAGTTTGAACTGCTGTAGTTTCTTCTAGAAGAAGTTGGTTTGTAGTAGCTTGAGCTTCTTTTACTTCTTACAGACGATGTGTAGTCTCTGCTGTAATTATTTCGATTGCTATACAGTCTTCTAGAGTCGTATTTGTTTCTCGAAGAAGATGCTAAGTAGTTTGAGTTGTACGTGTTTCTTCTACCATAGTAGATGTTGTTTGGGTAGCGGTAATTATGTCCGTAAAAGGGTGTTGCATATACAGGAGTATAAAAGTAATGAAAACTATAATAGGGGTTCCCATAATAATATGGGGCATAAAAACCACCCCAATAAGGCTCAATACCATTGTTGACATACACAGTTGTGTAGTTGTTTTCAATAATCGTAGGTTGGTCAGTTATCTGCTGCTCGTTGTTTTCAAGATTCTGGTAATATAAATCTTCTTCAATATCTGCAACACCATTTGAAAAAGTATTATTCGTGTCTTGAATTGTATTTGATTTTTTGTTTTTCGGAGTTGGGTAGATACCATCAGGATTTTCAGCATAATACTGAGAAGACCCACAAGAAGTGAAAATCGCAATGAATAGCGTAAAAAATGAAAAGCCAATAATTTTTTTGATAGGTTGAGTTGTTGGTTGCATAATCATTGAATTTTTATTGTTGAACAATCTAAATTTAGTAGTTTTGCCAAACTGTTTTTAACAGTTGTTATACAGAAATTTACAATATTTATGCCAAACTTTTTTAGATGGGTGCAAAATTAACAAAACGAAGTGAGGATTACTCGAAATGGTACAATGAGTTAGTAGTGAGAGCTGACTTGGCAGAAAACTCTGCAGTACGTGGTTGTATGGTTATCAAGCCATATGGATATGCTATTTGGGAAAAGATGCAAAACGCTTTAGATGAAATGTTCAAAGAAACAGGTCATGAAAATGCGTATTTTCCATTATTTGTGCCTAAAAGTTTATTCGAAGCAGAAGAAAAAAACGCGGAAGGTTTTGCGAAAGAATGTGCGGTTGTTACTCATTATAGATTAAAAAATGATCCTGAGAAAGAAGGGAAGCTAATTGTTGATCCTAATGCAAAATTAGAAGAAGAATTGGTGGTTCGACCTACGAGTGAAGCAATTATATGGAACACATATAAAGGATGGATAGAGTCTTATAGAGATTTACCTTTATTAATAAACCAATGGGCGAATGTTGTTCGTTGGGAGATGCGTACCCGTTTGTTTTTAAGAACAGCTGAGTTTTTGTGGCAAGAAGGACATACGGCGCATGCTACAAAAGCAGAAGCCTTGGAAGAAACAACTAAAATGCAAGGTGTATATGCTGATTTTGCCGAAAATTTTATGGCGATGCCAGTGGTAAAAGGTGTGAAAACTGAAAGTGAACGTTTTGCAGGAGCATTAGATACCTATACTATTGAGGCATTAATGCAAGACGGTAAAGCTTTACAAGCAGGAACTTCTCATTTTTTGGGGCAAAATTTTGCAGAGGCTTTTGATGTGAAGTTTACGAATAAAGAAGGTAAAAAAGAGCATGTTTGGGCTACTTCATGGGGAGTGTCTACGCGTTTGATTGGTGGTTTGATAATGACACATTCTGATGATCATGGATTGGTTCTTCCTCCAAAATTAGCTCCAATTCAAGTTGTGATTGTACCTATATATAGAAAAGAAGAGCAGTTGGATGCTATTTCAGAAAAAGTGAAGGGTATTGTCGCTTCATTAAAAAGTAAAGGAGTGTCAGTAAAATTTGATACTAGAGATACACATAAGCCAGGTTGGAAATTTGCTGAATACGAATTGAAAGGTGTTCCTTTAAGAATAGCCATAGGACCACGTGATTTAGAAAATGGTACGTTAGAATTAGCGAGAAGAGATACGTTAACTAAAGAATCAGTAAGTCAAGAAGGAATTGAAGATAAGATTGTAGCGTTGCTAGAAGAAATTCAAGAAAACCTATTCAAAAAAGCAAAAGACTATCGTGATGAGCATATTACAAAAGTAGATTCATTTGATGCTTTTAAAGATGTTATTGAAAACAAAGGAGGTTTTGTTTTAGCTCACTGGGATGGTACTGAAGAAACTGAAGATAAGATTAAAGAACTTACCAAAGCGACCATTCGATGTATTGCATTGGATGCCGAAGAAGAGGAAGGGGTTTGTGTTTATTCTGGTAAACCTTCTTCTAAACGTGTTCTTTTTGCTAAAGCATATTAAAATAGATAATTTTTATTTGTAGATTTTCAAAACAAGTGTATATTTGCAACCGCAATTCGAAAGAGCTGCAAGCGCTTTTTTACATGTTATAAGTTTCAAAAATATTTTTAAAATAAATCATTAAATTATTTGTTGATTTTAGAAAAAGTTATATTTTTGCATCGCTTTAAAAGAAAGCAAACAATGGTCCGTTCGTCTAGGGGTTAGGACGCCAGGTTTTCATCCTGGTAACAGGGGTTCGATTCCCCTACGGACTACAAATTAAGTTTTAAGAAATTAAGTTATGGCAAATCATAAGTCAGCATTAAAGAGAATTAGAAGCGATCGTGAGAAGCAGTTGAGAAATAAGTATCAACACAAAACGACTCGTAATGCAGTTAGAAATTTAAAAGCTCTATCTGATAAGAAAGAGGCTGAAGAAAAACTTCCTGCTGTAATTGCAATGTTGCACAAATTGGCTAAGAACAATATTATCCACAAAAACAAAGCGGGTAATTTACAGTCAAAATTAACAAAGCACGTAGCTGCGTTGTAAGAAACTAAAGCTTAAAAAAAGTACAAAGCTCTAAGAGAAATCTTAGAGCTTTTTTTTATTGTGAAATATTTTCACGAATTTTTTCTTAAAAAGTTTTGCATTTGATAGAAAAGTTATATTTTTGCATCGCTTTAAAAGAAAGCAAACAATGGTCCGTTCGTCTAGGGGTTAGGACGCCAGGTTTTCATCCTGGTAACAGGGGTTCGATTCCCCTACGGACTACAAATTAAGTTTTAAGAAATTAAGTTATGGCAAATCATAAGTCAGCATTAAAGAGAATTAGAAGCGATCGTGAGAAGCAGTTGAGAAATAAGTATCAACACAAAACGACTCGTAATGCAGTTAGAAATTTAAAAGCTCTATCTGATAAGAAAGAGGCTGAAGAAAAACTTCCTGCTGTGATTGCAATGTTGCACAAATTGGCTAAGAACAATATTATCCACAAAAACAAAGCGGGTAATTTGCAGTCAAAATTAACAAAGCACGTGGCTGCGTTGTAAAAATTAAAGCTTAAAAAGTACAAAGCTCTAAGAGAAATCTTAGAGCTTTTTTTGTTTGTGTTTTTGCGTAAATCTCCTGTTTTCAAGCCTCTAGTGTTTGGTTTTGTTGCCTAAATACTAGGTTTCATACCCTACGACACTTTAAATGTACGGATAGATAAATAGTTATCTGTTTGATTGGGTACTATTGTGTTGTAAATTAAGAATTGTTTGATAAAACTAAAGAGGAAGCTTAAATGAAAACTATTTTCAAAATCATGAAAACGATTGTAATGTCGTTTTGTTTCGTTCAATTGTCGATTGCGCAAGAAGTAATTAATGTTGCAGAGTATGGCGTTGTTCCAGGTAAAGATGTTACGCTTGAGATCAATCAACTAATAGCATCTCAAAAAGGTAACAAGGATATTACTTTGAGTTTTCCTAAAGGGGATTATTTGTTTTATCCAGAAAATGCAATAGAGTCATATCGTGCAGTAACGAATCATGATAACAGCTTGAAAAAAATGGCTTTTCCTTTGTTTGATTTCGAAGGGATTACAATTGAAGGGAATAATTCTACTTTTATATTTCACGGAAGATTATGTCCAATAATTATTGATGGGTCGAAAAACACTACGTTAAAAAACTTTTCTATAGATTGGGAAATACCTTTTCAAAGTGAATTCGAAGTAATTGAAAATGATGAAGCAAACAATTCGTTTGTTGTGAAAATGAATTCAAATCATGCGTACGAGATTGTAGATGAAAAAATATATTTTCAACATTACGATTGGTTAGATCCTATCGGGCAAAACACACCTTTTGACTCGAAGACGAAAGCACCAATTTGGAATTCAAAACCTTATAGCATCAATCCTATTCGTGCCAAAGCAAAAGATTTAGGTGATGGAAAAATACGATTTAAAAATGCGACAAGAAAAACGCCGCCGGTTGGTACTGTGATGGTGAACAATGGGCCTCAAGGAACAAATAGACTCGTACAGGCAATTCATCTTGAAAATGCAACAGATACCTATATAGAAAATGTTACAGTATTGGCTGCAGGTGGAATGGCGTTGATCGCGGAAAGATGTGAAAATATACATTTGAATGGTTTTAAAGTGACCTCAAAAGAAGGAAGAACCACTTCATCTCGTGCAGATGCGACTCATTTTTTAGGTTGCAAAGGTTTGATAAAACTAGAAAACTGTATTCTAGAGCATATGTTAGATGATGGTATTAATGTGCATGGGGCTTATGTTAAAGTAGATAAATACGTCGGAGAAAATAAATTTTTATGTGAAATTAGTCATCATCAACAGTGGGGTTTAACTTTTGCGGAAGCTGGAGATAACATTATGATAACTTCAAGAGAAACAATTCTGCCTGTATTTGAAACATCGGTAAAAGACGTGGAAGTATTGAATGAGAAAAAGTTCCTCATTACGTTGACTGAAGTACCAGAAAAACTGCCTGAAGGTTTGTTGTCACTTGAAAATATTACTTGGAACCCTGATTTATTGATGCAAAACAATACCATCAGAGAAAATAGAGCAAGAAGTGTATTGGTTACCACAAAAGGGAGTGTGCTTATCGAAAACAACTATTTTTCATCTCAGATGCATGGGATTTTAATTGAAGGTGATAATAATAAATGGTACGAATCTGGCGGGGTAAGAGATATTACCATCCGAAATAATGTTTTTGAAAATATTGGATACGGGTCGAATACACATTACCCATTATATGTTGCCCCGTTGTTAAGACCTGAGCAGCGATTGGGTGATGAAAAGTATCATCGTAATATCAACTTTGTAAATAACACTATTAAGAGCTTCAACGGTCATTTGTTGCATGCTTTATCGGTACATGGACTATTGGTGAAAGACAATACTATAGAGTTGAATAAGAAATACCCAGCAGGCCAGCAAAGTGATGCGATTCAATTGGAATATGTTGAAAATGTAAAAATTGAAAAAAATAAATTCAAAGGTTTTTCTTGGCCAATTATTGTAGCTCAAAAAGGTGAGAATACAAACCTAAGTATCAAAAGAAACAAAGGAGTTTCAAAGAAATAATAAAGCGTTTGAAGATGGCAAATTTAAATAGAATTCTAGGTGGAAATTTAGGACTTGCAATGTTGGTGTTTTTTTTTGCAAATACTAGTTTAATCGCCAAGCCAAATGATGCAAAAAAAGACAAAGGGATTGTTAGCATCGAAACTGGGTATACGATTACCCTAGTTCGTACGTCTCAAATAGAGAACAGAACAACTGTAATTGCAAATTCTTACGAAGGTACTTTACTTGCATATACCTACAAAGGAAAAAAACTTTGGGAAAACAAGTTATCGGGTTTTATGAATCACGATGTTTGGTGTGCTGACTTGGATGGAGATGGGAACGATGAAACGCTTGCAGCAAATGCCGATGGAAATTTGTATTGCATAAGTGACAAGGGTGAGTTGTTGTGGAAGTTTTCTAAAAATGAAGCTCCGTTAAAATCTGTTGCTGTTACGCATAAAGATAAAGAGGCTTATGTAGTTGTCGGGAGTTATGATTCTCATATTTATTATTTAAACAAAAACGGACAATTGGTCTTAGATCTCGATACTAAGAAGTTTTCTTTAGACAAGGCAAAGCATAAAAACTCGAAAAACACCGTTAAGGCTTTTGTTACGAATTACATACGGCCTGCTGTTTATTCAGATGGACAAGAAATTTTAGTGATACATGGTATTGCTGCAACAAACTCGAACGGAAGCTTTTATTATTTCAAACCATTAGAATCTCTGCCGTTTAAAAAAGAAAAAAATAAAACTGGTAGGTTAGGCGATTTACGAGTTGTAGATATCAACAAAGATGGGGTGAGCGAAATTTTTGTTGGTAGAACTGGTGAAGCAAATAAGGGAAGTGGTTTCTATAAATTTGATTTTTCTACAAAAAAGCCAAAAGAGTTTAGCATTACAAAACTGTATAGTCAATTAGATGTTTTCGGATATAGAGTTACGCAGCCAGAATTAATAAATAACGGGAAAAAAGATAAAATTTTAACCATGTTTGGCTCGAGAATAATTCTCTCTGACACGGATATGGATGTCAATAAAGCTGAGGTTTTGGCTTGTAAATATTCTTTTAATGATATGTGGAAGGATAAAATTGGAAATAAAATTATTTTAGCAAGTGCTCAAAGTGGAGGAAGTTGTATTCATATCATCGATCCAACACAAAAAACTTGGAAAAAAGAATACAAAAATTTAAATCCGGCTGGAAAAATTCAAAAAATTCTCGACAATACTGCTTCGATAAAAAATGATTTAAAGAAATATAAAAAATCTACTATTGAAAATGTTTCTCAACCAATTTACTTTATGTCTGAGAATAGAAAAAATAGCGATGCTAGAGAGGCAATAGAGCGCATAGAAAGTAAATATGACAATCCTACCTTTTTAATTCGTCCTAAAACTAGAGAAAAAGAAAATTGGGACCGTTCTTCGATAGCCAATGAAAAATACCGTACCAGAAGGGATCGAAGAATGAAATATACAGCAACTCAGTCTGAAATAGTTAATGAAATTTCTGCTAGTTACGCCGAAGGAAAAGGAATTGCCTATTGGGGTGGTCATGGAAATGATCCATACATGTACCAAAGAACGACTACTGAAAAAATATTAGACAATGCGAATGGTAAAAAAACGGTGCTTATTTTCCCAGAATTAGAAGATCATTCAGATGACTTTAATTATGTGATGAAAGATTTGATATATCCTTTGGCAGATCACGCCAGAAAGAGTAATGCAAATCTTTACATACGAACAAAACATTTATTTTGGCAATCGAGTGTGTATTTGCACAACTGGGACAAATTGCTGTCTGGTGAATATGCTGATGTTTTTGTACCTGCGATGGAAGAAACTACGGATAAATCGATGGAATTAAGCTTGGCTGCAAGGTTAGGGATTTGGTCGAGTGGTGCAACAGATAGTTGGGGGGCTCGATGTGCTAGAGATAATGCTAGTTTCGATAGAAGTCGCCAGCATGCACATCAAATGTTGCCAAATCATTTTTTACGTATGATGGTATATAGTATTTCTAGTGGGGCACAATATTTAGATAATTTTGCGGTAGATCAAAAGTATATGAGTCTCTTATGGGATCTAGTAGCGCAGGGTGCACTATACGTTCCAAAAAGAAATGAGATTGTTAGTTTTTCGCCTGTTCATGTAAGTATGACGAAGCCGGATGAACGCTATATTGAATTGGGGAATGATGTAAAACCAGTTGTGTTTTTTAATGAAAAAGATCATAGCGAAAATCCGATGGTTTTCGACCGTTTATCGGGTAGTTGGCCTGGTGGAGTGAATACTCCTTGGGATTTTTCTAGATATGCCGCAGGTGCCAAAGAAAGAAGGTTGAATTTTATTCCGACTTATCAAAACGGAATGGTTTTAATAACGCCTCCGCAAAAAGGAGTGTTTGCAGGTAAAGATGTAAAAAGATTACCTCTAGAGGAAAATCTTCATCCTATATATAAAGGGAATATGAAAGAATTTATTTCAGATGGAAAAAATTATTTGTCTTCTGATGGGAATAAAAAATATGCAGCAGATAGTTACTATAAAACAGTGGAAAAAGAAATTAAAGCTTCTCAACTCTTATTGCCTGTTACTGTGTCTGGTGAAGTAGGGTGGGTAGTGAGTCAGATTGCACCGAAAAAATTACGTTTAACAATTGTAGATTCGGGCTACATCAATCCGGAAGAACGGAATGCAGTTGTTCGTTTTGGTGCTGTTTCACCTGTGAAAATTGTTGACGTTTTAAATGGCCAACGTTTCGAAATAGATAAGGATAAAAAAGCGGAGATTAAGATTCCTTTAGGGGCGTTTAGATTTATTGATATTGAGCTAGAAAGCGAATTGATAAAGGAATAATTTTCTAAAGAATTATAGAAATTAAAAAAGGCAATAGAAGAAATTCTATTGCCTTTTTTTAAAGATTATTCGATAATTATTTTTTGAACATGGTTTACTTCATTTGATTTTATATGTAAGATAAATATTCCATGCAGGTTTTGTGTGCTTATTTCAAAGTCATTGTCGGTAAATGTTTTTGTTAAAACCGTTTTACCATTTTGATCTACAAGAGAGACCGAAACATTTTTTGTCGCTGATTCTCCCAATGAAACCTTTACAAAATCCTTTGCAGGGTTTGGATAAACCGAAACCAAATTTGTTTCCTCTGGATTTTCTGAAGAGCTTGACAATGTTTTTAAATTAGATCCTGCAATACCCCATGTGAAAACAGTTGCCGTGTTTTGATTCTGTTGGTTGGCTTGAAGTGTGTTTGGGGTATTGGAGTTTACAGAAACGAAAAGATCGTTTATTTTGGCTTGCAATACCATTTTTGAGTTGCCAGTATCGATCCAAGTGAATTGTTGTCTATTAAAGATTCCTTTAGCTCCAGCTCTCAAGTCTGATTGAGTTGTGTTAGCGGCCGTCAAATATTTGCTGTTTGCTAAACTTAATAAGGTGATGTATCCATCGCCACCATCCACGACGCGAAATTGTTCCTTGCTTGCTGCGCTGTTTGAAGTTGCTTGCAATGTATTGCTAGAGCCTGTGTTGACAGTTACAAATTTACCATTGTTAGCTTTTATCCATATAATACTATCGATTGGGGCTCCATCATTGTTAGAAGTGTTCTCGTTTACAGAAACTTGTATGGTGTCTGAAAAACCACCATCTACAGTGGTAGCAGAAATGGTTGTAGTTCCTTTTGCTACAGCCGTGATAACTCCTTGTTGATTTACGGTAGCAATTGCGTTATTGTTAGATGCCCATGTTACCGTTTTGTTTGTGGCATTTTGAGGCAATATGTTGGTTGTTACCTGTAAGTTTTCCCCTTTGTTTAAAGTTGTAGAATTTATTGGAAGTGACATTCCAGATACAGCTACGGGAGATGCATTGGTTTCAATCAATTCAAAATCATCTCCATACGCTTTGTGGTCTGCATCTCCATTCCAAAACCATAATTTGGCACTTGTGTTGTTGGCTCCAGTAGTGAATGTAACACTTTTTTTAGTGTAATTTGTAGTTGTAAATGATGTGCTTACTGGGGTACTACCATAATCCGCAACACCTAAAAAAATGTTCTGACCTTGTGATTGTACTTTCGCAAAACAAGAATACGTGTACGTAGTATTTGGCTTCACAGTAACTATTTGTTGAATAGAAGAATTACCATTTATAAAAACAGCACGATTTCCACTATGTACATTGTTTGATACAATAGTTGCTGTTTGCCCAATGTTTTCCCAGGGTTCTAAGCTTCCAGATTCAAAACCAACATTGCTAAATGTTACTGTTTCATTCGGACTATCGTTTTTTTTTTCCCAGACTCTTACATAATCGATTTCCATGGTTGTTGGAAATCCATCTTGAGTTGTATTAGCCGCATTAGGGTAAAATTGATTGCATTTGAATTCGGTAAAATGTCTTCTCAATCCCATTGAGAAAGTTACATTCATCGGCCTATGCCAGTATAAATTTTGTTTTCTTCCTACTTCAATGCCATCTACATACCAAATAATCTCATCTTTATTTACTTCACAACCATAGATATGGAAATCATCTCTTGGATCGAAAGGAGCTTCGTATAAGTTAAGGTTTTCCTCTGGGTATGCTTTAGGTCTATGCCATTTTGCAGTTCCGTTTGGTTCAACCACTATGGTATGAAGATTATGTTCCATTCCTTTAGGGTCGTTACCAAAACCATGGTTGGTGTCGCCTTGTTGCATTTCGACAATGTCAATTTCGCTATATTGTACATCACCAGGATTGTTTAGACTTCTATCTATAGAACTATAAAGCCAAAAGGCAGGACATACACCTGGAAATAAGGAGGCTCCTTTTATTTTAGCTTCGTAATACCCGTAGTTTCCTGTTGCATATGTCTTTAATATGCCAGATTTGTAATAAAGCGGAAAGTTAGACACTTGTTTTTGATTGCAACCATCCCAGAAGGTTCTTGTATGGTTTTCTTGTGTTACTGTGATTTTTGCTGTTCCGTTCGAAACACTTACATTGTCATTGTCCCAAGACCATACTCCTACATTAGCAACATTTGGGTTCCAGATACTTCTGTTTACTGAAGTACCATTAAAATCATCAGAGCGATTCCATTTGATTTCCCATGTTTCACCTTCCTTGGCTGTGAGAGGTTGATTTTGAGAATGTATTTTTAAAGATGCGAAAAGCATAAATAAAAAATAAAAATAGTTTGATTTCATTTTAATCATTTATAAAAGTTTAGTTGTTTATAATTGGTAAAATTACTCGCGTAAAAGGTCAGGTAATTGTCTTAGATTACCTTTTTGTGTCAATAATTTAACCCGAATTAACTCCTTGTTTTTAGGTATTAAAAAATGAAATGTCGGGATGAGAGGATTCGAACCTCCGATCTCTGGTCCCCCAGACCAGCACTTTAACCGGACTAAGCTACATCCCGAATAATATAACAATAATAAAAATGACAATTGGTTTTACCAAATGATTTTTGTTAAATAGTTAAGAGATAGATTCAAAGAATTCCATTGTTAAAAAGTATAACACAAAGCAAAATACATCATAAAAAAAGCCTTGCGATAGCAAGGCTTTTTGTCGGGGTGGCAGGATTCGAACCTGCGACCTCCTCGTCCCAAACGAGGCGCGATGACCGGGCTACGCTACACCCCGAAGGTGTTTCTGAAATCAGTGCCCGATTTCGAGTTGCAAATATACTCAAAACAACTATTTGAGCAATTAAAAATCAAAAAATATTTTAGAATAATTTTCAGTCTGGTTGCCTTACAAAATGGAGATTGTTTTTCCTTATAATTGAATTATAAATAATTATAAACAATAACAATTTCAGCTCACTAAAAATCTTATTTTTGTTTCACAAATTTAAATACAATATTATGTCAGAAACAATTGAAAGAATCAAATGTTTGATCATAGGTTCAGGGCCTGCAGGTTATACTGCAGCTATATATGCAGCAAGAGCTGATTTAAAGCCAGTTATGTATACGGGTATGCAAATGGGTGGACAATTAACAACAACAACTGAGGTTGATAACTTTCCTGGGTATCCAAATGGTACTGATGGAACAGCAATGATGGAAGATTTAAAAAATCAGGCTGAACGTTTTGGTACAGAAGTTCGATTTGGTTTAGCTACAGAAGTTAATTTTGCCAAAGAAGAAGGAGGTATTCATAAAATAACAATTGATGGAACTACATTGATTGAAGCAGAAACTGTAATTATTTCAACAGGTGCTACAGCTAGATATTTAGGTTTAGAGAGTGAAGAAAAATTGAAAGGTGGCGGTGTTTCGGCTTGTGCTACTTGTGATGGTTTCTTTTACAAAGGGCAAGATGTAGTTGTTGTTGGAGCTGGAGATACTGCGGCTGAAGAAGCAACATATTTAGCAAATATTTGTAGCAAAGTTACCATGTTGGTTCGTAAAGATTTCATGAGAGCGTCGAAAGCTATGCAACATAGAGTAGAAAAAACTGAGAATATTGAGGTATTGTACAATACAGAAATTGATGAGGTTTTAGGAGATACTGTTGTTGAAGGAGTAAGAGCGGTTAACAATCAAACAAACGAGAAGCAAGAGATTCCGGTAACAGGAGTTTTTATAGCGATCGGTCATACGCCTAATACAGATATTTTTAAAGGAGTATTGGAGATGGATGATGCTGGATATTTGATTACCAAAGGAAAATCTACAAAAACAAATTTACCAGGAGTTTTTGCAGCTGGTGATGTGCAAGATAAAGAATACCGACAAGCAGTTACTGCTGCTGGTACTGGATGTATGGCAGCTTTAGATGCTGAAAGATATTTAGGGTCTTTAGAATAAGATTTACTAGAATTTAATAAGAGCCGCATGAACTTCATGCGGCTTTTTATATGCCAAGAATTGTGGTTTCGTATATTTGGGAATAAGATTTTAGAAATACATTCTTCACGATTAAATAAAAAATAATATGGATTCTATATATAAACTAAAATTTCCAATAGGAGAATTTGAAGCTCCGGATACAATTACATCAACAGATATTGAAAATTGGATTGAAGATGTTGAAAGTTTTCCCAAAAGGTTAGAGGATATAGTCTCTGATTTGAACGCTACTGAACTGAATTATAAATACAGGCCGGAAGGATGGACGATCAAACAAGTGGTGCATCATTGTGCAGATAGTCATATGAATAGTTTGATTCGTTTTAAGTTGGCACTAACTGAAGATTCACCAACCATACGACCTTATTTTGAAGATCGATTTGCCGAGCTTCCGGATTCTTTAGAGGAAGACTTGTCAGCTGTTTTACTGTTGCTAAAAGGTTTGCATGCGAAATTGACTGCGGTAATGAGAAACCTAAGTGAAGAGGATTTAAAGAAAGAATATATACACCCCGAACACGGACAAAAATTCAAACTAGAAGAAGTTGTAGGTACCTATGCATGGCATTCAAACCATCATTTGGCACATGTGAAACAAGCATTGCGTTTGAAATATTAAAGTCTAATTATGGTGGTAGAAGTTGAAAAAGTATTTGAAAATATAGATTTTACATCAATTCATTTTCCGAAAGGGGAATATGACTTGTGTGTTTTTAAAAATTGTGATTTTTCAAAGACTAATATCTCTAATAACGAATTTATAGAGTGTCAATTTATCAATTGTAATCTGAGCAATGTTCAGGTGTTGAATACTGCATTTAAAGATGTCGTTTTTGAAGGCTGTAAGCTTATGGGAGTGAATTTTGAAAAATCCAATCCGTTTTTATTAAATTTGTCTTTCAAAAAA
The DNA here is from genome assembly GCF_009193215.1 of Flavicella marina. Taxonomy (GTDB): domain Bacteria; phylum Bacteroidota; class Bacteroidia; order Flavobacteriales; family Flavobacteriaceae; genus Flavicella; species Flavicella marina. The sequence continues at coordinate 422,776 of NZ_VYVA01000001.1, read as the reverse complement.
TGCCAATTGTCTTTTGCTGTTTTTTTTAAGCTGGATATTTCAGGAACTCAGTTTCAAAATTGTGACCTACAAGAAGTAGATTTTACGGAGGCAAATATTTCTAAATCGGTTTTTGATAATTGTAATTTGTTGAAAGCTGTTTTTAAAACCACCAATTTAGAAGGGTCTGATATGTATTCATCTTACAATTATTCTTTAGATCCGACGCTAAACAAAATAAAAAAAGCTCACTTCTCAAAAGAAGGAGCTTTAGGTTTGTTAACTGAGTTTGATGTGATTGTAAGTTAGTTAATCAAATAAATCAGAAGATAAATATCGATCTCCTCTATCGCAAATAATTGCTACTACAACTCCAGATTCTAGTTCGTTTGCAATTTTAACTGCAGTTGCAACAGATCCACCACTACTCATACCAGCAAAAACACCTTCTTCTTTTGCCAGACGTTTGGTCATTTCTCTTGCCTCGGTCTCACTAACCTCTATAACGCGATCAACTTTACTAGCATCAAATATTTTTGGTAAATATTCTTTTGGCCATTTTCTAATTCCTGGAATTTTAGATCCATCACTTGGGTGTGCACCGATGATTTGAATCGAACTGTTTTGTTCTTTCAAAAAAGTTGAGGTACCCATAATCGTTCCTGTAGTTCCCATGGCTGAAACAAAATGCGTAATACCACCTTTTGTGTCTCTCCATATTTCTGGGCCTGTTGTCTTGTAATGTGCTTTCCAATTGTCGTGGTTGGCAAATTGGTTTAACATTACATAGCCGCCTTCAGCTACTTTTTTATCTGCATAATCCCTAGAACCAATGATCCCCTCAGAAGCAGGAGTAAGAATTACTTTTGCTCCATATGCTCTCATCGTTTGAGTTCTTTCTTTGGTAGAATTTTCTGGTAATACCAATTCAATTTCAATATCTAATATTTGAGCAATCATTGCCAAAGCAATACCTGTATTTCCACTGGTTGCTTCAATCAATTTATCGCCTTTTTTGATGTCTCCACGCTCTAATGCAGAGGCTATCATATTGTATGCAGCTCTGTCTTTTACGCTTCCTCCAGGGTTGTTTCCTTCTAGCTTTAAAAGTAATTGTACGTTTTTGTTTTTAACTAGTTTTTGGCTAATCACCAAGGGAGTATTTCCAATTAAGTCGACTAAATTTTTAGGATTCATAAATTTATTTTCAAATATTATCTGTCTTCTTTTTCTTTAATTTTTACTTCAGTCGTAGTTGTGTTTAATACGATAGAGTTTTCAGGAGTAGAGCGAGTTACCCACGAATTACCTCCGACAATACTGTTTTTTCCTATGATTGTTTCTCCTCCTAAAATTGTGGCATTGGCATAAATGCAAACATTTTCTTCGACTGTAGGGTGTCGTTTGTCATTTTTCATATCCTTGCTAACACTCAATGCGCCAAGTGTTACACCTTGGTATATTTTCACGTTTTTTTGGATGTGTGTCGTTTCTCCAATCACAATTCCGGTAGCATGGTCGATAAAAAATGGTGATTCAATCCCTGCTCCAGCATGTATGTCTGTCCCTGTAATTCTATGCGCATATTCGCTCATCAATCTAGAAAACAATGGCATGTCTAATAGGTACAATTCATGACTCAATCGATAGATAGCGATAGCATAAAACCCTGGGTATGCCAAATAAACTTCTTGTAAGTCATTTGATGCTGGGTCGTTATCTAAGATAAAGTTTGCATCTTGGTTTAATTTCTTTAAAACCTCGGGTAATGAAGCTACAAATTTCTCCCAGATAGAATCGCACAGACCTTCTGGTTTTTTGCATGCGATTACAGAAATTTCTTTGAATAAAATTTCCAATTCGTCAATGCTTTTGTGCAAATCGGCATTTGTATCAAAAAGTGTGTAAAACAGTTTTTCTGTAAAAGATTCTGTTTTGGTTTTGATACCGTAATTGATGGCAGTGTGATTCTTTAAAGAATCAATATTTTTAATAATCAGATCTTTTGTCATGATTACAATGATTGAGTGTTGAAATAAAAGATTAAAAGTAAGGTATTTTTAGAAACAGCAACGACAATCGCACAAAGAATATTGTGTTGTAAAAGATGTGATTTGATATGTTTGAGTTGCTAACATGCTGTTGTTTCAATAAAGTTCAAAATTACTAAAGTAAATGTTAAGATTCAAGTCGTTTTCAAATAGGTCTCCTTACAAATAAAAAAAAGCCTCACAAATTCGTGAGGCTTTTTTATACTATGTTAGAATCTTATGCTTTGATGTTGCATCTATCCATCAAGATATGCAAATCTTCGTCGTTGATTTCTTTTTTAGTATCAGCGAATTTCAAGAACTCAGGGTATGTTTCGTCTAATTGAAGTTTTGTCAATTCATAACCGTTATTTTTCAAACGATATGCCAATGCAGCTCTACCACTTCTTGCTGTTAAAACTATTGAAGATTCTGTAACTCCAACATCAGCTGGGTCCATTATTTCATAAGTTTCTCTGTTCTTAATTACACCATCTTGGTGAATTCCTGAACTATGAGCAAATGCATTGTCACCAACAACAGCTTTGTTTGGTTGAACAACCATTCCCATGCTTTCTTGAACTAGTTGACTAATTCCGAAAAGCATTTGAGTATTGATATTCGTGTCTAAATTTAAATATGGGTGCTGTTTCATAATCATCACAACTTCTTCTAAAGCAGTGTTACCAGCTCTTTCACCAATACCGTTAATTGTACATTCTATTTGACGAGCACCATTTACGATACCAGCGATAGAATTCGCAGTTGCCAAACCTAAATCATTATGACAGTGGCATGATAAAATAACATTTTCAATACCTTTTACATTTTCTTTAAGGTATTTGATTTTTGCACCATACTCTTCAGGCAAACAGTATCCAGTAGTATCAGGAATGTTTAAAACCGTAGCACCAGATTTGATGACTGCTTCACAAACTCTTGCTAAATATTCATTGTCTGTTCTACCTGCATCCTCAGCGTAAAACTCAATATCCTCTACAAATCCTTTCGCATATTTAACAGCTGCTTGAGCTCTTTCAATAATTTTTTCTGGAGTTGTGTTGAATTTGAATTTGATATGAGATTCAGAAGTACCAATACCTGTGTGAATTCTAGGTCTTTTAGCTAATTTTAAAGCCTCTGCAGCAACTTTAATATCGTTTTCATGTGCTCGTGTTAAACCACATACAGTTGCGTTTTTAACAATTTTCGAAATTTCTTCTACTGATTTAAAATCACCAGGACTAGAAACAGGAAAACCAGCTTCGATAATATCAACGCCTAATAAATCTAATTGTTCTGCAATTACTAATTTTTGTGAAGTATTTAGTTTACAACCAGGTACTTGCTCACCATCTCTAAGAGTTGTGTCAAATATTTGAACGTGATTATCACTCATTTTCTTTGTGTTTGTGTATTAACAATACTTCAAAAATACATGAAAGATGTCTTTTTTTTTTGAAATTATCACAGTGATTACTGTATTCAAATGTTTTTAAAAAACAAGTAAATCTCTTGTTATCAGTAATTTGTGTCTTTGTATTTTACAATGGCTAATTAAAATTATTAGAAGAAGTGTAATTCTGCTTTTAAGCAAGTTTTGAATATGGATATGTTAAAAAAACGATGAAACTTTTAATTTTTTGATGGACGTAGTTGATGTCGAAATTAATATTTGACAGAAAGGTTTCAAAAAAATAGCATTTTCATAAAAAATGTAAAAAATGTAGTAAGTTTGTTTTTCTAGTTCGTCAACAAATAAAAGTTGTTATATGCCTTTAGATCAAAAAGACTCTCTTTTTTTATTGATAAAATCTTTATCAAAATCTGAGAAGCGACAGTTCAAGCTGTATGCGGGAAGACTGGGTGGTAATGCTGAGGCTAATTTTATGGCATTATTTACTGTAATGGATAAAATGGATGTGTATGATGAACAATCGATATTGAAAAAAACCAATATTAAAAAACAACAAATATCCAATTCTAAAGCACATTTATACAAACAGATATTGATCAGTTTACGTTTGAGTCCGATTCATCAGAATGCTAGAACTCAGATTCGTGAACAATTAGATTTTGCTACTATTTTATACAATAAAGGTTTGTATAAGCAGAGTCTTAAAATTTTAGATAAAACAAAAAATGTTGCGATCAATAAAGAAGAATATACACTAGCGTACGAATTGATTGAATTAGAGAAGGTTATTGAATCTCAGTACATTACTAGGTCTATGACAGACCGTGCTGATACGCTGGCCGTTGAAGCAAAAAATATCAGTGCAAAAAATGTGGTCGTATCTAAACTGTCAAATTTATCGCTGCAGTTGTATAGTTGGTTTTTAAAATATGGCTATGTTCGAAACGATAGCGATTTTAAAATTGTGCACGATTATTACGAGGCTCGATTGCCAAAATTTGTTTTTTCTGAGCAAGGGTTTACCGGGAAAATGTTTTTGTTCCAAGCAAAGTTGTGGTATGCATTTATTATACAAGACTTTTTATCTTGTTATCGTTATTCTCAAAAGTTAGTGGCTTTGTTCGACGAATACCCTGATATGAAACAATTGCACCCAGTTTTTTATTTAAAAGCGGTCAATTATTCGTTAGAGTCTCTTTTTTATCTTCAACAAACTTATAAGTTCAATGAAACCTTAATTGCCCTAGAAGATTCTATTGAATACCGACGTTTTTTTGTGAATGAGAATACGCAATTGCTCGCCAATTTATACCTTTTTCAACATAAAATAAATCTGTATTATTTAGAAGGCGAGTTTATAAACGGTACTGAATTTGTGCCAGAAGTGTTAAACCAGCTAAAGGTATTTGGAAAAAAAATAGATGCACATCACGTGATGTTGTTTTATTATAAGATTGGCTGCATGTATTTCGGAGCAGGTGATTATGACAATTGTATTTTATACTTGAATAAGATTATCCAAAATAAAGATCTTAAAATGCGCGAAGACCTATTGTGTTACACAAGGGTATTAAATTTGGTGGCGCATTACGAATCTGGCCAAGATGAATTTATTGATGACTTGATTAAGTCTACCTATAAATTTTTATTGAAAATGGATAATTTGTACGAAGTACAGAAGAAAATGATCAAGTTTTTAAGAAACTTAACTTCTCTGTATCCAAACGAATTGAAAGAAGCATTTAAGAAATTGCATAAAGAATTGAAGCAGTTTGAAGATCATCCCTATGAAAAACGTGCATTCTTGTATCTAGATATTCTTTCGTGGTTAGAATCAAATATCGAAGGCATTCCTGTAGAGGAAGTTGTTAAAAGAAAGATGCGCTCAAAAGTATAAATTCTAATGGCCATTAATTCTAAGTTTTATTACCTAGTTAGATTTCAGTATCTAGGATTTCGTTATCATGGTTGGCAAGTACAACCCAATGTAAAAACGGTTCAGAAGATGGTAGAAAGAACACTGTCATTTGTTTTTGATCACACTAATTTTAAGGTATTAGGAGCAGGGAGAACAGATATGATGGTTTCTGTTAATAATTCGGCTTTCCAATTGTTTTTATCTGAAAAAATCAACGAAGAAGACCTGAAAAAAAAATTAAATAAAAGCTTGCCAAACGACATTCGAATTCTTGCTATTGAAGAAGTGTCGCAAGATTTTAATGTTATTAGAGGTTCCAAAGAAAAAGAATACCATTATTTATTTTCGAGTGGAGAAAAAACACATCCCTTCTGTGCACCATTTATGCTAGGTGTACTAGAAGATTTAGATGTGGAAAAAATGAAATTAGGAGCAAAGCTTTTTGAAGGAAAACATAATTTTCAACGATATGCCTATAAGCCTTCAGAGAATACTGTTTTTGAACGCGAAATTACTTTCTGTGAAATAGTCGATAATACTGATTTGACTGCGAGTTTTTTTCCTGAAAAAAGTTATGTGTTTAAAGTAAAAGGGAAAGGTTTTTTAAGGTATCAAGTCAGGTTGATGGTCGGTGTGTTGCTGCAGTTAGGAAAAGCTGAAATAGATCTAGAATTTATAAAAGATACGCTTGAAAATCCATCTTCTAAAACATTGAAAGAATTAGCTCCTGCCTCTGGTTTAACTTTGAACTCAGTCTCTTTTTATTAATTGTATTTTCGTTTTTTAATATTATGGCATATGTTTTGTATTATTGCCGGAAAAAAATATGAAAAAAATTGTTATGATTGTAGTTGTTGTTATTTCAACAACGCTAAGTGTAAATGGCCAAGAACTTATTCGATATGGGGTTAAATTAGGTTATAATTTATCAAGTATTTCTGGATTTGAAAATAATGTAACTAATGGTGAAGGAATAACATATGCTTCTTTATCTGGTTATTCTATTGGTGGATTTGCTGAGATTTCCTTTACTGATGAACTGTCGGTACAACCTGAGTTGTTGTATTCAACAAAAGGGAATAGTAGTAAGTATATTTTTCCAAGTGATGTGGAGGGAGATTTAGAAGGTGATATAAAATTGGCTTATGTTGATGTGTCGGTATTGGGGAAGTATTATTTGACACAGGACTTATCTTTTGAATTGGGACCTCAGTTAAGTTTTTTGACCTCTGCTAAATATCATACTAAAGGAGAGATTGATGGTAAAGAGGAGGATAATTCATCGAATATTAGAGAACAGAGTAAATCTGTTGATATTGGTTTGAATATTGGAGCTAGTTATAAATTTGATTTCGGCCTGAATTTGGGGTTGAGGTATGGTATTGGTTTTTCAGATGTATTGGAGTTGTATGATAATGTAAAATATACAAATAGAGTGTTTGGATTAAGCACAGGGTATGCTTTTTAATTGCTGTCGCTAGTCGAAATGAAACTGAAAAAGGGTAGTTCAAATGAGCTACCCTTTGTTTTTTTATTGAAATTCGTGTTTGTTTGAGGTTAATAAATATGAGAGTGATTTTTGAATTTTGTGATTCTAATTCAATTGGCGAAAATTGATATGTAGAAATAATTATAGTAAGAGAGTTGTCTTTTTTTTTAGTTTATCATTGTAGATTTATTGATGTAAAAATCTGATTTTCAGTTTATTTTGGTTTTTATAAACGTGTTGAATAGCGTAGTGCATTGGATAAATATTTTAAAAAATTGTCAAGCAATATTATATTTGCTTAGGAAATCAAATTATAATGATTCATATTCATTAAAATAGAGTATAAAAAATAGTAAAATGGCATTAAACAAACACAGTAGTAGATTAACACAAGATGAGTCACAACCAGCTTCTCAAGCGATGTTATATGCGGTCGGTTTGACAGATGAAGACATGAACAAACCTCAAATCGGTATTGCAAGTACTGGTTATGATGGAAACCCGTGTAATATGCATTTGAACAACTTAGCAGCTGAAATCAAAAAAGAGGCAAACAAATCAGGTTCGGTCGGATTGGTGTTCAATACTATTGGTGTGAGTGATGGTATTTCTATGGGAACTTCAGGTATGAATTACTCGTTGGCTTCTAGAGATATTATTGCAGATTCTATGGAAACTGTTGTAAATGCTCAAAGTTATGATGGTTTGGTTGGTGTTGTAGGTTGTGATAAAAATATGCCTGGAGCTGTAATCGCAATGTTGCGTTTGAACAGACCTTCAATCATGGTATATGGTGGTACAATCGCATCCGGTAAATACAAAGGAAGAAAATTAAATATCGTTTCTGCTTTCGAAGCATTGGGTCAAAAAGTAGCTGGAGAAATCGATGATAAAGAATATAGAGAAATTATCAAGGCTGCTATTCCAGGAGCTGGAGCTTGTGGTGGTATGTATACAGCAAATACGATGGCTTCTTCAATTGAATGTATGGGATTAGCATTGCCTTACAATTCTTCGATTCCTGCTGAAAATCCTAATAAATTATCTGAAGCTGAGCGTACTGCATTAGCGATGAGAAATTTATTAGAGTTAGATTTAAAGCCTAAAGATATTTTAACAAAAAAATCTATCGAGAATGCGGTTGCTATTGTAAACGCATTGGGTGGTTCTACAAATGCAGTATTGCATTATTTAGCAATTGCTTACGCAGCTGATATCGAATTTACTTTAGAAGATTTTCAAAGAGTGTCAGATAGAACACCTTTGATTGCAGATTTAAAACCTTCAGGGAAATATTTGATGGAAGATGTGCATGGAGTAGGTGGTACACCAGCAATAATGAAATATTTATTAGAACAAGGGTTTTTGCATGGGGATTGTATGACTGTAACGGGTAAAACATTGGCTGAAAACTTAGCAGATGTTGAAGCGATGGAGTTTGAAGAGCAGGATGTAGTATTCCCAACAGATAAAGCATTGAAATCGTCAGGTAACTTGCAGATATTATACGGAAACCTTGCTGAAGAAGGTGCGGTAGCAAAAATTTCAGGAAATGAAGGGTTGAAGTTTGAAGGAAAAGCAGTTGTTTACGATGGTGAGCAAGCTGCAAATACTGGTATTTCAAACGGAGAAGTCGAAAGAGGAGACGTCGTCGTCATTCGTTATGTTGGGCCTAAAGGTGGACCAGGAATGCCAGAGATGTTAAAACCGACTTCTTTGATTATGGGAGCAGGTTTAGGAAAATCTGTAGCTTTGATTACAGATGGTCGTTTCTCTGGAGGTACTCATGGTTTCGTAGTTGGTCACATAACGCCAGAAGCACAAACCGGTGGTTTGATTGGTTTGGTAGAGACAGGTGATACGATATCAATTAGTGCTGAAGACAATTCTATTACATTGCAAGTTTCTGAAGAAGAAATTGCAAAACGTAAAGCAGAATGGAAAACTCCTGAATTAAAACATAATAAAGGTATTTTATTCAAATACGCAAAATCAGTGGCATCTGCTTCTGAAGGTTGTGTAACAGATAAATATTAAATTTTGGTATAAATGCTTCAGGTGTACTTAAATAAGTCACGATAGGCATTTTACCTTTTACTATACAGAGTATGGAAAATAAAACAGAAAGAATTATTGGAGCTGAAGCTGTAGTAAGATCTCTTTTAGAAGAGGGAGCAGATTTAGCTTATGGATATCCTGGAGGGGCAATTATGCCTATCTATGATGAATTGTATAAATATCAAGAGAAATTACACCATGTATTAACACGTCATGAGCAAGGAGCAATTCATGCTGCACAAGGTTTTGCAAGGGTAACTGGGAAAGTTGGAGTTGCATTGGCAACTTCTGGCCCCGGAGCAACCAACTTGATTACAGGTATTGCTGATGCACAAATAGATTCTACACCATTGGTGTGTATTACAGGACAAGTTGCATCACATCTTTTAGGTACCGATGCATTTCAAGAAACAGATGTAATTAGTATTTCTGCACCTGTAACAAAATGGAATATTCAAGTTACGAAATCGCAAGATATTCCTGCTGCCATTGCAAAAGCGTTTTATATCGCGAAATCTGGACGACCAGGACCCGTTTTGATTGATATTACAAAAGATGCACAGCTAGGTGAGTTGGATTATTCTTATGAGAAATGTACTGCTGTAAGAAGTTATAAGCCTGTTCCAGAAACAGATATTGAAAAGGTGAAAGAAGCGGCTGAGTTGATCAATGCAGCTAAAAAACCTTTTATCGTATTCGGACAAGGAGTGATTCTTGGAGAAGCAGAAGCTGAATTAAAAGCATTGATTGAAAAATCTGGAATTCCATCTGCATGGACGGTTTTAGGCTTGTCTGCATTGCCAACAGAACATCCGTTAAATGTTGGGATGGTCGGAATGCATGGACATTATGGCCCGAATAAGTTGACAAATGAATGTGATTTGTTGATCGCAATTGGAATGCGTTTTGATGATCGTGTTACAGGTAATTTAGAAACCTATGCGAAACAAGCAAAAGTAGTTCACTTTGATATTGATCCAGCAGAGATTGATAAGAACGTAAAAACAGATGTTGCTGTTTTAGGTAATTCTAAAGATACCTTGTCTAAAATATTGCCGTTTATCGATGAGAAATCTCATGATGCTTGGTTCGACGAGTTTAAAAAATATAGAGATATTGAAAACGAAGCGGTAATCAACCCTCAATTAAATCCAACGAAAGAAGGGTTGACTATGGGTGAGGTAATCAACCAAGTAAATAAAGAAACGAATGGTGATGCCGTTGTGGTTTCTGATGTTGGTCAACATCAAATGTTTACAGTACGTTATGCAGATTTTACTACTACAAGAAGTAATGTAACTTCTGGAGGATTAGGAACTATGGGTTTTGCTTTACCAGCTGCCATCGGAGCTAAAATGGGAGCGCCAGAAAGAGAGGTTGTTACTTTTATTGGTGATGGAGGTTATCAAATGACTTGTCAAGAGTTAGGAACGATTTTACAAACCAAAGCTGCAGTGAAAATTGTTGTATTGAATAATGAGTACTTAGGAATGGTACGTCAATGGCAACAACTTTTCTTTGATAAGAGATATGCTTCTACAACTATGATCAACCCAGATTTTATAAAGCTAGCAGAAGCTTATGATATCAAAGCGAGAAAAGTTGTGAAAAGAGAGGAGTTGGCTGAAGCTGTTAAGGAAATGATTGCTTCTGATGAATCGTACTTCTTAGAAGTGATGATTGAAAAAGAAGATAATGTATTCCCAATGGTACCAACAGGGGCAAGTGTTTCAGATGTAAGATTAAAATAATAGAAAATGGAAAAACAATTATTTACAATTTCTGTTTACACAGAAAATAATCCAGGGTTATTAAATAGAATTGCAACTATTTTCTTAAAAAGACATATCAATATAGAGAGCTTAAATGTTTCTCAGTCTGAAATTGAAAATGTACATCGTTTTACGATTGCAGCTAGAATGACAGAAGTTGCGGTGAAGAAATTAGTTGGGCAGATTGAAAAACAAATTGAGGTAATTAAGGCTTATTATCATACAGATGATGAGATTATTTTCCATGAAACAGCTTTGTACAAGATAGCATCTAATTTGCTTTTTGATAAAAGAGAGATTCAAAATATTATCAAAAATAGTCATGCTTCCATAGTTACTGTGAATCCTGAGTTTTTTGTTATAGAAAAAACAGGATTTCGAAAAGAAACGCAAGAGCTGTACAATCAGCTAGCTCCCTATGGAATTATGCAGTTTGTTCGAACAGGTAGAATTTCTGTATCGAAAACAGAAATGAAGATTTCTGAACAGCTAAAAAATTTATAGTGTATTAAAAACCTAACAGATTTTAGTTTTTGTTAGGTTTTTTTTAGAGATAATCGTAAGATTATTAAGAATTAAGCAAAGGATTTTATACTTTTGCAAACGCAATTAAAAAAAACAAATGTATTGGTTGGTTGCAGCTTGTATTGGCAAAGCAATCGATTAGTTTTAAATAAATTAACAAACAAAAGAAAAATGGCAAATTATTTTAACACACTTTCTTTACGTGAGCAATTAGATCAATTAGGTCAATGTGAGTTCATGGATAGATCAGAATTTGATGGAGGTGTAGAAGCATTGAAAGGTAAAAAAATAGTTATTATTGGATGTGGTGCTCAAGGGTTAAACCAAGGGTTAAACATGAAAGATTCAGGTTTAGATGTGTCTTATACATTGAGACCAGCTGCAATCGCTGAAAAAAGACAATCTTACATCAATGCAACTGAAAATGGATTTGCAGTAGGTACTTATGAAGAAATGATTCCTACAGCTGATTTGTTAATCAACTTAACTCCAGATAAACAACACACTGCAGTAGTTACAGCTGTTATGCCGTTGATGAAAAAAGGAGCTACTTTGTCTTATTCTCATGGATTCAACATTGTTGAAGAGGGAATGCAAGTTAGAAAAGATATTACAGTAATCATGGTGGCGCCTAAGTCTCCAGGTTCTGAGGTAAGAGAAGAATTCAAAAGAGGATTTGGAGTACCTACATTAATCGCAGTACACCCTGAGAATGATCCAGAAGGAAAAGGATGGGATTATGCAAAAGCATATGCTGTTGGAACTGGTGGTCATACTGCTGGTGTTTTGCATTCTTCATTTGTTGCTGAGGTAAAATCAGATTTAATGGGTGAGCAAACAATTCTTTGTGGATTGTTACAAACAGGTTCTATCTTGTGTTTTGATAAAATGGTGGCAGAAGGTGTTGAGCCAGGTTATGCTTCTAAATTAATTCAATATGGATGGGAAACTATTACTGAAGGAATGAAGTATGGTGGAATCACAAACATGATGGATAGATTGTCTAACCCAGCTAAAATAGCTGCATTTAAGGCATCTGAAGATTTAAAAGATATCATGCGCCCATTGTTCCAAAAACATATGGACGATATCATGTCAGGACACTTCTCAAAAACTATGATGGAGGATTGGGCAAATGACGATAAAAACTTGTTGACTTGGAGAGCGGCTACTGCTGAAACTAACTTCGAGAAAACTCCTGCTGGAGATGTTGAGATTTCTGAGCAAGAATACTATGATAATGGTACTTTAATGGTTGCAATGGTAAAAGCAGGTGTTGAGTTGGCTTTTGAGGCAATGGTTGAGTCGGGAATTATTGACGAGTCTGCTTACTACGAGTCATTACATGAAACTCCGTTAATTGCTAACACAATTGCAAGAAAGAAGTTGTACGAAATGAACAGCGTAATTTCTGATACTGCTGAGTACGGATGTTACTTATTTGATCATGCTGCAAAACCATTGATCGCTGATTACGTGAAGAATGCACCAAGTAATATGGTAGGAAGACCTTTCTCTGAAGGAGATACAGGTGTAGATAATAAAGAATTGATTGAGGTGAATGCTGTGATTAGAGATCATGGTGTTGAAGAAATTGGTCAGTACTTAAGAGAGTCTATGACGGCAATGAAGAAAATCGTATAATTTTATACGAACAGATATAGAGCCTGATAGACGAAAGTTTATCAGGCTTTTTTTATATGTTTGAATTTATAGAATATTGAAGAGATGATTTTTGTAACTGCATTTTTATTTGTGAAGGAAGGAAAAGAACAAGTGTTCGAATCATATGAGAATTTGGTTTTGCCTTTGTTGTCTGATTTTGAAGGAACTTTGATTTATAGAGTTCGTGCTGATAAAGAGGTTTCCTATTCTGTTGATGGAGAAATTCCGTATGAGATTCATTTGATTTCGTTTTCATCAATAAAAATGTTCGACGCATTTATTACTGATGAAAAAAGAATGTCATTTCAAGATTTGCAAAAAGAAAGTATCAAATCTACGTTTATAGTAAAAGAAGAAAAGTTATGATTCCGATAGAGAAAATTTTAAAAGCACAAAAAAACATCAAATCGGTAGTTGTAAAAACTGCTTTGGATGTAATGACTAATTATTCTGAGAAGTATGAAGCAAATATTTCTTTTAAACGTGAAGATTTACAGATTGTACGATCCTATAAAATTAGAGGTGCTTACAATAGAATAAAAAATCTAAAGAAAGAAGAACTCAGAAATGGTGTTGTATGCGCGAGTGCGGGTAATCATGCACAAGGTGTTGCTTTAGCCTGTCAAAAGTTAAAAACAAAAGGGGTGATCTTTATGCCTACAACTACTCCTAATCAAAAGATAGGTCAGGTACGTATGTTTGGTCAAGATTTTGTTGAAATAGTATTGGTTGGAGATACTTTTGATGCTAGTTTTGATGCAGCTTCAGATTATTGTGTTAAAAATGAGGCAACTTTTGTGCATCCATTTAATGATACGGATGTAATTGCAGGTCAGGGGACTGTAGGGTTAGAGGTTGTTGATCAAGCAAAAGATACGATTGATTATTTGTTTCTACCTGTAGGAGGAGGTGGTCTCGCTGCTGGAGTAGCTAGTGTGTTTAGTGTTTTGAGTCCATCTACTAAAATCATCGGAATTGAACCTGAAGGGGCAGCGTCTTTAAAAGTTTCTTTAGAGAAAGGTGTGAATACAACACTTGATTCAATTGAGAAGTTTGTTGATGGAGCTGCTGTAAAAAGAATGGGGGATCGCTCGTTTAAAATATGTAAAGATTTGTTGTATGAGTCGAATACCGTTTCAGAAGGGGCGGTTTGTTCAACAATATTAAAAGTTTACAATGAAAACGCGTTGGTTATTGAACCAGCGGGAGCATTGTCAATTACAGCACTAGATCTGTATAAAGAAGAGATCAAAGGTAAAAATGTCGTTTGTATTGTAAGTGGGGGGAATAATGATATTACCCGTATGGAAGAGATGAAAGAGCGCTCTCTTTTGTATGAAGGCTTAAAACACTATTTTATCATACGTTTTCCTCAAAGAGCAGGAGCGCTTAGGGAGTTTGTTGTGGATGTATTAGGTCCAAACGATGATATAGCATACTTCGAGTACACAAAAAAAACGAGTAGGGATAAAGGACCAGCAGTGGTCGGTATAGAACTTAAAAATAAAGCAGATTTTTCGCCACTATTAGATCGGGTGAAAGAAAAAGGCTTTCTAGGTGAGTACCTTAACGATAGTCCAGAATTGTTTCAGTTTCTAGTATAGCGTAGTTTATAAAATGTCTTCGATAACCTCGTTTAAGGGTAATCTTGATTTGGCCGTGACACTTGGGTGGTTAAGATCTTCTTTGTCATGGTACCCTATGCAAACGGCAAATTGTGGTTTGTAGTTCTTTAAATTTAGAATTTCTTTGTATTTGTCGACTTCGATACCTTCCATTGGTGTAGCATCAATATCCATGCTAGCACAGGCACTCAAGAAAAAACCAAGTGCGATATAAACCTGTTTCTCTATCCAGACTTTTGTTGCTTCTTCTGTTAGTGACCCAACATGTTTTTTGAATAAGGCAACTCTTTCTTCAGGCATAATTTTTTCTACTTGTTCTTCTAAAAGTTGCAAGTTATCAATAGCATTAAAAACAATAAGGTGGCTTGCTTCTTGAATTTTACTTTCGTTATGTTGCGATACTTTAGAAAGTTTATTTTTCAGAGAGTTATTTGAAATGAAAGTAAATTTCCAAGGCTGACTGTTGACCGAAGAAGGACACAATACAAGTATTTCTTTCAAGGTTTGAAGATCTCTTTCGGAAACGCTTTTAGTGCGGTCGTACTTTTTGGTTGAATAACGTTTTGTTGCGAGTTCTTTGAAATTCATAATGAGAAATTTTTTGATTGTAATACGTTATGATGATGCGCAGGCGTCCCAAATAGGGTCTTTAGGTGTCGGAGCGATGATTTCAATTTTTTCTTTTTTTACCGGATGTATGAAGTTTATTTTTCTTGCATGTAAATGGATTCCTGCATCTTTATTACTTCGGTTAAATCCATATTTTAAATCTCCTTTAATAGGACAATTTATGTTTGCCAATTGGCTTCGGATTTGATGATGTCTCCCGGTTTCTAAATCAATTTCTAACAAATAATAATTGTCTAAATTCTTGATGGTTTTGTAATGGAGTATTGCTTTTTTTCTGTCTTTTCCATCTTCGTTAAAAACAGTCGCTTTGTTGTTTTTTGGGTTTTTTCTTAGAAAATTTATTAAGGTGTCTGAAGCTTTTTTTGGTTTGTTTTTAACGATTGCCCAGTAGGTTTTGTCAATCGTTTTTTCTCGAAGCATTTTGTTTAACCTCTCAAGGGCTTTCGAAGTTTTAGCGAAAATTACAATCCCAGTCGTAGGACGGTCTAATCGGTGAACTACCCCTAAATATACGTTCCCAGGCTTGTTGTATTTTTTTTTGATGTATTCTTTTAAGATGTCGCTTAACGGAGCGTCACCGGTTATGTCTCCCTGTACTAAATCTCCAGTTCTTTTATTGACGACAATGATATGATTGTCTTCGAATAGAATGTCGATGTTATTTGAAGTTGATTTCACAGCGCGAAAAATTTGGCAATATTATTCTTTGAGTTGCTCGTTTATCTTTGCGATAAAATCTAGTACAGAATCTCTACCTTCTTTAGATGTGGATGAAGTAACAAAATAATCCGGAAAAATATCCCAAGAATCTTCTAGTAACTTGGTTTTGTAAATCTCAATATTTTTCTTTAGTTTGTTGGGGGTTAGTTTGTCGGCCTTTGTGAAGATAATGCAAAATGGAATCTGGTTCTCTCCAAGAAACTCCATAAAATCCATGTCTATTCTTTGTGGTTCGTGTCTAGAATCGATTAATACGAAGGTTCCGATTAGTTGTTCTCTTTGTAAAAAATAATTTTTAATAAACGACTGAAAAGTTCTTTTAGTCTTTTTAGAGACTCTGGCGTAACCGTATCCTGGTAAATCAACTAAAAACCAATTTTCGTTGATTTTAAAATGATTGATAAGTTGTGTTTTTCCTGGTGTCCCTGATGTTTTAGCTAGTTTGCTGTGGTTTGTTAGCATATTTATCAGAGAAGATTTACCAACATTTGAGCGTCCAATAAACGCGTATTCTGGTATTCTTTCTTTAGGACATTTACTTACATCAGAATTACTGATTTCAAAAACAGCAGTCTTTATTTTCATGGGTATGCATATAAAAAACAAACACAAATTTTTAGTAAAATTTGTGTTTGTTTATGAGTTGTTAAAGATTGTGCTTTATTAGCCAATCGTGAACAATTTTATTAAATTGATCAGGGTGCTCGGTCATTGGAGCATGACCACATTTGTCAATCCAAAATAACTCGGAATTAGGCATCAATTTGTTAAAATCGTTTGCTACTTCTGGTGGTGTTACAGTGTCTTGTTTACCCCAAACCAAACAGGTTTCTAATTTCATGTCAGGTAAGTCTTTTGCCATGTTGTGTCTAATAGCACTTTTGGCAAGAGAAAGGATTCTTAAAACACTTCCTCTATCGTTTACGACCTCAAACAAATCATCTACCATTTCTTCAGTGGCTGTAGCTGGGTCGTAGAATACCATCTCTACTTTTTTTCTCACATACACTCTGTCACCTCTTTTAGGATAGCTATCACCCATGGCACTTTCATACAAACCAGAACTACCAGTTAGTACAAGATTGCTAACCATTTCAGGGTAATGTTTTGTGATATATAAGGCGATATGCCCACCTAAAGAATTTCCTACCAAAATAGGTTTTTCAAGGTTCTTGTGCTCAATAAATCTTTTGATAAACAACGAAAAATGTTTCACGTTTGTTTTTAGTAGTGGGAGGCTGTAGATAGGTAGTTCCGGTACCATTACATGGTAGCCTTTATCGGCAAAATATTCAAGAATTCTGTCGAACATTCCGACTGTTCCCATCAAACCGTGCAAGAGAATAATTGGCTTGCCTTCACCAGCCTCTTTGTATTTAAATTCTCCTTCCGTATAAATTTTATCGATCATTTAAGTATAATTTTCCGATTGACAAATGTAATCTTTTTTTTGTAAAAAAACATTTTGCACTTCTTTCTTGTAGAATTTTATAGAACCGTTTTTAAAAATCAGATTATGAGCAATGTAGCTTCTTGCTTGGGAAATGGGAAAACTTATTAACAAAGTGGGAGAATGTGGTAAATAGTGGTTAAAAATTCTTACTTTTGAATTCTATAGAACCTAAAATTAAATTTTGGAAAGTATTATTGGAACATACGAATGTAAAGCGGACTCTAAAGGGAGAATGCTTTTGTCTGCTGCTTTGAAAAAGCAATTGGATCCAATTTTGCACGAGGGTTTTGTGTTGAAGCGTTCTGTTTTTCAGCCGTGTTTAGAGCTGTATCCAATGAAAGAGTGGAATACCGTAATGGCGCAAATGAATGGCTTGAATCGCTTTGTTAAAAAGAATAATGATTTTATTCGTCGCTTTACGGCTGGCGTAAAAAAAGTTGAGTTAGATGCAAATGGTCGTTTGTTGATTCCAAAAGATTTACTTGTGTTTTCTGGAATTACTAAAGAGGTTGTGATGTCTTCGGCAATATCAATTATCGAAATTTGGGACAAAGACAAATATGAGCAGGCAATTGATGAGGCTGCTTTGGATTTTGCCGATTTGGCAGAAGAGGTTATGGGGAATGTAAATAATGAAGGAGATGGAGGAATATCATAATCCGGTATTACTAAAAGAAAGTGTTGATGCGTTGAGTATCAAACCTGATGGGGTGTATGTGGATGTTACGTTTGGAGGAGGTGGTCACTCAAGGGAGATCTTAAGCCGTTTGGGGTCGAATGGAAGATTGTATGCTTTTGATCAAGATCCTGATGCACAGAGAAATAATATTGATGACGAGCGTTTTGTGTTGATTCAAGAGAACTTCAGGTATATTTCTCGGTTTTTAAAGTTTTATGGAGTTAATAAGGTGGATGGAATTCTAGGTGATTTAGGGGTTTCGTCTCATCAATTTAATGAGGCTGAACGTGGTTTTTCTACGCGCTTTGATGCTGAGTTGGATATGAGAATGAATAAGACAGATGAGTTGTCTGGTTATTCGGTTGTGAATAAATATGGGGAAGAGGAGTTGAGTAGTGTTTTGTTTCAGTATGGCGAGTTGCGTAATGCAAGAGCTTTGGCTGCGAAAATTGTAGATGAAAGAGAGATAGAAGAGATAAGAACGAGTTTTAGGTTAAAAGAAGTGTTGCAGCAGTTTCTACCTAAGGCGAAAGAGCATAAGATATTGGCACAGATTTTTCAAGCCATCCGAATTGAAGTAAATCAAGAGTTGGAGGTGTTGAAAGAATTTTTGCTACAGACCCCTAAGTTATTGGAAGTGAATGGTAGGTTGAGTATTATCTCCTACCATTCATTAGAAGATAGGTTGGTAAAGCGGTTTATGAAGAACGGATTGTTTGAGGGAGAGCCTGAAAAAGATTTTTATGGAAATGTTGATGTTCCGTTAAAACCTGTTGGTAAAATGATCGTTCCAACGCGTGAAGAGATAAAAATTAACAATCGTGCAAGGAGTGCAAAATTGCGAATTGCAACACTAAAAGAGCAAAAGGTTAAGTAGTATGAAAATCTATGATGTCTTAAAAGGAGGTTTTTTAGTAGATGAGGGGGCGTTTAGAAATTGGAGGATAATCTTGTTTGTAGTGTTTTTACTATTGTTTATGATCTCAAGTTCACACAATGCTGATCGGAAGGTGATGGAGATTTCAAGAATGAATAATGAAATGAAGAAATTAAAAGCACTCTATATAGATTCGGGGACTTATTTAACGCGAATGAAAATGGAGTCATCGGTTAGACAGAAATTAAAAGAAAGAGGTTTGGGGTCACCTACGACACCCCCAGTAAAAATTAAAGTAACGACAAAATCAAACTAAAGTGAGTACAGAACAAAAAGGCATATTGAGTAGACTATCGATAGTAGTTGTCTTGATGACCCTTTTTCTGTTGGTTGTTTTTGTGAAGATTGCCCGAATTCAATACTTAGAGGGTGATAAGTATCGCGATATCTCTGAAAATAGAACGATACGAAAAGATACCATTTATTACAATCGTGGAAATGTAGTTTCGGCAAGAGGTAGTCTGTTGGCAACTTCTATGTCTAAGTATGATATTCGAATGGATGTTGTTACGGTGAGTGATGATGTTTTTGAGAAAAATATACATGCCTTGTCTGAGTCAATGGCGGCAATGTTTGGTAAACCGATTCAGTATTATAAAACATATTTCAGAAGAGCTCGTAGAACAAAAAACAGGTATTTACTGATTGCGAGAAATCTTGGCTATATGGACTATTTGAAAGTAAAGAGCTTTCCGATTTTCCGATTGGGCTTGTATAAGGGAGGTTTTATTACGGAACAACGTACGGTTAGAGAGCATCCTATTGGTAAAATTGCAGAAAGAACTATTGGTTATGATGATTACCGTGGTGAGGTAGGTATTGAAGGTGCGTATACCGAATACTTAGAAGGAAGTGTTGGTTGGCGTATGAAGCAGAAAATCGCAAAAAATCAGTGGAAGCCTATCAATGATAATAATGAAGTTGAGCCAAAAGATGGTAGTGATGTAATTACTACAATCGATATCAATGTGCAAGATATTGCGCATCATGCTTTGTTAGAACAGTTAGAGAAATTTGAAGCAGATCACGGTTGTGTGATCGTGATGGAAACCAAAACGGGAAATATAAAAGCCATCGCAAATTTAGGGCGTACTTCTAAAGGGAAATTCTATGAGAAGAGAAATTATGCTGTTTGGGAGTCTCATGAACCTGGTTCTACTTTTAAAGTAGCGAGTTTGTTGGTTGCTTTAGAAGATAAAGTTGTTGACACAAGTACTGTAGTGGATACTGAAAAAGGGCGTATTTATATACATAGAAAAAAAGTAGAAGATTCTCATAGAGGTGGGTATGGAAAGATATCTGCGGGTCGAGTAATTGAAGTTTCTTCAAATGTAGGTATCGTGAAATTGATACAGAAGCACTACAAACAAAATCCTCAAAAATTTGTGGATGCAATCAATGAAATTGGATTTGGTTCGAAATTAGGATTAGAGATAAAAGGAGAGGGAGCACCCTATATTCCTTCACCAAAAGATAAAAAGCGTTGGAATGGAATTTCTTTAGAGTGGATGGCTTGGGGGTATGGTATCTCATTGACTCCATTACAGACCTTAACGTTTTACAACGCTATTGCAAATGATGGTGTGATGGTAAAGCCAAAGTTTGTAAGTGAATTGCGAACTGAAGGAAAGATAGATAAGGTTTTTGAAACGGAAGTTTTAAATCCGAAAATAGCTTCTATGGAAACGGTTAAAAAGTTACGTCGGGTTTTAGAGAAAGTGGTTGAACAAGGTACGGCAACAAATATCTATACACCAAACTTTTCTATGGCTGGTAAAACAGGTACTGCGAAAAAGTTTATTCCGGTTACTAAAGATGAGCATGGAGAACTGCATGGAGGGTATTATTCGAGCAAACATTATACGGCATCTTTCGCAGGATTTTTTCCGGCTGACGCACCTAAGTATTCTTGTATTGTTGTAGTACATAATCCAGATAAGAAAAAGGGATATTACGGGGCTACAGTTGCGGCACCAGTATTTAAAAAAATTGCTCAAAAGATGTATGCTTCGGCTCCTATAAAAACGCAAGTTGAAAATAGTGCACCAGAAGTGATGGATTTAGAAGAAGATATGGAAGCGTATTATGCTTTGTTGAATGACGAAGTAAAAACAATTCCAGATGTGCGCGGCATGTCAGGTATGGATGCGATTTCTGTATTAGAAAACTTAGGCATGAAGGTAGAGTTTGAGGGTGTTGGTAGAGTGAAGAGACAATCGATAAGAAAGGGAACGAGAATAAAAAAAGGTACAACCATAGTATTGAAGTTGAGTTGATATGGTAGCATTAAAAAACGTATTAAATGATTTGAAAGTTGTGAGGCGTATCGGAGATGCGAATCCCTTGATCAATGCTGTTGTTTTCGATTCTAGAAAAGTGAAAGCTGGAGGTTTGTTTGTGGCTCAGAAAGGTACTGCTTTTGATGGGCATAAATTTATTGATAAGGCAATTGACTTAGGTGCTACCGTCGTTGTTTGTCAAGAGATTCCGGCTGAGTTGGTGTCGACTGTTGTGTATCTCAAAGTAGATAATAGTGATGTTGCTTTGGCGCATATTGCTTCCAATTTTTACGGGAACCCTTCGTCAAAATTAAAATTGGTAGGGACTACGGGAACAAATGGTAAAACAACTGTTTCAACTTTATTGTATGACTTGTTTCAGTTGGCGGGGTACAAAACAGGTTTGTTGTCAACGGTTAGAATAAAAATTTCTGACGAAGAGTTTGAGGCAACACATACCACACCAGATTCTGTGACGATCAATTATTATTTGTCAGAGATGTTGAAGGCTGGTGTTACGCATTGTTTTATGGAGGTGAGTTCACATGGTATTCATCAATCGAGAACAGAAGGTTTAGATTTTGATGGTGGGGTGTTTACGAATCTTTCACATGATCATTTAGATTACCACAAAACTTTTGCAGAATATAGAGATGTAAAGAAGAAGTTTTTTGATGATTTGTCAAAAAACGCATTTGCTTTGGTGAATGGTGATGATAAAAATGGTACTGTAATGCTTCAGAATACACGTGCTAAAAAGTGTACCTATGCGTTAAAAACGATGGCTGATTTCAAAGCTAGAATTCTAGAAAAAAGTTTCTCTGGGATGTTGCTTCAGCTTGATACTAGTGAGGTCTGGGTTCGTTTGATAGGAGATTTTAATGTGTCAAATTTATTGGCGATTTACGGAGTTGCTTTGCAATTGGGAATGGATAAGAATATAGTATTGCCGTTGATTAGTCAATTGGAAAGCGTTGATGGTCGTTTTCAGTATGCAATTTCAAAAACGGGTGTCGTAACTATTGTAGATTATGCACATACTCCTGATGCTTTGAAAAATGTACTACATACCATTGGTGGAATTAGATCAGGGAAAGAAACCTTATTAACTGTTGTGGGTTGTGGTGGTGATAGAGATAGAACTAAGCGTTCGAAGATGGGGAATATAGCCACTACACTAAGTGATCAGGTTGTTTTTACATCAGACAATCCTAGGTTTGAAGATCCACAAGTGATATTGGATGAAATTGAAAGTGGTGTTGCAGAAGAATTTCAAGATAAAACCTTGTCGATTTTAGATAGAAAACAAGCGATTAAAACAGCGATAAAAATCGCAAAAAAAGGTGATATCATTTTGGTGGCCGGGAAAGGACATGAAGATTACCAAGATATAAAAGGAGTCAAACATCATTTTGATGATAAAGAAATAATTCAAGAACTATTACAAGCTTTAAAAAAATAAAACATGTTATATTATTTATTTGATTATTTAAAAGCAAACTACGATTTGATTGGGGCAGGAGTGTTTCAGTATATTTCGTTTAGGGCTTCTATGGCCTTTATATTTTCGTTGTTGTTGTCTACAATTTACGGAAAACGTGTGATAAATTACTTGAGGAAAATGCAAATCGGAGAGTCGGTCCGTGATTTAGGTTTGGATGGTCAAGTGCAAAAAGCTGGTACGCCAACCATGGGCGGTTTGATCATTATTTTTGCCACGTTGATTCCGGTATTACTCTTTGCTAAAACTGATAATATATATGTGATAATACTTTTGATCACTACAGTTTGGATGGGGGCGATAGGTTTTTTAGATGACTATATCAAGGTGTTTAAAAAAGACAAAGAAGGTTTGAAGGGGAAGTTCAAGGTTTTAGGTCAAATTGGTTTAGGAGTGATTGTTGGTGGAATGTTGTTTTTTCATCCTGAAGTAACCATGAAAGAAAAGTTGCCAACGGCCCAAATAGAAAGAGTAACTGAAAGCGGTGTTCCTAAATTGTTTGGTGAAGAGTTCAAAGCTATTAAAACCACACTCCCGTTTCTTAAAAATAACGAATTAGATTATTCGATGGTTACAGAATGGTTTGGAGATACTTCTAAGAAATATGGTTGGTTGGTATTCATACCCCTTGTAATTTTTATCATCACTGCAGTGTCAAACGGTGCAAATTTAACAGATGGAATCGACGGACTTGCCGCGGGAACTTCTGCGATTATTGTCTTGACATTAGGGGTTTTTGCATGGGTCTCTGGAAATATAATTTTTGCTGACTATTTAGATGTAATGTACATACCTAATTCAGGTGAAATGGTAGTTTATATTAGTGCGTTTTCTGGTGCTTTGATTGGCTTTTTGTGGTACAATACATTTCCTGCACAAGTTTTTATGGGGGATACAGGAAGTCTTACAATAGGTGGGATTATAGCGGTAATTGCTGTGGCTACACGAAAAGAACTATTGATTCCGGTTTTGGCAGGGATCTTTTTGATAGAGAATCTTTCTGTGGTGATGCAGGTGAGTTATTTTAAATACACAAGAAAAAAATATGGTGAAGGTAGAAGGATTTTCAAAATGGCTCCTTTGCATCATCATTACCAAAAACTTGGATACCACGAATCAAAAATCGTAGCCAGGTTTATAATTGTAGGATTGATGTTGGCTGTAGTAACAATAGTAACACTAAAACTGAGATAAGGTATCTGATGGAAAAAATGATAATTCTTGGTGGAGGAGAAAGCGGTGTAGGTACCGCGATTTTGGCGAAACAAAAAGGCTATGAGGTTTTTGTTTCAGACAAGGGTATTATCAAAAGTGAGTACAAGAAAAAGCTCGAAGAACATCAGATTGAATTTGAGTCTGGAGAACATACTATTGAGAAGATTTTGAATGCTGATTTGGTGATGAAAAGTCCGGGGATTCCTGATAAGGTTCCATTGGTAGTTCAGTTGTTAGAAAAAGGGATTCCAGTAATGTCTGAAATAGAATTTGCTGCGAAATATACAGATGCAACCTTGATCGGTATTACGGGTTCTAATGGGAAAACAACTACGACAATGTTGTTACATCATATATTAAAAAAGGCAGGTTTCAACACAGGAATGGCAGGCAATATTGGTGATAGCTTTGCGTTGCAAGTTGCAACCAAAAATTTCGATAGTTATGTGTTGGAGTTGAGTAGTTTCCAGTTGGATGGTATAAAGGATTTTAAACCTCATATCGCGATCATTACAAATATAACTCCAGATCATTTAGATCGGTACGAATACAAATTTGAGAATTACATCGCATCGAAATTTTTAATAACGAAGAATCAAACAGAGAATGATTATTTGATCTACGATGCAGATAATAAAGAAATTACAACGTGGTTAGAAACGAATACCACAAGAGCGCAATTGGTTCCTTTTTCTTTAGAGGAAGAAGTCGATTTTGGAGCGCAAATAGTTGAAAATAAGATACAAACTAAATTAAACAAAGAAGTTTTAAAAATGGATATTTCTAAACTAGCAATTAAAGGAAAGCACAATACAAAGAATGCGATGGCTTCATCGTTGGCAGCGCAAATGATGCGTGCTAGAAAACAAGTTATTAAAGAAAGTCTTGAAGATTTTGAAGGAGCAGAACATCGTCTAGAAAAAGTTTTAAAAATTAATGGTGTACAATATATCAACGATTCGAAGGCAACAAATGTGAATGCTACCTTTTATGCTTTAGAATGCATGGAAGCTCCTACAGTCTGGATTGTCGGTGGTGTTGATAAAGGAAATGATTATCTAGATTTAATGCCTTTGGTACGTGAAAAAGTAAAGGCTATAATTTGTTTAGGAGTTGATAATTCTAAAATTATTCATGCTTTTGATGATGTAGTTGATTTGTTGGTAGAAACTTCTAGTGCTGATGAAGCAGTTAAAATTGCTTATAAACTTGCATCGAAAGGAGAAAATGTTTTGTTGTCTCCAGCTTGCGCAAGTTTCGATTTGTTTGAGAGTTATGAAGATCGAGGAAGGCAATTTAAAAATGCAGTAAGACATTTATAATACGAAAAAATGAATAGTTTATTCAAACATCTACAAGGAGATAGGGTAATATGGGCATTGGTGGCCATGTTGGCAATATTCTCATTTATGCCGGTTTATAGTGCTAGTACAAACTTGGTGTATGTAGTGGGTAATGGATCGACTATGGGGCATTTGGTAAAACATGCAGCTCTCCTTTTTATGGGATTTGCAATCATGTTTGCAGTGCATAAAATTCCGTATCGATATTTCAGTGGTGGATCAGTTTTAATGTATCCACTAGTGATTGTGTTGTTGGTGTATACGTTGTCTCAAGGAACTACAATCGGAGGTGCAAATGCTAGTAGATGGATACGTGTACCTATTGTGGGGGTTGGGTTTCAAACTTCAACCTTAGCGTCTTTGGTGTTGTTGGTTTATGTAGCGAGATATATTGCTAGAAATAAAGATAATGAAATTCGTTTCAAAGAGAGTTTATTGCAATTATGGCTTCCTGTTGGTTTGGCTTTGGCGTTGATATTGCCAGCCAATTTTTCAACGACAGCGATTATTTTCTTTGTGATAATGGTGTTGGTTTATTTAGGTGGTTACCCGGTTAAATATATACTTTATATTCTTGGAATGGGAGTTGCTGCTTTGAGTTTGTTTGTGCTTGTTGCAAAAGCTTTTCCCGATGCTATGCCGAACAGGGTAAATACCTGGCAGAGTCGAATAGAGCGATTTTCAGATCCTAATGAGACAGAAGGTTATCAGGTTGAAAAAGCTAAAATAGCAATTGCTACAGGAGGAGTAACAGGAAGAGGGCCAGGAAAAAGTGTACAAAAGAATTTTTTACCACAGTCTACTTCAGATTTTATTTTCGCGATAATTATCGAAGAATATGGGTTGATTGGAGGATTGGTTGTGATAACGTTTTATTTTTTGTTGTTGATGCGAATCTTGATTGCTGCGAAAAAAGCCGGAACGGTTTTCGGTACGATGTTGGTGGTTTCTATCGGGATTCCAATTATTTTTCAAGCCATGATCAATATGGCAGTAGCAACAAATTTATTACCCGTAACAGGTCAGACTTTACCGCTAATAAGTAGTGGGGGAACATCTATTTGGATGACGTGTTTTGGTTTAGGAATTATATTAAGTGTTTCTTCTGCAAATGAAGTAACAGAGGCTCAGTTAGAAGAAGAAAATGAAGATCCATTGTCGATTCTTCATGAAACAATACATGATTAAAGTGGCAGATAAATTAAAAATATTAATCAGTGGAGGCGGTACAGGAGGTCATATATATCCTGCTATTGCGATTGCGAATGAAATAAAAGAGAGGTATACTGATGCTGAATTTTTATTTGTAGGGGCAAAAGACCGTATGGAAATGGAAAAAGTTCCTAGTGCTGGGTATCAAATTGAAGGCCTGTGGATTTCAGGGATTCAAAGAAAGCTTACCATAGATAATTTGTCGTTTCCGTTCAAGCTTTTGAGTAGTGTTTGGAACGCCAAAAAAATCGTGAAAAGATTCAAGCCTGATATTGTGATCGGTACAGGTGGTTTTGCAAGTGGTCCGGTACTGTATGTTGCGGCAAACAAAGGTGTTCCTTCTTTGATTCAAGAGCAAAATTCTTATCCGGGAATAACAAATAAAATATTGTCTAAAAAAGCAGATAGTATATGTGTGGCGTATGAAGGATTGGATCGATTTTTTCCAAAACAAAAGATTGCGAAAACAGGAAACCCTGTAAGACAGAATCTTTTGACAGTTCACTCGAAAAGAGAGGCAGGTTTGGATTTCTTTAAGTTAGATACTGCGAAAAAAACCTTATTGGTTATCGGTGGTAGTTTAGGAGCGCGTGCTGTAAATAATTTGATTGCAAATTCAATAGCGTTTTTTCAAGACAACAAAATTCAAATTATTTGGCAAACAGGTAAGTTTTATGCTGAAGAGTATAAAAGTTTTGATGCTAAAGAGGGAGTTCAGACCCATGCTTATTTAGCAGAGATGGATTTGGCTTATGCAGCAGCTGATTTTATTATTAGCAGGGCTGGTGCCAGTTCTATTTCAGAATTGTGCATCGTAGGAAAGCCTACAGTTTTTATTCCATCGCCTAATGTCTCAGAAGACCATCAAACGAAAAATGCAATGGCTTTGGTTGATCAAGATGCGGCAATTTTGGTAAAGGAGTCTGAGCTCAATGTTTTTGAAGATGAATTTAAAGCACTGATCAATGATGATAAAAAGCAAAAAAGTCTAGCAAAAAATATTAAAAAATTGGCATTGCCAAATGCGACTAAAACAATTGTCGATCAAGTTGAAAAATTAATTGCAAAATCAAAAAAGGAGTTAATTTGAATTTAAACGAAATACATAGGGTATACTTTATTGGAATTGGTGGGATCGGAATGTCTGCCATAGCAAGGTATTTTTGTGCAAATGGAAAACAAGTTGCAGGGTATGATAAAGTGCCTTCTGATATTACCGCTGCATTAGAAGATCTTGGGGCTGAAATTCATTTTGAAGACACTGTGAGTTTGATTCCTGAAGCTTTTAAAAACACCGAGAATACTTTAGTGGTTTATACTCCAGCTGTGCCAAAAGACCATAAGCAATTGAATTTCTTTTTTGATGTGAATATTACAACGATGAAGAGAGCTCAAGTGTTGGGTGAAATTACTAGAAATACATTCTGTTTGGGGGTGGCTGGCACGCATGGTAAAACAACCACTTCCGCTATTTTAGGGTATATCATGAAGGTTTGTAATACAGGTGCTACTTCGTTTTTAGGTGGGATAACTGAAAATTACAATTCGAACTTGATTTTAGGTGAAGATAAAGTTTCGGTTGTTGAAGCAGATGAGTTTGATAGGTCGTTTTTGCAATTGTCACCAGATTTGGCATGTATCACATCGATGGATGCAGATCATTTAGATATTTATGGAGAAAAAGAAGCTTTGGAAAATTCTTTTGCTGAGTTTTCTCAAAGAGTTTCGAAACAACTAATCGTTTGCAAAGGTTTGCCTTTAGAGGGATTGACCTATGCGGTAAATGAAGAAGCTGATTATCAAATTTCGAATGTTTCGATTAGTAATGGTGTGTATATGTTCTCGGTAAAAACACCTTTTTCTCAAGAAGATAACTTTGAATTTTGCTTACCTGGAAAACACAATTTATTAAATGCTTTAGCAGCAATCGCACTTGCCGAACAGTATGGGGTTTCTTTGATGGATATTAGAGAGGCTTTGAAAAGTTTTAAAGGAGTAAAGAGGCGTTTTTCGTATAAAATTAAAGAAGAAAATTTTGTGTTGATTGATGATTATGCGCATCATCCAACAGAAATTAAGGCAGTGTTAGAAGCTGTTAGAGAAATGTATTTAGATGCTAGTGTAACTGCAATATTTCAGCCGCATTTGTTTAGTCGAACCAATGATTTTGTAGAAGAGTTTGCAGAAAGTTTGTCTGGTTTTGATCAAGTGCTATTGTTGGATATTTACCCGGCAAGAGAATTACCTATTCCAGGGGTGACATCTGAATGGTTACTTGATAAAATTGATAATGAACATAAAAAACTGATTGAAAAAACTGAAGTTTTAGAAGAAATAAAGAACAGCAAATCAAAAATATTTGTGATGATTGGTGCTGGTGATATTGGAGTATTGATAGAAGAGGTAGCAGAAGAGTTATCAACTAAAAAGGCGAATTCTTAATTAAAGAACCAAGACGGCAATGAAAAAATATATTGTTTACATAAAAAGCTTATTTCTACTGAGTGTAGTTGTTTTTTTGTATGGTTTTAGTGCTGAGCGTAATGCAAGTAGAATAGTGGAAAATTCGGTAGTTGAATTTTCAAATGGAGCGAATTTATTCCTTTCACACGAAATGGTTAATAAATTGTTAATACAAAAAAACGGAGAGGTGAAAAACCAGCCGAAATCCTTAATAAATTTACATGATTTGGAAAATGCTGTGTTTCAAAATCCACTAGTTGAAGATGTGAAAATCTATTTGACTATTGATGGACTGTTGAAAACGATGATCAAACAACGAACTCCAATTGCAAGAGTGAACTCAGGTAAAGAAGTTTACTATATTGATGAACAGGGTGTTAAAATGCCTTTGTCATCTAATTATTCTGCAAGAGTATTGTTGGTTTCTGGTGAGGTGCATGAAGAAGATTTACAACCTATTTACAGCTTAGTTACTAAGTTAAATAGTGACTCTTTTTTGTCAAAATTAATTGTTGGGATTCAAAAAAAATCCA
Source organism: Flavicella marina (assembly GCF_009193215.1). Lineage (GTDB taxonomy): Bacteria > Bacteroidota > Bacteroidia > Flavobacteriales > Flavobacteriaceae > Flavicella > Flavicella marina. Next base: position 393,333 of record NZ_VYVA01000001.1, on the reverse strand, counting down.
CGGGAGATTATATTTTACAAACCAGAAAATACGATCAGAAAGTGTTCATCGGAAAAATTGAAAATTTGAATTTAAAATTTAAAAAATTAGAGGCTTTTTACAATGAAATGATTCAGCGTAATGAAGTAGCTACATATAAAACGATTAATTTGAAATTTAGCAACCAAGTTGTTTGTACAAAGAATTAACTTATGGAAAAAAAGACTTTCTCAGTTGGCTTAGATATTGGAACTACGAAAATAGTAGCCATTATTGGTTGTAAAAACGAGTATGGGAAACTTGAAATTTTAGGTATCGGAAAGGCTAAAAGTCTTGGTGTTAAAAGAGGTGTTGTAAATAATATTACGCAAACAATTCTTTCGATACAACAAGCTGTGGAAGAAGCTGAAAATGTTTCTGGTTACAATATTGAAGATGTGGTTGTGGGAATAGCTGGGCAACATATTCGTAGCTTGCACCATAGCGATTATATCACACGTGATGATGCAGATAGAGTAATTGATGAAACAGATATTGACAACCTGATCAATCAAGTACACAAATTAGTGATGTTGCCAGGTGAAGAAATTATTCATGTTTTACCACAAGATTTTAAGGTCGATAGTCAAGAGCAAATCAAAGAAACCATCGGTATGTATGGTGGTAGATTGGAAGCTAATTTTCATGTGGTAGTTGGACAGGTATCTTCTATTAAAAATATCGGACGCTGTGTGAAAAGTGCCGGTTTAGATTTGTCTGAAATCACACTTGAACCATTGGCATCAGCATCTGCTGTGTTAAGTCAAGAAGAAAAGGAAGCAGGAGTAGCATTGATTGATATAGGTGGTGGTACAACTGATTTGGCAATTTTTAAAGATGGGATTATTCGACATACAGCGGTGATACCTTTCGGAGGAAATGTTATCACTGAAGACATCAAAGAAGGTTGTTCAATTATTGAAAAACAAGCAGAATTATTGAAAGTGAAATTTGGTTCAGCTTGGCCTGGTGAAAATAAAGAGAACGAAATAGTATCGATTCCTGGTTTAAGAGGTCGTGAACCGAAAGAAATAACGCTGAAAAATTTATCTAAAATTATTCACGCAAGAATTACAGAAATTATTGAGCAAGTGTACCTTGAGATAAAAAATTATGGACACGAAACTCAAAAAGGAAAACTAATTGCAGGTATTGTTTTGACTGGTGGGGGCGCTCAAGTCAAACATTTGAAGCAATTAGTAGAATATATAACTGGAATGGATACTAGAATTGGGTATCCAAACGAACATTTGGCTGGTGGATCTGATGAAGCCTTGAGTAGTCCAACCTTTGCAACAGCAGTTGGATTATTGATGGAAGGGTTAGAGAAGCAAGAAAAAATGGAACGTGTAGAAAATCCAGAAAGAGAGAAGTTTACGCTTGGTGGTGAAGCATCAGATTCACCTGAAGTTGAAGAAGAAGAAAATGATGTAACGGTTGATGAAGTTGTGAAAGAGGAAAAGCCAAAACCAGCTCCTAAAAAATCAATTTTTGAAAAATTTTCTGAGAGATTCAGAGATTTTTTAGACAACGCAGAATAGAAAGAATAAAAAAATAACCATTTAATCGTCAAAAAGAACCCGTTATTATGAGCAGCACAGAATTCGATAACATTTCATTTGATATGCCAAAATCACAATCAAACGCCATTAAAGTTATTGGTGTAGGAGGTGGTGGAAGCAATGCTGTAAACCACATGTTTCAGCAAAACACGAAAGGGGTAGATTTTGTAATCTGTAACACAGATGCACAAGCCCTTGAAAACAGTCCTATCCCCAATAAAATACAATTAGGAGTTTCGTTGACTTCTGGTTTAGGAGCAGGTGCAAACCCTGAAGTTGGTGAAGAGGCTGCTATAGAGAGTTTAGAAGAAATTAGAAGTATTCTAACCACACAAACTAAAATGGTGTTTATCACTGCTGGAATGGGAGGTGGTACAGGTACAGGAGCTGCACCTATCATTGCAAAAATTGCAAAAGATATGGATATTCTTACCGTGGGTATTGTTACCATGCCTTTTCAGTTTGAAGGAAGAATGCGTACGCAACAAGCACAAAAAGGGGTTGATGAATTGCGTCAAAATGTTGATTCACTGATTGTAATCAACAATAATAAATTAAGAGAAGTGTATGGGAACTTAGGTTTCAAAGCAGGGTTCTCAAAAGCTGACGAGGTGCTGTCAACGGCTTCTAGAGGAATTGCTGAAGTAATTACACATCATTACAAACAAAATATAGATTTACACGATGCCAAAACAGTACTGTCAAACAGTGGTACTGCAATTATGGGATCAGCGAAAGAGTCTGGTACCAATCGCGCTAAAAATGCGATTGTAAAAGCGTTGGATTCTCCATTGCTAAATGACAATAAAATTACTGGAGCGAAAAATGTTTTGTTGTTGATTATTTCAGGGAAGGTTGAAGTGACTTTGGATGAAATAGGAGAGATCAATGATTTCATTCAAACAGAAGCAGGTTATGACGCTAATATCATAATGGGTGTTGGTGAAGATGAAGCTTTAGAAGATGAAATATCAATTACAGTTGTCGCTACCGGTTTTGCTGCCGATCAACAATGTGAAATATCTGATATAGAGGTGAAAAAGGTGATTCATACTTTAGAAGATGAACAAAAAGCTATTTATAGTTTTGAAGAGAAAAACTCTTTAAAACAACAGATTTTAAGCAGAAAGAAAGAGACTCCTGTAGAATCTAGTAAAATTGTACATCAGTTAGGAGAAGAAGAAGAAGAGGTTCCAAATAAAATCATTCATACAACTAATTTTATTGAAAATTTAGATGTTGAATTTGAAGAAATAAAATCAGATAAAATCTTACATGACCTGTCTGACTTTGAAGATGAGGAGTTTGAAATCAAAGAAGTAGTTGCAAAGAAAGAGCCTGAAGTTATTGAAACACCACCCGTTCAAATGGATCTGTTGTTCGATATCCCCGTAGTCGATGCTCAGGAGGTTACTTCAGAAGCGCCAAAGAAAGAAGAAGAGCCTGTTTATTTTAATTTGGACGATAGTATTGACGATTTTATCAACGGAATTGAGGTGATTGATCATGAAGTAGTTGTTCTTGATAAACAAGAAACTACTGCAGAAGAAGAACCTATAAAGCGATACACATTAGAAGAAGATGTTACACCTGTAGCAATTAATGAAATTGAAGTTAAGGATCCTATTGAGATAAAACAAGAAACTGAAAAAGTTACGCGTTATACACTTGAAGACTTTGACATTCAACCTACCATAAAAAATGCTTCTACTTTTGATATAGAAAATATCAAAGTTGTAGATCATGAGGAGGTAAAAGCTGAAACTATTGAGGAGGATGATGCACTTCAAATTACAATGAAAACAACAGAAGAAATTGCTGTTGAGGACATTGATGTTGTAGGAGCAAAAGAAGTAAGTCCTTTGGATGCTACAATCTCTGAGATTAGAAATAGAGCAGACAGCAGAAAAGAAAAATTAAAGAGATTTAACTATAAGTTTATGAATAGTGTGAGTCAAAACGTTGACGATATCGAAAAACAACCAGCCTACAAAAGAATGGGTGTTGATTTAGATGATGTAAACTCTTCAGATACAACACAATCAAGAACTACGTTAAGCGTAGATGATAACGACGAAATACAACTGAGGTCAAACAATTCGTTTTTACATGACAATGTAGATTAAGAAATTTACCCCTACAGATTAAATGCCCGCCATTGTGCGGGTTTTTTATTTTAGCAAACCCGCCTATTTCTTTATATTTACGAGCGCAAATAATTACAGAAAACACCAAAAAAAGATAATATGAGTTTACAAAAACAGATAATGGTAAAGTTGAAAGAAGCAATGAAAGCGAAAGACAGCGTTGCTTTAGAATCTTTACGAGCAGTAAAATCTGAGATATTATTAGCCCAAACAGAAAGTGGTGCTAAGGAAGAATTATCAGAGGATCAAGAGTTAAAATTGGTTCAGAAATTGGTGAAGCAACGTAAAGACAGTGCAGCTTTATTCTCTGAGCAAGGTAGAGAAGATTTGGCAGCACCCGAATTGGCTCAAGCTGAGGTAATCGCACAATTTTTACCAGAGCAAATGAGTGAAGAAGATGTAAAAGCGGCGATTTCTGAGATCATTGCTCAAACAGGAGCTTCGAGCATGAAAGATATGGGAAAAGTTATGGGAATGGCTTCAAAACAATTGGCTGGAAAAGCTGATGGAAAAGCGATTTCTGTTATTGTAAAGTCTTTACTTTCTTAATTTTGTTTTAGATCAAGATTTGACATTAAAGACACTAAAAACATTCGACAATTCATTCGAAGCTCATCTATATAAAACCAAACTAGAAAGCGAAGGATTAAGAGCTTATTTGTTTGATGAAAATTTGGTGAGTTTAAATCCGTTGTACAATATAACCGTGGGTGGTATTAAGCTCAAGGTTCATGAAAAGGATTATCGTTTGTCTTTTGATGTGATTCATAAATTAGAAGAATCGAAGTTGTTAGATGAAAATAATGATGTAGTAAAATGTCCAATATGTGACTCAGAAGAATTGATATATGGTTTCAAATCTATGAGAGGGTCAAAAGGTGTTTTTTCAATATTTTTGTCATTGCTTTTTATGGTTTTTCCGATCTATTTTAAAACAGTGAATAAATGTAAAAATTGTGGTTTTGAATTTAAATAAGAAACACAAGGATTACTAAATAGGCCGCGTGGCGCAACTGAATAGCGCATCAGATTTCGGCTCTGAGGGTTGGGGGTTTGAATCCCTTCGCGGTCACAGAATTGTAAAACCTCTAAAAACATGTAGCTACTACATCTTTTTAGAGGTTTTTTTATTGGAATTTTTAAAAGTTATTTACGAATACACATCGTATTTTTTCCACCAATCTTTGGCTTGCTGTCTCGACCAAGGAAATTTTTCTTTTAGTTTTTCAAGCGTGTCAATTAGAACTTCAGTGGTTTCAGGACGTTTATCTACAGAAAATGAGATACAAGTTTCTAGCAGCGTTTTTAGGTCTTCTGGAACATCACTTCGTTCTATTAGTTGCTGTCTCATATTTCCTTGTAGTGTGGTTTGTCCAGATAACATTTTTTGAGATATGAGTTCTAATAAAAATTGTCCACTCAACATGTATAACCCTACCGCTCCTATCGCATAAATATCTACTTTGTGGTTGGCATTGTACGGATCTCTTAATCTCTCAGGAGCCATAAACATGGGGGTTCCTCCAATTCGATTGATTTGTGTTTGTTGCGTTAAAGACGTGTCAATGTTTTTTACCAAACCAAAATCTAATAGTTTGATTGTGTCATACAAGCCACCTTGGTTGCAAATCATAATATTCATAGGTTTTACATCTCTATGAACGAGTCCTTTGTTATGTGCTTCTGCAAGAGAATAACTTATCTGTAATAAAATATGTACGACCCTTCCTACGGGCATTTCTGAAGCTTGTTCAACTATTTTATCTAAGGTAATACCATTTAGGTATTCCATTACATAATAAAATTGCCCGTCTTTTGAAGTTCCATAGTCAAAAACTCTCACGGTGTTTGGGTTTGATAGAGAAGCTGTAACCTTCACTTCTTTTTGAAAACGATCGAGCATATCGGTACCGATAAATTCTTTTTTGAGGAGTTTAATAGCAACGGGAGTTTTCAAAAAGGTGTGTTCTGCCTTGTAAACTTCTCCGAAACCACCTTCTCCTAATTTTTGTTTTAAATGGTATTGACCTAGTTTTTGAAAATCTTTCATTTTTTTTCCGAAAGATGCCAAACGAACGTTGCTCTTGTATAATAAAATCGTTAGTCCAAGTAAAAATGCTAAAAAGAGATAAAATGCTCCATCAAAATAATGGAGTGCCAAGTGCGCTTCGCTTTCGTCGATTTCATTGATCAATCCAAAGTTATATTGAGGAAACCAAAGCCAAGTACCTATTACTTTAATACCTCTATAGTCATTATAGGGTTGAGAAATGGCTCCCTTATAAATACCGTCTTTTTTGTTGAGGTGGTAAATAGCTTGTGCTACAATTCTGGTGAAAGATTGGTCGATTTGTGGCACAACTTGTTGTTCAACCTCAAATACATTTGCTTGTGGATCTAATAGTTCGATGTTGAAACTAGATTCTTTGGTAGTGTCGTTTTCTAATAAAAATGTTTGCTGTATTTCTTTTTCAAATCGACTACGAGAAATCATTCTACCCTCTATATTAAAGGCGTATGTTTCGGCTGTTTCGTTGTGTTGTGAAAGGTTGAGAATCGACGAAAATTCTTTATTTACGTTTGAGTCAAATGCTATCAGTCCGATAAACTTTCCTTCTTTCCAAACAGGGTATACAAAGGTGCATAAGGTGGATGCTTTTAGCTCAGATGGCATTCTCTTGAAACGTTCAGAGTCGTGGGTGGGTGGAATAAAAAGGAAATCTTTTTTTTCTTGAAAACTCGTGAAATAATCGTATCCTTTGTTTCCAAGATGTACATCGGGAGCAACAGAGCTGAATCCTTTGAGGCCTTCTCCAGTGATAGACATAAACCTTGGGTCACGCTTATTTAAAATACTTAATGATTCTAAACCGTATTTTTTTCTGATCTTATCAACAACTGCATAGGTATTCTCAGAAAATTTAGGTTCTTTAATACTTTCGTAACTAGGGTCTTCTATAACTTTTTTGTCGAGACGATCCGTGATATCAATTAAAGACGAGTCTAAAGAAATTACATGGATGAGTTCTTTGTTGATTTCAATCCATTGTTCGAGAGACTTTGCATGAATGTTTAAAATCGCTTGTTGTTCTTCTCTTTCAATTTCCATCAAACGACTTCTGTATTGATGTCGAATAGAAAAAGCGCCCATGAATACGATCAATAAAAAGACGATTAAAGTAGCAAGACGACCAATTTTATGTCCGAATACTAGGTTCGAGATATTGCTAAAAACGGTTTGTGTTGTCGTTTTTTGATGCACCCCAATTCTAGATTTTGAAAAGCCTTTAGTAGCAACTACTTCTTCTTTTTCGTTCTTTTTCGGAGAGGTTAGCTCATCTTCTTGAATGCTTTGGTATAATTCTAAAACAGTTTTTTTTAATTGGGTATCGCCTTTGCACGATTTTTCTATAAAACTATTAGCTTCTTCTGGAGATAACTCAAGAATTTTTCCAATAATTTCCGTAGCTTTTTCGTGTAATTCGTCTTGCATGTATTGCTGGTGTTGAGGTTAAATCAAAATTTAAAAAAATCTTATGGTAAGTACTCTAATTATCAGAACAAATTCTTTAATTCTTTCCTAAGGTCTTTCCATTCATCTTCTGTTGTGTTTTTTTTGGCAATGCCAAAAAATGAGTGGAAAGATTGGTGAATTTCACTTCGTATTTTGTTTTTAACAGCATAAACATCTTCTAAGTTATGCTTGGTAGCTTTTCTGTTTTTAAGTGTTTCGTTTTTTGAATATGAATAATTGTGATCGTATTCAATCAAGTCATCGATTTCATTAGTAAACTCGTCAAAAGCAATCAGTACTTCTTGTTTTTTGTCTCCGTCATCCATGATTTTTGAAATCATTTCTTTTGTTTCTGCGAGTAGTTCTTCTATTTTTTCTTTTTCTCTGAGCTGTTTTTTCTTCTTTTTCTTGACGTACTTGTCAGAAGGATGGGTAATAGGTTTTAAGATTTCTTTCCATTCATTTTCATTTATCAGTATTTGAATCTTTAACCTGTAGTGAATGAGCGAATCTTGCATTTGTTGCAATTCATCAGTATCTTTCTTGAAAAGTGCTTTTACTTCACTTGAAGAGATGGTCTCTTGGTTTAGTGATTTTTTTAATCGTTTCAGGTTTTTTTTGTGACTTTTTTGATAGTCCTTCATGAACCCTTTCCCTTGTTTCATGTAGATCAAAATGCTGTCTTTTCTCTGATCTTCAGCGATATGTTCTTTTATTTGTTTGTTCACATTAGGAATCGAAAAGAAATCATTGTCGTCTGAGCTAAAGATGCTGATTAACAAAGTAATTAACAGGTAAATCATAAAAAATTATTTAATAAATTGCATAGAGTTAAATTAATAGCTTTTACTAAAATATGGATAAAAATAATGTAACTAAAATATTAAACGATAGTTCTTTCGAAAATAGAGATGCTCGGTTGTATCCATTGGTGTATGATAACCTTCATTTGATAGCAGAAAAATTATATGCTCGAGAAAAAAAAGGACATACCTTACAACCTACATTGCTTGTGAATGAGGCTTATATGAGTTTGGTAGATCAAGATCATATTGACTGGAAAGGGCGCTCTCATTTTTTTGCAGTAGGAGCTCAGGCCATTCGTAGAATTTTGGTGGACCATGCTCGAAAAAAAAATGCGAATAAAAGAGGATCAGGTGCACAGAGAATTGACTTAGAAGAAGGCATTGCGTTTACACCTGAAAAAGAAGGAAATGTATTGGCAATTGACGAAGCACTTGAGCATTTAGAAAATGTACACGAAAGACAAGCGAAGGTGGTAGAGCTAAAGTTTTTTGGAGGAATGAAAATGCAAGAAATTGCGGATGAATTGGGAGTGTCAATTAAAACGATAGAAGTCGATTGGAAAGTAGCAAAAGCCTGGTTAAAAAAGTTCATGCAAAGTGATATTTAATCCACTAGGGTTTTGCTAGTTTTTTTACGCTGTTTTAAGTAGAACCCAATACAAAAAAATAGAATGGAGTTATTATCTCTTTTGAAGCGTGGTGTGCATCACACAAATTTTAATGAAGATTTTTTATTTAGTCAACAATTAAATGATGATATAATCGTCTGCGCTGTAATGGATGGTTGTTCAACTGCCAAAGAGAGCCATTTTACTTCAAGTTTATTTGCAAAGTCTTTGTTTAAAACATGTAGAGTATTGCCTCAAATGAAAGAGATTCTAGAAGAATTTGATCTTGAAAAGATGGCGGTAAATGAAATCGGAGAATATATTTTAAGTCAGTTGTTTGAAGATGTGAGAAAAGCTAAAAAATTATTTTTTTTACAGATGGAAGAATTATTATCTACGCTGGTTTTATTAGTATATCATAAAGAAAAGAAACAAGCTTCAATTCACATAAGTGGTGATGGTATTTTTTCTGTAAATGGAAAAATTACGGAAATAGATCAAAATAACGTACCCAATTTTTTAGGCTATCATTTGACAGAAAAATTTGAAGAAGTTTATAAGAACGATATAGAATCAAAACTGTTTACTGAGGTTACAGATGTGGCAATTGCAACAGACGGATTGAGTAAACTAGTACATGCGAAATCAAAGTTAGCTGTGGTGGATTTATTTTTAAAAGAAAAGCCGAGAAAAGACTTAAAAGACTATTACGAAAATCAGTTTGCAAAACTAACTCAAAAAGGATTTGTAGCTTTGGATGATATTGCGATTATTCGATTAATTCTCTAGTTTGAGACCAATTTCTATTTTGATAGATTTGAATGTTGTAGTTAGTTCTTTAAGCATGTTTTTGTGTAATTGTTTAATTGCTTCAATATTTAAATTTATGGTTGTAGGGTTAAGATAAATGACCACTAAGTACCCTGATCCTACTTTAGAAATAAAGGTTTCGTAGTCAGTTTTTTCAGGAATATGGTTCGTTATACAAGTTTCAATTTGAGTTTTTTCTTCCTTGTTTTGAATGGAACCACCACTAAGCTCGATAAAAGAATTTTTAATAATTCCAATAGGGCTGCTAATCATAAATAGACACATTGTAAGGACGATCAATGAATCGCCAATATAAATTAGAAAATTTATAGAAGAGTCTTTTGAAATAAAAGAGATTAAGAAAAACACAAAACCTGTAACAATTGTTAATAGTCCATCGATTCTTGCACTTTCAGCTTCTACCAATAAAAGACTACTTCTGTTATTTATTTTTTTGTTCTGTGTTTTGAAATAGTAGAGCAATGAAAAAGTCGTGATTAGAATGAATATTACATAATAGTAGATTGGAATCATCACAATAGGTGTTGCTCTGTGCCCTTGAAAATAATTGATTACTTTCATTAGGTTTTGAGAAAAAGCCATTACAATAATTCCTAAAATTAGCAATCCTTTAGATAAAACAAAAGCCGCTTCGTACACATATTGACCAAACGGAAAAGTTGCGGTTTTTTTATGTTTGTTTTTAGAAATAAAAATTGCAATTAAGGTGGCAAAACCCAACGCGAAAGAAAAGTTACCATCAAGTAACATCGCTTGTGAACCTGTAAATTTATAGGTTATCCATCCGGCCAAAGCGAAAATTATATTAGCTACAACGGTAACCCATAATGTTTTATTTTCTGTTTTCTGAATATCCATGAGAGTAATTCTTAAGATGTAAAAATACTTGTTTTAAATAAGAATAACTCATTTGACTTCACAAATGAGTTATTCTATTTTTTTCTGATGTATTTATAAGAACATTGTCAATCCAACACTTACTGTGTGCGTTTTGTCTTGAAATTTTCCGTTGTAATAACCAGTCAATTGTAGTTTAGGGGTAAGTGAATATGCTGCAAATATTTCTTGTTCAAAGCGATCGTTTCTTTCATTATTGATGTCGTTCATTTTATAGATTGGTGTAATCTGTGTAAAGAATTTTTCAGAAAATACGATTGGTGTGATTACTTGAAAAGACATTCCATGCAAAGCGATGTCTGCATCAGGAGTTGGGTTGTCGTAAGTAGGTTTACTCGAATATTGGTAAGACAAAATTGGGAAAAATTGAATGGTTTCAGAAGCCATTAACCCTACGGTAAGTCCAGGAGATACAATGAATCTTCCAGATCCTAATCCGTCTTTAAAACTACCAGTAGGAGCAAAAACATCTACAGAAGGTCCAAATGCACCCACAAATTTGTCATAGTTCTTATAAGGTAGATAAAAATATCGGGCTCTAATATCTCCGAGTCCGACTTTTTTTGTTCTGTCGTTGTATAAGATAGGCACTTCGGCTAGCACTAAATGTGCCTCTGAAGGAGCGAACATAAATTTACCTCTATAGCCCATCACATTTTGAGTTTCTGAAGCAGCTACCTCAAAAGTGTTGTCTAATTGTGAATAGAAGTTTGTGGGTTTGGATGCGTCAATATCTGCTTCTGGTTTTTCATTGGTTTGAGCAAAAGAGATACTCGCGATTAACATAATTGTTAGGTAAATAGCTTTTTTCATGATATATAATTTTATAGTTAGAAAGGTTTGTTGGGTGCCTTCATTTATAATAGTGTAAAGTAGGATGAAAAACCCTAAAAATAAATTAATTTTTTTTCAGGTATTTTAGTATGACTGAATTATTAAATAATATCAATTTATGAAAAATACCTTTATTATTGTTTTGTCGATGGTTTTTATGATAGGCTGTGGGAATAAAAAAAAGCAAAAACAGGTATCAAAACATAAAGAATAACACTGGAGTTACGAAGGAGAAACATCTCCGGAACATTGGTTAGAGATTGAAAAAAACTCTGATTGTGGAGGTGAAAGACAATCTCCAATCAATATATTAACCGATGATGTTATTGAAGGCGCGAAATCAAAAACGCAGCTCGAATTCATGTATAAAAAGAATATCGAACTTAAAAAAGTGATCAATAATGGCCATAGTATTGAGTTTGATTTCGAAAAAGGAGATTCTTTGTTGTATAAAAATGAGGTTTTTCACTTAAAGCAAATTCATTTTCATTCACCGTCAGAACATACAGTTAATGGAGTTCGTTTTCCTATTGAAATTCATTTTGTACATGCAAGTTCTAATGGAAATTATACTGTTTTGAGTGTCTTAGGGAGAGAAGGAAGGGAAGAGGATACGTTTAACTTTTTTGATGCCTATGTTCATTTAAAACCTGGAGAATCAATGGTAACAGATAAAAAAGTGAACTTGAAAAAAGTGAATCCAGGAATCGATTCTTATTATGCTTATGAAGGTTCGTTAACGACACCTCCTTGTTCGGAAAATGTAAATTGGATTCTTTTTAAAAATAGATTGGTTTTGTCTTCACGTACAATAAAACTAATTAAAGAAAACATGCCAATTAATAATTATAGAGATACACAACCGATAAATAATCGTGTTGTCCATGCTTATTAAAAATAATTCTAGGGTTTTTTATCAATTTGTACGCTTTTGTTAATAGAAGTCACTAATTAAAATTTTATATTATGAAAGCAAGATTCACAATAATGTTAGCACTATTATTAGGTTTATCATTAAACGCACAGGACGTACAAATCACTAAAAACGACAAAACTAAAATTGAAGTCACTTATAAGTATGGGACATTTGGTTCTAGAGATATTCGATTAAATACTGGAGAAAAAATAGTATATAGGGAAATCACTGAAGTTGCCACTGCAAATTTTGAAGCGTACGAACGCGCAATGAAAAAAATTGGCAAAGAAAAATACAAGCATGTAAGCGTTAAATTTACCGGGGATGAAAATTTATATGCTTTAAAGTTAGAGCAACTCCAGTCTAAGCGTTTAGGAATTGAAACAACTAGAGCTGCTGGTGGTTTGATTACATTAATCGGAGTTCTTTCTGGAGATAGACAATTAACTTCAGCTGGTTTGCTAACTTCCTATATAGGGGATACGAATAGCATGGAAAACAATCAAAAATCTATAGCTGTTCAAACAGAAATGTTGAAAGATTTAGATGAAAGAACTCGTCAGCAAGAAAAACAAACTTCGGAAAAAGAGCAATGGGTTAAGGCATTTGGAAAAGAAAATATTGAAGCACTTGAAGCTTTGATGAAGAAAGAGCATAAAAGAGCAGAAGCTTTGGCAAATGTGGCGGAATTGTCTGAGAATACGGAATATCAATTATCAGCAGTTTGGTTAAAGGCGATGATTGCCAAAGAACAAGGCGATTCATCGAAGTTACTTCATGAGACAAATCGATTGGTTGTACTTGACGATTCAGTAAAATCCATAGATGAAGTAGAGAAAGAAATAAATTTATTACTAAAAGAATTAAATTCTTTACGAGTATAATTTATATAGCCAATAAATTTTCTTTCATGCCAATGAAAGTTTGTTGGTTTTGTCTTTCGTAATATTCAATATCTTTGCGCTACCATGATTCAAAAATATTGCTATTTGCTTTTCTTTTTGTGTGCTTCATTTGTTCAGAGCTCGGCACAAGTAAAAGACACTATATCAACAGTTCAAAAAAACAAAAAAACAGTGTTGTTTCGAAAAAGTATTATACCTGTTAGTTTGATTGGTGTTGGTTTGCTTTTGAACAATAGTGATTTAGAAAAACGTTGGCAAACAGAGATTCGAAATAAAGTAGGCAACGAGTATGACTTTCCTATTGATGATTATGTGCAATACATCCCGATAATTGAGATGTATGCCGCAGATGCGTTTGGCGTACAAGCAAAGAATCATTGGTTCGACCAAACAAAATATTTATTTATGGCCAATGCCGTTACTTCGATAATCACCCATACCTTAAAACGCACTACACAAAAGAACCGACCGAATGGTGCTGAATATTCTTTTCCTTCAGGTCATACAAGTTTTGCCTTTACCAATGCATCGGTATTGTATAAAGAGTTTGAAGGTAGTTCTTCTCTTTTGGCATATAGCGGTTATGCATTTGCAACGACAACTGGAGTTTTTAGAGTATTGAACAATAAACATTGGGTGTCCGATGTGCTAGTAGGAGCCGGTTTAGGAATGTTAGTTACAGAATTGATATATTATTTTGAGCCATTTAAAGATTACAATCCGTTTATGAATACACAAAATATCACATTATTACCACAATTCTCAGAAAATGAATACGGCGTGTATTTTAGTTATTCGTTTTAGAGTTTTCTTTTTTCTTTAGCATTTTGTTCAGTTGATTGTCAATTTCTTTTTGTAAAAACGGAATTTCGATTCCTACTACAAATTGCCAACGGGTAATACGTAATTTTGAAATATCATTTGGTGTTGTTTCTGAGCCACCAGGAAAATCTACAGGTTGTTCAAAATTCGCTCCACTTGCAGAATAGGTTGCTCCTAGAATCAATTGAATTGTTTTGAAAGAAATATCTGTACCAAAGCCAAAATGATGAAAATCGGTCTTGAAATTTACATCACTTTCTCGTTTTGATAAAAGGTCATAAATATTCGCATTTCTTAGGTAGGAAGAATAATCAGAAGAATAACTCAGATACCCGTTAAACTTAGGGTTGATGTAATATTCTATTCCGATTCCATAATTGAAGACCATTTTACGTTCTTCGACAAAATTGAAAGTAGGTGCTGTACCCAATTCACTATCCAAGGTAGGAAGGTTAATCGGTGCATAAGCAGAAATGCTACTGTGCCAATCTGTATTTAAATGTATGGTGTGTTTGCCTACTGGAATTCCAGCTCCAAAAGCAATGGATAAAGGTGTTTTTCGTTGAGCTTCTAAGCCAGAAAAATTGTTGTAAATAAAAATGTCTTCGCCAGAGCCAATTCCTGCTAAGAATTCGTTGTAAACAAAACTCCCTTCAGTTTTTACCGGTAAATAAGGCAATGTAACATTAACTCCAAGTTCGATCTCTTTAGTTTTATAAGCGGCTCCGATAATTCCAAAGAAACCATAAGAGTATAAAGCATATGAAATTTCTTTATTGTAATTAGCAACTTTATCAGTTGAGTGTAGTGCATTGTAATTGAGTTCACTAATACCAATATTTGCATATTTCGAAAAAAACAGAGAAGTACCAATGCTAAATCGATCTCCTAATTTTCTAGCCCACGATCCTCCGAACCATTCATCTGTGATCGAGTTATTCAATGTAACACGACCAATAAATTTTTCATCACCAGGGAAATCTTCTATGATTTCGTCAATAATAAGTGCTGTTTCGTAATTTAATGACGACTGATTTCTAGTCTTTGAAATAAACGCATATGCGAAATGACTGTTTTCAAGAGTAGGGATTTTAAAAGTTCCGGCCACCATTGTTGGTAGTCCACGAAACGTATTGTTTTTTATTTTTTCGTCGTCTCCAAATGTATTCGTAAGCTCTAATTGTTTCAATTCATAGGTTTTGGCATTGATAGAGAAAGCGACATTTTCCACCAAAGCAAGCCTTGATGGATTGTAATACGTAAGTCCCAAATCAGAGACACTACCCGTTACATTTCCATTTAACAATATAGATCTGTTTCCGTAATTCTCCAATTTATAATTCCCTTGAGCTAACACTTCGTTGAGGTGAAATAAAGATATAATGGTTAAAAAAATGTATTTGATCATAATGTAATAGGCAGTTTATGTAAATTTAATAAATAATTGCATCAAATTGTGGGAGTTACATTTTAAGAGGTTTTTTAGAATGTACTTAGATGTACATTAATTATACTGAGAACAACAAAGATTAGAGCGTTGATAGAGATATTTGTAAAGCTAGATGTTCATGAAAACGAAATCATTGAACGCTGAATTCAATACCAATTTTTAGACGAAACAATATGAAAAGAAGAAATTTTTTAAAAAATGTTGCCGGTGCCGCAGTTGCCACGAGTCTTTTACCTGTTTCTTGTAAAACAGTTGAAGGAGCTTCGAAAGTTACAAATGTTGGTTCTGTAGGTGAAGGTAACGGAGGTCAAGAACAATGGCATCAATTAGGTACAGGTCAAAAGGTGCCTTTTCCGGTCCGTAAAAAAACCTTGGAATATGATGTAGTTGTAATTGGTGCAGGTATGGCTGGGATTCCCGCAGCAGTAGCTTCGGCAAGAAACGGTGCCAAAACTGTATTGGTGAATGATCGACCGGTTTTAGGTGGTAATGCGTCTAGTGAAATTCGTGTAACAGTAAATGGGGTAAATAGGTTGTCCACGGGACTTGCAGAAAGAGAAACAGGAATCGTAGAAGAACTATTGCTAGAAAATAGATTGTACAATGCACAAGAATCTTATCCAATGTGGGATCATGTGGTTTATGATTACGTAACCAGAGAGCCAAACTTAACAGTTATGGTAAATACTGCAGCAATGGATGCAGAGATGGATGGAGATAAGATTGTTTCTGCACGTTGTTGGCAAGTAACAACTGAAACTGAATTTACTTTAAAGGCGGATGTTTTTATTGATTGTTCTGGAGATGGTCTGATGGCTGCAAAAGCAGGAGCATTGTTTAGAACAGGAAGAGAAGGTAAAAAAGAATTTAATGAAAAATATGCTCCAGATGAGCCAGATGGATGGCAGATGGGAGCCTCTATTTTGATGCAAGGTAGAGATTACGGTAGACCGATGCCTTATACACCTCCTTCATTTATGATAGAATACAATGGGGACAACACCAAACATCGAAAGATTAGAAATTTTGTTGATGGATATTGGTGGGTTGAGCTGGGTGATGATTTTGATATTATTGATGTTCAGGAGTTTAATAGACATAAGTTAATGGGCTATGCGCATGGTGTATGGAACTATATAAAAAATTCAGGTAAATTTCCAGAGTCTGAAAATTTTGCAATTGATTGGATTGGCTCTTTCCCTGGAAGAAGAGAGTCTAGAAGGTTTATTGGAGATCATGTGTTGTCTGAAAAAGATTTAACAGAGCATAGGCATTTTGAAGATGCTATTGGTTTTGGTGGTTGGTCATTAGATGAACACAATCCTGGAGGGATAGAAGATTTAGAAAATGAACCAAGTTTCTTTCACGAGCGATTTAAAACAGTGTACGAAGTACCTTTTAGATCGTTGTATTCGAAAAATATATCAAACTTAATGTTTGCTGGAAGAAATGCGAGTTTGACACATATAGCTTTGTCTTCCACGAGAATTCAAGGTACCTGTGCCTTAATGGGACAAGCAGTGGGTACAGCTGCAACACTTTGTGTGAAAAAAGGAGTTACCCCAAGAGATATCGGTCAAAAATACATCAAAGAATTGCAAGAGCAATTGATGAGAGATGATGTGTTTATTCCGAACGTGGTGGCAAATGATGCAAAAGACTTGGCGAAACAGGCAAGTTTAATATTCGGTTCATCTACAAAATCTGGAGCTGCGAAAAATCTAATCAATGGGATTTCAAGAGATATTGATGGGAAGATAAATCACTGGATGTCTGATGGTTTAGATGCTTCTTTGCAAATGGAATGGGATGTTCCGGTAAAGATATCAAAAGTTGAAATTAAGTGTGATACGAATTTGCAGAAGAACATAACAATGCGTAAACAGCCACTAACAGATTTTCAAAGAAAATCATTTATCGATTATGTACCACCTGAATTGATGAAAACTCTAAATTTGGAAGTGAGAGTTGATGGAGTATGGCAAAAAGTTGATACTAAAGAAAACAACATTGCCCGTTTGGTGAAATTTAATTTTGATCAAGTGAAAGTTACGGCGATTCGAATAAATTTAAAAGAAACCTACGGATTTCCTGATGCAAAGCTATTTGAAGTTCGTTGTTATGAAGTTTAATGAATAGCAAATTAAAAAGTTTAAGTGTAGTCTTCTTGTTCTTATGTATTACGAATACATATGGAGCAAGAAGGTTTGTTCGTTCAGATAGGCAACTTACACATAAGATTTCAATCATTCATCCAGGCATTAGTTTGCAGGAAAAAGTTAATTGTGAGTTGGTTGAGGTCATAAGTCCTTATAGTGCAACTTCTAGTTTTTATATGGATGTAGAATCTGTCGTTTGTGGCTCTAAAGAATGTGAAATAGTTATGGTTCGCGTGCATTGGAATGCGTTGGGAGAGTTTACAGATCTTGAATTGAGAAATGGGAACACACTTGAAAAAAATGAAGGGATTGAGTTTTCAAAAGAAGATTATCAAAAATTAGATCGCATCTTAAAAGACAAAGCTTCTCCTTTACAAACTTATTACAAATATGAGCTAGTGTCAACGAACCATGCGAATGCAATGGATGCCTTTTCTGGAGCTACGGTAGAAATAGATAAATCAGCTGTGGTTGAAGGTGCTGTTTGGACTTGTTATACACTTTGGTATTGGGCCAATGGAGACGTTGTAGATGCAATTCGAAACATTACATCGCAAAAATATACGAATCAACAATTACAACAATTAGTTCTTGGTTCGAATCAAGGATATCAAATATTTGCGCTGGAGGAATTGATCAAAAGAAAATCGTATTCTGAGATTTCTGTAGCTGCAATTAGTAAAATTGCACAAAAATCGAAAGAACTATTTAATTTAGCGATTGCTTATTTTGAAAAGTCAAATGATCAATTGTACTTTCGATTTGTCTCTGAAACTTACAAAGAATCAAACGAGTACGAGGCAAGGGGGCTATTGAATTCTTTGATGAAAACTAAATTCGAATATCCCACTGGTTTTTTTGAGGAGATAAGTGATGAAAATATAAAAAGAGCATCGTATCAAGAAATAGATCTTTTTCTGACGCTTTTGGATGCAAAAGCATATACATCAAAAAAGATTCAAACGAATACTTGTATGTTGTTAGAGCATAATGAATTTCTTATCTCGAGAAGAGCTTATTGGTATTTGAAAAAGTATCAACTCAACGAAGAAAACGCTATAAAAATAAATTCTTTCAAAGAAAAAAACAAAAACAAACTTTAGCTTTTGTTTTCATGTTTTAACAAGTTAATGGTAATTGTTTGATAGTTTTAGGGTAAAATTTGGCTAAAACTAGATAAGTTAAGTAAATAAAGTAGTCCTAAGATGTTTTTAATTTGTGTGTTATTGAATTTTATAACATTACTGTAATTATGAATTTTGTTAGTACTAAAGTATTACTGATGGTTGGTTTGCTCGGATTGTTCTCGTGTGGTGAAAGTAACGAAGAACTTATAGAGTATGCAGATGAGGAAGTGGAGTTTCCGGAAGATCCAGTAATTGATGACACACCAAAAGTATTGTTACCTGCTTCTGATCAGCAAAATTCTGGGAATTGGGTGTTAAATGAAGAGCTTAGTGATGAATTTGAAGGGCAAGTTTTGGACGAAACGAAATGGTTAGTTCAAGGTAGAAACGGAGAGTTTAAATCTAGATTCGTTGGTAGGGCTCCTTCACAATTTTCAACGGATAATGTAAAAGTTGAAAATGGAAAGCTAATGTTAGAAACCCGTTGGGATCCAGATTATAATTTTATACCAAAAATTGTAAATGGACTTAATTATGACGAGGTAAATGGAGAGAAAATATATTTCGAAAATATTACAACTGCTGCCGTAATCGCTAAAAAATCATTTACCTATGGGTATTTAGAGATTAAGTCAAAAGCTGCCGATGCTGAGGTAACGAGTTCTTTTTGGGCTACAGGAGGTGGTACAGAATTTGACTTTTTTGAAATGTTTGGCGATCACAAACAGACCAATAAAGAGAGAGCAGGAAAAGAGAGAGAATTGTGGTGGTCTATTCATGATTGGACTAACTTTGGAAATGGTAGAACAACTTATACAGAACATCATGATCTAGGATTTAGAGTTGCAGATGATTTTCATATTTATGGTTATGAGTGGAACGAAAATGAAGTGAAAATATATATAGATGGCCAGCTGTTTAGAAATGTATCTAGAGAAGTTATAAATGCTTATGATGATACCAACTTAGGAGGAGGAAACGGTGATCGTGAAAACTTTGTAGTAACACAACCAATTTATGTTTGGTTCGATCAAGAAACTTTTCCATGGCATGGAGTTCCAGATTCTAAGTCAGAATTAGGTACAAATGGAAGTGTGTTTTTCGAGATAGAATATTATAGACTTTGGCAATAATTTTACTTTAAGAATAAAATTTTGAGGTAAAAACGTGAGACGGATAGATAATTTTTAACAATTAGTGAGGCGTAATAATGATTCAATTTGTAGAAGACCAACAATTAGATTTTATGAAATTATTTTTAAAGAACTCTAAAGATATTGTAAATCAGAGGCTAAGCGTTTTAAGAAACAAGGTGCCTTGTATTGACTCATCGTGGCACTACCATAGTCAATTTGAGTTGTTATATGTTACTAAAAGTAGCGGTATCAGGTTTGTCGGAGATAGCGTTGCGTCTTTTCATCCTGGAGATCTAGTTTTGGTAGGTGCATATGTTCCTCATCTTTGGAGAAATGATGCGTCTTTCTATGATCATAAGAATGAAGGAAACAAGCAAGTTGAAACAACGGTACTGAAGTTTAAGAAAGAGTTTATCAGTGTAGAAACATTTGAGAGACCAGAGTTTATTGAGATTAGGGAACTGTTAGATGAGTCAAAATTTGGAGTCAGTTTTGGTTCTGAGATCACCGAAGAATTACATGATACATTAGCAAAAATTGTAAAAATGCCTCTTGCGAACCAATCAATCCATTTGATGGAAATATTACTTAAGTTGGCTAGAACAAATGATAAGGTTAGATTATCAAACACAGATATGAGGCAGGTGGTCCCTCATAAAACCGATAAACTGGATACGGTTTTAAAGTATATTTCAGATAATTATACACAAAATATATCCCTTGAAGATGTGTCCAATTTGGCATGTATGACACCTAATTCCTTCTGTAGGTTTTTTAAAAAAATGACAAATAAATCGTTCGTACAGTTTTTGAATGAAGTTCGAATAAAAAAAGCATTGAGGTATTTGGTGCACAAAGAAAAATCGGTTTCTGAAATATGTTATTTGGTGGGTTATAATTCGATTAATAATTTTAATAAGCAATTTAAGTTAGCTATGGGTAGTACACCAAACGAATACAGATATTATAATATGATTGGCGATTAGTAAAGGTAATATAATGTTGGTGTAGGGTAAAAACCATAGTTTTAATTACTAATAATTAAGCCAATTTTGTAACAGGAAGTAACTTTCCAACTATAATATAAACTTAAACAACAGCAATGGATTATAAATTTAGTCATATTGGAATCCCAACAACAGAAGAAAAAAATTGGGATGGTTTTTACGAGCCAGGGAAGATTCATTATACAGATTTTAGTAAAGATGAATATGGAGTAGAATGGATAAAGTTTGATTCGGATTCTCCTATGCCTGAAATGATGCAGAAATTGCCTCATGTCGCATTTTTAGTAGATAATATCGAGGAAGCTATTGAAGGGAAAGAAATATTAGTCGAAACCTTTTCACCAGGTGAAGGAGTTAGAGTGGCTTTTATTGTTCACAACGGTTCTCCGGTTGAATTTATGGAAGTAAAAGAATAAAAATTGAAGAAGCATATACCTGCTTAGATAAGAGTTGAAGTTTTTTAAGTTTCGCTTTTGATTTGGTTTTGGTTAGTTTATAAGTGGGTATTGCTTTTCTTCAGAAATATAATAACAATTTAAAAGTTTCAAAAAATGAAAAAAATAATTTTACTCGCTGTTTTGGTATTTTCAATACAAGGTGTTTTTGCTCAAGATAAATACCAAATGAAAAAAATCAATTATTATGTATCTGCAGCTGCAGAAGAATTTGACTTAGACGAAGCTGAAGAGAAAAACTTGTTAGATGAAAGAGTCGCTTATTTTAATGATTATGTTGCTATCATGAAAAAAGGCAAAGCAGGTGAAATTTCTGCTGAGGATATAAAGACTCAAATCAATGAAGTCAATAAAGAGTTTAATAATAAGTTAATTAAAATCACTGGAAAAACGTATCCTGAACTAAAACCTTTTATGGATAGAATGCGTACAGAATTAAAGAATATTTAGATTCCTAAAATAAAAGTAGATTAAAATGCCTAATGAATCTTTCATTGGGTATTTTTTGTTAAAAGAATTAAAGTTTATTTGTCTGAAAATATTTAATTTAGACGCACTTTCTAATTATATTGAAAACAAAAATAGTATGAGAATAAAATATTTTATTGCCGGAGTAGTAACGCTATTACTTTCGTTTCAAAGTATTGCACAGAACGATTGGGAAAATGGTTTTATGTTTGAGAAAAACAAATTGAGAGCTCGTGTACCGAGTTACTCTTTTAAAAATCATCAAGATGCGTTATTGGGTAATCGTGAGGTTGCAAGACTGCAAAGCTTAAATGGTACATGGAAGTTCAATTATGTCGATAAATCTAGTGATCGTCCATTAGATTTCAGTGCAAAAGATTTTAAGGGAGAAAACTGGGCGGATATTCCGGTGCCTTCTAACTGGGAGCTACAGGGCTTTGGTCAACCGATCTATACCAATATTATTTATCCATTTACACCAGATATAGAAAATGGTGGGAAAAGAAATTTTAATTACATGGGGCCACATCCGCCTCAATTTCCATTTATTGAAAAATATAGAGACAATCCTGTAGGAAGTTATTACAGAGATTTTACCATCCCAGCTGATTGGAAAGAGCAATCTGTAATATTACACTTTGGTGGTGTTTCTTCTGCATTTTATGTATGGGTAAATGGTCAAAAAGTTGGTTACAGTCAAGGAAGTCGTTTGGCGGCAGAGTTTGATATAAGTGAGTACTTGGTTGAAGGAAACAACAGAGTAGCCGTTCAAGTATTTAGATGGAGTGATGGTAGTTATTTAGAAGATCAAGATATGTGGCGTTTGAGTGGTATTCACAGAGAAGTGATGTTGCTTGCACAACCAAAAATTGCTTTAAATGATTTCTTTGTAAGAACAAAATTTGATGGTGAATTAGAAGATGCAAAAATAGAAGTACGTCCCCATTTATGGATGTTGGGTGATGAAGAAAAATTGAAAGGATGGGAGTTGTCTGCAGAGTTATACGATGCAAATAATCAGAAAGTCTTGTCGAAACCTATGACTGCTTCAATTGAAGAGATTCATTTTGAAAGATGGCCACAGCGCGATATAACGAAGTTCGCGTTTTTGGAAGCGAATATAGAGAGTCCAGAAAAATGGTCTGTAGAAAACCCATACTTGTACACGTTGGTTTTTGACGTAAAAGATCCGAATGGTGTTGTAGTCGAATCTAGAAGTCAAAAAGTAGGTTTTAGAAAAGTTTCTTTTAGCGATCAACAAGAATTATTGATCAATGGAAAGGTTGTAAAAATAAAAGGGGTTAACAGACATGACCATGATCCAGTTAGAGGTAAAGCTTTGACTAGAAAAGACATGGAAGAAGATGTAAAAGTGTTGAAGCAATTTAACTTCAATGCGGTTCGTACATCTCACTATCCTAATGATCCTTATTTTTATGAGCTTTGTAATAAATATGGCTTGTATGTAATGGATGAGGCAAATATTGAAACGCATCATTTAGGAAGTTATGCTCCTCAACAACCAGAATTTGCAATTCCTATTTTAAGTCGTGTCATGCGAATGGTTGATAGAGATAAAAACAATCCTTCAATTATTTCTTGGTCATTAGGAAACGAAGCAGGTACCGGACCAGCCTTTGCAGCAGCAGCTTCTTGGGTAAAAGATTACGACCCGTCACGTTTTGTGCATTATGAAGGTGCACAAGGAGATCCTACACACCCGGATTACAAAGAAGGTGAAGAAGGTCAAGAATTGTTTAGAGGGCCAGCACATGCAAATCCTACAGATCCGAAATATGTTGATGTGTTAAGTAGAATGTACCCTGAAATATACCAACTTAAAGCAATGTCTGAAAGTAAGTATATCAATCGTCCAATTGTGATGTGTGAATATGCACATGCGATGGGGAATTCTATTGGTGGTTTAGGTGAATATTGGGATTTGATCAATTCAAAGCCTAATTTAATTGGTGGATTTATCTGGGATATGATAGACCAAGGATTAGAGGCTACTAATGAAAAAGGTGAAAAATATTATGCTTATGGAGGTGATTTTGGAGATGTTCCAAATGCTGGTAATTTTTGTATAAATGGGGTGTTTGCTCCAGATAAATCTCCAAATCCACATGCATGGGAATGTAAGTATATCTTTCAACCTTTTAATTTTACAACTGCCGATGCAGGGACAGGTAAAGTTCAAGCAACGAATCATTTGAATGTGAAAAACTTAAATGATTATGTCGTAAAATGGACAGTTTCTGAAAATGGAAAAGTAATTCAAAAAGGAACTTTAAAAAACGTAGATGTAAAAGCGGGTACGGTTGGAGAACTTCAAATACCGATCAAAAGAATACGTTTCAAATCAAATTCTGATTATTGGTTGCAGATTTCAGTTCATGAGAAAGCGCAAACTTTTTGGGCGGCTGAAGGACATGAAGTTGCGAAAGAGCAATTGTTGATTCAAGAAAGAAGTTTGGATACTGCATTTTCTTCAAAATCAAAAACACAACTAGTTGTAAAAGAAACTGAAGCTGAAATAGCTATTAGTAGTAAAAAATTCACTGCTAAAGTTTCTAAAGAGAATGGATACTTGACCTCATTTATTGTTGGGAAAAAAGAGCAAGTTTCAAGTCCGTTAAAGCCTAACTTCTATCGTCCTCCTGTAGATAATGATATTCGTGGAGCAAGTAGTCGTTTGTTTAAAAAATCAAGAGAATATTGGAAAACACTTGAATCAAAATTGAAAGTTTCCAATGTAGATGTAAAGTCAGAGAATAATGTTGTTACGATTGTTGTTTCAAAAGCTTTCAAAGATGAGGTAAAGTTAGAAACTTCTTATGTATTGTTAAGTGATGGGCGTGTAAAAGTCTCTATGAATTTAGATGCGAAAGAATCGTTGCCTAGTTTAATTCGTTATGGTATGACGATGGGGGTGTCAAGTTCATATAAGAAGTCTACTTTTTATGGAAAAGGACCTATGGAGAGTTATGTGGATAGAAAAAGAGGTACCGTTGTCGATGAATACAGTTTTGCAACAGATGATTTGTTTAACAATTATATTTATCCTCAAGAAAACGGAAACAGGTCAGATGTACGTTGGTTGGCATTGTCTGAATCGCGTAAACCAGGTATTGTGGTAAAAGGAGCACCTGAATTCGGTTTTTCTATTTGGCCATATGCAGCGAGTAATATAGAAAAAGCTCAGCATCCTTACGATTTGGTTGAACAAGGTTTTTATACTTTAAATATTGATTTAATTCAAATGAGTGTCGGAGGTACTTTGTCAGAAACATTACCTCAGTTTTATATCAACTCAGGGAAGTATAATTTTGAATATACGTTAGAATTCAAATAACAAGATTGTTATTCTACTACAAACTGCTTTGTATCTTTATGCAAAGCAGTTTTTTTGTTTCAGAATTAGGTAAAAACCTCCTAAAAAATAATTAAAAAATATCGTAATATTAAATCATGGTAAAAAAGTACTTCCTTTATGTTGCGTTTTTCTTTCTTTCGAAGGCGTTGTTCGCACAAGAAAGTCAATTAAAACCGATATCGCACATTTCTGTTTCTGAAGGTTTGTCGGATTATAGTGTAACCTGTTTGTTAGAAGATTCAAGGGGGTATATTTGGATTGGTACTTTTAATGGATTGAATAGGTATGATGGCTATGACATAAAGAAATATAGAAATACTACCAATAAAAAAATACTAGTTAGTAATAGAATTCGATCTCTTTGGGAAGATGCAAATGGGCTTATTTGGATCGGGACAGATAATGGAATTACTATCTATGATTATGTTTTAGATCGATTTACTCCCTTGTATTCAAATCAACTCAAGAATAAATTAGACAAGGGACCTGGGGTGTTGAAAATAGTTGAGAATGATAGTAAAGGGCTATTGTATGCCATGACATGGCAAGAAGGTGTTTTGGTTTTTAATTCAAGTCAAAGGTTGTTGGATAAACATTCGATACCCTCGGAATTATCGAATACTCCAATTTTATTAAACGATTTGGTTTTGTTAGATGTCAATAACTTATTGATTTCTTCAAATATTGGAATGCTTCATTTTAATACAGTCACTAAAAAATACAAATTACTTCCTGATGTTACTTTTGAGAATGCAAAGGCTTTGCAAGTTTTCGATAATGATAAGCTTTTGGTTACACTTGAAACAGGAGTTGCTATTTATTCTTTTAAAATACTTGAAGAAGGGTTCTTTTATACAAACTTGTATAAGGGATTTCAAAACACGAGATTTAACGTTGCAACTATCGACAAACAAGGTAATTTATGGTTAGGAAAACGATATACAGGTTTGTCTTTTATAGATAATGTTTTCAAGCTTATACTCGAGAAGAATGTTGTACACTCTCAGTTTAAAATAGAAACGGAACATAGTAATATAACATCTATCCTGATAACGGAAAATAAGGGAGCCTGGATAGGTTCTTTTGATAAAGGTGTTTATAAATTGAAATCCAGAAAAACACCCTTCAAGCAATTCTCTAATGAAGATGTGTTGAGTAACGACATCAACGCCTACAGAATATTAAATATATCAAAGATTGATGATCAGCGAGCGTATGTGATTACCAGAAATGGTCGTGTAGATTTAATAAACATAGCCACCGGGAAAAAGGAAAAATTACCCATAAGTTTTAGGAGAATTTCCAATAGCAATGTTGTTGATATTTTGGTTGATTCTAAAGACAATACTTGGGTTTGGTATCGAAATAAAAAGTTATATAAAGTCCATAATAAAAGCAAAAAGGTTGAACTGATAAAGTGTGAAGACTTAGCTGATTTGATTTCATTTCGTTCTATCGAAGAAGATCAGTTTGGAGATATTTGGATTCATAGTGTGAATTCTATTTTTCGTCTCAAGTTTGAGAATGATAAATTTTCTAATGCAGAATTGCTTTCTAATAACCCATTTTTCATCAAAGACAAGTTGTACTACATGCGCGATTTTTATTTCGATCCGATTTATAATTATTTGTGGCTGGGTACCATACATGATGGTTTGTATCGTATTGAATTAAAAAAAGATGTCCCATTGGATCAATTGCCAATTATTCAATGTATAGCAGATGTGAATGATGTTGAATCTTTACCTTATAATTATGTAAGTGCAATAAAAAGAGGGCCAAATAATGTATTGTGGGTTGGAACTGCAGGAGGTGGAATCAGTAAAGTAAACGAAGATAATGACAAATTAACTTTCAAATCATATACAGAAACTGAAGGTCTGTCTGATAACAATGTGCAGGATTTATTCGTTGACAAAAAGAATAACATTTGGATTCCGACAAATTTCGGACTCAATAAATTCAATCCTAAAGAAGAAAGTTTTGCCAAGTTTTATAAAGAAGATGGTTTGCCATTTGAAGAGTTTAGAGATATAAATACCTTATTTGATAATGGTACTTTATTGTTGAATGGCTATCGAGGGTTTTTCTATTTCAAATATGAAGAACTAGAACTTTATAAGCCACTGCCGCAATTGAGTTTTACCAAACTAAAAGTGCTGAATCACGAAATCAAACCAAAAGATACAATAAATGGCAGTGTTGTTTTAAATAGTAATCTTGATTATACAAATGAGTTGGTTTTAGAGCACGACCAAAATATCATTTCAATTGATGTAGTTTCGTTGCATTTTTCTAACCCAAGTAAATATTATATAAAATATCAACTGTACCCTACCAATGCTGAATGGATAAAAGTTCCTAGTTCACAGAAAACAATAAACTTTAACAGTTTGCCTCCAGGAGAATATATATTGAAATGCAAGGCCTCAAACTCATTGAACGATTGGACAGATGCAAAAGAGTTAAAAATAAAAATTTTACAACCTTGGTGGAATACTACCATCGCAAGGTTGCTATATGTCTTGTTGATTGTAGTAGTTGTCTTTGGAGTTGTGAATTATAGATTACAATATATTAGACTAGAGCATGATTTAGAATTAGAGCAATTCGAAAAAGATAAGGTAAATGAGATAAGTGCAGCAAAATTGAGGTATTTTTCAGATATTTCCCATGAGATCAAAACACCGCTCACCCTTATTTCTGGTCCTGTATCTATCTTGTCAGAAAAGTTTAGAAAACAAACTGATATTTATGGTCATTTAGAAATGATTCAAAGACAGACAAGAAAAATCATACAGCTAGTCAATCAAGTTCACGATTTCCAAAAATCTGATGCGAATGCGCTAAAGCTCAATAAATCACATTTTTATTTTAAAGACTTGATAGATGAGGTTTCAAAAGATTTTGAGTTACATGTGATAAACCACCAAAAGAAGCTGGAAATCCAGAAGCCAGAACATGCGATCTATGTTTTTGCTGATTATGATAAAATAGAGAAAGTTTTGACCAATTTATTGAGTAATTCTTTCAAGTTTACGGAACCCGACGATACAGTTACTATTCGCTACTATCAAGAAGGCAATAAATTATGTGTAGCTATTGAAGACACTGGCAAAGGAATTGAGCCCGAAGATTTACCACATGTTTTTGATAGATTTTACCATTCGAGAAAGAAAAATAGTTTTGGTGTTGGAGGGTCCGGAATCGGATTGGCATTTTCTAAACGTCTTGTTGAAATGCATTATGGTAATATTGTCGCTGAAAGTGAATTTGAAAAAGGTACCATTATATCGTTTCAGCTCCCGATTGTCATTGAAGGTTATTCAGAAGTACAAATAGAGAAAGAAAAAGAGGTTCTTGCAACTGAGCGGGAATATAATAGCGTTAAGTTTGTTCCGGATCAAAAGCAATTAGAAAATATCGATGTAGATGAAAGTATTTCTGGTGCGAGTATATTTTTAGCTGAAGATAATGACGATATGCGCATGTTTATCTCAAACGCGCTAAGCGGATATTTTAAGGTTTCTACATTTCGAAATGGAAAACTTTGCCTCGATGCACTTGCGACCGAATGGCCTGATCTTATTATTAGTGATGTTTTGATGCCTGAATTAAATGGGTTTGAATTGTGCAGAAGAGTGAAATCAGATATCAATACGAGCCATATTCCAATCGTATTGCTTACTGCATGTGCTGATGTTGATGAACAGGTAAAAGGATTAATGGATGGAGCTGATAGTTATATCACGAAGCCATTTGAAATGAAACTGTTGATCTCTAAATTAGAATCGATATTACAAGGTAGAAAGTTGCTTCGCGAGCGGTTTGAGGTAAATCTTCCGTTGACGAGAAAAAAAGATGAAATCGTTAATGTCGATTTGGCATTTTTAGAGAAACTCTATAGTTTGATGGATGATAACATAGACAATCCCGATGTTGATATCAATTCATTTGCTAAAGAACTGTTTTTAAGCAGAACTCATTTTTTCCAAAAGGTAAAGGCACTTACTGATCAAACACCATATAATTTGTTAAAAACATATCGATTGAAGAAAGCTGCAACGATGTTGGTACAACAAAAAATGTCGGTAAATGAAGTGTTTTTGTCAACAGGATTTAAAAATAGACCTCATTTTAACAAAGCCTTTAAAGAGTTTTATAGTGTGTCTCCATCTGTTTACGCGTCAAAAGGAGGGGTAATATAGAGTTGCTATTGTCAATATTACGTTAATTCTGCGTTCAAGCTATTTGACTTGATTGGTCGTATTTTAACCATGTTTTCTCGGATATTACCCATGTTTTTAAATCTTTTAAGGGTTAATTCTGAGTGTGTAGAAACTATTTCGTGTGTTTTTATACTGTGTTTTTTGTTTTGTTTTTCTCAATGAATACGGTGTGTTAGAGTGTTTGTGTACTCAGGTATATATCTCATGTACTCAGGTTTAATTATGAGATGCAAGCTGTGCCTAGATTTGTGTATGTCTCTTTTGTTAATTGAAAACAAAACGAGAGATAGAATAAACCGATTTTAACTTTACCAATATTTTAGCCATGAAGTTAGTTTTAAAAAATACAGACACGTTAGTTAACGAAAGATTGAGTGTTACTAAAAAGGAAGTTCCTTGCTTAGATGCTACTTGGCATTACCATGCACAATACGAATTGTTGTACATAACGAAAAGTACTGGAATTAGATTTGTTGGTGATAGTGTTGCACATTTTGAGCCTGGTGATTTGGTTTTAGTAGGTCCCTATTTACCACACCTTTGGAGAAATGATCCTGAATACTATACCGAAGGACAGTTTGATAGTGTGAACACCATTGTAATGAAATTCAATTATGATTTTCTTGGTGAAGGTGCTTTTGATAATCCAGAATTTGCAGAGATTAAAAAAATGCTTTCTCAGTCAAAGTACGGAGTTTCATTTGGCAATAAAATATCTAAAAAATTACATAAAGATTTAATTGGTATCTACGATGCAACGAGACCTGAACAATCGATTAAGCTTTTGAATATATTGTATAATTTATCTATATCTGAAGATCGTATTCAATTGTCATCATCCGACATGAGACAATACACGACAAATAATTCAGATCGTATCGATACAGTGTTAAAGTTTATTTCTGACAACTATGCTAGTTATATCTCACTAGAAGATGTGGCAGATGTTGCTTGTATGACTACAAATTCTTTTTGTAGGTTTTTTAAAAAAATGACAAATAAGTCTTTTACTCGTTTTTTGAATGAGGTAAGAATTAGAAATGCTTCTCGACTATTAGTACAGGAAGACTATCCTGTTAATGAGGTTTGTTACCTTGTTGGTTATAAGTCTGTTACTAATTTTAATAAACAATTCAAACAAGTGATGGGTTGTACTCCAAAAAATTATAGACGCTCAATATAAAAATTATCCCGATGGTAAAATAAGGTGATCGGTGGGTAAATTTCATCCGTTTATGCGTCTAATAAATATTGAGTTTTGTAGAGTAGAAACTAAATTTTTGTTAAAATTCAACATTTTTATGTTAATTTAAGACATTAACATAGGTAAAAGTATTAACCTATGTCATGTGTTGATTCTCTGATTTTACAAGATTGAGGTTTCTACGAATTATTTAACCAATTCTAACTAAACTCAATTTTTATGAAAAAAATTAGAAAACTAGAACCGGTTACTACCTGTCTTAATTTAGATGGCATAGTGACTAGTCGATTTTTCAAGAAAGCACTTTTCTCTGCTTTTTGTGTATCACTAGGTTTAAATGAAGTGAATGCAAATGAATTCACTGCAATCAAATCAAGTGACTTAAATTTGACTTCTGAAGAAGTTGTATTTGCTCCAGTTCAGCAAATAGAAATTACAGGTACGGTTTCAGATGATCAGGGACCAATGCCAGGAGTAAATGTAATGATCAAAGGTACTTCAAAAGGAACGCAAACAGATTTTGACGGTAATTTCAAAATCAATGTAGACAGCAGAGATGCTGTTTTGGTTTTTTCTTATATTGGATTTTCTGACCAGCAAATTTCAGTAGGTACCAACACAAATCTTAACGTTACAATGAAGGCCGATGTGGAAGGCCTTGATGAAGTAGTAGTTCTAGGATATACTACGAGAAAAAAAGGTGATGTAACAGGGTCTGTAAGTACTGTAGGGTCTGAAACATTACAACAAACAACAAACAAAGATTTAGCAAAATCACTTTCTGGTAAAGTTACTGGGGTGATCATTAGTGATAGAGGTGGTGTACCTGGATCTACTGATGAAGATGATCTTTCAATCTTGATTCGTGGTAAAGCAACACCAGGAAACAATCAGCCTTTAATTTTGATTGATGGTGTGCCTTCAGGGTCATTCTCTCAATTATCTGCTCAAGATATCGCATCGTTAACGGTGTTAAAAGATGGGGCAGCGGCTATTTATGGTGCAAGAGCAGCCAATGGGGTTATCTTAATTACTACCAAACGTGGTGGTATTGGAAAACCAACGGTAAACTTATCCACTTCTTATGGTATCTCGCAATTCTCTGCGTTTCCTAATCAAATGACTTCTGAGCAATATGCTATTTACGAAAATGAAATTGCTGAAAGAAATGGGTTAACACAACCTTTTTCTGATGAAGATATTGCAAAATACGCTGCTGGTAACGATCCTTTAAATTACCCGAGTACACAATGGGGAGATTTAACTTTTAAGAGCTCAGCACCAGAATCTAGAACATCTATTTCGGTATCAGGAGGTACAGAAAGAGTAAAGTATTTTGTGAGTGGTGATTTCATCAAACAAGAAGGGATGTTCCGTACAGGGTCCTTAAACTTTAAACAAAATCAGGTTCGTTCAAATATTGATATCAATCTTACAAAAGATTTCAAAGTTGGAGTTGATTTATCAGGAAGATTTGGAGATAGAAATGCACCAGGTGTATCTCAAAGTTATATATACAAACACGTATATACAAACTTCCCAACTGAAGTTGGTGTCTATCCAAACGGATTGCCTGCTTGGGGTGGAGAAAATGGATCTAACCCATATATAATGGCTACGGATGCTTCTGGAAATGTAAATAGAAAAGACAACGATTTACGTAGTAGATTTTCTTTTGATTGGAACTTGAATAAACTTACTGATGGGCTTTCTGTAAAAGGATGGGCTGGTATCAGAAAGCAAAGTTACGATGAGAAGAACTGGTACACACCTTGGACGGTATACACATACCAAGAAGGTTCTGATGAATATGTTCCTTCTTTAGGATTTTCTCAGCAAGGACAACAACGTGTTTTACGTGAATCTTTTTGGAAATTCGATGAAACAGTGTTAAACGCAACCGTTCATTATAATAGATTGTTTGATGATGTTCATTCTGTAAGTGGATTTGTTGGATATGAGCAGGCTGAGTCTACTCGTAGAAATTTTTGGGCTGAAAGAAGAGGATTCCCAACACCTGATCATTCTGAGTTATTTGCAGGAGATGATGATGGACAACAATCGTATGGAGAATCACAAAGTTGGTCAAGAGTGAATTATTTTGCAGCATTGTCTTATGACTATGATAAAAAATACTACTTAGACTTCACAATCAGACATGATGGTTCTAGTAATTTCGGACCAAATAAAAGATTTGGTACTTTTCCTGGTGTAGCTGCTTCTTGGGCAATTCACGAAGAAGGATTTATGAACAACGTTTCATGGTTGTCTACATTGAAACTTAGAGCATCATGGGCCAAAATGGGTAATGATAGAACAGATGATCCAAATCAATGGAGAACAAGATATGATTACGGAAGTGGTACCAATGTAGCTCGACCTAATTTTTATGTCGTAGGTGAAGGTGGTGTTAGTAATAATGGATTTCGTTCAGCTGGGGTTCCAAACCCTGATGTTACTTGGGAAACAGCTTACATGCAAAATATTGGTTTGAGTTTTGGGATGTTTAGTGGAAGACTTACAGGAGATTTAAACTATTTCTACCAAAACAGACAAGATATTTTGGTGGATGAAACAGCAGCTATTCCTGATGCAATAGGGATAAACAACTTACCTGAAAAAAATATTGGTATTGTTGATAGTTTTGGATATGAGATTGAATTGGCATGGAATGATAGAGTTGGAAATGTCGGGTACAATTTAGGATTGAATTTCACAAATGCTCAAAACAGAGTAGTGTCATGGCCAGAACCGGTTGATATCCCAGATAAGTTAAGAAGAGAAGGTCACTCTATTGATTCTTATATAGTATACCCAACAAATGGTGTGTTTAGAGATCAAGCTCAAGTAGATGCGGCACCTGCTAAATTAAACGGAACCGTAGAAGGAGAACCTTATTATATTGATACAGATGAAAATGGTACGATCAACGCAGATGACCGTGTGAGAACATTTACGTCAAATGTTCCTCAAATTCAATATGGTATTACAGGAGGATTGAATTATAAAAACTTCGATTTCCATTTCTTGTTTCAAGGTCAAGCAAAAGCTGAGATGTTAGTGTTCTTTGATCAAAATGGTGCGAAACCTGAGCATGTATTTACACAAAGATGGACTCCAGAAAATCGTGACTCTCGTTATCCAAGAGCCTTTGGTCAAGGAGATCCATATAGTGGAAACCAAAGTGGGGATTCTGAGAATTTTGAAGGAGCAGATTTCTGGTTGCATGATGCTTCTTTCGTGAGATTGAAAGAAATCGAGGTTGGATATACATTCAATAAATCTCAGATTAGATTTGCAGATGTAAAACTATTCGTAAGAGGATTGAACTTATTTACATTTTTCTCAGACGTGTATGATTTAGGATTGGATCCAGAAGCAGCTGGGTACAACAACTTTAGAGGAAGTACATATCCTTCTTTGAAGACGTATACTTTAGGTATGAATTTTACATTTTAATTAAAACAATTTAGAAGATGAAAAATATAAAATATATATATATCTGCGTTGCAATGATATTTCTTGCAACCAGTTGTAACGACGATATTTTAGATATAGATGTGACAGACGCCTTTGGTGAAGATTTGATTTATAGTGATCCTGATCAAGTTGAAAAAATGCTATACTCAGTATACAATAGTACAGAAAGCTGGGGAGTAAATAAGTTCAACTGGTGGGGGCGAAGGTTTAATATTGAAGCAGCTTCGTTTGAAGGGAAATTTAATTTTAAAGACTTAGATCAGTTTAGATTGAGAGCTGGTTGGAATCCATCAAATGTAGGTGTTTTTGGAGACAAATGGAGAAATTATTACTTATACATACGTGAAGTTAATGAGTTTATGGATAGAATCGATGCTAGTGAAGCAATGGCTAAAGATCCAGCAAAAGTTAATGTTATCAAAGCTGAAATGTTATTTTTAAGAGCAAATTGTTATGCAAAATTGATCAATTATTTTGGAGGAGTGCCTCTTTTTGATTCCGCCCATGAATTAGATGATGATTTTGCAATTGTTAGAAATACGTATGAAGAGTGTGTTGATTTTATCGTAAAAGATTTAGATGCCGCGATTCCTTTATTACCAGTATCAAGACCAGCAGATGAATTTGGTAGAGCAACAAGACTTGCTGCCATGGCTGTAAAATCTAGAGTTTTGTTATATGCTGCCAGTCCTTTACATGACGGTAGTGCAGAACCTATGGGACCAATGTATGATTACACGAAAACTACCAAATGGCAAGATGCATCTGATGCAGCTAAGGCAATCATTGATTTGGTAGGAGAGCGAGATTTAATTGCTGTTGCAGATGCAACAGAGTACCAAAATTTATTTTTATCTCCGAATGACGATATTTTATTTGCAAGACCATTTGGGGCTGCTTATTACGATTTCGGTACGGATGTAAACTCTTTATGGGATCAAACAATGTCGCCTAGTGGTTACGGGGGATGGGCACTAAGTTCTCCTTCACTTAATTTTGCACTAGAGTTTAATATGGCAGATGGATCGGATACAGAAACAGGTTCGTACAATGCTGCTGCTCCTAATGACAATAGAGAGATGCGTTATTATGCGGATTTAAATTATAATGGAGCTACCTATAGAGATAGAGAAGTTGAGTATTTCTTATCTGAAGATGTGAATGTGCATCCTCATGGATTAGACTCTCCAGAAGGTCTAGGGAATGCTTTACACTCTTCAAAAACGGGGTATAATATTAGAAAGTTTCTAGATGAGTCATTGACTACTTTAACTACTGTATCTGCTGGGAGACCTAGAATTTTGTATCGTTTGGCTGAGATCTATTTGAATTATGCTGAGGCGCAATTTAATTTGCCAGCTTCAAACGAAGTAGAGGCTCGTAAATATTTGAACAAAGTATCTACTAGAGCATTACAGCCAGCAATTACTGCTACGGGTGCAGATTTGTTAGAGGCTATTAAGAGAGAAAGAAGAGTTGAACTTTGTTTTGAAGGACATAACTTTTTCGACGAAAGAA
This sequence comes from Flavicella marina, assembly GCF_009193215.1. Lineage (GTDB taxonomy): Bacteria > Bacteroidota > Bacteroidia > Flavobacteriales > Flavobacteriaceae > Flavicella > Flavicella marina. The sequence goes on along the minus strand of NZ_VYVA01000001.1, from coordinate 357,864 downwards.
GATGGAGAAATCAAGCTCATGTTGGTGGTTACGATGTAAAAGGACTTTCATGGACTAAAGATGCTGCTGGTGTTGTTTCTCCTACTGAAGTAACAGTAGTAACAAGACCTTGGTTTGAAGCATTGTATTATTTACCGATTCCTCAAAGTGAAGTAAATAAAGCTCCGACTTTAGTGCAAAATTATGGTTATGATTTATAATTTTTCATAAAAATAGTTGAATGAAATACCGAGAAGTGATCTTCTCGGTATTTTTTTTGTAGTTTGTTTATATCCTTATATGGGTAAAATAATGCCTATAGAGGGTAAGTTTTATTTACGGAAAATTGATATTATGAATTTACTTTGTATAGTAATGAACCTATCGTTGGTAATGAAAAAAAACGAATAGACCTTTTTTTAGAAATGGCTATTCATTCACGGTAAAATATTTAATAATGATTTTGAGAAACAAACAACAAAAAAAATCTTTAGTGAAAGCATTGGTATTTGCAAGCTGCTCAATTTTAGCGGTAAACAGTGCAAGTGCGCAGCACAAAGGTATTATTGACAATTCTGATAGTAAACATGTAAAGCTAAAAAGTATCGACATGGGAGACTGTCATTGGACGGAAGGATTTTGGGCTGAGAAGTTTAAAATTGCAGAAAAGACGATGATTCCCTATATGCGTACAGTTTTAACTGGCGATGTTGGTCATGCATTGAATAACTTTAAAATTGCAGCTGGATTAAAAGAAGGAGAGCACAAAGGAATGCGTTGGCATGATGGTGACTTTTATAAATTTATGGAAGCCGAGTGTTACCTATACTCTCAAAATGGTGATGAAAACTTACTAAAAGAGTTAGATGGTTATATAGAAATCATTAAAAAAGCACAAGCTAATGATGGCTATTTACAAACACAAATTCAGTTAAATGAAGATGTAGATCGTTACGAGAATCGTAAGTACCATGAAATGTATAATTCAGGACATTTAATGACGTCTGCTTGTATTCATTATAGAACAACAGGTCAGAGAAACTTTTTAGATATTGCTATCAAGCATGCTGATTTATTACACACGCAGTTTATGCCAGATAATAAATTATTGGGGCGTTTCGGGTTTAACCAAACTCAAATAATGGGATTGGTTGAAATGTATAGAACTACAAATGATAAAAAATATTTAGAATTAGCAGAGAAGTTTATCAATAATAGAGGTAAATATAAAGTTACAGAAGTATCTACTACAATTGGTTACCCGATTGGTGATATGGTACAAGAGCGTACACCATTGAGAAAATCAAGCGAGGCTGTTGGGCACGCTGTATTGGCGTTGTACTATTATGCTGGTGCTGCAGATGTATACGCTGAGACAGGTGAACAAGCCTTGGTAGATGCATTGGATAGACTTTGGAGCAATGTGACTGAAGAAAAAATGTACGTAACAGGTGCTGTAGGTCAAACACATTATGGAGCTTCTACAAATAGAGATAAAATTGAAGAAGGATTTATCGATGGGTATATGATGCCAAACATGACAGCATACAATGAAACTTGTGCAAATGTTTGTAACTCAATGTTTAGTTATAGAATGTTAGGTTTGCATGGAGAATCTAAATATGCTGACATCATGGAGTTGGTATTGTATAATAGTGCATTGTCTGGAATTAACCTAGAAGGAGACAAGTACTATTACGCAAACCCTCTTAGAGTGATTGAAGGATCAAGAGATTACAAAAAAATGAACACGGAGTATCCAACACGTCAACCTTATTTAGATTGTTTTTGTTGTCCTCCAAACTTAGTAAGAACTGTGGCAAAAGTATCAGGTTGGGCATATAGTTTAGCTCCAAACGGTGTTGCTGTAAATTTATACGGTGGAAATACTTTAAATACAAAGTTATTAGATGGATCAAAGATTTCTTTAAAGCAAGAAACTATGTATCCTTGGGAAGGAGCTGTTAAAATTACAGTAACTAAAGCCAAACGCAGTGCTTTCGATGTAATGTTAAGAATTCCGAATTGGGCTGAAGGAACTTCAATTATGGTAAACGGAAAGCCAGTTGATGTTGCTGTGAAAGCCGGAGAATTTGCGGTAATTAATCGTAAGTGGAGAAAAGGAGATGCAATTTCAATTGATTTCCCAATGGATGTAACTTTTGTAGAAGGTCATTCTAGAATTGAAGAAGTTCGAAATCAAGTTGCAATCAAAAGAGGTCCAGTGGTATATTGTTTAGAATCTGCAGACTTACCAAAAGATGCGAATATTGTTGATGCCTACGTAAAAGGTGATGCTTCTGCCTTGAAAGCTGAGTATAAAGCTGACTTTTTAGGTGGTGTAACGACAATTTCTGGAGATATTTTATTGAGAAAAGACAAGTCAGATCAGAATATGTACAATAAGGTTTCGAAACCTGTTTTAGAATCTTATAGTACGCAATTTGTACCTTATTATTCTTGGTCAAATAGAAATAAAGGTGTAGAAAGTGAAATGAGTGTGTTCTTACCGGTGGTTTGGTAATAACAAAGATTTAGTTTGGAAAACCTCAAATCATATCGATTTGAGGTTTTTTTGGTAAAATAGAACTATTCGTAGTTAATTAATATAAAGCTGCAAGTAGTTTATAGTACTTACTTTGTAGTGGTTTAATTTAATTTTATAAATATGTTTCATAAAAATATAAGTATCATCGTATTATTTCTTGCATTTTTTGCATTGCAGGATAGTTTTGCACAGGAGGTGTTTCCGTTTTCAGATCCTGAGAACAAGGGAGCTTGGGTTTTAAACGAAGAGGCTAGTGATGAGTTTGAAGAGCGTCGTTTAGATGAAGATAGGTGGTATGTTGTAGGTAAATTAAAAAGAGGGAAACCGGTATACAAACACCCAGATAAGCCAAATAAAAAAGTATGGAAAGGTAGAGCTCCATCTCAGTTTTCTGGTGAAAACTATAGATTAGAAGATGGAAAGTTAATTTTAGAAACAAGATGGGAGCCAGATTTTCCGTTTAGCGATGAGTTAAGTAAACCGTGGGGAAAAAATAACATACGTAGTAAATTCGAAAACATTACTACGGCTTGTTTAATAGGTAGAAAATTTTTCAAGTATGGTTATATGGAAATCAAGAGCAAAGCGGCTGATGCTGAAATTACAAGTGCTTTTTGGGGGATCGGTAGCGGTACTGAATTGGATATATTTGAGCAATTTGGTAGCGGCAGAAACCCGAACAAACAACATTTAGATACAGAAATGTGGTGGTCTATTCATGATTGGAGCAGAGAAGGAAAAGGAAAAAGTGTTTACACAGAACATTTAGACTATGGATTTAGAGTTGCAGATGATTTTCATGTTTACGGAATAGAATGGAATGAGAATGGTGTCAAACTTTACGTTGATGGGAAATACAAAACAGGTGCCACTAGAGAACAAGTTGATGCCTATGCAAAGGCAAAAGGTTATCCGAATGGTTGGGTGTTAGATGGTGAAATTAGCATTTGGTTAGATCAAGAAACATTTCCTTGGCACGGAGTCCCAGATTCTCTTGAGGATCTAGAATTGAATAGTCCCGAGGGAGAAAAAGAAGATGGCGTAGTAGATTACGAAATAGAATATGTGCGAATCTGGCAAAAGAAGAAATAACAATACATTTAAACTCAGTTACTAAACATAACTGAGTTTTTTATTTAACATACAAATACATACATTTTATATACCCTCAGAAACAAAGAATAGACTCGATTGTGCTATTCTTGTTTTGTGTAATTAATAAAAATATTTTCAAACTAAGTTATCAGATGAAGTATTCAGTAAAGGTTCAACTAATTTTATTATTGGCAGTTGCAATGTCAACACTAGTAGCAAATGGACAAACAAAAGGAATAATTAATAATAAGGAGAGTAAATTTGTAAAATTAAAAAGCATCAATATTGGTGATTGTCAATGGACAGAGGGTTTTTGGGCAGATAAATTTAAGGTTGCGGAAGAAGTTATGGTACCTCATATGGGAACTTTATTAACTGGTGATGTAGGGCATGCACTAAATAATTTTAAGATTGCTGCTGGTTTAAAAGATGGGAAGCATAAGGGGATGCATTGGCATGATGGAGATTTTTATAAATGGATGGAGGCATCTATGTATATCTATGCTCAAAATAAAGATAAAAAGATATTAGACGAGATTGATGGTTATATAGATATCATCGGTAAAGCTCAATTAGAGAATGGATATCTTCAAACTGCGATTACTTTGAACAACAGGAAACCTTTTTCTGAAATACGCTTTCATGAGATGTACAATAGCGGGCATTTGTACATCAGTGCGTGTATTCATCATAGAATTACTGGTGATGATAAATTTTTAAACATTGCCATAAAGCACGCAAATAATTTATACAAAACCTTTCAGCCGCAGCCAAAGGAATTATCGAGATTTGGTTTTAATCAAGTTCAAATCATGGGGTTGGTTGAGTTGTATCGAACTACCAAAGACAATAGATATCTTGAGTTGGCCGAAATATTTATCAACATGAGAGGTAAGTCAAAAGTTGTTGATGATCCGTCTGTTCGTGTTAAAATGATGGGAGATATGACCCAAGAGCGTGTGCCAATCAGAAAAGAAACAGAAGCAGTAGGACATGCAGTTCTGGCACTTTATTTTTATGCCGGTGCCGCAGATGTGGCAGCGGAAACAGGGGAGCAAGCATTGATTGATGCATTGGATAGGTTGTGGGAAAATGTAACCGACAAAAAAATGTATGTAACTGGGGCTGTTGGACAAACACATCATGGGTCTTCTTCGAGGGTTGATATGGTGCATGAAGCGTTTATTAATGAATATATGATGCCTAATTCCACGGCTTATAACGAAACTTGTGCGAATCTATGTAATGCTATGTTTAGTTATAGAATGCTTAGTTTGAAGGGAGAATCAAAGCATGCAGATATCGTTGAGAAAGTGTTGTTTAATAGTGGTCTATCAGGAATAAGTATTGAAGGGAAAGATTATTTTTATGCAAACCCTTTACGTGTGAATTTAAATACGAGAAAACAAAAGAAAGACAGAACGGAAACAGAAGTTCGTCAACCGTATATCAGTTGTTTTTGTTGTCCGCCAAATTTGGTTAGAACCATTGCAAAAACTTCTGGTTGGGCCTATAGTTTAGCTCCAAATGGAATAGCTGTAAACTTGTATGGTGGAAATGTATTGAATACGAATTTGTTGGATGGTTCAAAAATTTCTTTAGAGCAAGAAACAAAGTACCCTTGGGAAGGTAAAGTCAAAATCACTCTGAAAAAAGCAAAACGCTCTGCTTTCGAAATTTTGTTAAGAATTCCATCTTGGGCTGATGGAACACAGATATTTGTAAATAGTGAAAAAATTAACACATCAGTTGTGCCTGGTGAGTTTGCTTCAGTATCAAGAAAATGGAAAAAAGGTGATGTGATAACGATCGATATGCCCATGGAGGTAAAATATGTTCAAGGACATCCTAGAATTGAAGAAGTTAGAAATCAAGTTGCTGTGCAACGTGGTCCGGTCGTTTATTGCGTTGAAACTGCGGATTTACCTGAAGACACTAAAATTTTAGATGTATACCTGCCGTCTACATCTGAATTAAATGCTGTATATAAACCTGACTTTTTAGGAGGGTTAACTACAATAGACGCAGATGTGCTTCTTAGAAAAGATAAATCTTCAAAAATGTATCGATCTGTTGATAAACCAACTTGGGAAAAAGTATCAACGCAGTTTGTGCCTTATTATGCATGGAGTAACCGTGGGAAAAGCGAAATGTCTGTTTGGGTTCCAATTATTTGGGAATAACCAGGTTAAGATTAATATTGAAAAAAGCACTGTCTCGTTGACAGTGCTTTTTTTGTTATGAGTTAATTTTGATTAGGTTTAGGTGTATTTTGGGTGAAAATGGAAAGATGATATACCGTAATTTTATATCACTATTTGAAAAAAATAATAAAAATGAAAAAAATGAAATCTTTCAATATCGTTTTAGGACTTGCTTTGTCAATTGTAAGTTGTGGCTCGAGAGCTGCTGAACCTGTAAAAAAGAAAACTCCACCGAACATATTAGTCGTTTTGTGTGATGATCTTGGGTATGCGGATGTTGGATTTAATGGTTCACCGGATATAATCACACCTGAATTAGATAAATTGGCGAATAACGGAACAATATTTACTTCGGCCTATGTTGCTCATTCATTCTGTGGTCCATCAAGAGCGGCTCTAATGACAGGGCGTTATCCCCATCAAGTAGGGGTTCCTTTTAATTTGCATTCAAATTCAAGCGAAGCCGATGCAGATAATATGGGGATACCTACAAATGAAGTGTTTATGCCAAAAGCACTACAGAAAGAAGGATATTATACTTCTGCAATAGGAAAATGGCACTTGGGAGCTGCGCCTAAATTTCATCCAAACAAAAGAGGTTTTGACAATTTTTATGGATTCTTAGGAGGTGGACATAACTATTTCCCAAGTAAGTATCAGAAGCAATACGCGAATCAAGTAAATGCTGGTGCAAAAGTGATTCGTGATTATATACTACCTTTAGAACATAACGGAAAAGAGGTAAAAGAAACGGAATACATAACAGATGCATTATCAAGAGAGGCTGCTAATAGTATAAAAGTAGCAGCAAAGAATAAAAAGCCTTTCTTTATTTACCTTGCCTATAATGCACCACACGTGCCATTGGAAGCGAAGAAAGAAGATATGGATGTGTTCCCTGAGATTAAGGATAAAGATCGTAAAATTTATGCAGGTATGGTGTATGCTTTAGATAGAGGTGTTGGTAAGATTGTTCAGACTCTTAAAGAAACGAATCAATTTGACAATACGATAATTGTCTTTTTAAGTGATAATGGAGGTAATTTTGATCATGGTGCAAATAACTATCCTCTAAAAGGTACGAAAGGAGATACTTGGGAAGGTGGATTTCGAGTTCCTATGTTCGTACATTGGCCGGCAAAAATTCAAAGAGGTCAAATATACAAGTATCCTGTATCGGCGTTGGATTTGTACCCAACTTTTTTGAGTCTTTCGAAAGCTAAATTACCTAAAAATAAAACCTTGGCAGGTAAAGATCTGAGCAAAGCTTTGTTTGAAGGAGAAGATGTGTATAAAGAAGATATGATTTATGCCGTTAGGTACAGACATGGTTATTGTGATGTAGCTGGAAGGAAAGGAAATCTGAAAGTTACTCGAATGGGTAACGAGCCTTGGTTGTTGTTTGATGTTGAAAAAGACATGGGAGAAAAGAAAAACTTGGGGTACAGATACCCGGATAAAATGAAAGAAATGGTCGGCGAAATTGCTAATTGGACCCAGAGTTTTGTGAAACCATTATGGTATTATTCAGCCATGGATGAATTATTGTGGGAAGAAGGAAGAATGCCAAACTTCAAAGAAACTTTTGAAGTGAATAAATTGAATCAGACAGCCTCAAAAAAATAATACCTTAAGGTTAAAAAAAATTGAAAGTAATTCAAAAAAAACACACTTTGTTAAAAGTGTGTTTTTTTTGTTTAGAACTATTTGTTATTTTTTACTTGGATTTTTATCAGGTAATATAGGTTAATTATGGGGTAAAAAAATGACTTTCGAATTGTTAAGTATCTGTTAATTTTACCCTATTACATGTCTATTGAAGTCATCCGATACCGAAGGGTGTTGTTTATTTTTAGATATGTAAAAAAAACGAATACTTAATAACACAATCTAAAACCGATTAATTATGAGCAGAAAAATGAAGAACCTATATATAAAACTGTATCCGAATTAATTTGGAGAGGTTGTCTAACAAAAAATAATGAATAAACTAATCCAATAATTTAGGAAATGAAAATTAAACAAAAATTAAATTTTAAGAAAAGATTGAAGCATTCAGTCCTTTTTATTTTTTTGGCGATGAGCATTACTATTTCTGCTCAAGGGCAGAAAGAGACAATACAAGGTGTTGTTACTGGAGCAGAGGATGGTAACCCAATTCCTGGTGTATCTGTAACGCTTGTGCGTGACGGTAAAACAGTTGGTGTTACAACGAACTTTGACGGAGAATACACTATTGAAGCAATACAGGGTGAAGAGTTGTTATTTAGCTATTTGGGAATGACTGATCAAAAGGTTGTTGTAAATGGAACAACTCTAAATGCGAGTATGGTTGCGAATGTAGATGAGTTAGAAGAAGTAGTTGTTATTGGTTATGGTGCTGTAAAGAAAAAAGAAATTACAGGTGCTGTAACGCAGGTAAAAGCGGCTGAGATTACTTCAGTACAAACACCAGATTTGGCTTCTGCATTGCAGGGTCAGGCAGCTGGTGTAAATGTTGTAGCTTCCGCTGAACCTGGAGGAGAATCGTCAATCTTGATTAGAGGTATTACTTCTTTGTCAGGAAATAATACACCGCTATACGTAGTAGATGGTATTGTTCAAGATGGTGATCCGAATATTCCACCATCAGAGATTGAGTCGATTAATATCTTAAAAGATGCTTCTTCGACTGCTATCTATGGAGTTCGTGGAGCTACAGGAGTTATTTTAATAACAACAAAACAAGGGAAGCCGGGTTCATTACAAGTTCGTTTGAATGCAAGTTATGGTATCAACCATAGAAATGCTGCGATTCCATTAATGAATTCTGTTGAGCAAACATATGCTGATATCGTTCAAAGTAGAAATGTAAACGGCGCTTTTGATGACCAAGTAAGTTTGCAAATCAAACAACAAACAAACCAATTTCAAAATGAAACAAATTTGAATGATTTGATTTTCAAACAAAATGTACCTACTCAGAATTATAACATCAACGTTTCAGGTGGTACTGAAGATATTACTTACAATGTGAATCTTGGTTATTACGATCAAGAAGGACTTCAAATAAACTCTGGATTCCAAAGAATGAACATGAGAGCCAGTACGGTTTACAAGAAGAATAAATTAAGAATTCAATCGAGTGTTGCGTTGCAAACTAGTAAAAGAGATATACCACAAGGGTTCTTATTGTCACAATCAATTGTATATAGACCAACACAAAATGGTATTGATGTTAATGGATACGATGATCTAAGTCAAGGTGGAGATGACGTAAATAGATTAGGTTGGGTAATCGAAAGTTTACAAACGACAAACGTAGAAAAAGGAACAAGAGCAAATGCTTCTTTAAACTTGAACTATGAATTGATGAAAGGACTTTCATTATCAGGGAATTTTGGATTGACTACTAATAATACTATTGGAAAAATCGTTCGTCCATATACTGAAATATACAATACACAAAATCCTCCTCGTCTTCAAAGTCAACCAGAAGATAGTTATATTGATATGAGAACTAGATTTAGTACGAATGTCGTTGGAGAATTAGGGGTTACTTATAATAAAGTGCTTTTCGAAGATCATGATCTTACATTTACTGGGTTTATTACTGCTGAAGAGAGTAGAAGTGAGGCGTTTACTGCAAGAAGAAATGGAGCTACGAATCCTAATATTTCTGTGTTAGATGGTGCTACTGGTACCCAAGCGGTGTCTTCTGGTTTTGACTGGGTAGATACGAGAATAGGTATGATTGGTAGATTACAATATGCCTATAAAGGAAAGTATATTTTTAGTTCGAGTATTCGTAAAGATGGTTCTTCTAAATTCAAAAAAAATCCTTTTGAAACATTCCCATCATTAGCTTTTGCGTGGAATATTTCTGATGAGAAATGGTGGAGCAAAAAAACCATCAATAACTTTAGGTTTAGAGTAAGTCAAGGTACGGTGGGTGTAGATAGAATTCAGTCTTATGCCTTCGCTGCTGGAATAACACAAGATTTGAACTACCATACCTCAGGAGGAGGTGTAAGTTTGGGAGCAGCTCAAACTGATTATGTTAATCAAGAAGTAAAATGGGAATCAACTACACAAAGAAATATTGGTGTTGATTTAGGCTTGTTTAAGAACAGATTGACTTTTGCAGCAGAATATTATCACTCTGATAAATCAGATATGTTATTTCCAGTATTTATTCCTCCATCAACGGGTGGTGGTAACAACGCGCAAGTTGTATTGAATGTTGGAGACATGATCAATAGTGGTTTTGAGTTTACTGCAGGGTTTAGAGGACGTGCCGGAAAAGTTAACTATAGAATGAATGCTACTTTCTCTACAAATCATAATGAAATCACAAAAATTAATGGAGATACCGAGTTTATGCTAACCAACGATAATGGATTGGTTTCAAGAGCGCCTCAACAATCTAGGGTTACTGCATTAGCAGTAGGTCATGAAGCAGCGGCTTTTTTCTTATGGAGAACAGACGGTATTATTGATACGGAAGAGAAATTAGCTGAATATCAAAAGATCAATGCCAATGCTCAAATGGGAGATACACGTTTTATTGATCAAAATGGTGATAACCAACTAGATGTAAATGATAGAGTTTACAGTGGAAGTGGATTGCCTGACTATGAAATTGGTTATACCTTCAATGCAAACTGGAAAAGCTTTGATTTCTCAATGAACTGGTACGCAGCAATCGGACAAGAAATAATGAATGGTTTTAACGCCTATGCTTATGGATTTGGTAGACACAAAGATTTAGTTTATCAATGGCAAGATGTGAATCCAACATCTTCGATTCCAGCATATAGAGACGATGTTAGAAGACATCCAAACTATACAGGTTATTCTGATCTATTCTTAGAAGACGGATCTTACCTTAGGTTAAGACAAATCTCTTTAGGATATAGTATTCCTAGAAAGATAGTAGAAAAGTGGGATGTAAATAGACTACGTTTTTATGTGAGAGCTCAAAATCCATTAACATTTACAAAGTATTCTGGTTACAACCCAGAGATTGGTGGAGGAATCGCAGCAAGAGGACTTGATAAGAGTACAGGACCGATCTCGCAATTGTGGATGTTGGGTGTAAACTTCGATTTTTAATTTAATTTATTTGTAATGAAACAACTAATTTCAAAATATACACTACTTGTATTAACATTGGGTTTATTAAACTCATGTGAAATAACATCAATAGTAGATTTAGATCAAGAAAATCCAAACTTAATATCTACGGATACGTATTGGACGAACTTATCAGAAACAGGAGCAACACTGAATACAGTGTATCAAACTTTACATAGAAATGATCTATTAAATAAGTTTGAAGAAATATTAAGATCAGATATGGGATATCCAGGCTATGGTAGACCAAATCCTAACAATACAGAAGAATCATATTTGCATTTATACACTGCAAGTTCTGAACAAGTACTTGGGAAATGGCAAAACTGTTACTTAGGAATCTTTAGAGCAAATCAGGTTATTGAAGCGCTTGAAGGTTTAGAGTTAACTTTTGGAGATTTACCAGAATATAGATCTCAAATGGCCCAAGCTAGATTTTTTAGAGGATTATTTCACTTTTATTTAGCAACAAGTTATAATGATGGTAGCATCATTATCAGAGATAAAGTGCCTGTAACGGAGGAAGATTTTGCAAAAGGATTGTCATCGAAACAAGAAGTGTTAGATTTCTTAAGAGCTGATTTAGAATTTGCATATAGTAACTTATATAAGAATGGTGAATATCCTGACGGAGATTTAAGTAGAGTTACTTCTGGTGCAGCTGCAACAATTTTAGGAACATCATATTTGTACGAGTTAGATTATACAAAGGCGATGACATATTTTTCTGATGTGATTCAGAATCATGGATATACTTTAGAAACTGATTTGTCAAAAATGTTTACAACTGCAGGTGAGTTTAATAGTGAATCTATTTTTGAGATTAATTTTGCTCCAGAGCAAGCGAGATTAGATTTACAACCTTGGGAAGGTGATTCAGGTACAAACTGGGTCAACGTTCGTACGGCACAAACGAAGGCGGCTGTAGCTCCAGCATGGGCGGTAAATGCTTATAAGACAGAGCCAATGGATCCTTTGAATTCTGCAAATTATTATACAGATGAAAATGGTGCAACAGCCTTACGTCATGTGCCGTTGAGATGTTCGTCTATAATGGCGGTAATCGATGACAATGAAACGATCTACTACTTAGACGGAACGACAAGTCAGTATAACAGATTTGGTGGTGCTAACTGGGGATACGGTTGGTGGAAAATTTACACCAATGATGATATCGTTAGTACAGAAGGAGAATTGCCTGGAGGACAAGCGTATTCTTCTAAAAATATTGTTATGAATAGATTGTCTGACGTTTACTTGATGCAAGCAGAATGTTTGATTAAAACTGGTGATGTTGATGGAGCGTTAGAATTGATCAATGATATTCGTAAAAGATGGGGCTTAGTATTATTAGGTATGCCTAACGGTGATGTTGCTCATACTTACGATGAGTTACCATACGATCAAAATTCATTGATGCAACACTTAATGCGTGTAGAAAAACCATTGGAGACTAGTGTAGAAGGTCATAATATTAGATTCTTGGACTTCCAAAGATGGAAGAAAAGTGATAATTATGGTTTTAAAGAAAGATTAGGTGAACTTGCTACATCTGTTTTTTACGGAGTGAATATTTCTTACTATAACTGGGATACTGAGCAAGTGGTTGCTAGGAATAATAACGCAAGCATTGTTGCAACACAACCTACTTCTGGTTTTTATTTGACAGTTGACTATGAATACAATACACCTTTCTTAAATTATAGTGAAGATAGGCATGGTACGTACCCTATTCCGTTTGATGAAACTAGTACTAACCGTTCGATAGACTAATTAAAAAATAATGAAGATGAAAAATATAAAATTATTATTACTTTCTGTAAGTTCTCTGTTTATAGCGAGCTGCGGTAAAGAATATGCCGATTATACTGCTCCTCAAGACAATTTTGAAGATGTTTCTTGGTTAGCAGGTTTAAATCCACAGTTGGGTGCAGACGCTCAATTTGCATTAAATGCTGATTCAAGTATTTCTTTTTTCAATCTGGCACAAGGAGCGAATAGTTCTGAGTGGATACTTGAAGAAGGGAATTACTTCTTGACAGAAGGTTTTACACAAAGTGACTCTTTGCCTTTGTTTATTGACCCAAATTTAGGGACAACATCTACAAATGATAAAGCACATGTTTTGTTTAGAACTCCAGGAGAGAACAAAGTTACTTTGATCAATACTTTTGATACGGAAGTTGCCTCAAATATGAGTGATACTTATCAAGATTATGTGAAAGAAGAAATTACAGAGGAGAATGGAAAATATACATTCAAAGTGGAGTTTATTTTCGATATCTATGACTATTTGAATCCTGCCTTTACGGTTCAGAAAGATGGAGCTACCGTGTTAACGATTACAGAATCTGATAACCCAAGTTTGGCTGACGAAGCAAACTGGGATGTGGTTGAAGTTGAAGCTGCAACTGGATTGACATTTATAGACAATTCAACGCAAGGTAGACCTAATGGAGGTACGTGGTTTGTTGAAGACGGTGTGCCTAGTAGAGCAGGAGCTGCTCAGCCAGTCAATATTAATTTTTATAAGTTGGGAACTTTTAATGTGGGAACTTTCCGTTCTTTAAGAGTCGCGCCATTGCCAACTTCAAATCAAGAAAAGCTAATTCCTTTAAAAGTTAAAGTTGTACAGTCTACACAACCTTTTAATTTTGATGGAGTGTTAAGAGAAGATGAAAACGAATTGATTTCTTTTAGAGTAAATGGTGAGTTAACTCCTTTTACTGGTAAAGAAGGTAATTTTAGTGTACATGTAACAAATGCCAATGGATTTGATCAAGTAATTCCAGTAGAATCTGTTAGGGTGAATGATGAGAATCCAATTTTTATGGAAATAAAACTTTCACAGCCTATTTACAATAGTGATACTGTTGAGTTATCATACGATGGAAACGGTGCAATTACTTCTGCTGACAACAGAACCTTACAGGCTTTTGGACCTGAGGTTGTTGCGATGCATTATGGTAACAGTATCCTTCCTACAAATTCGGTAGCAAGTTTTGAACCGTCTGGTGGTAATCATACGAATGCTTTTGCAACCAACAAATACTGGATTCCAGGAGGTGGAGGTGCTACAGGGAACTGGAGGTACGGCGCAGGAAATGAAATTTGGGCTAGATCTGAATTTAGAGCTTATACAGGAGGTGCAAGTATGAAATACGAAATACCTGCAGAAGCAACAGCATTGCATACCTTACAACTTTTTGGATTTGGATTGGCGGATGGTCCTGACGGAATTCCAGCTGGTACTTACAGAGTATTCCACTGGGTATATGTAGAGCCAGGAACTACAATCAATGAACTTACATTCGGATTCGGAGGGACTACAGATGTCGCAAAGTTTGATATTTCAGGAATCGCGAAAGGACAATGGGTTCGTGTTAGAGCGAGTAATGATTTAGTTGTAGCTACAGATTTAACTGGAAGTTCTGGTTTAGCGAAACGTAATAATACATCGATTTTACCGGGTGGTAATAATGCTGGTGTTACAGGAGCACAGGTATTGTATCTTGATGAGTTAGAATTTATTGAAGTTGAGTTAAGACCCTAAAAACAAAAAAAGATGAAAAAATTAATAAGTAGTATATTTCTTTTCGCAATAGCGTTGTCTTTCATGGCCTGCGAATCAGAAAACAAATACCCAAGTTCAGGGATTCAATTAACGCCTGTTTACGGAATTACTAATATTAGCAATAGTGCTCTTGTTCAGATGAATGTATATAAGCAAAAAGCATTGGTAGTTAATTATTTAACCGATATAAATGTCTTTAGTGCGGTTACCCGTGATTATGCAGATACTTCAACTGATACTGACTTTGTGTTTCAATGGACGGTTTCGGAAGAAAGAACAGTTTCTGATGTAGTTGAAACATTTACTGTTGTGAGAGTTGTCAATGCTTTAAAAGCGGATGGCAATGGAACGATGGTAGCTACAGCTACCTATCCAGATGGATCTACGGATGTTACGAACCATACAGTAGTAATAACGGAAGCTGAGGTTTATAACTAATGATAATAATAATCAAATAAAAAGAGTGTTTCTAGACAAAAGAAACACTCTTTTTTTTTAGGTAATATTGAGTCAATGAGAAGGTAAAATTCGATTATTATAAGGTAATTTATAGTGGTTTGAAATTTTAGTTAATCGTTATTTTTACATTCATATTCACCTTGAAGATATTGGTTTTCAGTGGTGGTATATCTTACAAATAGAAGAATATGGTAATAGAAAAAATTGAAACTTTTGTGTTAAAAGATAAACTTTCTCAGAGTTTTTTCTTTTCACAGTGGGAATATGCAGAAAGAGCGATTTGTGTGGTAAAAGTTACCGCGTCAAATGGTCAATACGGATGGGGTGAAGGCTACGGTCCTGCAGAAATATTAGAATCAGGAATTGAATTCTTAAAACCTATAGTAATCGGAGAAAATCCTTTAGAAAATGAGGTTGTTTGGAATAAGATGTACCGAAAGACAGCTGATTTTGCTAGAAGAGGTGTTTTGATGGCGTCGATGAGTGCCATTGATATTGCCATTTGGGATTTGAAAGGGAAAGTTTTAAACCTACCTGTTTCAACCTTGTTAGGGGGTTCACATAGAAATCAGGTTCAGCCATATGCTACTGGTTTTTATTATATGGACCACGATAATCCTGCAAGAGATTTTGAAAAAGAAGCGAAATTGTATTTATCTCAAGGCTTTAAGGCTTTTAAGATGAAGGTTGGTTTAGGGATTGAAGCAGATGTTAAGAATGTAAAGTTGTTAAGAGATTTAATAGGTCCTGAATCTAAATTAATGGTAGACTCAAATCATGCATACACTTTAAGAGAAGCAACCGAATTGTCAAGAAAAATTGAAAAGTACGATATAGGTTGGTTTGAAGAACCAATATCTCCTGAGTTTTATGATCAATATAGTGAGTTGAAAACAAAAACTACAATTCCAATTGCAGGAGGAGAATGTGAATATACAAGATTTGGTTTCAATCAATTGATTAAAAATAAATCTGTAGATATCATTCAACCAGATATTTGTGCTAGTGGAGGTTTAACCGAAGCAAAACGTATCGGTGCCTTAGCGAGTGCTAATGGAATTGATATCATACCTCATACTTGGGGAACAGCTATTGGTATCCACGTGGCTTTGCATTTTATTTCGAATATAGAGTCGATACCTGGTAGAATGTATCAGCCAAATTTCTTAATGGAATACGATCAAACAGAAAATGGTTTAAGAGAAAACCTTACCTTTCCTTCGATCGAGATGAAAGACGGGATGATTGATGTTCCTAACCGACCAGGATTGGGCATAGATGTTGATGAAGAAGTTTTGGAAAGATATACATATAAAAAAAACGGAATAGTACTAAGTAGTATTTTATAAAAAGCATAAAAGATGAAAACAGAGAAATTCGGATATAAAAAATTATACATCGACGGTCAGTTGGTCGATTCAGTAAGTGGTGAAAAAGATGATGTTGTTTGTCCTGCAACTGGTGAAGTTATTGCGCAAGTTGCAAGAGCAGGGAAGGAAGATGCTGAAAAAGCATTGGTCTCAGCTAAAAAAGGATTTAACTTTTGGAAGAAACTTTCTTTAAACGAAAGAACAAAGTGGATGTTAAAGCTGAGAGATGCTATTTTAGAAAAAGAGCACGAGTTAAGAACTGCAATGGTTCATGAAATGGGTAAAACCTATGCAGGTTCTCAAGAAGATATAGATAGACTTACTGAGGCCTTAGAGTGGTATCCAAGTGCAATGCAAAATTTAAGAGAAGAGCAAATTCCGGATCATGACAATACACATATTCATAAAATGATTTCTCAACCAGCAGGTGTTGCGGTTGCGTATCTAGCTTGGAATTTTCCGTTGTTAAATGTTGGGTATAAAATTGGTCCAGCATTGGCATCAGGATGCTCATTAATTATCAAACCTTCTGGTTTATCACCACTTTCTTCTTATTTGATTGGTGAGATTTTACATAGTATCGATTTTCCTGCGGGAGTTGTGAATATATTGGCAGGTCCAAGTAGTGAAGTTGCAACAACAATGACAACGAGTAAAATACCTGCTGTATTGACAATGATTGGTTCTACACAAACAGGTCAAAAGGTAATCGCTGATAGTACAACTTCTATTAAAAAATTAGGAATGGAATTGGGTGGAAATGCTCCTTTTATTGTGTTTGAAGATGCTGATTTAGATACTGCCTTGAACTTAGCTATTGGTTTGAAGTTCGGAAACACAGGTCAAATTTGTGTTGCAGCGAATAGAATCTTTGTGCATAGAAATATCTATGATAAGTTTATCAAAGAATATGTAAAAAGAGCTGCAGATGTAAAAGTAGGATTTGGAATCAAGGAAAACGAAGATGTTTTTATGGGGCCCTTGGCAGATCCTAAAGCAAGAGAAAAGATGTTTGAATTGATCAAAGATGCAACTAGCAAAGGAGCAAAATTAGAATTTGGAGGAAATATTCCAGAAGGTTTGCCAGAAGGTGGTAACTGGATGGAGCCAACGATTTTGTCTGGAGCCAACATGGATATGAAATTATTTAATGAAGAAACTTTTGGTCCAGTTGCTGGTGTTATGCCATTTGATACGGATGACGAAGTATTGGAATTGGCAAATGATACTGAATTTGGTTTGGCATCTTATATATTCACAAACAACCATAGAAGAATTGAAAGATTTTCGGAGGAATTAGAGTTTGGTGAAGTGCAAGTGAATGGAGTGAAATATGCTATTTATTTACCTCATGGTGGTTTCAAGAATAGTGGAATAGGGCATGATTGTTCTCACCTTGCATTAGAAGATTACTTAGTTAAAAAACGTGTAACAACAGCTTTATAATATGAATAACTTACAAAAAAGTTTAGGTGAAGGAAAAACACTTGTCGGACCGTTTTGCAAATTGCAAGACCCAGCAATTGTTGAGATTGCCGCGTTTAGTGGATTTGATTTTGTAATCATTGATATGGAGCATGGGCCTTATAGCATTGAATCTGCTCAGAATATGATTAGAGCAGCAGAAGCTAAAGGTATTACACCAGTGGTGCGTGTTACTGAAAATTCAGAAACGCTGATTCTACGAACGTTAGATATCGGAGCGAAATGTATTCAAGTACCTCAAATATGTACCAAAGCAGACGCAGATAAATTAGTAAAATCTACAAAGTTTTATCCGAAAGGAGAAAGAGGAATGTGTCGCTATGTACGTGCTGCAGAATATACTAATATTTCAGGCGCAGATCATTTTGGTAAAGCAAATGACTCTGTCACTACAATAATTCATATCGAAGGTATGGAGGGGATAGAAAACCTTGAAGAAATTGTTCAAGTAGATGGGATTGATGTTATATTTTTAGGTCCTTACGATTTGTCTCAATCTTGTGGTGTTCCGGGTCAAGTAAATGACCCTAAAGTTGTGGATGCAATGAAAGCTGCCGTCGAAACGGCCAAAAAATACGGAAAATCTGTAGGAACGTTTACTGAGTCTCCAGAAAAAGCTAAAATGTGGAAAGAAATTGGTGTTCAATACATTTCTTATGCAGTGGATGTTGGAATTGTAATGAATGCTTTTAAAGAAATTACTTCACAAGTAAAATAATATTAATTAAACTAAACTTAATCAAAACAGTATGGAATCAACTATGTTTTTACCATTTTTACTAGTAATCGTTGCTAGTGTATTTCAAGGTTCTTTTGGGCTTGGAATGAAATTTATGGAACCTTTAAAATGGGAGGCTTGGTGGCTCGTTCATTCGATTTTTGCGATGATATTATTGCCAACAGCTTGGGCTTATTTTGTAACTCCAGATTTGTTCACAGTTGTTACAAGTGCCCCTTCAAATGTAATTCTTACTGCCATGGCTTTCGGTGCATTATGGGGAGTTGGTGGAATTATGTTTGGGAAAAGTGTTCCTTTTATTGGGATTTCTTTGACGTATGGTATTGTAATGGGAGTTTGTTCTGCTGCTGGTGGTTTGATTCCTTTATTTACTGCGGATGATGCAGGATATCAAGAAATGGCTCCGCATTTGCCATATATCTATGGAGGAGTTGTAATTATGTTGATCGGTGTTGCACTTACTGCATATGCAGGTGTGCAAAAAGATAAATTACAAGCAGGTGGTTCAGAACAAAAAATCAACTTAAAAGCAGGGTTAGTTATTGCAATTTTAAGTGGGTTTTTATCAGCATTTTTAGCTGTAGGTTTTGCTGAAGGTAGTGCCATTGGTAAAATAGCTCAAGATGCAGGAGCGATTTCTAGAAACAGTAGCTTGGCAATTTGGGTTGTTGTGCTTTGGGGTGGATTCGCAATCAATGCGTTGTATGCTTTGTTTTTATTATTTAAAAACAATACTTGGAGCTCTTTTAGCACTCCGAATGCAGGCAAAGCATATATGTGGTCAATAGTAGCTGCAATATTATGGTTTGGGGCTTTAGGTATTTACGGACAAGGAGCAACATTAATGGGAGAAATAGGGAAAGTTATTGCATGGCCAATAATGCTTGGATTATCTCTTATTGTTGGTAATGTTTGGTCTTATATGAACAAAGAGTGGGATGGAGCTAAAAAGCCTTTTAATATTATGTTATTGGGAGTTGCTGTAATTATAGTTGCTGTTGTAGTAATGGGATTATAGAATTCTAAAAATACATTCATGTAGAGTCAAAGCTTTAGATAGCTTTGACTCTTTTTTGGTTAAAAAGGATTAATTTTTACACATATAGGAATATATAAGTTTATTTTTCACTTTGTCATCCTTGTAAATTTACAGTTCAAATTAGCTTAAAATATAATTATATCATTATGACCTTTAAAAGTTTTATCTCAGTAATAACACTATTGATTGTATCAATACAAACGACGTTTGCCTCAGATCCACCACTAAGACCCAATATTATTTTCATTTTAGCTGATGATTTAGGGTATGCAGATGTCGGGTTCAATGGAGGAACAGATGTTGCAACTCCGAATTTGGATAAACTTGCAACGGATGGAACAATTTTTTCTTCAGCATATGTTGCACATTCATTTTGTGGTCCAAGTAGAGCAGGTTTATTAACAGGTAGGTATCCACATGCGTTGGGGTCTCAATTTAATTTGCCTCAAGATACACCTGACGGAATAGATACAAATGAGAAGTTTTTTAGTAAAGTTTTACAAGAGTCTGATTACAATACAGGTTTGATTGGTAAATGGCATTTAGGAGAAGAGGAACAGTATCATCCAAATAATAGAGGTTTTGATTATTTCTACGGCTTTTTGGGAGGCGGACATAAGTATTTTACGTCTCAATATTTAGATGCGCATGCAAACGGACAAAATTGGGATTATTTACGACCGTTGCGTGAAAATTTTGGATTGGCGAATGAACCACGTGATTTATATATCACAGATTTATTCTCAACAAAAGGAGTTGAATTTATTCAAAATGCTGAAGCAAATGACGATGAACCATTTATGTTGTTTATGTCTTACAACGCTCCACATAGTATTATTGAAGCGAAACAATCTGATAAAGATGCGTTGAGTGCAGCTCCTTATAATTTTTCTTATACGAACGATAGAAGACATATCTATGCTGCGATGGTTTACTCTTTAGATAGAGGAGTCAAAGAGTTGGTAGATGCATTAAAAGCAAATGGAGAATTTGACAATACCTTGATTGTTTTTTTGAGTGATAATGGTGGTAGAACCGATAATATAGGAATGGGTAATAACACACCACTTAGAGGAGCAAAAGGAGATACTTTTGAAGGTGGTTTTAGAGTTCCGATGTTTTTTCACTGGCCTGCTAAAATACCTGCGGGTTCCGTGTACGATTACCCTGTATCTGCTTTGGATTTTTATCCTATGTTTGCAAATCTTGCAGGTGCAACAATTCCAAATTCAAAAGTTATAGATGGTATTGATATCCTTGACGATGTAGTGGCGAATACAAATGCTCGTAGTGGTAAACCTATTTTTGCAATGCGCCATACGGCAACAAATAATAGAATTGGTGTTCGAAAAGACCAATGGAAATTATACAGTGCAGGGAATGGAGTGTTTCAGCTTTACAATATTACAAATGACATTGGTGAAACTACAGATGTTAGTTCTTCAAATGCTGATATTATGGAAGAAATGATTGAAGAAGCTTATAACTGGTCTAAAACTCATATTCAACCGTTGTTTTTCGATAATCCTTCACTAGAAACAAATTGGCAAAATAATAATATGCCAAACTGGAACAAAACGTTTCCGTCTTCTTTAGCTGTAACTAATGTATGGGAAGATGAAACTATTTCTGGTTATGTGTACCCAAATCCAACTGACAAATTAAGTCTTTCGATAGGGTTTAATTCAGAAGTTTATGACCCAATTGATGTTACGATTTTTGACCAACAAGGACGATTGCTTCAAAAAGAAATGAATATTGCTGTTTCCGATAATGGTTCGGTTCAGTTTGAAATGAATAACAAAATTAAATCAGGGCACTATGTGGTGCATGTAAAATCTGGTGCTATAACTTTCGCAAGAACGTTAATCGTGGAGATGAATTCTTAAAAAAAAATCAGCGATTGTAAATCGTTATGTACGCTGTAAGACGTATAATAAACTCTGAAGAACAGAAAAAGTATTTATTTTTCTGTTCTTCGTGTATCATAAAAATATAATAATGAAAAATATTCTCTTCACTCTAATTGCCTTAGTCTCTGTGTCCTTAATGGCTCAAAAAAAACCGAACATAGTTTTACTTTTTGTAGATGATTACGGTTGGAATGATATAGGCTATAGAAATGATTCTTTTCAAACGCCAAATTTAGATCAACTAAAAACAGAATCTTTAGATTTTGAAAGAGCTTATATTCCAACCCCAACTTGCAGTCCGAGTCGTTTGTCGTTGTTAACGGGTAAAGAAGCTGTCAGACTTCAAATGGTGCGTCATATTCATTTAGATCCAAAGAACCCAGATGCAAAATTTGGTTCTTGGCCAAAAGACCCAGTTCAAATGCCCTCGTTGAATTATTTGCCATTAGAGGAGGTTACTTATGCTGAGCGATTGAAAGAATATGGGTATTACAATATGTTTGTTGGAAAATGGCATTTGGGGCATCAAGGTAGGTATCCAATCGATCAAGGTTTTGATGCTGAATTTGGAGTAACAGATCATGGGCATCCAAAAAGTTATTACTATCCGTTTTTTAAGGGAGGAGATCCAAACAATTTTATGGCGGCATATACAAAAGGTGATTATTTGACAAATGTGTTAACCGATGGAGCGGTCGATTTTATCAAAACCTATGACAAAGCCGATCCATTTATGTTGTCTTTTTGGTACTATTCTGTTCATGGACCTTCTGTGGGGAGAAAGGACTTGTTGAA
This sequence comes from Flavicella marina, assembly GCF_009193215.1. Lineage (GTDB taxonomy): Bacteria > Bacteroidota > Bacteroidia > Flavobacteriales > Flavobacteriaceae > Flavicella > Flavicella marina. The sequence goes on along the minus strand of NZ_VYVA01000001.1, from coordinate 335,549 downwards.
AAAGTACCAAGACAAAGGAATCACAGGAAAATATGCACATCATCATGCGATGGTAGAGGCGATGGATGAATCAGTAGGTAAGGTGAGAGCAGCTTTAAAAGAAAAAGGAATTGCAGATAATACGATTATTATCGTGCTTTCAGATCAAGGAGGTGCCTATTCAAATGCTCCTTTAAGAGGTGGGAAAAAAGGAGGAGATACGCTTGCCGAAGGTGGAGCGAGAGTTCCTTTCATGATCTATTATCCTGGAGTTACAACTCCCAACACAGTATGTCATACTCCCGTTCAATCAATTGACTTATATCCTACATTAGTTGAAATCGCTTCGGGTAAAAAGTGTCGTGATAAACAAATTCAAGGAGTTAGTCTATTACCAATTATTGAAGGCAGAGGTATAAAAAATAGAAATCTATTTGGTTTTCGTAGTTATGAAGATCAGTATGCTTCTATTACAAATGGTGATTACAAGTTAATCAAATACCACTCCGGAAAATACCAGCTTTACAATGTAGTACAAGATAGAAGTGAAGAAAATGATTTGATGGGTAAGGGATTGAAAATAGAAAAGAAATTGATAAAAGATCTTGCAAAATGGGAAAAGAAAGCGGTCCCAAGCTTTGGTCCAGAGCAGTTACTTGAAAAATAATATCCAATCTTAGTGTTTTAGTCTTGCATGGTAACAATACTTACTAAGTAAGAATCCATTATATTTACGCGTCAAATTCTAAATTTTGTTATGATTACGTTATTCATTTGTATTGGAGTATTAGTTGCAGGTTATTTTGTTTATGGAAGGTTTGTTGAAAAAACTTTTGGTGCTGATGTATCCAGGGAAACACCTGCTATTACAAAACAAGATGGAGTAGATTTTATGCCATTGAAACTCAGTAAAATATTTTTGATTCAATTCTTAAATATTGCTGGTTTAGGACCAATATTTGGCGCAATTGCTGGGGCATTGTGGGGGCCTGCCGCATTTTTATGGATTGTATTTGGTTGTATTTTCGCTGGTACCGTTCACGATTATTTTTCTGGGATGCTTTCAATGCGTCATGGAGGTCAAAGTATTCCTGAAATAGTAGGAAGGTATCTCGGTCAAGGGGTGCGTCAATTTATGCGCTATTTCTCGATAGGTTTGTTGATTTTAGTTGGAGTGGTTTTTGTGAAAGGACCAGCTTCAATTCTTCAAGAGCTAACTGGTTTTAATGTTTCTATTTTAATCGGTTGTATTTTTTTATATTATTTATTGGCTACTTTGATACCAATAGACAAATTAATTGGTAAAATATACCCGTTTTTTGGAATGTGTCTTTTGGTAATGGCAGTAGGGTTGTTCTTTACATTGGTTTTCGGCGACTATACCGTACCCGAATTGACTTTGGGTACTTTTAGAAATATGCATGAAAACCCTGAGAAATATCCGTTGTTTCCAATGTTGTTTGTGACAATTGCATGTGGTGCGGTTTCTGGCTTTCATTCGACGCAATCTCCTTTGATGGCGAGATGTATTTCTAACGAAATGGATGGTAGAAAAGTTTTTATTGGTGCAATGATAACTGAAGGTATTGTGGCTCTGATTTGGGCGGCCGTAGCGATGGCGTTTTTCGGAGGAATCGAAAAATTGGCAGAAACAATGGCTGTTGAAGGTCATAATGCAGCATGGGTAGTAAATATAATTTGCAATACTATGCTAGGAAAAATAGGTGGGATACTTGCAATTTTTGGTGTTGTTGCCGCACCTATAACTTCGGGTGATACTGCTTTTAGAAGTGCGAGAATTACAATTGCGGATTCTTTCAATATAGATCAAAGTAAATTGTTGAAAAGACTATGGGTGACGATTCCAATGTTTGTATTAGCATTTGTTTTAACGAAAGTTAATTTTGCCATTATTTGGAGGTATTTTGGTTGGTCGAATCAAGTTCTTGCAACGATTGTATTATGGGCAGCTACAGTTTATATGAGACAGCGTGGAGCCAAGTATTGGTTTTTGCTAATTCCCTCAGCGTTTATGACAATGGTTGTTGCGGCATACATACTTGTATCGCCAGAAGGTTTTGCGCTTTCGTATGTGATATCTGTTATTGTTTCGCTACTTGTTGCACTTTTGTTATCAACCTGGGTGGTGTTGTTAAAAAGTAAAAAACATTTGAACGCAAAAGCGGCTTAATTTTGAGTTGATTTACTTTCGAGTACATGTGATTAACTCATAATGACAAGTTTGGTCTTTTGTTTGTTTAGTTTTACTGAAAATAGTGACTTTATATGACAAGGATTATTTACATACTTGTATTTTTTTTGGTGATATTACATGATAATGGAAAAGCGCAGAACTCAGTACAACCTAATGTATTATTTATTGCGATAGACGATTTAAATGATTGGATTGAACCTTTGCGTGGTAATAATCAAACAATCACACCAAATCTGAATAAATTTTGTGATAAAGGGGCAGTTATTTTTAATAATGCTGTATGTCCTGCACCTGTTTGTGGTCCTTCTAGATCTGCAATTCTATCTGGTTTTATGCCAAACAAAACAGGAGTTTATGGAAATGGTACAAACATGATTTATACCGACTTGGTAAAAGAAAATGCAACGTTGCCAGAATACTTTTCAATAAATGGATACCATACATTGGCTGATGGTAAGATATTTCATAAGCATGCAACTGAACACGGTACTGATTTTGGTCATTGGGCATTTGATGAGTTTTCGAGATCAAGAAGGTATGTGAAAGATAATGCCGACCCTAATTATGTTACTAGTGCAAAACAAGGAATTATCAAAGGTGAAAAATCGCCTGAATTTAAGGCAAAAGCAAAATTAAGCTGGGGGCCGACGAAAAGTAATTTTGAAGAAACTGTAGATTATAGAGTAGCAAAGTGGGCGAGTGATCAGTTAAAAAAAGAAAGAGATAAACCCTTCTTTATGGGAGTAGGTTTTATAAAACCACATTTGCCGTGGTTTGTTCCAAGCGAATTTTTTGACAAATTTGATTTAGAAACTATTGAAGTTCCTGAGATTTATAATAATGACCTACAAGATATTTTAAAACCAAATGGGCAGTTGGCTTTTCATCCTACAGAAGAATACAAATGGATAAAAAAACATGGATTAGAAAAAGAAGCAACACGAGCATATTTGGCAAATGTTAATTATGTGGATACGTGTTTAGGTATCGTTTTAAATGCCTTAGAAGAAAGTGGGAAGGCAGAAAATACTATTGTTGTGATTTGGGGAGATCATGGTTGGCATCTTGGTGAAAAACTGAGGTATTTAAAAAACACGTTATGGTCTGAAGCAGTAAAACCACCTTTTATAGTGCGTTTGCCAAAGATGGATGAAAAAGTTTATTGTCCTGCTCCTGTTAATTTAATTGATATGTTTCCTACATTGATAAATCTGTGTGGTTTGCCTTCAAAAGAAATTGATGGTCATGATTTTTCTATGTTATTAGACAATCCTAGACATAATTGGGACTACCCTGGAATTACAATTTCAGAATCAGGAACATCTGTTTTGACGGAAAGATGGCATTATATCCAATACCTCAATGGAATCGAAGAATTTTATGATTTGAAAAATGATCCTAAAGAATGGAATAATCTAGTTTCTATCAAAAGTTACCGTGAAACAATTTTAGAGTTCAAAAAATGGATCCCGAAATATAGGGTAAAAGCCAAGCGAATTCATTTTCCAAAACCAAAAAATTATGTGGATGCAGATGCGGATCCAGCATTAAAAAGAGATATATCTAAACTAAAATAAATCAATGATGAGCAATTTTACTCAGTTAATTCATTTAAAACTATTTTTACTTCTTGTACTTAGTCAACTACAAGTTTTTTCTCAAGATAAACCGAATTTAATTATCGTTCATACGGACGAACATAATTTTAGAACCTTGAGTTGTTATCAAAAATTATTGCCGGAAGACCAAGCTTTTGTTTGGGGGAAAGGCAATAATGTGCATACTCCGAATATAGATAGAATAGCATCGGAAGGTGCAATATGTACCAGCTATTACGCTTCTTCCCCTGTATGTACTCCGTCAAGAGCTTCTTTAGTAACCGGACTATATCCGCAAGCGACAGGTGCTCCGAAAAACGGACTTCATTTACGTGAAGATATACCAACTTTCGCTACGGTATTGAAAGATGCAGGATATGCTACATCTTACGTTGGTAAATGGCATTTGGCAGGAAACAAAAAATATACTTTTAATATTAAGTACAAAGCAGGGTTCGACGATAATCGATACATGATGACAGGCGGACATTCTCCATATTTTCATATTAAAAATGGTAAAATAAAAGCTATCAACGATAAAATGGTTTCTAAATTTCCAAAGGAAGAGGTAGTACATTTAACAGATTATTTTACTGAAAAAACCTTAGAAATTCTAGAAAGAGATAAAAATAAATCTTTCGCTTTGATGCTGTCAATTCCAGATCCGCATACTCCAGATCATGCCAAAGAACCTTATAGCAGTATGTATAAAGATTTGGATATCAAAGCTCCAATAACTATGGATCCTAATTTTGTGAAAGCAAAACCTATGTGGGGTAAAGGAGGCGATAATGAAGCAGTAAATAAAAAATCTTTTGAGAACGAAAAAGAAGCATTGAAGCAATATTTTGGTATGGTAAAACATATTGATGATTGTGTAGGTCAGATTCTTTCGTTTTTAGATGATAACAATCTTACAGACAATACGATTATTATATTTACTTCAGATCATGGAGATATGTTTTTTGAACACAATAGAAGAAACAAAGGGGTACCCTATGAAGCTTCCTCAAGAATTCCATTCGTAATCCGATATCCAAACAAAATAAAATCAGGAAAAGTAATTAATACGGCATATACAAATGTTGATTTTACTCCAACTATTCTTGGGATGATGGGCGTACAAACAGATGCAAAATTCCATGGAACTGATACTTCAGAAGATTTTACAAATTCTAAAAAGAAGATTGATTCTGATCGAATTACTTATTTTGCGAAGAATGGTGGTTGGTGGGTAGCCGCTGTAAACGATCGTTATAAATTGGTGATTGATAAAAAAGAAAAACCTTACCTGTTTGATCTTGAAAAAGATCCATTCGAACTAGAGAATAAATATTACGATTCAAAATACAAAACCGTTGCGAAAGAGATGCAAACTACCTTGTTTGAATTGTTAAAAAAATATGATGAGCCTGGTTTGAAAATGAATCAAAAATACATCACAAAATAAATTAATTAGAAAACAATCATAATGCAAAAAAAACACATTTTAACACTCGTTTATTTTTTGTCAATCATTTCTACTTTTGCGCAAAGAGAAATCAATTCATTTAACGACAATTGGAAGTTTGCTAGGTTTGGCACCATGCCAGATGGCTCAATACTAAATGAGCCTAAAGATCTTGATGAACCATCTTTTGACGATACAGCCTGGAGGGTTTTGAATGTGCCGCATGATTGGGGTATTGAAGGTCCGTTTCGAGCAGAATTACCGAATCAAACGGGTAAGTTGCCTTGGGCTGGGATCGGTTGGTACCGAAAAGAATTCACTTCACTGAAAGAAGATCAAGGTAAAAAAATATTTGTCGAATTTGATGGAGCAATGTCTCGTACGAAAGTATTTGTAAACGGAGGATTTGTGGGGGAATGGCCTTATGGTTATTCTTCATTTAGAATAGATATTTCTAGATATGTAAAAGTAGGACAAGTAAATACAATAGCAGTTCGTTTGGATAATAAAGAAGCTTCTTCAAGGTGGTATCCAGGAGGAGGAATTTATAGAAATGTTCGTTTGGTAAAAACAAGCCCTATCCATGTGTCAGAATGGGGAGTTTTTGTTACAACTCCAGAAGTTTCGAAGGCAAAAGCTACTGTGAAAATCGAAACAGAAATCAGTGGGGATATTGAAGATGTTACCATAGGTCATGAAATATTTACGAGAGAAGCGTCACCAGTTTCTGTTGGGAGAATTAGAGTTAAACCCAATGAAATTGGGTATGTTGCCATTGAGAATCCTAAATTATGGGATCTAAATAATCCGAATTTGTACGATGTAAAAACAAAGGTTTTCAAGGGAGATAAAGTTATAGATGATTACGATTCTTATTTTGGAATTAGAACTATTGAGTACAATGCAACACAAGGGTTTTTATTAAATGGTGAAGTGCTGAGGATGAATGGTGTTTGTCAGCATCACGATTTAGGACCTTTAGGTGCAGCGATTAATGTTCGTGCTATGGAAAGACAAATTGAAATATTGAAAGATTTTGGTACCAATGCTATTCGAACTTCGCACAACCCACCGGCACCGGAGTTTTTAGAGTTGTGTGACGAAATGGGAGTTTTGGTTCAGGTAGAAGCTTTTGATGTATGGGAGAAGAAAAAAGTCGACAATGATTATTCGACATTATTTGGAGCATGGCATGAGAGAGATTTAAGAGCGATGGTTCGTAGAGATCGTAATCATCCATCAGTCGTTATGTGGAGTACAGGTAACGAAATGATTGAGTTGAGACAAGGTCAAGATGCACCTATGGCAGAGATGTTAGCGGATATCATTAGAGATGAAGATACAACAAGACCAACAACATTTGGCTGTAGTCGTCCAGAAGCCACGACCAATGGATTTCAAAAGACGGCAGATGTTTTTGGGTTGAATTACAAACCTCATTTATACGAAGAGGTGCATAAAGCCAATCCTGATTTACCTATATATGGATCTGAAACAGCTTCAACGATTAGCTCTAGAGGAGAGTATTTTTTCCCTTTTTCAGAAAATAAAAAAGAAGGGAGTGGGGGTAATTTTCAAGTGAGTAGTTACGATTATTCTGCTCCGAATTGGGCGTATCGACCAGATATTGAATTTGAAGCACAAGATAAGTTGCCTTATGTTTTTGGTGAGTTTGTATGGACAGGATTCGATTACCTTGGTGAGCCAACACCTTATAATAAAGATAAAACGAACTTGTTGAATTTTACTGACCCAGCTGAAAAGGCACGTATGAAAGCTGAGTTAAAAAAATTAGGAGGCAACATTCCTCCTAGAAGTTCTTATTTTGGAATTGTTGATTTATGTGGCTTCCCAAAGGATAGGTATTATTTATATCAGGCAAAATGGAAGCCAGAATTGCCAATGGCACATATTTTACCTCATTGGAATTGGCCAGAAAGAGTGGGTGAAATTACACCTGTTTTTGTATACACTTCGGGAGACGAAGCAGAGTTGTTTTTGAATGGTAAATCATTAGGAAGAAAGAAAAAAGGAGCTTATGAATATCGTTTACGTTGGATGGATGTTGTTTATAAACCAGGAGAATTAAAAGTAGTTGCTTATAAAAATGGTAAGAAATGGGCAGAAGACAAAGTGAAAACAACCTCTAAGGCGAGTAAATTAAAACTACAAGTTGATCGAAAAACCATCGATGCAGATGGTCAAGATTTGGCATTTGTTACCGTGTCGGTCATTGATAGAAAAGGAAATGTTGTTCCCAGAACACATAACAGTGTCTCCTATACAATCGAAGGTCCAGGTGAAATTATAGGAGTAGGGAATGGAGATGCAACAAGTCATGAATCTTTTCAAGCAACTGATAGAAAAGTTTACAATGGTTTGGCATTGGTAATTATCCGAACGAAGAAAGGTGAAGCCGGAAAAATAAAATTAAAAGCTACTTCAAAAGGATTGCGAAGTGCGAAAACTACAATCACTTCAAAATAATAGAGATATGAAAAAAATAGTTGGAATTGGTTTAGGTATTTGTGCGTTGGTATTTACTGCGTGTTCAAGTACTCAAACGAAAAAAGAAGCTCAAAAGAAGCCAAATATTCTATGGATCATAGCTGAAGATTTATCTCCATTTATGGGGTGTTATGGTGATTCTATCAACAAAGGTCATACTCCTACAATTGATAAGTTCGCAAGTGAAGGAGTGTTGTTTAAAAGAGCGTATGCTACTGCACCTGTTTGCTCTGCGAGTAGGTCAGCTATCATGACAGGGATGATGCAAACTACCACGGGTACACATAACCATAGATCTAGCAGGTATACAAATGGTGAGTTGGTGCCCGAAGAATTGAGAATCCATTTGCCAAAAGGCATGAAAACGATTCCGGAATTAATGAAAGAAGCAGGCTACTTTACTTTCAATAGTGGAAAAGATGACTATAATTTTCATTATGATAGAAGAGCAATGTATGACACAGGAACCAAAGAAGATTATGTAGCAGGAATGAACGGTTGGCAAGGAAATTTTGCTGTAGACTATATGTCGTATACCGTTGGGAATTGGGGTGATCGAAAAGATAAAAATCAACCATGGTTTGGTCAAATGCAGTTGATGGGTGGAAAAAAAGATTCTAAGTACGTGAGAAAAGGTGAAAAGTTAGCAATTAATGATGTGCCTTTACCTCCTTATTTTCCTGATATCAAATCGCAAAGAGCTGCATGGACAGACCACTACAATGCAAATAGAGGTTCTGATGTGAAAGTAGAAGAATTGTTGAAACAGTTAGAAGCGGATGGTGAACTAGAAAATACCATTATATTTTTCTTTTCCGACCATGGAAGCAATACTTCTTTACGCCATAAACAATTTTGTTATGAAGGTGGGATGTTGGTTCCATTAATTGTAAAAGGAGATGAAAAATTATTGAAACCAGGTACCGTAAGAAATGATTTGGTATCACTGTTAGATGTATCGGCAACTACCTTGGCGATGGGTGGTGCTGAAATGCCATCATATTTAGTAGGGAGAGATTTATTTGCAAAAAATTATAAAGAAGAAGAGTTTATTATTGGGGCAAGAGATCGTTGTGATTATACAATCGATAGAATCAGAACTGTAGTTTCGAAAAAATACCGTTACATAAAAAACTACTTTCCCGATAGGCCTATGATGCAAGCGGGGTACAGAGATAAAAAACCGATTGTAACTGATTTGAAAAAACTACATGCTGAAGGTAAATTAACGCCATATCAAGATAAACATTGGTTCGGTATTAGACCTGTAGAAGAATTGTATGATTTAGAAAAAGATGTGCATCAGATGCATAATTTAGCACTTGATCCTGAATACAAAAGTGTTTTAGAAAAACACAGAGAAGTATTGACTGCTTGGGAAAAAGAAACTGATGACAAGGGGCAGTATCCAGAAGCAAGCGCTCAACTTAAAGCGACTTATGATATGTGGAAAGATAGACCTAGGTTTAAAAATGCCAAAATAAATCCAGAATACGATCAGTTCAAATAAATAATAAAAAACGGAGTTTAACACTCCGTTTTTTTTTGTTCAAAATTTGGTAAAGATGTTTGTTGAAAGTTTGTCTGGATGTTCAATTTACACGATTTAGAAGACAAATGATTTATTTTAGGATAACCTAGAGTTATGCTTTTTGAAAATCTATTGTAACGTGTAACTTGCGAAAAATTTAACTATCGAAAACTTACTAATGGTGAAAATTAATTTTGTGTTGAGTGTTGTTTTAATGCATTTCTCAATTATACTATCCGGTCAATCTCTTGATTCGAATACTTATAGCGATGGAACTATTGACGCAATGGTGGAAAGTTTGGTATTGAAAATGACCACCGAAGAAAAAATAGCTCAGATTACTGGGATGCGTATAAAAGATCTGTTGGTTGATGGGAAACTATCAGTTGAAAAGTGCCGAGAACTTATTCCAAATGGTATTGGTCATTTTTGTCAATTTTCAACGGGGCAAGCTTTGAATCCAGAAGAATTAAGAGATTTAGTTCGTTCGATACAGGGTTTTTTGTTGCAAGAAACTAGGTTGCAAATTCCAGCTATTTTTCATGAAGAAGCGATTACAGGGTTTGCTACTTTGGGAGCTACAACTTTTCCTCAACAAATTGGAATAGGTTGTTCTTGGAATCCAGAATTGGTGAAGAGGAATACCACTTCCACAAGAATAAATATGAGAGCTGCAGGTGCTACTTTTGCGTTGTCTCCAATGCTTGACTTGAGTCGAACCGCACATTGGAATCGTCACCAAGAGAGTTATGGTGAAGATGCGTATTTAACCTCAAGAATGGGAGTTGCTTTTGTAGAAGGACTTCAAGGAGATGATTTAAAAAAGGGTGTTGCTGCTACGGTAAAACACTTTGCAGGTTATGGCACCAAAAACAACGATGCTAAAACTTTATATGAAGAATATTTAATGCCTCATGAAGCTTGTATAAAAATTGCAGGAGCAAAAAGTGTGATGCCATCTTACGGCGTTTATAAATCCTTGCCAATTTCTGTAAACCCTACGATGCTAGATCAAATGTTGCGTCGAGAAATAGGTTTTGATGGAATGGTCGTAAGTGATTATGGAGCCATTCCGATGGTATATAGAAAATACAAACAAGCGCCCGATTTGATGACAGCTGGTGCAATGGCAATCAATGCGGGGATAGATATAGAACTGTCAGACCCTATTTCATATCCTTTATTGTTTGATGCTGTGAAGAAAGGTTTGGTGACGGAAGAAGTGATTGATCGTGCAGTAAAAAGGTCATTGATTATGAAATATAGATTAGGACTTTTAGAAAAGAATCCGATTATAGGTAAAGATGGGATATTAGATTTTGATCCTCCAGAATTTAGAGAATTAGCATATGAGGCAGCTTGTCAATCTATTGTTTTATTAAAAAATGATGGCGTATTACCTTTGAAGGCCTCTGTGAAAAAAATAGCTTTGGTGGGTCCAAATGCTGCAACCGTTCAAGGTTTGTTGGGAGATTATACGTACCAGGCGATGCGAGCTTTTTGGAAGAGTGAACAGTTCGATCCTTTGAATCCGAAATTAGTTAGTTTAAAAGAAGGTTTAGAAAATCGGTTAGGCGATTCGGTTACTATTTTTCATGAAAGAGGGTGTGACTGGAGCGCTGGTTTAGAAGCGAAAATAGATAAAGAAAGTTTTGGAGATAGTAGATTGGGGAAGTTAAAGTTGTTGACCGTTGAAGGCTTAGAACAACCTAATCTACAAAATGCGTTAAAAATATCTAATGATAGTGATGTGATCATCGCAGCTATGGGAGAAAATATTTCATTAAACGGAGAAGGAAGAAGCAGAAAAGGAATCGGATTACCTGGTGAGCAAGAAGCTTTCGTAGAAAAATTGTTAGGCACTGGAAAACCAGTAGTTTTGGTTTTGTTCGGAGGACGTCAACAAGTAATTGATAAGTTAGAAGGAAGGTGTGCTGCAATTGTAAATGCGTGGTTCCCTGGAGAAGAGGGAGGGAATGCTATTGCAGATGTTTTGGTCGGAAAAGTGAATCCATCTGCAAAACTATGTGTCACCTACCCAAATTCTCAAAAGAAAGAAGAGGTAAATTATCAAAATGGATACACGGATAATAACAAACCTTTGTATCCTTTTGGTTATGGTTTGTCATATACAAAATACGCTTATTCAGATTTAAAAATGAAATCAAAAATTGGGATCGATAAGGATAGATTTGAAATTTCAATGACAGTGGAAAATATTGGAGACAGGGATGGCGCCGAAATAGTACAATTATACGTGTCTCCAAAGAATACTACTTCTACGATGAAACATATTCAATTAAAAGGATTTCAACGAGTTTTTCTAAAAACTGGTGAAAAGAAAAGAATAACATTTCATGTGTCTCCTCAGCAATTGGTGCAATACAAAGAAAACAAGTGGGTAGTTGAAAATGGTACTTATATTTTTAAACTTGGAGCTTCTTCGGTTGATATTCGTTTGAGTGATGAAATTACATTGAAAGGTGGGGACTTAATCTTGGAAAAAGGAAGAGAAGTTTTCTTTTCAGAGAGTACTGTGTTTTAAAAGAATTTGTTTTAAGACTATAAAAGATCTTTTGCTGTTTTGAATTACAACAGATTTTTGATTCAACTGAATAAGGATTTGTTCCAATGATTAAAAGATTATTTCAAAAAATATTTAGATTACAGCAATGTCCTAGAAAAAAATGTGTTAGTGTTTTAAGATCAAAAATCAAGAATTGTTATACTAAATTAAACATATGTAGGTGTTATTATATAGGCATGTATATATCTTTACAACACAAAGATTTTATATGACAAAGAGATTTTTAATAGTAGCAACGAATGTGTTTTTATTGTTTACAACGTTCATTGTGCATGCACAAGAAATAAATTTTACTAGCGGTTTCGAGAATCAATTAGAAACAGAGTGGGAATTGTTCAATTCTAACATGCCAGCATATGATAAAACAACAGAATCCAAAAAATCTGGACTTTATGGTTTCCATATGGAGTTTGATATGAGTTCTCAGAAGGGGAATTTGACACCAAAGACAACAATCAATTGGGAGGCTGGTAAAACCTATGTGATTTCTTTTTATTACAAAGCAATTGTTGCAGGGGATAATTCAAGTTCGAATATAAAAATGTTTGCTGCTGATGGGAGTAAAATAGGTCAGGTTAATTTTAAATTGACAAATAGTAACTGGACCAAATACACAACTAATTTTACTCCGAGTTCTGATGCTCCTAATGGTGAATTGTTGCTTTCAATGCGACCAAATAATTCTGGAAATGGAGCTTATTATTTTGATGATTTTTTAATTGAAATAAAAAGTGAAGATTTTTTTGAGGACTTAAAAACGAAAGACGTCGTGTCAAATCAAGCGATCAAATGGTATCAGTTTGGTCCAGGTATGAGCGGGAATAATAATTCATTATATCCACATCCTACCGAAGCGAATGTCGTTTTTACAAGTCCTAATATGGGAAATGCCTATCGATCTGTAGACAAAGGAAAAACGTTTGAAACCATTTTTGATGAAGATGCTCGCTATTATAACTCAGGATACCGAGGAGCAGTTGAGATGTTTTCTATCGATTTTTCAAGACAAAACGCTGATTTGGGATTTTGTACGGGAAAAAGACGTGGAGAATTATACAAATCAACAGATATGGGGCATAAATGGGAGCTACTAACCAATACTCCTTCTGCTGTTCAAAATGCTATTTTAGCCTGTGTGGCTGTCAGTCCGCATGATGATAATATTTGGTTTTTAGGAGGAGGAAGAATGAGAGACTATGGAAGGTTAAAATATCCTCAATCTGCACCAAAGGGAACACATGTTGATACTAAAAGTCAAGGGAAAATTTGGAAAAGTACTGATAAAGGAGTGAGTTGGGTTTTGATAAATACGGGATTGGATTCTCGTTTGGAAGTTGAAACGATTTTAGTAGATCCTGTTGATGCAAATACGGTATACGCGGGCACCAACTACGGTTTTTATAAGAGTGTCGATGGTGGACAGACTTGGACGTTAAAGTCGAACGGAATTGATCATGATATGATTCGGTCATTTGACATGCATCATGATAAAAATACAGATCAAATTACATTATTTGTTTTGAGTAACGTTATTTGGAAAGCGAATGGAAATACTGTCGAAGATGAAGCAGGAGGGATTTATAAAAGTGAGGATAAAGGAGAAACATGGACAAATATTTCTGGTGATATTGCTATCAATTTGAATTATTTTAAAAATAATCAAGGTGTAAAAAAAGATTACTATATATCTATAGAGCATTACTTTGGTTTGTCTTCTCTGGAAGAAGCAGAGAACTTGTATCCGGTAATGCCAACAAGTATTACACAAAGATTTAATATGCTTACAGTAGATCCTCTGGATGTTAATAATTTATATTTAATTAATAATTATTCCAACGCTTCTGTAAACAATTTTAAACCGGGGCAAATTTGGAGGAGCTCTAACGGTGGATCTCATTGGTATGTCACTCTTAGAAATGGTAAAAATTGGAACAATGGGGCTGACGATTCGTATTGGGTTTCTCAAAGAAATAATCCTATGGGGACTAATGTTAGTTTTCAGTACAAAAGCGATTGGTTGAATAGAGATGATTATGAACGAAAAGGGTGTAACTTTATTAAGTTTAGTGCAGATGGTAAAACTCTCTATACACAAATGGCTAAAATTGGTTTTGTGTCTTATGATAAAGGGCTGACTTGGATTGATGAAGATGATGTGGCAACGGGTTCGCATGAAAGTTGGGTTGGTGCAGGGAATAGTAATGTTCCGGGACACGGATTTTACCAAACTACATCGATACCTAACAAAGTATTCTGTCCTTCAGGAGAAAATAGTCTGTGGATTACCAACGACGAAGGAAAAAATGTTCGCGCAAATGCGCAAGCTGCTCAGGTTATCGAATTGACCAATGCAGAACATTCTGTGAGTTCTATCGTGGTACATCCGAATAATCCAAAAATTTGGTTTGCAACATTTTTTAGACAAGACAAACGAGGACAGGTATTAAAGTCAGTAGATAGCGGAAAAACTTGGTTTAGCATTGGAACTCCTGTGCCGTTGCCTTGGCCTGAACCAGCCGATGGCGGAGATCAAGCTGTACATCAGTTAAGTTTGATAATCGATGAATCAAACCCAAATTACATGTATTTCTGTGTGCCAAGATCAACAAAAAAGCTTGAATGGGTAGGGGATAGTGTTACAGGTTGGGGAGTTCATAGGTCATCTGATGGTGGTGTAACTTGGGAAATGATTAATAATGGACTGCCTAGTTCATTAGATGTTTCAAGATTAAAATTTGATCCAAATGACCCGAGTACCCTATATGCAACTGTAATAGATACAGGTGGTGGTTTGTACAAATCAACGAATAAAGGGGATTCTTGGTTTGAAGTAGAATCTACCAAATCAATTTCAGGGAATTCAGGTATTAATGATATACATTTTGATGTAGAAGGAAAGATTTATATTACCTCAGGTTTCAAAAATGAAGCACGTGATAACGGAGGTTTATGGGTGAGCGAAGATTCAATGGCTACATGGACTAAAATATTCGATTATCCTTGGACGAACAGAGTGGAAGTGGCGCGCTATAATACGGATATTATATTACTTTCTACACTAGGAAATTCTTCAGTTGATTTTAGAAATGCAGGTACATTCTTGTCGAAAGATGGCGGTACTAGTTGGGTGAAAATAAATAAAGGTAATGGTCAGTCGGATCGAGTGAACGATATTGCGATTGATTTTAATGTTCCAGGCAAGTTTTATTCCTCTACTAGAGGTAGTGGTTGGTACACCGCAACAGACTCATCAATAGATGATATATTGAGTATTCGAACCGAAGGAGTATCTTGTCTCGGAAGCGCTAATGGTTCAGTTACAATTTCTGCTAGAACTGATGCTACCTATACGGTTTCGATTCAAGGAGGAAACACAAATGAAACGGCTGATTTTACGAATGTTTATCAATACGATGCATTAGAAAAAGGAAGTTACACAGTTGTTGTTTCAAAATCTAGCGAACAAGAGTTCAATCAAGAATATAGTATAGTTATTGAAGCACCTGGAGCTCTTGAGGTGAAGACAAAAATAAAGACAGAAAGTAAAGAAGTCTCTCTTGATATGGTTGGAGGGAAAATTTATAAAATCGATCTAAATGGAGATGTATTTGTTACAGAAAATAATCATATTACTTTGAATTTGAAAGAGGGAGATAATGCATTGACAGTCGCTACAAACAAAGAATGTCAAGGAGTATTTGAAGATGCCATCAAAATTAATCAGAAAAAATATGTGTACCCAAACCCGGCTAGGGATGTTATTCAGATCAAAAATAATTCTGAAGGAGCTGAACTAAACATTTTTTCAGTAAATGGAAAATTATTAGTAAAAAAATATGTGAAAAATGACGAACAAATCCATGTAAATCAGCTCAATTCAGGATTGTATTTTTACACGCTTGTGAACGATAAAACAGTTGTGAAAGACGAGTTTTGTATCGAATAATTAACTGTGATAAGTAGTTGAAAAGTTAGCTGAATTGGTGCAAACTTATTAGAAAGAATATAATAACTTGCAGTCCATTAGAATAACAGTTTTTACGAACTGTAAAATATTAAGATTGGGATGAAAAACTTGAAAAATTTACAAGTTTTAAAGTTAGTAGGATTGCTTTTTATATCGTTAAATGTGCATGGGCAAGAAAGTTCTGTGTATAGTGAAATTTGGTTTCAGTATTACAACAAACTTGTTTTTTCTAACAAATGGAGTTTGTCTACAGACACAGGTTATAGACTTAAAGAAGGTGAGTTTAATCAACAATCACAGTTTTTTATAAGAACAGGAATAGGGTATAGTTTTAATGCTAACAATAGATTGCTGTTAGGAGCAGCTAGTTTTAAAACCCATTTGGATTGGGATATCAGCGCGAGTGAATTTCGTCCGCATCAAGAGTTTACCTCAAACTTTAAATTCGGAAAAGTTGCATTTAAAAATAGATTTAGAAGTGAGCAACGATTTATAGATATTGAAGATCCACAATCGGGCAACTTAATACATTCCTTTAATTTACGTTTTAGATATCGCTTTTTGTTTTATATCCCTATTACAAAACTTTCAAAATTAGATCCCACAAAAAAACTATCCTTTATTATTGGGAATGAAATATTATTGAGCACAGGTAAAAATGAATTTTTTGATTTTGGGGGACAGAACCGTTTTTTGGTCGGACCTGCCATTTATTTTAATAAAAATAATGCTTTGACATTGCTGTATAATCATACCTCTGTAACGAAAGATGTACCGCTTATCTCAGAAGAATTCGGTATCATATGGTTAGGTTACAAGCAAACAATCGATTTTCGAAAATAAAACATAACCAGTCATTACGTACATCAATACTTTTGATAGACAATTTTTTCGATTATATTTACGATTGCTAAAACGTATGATATGAAAATAAAAATTGTTTGCTTGTTAGTTTTATTTGTAGGTTTTGCGTCGTGTAAAGATGCAAAAACAGCCAATATTGAACATAAAGAATTATTAGTACTTGCAGATTCTTTAGAATTGAAACAGAATGAATATGACGATTTGATTGATAGTGTAAATACACTAAATAAAAAATCAGATTTGTTTTACAGAAAAATTCACATTCAAAAAAAGGAAATCGACCGACTTCGAAGTCGCAATAAAATATTGAGCGATGAAAACAAAAGATTAACGGATCAGAATAAAAAAGCACCTATTTCAAAAGCAGAAAAAGCCATTCAAAATATGGTGTTTAAAATGCATGATGCTTGGGCAAGTATTGCAAAGAGTAAAGACCCTAAAGAAGTTTTGGTCTTTTTTAATAAAAAATACCTTATTAATAGAATTACAATTGAAGCTGATGACACAGCTAGTGTAGCTCGTTTTTCTCAAGATGATTACGAAGAATATATTAGAGAATCGATACTTTCAATCGATGGTTTTTCTGTTGAGTTTGCCGATGTTGATTTTTTAGATATTGAAATAAAAGATGATGCCTATTTTAATGTTGCATACAAATGTGTAATGGGAAGCTATGTGAATGACCGATTGCATGAAACCAACTCATTATTGGTTACCATTACAGGAAAAAATATTGACGGCGAATGGGGAATATCGAGTTACTCTTGGGTGAATTTTAAGTATGGTGAATAACCTTCGATTTATAAAAGAAAAAAAAGAGTTCCAAACGGAACTCTTTTTTTATGAAGTCTCTTTTGTGAAACTTGGTATAATTGCTTTTTTGAGATCGTCATAAGTAAATGATGCAACACCTTTGTCTCCTTTTTTCCAATCATTGTAGGCAGCAGAGTTTTCCGTAACCAAACATTTTAAATAATGTTTTTCTACAAGTTCTTTCAACTTTGCAACAGTGATTGATTTATTATTTTTAAGTTCTCGTGAGATTTTTTGAGCACTTTCGGCAGTTACAGCATTTAAAATTGCAATTCCATACAACTCATCTTTTTGATTTTTAAATACATTGCCATTTTCGTGATGGGTATTGTAGTTTAATATTTCTACGTTTTCATATCCCACACCAGCCTCATCTAAGATTGCAATTGTATTTAGGTGTTTTTCTATATATTCTTCAACTTTTTTATGCATGGTCGAATTGTGTTATTTGTTCGAGTTGCAAAAGTAACAGTTTTTTAAATACTGACAGTTATCATATTATTTTCATTCAAGGTTGTTGATATTTATATGTTGTAACCAAAACTTTTTACGATGGACAGTAATACACCTATTTCGAAAATAATGACTACTAATGTCATTGCCTTGACCCTTAATAATACTTTGTTAGATGCAGAGCAATTATTTAAAAGTTATAGAATAAGACATATTCCAGTTGTGAAAGATAAAGATGTCATTGGTATTTTGAGTTTGACAGATTTACAACGCATTAGTTTTGTAGATATGTACAAAGATGAAGCTACTGAAATGGAAGGTTCTATATATGAAAATATGACGGTGGAGCAGGTGATGGTTAAAAAGCCCATTCAAATCAATTCAAAAAAAACAATAAAACAGGTTGCACAAATTTTATCGAAAAACGAATTCCATGCACTACCTATTGTAGAAGATCACGAGTTAATAGGTATCGTTACCACTACAGATTTGTTGAATTATTTGGTAAAACAATCTAACTAACTACAACTTAAAGTTGATTCCTTTTTCAACCAATTTGTCATATTTTTTTCGATTGAATTTGTACAAAAACGCACCTTTTTTTGAGGTAGATTTGTCCTTTTCATCAAGCTTGGTCAAAACATCCAAAGCGATTATTTTTTTTCTAAAATTTCTATCATCAAATTTCTTTTGATAAATAGATTCATACAATCGTTGTAAACTAGGAATGGTAAATTTTTCTGGCAGTAATTCAAAACCAATAGGTTGGTAACTAGCTTTTAGTCGCAATTGAACCAAAGCATCAGAAACCAACTGATTGTGGTCTAAAACCAAATTAGGCATTTCATCTAAATCGTGCCAAACAGCACCGTGTTTTTCTACCAATTCGATATCTTGGTCTTCAATACGTATCAAAGCATATTGCCCAACAGTTATACAACGAGCTCCAGGATCACGATCAACCTCTCCATACACTTTTAATTGTTTCATAAAAACATTCTGAAGTCCAGTAATATCAGTCAATACTCGTTTTGCTGCATCATTTACACTTTCGTTATTTTTCACAAAACTTCCAATTAATGACCATTCTCCTTCAAAAGGTGCTACTCTTCTTTTAAAAACTAGTAACTTTATAGAATGGTTGTCAAAACCAAAAATTATACAATCTGTTGCAATGTATATTTTGTCTTGGGCTGCGTAGTAATCTAACTGTTGTGTGCTCATAGTTTTCAAATGTAAATAAATTTAACGGATTTTATAAAAAATTTATAAATGTATATAATACATTTATTATATTTGTAGAACTTTTAACTTAAATTATTCAATTCATGAGTACGAAACTATCACAGTCGGAATACGACAACATTGACCAAATTTTTGCCCAAGCAGATGCTGAGGTATTAAAAATTGAAGCACCAGGGAGAATTAATTTGATTGGTGAGCATATTGATTATAATGGTGGTAATGTATTGCCAGCTGCAATTGATAAGTGTATTTATTATTCTTTTAAGAAAAATGGAAGTGATAAAACATCGAACGTACTGAGTAAGAATTTTTCTGAAGGGTTTACTTTTGACATCTCTGTTCCTGAAAAACCAGGCGATGGTTGGTTGAGTTATTTATCAGGAGTTTTATCTGAAATAGAAAAAAGAGTTCCGGGTAAAGTAACAGGTTTTGACTGTGCCTTAGAAAGTAAATTACCAATAGGTTCAGGTATTTCTTCTTCTGCGGCTTTATTATGTGGTTTTGCAAAAGGTTTGAATGAGTTGTTTGAATTGGGTATTGACGATATTGAAATAGTAAAACTATGTCAGAATGCAGAACGTATTTTCTCTGGAGCAAACGTTGGTGTTATGGATCAGTTTGCTGTGGTAAAGGGAAAGAAAGATCACTTTATTCTATTAGATTGTGATACGTTAGAGTACAAAACGATTCCAGCTGCAATGAAATCAAACGTATTACTTTTATTGAATACCAATGTTTCTCACAATCTAGCGGATAGTGCTTATAACGAAAGAAGAGCGCAATGTGAATCGGCATTAGAGATCATTCAAAGTAAATATCCCCAAGTAAAAACGTTGGTAGAAGCTACTGAAGAAATGGTTGAGGAGTTTAAAGAAGAATTAGGAGAAGATAGAGTAAAAAGAGCTACGCATGTAATTCAAGAACAAAAAAGAGTTGAAGCGACTGTGGAAGCTTTGAAAAATAACGATTTTGAGTTGGTAGGTGATTTGTTAAATCAATCACATGATGGATTGCAAAATTTATACGAAGTAAGTTGTCCTGAGTTGGACTTTCTAGCTGCTTATGCCAGAAAAGACGACCGTGTTCTAGGTGCTAGAATGATGGGTGGTGGTTTCGGCGGATGTACCATCAATTTAATAGATGAAAAAAATGTGGATAGTTTTGTAGCAGATGCTGCCAAGGCCTATAAAGAAGCGTGTAATTTAGAGTTGACACCTATCCCAGTTAAAACGAATAACGGAGTTCAAAAAATATAAACAATGGCAACAAATATAAACGAAACGTCGCATAGAAGATATAATATCTTAACAGGAGAATGGATTTTAGTTTCTCCTCATAGAACAAAAAGACCTTGGCAAGGAAAAAAAGAAGACAAGGCTGTAATGGATACAACTGAGTACGATGAAAATTGTTACTTATGTCCAACCAATAGCAGAGTAGGAGATGATGTAAATCCAGATTATAAGGATACGTTTATTTTTCAAAATGATTTTGCGGCTATTTTAAATGACGAGCCAACTACTTTTGAAAACGGATTGTTAAAATCTGAAGTAGAAACGGGGATTTGTAAAGTAGTTTGTTTTTCTCCAAACCACTCATTAACGATTCCTTTGATGCCTGAAGAAGGGATTCAAAAGGTAATCAAGCTTTGGAAAAGTGAATACGAAGAATTAGGTGCAATGGATGGAATCAATTATGTTCAAATTTTTGAAAATAAAGGTTCAATTATGGGATGTAGTAATCCACATCCGCATGGGCAGATTTGGTCACAGCGTTCTATTCCAGGTGAGATCGTAAAAAAATCTGAGAAGCAAGGAGCATACTTTAAAGCAAATGGTACTAGTTTGTTGGGTGATTATATCAAACAAGAATTAGAAGGCGATAGAGAACGTATTTTGGCTGAGAATGACGATTTTGTGGCATTGATTGCTTATTGGGCTGTTTGGCCATATGAGGCTATGATTGTGCCTAAAAAACACTATCAAAACATCAGTCAATTGTCTGAGAGTGAAATGGCATCTTATGCAGCAATCTTGAAAGAATTGACAATCATGTATGACAACTTGTTTGAGGTGTCTTTCCCATATTCGGCAGGAATTCATCAAAGTCCTACTGATGGAGGGGATAACGAAGGGTGGCATTTCCATATGTCGTTTTATCCACCCTTATTGCGTTCAGCAACAGTAAAGAAATTTATGGTAGGATATGAAATGTTCGCAAGTCCACAAAGAGATATTACTGCTGAACAAGCAGCAGCTACTTTGCGTGCACTGCCAACAACGCATTATTCAAAGAAGTAAATATTACATTACTTTAAAAGCCTCTGGATATGAAAATATGCAGAGGCTTTTTTCGTTTTTTTAATAAAGGTTTGAGTGTGTTTTATTATTAGAAACACAGTCTGTGTTCGCATAAAGCCTCTCCCTAATAGTAGTTGAATTTTAAACTACCTGTTTTTATTTAAGGTTTTATGTGTAATTTAAACGCTTATTATGAGAACACATAATAAGACTAACCAAATTAACTTAATCCAATTAAAAATGAAAAAACGAAACTTTTTTTCAATGATGCTATTGTTTATAGTATCAACGGTATTAGCTCAAATACCGGCAGACAATCAATTTTATAATGGCTCGATAGGGGCTGTTAGAAAAACCATCGTACCCAATGGGGTAGATGATACTCAAATTGTTCAAGCAGCAATAGATGAGGTAGCTGCTTCAGGTGGTGGAATACTTAAATTTACGACTCAAAAATCTAATACGATATATCACTTGGGAGAAATATATTTGAAATCTAATGTCCATATCAAGGCTTGGAAAGGAGTGGTAATAAAACCTTTAGCAGAACAAGGGAGTGTTTTTTATTTAGGGAAAAATGGAGATGATAGAATATCGAATGTAAGCATAACATGTACCAATAGAAGTGAGTATTTTACATTTGATTTTTCTGATTTAGCACCTAATATCAAATCGAGAGCTGTTTTTTTAGCAGCGGTTGATAATTTTTTGATTTCAGATTTTAATATTATAGATAACAATACAAAGTTCTCTGCAATAACATTGGGAGTTCATGTTGGTTCAAATATGATTATTTATGAGCCAACAAATGGAATAGTTGAACATTCTAAAATAACTACTGCTCATTATGGGTATGGTCTAGTTCAATGTCAAACAGGGAAAAATATATTATATCGGAATCTAGAAGGAGAAGGTGGAGCTACTTTAAGACTAGAATCAGGATCTCCCATCATGGCAGAATCAAATCTTGTTGATAGAACAATAAATATGCATAGAATTTATGGGACTAAAATTTCATGTTTAAATGGGCAGTCTGCTTTGACATTATCTCCACATACGATTAACAATGGAAAGGTAATTATTGATGATGTAACAGCTATCAGTTGTGAAGCTGGTGCCATCATAAATAAAGGTTACTTAAGTAAAAAGAAAGGACAAGTTGATGCTGACGGGAATCCACTTAGTGGTTATAAGAGTGGTTATTTTTCTTCAAACTCGAAGGTTACAAATATGACTGTGGTATACGGTGAAGATGCCCAGCTGAGAAATCAAAGATTAGATTTTATTCCTTGTAGTCAAAGATTCTTGTTAAGTTCGGAGAAGAATGTAGATGAAGAAAGCTTTCATGGTCCTTCAATTACAGGAATTGTTTATTTCGCTGCTGGTGGAACAGATAGAAATGAAGGTTATTATTCTGTAGATGTTTCTGGATTGTCTTTACAGGAGTTTTCAGCTGAAAACAAAAGCTATTTGGTTTCAAATGATGAAAAAATTAGCGATTGTACGGCGAATAAGTCTAAAGGAAAAATGACAGCTGAAAATTCCTCACAAGAAAAGGTGACTAGTATTTACCCAAATCCAGCTTCTGAAAATATAATCGTTACAGCACCTACGAACAGTGCAATTTATTTGTTTGATGTTTCGGGTGTCTTGATACAGACTATAAGATCGATACAGGATCAAGTTGGTATGGATGTATCAGGGTTAAAACCTGGACTTTATATTATAAAGATTGATTCTGGAACTTCCACTGTGTTAAAGAAAATCAGTGTTTTATAAACGAATACTATTTAAATAGAAAAAGTACCCTGAGCTAGTCGAAGGGTACTTTTTTTATTTTATACAAGAATCAATGTGATTAATTGACCATCGCTTTTAATTCAGCAACAGTTGTTGTTGGGTCATCTGCACCAAAAACATAACTACCAGCAACCAAAACATCAGCTCCGGCTTCTACTAATAAATTTGCATTTTTATTGGTAACACCTCCGTCAATTTCTATCAGAGTGTCAGCACCAGCAAAATCAATAAGGTTTTTAAGTTGTTGTACTTTTTTATAGGTGTTTTCGATAAAAGATTGTCCACCAAATCCAGGATTCACACTCATAATACAAACCATATCGATGTCTTTGATAACATCTTCTAATACAGCAACAGGTGTGTGTGGATTTAAGGCAACACCGGCTTTCATTCCTTCAGCTTTGATGGCTTGTAATGTTCTATGTAGATGTGTACAAGCTTCATAGTGAACCGTTAAAATGTCTGCTCCAATTTTTTTGAAAGTAGGAATGTATTGGTCTGGATTCACGATCATCAAATGAACATCCATTGTTTTCTTTGCATGTTTTTTAATCGCTTCAATTACTGGCATTCCAAAAGAAATATTTGGTACAAAAACACCATCCATTACATCAATATGAAACCAATCGGCATCACTGTTATTTACCATTTCTATGTCGCGTTGAAGGTTTGCAAAATCTGCTGCAAGTACCGACGGTGCAATTAATTTGCTCATTACTTGTTTTTTGAAATTATTTGTATGCAAAAGTACTATTATTTTGTTTTAGTCTTTTGAAAATACTGTTTTTGATTTGTAAAATTATTCTTCTTTACCAATTTCTTCTGCTCTGTTGAATGCTGCAAAAACACCCTCTTGGATGGATTGATTGACACCGGCAGCTTTCATTGAATTGATTGCAGCATGTGTTGTACCACCTTTAGAGGATACCATAGCAATCCATTCTTCAGTTGTAAAGTCATGAGTTTTTAACAGTTCTAGAGCTCCGTCGAACGTGTTTGTTACTAATAATTTTGCTTCGTCTTTTTGAAAACCAAGTTTTTCTGCCGCTTCTAACATCGCTTGAACAAAATAAAAAACATATGCCGGTCCACTTCCTGATACGCCAGTAGATGCGTCTATCATTTTTTCACTATTTACATGTAAAGAAACACCTGTGGTATCTAGCAATGCTTTGATGATGATTAATTCGTTTTTCGATATCTCTGCACTTTCGGTATATGCGGTTACGCCTTTGTTGACTTTCGCAGGTAAGTTGGGCATGGTTCTTACTACTTTGTTTACTCCCAGCCTTGTTTGTATAGATGCTATATTTACACCCGCCATCAACGAAATAAATACTTGATCATTGTTAATTAAGTCTTTCATTTTTTCGAATAGTTCATCACTATGAAAAGGTTTAACAGCAATGAAAACATAGTCTGCTTTGGGCAAGCAATCTTCTAGGTTTTCAAAAGCATTGAACTGTGGTTCTTTGTTGAGAGATGCTATTTTTTCTTTGTCTACATCAAAGACATTTATTTTCTCTTTATTTAATTGAGGACTGGTTGCCATTCCATAAGAAAAGGTAAGTCCCATATTACCGGCTCCGATAACTAAAATATTCATAAGTAGTGTGTTATTTATTGTAACGATTCTATTAACCGATCAATATTCGATTAAAATTGAAAGTGATTTTTGTAGTATTATAAAAACAACGATTCAAAAAAAAACTCTCAATAAGGTATTGAGAGTTTATAAAGTGAACTTATCCAAGATAAGTCATCAATATTTTTGATCGAGATGTGTGTTTCAATCTTCTAATTGCTTTTTCTTTAATTTGACGAACACGTTCTCTTGTCAAGTCAAATGTTTCTCCGATTTCTTCTAAGGTCATTGGTTGGTGCTCTCCCAGTCCAAAATATAATTTTACCACATCAGCTTCTCTAGGAGTTAATGTTTCTAAGGCTCTTTCAATTTCTACACGTAAAGATTCGTGTAATAATGTTTTGTCTGGATTTGGTGATTCACCAGAGTTTAAGACATCATATAAATTAGAATCTTCACCTTCAATTAAAGGAGCATCC
The DNA here is from genome assembly GCF_009193215.1 of Flavicella marina. Classification (GTDB taxonomy): domain Bacteria; phylum Bacteroidota; class Bacteroidia; order Flavobacteriales; family Flavobacteriaceae; genus Flavicella; species Flavicella marina. Next base: position 310,175 of record NZ_VYVA01000001.1, on the reverse strand, counting down.
ATAGAGACGTGACGTCCAGAATTTTTCATAGACTCTTTAACGTCATTTACAGTCATGTCTAATTTCTTAGCAATCTCTTCTGCAGAAGGCGGACGTTCGTTTTCTTGCTCTAAGAAAGCGTACATTTTGTTGATTTTGTTGATAGAACCAATTTTATTCAATGGCAATCTAACAATACGTGATTGTTCAGCTAAAGCTTGTAAAATTGATTGACGAATCCACCAAACAGCGTACGAGATAAATTTAAATCCACGAGTTTCATCGAAACGTTTTGCAGCCTTAATCAAACCTAAGTTACCTTCGTTGATCAAATCGGGTAATGTCAACCCTTGATTTTGGTATTGTTTTGCAACAGAAACAACAAAACGCAAGTTTGCTTTTGTCAATTTTTCTAATGCTACTTGATCTCCTGCTTTGATACGTTGGGCTAATTCAACCTCCATATCTGCAGTAATCAAATCTACTTTTCCGATTTCTTGTAAATACTTGTCTAACGATGCAGTTTCCCTGTTGGTTACCTGCTTGGTAATTTTAAGTTGTCTCATATATTTGTAGTGTTGAGTAAAAAAAGAATGTGGCTCTTTTTAGTACGCTTATACATATACGTTGATTTGTGTGTAAATGTTACAAAAAAAATGAATAAAAAAAATAATTGTTTTAACTGGTTGTCTTGTAGGTTATTGGGACTTTAAATTCTATTTTAGTACCCTGGTTTATTTCAGAATAAATGTTGAATTCTCCTTGCATCATTTTAATTCTGGCTTCAATTTGATGAATTCCGATACCTGAAGATTCTATTTTTTTAGAGGTATCAAATCCTTTTCCATTGTCTTCAATTTCTACATAGAGGTTTTTGCTATATTCCATAACAGAAACATTACCTTCATTAGCTTCACTATGTTTGATTAAGTTGTTTACGAGTTCTTCAATAATATTGTTGATTTTTATTTCAAAACTCTCATCGTAACGTTGTAGGTTTTCTACAGAGCAACTAATTTCTAATTGGGTATTGGAGTATTTTTCACAAAAATCTTGAATGGCATAGCTCAAGCCAAATTTCAATAGTACGGATGAAATTAATTCATGAGAAAGGTTTCTGATTTTACCAGATGCTTCGTCAATGATGTTTTGGGTTTTTTCTATTTCAATCGGTGGTTCTCCTTTTAGTTTGCTTTTGCTTGCTTGCAAGTGTAAATTTGCAGCAGATAACAAGGCGCTTACACTATCGTGCAAGGTTTCTGCGATTTGTTTTCGTTCTGCTTCTTTACCATCTAAGGTTGCGTTTAGTATTTTTATTCTCGCTTCCGATTCTAAGTGCTCAATCTCTTTTTCCTTCATCAATTCTGTTTTGACAAGTAATAAATCTTTATTCTCATCTCGAAGTTTGGCATTTTTTGAATAGATCCAAAAGGTAAGTATCATGATCAAAAGGCATACTCCTAATGCAATTGCGATATAGATAAATCGTTTCTTTTCTTGAATTTCAATGAGTTGTTTTTTTGCAGCATTTTGCTTGATGATATCCACATTGTGCTTAGCCTCAATTTCTGTAATAATAGCGTCGAATTCTGCGCTTCTTAAACTGTCAGAAATTTTGTTGGCTCTATAAAGGTATTCGTATGCTTTTGAGTTTTCTGTTTTGTAATACGCCCAAGCAAGATTAGAATGAATCATCCTCTGTAAACTACTTTTTCTTTCTGAGTTATTGTTCTTTAAGAGAAGTAGTGCTTTTTCGTATTGTTTTTTAGAACGATCGTACTTTTTTAATTTAAGATTGTTACCTGCAAGCGTATTTAAATTAATTATTTGACCTATGGTATCGTGTATTTCTTTGTTGATTTTTAAAGCTTTCCGAATAAAATATTGGGCGCTATCGTAATTTTTTTGAATTAAAAAAGTCAAGGATACAGAACTATAATATACAGCATGTTGTTTTTTGAATTTATTTTTATTTGTTAATAAAGTTCCAACTAAATTATTGTAATAGATGAGACTATCAAGATTTTTCCTATTAATGATTTTGTCTACAGCAAATAATTTATAATGAATAGTGCTGATATCAAGATTTGCTTGAATTATATTAATAGAATCTTGGATTAATTTTGAATATTTATTCATGTTGTGCGAATAAATAAGGGCTTTCTCGTAGTTTTTTATTTTTGAGAAAATTTCTGAGATATGTTGGTTACAAGTTATTAATACCTTGAAATTCTTTTTGATCTTTGCTTTTTCTAAAATTTGTAAATACAGTTTTAGTGCTTCTTCCGTTTGATTTTGGGTATGTAAGTTCTCAGCCTTCTTAATGAGGTTGTCAAGGTTTTTATCTGTTTGTTGATTCTTCTCTTCGGAAACGACAAAAGCCATTAAGTTTTTAGACTTAATGGCTGAAGGGTTGTATGAGTATAGTTGTGAAGAACAAACTATAAAAAATATAAAAAATGTTTTATAGTTCATTGATGATATTCAAAACCATTTATTATTGTATTTCAAATTCTGGAGGATCAACTTTGTATTTATGACTAGATCTTGCACTTAACGTAGTTGTACTGATGTTACGCATAAACACAATATTTAATTTTTCACCGTCGAATTTAAGATAATTTTTTGAATACTTGTTTTTTCCTTCTGAAACTCCTGGATCTAGGTAAATTTCATGTCTGTTTAATTCTTCATTAAAACCAAATGAAGCTACGTAGTTATTTTGTAATTTGAAATCTAATTGGTACGAACCATCTTCTAATAAAGTAATCTTATAGTTTTTTACCAATTTGATCGTTTTTGAACTCGCCGAAGTAGAAGTTACATCGTCTAAAATGCTAATTCCTGGAATTTTAACCTCATGGTTACTTACGAAGTCTACTTTTAATTCGTTGTTGATCAAAGGTAGAACCGTGCTTTGAACTCCACCGTTTCCGTTACCTTCATTGATAATGATTTCGTTTCCACTGTCACCACTTAAAACTGTTGATGTATTCCCAGAAGATAGGGTATGTTCTAAAACAATACTTCCATCATCTGATTTAGATAAAGAGTAAGATTTTAAGGGTGCTTCTTGTGATAATTCTTCAGTAATAGTAGTTTCTTCTGAACAAGATGTGAATCCGATTAGTACTGCAGCGAATGCAAGACTTTTGTATAAATTTTTCATTTGGGTAAAAGAGTTTGGGTTATTAAATCGTTAATGTATTATTTGTTGTTATAAAATAATGCCTTAGCCCATAAGGACTAAGGCAATAAAAATCAATCAGGGGTAGGATTTGATTTTTATAATAATTTATTTCGTACAGCGTACATCGCTAAACCTACAGAGTTTTTTGCTTTCGTTTTTTGTAACAAATTTTTTCTGTAAGTGTCAACAGTACTCGTACTGATGTTGAGTCTTTCGGCAATTTCTTTAGTACTCATTTCGATACTAATTAATTGTAAGACTTCTAATTCTCGATCGGTCAATGAACTTGAAAATACACCATCTTGATGTACTTTTTTTCTTATTGTTTTTCCAACTGCTGCGGCAACCAAATCTTTTTGAACTTCATTACTGAAGTATTGGTCTCCATTGTACACAGAGTTGATAGCTTCTACAATGTTTTCTCCTGCACATTTTTTTGCAAGAAAACCATCTGCGCCCATTTTTAGGACTTCTTTTACCAATTTTACATCATCGTAACTTGATAAAATTATGGTTGGTAATTCTAGTTTGTTTTTTTTCAAATAACGTAGGACTTCCAATCCATCTACTTCTGGCATATTAATGTCTAAGACCAAAACATCTGCTTTGTTTTCATTTAACCAATCTATTACTAGTCGGCCGTTTAATGAATGTCCTGCAACATCAATATTTTCTTCGTTTTTCAATACAGCAACGATACCATCAATTAATATTTGATGGTCATCGGCTATGTGAACTTTAATCTTTTTATTATTCTCCATCAGATACTGACAAATTTATATGGTTAGTAACAAGTACGCAATCCTATTTAAAAGCGAAATTTTCAACTCCCTAAAAATAGGGATAAGATTTTAAATAGAAGTGTTCAATATGAGAAGGTTAGTTTGGAGTGTATGAGAAAAAATAACCCGAAGCTTTCACTTCGGGTTTTTTCCGCATAAATAAACTAAGATGTTAGGGTTATCGTAATCGATCTACAGATTTTACAAGATCTTCATCCTTCTTAATTGCTTTGTTTGCCATGGCAAGAAAAACAATAACGATTATAGGTAAGAAAATCCCAATACCTTTCTCTGAAACTAAAGTTTCTCCAGGTAAATTTAGAGACTCAACTATCAATACTCCTAATAAATAGAAGTTGATCAGAATATTCAATCGCCCTAGTACAAATTGATTTTTTCTATTTTTAAATGAAAAGATAGAAATAAAAGACAATGCACTTGATACGAAAAAACCTATTCCGATAGATTTTATTAAAAAACGTTCATCGCTCAATAATCCTAATATATTAGTAGCTTCTTGGTTTGGATTCATCCAGAAAGAAATGAAAAAGACCAATACACCAGAAACCAATGCGGCTAATAATAGGTAGATAGATTGTAAACGTTGTATCATTCTAATTTGTGTACAATAATGTGAAGCAAAAATATGTTTTATTCATTAATAATTCAATTTTTAGGTGAATTATGTTGCTATAATTTTGAGTACTGGTTTAGTTTGTTGTGAATGAGGTTTTTGCATCTAAAATTTAATCTATGAAGCTTTTTTTATGGTGAAGATTAGAAATTAAAATTATTATTATATATTTGTTACTCATTTCACTGTAGAGGGTCAAAGATTTGTACTCAATAAAACTTTCTTCTGCATAGTATTCACAAAAAAAACATTCGCTTCGTATCATATAATTACAAAAGAAGCAACTACTAAATACAACACATAAACATGTTTGAAATTTCGCAACTCAAGAGCAAGACTCTTGTTGAGTTACAGGCAATTGCTAAAGAAATCGGTTTGAAAAAGACGAGCCAACTTAAAAAATTAGATTTGGTTTATCAGATTTTAGATGCACAAGCTGCTGCTGGAGCAAATGAAATTGCTGAAACGGCAAAAGAGAAACCACGTCAGCCAAGAAAAAGAACAAGGGTAGAGAAACTTACTCTAAAAGCTGAAGACAAGAAAGTCGAAGCTACTACAAAAGAAGTTGCTCCAAAGCAAGAAGTTGCCGAGGTTAAGCAAGAGAAACGTACTCCAAGAAAGAGAGTGGAAAATAAGCCTGTGCAAGAAAAAAACACCAAAGAAGTTGAGAAAAAATCGGATGTTAAAGAGGAAGATAAGCCGAAACAACCACAACATCAGAATCAACAAAAAAATAATGAGGGTAAGCAAAGACATCCTCATAACAATCAAAATCAAAATCAGAAAAAACACCCTCAGCACAAGAATCAACAAAACAAAGAGAAAAATCACAATAAAAGCAATACAAAATTTAGAGATCCTGATTACGAATTTGATGGTATTATTGAGAGTGAAGGTGTGTTAGAGATGATGCCTGATGGTTATGGATTCTTGCGTTCTTCTGATTATAACTATTTGTCTTCACCTGATGATATTTATGTGAGCCAGTCTCAAATTAAATTGTTTGGATTGAAAACAGGAGATACTGTTTTAGGGAATGTGCGTCCTCCGAAAGAAGGTGAGAAATACTTCCCGTTAATTCGTGTATCAAAAATCAATGGTTTGCCACCAAATGTTGTAAGAGATAGAGTGTCTTTTGAGCACTTGACACCATTGTTTCCTGATGAAAAATTTAACTTGGTAGACAGGAAGAATACCTTATCGACAAGAATTATGGATTTATTTGCGCCGATTGGAAAGGGGCAAAGAGGAATGATTGTAGCGCAGCCTAAGACTGGTAAAACAATGTTGTTAAAAGATATCGCTAAGGCGATAGCTGAGAATCATCCAGAAGTTTATCAAATTGTATTGTTGATTGATGAAAGACCAGAAGAGGTAACCGATATGCAACGAAGTGTGAAAGGTGAAGTCGTAGCTTCTACTTTTGATGAGCCTGCAGAAAAACATGTGCGTGTTGCAAATATTGTTTTAGAGAAAGCGAAAAGATTGGTAGAATGTGGACATGATGTGGTAATCTTATTAGATTCAATTACACGTTTGGCAAGGGCTTATAATACAGTTGCACCTGCATCTGGAAAAATTCTTTCTGGAGGTATTGATGCGAATGCTTTGCATAAACCAAAGCGTTTCTTTGGTGCTGCAAGAAATATAGAAAAAGGAGGGTCTCTATCTATCATTGCCACGGCATTGACAGAAACAGGGTCTAAAATGGATGAGGTAATCTTTGAAGAATTTAAAGGTACGGGTAATATGGAGTTACAGTTGGATAGAAATATCTCTAACCGTAGAATTTACCCTGCAATTGATCTTATTAAATCAAGTACAAGACGTGATGATTTGTTATTTGATGCGAAGTCTGTGCAACGTATGTGGGTGCTTCGTAAGTACCTTGCTGATATGAATCCGATAGAAGCAATGGAGTTTATCAGTGATAAAGTTAAATATTCGTTGAGTAATGAAGAGTTTTTAATCTCCATGAACGGATAATTTTACATCATAAATAAAAAAAAGAGACTGTAATTCATAGTCTCTTTTTTTTTGCTTAATATTTTTCTAATACCAGTTGGATGTTTTTTTCAGTGGCATCTACAAGGTGTTTTATTGTAGTTAATGCTGTATTGCTATAGATAATGTGTTCACCTTTCTGTGTGTTATTGGATGTAATTTGGTGTTTTACTAGAATAGCTTTTGTTTGTTTGGCAACCGCGAGTCCAGAATCAATGATTTCTATAGTATCTCCGGTCATTTTTTTTATTTGAGGAACCAAGAATGGGTAATGTGTGCAACCAAGAACCAAACAATCTACGTCATTTTCTAACATGGGTTTGATATACTTCTTAAGTAAGGAGTCCATTTCAGTGCTGTTGATTTTATTGTCTTCTATCAACGGTACCAATCCCTTGCCAATCGTTTCAATAACTTCAATACCTGATACGTGTTTTTCAGATGTGGCAGCGAATAGCTCACTGTTCAAAGTACCCTTAGTAGCTAGGATTCCTATTTTGTTCGTTTTTGTTTTTAAAGCTGCTGGTTTAATGGCTGGTTCAATTCCAATAAAAGGGACGTCGTATTTTGCTCTTAAAAACTGTATCGCATTGGTAGTGGCAGTATTACAAGCAACAACGATTAATTTGCATCCTTTTTTTAGAAGAATTTCAGTGTTTTTAACACAAAGATCTATGATTTGATTTTTGGTTCTTTCACCGTATGGAGCATTGGCACTGTCAGCCAAATAGACCGTATTTTCATTAGGGAGTAATTGTATGATTTCTTTCCATATAGATAGTCCACCTACGCCAGAATCGAAAATACCTATAGGATGGTTGCTCATAGTTTTACTGTTTTTTGATTGCCTTTTTTTCCAAAAGTACTATTAATTCAAAAAAAAAACTCGTTACTTTTTAAAATAACGAGTTTTTTATAATAAAGTAATTTTTTATTTGATTCCTAGCTTAGTTTTTACAGCAGGACCTAAGTCTTCACCTTCAGAAACAATCAATGCTTTCGTATCTAATACATAAACAAAACCTTTAGATTTTGCAACTGCAGAAATAGTTTCTCTAGCTTTTTTTATGATTGGTTCTAAAGCCGTACTTTCTTTTTGTTGTAATTCTTGTTGTGCAACTTGTTGTAATTGCTGAATTTTTCCTTGGTCAGTTTGAACTTCCTTGATACGTGCTTCGTTTTGAGCCTGCGTTTGAGAAATTTCTTCGGCAGTGTATTTGTCAATTTTAGCCTTTAATGCTTTTTGAGCATTGGTAATTTCTTCACCATAAGTCTTTCCTAATTTTTCTAAGTCAGCTTGTAATTTAAGTGTCTCAGGCATTTTAGATACAATTTCTTCAAAATTGATATGTGCTACTTTTTGAGCTTGAGTATAGGTAGTCATACCTAGGGTGATAACTACAGCTGCTAATAAAGTTTTAAAATGTTTCATTTCTTGTCTATTTAATGGTTGTTTATTTTTTTGTTGTTTTTATCTATGGATAACTTTGCTTTCTTTTTCTGCTTTTCTTTTTTTCTGAGCTTCTATTCTCTGTTCTAAATCTTCTTTGTTTTTTTGTTTTTTAAGTTTTTCTTCTTCGCGTTCTCTTTCTTTTTCGCTTTTCGTCAGGTAAGATATGATAGTTTTGCTAATATCGTACTTCGGATTTCCATAAAGCATTGTTAAATCGCTCGTTCTATCAAAAACAAAATCGTATTTTTTCTTGGCAATTACTTGTTGAATCGCATTGAAAACTTCATCCTGAATAGGTTGTACTAATTGTTTTCTCAATTCAAAGTATGCACCTTTCGTGCCAAAGTAACTAGCACGCATTTTTGAAAGTTCTTTTTCTTTAATACTTATGTCTTCTTGTCGCTCAACAATAAGGTCTTCAGTCAATAATATTTTTTCGTTGCTCAGGTCAGATTTAAGCTTTTCGATTTCGTTTTCTGAGCGTTCAATTTTTTTACGCCATTGAGAAGCCTTTGAGTCTAACTTTAATTGAGCTTTTTCGTAATCAGGTATATTTTGCAAAATATATTCCATGTCAATAAAAGCAATTGTCTGTGGCTTTTGAGCGAACAGAATACTGCTTATAAGAAGAATTGATATGGTTATTTTTTTAAACATTTTTTACGATAAACTCTTGTGTTGCGAACAAATATAATAAATTAGAATTGTTGACCAATAATAAAATGCGTTTGCCATCCTGATGGTTGAATACGTCCCGGTATAGGATCGAATCCGTTTGCAAAATCAATACCTAACAATCCAAAGGCAGGCATAAAAATTCTAACCCCAACACCTGCAGCTCTACGCACATCAAATGGATTAAAGGTTTGGAAATTTTGATACGAGTTACCTGTCTCAACAAATCCAAGCACATAAATAGAAGCAGAAGGTTTCAGTGTAATAGGATACCTCGCTTCTAAGGTGAATTTATTATAAATGGTCCCTCCGTTAATTCCAGACAAACTTGAGTTTTCATATCCTCTAAGCCCAACAATTTCACGACCATCAAATTGGTTTTGTTGCAGTCCATCACCACCAACAAAATATCTTTCGAATGGTATGTCTCTTAAGTCTTCATTATAATACCCAAGGTATCCAAATTCAATTTGTGTCATTAAAACAGACTTACCAATTAATTTGGTGTACCATTTTGATTTGAATCCAAGTTTGTAGTATTCTAACCATTTAAACTTCGCTTCGTTGATTCTACCTTGTACAGGTACCATTCCTAAATATTCACCATTAGGTCCATACGCTGGTTCTTGATAGTCAGGGTTTTCTTCTAATGAGGCAAAATCAGTTTTACTAAATAGTGAGTGTGGTAGTGTAAATTTTGCTGAGATGCTAAAGTCAGATCCAGTTGTAGGGAATATTCTACTTGGTCCTGATGAATTTCTACCTAAAGTAATACTATACGATAGGTTGTTAGAGACACCTGTTCCATCTTCAAAATTCAACAAACCGATATTGTATTGGTTGATGTCGTATTGTTTAAAGCTAATAGCTTGGCTTAATGTAAAGTAATCATCAGGCCATGTCAATCTTTGCCCTAATCCAACAGTTACACCAAAGATGTTCAAACGTCTACTTTTATCAACATTGTTCGATGTGAAATCTACTTGATATTGTCGAGAGTTGTAAATCGAGAATGAAAATGACTTTGGTTTCTTACCACCTAACCAAGGTTCCGTGAACGAAAAGCTACTTGTGCTATAATACCTACTTACTTGTAGACGCAACGCTAAAGCTTGCCCATCTCCCATTGGAAGCGGTTTGTATTCTTTTCCGTTGAATAAATTTCGGATAGAGAAGTTGTTGAATGACAGCCCGAGTGTTCCAATAAATGATCCACCTCCATAACCACCTTGCAGTTCGATTTGACTTGATCCTTTTTTAACAACCGAGTACTCAATATCTACAGTTTTATCTGCGTAATTTGGTTTTAAGTCAGGTGTTACGTTTTCAGGATCAAAGAATCCAAGTTGAGAAATTTCACGAATAGAACGGATGATATTTTCTTTACTATAAAGGTCACCGGGTTTGGTTCTTAATTCTCTATAAATGACAAAATCATTGGTAACCTCGTTTCCTTTTACAGAAACTTTTCTGATGGTAGCAGGATCGTCTTCATGAATTCTTACTTCAACTGAGATTTCATTATTTTCGACTTTCGTTTCTACAGCATTTACTTGAGAGAATAAGTATCCGCTGTTTTGATATAGAGAAGAGATGTCTTCTGAATCTGGAGATCCATCACCTTTTACACGTTCTTCTAAAAGCTTTGAGTCGTAAACATCACCTTTTTCAATACGTAAAAAACGTTGTAATTGCTCTGTTGTATAGTTGCTGTTTCCTAAGAAACTTATATCACCAAAATAGTAACGTTTTCCTTCTTCTAATTTGATTTCTAAATTGATGGTTTTTCCATCTTCATTCCAAACGATGCTATCAGAAATAATACGTGCATCTCGATATCCTAATTCACTGTACTCATCTAGCAAGTTCTGTAAATCGGCTTTGTATTTTTCTTTTACGTATTTAGAAGTTTTCCAGAATCTACCCCAAAACTTTCTTTTAGTGTCTTTTAAAAAGCTTCTTAGTTGAGCATCACTGATGTCTTTATTTCCATCAAATGTTATTTCTTTAATTTTGATTTTCTTACCTCTGTCAACACGGATTAATAGGTCCATGGCGTTACCTTCAGTGGTGTCTCTTTTTGTGTGTAGAGAAACTTTAGTTTTTAAGTATCCTTTGTCGGTAAATTTTTTCTTTGCGTAGTTTTTAGTTGTGACCATCAGGTTGTCTGTAAGCATGTCACCTTTGTTGATGTCTGCTTCTTCACGAAGGTCTTTTGCTTTTGATTTTTTGATACCTGTAATGGTAATACTACTAATTTGAGGTAGTTCTTGAACTTTGAATTCTAGATAGGCAGTGTTTCCATCAATTTTTGAAATAAAAACTTCAACCGAACTAAATCGTTTCGTACCATACAATTTTTTAATTGCACTAGATAATTTGTCCCCTGGAATTTTAATTTCTTGACCGGGCTTTAGGCCAGAGTATACTTTTACAGACTGCTCACTAAATTGTTGAGCACCTACAACACTAATGTCACCCAAAGTGTATTTTTTTCCGCTCTCAAATGGTACGGAAGATGCGGGCGCAGAAGAGTCTGTTTCTTGAGCGTTGGTTAGGTTTATACAAAGCACCAAACTCAAAAAAAGAGTTACTATTTTTATGCTATTCATTTAGGTCTTCAATTTGTTCGCTTGTCTTTCCAAAGCGGCGTTCACGATTTTGATACTCTACAACTGCCTTATAAAAATCGTTTTTTCTGAAGTCGGGCCATAGTACTTTCGTGAAGTGAAATTCAGCATATGCGATTTGCCAAAGTAAAAAATTACTAATCCTTTGTTCACCACTAGAACGAATAACTAGGTCGACCTCTGGCAAAGAAACTGTATATAAATGATTATTAATAATTTTTTCGTCAATTTCTTCGACTGAAAGTTCATTATTAACAATTTTTTTTGAAATATTTTTTACGGCATTTACAATTTCCTCTCTCGAACCATAGCTAAGAGCAAAGGTAAGGGTAAGTGTCGTGTTGTTTTTTGTAGCTTCAATTACATCGGCTAATGTTTTTTGAGCTTTTGTTGGCAAACTTTCTAAACAACCTATCGCATTAATTTTGATATTGTTTTCTTGGAAACCAGGTAATTCTTTTTTTAAAGAGTTGATCAATAAACTCATTAACGCGTCAACTTCTAATTTAGGTCTGTTCCAGTTTTCTGTAGAAAAAGCATATAAGGTTATGGCTTTTGTTCCTATGTCTGAAGCTGCGGCAACAGATTCTCTAATTGATGTAAGCGCATTTCTATGTCCGAAAATTCGGTTCATACCTTGTTTTTTAGCCCATCGGCCATTACCATCCATGATGATTGCTACATGTTGTGGAATGTTGTTGGGGTTTATTTGTTCAAGGTAATTCATGTTTTTATCTTCTTGTTGTATAGCTTAAGGGTCTCCCAAAAGTATAAGTTAGTGTTAGTCCAGCAAACGAGTACCAATCGTTTGTGCTAGGGTCGTTAAATTTAGCGTTTTCTGGATGATCTTTTAAGACTCCGTCTTTATAAAATTGTCCGTCGTCGATGTCATCTGTGAAGGTAAAGCGGATTCTTGCTTCAAGTCCCAATACAAGTCTGTCTGAAATTTGAGTTTTGTAACCGACTCCAAAAGGTAATGCTGTTGAAATTTGAGATTTGTAGGTGTAATCTTCTGCTGTGCCTACTGCTTTTTTGAAATGGAAAATGGCTAATTCTAAAATAAGATACACGGAACGCGCTCTTTTCCAATGCGAAATTTCGTAGTTTAAAAAATTAAAATCAATTCCACCGGTAAACTCTGTGATTGTTTTATTGAAACCAACATCAAATTGTTGGCGAATTTCATTTTGAGATTCAGAATTGTGCGCAATCATTTTCATCGAAGTCAATGATGCTCGATAAGAAATTCTAGGATTTCTGTTGTATTTGTAGATCAGTCCGTATGCAGGTGCATTCGGTCTAATTACAGTTGTTGGACCAATGTCTCCTACGTAGTTGCTTCCTCCTACAGAAATTCCCACTTCATGAAGTTGTGCAACCGAAAGGTTTGCAAACCAGATGAATACTAAAAATAAAATCGTTTTTCTCATGATTAAAAATAGCGTGCAAATATAGTTATTTCAATTTGCTTTATTGAACTTTATGATTGTTCTTTTTATTAACTATTATTTCTGAGCTTTATTGTGGTCTGTTAAGAGAAGTTACTGATTAATTTGTGTAGTTTCTTTTGTCTTCTCCCCAGAATAATTTTTCTCGAAGCGTACTGATGAAAGTCTGTTGGTTCAGCTGAATAATTCGTATTGGGAATGACGCTTTTGTAAGTGTAAGTTCTATTTCAAAAGGAACAGTTGATACTCTGGAATCTAACGATAAAAAGAATTCTTTCTCTCTACCAATTATTTTAAGTTTTATTTTAGTTTTGTCTGGTATAACTAGTGGTCTAGCGCTAAGATTGTGCGGCGCAATAGGTGTTAGAACGAAGTTATTAGATTCTGGCATGATGATAGGTCCATGACAGCTTAAAGAATATCCTGTAGAGCCGGTTGGAGTTGCAACAACTAGTCCGTCTGACCAATAAGTTGTGAGGTATTCGTCGTTCAAGTATGCCTCAACACCGATCATAGAAGTTGAGTTTTTTCGAGCAATTGTGATCTCGTTCAATGCAAAATTAACACCTTTAAAATCAATGTTCGGATCGTTAGATTCTACTTGAAGAAGTGCTCTTTCTTGAATGGTAAACTCATTGTTTATTAGTGACTGAATCGTATTTTCAATTTCTTTGCGTTGCACAGTCGCTAAAAAACCTAGTCTACCTGTGTTGATCCCTAAAATCGGAATTCTTAAGTCTTTTAATATGGTAGCTGCGTTTAGAATTGTACCGTCTCCACCGAGAGTAAACATCAAATCAAAGGAACTGTCAAGGTCGCTGTTTTGTGAAAAAGTAGGGTAGTTAAGATTTTCTACTCCTAAGTCTGCTAAGATCGAGACAAACTCTTTTTCTATGAAAATCTCAACATTGAATTTCACTAAATTCTCAATAAGAACTTCGAAATATTCTCGGTCAGTGTTTTTATATGCTTGTCCAAAAATGGCTGCTTTTTTCATGCTATGCGGTGGTTTGTTTTGCAACAATTAAATGCTTAAATATTTTTGTAAATAATTAGACCTGTTTTTCAAATCTTCTAAGTAAGAATCATCTTCATGATTTGAGATAATATTGTATTCGAATCTCCTATACGATTGTATGATTTCGTTGATGTTGTCTGTTTTGATTTTTAGTGTAATTTGAGTGGTCTTTTCTGTTTTTTTAGAAATGAAAAATCCAAAAACCTTGGCATTATTTGTTTCAGAAATCTGAGTTACTTCACTGGTAGAATACGAATTGTTGTCTTTTTCTAAAACGAGCACAGCACCTTCTTCTTTGAGAAAAGGAGTTTCGGCATATAAAGATAATACATCGGTAAGGTCGTAAAAGCCAACATACTTTTTGTCTTTGTTTAGTACTGGTAAGATGTTGGTTTCATGCAGTGAGAATAAGGTAAGAACATCTAATAAAGAATCTTCATCCGTTGCAAAAAATAGTTCGAATGTGTATTTGTAGTCTGCTATTTTTTTTGATTTGTCTTCAAAAGTATTCAGATCACTTTCTGCAATAGAACCATAAAGTTTGCCGTTTTCGATAATAGGAAAATGACTAGCGTTTTGATTCAGTGTTTTTTGTCGAGCAGCATCGATTGAATCTTCAATGTAAATTGATGGTAGATCTGTTGAGATATAGTCCTCTAAATTCATGGCGTATTCTAAAAACTGCAAATTAACAAAATTTCATCTAAATGATGTACTTTTGCCTTTTTTAAATAGCAAGAGAAATATATCAATTAGATTAGAAAGAACAGATGACGAAATTAAGCGTTAATATTAATAAAATAGCAACTTTACGTAATTCAAGAGGAGGTAATACACCTGATTTATTGAAGGTTGCAGCAGATATTGAAGGGTTTGGAGCAGAAGGAATCACGATTCACCCGAGACCTGATGAAAGACATATTCGTTATCAAGATGCATATGATCTAAAAGAAATTGTAACCACTGAATATAATATCGAAGGAAATCCGATTCCAAAATTTAAAGAATTAGTTCTTGAAATAAAACCAACACAGGTAACTTTGGTTCCTGATGGTGACGACAATATTACGTCTGATGCAGGGTGGGATACCATTGCTAATCAAGATTTTTTAAAAAAAACTATAGCAGAGTTTAAAGAAGCAGGAATAAGAACATCAATTTTTGTAGATCCGTTTCAAGAGATGGTAAAGGGAGCTGCAGAAACGGGTGCTGATAGAATTGAGTTGTACACTGAGAGTTTTGCAGTGGAATATGCAAAAGGAAATTCAGAAGTAATCAAAGAGTTTGCGGCTGCGGCTCAGTTGGCACATGAGTTAGGTCTGGGAGTAAACGCAGGTCACGATTTAAGTTTAGAGAATATTGCATTTTTTGCAAAAAATATTCCACATTTGGCAGAGGTGTCGATAGGTCACGCATTGATCTCTGAGTCTTTGTATTTAGGACTACAGAATGTAGTGAATATGTATAAAAATAAAATGAAAGCTTAAGTTTCTAATATGGATGTTTTACACTCAAAAATTCAAGGAGAAGGAAAACCTTTGTTGATATTACATGGTTATTTTGGTATGGGAGACAATTGGAAATCACAAGCTAATAAATTGGCAGAGGATTTTCAAGTGCATATGATTGACCAAAGAAATCATGGGCGAAGTTTTCATTCCGATGATTTTGATTATGAGTTGTTGGTAGAAGATTTGTTGCATTATATGGAGTTTCATAGTCTTGAAAAAGCAATAATTCTCGGTCATTCAATGGGGGGTAAAACCGCAATGCTGTTTGCTGTAAATTATCCAGAAAAAGTAGAGAAATTGATCATTGCAGATATAGCTCCTAAAAATTATCCTCCACATCATCATCAAATTTTGGAAGCCTTGAATGCTGTCGATTTTTCAAAAATCACGTTACGAACTCAAGTAGATGATGTGCTAAAAGAATATATTGATGAGGAAGGAGTGCGTCAGTTTTTGTTAAAAAATGTATACAGAGAAACCAAAGAAACTTTGGCATTTCGATTCAATTTGGAGAGCTTAACAGAGAACAATCATGAAATTGGAGAACCGTTGCCTTCTTTTACCGAATACAATGGTCCAACATTGTTTTTGAAAGGAGAAAATTCAGGGTATATTTCTGATGATGATACGGGATTAATTCAAGCTCATTTTTCAAATTCTGATATAAAAACAATATCGAATGCCGGACATTGGTTGCATGCTGAAAATCCGGTAGAATTTCTAGCTGAGATGAAGCATTTTCTTCAAAACTAAGAACAAATAAGACAAAAGTGCAGTGATTTTGAGTTGATTAGTGATGTTTTGTCAGTAAATTTGTTTTGGTACTGTTTTAGCAGGTTAACAATATAAAACATAAAATATGAAAACACTGATCAAAATATTAGTTACAGCGGTTGCTGTGCTAATTATTTCAAAATTAATGCCGTCAATTACCGTAACAAACTACACTTCTGCTGTATGGGTCGCTGCAGTTTTGGCGTTATTGAATACTTTTTTACGACCTATATTAGTTTTGCTGACATTACCTGCAACCATTTTAAGTATGGGCTTGTTTATTTTTGTAATCAACGCGGGTATTGTGTTGATGGCGAGTAATATGGTAGATGGATTTGTGGTTTCGGGATTCTTCTCGGCACTATTGTTTAGCTTGCTGCTTTGGGGAGTACGAGCTGTCCTTTTTTCTGTACTGCTTGAAGACGACCAAACTCCAAGAAATAGAATAAGTTAAAGGTTGTTCAGTTCGCAAAAAAGTATTATTTTTGCACCCAATTTTAAGGAATTTAAACGTCAAAGAATTAAGATGAATATTACAAAAGAGAGTATAGACTCGTTAAATGCTGTTGTAAAAGTTGATATTACAGCTGCAGATTACAAAGACAAAGTAGAAACTATTTTACAAGATTACCGTAAAAAAGCGGATATTCCTGGTTTTAGAAAAGGACATGTTCCTATGGGGATGGTGAAGAAGCAATATGGAAAGTCAGTAATGATTGACGAGATCAACAAAATGTTGCAAGAATCTTTGAACAACTATTTAACAGAAGAAAAATTAGATATTTTAGGGAATCCATTACCTAAAGTAAACGAAGCTTTTGATTGGGATGCAGAAGATTTTTCTTTTGAGTTTGAATTAGGTTTAGCTCCTCAGTTTGATGTTGATTTAAGTGCTAAGAAAAAAATCACTCAATACAATATTGTTGCTGAAGAAAGCTTAATCGATAAAGAAGTTGAGAATTTACAAACTCGTTTTGGAAAAATCAACCCAGTTGATGCGGCAGCAGAAACTTCTAGTGTAACTGGTACTTTTGTAAATGCAGAAAAAGAAATCGAAAAAAAATCTACGATTGCTGTTTCTGATATCAAAGGAAAATTAAATCTTAAAAAATTCGTTGGAGCTAAAGTAGGTGATGTTTTAGAGTTAAAGACAAAGAATTTATTCGAAGATGATCATAAATTAATGGGAGCTCTTGGATTATCTCATGATGAAATTCAAGGTTTAGAAATTCCTGTTACATTTACTGTTGAAGAAATTACAGAAACTGAATTGGCTGATTTGGATCAAGAATTGTTCGATAAATTATTCGGAGAAGGAAATGTTTCTACAGTAGAAGAATTGAGAGGTAAAATTAAAGAAGATGCTGAAAATCAATTCAAGCAACAATCAGAGCAACAATTATTAAATAGTGTTACTGAATATTTAGTAGCAAATACAAAATTTGATTTACCTGCTGATTTCTTGAAAAAATGGTTAGCTACTGCTGGAGAGAATCCAATTTCTGAAGAGCAAGCTGCTGAAGAATTTGAAAAATCTGAAAAAGGTTTACGTTACCAATTGATTGAAAGTAAAATCATGTCGGCTAACGATATCAAATTAGATTACGAAGAGTTGAAAGAATATGCTAAAGGTTTCATCAAAGCTCAAATGGCTCAATACGGAAACATGAGTCCAGAAGATAAAGAATTAGAAGATATTGCAAACAGAGTATTGAGCAATCAAGACGAAGCAAAACGTTTGCAAGATCAATTGGTAAGTAAAAAATTATTAGACTTCTATAAAGAGAACATTACGTTCAAAGAAAAAGAAGTTACTTACGATGCTTTTGTAAAAGAAGTTTACAAATAAGAAAAAGAATTTTCTTTAAAGTAAAAAAAGTACCCTGAGCTAGTCGAAGGGTACTTTTTTGTTTTATGACTGTTTGTGATTCAATTTTTTTCGATTGATAGCAGTCCTAGATATTTTTACTTGTTGCGAAAAAAATTATTTTCGTTTTTGTCCTCTTGTTTTTGGTTTCTTGTATTTTTTTGCCAATTCTCTTCTATAAGAACCCCCTTGGTTGGTCTTTTTGTTTTTCTCTTTCTTTTCGTGAAATGCAGGTCCGGGAGCGAATTCTTTAGAACGCTTTTTTTGATAAGGCTTGATGATTTCTTTTGGCGTTTCATCTTCGGTCATTTTGTTTGAAATAGCAACTTCTCCAGGGAATTCTAAAACTTCAACTTTTATATGCATTAAAGATTCAATCCCTTCAAAAGTTTCTTGATCTTCTTCAGTAACAAAACTCAAGGCATTACCTTCATTTTCGGCCCTACCGGTTCTACCAATTCTATGTATGTAGTTTTCGGCATCTTTAGGTAAATCAAAGTTGATTACATGTGTAATTCCCTCAATATCGATACCTCTTGCCAATACATCAGTAGCAATTAATATTCTGTGAATGCCTTCTTGAAACCCTTTGATGGCTTGTATTCGATAGTTTTGAGTTTTGTTAGAATGTATAACTGATATACCGTCGGTTTTACCAAGGTTCTCTAGTTCAGAAAAAAGTTTATCAGCAACTCTTTTATTTTTTACAAAGACAAGTGCTTTGCTATAAATATCACTTTGATCTAACAAATAAGTAAGTAAATTAACTTTGGTGTAAAAGTTTTTTACATTATAAATGCGCTGTTCAATTTTTTCTAATGGTGTTCCAGAGCGTTCGATTTCAACGGTTTCAGGACTTTTAAAAAATGTCTGGATGATACCGCTTACTTCTTCTGTCATGGTTGCTGAAAAAAGTATGCTCTGTTTTTTAACAGGCAACATGTCTAACACAGTTTCAAGTTGATGTCTGAAGCCAAGATTTAAAACTTCATCTACTTCATCTAAAACTAATTTTTGAATCTTTTTTAGGTTCAAAACCTTGCTTAAGCCCAAGTCAATCAAACGACCTGGTGTTGCGACTAGTATATCGAGTCCTTCAAAAATAAGTTGTTTTTGGGTATTGATATTAGCTCCACCATATACCCCACCAATTCTTGTGTTGATGTAAGGTGTAAGTTCTTCTAAAGCTTCAACTACTTGTAAAACCAACTCACGGGTAGGTACAATTATTAGTACTCTAGGGTGTTTCTGCTCTGAATACTTTAAAAGTTTAAGCAACGGCAATAAATATGCGAAAGTTTTACCTGTACCAGTTTGTGCAATACCAACAACATCTCGACCAGATGAAATTACCGGAAAGGCTTTTTCTTGGATAGGTGTAGCATAATCTAAACCTAATTCGTCAAGAGCGTTTAGTAAGGGTGTGTTTAAATTTAAGTCAGAAAACCTCATAATATCAATTTGTATTCTTTTGCAAAGGTAATCTTCTCAATCTAGATTCGACTTTATTGAGTGGAAAAATACAAGCATAAAAAAACAGTACCCTTTTGTAGAATACTGTTTGATGTTTTTTTGATGATGAAACTAATCTTTTCTGTTTTTGATAATTTCGTCTTGTAGTTTTCTGCTTAATTCTTGTTGTCTAATCAATGAACTTTTTTGGAAAGCTTCAAATTCGTTTTGAGTTTCTTCTAGTGTTTTTTTGGCTTCTTTTGTTACCACATTGCTATTGTTAAATTTATACAAGTAGAAAAGTGCGATGGCAAGAAGTAAAACAATGATAATACCAGCAATAAGATTGTAATTTGTTTTGTACATACTTATTCCAAAAACTGAAATTGAGTTTTTGTCATTTGTAACATCGTTTAATTTTTCATTAAGGCTTTTTACCTTTGATTGAAGTGCTTCAATTTCAGAAATATGTGTATTGATCTCTGCGTCTTTTTTGTTTTGAAGATTTTTATGGAAACGAATCGAGTCATTTACATTTTGCTGAAGTTCAAGAAATTTACTTTTTGTAATTACTTTGTATTCTTTGTAATTGGTAGAGGTTTTCTCTAAGTAAATAAATCTATCGTTTAAGCTTCCATTTGTTTCAAAGGCATTTTCTAACTTTTGTCTTTGTGCGTTAGTACCTAGGGTAACAAATAGTAGCAACAAAGCTACAAGTACTTTTTTCATATGTTCTTTTTTTTGGTTGATCGATAAAAACTAATAGACGTTTTAACGTCAAAAAATTTGAGTTATTATACAAAGATAGGTAAAGAATTATTTCTTTTCTAGAGGATGACTTTTGATAACAATTAAAGTTTAAAATTTTTATAAAAAAATAATTTCTATTTGTTTGTTTTGAGCAGAATGTTTTATATTGACGATAGAAGGATAACCATAATTGGTATCGAGTATTTCAGCATCTCGCTGTACCAAAAGTTACGGATTATCTTAGTACCTTTACAAACTATAATTAAAAAATAGAATCAGATGGATTACGGAAAAGAATTTGAAAAATACGCAACAAAACATCACGGAATAAATAGCATGCATTACGATAAGCTACGAAGTTCTGTAACTCCGTATATTATGGAAGAACGTCAAATGAATATTACTCAGATGGATGTTTTTTCAAGGTTGATGATGGATAGAATTATTTTTCTAGGAACAGGGATCAATGATCAAGTAGCAAATATCATTCAAGCACAATTGTTGTTTTTGGAAAGTGTAGATGCAAATAAAGATATTTCAATTTATATCAATTCACCTGGAGGAGGTGTATATGCAGGATTGGGTATTTACGATACGATGCAATTTATCAAGCCAGATGTAGCAACGATTTGTACCGGTATGGCGGCTTCTATGGGTGCAGTTTTAATGTGTGCAGGAGAAAAAGGAAAACGTTCTGCTTTACCACATTCAAGAATTATGATTCATCAACCATTGGGTGGAGCGCAAGGACAAGCTAGTGATATTGAAATTACAGCTCGTGAAATCTTAAAATTAAAAGACGAGTTGTACCAAATTATTTCAAAGCATTCAGGACAGTCTATTGAAAAAGTACATGACGATTCTGATAGAGATTACTGGATGAAAGCTGACGAGGCGAAAGCCTATGGTATGGTAGATGAAATCTTATCAAGAAATAAATAAATTAGACCTGTTAGGGTGCCGTGTAGCACTTTATTAACGCAAATAAGGAAAGATGTCGAAAGAAGAAAGTTTAGAGTGTTCGTTTTGTGGACGTAAAAAAGTTGAAACAGACTTGCTGATAGCCGGAATGGATGCTCATATCTGTGATAAATGTATTGAGCAAGCTCATGGAATAGTTCTGGAAGAAATTGTTGAGGCTGAAGAAGTTTCAGCTGAAGCAGATTTTGAAGTAAAAAAGCCTACCGAGATAAAGGCTTTTTTAGAACAATACATTATCGGACAAGATCAAACTAAGAAAACAATGGCAGTTGCGGTTTACAATCACTACAAAAGATTGATGCAGCCTAAAGACGATAAATCAGATGTTGAAATTGAAAAAAGCAACATGATATTAGTCGGAGAAACTGGAACAGGTAAAACATTGATTGCTAAAACAATAGCTAAAATGTTGAATGTGCCATTTTCAATTGTAGATGCCACTGTTTTAACACAAGCAGGTTATGTAGGTGAAGATGTAGAGAGTATTCTTAGTCGCTTGTTACAAGCAGCAGATTACGATGTTGAAAAAGCAGAAAGAGGGATTGTTTTTATTGATGAGATTGATAAAATTGCTCGTAAAGGCGACAACCCTTCAATAACACGTGATGTCTCTGGTGAAGGGGTGCAACAAGCCTTACTTAAGTTACTCGAGGGAACTGTTGTAAATGTTGCGCCAAAAGGAGGTAGAAAACACCCAGATCAAAAATTTGTCGAAGTCAATACCAAAGATATTTTATTTATTGCTGGAGGTGCTTTTGCTGGAATTGAAAGAAATATCAGCAATCGATTGAATCGTCAAGCTGTTGGATATTCGGCTGCAATGGCCGTTGATAACGTTGACGAAACAAACTTATTGCAGTATGTAATACCAAGTGATTTGAAAACTTTCGGATTGATTCCTGAGATTATCGGTCGTTTACCGGTATTGAGTTACATGAATCCTTTGGATGCTGAGACTTTGCGTTCTATTTTAACAGAGCCTAAGAATTCGTTAATCAAACAGTATACGAAACTATTTGAAATGGATGAGGTAAAGTTTAGTATCGAAGATGGAGCTTTGGATTATATTGTTGAAAAAGCGTTAGAATACAAACTAGGTGCTCGTGGATTGCGTTCACTATGTGAAGCTATTTTAACTGATGCAATGTTCGAACTGCCAAGTTCTGATGAAAAAGAGTTCAATGTAGATAAAGAGTACGCTGAAGCGAAACTAACAAAGTCAACGTTGAAAAAGCTAAAAGCAGCAAGCTAATAGCAATAACTAATAAAAAAAAGCACCCTGAGCATGTCGATGGGTGCTTTTTTTATGTTGAAATTTAAAACCCTTTTCCGACAATCAATCCTCCTCTACCAATCACCGGTGCAGATAAATCTAAGTCGTTGTAGAAATTTCTCCCGATACCAGCATACAGTTCAATGATAAATTTATTCGGAGTCACCCATTTTTTTCCAAAAGAAATACCGAGTGCAGCATTGTTTGAATAAGCATCTACAGTTAGGTCACCAGGATCTAAATCCTCTTTTCTTTGATAATAAGTCGCAAAAATTTCTAAAAAAAGTCCTTTGCTATAATTTGTAAAATAGTTTCTGTAATAAGGAGTAACAGAAAAAGTTTTGTAGTAGCTAATATTACTGCTGTTGTTTAACAAATAAAAACCTGAAATACCAATTGAAGACTCTGCATTCAACACTCTTTCGTAAGTAAAGTCTGCAGAAGCAATTGCAATGACTGAAGACATATTAAGCTTTAGTTCGTTTTCGTGCTCAGAAGGTTTCTGTGTGTTGCTTTGCGAGTAGTTTGATATTAGCACTAGGTGAAGTGCAATAAATATGAGTTGTTTAACTTGTTTTTTCATCCGTTAGATTTTGTTCAAATGTAGTTTTTTTCACGATATTTATATTATAATTGAGTTATTGTTTTTGTTAAAGAAGGGTTATATTTGTGTTTCAATTTTTTTTAAATGATATCTAGAACTACCATTGATCGTGTTTTCGAAACTGCCCGTGTTGAGGAGGTTATTGGTGAGTTTGTAACTTTGAAAAAAGCAGGTAGTAATTTTAAAGGATTGAGTCCTTTTACGGATGAAAAATCAC
Organism: Flavicella marina; assembly: GCF_009193215.1. Taxonomy (GTDB): domain Bacteria; phylum Bacteroidota; class Bacteroidia; order Flavobacteriales; family Flavobacteriaceae; genus Flavicella; species Flavicella marina. Next base: position 286,933 of record NZ_VYVA01000001.1, on the reverse strand, counting down.
CATCTTTTATGGTGTCTCCAGTAAAACAAATTTGGAAAGATTTTAGTACTGGTAAAGGAGGGAACGCTGTCACCTTTTTGATGGAACACGAACACTTTTCATATCCGGAAGCCATTCGATATTTGGCAAAAAAATACGCTATTGAAATTGAAGAAACAGAACAAACCAATGAGCAAAAGGAAGCTGCTGATGAAAGAGAGAGCTTGTATATCGTTTCTAATTTTGCCAAAGACTATTACCACGATGTTTTATTAAATAATCAGAAAGGGAAAGCGATTGGCTTGAGCTATTTTAAAGAGCGTGGATTTACAGATGAAACAATAAAAAAGTTTGAGTTAGGGTATAACTTAGATGATTGGTCAGCTTTTACAGATACAGCTATTAGAAAAGGTTACGATTTAGAATACTTAACTAAAACCGGATTGACGATAGCCAAAGAAGGAGGTAAGCAGTTCGACCGTTTTAAGGGGAGAGTAATGTTTCCGATTCACAGCATGAGTGGTCGCGTGCTAGGGTTTGGTGGAAGAATTTTAAAGGCGGATAAAAAAGCAGCAAAATACCTCAATTCACCAGAAAGTGATATTTACCATAAAAGTAAAGTACTGTATGGTATTTATTATGCCAAAAAAACGATATCCAAAGAAGATATGTGTTATTTGGTGGAAGGATATACCGATGTAATTTCAATGAATCAGGCTGGAGTAGAAAATGTAGTTGCTTCTTCGGGAACTGCACTAACACCTGATCAGATACGTCTTATCAAAAGGTTAACACCAAATATTACGGTACTTTTCGATGGTGATGCCGCCGGGATTCGTGCTTCTATACGGGGTATCGATTTGATTTTAGAACAAGGGATGAATGTACGCGTTCTCATTTTTCCTGACGGTGATGATCCAGATAGTTTTTCAAAGCGTGTTTCTACGGAAGAACTGAAAGAATATTTAGAAAAAAACTCTACGGATTTCATCAATTTTAAGGTGTCACTTTTGATGAAGGATGCAGAGAATGATCCGATCAAAAAAGCGAACTTAATACGTGATATTGTTACGAGTATTTCTAAAATACCTGATAGCATTCAACGAGAAGTTTATATTCAAGAATGTTCTCGTATCATGGAAATTTCTGAAACGGTACTGTTTAACGAGTTGGCACAGATTAGCAAAAAATCTGAGCGAGATGCGTACCAAAAAGAACAACAACTTAGAAGAAAAGCTGAGCGTGAAAATTCACAAGTAGCTAACAATTCCAATGATTCTAGACAAACACCTTCAACACGTGGAGGTGCTGTAAGTGGACAAACTAGAACGCAGCGTTTGGCTGAGGGAATGGGAGTTTCAGCTCAAAAACAAGTCGTTAAAGAAGTCAATACACTTGAATTATTTGAACGAGAAATCATTAAAATTTTATTGATTTACGGAAATAATGAAGTCGATTTTATAGATTGGATTGAAGAAGTTAACGAGTTTGGTCAAGTGAAAATGATCAAAGAAGAATATACCACTGTCGTTTCTCAAGAATTGTATTTGCAGTTGCAAGATGATGAGGTTGAGTTTTCACATGAGATTTTTCAGAAAATTTACACATCTATTATCGAAAAGCTAAATCAAGAACAACATATTTCTATTGAAGAACTTACAAGTCATCAGGATGCTGATATTTCTCAAACGGTTACTGATATTTTGATGGATGATGAAAAACACATTTTAAGTGATTGGGAGTCTCAAGATATTATGGTAACTGCAAAAGATGAAGTATTGCCAAAGTTAGTTACTGATGCGATTTTAAATCTTAGAAGAGTGCTTATCGAAAGAAAAATAAAAGAATTGATTGAAGAGATGGGTGAGGGTAAAGAACGAGAGTCAATTCTAGAGATGGTAGTAGATTATACAGGCTTAAAGAAAAAATTATTTGAAAAGTTAAATAGAATTTTATAATTGTTTTAGCTTCTGGTTTCTAATTCTATTACTTCTAAGTTTTTAATTTCTTCTTTGTCTATTTCGAATCGCAACATGGTACGAACTTTATGAAACCCATGTTTACCTGCTGCACCTGGATTCATATGCAACAAATTTAGCTTTTGGTCGAATTGTACTTTTAATATGTGCGAATGACCACTGATAAATATTTTGGGTGGATTTATCTGTATTTCTTCCTTTATCCTAAAATTATACTTATTCGGATAACCACCAATATGCGTCATCCAAACCGATACTTTTTCTACTTCGAATTTTTGATCTAATGGATATTCTGCCCTGACAGTTTTGTCATCAATATTTCCGTAAACTGCACGTAAAGGCTTCAGTTTTTTTATGGTGTCTGCCACTTCAATGACTCCAATATCTCCTGCATGCCAAACTTCATCAGCTTGTTTGATGTATTTTATGATTTGTGCATCAATATGGCTATGCGTATCTGAGAGCAGTAGTATCTTTTTCATTGAGCCTTAGTTTTCAATAAGTTTTTAATTTTTATTAAAAACGGAGTGATAATAAAAACAATCCATATTAGTGTTTCACTAGAGGTTAATTCTAGCAAAAAATTAGCCGAGTAAACACAACCACAAAATATAATGACAATTACAGAGTCTTTTGTGTTTACTTGCTCTGAAGAATATCTACTAATATGTTTGTTGTTGAGTTCTTGTTTCAGTTCATCATTTTTATCTGTTAATAAGTAGCCAAGTATTAACACGGCGTTTTGAAACATGTAAATTAGGGAAACTCCCAGAATAAAAAACTCTCCAAGATTGAGAAATATATTTTCAGGATTGTAGTTTTTACTAAGTTTTAATAAGTAGTTTATTGAGAAAAATAATATAATTGCAGAACTCCAAATACTTAAATATAATCTCGATTTATTTGTTAATTTGGTTTTGGTTATGGCATGGAAAATCGAATACATGATTGGAAATGATATAATTGAGATGCCCAATATAGAAATATTATATATTGTAAAATCAGCTGCAATTATCCAGTAAACGAAAGATAAAGAATATAATAAAGTATTTCCTTCGGTTAATTTAAGGGTTGTTTTTTTGTTATGGTAGAAACTAGAAATTGCCACAAACGCGAGTATGAAGATTTCAATAGATTGCTGTAATCGATCGCTAAAAGTGATAAGTCCATTTTGCTTATCATAGATAAATGCAAACATACCTATTATTATAGATGAGAAAATTTTAAGAAGTAAAACTTTCCAATCGCTAGAGAGTTTTCTGTTTTCATATGAAATTCCTGCAATGATTGGGACGATTACAAACAGCAATGATTGTTGTTCTGTTTTTTCTAGACCAATCAATATGTATCTAATTATAAAGAAAGAGAGTATGCCGAAAAATAGTAAGAAAAAATTCTTTAGATTAGTTGAGTTATCTTTGTTGTTAAACATTTTAAACTAGAAAAAAGCGTTACTTGATTTTTTTTCCTTTGAAATTGTATTCATTAGTTCCGGAAAAATGATACAATTGAAGTGAGTCTAATTCCAAACGTTTCTTTAGCCATTTTTTTAATTGAACTTCTTTTTGATCGGTGTTTTGAATACTATCATGCCATTGAATATAGAAAACAGGAACAGTATCTATGGTTGCAAAATTTGTTTTGATGAGATTTGAGAAGCTTATAGCTTTCAAACCTTCGTAGTTTATTTTGGCCTCTTCACTGATATTGATAAAAGGTATTTGACGTCTTTCAATGTCTTCTAATCGATCAGATAAATCTCGAATTCTGGCTTCTTTTTCTTGAATGGTTTCTTCTTTTGAAGCAATCATTTCTTGATTTTTTACATACGAGCTTTTGATAATGTTGATCTCATCAATTAATTTTGACGTTTCTTCATCTTGATGAATTTCCAATGTAGTTTGCTCTAAACCAAATTCTGGTAGCCTTTCTTGCCATGCCGGCAATTCGTTTTTCTTGATGTTGTGGCCTAAAACAATAATTCTAATATTTCGGGTTGTGTAATCAATGTCTGTTTTTATAATTCCCGCTCCAGTCGATTCTCCTAACACTTCTATATATCTATAGGCATTTTGAACGTATTGATTTTTTTTGAATAACCCATAAAATAAGTAAATACTAAAGCCAAAAATGATCAATGCGACAGTTGAGGCAACTTGTGAAATACGTCTTCTTTTCCCTGAATTTATATAACGAACCATCGGGAAATTCAAGAATTTTACAATTACAAAAGTAGCTAAAGCGATAAAAATGGTGTTGATGGTGAACAAAAACATGGCACCACCAAAAAATTTAAAGTTCCATGTTGCCAATCCGTAACCAGCAGTACATAAAGGAGGCATCAAGGCTGTTGCAATAGCAATACCTGCGATTGTATTTGTCAATTCTTTTCTTCTACTCAGTGCGATAATCAATGCAAGACCCCCAGACAGTGCAATAAGTACATCTCTAACATCGGGTTGGGTACGAGCAAGAATTTCGGGTGTTGCCTCTTGAAACAATGGAATGCTAAAAAATATAAAAGACGAACTCAAACTAAGTCCGACCATTACTCCCAGATTGATCAGAGAGCTTCGTAAGGTGTCAATATCGTTGATACCGATAGAAAGTCCGATACCTAAAATAGGACCCATTAACGGAGATATTAACATGGCGCCAATAACAACGGCCGTTGAACTAGTGTTAAGTCCGATCGAGGCAATCAATATAGAGAATATAAGAATCCATGCGGTGTGACTCTTTACCTGAATACCATCTTTTATTTTTTGGATGGTTTCTTTTTGGTCGGTTCCTTCACGAATATCCAAAAGGTTTACCATAAAAGCTCTTACACTTGCAAAAAATGCAGAGTAACTTTTTTTTACACCTTCTTTGTGCTCGTTTAATTTCTCGTTTTCCTGGTCGTTGTTTTCCATGGAATTAATTGTGAGTTATATTAAATATCACCAAATTCTTTTTTTGCCTCGGCAGCAATTTCTTTAATATCTTGTTCGTTTTCTTTCGGACAAATAAGTAATACGCCGTCTTTTTCAGCCACAATATAGTTTGAGAGACCTTGTATTACTACTTTTTTATGTGTTTGTGTTTTTACGATGTTTCCTTCAGATTCTCTATAAATTGCTTCTCCACCAAGGGTCACGTTTTCTGTTTTGGTTTTTGCTTGTTTGTCATATAAAGACCCCCAAGTACCTAAATCATTCCATCCAAAATCTACAGGTAAAACATTAACGTTGTTGGCTTTTTCTATGATACCAAAGTCAATCGAAATATTTTCTGAATTCGCGTAATTTTTGTCAATAAACTCTTGTTCATTTGTCGTGTTCCAATCCGTAGCTCCTTGTTCAAATATCGCATACATGTCTGGTAAGTGTTCCTTGAAAGCTTTTATAATGCTTTTTGCTGTCCAAACAAAAATACCTGCGTTCCATAAATAATCTCCTTGAGCTAGAAACTCTTTTGCTGTTTCAAGGTTTGGTTTTTCTGTGAACTGTTTTACTTTTTTTACATCTTTAGATTCGTTTTCAAACTGAATATAACCATATCCGGTATTGGGAGAGTTTGGTTTTATTCCAAGTGTCATTAATATATCAGCTTCATTACATGCATCGAAAGAAGTTTGAATATTTCTGATGAATTCGTCTTCGTTTTCTATCCAATGGTCTGAGGGAGCAATTAACATAACTCCGTCTTTATTTTGGCTATATACCTTTAATGCCGTAGCTAAAATACATGGTGCAGTATTTCGCATCGCAGGTTCTAAAAACAACTGTTGTTCAGATACGTTTGGTAATTGATTTAAAACAAGATTTTTATAGTTTTTGTTAGTTGCAATGATCATGTTTTCTGTCGGAACCAATGCTTCCAAACGCATAAATGTTTTTTGAAGCAAAGAACTTCCTTTTCCGAGCATGTCATGAAACTGCTTTGGAGTTTCAGAGGTACTAATTGGCCAGAATCGAGATCCGATTCCACCTGCCATAATTACTGCGTAGTTGTTTTTGTTATTCATGTTGTTTTAAAGGTATTACCTCTGTGTTTTGGTTGATTAAGTATTTTTTATTCGTATTTGTATCTAAACAAATATATCTTGTGCGTCTTTTTTCGAGTAACTCGAATTGCCTGTTTTTTAACTTGAAACGGGTTCCATAACTCAATTCAAATATATAATTTTTATCTGAATCAATCTGGTTCTGTTTTAGTGCTAATGATAGATTTATGTCACTATCTGTACTGGCTTTGGCATTGAGTAAATATTTTGCCAAATGTGGTAAAACGGTGTCTGGATATACTTCAGGGTTCACAAATGGAAGCATCAATTCTTTGAATGTCATTTTCCATTCTTTTCCATGCGGTTGTACTTTACCGAAATTCTTATAAGTCACATAATGCGCAATTTCATGAACGAGTGTCAGCAAAAATTGTTTTGGGTTTAAATTTTCATTTACAGTGATTAAAAAGGTGCCATCTTTTCTTTTTCTGAAATCTCCATGTTTTGTACTGCGTTCTTTTTTTATCTGAATTTCAAAAGTATAAGTTTCGAGGTACTCTTTAACTTTTGAATGTGCAGCTTTTGGTATGTGATCAAATATATCTTGCAATTTTGGGTTTTATGGAGTTGTACTAGAAACTTGCAACACTTTTCCGTTGTAATATTTGTTTCCCGTAGTAGAAAAATCAAAAATATAAGCCGCCATTTCTTCGGGTTGTATTTGTGCTTGGTAACCAGGGAAGGCTTCTTGAAGCATCTCGGTTTGTACAGCTCCAATGGCCAAAACATTGAATGCGATGCCTTCTTCTTTGTACTCTTCGGCTAATAGTTCAGAGAGCGTAATTACGGCTCCTTTCGATGAGCTATAGGCTGCGAGTCCAGGAAATTTCATGCTTCCCTGTATACCACCCATACTACTGATGGTTACCACATGACTGCCTTTTTTAAGGTAGGGGAGTAGTGCTTGTGTTACAGAGGCTACAGCAAAAACATTAACTTTATATACATCAATGAAGTTTTGGGTAGTAGTATTCGAAAACTCCTTGTTTAATAAAGTTCCTGCATTGTGTATCAATACATCGACTTGTTGCCAGTTTTTGTCAATGAAATCAGCAACCAATTTCAGGTCATTTTTAGAAGTAATGTCTATTGCTAATGGCGTGATGTTTTTGTGCTTGATTTTTTTTAGCGTTTCAGCATTTCTTGAAAGCGCTAAAACATTGTAGTTTTTATTTGCAAAAAGCTGCACTAATTCAAAACCGATCCCTCTACTAGTTCCGGTAATTACTACGTTTTTCATATGTTTTTTCTTTATTCTTCGGTAGGGAAAATAATATGTTGGTATGCACCAATATCTGGTGCACTAGTTCTGTCTACTTCTAAAATGTCTAAAGGAGTTCTTGCCGCATTAGTAGCATCAGCTTTGTTGATAAAGTCACTTTCTTCACCAATGATAAATTCATTCAGCGAGGTGTCAAAATAGTTGGCTGATCCGTTTAACAAAATTTCAATATAGTGGTTGGTGTCTGTAAAATCATACAAAGGATCTGACGAGGTATTGGTGAATTTAATTGCACAATTTTGAAACAAATAATCAAAGGTGTCTGATTCGTTTTTTTCTAAAAATAATTCTTGACCACTATTTCCGTCAATAGCACTGTTTGTAATTGATACACTAAGGTTTGTACTGGTTTCTTCAGGGAAATCAAAGACTTTGGTATTACCTATTTGCACAGTACTTGCCCTACGAATACTACCTGACCAGTAATTTGCAAAAGTCGCATGGTTTACATCGTATGTACCTCCATTAACGATTGCTAGTGAAGCGTTTCTGGTGTTTCCGATCACTAAATTTTCGGCTGTAATATTCGAGTGGTTGGCTAATATTCCGTATTCAGAATTATTATAAATTTCAGCATTGTTTATTGATAGCGTAGGAGTAGATCCGTCGGTACTAAGTGAATCACATACAATTCCGAATGCGCCATTTCGAATACTTATGTGGTTTAGACTATTATTTTTACTTCCAGCTCTCAACCAAATCGCTTCCCATTGACCAGGTATTTCACTGAATTCAGGCTCTAAACGATCTCCTTCAATGGTAATTTTTTCGTCTAAGGTTCCGTTAGCTATTAAACTGGCGTCTTTTTCAATGACCAAAGCAGAATTTTTATGGAAATGAATTTTTTTGTTTTTCGCAATTGTGAGGGTTTTTCCAGACGCTAAACCACAGTAACCGTAAATAACGATTGATTTTTGATTTGCCTCATCGTTGAATATTGCAATTTCCTCATCTGTTAAATAATGTATTTTTCTCGTTGATGCATTTGAAATAAAATACGGAGTAATCGTATCGGTATCAATTTCATTATTGACATAAATAAAATGTGCGTCCTGCACAAGTGTAACCAATTTTACATCTTGCAATTTGTCTCCAGCATCAAAGACAATGGAGTCGGTATAAAGAGGACTTTCAGATGCGTAGTTTATTGTTCCTTCTATAAAAATATACAAGCTATCTTTCCCTCTTAACAATATATTTTGAAACGAAGTACCTGGTTGTCCATCAACATTTAATCGGTAGTAAGAATCTTGCCTTCCGAGATTGATAGATGGTATGTTGATATCGTCAGAACTTGGGTTGTATACTTTTAAAGCATAGGTGCTACTGCTAATATTAGAAAACACGGTGTCTAAAAAAACAGTATCGGTAGAAAAAGTTAAGTTTCCAGAACTCGGTATCGAGGTAAAATCTTTTCTACATGAAAAAGACAACAGCAAAATGACACATAAGCTTAGAAAAGTAAGTAAATTTCTCATCGAATATATTTTTGTAAAGATACATTATTTTGAACTCTACGAAGTAGGAATTATTTTGTTGTTCTAGCCTTGGCTTATTTTTTTACAAGTTCGATTTCAAAAGTTTTGTTCCAGTTTTTACCCGTGACAAATAATCGTTTAGATTCTTTATCGTAAGCGATTCCGTTTAATACATAAGACTTCGTAGTGTCTGGCTTGTCGATTTTCGCTCTTAAATTATTTAAATTAACAACTCCCTCAATAGTTCCGTTGGTACTGTTGATGATAATGATGGTGTTTTTTTGCCAAATATTCGCATATATTTTTCCGTCAATGTATTCTATTTCATTCAAGCTTTCTGCTTTCCTTTTGTTTGTATAAGCTTCTATAAAATGTTTTTCTTTTAAAGTTTCTGGATCTAGAAACCAAATTCTTTCTGTTCCATCAGATTTGATAAGTTCTTGGCCATTGTTTGTAAGTCCCCAACCTTCTTTGCTTTTTCCATAAGTAAAGCTTTTTAGTCGTTCAAATGTATCTAAATCGTACACAAACCCAGTATTCGCTTTCCAAGTAAGTTGGTATATTTTGTTATTAAAAATTGTAATACCTTCTCCAAAATATTTTTTATCCAATTCTTTTATCTGAAGAACTTTACCGGTGTTTACGTCTGTTTTTCTTATAGAAGATTCTCCATTTTGTCCTGTGCTTTCGAATAAATACCCATCGTGAAATTCAAATCCCTGGGTAAAAGCTTCATCGTCATGAGGGAATGTATTGATGATTTTATAACCGTAAACTACAGGTTTTTTAGATGCTAGAAAATAAATGGTATTGTTCAATGTTTTTTGTTTGCCGTCGAAGTATACTTCGGCTTTTAAAGCATGAACACCTAATATACGGTTTTCAATACTGATACTGCTATTGTTTGGTAGTGCTAGGTTTTTTCCGTCTAAGTAAAATTTTACTGAGTCATAGTTCTTTCCGTTTGTTTCTTTTACACTCAGTGTTAGTTTTTGGTCAATATTAATTTTTTTTGGACTGATGAATTTGAATTCAATATCGTCTCCACATGAGATAACTAACAAGCTGATGGATAAAAGTATAGTCGAAAATTTGATTGACATTTGCAGTTTTTTGAAGTTAAAATGATTTGATAACAAATAAAACAATTTATTTGTTTGTAATCTAAAAAATATCGTTAAATTTGCAGTCTCAAAAAAAGAATTAAAGATTAAAATATATAAAGATGAAAAAAGGTATACATCCAGAAAACTACAGAATGGTTGCTTTTAAAGATATGTCTAACAACGATGTATTCTTAACTCGTTCTACAGCAAATACTAAAGAAACTATCGATGTTGATGGAGTTGAATATCCATTGATCAAATTAGAGATCTCTAGAACATCTCACCCTTTCTATACAGGTAAATCTAAATTGGTTGATACAGCTGGTCGTATTGACAAGTTTAAAACTAAATACGCAAAATTTAAGAAATAATTTCTTAGATTTTTTTGAAATATATTTAAATCCTATCAATTTTTTTGGTAGGATTTTTTCTGCGTCGAAAACTTTCAATTATGAAACTTTTTCTTTTATCAATTCTATCAAAGCAATTATCTTTGCGCGCTGAAAAAGAGTAGTTGATGAATGTCATGTTATCAAATAAAATTTGAGGCTACTTTTGCTCGAGAATTGTTTAAGAACAAAAATCAAAAAAATGAAGAATTTATTTTCAAATTTTAAAGGAGATGCCTTTGGTGGTATCACAGCCGGAATTGTTGCATTGCCATTAGCATTGGCCTTTGGTGTTTCTTCTGGGTTGGGGCCAAGTGCTGGATTGTATGGAGCTATATTTTTAAGTTTTTTCGTGGCGCTATTCGGTGGTACTAATACACAAATATCAGGCCCTACGGCACCAATGACAGCTGTAAGTATGGTTATCATAGCTGGTATTATCGGAGCAAATAACGGTGATGTAGCAAAAGCATTGCCACTGATTCTCGGAGTTTTTGTTTTTGCAGGTATCATTCAAGTAGGACTGGGGTTGCTAGGACTTGGGAAATACATAAAATACATTCCTTACCCTGTGGTATCAGGATTTATGACTGCGATTGGTGTTATTATTTTGATTACGCAAATTTTACCAGCTGTAGGTTATTATCCAAAAGAAGATATAGCTTATGTTCAAACTTTTAAAGGTGAAGCTAAAGATGCAATTCTTCATAGGATTATCGATGATGCTGAGGGAGAAGAAATTTTATCGATTGGACATTTTGAGCAGTCTATTGAAAAATCTAAAAAGATTACAGAAGCTGATATTGACAAAGAGGCTAAATCTTTGGCAGCAAAAAATGCATCTGGAGTAATAGGTACGTTTAGAGTTTTACCAAATGCATTGCAACATATCAATTGGCTTGAGTTGGTTCTTGCTGCGAGTACGATCTTCATTATATTTGGATTTAAGAAAATAACAACGGCAATCCCAAGTACCTTAGTAGCATTATTAGTGGTTTCTGGAGTTGCTTTTGGTTTTGGGTTAGATTACAAGTCTATTCAAGAAATCCCAAGTGGATTGCCAATTCCAAATCTTGAAATTTTCACAAAATTTAGTTTGACTAGTTTTACACCTTATATATTTTCTGCAATAGCTTTGGCATTATTAGGTGCTATTGACTCTTTGCTTACGAGTGTTGTTGCTGATAGTATGACTAAAACGAAACACAACCCAAATAAAGAATTAATCGGTCAAGGTATAGGAAACTCAATCGGAGCTATTTTTGGTGGAATCCCTGGAGCAGGAGCAACGATTAGAACAGTTGTAAATATCAACTCAGGAGGAAAAACAAAATTATCGGGTATGATTTCTGGTTTGGTGTTGTTGGTAATATTATTGGCGTTGAGTCCGGTTGCCTCTAAAATACCTGCAGCAGTATTGGCCGGAATTTTGGTGACTGTTGGGATTGGAGTGATGGATTATAAAGGTTTAAAGGCTATCCCATCTTTACCTAGAGAAATGAAAGTAGGTCCGTTTATGTTGAGTTCTGAAGTAGTTATTATGGTAACTGTATTGTTATTATCTACTTTTTGGAATTTAGTAAATGCAGTTGGAATTGGACTGATCATTGCTTCATTGATATTTATGAAACGTATCGGTGATGTTACCGCAAGTCATTCGGGTGTAAAAACACTGAAAAATGAAGAAGGATGGAAAGATGAACAAAACTTTCCTGAAAATTTGAAGGAGCATGTTTATATCGAACGTGTAAAAGGTCCGTTGTTTTTTGGATCGACTAGTGATTTTCAGCAAATGTCGAAACAAATACCTAGTTCAGCTAAAGTAGTTGTATTGCGAATGTGCAGAATGCCTTACATGGATCAGACTGGGCTGTATGTAATCGAAGAAACGTTGGTCGAGTTAACCAATGCTGGAGTTATCGTTTTGATGGAAGGTTTGTTAGAACAACCTAGATATATGATGGAGAGAATTAAAACCATACCTAATATCATTCCAAAAGATCATTTATTTAAAGACTTTGATTCTTGTGTTGATTGGATGAAAAATCACATTGAAGAATTAAATTAAAAAAAAATCCTTTCGAATTTCGAAAGGATTTTTTTTGGATAGAGCTTATTGCTTAAGACAAAATTATTGTTTTTTTGTTTTGTGTTTTTGTTTGCTTTTTTTTTGCATTTCGGCTTTGTGTTTTTGCGAACGATACTCTTTCCATTGAGCATATTGGTCTTTTTTTAAGATGTCTTTTATTTTTTGTTGAAAAGCAATTTGATCATCTAGTTTTGCAATCATTTTTGAGTACAATTCATCGGTGCTCAATGTATTCTTATTCTTGCCTCTTTCTGCCATGGCAGCTTGTTTCTTTGTGTTCATCTCAAGAAGCACTGGTCTCATTTTCTCTTGTTGTGAACTCGACAAATCTAAAGCAAGTATCATTTTTTTAACGTCTAATGTAGTCTGTTGTTCAACTGTGAATTCTGGTTTTTTATGCTGTTTTTTCTGTGCTTGTGCGCTGAATACAAAACAACATAATAACGATAGTACTAAAAAGTGATTTTTCATGATATATTTATTTAAAGTTCAAACCTAAGACTTCAAGAATATAGAATGGTTTAATAGAAAAACACTTTTAACAAATTTTAACAAAACATCAGAAAAGCTTTTTCAATAAACTATTGGCTGCTTTCTCTAGTTCGCTTTCCTTCTTGTTACCATCTTTATCTTTGCTGTCACCTGTTAAAGATTTCAGTAATTTGTTTTTTTGTGATTCAAGTACTTTTCCTGAAACAGCTTTTAGTGCAGTCGAGTAATCAGGAACAACGTTGGGTTTGTTTACATTTCCGTTTAAGTTTATTTTGATAGGTACTTTCATATTTCTAACCTCTTCGTCTGAAAGTCCAGATAGCAAATTTGTAGCTTCTTTTCCCAGCATTTGAACCGGAATCTGCGTGTTGAGATTGTAGTTCATTTTATTGTCAAAACTATGCGAACCCTCTATTTTTATTGGTACACCATCATAGGTAGCGATTTTGAATGGTTGAAAAGAAATTGCACTGTTTTCGAATTTTATCGCAGTTTGAATTTTTTTCATGTCGAGTTTTTTGAAATCAACAAAGCTAAAATTGTTTTCTAGCAAACTCAATGCATTTGATTTTTTAGGATCTATTTCTTTGACTTGAAGTTTAGAGAGGCCATCACCGGTTAAACTGTTCATGTCTGGAAAAAAATCATTATCTAAACTTCCTGTTAGGTCCATGGAAGTAGACATTTTTCCATTAAATGCTTTTGCAAAGGGTGCAATAGAAGAGAATAAGTCTATGGTAGAAAACGATTCTACTATATCGAGCTCTTTTAAAGCCATTGAAAAGTCAAATACACTTGGAGTTGGTCTAGTGTCAACATTTCCTTCTAATGCTATAGTTCCACCCAATAATTTCGCAGAAGTGTTTTCAAAAATAGCTTTTTGATCTTTGATACGCATTGTACCACGCATGTTAGATAAAATGATATTATCATAACGCACCTTTTTTGCAAATACTTTTGTTGTGATGTTTATTTTTTCTGGTATTTTGATAGCTATACTTTCAGATGAGGTTGTTTCTTTTTGTTCGTTATCCGTATCAGCAATTTCAGTTTCACTAAGTAAGTCGAACGCATTTATGTTATTTGACATTATCGTGAACTCACCTGTTAGTTCTTTTTCACCAAATACAAATCCGATCAAATGGGTCAAGGTTCCTTTAGCATTTAAGTCACTTGTACCCGTTTTTGCATTAAATTTTTCGAGTTTAAAGTCTTTAGGAGTAAATTTTAAAGACGCCTCTTGAATTGCCATTGGATGCGGTAGCATGTCCGTTTCCACTTTCATGTTTTTTAGAGTAATGCTTCCTTTGTTGCCTATGTTTTGGTATAATTCTTTTTCTATTGCGCTTTGTGTAAATTCAGAATGTAAGTCAAATACAACGGTTCCTTCTAGTTTTTCCTCTAAGTTTAATGGATAGGCATTCGATAAATTGCCTAAGTTGATAGTACCTTTTAAGGCCGCTTTTACGTGCGGATTACTTGTAAGGTTGCTTATGTAACTGGAAGCTTTAAAGGTGTCTTGGTCTATTGTTGCATCAAATCGTTTTAAAGCTACTTGTGTATCATCAATGTTTCCTGTTTTATTATTGATGTTGGTGTCGATATAAATGTTAGATACAGATTTTGGTAAATCAGGATAATGAAAAGATGCATTATTTGTATTGATGTTGACGTTGAATTTTGGTACGGAAGTATCTGAGTAGACTCCTTTTGCTATTCCGTCGAAATTTAATTCTCCATTCGCTTCTACATCTGCAAAATTTGAAGAATAGGCAGAAGGAACTAAAGAGAGCAAGCTTTTGAATTTTGAACCTTTAGAATCGAAATCTAAATCCATTGCTATGCCGGTATCTGTTGGTTGAACATAGCCGTGGAAAGATAAGATTAAGTCATTGAAATGTGCTACGTTTTCTTCGAATGTTACCTTGAAACTAGTTAAGTCTAGGTTTATGTTAGCATCCCATGATAGTTTGGCGTTTTTAATGTAGCTCAAGTTTTCTGAAGAAAAACTGAAAGATTCAATCGATGAGAAAGTTTTTAGAAGTACGTTTTCAGAAGAGAAAGTACCTTTTCCGCTATGATTGAAGTTTTTTACATTGATTGAAATCAAACTCTTTTGATCTATGTAATTGAATTGAATGTTATGAAAACCGTAATCTTCTATGTGTAAAGATAAATTTGAGCTCGTGTTTGCAGCTGGTTCTGTTTGGGTGTTTTGACTTTGGTGGGTGATATCATAATTGCCTACACCTTCCTTGTTAGTTTTAATGTTTATGACAGCATCTGAGACAGAAAATTTATCTATCGTTAGTTTTTGTGAAAGTAAATTTTGGATAGAAGTTTCTAGTTGAACGTTTTTGAGATAAGCTAAAGTGTCACCTTTAAAAGGTGCGTTGTTTATTACGAGGACTTCTTTGAGGTCAATAGAGGCATCCGGGAAACTAGTGATGAAACTTAAAGAGATACTTTCAATGGTAAATTGTGCATTAATCGTATTGTTTACTTCAGTAATGATCTTTGCTTTTATTTGCTTTTTGAAAAATATTGGAGTGAGCACTAATATTAAAAATAGCAGTATTACCAGGGCTGATATTATTTTAGCAGTTTTTTTCATGAGTTTCTAATTTCTACGTTAAAAATACAACGTATTGTAATTCTAATCAGACAAAATCTCAAAAAAAAACCCACTCTGTGACCAGAGTGGGAAAATTGCTATGAAAAAGAAATTGGTGTTTGACCACCAACTGGTACAAATATACACAGAAAATGGAAAATGATTACCTGTTTTTATTTTTTTTAAAAAAATATTAACGTTTGTTCGTTTATGAATGGTTTATTTTTTTAAATAAACTGTCGTTTTTTTAGAAATTTTGGTTTTTTAAGGAGTGTGGTGTCTTAAGGTTTTGGGTTTTTGATTGGTGTTGGTTTACCTGCGCTTTAAAACAAAAAAGGCTGCTAATTAGCAGCCTTATAAATAGTTATGTTTTATTTATACTAGTTCAACGAACAATCCTTCATCAGTTTTGTTCACTAAAGCTAAATTATTTTTTGTCAAGCCTTTGATCGTTTTGTCCCATTTTTTATTAGATAGGCCAGATTGTGTTTTTAAATCTGTCAAAGCAATTTTATCAGCTTTTTCAATAAGCGCATAAACTGCTTTTTCTTCATCATTTAATTCAATAGCTGGGGCTTTTTTCTCAGGTCTCATTTGAGGAAAGAATAATACTTCCTGTATTGATTGATTGTTAGTTAAGTACATAATCAAACGATCCATCCCTATTCCTAATCCTGATGTTGGAGGCATTCCGTATTCCAGAGCTCGTAAAAAATCTTCATCGATAAAATTGGATGCTTCGTCATCACCACGCTCAGCAAGTTTTAACTGTGCTTCAAAACGTTCTCTTTGGTCAATAGGATCATTTAATTCAGAATATGCATTTGCTACTTCTTTACCACAAATCATTAACTCAAAGCGTTCAGTTAATTCAGGGTTGTCTCGATGTTCTTTACACAGAGGAGACATTTCTTTTGGGTAATCTGTAATAAACGTAGGTTGTATGTAGTTTCCTTCACATTTTTCACCAAACATTTCGTCGATTAACTTTCCTTTACCCATTGAGTTATCAACTTCGATACCCATTTCTATGGCAGCAGCTCTTAATTCATCTTCATTTTTTCCTGTAATATCGAAACCAGTAAAATGTTTGATAGAATCGGCCATGGTAACCCTTGCAAAAGGAGCTTTAAAACTTACTTGGTGTTCTCCGAAAACAACATCAGTAGTTCCATTCACTTCCATTGCACAATGCTCAAGTAAGTTTTCTGTGAATTCCATCATCCAGTTGTAGTCTTTATAGGCTACATATATTTCCATCGCGGTAAACTCTGGATTGTGAGTTCTGTCCATTCCCTCATTTCTGAAGTTTTTAGAAAACTCGTATACTCCATCAAAACCACCAACGATCAGTCTCTTTAAGTACAATTCATTGGCAATTCTCATATATAATGGAATGTCTAATGAGTTGTGGTGCGTGATAAAAGGTCTTGCCGATGCACCACCGGCAATTGGTTGTAGTACTGGTGTTTCAACTTCAAAATAACCAGCATTATTGAAGAAAGAACGCATCGCGTTGAAAAGTTTTGTTCTTTTTACGAAAACTTCTTTAACTTGAGGGTTTACCACCAAATCAGCATAACGTTGACGGTAACGCAATTCAGGGTCATTGAATTCATCATAGGTGTTTCCTTCACTATCTGTTTTTGGTAATGGTAGAGGTTTTAATGCTTTACTTAATAATTTAAAAGCAATAACTTTTACAGAAATTTCACCTACTTGTGTTTTAAATAATTCTCCTTCAATACCTACAAAGTCACCTAAATCTAATAATTTTTTAAAGACATCATTATACAATGTATTGTCTTCACCTTGGCAGATTTCATCTCTATTAAAATAGACTTGAATTCTACCTTCAGCATCTTGAATTTCAGCAAAAGAAGCTTTTCCTTGAATTTTCTTTCGCATCAAACGACCAGCAATTACTACTTTTTTACCTTCAGCATAGTTTTCCTTAATTGATTTAGAATAACTATCTACTGGAAATAGGTCAGCAGGATAAGGGTTAATTCCTAAAGCTCTTAATTTATCAAGCTTTTCTCTTCTTACAATTTCTTGTTCTGATAATTGCATGGTACTGTGTGTTTATAAGATGAATTTAATAGCTTGCAAAGATACTTAATGCAAAGTAAATTTTAAATATTTAATTCTAAAGATTCTCATCAATTAACGACCTCTAGAAAAGAATTCTACATTGAAAAGTAAAATTACTTGGGCAGAACAACAAAATCATTATCTTTGCTGTGTGTTGTTTTTGATACTTTACATATAAAGTATCGCGGTTTTTGTTGAAACCAGTGGAAAGCTTCCCTCATTTAGGGTTGCTTTTTTTTTGCTTTAGACTTAGCTAAAACTAAATATATCAGATTTATAAGTCCAAAAGGTTTGCATAAAATAATAGAAATAAAAGCCTCCTAAGACTAATTTTAATCCTGTAGAAAAGACAAAACCTATAAAAGAACCAACTGCAGCTTTAAAGGCTTTCTGAATATCTGCACTGTCTTCGATTAGTTCACCAATAAAAGCCCCGATAAATGGACCTACAATAATACCAATGGGAGGGAAGAATAGTCCAATAACTAATCCAATAGTGGAACCCCAAATGCCTTTTTTAGTTCCTCCAAATTTTTTTGTTCCCACAACAGGTATGATGTAGTCGAGTAGGGTCACTAGGATGGCTATACCAAGTGTGATCCAGATGAATTTGTTGTCGTTTGGTACCGCTCTTGTTCCATACAATAATAATAAACCTATCCAGCTTATGGGTGGGCCAGGTAAAATTGGTAACAGTGCACCGAGTATACCAAGGGTGATGCAAAATAATCCTAAAATCGTAAGTAGCATGTCCATAGTAAATAGTTTATGCAATAATAGCGCCAAGATACTATAAATAATGGAGTTGATAAGCTGTGGATAATCTGTTTTGATCTCTCTTTAAAAATCGAATAAAAATCGTATTTTCACTTATCAAATCTAACAAATGTATTTGAGAAGTATTCTTTTTACAATCGTAGTGTGGAGTTTTATTTCTTGTGACTTTATCGAAAAGGCCACAGGGATTTCTTTTCAAGAAAAGTCGGTAGATACTGTTATTGATTATTCGCATGTAGATGAGTATCCGGTTTTCCCGGCTTGTAAGGAGTTGATTGATTCAGATAAGAAAAATCGTTGTTTTGTCAATAACCTCTATGTGATTTTTTCGGATAATTTATTGGCACATACCTTTGGAGTACCTGATTGTGTTGATGAAACGGTTGTGGTAAAATTGATAATTGATAAAAATGGTACCACGAAACTGTTGAGTATTATCTCTTCTGAAGTCATAAAGGAACATATTCCGAACTTAGAAGTCTTAGTAAGAGGCAGTATTGAGAAAATTCCAAAACTATTTCCAGCGATAAAAAGAGGTATTCCTGTGGCTACGGTTTATGAATTACCAATAGTTATAAAATTAAAATAGAGATGTTTTCACATCTCTATTTTTTATTGATTTAATAATTGCCAAACTTTATCTTTTAATTCCATGATACCTATGTGGCCAAGCGATGAAAAGAAGATTGTTTCGATGCCTTCTGGCAATTCTTGTTTTATTTCTTCTTTGAGCTCATCATCTAGCATATCTGATTTAGAAATGGCAAGCAATCTATCTTTATCTAATAATTCGGGATTGTGTTTTTTCAATTCATTCAATAGAATTTGATATTCACTTTTTATATCGTCAGAATCTGCTGGAATTAAAAAGAGTAGTGCTGAATTACGTTCAATATGACGTAAAAATCGATGTCCTAATCCCTTTCCTTCAGAGGCTCCTTCAATAATCCCAGGAATATCTGCCATCACAAAACTTTGGTGGTTACGGTAGTCAACAATTCCTAGATTAGGTTTCAAAGTCGTAAATGCGTAATCAGCAATTTTAGGCTTAGCCGCTGTAATTGTCGCTAATAACGTTGATTTTCCTGCGTTAGGGAAACCCACCAAACCAACATCAGCTAATAATTTCAATTCAATTTGAAACCAACCCTCAACACCAGGTAATCCAGGTTGTGCATAACGAGGTGTTTGATTTGTAGCAGATCTAAAATGCCAGTTTCCTAAACCACCTTTTCCACCTTCACAAAGAATTACTTCTTGTTCATGTTCAGTGATTTCAAAAAGTATTTCTTGTGTTTCAACATCTCTTACAATTGTTCCTAGAGGAACTTCAAGGTATTTGTCTTCTCCATCTGCACCAGTACTTCTACTTTTACTACCATGACCACCTTTTTCGGCTCTGGTGTGCTTTAAGAAGCGTAAGTGGTGTAAGGTCCACATACCTTTGTTCCCTCTCAAAATTACGTGTCCCCCACGACCTCCGTCACCACCATCTGGTCCCCCTTTGGTGATAAATTTTTCTCTATGAAGATGGGTTGACCCACCACCACCATCACCCGATGATGCATAGATTTTAATATAATCAATAAAATTTCCGTCAGTCATGTTTGAGAGGCGTGTTTGTAGTTAGTACAGTTTTATAAACTGTCTATCACATTAGAAATTAATACAGTGATGTCTTCGATAGAACCTACACCGTTAATTCCGTAATATTTGTTTTGTTGGTCGTAGTAATCTTTTACAATTGCTGTTTTTGTGTTGTATTCATTGAAACGATTTCTAATTTTTGATTCGTCTTGGTCATCAGCTCTACCTGATACCTTTCCACGTTCTAACAGACGACCCACTAAAACATCTTCTTCAACTTCTAAAGCAATCATTCCGTTAATAGTTTCGTTTTTTTCAGCTAAGAAAGAATCCAATTCAGCAGCTTGAGATTCTGTTCTTGGGAATCCATCAAAAATAAATCCATTCGCATCTGCATTTTTTTCTACTTCAGCTTTTAACATATTGATTGTTACCTCGTCTGGAACCAAGTTACCGTTATCGATGTAAGATTTTGCTAAAACTCCTAATTCAGTTTCGTTTTTAATGTTAAAACGGAAAACATCTCCTGTAGAAATGTGAACTAAATTGTATTTGTCTTTTAATACGTCTGCTTGTGTTCCTTTACCTGCACCTGGAGGGCCGAATAATACGATGTTTTTCATGTTTATTATTTTGATAATTTATAAATTTCAGGAAGATTTCTTCCTAGTCCGTCATAATCTAATCCATACCCGACGATGAAATTGTCAGGAATCTCGAACCCAACATAATCGATATGGAGTTCTTTTTTGAATACTTCAGGTTTGAAAAATAGACTCACAATTTTCAAGTCCTTTACATTTGCCTCTCCTAATATCTTGTAGATTTCTTGAAGCGTTGTGCCGGTATCAATGATGTCTTCTAAAACGACAACTGTTCTACCAGTTAAATCTTCATTGATGCCCAATAATTGTTTTACTTTTCCCAAAGATTGTGTTTTTTCATAAGAAGCCAATTTGATAAACGATATTTCGCATTCACCTTCATAAGCTCGCATAAAATCGGCAGCAAAAATAAATGCTCCGTTCAAAATACTTACAAATATTGGGGTTTCGTTTTGCAATGTAGCTTTTAACTCTTTTGCAAGTGTTTGAACCCTTTTTTGTACCATTTCTTTATCTATATAGATATCAAAAGTATGGTCATGTATTTTTATAGATTTCAATGCTTTTATCTTTTGTTAAAAAAAAACACAAAACCGTCTTCAAGAAAATTTGAAGACGGTTTACCATATATAATTATGGTAGTTTATTTATTTTTTTTTCCTTCTTTGTTAGAGGTGTCAAACATTATTGGTGATGCCACAAATAATGATGAGTATGTACCAACTAATACACCGATGATCAATGCAAACATAAATCCTCTGATTGAATCTCCACCAAAGATGAAAATAGCCAACAATACGATTAACGTTGTTAAAGAAGTGTTGATTGTTCTTCCTAATGTACTGCTCAAAGCTTTGTTTACAACTTCACTGTATTTCCAGCTATCGTGTAATTTCGAGTACTCTCTAATTCTATCAAATATTACTACGGTATCATTCAGAGAATAACCTACAACAGTTAAGATGGCTGCAATAAATGATTGACCAATTTCCATATCAAAAGGCATTACTTTGTATGCAATAGAGAAAATAGATAATACAATCAAAACATCGTGGAATACTGCCGCTACAGCACCTAAACTGTATTGCCATTTTTTGAATCGTAATAAGATGTATAAGAATACAACTAATAACGATCCTAAGATAGCCCATTGTGCTGCATCTTTAATATCATCTGCGATAGTAGGCTCAACTTTAATGGCGTTGAAAACTCCAACTTTTTGTCCATCAAACCCACCGTTGAATTCTTCTAAAGTAGTTCCGTCAGGTAAATAAGCTTTTACACCTTCGAATAAAGAAGTTTGTACTTCTTCATCTACGCGCTGTCCTTCTTCGTCAATTCTATATTTTGTAGTGATCTTTAATTGATTGCTTGTTCCATAAGTTTTTACTTCCGGAGAACTTCCAAAAACATCTTTCAAACTATTCGCAACTTCAGCAGAGTTTACAGGTTGTTCAAAACGAACAACGAAAGAACGTCCTCCAACAAAGTCAACTCCATAGTTTAATCCATTTGTAAACAAAGAACCTAATCCTAATACGATTACTGTACCAGAGATTACATACATCAACTTACGTTTCTTTAAGAAATCTACATTGATTGTAGTAAACCATTTTTTTGTGATTCCGGTGTTGAATGTCAATGTTTGTCCTTTTCCAGAATAAGCATCGATGAACAAACGAGTAATAAAGATTGCTGTGAATAATGATGTAGCAATACCAATCATTAAAGTAGAAGCAAATCCTTTAACAGGTCCAGTTCCGAATACAAATAAGATAAGTCCAGTTAATAACGTAGTAACGTTGGCATCTAAAATAGAAGACAAGGCATTACTAAATCCATCACTAATTCCTTCTTTTAAAGTTTTTCCTCTTGCAAGTTCTTCTTTGATGCGTTCAAAAATAAGCACGTTGGCATCAACCGACATACCAATTGTTAATACAATACCTGCAATTCCAGGCAAAGTTAAAACTGCTCCGAAAGCAGATAAAATTCCAAAGATAAATAAGATGTTTACTAGCAAAGCAACATTGGCAAAAATACCTGCTTTACCATAGTAGAAAATCATCCATATCAATACCAATAATAATGCCAATACAAAAGATTGGATACCACTATCGATAGCTTCTTGACCTAATGATGGTCCTACGATTTCTGACTGAATGATGTGTGCAGCAGCTGGCAATTTACCTGCTTTTAATACGTTTGCTAAATCTTGAGCCTCTAAAACTGTAAAGTTTCCTGAGATCGAAGTTCTTCCTCCTGTAATAGCTGTATTTACTCGAGGAGCTGTATAAACGTAATCATCTAAAACAACAGCAACAAAGTTTCCAACATTTTCAGAAGTCATTTTTGCCCATAATTTAGAACCTCTAGAGTTCATAGTCATGCTTACTTCTGGGTTGGTACCCAATTGGTCGTATTCTTGTGAAGCATTGATAATAACATCCCCTTGAATAGGAGCTTCATCTTTTCTATTTGATTTAATAGCATACAAGTTAATAACTTCAGTATCTTTTATAGGCTTAGCATCCCATAAAAACTTTACATGCTTCATTTCTGGAGATAACAATGCTCTTACCTCTTTCAATGCCAAATATTGGTTTACAGTGGCAGTGTCTATAACAGCAGCAGTACCAATAATTGAGCTTAATTCGTTTTGACTTCTAGGGATTCTAGGGTATAAAACAGAGAATAAATTTTTTGTTTCTTTTACATCAGTAGAGTCTTTTACTTCACCTAATAAGTCATCTATTTCACTCGCCTCGTCGTTCTTTGCTTCTTCATTTGAAGTTGAGTCGTCTTTGTAAAGTTCAGTTACTTTAGCGTTTGCAGCGTATAAAAACTGAGCTGTTTCTTGGTTTGTATATACTTCCCAAAATTGTAATTCAGCTGTAGATTGTAATAGTTTTTTTACACGTTCGATGTCTTTTGCACCAGGTAATTCAATCAAAATTCTTCCTGAATTACCAATTCTTTGGATGTTTGGTTGTGTAACACCAAATTTATCAATTCTACTTCTTAATACTTCAAAAGCTGTATTGATTGATCCGCTAATTTCTTCACGGATTGCATCTTTTGTTTCTTCGTCTGTCTTTTGGAAGTTAATTTTTTCTCTTAAAGATTTGTTACCAAAAATATCAGGAGCGTTCAATTTATCGTTTCCTGTAGCTAGGTTGTCAAATTCTCTAAAAAACAAATCTAAATAAGATTCTGTACTGTTTTTTTGAGCAGCCGAAGCAGCTTGTAAGGCTTTGTTAAAAGTTTCATTTTTAGAATTGTTAGACAATCCTATCAAAATGTCTTTTACAGAAACTTGTAATGTTGCATTAATTCCACCTTTTAAGTCTAAACCTAAATTGATTTCTTTGTCTTTGATGTCGTTGTAGCTGAATGTAAATCCAAATTTATCTACAACAGGAATATTTGCAACAGAATCAAGATATTTTCTCTCGAATTTAGCCAATGCTCTTCCGTCGTTTTCGTCGGCATTTGCAATTGCATATTCTTTAGCATCCTTTTCAACACCACCAGCTAACCATGTAAATGATAATTGGTATAAACTAACTATTCCAAAAAGGATTGCGAATAGTTTAATAAGCCCTTTGTTTTGCATTCTTTATTCTCTTAAATTTTATAAACGTGCAAATATAGTATTTCAATTATGAAAAGACAATTTTTTATAGTTTTAATTTAAGGGGCTGAACTATTTGAAGTTAGCTAGAGAATTGTTGGTTCTTTAGTGTTTTTTTGTTTTTTATTTTTCCAATTTTCTTTTGAAATGGCGTGCTGATTTTTTTCGTTTTTTCAAGGGATTTTGAGTTAACTGATCAATCTTTTCATCTCGTTTCTATAGTTAGATGGACTCCATCCTGTTTTCTTTTTGAAAATTTTGTTGAAATGAGAAAAATTATTGAAACCACTTTCATAGCAGATATCTGTGATACTTGTTGGCTTCTCTGCCAATAATTTTGATGCATGTACGATGCGATATTCATTGACCAATGCCGTAAATGTTTTACCTGTAACTTTTTTTAGATACCTACAAAAAGATGGGGGAGTCATGTTTACTTCATTAGCAATGTCTTCAAGACTAATATGACTTTTGAAATTTTTTGTAATGTATTTAAAGATTTGATCTACTCTATCGTTGTCTTGTTGGTAAACTTCCATTGCAAAATCTTGTGCGTTCAGCAATGTGTAGTTTTCTGTAATTGCTAATTCTTGTAAAATTTCAATTAATTTCAATAAGCGTTCGATTCCTTGGTAATTTACAAGTTTTGTGATTTTTGGACCTACTTCTTTTTTTACTGCAGGGTTGAATAACATTCCCATTTTTGCACGTTCAAAAAGTTTATGGATTGCCTCCATTTCGGGTAGATGTAAAAATTCTTTTCCTAGAAAGTCGGGTTTCATTTGAACAATCGTTTCACTACCGTTAATAGTTAACCTGTCCGTAAACCCCATATGGGGTAAATTAGAACCAATCAATAAAAGTTGGCTATTTTTAAAATATGAGATATGGTTTCCGATGTGTCTTTTACCACCACCGTTATTAACGTACACCAATTCTAATTCTGGATGAAAATGCCAAAACTGAAAGCGATCTTTAACAGATTCTTTGTAGTGATGTATTAAAAATGAACTTCCAAAATCGGGTTCTATTTTTCGTAATGTGGGTTTGTTACCAAGCATCTTGTATTTTTAATCAAAAATACTCAAAATCAATGTTTCTTCTATGTTATTTTATCGTAAATAAAACTTAAGAAAACGTTGTAGGTTAAAATAAGACATGTATTAGGCAATTATGATGAGGTGTTTTTCTTTTATTCGATTGTATCTTTGCAGTATAAAATTTGAATATAATTTCAAGTTTGTTTGATGGAAAGTCGGAGTGGTTACCAACGAGTACTCAACAAACGTTACAAAGAGTTATTTTTCAAAATATTGGTTTAAGTTTAGTTGAAAAAGGAGTAATCGTTGAGATTACTCCTTTTTTTTTCTTGTGATTTCCAAAAAAAAGCCTCTTATTCCTAAAAAAAGTTAGTTTCGAGTGTAGCTTACAAAGCTATAGTTGTAGTTGTTTTTCTCGTCTTTATAAAAATATTCTCTTTTTGTCTCTTTCCAAACTGTGGTGTCGATCTCTGGAAAAAATGCATCCGCTTCGAATTGATAGTGTACTTCTGTGATGTCTAGTTGGTCAACTTTATCGATGGCTTCTTTGTAAATTTGTGCTCCACCTATAATAAAAGGAGAATCGTCTTCTTTTGCAATTTCTAGAGCAGCATCTAAAGAATTTACTACAATACAGCCTGTTGCTTTGTAATTCGGGTTTCGAGTGATAATCACAGTTGTTCTATTTGGCAATGGTTTTCCTATAGATTCATAGGTTTTTCTACCCATGATGATATGATGCCCAGTCGTGGTTTTACGAAAGCGAATCAAATCTGCAGGTAAATGCCAAATCAAATCATTGTCTTTTCCGAGGGCGTTGTTTTCTGCGATCGCAGCAATTATTGTAATCATTAATATTCACATTATTGTATTGGGTGCGAATTTAAAAATTAATTTTTGAATATAGATCGAAACTAGCTTGATGGTAATCAAAAGTTATTTCGATTCATATAGCTAGTCTTTGGTTCATATATTTGTTTTTGTTGTGGCTCTGGGATAATAAGCGTAATAGGTAGACTGAATCTGATTTTTACTTTTTTTCCGTTATGAACTCCACCATAAGACATTTTCGGCAGTTTGCTGATGCACCGATAGGCTTCTGCTTTTAGTGCAGGGTGAGGTGCTTGAATTTTGATATCGTTTATTGTCCCTTCTGGGTATATTGTAAACATGCAGTAAATTCTTTTTCTACCAGGACTTAATCCTATGTTTTTAATCAAAGCACTGTTAAAGTTTTTGTTGATGTGGTTCGAAATACCCGATGAAAAACATTTTCTACCTTCAGTTAGATTTGTCGCTTGTTCGCAGTTTTTGTAAATAGGAATTCTTGTAAACAACAAGTTAGAACTTGTTTTTACAATAGTTTGCTCGTTTTCGTACGATAATACTTGTAAGGTATATGAATTTAATGGATGATGGTCTTCGGGGAGGTTTAGTTTTTCAACAGGAATTTTTTTAAAAACTTCGACTACGTTTTCGTTTACAGATTTTGAGCGTGCATTAGTTTTTATAGTGTTTATGTTGTTTTTTGAGTCGATGCTGAAATAGATCAGTAATTTATCATTAAGATCATTTAAATTATTTTTAGTGAAAACATCTGAAGGAAGGTTGTTTCTGAAAAACAAAGATATTTCGTTTTCAGAACTTGGTTTTGAGTTTTGTTTGAAGTCAGAATTAAATTGTTTCTGAAGTGGATTGTAAATGTTATTATTTTGGCTAGCATCTCCAATTTGATTGATGGAACAAGTAATGTCGGATTGGTCCAATAAATTGATCACAAATTTGTCTGTAGTTGAAATATTTTGATTGTCAATACTTCCTGGGGTTATTGAAGGCTCGAATAAATTAAAGATTCTGTCTATTTCATTATTGTATACCTCAGATTTATCTTTGAAATTTCGTTTTAGTTTACCTGATGAGGTAATTTTATATTTTATATTGATGTAATCAGCGTTTTTATTTGGGAGTAATTCATTGTTTATTGTACAAGAAAAATGATTTCTGAGTTCGTTAGAAAAGCAACGTCTTTGATCAGGATATTGTTTGTAAGTATTACATTTAGTAATGCTTGCATTTTTTTCTTCGGAAACAACATTACTGCAGTTGAATTTTGGTTTTGAGCCTTTTTTATGGATGATTAGAAGTCCGTATTTTACTGATGTATCTGGTGTAGTAGTAATTAACTTGCTGATTGGGTATGCCTCAAAAGCTTTTTGAAGTGCAGTCTCTAATTCTTTATTATAATTAGTGGTTTTGAATTGGTAGATGTCGTTGTTTTTGTCAACGCAAAAAGTAGCTCTTATAATGTCTGCTTTTTGTGGGAAGCTAACTTTTTTTAGAAGTTTTTTTGAGATGGTCTTTTTTAGGTATAGCGCCAAATCATTTTTTTCACTTGTGTCAAATATGTCATTTGATTGTGAAAATATTGTGATGCTGAAAAGTAGTAGACAGCAAAGAAGAATGTTGTTTTTCATGGCAAAATTATTTTTGCCATAAATATAGAAAAATTATACAGACACCGCTCCTTTGATTACCGGATGTGGGTTGTAACCCTCCAATGTGAAATCGTCAAATGTAAAATCAAAAATTGAAGTTATTTCTGGGTTGATTTTCATGTTTGGTAGCGGTCTTGGATCTCTCGAAAGTTGCTCTTCTATTTGGTCGAAATGGTTTGTGTAGATATGCGCATCACCAAATGTATGTATAAAATCGCCTGCTTCGAGACCTACAACTTGTGCAATCATCATAGTCAATAGAGCATAAGATGCTATGTTGAAAGGTACACCTAAAAAGATATCTGCACTTCGTTGGTATAATTGACAAGATAACTTTCCGTCTGCTACATAAAATTGAAAGAATGCATGGCATGGGGGCAAGGCTGCTTTGTTGTTTGCTACATTTTCTGAAAACGAAACGGTAGTGTCTGGAAGTACACTTGGGTTCCATGCAGAAACCAACATGCGTCTACTATTTGGGTTGGTTTTTAGTGTTTCGATTAGCTCTGCAATTTGATCAATTTCTTCGCTATTCCAACTACGCCATTGATGACCGTAAACAGGTCCTAAGTCCCCGTTTTCGTCAGCCCAAGCATCCCAAATTTTAACCCCGTTTTCTTTTAAATAAGCAATGTTCGTTTCTCCTTTTAAAAACCAAAGCAATTCATGGATGATAGATTTAAGATGTAGTTTTTTTGTGGTAACCATAGGGAAACCTTCAGATAAGTCAAATCGCATTTGATAACCAAATACGCTTTTTGTTCCTGTACCCGTCCTATCTCCTTTAAAAACACCATTTTCTTTTACGTGTTTTACCAAATCTAAATATTGCTTCATGCGGTTTTGTTTTTTAATCGAGAAATAAATCTGATCGCTTTGTTACAAAAATATAAAAAGCAAGTTTTTAAAAAAGCGTAGGTAATTTTATTTTTAAAAAGTAATTAACAGTGAGGTTATCTTTTGCTAATCTCGTCTCTAAGTTGAGCAGCAGTTTCGTAATCTTCTTGTTCAATTGCAATTTGTAATTGGTTGTGTAGCTCTTGCAATGACATGCTCTTTAAAGGGTTTTGAGTTTCTTCTTCAGTATCACTTAAGAGTTCGTCAAGTTCCATTTCACTGGTGTCGCTTACGATATCGTCTGCCTCTAATTTTAAAAAGATTCCTGCTTTTTCTAATATGGTTTCGTACGTGTAGATTGGAGCGCTAAAACGTATTGCCAAGGCGATAGCATCTGAAGTGCGAGTGTCAATTATTTCTTCGATACCGTCTCTTTCGCAGACCAGGCTAGAAAAGAAAACTCCATCAACAAGTTTGTGAATTATAACTCGCAGTATGTTGATTTGAAAGCGTTCTGAAAAAGTTTTAAACAAATCATGCGTCAATGGTCTCGGTGGTTTGATTTCTTTTTCAAGAGCTATGGCAATTGACTGGGCTTCAAAGGCTCCAATGATAATAGGCAAGGTTCTACTGCCTTTAATTTCCGTCAATACCAAAGCATATGCTCCGCTTTGTGTCTGGCTGTACGAGATTCCTTTTATGTCTAGTTGTACTAAACTCATAATAGTTAGTTGATGTAAAAATGTAAAAGACTGTTTATAAGATTTGCGCGAGTCAATTAGTATAAACAGTCTTATATAATGTCAAGGTATAAAAAAAACTTAGTTTTTAGAATTAAATTCTTTAAGTTTTTCAATTAATTGAGGTACTACCTCGAAAGCATCTCCTACAATTCCGTATTCTGCAGCTTTAAAAAATGGCGCTTCAGGATCGATGTTGATAACGACTTTTACTTTTGAAGCATTTACACCTGCTAGATGTTGAATGGCTCCAGAAATACCTATTGCAATGTATAAATTTGAAGCAACTGGTTTTCCTGTTTGACCAACATGTTCGTTGTGTGGTCTCCAACCTAAGTCAGAAACAGGTTTAGAACAAGCTGTTGCACCTCCTAATACTTCTGCCAAATCTTCAATTAGATTCCAGTTCTCAGGTCCTTTTAAACCTCTTCCTCCTGATACTACGATATCGGCATCAGCAATAGAAACTTTTCCTGCGTTTTTGTTAATTGCAGTTGAGTTTACTCCAGAGTTGGCAATTTCCGGTGAAAAATCTTCTTCTGTTGCTGCTTCGTCCGATGCAACCACACCAAAAGAATTTTTAGCCAAACCAATGACTTTTACAGCACTTGAAATCTCAGTATGACTAAATGCTTTATTTGAAAATGTTTTTCTTTTAACGGTAAACGGACTTGTGTTGCTCGGTGCTTCGATAACATTTGAAACATAACCAGCGTCTAAGATAGTAGCAACAGCAGGTGCAACATACAAACCGTTTGAGCTTGAATCTATAATTACAACTTCTGCATTTTCTTGTGTTGCGGCTTGCGCGATGATCGATGAAACTACTTTTGCGTTAAAAGTGCTTAACGTCTCATTGTTTACTTTGATTATTTTGTTTGCTCCGTATGTTGAAAGCTCACTTGCGTTTTCTGCATTTATAGTTAATGCAATTAATTGAGTGCTTAGTTGCTGAGCAATTTTTTTTCCATAAGAAACTGCTTCAAAAGCTATTTTTTTAAATTTTCCTTCCGATGATTCGGCAAAAACTAATACAGACATATATAATGTATTATAAATTATTCAATTTTTTTAAATCTAGATTACTTTTGCTTCGTTGTGCAAAACATCAATCAGTTCATCAACAGATGTTACAATTTTACAAGCAGATTTTTCAGCTGGTTTCTCAAACGAAACATCTTTAGTGCTTGAAGTAGCTTCGATACCCGGTAGAACCTGTAATGGTTTTTTACGAGCCATCATAATTCCACGCATGTTTGGGATACGTAAATCTTTTTCTTCTACGAGTCCTTTTTGTCCAGCGATTACAGCTGGAAGTTCTGTGCCTAGAGTTTCAGTTCCTCCATCAATTTCTTTTGATGCTGTAACAGAGGTGCCTTCAATTTCAAGGCCAACACAAGCATTGATGAAGTTGTAATCTAATAAGGTAGCCAAAGCTCCAGGCACTGTTGCTCCATTGTAGTCAATAGACTCTCGACCTGTTAAGATCAGATCATATGCGTTTGATTTGATGACCTCTGCCAATTGTTTTGCAACAGTGATCCCATCGGTTGCTTGCGCATCAATGCGAATCGCATCATCGGCACCAATTGCAAGAGATTTTCTTAAAGAAGGTTCTGTAGAAGCGTCACCAACAGTGATTACGGTAACAGAAGCACCTTGTTTTTCTTTGAACCACATAGCTCTTGCCAATGAGAATTCATCATATGGATTGATTACAAATTGCACTCCGTTTGAGTCAAACTCAGCATTTTCAGCAGTGAAATTTATTTTAGAAGTCGTATCGGGAACATGACTTATACATACTAATATTTTCATAGTTATAAAGACTTGTAAAGTTTTGTTTAAAAAGTACTGCGAAGGTACTGATTTTTTCAGTAAAAAAAGTTGTGGGAGTAGATTCCTAGTCAAATATATTATACCTAGTGAATCAAGAATCTCGAGAAAAAATCAATAAGATATTTTTGAATTCTCAATTTTTTCAGCTTATTAATGTTTGATTTGCAAAAAACCTGGGAAAACTGAAAAATTATTAGTGAATGACTAATGATATTTTAATTTTTTTGATTTTTTTTTCAATTCTAAATGTCAATTATGAGATGAAAATACTTATTTTTGCTGTCTCATAAAGAATAATACAATGAAAACAATACAATTTAGAGAAGCAATTTGCGAAGCAATGAGTGAAGAAATGCGTTTAGATGAAAGCGTATACTTAATTGGTGAAGAAGTTGCCGAATATAATGGAGCTTATAAAGCTTCAAAAGGAATGTTAGATGAGTTTGGAGAAAAAAGAGTAATTGATGCTCCAATTGCCGAGTTAGGTTTTGGTGGTATTGCTGTTGGTTCTACAATGACTGGAAACAGACCAATTGTTGAGTACATGACGTTTAACTTTGCTTTGGTAGGTATTGATCAAATTATCAATAACGCGGCAAAAATTCGTCAAATGTCTGGAGGACAGTTTTCTTGTCCGATTGTTTTTAGAGGGCCTACTGCATCTGCTGGTCAGTTAGGTGCTACACATTCACAAGCTTTTGAAAACTGGTTTGCAAATACACCAGGATTGAAAGTTGTTGTTCCTTCAAATCCATATGATGCGAAAGGTTTATTAAAAGCTTCTATTCGCGATAACGACCCAGTTATCTTTATGGAGTCTGAGCAAATGTATGGTGATAAAGGTGAAGTGCCAGAAGGAGAATATATTATTCCATTAGGTGTAGCAGATGTTAAAAGAAAGGGTACTGATGTAACGGTTGTGTCTTTTGGTAAAATTATCAAGGAAGCATTCAAAGCAGCAGAAGAATTAGAGAAAGAAGGGATTTCCGTTGAGATCATTGATTTAAGAACAATTCGTCCATTGGATATAGATGCAATAATCGAATCAGTTAAAAAGACAAATAGATTGGTAATTTTAGAAGAGGCTTGGCCTTATGGTAATATTTCTACTGAGATTACATATCAAGTTCAAGAAAAAGCATTTGATTTCTTAGATGCTCCAGTCAAACGTATCAATACAGAAGATACACCAGCGCCATATTCTCCTGTTTTATTGGAAGCTTGGTTGCCAAATTATACTGATGTAATCAAAGAGGTAAAAGAAGTGTTGTACGTTAAGTAAGAAACACATTACATAATATGTAAAAACCCTTTCTGTTTAGAAAGGGTTTTTTTATTTCTAAAACCTGTTACTTGATCTTTTTTTTTACTGTGTTTTTTACATTTAAAAAAGTAAGAAAACGTTAACGTAAATAATACTTTTTTAGCAAGCTACATGTATTATTTTAACTATTTTTACGGCAAAATTAGTAAGCAAAAATATATAAAAATCAAACTATGAGTACAGAATCAATCACTTTTGATGTTTTAATTGAAATTCCAAAAGGAAGTAGAAATAAATATGAATATGATTTCGAATTGAATAAAATTCGTTTCGATAGAATGTTGTTTTCATCGATGATGTATCCGGGCGATTATGGATTTGTTCCTGAAACATTGGCTTTGGATAGTGATCCATTAGACGTATTGGTTTTAGGACACCAACCGACATACCCGATGGTTGTAATGGAAGTTCGACCAATCGGTGTTTTCTACATGACAGATGAAAAAGGGCCAGATGAAAAAATTATTTGTGTGCCTGTTTCTGATCCTATTTGGAGCAATAAAGAGGATATTGCCGATTTAAATCCACATCGATTAAAAGAAATTGAGCATTTCTTTCAAGTATATAAAGATTTAGAAAAGAAAAAAGTTGATACAGGAGGATGGGGTGATGCATCTGCAGCTGTGAAAATTTTCCATGAGTGTGTGGAGCGTTATAAAACGAGCGAAGCAAAAAAAGAAGGAAAATTTACGATCTAACTGATTTTTCTCATATAATAAAAACACCGTGTTTAATAATTTAGACACGGTGTTTTTTTTGTCTATTATATTTCCCTATTTTAGAAAATTACTAAACCAAAAAAAATAAATTTAAACTAAAAACAATTAAATGATGGAATTAATCGTGAATTACTTACCCTTATTTGGGGTATTAGCATTGGCCTTCGTGTTCTTAAAAAACTCGTGGGTTTCGAAACAAGATGTTGGTAGTGAAAAAATGGCAAAAATTGCAACAAACATTGCTGATGGAGCCATGTCCTTTTTGAAGGCAGAGTATAAAATATTGTCCGTTTTTGTAATAGCGGTAGCTGTACTGTTATTTTTTAAGGGTAGTTCAGAATCTAACTCAAACGGGATGGTAGCGGTATCATTTATTGTTGGAGCTATTTGTTCTGCTTTGGCTGGGTTTATTGGAATGAAAGTTGCTACTAAAGCAAATGTTCGAACAACTCAAGCAGCAAGAAGCTCTTTAGGAAAAGCACTTGAAGTTGCTTTTGCTGGTGGTGCTGTTATGGGGCTAGGTGTAGTTGGACTTGGAGTTTTAGGGTTAAGTGGTTTGTTTATGTTGTTTAGCGCTCAAGGTTGGGGAATTACAGAAGTATTGAATGTGCTTTCTGGATTTTCATTGGGAGCATCTTCGA
Organism: Flavicella marina; assembly: GCF_009193215.1. GTDB lineage: Bacteria > Bacteroidota > Bacteroidia > Flavobacteriales > Flavobacteriaceae > Flavicella > Flavicella marina. The sequence continues at coordinate 253,145 of NZ_VYVA01000001.1, read as the reverse complement.
TTGCATTATTTGCTCGTGTTGGTGGAGGTATTTATACCAAAGCAGCAGATGTTGGAGCTGATTTAGTAGGAAAAGTAGAAGCGGGTATTCCTGAAGATCATCCGTTGAATCCGGCAACGATTGCCGATAATGTTGGTGATAATGTTGGAGATGTAGCTGGGATGGGAGCCGATTTATTCGAGTCTTATGTTGGATCCATAATTGGTACCATGGTGTTGGGAGCTATTTATGCAACCCTTCCGGAATTTTCGAAAGCATTTAATGGATTGGGGGCAGTTTATTTGCCCTTAGTATTGGCTGCTGTTGGTATTATAATGTCGATTATTGGAACGTTCTTTGTAAAGGTAAAAGATGGTGGTTCTCCGCATGCTGCTTTAAATATAGGAGAGTTTGGTTCTGCTGGATTGATGGTAGTTGCATCGTATTTTATTATCAACCAAATGTTACCGGAAGCATGGGTGTTTAAAGGAACTCAGTATACTTCTAACGGTGTTTTCTTTGCTACGATAGCTGGACTTGTTGCAGGTTTACTTGTAGGAAAAGTTACAGAATATTATACAGGTACAGGTACAAAACCTGTGAATTCAATTATAGCTCAATCAGAAACAGGTTCTGCTACAAATATCATTGCTGGATTAGGTGTGGGGATGATGTCTACTGCAATACCGATTTTATTAATCGCTGCTGCTATTTTAGTTTCGCATCATTTTGCTGGTTTGTATGGTATTGCTATTGCAGCTGTTGGAATGTTGGCAAACACAGGAATACAATTGGCTGTTGATGCGTATGGACCTATTTCTGACAATGCTGGTGGTATTGCTGAGATGGCTGAGTTGCCAAGTGAAGTTCGAGAAAGAACGGATAAGTTAGACGCTGTTGGAAATACTACTGCAGCGATTGGTAAAGGATTTGCAATTGCCTCTGCTGCCTTGACGGCTTTGGCATTATTTGCCGCCTTTATGGAGACAGCTAGAGTAACCAGTATAGATGTTTCTAAGCCAGATATCATGGCTGGTTTGTTGGTTGGTGGTATGTTACCATTCGTTTTCTCGGCACTGTCGATGAATGCTGTGGGACGAGCTGCGATGGCAATGATTGAAGAAGTAAGAAGACAGTTTAGAGATATTCCTGCTTTAAAGGCAGCTTTAGAAGTTATGCGTAAGTATGATTCTGATATTTCAAAAGCGACCAAAGAAGATAGAGCAATTTTCGATGCCGCGGATGGTGTAGCAGAATATGATAAATGTGTTGCTATATCGACACAAGCATCCTTAAAAGAGATGGTAGTACCTGGTTTGTTAGCGATTATCGTTCCTGTTTTAGTTGGGTTCTTAGGGAGTCCAGAAATGCTAGGTGGATTACTAGCAGGTGTTACAACATGTGGTGTTTTAATGGCGATTTTTCAATCGAATGCTGGAGGTGCATGGGATAATGCAAAAAAGACCATAGAAGAACAAGGTAGAAAAGGAACAGAAGCACATAAAGCGGCAGTTGTTGGAGATACGGTTGGAGATCCTTTCAAAGATACTTCAGGTCCATCATTAAACATTTTATTAAAACTGATGTCTGTTGTTGCTTTGGTAATTGCACCGAGTATTGCAAATGAAAGTGCGATTGTAGAATACAATCAGCAAAAAGAAGCATCTCAGACTCAAATAGAATTGGTAATTCCGACGGAAGAAATCGATGCTGAGGATGAAATTACAGAAGATGCAGTTAAAAAAGAGGTTTCTTTTGTAGATTCGTTAGAGGTGTATTTTTTGGAAGAAAATTCTCCTGAATCAAATAGTGACTGCTAGTAAAACAGTTGATAGATAAAAAAAGGGTTCTCATTATTGAGAACCCTTTTTTTATTCTGTTGTGGTTAAAATAAACCGTTTATTTGTGCATCTATTTTGTCGATAATCGTTCCTAAATCTTCAGGGTTTTCTACGAAGTCGATGTTGTCTACATCAATAATTAATAATTTTCCTTTGTCGTATTGCGATGCCCAAGCCTCATAGCGTTCGTTCAAACGACTTAAGTATTCAATGCTAATACTGTTTTCGTAAGCTCTTCCTCGTTTGTGTATTTGACCAACGAGCGTTTTAATATCAGCACGCAAATAAATCAAAAGATCAGGAGGTGTAACCAGGTTTTCCATTAGGTCAAAAAGAGACGCGTAGTTGTTATAATCCCTATTGGTTAAGAGTCCCATTGCATGTAAGTTTGGAGCAAAGATTTTTGCATCTTCATAAATGGTACGGTCTTGAACAATATCTCTACCGCTTTTTTGAATTTTAAGAATTTGATCAAATCGAGTATTTAAAAAATATACTTGTAGATTGAAAGACCAACGTTCCATTTCACCATAAAAATCATCTAAATATGGGTTGTCTTCGGCATTCTCAAAATGAGCATCCCAATTGTAATGCTTTGCTAGTAATTCTGTTAAGGTCGTTTTCCCGGCACCTATATTTCCTGCAATTGCAACGTGCATGTATCGATGAATTTTTGTTAGATTAAGATGCTAAGATATTATTTTTTCTCAGTAGAAAAAAGATATAATTGAGACTCCTGGTAAATGTAGATATACTTGTTGTTCATATAAAAATTATCAAAGGATTCTAGATCTGGAGCGATTATGAATTCTTTTTCTGATGATAGTTTAAAAATACTGTCTTTTGTTGCTGTAAAAAGTTTTCTGTTACTAATTTGAAAATCAACAAGATTTGTCGCTTCTTTCGTTTCAATGTAATTTGAAAGATAGTCAAAGACCAAAATTCCATTTTCCGTTTGTAAATAGGCATAGTTTTCTGTACTTCTCAGTTTTTTAGCACTTATGTTTTTCAAGGGCTGTGATTTAGAAGCAACTGTTTTTGTTTTGAAATTGTAATTTTCAATTGTTCGAGTATTTGTAGTAAAAAGCCAAATATGATTCGCGGCTCCTTTTGAAGCGAACAAAATGTCATAAGGTATTTGTACGACTTCAAGCTCATTGAGTTGACTGTCTAAAATGACAACTACGTTAAAATCTCTATAAAAAACAACTATTTTCAAAGGGTTCGTGATGTCAATAGAAGTGATATCACCATACAGAAAGTTAGAATAGTTCAATTCTCGTTCTTTTGTTTTTTTAGTAAAAACTGTCCCTGTAAAATAATACAAGTCCATGTTGTAATCACAGCCTACAAAGTGGTCTGTGTTTAGCTTGGAAACATTTTTAGGGGATTCTTTAGACTGTGAGAACATGCCTAGTGTAAACCAGAAAAATAAATAGAACAACGAGTTTTTCATTGAAACAAAGTTACAAACTATCTATCAATGGTTGGTTATCAATTGAAAAGTCTATTTGGGAAAGGGTAAAATTCGTCATATGTAAGAATAAATATAGCAATAGGTTATAAAAGAATATTTGATAACTTGTGAGTTCTATTTTATTTACAGAAAAAATATGGAAAAGTTTCGATTGAAAATTAACAAGAAAAAGTATCAAGTAGAGGTTGATGCTGCTACACCGTTATTATGGGTCTTAAGAGATGAGCTCAATTTAATGGGGACAAAATTTGGTTGTGGTATTGGTCAGTGCGGAGCTTGTACGGTGCATTTAAATGGTTCACCAACGAGGAGTTGTTTGTTGCCAGTTGCTGCTGTTGCAGGAAGTGAAATTACTACCATAGAAGGTTTGTCGAAAGAAAATGATCATCCAATCCAGAAGGCCTGGAAGGCATTAGATGTACCTCAATGCGGTTATTGTCAGGCAGGGCAGATCATGACAGCTTCTGCGCTTTTAGAAGAAAATAAAGCGCCTTCTAGAGATGAAGTTCGTGAAGCGATGCAAGGTAATATATGTAGATGTGCTGCCTATAATAAAATTGAAGAGGCGGTGTTGTTAGCCGCTGATGAAAATAAATTAAACTCTTAAATGCGACATATGAAAGCTACAAAAAACATAGAAAGAAGGTCGTTTTTAAAAACTACATTACTCGCAAGTGGAGGTATTTTGTTTGGAGTAAATTATGCAAGTGCTATTTCTAATGAGGCAACTTTATTTGATGCAGATGAAAAGTTAAACTTCCATGATTTCAATGCCTTTATAAAAATTGCCACAAACGGTAAAGTGACTATTTATTCGCCTAATCCTGAAATAGGACAAGGAGTCAAAACATCAATGCCGATGCTAATTGCTGAGGAATTGGATGTTGCTTGGGGAGATGTAATCGTTGAACAAGCAAAATTAGATACTGAAAAGTACCAAAGACAATTAGCAGGAGGAAGTCAATCTATAAGAAAAGCATGGAAACCATTAAGAAAAAGTGGCGCTACTGCAAGACAGATGCTTTTAGAGGCAGCTGCAATTGAATGGAAAATTCCAAAGGAATCATTGTTTACGAAAGAAGGTTATGTTTATAGAAGTGATGGAAAAAAAATCAGTTATGGAAAATTGGTAGAAGTGGCTGCCAAGTTAGAAGTGCCTTCAAATGTCATACTTAAAAAACCTAAAGACTTTACGATTATCGGTAAAGGGAAAGGGAATATGGATATAGATAATATTACAACTGGTAAACCCATTTACGGTATCGACTATAAAGTTGATAATATGTTGTATGCAGCAGTAGTACGACCACCGGCATTTGGTCAAAAGCTTCTGAGTTTTGATGCGTCTGAATCCATGAAGTTAAAGGGAGTAGTTTCTGTTTTTGAGTTCGATAACAACATTGCCGTTGTCGCAAATAACACCTGGACTGCTTTTTCTGCAAAAAAAATGGTTCAAGCAAAATGGAGTAGTGATGGTGCAATAGATGGTACCTCTGAAATGGATCAAAAAATGCACCAATTGTTGGCAGGTGAAAGTTTTAAAAACTGGAAAACATCGGATGATGTGGTTGCAGCAAATGAAGAAGCAGAGTTCGTTTTAGAGGAAATTTATGAGAGTCCGTTTTTGCCTCATAATTGTATGGAGCCGATGAACTTTTTTGCAAATGTAACGGATGCTAAAGTAGAACTGGTTGGGCCAATTCAAACACCTGAAGGATCTAGAAAAAATGTAGCAAACAAATTAGGTCGAAAAATTTCGGATATTTCAGTGGAAATGACCAGAATGGGAGGAGGCTTTGGAAGGCGTTTGAACGGAGATTTTGTTGTAGATGCAGCTGTGATTTCCAATAAATTAAGAAAACCAGTGAAGTTGGTGTATACGAGAGAAGATGATATGACCGGAGGTGTTTATAAACCCTGTGTGAAATATAAAATCAAAGCTGGTATAAAAAATAATGAGGTAGTAAGTTATCACCTGAAAGAAGCAGCGGTTAACTGGACGATGTACCGACATAATGCGAGCAATTTTCCTTTTGGAGCAATTTCGAATTACCAAGTAGACGTGGCAAAAATTCAAAACGACATTACTGTTGGTTTTTGGCGAGCACCTGTGTCAAATTTTTTAGCATTTGCAGAACAAAGCTTTTTTGATGAATTGTCTCGAAAATTAGAAGTTGATCCTATTAAGCAAAGGTTAAAAATGTTAGCGGCTGTAAACAGAAAAACTAATTATTCTGTTCAGCGGTTTTCGAATGTGATAAAACAAGTTGCGAAAGATGCGAATTGGGGCAAAACTCAAAAAAATAGATTTCAAGGTTTTAGCGCATATTATAGTCATAGTACCTATGTTGCAGAAATTGTAGAGATAGAAATGATTGATGATTTACCCGTTGTGAAAAAAGTTTTTTGCGCTGTTGATTGTGGTGTTGTAGTGAACCCAACGGGGGCTGAAAACCAAGTGGTAGGTGGAATTATAGATGGACTGGGACATTCGTTGTTTGGAGAACTAGAATTTGAAAAAGGGAAACCAAAAGTGAATAATTACGACAGGTATCGATTGATTCGAATGAATGAGACTCCAAAAGTCTATTGTTCATTTATCGAAAGTGATGAAGATCCAACAGGGTTGGGAGAGCCTACTTTGCCTCCTGTAAGTGCCGCGTTGGCAAATGCGATTTACGCTGCTTCTGGTAAGAGGTTAAGAAAATTACCGTTTATTAAAGATTGGGAATTGAATATTTCATGACACACGAATTAAAACAAATATTCGAAGCGTATTTAGTTGCGTTGCAAACTAGACAGAAAGCCGTTCTAGCTACCGTTGTGCATGTTGAGGGATCTTCTTACAGAAGAGAGGGAGTTCGTATGTTAGTTTTAGAAAATGATAAAACTGTAGGTGCAGTAAGTGGTGGTTGTGTTGAAAAAGAAGTAATTCGACAAGCTCAATCAGTTTTTAAAAACGGCGAGCCTAAGATCATGACTTACGACGGACGTTTTAGATTGGGTTGTGAAGGTGCTTTATATATATTGTTGGAAGAACTGACTATAGATTTACCGAGTCTTCAGTTAGTTTTTAATGAAATTGAGGAACGAAAAAGTTTTAGGCTCAATACTTATTATAGTTTAGCTTCAAAAGGCTCGATGGGGACAAAAGTTGTTTTGAGTTCGGGTGTTTCATTTTCGTTGAAAAAGAATCATATGCTTCATGAAGGTAATTCTGTTGAAGTTTTTGATGAGACGATTCAACCAGCTTTTCAATTAGTTTTATTCGGTTCAGAACACGATAGTTCGAAACTATGTGAATTGGCTACCATTACAGGGTGGCTGGTAACAGTGGTTTGTGCTCCGAATAAAAATATAAATAGGGCCGAGTTTCCAGGCGTTTCTGAAATTATAGCTTGCAGCCCTGAAAATTTTGATGCTGGAATCATTGATGCACAAACAGCTGTAGTACTGATGTCTCATAATTTTGCGAAAGATGTTTTGTTTTTAAAAGCACTGAGACATTCTGTACCTTGTTATATCGGTTTATTAGGCCCTACAAAGCGCAGAGAACAATTGCTCGATGCTTATATAGAATACGACCCTGATGTAAATGAATATTTTATAGAAAAAATTCATGGTCCGGCTGGTTTAGATATTGGAGCAGAAACACCAAGTGAAATAGCCATATCAATCATGTCAGAAATTTTAGCGGTTACTCGTAAAAAGACAGTGATTTCTTTAGCAGAGAAAAAATCTGCAATTCATTCGTGAACATAAGTTATGAAAGATAACATCGCAGTCTTGATTTTAGCAGCTGGAGCTTCTTCACGCATGAAAGTTCAAAAACAACTATTACCATGGGGAGATACCACATTATTGGGGAATACTATTGCTACAATTGAGGAGGCTGGATATCGATCAATTTATGTTGTAGTAGGATCAGACGCCAAGAATGTAGCACAAGAGGCGATAAAAAATAATACTCAAATTGTTTTAAATCCGAATTGGGAACAGGGGATAAGTTCTTCAATCGCTGCTGGTATTTCTGAAATAAAAGGATTGCATTACGAAGGGGTCTTGATAGTACTGGCAGATCAACCATTTTTGCTTTCAACAGATTTGTTTAGGTTGAAAAAAACTTTCTTAGAAGTAGGAGACAAGATAATTGCAAGTAAATTTATAAAAATGAACAAGCCCAGTGTTCCAGCGATTTTTCGAAAGACCATGTTCGATCAATTACTCGCACTAAAGGGAGACAAAGGTGCGACTCAGTTGTTTAGCAAACACAAAAAATCGGTTGTAGAGATATCCATACAATCAGAATTTTTAGATATTGATACGATTGAAGAATATCAAAAATCACTAAAAATATTTTCAAAAAATAAATATCAAAAAAAATAAAAAAACAACTTGTCGAATTTGAATAAAGTATTATATTTGCAACCGCTAACAGCAACGGTCTGGTAGTTCAGCTGGTTAGAATACCTGCCTGTCACGCAGGGGGTCGCGGGTTCGAGTCCCGTCCAGACCGCAAAAGCCTCAAAACTAATGTTTTGAGGCTTTTTTTATTTTATGATGTTGTGAGATTTTGAATTTATTGTCACCAAACGTATTCATTTTGCTTGGGTGTAAAAGATAGCTTCGTTGGGAAACTATCTTTTGTAGTGGCAAACAACTCGATAATTTTTTTAAGGTTTTATTATTTTTTCTTGGTATTGCATTCCTTTTTGATCAACTACTTTTATGATATAAATACCAGATCTTAAATCATCCATAAAAATTGTTCTTTGGTTTTGTGGTATAGAATCTATTCTTTTTACCAAAGAACCGTTGATATTGAATATTTTTATGTTTTTTATTTGTGCATCATACTTGATGGTGATGTAACGTCCAACAGGGTTTGAAAACTGTAATACCTTCGAAGCTTTTGATTTAGGCGTGTTTGTAGAAAGTAAGTCAAACCTTTTGTAAGTTCTAATCCAATCAATTTGAAAAATATTGTTCGATTCAACAGATAATTCATTTACAGTAGGATAAACTCCGTTATTCACTTGCCATTGTTGTGCAGCTCCAGAAAATATGATAGTTTCTGGAGAAGATAAACCATTGCCGTTTAAATGCTCATTGGGGTCGATAATCGATGCTCCTGAAACAGTTCTTACAAGCTCTCCATCGATATAATACTCTAAATGAAAAGGATCTCTCCAATAAACTCCTACTCGGTGAAATCCAGCTCTCCAGTATTTCCCATCTTCTTCTGGTATTAAATAGTAACTACCTGGATCTGTTGGTTGATAATCTGCTCCACTGGAAGAAAATGTATGATGACTTAAATGCATTCTTCTTGCGAACCATTCTTTAGAGGAATTTGAACTTTCAGAAAAACTAGAACCATATGCCTCCACTATATCTATTTCTTCTTTACTGTTGGTGCTTAACATCCAAACAGCATTTGCCATTACAGCATTCATTATTTTTACATTTGTTTCGATATATACTGGATATATTATTGTTGTTCTAGCATGTGCGGCACTAAAATAATTAGTGTTTTGAGCTGTATTTTTAGAAGTAGCTTTTAATTCTAAATTACCATTTGTTACTCTCGAGTTGTTTGGTGTCCAAGTAGTATTCCCGAAACCGGGCCATGGGTTGATATAGCCATCTTCCCAATTTGTATTAAATGTAGCTCCTTTGTTAGAACCAGAAGGGGTTTCATAATTAAAACTATCTGATAATTCATCTACCAATTCCCAAACATAATTTGAGTTGTTTGCTTCTGCTGGAACTGGAAGACCATCCCAGTCTTGAGCATTCATGAAGAAAGGAAATAATAAAAGAATTTGAAGTGTGTTTTTAAGTTTCATTTTTTAGTGCTTGTATTTTGATGAATTTTGGTTGTTTTGTGATCAATTGAAAATTTTACGCAAGGCATTTCAATAAACCAAAATTAATCAATGAAAAACCAGGATTTATAAAAACATGACTTGATTTTAAATAGACAAATACATGTTTTATTTGAGATTTTCGGTATAGAAATTAGGGAGAATTAGAAGTACAATATACGCTGAGGCTCGCCAATCATTAGCTTTGTTGGTGAAGGTGATTTTTACCTAGGTACAGTAAATCGATTTGAAAAAATAACGAATTAATTTTCTTTTTAAGATTGTTGTCTATGTTTTTTTAGAGTATGTCGAGATCTAAAAATTCAATTTTGTTTGAATAAAACCATAAATAAATGAATTCCCGATGCTGTATTTCAGATGTTTCTTTTTTGATTTAAAATAGTATTGTCGTCCTCAATTTATTTAATTATTGGTGTAAAGTTATTTTTGCAAGATGTTTATCCCAGTCGATCTATTTTTATAATAATCAGTGTTGATTGTCTGTGTATAAAACTAATTAATAATGACAATTCTAAAAGTATATATCTTTAATGATTTTATAAGAATAGTATCAACTAATTTTTTCTCTATTTTTTTTTTGTACACAACATTTAATTTATTTCTATCTTGGCGCATAAAATAATTTAATCTAGGTCACAAATGCAAACATATTCTGTAAAATCAATAGGAGCTTCTGAGTTAATATTAGACGGTAGATTAAGCGATTCTTTATGGGATAAAGCTAATATAATAACCGAATTCAAATCTCCCTGGGATGCTGAGCAAATAGCTCGAATTGAGTTTCGCTCGTTGTACAGCAAAAGTAAATTTTATTTTAGTTTCAAAGTATTCGATTCAAATATTCATGCAATTAAAGATGATGATTCAAATGCAAGTATCAATGACTCAGACCGTGTAGAATTGTTTTTTAGGAGTGATCGTAAAATGTCTCCATATTTTTGTTTAGAAATAGATCCTACTCCAAGGATTATGGATTTTAAAGCGTTGCCGAATAAACAATTTGATTTTGAATGGAGTTGGCCTACAGGTGAGTTAGAAGTTAAATCTAATATCGCAACAGATCATTTTATAGTTGAAGGAAGTATCAGTTTAACTTCTCTAAAAGATCTTGGATTGTTGAAGGAAAATAGAATTGAAACTGGGATTTTTAGAGCAAAGTATAATTCAAATTCAGATGGCAGCTTTGTGCCTACCTGGATTACTTGGGTAGATCCTAGTACGAATGAACCAAACTTTCATACGCCTAGTTCATTTGGTGTATTACAGTTAGAATAATATTACTCTAAATACTCTCTGTAATTTTCTGAGTTAATAATGTCAATTGGAAGTAATGTTTCTTTTGGTATTTCTTTTGCGAATAACAAATGTTCTGCAAGATTACGCAAACCTTGGAAGGCCTGTTTTTTTGGGTTTTGATTGATTAAAAAGTCAATACTTCCTTTTTTTAGGTGTTCAATATTTTTTTCGACCAAATCGTAACCAACGATTTTTATGTCTTTTCTGCTTTCAGTTTTAAACTGAGCTGCTACATAGGTTTTTGATGTAGTAACGAAGATTCCTGTAATGTTGGGATTAGACTTAAAATAGGAATCTAAGAACTCGAAATAATTTGTGTCTAAGGTTTTGTTTATGTTGATGGTTGAGATGCTGTATGCAGGATCGTTTTTTTCTTCAAAATAATGTTTGAATCCATTTTCTTTTTCCTGCATATGTGTTGCATTTTGAACTTGCTCGTCAATATGCACAATTAATAAATCCCCTGAAGTTGTTAGAGAATCCAAAAGCTTTGCCGCAATTCTCCCGGTTTGAAATAAATCTTGTCCGATATAATTTGTGAGACTGTTTTTATCAATTACATTATTGAAAGTAGAGATGATGATTTCTTGTTCAAAACAACGTTTTTTAATGATTTGCGCCTCTTGATAAAATAAAGGAGCCATCAGTATTGCATCAGGTTTCGTAGCGATTAATGCGTTGGCCTGTTCTAAAAATGAAGTAGGAGATTTAGAATCATACCTATGTTGTTCGATACTAATTCCAAATGCTTGGTAATTATTTTCCATCTCTTTGATTGCTGTCAAGCATGGTGTCCAAAAAGAATCTTGGTTAGATCTCGGAAATAAAATACATACTCGGTATATCTTATTGTTTTTAAGGCTTTTTGCAATAGGGTTAGGCTTGTATTCAATTTCCTCTAATATTTTATTTACTTTTTTTAAAGCACTTTCCGATACTTTTCCCCTTTTATGTAAAACTCTGTCAACGGTGCCTTTTGATACTCCAGCTAACTCTGATATGTCCTTAATGGTGTATTTTTTCATCATGAAGCAAATATAACTAAAAAGTTTATAAAAAATAATTGTGTTCTCGAGCACAGTATTTTAGTGTGTTCGAGAACATTTTTAAATGTGCTCGAACACATTTTTTTGTGTTTTCCTTTTTTTATACTAATATTTCTCTTAGTTTTGTAGAGGTAAATGACGTTTTTAGAAACAATATGAATTGTAATTCGTTGTTTTTCAGTAGTGTAGTTTAATTGAAAAATTTTTTAAAATGACAGAGAATAACAAACCAGCCTTAGTGGTTTTGGCTGCAGGAATGGGAAGTAGGTATGGAGGTTTAAAACAGATTGACAGTTTTACCCCAGAAGGAGATACAATAATTGATTTTTCAATCTATGATGCTTTGCAAGCAGGTTTCGGAAAATTTGTATTTATTATTCGAAGAAGTTTTGAAAAAGAATTCAAAGAAATATTCAATAAAAAACTAGAAAGAAAAGCTGAAGTTGCATATGTGTATCAAGAATTAGATAATGTTCCTGAAAAATATATCAATCCTGAAAGAACGAAACCCTGGGGTACTGGGCATGCGTTGCTGATGGCCAAAGATGCTATTAAAGAAAATTTTGCAATTATAAACGCGGATGATTTTTACGGTCGTGAAGCTTTTGATGTAATGGCGGCCTCTCTTATTGAGAAAGACAAAAATTCTTACAATTTCAATACAATGGCTTATTTATTGAAAAATACGGTATCTGATCATGGATTCGTATCAAGAGGTGAGTGTCAAGTAAACGAAAAAGGATTTTTAACCGATGTAACAGAAAGAACACATATTGAGAAAATTGATGGAAAATTGATGCGTAAAGATGATCAAGGTACTTTTATTGATATAGATGAGGATACTGTGGTGTCTATGAATTTTTGGGGATTTACTCCTAAATGTTTTGAATTCGGAACAGAATTATTTGAAAAATTTCTTGAAGAAGAAAAGCACAATTTAAAGTCAGAATTTTTTATTCCTTCTGTAGTCAATGAAATTTTAAAATCAGGAATCGCCAACGTTGAAGTTTTGAAATCTAATGCAAAATGGTTTGGTGTTACATATCAAGAAGATAAACCTATTGTAAAAGAAGCAATCAATAAGCTAAAGCAAGAGTCTGTCTATCCTAAAAATTTGTGGTAAGATGAAAACAGAATTATTAAAATCGGTTTTTTCAAAATTTGATGATGAGTCTAATTTTGCCTCATATCAGGAGTTGGCTTCAGGGCATATCAATGATACATATTTGATAAATACCAAAATACAGCCAAGCTATGTGTTACAGAGAATCAATCATGGGGTATTTAAAGATGTTCCTGGTTTGATAGAAAATAAGGTGAGTGTCAGTGTTCATCTTCAAAACAAACTTAATGCACTAGAAGAATCAGGGCAAAAACGTGAAGTGTTGACCTTTGTGAAAACGAAGGAGGGAGAATCGTATTACCAATCCGAAAATGGAGATTATTGGAATTTGATGGTTTTTATTGAGGACAGTGTCACTTTTGAAACCGTGAATGATTCTGAAATTGCTTATGAAGGCGGAAAACTTTTCGGTGAGTTTTTAAATTTAACTGATGATTTCGATGCCTCTAAGTTAACAGAAGTGATTCCAAAATTTCACGACATGTCATTTCGTTTTGAGCAATTTGAGACTGCTTTAAAAAATGCCTCTACAGAAAGACTTGAAAAGGCAGATGTTTTAATTGAGCGCGTGAAAGCTTACAAAGATGAAATGCATATCATTCAGCGATTAAAAGAGAGTGGTGAAATAAAAATGAGAGTGACACATAATGATACTAAAATATCCAATGCTTTGTTTACCAAAGATAAAAAGGGACTTTGTGTGATCGATACAGATACTATTATGCCTGGAATTGTACACTACGATTTTGGTGATGCCATTCGAACAATATGCAATACTGCTGCAGAGGATGAACAAAATTTAGATTTGGTAAATTTTAACATACCCTACTACCAGGCCTACTTAAAAGGCTTTTTAGAGAAAACAGGTGATGCTTTGTCAGAATTAGAACTGAAATACCTACCCCTAGGAGCAAAATCCATGATATTTATTATGGGAATACGTTTTCTTACTGATTTTTTAAATGATGATGTTTATTACAAAACAAAATACCCGAACCACAATTTTGATAGAGCACAGAATCAATTGAAGTTAATAGAGAGCATGGAAACACAATTCAATCAAATAGAAAATTAAAATGGGGAAATATATTATTACTGGAGGAGCTGGTTTTATCGGCAGTCATATAGCAGAACAATTGTTGAAATTAGGACATGAAGTTGTTGTTGTTGATAGCTTAAGAACAGGGTTTAAAAAGAATTTAGAAGGCATGAATGTCGCATTTATCAATGGTGATATTCGAGATGAAAATTTGATGAACAGGGTCATACATAATGCCAATGCAGTTTTTCATTTGGCGGCTTTAGTCAGCGTTCCAGAATCGCTGTTGAAAATGAAAGAATGTATAGAAATCAATACTTTAGGAACCTTAAATGTTTTAGATGCTGCTCGTGAAAATGATGCTTGTAAAGTAGTGTTGTCAACTTCTGCTGCGAATTACGGAGACAATCCCATACTTCCAAAAGTAGAAACGATGTTTCCTGAACCGATGACACCCTATGCAATCACGAAACTAGACGGTGAGTATTATTTAAAAATGTATTTAGATCAATACAAATTAGAGACAGCTTCTCTAAGGTATTTCAATGTTTTTGGACCAAGACAAGATCCTAAATCAGCATATGCTGCAGCAGTACCTATATTCATTAATAAAGCCTTACAAAATCAACCCATTACGATTTATGGTGATGGTTCACAAACCAGAGATTTTATTTATGTAAAAGACGTTGTTCGAGCAAATATTTTGGCTTCTCAAATAGGAAATGAGACCTATAATGTAGCTCTAGGTCATAGTACGTCAATTTTAGAACTAGCAGAAAAAATAAAAGAGATAACAAACTCTAAATCAGAGATTGTATTTTTAGATGAACGCCCAGGAGATATTAAGCACTCTAAGGCAGATACAACCAAATTTAATAAGTTAGGTTTTGAACCGATATATTCACTTGACACTGCTTTGCATGAAACTATTGAATTTTATCACAATGAATTAATAATTAACCAAAATTGAAAGAATGAATTCAGAAAAAAAGAATCTTGAAGCAAAAAATAATTTAGTGCCCATTGCAATTATCGCGGGTGTGTTTTTTATTTTCGGATTTGTTACTTGGATAAACGGAGCGCTGATTCCTTTTATGAAAACGATCAACGAATTGACTGAAGCACAGTCTTATTTAGTGGCTTCAGCTTCTTATATTTCTTTTGTTTTAATGGCACTTCCGGCATCAAGTATTTTGACCAAAATAGGTTATAGAAAAGGGATGTCTTTAGGATTGCTTATCATGGCGATTGGAGCCTTAGTTTTTATTCCTGCTGCCGAAGCTAGAACCTATTGGGTGTTTTTAACAGGTATCTTTATTCAAGGAGTTGGAATGACCTTGTTGCAAACTGCAGCAAACCCATATATTACAATTCTTGGCCCCTTAGAGAGTGGTGCAAAGAGAATTGCTATCATGGGAATTGCGAATAAAACTGCAGGTGCGTTAGGGTCATTAATTTTTGGAGCATTGTTGTTATCTGGAATAGACGATGTAAAAGAAAAATTGACAGCAGTTTCTGAGGTTGAAAAAAATGTTTTACTAGATCAAATGGCCGACAGTGTATTTGTTCCCTATTTAGTAATGGCGGGTGTATTGGCAATTCTTGGAATATTAATACGAAAAGCTCCACTTCCTCAAGTCGAGGCTGCATCTGAAGAAAAAACTCCTGAGGGAGAAACCACAAAAACAAGTATATTTCAATTCCCCCACTTATGGCTAGGCGTGTTGACACTTTTTGTATATGTTGGAGCAGAGGTGATTGCCGGAGATACCATCATCGCATATGGAATTTCTCTAGGGTTTGATGCTGAAGATGCCAAGTTTTTTACTACACTTACCTTGTTTTCAATGGTTGTTACCTATATAATTGGTATTATTTTAATTCCTAAATATATAAGTCAGGGTAAGGCATTAGTTATAAGTGCTTTGTTAGGAATTGTATTCAGTGTTTTGATTTTATGTACGAGCGGATTTACGTCTGTTTTATTCGTTGCTTCATTAGGTATATCGAATGCCTTGGTTTGGCCTGCGGTTTGGCCACTTACCTTGGCTAGACTTGGCAAGTTTACCAAAACTGGTTCAGCATTATTAGTGATGGCAATTTCTGGTGGTGCAATAATTCCACCCTTATATGGGCGTTTGGTTGACAGTGAAAAAGTGGAATTAATTGCAAGTGGAATAGAACAATCAGTTGCTACGGCTAATGCCGCAACCAGTAGTTATTGGATTCTAGTTCCGTGTTATGCAATTATATTATTTTTTGCTTTAAAAGGACACAAATTGCAAAATTGGAAGAGAATTAATAATAAGAAATAAAAGTAATCGAGCTATTGAGACTTATACGCAAGAATAAGATTAAAACGATAATAGATAAAAATTAAAAGATATGACAAAAAGCACTATAGATAATGCAACTGGATTTGAGAAAAGATACGAGAATATTGGAACACATATTTTCGAAGATTCTAATGCTGCTTCAATTGCTGTAGCCAAAGAAATTGCTTCATTGATTAAAGAAAAACAGGCACAAAATAAGATGTGTGTGCTAGGGTTGGCTACTGGTTCTTCTCCAAAAGGACTGTACGCTGAACTTGTTCGTTTGCATAAAGAAGAAAACTTGAGTTTTAAAAATGTGGTAAGTTTTAATTTGGATGAATATTATCCAATGGAACCAGATTCAATAAACAGTTATGTCAGATTTATGAAAGAATTACTGTTTGATCATGTAGATATTGATCGAGATAATTATCATATTCCAGATGGAACTTTGTCTAAGGCTGAAATTTCGGATTACTGTGCTTCTTACGAAGCAAAAATAGATGCTTTAGGAGGTATCGATTTGCAAATATTAGGAATAGGAGGAAACGGACATATTGGTTTTAATGAATCGGGTTCATTGCAAAATTCTAAAACGAGATTGGTTGCACTAGATCACATGACTAGAGTGGCAGCAAGTGGCGATTTTTCAGGGATTTCTAATACTCCAAGAACAGCAATTACTTTAGGTGTAAAGAAAATAATGGAGTCGAAAAAAGTGATTTTGCTAGCTTGGGGAGAAAGAAAATCCAAAGTTGTAAGAGCTGCGGTTGAAGGTGAAGTGACTAGCAAAATTCCGGCGAGCTATTTACAAGAACACAACAATGTAACTTTTATTTTAGACAAAGAAGCAAGTTCACAATTAACCAGAGTTAGAAGTCCGTGGTTGGTTGAAAAGGTAGAGTGGAGTGATAGGATGATTCGAAAAGCTGTTTTAGGTTTAGCCTTAAAATTGAAAAAACCTATTTTGATGCTTACCGATGACGATTATATAGAGAATGGGATGAGTGATTTATTGGCTGAGGAAGGGGCTTCTTACGATATCAATATTAAGATTTTTAACAAACTTCAAAATACCATCACTGGCTGGCCAGGAGGGAAACCTAATGCAGAAGATACAAATCGTCCAGAACGAGCACTCCCAGCGAAAAAACGTGTATTAATTTTTAGTCCTCATCCCGATGACGATATTATCAGTATGGGTGGAACTTTCAAGCGTTTGGTAGAGCAAGGACATGAAGTGCATGTGGCCTACCAGACTTCAGGAAATATTGCGGTGGCTGATGACGAAGCGCATCGTTTTGCAAGTTTTGTTTGTGATTATAACCAACACTTTAATATTGAAAGTCCTGAAGCGATAAATATTTATCAACAAGCCAACGAGTTTTTAAAAAATAAAAAAGGAAGTGATATAGATACTTCTGAAGTTCGACATATCAAAGGGTTGATTCGAAAAGGAGAAGCACGAGCTACAAGTTATTTCGTTGGTTTGAAAGATGAACAAATACACTTCATGAATTTACCTTTTTACGAAACCGGAACTATCGAGAAAAAACCTGTCGGAGAAGAAGATATTCAATTAACGATGGATTTGATTGAGAAAATACAACCACATCAAATTTATGCAGCTGGAGATTTAGCGGATCCACATGGAACACACAAGGTTTGTTTGGATGCAATTTTTGAAGCCGTTAAACGATTAAAACCAAAACCATTCATGAATGATTGTTGGTTGTGGTTGTACCGAGGCGCTTGGCAAGAATGGGGAATTGAAGAAATAGAAATGGCCGTACCAATGGGACCAGATCAAGTTTTGGAAAAACGATATGGGATATTTAAACATCAATCTCAAAAAGATGGTGTGGTTTTTCAAGGAACCGATAGTAGAGAATTTTGGCAACGCGCAGAAGATAGAAATAAAGAAACAGCAGATTTGTATGATATTCTAGGTCTTGCTAGGTATGCAGCGATGGAAGCTTTTGTAAGATGGCATTATTAAAAAGAATAGAACAATATATAATGAAATTGAGCAATCAAGGATGGAATATATCAACGCTAAATGAAAACAATGTTGCGATTTTTCGAGTAAAACTGAAACTAATGAAGATATTTAAATTAAGATTAATAAACGCTATTACATTTTCGATTTTGACTTCACTATGTTCTATTGCATCAGGTCAAAAAAGTAAAATAAATACTGATGATATTCTTGTGAAAGCAAATATTTGGGAAACCAAAGAACATGGTGCTGGCGATTTTTTTCCGAAGCTAACAATAGATAATGATATATCAGGAAAATCTAGTTGGCGTGGTGAACGTATCGATGGTATCAAACCATGGATTCAATATGATTTGAAATCACCAATAGAGATTTCGCAAATCTGCATTGCATTTTATAATGGAGACCAACGAAATTATTATTTTGATATCTCAATCTCCGATGACGAAAAGAATTGGAATAGTATTTTTAATGGGAAATCGAAAGGAGTATCATTAGATTATGAAAATTTCGACATTAACAAAAAAGCACGTTATATTAGAGTTACCGGGAATGGGAATACTCATGAAATTTATTTTAATTGGACAAATATTACAGAAGTCCTTTTATACAAAATTGGGGGTAGTAAGTAGGATTACTGTTCTTAAATAAAAATTAAACTATGTCATTAATAAAATCAATATCAGGAATACGAGGAACAATTGGAGGAGGGATTGGAGACAACTTGACCCCATTAGATGCTGTTAAATTTGCAAGTGCATACGGTACTTGGTTGTTGGAGCGAAATGAGAAAAAGACCGAAAAATTAAAAGTGGTAATCGGAAGAGATGCTCGAATTTCAGGGAAAATGATTAGTAGTCTGGTTTCGAATACTTTGGTTGGATTGGGAATTGATGTCGTAGATTTAGGATTGTCAACAACACCAACTGTTGAGGTTGCTGTGCCTATGGAAAAAGCTGATGGCGGAATAATTATCACTGCTTCTCATAACCCAAAGCAATGGAATGCTTTAAAGTTATTAAACGAGAAAGGAGAGTTTCTGAATGGTGTTGAAGGAGAGAAAATTTTGGTGCTTGCTGATAACGATGCTTATGGCTATGCTGAGGTTGATGATTTAGGAGCCTATACTAAAGATCGCTCGTATGTTCAAAAACACATCGATGCGGTTCTCGACTTGAATTTGGTGGATGTTGAAGCTGTAAAGAAAGCGAATTTTAAAGTAGTTTTAGATGCAGTGAATTCTACTGGGGGAATATTTATTCCTGCTTTGTTAGAGCGATTGGGAGTAGAGTGTGTAAAGTTGTACTGTGATCCAAATGGACAGTTTCCTCATAACCCAGAACCTTTAAAAGAGCATTTAGAAGATATTTCGAAATTGGTCGTTGCAGAAAAAGCAGATTTTGGAATTGTGGTGGATCCGGATGTAGATAGATTGGCTTTGGTAAACGAAGATGGTTCTATGTTTGGAGAAGAGTATACATTGGTTGCTTGTGCGGATTATGTGCTAGGAGAACTAAAAGGCGGTAATACTGTTTCTAACTTATCTTCATCGAGAGCTTTGAGAGATGTTACGGAAAAGCATGGAGGGTCTTATACCGCAAGTGCAGTTGGTGAAGTAAACGTTGTGATTGCCATGAAAGAAACCAATACCGTTATTGGTGGAGAAGGTAATGGTGGAATCATCTATCCAGAATCTCATTACGGTAGAGATTCCTTGGTTGGTGTGGCTTTGTTTTTATCTCATTTGGCAAAAAGTGGTAAATCTTGTAAAGAATTGCGAGATTCATATCCAAGTTACTATATGAGTAAAAACAAAATTCAATTGACCCCAAGCTTAGATGTCGATGCTGTTTTGGTTAAAATGGCTGAGAAACATCAATCAGAAGATGTAAATACTATCGATGGGGTAAAAATAGATTTTCCTACGGAATGGGTACATTTAAGAAAGTCAAATACAGAACCGATTATTCGTATTTATACAGAAAGTACTTCACAAGAAAGTGCAGATGCTTTGGCAGATAAAACGATAAAAGAGATTAAAGAAATTGCAGGTTTGTAAAAACTAGTGACTCACTTTTTGAAAGGCCATTTTGGTGTTGTTTCTTATAACAATATCGAAATGGTCTTTTAGGTTTTTATGCATCTAGAGATTGTTATTTACTATTTCCAGAGGATGAATTGAAAAGAAATCCTAACTTACTAGCTCAAAACAACGGATATTAATTTATGATTTCAATGAAGAAAAATAATTTTATAGTATTTATAGGGTTTGCGTTGCTCTTCGGAGCATGTAAATCTAATACTAACAAAGGGGAAAAAATAAGTACAACAGATGCAAACGGATTATTAGAAAAACGTTTTGAAAATTTACTCGATTATCAGGTAGATGCACTTTCATTTCCTAGAAGTATGTCCTTAAATCCTGAAGAAATTCATAAAGTCCCCTCTAAAGATTGGACGAGTGGTTTTTTCCCAGGGAACTTATGGCAAATTTATGCTTTGACAGGGAAAAAAGAATTTAAAAACAAAGCCATGGAGTGGACTGCTTTGATGGAAGACCAGCAATGGAATGACAAAACGCATGACATGGGGTTTAAAATATTTTGCAGTTTTGGTGAAGGATTGAAATATCATGAAAATCAATATTATAAAGATGTAATTGTACAAAGTGCAAAAACATTATGCACGAGGTATAACAGCAACGTGAAGTTGTTACGTTCGTGGGATTTTAATGCTGATATATGGGAGTTTCCAGTAATCATTGATAATATGATGAATTTAGAGTTGTTGTTTGAAGCAACTAAGATTTCTGGAGATAGTACTTTTCATAAAATAGCAGAACAACATGCGAAAACAACTTTAAATAATCATTTTAGACCAGATAATAGCACGTATCATGTTGTTGTTTATGATACGATAAATGGTGCTGTGAAGCAAAAGGTGACGCATCAAGGTATTCATGATGAGTCTTCATGGGCACGCGGACAAGGTTGGGCAATTTATGGTTTTACAATAGCCTATAGATATACTAAAAACAAAGAGTTTTTAGACCAAGCCGAAGCGACAGCAACTTATTATATGTCTCATAAAAATTTGCCTGAAGATGGAATACCGTACTGGGATTTTGATTTGCCTTCGGGTCCAGATACTCCAAGGGATGCCTCTGCAGCGGCTTTAGTAAGCTCAGGGTTATTTGAACTGTATTCGTATACGAAAAAACAATCTTATAGTACATTTGCAACGAGAGTTTTAAATAATTTGAATTCCAAGAATTATCTTTTAGAAGAATCTATAAATGGTCCATTTATATTAAAACATAGTACGGGAAATGGTCCCAAAAATGATGAGATTGACGAACCTATAGTATATGCAGACTATTATTTTTTAGAAGCGTTACTAAGACAAAAAAGTTCTTCAAAAGAAAAATAAAAATATCCTCGTATGAAAATTCAAATCCTAATTAAATCTTTTTGTTCTATTCTACTGTTTGCAATGTATTCTTGTTGTAAAAATGCAAGTGATACGATGCAACGTACAAAACAAAATATCAATGAGCATTGGTTGTATTTTGAGGATGACTCCGAAGGTATGCCTGAATTATCAAAAGAATGGTCAAAAATTGATTTGCCACATACTTGGAATAATTTAGATGTTACAGACAATGAACCGGGTTACCGACGAAACGCAAGTTGGTACAAGAAAACATTAGAGATTCCTACACTATCGAGTGCGTGTCTTTATGCTTTATATTTTGAAGGTGCGAATTGTACTTCTCAGGTGTTCGTAAACGGAGAAAAAGCGGGAGAGCATATTGGAGGATATATTGGATTTGAAATAGATGTTTCAAAATTTATTAAGGAGGGAACAAATGAAATATTAGTTAGGGTAGACAATGGGTACAACCCAGAGTTGATTCCTTCACAAAAGAGCGATTTTTTTATCTATGGAGGGATTACCAGAGATGTTTGGTGGTTAGTAAAACCTAAAACACATTTGGCAAAACTGAAGATTAGTACACCAGTTGTTTCTAATGATCGAGCATCTATGCACGTAGATGTTCAAATCAATAATTTGGAAAATGAGGAAAACTTATTTTTGAAAACAGTTCTCAAGAATTCGAAAGGAATTGAAGTTTTATCGAAAAAAGAAAAGGTATCCAGTAACTCTATGGAAGTTGCATTGGATTCTATTGTAAACCCTGAATTATGGGATACTAAAAATCCAATTCTATATTCGGTGTCAGTTTCTTTGTTAAAAGAAGGTGTTGAATTGGACGTATTACATGACAAAGTTGGATTCCGATGGTTTGAATTTAAAAAGAATGGCCCTTTTTATTTAAACGGTAAAAGGTTGCTGTTAAGAGGAACTCACAGACACGAGGAACATGCTGGAGTTGGTGCAGCAATGTCAAACGAACAGCATTGGAATGATATGAAATCAATTAAGAAAATGGGGGCGAATTTCGTGAGATTGGCGCATTACCCTCAAGACCCTGAAATATATAAGGCATGTGATTCTTTGGGATTGTTGGTTTGGGATGAATTGCCATGGTGTCGTGGAGGTGTTGGAAATGATGTTTGGAAAAAAAATGCAAAGAATTTGTTAACGGAAATGATCGTTCAAAATCAAAACCATCCAAGTATTATTATTTGGTCTTTAGGAAATGAGATTTATTGGTTGCCTGATTTCGAAAATGGAGATGATACAGAAAAGATAAATAGTTTTTTAACAGAATTAAACGATTTAGCTCATGAATTAGATCCTTCAAGAAAAACAGCGATCAGAAAATATTATGAAGGAGCAGATATTGTGGATGTTTTTTCTCCATCAATATGGTCTGGTTGGTATTCGGGTAGTTATAAGAGTTACCAAAAAGCGATTGATCTGTATAAAAAGCAATACCCACATTTTATTCATGCAGAGTACGGTGGCTCAAGTCATCTAGGTAGGCATAGCGAAAACCCAATTACAGGTGAGGGGCGTATTAACTCTGATGGATGGGAAGAAGCTATTGTTCAAACGGATGTCGCAAACATAGCTCAAATTGGGGATTGGAGTGAGAATTACATCGTTGACTTATTTGATTGGCATTTAAGAATTTCAGAATTGGATGCTACTTTTGTCGGTAATATTCAATGGGCCTTTAAAGATTTTGGAACACCATTGCGTCCAGAAAATGATATCCCATATATGAATCAAAAAGGTATTACAGATAGAAATGGAATTCCGAAAGATGCTTATTATGTATTTAAAAGTTACTGGAGTGATGAGCCTTTTACATATATCGAATCGCATACATGGACAGAGCGTCAAGGACCGAAAAATAAAGCAAGAGAAATCAGTGTTTACAGCAATTGTTCTGAGGTAGAGTTGTATCAAAATGGAAAATCTTTAGGAACTAAGAAAAGAGATATCACAAAATTTCCAGCTTCTGGATTAACTTGGAACGTTAACTTTAAAAAAGGAGAAAATGATTTGGTTGCTGTAGGGAAGTCAAAAGGCCAAAATACCTACAGAGACTCTTTGAAGGTGAATTATAGGTTTGTGAAAAATGGACCTGCTAAAAGTTTAAGATTATCTTACGAAGTACTCGAGAATGGAAATTATTTAGTTTCTGCTATCGCTGTTGATAAGAATAACTTACGTTGTTTAGATTATGAAAATCGTGTGTATTTTCAATGTTTAAGTGGTGGAGCAACGCTGAAACATCAAGGGACACCAACGGGTAGTGAAATTATAAATATGGCAAACGGTGAGGCAAGTATTGAAGTGGTTCCTTCAAAAGAACATAACAAAACTGAAATTATGGTGCTGAATCAAAATTTTAAAGGGACCTATTTGACCTTGGAATAGAGGTTGTAATAAAAATGTTTCTTTTAGTCTTTGAACAGCTTGGTTTTAATTGAAATTCTTGTGGATGACGCTGTCTTTCACCAGAATTATAGGTTTACTCTGAATTGCTCAATATTTAATGTGGCATTTCCCGTGTAAACTTCATATCCAGCATTGATGCTTTTAAGCCATGCATTTGGTAAAGCAATATTGGTTTCCGCTAGGGTTCTCAATTCTGGCGTGAGATTTACATATGGCAAATAATCTTTGGTGGTTTGAATGACTTCTTTTACGTTGATTTTTAAAATTTCAGGTAACTCCGTATTTCCGTATGGGATAAATTTCAAGTGAGTTTTATTATTCTTATCTCCTGAATTGATAAAAAATTTATATCGAACCGCATAAGTGTATGTTTTTCCATCGATAGTTAGGTGGTAAGGTTTCAAACTTTTGTCGGAGTTTCTAGCGAAATACCAATGTGTGGTTTTGGTATTTTCGTCCAACGGTTTGTCTTGAACGCTATCATTGAAATTGTGATGCGCGTGCATAATTACTAAATCGTAATCTCGTTCACTAGCTACAGGTTCACTTGTTTCAGTTCCATAATTATCAAAAATAAAGTTGATAGAAGCCATCCATTTATCATCAATGTCATTAGCTTCTAATTGACTTGTTTTAAAATCAAAAGTCAAAGTATTAGAGATGTCTTTCAATTGTACTGGCATTCCAACTACTGCTTTATCAGAAACCCAATAATTATTTCCAAAAGTTACACTTCCAATAGTGATACTTGGGTAAGAGTCCATTCCTTGACCACCTTCATCGAAATAATCTAAAACATAACTTCCTCCATGACTTTCGTTAAATTTGGTATCTAAAAAATACATCTGACTAAAATTTTCATCCAAATACATTTTCAACGTATGATACGGAATTATAGTTTCTGCACCTGTTACATAAACTTTTTCAGCCGGTGGTGTACTCTCAATAATTTCATTTTCTTCTGGAGATGAACACGCCATAAAAAATACAATTGTAGCGATGCAATTGATAAAAAATAGTATGTTTTTAATATTACCCATATTTTTTCAGTCTATTGGTATCAAAATTACTTTTATTCTAAGTTTTAGAGGTTTCTTAGTTGTCAGATGTGGTTAGGTTATTGTCAATAATAAAATAGGTTCTAGAATTATTAATGTTTATTGCAGTATTTTAGGTGTGTGAATCGAGTAAAAAGAAAAAAGTATTCAAGTATCGGCAATTAGCATACATTGCAATCGATAGATAGATTTACTTTTGAAGTATTCAATTAATTAATGCTTAAATAGTTCGATATGAGTAAAGTAATAGTGATAACTGGAGCGTCTTCTGGAATGGGTAAATCAACTGCAAATTTTTTACATGCCCAAGGCCATAAAGTATATGGTGCAGCAAGAAGGCTAGAAGAAATGAGAGATTTACAAGAAAAAGGAATGCAAATTGTTTCTTTGGATTTAACAGACGATGCATCCATTGTAAGCTGTGTAAATACAGTATTAAAAATAGAAGGTAAGATAGATGTTTTGATTAACAATGCTGGGTATGGTTCCTATGGAGCCGTTGAAGATGTTACTATTGAAGAAGCAAAAAGACAATTTGAAGTGAACATTTTTGGTTTGGCCAGAATTACACAATTGGTATTGCCGAGTATGAGAGAAAATAGTTCAGGAAGAATTGTGAATATTTCTTCGATGGGAGGTAAGGTGTATACTCCGATGGGCGCATGGTATCATGCTACAAAACATGCATTAGAAGGATGGAGTGATTGTCTTCGTTTAGAATTAGCAGAAAAAGGTATTGATGTTGTTCTCGTGGAACCAGGAGGGATCAAGACAGCATGGGGTGTTATTGCAGCTGAAAATTTAAGGAAAACTTCAGGGCAAGGTGCGTATGCAGCGTTTGCAAATAAAGTAGCGGAGGGTCTTGTGAAAATGTACACAAGTAATGGACTTACAAAAGTGGATGTTTTAGGTAAAGTTATTGCCAATGCCGCAATGACAAAGAAACCAAAAACACGATATTTACGAGGCTATATGGCGAAACCTTCAGTTGCAATCCGCAAATGGTTTGGTGATCGATTTTTTGATAAATTAATGATGAGTCAATTCAAATAAGATGTTTAAAAAGCTAATAAAAAAAGGTATGATTCTATTTGTTGCTATTTTGGTTTCTCTAATCGGTGTTTATATGTTGTTTGTGTCTTTTTACCCCAGTTTTGGTGGAGATGTAAGCAAAGAAGATCAAGAACTTTACAAAACTTCTAAACAATTTAGAAATGGTGTATTTAATAATTCAAATGATGTTCCTAAAGAGTTGAGCTTTTCTGAAACGATGAAATTGGCATTTACATTTTTTACCACAAAAGTTCCTAACGGTAGACCTAAAACAGATATAAATGTAACAAAAATTGATTCTTCTGAGGTAGCGAATTACAAAGGAGAGGCTAAATTGGTTTGGTTTGGACACTCTTCTTTTTTACTTCAATTAGAGGGAAGAAATATTTTACTAGATCCTATGTTTGGTGAAGTCGCAGCACCGCATCCTCTTCTGGGAGCGCCAAGGTTTAACAAAGAATTTCCGTTGGCAGTTGACAAACTTCCACAAATCGACGCGGTATTGTTCTCGCACGATCACTACGATCATTTAGATTATAAAACCATAAATGCAATCAAGCATAAAACAAAACATTTTTATGTGCCCCTTGGCGTTGGTGTGCATTTAAAATCTTGGGGCGTGCCAGAAGATTCTATTACAGAATTAGATTGGTGGCAAGAAACTCAATTCGAAACTTTGACTTTTGTATGTACACCTGCGCAACATTTTTCTGGTAGAAAGTTGAATAATAATAAAAGTACTCTTTGGGCTTCGTGGGTCATTCAGTCACAGAATGAAAATATTTATTTTAGTGGAGATAGTGGATATGCAAATCATTTTAAAGAAATCGGCGAAAAGTATGGACCTTTTGATATGGCTTTGATGGAATGTGGTCAGTACAACGAAAAATGGTCTGATATACATATGATGCCCGAGGAAACAGCACAAGCAGGTGTTGATGTTAAAGCAAAAAAAATAATGCCAATACATTGGGGAGGTTTCAAATTAGCACTACATGATTGGACAGACCCTGTGAACAGGGTCAGTGCAAAAGCAAAAGAATTGAGTCTTCCGATTGTCACACCGGAAATAGGACAAGAAATATTTGTAAAAGACAGCATGGTTGTTGCAAAAAAATGGTGGGAAAATTATTAATTGGGTGCAATGAAAGAGATTATACATATTGAAACGATATCTGAAATACACGAATTTTTAGGAATCGAAAAACCAAAACACCCCTTGATTTCTTTAATTCGAATGGGGGATAAATTGAAAGACCTAGAGGTTGATAATGTTAAATATACCTTAGGTTTATATCATGTGAGTTTGAAGGATAATTGTACATATACGATTGTCAATTACGGTAGAAATTCATACGATTTTCAAGAAGGTACACTCGTGTTTACAGCTCCGAATCAAATGTTAGAATTTAAAAAAGAAGCTGTTTCAGAATCTGGCAATGGATGGACTTTGGCTTTTCATCCAGACTTAATTCGAAAGTCAAACCTCGGAGATATAATGGATAAATTTTCTTTCTTTTCTTATGCCTCAAATGAGGCGCTACATGTGTCAGACGATGAAAAGAATACCATAACAGAAATCACAGAAAAAATTGAAAAAGAGTTTTCTAATACGCTAGATGCACACAGTCAAAATCTAATCATTTCAAATTTAGAATTACTGTTGAATTATTGTGTTCGTTTTTACGACAGGCAGTTCTATACAAGAACAAATCTCAACAAAGATCTCGCCAGTGAATTCGAACAGTTTTTACGTGGTTATTATGCAAAAGAAAAACAATTAGAATTCGGTATTCCAACGGTTCAGTATTGTGGAGAGCAAATGCAAATGTCACCAAAATATTTGAGTGATTTATTGCGAAAAGAAACAGGACAAAGTACCCAAGATCATATTCATAAATTCATCATCGATAAAGCAAAAACTATGTTGTTGAATTCTAAAGATACTTCGAGTCAGATAGCATATGCTTTAGGTTTTGAGTATCCTCAATATTTCAGTAAAATATTTAAGAAGAAGACTACAATGAGTCCAAACGAATTTCGTCAAAGTTTGAATTGATGTGATCTAGAATGTTTATCTAAACTAAATGTTAATTCTAATGTTTTTAGTGAAGCAACGTTGTAAAAAAAGTATTTTTGTAAAACAGATTGTCGATTTAAAATAATTTTTATGACAGGTTTTTCTTTTTCATTATCTAGGTTTTATTTGTTTGTTTTAATTTGTATTTGCAGTTTTCACGTGAGTGTTGCCCAGGAAGTAGGGCATACAACTGTTGAAATACCTGAGCCATTAATGTTTGATTTGGTAAGAGGACTTGGAGCAAAAAAGGGAGAGTTGGAGATCAATACATTGGCAGATTTCCCTATAAATAATGCGTCATTTCGGGGAGTTGAATGGGCTCCTGAAATTGAATACGCTTTGTTTGATAATTTTGCAGTAGAATTAGAGTTTCCAATGAATGATTTTGAACTAGAAGCATTGAAAGCAGCTGTGCAATGGACTATTGGAGCATCGAAAAACGATAAGTTTATCCATGGTGTTCAGGTGATTGCTGAGAATTATATCCATGAAGATTTATTGGAAATGAATTTCTTATATGTGCCAGCATACCGTTTCAATGAAACCTGGAGTGCCATTGGGCTTTTCGGTATCATGCTAGAATCTGGTGCTGATGCTGCACAGAAAAAACATACTATATTGATCAATGCTTCTGTTTTTGCAGATTTAAACAAAAGAACGGTAGTTGGTCTAGAGATCAATAATACCGATCCAACTTTTCAAGGATTGGATGACAATGAAATGGAGCTGTTGGTGTTGCCTCAATTGCATTACGAACTAAATAATGGGTTTTCGTTTCAATTTGGATTTGGAGCAAAGTGGTATGATTCTAGTATAGATGGGTCTGGTGTGCTTCGAGTTATAAAAACGTTTTAAGATGCAATAACATGTTACTCGCGTTTGATAACGATTTAATGAAGATTAGTACCTTGTAACCAAATTTCAAGAGTTGTTAAATGGAAGAACTAGCACTTATTATCGATTTATTTAAAAACACTGAACGTCAAGGCCCAGGTAGTCAATCAGATACTTTACGAGCTCTTAGTTTTATGAGCTTGCCGAAAGATAGAAAAATACATATCGCAGATATAGGATGCGGAACAGGCGGACAAACTTTAAGTCTGGTCAAGCATACAAATTCACAAATTAGTGCCGTTGATTTGTTTCCAGAATTTTTAGATGTTTTAAATGAAAATGCAAATCAATTAGAATTGGCCGATAACATCCGAACGATAAATGCCTCTATGGATGCTTTACCTTTTGAGTCAGAGTCTTTAGATATCATTTGGTCAGAAGGAGCTATTTATAATATGGGGTTTGAAGCTGGGGTAAAAAACTGGAATGCTTACTTGAAAAAGGGAGGATATTTAGCTGTGAGTGAAATTACTTGGATTACCAATTCAAGACCTAAAGAAATTGAAGACTTTTGGAATAAAGAATATCCAGAAATAGCTATAGCTTCAAATAAAATAAAAGTTTTGGAAGAAAATGGTTTTTCCTTAGTAGGTTCCTTTTTTTTGCCGGAAGAAAGTTGGATTCAAAATTACTACACTCCGTTAGAAACAAAATTCCAAGCTTTTCTAAATCGCCATGATAACAGTTCTTTGGCAAAGAAAATTGTTGACGATCATACGAAAGAAAAAGAATTGTACTTAAAATTTAAATCTTATTATAGTTATGGGTTTTATATTGCAAAAAAGGAATAATTAATATTTGTGGTGCAAAAAAAGCCCACAGTGCTCTGTTTTTTTTAAAATCAAGGATACGTTTGTAATAGCAACTTTTATAAAAAGATTATTCCCGATGATTTCAAAAAAACTAAAATTTCTTGCATTGTTTTTTTGTGGTTTTGTAGTTTTCGCTCAAAATGGACCGAAAGAATTTCAAAATCCAATACTACCTGGGTTTTACCCTGATCCTTCTATTTGTCGAGTTGGAGACACCTATTATTTGGTGAATTCTAGTTTTGAATGGTTTCCAGGTTTGCCAATTCATAAAAGTAAAGATTTGGTCAATTGGCAAAAAATAGGTTATGGTATAGATAGAAAAGAACAAATTTTTTACAAACCAGGTTTGAAAAATTCGAATGGAATTTTTGCGCCTACCATAAGATACCACGAAGGAACATTTTACATCATTACGACCATGGTCGGACAAAAAGGTAATTTTATCATTACAGCAAAAAAACCGGAAGGACCATGGAGCAAACCCTTATGGATTGATGATGCTCCTGGAATTGATCCTTCTTTGTTTTGGGATGATGATGGTCGTTGCTATTATACAGGTGCAGCAGTCATTGATGGAAGTCAAAATGAATGGCCTGGGAAAAACGGAATATGGATGCAAGAAATTGATCCTGACAAAGGCATTCTACTCGGAGAAAAAAAACAACTAACCTTTGGTCATGCTAGGAACGCTAGGTGGGCAGAAGGACCACATTTGTATAAAATTAAGGGTGAGTACTTGCTAATGATTGGAGAAGGTGGAACCGGGGAATACCATGCCGTTACGGTTTTCAATAGTAAAAAACTATGGGGACCATATATTCCAAATCACGCGAATCCTATTATGACGCATAGACATTTAGGGAAAACAAATACTATTGGGCAAACTGGGCATGCCGATTTGGTACAAACGCAAAATGGAGAATGGTGGAGTGTTATGTTGGCAAAAAGAAAAATAGAAGGTTATGTAACATTGGCAAGAGAAACCTTTTTGGCAAAAGTAATCATGTCTCAGCAAGAAAGTGGTGTGACACCGATTTTTAATCCAGGAACAGGATTGTTACAAAAAGAACAAAAACGACCAAATCTAACTTGGTCTCCAGTAGCAGAAGTTGCAGAAAAAGATGATTTTGATACGGCTGTTTTAGGTATAGAATGGAATTTTTTGCGTTCACCAGAAAACCAGTGGTATCAATTGAAGAAAGGCACTATTAAAATCCAGTTGAGACCAGAGACAGTAAACACTTTAAAAAATCCTTCTTTTATAGCCCAAAGAACACGAAATGAAAACTACCGATCTCTTACCAAAATGACATTTAAGTCTAAGAAAGTGAATGAAAAAGCAGGCTTGGTAATTTACAGACGTCATGGTAATAATTACCAATTGCTAAAAGAAAAAAATGAATTGGTCTTAATAAAAGTGCTTCAAGAAAACAATAAAGGAACAGTTATCCCTGAGGTTGTGGCTCGTGTACCTTATAAAAACAACACTGTCGTTTTAGGTGTTGAGGTGAAAGGCATTAAGGCTTCATTTTTTTATGGAGCTGAGAAGGACAATTTGTCTCAGATTGGTACAATGCAAGATTATACCATTGTGTCAGATGATGTTGCCCAAAAGTTTAATGGAGTTTACATTGGTATGTACGCCACTTCAGATGGTAAAAAGAGTAAAAACGTAGCAGAATTTGATTGGTTTTCCTATCAAGCTATAAAAAAATAGTAGTGTTAATTAGACTGTGTAAAGTGATAACCAATACCAAAAAATAAGCGAGCACCAGAAAGATTGTTTACCCATGAAATATCAAAATCTATAGGACCCAATATTGAATTGTACGAGGTAGTCAAGCCAATCGAGGTTAAGTAGCTGGTTTCTGTCTCCTCAACCCATTTGTTTTGTGCAGAAAAAAACGAATCGAAATAATTGTTAAAATCATCAAAGCCAACAATAGCAAAATTTAAATGTGGTGTAAAATAAATTGAAGAAGTTGGATTGTATTGAGTAGCTAGTTTTAACATCGAAAATTGTGTAGTTGCCAATTCCATTTCTTCCAATCCAGGTAGTACAAAAGTGTCGTTTCTAGGTCTGTTAATGTTTCCGCCTAAGAAATAATTAGCGGCGTAACCAAAATTCTTATAGGTACGATCTTGATTTGTGTCGTTGTAAAAAGTAAAACCTCCATCAATACCTACAATTGCAGATAGTTTTTTTGACAATGGAATTCTTTTTTCTGTGTTGAATCTAAATTTTGTAAATGGACTTACGGACCCAATAATATCAGGGTAATTAAATTCAGGAGCTAATTTTGCAACCATATGCGTGTATACAGAAGTACCCAGTTTTACCTGCATATAACTTCCTTTTTCTGCATAAAATATTTTGTTTAGAGTGTTGTGAATATAGTGAACATTGATGTCGATATTTCTAAAGTCATAGTGCGATAAATTGTAAATATTATCTCCTATTTCTGGATCTATTTTCGGTTCTAACCGGTTCCAATTATACACAAATCCAATTCCAATATAGTTTCGAAAAGAGTTGATGTTGTAATTTATTTGATTGTCAAATTGTATGTGTTCACTGATCAAATCTCCTGCATAATTACCACTAACGAACGTTCTTTGGTCTATGTTTTCTCCATACAGATCAGAGCGGAACCACCAATCTTTTTTTGCCCCAAAGTTTTTTTGATATTGACCGCGATATCTGAAATCTTTAGTAAGATCTACACTTAATAATACGCGTGATGAGTTTCCCAATATGTTTCTACCAGTATAGTTTAAAGCTAGTCCGATTCCTCTAAAATCATCAAAATGTAAAGATCCTTTAAATAGGTGTTTCGACTTTTCATCCGCGACAATCTTTAGTCCTTGTTTTTCGCCTACATGAAACAATCGAAATGTTATTCCATCGAATAAATTTGTACCAAGTGCATTCTCAGATGCTTTATGGATTACATCTAGAGTATAGGTGTTTTTTGCTTTTAATTGTGTTCTGGAATTGAATAAATCCATATTTTCACGACTGATACCTTCGTATACAATAGTGTCGAGAAATATGCTTTGTGGTGCTTCAGGTAACGAGACTTTCTTTTGAGGGAACCTACTGAGTTTTTTTGATAGCTGCACAAGTTGTTCTAAATTTTCTTTAAGAGCAATCTTACCTTCGTCGTAAATTTCAACGTTTTTATTAAAACTACCCGTGGAATGCGTTAGGTGTTCTGTATGATCGATCAAAACATCACACATTTTTTTGTTTTCAGGTACCTTTAAGTTACTCGCTAGCATGGCTGCTTGGAAAACTACGGTTACCGGACTATCTAGTTTTTCTTTGGGTTCCATACCACCACCTACATCACTTCCAATAATAATATCTGCGCCATATTTTTTTGCGATGTCTACGGGGAAATTGTTCAATACACCACCGTCAACTAACAATACATCTTTGTAAGGCATCGGTTTAAATACTGCCGGAATAGACATACTTGATCTCATGGCAAAGCTTAACGACCCTTTGTCTAGAATAACTTCTTTTCCGTTTACAATATCTACAGACATTGCTTTAAAAGGAATTGGAAGGTTATCAAAATTTTTGATATCATTTACAGGATAAGTGACTTTGTTAAAAAAGGCATTGATGTTCTGGTCACTTATAATCGATGTTTTTTGTTTGGGTTTTCCGTCTTTCCATTCAATTTCCGTTAAATAGCGTTTGTATTCACTTTTTTCTTCATTACTTACAGCAGTTACAGGAATCTCACTACTGAATAATTTACCCCAATCGGTACTGTTTGAAATAGAAGCGATACTATCTCCTGAATAACCACTAGCATATAGCGCTCCAACGATGCTTCCCATGCTAGTTCCGATTATTAAATCAGGTACAATACCTAAAGAATCCAAGGCTTGTAATGTGGGTATGTGTGCTATACCTTTTGCTCCTCCTCCGCTTAGTACTAAGGCTACTTTAGGTTTGCTACTTTGAGCAAAAGAACTCAGGGTTATAAAAAAAATAATTATAAATAGAGATATGTGTTTTTTCATAGTGTTAGGGTCGCTAAATCAAATTTACATAGAATCATGCTAAAAACAAGAGGTATACTTTATTTTTCACCTATCGGTTCAGCTTCTTAGCTTTGATATGTATATATTTATTGAGTCAACACGAAAAACGGTAACATACAAATTCTGTATGTATAGAGACAAAAATATCAGTTGTTTTAACTTTATTTGAATATATAAAATCATAGACATGAAAATAATAAAGCTTGTATTCGTATTGTGTTCGTTGAGCCTTTTTGCGAGTCCCATTGAATATGTTTCTAAAAAAAATCCTGCAATACAGAGTATCGAAACGGGGTTGACCATCCTAAAAGTTAGAAATGCCGTTTCAAAAAGTAAAACCTATATCGTAGGTTCTAGCTATGAAGGAACAGTGGTGGGTTATTCATACGCAGGTAAAAAAATGTGGAAGAACAAACTGTCAGGTTTTATGAATCACGATGTATGGTGTGCCGATATCACCGGAGATGGTAATGATGAAATTCTGTTAGCCAATGCAGATGGAAATGTGTATTGTTTGGATTTTGAAGGAAATCTGTTGTGGAAGTTTGGCAAGAACGCAGCGCCTATGTACGCAATAAATGTGGTGCATAAAAATAAGGAAGCTTTTGTAGTAGCAGGGGGATTTGATAAAAAGATATATTATTTGTCATCAGGTGGGGCTTTGGTAAAAGAAATTCCAACTAGTGTTTTTTCAATTGAAAAACCATATTCAGGAGCAGGAAAAATACTGCCTAAACCGAATGAATGTGTTGCAAACTTCATAAGAACTATAAAAAACGCGGATAATGAAGAAATTCTTGTTGTATTAGGTAGTAACAACCACATGCAAGTAGCCGGAACATTATACTTTTTTAATCCCTTAGAAGACAAACCATTTAGAAAAAAGAAAATTACAGGGAATAAAAAGACAAAAGGAAAAGTGAGAGTTCGACCTTTGGGAGACTTTCAAGTTTTTGATATAAACGGTGATGGTAATGATGAAATAATTTTAGGTTCTTCTGCGCATTCAAATGACTTATTGGTGTCTACATATCATTTTTCAAAAGATGAATTTAGTTTTCATCCTATAAAAAAAATAAGATTTGGTTATGATATTGCACATACGGTTGTCGTAAATGAAAAAAACAAAATCCAATATGTAACTCGAGTTGGTAGTCAAATACATATATATGAGCCAAATGCAACAGAGAATGAAATCGAAAGATTGGTGTCGAAATATGCTTACAATGATATGCGTTTTGATGTTGGATCAAATAAAATAATATTAGCAAGCACACAAAGTGGAGGTAGCTGTATTCATGTTATTGATGTAGGGAATAAAAAGTGGAAACGTGATTTTGTGAACCTAGAGCCCATTGGAAAAATGGCAAAAATAATCGAGAATACGGCCATCATAAGAAAAGACCTTCAGAAGTTTGATAAAGCGAAATCAGATAATGATTCTCAACCGGTTTATTTAATGACAGAAGTAGTGCCTTCAAATTTAGAAGGATTAAAAAATTCTTTGGTAAAAGAATACCACAACCCAATATTCCTGAACTCAATATTCATGAAAAATGTTGAAAACTGGGACCGATCGGCAGTAACGAACGAAAAATATAAAAAATCTAGAGATCGTCGAAAAAAATATACCTTAACACAAGAGCAAGCGGTACAGCAAATCACAAATAAGTTTAGAGGTGAACCTGGAGTGTCGTATTGGGCAGGGCATGGTAATGATCCATATATGTTTCATTTGAGTACCACTAAAAAAGTAATTGATAATGCAGCTGGAAAGAAAACTGTGTTGATATATCCAGAAATGGAAGATCATTCTGAAAAGAATTTAGACTTTTTGGTAAATGATTTGATCTATCCATTGGCAGATTATGCTCAAGGGAAAAATGCGAATATCTTTTTAAGGTCAAAGAATGTATTTTGGTTAGGGTCTAACTATTTAGAATCATGGGCGAAATTGATGTCTGGTGAATATTCTGATGTCTTTGTTCCTTCAATGGAAGAAACTACCGATAAAACGATGGAGCTAAGTTTGGCTGGTAGAATGGGAATGTGGACAAGTGGTGCGGTAGATAGTTGGGGTACGCGTGCGGTACCAGACAATGCTTCATTTGATAGAGCAAGACAATTAGGTTACCAAAGACTACCAAGCCATTTTTTAAGAATGTTAGTGTTTCATACGGCTAATGGAGCCCAGTTTATCAATAATTTTGCGGTAAATCAAGAGTTTCAAAGTATCTATTGGGAGCTTATTGCAAAAGGGGCATTATACGTTCCTAAAAGGAATGAAATTTTAAGTATTTCTCCGGTGCATTTAAGTATGAAATCTCCTGACCATCATTTTATGAATGAAGGGTCAAACGGGAAATGGACTACATTTTACGACGAAGAATTTGAAACCAATAATACCTATGTATTCAGTAGAATGAATGGTAGTTGGCCTGGAGCATCGGTGACAGAGTATGATTTCTCTAGATATGCTGCAGGGGTAAAAGAAAGAAGGTTGAATTTTTTAGCTCCTTATGAGAATGGATTGGTTTTAATAACGCCACCCCAAAAAGGTGTTTTTGTTCAAAAAGATAGGAAAAGGAAACCTCTTGAAGATAATTTACATCCGATTTATAAAAATAACTTAACAGAGTTTATCACAGATGGGCATAATTATTATTCTTCTGATGGAAAAGAAACCTTTACTGCAGATGTCTATTTCAAAACAATTGAAGCCAAAATAAAAGAAGCATCACGTATTTTACCAGTAACGGTATCTGGAGATGTTGCATGGGTAACCGCACAAACAGCACCGAAACATATTAGATTAACATTGATAGATAATGGGTATATCAACCCTGAAGAAAGTGTGGCGCATGTTCAGTTTAATAACTATGAGGTTGCTACGATAAAAGATATTCTGACAGGAGAAGAGTTTAAAGTTTCTAAAAAAGGAACTACTGATATTAAAATTCCTTTGGGAGCTTTTCGATTTATTGACATTGAATTAAAAACTAAATTATGAGAAGTTTATCGTTTTTTTTAATTGTCTTTTGCCTTGGTATAACTTCATTAGCGCAAAAATCAGATGCGCTAGAAAAGAGAATAGTTGAAAATTTTAATGAAGACTGGAGGTTTAATTTAAATGACAACGTAAGTTTTAAAAATGTCGATTTTGACGATTCGAAATGGAGAAAATTAGAACTGCCACATGATTGGAGTATAGAAGGTGTTCTTGATAAAAATAATTCGGGGAGAAATGCTTGGCTTCCTGGAGGTGTTGGTTGGTATCGAAAGAAATTCGAATTGCCAGTTTCGGCAAAGGGTAGTTATGTGCAAATTCAGTTTGATGGAGTCTATCGTCATGCTCAGGTTTATGTAAACGGTGAGCATGTGGGAGCTCAATATGATGGATATACAAGTTTTTATTTTGATATTTCGCATTGTGTTTTTTTCGATAGGCCAAATGTAATAGCAGTAAAGGTTGATAATTCTGTTCAACCGAATTGTAGATGGTATAGTGGCTCTGGGATTTATAGGAATACCTGGTTGACTATTACGAACCCTACTCACATTGAAAATTGGGGAACGTATATTACTACCCCAAAAGTCAATAAAGAAAAAGCGTTGGTTCGTATTGAAACAACGCTTGAAAACTTTGAGAATAGAGAAGAGGTAAATATTATCTCTTTGGTTTTTGATGAAAACGGAAATAAAGTTGCAGAGTCTAGCTCGATTTTGAATGCAAGTTTAAGGAAGGATTATGTAGTGACACAAGAGGTTGAAATTATAAACCCTAAATTATGGGATACGAAAACCCCACATTTATATTCGGTAATTTCTAAAGTGTTGGCCGATGATAAATTGTTAGACGATTATCAAAGTTCTTTCGGTATAAGGTCTATTAAGTTTGATGCAAAAAAAGGATTCTTTCTAAACGGCAGAAATCAAAAGCTAAAAGGTGTTTGTTTGCATCACGATGCTGGAGATTTGGGAGCCGCGGTACCCATTGAAATTTGGAGATCTCGTTTGACTTCTTTGAAAGAAATAGGTTGTAATGCAATTCGAACAGCTCATAATGCGACAGCTCCTGAATTTATGGATCTTTGTGATGAGTTAGGTTTTCTAGTGATGGATGAGTTTGTTGATAAATGGTATGACAACCAACCATATGCTTCAGCAAAAGCATCAAAAAGTAACTTTTTCAATCCGAGTGGTTTCGGAGATCCTAATTTTTATTTGGAATGGGAGAAAAATTATAGCGAAACTGTAAAACGAGATCGCAACCACCCAAGTGTGATTATATGGAGTGTCGGGAATGAAAATCATAGTCCGGGAGATGTTCGACAAAAATTGGGTTTAAAGAAATATACGAGTTTGGTAAGAACATTAGACCCAACAAGACCCGTCATTTCAGGAATGGAAAGAGGTAAAGATGGAGTTCCTTCAGAAAAGGTGAATGCTATCATTGAGACTTGTAAAGAAATGGATTTAATTGCTTTAAATTATGGAGAACAATGGTGTAAAGCAATCGGAGAAAAAGAACTAGGAAAGCCATATGTGAGTTCAGAAAGTTATGTGTATTTCAATAGTACAGCTGAAAAAAGATTTTCAAACATTGAAAAAGCCCCTTGGTTAGATGTGTTAGAGAATGACCATAATATGGGACTTTTTCTTTGGGTAGGAATAGATTATTTGGGCGAGGCTAAAAAGTTTCCTGCGATGGGAACTAACTGTGGATTGTTGGATAAAGCAGGTTTCAGAAAAGAAATTTCTTATCTATATGAGGCCTTTTGGTCTGAAAAACCTATGGTACGGATTGCTGTATATGAAGACGATGCAGATGATTTTTCTAAATCGGGTAGATGGTGGTTTCCGAAAATTATGGAAACGTGGAGTCTAGATCGTGATTCGACAAACGATATCGTAACTTATACCAATTGTGAGTCTGTAGATTTGTATGTGAATTCAAAAAAAATAGGCAGCAAAAATCGTAGAGATTTTGAAAATTGGATCGTAAAATGGCGTAAGATTCCGTTCGAGCCAGGTGCAATAAAAGCCATCGGTATCATTGATGGAAAAGAGGTTTGTGAATTTGAAGTGTATACTGCAAAAAAGTTGAAAAAAATAAGCTTACTACCATCAAAGAAAAAACTGCTGCCGAATGAAGTGATTGAAGTTGCTGTTCAACTAGAAGATACAAAAGGTAC
Organism: Flavicella marina; assembly: GCF_009193215.1. Classification (GTDB taxonomy): domain Bacteria; phylum Bacteroidota; class Bacteroidia; order Flavobacteriales; family Flavobacteriaceae; genus Flavicella; species Flavicella marina. The sequence continues at coordinate 214,117 of NZ_VYVA01000001.1, read as the reverse complement.
AGTGGTTAGAGAAGAAATAAGCCTAACGGCAACGATTGATGGTGATGCTAGTATTCTGGCTTTTTCAAACGGAGATATGTCAGATACTAGAAGCGCAGCAAGCAAAACTTTTTGTACTACAAAAGAGGGGCGTTGTAAATTAATTCTGAAAGCTGGAGAAGTTGCAGGCAAGGTTCGAATTAATGTCTTGTCTGATAATATGTTAAAGGCGAGTTTAAGATTGAAAATCGACTAGTTTTTAGGCATTAACAATTTCTTGAATACTTGAAATTAAGATGTCTTGAGTTTTGGGGTGTTTGAATAAGCAGCAAATATAATTTGAATAATTTTGTTCAAAATCTGGTTTTAGTGCGATTATCTTAGGTAGCTGTTTTTTAGCTTTTGAATAAGATCCATTCAATTGAAAGCTGATTAGTTTTAATAGTGGTGTATAAATCAGGTTGTGGTCATTCATTTTTAAGGCTTCAAGATGAGCCATGTCGATTTGATTTTCGTTTACATAGTAAATAAAAGTACCGATATAAAACCATTCTGGAGATAGTGGGTTTCGTTTGATGGTATTCGAAAGTAATTTAAAACCGATACTAAAATCACCCATTAAACAATATAACCATCCTGCACACCCTGTGTAAAAAAGGGCATTGTTATTTAAATTAAGTAATTGTTCAATCAGTTTTTTCGCATTGTGTATTTGGTTGTTTAGCATCAGAGCATATGCATAGTGGAGTAAGCCGTTTTGGTCATTTGCATCTTGATTAACAGATTTTCTACCGCTTTCTAAGGCTTTTGAAAGTGTTTTTTTATCTAATGTATATACAAATAAATCAGCGTAAAGATTACACAAAATAGCCCATCCTGAGGCGAAATTAGGTTCTTGGTTGACAAGTTTTTCAATTATAGGTATTAGTTCAGTAGCGGTTTCCTCATTCGAATTAATGTGATATTTGTAAAAGTGTAGGTACGTAGAGTATGTGTTTAAGCTAAATTTCTTTGTCCAGTCCGTTTGAGAATACATACGACCACAAATAATACCATTCACATCAGCAATCGTTCTGGAAATAGGTTTTGCAATACTTTCTTCTAGTGACAGTATTTCTTCCTCTGAGTATTGAAAAGTTACATTTTTACTCCAAATAATTTGACTTGAAGTTTGATCGATAAGTTTAATAGAAATTCTAAATTTCTCTTTTTCATTTGTTAAGAATCCGTCAATTAAAAACCTTGAATCTTCATGGCTGTTTAAAACGTTGAAATGTTTGAACAATGATAATTCTAACAATATATCTTCTTTTAGATAGTTTGTTAAATCATCGTTGTGCCGTTTAATTCTAAAATCTTTAAAATCTGAAATTGCAATTGTATTTTGAAAGTCTTCGTTGTGTGATTTTTCGATTTTTTCAGCGTAAGTAAATTGTGGGTAATTGAATGTGAGCCCATATTGACCCTTTGGCATAGAAATTACAATTTCATTTTGATCGGTTGATACGTCGTAATACTGATGTAAATATTTTCGGAGTCTTCTAGCGTGTATTCTAATAATCGGATCATATGTAGGGTCAAAGTTTTTTTGTGATTTATTTAATACAGCAACGCCGATTTCAAATTGCGTCACTTTTTCATCTGGAGCTTCAATTGATTTATCAACCAAATACTCTAATAGTTTAATCATCAGAGGGCTATTCGAAAAAATGTTGCTTTTTGTGATTTTTTCAGTCTGAATATTTATTTTTTCGATGTCTAATGTTTTGACCATAGTTATAGGGTGATTTTACCGTAAAATAGAGATTTTTATTTGTAGATGTAAAAAAAAAACAGAATTTAGATTAATAAAAAAAAAACTTAATTATAATATTAAACGTACCTTAGATAAAGTTAATCAAAATTAAAATTATGAAATTGAATGTAAAACTTTTATTTAGCTCTTTGATTTTTTGCGGAGCATTGCAAGTAAATGGGCAGGAGAATATCAATAGAGAGATTCTTCCGATTGTGCCTCAAGAACCAAAAGCCTACACTGAATTAGATGCGAGAAACACTACACCACCAGAACGTTTTGAAGTAAAAGCTCCGAAAGAGGCACCGAATGTTGTTATAGTATTAATTGACGATTTGGGAATGGGAGCAACGACGGCATTTGGTGGTCCTATCAAGACACCTACTATGGAGCGTCTAGCTGAGAAAGGGTTACGCTATAATAATTTCAATACAACTTCTTTGTGTTCTCCTACCAGAATGTCTATAAAAACAGGAAGAAATCATCACACCTGTAATACTGGTTCTATTATGGAAACAAGTACGGCCTACCCAGGTAATACAGGAGCACTTCCTCCAAGTGTTGCTCCATTAGCTGAAACTTTACGTTTGAATGGTTACAGTACAGCGGCATTCGGTAAATGGCATGAGACAGCTGCATGGGAAACAAGTGTATCTGGTCCTTTTGATCGTTGGCCAACACGTCAAGGTTTTGATAAGTTTTACGGATTTATTGGAGGGGAAACAGATCAATGGGCTCCATTAATTTTTGACGGAGTAAAAAAAGTGAATCCACCTAAAATGGATAATTATCATTTTACCACTGATATGACGAATCAAGCAATTAACTGGGTGAAAGCACAACAGTCTATGACTCCAGACAAACCTTTTTTCGTTTATTTTTCAACGGGAGCGGTTCATGCACCACACCACGTTTCAAAAGAATGGTCGGATAAATACAAAGGAAAGTACGACAAAGGTTGGGATGAAGTGCGTAAGGAATCTGTAAAAAATATGAAAGCAGGAGGAATCATTCCTTCTAAAACCAAATTAGCACCTAAACCTGATGATATTAAAGATTGGAAGAAATTAACAGATAACGAACGTAAATTGTTTGCTCGTCAAGCTGAGGTATTTTCAGGATTTGTTGAAATGACAGATTATGAAATTGGAAGGTTGGTTGATGCTATTGAAGAAATAGGAGAATTAGACAATACCATGATTGTATTCGTTGCTGGTGATAATGCAACTAGTGCTGAAGGTGGTATGGTAGGTATGTATAACGAGATGACCTATTTCAATTTTGTTGAAGAGAAAGTTGAAGACCTATTGCCTTTGATGGATGATTGGGGACTGCCAAATACGTTTCCACATATGGCTGCCGGTTGGGCTGTGGCATTTGATGCTCCTTTTACTTGGACCAAACAAATAGCTTCAGATTTTGGTGGAACAAGAACTGGTATGATTGTGCATTATCCTGAAAAAGTAACAGACGGTAAAGGGATTAGAGAACAGTTTACACATGCTATTGATATTGCACCTACGATTTTAGAGGTTGCTGGGTTACCAGAACCGAAAGTGGTGAATGGAGTGCCACAAACTCCGATCGAAGGAACAAGTTTTGCATATACTTTTGATAACAAAGATGCAGCAGAAAGACATACGATTCAATATTTTGAGTTGTTTGGGAACAGAGCATTGTATTTAAATGGTTGGTATGCAAGAACATTGCACAGAGCTCCTTGGGAAATGAAAGGCTTTCCAAAGCTTGAAGAAGATGTTTGGGAATTGTATGATGTTAGAAATGACTTTAGTTTAACTAAAAATCTAGCAAAAAAATACCCTAAGAAGTTGAAAGAAATGCAAGATTTATTTATGGCAGAAGCTGAAAAGTATCATGTATTGCCGATTGATGATCGCGTTGTAGAAAGAACAAATCCTGCGATTGCTGGAAGACCAGATATCATGGGTGGTAGAACTTCATTGAAATTATATGAGGGGATGGAAGGTATGATGGAAAATACCTTTATCAACATTAAAAACAGGTCATTTAGTATTGATGCTGAAATTGAAGTAAAAGAAAATACAAATGGAGTCATTCTTACACAAGGTGGTCGATTTGGTGGATGGTGTTTGTATGTAAAAGACAATGTACCAATGTTTACTTATAACTTTTTAGGATTAGAACGATATGTGATTTCTACAGATCAAAAATTAAAACCAGGGAAAGTATCAATCAAGTTTGATTTTAAATATGACGGTGGTGGAAATGGTAAAGGAGGAGATGCGACAATCTCTGTATCTGATGGTTCTGAAGGAAGTGGTAGAATAGAAAAAACGCAACCAAACATGTTTTCTGCTGATGAAACAGCTGATGTTGGATTAGACAATCAAACTCCGGTAGCTGAAGGCATTGGTTACGGACCAGTAGAAACTACATTTACGGGTAAAATAGACAAGGTTATTATTGAAATAAAATAAAACTTGTATTACGTATTTTAAAAACCTCTCTTACTGCTGTAAGGGAGGTTTTTTTATACGGAGGTTTACATTGGTTGAACGGATGGGTACAGCATTATCTGATAACTTTTGTTTCTTGTTGAAGATTAAATGAAAACTGAGCAAAATGAAAATAAAAATCAATTTTAAAATTCTCATCGTATTTTTTCTCTGTGTTTCAAGTCTGACTTGGAGCCAAAATAATAAGGAGAAACCCAATGTGTTGTTAATTATGGTTGATGATATGAATGATTGGGTAGGTGCCTTTGGTGGTCATTCGCAAGCGATTACTCCGAATATGGATAAATTAGCAAGAAAAAGTACCATTTTTAAACAAGCATATTGCTCTGCAGCTTTGTGCAATCCTTCTAGAACCAGTATGTTGACAGGGTACCAACCTTTTAAAACGGGTGTGTATGGAAATAATGAGGTGTTTCGTAAAATGAAAGGTTTCGAAAAAACTGTAACCTTGCCGCAATACTTTGAGCAAAATGGATACAAGACTGCTGCAGCTGGAAAAATATTTCACAGTCCAAGAGGCACAAAACCAGAGCCTAGAGAAGGTAGTGATCCAGGGTCATTTCAACAAGAACATAAAGGAGGTTTGGGAGTTCAGTTTCCGGCAAAAGAAGACCGCCATCAACATGGTATAGATTTTAAGAGAGCCGGTGTCAAAGGAAGTAAAACCAGATCTTTCGATTGGGCAGGAATCGACATTGCTGATAAAAAAACTCATGATTGGAAATCTGCAGATTATGCTGCGAAATTTTTACAAAAATCACATGACAAACCTTTTTTCCTAGCTTGTGGAGTTTTCAGGCCTCATTTACCATTGTACGCTCCTCAAAAGTATTTTGATATGTTCGATGTGGAGACAATTGAGTTGCCAAAGGTTATGAAAAACGATTTGGCAGACGTAGGTAAAGTTGGAAAAAATTGGGCGGGTAGTAAATTACATGAAGAGGTCGTAAGAAACAATCAATGGAAATATTTTGTGAGGGCTTATTTAGCGAACTTGGCTTATGCTGATGCCTGTGTTGGTCATTTGTTAGATAACCTTGAAGAAAGCACATACAAAGAAAATACAATTGTTGTATTGATGGGAGATCATGGTTGGCATTTAGGAGAGAAAGAACATTGGTCAAAGCAAACCCTGTGGGAAGAAGCTACGAAAACACCTTTGTTGATTTTTGATCCAAGAAATGGAGCAGCAGGTGTTAGTATGCGAACAGTTTCGTTGATCGATGTTTATCCTACGTTAATTGATTTATGTGATTTACCTGAAAAGAAAGATTTAGATGGAAATAGCTTTAGTCACTTGGTTAAAAATCCTAATGGAGAATGGAACCATTCAGCTTTAACGACCAAAGGGTTAGGAAATCATTCTTTAAGAGATGAAAGTTATAGATATATTGTATATACCGATGGATTTGAAGAGCTGTATAATCACACGAACGATCCAATGGAATGGCATAATATCGCTAAGGATAAAGATTATAAAGAGGTTCTAAGTCGTTTCAGAAAAGAACTAAAGCAACTAGTAAAATAGAGGTATGATAAAAATAATTGTCACATTAGCAATTGTTATTGGAAGTTCTATTTCTTCATGTTTTTCTCAAAACAGACCCAATGTCATTTATATTTTAGCTGATGATTTAGGTTATGGAGATCTAAGTTGTTATGGTCAAGAAAAGTTTAAAACTCCCAATATAGATAGGCTTGCTAAAAACGGAATGCTATTTACCCAGCATTATTCTGGAAATGCTGTTTGCAGCCCGTCAAGGGCTGTTTTAATGACGGGTCAATCTCCGGCTACGGTTTACATTACTGGAAATTCTAAGGCTGAGCCACCAATGGATGCGAATCTTGTTACCTTGCCAAAATTGTTTAAAAAGGCAGGGTATGTAACAGGTGCATTCGGAAAATGGGGGTTAGGTGACACCAGTAGTTTAGGAACAAAAAATCCGTTAAACAATGGCTTTGATGAGTTTTATGGATGGAAAACCCAAACAACTGCTCACACGTATTATCCTAAAAAAATGGTAAAGAACGGTAACGAAGTTGTTGTTGAGAAAGGAGCTTATGTGCATGATATAATCATGGATAACGCATTTGAATTTATCGAACAAAACGCAAAAAATAAAAAGCCCTTTTTCTGTTATATACCAACAGCTATTCCTCATGCAGCAATGCATGCTCCAAAAAAACTGCACGAAAAATGGAGAAAAAAGTATCCTCAGTTCGATACTATTGTTGGGGAGTATTATGCCACACCAGAACCTTGCCCCGATGTTGTAAATCCAGTTGCAGCATTTCCTGCTATGGTAGAACATTTAGACAATCAGGTTGGTGAATTATTAGAAATATTAAAAGAGCAAAATGTATTAGACAACACGTTGGTCTTATTTTCTTCAGATAATGGGCCACACCATGAAGGTGGACATGATCCAGAATTTTGGAATTCTAATGGGGACTTAAAAGGGGGAAAAAGAGAGGTCTATGAAGGAGGCATACGTGCACCAATGATAGCGCATTGGCCAGAAAAAATAAAAGCTGGTTCTATTAGTGATTTGCCAAGCGCTTTTTGGGATGTTTTGGCAACAATTGCTGATATTACAGAGCAAGAGATACCAACACAATGTGAAGGTATTTCACTTTTACCTACTTTAATTGGAGATACTAAAAACCAAGAAATTGCACCTTATTTGTATTGGAAGTATACAGATTGGAAAGCAACGAAGCAGGCAATTCGTATCGGTGATATGAAAGGAATTGCAATCCATTTGAATTCATCTAAAAAGAGAACTGAGCAAGATCTACCTTTTGAGTTGTATGATTTATCTAAAGATATTGGTGAGCAAGTAAATATTGCAGCAAACAATCCAGAGATGGTGAAAAAGATGAAATCAATTCTTTATAAACTCAATACTACAGAAGATTCGTTTTAAAAACAACTCCTGAATAAAAGGGAGTTATTGTGTTATTTATTCGCCGATAGGAGTTTTATTCATTTTTTTGTTTTATAGAAGTGCATGAATACCATATTTTCCGTTTAGCATTCCGACAGCAAGAACAGCCGCAATACAGATCAGCAATATGGTTAACGGTATGATCAATCTGTCCATGGTTGATAACTTTTCAGGTCTATCTTTGTCTCCTATCAAGCCATTATTGTCAAGAAACATAGCCAGTGCCCATGCCAAAACGGGGTTGGTAACCATGGCCATGAAAATGCAAATTCCTGCCGCCTGTGCAGAAGCACTCTCTTTTACCATTTGAATTCCAGCTTCGATCATTGGTAAAAATACACCTACCAATAATGCGATCGATCGAACAGGTGGCCAAACTGCAACATCCATGGGAGTACCCAAAATAGCAACAGCGATTACCATTAGACCTAATAAGATGGCGCCGGCAGGAATTGGTCTTTTTGCAATGGCAGCTGGAATCATATAGGTTCCCCATGAAGATGTAATGTTTCCGCCACCGACTGCCGTCCCAACCATTTGACGGATAGAACACATCGTCATGGTGTCATCAACATCCATCAGGACTTTTTCTGTTTTTTTAGGATAATTCATTTCTTGGAAAATACGATGACCTAAAAAATCGGGAGACCACATGGCAACTGCCAAAATAGCAAAAGGCAAAGAAGCAATGAAGTGTTGTGTGTTAGGTAAACCAAGCATCCAACCTTCTTTGGTACTTCCCCACCAATAAACCGGGTTTAGATTCGGTAATCCCATTTCAGTGGTAAACTGAAGGTCGAAACCTGCACCACCAATAAGGGCAATTGCCAAAGCTGTAGCAGCACATGTAGGTATGGCTAGCCATCTTTTATCAATTCTAGCGAGATAACTATATAGAATTACCGTTACCCCTAAAATGATCAATCCTAGATACCCCATGGAACGCGCTTTTACAGAAATACTCTCAAGTCCTAAACTCCAAGTTTGAATGGTTTTTATTTGGCTCAAAGCACCCATGAAACCTAAAAATATCAATAATCCACCAGCAACTCCTTTACTTGTTAAGTCCACCAATCTTGATCCTCCTTTGAAAAAACTCAAGAGCAAGCCAAAGACACCGATTAAAATTGCAAGAGCCAATGGATGTGCACCCGCCAAAGCAATACTCGCAATAATTGGAATCATTGGACCATGATTTCCAGCTAGGTTTGCTTTAGGGTTAAAAAAACCAGAGGCGAGAATTACGAACAACAAGGCAGGGATAATCATTTCTACCCTAGATACTTCAATCGCAAATTCTTTACCTAAAGTAACGTGGTCCCAGGCTTTTGTCAAGCCATCAGCCCAAGCCATCATCACGGATGAATACATTGCAATGATTCCTAAGGTACCCGCAAGAGCTGGTACCAAATCTTCCCATTCAAATCGGAAATCTCTTCCAGGAAGGTTTAGTTTATACCTTCTGGGTTTCATTATTTGTAATTCGTGTTCTAGATATTCTGATCGACTTTCGAATTCAGAAGCCGGTTTATGTTGTTTTTTGTAGGATTTCATTTTTGTAGTATTTCACGTACAAATTTAGTTTTAATAGGAGGTTCGTTTTGTGAGATTTATCATTGTATGCTAATAAATCACAAAAAAAAATGGAAGTCAAACGACTTCCATTTTTTTTGGGTGTTTTGTGGTTAAAACAAGTTGAAGTTTGTAAAATGATGCTTAGTTTACCTTTACTTCTTTGAAGTAATTGTCTAATATAGCTACAGCTGCATCAATTTCTTCTGGAGTGTTTTCTCTTGCGTTTTCAAGTTCATATCTCCATCCGAGCGCCTCCCATTTATGGATCCCTAATTTATGATAAGGTTGCAGTTCTATTTTCTCTATTGTTTTGTAGTTCTTGAAATGTTCACCCATGGCGTGTAACAACTCAGGTTTGTTTGTAATCTCTGGGATCAATACATATCGCAACCACATTTTTTTTCCTGAAGCTTCTCGATGTGCGGCAAAACGAAAGGTAGTTTCTTTGTTTTTTGCTCCTACTAGTTTTTGATAGCCTTCTTCGGTCATGTGTTTGATATCTAACATGACTAAGTCGGCATAGTTGTCTAAAAGTTCTTCAGTGAAATGATTCAATACTCTACCATTTGTATCAACATTGGTGTGTATTCCTTCTTCTTTTAATCGTTTGAAAAAATGAATTAATTCTTTCGATTGTAGCAAAGGTTCTCCACCAGAAACGGTAACACCACCGTGTTTACCGAAGTACGATTTCATATTTACAGCACGTCGAACTAGGTCTTCTATCTCGTGTTCTTCTCCACCGTGGGTGTCAATAGAATCTGGGTTGTGACAATACAAACATTTTAGTTTGCAGCCTTGTAAAAAAACGACCATTCTAATGCCAGGTCCATCATGGGTTCCGAATGATTCTATCGAATGGATTCTTAATGTGTTTTCTGAAGTTTTGATAAAGTTCTTATTTAAAATGAAAGGTGCTTGCTAGGGGTAGTTAGCAAACACCTAAACTAGTAAATTACATTGATTGGTGGAAAGAACGTGTTATAACTTCCATCTGTTGTTCTTTCGTCAATCTGATAAAGTTCACAGCATATCCAGAGACACGAATGGTCAATTGTGGATATTCTTCAGGGTTTTCCATTGCATCTAGCAAGGTTTCTTTGTCAAGAACATTTACATTTAAATGTTGAGCTCCTCTATCGAAATATCCATCTAGAGTAGCAGCAAGGTTGTCAATTCTTTCTTCTTCTGTTGCTCCAAGAGATTTAGGAACGATAGAAAAAGTATTTGAAATACCATCTTGCGAATCTTCGTAGTTAATTTTTGCTACCGAATTTAAAGATGCAATGGCACCGTTTGCATCTCTACCATGCATTGGGTTCGCACCAGGTGCAAAAGGAACTCCTTTTTCTCTACCATCTGGAGTAGCACCTGTTTTCTTTCCGTACACAACATTTGATGTAATCGTCAACACTGACATCGTTACCGCTGCATCTTTATAAACTGGTAATTTTTTCAATTCGTTGTTAAAATCAGCTACTGCATTTTTCGCGAAGATATCAACTCGATCATCATCGTTTCCATATTTAGGGAATTCACCTTCAATTTTGAAATCAACAGTCAATCCTTCTTCGTTTCTGATTGGAGTAACTTTTGCATATTTGATAGCTGATAATGAATCTGCAACAATTGATAGTCCAGCAATACCGTAAGCAATGTTAATCGCAGGATTGGTGTCAATCAATGCCATTTGTGCTTTTTCGTAGTAGTACTTATCGTGCATGTAGTGGATGATATTCATAGAGTCGTTGTATACTCTTGCAACTTCAGTCATTGCAATTTTGAAATTATCCATTACTGTATCAAAATCTAATACATCACCTTCTAATGGAGCAATACCCTCTACCATTTGAGTTCCTGTGTTTTCACAACGACCACCGTTGATAGCTAGCAATAATGTTTTTGCTAAGTTGGTACGAGCTCCAAAGAATTGGATTTGCTTTCCGATTTCTTGGAAAGACACACAACACGCAATTCCATAATCATCAGAGTCTCTTGTTGTTCTCATCAATTCGTCATTTTCAAATTGAATAGAAGAAGTGTCTATGGATACTTTAGCACAGTAATTTTTAAAGTTTTGTGGTAAACCATAAGACCAAAGAATCGTAATATTTGGTTCTGGTGATGGACCTAAGTTGTATAAGGTATGTAAGAAACGGAAAGATGTTTTGGTAACTTTTGTACGGCCATCAGCAAACATACCTCCAATAGCTTCAGTTACCCAAGTTGGGTCTCCAGCAAAAATTTGATCATATGCTTCCATTCGTAAGTGACGAACCATTCTTAATTTCATCACAAATTGGTCGATGTACTCTTGTGCTTCTTCTTCAGTAATCAATCCTGCTTCTAAGTCATTTGTAATATAGATGTCTAAGAATGAAGAAACGTTACCTAGTGACATGGCAGCTCCATCTTGCTCTTTTACAGCAGCTAGATATGCCATATAGGTCCATTGCACTGCTTCTTGAGCATTTTCAACAGGTCTTGAAAGGTCTAAGCCGTAAGCTTTACCCATTTCAATCATGTCTTTTAAAGCGCCAATTTGTTCTGCTACTTCTTCACGCAAACGGATGACAGCATCAGACATTGGGCCAGTGATTTTTTCTAAATCTGCTTTTTTATTTTCGATAAGTTTTTCGATACCATAAAGAGCGATTCTTCGGTAATCTCCAATAACACGACCTCTGGCGTAGTTATCAGGCAAACCTGTTAAGAAACCTAAAGATCTAAATTTTTTGATTTCAGAAGTGTATGCTGAGAATACGCCGTCGTTATGTGTTTTTACATATTTGGTAAACAATTCATTTACAGAATCACTCGGAGCTAATCCATGTTCAGATAAAGCTTTTTGTACAACTTTATACCCTCCGAAAGGTTTCATAGCTCTTTTTAGCAATTCATTTGTCTGTAGTCCAACGATTGTTTCGTTTTCTTTATCTATATATCCTGCTTCAAAAGAATTTACTCCTGAAATCGTTTCGGTATCAACAGATCTTACTCCGTTGTTTAGTCTTTCTTCTTTAGTGGCAGCTTTACAGATGTCCCAAAGTTTTTGAGTTTTTTCAGATGGACCAACTAAGAAATCATGGTTCCCATAATAAGGAGTGATGTTGTTTACTACGAAATCACGCACGTTAATTTCTTTGTTCCAAAGTCCTGTTTTCAAATCGATTACTTTCATGTCAAAATTGTTTTTATTCTATAAAATGCCTTGTGTTTTACAGTTCAAATTTACGGCTATTTACAATAAAATACAATTTAGTCTTATTTTAAAAGAGGTGAAATAGTCTTTTTTTAGTGCTGATTTTTTAACGTTTTTGTGTAAATGATAAAACTCTTCAAACGAAAATATCAGAAGCTTCGTTTTTGATAATAGAAAAGAGTCGTTTTATGAATTATTAATAAAAATTCACTTTTTTTAAGTTTTTTTTAAAAACAACTCACAACCTGTGTTTTCGCAGTTTTGTCGGAGTTTATTTTATCTCAAGGGACGAGAATATTTTCTTCTTTTGAAAAACTGGTATGCAAATCCAAAAAATAATACGCCGAATATTGGGGCTATTAAGTTGAACCACTGCCAATACGTTTTTTCGAGACTTACTTTTTTCTTGTTTAGAATTTTCAAACTAATAGTTTTTGAGCGAAGCGCAATCAAGCCAGTATCATCTAAAAGATAATCGATACTATTTAAAAGAAAAGCTTTGTTGCCGAAATATTCTTGTGTCCACTTATCAATGCCTAACTCAAGAGGTTTTCCTTTGTGTATTTGATTTTTTGCGATATCTCCATCAGCTATTAGAATCATTTTTGATTCGACACCATGTTCAAGTGCCTGTTTAAAATTTGCTATTGGTTTGATTCGGTCTTTATACGCTGAAGTGAATTCCCCTTCCAAAAGAAGTCCTACAATTTTATGTCCATCTGTGTAATCGACAGGTTTTGGGTTTTCTATAACATTGTTCAACTCAATAAAGGTTGGTGTATTTATCGACTTAGATAAAGGAGAGCTTTTCAACAGTATTGTTTTGTTCATAGCATTTCTAAGTGTGTCGATATTTGATGCGAATGATAACCTTACAGGAGCAATATTTCGGATGATTGGATGCTCGCTATGTGGAGAGATAAGAGGAGCGTAAAACCATAAGTAATTTTCGTAATTTGTTTTATTCCCTGTGTTACCTGTTGCCAATGCAATTTTGGACGCGTAGAGATCTTTTATCAGCGCAGGGTTCACTCTAGCACCATATCTAAAAAAGAAGTCGTCTAAATTTAAGTCGCGGGGGTATGCGAGTGTTTTACCCGTTTGGTATAAGCTATCCATTTCTGCAACGACATAATCTACCATCCATAGCATTTTACCACCTTGTAATAAATATTGATCAAGGGTATATTTTTCTTCTTCTGTAAATTTTTCTGTCGGTTTGGCTATTATTGCCAAATCAAAAGAAGCTAATTTTTCAAAAGTGCTTGCTGGATTTGTTGCGACAGAGTCCAAAGTGAATTTTGCCAAGTGGTAGGTGCTACCAATTTCTTTTAAAAAGCTGTACAGGTACAAATCTTCTAGTTCACCGTTACCACTTAAAATTGCGATACTCTTATTTTTTTTAGACGTGATTTTTTTTAGTCCATCAATAAAAGCATATTCTAAGTTTTGGATGGAGCTTTCGAGTTGATTCACTTGACTTTCTCTTGGAGAACTGTCTTTTAAAAGAGCAATGTTTTTAGTTTTATTGTTGTAATGTATCGTTGCCCATGGAACAATAATACTTTCGGCGACCACTCCATTTTCTTCGACTGTGAGACGACTTGGGGTTAAGCCTTTTTTTACGAGTTGCTGCAATTGATCTTTTGGGTCGATCCATACTATTTTAATTTGTTTGTTAATCGCCTTCAGTTCGTCTAACAATTGTGCAGTTTCTGTTTGTAAGCGTTTAAATTCTGGAGGGAATTTTCCTTCTAAATATAGTTTGATGAAAAGAGGTTCCTTTACATTTTGTAAAATCTCAATTGAGGCGTCCGATAAGGTATATTTTTTGTCGCTTGTAAGATCAAATCTTTTATGGATGCTATTCCCGATTTGAAATAGTCCAATTAGAAATAAACCTATATATAGGAGTTTCTTTTTTTCTTTTTTTAGATTGATTTGGTACCATGTACATGTCAAGAAGAATATTGAAAATGAGACAAAATAAATCAGGTCTCTTGTGTCAATGACACCTCTTGCTATACTTGTATAATGAGATAAGATTCCAATCGCTTCAAGATTCGTACTTGGAAAGAGAGTTGAAAATTCTTGAATTCCATAAAATAGAAAAAACGAAAAAGTCACTGAGCCAAGTAGTGCCATTAACGCTGTTTTCATAAGACTTGAAACCCATAGTCCAATTGAAGTGAATAATGCTGCTAAAAATAACAACCCTAAATACGATCCAATCAGACTTCCTATTTCTATGTTTCCAGAGGGTTCAGCCAATTGATGTATGCTATAAACATAGCAAAGAGTAGGGAATAGTATTGTAATGATTATAACCAGAATTGCAAAGAATTTTCCGGTAATCAATTCTATGTTTGAGATTGGTTTGGTTTTTAATATTTCAAGCGTTCCCAATTGTTTCTCCTCAGAAAAACTTTTCATGGTAAGAGCAGGGATCAATAATACAAAAAGCCAAGCTGTACTCGAAAAGAAATGAGATAAATCAGCAAACCCACTGTTTAAGATATTTGCATCAGACTTAAAAAACCAAAGCCATAGAGTATTGATCAAAAGAAAAGCACCAATGATAAAATAACCAGCAAAGGATCCAAAAAACAGGCGTAATTCTTTTTTTAGTAGGGCTAACATTTATAACTTTTTTTTGATGTGTGTTGCTGAAAAATAAGAACGCTAGGTTTAAGATTTTATTCTGTTTTGTGAAATTCAAGTGTGATTGAATCTCGATAGTCTAATCCTAGAAGGCTTGATGCTCCACCTACCGTGGTGAGATTGCTCTTGTAAATGGCAATTTCTATAAAACCAGCAGAGTTAAAAATGGCAAGTTTATTTCCATCACTTTGACGCAATTCAGGGGCTAAGCTGAAATCTACAATATCACTGTATTTATAGTTGATTTTTTTGAAGCTATACCTGCTTGCTCTTAAGGTAAATTCTCTTCCTTTTCCTACTTCTTTGAATAGTTTTTCTGTAATATTACTAACAACATTTCCATAGTTGTCGATGTAGATTACGTTCCCTGAAATTTTCGATAAATCACCTGCTATTAAGGGTTGTAATTCAAATAATTTTTTATACGACTCTGTAAGTTTTCCAATCACTTCTAGGGTGCCACCACGAGCAATATGTGCTGCTACTTGTACAAATACATCCAATACAGAAAAACTAGTTTCTAATCGGTTGTGAATATTAATTTCTACAATTTTAGAAGGCTTGACCTCTGAAGCAATTAAAGAAATCAAACCGTTGTCTGGACAAACAAAAAAATGACCGTTTAAAAGCATTGCAATGTGCTTGTTGTCTGGGTTTAATTCTGAATCTACACCTACGATATGGATAGTTCCTTCAGGGAAATTTTTATAGGCGTTTTTTAGTATATAAGCCGTTTCGGTAATGTTAAAAGGAGAAATTCTATGAGAAATGTCTACGATTTTAGCATCCGGAATTGTCGAGTAAATGGCTCCCTTAACCGCCCCTACAAAGTGATCTTTTGTTCCAAAATCAGTGGTTAAAGTAATTATAGACATTTATTTTAGGCTTCCTTAAAGGTTCGAAATTGTGTGAGTTTTTACGCTAAAAATCTTCAACAAATTTATACAAATATATAGGAATTAATAGTATTTTTAGACATGAAAATAATGGAATTATAAATATTAAAAAATACTCCTTTGAACGAAAGAATTATTAGCCTTTCTGAAATCAATCCGACCGATTTTTACGGTCATCATGAGTCCACAATTAAGTTGTTAAGGGCCTATTTTCCAAAACTTAAAATAGTAGCACGTGGCTCAGAAATTAAAGCATTTGGCGAACCAATCATTTTAGATGAATTTGAAAAACGCTTGGAAATGCTCGTGAAGTATTTTGAAAAGTATAATAAAATTGATGAGAATTCAATAGAGCAATTGCTTACGAATACCGGAAAGAGAGAAGTTACTTCGGCAAAAGCTGATGCGGTTTTGGTACATGGAGTAGGAGGAAAGCTGATCAAAGCTCAAACAGAAAATCAACGTCGTATGGTTTCTAAAATGGAAACCAACGATATGCTATTTGCCATAGGTCCGGCTGGTACAGGTAAAACGTATACAGCGGTGGCTTTGGCTGTAAAGGCCTTAAAAGACAAAGAAGTTAAAAGAATAATCTTAACAAGACCTGCCGTAGAATCAGGAGAAAATTTAGGGTTTTTACCAGGTGATTTAAAAGATAAATTAGATCCTTATATGCAACCGTTGTATGATGCATTGCGGGATATGATTCCGTTTGAAAAGTTGGATGCTTATATAGAAAAAGGAGTGATTCAAATTGCGCCGCTTGCTTTTATGCGTGGAAGAACATTAGACAACGCTTTTGTAATTTTAGATGAAGCACAGAATACTACAGCCGGTCAAATGAAAATGTTTTTGACACGAATGGGAAAACGTGCGAAGTTTATCATCACCGGAGATCCTGGTCAAGTGGATTTGCCACGCAAGCAAGTATCAGGTTTGAAAACATCTTTATTGGCATTAAAAGATGTAAAAGGTATTGCGAATATATTTTTAGATGATAAAGATGTAATACGACATCGATTGGTCAAAGAAATTATCAAAGCATATAAAACTATTGATGTCGATTAATTGAAAGAACTTATTCAAAGCTAAATAGAATTCAGTATTTTTGCTGGCATATTTTAGTAGATTTTTATAGCAATACGATGACAACAACAATCAACGATACAAATTATAATTTTCCAGGGCAAAAAGCCATTTATAAGGGGAAAGTGAGAGAAGTTTATACAGTAGGTAATGATCTTTTAGTGATGATCGCAACAGATAGACTGTCTGCTTTTGATGTAATTATGCCAAAGCAAATACCTTATAAAGGACAAATCTTAAATCAAATTGCTTCAAAAATGTTGGATGCAACAAAAGATATTGTGCCAAATTGGGTAGTAGCCACACCAGATCCTAATGTAACTGTTGGTCATTCTTGTGAGACATTTAAAGTTGAGATGGTTATTCGTGGATATTTAACGGGGCATGCATGGAGAGAATATAAGTCTGGTAAAAGAACGTTATGCGGGGTAGCCATGCCTGATGGAATGATTGAAAATCAAAAATTCGAGAAACCAATCATTACACCTTCTACAAAAGCAGCTATTGGAGATCACGATGAGGATATTTCTAGAGAAGCGATTTTAGAACAAGGAATTGTTTCTAAAGAAGATTATGAGCAATTGGAGGCTTATACGTATGCTTTGTTTGAAAGAGGTACCGAAATTGCTGCGAAACAAGGATTGATTTTAGTAGATACGAAATATGAATTTGGTAAAACTGTTGATGGAAAAATCGTTGTGATTGATGAGATTCATACACCAGATTCTTCTAGGTATTTTTATGCTGATGGTTATGAAGAAATTCAGGCTAAAGATCAAAAACAAAAACAGCTTTCAAAAGAATTTGTGAGAGAGTGGTTGTTAGAGAATGGTTTTCAAGGAAAAGAAGGACAAGCAGTACCTGAGTTAAGTGAAGAGAAAATTGCAGAGATTTCGAACCGTTATATTGAATTGTATGAGAAAATTACCGGTGAGGCATTTGTAAAAGCTGATATTTCTGATGTAGCCTTAAGAATTGAAAATAACGTAACTCAGTTTTTAAATTCATAGAAATTAAAAAGCACTCATAATTAAAATAAAAAAAGTACCCTGAGCTTATCGAAGGGTACTTTTTCTGTTTTTACACTAATTTGTATACTTAAAGTCTTTGACGAACTGCTTCGTATAAAAAGGCACCGCAAGCAACAGATACATTTAAAGAACCTATATTTCCTTTTAAAGGAAGTTTCGCTTTCGCATCTACCATTTTTAATATAGAAGGATTGATTCCTCTGTCTTCAGATCCCATAATAATAGCCGAAGGTTTTTTGAAATCTACATCATACAAAGAGTCTTCAGTTTTTTCGGTAGCTGCCACAATTTGAATTTCAGCTGCTTGTAAAATAAACAAAGCATCTTTGATGTGGTTTACTTTACAGATTGGAATATTAAAGGCTGCACCGGCAGAAGTTTTCACTGTTTCAGCATTTACTGGAGCGTTTCCTTGGCTTTGGATGATGATTCCATGAACACCAGTACACTCAGCTGTTCTGATAATTGCACCAAAGTTGCGTACGTCTGAAATTTGATCCAACAATAAAAACAACGGTGTTTCTTCTTTTTCTAAAGTAGCTTCAACCAGAGTGTCTAAATCATGAAAGTGTATAGGAGCAATTTGAGCTACTGCACCTTGATGGTTGTTGAATTTAGACAATTTATCTAATTTTTCAACCGGTACATAGCTAAACGCAATTTTATTGGTTTTGATATGTGACATCAGCTCATTCATTAAATGTCCTGAAACACCTTTTTGAATGAATACTTTATCAATAGAACTTTCGCTGTTTATAGCTTCAATAACGGCTCTAATTCCGAATATTTTTGACGTTTTTACTTCCATGCGGCAAATGTACTGCTATTATTTGTATAAAAAAACCCACTATATTGGTGGGTTTTTTAGTACGAAGTAAACACTTTGTTTGATTTATTTTGGAGTAAAGTCATGAATTGTACCAGTAACATCACCTTGATATTCCATGTGAAATGTTCCATTACAAGCATTGTAAGTTCCTGAACCTACACAGTTATAGGTGTTTCCATCTCCCATTGTGATGGGTTGAGAAGGCATATTAATTGTACCGTCATCAGGATTGAAATCATAGTAGGCTAAATCTGTTGTCCAATCCCAAAAGTTTGTAATCCATATGCGGTTCTCAACAGTTGGGTCTAAGGTGATGGTTGTATCATAATCACCATAACCTGCTTCAGTAATAGTATAATCACCGAGAAAATTATTAATGTCTAAAGGACAAAAGCGATAAATATTCAAACTTAGGTCTTCACCAGTAAAAATAGCTTCATCAGAAACGTCAAAACCAATCGTTAATGATTCTCCTGAATCACCTATGTTTACATCTGAAATTGTCAATTCAAATTCTCCTTTATTGCTATTAGCAGGAATAGTTACTGAACTTGGGAAGCTATATGAGTCTGCATCAGCTGTTGTGTCATCCATGTTTACAGAGAGATTTACAGTTCGTTCATTTCCAGAATTTACTGAAGAATAAAAGACTACAGACTGTTTGATTGTGCTATTTTGATTTACCGTTATATCTGGTGTTTCTGAAAATGTTAGATAATTAAAGCTAGAGTTCAATTTATCTTCTTCTTTACAACTAGAAATTACAAGTAATAAGAAAATGCCAAATTTATATATGTTTTTCATAATGTTATATTTTAATTATCGATTTTTACCATCGTTAACAGAGGCATCAATATTGTCATTTGCATCAATTTCTTTTTGTGGTATTTTTAAAAAGAAATGAGGGTCGTCTGCAGCTAAATCAGAATTTGGTAATCTGTGATTACCTGTTCTTGGAATAGCACGACGAAGTCTTTTCGCATCAAACCACTCGACACCTAGTTCAGCGTATAGCTCTTTCCTTCTTTCAACCAAAATCTCTTCTAAAAGAGCAGCTCCCGTATTTGATGATTTAACTGCATTTGGATCTCTATTCGATTGTAACGAGAAAAGAATATCATGCGCAGTAGGGTCGCTTAATCGGTGTTTAGCCTCTGCTTCAATTAGAATCATTTCAGCTGTTCGCATTAATGGTAAATCGGAATCGAATGCAAACTTGAACTTAGTTGTGGTCAAGAATTTATATTCAGTACCTACAGCTGGAACATATGTTTCATCGAATAAATTTCTTACATCCGTTGCACTAAATAAAGCTCTGAAATCTTCATTTATATATGATGCGTAATAACCATCAGCGAAATGATCACTGAACGCATGTGGAGCAGCGTAATAATAGTTTGATTGATCATTTGTTTGGGGACTACCCCAAATCCATTCAGTATTTTCAATCTTGTCAAATCCATTTCCATATTCACTTGCATTAAGAGATGCAGAAGGATTACCTCCATATGCCGAAATGGCAGCATCTCTTGCTCCTTGCCAATTTTCTGTAACGAGGTAAACTCTAGCTAATATCCCAGAAGCAACCTGTTTATTTATATAAGATTTACCTAATCTATTTTCATCTAGATTAGCAACAGCATAGGTTAAATCATCGATGATTAAGTCGTACATTTCACTTAATGTAGACATAGGCTTTCCTTCGGTAGCCATTTCTGTATAAATAGGTGGAGCAGGTAAACTTGGGTCGTATGAATAGGTATGTTGAAATTCCATAGCTAATTGAAAATAGAAAAAAGCTCTATGCGCTTTTGCCTGTGCTTCCAATTGTTTAATGTCATTTACTCCTAGGTTACTGTCAGCAAGACCTTGTATTATTGAATTAGCTTGGTTGATCATGTAATAAGGATAATCCCAAGTAAAAATTGTTCTTCTATAATTTGGTTCTCTGTTGTCATTATCATAATCGAATAAGAACCAACTAACACCTTGAATAATGTCGTTTGCTTTTACGGTTCTAACAAAATACATAGAGTACATTCCACCCGTATCAGTTGATCCATCTGCTCCTCTAAACTGATCTCGGTAAAATCTTTGTATCCCAGATAAATGCGCTTCAACACCTTCTCTAGAGTCGAAAATTACGTTTTCCGTCACCGCATCCGTTGGTTTTGGTTCGTTTAAAAAATCGTCGCTACAACTGAATGAAATCAATGCAACGGAAATAATTGCTAAGTTTATTATATTTTTCATGTTGTACCTTTTAAAAATCTAAATTTAATCCTAATGAAACTGTTTTCAAGTTGTATGATCTAGAATCTGTTGTTCCAGCCAAATTTTGCTCAGGATCAAGTCCCTTGTGACTTTGCCAGGTAAATAAATTGTCACCTTGCATAAACAGTCTTAACCTTGAGATATTCATTTTATTAGTAATGGTTTTTGGTAAATTATATCCGAAAGTCAAAGCTTTAAGTCTTATGTAATCATTTTTAAATAAAAATCTGTCCGACCTACTAGTAAAATCATTTTGAGAATTATAGAGAAGAGGTACATGTGTGATATCACCGGGTTTTTGCCATCTGTATTGTAAATCGGTATGAGCAGCTCTACCTACATCTTCCATACCATTCATTAATGATGCATAAGAAGAATCATACACATAAGAACCAAAACTAAAATTGAATAAGAAGTTTAAGTCAAATTGTTTGTAGACTAAGTTATTTGTAAACCCTCCAATCATATCAGGTAATGATGATTTGTTTACATAGTTTCTAGTAGCATCAGCATATTCTTCGGTAACATCTCTACCAATTACGTCACCCTCTGCGTCTTCTATGTCTACATACCACATTCCTTTTCCGTTTGCTGGGTTAACACCAGCCCATTCTGTCAAATAAAAGTCATATAATGATCGACCAACTTCCCAACGTTTTGTGCCGTTTATAAATGATTCTTGCGTTAATTCTGTTATTTTGTTTCTGTCAAACGAGAAGTTAAGACCTGTGGTCCATTTAAAGTTTTTGTTGCTTATTATGTTTGATCTTAACGAAACTTCAATTCCATAATTTTTAAGCGAACCAACATTCGTCTTTATTGCATCGTTTCCTGTTGAAGATGGTAAAGGTCTGTCGTAAATTAAATCAACAGAAGTTTTAGTATAATAATCAATAGATCCATTAAGGTATTGACCAAACATTCCAAAATCGATTCCAATATTTGAAGAGGCTGTTTTTTCCCAAGTTAGTCCAGTGTCGGAAATATTTCCTAAGATAACTCCTGTGTTATCCAGTTCGTTCCATCCAGTTTCGTATAAAGATAAATAAGGGAAGTAATCTGGGTCTCCAAATTCATCTTGAGTTTTGTTATTACCAAGTTCACCATATGAGGCTCGTAATTTTAAGAACTGAATTTGATCAATATTTTGGATAAATGCTTCTTCTGATAAAATCCAAGAACCTCCGATTGCAAAAAAGCTTCCTACTCTTGTTTCAGGACTAAATCTACTTGATGCATCTTGTCTATAAGAGATTTCACCAAAATATTTTTCTTTGTAATTGTAAGCAACTCTGCTCAAAAATGAGTTTAAAGTTTCGTCTGTAAAAGCACCTCTTACCGCTTCAGGAGTTGTGCTTCCGTTTAATACTTTTACATTTGGAAGAAACCCTACACCCTGAGCTCCCAAGTCATTGATATTTCTCTCAAAAGCTTCATGAATTAGGTCTACATTAACATAATGCTCTCCGAATTTTCTATTGTAATTTAAAGTATTAATAATATTTTTTGTTGTAGTGAAATTTCTATCTTGATCCACTCTACCGTTTACACTTGCTGCAACTCCATACTCATTATGATTGTATTCATAAAAATCATACATGTATTTTTCATATGATATTTGTGTTTTAAAAGATAAGTCTTTTAGAATTTGGAAGTGCATATAGCCATTTGCTGTAAAATTATCTCTTTTGTATTGTTTTTCATACAGGTATAACGATCCAACAACGTTTTCTCCTTGGTATTGAGGTCTTACAGCATTTAAAGCTCCTTGATTATTTCCGTAATCATAGATAGTATTGCCTTTTTCGTCGTAAATAAAGTTGCCGTTGGCATCTCTTCTATATAACGGATAGTACGATGATAGATTGTTTATCCATTGAACTGTGCTAGTGAAAGAAGTTCCACTTTGATCAGGAAAGTTTTGTGCAGATGTTGAATAAAATAAAGAAACACCGGTTTTGAACCATTTATTAACCTTTGTGTCAATTGATAAACGGGTAGTCACCCTTTCGAAATTTGACGTTTGGATGCTACCTTCTTGATCTAAATAGTTTAGATTGAAACTATGAGTAGTATTTTCGCTACCTCCTGAAATTCCTAAGGTGTGTTCAATTCTTTTTGCGTTATTGTTTTCAATTAATGCTCCCCAATCAGTATCCCATTTTTTGTCTGTTGAAACTAGTTTCCCATCGGTTCCTACTGGAATAGATGAATTATAGGGATTATACCCCAATGTAGTTACCAAACTATTGCTAGCTGAGCTAGCAGCATCCTCTGGTGACATACCTCCAGCATATTGATTGCTATTTCTAATAGCTTCCCAAGTATATTGAGTAAAAGTGTCAGTATTTACTAATTCATGTCTGTCTACGGCTCTGCCAGATAATCCGTACGTGGTTTTAACAGAGACTTTTGTTGGGGTGTTGAATTTCCCTCTTTTCGTATTGATCAGAATAACTCCATTTGCTCCCCTTGATCCATATAATGAAGTCGAAGCAGCATCTTTTAATACATTCATGCTTTCAATTTGATCTCCACTTATAGTGTTTAGATTACCATTATATGGTGCGCCATCAACTATTATTAACGGCGATGCATCTGCGTTGATAGAGCTGACTCCACGAATTCTAATTATTGGATTTTCACCAGGTTGACCTCCAGTTGAAATGATATTTACCCCTGCAACATTTCCTTGAAGAGCTGTTGCTACAGAAGTAATTTGTTGATTATCAATAATGTCATCTGATACTGAAGCTATCGCTCCAACTATTGATTTCTTTGTTTGTTTACCAAAAGCTACGACAACAACTTCTTCTAGTGCTTCTGTGTCCTCTTCCAAAAAAATACTTAAAGAACTGCTGTCAAGAATTGTTTTAGTCATCGACTTCATTCCAACGTAACTGAATTCAAGAGTAGCACCGAGATTTACGTTGATGGAAAAATTTCCATCAAAATCTGTTTGTGTTCCTGTTGCAGTGTTTTGAATTATTACTACAACTCCAGGTAATGGTCCAGTTTGATCAGATACAGTACCTGTGACTGTTATCGTCTGGTTTTGTGAATAAGAAAACTGAACAACGAGCATAAAGAGAAGCATCGTTATTCGATGTAGTTTTTGTTTCATCTGGGTAGAGTTTTTAAATTATTTAACATAATTATAACTTTTTTGCGAGAAATTAACGCTTTTTAAGAAAAAATACTGCATACGTTATGAAATTGTTAACTAATGTAAAATAATAACATTGTGTAAATGTGTGTTTTGTAGGTTTTTACATGTCAGATGTTAGTTTTTGTTGAAGTATGGTTAAAAAACGGTAGTTAGCTTTACGTGGAATAATCCTTTTCCAAAGTCAAAATTGGTTTCGTTCGTTTTTCCAAAGGCATAGTTTAAATTGATAAAACCACCTTTTGTTTTATAGGCATATCCTAATCCAAAACTATAAAGGATTTGACTTGTTTTTAGACCTTGATCTTCTGTGAATCCGACGTCTGTGAATGTGTAGATATAAGATGCGGTATCTGTAAGCAATCGGTATTCAAGATTGGTGAAATTATAACTTGAGCCAAAAATACTCTGTTCGTAAAAACCTCTGATGGTGTTTGCTCCACCTAGTATAAATAACTCGTTTTGTAAAATAGTTTCTGATCTAAGTGTTTCAGTTCTATTGTGGATGAAGATACTACTTCTTTTACTAATGGGCTCAAGCAATAAAAGGTCAAGATAAGCATAGTATTGAGGGGTTTTGTTGTTCAATGATGTGTTGCTTCCTATGCTAACAGCTGAGGAAGCTCGATAATGCGTACGAATGTTTTTTTTGTAGTTGAAGTTGTAGGTGATTCCATACAGTTTTTTATCGTATGACTCTATTAATGGGTTCGAGTTGCTTGTTAAAAGGTTTGTGGAAGTTTTGGCAAGGAAACTCGCTCCGAATTCGTTTTTCCTGTTTAGGGTATAATTTAATTTTAAATTGATGTCTGTGTTGACAAAACTTGAATCTTGTTTGTAGATTTCAAAATTAAGAATTGGACTTAATGGTGAGTTAAATATATAAGGTGTACTTAAGTTAAATCTAAACTGTTCCTGATCGTTACCATTATTGCTCCAGTATACTGCTAGTTTTTCTCCTTTGTTGAAGTTGTTATTTAATTGAAGGTCTAAATAACCGTTAAAACGAAGTTTTCCGTTTTCTTCCGTTGAGAAACCCACCATTCCGTCAAATAGGTTGGTGTTTTTTTTCTTTAGGTAGATGTATAAATATGTGGAGTCTTTCGTAAACAGAGCTTCAGGTCTTCTAGTTTCTGAAGCGAATGTTAATGAATTGATATTGTTGCTCGTTAGTTCTAAAGTGTTTTTGTTGAACCTAGTATTTTTTTTAATTTGAAAATAGTGGGTGATAAATTTTTTGGGAAAATTAGAATACCCTTTTACGACAACTTTATTGATTGTTCTAATGTCTGACAACTGAATATCGACGTATGCCGACAAATGTTCATTTTTGTATTCGAATTTCTGTAGTTTGATTTGAGTAAAAGTAGCGCCTTGTTTTTCGTAAAAGGCATACAGGTCTGAGATAAATTTTTCAATGTTGTTAAATTTGAGGCTGACTTCTCTGTTTTTTATGAGTTTTGGCAAAGGAGTTTCAGAATCAAAATAAAGTGTAATGTTTTCTGTTCGGTTATTTATAGTAGTGTATGCTATATAGGTTGAGTCGTTTACAGGTGTTAAACTAATAGTGTGGGAAAGGTGGCCTTCTTTGTTTAGAGCAGTTGAAAAATCCGTAAGTGTTTTATTGATTTCTTCTTTTGAATTGTAAAACGGTTTTATTTCATTGAAATTTTTGAAGTCAATTTTTACGCTGTCAATTTGTTCAATTTTTAAATATACTTTTTGGGTTTGCGCGTTCAAATTCCAAAAAACACCAACTAGAAGATTTAAAAAAATCAAAAAAATTAAATTAGTGAAGTGTGTATCGGTTTTCAAATGAAAAAATCTGATGGATAAAATGAATTCTTTATGAGAGAAATAGCAGTTTTCAAAGCTACTTTAAAATTAAACAATTGTCAAGAAATATAGAAAGTGAAAAATTTAACTTGCTGGTATTTGAATATTTAGATAATTAAACTATATTTGCACCCTCTAAAAAATAGAGAATTATAAAATAAACACAATTTATAACAATTTAGTATGCCAACTATTCAACAATTAGTACGCAAAGGAAGAACCCAAAACACTAAGAAGAGTAAATCGGCTGCTTTAAATTCGTGTCCTCAAAGAAGAGGAGTATGTACACGTGTTTACACTACAACACCAAAGAAACCAAACTCGGCGATGAGAAAAGTTGCCAGAGTTCGTTTGACTAATGGTAATGAGGTAAATGCATACATTCCTGGAGAAGGGCACAATTTACAAGAGCACTCGATAGTATTAGTAAGGGGAGGAAGAGTTAAAGATTTACCAGGGGTAAAGTATCACGTAGTTCGTGGAGCTTTAGATACAGCTGGTGTTGAGGGAAGAACTCAACGTAGATCTAAATACGGAGCCAAACGTCCTAAGAAGTAAATTTTTAATGTTCGTGACAGGCACGTAGTCGTCTTGTTGCAACAAAACAAACTCAAGAAAACATGAGAAAAAGAAGAGCCAAAAAAAGAGTTCTTTTACCGGATCCTAAATTTAACGATCAGTTAGCAACACGTTTTGTGAATATGCTAATGTGGGATGGTAAGAAATCAGTAGCGTTCAAAGTATTTTACGATGCTTTAGATATCGTAGAAGAAAAAAAGGGAGAAGAAGAAAAATCTGCCTTAGAGATTTGGAAAGATGCATTGTCAAATGTAATGCCTCAAGTAGAAGTTCGTAGCCGTCGTGTAGGTGGAGCAAACTTTCAAATTCCAATGCCAATTAGACCAGATAGAAAAGTTTCTATGGCTATCAAATGGATGATTTCATTTGCTAGAAAAAGAAATGAGAAAACAATGGCTCAAAAATTAGCAGGAGAAATTTTAGCTGCTGCTAAAGAAGAAGGAGCTGCTGTTAAGAAAAGAGTGGATGTTCACAAGATGGCTGAAGCAAACAAAGCATTCTCACACTTTAGATTCTAAGAAATGGCAAGAGATTTAAAATTTACTAGAAATATTGGAATTGCTGCACATATTGATGCAGGGAAAACAACAACGACAGAACGTGTATTGTATTATACGGGAGTTTCTCATAAGATTGGAGAAGTTCATGATGGTGCAGCTACAATGGACTGGATGGAGCAAGAGCAAGAAAGAGGAATTACAATTACTTCTGCTGCTACAACTTGTGAGTGGAAATTCCCAGTTGAAAATGGAAAAGCAACTCCTGATACAAAAGGATATCACTTTAATATTATTGATACTCCTGGTCACGTTGATTTTACTGTAGAGGTAAACAGATCATTACGTGTATTAGATGGTTTAGTATTCTTGTTTAGTGCTGTTGATGGTGTAGAGCCGCAATCAGAAACTAACTGGAGATTAGCTGATAACTACAAAGTGCCAAGAATTGGTTTTGTAAATAAAATGGACCGTCAAGGATCTAACTTTGCAAGAGTATGTACTCAAGTAAAAGAAATGTTAGGATCTAATGCAGTTGAAATCGTTTTACCAATTGGTGAAGAGATGGATTTCAAAGGTGTGGTTGACTTAGTGAAGAATAGAGCTATTATCTGGCATGAAGAAACTCAAGGAGCTACTTTTGATATTGTAGACATTCCTGAGGATATGGTTGACGAAGCTGCTGAGGCTCGTGCGAAATTGATCGAAGAAGTTGCATCTTATGATGAGAACTTGTTGGAAAAATTCATGGAAGATGAAAACTCAATTACTGAAGAAGAAGTACATGCTGCTTTAAGAGCTGCTGTTATGGATATGGCAATCATCCCTATGATTTGTGGTTCTGCGTTTAAAAACAAAGGAGTTCAATTCTTGTTAGATGCTGTATGTCGTTACTTGCCTTCTCCATTAGATAGAGATAATATTGTAGGTACTGATCCTGATTCAGGTGAAGAAGTTACAAGAAAACCAGATGCAAAAGATGAATTCTCTGCATTGGCATTTAAAATCGCTACAGATCCTTTCGTTGGACGTTTGGCTTTCTTCCGTGCTTATTCAGGTCGTTTAGATGCTGGTTCGTATATCTTGAACAATCGTTCTGGTAAAAAAGAGCGTATTTCAAGAATTTACCAAATGCATGCAAATGAGCAAAAAGCTATCGATTTTATTGAAGCTGGTGATATTGGTGCTGCAGTAGGATTTAAAGATATTAAGACTGGTGATACTATGTCTTCATTGAAAGCTCCTATTGTATTAGAATCAATGGACTTCCCAGATCCTGTAATCGGTATTTCTATTGAGCCTAAAACAAAAGGCGATGTAGATAAGTTAGGTATGTCTTTAGCTAAATTAGCTGAGGAGGATCCAACATTTACTGTAAAAACAGATGAGGCTTCTGGTCAAACAGTTATCTCAGGAATGGGAGAGTTACACTTAGAGGTTTTAGTAGATCGTTTGAAGCGTGAATTTAAAGTAGAGGTGAACCAAGGTGAACCACAAGTAGAATATAAAGAAGCTGTAACAAGAGCTACTGAGCACAGAGAAACTTATAAAAAGCAATCTGGTGGACGTGGTAAGTTTGGTGATATCGTATTCGAAATGGGGCCTGTTGATGAAGATTTCGAAGGAACTGGATTACAGTTTGTTGATGAAATT
This sequence comes from Flavicella marina, assembly GCF_009193215.1. Classification (GTDB taxonomy): domain Bacteria; phylum Bacteroidota; class Bacteroidia; order Flavobacteriales; family Flavobacteriaceae; genus Flavicella; species Flavicella marina. Next base: position 185,612 of record NZ_VYVA01000001.1, on the reverse strand, counting down.
AAAGGTGGACGTATTCCTAAAGAATTCATTCCGGCTGTAGAAAAAGGATTTAAAGAATCAATGCAAAATGGTCCTTTGGCTGGTTTTGTTATGGATTCATTAAAAGTTAGATTGATTGACGGATCTTTCCACCCGGTAGATTCGGATGCGTTATCTTTTGAGTTAGCTGCAAAAATGGGATATAAGGCTTGTGCGAAAGCAGCTGGAGCTAAAATCCTTGAGCCAATCATGTTGTTAGAGGTGTTGACACCAGAAGAAAACATGGGGGATATTGTAGGAGATTTAAATAGACGTAGAGGTCAAGTTAATGATATGAGTGATCGTTCAGGTTCTAAAGTGGTTAAAGCTGAGGTGCCATTATCTGAAATGTTTGGTTACGTAACAACATTACGTACTTTATCATCAGGTAGAGCAACATCGACAATGTCGTTCTCTCACTATGCGCAAACACCTTCAAATGTATCTGAAGATGTAATTGAAAAATCAAAAGCATAATCTAAATTATATATCATGAGTCAAAAAATTAGAATAAAATTAAAATCTTACGATTATAATTTAGTAGACAAATCTGCTGAGAAAATCGTTAAGACTGTAAAGAGTACTGGTGCTGTAGTAAACGGGCCTATTCCTTTGCCAACAAATAAAAAGATTTTCACTGTATTACGTTCACCACACGTAAACAAAAAATCTAGAGAGCAATTTCAATTAAGTTCTTTCAAAAGATTGTTAGACATTTATAGTTCTTCTTCGAAAACTATCGATGCTTTAATGAAATTAGAACTACCTAGTGGAGTTGAAGTAGAGATTAAAGTTTAATTTCTCTCTTTAATAAAGAACAAAGGCTATATCATTTGATATGGCCTTTTTTTGCTTTTGTGTAATATAGAAATTGAAGAATTTATGTTTTGTTTTGGGGTTGTTTTAACTGCTTTTTTCTGAGGGAATTAGAATAAAATAAATATTTCGAAAATGATTTTTTTTTTCAAGATATATCTTCTATATTTGCACCTCATTAAAAACAGGCGAAATCTATTGGATTCGTTTGAATACATGTCCGGAGCTGCGAGCGAAGGAAAGACGGTAAAAAAATAGATTCAGAGCTGAAGATATTTTTGCTCTGTTTTTTTTGAAATAAATTTGAGAGTAATAATTAATATAAATAAATAAAATGTCTGGGTTAATAGGAAGAAAAATCGGAATGACCAGCTTATTTGATGCAAACGGGAAGAATATTCCTTGTACAGTTATCGAATGTGGTCCTTGTGTAGTTACCCAAGTCAGAACTGAAGAAGTAGACGGTTATGCCGCTTTACAATTAGGTTTCGATGACAAAGCAGAAAAACGTACGTCAAATGCGTTAAAAGGTCACTTTAAAAAGGCTGGAACCTCTGCTAAGAAAAAAGTCGTTGAATTTGCAGGTTTTGATGAGGAGTACAAATTAGGTGATACTTTAACAGTAGAGCTATTTGAAGAAGGTGAATTTGTAGATGTTACTGCAGTTTCAAAAGGTAAAGGTTTCCAAGGTGTTGTAAAACGTCATGGTTTTGCCGGAGTTGGTCAAGCGACGCATGGTCAACATAACCGTTTAAGAGCTCCTGGTTCTATCGGTGCTGCTTCATATCCAGCTAGAGTATTCAAAGGAATGCGTATGGCCGGAAGAATGGGTGGTGAAAATGTAAAAGTTCAAAATTTAAGAGTTTTAAAAGTAGTTTCTGATAAGAATTTACTTGTTGTGAAAGGGTGTGTTCCTGGACATAAGAACGCTTATATAACAGTTGAGAAGTAATGAAAGTAGCAGTTTTAGATATTACAGGAAAAGACACAGGAAGACAAGTTGAGCTTTCTGATGCTATATTCGGATTGGAACCAAACAAGCATGCTATTTATTTAGATGTTAAGCAGCACTTGGCTAACAAAAGACAAGGAACGCATAAAGCTAAAGAAAGAGCTGAGATTGCTGGTTCAACTAGAAAGATTAAAAAACAGAAAGGTACAGGTACTGCTCGTGCAGGGTCTATTAAATCTCCTGTTTTTAGAGGTGGAGGTAGAGTTTTTGGTCCAAGACCAAGAAACTATTCTTTCAAATTAAACAAAAACTTAAAGCGTTTGGCTCGTAAGTCAGCTTTAAGTACACAAGCTAAAGAGCAAAATGTTGTTGTTGTTGAAGATTTCAATTTTGAAACAGCAAAAACTAAGAACTTTGTAAATGTGTTAAAGGCATTTGGTTTAGAGAACTCTAAGTCTTTATTTGTTTTAGGAAATTCAAATAACAATGTGTATTTGTCTTCACGTAACTTGAAAAAGACTTCTGTAATTACTAGCGAAGAGTTAAGTACTTACAAAGTCTTGAATACAAATAAAGTTGTTTTGTTAGAAGGAGCTTTAGAAGGAATTGAGTCTAATTTAAGCAAATAGGGAAGAGATGAGTATTTTAATTAAACCTATTATCACAGAAAAAGCAACTAACGATAGTGAAACATTTAATCGTTACACTTTTAAAGTAGCTGTAGGAGCAAATAAGGTAGAGATCAAAAAAGCTGTTGAAGCTGCTTACGGAGTATCAGTAGAGAAAGTAAGAACAATGGTTTACCCAGTAACAAGAACACAAAAATTCACTAAGAAAGGTGTTGTTTCTGGTATGGTTGGTCAATACAAAAAAGCAATCGTTCAATTGTCAGATGGTGAAGCAATTGATTTTTATAACAATATTTAATAACTAGAGATGTCAGTTAGAAAATTAAAACCAATTACACCAGGTCAGCGTTTTAGAGTAGTCAATGGGTTCGACGCCATAACTACTGATAAGCCGGAAAAAAGTTTACTTGTTCCGAATAAAAGATCTGGAGGTCGAAACAATAGTGGACGTATGACCATGAAATTCATGGGAGGTGGACACAAGAAGAAGTACCGTATTATCGATTTCAAAAGAGATAAAGCAGGTGCTGCAGAAGTATTATCTATTCAGTATGATCCGAATCGTACAGCATTTATTGCTTTGGTTCAGTATGCTGATGGTGAAAAAAGATATGTAATTGCTCAAGGTGGATTACAAGTAGGACAAAAAATTGAATCAGGTTCTAATATAGCTCCTGAAGTTGGTAATGCTATGCCTTTGTCTGAAATGCCTTTAGGAACTACTATTTGCTGTATCGAATTAAGACCAGGACAAGGTGCTGTTATGGCTCGTAGTGCAGGTTCTTTCGCTCAATTAATGGCAAAAGATGGAAAGTATGTTACTGTAAAGATGCCTTCAGGTGAAACAAGATTGATCTTGGCTACTTGTATTGCAACTATTGGAGTAGTATCGAACTCAGATCATCAATTGTTAGTATCTGGTAAAGCAGGTAGATCAAGATGGTTAGGAAGAAGACCTAGAACAAGACCAGTTGTAATGAACCCGGTTGATCATCCAATGGGTGGTGGTGAAGGTAAATCTTCAGGAGGACATCCTAGATCTAAGAATGGTATCCCAGCAAAAGGATATAAGACTAGGTCTAAGACCAAAGCGAGTAATAAGTATATTATAGAACGTAGAAAAAAATAATAAGATATGGCACGTTCATTAAAAAAAGGACCTTACGTATTTCACAAACTTGAGAAAAAAGTTTTAGCTAATGTTGAGGCAGATAGTAAATCAGTAATCAAAACATGGTCTAGAGCCACTATGATTACTCCAGATTTCGTAGGACAAACAATTGCTGTACATAATGGTAGATCATTTGTACCAGTATATGTTACTGAAAATATGGTAGGTCACAAATTAGGAGAATTCTCACCAACTCGTACATTTAGAGGTCACGGTGCAGATAAGAAAAACAAAGGTAAAAAATAGTAGGTATGGGAGTTCGTAAGAAAAATATGGCAGACCAACGTAAAGAAGCGAATAAATCAATCGCTTTTGCAAAGTTGACTAACTGTCCTACATCACCAAGAAAAATGCGTTTGGTGGTTGATCTAGTTAGAGGTTTAGAAGTTGAGAAAGCTTTACAAATCTTGAAATTTAGTTCAAAAGAAGCATCAATCAATGTTGAAAAATTGTTACTTTCTGCAATTGCTAACTGGCAAGCGAAGAATGAAGATGCAAGCATTGAAGAAGCTGGATTGTTCGTAAAAGAAATCACAGTTGATAGCGCAGGAATGTTAAAAAGACTAAGACCAGCACCTCAAGGTCGTGCACATAGAATTAGAAAACGTTCTAATCATGTGACTATCGTGTTGGGAAGTAAGAATAATGCAACTAATTAATCGTAAGTAGAAATGGGACAAAAAACAAATCCAATTGGAAATCGTTTAGGAATTATCAGAGGATGGGAATCTAACTGGTATGGTGGAAATGACTACGGCGATAAATTAGCTGAAGACGATAAAATAAGAAAGTACGTTCGTGCTAGATTATTTAAAGCAAGTGTTTCAAGAGTTATTATTGAGCGTACACTTAAACTTGTAACCGTTACTATCACTACTGCTAGACCTGGTATTATTATCGGAAAAGGTGGAACAGAGGTAGACAAGTTAAAAGAAGAGCTTAAGAAAATCACAGGGAACGAAGTTCAAATCAATATTTTCGAAATCAAACGTCCAGAATTAGATGCTACTTTAGTTGCTGCTAGTGTTGCACGTCAAATCGAAAATAGAATCTCTTACAAAAGAGCAATCAAAATGGCTATTGCAGCTGCTATCAGAATGAACGCTGAAGGAATCAAAGTTGAGATTTCTGGTCGTTTAAATGGTGCAGAGATGGCACGTTCTGAGCACTTTAAAGAAGGTAGAATTCCTCTTTCTACTTTTAGAGCAGATATTGATTATGCACTTGTAGAAGCACACACCACTTATGGAAGATTAGGTGTAAAAGTGTGGATTATGAAAGGTGAAGTTTATGGTAAAAGAGAATTATCTCCACTAGTAGGTTTAGAGAAAAAACAAGGTGGTAAAGGTGGTAATTCAAAGAAACAACAACCTCGTAAAAGAAAATAAAACTTAAGAAATGTTACAGCCAAAAAGAGTAAAATACCGTAAGGTACAGAAAGCGAAAGGTAATATGAAAGGGAATTCTCAAAGAGGAAACCAACTTTCTAATGGAATGTTTGGAATCAAATCTTTGGATCAAGACTTACTTACTTCTCGCCAAATTGAAGCAGCTCGTATTGCGGCAACACGTTATATGAAAAGAGAGGGGCAATTATGGATTAAAATTTTTCCAGACAAGCCTATTACTAAGAAGCCATTAGAAGTACGTATGGGTAAAGGTAAGGGATCTCCAGAATATTTCGTAGCAGTAGTAAAACCAGGAAGAATCTTATTTGAAGTAGGAGGAGTTCCTTTTGAAGTTGCAAAAGAAGCATTACGTTTAGCAGCGCAAAAACTTCCAGTTCAAACGAAGTTTGTTGTAGCTAGAGATTATGATAACGCTTAATATCTAAGAGACATGAAACAATCAGAAATTAAAGAATTATCAGTAGCTGAGTTACAAGAAAAACTAGCAGGATTCAAAAAAAACTATACTGATCTAAAAATGGCACATGCGATTTCTCCTTTGGAAAATCCATTGCAGTTGAAAGTTATTAGAAAAACAGTTGCAAGAATCGCTACTGAATTAACTAATAGAGCTCAGTAAATACTAGAAAAGATGGAAAAAAGAAATCTTAGAAAAGAAAGAATTGGTGTTGTATCAAGTAACAAAATGGAGAAATCTATCGTAGTTGCTGAGGTAAAGAAAGTAAAGCACCCAATGTACGGTAAATTCGTTTTGAAAACGAAAAAGTATGTTGCACATGATGAATTAAACGACTGCAATATTGGAGATACTGTAAAGATTATGGAAACTAGACCTTTAAGTAAATCTAAACGTTGGAGATTAGTAGAAATCCTAGAAAGAGCTAAATAATATGTTACAGACAGAATCAAGATTAAAAGTAGCAGATAATACTGGAGCTAAAGAAGTTTTAGTAATTAGAGTTTTGGGAGGTACTAAAAAGCGTTATGCTTCAATCGGAGACAAAATTGTTGTTTCTGTGAAAAGCGCAACTCCTAACGGATCTGCAAAGAAAGGACAAGTTCATAGAGCAGTTGTTGTAAGAACTACAAAAGAGATCAGACGTAAAGACGGATCTTATATCAGATTTGATGACAATGCATGTGTATTGTTAAACGCATCTGAAGAGATGACAGGTACTCGTGTATTCGGACCTGTAGCTAGAGAACTTCGTGATAAACAATTCATGAAAATTGTATCATTAGCACCTGAAGTGCTTTAAAATTATAAAAAATGGCGAAGCTAAAATTAAAAACAGGAGATAACGTAAGAGTTATTGCTGGTGATCAAAAAGGAAAAGAAGGAAAAATTACTCGTGTTTTCGCTGAGAAAAACAGAGCAATCGTAGAGGGTGTAAATTTAGTATCTAAGCATACTAAACCTAGCGCTCAAAATCCTCAAGGTGGAATTGTGAAGAAAGAAGCTTCTTTAGATGTTTCTAATCTAGCGTTGTTAGAAGACGGTAACGTAACGAAAGTTGGTTATAGATTAGAGGATGGAAAGAAAGTACGTTTTTCTAAAAAATCAGATAAAGCTATTTAATATGAGCTATATACCAAGACTAAAAGAAGATTACGGGACAAGAATCGTATCTGCTCTTACTGAAGAGTTCGGATACAGTAACGTAATGCAAGTACCAAAATTAGAGAAAATCGTTGTAAGTAAAGGTGTAGGTGCTGCAATTGCTGACAAAAAATTAATCGATTATGCTGTTGAAGAATTAGCTACGATTACTGGTCAGAAACCTGTAGTAACTTTATCTAAGAAAGATATCGCAACTTTTAAATTACGTAAAGGAATGCCAATTGGTGTTAAAGTAACTTTGAGAGGGACGAAAATGTATGAGTTCTTAGATAGATTGATTACAGCTTCTTTACCTCGTGTAAGAGACTTTAATGGAATTAAAGCTAACGGATTTGATGGACGTGGTAACTACACATTAGGAGTTACTGAGCAAATCATTTTCCCTGAGATCAATATTGATAAAGTGAATAAAATCGGTGGAATGGATATTACATTTGTAACTACTGCTCCAACTGATAAAGAAGCTAAATCATTATTAACAGAACTAGGGTTACCATTTAAAAAGAACTAAGATATGGCTAAAGAATCAATGAAAGCCCGTGAGGTGAAAAGAGCAAAAGTTGTAGCTAAGTATGCTGAAAAAAGAAAGGCTTTGAAAGAAGCTGGTGATTATGAAGCGTTACAAAAGTTACCAAAAAATGCATCTCCTATTCGTTTACACAATCGTTGTAAATTAACAGGAAGACCTAAAGGTTATATGCGTCAATTCGGAATTTCTCGTGTGACATTCCGTGAAATGGCAAACCAAGGTTTGATACCAGGTGTAAGAAAAGCTAGCTGGTAAACACCAGTTAATTACATATAAAAACTCTATTTCTTTTGGAATAGAGTTTTTTGTCGATATAAAATTTCGATTTTTAGAAGATATTATACATATTTTAGTATCTTTGCACGCTGTTATCTGTATCTAGGTAACAGGAAAATGATGAGTTTTTAGCTCTAAAGGCTTGAATTCATTGAGAAAATAGAATATAAATTGGTTTCAGGTTTTGTCTCAGAGTGAGACGAAAAACCGCTACCGCAAATTAGTATATATGTACACAGATCCAATTGCAGATTATCTTACTAGGATAAGAAATGCTGCTGCAACCGGACACAGAGTTGTGGAAATTCCTGCTTCAAACTTGAAGAAGAATATCACAAAAATTTTGTTCGAGCAAGGTTACATTTTAAGCTACAAGTTCGAGGACACTACTGTTCAAGGGACTATTAAAATTGCCTTAAAGTATGATGCTGATTCTAAAGAGTCAGTAATTAAGAAATTAGAACGTATTAGTACGCCAGGACTTAGAAAATATGTGAATGCATCTGAGATGCCTCGCGTATTGAATGGTTTAGGGATTGCAATCGTTTCAACGTCTAAAGGTGTGATGACTAACAAGAAGGCACGTCAAGAGAATGTTGGAGGAGAGGTTTTATGTTACGTTTATTAAAAAGATAGTATTATGTCAAGAATAGGAAAAAGCCCAATAGCAATCGCAGAAGGTGTGACCGTTACTATCAAAGATAACTTGGTTACTGTAAAAGGTAAATTAGGTGAGTTGTCTCAAGAAATAAACGGAGGTATCACAGTAAAAGAAGAGGAAGGTGTAATCGTACTTGAAAGACCATCAGAAAGTAAATCTGATAAAGCAAGTCATGGTTTGTACCGAGCACTTATTAGCAATATGGTTGAAGGTGTATCAAAAGGATTTACTAAAGAATTAGAATTAGTAGGTGTTGGATACAGAGCTTCTAACCAAGGTCAAAAGCTAGATTTAGCTTTAGGATTTTCTCATAATATTGTAATCGACATCGCTCCAGAGGTGAAAGTTGAGACAGTATCAGAAAAAGGAAAAAATCCGATCGTAAAATTAACTTCATTCGATAAACAATTAGTAGGTCAAATTGCTGCTAAGATTCGTGGATTCAGAAAACCTGAACCATACAAAGGAAAAGGAGTTAAGTTCGTAGGTGAAGAATTAAGAAGAAAAGCAGGTAAATCTGCATAATATATAGCATTATGGCATTATCAAAGCTTGAAAGAAGACAAAGAATTAAGTCTAGAATTAGAAAAGTTATTTCTGGAACTGCGCAGAAACCAAGATTATCTGTGTATAGAAGTAACAAAGAAATCTATGCTCAATTGGTTGATGATGTAACTGGAAACACGATTGTTTCAGTATCATCTAGAGATAAAGGAGTTGACGCTAAAGGATCTAAATCTGAAATAGCTTCTACAGTAGGAAAGTCAATTGCAGAAAAAGCAATTGCTGCGAAGATAGAAACTGTTTCTTTTGATAGAAACGGATACTTGTACCACGGTAGAGTTAAAGCATTAGCTGAAGCAGCTAGAGAAGCTGGTTTAAAATTTTAAGAATTAAAGTATGTATCAAAAATATAAAAACGTAGAAAGAGTTAAGCCTAGTGGTTTAGAGCTAGTTGATCACTTAGTAGGTGTGAACAGGGTAACTAAAGTTACAAAAGGTGGACGTGCTTTCGGATTTTCTGCAATTGTTGTTGTAGGAGATGGAAACGGAGTTGTAGGACACGGTTTAGGGAAATCTAAGGATGTTGCTTCTGCAATTGCAAAGGCAATCGAAGACGCTAAGAAAAACTTGGTAAGAATTCCTATTATTAACGCTACTTTACCTCATGAACAAAAAGGTAAATTTGGTGGAGCAAGAGTATTCTTGAAGCCAGCTTCACATGGTACCGGGGTTATTGCCGGTGGTGCTGTACGTGCGGTATTGGATTCAGTTGGAGTACATGACGTATTATCAAAATCTCAAGGATCATCTAACTCACATAATGTGGTAAAAGCAACTTTTGATGCTTTATTACAATTGCGTAGTGCTCATACGATCGCGAAGCAAAGAGGTATTTCTTTGGATAAAGTTTTTAACGGTTAAATTGAAGTACGATGGGAAAAATTAAGATTACACAAGTAAAAAGCCAAATCAGAAGAGAAGGTTCTCAAAAGAAAACTCTTGTTGCATTAGGTTTGCGTAAGTTAAACCAAGTAGTAGAACATGAAGCTTCAGCGACAATACTTGGAATGGTAAAAAAAGTTAATCACTTAGTTTCTGTAGAAGAAATTAAATAAACATATTCGAGTAATGAGTTTAAGTAACTTACAACCTGCAGAGGGATCTGTAAAGAAAGGTAAAAGAATAGCAAGAGGAGAAGGTTCTGGTAAAGGTGGAACTGCTGCTAGAGGACATAAAGGTGCAAAGTCACGTTCTGGATATTCAAGAAAGATTGGATTCGAAGGAGGTCAAATGCCTTTGCAAAGACGTGTTCCTAAGTTTGGTTTTACAAACATTAACCGTAAAGAATATCAAGGGATCAACCTTGATAAATTGCAAGAGTTTTTTGAAGCTGGAAAAATTAACGAAACTGTTGATTTGAATGCTTTAATTGATGCTCGTTTGGCTCATAAAAATGACTTAGTGAAAATATTAGGTCGTGGTGAGTTAAAAGCAAAGTTGAATATTACTGCACATAAATTTACTGCATCTGCCAAAGCGGCAATTGAGGCAGCAGGAGGATCAGCAGTAACTTTATAAGAAGATTTAAGTAAATGAAAAATTTTATAGAAACCTTACAGAACATTTGGAAAATTGAAGAACTTAGAAATAAGATTCTTTTAACACTTGGTTTAATGGCGGTTTACCGTTTTATGGCTCAAATTCCATTACCTGGAATTGATCCAACTCAGTTAACTGCTTTAGAAAATCAAGCCGACGGTGGTTTGTTAGGTTTATTAAATGCATTTACAGGAGGGGCGTTTTCAAGAGCATCTATTATGGCTCTTGGAATTATGCCATATATTTCTGCTTCTATTGTAGTTCAGTTAATGGGAATCGCGGTTCCTTATTTACAAAAGCTTCAAAAGGATGGAGAAAGTGGAAGAAAAAAGACTACACAAATTACACGTTGGTTGACTATTGGTATTACTTTAGTTCAAGGACCAGCCTATATTACTAATATGGCATCTATTTTGCCTCAATCTGCTTTCGTATCGGATGCAGTAGTTGGTACTGGGTTTTTCTGGTTCTCGTCTATGATTTTATTGATGGCAGGTACTGTGTTTGCGATGTGGTTAGGAGAAAGAATTACTGATAAAGGAATTGGTAACGGTATTTCGTTATTAATTATGATTGGTATTATTGCTCGTTTCCCTTCTTCATTTGCTCAGGAATTAGCTTCGAAAACGGCTAATGGTGGAGCAGGAGGAGTAATGATGATATTGTTAGAAATTGTTGTTTGGTTCTTAGTTATCCTAGCTTCAGTATTATTAGTTACTGCCGTTCGTAGAATTGCAGTTCAATATGCTAGAAGATCTGTAGTTGGAGATATCAAAGAAGTAGAAGGAACAAGACAATACATTCCATTAAAATTGAATTCAGCAGGTGTTATGCCTATCATATTTGCGCAAGCAATTATGTTTATTCCAGGAGCATTAGCTCAAAAAGTGGAAGGATCTTTTCAAGCTACTGCAGCTAGTTTTGCAGACATGAATGGTTTAGGTTATAACGTTTTGTTTGCAGTGTTGATTATTATCTTCAGTTATTTTTATACTGCGATTACAATCCCTACAAATAAAATGGCTGACGATTTGAAAAGAAGTGGAGGGTTTATTCCAGGAATAAGACCAGGACATGAAACTGCAGAAAGATTGGATTCAATCTTATCTAGAATTACATTTCCAGGATCATTATTTTTAGCATTATTAGCAATTCTTCCGGCAATTGCGGTTCAGTTTGGTATTCAACAAAATTGGGCATTATTTTATGGAGGTACCTCATTAATTATTATGGTGGGTGTTGCTATTGATACAATTCAACAAATTAACTCTTACTTATTGAACAGTCATTATGACGGTTTGATGAAAGTAGGAAATAAAAGAAAATCATCTTTGTAATATGGCTAAACAAGCTGCAATACAACAAGACGGAACAATTACTGAAGCATTGTCTAATGCAATGTTTAGAGTAGAACTTGAGAATGGTCATATCGTAACCGCTCATATATCTGGTAAAATGCGTATGCATTATATCAAATTGTTACCAGGCGATAAAGTGAAGTTAGAAATGAGTCCTTATGATTTAACTAAGGCTCGAATTACTTATAGATACTAAAACATTATACGATGAAAGTAAGAGCATCAATAAAAAAGAGAAGTGCCGAGTGCAAGATTGTGCGTAGAAAAGGCAGATTATATGTAATCAACAAAAAGAATCCTAGATTCAAACAAAGACAAGGGTAAGTTATGGCAAGAATAGCAGGAATTGACATACCAAAAAACAAAAGAGGAGTTATTGCTTTAACTTACATTTTTGGAATTGGTAGCAGTAGAGCTAAAGAAATTTTAGCGAACGCAGGAGTAGACGAAAGCATCAAAGTTCAAGATTGGACGGATGAGCAAATTGGGAAAATTCGTGAACAAGCAGGTACTTTCACTATTGAAGGTGAATTGCGTTCAGAAACTCAATTGAACATCAAACGTTTAATGGACATCGGATGTTATAGAGGAATTCGTCATAGATCAGGTCTTCCATTAAGAGGACAAAGAACTAAGAACAACTCTAGAACAAGAAAAGGTAAAAGAAAAACTGTAGCTAACAAAAAGAAAGCTACTAAATAATAACTAGAAATTATGGCTAAATCAAATTCAAAAAAGCGTAAGGTTATTGTTGAGTCTGTGGGTGAAGCGCACATCACGGCTTCATTTAACAACATCATTATTTCTTTAACAAACAAAAAAGGAGATGTAATTTCTTGGTCGTCTGCTGGTAAGCAAGGTTTTAGAGGTTCTAAAAAGAACACTCCATATGCTGCTCAAACAGCTGCTGAAGATTGTGCTAAAGTTGCACACGAAGCAGGATTAAGAAAAGTAAAAGTTTATGTAAAAGGACCTGGTAACGGACGTGAGTCTGCAATTAGAACTTTGCATAACAATGGTATCGAAGTTACTGAGATCATCGATGTAACTCCAATTCCACATAATGGTTGTCGTCCACCAAAAAGACGTAGAGTATAATTAATTTTAAATTAGATTAGGAACTAGGTTGTCGAAGGAGTTCGCCTTAATTCACAATCCCTGATCATAAACAAATAGAAATGGCAAGATATACAGGACCAAAAACTAAAATTGCTCGTAAGTTTGGAGAGGCAATTTTCGGAGATGATAAATCTTTTGAAAAAAGAAATTACCCTCCAGGGCAACATGGTAATGCAAGACGTAGAGGAAAAAAATCTGAATACGCTATGCAATTACAAGAAAAGCAAAAAGCTAAATATTCTTATGGAATCTTAGAGCGTCAATTTAGTAACTTATTTGACAAAGCTTCTAGTAGCAAAGGAATTACAGGTGAAGTATTATTACAACTTTGTGAGTCTCGTTTAGATAATGTTGTATTCCGTTTAGGAGTGTCAAATTCTCGTAGAGGAGCTCGTCAATTAGTATCTCACAGACATATTACTGTGAACGGAGAGATTGTAAATATCCCTTCTTACTCTTTGAAACCAGGAGATGTAATTGCAGTAAGAGAAAAGTCTAAATCATTAGTAGCTATTGAAGATGCATTGGCAGCTAATAGTAACGTATACGAGTGGTTGACTTGGAATGCTGAAAAGAAAGAAGGAACTTTCGTATCAGTACCTGAAAGAATTCAAATTCCTGAGAACATCAAAGAACAACTAATAGTAGAGTTATACTCTAAATAATTTTTGACACCCGTTAAACTATGGCAATTTTAAATTTTCAGAAACCCGACAAAGTAATAATGATTGAATCTACTGATTTCGAAGGTAGATTTGAGTTTAGACCTTTAGAACCAGGTTTTGGTTTAACAGTAGGTAACGCATTGAGAAGAGTATTACTTTCTTCTTTAGAAGGATTCGCGATCACATCTATCAGAAAAGAGGGTGTAGAGCATGAATTTTCTACTATAGAAGGAGTCGTGGAAGATGTTACTGAAATTATCCTTAATCTTAAGCAAGTACGCTTTAAGAAACAAATAGAAGATACTGATAGAGAAACAGTTTCTATTTCAGTTTCAGGACAAGAGCAAATCACAGCAGGAGATATTCAAAAATTCACTTCTGGTTTCCAAGTATTGAATCCAGATTTAGTTATCTGTAACTTAGAGAGCAATGTGAAGTTTGATATGGAAATCACTATCGAAAAAGGTAGAGGATTTGTACCTGCAGAAGAAAACAAGAAAGTAAATGTGCCTGTTGGAACGATTTTTACTGATTCTATTTACACTCCTATTAAGAATGTAAAGTATGCAGTAGAAAACTTCCGTGTAGAACAAAAAACGGATTACGAAAAATTAGTTTTTGATATCGTTACTGATGGTTCTATAAACCCAAAGGATGCATTAACTGAAGCAGCAAAAATTTTGATTCACCACTTTATGTTGTTCTCTGATGAGAGAATTACTTTAGAGGCAGACGAAATTGCTCAAACTGAAACATATGATGAAGAATCTTTACATATGCGTCAATTGTTGAAAACAAAATTAATTGATATGGATTTATCAGTTAGAGCGTTGAACTGTTTGAAAGCTGCGGAAGTTGAAACTCTTGGTGATTTAGTATCATTCAACAAAAATGACTTAATGAAGTTCCGTAACTTCGGTAAAAAATCTTTAACAGAATTAGATGAATTAGTTCATGTAAAAGGTTTGAATTTCGGTATGGATTTAAGCAAATACAAATTAGATAAAGATTAATCTTTCATAATTTGCTCCTCAATAATGAGTTGAGCAAGATGAAAGCAAAAACAAAAGGTCATGAGACACGGAAAAAAATTCAACCATTTAGGAAGACAAACAGCGCATAGAAAAGCAATGTTAGCTAATATGGCTTGTTCATTAATTGAGCACAAACGTATTAACACAACAGAAGCGAAAGCAAAAGCTTTGCGTCAATTTGTTGAACCTATCATTACAAAATCTAAAAACGATACTACACATAACCGTAGATTGGTATTTAGTGTTTTGAAAAACAAGTATGCTGTAACTGAATTATTCAAAGAAGTTTCAGTAAAGGTTGCTGATCGTCCAGGAGGATATATTCGTATCATCAAATTAGGAAACCGTCAAGGAGATAATGCTTCTATGTGTATGGTGGAATTAGTTGATTACAACGAAGTTTACAATCCAAATGGAGCTAAGAAGAAAAAGTCGACTCGTAGAGGTAGAAAGAAAGCTGATGCTGCTGTAGCACCTGCTGCTGATGCTGCTGCTGAGGAAACTAAATCTTCAGAAGAATAAGATGTTATATAAATAACAATTATATAAAAGGATAAACTATTTTTTAGTTTATCCTTTTTTTATATACCACAAGGAAATGTAAAGTGCTTTAAGTATCTTTGCACAGCAAAAAAAGTACATAATAATTTTGAGTTGATAGTTTTCAACGAACGTAGATCTTATACACATGAATTATAAAAATTTAAAAAAGGCAATTTTATTATTAGAAGATGGAACTATTTTTGAAGGAAAATCGGTAGGTATCGAAGGTTCTTCATTTGGTGAAGTTTGTTACAATACAGGAATGACTGGTTACCAAGAAATCTTTACAGATCCATCTTATTCGGGTCAATTGATGGTGACTACGAATGCACATATAGGAAACTATGGTGTGAATGATGATGAAGTGGAATCAAATGGAATTAAAATTGCTGGTTTAATTTGCCGAAACTTTAGTTTTCCTTACTCTAGAGATAGATCTTCAGGTTCGTTAGAAGCGTACTTAGAAAAACATAATTTACTTGCTATTACAGATGTTGATACAAGAGCTGTAGTAAGTTATATTAGAGATAAAGGTGCTATGAACGCTGTAATTTCAACTGAAGTTGATAATGTTGAGAGTCTAAAAGCCCAATTAAAAGAAGTACCAAATATGGAAGGATTGGATTTGGCTTCTACAGTATCAACAAAAGAACCTTATTTTTATGGTGATGAAAATGCTAGCTACAAAGTATCAGCACTTGATTTAGGTATCAAAACTAATATTTTAAGAAATCTTGCGAAGAGAGATTGTTATATTAAAGTATTTCCAAATACGGCTTCTTTAGAAGAATTGAAAGGGTTTAATCCTGATGGATACTTTTTATCAAATGGGCCTGGAGATCCTGAGCCTTTAAAAAATGCACAAAAAGTTGCAGGAGAAATCATTGAACAAAATTTACCATTGTTTGGTATCTGTCTAGGGCATCAAGTAATTGGTATTTCTCAAGGAGTATCTACGAAAAAGATGCATAATGGACATAGAGGTATCAATCACCCTGTAAAGAATTTGATCACTGGAAAAGGAGAGATTACTTCTCAAAACCATGGTTTCGTAATTGATAGAGCTTCTTTAGAAGGGAATGATAAAGTTGAAGTGACTCACATTCATTTGAATGACAATACGGTGGCTGGTATTCGTATCAAAGACAAAAATTGTTTTTCAGTTCAGTACCATCCAGAAGCAAATCCTGGACCTCATGATTCTTCTTATTTATTCGATCAATTTATTGATAGTTTAAAGAAGTAAATCGATAACAATTTCTTCATTTTTAAATGAAGAAATTTGTCTTAAATTGGGATTGGTTTTACGAATACGATTTAGGAAATAAAATAAAATTAAAGTGTGGGATTACAGGTGTTTTGTAAATTGCATACGATTTAAGAATAAACTAAAAATAAAAATAAAATGAGCGTAATTATTAGCATTCATGCACGTCAGATTTTTGACTCGAGAGGGAACCCTACGGTAGAAGTAGATGTAATCACTGAAAGTGGAGTATTAGGAAGAGCGGCAGTTCCATCTGGAGCTTCTACTGGTGAACACGAAGCAGTTGAATTAAGAGACGGTGGAAGTGATTTTATGGGGAAAGGTGTGTTAACAGCAGTAAACAATGTGAACACAGCGATCGCTGAAGAGTTATTAGGATTCTCTGTTTTTGAGCAAAATGCAATTGACCAAGCAATGATTGATTTAGATGGTACTCCAAATAAATCTAAATTAGGTGCTAACGCGATTTTAGGTGTTTCATTAGCAGTAGCTAAAGCTGCAGCAAATGAATTAAACCAACCATTATATCGTTATATCGGTGGGGTAAGTGCTAATACACTTCCTGTGCCAATGATGAATATTGTAAATGGTGGATCTCATTCAGATGCTCCTATTGCATTCCAAGAATTTATGATCATGCCAGTTATGGCTAAGTCATTCTCTCATGCGTTACAAATTGGATCTGAAGTATTCCATAATTTAGCAAAAATTTTGCATGATAGAGGGTTGAGTACTGCAGTAGGTGATGAAGGTGGATTTGCTCCAACTTTTGATGGTACTGAAGATGCTATTGAAACTGTTTTATCTGCAATTGAAAAAGCTGGATATAAGCCAGGTGATGAAGTAAAATTAGCATTAGACTGTGCGTCTGCTGAATTCTACGAAGATGGGAAATATAACTACGCTAAATTCGAAGGAGAAGGCGGAGCTGTAAGAACATCAGAAGAACAAGCAGATTATTTAGCAGAATTATCAGCTAAGTACCCAATCATATCAATTGAAGATGGTATGGATGAAAATGACTGGGAAGGATGGAAGTACTTGACTGAAAAAATTGGAGATAAAGTTCAATTGGTTGGAGATGATTTATTTGTAACTAATGTAGAGCGTTTGTCTAAAGGTGTTGAAGAAGGTATTGCAAATTCTATTTTGATTAAAGTTAATCAAATCGGTACTTTAACAGAAACTATTGCTGCGGTAAACATGGCGAAAAATGCAGGGTTTACATCTGTTATGTCTCATAGATCTGGAGAAACAGAAGATAATACTATTGCTGACTTGGCAGTAGCTTTGAATACTGGCCAAATTAAGACTGGTTCTGCTTCTAGATCTGATCGTATGGCTAAATACAATCAATTACTTAGAATTGAAGAAGAATTAGAAGAAAATGCTTATTATCCTCAGGATAAAGCTTTCAAATTGAAATAATTCTTTACTGTAGAATTAAAGGCCCCTTCTATTAAGAAGGGGCTTTTTTTTGCATTATATTTAAAAATATGCGTTTTCTGATTATTGTTTTCATTACAATTATTGAAAAATGCCTTATTTACACTAACGTATTAGGTGATTGTGTATGTAATTTTATGGTTTTCTTAAAAAAACACCATATTTATTGCGATTATTTTTGTGGTAAAAACAACCTATTTTATGTAAATTTGCAACTCTTAGAAACCAAACCTGAGAAACTTAAAATAAATAGAATATGTCTGATATAGCGAAACTAGAAGTAAACGGTAAAAAATACGAATTTCCTTTAATGCAAGGAACTGAAAACGAATTAGCAATTGATATTAAATCATTGAGAGCCGCTACTGAGGGAGTAATTACGTTAGATTCGGGTTATAAGAATACAGGGTCTTGCGAGAGTGCTGTTACTTTTTTAGATGGAGAGAAAGGTATTTTAAGATATAGAGGATACTCTATCGAAGATTTAGCTGCAAAGTCAAACTTTTTAGAAACTTCTTACTTGCTAATTTTTGGTGAGTTACCAACTGCTGAGCAATTGCAAAAGTTTCACGATGACATTAGTGCTGAGGCTTTAGTTGATGAAGATATCAAAAAGATTTTAGATGGATTTCCAAAGTCAGCACACCCGATGGGAGTTGTATCAGCGTTGACGAGTTCATTGATCGCATTTAATCCAGAGTCGGTTAATATTGAATCTCGCGATGATATGTACGATGCCATTGTTAAATTGATGGCTAAATTTCCTGTATTAGCAGCATGGACTTTACGTAAAAAACAAGGTTTGCCATTAGATTATGGTGATGTGCATTTAGGTTATGTTGAAAATCTTTATAAAATGATGTTCAACAAACCAAATGATGAATTTAAAATCAATCCAATTGTTTTAAATGCTTTGGATAAGTTGTTGATTCTTCATGCAGATCATGAGCAAAACTGTTCTACATCTACTGTTAGAATTGTAGGATCTTCACATGCTGGTTTGTTTGCATCTATTTCAGCTGGTGTTTCTGCTTTGTGGGGACCTTTGCATGGTGGTGCGAATCAAGCGGTAATTGAGATGTTGGAAGATATCAAAAATGATGGTGGAGATTACAATAAATATATTGAGAAAGCTAAAGATAAAAATGATCCGTTTAGATTGATGGGATTCGGACATAGAGTTTACAAAAACTTTGATCCGAGAGCAAAAATTATTCAGGTTGCAGCTGAAGAAGTATTGGCTGATTTAGGTATCAATGATCCAGTTTTGGATATCGCGAAAGGTCTTGAAAAAGTTGCGTTAAGTGATGAGTACTTTAAAGCTCGTAATTTATATCCGAATGTTGATTTCTATTCTGGAATTATATACAGAGCATTGGGAATTCCTGTAGAAATGTTTACTGTGATGTTTGCAATGGGTAGACTACCAGGATGGATCGCTCAATGGAAGGAGATGAGAATCAAACATGAGCCAATCGGGCGTCCTCGTCAATTGTATGTTGGAGAGAAATTAAGAGATTTTGTTTCTGTAGAGAATAGATAATTTTTTAATCTAAATATACAAACCTCATAGTATTGATGCTATGAGGTTTTTCTTTTTTTGCATTATGGGTGATAATTTATTGTTGGTAAAGCCGCTTCTTAAAAAAGTGAATCCAGAATTCGCTAATGAAATTGAATCATTGATTAATTCGGTTACAGAAAACAACGTTTCCTTAAATATCGTACATTCTGAAAAACCCAATTTGAATGTACTATTATTAAACGATTGGATTGGTTTTATGGGTTCGGGTAATGTAGTAGTTTACCCTTTAGCTTCTAATGAACGTCAAAAATTAAGAGATGAAAGGGTACTTGATATTGCTGAATCTTCTGGATATAAAATTTTGAATGTCATTGATTATTCAGATGCAGAATTGGATGGTGCATTTTTGGAAGGCAGTTCTAGTGTAGTTTATGATGAGGAAGCCTCAGTAGCTTTTGCATGTGTTTCGAGTAAAACCGATGAAAGTTTGTTTATTGAATTTTGTGAAGATTTAGAGTTTACTCCAGTGGTGTTTTCTGGGATGTATATGAACAACCAAGAAGTGATGTATTCAAGTAGTGTGATTAATATTTGTGGTGATTTTATATTGTTTTGTGGTGAGTTGATAAAAGATAAAAAAGAACGAAAACTTGTAGTTTCTCAACTTAAAAGATTTGGAAAAGAATTGATTTATATAACTGAAAAACAATCAAAAAACTTCGTAGGAGAAATGATGCAGGTAAAAAATAACTCCGATGAAAGCGTTCTTGTTATGTCTTCGACAGCCGAAAAATGTTTAACGTCCGATCAAATTAATAAATTAGAAAACTATGGTACTATTTTATCGGTTTCTCTGGATAGGATTGAAAAGGAACTAGGTTATAGTATTCGTACGTTTTTCGTAAAATTATAAATAAAAAAAAGAGCCTGATGGCTCTTTTTTTTATTTCGATGTTTCTTCTTTGTTCTTAACTATTTTTATGGTGAGATCATTAGTTTTGGAATCGAGATCCATAAGTATCGAATCTCCCTCAGAAAGTTTCGAATTTACGATTTCTTCCGCTAAAGTATCTTCAACATATTTTTGAATAGCTCGTTTTAAAGGTCTCGCTCCATAGTTTTTATCAAAACCTTTTTCAGCGATATAATCCTTAGCCTTGTCACTTAAAGTTAACGTGTAGCCAAGTTTAGAAACTCTGTCAAGAAGTTTTTTCAATTCAATCGTAATGATTTTATGGATGTCCTCTCTTTCTAGAGCATTAAATATGATTACGTCATCAATTCGGTTTAAGAATTCAGGTGCGAAAGATTTTTTCAATGCATTCTCAATAATTCCTTTTGCGTGATCATTGGCTTGCTGTTCTTTGGCAGCAGTTCCGAAACCAACTCCACCACCGAAGTCTTTCAATTGACGAGCTCCTATGTTCGAAGTCATTATGATAACTGTATTTCTAAAGTCTATCTTTCTTCCTAAACTGTCCGTAACAAATCCTTCGTCTAAAACTTGCAGAAGCATATTGAAAACATCTGGATGGGCTTTTTCAATTTCATCTAAAAGTACTACAGCATAAGGTTTGCGTCTAACTTTTTCTGTCAATTGACCTCCTTCTTCATAACCTACATATCCTGGAGGGGCTCCGATCAATCTAGAGATTGAAAATTTTTCCATATACTCGCTCATATCGATACGAATTAAAGAATCACTTGAATCAAATAATTCGCTTGCTAAAATTTTTGCAAGTTGTGTTTTACCGACACCTGTAGATCCTAAAAATATAAACGAACCGATAGGTTTGTTCGGATCTTTTAAACCGATTCTATTTCTTTGTATGGCTTTTACAACTTTTGCCACTGCATCGTCTTGACCAATTACTTTTCCCTTTATTTTGTCCGGTAATTCGCTAAGTCTATTGCTTTCTGCTTCAGCGACTCTGTTTACAGGGATTCCGGTCATCATCGAAACAACTTCTGCAACATTGTCTTCAGTAACAATTTCTTTATTTTCTTTGGATGCTTCTTCCCATTGGTTTTGAGCTGATTTTAGAGCCGCTTCAATGTTTTTCTCGTCATCTCTGAGTTTCGCTGCCTCTTCGTATTTTTGACGGTTTACAGCGTTTGTTTTACTTGTTTTGATTTCTTCAAGCTTATTTTCCAACTCAATGATTTGTTGGGGTACTACAATATTGGTAATGTGAATTCTAGATCCAGCTTCATCCAACGCATCAATAGCTTTGTCCGGAAGAAAACGATCAGTCATGTATCTATTTGTTAATTTCACACAAGCTTCAATTGCACCTGGAGTGTAAATCACATTATGATGATCTTCGTAGCGCTCTTTTACGTTGTGAAGAATTTGCACCGTTTCTTCAATTGATGTAGGCTCAACAATAATTTTTTGAAAACGTCTTTCTAAGGCACCATCTTTTTCGATGTTTTGACGGTACTCGTCTAAAGTCGTTGCGCCAATACATTGAATTTCTCCTCTAGCTAATGCAGGTTTTAACATGTTAGAAGCATCCAATGAGCCGGTTGCACCTCCTGCACCTACAATGGTGTGTATTTCATCGATAAATAAGATGATATCTTGATTTTTTTCTAACTCATTCATCAAAGCTTTCATGCGTTCTTCGAACTGTCCGCGATACTTCGTTCCAGCAACTAAACTTGCCAGATCTAGTGATACGATGCGTTTATCAAAAAGTATTCGTGATACTTTACGTTGCACAATTCGCAAGGCAAGACCTTCAGCAATTGCAGATTTCCCTACTCCTGGTTCTCCAATAAGCATTGGGTTGTTTTTTTTGCGTCTACTTAAGATCTGAGAGACCCTCTCAATTTCTTCAGTTCGACCAACAACAGGGTCTAATTTGTGCTCTTCTGCAAGGGAAGTTAAATCTCTTCCAAAATTATCTAAAACAGGTGTTTTTGATTTTGTCACTGTTTTTCCTTTTGAAGGTTGCGGATCGAAAGGATTTGGTTTGTTGCTTTCGAACTCATCGTCTTGATTGCTTTCTGCAGTAGGTAAATCTGAAAATTCGTCATGATTTTCACTCAATTGTTTGAATAAAGCTTTCACTTCATTGTAATTGATTTCAAAACCATTTAACAGTTTCGTTGTAGGGTCATTTTCATTTCTTAAAATGCATAACAACAAGTGCCCAGTATTTACCGCGGTGTCTTGATATAGTTTTGCTTCTAAGAAAGTTGTCTTCAACGCTTTTTCAGCTTGTCGAGTTAAATGAAGTTTTTTCTTGTCTGTATCTGAATTCAAAGAAGGCTCTGAAGGGTTCAAAGCTTCTGTTTTTTTCTTTAAATAATCAAGATTTACATCTAATGATGTCAATATGTCAATAGCTTTCCCTTCAGCTTTTCTGAGTATGCCTAGTATTAAGTGTTCCGTACCAATAAAATCATGGCTCAGTCTTAATGCTTCCTCTTTGCTGTATCCTATAACATCTTTTACTTTTTGTGAGAAATTATCGTCCATAGTTTTTGATTTGATTTAGGTAAATTTAGTAGAAATTTTTATAAAAAATTACAAATTTTTATCCATTGTTATTAAAAAAATGCAGTATTAACATTTTTTTAGAAAAAAGTACTTGATTTTCAGTTGTCTAAAAACTGTTAAAAACGAATGAAAAATGTTAATAACTCTATCTAAATGTAGCGTTGGTTTTTCTTGCTAAAAACACTAAAAATTGTATCTTGCTTTTCAGAAAAAAATCACGTAAAAAATAAAATATATTTATATGGCAGACGGGGAAAAGTTGATACCTATCAATATTGAAGAACAGATGAAATCCGCATACATTGATTATTCAATGTCTGTAATCGTTTCTAGGGCTTTACCAGATGTAAGAGATGGTTTGAAACCAGTGCATCGAAGAGTTTTGTTTGGAATGCATGAGTTGGGTATTAAAGCCACAGGGTCTTATAAAAAGTCGGCAAGAATTGTTGGAGAGGTACTTGGAAAGTATCACCCACATGGTGATACTTCAGTATACGATGCAATGGTGCGTATGGCTCAAGATTGGAGCGTTCGCTACATGATGGTAGATGGACAAGGGAATTTTGGTTCTGTCGATGGGGATAGTCCGGCAGCAATGCGTTATACGGAGGTTCGTATGAAAAAGATATCTGAAGAAATGATGGCAGATATCGAAAAAGAAACAGTAGACCATAAACTAAATTTTGATGATACGTTAAAAGAGCCTACGGTTTTGCCAACGCGTATTCCTACTTTGTTAGTAAATGGAGCTTCAGGTATTGCAGTAGGTATGGCAACAAATATGCCACCTCATAACTTAACTGAAGTAGTCAATGGTACAGTAGCGTATATAGACAACAGAGAAATAGAGATTGATGAGTTAATGCAATTCATCAAAGCACCGGATTTCCCTACTGGAGGAGTATTGTATGGTACAGAAGGAATCAAAGATGCGTTTCATACAGGAAGAGGTAGAATTGTAATTCGCGCCAAAGCTTCTTTTGAAGAAGTAAAAGGAAGAGACTGTATTATTGTAACCGAGATTCCATATCAAATCAACAAAGCAGAAATGATCAAGAAGACTGCTGAGTTGGTGAATGATAAAAAACTTGAAGGAATTGCCAATATTCGTGACGAGTCTGATAGAAATGGAATGAGGGTTGTGTATGTTTTAAAGAAAGATGCTATTCCGAATATCGTTTTAAACAAATTATACAAATATACTGCGTTACAAACATCATTTAGCGTAAACAATATCGCTTTAGTCAATGGACGACCTGAGTTGTTGAATTTGAAACAAATGATTCATCATTTTGTTGAGCATAGACATGAAGTTGTTGTTAGGCGAACAGAATTTGAATTAAAGAAAGCTGAAGCTAGAGCACATATTCTTGAAGGGTTAATTATTGCAAGTGATAATATTGACGAAGTTATTGCGATTATCAAAGCATCTAGCAATGCGGATGAAGCTAGAGCTAAATTGATTGAACGTTTTAGTTTGACAGAGATACAAGCGAAAGCAATCGTTGAAATGCGTTTACGTCAATTGACAGGTCTAGAACAAGACAAGTTGAGAAGTGAATACGAAGAAATCATGTTGTTGATTGCTGATTTAAAAGATATTCTAGCTAATGAGCCTCGAAGAATGACGATTATCAAAGACGAACTTATTGAAGTAAGAGATAAATACGGAGATGAGAGAAGGTCGATGATTGAATTTGGAGGAGCTGATATGAGAATAGAAGATATGATTCCTGATTCTAAGGTAGTTGTTACTATTTCTCATGCGGGTTACGTGAAGCGTACACCTTTGACAGAGTACAAAACTCAAAATAGAGGAGGTCGTGGTCAAAAAGGAGTTTCTACTAGAAATGAAGATTTCTTAGAGCATTTGTTTGTAGGGACGAATCACCAGTATATGATGTTCTTTACCCAGAAAGGGAAAGTATATTGGATGCGAGTTTACGAAATTCCGGAAGGAGGTAAAGTAGCAAAAGGTAGAGCATTGCAAAACTTGATTAATATTGAACCAGATGATAAAGTAAAAGCATTCTTAGTAACACAAGATTTAAAAGATCAAGAGTATATCAACAGTCATTACATCATTATGGCTACTAAAAAAGGTCAGGTTAAAAAGACTTTGTTAGAGCAATATTCTCGTCCGAGAGCTAATGGTATTGCTGCGATTACAATTAAAGAGGGTGATGAACTTTTAGAAGCTAAATTAACTACTGGTGATAGTCAAGTAATGTTGGCATTAAAATCTGGTAAATCTATCCGTTTTGAAGAAGAGAAAACAAGACCAATGGGTAGAAATGCTTCTGGGGTTAGAGGAATAACTTTAGCTCATGAAGGTGATGAAGTAGTTGGTATGGTCGCTGTAAATGATATGGATAGTAATATTCTTGTTGTTTCAGAGAAAGGATATGGGAAACGATCGGATCTTGAAGATTACAGAATAACGAATCGTGGAGGAAAAGGAGTGAAAACTTTGAATATATCTGAAAAGACAGGTGATGTCGTTGCGATCAAAAATGTTACTGATGAGGATGATTTGATGATTATCAACAAATCAGGTATTACCATTCGTTTAGCAGTGAGTGATTTAAGAGTGATGGGTAGAGCAACGCAAGGAGTGAAGCTTATCAATATTAAAGATAGTGATTCAATTGCAGCTGTGGCAAAAGTGATGCATGAGGAAGATGAAGATGTTGATACTGAAGACCAAACAACTATTGAAAATTCAGAAGGAGTAAATGAACAAACTTCTGCAGATGCAGAACAACAATCAGAAGACTAAATATAAACATATGAAAATTAGATTATTATTACTGTTCATGCTATCGTTTAGTGTGTCAGTTTTTTCTCAGAAAAAAGAATTAAAAACAGCTGAGAAATCGTTGAAAAAAGAAAAGTATACCGAAGCTTTAGAGCAGCTTAAAGTAGTAGATCCTATGTTGGCGGATATGGATGCCAAATTGAAGGAAAAGTACTATTATATTAAAGCAAAAGCTTTAAGAGGTGATGGTAAAAATTGGAAAAATGATAAGCCAGCTGCTAGAGCTTACAAAGAGTTGATTGAATTTGAAAAAGAAAACAACTTAAAAAAGTATCTTAAAGAAGCGGAAGCTGAACTGCAAAAATATGTACAGAAATTTGCTGCATCTGGTTCTAAATTCTACAAAGAGAAGAACTATAAAAATGCAAGTTTTCAATTTGAAACGGTGTATGCATTAAGTAGTAGAGATACCTCTTTTCTAGACAATGCAGCCTTAAGTGCGTTTTTGGATAAAGATTATGATAAATCAATTAGAATTTATAAGAAATTATTAGAGTTGGGGTATACTGGAATTGCAACGCAGTATAGAGCTAAAAGTGCAATTAATGGTGAGTATATGTATTTTTCATCACAAAAAGAGATGAATAATCAGGTTGTTTTAAAAGCAGCTACGAATCCAGAGGTGTATCAAACAGAATCAAGGGCAGGAGATGTAGTGAAAAATATAGCTTTGAGTTATATCGCAAAAGGAGATGAACAAGGGGCTTTAAAGGCAATTGGAGAAGCTAAGAAATTATATCCAAATGATTATACTTTAATTATTAGTGAAGCTAATATTTACTATAAATTAGGAGATAACGAAAAGTTTTTGGAAGGTCTTAGAAAAGCTATCGAGTTACGACCAGATGATCCGTTGTTGTTTTATAATGTTGGAGTTTTGACTTTAGAACAAGGGTATATCGAGGAGTCAATTAAGGCGTTTGAAAAGGCTATTGAGTTGAAGCCAGATTATGCGGATGCATACAATAATATTGGGGTTGCAATTTTAGAAAAGACAAAACCTATTATTGAGGAAATGAATGAGAATCTTTCGAATTTCAAAAAGTATGATGAGTTAAACGAAAAACAGAAAGTAGTTTATAAAGAAGCTTTGCCTTACTTTGAGAAAACATTGGAATTGAAGCCTCAAAACGAAAATACATTAAGTACGTTAGTAGGTTTGTATGAATTGTTAGAAATGTACGACAAGCAAAAAGAAATGAAAGCAAGGTTAGATGCTCTATAGTTTTTGTTTTTAACAAATAAAAAAAGCCAAATGAATTATTTTATTTGGCTTTTTTTTATGAGATGAGTTCGTGTATTATTTTAATTCTAAGAGCACAACATTCTCAACATGGTGTGTTTGTGGAAACATGTCCACAGCTTGATTGTTTGAAACTCTGTATTGATGTTTCATCAATGCCAAATCTCTCGCTTGAGTTGCAGAATTACAGCTTACGTAAACAATTCTTTTAGGTGAGATGTTTAAAATCTGTTCTACCACTTTTTTGTGCATTCCATCTCTCGGAGGGTCCGTAATAATAACATCTGGTTGTCCATGTGTTTTGATAAATTCAGAAGTGAATACTTCTTTCATGTCTCCTACATAAAAATCAACATTATCAATTTTATTGTGTTCGGCGTTACCTTTAGCATCTTCTATAGCTTCTGGTACAGATTCTACACCAATTACTTTTTTTGCTTTTTTAGCGACAAATTGCGCAATAGTTCCAGTTCCGGTGTATAAATCATATACTAGTTCTTCACCTGTTAGTGCGGCTAAATTTCTTGTAACTTTATATAATTCGTACGCTTGTTTTGAGTTTGTTTGGTAAAAAGATTTGGCATTTATTTTGAAACGTAAACCTTCCATTTCTTCAAAAATATGATCTCTACCATTGTATAGAACTATTTCTTGATCGTAAATAGAATCATTGCCTTTACTATTAATGATGTATTGTAGTGAGGTAATGCTTGGGAATCTCTCGAGAATAAAATTCAGTAATAATTCTCTTTTTTCTTTGTCTTCTTTGAAAAATTGAATTACTAACATGATCTCACCAGTTGATACTATACGCAACATCATGGTTCTTAAAAGTCCTTCTTGTTCCCTCGGATTGTAAAATTCGATATTGTTTTCAATAGCAAATTCCTTTATTGTGTTTCGTATTTCGTTAGAAGGGTCTTCTTGTAGATAACATTTTTCGATGTCTAGAATCTTATCCCACATTCCTGAAATATGGAAGCCAAGTGCATTTTTATTGTCAACTTCTTCTTGAGAATTGATTTCTTCATAAGTCAACCAACGATTGCTAGAAAATGAAAACTCCATTTTATTTCTGTAAAAATAGGATTCTTCACAGCCTAAAATAGGAGTGATGTTTTCTAATTCTAAATGACCAATACGCTGAAGATTTTGAACAGTTTCTTTTTCTTTATAAAAGAGTTGGTCTTCGTATTTCATATGCTGCCATTTGCATCCTCCACAGTGTTCAAAATGGGTGCATTTGGGCTCTGCACGTTTGTCAGAGTATTTATGAAATTTTGTAGCGGTACCTTCAAAATAAGCTTTTCTCTTTCTTCCCGTTGTGATATCAACTACATCACCCGGAATAGCATTTGTTAAAAAAATAACTCTTCCATCAGGAGCTTTCGCTACCGATTTACCTCTAGCGCCTGCATCTATAACTTCAACGTTTTCAAAAACGTAATTTTTCTTTTTTCTGCCCATTTTGCAAAGATACTTTTTTTATCAAATTATATGTCTTTTAGCTTTTTAAAAAGATTTGTTTCGTTTTATTCTTTGAAATAAAAACCTAAAGATTTGATTTAGGAGTTGTATTTTATTAATTTCAACATCACAAAAAATAAATTTATGGAAATATCAAAAAACTTAGTGTTACTTGGAAGTGTGTTGACCTTGTTCTCTTGTGCAGAGAAGAAGAGCTCGATTGAAAAAGACGTAGTTGTAGAGATTCAGAAAATGAAAATGACCACAGAAATTCCTGAGGGTATTTCTACACCCAATTTGTTGCAAACAGAAATTGGTGAATTGAAT
The DNA here is from genome assembly GCF_009193215.1 of Flavicella marina. Lineage (GTDB taxonomy): Bacteria > Bacteroidota > Bacteroidia > Flavobacteriales > Flavobacteriaceae > Flavicella > Flavicella marina. Next base: position 157,107 of record NZ_VYVA01000001.1, on the reverse strand, counting down.
TTTTTTGATGGAGTTCCGTTAGAGGATACTCAAAAGAAAGTATACGACTATGTTGACCTTCATAATGGTGTTGAAGCTTTTTTAAAGGGAATTCAAATAGCTTCAATGGAAGGCATGAAAAATGGAATTCTTGAATTTGGACCTGCAAATTACACGGCAGTTCTATTTGAAGATTTGATGGATTCGAAGGCTTTTTGGTTAACACCAAATACTACTTCTGTCTACATGGCTACATGGTTAGAGTTAGGGGATGAGCCAATGGTGATAGAAACGCCACCAGATGTATTGGGGATTATTGACGATCATTGGTTTAAATATGTAGCAGATTTTGGCCGTTTGGGACCGGATAAGTCAAAAGGCGGAAAATTTTTAATTGTGCCTCCAGGGTACAAAGGAAAGATACCTGATGGTTATTTTGTTCGACACGCGAATACGTATGGACACTGGGTGATTTGGAGAGGTTTCCAAAAAGATGGAAGTCCTAAGCCTGCCGTTGATGCAACCAAGAAAAGCTTTAAGGTATATCCTCTTTCTAAGAAGAATAATCCTCCAAAAATGACTTTTGTAAATGCTTCGGGAGTGTTAAATAATACCATTCATAGAATGGATGAGAAAATTTTTGATGAAATGAATGCGGTTGTACAAGCTGAACCGACTATCGGTGAAAACCCTGAATTGTTGGGGGTGTTAGCTGCTATAGGAATTAAAAAAGGTCAAGAATTTGCTCCTGATGAACGTATGCAAAAGATCTTAAAAGAAGCTGCTAAGATAGGTGCTGCAATCGTGAGAACGCAGATGGCAAAACCAAGATCAGAATATTTGACTAAGTTCAAAGGTACCAAATGGTTAAATCCTCTAGCTTATAAAAGTTATTTATTTGAGCATGAGGGTGTTCGGTTGTTAGATGCTCGTGCAGCTTTTCATTTTTATGCTACGGGAATTACACCAGCGATGTCTATGAAAATAATAGGGAAAGGTTCGCAATATGCAATTGCTTATTCAGATGCTGAAGGAAATACATTTGATGGAAGTAAAACCTATAAGTTTAATGTACCAGCGAATGCTCCTATGAAAGATTTTTGGTCTTTTACTATTTATGATAACCAAACACGCTCAATGTTACAAACAGATCAGCGTTTCCCTGGTATTGACAGTAATAAAAAAGGTATCGTTAAAAACGATGATGGATCATACGATATTTATTTTGCTCCTACTCCTCCTATAGGTTTAGAAAATAATTGGATACAAACCATACCCGGAAAAGGTTGGAACACTATATTTAGATTGTATGGGCCACTTGAACCTTGGTTTGATGGAGAATGGTATCCTTCAGATGCACAAATGATAAAATAATTAATTCACAACAAAAAAAAGCAGGAATATTATGGTTCCTGCTTTTTTTTATGTACATCTAAACTAGTTTCTTCTTCTTCCAAAACCTGCACTTCTGTCAGATCTATCTGATCTATCAGGTCTGTCTGAAGATCTTCTATTGTCTTTAGAATCTCCGTCTCTTCGTCTGCTGTCATTTCTGTCAGATCTACCGCCACTTCTTCTTTCAGAGCGATTTCCTCCTTCGTAACGTCTTCCTCTACCTCTTCTGTCTTCGCTTCCACCTCTGCGATCACGTCTTCCTCGACCTCCGCCACCAGAACGTTTTTTCTTTTGAGTGATTTCTACGTTTACACTACGTCCGTTAAAATCAGCTCCTTCAAAAGCACTGATTGTTTCATCTGTAAAGTTTTTGTCTAATTCAAAGAATGAGAAGGTGTCTAGTATTTCAATTTGACCAATCTCTACATTGTCTGTGATTTCTTGTTGGTTGATTAGACCTATCAATTTACCTGGGTTTAAGTCATCTTTTCTACCTAGGTTGATAAAGAAACGTGTCATGTTTTCGTCATCTCTTGATTTGCCTCTTTCGTCTGTTCTGCTTCTTTCTGCTTCGTTTAAATCACGTGAATTAGCATAATGTTTTAAGAATTTGTTGAACTCTACAGAAACAAATTTTTGAATCAATTCCTCTCTATCAAGTCCTTCTAAACTGCTATAAATACTTTCAAGATAGCTGTCTATTTGTTTGTGGTTTACTTCAGTTTCTTTAACATTGTTAATCAAACTAAACAACTGGCTCTTACAGATTTCTTCACCGCTTGGAACGTCTTTCTTTTCGAATTTTTTGTTGATTTTACGTTCAATTGGACGCAATTTGCTCAACTCTTTATTGGTGATAATTGCAATTGATAAACCTTTGTTACCGGCTCTACCTGTACGTCCACTTCTGTGTGTATAAGCTTCAATCTGATCTGGTAATTTGTAGTTGATTACATGAGTTAAGTTGTTTACATCTAAACCACGTGCAGCAACATCTGTTGCAACCAGCATTTGTAAACTTTTGTTTCTGAACTTTTGCATTACCCCATCACGTTGAGCTTGAGATAAGTCTCCGTGAAGTGCATCTGCATTGTATCCATCTTGAATAAGGTTGTCAGCTACCTGAGCAGTTTCGCGTTTTGTTCGACAAAATACGATTCCATAAATATCAGGGTTTGCATCACAAATTCTTCTAAGTGCTGGGTAGCGGTTTCTTTCTGTAACCATATAGTATTCGTTGGTTACGTTATCAGAACCTTTGTTTTTTTGACCCGCAGTGATTTCCATTGGGTCATCCATATAGTTTCTCGCAATAGATTCAACTTCTCTTGGGAAGGTAGCAGAAAAAAGTAACGTTTGTTTTTCTACAGGTGTAACTTCTAAAACTTGGTCTAATTCATCTTTGAATCCCATGTTTAGCATTTCGTCTGCTTCATCTAAGATCAACCATTGTACATTTTCCAGTTTTAGTTTTCCTCTTTTGATAAGGTCTACGGTTCTACCTGGAGTACCAACAACAATTTGAACTCCTTTTCTAAGACCTCTAATTTGTTCTTCAATATTTGCACCACCGTAAACTGTAAGTACGTTTACGCCTTTCATGTATTTAGAAAAACTTTCAATATTTTTTCCAATTTGTACTGCTAATTCTCTTGTTGGAGAGAGTATGATTGCTTGTGTAGCTTTGCTATTCGTGTCAAGTTTTTGTAACACGGGTAAACTAAATGCGGCAGTTTTTCCTGTTCCTGTTTGTGCAAAAGCTTTCAAATCTTGTGTAGATGAAATTACTTGAGGAACAGCTTTTTCTTGAATTTCAGAAGGTGTTTCGTATCCTAAATCGGTAAGCGCTTTTAGGATTTCGTCGTTCAATCCTAATTCTTTAAATGTAGACATTTTGTATAAGTTATTGACTTACAAAATAATATCCCTACTTTGTTAGCCGTTATTAAAAGTCTGCAAAGGTACGTCTAATAGTTTCATTAATCTAAAGAAACCGTTTCTTTTTTGATATAGAAGCTTTGATGAATGTTGTAGCCATGCGTTTTTTTATAAAGAGCTAACAATCAAATAATTTTGACATGTAATGATGTTGTGCAATTGAAAAATAAACCTTAAATTTGCACTCCTTTTTACGAGTACAGATATTAGAAAAGGAATTATATAAAATATAACTAACATCTTTTGTTGTTGATATCGTTTAAATTATCTGGTTGACAATGAAATACAAATATTAAGACATTATGTCTGAAGAATTAAAAAACGAAGTGGAAGCTCAGGATAGTCCTGCAGTTGAAACTGTAAATCCAGAACAATTTTTAGCAGATTTCGATTGGCACAAATACGAAGAAGGTATTGAAGCTGTTGATGAGGCTAAATTGAAAGAATTTGAATCAGCTTTAGAAGGAACTGTAGGTTTCGTAAACGAGTTGGATGTAATTGAAGGTATTGTTACTAGAATTACTGAACGTGATGCAATTATTGACATCAATTCAAAATCTGAAGGAGTTATCTCTTTGAACGAATTCCGTTACAATCCTAACTTAGCTGTTGGTGATACTGTAGAGGTATTGGTTGATAAAAGAGAAGACGTTTCTGGTCAATTAGTATTATCTCATAAAAAAGCGAGAGTAATCAAAGCTTGGGATAGAGTAATCAACGCACAAGAAACTGGTGAAGTAGTTAACGGATTCGTTAAATGTAGAACTAGAGGAGGTATGATTGTTGATGTATTCGGAATCGAAGCTTTCTTACCAGGTTCACAAATTGATGTGAAGCCTATTAGAGATTACGATCAATATGTAGATAAAACAATGGAATTCAAAGTTGTTAAAATCAACCACGAGTTTAAAAACGTTGTAGTATCTCATAAAGCACTTATTGAGGCTGATATCGAAGTACAGAAAAAAGAAATCATTTCTAAGTTAGAAAAAGGACAAGTATTAGAAGGTGTTGTTAAAAACATTACTTCTTACGGTGTATTCATCGATTTAGGTGGAGTAGACGGTTTGGTTCATATTACTGACTTATCTTGGTCTAGAATTAACCACCCATCTGAGGTAGTTGAATTAGATCAAAAATTAAATGTTGTAATCTTGGATTTTGATGATCAAAAAACAAGAATTCAATTAGGATTGAAACAATTAAACGCTCACCCTTGGGAAGCATTAGATGCTGAATTAAAAGTTGGTGACAAAGTAAAAGGTAAAGTAGTTGTACTTGCTGATTACGGTGCGTTTATCGAAGTTGAGCAAGGAGTAGAAGGATTGATCCACGTTTCTGAAATGTCATGGTCAACTCACTTACGTTCTGCACAAGATTTCGTGAAAGTTGGAGATGAGGTTGAGGCTGTAATCTTAACGTTAGATAGAGAGGATAGAAAAATGTCTCTAGGTATCAAACAATTACACCCAGATCCATGGACTGATATTACTAAGAAATACCCAGTTGGTTCTAAGCACCAAGGAACTGTAAGAAATTACACGAACTTCGGAGTATTTGTAGAATTAGAGGAAGGTATTGACGGATTGGTTTATATTTCTGATTTATCTTGGACTAAGAAAATCAAACACCCATCTGACTTCGTAGCAGTTGGTGATGTATTGGATGTTCAAGTATTAGAATTGGATGTTGAGAACCGTAAGTTAAACTTAGGTCACAAACAAACTCAAGACAACCCATGGGATGGACATGAAGCTACTTATAGCATCGATTCAGTTCATGCAGGTACAATCAAAGAAAAAACTGACAAAGGAGCAATCGTTGTGTTTGCTGACGGAGTTGAGGCTTTCGTACCAGGACGTCATTTAGAAAAAGAAGATGGAAGCAAACTTGGTAAAGGTGATGCTGCTGACTTCAAAATCTTAGAGTTCAATAAAGAGTATAGAAGAATTGTTGCTTCTCATACTGCAATCTTTAGAGCTGAAGAGGCTAAAAATATCAAAGCAGCTGCTAAGAAAGCTGAAAGTGCTGAGAAATCAACATTCGGAGATATTGCAGGTCTTGCTGACTTGAAGAAAAAAATGGAAGGGAAATAATATTTCCATCTAAATATTTTAAAAGAGCTATCAATTGATAGCTCTTTTTTTTGATCTATAGTTTGTATTGAAGAGCTATAAAAAAACTCTAGTATAATTTTGCGTGTTAAACCACATACTTTTATATTTTTGTCACATCAAATAAACGAACGAAAACTATGTCATTAATAAAATCAATATCAGGAATACGAGGAACAATTGGAGGAGGGATTGGAGACAACTTGACCCCATTAGATGCTGTTAAATTTGCGAGTGCATACGGTACTTGGTTGTTGGAGCGAAATGAGAAAAAGGCCGAAAAATTAAAAGTGGTAATCGGAAGAGATGCTCGAATTTCAGGGAAAATGATTAGTAGTCTGGTTTCGAATACCTTGGTTGGATTGGGAATTGATGTAGTAGATTTAGGATTGTCAACAACGCCAACGGTTGAGGTTGCTGTGCCTATGGAAAAAGCAGATGGAGGAATAATCATAACTGCTTCTCATAACCCAAAGCAATGGAATGCCTTAAAGTTATTAAACGAGAAAGGAGAGTTTCTGAATGGTGTTGAAGGAGAGAAAATTTTGGTGATTGCTGAAAACGATGCTTATAGCTATGCCGAGGTTGATGATTTAGGAGCCTATACAAAAGATCGCTCGTATGTTCAAAAACATATCGATGCGGTTCTTGACTTGAATTTGGTGGATGTTGAAGCTGTAAAGAAAGCTAATTTTAAAGTAGTTTTAGATGCAGTGAATTCTACTGGAGGAATATTTATTCCTGCTTTGTTAGAGCGATTGGGGGTAGAGTGTGTAAAGTTGTACTGTGATCCAAACGGACAGTTTCCTCATAACCCAGAACCTTTAAAAGAGCATTTAGAAGATATTTCGAAATTGGTCGTTGCAGAAAAAGCAGATTTTGGAATTGTGGTGGATCCGGATGTAGATAGATTGGCTTTGGTAAACGAAGATGGTTCTATGTTTGGAGAAGAGTATACATTGGTTGCTTGTGCGGATTATGTGCTAGGAGAACTAAAAGGCGGTAATACTGTTTCTAACTTATCTTCATCGAGAGCTTTGAGAGATGTTACGGAAAAGCATGGAGGGTCTTATACTGCAAGTGCAGTTGGTGAAGTAAACGTTGTGATTGCCATGAAAGAAACCAATACCGTTATTGGTGGTGAAGGTAATGGGGGAATCATCTATCCAGAATCTCATTACGGTAGAGATTCTTTGGTAGGTGTAGCTTTGTTTTTATCTCATTTGGCAAAGAGTGGTAAATCTTGTAAAGAATTGCGAAATTCGTATCCAAGTTACTATATGAGTAAAAACAAAATTCAATTAACACCAAGTTTAGATGTCGATGCAATTTTGGTTAAAATGGCTGAGAAACATAAGTCAGAAGATGTAAATACTATCGATGGGGTGAAAATAGATTTTCCTACTGAATGGGTACATCTAAGAAAGTCAAATACAGAACCGATTATTCGTATTTATACAGAAAGTACTTCACAAGAAAGTGCAGATGCTTTGGCAGATAAAACGATAAAAGAGATTAAAGAAATTGCAGGTTTGTAAAAACTAGTGATTCACTTTTTGAAAGGCCATTTTGGTGTTGTTTCTTATTGCAATATCGAAATGGTCTATTTTTTTTGAAGTGTTTTTAGTTATGTTGAACTCTATTTCTATGCTAGAGTTTGAGTTAGGTTGTAAAACATTATCAACACTTGTGTAATGTAGATGAACCGTTTTTTGAGTTTGATTTTGTTTGTCTTTCAAGACAATTATTGATTCAACGTCTTTTAAAGAAATGCTTTTGCTGTAAGGGTTATAGATATTGATTGTTTTTTTATTTATTCCTGACTCTAGGTCGAGATTCTTGTATGTGTATTTTAGGTCTTTTATAGAAAAAAAAGAGTTGATAGTACTTCCGTATAAAGTATCTTTCTTTTTCTTGGCGAAGATGTAGTTCGTTTCGCGATTGCTATTTCCTGAGATATGTACTACTGTTTTGTTTTCAAGATTGTTTTGAATATCCAATAAATTGAATTGATTCTTTCTTGAATCATAATTGTTATAGGCAGCAGTAATTTCTTTACTATAGAAAGAATAGAGAGATGCGTTTTGGTAAGAATTTAAAAATATTTTTTGTTTTCCTTTTGTTTGCTGGTTGATATTTTCTACCCATTGTTTATTACCATGAGTTTCTAGTTGAATCGGTAAAATTCCATCATTTGCTAAAATGATTCTTGCGAAACAGATAATCACCAAATTAACTATTGCAAGCTTTACAAATGTTTTTTTAGCTCTTTGGTTTTGAGTTAAATGTAGAAATGTGATAATGATTAGTGGAAAGGTAATTGGTATCGTCCATTGAGCTTGTGTAGGGCCTTTAAAAGACATAATAAAGAAAAAGGAGATAAAGCCAATAACAATATAGTTGAGAGCTTTTTGAAATAAATCTTTATTTTTTAGGTTCTTATAAAAAGCTAGGTAGATGATTGGAAATGTAAATCCGATAATGGCAATTTGATTTACAAAATGCATGATGGTGTAGTCCATTCGATAGGTTCTACCGCTTGTTCGTTCGTACAAATGATATCGAATAGAGGGGAAATCATTGTTGTATTGCCAAAATAGGTGAGGACAAAATAATAAAACAACTCCTACAACACTTAGCCAAAACTTTTTGTTTTTTAAGAGTTGCAGATTAGATAATACAGTGAAAAAAACAATTAATATGCCTGTGTATTTACTATATAACAAGCCGGCAATAGCTACAGATAGTAAAACGTAATGTTTTGATCTACCTGTACTCAGTATGTTTTTATAAGCAATTAAATAGATTGCCATAAAGAATAACAGTGGTGTATCTGGTACTGTGATAAAGCCGTAAACATTGAATAAAAAAGTAGATAATACGGTCAATAAAAAAAGCTGTCCGTATTTGTATTTATTTGGAATATCAATCAAAGTCCATAGCAAGTATACCGTTAAACTGTATTGAATTGCCGAAATAAATCGAACTCCTAGTTCATCGGAAAATAAAAAATCACTAACAAATATATAGATAGCTACCAAAGGAGGGTGGTCGAAATACCCCCAGTCCAAGTATTTACTATACATCCAATAATAAGCCTCATCTTGCAGTAACTCGGTAGAGTAACTTTGAAGTATATTCAACAAAGCAACAACAATCAGTATGGCAACAAACCATTTCTTTTTCATATTGAATAATCTTAGCTCTGAGATTTCATGTGTTTGAAGCGTCTATGTGTCCAAAAATAAAATTCTGGTTTTTCATGGATTTGCTTTTCAGTTCGTTTTAAAAACTCATCGGTAATTTCAAAATCTTTAAACTCTTTGGGGTTTTTAGCAAGAACATCAAGAGTCACTTCATAATACCCTCTTTTTACTCTGTCAACTTTGAAATACATCACCGTAAAATCATGCTTTTTTGCTAAAGCTTCGGCACCTGTGTGAATGGGAACATTAGCATTTAAGAAATTTCTCCAATACTGAGTACGGTGTAAAGTAGGAGATTGGTCACTTAACAAACCATAAATAGAAGGGATTTTGTTTTGTTTGTTAGTTACCATTCTTTTTGCGGTTTGGTTCATCGGTATCAAAACTCCACCAAAACGACTTCTGTTTTTACGGATTAGTTTATCGAAATAGGGGTTCGAGAGGCTTTTGTAAATTCCAACCCCTTGTAATTTAGTAACCCTAGGGATGCTTACAATCCATTCCCAATTTGCATAATGAGACCCCATTAAGGCGATACTTTTTCCTGTAAGTTCATAAGGTTTCAGAATTTCTGGATTTACAAATTTGTATCTTTTGTTTAGTTCTTTATTTGAGATGGTAAGTGATTTCGCGGTTTCAACAAAAATATCAGTAAAATGATGAAAGAATTTTCTTCGGATCGACAATAATTCCTTTTCAGTTTTTTCTGGAAATGCTATTTTTAAGTTGTTTAAAACCACTTCTTTACGGTAGTTGAAGACGTAGTAGGTTAAAACAAAGGCAAAATCCGAGATTCCGTGTAAAATAAAAAATGGTAATTTAGAGAATAGCCATAGCAAAGGGTAGGCTATCATAAATTGTAAACGTTGCATAATGACGACTGTATTAAGCAGCAAATATAAGCATTCCTAATGAGAGCTAGAGCTGCTGTTGTTTGAATATTTTTTCAGATGTCTTCTATGAATATTTTTTACAAATGGTCTTGTTTTTTTTATAAACGGTTGATAAATAAAAGTTTTTTTTAATAAAATATAATTTTATCTTTAACCGGGCGTTTTTAAAATCATGAATAAATTAGTACTTGGTATTATTATCATCAATGTTTTGTTTTCTTATAAAGGAATCCAGGATAGGCTGTTTTTAGATAAATACAAATTTCAAATAGGTCCTATACTTGCCGGACAAAAAATTCGTTTGTTAACTTCGGGGTTTTTACATGTAGATTATATGCATTTAGGTTTCAATATGTATGCCTTGTATATTTTTTCTGATGCGGTTGTTGGGTCTCTTGGAGTGCTTAACTTTTTAGCGATTTATTTAGGAAGTTTATTGATCGGTAATTTATTTTCTTTGGCTTATCATAAAGAAAATCTTTACTATTGTGCTGTAGGGGCATCCGGAGCTGTTTCAGGCGTAGTGTATAGTGCTGTGATGTTGTATCCTAATATGAAACTGATTCTTTTTCCTGTACCAATTCCTTTGCCAGGATATGTTTTTGGTGTAGGCTATTTACTATATTCAATCTATGCTATGAAAAAGCAACTAGGCAATGTAGGTCATAGTGCGCATTTAGGTGGTGCGATTGGTGGCTTTGTTTTGACTTTGCTTTTGTATCCGCAATTGTTAATGGAAAATACAATGATGGTTGGCTTGTTAGCGATACCGATTATTTTGCTTTTCGTAATTGAGAAAAAAATCACACATTGAGATATAAAAAAAGCTTCATCAACTGATGAAGCTTTTTTTGAGCGAAAGACCGGGTTCGAACCGGCGACATTCAGCTTGGAAGGCTGACGCTCTACCAACTGAGCTACTTTCGCGGTATTGCGGGGCAAAGATACTTTCTTTTTTAAATTAACCAAGTAAAAAATTAATAAAATTCTTCATTTTCTCGTAACACTTTGATAAAGTGGTATCCATAAATTTCGTAGCCCTCATTTAGGTAAAATTTATGAGATTTTCGATTGCCTGTATAAGCGTTTAATTCTGTTGCTTCACATCCTTTGCTTTTTGCATACCTATAAATCCAATTAAATAATTGTTTGCCAATGTTTTTACCTCTATAGTTCTCGTCTATAACGACATGGTCGGGTTCAATTGTTTTTCCAATATAATGACGTGTCAATGTCCATAAGCCACAGATGCCAATTAGTGTTCCATTGTCGTGAACACCAACACATTCATAGTTTTGTTCACACATGTGCGCAAGTCTTTCCTTTAACAAGTTTTTTGGCGTTTTATGATTTAACTGCTGAAGTAAAGGAATGATGCTGTTGATTTTTTTCTTAGGAATGATTTGAATAGTTATAGTGTCCATTTTTTTGATGCAATTGATTTGATGCTAAATTTAAAAATAAATAATTGTATTTAACTTTAGAAATGTTTGGTAATAAGAAATATTTAGTTAAATTTGTCGCTCATATCAAGAAAATGAAAAACACATTTACATTTAACGGTTTCTATTTCTTCTTTTATTTTTTTAAAAGAAGCGAGACTTTCTGTGTGTTATAAAAATAATATTAAGTTATACAATATAGAAAGTCTCGAGAAATCGAGACTTTTTTGTGTTTATATATATTGAAAAATGAAAATAGCAATTCAAGGAATTAAAGGATCTTATCATCACATCGTTGCAGAAAATTATTTCGGTGCAAATAATGAAATGGATGAGTGTATGACGTTTGCTGAAATGCCAGATAAGGTTGTTTCGGATAAAGTTGACGTCGCTGTGATGGCTATAGAAAATTCTATCGCAGGTGCTATTTTGCCAAATTATGCATTGATTGATGAGGCTGAAGTGAACGTTGTAGGTGAGTACTATTTGCCAATACATCATAATTTAATGGCGTTGAAAGGGCAAGATATTTCTGAAATAAAGAAAGTGTACTCACACCCAATGGCCTTGTTACAGTGTCGTAAGTTTTTCAGACAATATCCGCATATTCAATTGATAGAAGATGTAGATACCGCAGATGTTGCGAAAAGAATTGACGAGCAACAATTGAAAGGTGTAGGAGCAATAGCGAGTAGTTTGGCTGCTGAAATATATAAGTTGAATATTTTGGCATCCGAAATTCAAACGGTTAAGGATAATCATACTCGTTTTGTGATAGTAGAAAAGAAAGGAAAAGATTTGATTGAGTTTCCTACGAAGGCATCTATCAAGTTTGTTTTGAAAGATGAGAGTGGTTCTTTGGGAGAAGTTTTGATGGAATTGGCGAACCATAAAGTCAATTTGTCAAAAATTCAATCATTACCAATCATCGACAAACCTTGGGAGTATGCTTTTTTCGCTGATTTGGTTTTTACAGATTATATAGAGTATAAAAACGCATTAAAAGATATCAAATCAAAAGTATCGAGCTGCAAAGTTTTAGGAGAATATAAAAAGAATTAGAAAATGATTTCAAAAGCAAATAGACTTAATGGAGTTAAAGAATACTATTTCTCAAAAAAATTAAGAGAAGTAGGTCAGCTTATTGCTGCAGGAAAACCAATCATTAGTTTAGGAATTGGAAGTCCGGATTTGAATCCACCTAAAGAAGTGTTAGATGCTTTAACAAGTTCTTTGTCTGACCCTATGGCGCATGGGTATAAAAGTTATCAAGGGATTCCTGAATTGAGACAGGCAATTGCAGGTTTTTATAAAATGTATTTTGATGTTGAGTTAAATTCGGCCAACGAGATTTTACCGCTTTTGGGTTCAAAAGAAGGAATTATGCATATATCAATGGCGTTTTTAAATGAAGGAGATGAAGTTTTGATTCCTAATCCTGGCTATCCAACATATAGTTCGGTTACAAAATTAGTGGGGGCTGATGCTATACAATATGATTTAGTAGCTGGTAATGGTTGGTTGCCAGATTATGAGGCGATTGAAAAAAATGATTTGTCAAAGGTAAAAATTATGTGGGTAAATTATCCACACATGCCAACAGGTACAAATGCCTCTGATGGGTTGTTTGAAGAGTTAATTGCGTTTGCGAAAAAGCATGATATTCTTATCGTTAACGACAATCCATATAGTTTCATTTTAAATGAAGAGCCTAAAAGTATATTTCAATATGAAGGAGCAAAAGATGTTGCGCTTGAATTGAACTCTTTGAGCAAATCATTCAATATGGCCGGTTGGCGTGTTGGAATGGTTTCGGGATCAGAAAAATACCTTACCGAGGTTTTGAAAGTGAAAAGTAACATGGATTCTGGAATGTTTTATGGAATTCAAAAAGGTGCTATTAAAGCTTTAGAGTTGTCTTCTTCATGGTTTCAAGAAATCAATACGATTTATGAGAAAAGAAGAAGTTTGACATGGAAAATATTAGACGCATTGGATTGTGATTACAATAAAAATAATGGAGGTATGTTTGTTTGGGCAAAATTACCAGAAGGAATTACATCTGAACAAATGACTGACAAGATGTTGTATGAAAAAGATGTGTTTTTGACACCAGGTACTGTTTTTGGATCGAATGGTGAAGGCTATATTCGATTGTCACTATGTGTCACTGAAGAGAAATTAAATGAAGTTTTACAAAGAGTTTCAGGAAACTAGAAAGAAGGAAAGTAATTAAAATGAATAAAACGGTAGCTGTTATTGGATTAGGACTCATTGGAGGGTCGTTGGCGCTGGAGTTGAAAAAACGCTTCGGTTGGACGATTTTTGGAGTTGATGCAAGTGCTGAAAATGCCAAAAAAGCTTTAGAGTTAGGTATAATTGATGAGATTTCTGATTTTTCTGTTGTAAAAACTGTGGATGTAGTGGTGATTGCAATCCCGGTAAATAGCGCACCACAACTGGCTTTAGAGGTGCTAGATACTATAAAAGATGATGCATTAGTTTTTGATGTAGGCTCGACAAAAGAAAACATCTGTAAAAATGTTGTAAAGCATTCAAAAAGAGTTAATTTTGTGGCCGTTCATCCCATAGCCGGAACTGAGTTTTCTGGACCTGAAGCAGCAATCTATAATTTGTTCGATGGAAAGGTAAATATCATTTGCGATAAAGGATTGAGCAGTGAGGAATCTGTCAACAAAACGTTAGCGATTTTTGACGGTTTGAATATGAGAACCATTTTTATGGATAGCAAAGAGCACGATAAACATATTGCCTATGTGTCTCATCTCTCACATATTAGTTCTTTTATGTTAGGAAAAACGGTTTTAGAAATCGAAAAAGATGAAAAAAACATTTTCGACATGGCAGGTAGTGGATTTGAATCTACTGTGCGATTGGCGAAAAGTTCTCCAAAAATGTGGTCGCCTATTTTTGTAGGAAACAAGAAGAATGTTTTGACTTCATTAGATGGTTTTATCAAAAACTTACAAGAGTTTAAAGAGATGATTGAAAACGAAGATACAGGGGGGTTGCAAAATGCGATGTCTGAAACGAATTATATAAAAGAAGTACTAAACGGAATAAAAAAATAAATTCACAGAAGAAAGAAATTTCTTTTGAACAACTTAGAAATATTAGATTAAAATGGAAAATACGAAAGAATTCAGAACTTGGTTGGATGACATGCAATTAGATCATCCTTTGGTAATTGCCGGACCTTGTAGTGCAGAAACAGAAGAGCAAGTGTTAAAAATTGCTCACGAATTGAAAAATACAGATGCTACTGTTTTTAGAGCAGGTGTTTGGAAACCAAGAACTAGACCAGGAGGATTCGAAGGAATCGGAGCGATTGCTTTACCATGGTTGCAGAGAGTAAGAAAAGAAACAGGAATGAAAATTGCTGTTGAAGTTGCAAATTTAGCACACGTTAAATTGGCTTTAGAAGCAGATGTTGATATTCTTTGGATTGGAGCTAGAACTTCTGTAAATCCATTTGCAGTTCAAGAAATTGCTGATGCATTGAACGGAACTGATAAAATCGTTTTGATTAAAAACCCTATCAACCCAGATTTAGCATTGTGGTTAGGTGGTGTTGAGCGTTTGTATACTGCAAACATCAAAAATTTAGGTGTGATTCATAGAGGATTCTCATCTTACAAGAAAACAAGTTATAGAAATGTACCTCAATGGCAATTACCAATTGCTTTGAAACAACGTTTCCCTGATTTGCCAATCATCAACGACCCATCACATATCTGTGGAAATAGAACAGGTATCCAAGAGATTTCTCAAATCGCTTTAGATTTAAATTTCGAAGGATTGATGATCGAAACTCATGTTGATCCTGATAATGCATGGTCTGATGCTGCACAGCAAATTACACCAGAGCGTTTGGTAGAAATCATGAATGACTTAAAAGTAAGAGAACCAAAAGCAGAAGGACAAGCTTTAGATCAATTGAAAGAATTGAGAGCTGAAATTGATGTAATTGATAATCATATTTTAGACACATTGGCTGAACGTATGAAAGTTGTTGAGCAAATTGGAGAAGTTAAGAAGGGAGAAAATATCTCAATCTTACAAGACGATAGATGGGCTGCTATTTTAGAAACAGTAAAAAAAGAAGCTGCTGTAAGAGGATTGAGTGATGCTTTTGTTGAATCTGTATTCAAAGCAATTCACCAAGAATCAATCAATCATCAAGAAGCTATTGTATCAGGAAAATAATTTCTTGAACGATACTTTTTAACGATAAAAAGAATACCACAAATATCTCAGTATTTTGAGAGCTTTGTGGTATTTTTGTTTCATACAATTAGAAACACAAGTAATTAATTGAGAAGTTGATATATGGAAGGAGTTGTTGTAAAGTCTACAGGAAGTTGGTATATCGTTCGTGCTGAAGACAATTCAATACATAAATGTAGAATTAGAGGGAAGTTTAGAATTGAAGGGATCAAGAGTACGAATCCTGTGTCGGTAGGAGATATAGTGGATTTTGAATTGGAACCTAAAAAGGATACAGGTGTCATTATAAATATTCACGAAAGGACGAATTATATCGTCAGAAAGTCTGTGAATTTATCAAAAAGAACTCACATCATCGCTTCCAATATTGATAGAGCATTTTTACTTGTGACTATTGATAATCCTCCTACGACTACCAGTTTTATAGATCGCTTTTTGGTTTCGGCAGAAGCTTATCATATTCCTGTTACTATTTTATTTAATAAAATAGATACCTATAATGAAGATGCGTCAGAAATGAAAGATGAGTTGCTAGATATCTATACATCTATTGGCTATGATTGTATTGAGGTTTCAGCAAAAACAGGAGAAAATATTTCTTTGGTAAAGACTTTAATGCAAGACAAAGTGACCATGTTTTCTGGACATTCTGGTGTAGGGAAATCTACATTAGTAAATGCTATTGAGCCTAGTTTACAATTAAAAACGCTTGAGATTTCTGAACAACATAAACAAGGGCAACATACCACAACTTTTGCAGAAATGCATCCACTAAGTTTTGGTGGTTCGATAATAGATACACCTGGAATTAAAGGTTTTGGGATTGTAGATTTTGAAGATGAAGAAATTTCTGGTTATTTTCCTGAGTTTTTTCGTTTGAAAGAGCAGTGTAAGTTTCATAATTGTAAGCATATCGATGAACCGAAATGCGCAATTAAAGCAGGTTTAGAAGACGACTCAATCGCCCCTTCAAGGTATTTTAGTTACCGTCAAATAATGAAAGGAGAAGAAGAACATTTTAGACAAGATATCTACAGCCAAAAAAAATAACATGAAAGTAGTCATACAAGTTGTGAAAGAAGCCTCAGTAACGATTGATGAAAATATGTATGCATCAATAGAAAAAGGTTTGTTGGTTTTAGTGGGCGTTGAAGATGCTGATACAGATGAAGATATGAAATGGCTTTCGAATAAGATTGTGAATATGCGTGTTTTCACAGACGAGAAAGGGGTTATGAATTTATCAGTAAAAGACCTTGAAGGCGAGGTTTTATTGGTGAGTCAGTTTACGTTGCAAGCAAGTACTAAAAAAGGACACAGACCTTCATATATTAAAGCTTCAAAACCTTCAATAGCTATTCCTGTTTATGAACAATTTATTGAGATAATTGAACGTGATTTAGGGAAAAAAATTTCGACAGGAGTGTTTGGTGCAGATATGAAAGTTGCACTGATTAACGACGGTCCAGTAACGATAATTGTAGATTCAAAACAGAGAGAATAAGTACCATGGATAAGCAAGAGAATAAAAAAAATAATATCTTACTATACGAGGCTTTATCCCCAGTTTTGGTGTTGATTTGTTTTTTGGCGTATAATATTTTTTTCGCTGATGGTGTTCTGTTCGGAGATTATTCTAATCAATTTATTTTATTAATTAGTGCTGTGGTCGCTTGTGCACTCGGTCTAAAGAATAACACGTCTCTTTCTTTTATTTTTAAAGGAGTTTGGCACAATATAAAAAGTGTGGCAACGCCAATTCTAATTCTGTTTTTAGTAGGTGCACTTGCTGGGACTTGGTTGTTGAGTGGTGTGATTCCGGCGATGGTGTTTTATGGGTTGAAGGTTTTGAACCCTTCTATATTTCTTCCAGCTACAGTAATTATTTCTGCAATTATATCTATTGCAACAGGTAGTTCATGGACTACCAGTGCTACAGTAGGAATTGCGTTTGTTGGTATAGGTACTGCACTTGGAATTTCATCAGGTATGATCGCAGGTGCTGTTATTTCAGGTGCTTATTTTGGTGATAAAATGTCTCCTTTAAGTGATACAACGAATTTAGCTCCTGCTATGGCAGGTACGGATCTGTTTACACATATAAAATATATGTCCTTAACAACAGTGCCGACCTTGGTTGCGACTTTGTTGTTTTTTTCGGTTTTAAGTTTTTTTATTGAAACAACCGGAGATACAGATTTGGCCTATTTGTTGAATGTAATTGAAACCACCTTTCAAATAAAACCAGTTTTATTTTTAGTTCCATTGGCAGTAGTGGCCTTAATTCTTTTTAAAGTAAAACCGTTGATTTCACTGTCGGCAGGAGTAGTTTTGGCACAAATTTTTTCGTTGGTCTTCCAATCAGAAGTGATGGAGGCTTTTGAAATGTCTCAATTAGAGTTGCTGATGCAAGCTGTTTTCTCAGATGTTCAAATCACAACTTCAAATGATGCGTTAAATGAATTATTTAGTTCAAGTGGGATGTTAGGAATGCTTTGGACGATTTTATTGATATTAAGCGCAATGGTTTTTGGTGGAGCCATGGAGGCTATTGGAGCCTTGTCTATTATGACAAAAACATTGCTGAAACTTACAACTTCAGTATTCGGACTATTTTTTAGTACTGTCGGAAGTTGTTTGGGGTTAAATATCATAGCTTCAGATCAGTATTTAGCCATTGTGATACCTGGTAAGATGTTCAAGCAGGCATTTGAAAATAAAAATTTAGCTCCTGAGAATTTGAGTAGAACGCTTGAAGATTCTGGTACTGTAACCTCTGTTCTAATCCCATGGAATACTTGTGGGGCGTATCAGTCGTCAGTTTTAGGAGTCTCAGTGTCTGAATATTTTGGGTATGCAGTTTTTAATTATTTAAGTCCAATAACAACTCTTATTTTTGCTGCGTTTCAAATAAAAATAAAACAACGAATTTCTAATTAAAGAGATGAGAAAGTATATACTATTTACCATACTTCTTGTTGCGTTAAAAATCAACGCTCAAGAATATTCTGTTCAAGTTTTTCCGAATAGATACCGATTGAGTTGGGAAACCGTTTCTATGGATACAGAAGCCGATTTAGGTTTTGTAGGAATTGGTTTTGACTTATTTAATTTGGTTAAAAACAATAATACAATTTATGTAGGTATAAATTCATATTCTGCGGTTACCGGAATTCGACCAGGATTGATTACTTTGGGTATGTCTGCTGGTTGGAGTCCAAGACTAACGAAATCTGGCTTGTATTTAGATTTAGGAGCTTTTGTCGGTGGAGGCGGCGGCGGAGGTGCTGCTGATGGTGGTGGTTTAATTGTGCGTCCACATCTAGATTTAGAACAGCGATTTGGTAATTTAGGAATTCGATTTGGTGTTTCAAGAATTGATTTTCCAACGGGTGAAATAACTGGCAATCAAGTCAATGTGGGTATTTCGTACACAGGAAATGATTATTTCAAAGTACAACCATCAAGTTTTAAAAATATTTCTTCAGAACAATTAGATACAAGTCCTTTACGTGTTGCGATTGTAGGAACTCAATATTTTAATTTAAAAGAAGGTTCTGTGCCTTCGAAACCGAATGTTTCAAATGTTGGTCTGGTAGGTTTTCAAATTGAAAGAATTATCAATCCATACTTTTATGGAATGTTGAAATTAAATGGTGCTTACTCGGGTGGGACCGATGGCTACATGTCAATTTTTGTAGGGGCTGGAGGAAAGCTTCCTGTGATTCGTAATTATGTTAATTTAGAGTCGAGATTGTTATTCGGGCCTACTGGTGGTGGCGGTGTAGAATCAGGTGGTGGTGCAACTGCTCAGGCTGAAGTGGGGCTAACATTCTTGTTGGGAAAAGGATACGATTTAAAAGTAATGACTGGTAAAACCTGGTCACCATGGGGACCATTTGACACGAATCATGTTGAGGTAGGTGTTGGGAAATCTTTCGATCGTTTGTTCCCGAAAAAGTTAGATAAAGAAGTAAAGGGTTTTAATATAGATTCGAAAGAATTCTTGGTCAATCACATGGCTTTTTCGGTGTACAATCGAACCTATTTCCCTCCTGATGCAACTACGAAATCAGGAACTCCATATCTTTCTAGCTTCAATTCTTTAGCTTTTGAAATTCAAAAGTATATTGGAGAGAGGTTTAGTATTAACGGAGGAACTGTTTGGGCATACCAAGGTGAGTATGGAGCCTATGCAGAAGGGTTGTTAGGAGTTACCTACTATCAACCGATTTTTAATAAAACCAAACTCTCAATAAAAGCTATGTTCGGAGCTGCTGGGGGTGGTGATATTGACTTAGGAGGAGGGTTGCTGTTTCAATATGCACTTGGTTTAGAAAGGAATTTGAGTGAAAAATGGGATTTCCTTTTACATGTCGGTAAAGTGCAGCCATTGGAAGGTAATTTTACTCCGATTAGTGTAGATTTCGGATTGAAATTTCATATCAATCAGCTAATTAAAAAGTGATTTTTTTACATGTTAAAGGCTAGTTAAAAAAGTTAATAGGCAGTTAAAGTACTATTCTTACACTTGATGATTTTTTATCTTTGAAGTAAATCTAAAAAATCAAAAATGAAAAAAATAGTTAGTTTAGTTTTTGTTGCTTTTCTAGGAGGAGCAATATCATTAGCGGGATTTTCTTATTTGATAAAATCTCAACCGAAAGGAAATAGTGAAGCATCTATAGTTTCAACGAATTACACACCAATACCAGCCAACTTTACTGAATCCTTACCAGCAGAAAACATCAATTTTGTTGCCGCAGCTGCAAAAAGTTTGGATGCGGTTGTTCACGTTAAAAACACTTCTGTTAGTACCTATCATGATCCTTTTGCTGATTTCTTTTATGGGAGAGGAAGTGGGCATGGCAGACAACGTGAGCAAGTGGGTACAGGTAGTGGTGTGTTAATTTCTTCAGATGGATATATCGTTACCAATAACCATGTAATTGATAATGCGACCTCAATCGAAGTGACTTTAAATAATAGAAAAACTTATGAAGCAGAACTAGTAGGAACAGATCCAGCAAGTGATATCGCTTTATTGAAAATTGAAGGTGGTGAATTTGAGTATTTGCCTTTTGCCAATTCTGATGCTATCGAAGTGGGTGAATGGGTTTTGGCGGTAGGTAATCCGTATAATCTTACATCGACTGTTACTGCTGGAATTATTAGTGCCAAAGGACGTGACCTTGAAGGGAATTCAAATACCGAGTCTTTTATTCAAACAGATGCAGCGGTTAATCCTGGTAATAGCGGTGGTGCCTTGGTGAATACACGAGGAGAATTGATTGGAATTAATACAGCAATATCCTCTCAGACAGGTTCGTTTGTTGGGTACTCTTTTGCAGTTCCTTCGAATATTGCAAAAAAAGTTATTGAAGATATCATGGAATTTGGGAATGTTCAACGAGCGTTGATTGGTATTCAATACGATCCTCGAAAAGACGATCTAGAAGGCGTTAGAATAACTGCAATTACCAAGGGTGGGGGAGCAGAAAAAGCAGGTTTACAAGAAGAGGATATCATTGTGAAAATAGAGAATGTTAAGATTAGAAAATTTTCAGATCTGAAAGGTCAGTTGAATGCAAAACGACCTGGTGATAAAATTCAAGTAACTGTTTTACGTGAGAATAATTATGTTACCAAAACTGTAGAGTTGACGGAAAACAAAACATTACATGTAAATTTATTAGGGTTTTCCGTTGAGAAGTTATCTAAAGAAGAAATGAAAAATTTTAAGGTTAAAACTGGAGTGAAAATTGTGAATATTCGTAATTCTGAATTGAAAGATTTAGGGGTAGTTGAAGGGAATGTTTTGGTTGAAATCAATAATGAAAAAGTTTCTTCAGTAGATCAAGTAGATGTTTTGTTAAAAGAAAAGTCGAAAGAAGGGTATTTAAAATTAGGAATAATGAATTCAAAAGGAGTGAAAGAAAATTATATTTTCAGATAAATATGATTAGTATTTAAGCAGAGCCGATGTGTAGACTAACACATCGGCTTTTTTTATTTTTGAAAGTGAGAGATTAATTTTTAATTTGCGTCTTAATTTTTTTTACTTTTACTAATTAAAATTGACTACTAATCTAACGTATATGAAATTTTCTATTTATGCACTTTTTTGCAGTGCACTTCTTTTTACTTCATGTAAAGAAAAACAAGAAATTAAATTACCTCCTCAAAAATTAAAAGTATTTGAAATAAAGGCACAGACAGTTCCTGTTTACAGAGAATTTGTGGGGCAGGTATATGGAAAAAGTGATATTCCTATTAGAGCTAGGGTAGAAGGTTTTCTTGAGAAAATTCATTTCAAAGAAGGTAGTACTGTGAAAAAAGGACAACTTCTATATAGCGTAGATCCAGATCCTTTTAAACAAGAGGTAGCGACTCAGGAGAGTAGACTTGCTCAATCTAAAACAAATCTTATCCAAAAAGAAAGTGATTTAGAACGTGTAGAGCCATTAGCAGAAATCGATGCCATAAGTAAAAGAGAGTTAGATATGGCTAGAGCTCAGAGAGATGCTGCTAGATCAGAGGTGAAAGCTGCAGAAGCGAGTCTTAAATTGGCAAAAATAAACCTAGGGTATACCGATATTTATTCGCCTTTAAACGGTTTGATAGGAAAAACCTTAGCAAGACAAGGAGAATTTGTAGGTAAAGATCCAAATCCGGTAATTTTAAATACCGTTTCAAGAGTTGACTCGATTCGAGTTCAATTTTTCTTATCTGAAAACGATTATTTATTGATTGCCCGAGAATATATGGCATCAAAAGAAGAAAAGTTTAGCGAAGAGGACTCCAAAGAAAATATTCAGTTAATTTTTTCTGATAAAACAGTATACGAACATAAAGGTCATGTTGATTTTATAGACAGAAATGTAGACCCTACAACAGGGGCTATTTTGTTGCAAGCATCTTTTCCAAATCCAGATGGTTTTATTAGACCTGGTCAATTTGCTAGAGTGAAAATCAATATTCGTAATGCAGAGAACGCTTTGTTAGTTCCTCAAAAGTGCCTTACTGAATTACAAGGAGGCTATTCTTTGTTTGTTGTAAACGATAAGAATATTGTAGAAAATAAAGCTGTTCAAGTAGGTTTATCTGTTGATGATTATAAACTAATTAAATCAGGAGTGAGTTCAGGAGATAGAATAATATTAGATGGAATTCAAAAAGTTAGAGCAGGAATGGAAGTGATTCCTGAAGTAGTTGAATTCGAAAGCAGAAAAGAAAAATAATATGGCTGAAAATAAAGGTAATTTTTTTGTACACCGTCCGATTGTAGCCATTGTAATTGCAATTATTATTGTGATTGTCGGAGCTGTTTCTGTAATCGGTTTACCTATTGAACAATACCCAAATTTAACACCTCCTATTGTTGAAGTTCGTGCGACGTATACAGGTGCGAATGCCACGAATGTGGAGGAATCTGTAGCAACTCCATTAGAACAAGAAATGAATGGGGTAGACAATATGATCTATATGAAGTCTACCAATGCCAATGATGGTACCATGGTAATTCAGGTTTCTTTTGATGTTGGTACTGACCCTGATATGAATACCGTTCTTGCCCAAAACAGAGTTTCAGCAGCAACAGCTAAATTACCTGCAGCGGTAACCAAATATGGGGTGACAACTAAAAAATCATTGCCAAACATTTTGATGTTGATTTCGCTAACTTCTGCGAATCCATCCCATAATAATCAAGACTTTTTAGGGAACTATGCTTTGATTAATATCAAAGATCAATTAGCTCGTTTGAAAGGAATCGGTAGGGTTGATGTAATGGGAGCAGCAAATTACTCAATGCGTATTTGGATCAAACCTGATAGATTGTCAAGATTAGGAATTACGGTTTCTGATATGATCAATGCAATTAATGAACAAAACCTGATCGTTCCTGGTGGTAAATTTGGGGCAGAACCTGCACCTGCCGGGACTGAGTTTACTTATACAGTTCGTTTACCTGAAAGATTTAACTCTCCAAAAGAGTTTGAAGATATCGTTATCCGTACGAAATCTGATGGATCGAGTGTGAAAATTGGAGATGTTGCTAGAGTAGATCTTGGAGTTGAAACATATAACATGATTCCGAGATTAGGAGTGAACTCGGATGGAAGAGATTCTATACCAAAGTCATCGGCAATTGTAGCTTTGTATCAAGCTCCTGGTTCGAATGCTGTAGAGTTGGCTCAAAACGCAGTCAAAGAAATGGAAGAATTGTCAAAAGGATTTCCTGAAGGGATGAGCTTTGATGTTTCTTTAGATTCAACATTACCTATTACGGCAGGGATAAAAGATATCATTGTTACTTTGATTGTGGCTTTGATATTGGTTGTATTAGTGGTATTTATTTTTATTCAAGATTGGAGAGCTACTTTGATTCCGACCTTAGCGATTCCTGTATCGTTAGTTGGTGCATTTATGTTTTTTCCGGCATTAGGATTTACAATTAATGTATTGTCTCTTTTGGGGCTTGTACTCGCCATTGGGATTGTGGTAGATGACGCGATTGTAGTAGTAGAGGCCGTACAGGTGAATATTGCTGCTGGGATGACATCTAAAGAAGCGACAATAGATGCGATGAAAAAAGTAACAGCGCCAGTTATTGCTACAACCTTAGTTTTGGTTGCGGTTTTTATACCGGTTGCAGGTATGGCGGGAATTACAGGATTGTTGTATCAACAGTTCGCGATTACCATCGTTGTATCGGTAATAGTATCATCTGTTAATGCCTTGACATTGAGTCCTGCATTGTGTAGTTTATTGCTGAAAGAACCAAAACCTTATGGAGGTTTGCTAGGGAAATTCTTCGATAAATTTAACAAGTGGATGGGGAAAAGTACGGATTATTATATGAGTTACACGAATATAATTTCCGGTAAAATTAAACGAGGAGCCATCTTTATTGTAATCCTAACAATTGGTGCAGGTATTTTTGGAAAGTTGGTACCTGGAGGGTTTATTCCCGAAGAAGATATGGGGTATTTTTATGTAAACTTACAATTACCTAATGCGGCCTCATTACAACGATCAAATGAAATATCTAAAAAAGTTGAAAATATACTATTAAAATATCCAGAGGTAGAATATGTAACTAACGCAACAGGATATAGTATGCTTTCAGGTTCTATGGCTTCTAATAATGGTTTTATGTTTGTGACATTGAGAGATTGGTCTCAGCGTAAAGCAACGATTAAAGAAGTTGTCAACCGACTCAATGTAGAGTTGTCTCAAAAAATTAAAGGAGCACAGGCTTTTGCGTTTGGTCCTCCTGCAATTCCTGGTTTAGGTAATGGTTCAGGGTTTAGTATTATGCTGCAAGATAAAGGTGGTAATACACCAGATTATTTATCGATGAATGCGAATAAATTTATTCAAGCTGCAAATGCAAGACCTGAAATAGGTAGGGCATTTACAACATTCCAATCTTCCGTACCACAGAGGTATATGGACATAGATAAAGAGAAAGCTTTAAAATTAGGGATTTCCTTAAATGAGTTATATACTACTGTGGGTGCATTCATGGGAGGTAGTTATGTAAATGACTTTACTCGATTTGGAAGACTCTATAAGACATACATTCAAGCTGAAAATGAATACAGAGTAGATGAATCTCAGATGGATAATTTTTTCATCAAGAATAAAGATGGAAACATGGTTCCTTTATCTACGGTTGCTACGATTACTCCGATTTCGGGACCTGATTACACAACTCGATTTAATTTATACAGAGCCGTTGAGGTAACTGGTGGACCTGCCCCTGGTTATACTTCTGTGCAAGCAATGAATGCTTTAAAGGAAGTGGCAGCAGAAGTACTTCCTTCAGATATGACTACATCATGGAACGCAATGTCGTACCAGGAAAATAAAGCGTCAGGTTCATTAGGTACGATTTTGACATTTTCTTTGGTATTTGTATTCTTAATCTTAGCAGCTCAATACGAAAGTTGGTCTTTACCATTTAGTATTTTGTTAGGAACGCCATTCGCTATTTTTGGGGCGTTATTTGCCTTATGGGTATCTCGTTTGTTTAGTCCATCTTTTGAGAATAATATTTTTGCTCAAGTATCCTTTGTAATGTTGATTGGAATGGCAGCGAAGAACGCCATATTGATAGTTGAGTTCGCCAATGATGAATTTAAAAAAGGCCTTAGTCTTATGGATGCAGCATTAGCGGCAGCCCGTTCGAGGTTTAGACCAATTTTAATGACGGCATTCTCATTTATTTTGGGTGTGTTTCCATTGGTTATTGCATCAGGGACTGGTGCAGAGGCAAGAAAAGTTATGGGAATGGCCTTGTTAGGCGGAATGACTTTGGCTACATTCTTGGGAGTTTTTATGTATCCAATGCTATTTATCTTAATTGGTAAGGTTGCTGGATATGAGAAAAAAAGAGATCAGCAAAAATTAAAGGAATTAGAAATTTCTAAAGAAGCAAATGATGAAAATTAATTTATCAACATATATAAGTGCGTTTATAGTTGGTTTACTCATATATTCTTGTGCAGTAGGTCCCAATTATCATAAACCGGTAGATCAGACATCGGCAGAATTTAGATTTAAAAAGCAAGATTCTACTTTAAATGATAGTGTTGTCAATTTAAAATGGTGGGAGATTTTTCAAGATAGTATTATAGATACTTTGGTGCGTCAAGCTTTAGTAAATAATAAAAATCTATTAATAGCAGCTAGTAGAATCGAACAGGCGAGAGCGAATGTGAAATTTACGAATGCTGATCGTTTGCCTCAATTTGGATATAGTGCAAGTGCAGGAAGAACCAACATGCCGTTTGGGACAGTTTTTCCATCTACAGCAAATAATTTTTCTGGCTCTGTGAATGCGAATTGGGAAATAGATTTTTGGGGTAAATACAAAAGATCAACTGAATCGGCAAAAGCTGAGTTAATGGGGACTTTGTATGCGAAAAGAGCGGTTGAAATAGCGTTGATTAGTGAAATTGCGATTAATTATTTTAAACTGATAGGATACCGTACTCAGTTAGAGATATCTAACAAAACACTAGCAAGTCGTGATAGTACTTTGAATATAATTCAAAATAGATTTGATTTTGGTTATACGCATATTATTGACGTGAATCAAGCTGAAATTCAGAAAGCGATTGCCCAAACAGCAGTTCCTTATTACAAACGTTTGATTGCTATCACAGAAAACAATTTAAGCGTATTAATTGGTGGGATGCCACAGGAAATCAAGACAAATATAACATATTACGAATATGAGCTGCCAGATTCAATACCAGTTGGACTTCCGTCGGAGATATTGTTGAGAAGACCAGATGTCTTACAAGCAGAACAAAACTTCAAATCGGCAAATGCAAACGTAGGCGTTGCACAGGCTATGCGTTATCCTTCTTTTAGTTTAACAGGTTTGTTAGGTGTGGGTAGTACACAACTGTCAACGATTTTAGATAATGGATTAGGGTGGGGAGCTTCTGCTGGAATCACAGGTCCAATATTCCAATTCGGTAAGAATAAGAAACGAGTTGATGTTGCTAGAGAGGTAGCGAAACAGTCGTTATTGACTTATGAGAATACTGTTTTGAATTCAATGAAAGAAGTTAGTAATTCTTTGGTTGAGATTGAAACTTTGAAAGAAGAGTTAGAAGCAAGACAATTACGTCTTGATGCAGCAAATAATGCGAGCAATCTTTCTAGTCAGCGTTATTATCAAGGGGTAACAAGTTATTTAGAAGTAACAGAAAATCAACGTCAAGAATTTGATGCTGAACTATCTTATTCTGATAATTTCCAACAGTTGTTAACTGCTTATGTAAATTTATATAAATCATTAGGTGGAGGCTGGGTTTCTGAAGCTGAAATGGAAAAATATGCAGAAATTATTGCTGAAGAACGTGATATCGAATTGGATTCCATAAATAGAGATACTTTGGTTTATATGGGACAGATAGTTGATTATAAGTTAACTAAAGAAGAAGAAGAGCAACGCAAAGAACAAAGGAAGAAAGAAAAAGAAGCGTATAAACAACGTGAAAAAGAAGAGAAAAATAAATAAAAAAAGAGAGTCATTTTGACTCTCTTTTTTTATTTATTTTATGGTAATTAGATTGATTTACTTGGGCGATTTATTAGATTTGTATATTGTCAAATTTATTAGTTATCCATGAGTCAATCAGTAGAAAATAAGATACACGAACTTCGAGAAACCCTAAGACAGCACAATCATAATTATTATGTGAATGATGCTCCTACAATATCTGATTTTGAGTTTGACATGTTGTTGAAAGAATTAGAGGGACTTGAATCTGCAAATCCAGAGTTTTATGATAAAAACTCACCCACACAACGAGTAGGGGGCGACGTTACTAAAAATTTCGAAACTGTAGTTCATAATAATAGAATGTATTCTTTAGATAATTCATATTCATTGGAGGATTTACTGGATTGGGAAAAGAGAATACAAAAAATCATTGAAGCTCCGATTGAGTATACCTGTGAGTTAAAATATGATGGTGCGTCTATCAACCTTACCTATGAAAAAGGTGAGTTGGTAAAAGCGGTAACAAGGGGAGATGGCTTTCAAGGGGATGATGTTACAGCAAACGTAAAGACAATTCGATCTCTACCATTAAAGTTGAAAAATGAGTTTGTTGATTCTTTTGAAATTAGAGGAGAAATTATTTTACCATTAGAAGGGTTTAACAAGATGAATAAGCAGAGGGCGGACGCAGGTGAAGAGGTTTATGCAAATCCTAGAAATACGGCTAGTGGATCATTAAAATTACAAGACAGCGCTGAAGTCGCAAAAAGACCATTAGATTGCTTGTTGTATCAAGTAGTTTCGAATTCTACTAAATACAATTCTCATGCACAATTATTGCAAAAAGCTAAGGATTCAGGTTTTAAGGTTCCGGATACAATTAGAATAGCAAAATCGATCAGCGAAGTTTTCGATTTTGTAAATGAGTGGGATGAAAAAAGACACGATTTGCCATATGAAACAGATGGGGTGGTTATAAAAGTGAATTCAATTTCTCAACAAGAGGAGTTGGGTTATACTTCGAAAGCGCCTCGTTGGGCGATTGCATATAAGTTTAAAACAGAGCAGCAATCAACATTACTCAATGAAATAACCTATCAAGTAGGAAGAACAGGAGCAATAACTCCTGTTGCAAATTTAGAGCCTGTTCAGCTTGGAGGGACTACTGTAAGAAGAGCTTCTTTGCATAATGCTGATCAGATAGAGAAATTGGACATACGAGTTGGGGATACTGTTTTAGTTGAAAAAGGAGGTGAGATAATTCCGAAAATTGTTGGAGTAGCCCTTGAAAAACGCCCTAATAATTCTTCTAAAACGGAATATGCCAAAAACTGTCCTGAATGTAATACTGAATTGATTCGTAAAGAAGGAGATGCGAAACATTATTGTCCGAATGAATTTGGATGTCCTACTCAGATAACAGGTAGGATTCAACATTTTATCAGCAGGAAGACAATGGATATTGAAGGTTTAGGAGGGGAAACAGTTGATTTGTTAAGGAAAAATGGACTTGTGAAAAATTATGCAGATCTATATGATCTTAAGAAAGAGATGTTGTTGCCACTTGATAGAATGGCTGAGAAATCTGCACAAAATATTATTGAAGGAATAGAAAAGTCCAAAAAAATACCTTTTGAAAAAGTTTTGTTTGCATTAGGTATTAGATTTGTTGGAGAAACGGTTGCTAAAAAACTTGCAAGGCATTTTAAAAATATAGACGCATTACTAGCTTCTAGTATTGACGAATTGATTGCTGTTGATGAAATCGGTGAAAGGATAGCAGATAGCATTGTGGCATTTGCTAATGATAATATAACAACTTCGATCATTGAAAGATTGAAAGAAAATGGAGTGCAACTTGAGTTGTCAGAGGCAGTTTTAGAGAATCAAACGGATAAGCTCAAAGGGAAAATATTTGTGGTGTCTGGAGTGTTTCACCAAGTATCTCGTAATGAGTTAAAGAAGTTAATTGAAGACAACGGAGGAAAAGTAAGTAGTTCTATTTCTAAGAAGACTTCATTTGTAGTTGCAGGTGAAAATATGGGGCCTTCTAAACTTGAAAAAGCAACAAATTTAGAAGTTCCTATTTTGAATGAAGATGAATTTTTAGCCTTAATATAGCTAAAAGGATGCGACAAATTGCAAGCCAACCATAGAACTAGAAATTTGAGGAAGCAATTGTTTTTTCATTTCAATCTTGTTGGTACTCTTTTTAACGGCAAGTTTGTTTTTATCTTTTTGAACTTGTTTTCTGCTGCTTAATACGACACTTCGACCAATTACGGTTCCGATTAATCCCCCTACTAACATATCTGATAGCCAATGTCTATGGTCAGAAAATTGATTCATAAAAATAACCGAAACAAAAGTATAAGGAATCCAATAATTATTATACTCCATTGCTATAACTTTGGCAACTGCATAGTATGCTGTCGCATGTAAGGATGGCATGGCAGTTCCTAATTGTTGTGTGCCTCCAGTTACTCCATGATAGTATCCAAAATCCCAATTGTTTTTTGTGTAAGGATATACTGCTGGTTTATCACTGCTTAGTTTTTGATCTGGTCTTTTTCGAGCTATTATTGATTTTAAAAGTAAATGAGATATAACAAAGGAATATGCCATGGATTTAAATGCATTTCCAGCGGCACGTTGTCCTTTTTCACTATTTGCAATAAAGGAACCTAGATATAGTCCTATTAGTGGATAAGAAATATAGGCATCCTCACCAGAGAGCCAAGCCATATTCTGATTACCAATAGTAATGTCTGGTAAAGTGTAATCAACTGCAGGTTCAACATAATCTTGCAAAAAAACAGTGGTGTAATAATCGGTTGCAATAAGTCCTATGATACCGGCAGAATAAAACGCTGTAGTTTTCCAATCTTTAGAAACACTATGACCCATCTCGCCAAAATCACCAGGGATAGTAATAATACTATTTTTAATCACTCTTCCAGCAACTTTGAACCGATTCTCTTTCTTTTCCTTTTTGTAGTTTAGACTGTCTATTTGACTAAATCCCGTGAGATTAATTGCTAAAAACAAATAGATGATGTACTTCTTCATTTTAAAAATTTTCTCAAAAGTAAGGATAAAACTGTGTTACCCGAATATATAAGATTCAATTTTTTTTATAAGTATTTTTTATAGATTCGATAAGTTAATTCCATAACCACCATTCAGTTTTGACACCAAAATAGGTTCCCCAACTTTTTTGACCTGCAAATTGTAAAAACGGAGAGTATAAACTTTCTTTAGCATAATCGTTGTATTTGGCTACAGATGCAACGAATCGAATATGCGGCCTGGCCCACATGCTTTTTTGACCTGTAGGAACATACACTGGAGCTATTGTGAATTTTGTCATACTTGCAATGGGGTTTACACCGTCTTTTCTTTGCGAATAGTGAAACTCTGTAATCAAATGGAAAAAATCATTGAAATAATACTCGTCACGAGCACCAATTGTAAAATCAATTTTCTTGTTGTAAACTTCTCTATCAAAATACGTTTTAGATAGTCCATCAGTAGGCGCAGCTCCCTTACTTAAGGTGTAAATAATATAAGGGTTTATTGAGTTGTTTTCTGAAGTATTAAAAACTGACTGATTCACGATAGCAAGAGAATATGCACCTTTAAAATTTTGTGCAATAGTATCGGGAGCACCAAACGTAGCCCAGGTTTTTGATACACCACCATCTCCACCATTTGCAATTCGTGTTCCGTATCGAACAGATAAATCATTGAAAGATCCTTCTCTCATTTTTTTTAAATTAATATGATGTCTTGCTCCTATGACGAATCCATAATCTGAAGGATAGTTGTATTTAGTAGCTGGCTCGATTGGATTGGTTGGATTGTCTTGTGAATCTCCAGCATGTCCATCAGGCATTCTGTGATACTCACCAAGTAGTGTAACCCTGTTATTTTCGTTTATATCAATATCATGTTCTGCAACCAACACTGTTCTCTGTCTTAACGCTGTACTAGGTGTTCCTGTTTTGATGTTTAAGTAAAAATAGGGAGGTACTGTAGATGTGGTATCTGTAGCCGTAACAAATATTGCAGCTAATCGTGTCTTTTTAAATTCAATACCAAAACCTTGGCCAGAATGATCATTAAAGTAAAAGTGATCTGCAATATGCACATCAGGACCTCTATATAAACGAGAACCAACCCATACATTTATTCCTGAATTTCGAATATTTCTAGCTTGAATAAACAATTCAGGTATTGCAAATGTCAATCCTCCTAAACTCGAAGTTGTACTATTTCCAAAAGAAGTAAGACTATTTGAAAAAACAGACAACCTCAATTGCATATTGATGTAAGTACTATCTCCTTTTTGGGGTTTGAATTGCAGCGAAGGGGCAAATTCTAAATAATCTTGCTCTTCCATTCTTCCACCAATACTACCCATATTATTCAGGTTCAAACGTCTTCCGATAGTTCTACCATCATCAAAAGACCAATCAACACCGACTCTACCATATGAACCAATCGCAATATTTTTATTGGTGATGTGGTCATAAGCAATTTGACTACTGGCTATTAATGAGAATAACAAAAAAGGTAGTGTTAAAAGTTTTGATTCTGTAGAAAAATTAAAAAGCTTCATAGGTTGTTTTTTAGTTTGGATCAGTTAAAGATAGTATAAAAATTTTATTATAGAAATTAAGACATATGGACTAATATCTCTTTTGCTTTTTTTTTTAGTTATAGATAAAATAGTTAGTTTTGAATCTACTTGAATAGTATAGGTTTCAGTTAAATTTCATAAAATTTTATCAATGATTAACTACAAGTTGAAGTTGCATTATCAATGGGTTTTTACCGGAGTATTTCTATTTGTGACTCTATTATTAACCGCACAAAGTTCTTTTGAGTTTGAACATTTATCAACTGTAGATGGATTGTCTCAAAATGACGTGAACTGTATTTATCAAGACAAAAAAGGATTCATGTGGTTTGGAACACACGATGGATTAAATAGGTACGATGGATATGATTTTAAAATATTTAAACCAAATCCTAATAGTCAAAATAGCATTAGTAGTAATTTAATTTGGCGTATCGTTGAAGATGAAAAAAATAATTTATGGATTGGTACTACAGGAAATGGATTAAATCATTATAACAAAAAAACCGAACAATTTACTCGTTTTGTAAATGATCAAAAAGACAAACGCAGTCTGCCAGATAATACAGTTCGAGAAGTTTTTGTCGACTCAAAAAATAGGTTGTGGGTCGCAACATTAAAAGGTATGAGTATGGCCGATTTGTCTAAACCGTTAGATTCAATAAGTTTTAGTCATTTCGAATTATCTTCTAGTGATGTTTTTTTTGGCGGACAAATTGTTGTAATGAGTATCGCCGAAGACAGTAAAGGCCAGGTATGGGTGGGTACATCGAAGGGCTTGCATAAATTGTCGAGAGATGAAAATGGAAGTATCTATTTCCCTTCAATAAACAAAATGATTAATTTACCGAATGTTACCGTAAAAGGTATTCAAGAAGATATTAAAGGTAGGTTGATTTTGGCAACTACGAAAGGATTGTATACTGTTGTTCATGATAAATTTACCAGTAAGGCGTTAAAATTATTTAATGGGAATTTTAGTGACGTAGCAATTACCGGTGATTATTTATGGGCAGGAACACCTCAAGGACTGTCTTATTTTAAATCGGAATCAATCAATGATGAACTTGAGTTAATAGAGCATTTTACATACAATCCTAAACAGCCAGTGACAAGCTTAAGTAAGAATAATGTAAGCTCATTGTTTATAGATAAAACTGGCATCGTTTGGATTGGTGTGAATGGTGGAGGCGTGAATAAATATGATCCTTCTCGAAAGCAGTTTCAAATTGTAAGGAAAACTTCAGATTCTAATAGTTTAAGCAATGATAAAGTCAGATCGTTATTTGAAGATAGTAACGGAACTCTTTGGGTGGGGACTGAAGGAGGAGGATTGAATATGGAAATTAGAGATGAACAAAACCCAAGATATAGCAAGTTTACACATTTAAAAGGGAATCTACCAATATTTTCGTTGCATGAAATTAATAGGAATGGTAAAAAATATTTATTGGCAGGAACTCATGGAGGAAGTAGTTTGTTCGAAATAGATATTACCAACCCGAAAAAATCAATCAACAATATTAATGCTGTTAAGGATATTGGTCATAGTGTTTTTGCAATAAATAATGATGAAGATGGTAATTTATGGTTTGGAACATATGGTTCGGGAATCGTAAGATGGATGTTAAATGAAGAAACTAAAGATTATAAAAAAGATATTTTATCGTTTAATGATACGCAAAAAGGAAGTGTTTCTAGTAACATTATCAGGGACATTTTAATCGATTCTAAAAAGAATATATGGTTTGCAACAGGTGATGGACTTTGTAAATTGTCGTATGAGGAAAGCTTAAAAAAAAGACCCTATTTCGAAATTTATAAAAATATTCCTGGAAACAGTTCTAGCTTGAGTCATAACTACTTATTGAATATTTTTGAAAGTTCGAAAGGTGACATTTGGATTGGTACTTTTGGAGGAGGATTGAATAAATTAATTCAAGAAAAAGATTCCGTATATTTTGATGTGTTTTCAGAAAGTGATGGTCTTCCTAATAATGTAATTAAAGGGATTTTAGAAGATAAAGATCAAAATTTATGGCTTTCAACAAATAAAGGCTTATCTAAATTTAATACTAAGGATAGGGTTTTTAAGAATTTTGACGTAAATGATGGGCTACAAAATGATGAGTTTAGTGAGTTGGCGGCTTGTAAAACAAATGACGGGAAATTGCTTTTTGGAGGAGTAAGTGGGTTCAATGTTTTTGATCCAGATGGGATAAAAGGGAATTTGATTGGTGCTGAAACAATTATCACTGATTTTTCTATTTTCAATAAATCTGTCTCTATAGGTGAAGAAATTAATGGCAGAGTAATTCTTGATAAATCCATTAATGAAATTGGTCAAGTAGAGTTGAAATACAGTGAAAATAGTTTTTCTTTCGAATTTGCATCACTTCATTATGCAGCCCCAAAAAAAAATCAATTTGCCTATAAACTGGAAGGCTTTAACAAAGACTGGATATATACAACCTCAGATAAAAGATTTGCAACCTATACGAATTTAGAACCTGGCAAGTATAAATTATTGGTAAAAGCATCGAATAATGATGGAATATGGGATCGAACACCTACAGAACTCAAGATAAAAGTTATCCCTCCATGGTGGAGATCCAATCTAGCGAAGGTCATCTACGTATTGTTGTTCTTGGCAAGTTTAATGGGGTTTAGAAGATATACTTTGATTAGTTCTTCTAAAAAACACGATTTAGAATTAGAACATTTAGAAAACGAAAAAAATGCTGAAATCCATAAGCTTAAGTTGGAGTTTTTTACAAATATATCACATGAATTTAGAACACCGTTAACTTTGATAAGAGGACCTCTAGAATTTTTAAGAAAGGGTGGTGATAAGGTGTCTAAAAAAGAAGTTCATGAGCAGTACGAACTGATACATAAAAACGTAACCAATTTACTGAGATTGGTAGATCAGTTGTTAGATTTTAGAAAAATGGATAAGGGAAAAATGGAACTTGTTCTTGGAGAAAGTGATATAATATCATTTGTTAAAGGACTTGGAGAACCATTTCAATTTATGAGTTCTAAAAAGAATATTCATTTCTCTATTGTTTCAGATTTGAAAAAAATGATGATTTGGTTTGATTTTTCTGCTTTGGAAAAAATACTCAACAATTTATTGTCAAATGCTTTTAAATTTACCCCAGAAAAAGGTGAAATTTCTGTAACGGTTTTTGATGGAGGTACTTTTGTTTTACCAGAATCTATAAAGAGAAAAGATAATCAATCAGACTATGTAGTTGTTGAAGTAAAAGATTCTGGACCTGGGATACCAAAGCATAGGATTCAGCACATTTTTGAGCGTTTTTATACGCAAGTGGGGCAGGGTAATTTTGATATGAAAGGTACTGGAATTGGATTGTCATTTACAAAAAAATTAGTTGAATTGCATAAAGGAATGATTGATGTAATTAGTGATTCTTCATTCGGATCCGCTTTTTATGTTTGGATTCCAAAACACAAAAAAATGTATGAAGCGACGAATGAAGTTGTGTTTCAAGAAATATCGGAAGGTAAAACAGTAGTAGGGCAAGCCGACGCGGAAACACATGTAATAGGTGTGTTAGATGATATAGTTGATAAGAATTTATCTCGATCTCGCTCACAATTACCTGTACTTTTAATAGTTGATGACAATCCAGATATTAGATCTTTTATTAAAAAAGGACTAGGAGAAAAGTATTATATCTATGAAGCCGAAAATGGAGAACAAGGATTAGGAATCGCAAAAAAAATCATTCCGAATATAATTATTACAGATTTAATGATGCCAATTATGGATGGTATTGAATTTTGTAAAATACTCAAAACAACACAAGAGACAAGTCATATCCCAGTTGTAATGTTAACTGCAAAGACATCTGAAGAATCTGAGATTGAAGGGTTGAAAACAGGTGCGGATGCCTATGTAAGAAAGCCTTTTGACATGGAGTTGTTAGAATTAAAACTAACGAATATATTAAAACATAGAGATAAGTTAAGAAAAGTGTTCAACAGGGATATAGTGTTGCAGCCTAAAGAGGTAACAGTGACTTCTACGGATGAAACCTTTTTACAAAAGGCGATTGATATTGTTGAAAAGCATATGATGAATTCAGAGTTTAGTGTTGAGCTTTTGGTTAAGGAAATGGCTTTAAGTCGAAGTAATTTGTTTTTGAAAATAAAAGAACTAACAGGTCTGTCTTCAAGTGAATTTATCAGAAATATCAGACTTAAACGAGCTGTTCAATTATTAGAACAGAGTGACCTGTCAGTAAAAGAAGTTATGTATATGACTGGTTTCAATACTGCTTCATACTTTTCAAAATGCTTTAAAAAACAATTTGGTGTAATACCAAGTAAATACGTTCGTCAATCTGATCGGGTAAAATCTTCCGACCAAACAAATGAGGGGCTATCATAACATAAGCCATTTGTATTATATAATAAGACATATTTTTCGATGATCATTGAATTATAGTTGAATCTTTGTGCTGCAGTAGCTTTGCTCATTTTTTTTAACAAAATAATTTAACGAATATTATGAAAAGAAAAATAATGTTATTTGTAACAATTGCAGCATTGATAGGTTGCAAGAAACAAAGTACTCATGTTGAAGTAAACAATAAGCCCAACATAGTTTTTGTTTTTACAGACGACCAAACATATTCATCGATTCATGCTTTGGGGAATACCCAAATTATTACACCTACTATGGATTCATTTGTTGAAAGCGGTACGACATTTACACATGCTTACAATATGGGTTCATGGAGTGGGGCTGTTTGTGCAGCTTCAAGAGCGATGATGAATTCCGGAAGATTTGTTTGGAGAGCAAATGAATTCCGTCAGAAATGGAAAAAAAATGATGCTGCTGCGATAGAAATGTCTTGGGGTAAAATCATGGAAAAAGCGGGGTATGATACTTATATGACAGGAAAGTGGCATGTAGATGTAAAGCCAGAGAAAGTATTCCAAAATGTGGTACATGAGCGACCAGGAATGCCTAAAGATACTTGGGATCATTTCGCAATGGTTGAGAAGTTTGATAAAAATCCATCGTTAAAAGTAAAAGGATCTGAAGTTGTCATGCCTGTTGGGTATAATAGACCTAAGGATAAAAATGACAATTCTTGGAATCCAACTGAACAAAAATTTGGTGGGTTTTGGCAAGGAGGAATGCATTGGAGTGAAGTATTACGTGATGATGCAATATCGTTTATAGAAACAGCTACCAATAAAGAGAAACCCTTTTTTATGTATTTGGCTTTTAATGCGCCGCATGATCCTAGGCAAGCACCACAAGAATACCAAGATTTGTATGATGTTGAAAAGATAGAACTTCCGAAAAGTTATTTGTCAGAATATCCATATCGACATGCGATTGCAAATAGCAACGATTTAAGAGATGAGGCTTTAGCTCCGTTTCCAAGAACAGAATTTGCAATCAAAACACATATCAAAGAATATTATGCAAGTATTACACATGTTGATGCACAAATTGGAAAAATAATAAGTGCATTAAAAGAGGTTGGTGAACTAGAAAATACATATATAATTTTCACGGCTGATCATGGTTTAGCGATGGGAAGACATGGTTTGTTGGGAAAACAGAATTTATTTGACCATAGCATTCGCCCTCCAATGATTATCATGGGGCCAGATATCCCAAAGAACAAAAAAGTCGATGCTGACGTGTATTTACAAGATGTTATGGCTACAGCAATCGATATTTCGGGTACAGAAAAACCGAGTTTTGTTGAGTTTAATAGTTTTTTAGATTTAGCAAGAGGAAAGAAAAAAGAGAGTCATTACGATGCGATTTACGGGGCTTATTTGAATGTGCAAAGGATGATTCGAAAAGATGGTTATAAGCTTTTAGTTTATCCAGAAATTCATAAAGTTTTGTTGTTTGATTTAGAAAATGATCCTGAGGAGATGAATGATTTAGCAACAGATCTTGCGCAGAAAGACCGCATAAATACAATGTTTCAAGATTTGATGAAACTTCAAGAAAAAATGGATGATCCTTTGAGTCTTGAGGAAACCTATAAAACTATATTATAAAAATCATGAACAAGTTGATAACGTTTTTTTTGTTGACATCGCTTTTGTCGAGTTGTACAGGTAAAGAATCTAAAAGTATAAAAACAGTAGAAAATCCGAATATTATTATTGTGCTAACAGACGATCAAGGTTGGGCTGATGTAGGTTTTAACGGAGGAACTGATATTCCTACACCAAACCTAGATGCTATAGCGGCCGAAGGGGTTGTGTTTTCGAATGGATATGTATCACACCCTTATTGTAGTCCTTCTAGAGCTGGTTTACTTACTGGGAGGTTTCAAGCTCGTTTCGGTCATGATTGTAACATGCCTTATAATACAGAAAATGACGATACAGTAGGTACACCTCTATCAGAAGTAATGATCTCTGAAGCGTTGAAGTCAAAAGGATATAGAACAAGTGCAATAGGTAAATGGCATGTTGGGGATCATCCTAATTTATATCCTCCGAAACAGGGCTTCGATCATTGGTTTGGCTTTCCCGGAGGTGGAATGAATTATTGGGGGAGATCAAAAGATGCCATTCATACTGTCTATCGAAATGGAGTAAAGGTCGATGAAAATGAATTGACTTATTTAACTGATGATTTTACGGATGAAGCAATTCAATTTATAAACGGTAAAAGTGAAAAACCGTTTTTCATGTATTTGGCATACAACGCTCCACATGCACCGAATCATGCGACAAAAAAATATTTAGAACAAACCAAGCATATTGAATATGGAGGAAGAAGTATTTATGGAGCCATGGTAAATGCGGTTGATCATAATATC
This sequence comes from Flavicella marina, assembly GCF_009193215.1. Lineage (GTDB taxonomy): Bacteria > Bacteroidota > Bacteroidia > Flavobacteriales > Flavobacteriaceae > Flavicella > Flavicella marina. Next base: position 118,389 of record NZ_VYVA01000001.1, on the reverse strand, counting down.
GGAAGAATTGATTCTACCTTAATTGCTAATGGGCAAAAGGAAAACACAATTTTTGTGTTTTTAAGTGATAATGGAGGAAGGAAAGATGTAGCTGATAACAGACCCAATAGAGGGTTTAAAGGTATGCTGTTTGAAGGAGGGATAAAAGTTCCGTTTTTTATCCGATGGCCGAATGGAATTAAAAAACAACAAAATTATGACGAAATTATCAGTTCGTTAGATTTGTATCCTACTTTTTTAGATGCAATAGGAGAAGATTTAAGTAATTATCCAAAATTGGATGGTGTGAGTTTGTTGCCATATATTCAAACCAAATCTAATAAAAAGCCTCATGATTTGCTTTTTTGGAGATCTGTTGGAGGTTATGAATATGCGGTTCGAAAAGGAGATTATAAGCTTTACAAAAATGCATCGAAAGAAAAAACTTTCTTGTTTGATTTGAAACATGATGCGTACGAGCGAAATGATATTTCTGAAGAAAATCCCTTAATTGTTGCTGAACTAGAAAAAGAATATGCAAATTGGGATAAAAATAATATCGCACCAGGTTGGATAGATCCACATATTCCAAACTGTATCAAAGATCAGAAACGATGGCAGTTAGAAAGAAATAGATCTACAAAAGAGAAATAATGATTTATAAATAGTGCAAAAAAAACTCTTACACATTATGTGTAAGAGTTTTATATTTTTTATAAGTTGTTTATTCACATATTTCACTCAACGGATAATCTTCGGCAATAGGTGCATCTAAACTTTCTTTATAGATAACAAACTTATCTATTGCGTGGTGCATAGATCTTGCTGCAATTAACATTGTGTAAACTCCAGGAGTTTCTATGTCAATAAATACTTCGTGCCCTTGATTGTCACTAGTATTAGATTGCCATTTCCATGTGTTTGTAGGTCCGTTTTTGTAGATTTTTAAATAGCCATTTGCGCTGTTTCCTTCTGGTGTAGGTTCTAATCCAACACCTGCTGGGTATACAATTTCTCCATTTTGTTTTTTACCGTAAAAATCTCCGGTAAGCGCTAAATCTGGAAAGCTCAGCCAAGAATCATTGTGTTCAGTACCATTGTTTCCAAAGGCAGCATTTGAATTCCATAAGAATTTGTACGTTCCTGTAGTTTTTATTCTCAATTTGTATTCAATAATACCATCGTTCGGGGTAGTAAAGTTGTTTGCTCCTTCCCAAATTAAATAACCATCTCCAGAAAATCCTTCTTGTGTGCTAGCTAAAGTCCATCCATTTAGGTTTGTTGCACTTTCAGCTTCAATCACAATTCTACCAATTGCTTCATTGTACATTCCTGTTGTACAAGGCTCATTGATAATTGCTTCTTCAGTTGTTGCTTGACTGGTTGGTCCATAAATCACTTCTCCGTTTGCGGTTGTTACAAATGGACGTAAATAATAGGTCGTATTGTCGTAGAGTTCTTCAATAGTTTGATTGTAGAAGGTTTTAGAAAAGCTAAATTTTGATCCATCTACGGTAGGACTTGTGTTTTTTCCATACACAATCCCTTTCATTTTTATTTCTCCGCTGCAAAGGTCTGCCACAATTCCTCCTTTTAAATTTATAGATCCAGTTCCAATTTCAGAGATCTCGATATCTCCGAAAGTAGGTTCAGATTCACAGAAAGAATTATCATTTTCTTTACAATTGGCTAATAGCACAGCTAATGCCACAAATAGAATTTTTTTCATAATTTACATTTGATTAAGTTTATATAACTTTTAAAGTTATACGATTTTGTTTCCACGTACTTATTGAGATGTTTGAATAGTTAATACATATGTTTTTTACATTAAAACCATATGTTATCTTATATAATATATGTGTGCTACTCCTTTTTGAACTCAATAATTAGCTTTGCTTCATAAAAAATAAATCATATGAATGTATTTAAATCGATAGTCATTTTTCTAGTATTACTACTATCTGCTTCATGCTCAAAAGAGGATCCTGCTCCAACTCCTTCACCTGAACCAGCAGTTTTAGTTTATCCGGTTAATAATGAGTCATGTGAACCAGGAACAATTGAGAGTGATAGTAGAGCTACAGTTTTGTTTGATTGGCAACGTTCAGAAAACACATCAGGATATAGAATACATATTAAGAACTTAACTTCTGGAGTAGAGTTTTCAGAAGCTGCACCGATAGATAGTAGAGAAATTACGCTAGACCGAGAAACATCTTATTCTTGGTATGTGGTTTCTCATTCGAATGCAACTGAAGAAACTGCTAAGAGTGAAACTTGGAATTTTTATTTGTCTGGTGTTGGTACGGAAAATCATGTACCGTTTCCTGCAAATTTAATAAGTCCAGAACACGAAGAAAGTGTATCAGGGATATCAGTTGTTCTTTCTTGGTCAGGAAGTGATCTTGATAATGATATTAAAAATTATGATGTTTATTTAGATGAGTCTACTGATCCTATCACCAAAGTAGGAGATGCAATCACAAATAGTTCATTTACTGCTACAATTTCTTCAGGAAAAACATATTATTGGAAAGTGGTTACGAGAGATGAAGTAGGTAACACTGCAACATCAAATACTCAATCGTTTACCGTAAACTAATGATTCAATGCAAAGAAGTTTAGTTTTTTTAGTATTGATAGGAGTTTCTATCTGTTTATCTGCTTGTAAAACAAGACAAAATACTATAAGTGAGGTTGAAAATAAAAAATGGGAATACGTAATAACTTCTGATGGTTCGCATCCTATAAAAAGGCATGAAGCTGCTTTTGTAGTTGTAGGAGATAAATTTTATTTGCTTGGAGGACGTGGAATTCGAAACGTTAGTGTATATGATACAAATACTAATAGTTGGTCAACAGGTAAAAAACCTCCGTTGGAGTTCCATCACTTTCAACCGATAGTATATCAAAACAATATTTATGTTATTGGAGCTATGACCGGTCAGTACCCAAACGAAACACCTGTTCCAAACATATATTACTACAATACAAGTTTAGATATTTGGGTAAAGGATAAGGAAATACCTTTTGAAAGAAGAAGAGGTTCTACAGGGAATTCAATAAAAGACGGAGTGGTTTATATTGCTTGTGGTATTGTAAATGGGCATAAAAGCGGGCATCAAAATTGGTTCGATTCCTATGAATTAAATAACAAAGAATGGACTGTTTTACCAAATGCACCTAGGGCTAGAGATCATTTTCAAACGGCCGAATTAAATGGTAAGATTTATGCAGTAGGAGGAAGACTTTCTAAAGCACCGAACGCAACGTTCACCGAGACTATTTCTGAAGTGGATGTCTACAATATTGAAAAAAAAGAATGGAGCACATTGAGCGATGATCTTCCGACCGAAAGAGCAGGGTCCATTACCATCGCATATCATAATGATATCTTAGTAATTGGTGGGGAGTCGGGTACTCAAAATACAGCTCATAATGAGGTAGAAGGTTTGAATACATTAACTGAAAAATGGCATACTTATCCTTCACTGATCCAAGGAAGGCATGGAACTGGGGCATTTCTTTTTAAGGGAAGTATGTATATCGCATCTGGTTGCGGAAATAGAGGAGGTTCGCCCGAATTAACAACAATGGAGAAATATTAATAATTATATGAAATTAATCAATTTTACACTACTATTATTCATCATAGCAACGGTTAGTTGTTCTAGACAAAACATTCGAAATAATACTTCAGAAGCGAAACCCAATGTTGTTTTGGTAATCACAGATGATCAAGGATATGGAGATTTGGGAGCGCATGGGAATACGATTATTCAAACTCCAAATTTAGATGCCTTTCATGCCGAAAGTTACCATCTAACTGATTTTCATGTCGGGCCAACCTGTGCTCCAACTAGATCAGCTTTGATGACCGGTAGAGATGCAAATAGTACGGGTGTATGGCATACTATAGGTGGCTGGTCATTGCTAAGAGAAGATGAAAAAACGATGGCAGATATGTTTAGCGAGGCTGGTTATGCTACAGGCGGATTTGGAAAGTGGCACATGGGAGATAATTATCCTTTTAGACCTGAGTATAGAGGTTTTCAACATACTGTGATGCATGGCGGGGGAGGCGTGCAACAAACCCCAGATTTTTGGAATAACACTTATTTTGATGATGTATATTTTAATAACGGAAAACCGGTTCAATATAAAGGCTATTGTACTGATGTGTTTTTTGATGAGGCAATTTCTTTTATCAAAGACAATAAAAACAAACCGTTTTTTTGTTACATAGCATCAAATGCTCCGCATGGTCCTTTTAATGTACCAGTTTCATATTACGACCTATATAAAGATTTAAGTGCTGATGTCTTGCAGGATACTCAAAAAAGATTTTACGGTATGATTACCAATGTCGATGAGAATTTTGGAAAATTGAGAAAGACTTTAAAAGAATTACAAGTTGCGGATAATACAATTTTGATATTTATGACCGACAATGGTACTGCAGCTGGTCAATATTATAATAAAAAAACAAAGAAGTCTACTGGGTTTAATGCAGGAATGAGAGGTCATAAGGGAAGTCAATATGAAGGTGGTCATAGAGTTCCTTTTTTTATACACTGGAAGAACGGAAATATCTATCAATCAACTGATATTAATGAGTTGACAGGTGTGGTTGATGTATTGCCTACATTGGCTGAGTTATGTGGGATTTCATTGCCTAAGAATCATAAAGAATTAGCAGGAGAGAGTATTGTACCAATGTTAAAAAATCCTGATACAACTAATGAGCGTATGCTTATTACCGACTCTCAAAGAATTCAAGTACCCGAAAAATGGAGAGGTTCTGCAGTAATGCAACAAAAATGGCGCTTGATAGATGGTAAAGAATTGTACAATTTAGAAAAAGACAAAGGGCAGCGAAACAACCTGGCTGATAAGTTTCCAGAAAAGGTAACTGAAATGCGTTCTTTTTATGAAAAATGGTGGAAAAAAGTATCTGTAGATTTTGAAAAAGAAATTTATTTTAAGGTAGGATTAGATATTGAAAATCCTATAGCGCTGACTTGTCATGACATACATGCTGCAAATGGAAATCAACCCTGGAATCAAATAGCTATTCGAAATGGAGACTTAGGAAAAGGGTATTGGTGTTTGGATATCAAAAAGAGTGGTAAGTATAAAGTTTCATTAAGAAGGTATCCTATAGAATCAGATTTAAATATCAATGCGACAATTCCTGCTATTACGAAAAAAGAATTACCTGGTTTGGATCGAGAGTTACCAATCGGAAAAAATCTTCAGTATTCAAAAGCTTCCGTGAAAATTGGTGAAATCTATAGAGAAGTATCGGTGTCTGATACAGATAAATCGGCAGATTTTATAATGGAATTACCTTCAGGGAAAACAAAAATGAATGCAAATTTTTATAAGGATGAACATCTTAAAAATGTTGCATATTATGTTTACATAGAAAAATTATAATTACTTTAGAGTAAAAGTAATTATAATGAAGAGAGTACACTTATTTGAATTTGAAGATCAAAAATGGTTTCCTGCTAGAATAAGAAACTATGGAACTGATTTTCTTCAATTCTTGTCCAATAAAACAAAAATGTATTCGCCAGTTATACCGATATTGCAAAAAGGTTTGAGTAAAAGTGATTCGAATCAAATAGTTGATTTAGGTTCTGGTGGAGGAGGAGGTCTGTTATGGTTAAATAAAGAATTGTGTAAAGTTATTCCAGAATTAAAAATTGTATTAACAGATTTTTATCCAAATCTTTCTGCCTTTGAATTAACGAAGAAGAAAGCAAGCAACTTTGAATATATCGAGGCATCTATGGATGCAAGGTCTGTTTCTAAAGATTTGAAAGGATTGAGAACGATGTTTTTATCATTCCATCACTTTAAACCTGTTGACGCAAAGAAAATATTGCAAAATGCAGTTGACGATAAAAGTCCAATAGCTGTTTTTGAAGGACAAGAGAGAAGTATACCAAGTATCATTGCGATGCTTTTTTCTCCATTAAGTGTTTTGCTCACTACACCTTTCATAAAACCATTTAAATTAGGAAGGATTATTTTTACTTATTTGATTCCGATTGTACCCGTTTTCGTTCTCTGGGATGGAATAGTTTCTTCCTTAAGAACATATTCTTTAAATGAAATGAGAACGCTTGTAAATGGTTTAGAAGGCAGTGAAACTTATGACTGGGAAATTGGAAGAGTCAAATCAGGACCCGGTGTTGTTTTGTATTTATTAGGAACTGAAAAAAAATCCTGAATTTTCTGAAACTATAAATTACTCAAAAAAAATCAGCCATTTGGCTGATTTTTTTAGTTTTTAGAAAAGTCCAATTACTTCCATTCACTTAGCTCTAAGGCATTGATCCAAATTCCTTTTCCTTCCTTTCCGTTGTAATTGATTGTGGTGTCAGAAGCGCCATCAGAAGTAAAGTATATTGTACTGGTTCCTGGTTGGTCCCATTGCATTTGCTTTCCTTCGGTTACTTTTGCTACAACTGGAGTATCAGAACTATTTTCTATGCGAACTTCAATTGACTTTTCGTAGGGTAGTTTATATGTGTTTAACGATTTAAGTTTGTCTTTGTTAGGGTCCATCAAATCAGAATTTGTTCTCGGTGCATGATGCCAAGCTTTTAACTTATAGTTTCCTTTCGGAAGGTTTTTTAGGACCAAGTTAACACCATTATCACTTACTCCAATTGCTCCATCTCCGTAGGCGAAACCATACTTTCCGATGACATTCATTTCGCCCAACCATTTTACAAAACCTTCGTCTGAAGCACTTCTTAATTCAATGCTAGTACCTTCAAAATCTTTGAAACTATAAGTGTTGTCGCTCGTATCGTTTCCATTCCAAAAATTCCAACCAAATTGTGTCAATTGATCTGCTGCTCCTAAATCAATTCTTTCATTCTTAAAGTCATAAATGATTTCAGAATTTGATGCAATGATATCATTGTTGTTAGCGATAGTGTTCACAGTAGCCTTTGCTGATTTTAGCCCTTTGGCTTTGGCGTAGACTGTGATTTTTCCTGATTTAGTACCAGCTTTTATTAGTGCAGGTGCAACACCGTATTCGGTAAACATAGGATTTGCATTTATTGCTGCATCATCACCAATAATGGTAGCATCTCCTCTTGTAGTAAACTTTATTTTTTTATCACTGTCACTTACTACATTACCCTGTCTATCTACAATAGTGGCATAGGCCATTAGAATATCTGAACCATCTGCAAGAAAGTCTCTACCTTCGGTATCTAGCTGTAATTTTATAGCATAGGCTTTACCGGGAGTACCTTTTGATGTTTCTAAACTTTCTCCATTTTCAAAGTAAGCTTTCGCTTTTAGTTTTCCTTTCACATATTTGATGTTTTCAAAAATGAAAGGAGGATGGTCTAATCCAACATAAGTTGTATCTGCACTTGGTTTATTTTTTGCGATTGATTTCCCATTTACAAATAGTTCAACTTCATTCGCATTGCTAAATACTGTAATTGCATCGATGTCATTTTTCCACTCTTCTTGAATTGCAACAAAAGGAGTCTCTAACAATTCAGATTTGTACCAATCTGCACTAGGTCGAGGCTGTCTAAAAATCGTCATCAAACCACTTCTGGTTCTATCTATTTTATTGTCAGCCTTGTCATGTGTAGGATGAAAAGTATAGTAGGCATGTGCTGTCCAAGAAATTAAACCTGTCATTAAAGGGTCTCTTTTGTAGGGAGCTACCGCAGCCGCTCCATGTCTACCTTCCATAGCAAACATAGGTTCTTGTCTGTCCCAAATAAATGGACCATATAACATATTCGCATTGATGTCAGTTAAACCAGAGGCTTGCCAACCTGTCCATCTAGCTCCTTGTGAAGCTGTAAGTCTAGTTGGGTCTTCTTGTTTGATTGTGTTGTGAACCCGGGGTACATATCCTCTGTGATTTACTCCGGCTCCCCACATTACTATTGACGGGTGATTTCTATGATTTCTAACCATAGTTCTTGCAGCAATATCTAGGTTGTTCCACCAAGCTTCTTTCTGTGAAATAGAGATCCAAGTTGGAGCTTCTTCATAGGCAAGGATTCCTAATTCATCACACGCATCCAACAACGCATCGTCTTGAGGGTAATGTGCTGTTCTGATAATATTGAAACCAAACTCTTTAAATTGTAGTACGTCTTTATAATGAAGTGAATTTGGAACAGCATCTCCGATATAAGGATATTGTTGATGTCTGTTGAAACCAATCAATTCAATTGGTTTTCCGTTTAAAATAAAACCACGAACTGGGTCAAGCTCAAATTTTCTAAGTCCGATTTTGTTTTCTACGAAGTCAATCTCTTTTCCATTGACAATTACCACACTATTTACTCTGTATAAGTAAGGGTTTTCCGTATCCCAAAATTGTACGTTGTCTTCAAGACTGCCGATTTGGTTGAATTGAAATTCTTGACCTGGTAAGATTTGTTGCTCGGTAACAAGTCGTCGAACCACAATGTGCTCTTTGTCTATAATTCGTGTAGCTAATGTAACGTTAATAGCCTTCGTGTTTTCGTTTTTTACAGCCGTTTTAATATTGATGGTTGCATTTTTGTTTATTGGATCAATCGTTGTTGTAGTAATGTTTACACCAGAGTTCAAAGTCTCCCAATTGAAGGTTATGTGCGTCGGATTGGTTTCGACTAAATAAACATCTCTATATAGACCACTGAATTTCACATAATCGAAAGGTCCTGGATCTGGTGGAACAATCTCATTTCTTCTATTGTCAACTAACAAAGTGATCTGGTTTTCTTCTCCTTTTTTTATGAAATTCGTGATGTCGAAGTGAAAAGGGGTGTACCCGCCTACCGCATTTTGTCCCACATGTTCTCCATTGATCCAGAGGTCTGTGACCTGATGTGCACCTTCAAACTCTATAAAGACTTTTTTTTGGGATTTTTGTACCGAAATGTTTTTTCGATACCAGCCCACATTTCTGTGGAATACCAATTGTGTCTTTTCATCGTTCAATCCATCTAAAGCAAGTGAAGTAAGTTTTAAGGTGTGGGGCACACTGATGTCTTTCCAATTAGAATCATCAAAATCTTTTTTGTAAAAAGATGCATCTGGGTCGCCTAAATGAAATTTCCAGTTTTGATTGAGACTTGTTTTGATTCTATCAGTATTAGGAAAACCATAAGGTAATTTTTGTGCAAAACTCTTACCAATGAGTAATAAGAGCAAGTATAGAAATAACGTGTTATTTTTCATCATAATTATTTTTTAGTTGTTTTTTGTTTCCAAGCTCTGAAATATTTTATATGGTATTCACCATCAAGTCTATTATCATCAGGTAAAGCCCCAAACCATTTGTTTGATTCGCAATTGATGTTGATTTCTAGAGGTTGATGCCAGTGTGTGTTTTTTGCTTCTCTAAATAATATTCCATCAATATAAAATCGAATAAACTCTGGTGTCCATTCTAATCCCCAAACATGATAGTCTTTTTGCAATTCTTTCGGGAAATAATATTTTTTTGGACGAGAAAAATGTTTTTTGACATCTCCTTGATCTTTAGGAGATCTAAATACATGGATGTTTGAATTTAAATCGTGTCTGTTGTAGACAAGTCCGGGTGCGTTTTCACAAATATCAATTTCTGTCCACCATTCAGGTGTTCCGTTTGCCATCCAAAACCCAGAAACCCAAGGAGCGTTCATTAACTTTAATTCAGCCTCAAAGTATCCATATAAAAATTTTTCTTTGCTAACTATAAACCCTGTTGTATGTGTGTAGTTATCAGGGATTTCTTTGTTACCATGCTGATTCACTCGAATTACAACTTCTCCTTTTTCTACACTTACGTTTGAAGTTTCGAAAAATGTTGGAGGTCTACCTTTCCATTTAGGATTGTAGGGAAACCATTTTTTTGTATTTATTTTATTTTTCTCGAATTCATCAGAAGCTTTTAATTTTTTCCATTTCCCTGTATTGTTTTGATCAGATAGTGGGTATTTCTTGTTTTTTCTAAATACTGCATTTTCTATTCGAACCGAGTCTACATAGTTTTTGGGAGGAATCGTTAAATCTTGAGCGTATAGATTTGATGCTAGGCTTGAAAACAAGATAGCGGTTATGATGTAAATATGTTTCATATTTATTTCTGTTTTTTGTTAAAGGATAAATGTATTCACTCGATACTATAGTGAACAAAACATATGGCTTTAATAACAGAACAAAATTAATAGTACCGCTATACGAACTACTGGTGTGGGTTTTTTCGAAAATGAAGAGGAGAACAGTTCATGAATTTTTGAAATTGTTTGTAGAAAAAAGGCAAACTTTCATAACCACAATCATAGGCAATCTGACTTACTTGTTTGTTGGTTTCAGTTAACGATTTACAAGCAAGGTTTATTCTATATTCATTGACAAATGTAAAGAATGATTTGTTGAATGTTTTTTTGAAAAAACGACAAAATGCTTCATCTGTCATGGCGACCAAACTAGAAACATCTTTTAGTTTGATCTTTTTGTCATAGTTATGTCTTACAAAATGGTAAACCGCTTCTATTCGATTATTCGCTTTTCTATTTAGAATTGGTGTAAAATTGGCAGACGATAATAGGTCGATGTCGTTTTCATGACTTAATAATTCTAATATTTGAATAAATCCAATAATTTTTTCAAATGGTGGTTTTGAAAGTAATTCAAGTAATTGACTAGAGTATTTTTTAGCAATTTCATTGGAAAAACGTACCCCTTGTTTTGCTTTGTCAAATAGTTTTTTTATCGAGGAAAATTCGCTTTTTAATATCCAGTCTGTCCCTAAAATATGTTGCTCCCACTGAAAAATAATGGATTGAACATTTTCTGATGTATCATCTGTGTTTTTCCAACAATGTGGAATGTCAGGACCAAGTAATACAAAATCACCCTCTTCGAATTTATGGATGCTATTTCCTACATAACGTATTCCTTTTCCTTTCACAATATAGGTTAGTTCATATTCTGGGTGGAAATGCCAAGGAGCAATAAAACGTTTGTTGTTGTAGATAAACGAGTTAAATGAATTATCAGCAGGAGAAGCTATTTTTTCAAATTGAGCCTTCATGAATGTTTTTTTACAAAAATACTCAATAATGATTTAAAAATATATAAAGTATTTTAATAATGTCAATATAGGATACTATTGTGCTAGAATAAGTACTTTTTGAAGTTGTAATCATGTCTAATTTTGAATTTGGATAAATCAAGATAAAAAAGACGAAATGAGTATAATATGTAATGCAGCTATTGCAGACGGTAAAGGAGGGTTTACCATAGAAAAGATTCATGTTGAAAATCCTAAAAGTGATGAGGTATTGGTTGCAATAAAAGCCGCTGGTTTATGTCATACAGATCACGATTCATTGAGCTGGGGAAAACCTATTGTAATGGGACATGAAGGAGCAGGTATTGTCTCAGCTATTGGTGATGCTGTTACTACTGTAAAAGTCGGTGATGCGGTTATATTGAATTGGGCAACTCCTTGTGGTACTTGTTTTCAATGTACACACGAAAATGAACATATTTGTGAGAATAATTCTCCAGTAGTAGCCGGTGGTAACGGTTATACCGATGGGCATGCGCATATTGAAGGAACTACTGTGGATGGTGTTGCGATTGAACGTTCTTTTAATATAGGTACTTTATCAGAGTTTACATTGGTAAAAGAATCAGCAGTAGTAAAAAATCCTATTCAAGATATGAGTTTTTCAGCTGCAAGTATTGTCAGTTGTGGTGTGATGACAGGTTTTGGGTCTGCAGTGAATACAGCACAAGTTTATGAAGGAGCCTCTGCTGTTGTACTTGGAACAGGTGGTGTAGGGTTAAATGTAATTCAAGGAATAAAAGTTTCAAAGGCGGCAAAAATTATTGCAATTGATATCAATCAGCAACGATTAGACATGGCAATACAATTTGGGGCAACCCATACAATTTTAGCTGATAAAGATGATAAAGGTTTGCTGAAAGCAGCAGAAAAAGTGAAAGAGTTAACAGAAGGAAGAGGTGCTGATTTTGCATTTGAGTGTACCGCAATACCCGCGTTAGGGGCTGCTCCTTTAGCAATGGTAAGAAATGCGGGCACCGCAGTGCAGGTAAGTGGAATCGAACAAGAAGTATTAATAGATATGGCATTGTTTGAATGGGATAAAAAATACATCAATCCGCTTTACGGAAAGTGCAACCCTCAAAAAGATTTTCCTAAAATAATTGAACATTATAAAAATGGAGATATCATGTTGGATGAAATGATTACCAGAACCTATCCTTTAGATAATTTACAGCAAGCTTTCGATGATATGCTTGCTGGTAAAAATGCCAAAGGTGTAATTGTATTTGATTGATATGTCAAAATTTAAAACTACAGAAATTTCTGACCCTCGATTTGAGGCTAATAATTTGAGACATATTACGGTCAAGTCTCAAAATATGAAAGGCAGAGGAGATATCTCGGTCTATGTGCCGAAAGGTTATGTTACTAGTGATTTGCCATTTGTAATTTTGCTACATGGAGTGTATGGTAGTCACTGGATCTGGTCCCAAAAGACAGGAATTCATTTAAAAATGCAAGAGTGGATCGATCAAAAATTGATTGAACCAATGGTTATTGCAATGCCTTCCGATGGTTTGTGGGGAGATGGAAGTGCTTATGTAAAACATACAAGTGCGGATTTTGAAAAATGGATTGTTGAAGATGTTCCGAATGCTTTAATAGAATTGATTTCTCAGGTAAGTGAAAATTCAAAAATGTTCATTGCAGGACTGTCTATGGGGGGATTCGGAGCTTTGCGTTTAGGTGTTAAATACAACAAGCTTTTTTCTGGAGTATCTGGCTTGTCATCAATTACTAAAATTGAAGAGATGAAATTGTTTGTAGAAGAACCTTTGAGTTCCTATGATCAGGGTAATCAAGAAGAAATTTCGGTTTTTCAAACGATACAGAAACATAAAAATAATTTGCCACCATTGCGTTTTGATTGCGGTGTGGATGATGAATTGATTGAGGGGAATCGTGAGTTACACAAACAATTATCTGCTCTAAATATTGAGCATGATTATAGAGAAAATCCAGGTAAACACGAATGGAGTTATTGGGAAACACATATCAAAGAAAGTATGTTGTTTTTTAATGAAATTTTAAAAAAATAATAAAACTTAAATTATCATATCATGGAAAAAAGTGCCTTACCAGATGTTTTTGAAGAAGCTAGAATTAGCAAAGGTTATGGAAAAATGAACGATCAAGATGATCCAGTAACAATGATTCTTGGTCTTAAGGATGTTAGAAAATGTGCCCATAATTGGAAAAACTTTCAATCAGGTGCAGAACCAGGAAGAATTGTGGTGCCTTCTGAAGTGAATATTAGGGATACAAGGCAAATTCCTTTTGAGGTTGATCCACCAGAACACAAAGATTTTCGAGCCTTGGTTGAACCATGGTTCAAAAGGCCATTAGAAGAAAAGTATTCTCAAGAGTTAAAGAATCAAATCGAAGCATTAGTAGAAGAAGTATTGACACTAGATTCAGTGGAAGTGATCGAAGAGTTTTCTTTGAAATTACAGTCAAGAGCGCTTACGTTATTGTTAAATATACCTTATTCTGAAGCCGATTTATGGATTTCATGGGGAACACACGTGTTTCGAAGTGAAGGAAATGATTTAGATGGAGATAAGGCAAAAATTCTATACGATTATATAGATGAAAAAATTTCTGAAGCAATTGAAAATCCAGGAGATGATTTGTATTCTATGTTGTTATCTGCAACAGTAAATGGAAAAAAATTAACTAGAGAAGAGGTAAAAGGCGTAATGATTTTAACATTTTCTGGAGGTAGGGATACAGTAATCAATGCGGTAACCAATTCGATAGCGTATTTTGCAGAACATCCTGAATCTTTAAAAAAGTTGTTAGAGGAGCCAGAAGTCACAGGAAAAGCAGTTGAGGAATTGATACGATATTTTTCTCCATTGACTCATATGGGTAGAGTTGTAACAAAAGATACAGAGGTCTGCGAACATGCGGTGAAAGCTGATACTAGAATTTCTTTGTGTTGGGCTTCTGCAAACAGAGATGCTAAAGTTTTCGAAAAACCTAATGAAGTTGTTTTGGATAGAAAAATCAATCCTCATGTGGCATTTGGTTTTAGCCATCATAATTGTTTAGGAGCAACACACGCAAGACAAATCATGAATATCTTATTAAAAACATTGGCGGAAAAAGTAGCCTCAATTGATATTCTTGATAGTAAAGAAAATATAGAAGATTTAGATCAGTTCAAGAGAAAAGTGGGGTACGAATATTTACAAGTAAAGTTTAATAAAAAATAAAACAGATAGCGATGGCAAAAATAACATTTATAACAAGAGAAAATGAGTCAATTATTTTAGAAGGAACTTCAGGTTCTGTGATGCAATTGGCAGTAGATAATAATATACCAGGTATTGATGGTGATTGCGGTGGAGTGTGTTCTTGTGCTACGTGTCACGTACATGTAGATCCAGCTCATACTGATAAAACGGGAGAAGCAAGTGAAATAGAAGCAGATATGTTAGAACTAAATGACCATGCAAACGAACAAAGTCGTTTGTGTTGTCAACTAGAAATTAGTGAAGATTTAGATGGTGTTGTTTTACAAGTGGCAGAATCAGAATAATAGCATAAAATATGTCTGAAAATAATACTCAAGATCAAATCTGTGTTGTAATTGGTGCAAGTCATGGTGGTGTGAATTTTGCTTTTTCTTTAAGAAAAGAAGGTTGGGAAGGAAATATTATCCTAATAGATAAAGACCCTCTAGTACCGTATCATAGACCTCCACTGTCAAAAGCATATTTGACAACTGAAGGAGGAATGGAGTCTAATTTATTGAAATCAGTAGAGAGTTATTCTAAAGAAAATATCGAGATTATGCTTGGTGTGTCCGTTGAGAAAATCGATAGAGAAAACCAAAACTTGATTCTAGCTGATGGTGAGAATTTAGCCTATGATAAGTTGGTGATAGCTACTGGCGCACGACCATTTATTCCTCCAATTAAAGGTATTGATAGAGCAAAGAATATTTTTCCTTTACGCACAGGAGCAGATGTAGAAAATATTCGAGCAGCATTTACCGAAGCGACAAGGAAAAATGTGGTGATTATTGGAGGAGGATATATCGGATTAGAAACGGCTGCTTCGTTAAGAAAACTTGGAGGTAATATAATCGTTTTAGAACGAGAAAATCGTGTGCTAGCGAGAGTTACAGCTCCTGAAATGTCTGAGTATTTTACTGAGTTGCATGCTGTAAATGGTGTTTCAGTATTGACTGAAAAGGATGTAGTGTCTATTAAAAATAATCAAAATGCTAATGAGGTTATTTGTGCTGATGGTACGATGTACGAGGCAGATTTAATTATTGTTGGTGTCGGTATTCGTGTAAATTTAGAGTTGGCGAAAACTGCGGGTTTGACAATTGATAATGGAATCTTAGTTGATGAAACTGCTAAAACAAATGATGCCAATATTTTTGCGATAGGTGACTGTACGTATCATTTCAACCCCCATTACAATAGAAAAATTAGGCTAGAATCTGTTCAGAATGCTGTTGATCAGGCGAAAGTAGCAGCTGCTGCGATTGTCGGAAAAGACCCTGTATACGATACAATCCCTTGGTTTTGGTCAGATCAATATGACGTTAAGTTACAGATGGTTGGTTTGTCACAAGGCTATACTGAAGTTTTGGTAAGAAAAGAGGATGAGCAAAAATTTTCTATTTGGTATTTCAAAGAAGATGAACTTCTTGCTGTAGACGCTGTTAATAGTCCCAAAGCTTTTGTTGTAGGAACAAAATTTATAAAAGATTCAAAAAAAATAGACAAATCAAAACTAATAGACTTAGAGGTTGTATTCAAGCCAGCTAACCTGTTAAAATAAAAATTATTATGAGAATAGTATACATGTTGATTGCACTAGTCTTTCTATCTGCATCTTGTGAAACCGAAACAAAAAACGTCCGTGAATCTTTAGATTTTAACCAGGGTTGGAAATTTAAATTAATTGATGAAGCCAAGGCTTCTGCAGTTGAATATGATGATTCGAATTGGAGAAATTTGTCAGTTCCGCATGATTGGAGTATTGAGCAAGGATATGATAAGGAAAATGGCGCTGCGAGTACTGGGTTTGTGAAGGGAGGAATGGGTTGGTACAGAAAGCACTTTACTTTACCTGAATCAGATCAGCAAAAACAAATAGAAATATTGTTCGATGGTGTGTATAATAATGCTTCTGTTTGGATCAATGGACATTTTTTGGGAAAACGACCAAATGGTTATAGTAGTTTTTCATATGATTTGTCTGAGCATCTGAATTTTGGGGCAAAAGAGAATGTGATTGCCGTAGAGGTTGACAGAAAGGCATATATAGATTCGCGTTGGTATACTGGATCTGGAATTTACAGAAAAGTACAATTAATAAAGAAAAATAAACTTCATATCAAGCAATGGGGAGTTCAAATTACAACTCCTAAAGTAACCAAAGAAAATGCCGAGGTTGTTGTTGTTACATCGATAGAGAACAATAGAGCTGAGGCTATGAAAAATGTATCTTTAAAATATCTAGTGTTGGATGCTGATAAGAATATTGTGTCTTCTATAGACAAGGATATTGATGATGTGAATAAAGGAATGTATAAATCTGTAATAAATATCGAAAATCCAAGATTTTGGGGAGTAGAAAAAGCAAATTTATATAGTATAAAAGTTGGTCTATTTGAAAATGATGTATTGATCGATGAAACTGAGGAAAATTTTGGAATCAGAACGTTTGACTTTGATGCAAATACTGGTTTTTCTTTAAATGGAGAAAGGTTGAAAATCAAAGGAGTAAACTTACATCACGATGGGGGTGCATTAGGGGTAGCTGTTCCGAAATCAATTTGGGAATACAGAGTTGATAAACTAAAGTCTATTGGGGTTAATGCAATTCGTATGTCACACAATCCTCATGCTGTTGAGTTGATGGATGTTTGTGATGAGAAAGGAATTTTAGTAATGGCAGAGGCTTTTGATGAATGGCATGTTCCAAAAGGTAAAAGTTTAGCATATCTAGGAGATAATGCAGCACCAAAGGAAGCAGCTAAAGCTTATCCAGAAGTTTTTAATGAATGGGCAGAAAGAGATTTAAAAGATTTGATTTTAAGAGATTTTAATCATCCATCTGTTATTATGTGGAGTATTGGGAATGAAATAGAATGGACCTTCCCTCATTATTCAAAAACGTTCAATGACGTAAATGATAAATCTGGGGCTCAAGGTTATGAATATGTGCCTAATTACGATGCGAAAACAGTGAAGATGGCATTCGATAAAAATGTAAAAGGTAAAGATCCTTTGGCTGAAACTGCTGAGAAACTTGTGGCATGGGCTAAAGAGGTCGATAGCACCCGTCCAATTACTTGTGGTAGTGTCTTACCTTCAGTAGGTATGGTAAGCGGTTATGGAACTGCGGTGGATGTATTTGGTTTCAATTATCGAGCTTCTGATTATGATGTTGCACATGCCGAATATCCAGATTTAAAAATCGTTGGGTCGGAAAATTGGGGAGATTATAAAGAGTGGAAAAGTATCGATGAACGTGATTTTGTCGCTGGGATTTTTACTTGGACAGGCTTTGCTTATTTAGGAGAAGCCGGACCTTGGCCAAGAAAAGGATTGGAAATATCGTTTTTTGATTATGCCGGTTTTAAAACTCCTAGAGGTCATTTTTTCGAGTGTTTGTGGAAAGAAACTCCAAAAGTATATATGGTAACGACACCTGAATCTGAATCAGAATTTTCATTTTCCAAAAAAGATGGTTGGAAGTTTGAGATGCAGTATACCCCTGCTCCTGTATGGAAAATGTTAAGAAAATGGGAATGGTATAAAGTATATCCGAAATGGAATTATTCAGATAATGAATCTATTATTGTTCAAACGTATACAAATTGTGAAGAGGCTGAATTGTTTTTAAATGATACATCCTTAGGAAAGTTAAGTAGAGCAGATTTCGCAGAGGATAACATCATAAAATGGTTGGTGCCTTATTCTAAAGGAACTTTGAAAGTGATTGGGTATAATGATGGAGTGAAAGTTGATGAATATAAATTAGGAACGCAAGGAAGTTTGCATGAGATTTCAATAAAAGCAAATAAAACAAATTTAAATGCTGATGGTTATGACACTTCTGTGGTTGAAGTTAACTTATTAGATGTTGATGGAAACTTGATTACTGATAACGATTCTGAAATAGAGTTTTTCGTGAATGAAAATTTGATGATTATTGGAATTGACAATGGATGGGAAAAGTTTGTCGGAAAACACCAAGGAAATAAAATTATTACACATCAAGGAAAAGCAATTGTAATCATACAGTCTAAAAACAAGAAAAGTTCTGGTAGCGTTTTTGCAAAAGTTGGTACAGTTAAATCTGAAGATTTGACGTTAATCACTCGATAGAATATTTTTAGTTTTTTTGATCGACGAGTTTAGAAACCATTTGTTACCCATGAAAATCTTATAGTGATTCTATTCTTTTAACCGATAAGATAATTTTGATTCTAAGTTGAGATCGGTAATACGATATGCTAATCTTTAAGTTTAACTAGTAATGAGTATTTGAATGAAATCAACATGTAATAAATTCTAATGCATTTAATTATGAGAGCACTATTGATAAGTTTGTTAGTGATAACATTAGTATCGTGTAATTCATCAGATAAAAAGAAAGATTCTGAAAAAGCCAAAATTGTATATTCCGCAGATTGGGAGTCTTTGAAACAGCATGAAACCCCGGAATGGTTTTTAGATGCGAAGTTCGGTATTTATTGTCATTGGGGGCCTTATTCTGTGCCAGAATATGAAAATGAATGGTATGCACATTGGATGTATGTGAATGAGAAAAATCCAGAAGCAAAAAATGGGAAGCCAAGTCATTTTTATACCCATCATGTTGAAACTTATGGTCCCTTAAATGAGTTTGGTTATAAAGATTTTATTCCAATGTTTAAAGCTGAAAAATTTGATGCAGCTGAGTGGGCACAATTATTTTATGACGCCGGAGCTAAATTTGCGGGTCCAGTTTCTGAACATGCTGATGGGTTTGCTATGTGGGACAGTAAGTTAACTAAATGGGATGCAAAAGAAATGGGGCCTAAACGTGATATTATGGGTGAGCTTTCGAAAGAAATTAGAAAACGTGATATGAAGTTTATTGCAACATTTCATCGTCAATGGTTGTTTGGTTGGTTTCCAACATGGGATGAGACAACAGATGCTTCTGATCCTGAGTATGCTGATTTATACGGTCCGAAATTAAAGAAAGGAGACTTTCAATATCCTTACAACCCACATGAAATTGATGCTGGTGAAGATCGTTATTATCCAAGAGCTGGTAAAGAATTTAATGACGAATGGTTGAATAGATTGAAAGAAATTATCGATAATTACAACCCAGATCTTGTATGGTTCGATAACAAAATGGACGTAGTTTCTGAAGAACATAGAAAAGAGTTTTTAGAATATTATTACAACCATGCTGAGAATAAAGGTCAAGAAGTTGTTTCGACATATAAGTTTTATGATTTTGCCAAAGGAACTGCAGTGCTAGATTTAGAACGTTCGAGAATGAAGGAGAAAAAAGATTTTCCTTGGTTGACTGATGATTCAATAGATTGGAAATCTTGGTCGCATATTAGCAATCCAAGATATAAATCAACGAATAGATTGATTGATTTTTTAGTAGATGTAGTAAGTAAAAATGGTGCTGTGTTATTGAATATTACACCAAAATCCAATGGAGAAATTCCGGAACTTGTGAAAGAAAGATTGTTAGAGATGGGCGCTTGGTTGAAAGTAAATGGTGAAGCTATTTATGGTACTCGAACATTTGAAATTTATGGAGAGGGCGATGCAAAAGTTGTTGAGGGACATTTAAGTGAAGAAAAAAATGCTGATAACACAGCAAAAGATATCCGATTTACAACCAAAGGCGATGTTTTATATGCAATAGCTTTGGATTGGCCAGAAAATGGGGAGTTGCATATTAGAACATTAAAACAAGGAAGTGAGTTATATCAAAAAGATGTAGCTTCAATTCAGTTATTGGGTAATGAAGGTAACTTGATGTTCAATAGAGATACTGAAGGGCTAAAAATTAAACTACCGAATAAAGTCGGAGATCATGCTTTTGTATTTAAAATTAACAGAAAATAACTAAGTGAAATTTGGAGATTAATAGTATTTATACCACATGAAATTGTTAAATAAATGATTTTTTGTTAATCACCTCTTTCTGTTTTATTAGCATTTCTTTGTGTTTTTCTAATCTGTATGGAGGGTTGCACATATGAAGTAGAAAATTAAACATATGAGTTAATTCTTGTTTTGTGAAGAATTTATATTTGACACTTAACCAATTAATAACTTTATTATGTTAAAAAAATTACTTTTAGTATGTGCATTTTCTGTAACTAGTTTTTCATTCGGACAAGAAGAATTGTTTGACTTTGGGGGCGATAATGGTGTAACACCTGTTTCTTCGTATGGTCTAGGTCAAAAAGGAGGTGCTGGAATTAAAAACAATGACACAAATCCAAGTAAAACTGGTATAAATCTTTCTAATACAGTAATTAAGTATCAAAAAGGTATTGGAGCAACGAATCAAGCAAGAATTCGCTTTCAAGCATTTAGTGAGAATCCTCCTGCATCCGGAGTAAATGGAACCATTGATAGATTACGTTACCTAAGTATGAAGGTGTTTATTCCTGCTTCAAGAACATCTGGAGGAACCATTAGTATAGGGTTAGCATATGGTGCTGATTTACCGACAGATTCACCAGTTTCAAGTAATACCAATACCAGAACCCAATCGTATTTAGGTACGGATGCAGGTACATGGGTGTTATTTGAATTTGACTTTGACGGAAATGCTTTAAGTACATATAATAAATTAGATGTAGTAGCTGATATAGATGATGCTACGGCATTAACAGCAGAAGAGGTGTATTATATTGATGACATTCAAAGATACGATGTGCCTGCATCAACGAGAGAATTTGAGTTGTTTAAAAATGTAAGTGTTTTTCCTAATCCTACATCAGGGAATATTTCAATTTCTGATTTAAAAGGAGCGAAAATTATTTACATTGTAAATGTACTGGGACAAAAAGTAAAGACTATGGAAGCATCTTTGTCGGTAGATGTTTCTGATTTAGTATCCGGTGTGTATTTTTTACAAACTGACAATGGTTTAAAAAGAAGAATTGTGAAAAAATAAAATTTTATATTTAGTTTAAAAAAAGCCCTTTGAGTTTATCAAAGGGCTTTTTTTTTAAGATTAAAAGACCATCAAATAGTTTTAAAATGCATTTTCAGCAAACTACAATTTTGGTTACTCTTTTTTTATTGGGATTTGAACATTAAATGAATGTAGGACTCCGTTATCGTCTTTTATGTCTGATGCACATACCAATGCAATAGGTTTGTTGTTTTCTAGATACACTTGAGGGCGTTCTAAGTGTGCTACTTTTTGTAGAGTTCCATCTTCCCATTTAATTTCTAATTTTGAGACTAAAGGGTTTTTTGCAAGTTTCCAATCAAAACCATCTTCTGAGTCAAATAATACAAGTGCTCTACCGGCATCTGTAAATGCTCCGTGCATGTCTTTTACAATCGCTCTATATTTTCCGTCTTCATACCATATAAATGGATCTTCGGCGGGGAAATCATGTCCTTCTGCTAAGAAAATAGGTTTATCATGTTTTACGAAGGGGCCGGTAGGACTATCTGATGTAGCGACACAATGTACAACCGGACCACCCCAAATACCTTTTCTTTTTTTACCTACAGCTTTGTATACTAATAAATAACCCCCATCTGGTCTTTTCGTAACCGAAGGGTTGCTAGTCAATAGAGCATCAATTGCATTCGGGTCTTCAGAAACATCAATTATGGGTTTGTCAAATCGTTTCCAAGGTCCATTTGGACTATCTGCAATTGCCACCCCTATTCTTTGGTTGTTTCTATGTATAGGGTTGAGGTCAATTTTTCCAGGAACCCCGTATATTTTTCCATCTCCCGTATTTCCCATGTAATAGAGATAGTATTTATTTCCGAATTTATGAATAGTAGGGTTGTGTGTACACAATCCATCCCAAAGATTTTTGTCACGAATTTCTAAAGCTACGTCTTTAAACTTAAAAGGGCCAAATGGACTTTCGGCAACTGCATGTGCAATTTCAGAATGTGTAACCCACGCCCAACCTAGATTTTTTTCCCATCTAGAATAAAACATATGGTACAAACCATCATTGCCTTTTGTTATTGAACCTCCCCAAATACTAATGGAATCATTTACAAATTTAGACTTCATAGCGGCTGTACCTAGTTCAATTTTATAATCCTGAGTCTCTTTTTTTTCTGTACAAGAAAACATTAGAATTCCAAGTACGAATAAGGATAGTTTTTTCATTTAGATTTTATATAGTTTTTAGTATAATGTCTTACGTAATCTACTTTCATTGAAGATCCGTCTAGAGTATCAGTAATAGCTCCAGACCATTTTATGATAGCCAAGCTTAACCAAATAGGTGATTCGCTAAAACAAAAGGTGTTTTTTTCTCTTCTAATTTCTCTTCGATCAAAATAAAAAATGATTTCTTCTTCATTCCATTCTAAACCATAGGTATGGAATTCATCCGAGAAGTTTGAGCTTTTTTGAATATCTAAAACTGCAATATCGACCCATGTACTATTTTTTAGGTATTGTACTTTGTATTCAGAAAGTAAATCGTTCCAGTTTTCTTTACTATTCCACCCGTTGATAAATTGAATACAGCCAATTTCAATTGGTTTTTTCCATTCAAATTGAATCCACTTTTCACCGGTCACTTGAGTGACCCATGATGTATTTATTCTTCCGTCAACTAAATTTGCTTCTTGGTACTGATTTCCATAATTGCCACTTGAACTAATGGTCACATTTTTATTTCTAGTATGATTCACCAATCCATCTATATCATTGTCTGCTGTTTCTGACAATACTTTAGGGTAGTTTCCTTTTTTATTGACACCATAGACTCTAAATTCTCGAATATGGAATTTTGAATCACTTTTTGATACCAATCTAATTTTAGTGGTTTCAATGGGGATTTCTAATTGAAACGAATAATCTGGTTTTGTCCCAAACGAGAAGCCTTTATGAGTTGAGAAGTGTTTTTTTCTTCCTTTTTCATCATAAGTGATGTCAGACCAATTATGAATATTCGTATTCACCTCGTTTGGAAAATGCCCTTCATTGATGTCAATTTCGAATTTTTTTCCTTCTTTAGGTTCTCCATTTCTAGTCATCAACCAAAAAGAATTGTTTGTAGCACTAGCTCCTGCATATTTATAACGACATTCAAAATATCCATATTTGAATGTCTTTTTTGTCCAGATATTTCCAGCTGTCCAATCTTGACCACCACGTTCTTCTTTTTTAGCCACCAACTCTAAAATGCCCTCATTCACAACAGCATTCTCTCTCCATCTGCTGCATAATATATGACCGCTAGGTCCGTTCTGAGACTCCCAGTTTTTATCTAGGTTTCTATCTTTGTAATCAAATTCGTCTTGCCAAGTTAATTGCCACTTAGAAAGGTCGATTATGTTCTCTTGACTGATAATCGTTTGTAATGGAATTAATATAAGGGTTAATAGTTGAAAAATTTGTTTCATATTGTATTGTAATCTTTGTTTTTTTGTTCGTACTTGTTTTCTTTTCAGGTTTTCAGAATGTTAGATATTTCCTTTAAAGAAACTTTTTTAATAGGTACAGAATTTTTTTTATTCTAATTGATCTGCTTGTTTATTATTTAAGTATTTAAAACTTCATATATTATTTCAAGTTTAGAGCAAAATAGTTATCCTTTAACTTTTACTACTTGCGACCAGTTTCCGGATTTATTAGCAATGATTCTTTTAATTTTGAACCAAATCGTTGTTTCGTTTTTCAAATCTATGGTCATCATTCCTCTGACGTTGGTTTTAAATTCTTTATCTAAATTATTTTCATCATTTCCGTAATTTACTACATAGTAATCGTCTTCTTTATTGCTTGTATATCCAATGATTAATTTTTGATCCCTAATAAATGCATCCCATACTTTAGGGGCTAATAATTTTCCGTTTGGGGTAATCGAAATAGGTTTTGGAGATGGACTTTCTCCTTTTTCGTTGATGGCTATTACCGAAACTGTATACGTTTCAGAATTTTTTAAGCCTTTAATTTCAATTGAGTTTGTTATCGTTTTTTGTGATTCTACAGTTTTCCCGGACTCATTTTTATATCGAACGAGATATTCCAAAGCTCCCGGAACTTTTTCGAAATTAATTCTTAAAGAATTATTTCCTAAATCAACAGCTGTAATGATTGGAGCTTTGGGAGTTGAGAAGGAAATGATTTTTTCGAATCGCACATAACCCGTAGGAGCAATCAATTGAATTTTTAGGTCTAGAAGCTCTTTAGATATATTTTTCCAAGATATTTCACCATCCCATGATGTATCCTCTGGGTGAATGGTAGGAAGATTTTTTAAATTCTGATCTATAATCTTTCCATTAATATTTCTTAATTCCCAATTTAAAGAATACCCATTCAATACATAACTCGGATAATCGTTCAATCCTCTAATTGGAATTAAAATTTCAGCATTTTTCGCTTCAAAATCTATATTTGTAACCTGTATATCTTTAACAGGGCTTAATTCTTTAGAAACTCGATTGAACATCCTTCTTTTTTGGCGCCAAACATTTACCAATCCCCAAACTCTGTTTTCTTCTGCTGTGGTACCTGCATAACTACTTCGATAATCGTTGAATGTCCATAAAGAAGTACCAATTACAAATTCGTTTCGACCTCTCCATAGTTCATGCCATTCAGAAAATATCTCCTGGTCTCCATCAAGTGAAGTTGAAGGGTAGGGGTCGAAACCGTACTCTGAAATAAATATAGGTTTTTCGGGCCACTCACTTCTTAATTTATTGATGATATCAAGTGGTTTTCCTTGCCAACGATACATGTTATGCATGATTATATCAACATCTGTATTTGGATCAGTTTCTCTAGTAGCCTCCTCTTTTTGGCCACTATTACTTACACATGTAACCAATCTATGTGGGTCGATTTTTTTTACATACTCGATCATTTTCTTAGCATATGATTTATGATTGGTAAGTTCATTTCCGACACTCCAGCCAATAATACACGGATGATTGATATCTCGCTCCACCATTCCTTGGATCCATGATTTTATTAATGGATACTCTGGCGCGGTAAATTCAGGGTTCGTTAAATCTCGAACATTGACCTCTTCAAACAATAAAATTCCTTTTTTATCACACAGCTCTATTAATTTTTTATTTTGAGTTCCGTGCATGATTCTCATAAAGTTAGCACCTGCTTCTTTCATTAAGTCTATATCTTTTTCAAGAATTTCAATCGGTTCCGACGAACCCCAATATCGATGTTCACTAACACGGTTAAAACCTCCTATTCTAACTGGTTCTCCATTCAGCAAAAGTTTAGATTCGGTAAGTTCAATTTTTCTAATTCCAAAACTGTTGGTTTTTGCATCTAAAATATTTTCGCCTTCCGAAATACTCGTATGAATAGTATACA
The DNA here is from genome assembly GCF_009193215.1 of Flavicella marina. GTDB lineage: Bacteria > Bacteroidota > Bacteroidia > Flavobacteriales > Flavobacteriaceae > Flavicella > Flavicella marina. The sequence goes on along the minus strand of NZ_VYVA01000001.1, from coordinate 92,732 downwards.
GTTCTGGGTGATCAAAATGCCATAGCTTCACTTCCTCTGCAGATAATTCTCCAGTGAATATGATTTCTGATTTTTGGTTGCCTGGAACCTTTACTGTCTTTGTAAGAGATAATAGTTTTTTAGGGTTCGAAATTTCGGCGTCGATGGTGATGCTTTTGATTTGATTTGATTTGTTCTCAACGTTAACTTTGAGTTCAATGCTTGCGGTACCTTTTTCCAAATCTGGTTCTGCATGTATGTATTGATTTTTAATTCGTAGATTGTTATTTTTTACCAGTTTTACATCTCTGATGATTCCACCCCAATTCCATGTAGCTCCTACGATAAAATTATTATCAACTTCAACTGCCAATATGTTGTTTTCTGAAAAATTTAAATTTTTTCCAACTTCAAATTCAAAAGGAGTAAATCCACCTTGATGCCTTCCGATGAATGTTCCGTTTAAATATACTTTGGCTACATGATATACACCTCCAAATTGCAATCGATATTTTGAACATGAATCTGAACTCCAAGATTTAGGTACTTTAAATTCTTTTCGATACCAACCCAAACCATTGTAATTAGAATAAGAGTTTAACATACCCCAATGTCCGGGTACTTTTAATTCATTCCAATCAGAATCATCATAAGTTGGTAAGAACACCTGTTTCGGCTGTTGTTTAGCTTTCTTGTATTTTTCCTCCGGTATTGGTCTAAACAATACTGCATCTGCTGCAACTTCTCCATCGGTGATGGCAGTGATTTCTAGATAATTGTTGTCTGATGGTTTGAATTTAAAAATTCCAACACTTATCCATTCACCACAATTGATGCGCTGACTTAAATGTGTGGTGTGTTTTCCATCAGCATGATTTACATTTATTTGTGCAGTCATATGTGATACAAAAGGAGCAATTACTAGCGCTTCATAATAACCTTCTTTTTTTACTTTTGGCTTAAACCGTACGTAACACTGAGATGACTCATCACCTTTAAACCACCTGCTTAGATAATCATTTCCATGAAATACAGATCTTCTTTGACCTGTTTTTTTTACAGTCCAACTTCCAGAAACTTTAACATTTTCTTTATCTGTACTTTCAATCAAGATATCCGTTGGTTTTTCGTGAATATTTAAAGGGTTCGACCCCATGCCGTAGATAGTATTGAATTTCCAAATACCATTGAGTGATATTTCATCAGTTTCTGAAACTTCATGTTTTGTTGCACAGTTTGTAATAAAGATTGCAAGAAATAGATATAGGTACTGTCTCATGTTTTAGTTGTTTTTTAGGGGAACTCTTAAATTACAAGCATGTCCTCGATGAACTCCGTTTACTGTTATACCTAAGGCTCCAAATAAAAATGTTGGTACGTTGTCTTCAATTAAAAGTTGTGGGCGTTCTAGTTTATATTCGGTTTTTGAACCATCTTTAAGTAGGATCTTACTTGGCAAAACCAATGGGTGTTTAGCTGGTTGCCAGTCGTATCCATTTTTCGAATACATAAGGGCAAAAGCTCCTATATCTCCGGTGAAACGACCTTTAATATCGCATACAATTGCATAGTATTTGTCGTTTTGACTCCACACATATGGGTCTTCAACAATCATATAGTCATTTTTAGAATTTCTCAATTCAAAAATTGTTTCATTGTGTTTTTGAAAAGGTCCTAAAGGTGATTTAGCAAAAGCAACCATGTACCTCACTCGATCACCTTTCGAGATGTTATAACTTTCACTTGAGTTTAGGTCGATTGGTTTCCATCCTTTTTGTTTGCCCACAACCTTATAGATAGCAAATATGTTGCCATCTGGTCCAATGTTTATTGCTGGGTTAGAGGTCATCAATGCATCCGGAGCATTTGGATCTATAGCTACGTCTATGACTGGATGGTTTAAACGTGTCCAAGGACCTTCAGGTTTTTTTGACCAGGCAACTCCGATTCTTTGATTGTTTCTGTAAATCCACCAATCTTTATTTTTCATAGAAGTTGGCTGTTTCGCAAGTACAGGTGAAGTCGTACCCATGTAATAGAGGTAGTAGAAACCATTTTTTTTAATAATAGTAGGGTTGTGAGTTGTTGTACCATCCCAAAATTCTTTTCCTCTTGCAGGTAATGCAACATTAATATCAATATAAGGTCCTTCCGCTTTTTCTGAGACAGCATATGCAATTTCAGAATCGGTTACCCAACCCATATGTCCAAGTTCATATTTCCAACGTGAGTAATACATGTGGTATTTTCCATCAAAACCTTTGATAACAGATGCACCCCAAATATGAAAGTCTTTACTTATTTTTATGTGATTCACAGGAACAGGCTGCACCATATTCCCTAAGTTTAGAGTTTTTGAAGAATTTTTTTCTTCAGTTCTTTTCACTTCTTGTTTGCATGAAGTGAAACATAAAAAAAATAATATTATTTGCAATGCTGGTTTCATATATTGATTTAACTACATATTATTTCAAAAATTGATGCTGGAATATTTTTCAATGGATGTTCAGTTTCTAGAATTAGTTTTTTAGTTTGAATGGGTGGGTCAAATTTCCAAACATTAATCGTTTGAAAATTTCCTTCCTTCTTTGCTATCATCATTCCTTGTTCATCTTTAATCGTATAGTTTCTTAAACAGAAGGGTATTACATCTTCTGGGTGTCCCATTAAGGTTGATTCTAGAGCATGGTCATAATCGGTGTCTAGGAAAAGTTTAATTTCAGATATTTCTTGAGTTTCCACCCAAGAAATTTTTAATTCAGGTGCTGTGTCGTTTAAATCAGCGGACCAAGCATTTACTGTTTTCCATGGACGAACATATCCATTTGCGATATTTTCTTTTTCAAAAGCTTCAATTGCTGGGGAGATTTCCATAGCGATATTTTTTCCTTCTGGACGTCTTTGAGGTATCCAAAATTCGAAAGTATCGACTCCGATGTTTTTCGGGGGAGTTTGTTTGCCTTTGTTTGAAACTGCTTTGTTGACTCCGTTAAAGACAGTCAATATTCCAGAAAAACGCTCATTGCTGTTTTGTAATTCTATTTTATCGTTTGAAATAAAAGTTACAAATGCATATTGATGTTCATTTACAGATGCTTCAAATTCAAATTCGAAATATTGCTCTCCTTTTTCTAGGTTAGAAATATGAGATTCTAAAATTAACTCAGGTGTATAGTTTTCTGCTTTGATCGATGTTCTTAATTGAACTTCAATGGCAGTTGCTTCTAAAGCTTTTAATCTTACTTTAAACTTGTATTTCTGTTTTGCTTTGAATGGCAGTAATTGAGCAACAGAAGTAGCTAAACTCATCCATTCTCCGCTAGATTTTATTTTTGAAAGTTTTAAGGATGAACTACTCTCAATAGTTGCATTGGTGATTAGGTTACTGTTTTTTTGAATAGGTATGCTCGGAATAGACTGTCCAAAAAGGTTCAATTCATTTTGGAGCTCTTTGATCACTCCGTTTTCAAGTATTGCTGCGGGTTTGATGTTTTTTTTATGACATATGTAGGCAGCCATTCCTATAGCCTGAGCACAAAGGCCTGTAGTTGCCATTACTCTTGTGGATCCAAAAGCGACATGTGTTGCACTTATAATTCTTCCAGCTAAAAATAAATTGTCTATGTCTTTACTGATGAATGACCTATAAGGTATATCATAAATACCTTTTGAGTGCCATTGTGTACAGGCAGATTTATCACTATAGATCCCATCTGCAGGGTGCAAATCAATAGCCCAACCACCATGAGCGATGGCATCGTCAAATTTACGTTGCTCGATAACATCTTGTTGCTTCATCATGTAAAGTCCTTCAAAACGCCGACTTTCTCTTTTTCCAGGTACGGTTCCTACCCATTCCAGTGTCATGTTATCGACATCTTCAAACTCTCCTGAGTTTTTTATGTAGTCCCAAACACCATAAATAACTTTCCAAAGTTCATATTTGATTTCTTCAGTGTCATGAATAGTATCTCCTCGACCGCCATATTCGAACCACCAAAACCTACAACCTTTATCATCTTTTCCGATTGCTTTATATCGGGGGATTACAGTGATGTCTTTTAAAGCAAAATCAGGAGCTTTAAATTTTATGGGTTTATCAGTGTTTTTACTGTAGAAATACATAGAGTGACCCAATAGCTCTCCATACGATTTGTCAGGAGCAAATAACTCCCCAAATTCTTCTTTTGTTTCTGCTCCCATTCTAAAGGAAGCTCCGGCTTTAAATGCAACGATTCCATCACCAGAAGCATCACAAAACAATGGTGCGTTTATTATGTATTCAGTTGAGTTTTGAGGGTTGAAAGCTCTTACAGATTTGATGCTGCTATCATTAGATTTTGTGAGGTCGTATACACTTGTGTTCAATAAAAGTGTTATGTTTTTTTCATTCAGAACTTTTTCCAAAAGTAATGTGTCAAAAATCACTGCATTTCCCTCTTTATTTCTGTATAAGTTTTCGATAAGTATTTCATCCATAACACCTCCTTCACGGGACCAACGATTGTTATTTCCCATATGAGATGTTGCACCGAGAATCCATAAACGAACTTCTGAAGAAGCGTTACCACCTAAGACAGGTCTGTCTTGAATTAATACTGTTTTTGTTCCTTTTCTAGCAGCTGTAATAGCGGCACAGACTCCTGCAGTACCACCTCCAATTACGACAAATTCACTTTGAATTTCAATTGTTTTATTTTGCCTTTTTTCAGAGCTATATTGTTGTACTAACATATTGTACGATTATGTTGTTAATTTTATCTAAGGTTTTTTTTAATGATAAATACACCAACAAGAAGAACAGAAACACCCATTCCGCTAACAAGCAGTATTCCAGTCTCGGCTATAGTCGAGAGTCCTAGAATCAATAAGCCTGTCGATGCAACTCCTATACCAATTACACGACTTCCTCTTTTGTTACTAATTGTAACTTCTTCCTCAATTGAGGTTTTTTCTGAAACGATTTTTTGATATTTGTCGTATTCGATAGTGCTATGTTTTTTTGATTTTGCATAAATATCGAATGCAGCTAACAAGATAATAGGGATTACAACTCCCACTCCCATTTCGGTTGCTCGGTCTAAAGATATCGTAAGTAAATCAGGGCTAATGAATTTGAAAAATGCATTTATCAGCAGGGAAATGATTGTTACAGATAGTATGCTTTTACCTGTTTGATATTTTGAAAAGAGGCTCCATAATGGCGGCAAGAACATCGCACCACCGGTTAAGGCAGCTAAACTCATAACCACATTTACAATTCCTCCCATCAGAGGAACTAATAGTGCCACAATAATAGTAATAACGCCAAGGAAAATAGTGGCAGATTTACCAACTTTTACTAAGGTGACTTCGCTTGAGTTTGGTTTAAAATGCTTGAAAACATCGTTAGCTAATACACCAGCTGAAATGTTTAAAGTTGTATTTACCGAGCTGGAAGTTGCAAATACCATCCCTCCAAGCATCAATCCTAACATTCCGATAGGTAATACTTCTTTACACATTAATAAATAGGCGCCTTCTTCCGCTAAATCACTAAGGTCAGGGTTTATGATACGGTATATCATGGGAGGTAGCATCCAAATCAAGGGACTTATGGAGTAAAGTCCTCCAAACAACCAACCCACTTTTTTCGCTTCTTTTGGTGTAGCTACACTTGTATACCTTTGGACATAGGCCCAGTTTCCTGCTATAAAGAAAAGGTTGTAAAGACCAAAAGCAACTAGAAAACCAGGGGTGTATTCTTCATTTACGAAATTGAAAAAATTATCAGGTGCCAAATTGATGAAATTTTTAATTCCTCCTATTTTATCAAATGATAATGGAACCACAATCAATAACGCTGCAGTAAGCACGACAAATTGTAAAACGTCTGTTACAATTACTGACCATAATCCTCCAACAGCGGTGTAAATCAATATCAAGATTCCTAAAAAAATGACACTTGCAGTGATTGGAATTCCTGTAGATACTTCTACGATTTTTGCAACAGGATATAGAAAAGCACCCGTAGTAAACACAGAGATGAGTAAAAATAGGTAGGTGTAAATTTTTTGTGTTTTGTATCCAAGTCTATCTGTTATATACTCAGCTGCGGTTAGTGCTTTTGTTTTTTGCCATTTAGGAGCAATCCAAAATCCGATGATCAAACCAGCGATACACATAGTCCATTGTATCGCAATTGCTACCCATCCGCTATTGTATGCGATTGATCCCCAAACAACGAATGTACCGGCCGAGAAGAAGCTCATAAACAAAGACAATCCGCTCATCCACCATGGTAGTGCACCTCCTGCAGCAAAATACGATTTCATGTTTTTTCCTGCTTTTGAAAAGCTCATTCCGCATACAAACACCAATAATGTGAATATTAAAATGACTCCTATGTCTATATAACCCATGTCTTGTATTTTGAATTATTTAGCAATTTCGATTAAATGAATGTTTTTACAATGGATTTGAATAAAATTATTCCCGAGAACGTTTCCGAAAACGTTTTTATTTTCTGGAAACGTTCCCGGTATTTTCTAAAACAATAAAAATGATTAATATTGAATCATGAAACATATTACGATTAAAGATGTTGCAAGAAAATTAAAGGTTTCTGTATCTACAGTCTCAAGAGCTTTTAATGATAAATATGATATTCGTGCTGAAACGAAAGAATTAATTTTGAAAACAGCAAAGGAAATGGGGTACAAGCCAAATCCAATTGCTAGGAAATTAATTCAACAACGTTCATTAAATATTGGAATATTAGTGCCAGAGTTTATCAATAGTTTTTTTCCAGAAGTAATTATCGGAGCTCAAGAAATACTTATAGAAAAAGGATATCAGGTATTGATTATGCAATCAAATGAGTCTGCAGAAATTGAACTGAAAAATTTAGAAACTATGCTCGATAATATGGTTGATGGTTTGATCGTTTCATTGTGTTCAGAGAATAAAAATATCGAACGGTATAAGTCAATTATTGAATCAGGAACTCCAATAGTGTTTTTCAATAGAGTCATTGAAGAATTACCAGCTTCTAAAGTTGTGTTTGATGATTATAAATGGGCTTTTTTTGCAACGGAGCACCTTATAGTACAGGGACATAGAGATATTGTTCATTTTTCTGGTCCAAAGAACCTAACGCTTTCTAAAAATAGATCTCAAGGGTTTGATGCTGCCCATCGAAAGTATAAAATATCAGAAGGAAAAAAAATAACTTGTGGCTTTTCAATGGAAGAGGGAGAACGAGTTGCTTTGGAGTTGATTGAAAAAAATGAAATACCAACAGCTATTTTTGCGGCAAGCGATCCTAGTGCAATAGGAGCGATGAAGGTTTTTAAAGAACATGGTTATCGAATACCAAATGATATTGCAATTGTAGGGTTTTCAGAGTCTAGTTTGGCTGAGCATATTGCACCTCCACTTACATCAGTGAGTCAACCTACAGGTGATATTGGACAAACAGCTGCTAAGTTGTTATTGGATCAAATCGAGACAACGGGATTGTTTATTCCTCAAACTATCATTTTAAATGGCCGATTAAATGTTAGAGAGTCCTCTATAAAAGTAGATTGAAACCACTGCTTATTTGAAATAGTAGTGATGGGGAATATTTACAGGTAAGAATTATATACGCAACAAATGTATTTTTTAATACCACATAGTTCTTATTTCTTTTTGAGTCATATGAGATAGCTATATATTTACTTTTTAGTAAAAATTAATTTTATTTCATCATGAATAGCTACGTTAAATTCTTTTATGTTGTTGTCTTATGGGGGATGGCCTCGTGTTCAACGAAAATAGTAGATGTAACTCCCGACCAATCCTTTAATGATAATTGGCTTTTTAAAAAAGACACGATAATTGGAGCCGAAAAAGTATCATTTGTTGATACGAATTGGAGAAAATTAGATCTTCCTCATGACTGGGCAATAGAAGGTCCTTTTAGCAATCAACACAATGCAAGAACTGGTGGCTTACCTGTTACGGGAGAAGCATGGTATCGAAAACATTTTGATCTTGATAGTGCTTCGAAAAACAAACTTGTTTCGATTGAATTTGACGGTGCGATGAGCAATGCCAAAGTATGGGTAAACGGACAATATGTTGGAGAAAGACCTTATGGTTATATTGGTTTTGAGTTTGATATCTCTTCATATGTGAAATTTGGAGAAAGCAATGTGATTGCAGTGAAATTGGCTCCTGAAGATTTATCTGCACGTTGGTATCCTGGTGCCGGTATTTACCGAAATGTTCGTTTGAAATTAAAGAATAAAATTCATATTCCTCAATACGGTACCTATATTACAACTCCATCGATTGTTCATGGAAAAGCCAAAGTATCGATCAAAACAAAACTTAAAAATACAAAGTTAAAAACTGTAAAGGCTTCCTTAAAAACCTCTATAATTGATGAAGAGGGTAAAGAGATTGTTTCAGAATTATCTGACACAATGATAAATGCCGAAGAGACGACTGAACTAGAGCAAACTCTTGCAATCGAAAAAGCAGTTTTATGGAAGTTGTCAGATTCGTATTTGTATACGGCAATTAGTAAAGTAATTGTTGATGATGTGGTAGTAGATGAATATCAAACTAAATTCGGAATTAGAACGATCGCTTTTGATGCTGAAAAAGGATTTTTATTGAATGGAAAAGTAGTTCAGTTAAACGGAGTCTGCATGCATCATGATCAAGGACCTTTAGGTAGTGCAATTAATTATCGTGCGAAACAAAGACAAATGCAAATAATGCAGAAAATGGGTGTGAATGCTTTAAGGACGAGTCATAACCCACCTTCTCCCGAGATGTTGCAAGTTTGCGACGAATTGGGAATTGTTGTGATTACTGAAGCATTTGATGAATGGAAGCTAGGGAAAGTTGAAAATGGGTATCACAAGCATTTCGATAAATGGCACGAACAAGATTTACGAGATATGATCAAAAGAGATCGTAATCATCCTTCCGTAATTATGTGGAGTATCGGAAATGAAATTTTAGAGCAAGGTAGAAAAGATGGTTGGAAAGTCGCTAAAATGTTAAACGATATCTGCCATGATGAAGACCCTACCAGGCCAACAACAGCAGGTTTCAATTATTATCCAGCACCATTTAAAAATAAATTGGCTTATCAGATTGATGTGGTAGGGATGAACTACTGGTCAGATAAATATGCAGAAATAAAAAAGAACAATCCTGGGATTATTTTATATGGTTCTGAAACTTCTTCTCAAACGAGTAGCAGGGGAGTGTATCATTTACCAATAGAATTTGAGCCGAAAAAAGAAACAAATCACGTATCAAGTTATGATGTTATTGTTGGACCACCATGGGCATATGCTCCTGATATCGAATTTGATGACCAAGCTAAAAATCCTAATTCATTGGGAGAATTTATATGGACAGGTTTTGACTATTTAGGTGAGCCAACTCCTTATGGAGGTAGAGATAATTCTACAAATGGTTACTGGAATGATGATTGGCCTTCAAGATCTTCTTATTTTGCACCAGTTGATTTGTGTGGTTTTCCAAAGGATAGATTTTATCTCTATCAAAGTCAATGGACTAAAGAACCTATGGTGCATGTATTGCCACATTGGAATTGGTCTGGTAAAGAAGGAGAATTGATACCTGTTTATTCATATACGAATTGCGATGAAGCAGAACTTTTTGTCAATGGGAAATCTCAAGGAAAGAGAATCAAAGGAAAGGATTTTACGATGATACCTTCAGAATACCATGGTTTCGAAAAAGGAATGTACAAATCTAAATATCGCTTGTCGTGGAATGTAAAATACCAACCAGGATCTTTAAAAGTTGTTGGCTATAAGAACGGAAAAGTCGCTGCAGAAAAAGAACTAAAAACAGCAGGTAAGCCAGCGAAAATAAAACTAATTGCCGATAGAAGTCAGATCAAATCTGATGGTAAAGATTTGTCATTTGTTACGGTTAGGATCGAAGATAAAGATGGAAATTTATGTCCGAGAGCAAATAATTTGGTGACTTTTAAACTAAAAGGAGCTGGTGTTATTGCTGCTGTAGGGAATGGTGATCAAACGTCACTTGCCTCATTCCAATCAAACAGCAGAAAAGCGTTCAATGGGTTGTGCATGGTAATTGCAAAATCTACCAAAGAATCTGGAGAAATAATTATAGAAGCAAGTGCTTTAGGGTTAGAGTCTACTGAGGTATTAATACAAACTAAATAAACAAAGCTAATGTTCAATTTAAAAATAAACAAAAGCATATTATTCGTGTTGTTTGTTGTAACAAATACATTGTTCAATGTTCAAGCGCAAAAAAAGAAAGGGCAACCAAATTTTGTTTTTGTGTTAACCGATGACCAGTCTTATGGAATGTTGGGTTGTACAGGAAATACTATTGTGAAAACTCCAAATATTGATAAACTGGCAAAAGATGGTGTGTTGTTTACCAATGCTCATGTTACAAGTGCTATTTGTACCCCAAGTAGAATTTCGATTTTATTAAGTCAATACGAAAGAAAACACGGAGTGAATTTCAATTCTGGAACTGCAGTTGCGGATGAAGCTTGGGAGAACTCATATCCCGTTGTAATGAGGAATTCAGGTTACTATACAGGTTGGATTGGTAAAAATCATGCGCCAATTGGTAATGGAGGTTATACAAGTGGTGTCATGGAAAAAAGTTTTGATTATTGGTATGCGGGTCATGGTCATATTCGATTTTATCCGAAACAAGTTCATGAAATTTTTAACGATGCAATTGCAACCACACAACCAGAAATTATCAACGAAGGTGTCGATGATTTTTTAGATCCTAATGCAAGAAAATTGAAAGGAGCGTTGAGGTTTTTAGAGACGAGACCATTAGACAAACCTTTTTTATTATCAATCAATTTTAATCTACCTCATGGCGCTGGAACGAGTTCAATGAAACAAAAAAAATCGGACGATGAGATCTACAAATCGTTGTACAGAGATTTAGAAATTCCGCTACCTAAAAATTATATTGCCAAAGTCGATATAAAAGAACCCAAACTACCTGCTGATTTGTTAAGAGCAGAAGATCGCCAACAAGGCTATAACTATGTGGATACACCAGAGGCATTAAAAGAGAGATATATTCGTCAATTACAAGCAATGACAGGGATAGATCGCTTGGTGGGAAATTTAAGAGGTCAGCTGAAAAAATTAAAACTGCATAAGAATACAATCATAATTTTTACTTCAGATCATGGCTTGTTTATGGGAGAACAAGGTTTAGGTGGAAAGGCTTTGTGTTACGAGAAAACAACGCATGTACCTTTAATTGTGATGGATCCTTCCTTTAAAAGAAAACAAAGAGGGAGAAAAAGTGATGCCTTGGTTCAATCTATTGATGTCGCTCCGACCATGTTGAGTATGGCCGGTGTTGCTGCTCCTAAATCGTTTCAAGGTAAAGATATTTCAAAGTTATTAGTTGATGCAAATAGTGAAGTAAGAGAATATTTGTTTACAGAAAATTTATGGTCTACCCAGTTCGGAAATCCAAAATGTGAGGCTGTTCAAAACAAAGAATGGAAATACATCAGATATTACAAAAACACTACTTTTTCAGCAACTAAGAAAATTGCAATTGCTAAAGATTTAGGAATTCCTGTAAACAAAATGTTATACGCGGTGCATGATCCCGATATAGCAATATACAGAGCACTGTCAGACGCCTCTTTAGAAGGAGAACAACCGGTTTATGAAGAGTTGTACCATCTTGAAAAGGATGCAAATGAGTTGCACAACCTTGCTCAAAATGAGGAGTATAAAGATGTGCTAGAAAAATTAAGGTCTGTTTGGAAGGAACAGATTTCAAAAGCAAGAGGGATTGATACACCTAAAGTTGTTAGATATACAAACGATAGCCATCCTCATGGAGGCCATTAATCTTAAATATGAAATATAAATTCTTTTTCTTTTACTTATTTATTGCTTCACAAGTTGGTGCTACAGAGTTCAATGTATTGAACTTTGGAGCGAAAGCTGATGGTCTAACGATTGATACTAGAGCTGTTCAAGCGGCCATTGACGCATGTACAAAAAATGGTGGTGGAACCGTCGTTATTCCTGCAGGGAAAACCGTAGTAATCGGAACAATATATCTAAAAGATTATGTTACGTTAAGAGTACAACAAGGTGCGACGTTGTTGGGTAGTTCTAATTATGAAGATTATACAACCGATACGCATTACAATACTTACAAAGATGAGCCTCATATGGATAGATGCCTCATTTTTGCTAAAAATGCCAAGCATTTTGTAATTGATGGTTATGGAACGATCAATGGGAATGGCTCTTTTAAAAACTTTGGGATAAAGTCTGGAGGTGGTCGTCCAATGTTATTACGCTTTTTAAAATGCAATGATATTAAAATCCGGAATATTACTTTAAAAGATCCGGCAGCTTGGACCTCTGCTTGGTTGTATTGTAATGAAATTGTGGTTTCTGGAATAAGAATTATAAGTCGTGCAAACAACAACGGAGATGGCTTGGATTTTGACGGCTGCACGAATGTAAGAGTTAGCGATTCTTCCTTTGATAATAGCGATGATTCTATTTGTTTACAAGCATCAAATGCAGCGTACCCATGTAAAAATATTACCATAACGAATTGTGTTTTTACAACAAAATGGGGAGGCATGCGCATAGGATTGGCCTCAAGAGGTGATTTTGAATCTGTAACTGTGTCTAATTGTACTTTTTACGATATACTCGATTCTGGACTAAAGATTCAAATGAATGAAGGAGGGGAAATGAAAAATATGACGTTTTCTAACTTGGTAATGAAAAATGTTCCACGACCTGTGTTTATGACTTTTTGTCAACAAAGGGCAGGGGTAGATATGCCGAAAGAAATGTTTCCGATGAAAGCCATGCATGGTTTTGTTTTTAGTGATTTCATTGTAGATAATCGTGAACTCGATAAAAATTCGGCTTTTTTTCTCACAGGGATGCCTAATCATTATATAGAAGATATTCAACTGAATAATATTCAAATGACAGTTTCGGGGGGAGGAACGAAAGAAGATGTCGAAAAAGAAATTAAAGAGTACACGCTTGAAACACTAGGCAATTGGTGGCCAGAATTTGGTAAGGTCGGTACATTACCAGCAAAAGGAATTTATGCGAGACATATCAATGGCTTATCCATCAGAAATTTCCAATTAATTACAATCGCTAAAGACGCACGACCTGTATTGTTTTTTGAAGATGTGAAAAATGGGTATGTATCCGAGGTTATAGAGAATAGAAGACCATTGACAAAAAAAGGGTTTATTAAAAAAAAGTAATTCAATTTTATGAGAATCTTTAGAGGATGTATTTGTGTAGCAGCTTTTTTTACAATGTTTGCAATAGGGTGTTCAAAAAAAGAGCCCAAAATAAACGTTGTTGCAATGGGGGCAGTTGGAGATCAGAAAACGTTAAATACTGTTGTCTTTCAAGAAGCTATTGACAGCTGCAGCAACAGAGGAGGAGGAGTTGTATTTGTACCAAAAGGTGTTTACGTCATAGGTACAATATTACTAAAAGACAATGTCACTTTAGAACTTTCTGAAAATGCTACCTTATTGGGGAGTGAACATTTTGAAGATTATATCAATATCGACCCTTTTACAGATGCTACAGGGCAAGTAAGAGGGAATTGTTTGGTTGGTGCTAGAGATGTACAAAATATAAGCATCATAGGGAAAGGTACTATCGATGGTAATGGAGGTAAGTTTACTCCTGAATCTTACAAAAAAAGAAAAGTAAAATTAAAAGGTCAAAAAAATGCAAATCGACCATTTTTAATACGAATCGTAAGAAGTTCAAATGTGAAATTACAAAACATTCGCATTCAACAATCCGGAGCATGGGCTGTACATTTGTATCAATCGAAAGATGTTTTTTTAGAAGATTTAAATATTTATAATCATTGCAACAAGAATAACGATGGTATTGATTTAGATTCTAGTCACGATATATTTATTAATAACTGTAAAATAAATACTGAAGATGACGCTATTTGTATCAAAGCTACAAGTTCTTTACCTACATACAATGTAAAAGTTCGAAACTGCTGGTTGAAAAGTGATTGGGGAGCCATAAAATTTGGTACAGAGTCTATGGGCGACTTTTACAAGATAGATATCCAAGATTGTTTCATACGTGATACCAAAGGTGGAGGAATCAAATTGTTAAGTGTAGATGGATCGAATATGCATGATGTTGTGATCAATAATATAACAATGGAAAATGTTGATATGCCTATTTTTATTCGTCTAGGTGAGCGATTAAGAACTTATAGAAATGCCGAAAAACGTATTGTGGGTTCCATAAAAAATGTAAAAATATCAAATGTAAAAGCTACTACTATGGGGCTTGATGAAGCTAGAGTTTCTCCTCCTTCAGGTGTTTTTATCACAGGGACTCCGAACTACAAAATTGAACAAATTTCACTAGAAAATATCGAAATTACTTTGCCTGGTGGGAGTGATGGTATTGCTGGTCAAATCAAAGAAAATGTAAAAATGTACCCAGAGTACACATTTTTTAATGTATTACCTGCATATGGAATTTTTGCAAGACATATTGAAAATCTTGATTTGAAGAATGTTGTGTTTTTGTTAGAATCTAAAGATGCTAGAAAAGAGATGATTTTTCAAGATGTTGCGAGAAAAACAATAAAATAATTTGAAATTATGGATGCATTGGTTAAAAATATTATTTTTTCTATAGTCTTTTTGTTTACAGGAGTGAAGTTGTATCCTCAGACAAGAAATACAAAACCTAATGTGTTGGTCATTTATACTGACGATCATCGATATACTGGAGTTCATGCTTTCGGAGGTAGAGATGTGATTACACCGAACATTGACGCTTTAGCCAAAGATGGATTGACATTTACGAATACCTATTTGATGGGTGCATTTTCTGGAGCAACATGCATGCCAAGTAGAGCAATGCTTCATACAGGTAGACATTTGTTCGCGTTAGAAGGGAAAGGATATAATTTGCCAAAAGAGCATTATACGATGGGAGAAATTTTTCAAAAGGCCGGATATCGTTCTCATATTATAGGTAAATGGCATCAAGATAAAAAATCACTCGTGAGATCGTTTGATTCAGGAGAAAAAATTATGGGTATAGGAGCATACTTAACAGATCATTATCGAATGCCTTTATGGGATTGGGATAAGAAGGGTAAGTTTCCTAAAGAATCGGCCTATTTGCTTACTTATAATTCAAAAGGGAAAACCGTGAAACGCTCGATTGATGAAAACGATAAAAAAGGACCTATAGGAACAGAAAAAACTGGGCCGCATACTTCTGAGGTATTTGCCGATGCAGCAGCAGATTATATCTCAAGCTACAAAAAGAAAGTTCCTTTCTTCATGTATTTGGCCTTTCATGCACCCCATGATCCAAGACAAGCACCTAAGGAATATCAGCAGATGTATCCTCTAGAGAATATCGTATTAACTCCTTCATACATGCTTCAGCATCCTTTTGATAATGGAGATATGATTTTAAGAGATGAAGCATTGGCGCCTTGGCCTAGAACAAAACAAGTTGCAAAAGAGCATTTGGCAAGTTACTATGCAATTATTACGCATTTAGATGCGCAAATAGGTAAAGTGATTGCTGCTCTAAAAAAATCTGGGAAATATGAAAATACACTTATTGTATTGGCAGGAGATAGTGGTTTGGCTGTTGGAAATCACGGATTAATGGGAAAACAAAGTTTGTATGATGAAGACGGTATTCACGTACCATTCGTCATTTCAGGAGGGTACGCACCGAATAAAGGACAGAAAGTAGGAGCCTATTCTTATATACATGATATTTTTCCAACGATCTGTGATATGGTGGATGTAGAGGTGCCTAATTCAGTAAATGGTAAAAGTTTGATGCCTGTAATAAATGGTGCTCAAAAAGAAATTAGAAACAATACTTATCATGCTTATAAACAATTTCAAAGAGCTTATAGAAAAGGTAATTATAAGTTGATAGAATATGTAAGAGCGAAAAACTATAGCAAACAAAAAGGTGAGTTTGAGGTAGGTTCTAGAGTTACACAATTGTTTGATTTTAAAAACGATCCTTGGGAAACTACTAATTTAGCATTCTTGCCAGAATACCAGAAGTTATTAGTTCAAATGCAAACAGAAATGAAACAAGCTGCTATTGACTTTAAAGATAAGCAAGAAAACACACTTGGTGAAAAATATGATTTTTGGGAGTTTTACTAAAAGTTGACGCAAACGGGAGAGGCGATAGTTTTTGTGGTATGTCTTTTTACTAGAAGACCATTTGATTTTACTTCATAAGTATGTATTTCATCACTGTCTTGCATGCAGGCCAATAGCCAAGAACCATCGTTGGAAAGATTAAATTCACGAATCGTTTTACCAGATAGATAAATTGTTTCAAGTAAGACTAGCTTTTCTTTAATAATTTTGAAAATAGTGATGCAATCAATGGTTCTATTAGCAGTGTAGAGAAACTTTCCATTAGGGTGAATTCGTATAGCTGATGCACTAGGAATACCTTTGAAAGTAGTTGGTAAACTTTCTACAGAGGATAGAAATTGCAATCCCTTTGGGGTGTTTTTAATAATATGAATCTTGCCAGTCAATTCGTTTAGAATGTAGCCGAGAGAACCTTTTTTATTAAAAATCATATGTCTACATCCATTTCCTTTAGGTAATTGTAAGTTTTTATTAGGGTTGGGTTTAAAAGAAGTACCGACAAAATGATATGCATGTAACTGGTCAGTACCCAAGTCTGTAACATAAATATCTGATTTGTTTGGATGTACGATTATTTGATGCGCATGTGCAGCTTCTTGTCTTAAAATATTTGGTCCAAAACCTTTATGAAAATAGGTGTTGCTAGTTCCTTCAAATGATCCATTTTGTAGAAGAGGAAAACTACTCACAGACCCTGTTCCATAACAAGCCACAATTAATGTGTTGTGGTGTATTAACAGATGACAAGGAAAACCACCATCAATATTTAGTTCGCTTATCTTAGTCAGTCTGTTGTCTTTAATTTTATACGCGATTACCTTTGGGTTTTCATGTTTTGAAACTTCAGTAAAACTATATAAGAATTTTTTATCACTACTTAGAGTTAAGTACCCCGGATTAGTGATGAATAGTGAGTCTTTTTTTGTTAGGTTTCCTGTGTATTCATCAAATTCACAGATGTATATACCTTCTCCATGACCTCCAAATTCAGGTGTGATTTCTTGCGTGTAACTTCCAATAAAAACAGTGGTCATCGAACTAAATTATAATTTTCTGGTGGGAGTTTTACTATTTCTTGTTTCGTTGTATTTCTCAAAGAGTTTCTCTACTATTTTTTGATGTTTTTCAGAGTTTATCAGATTTTCTTTTTCTTTTTCACTTGGGTTTTTAGATAAATCAAACAATGCTTTTGGTGTTCTGAGTGTGTCGGTCTTGTCTTTTTTATCTATTTGGATGATTAATTTCCAATTGCCTTCAATAATGATGACTTCTTTACCTGTACCTCCTTGGGTAAGTAAGGTTTTGTGTGGCTCTTTTTTAGAGTTTTTCAAAAGGAGAGGTAATAAGTTAGAAGAGTCCTGCGCTTGGTTTTCTTCGATTTCTTGACCCGTTACAGCAGCCAAAGTTGCCATGATATCTAAACCTAGGATTTGCTTGTTTGAAATAGAGTTAGCATTTATTTTATTCGGCCAACTAACAATAAATGGAACTTTATACCCTCCTTCATAACATTGGTTTTTACCACCTCGATACATGTCGCTTGGTCTATGACCCGAATCCAAGGTTTCTTTTATTAATAATCCTCCATTATCTGATGTGAAAACAATCAATGTATTGTCATAAATATTTTCTTTTTTTAATGTTTCAATCAACATTTCTATTTGAATATCCAACTCTTTTACCATATCTAAATGTTTAGATGGCGTTGTTCCAGCAACTTTTTTACCATTTAAATAGGCAGGTGGTGTGTGTGGTTTATGGACTGCTTGTGAGCAATAGTACATGAAAAAAGGTTTTTTGTTCTTGCTGTTTTTTTCAAGATAATCTACTGCTTTACCAATCAAAAGAGGACCAATATTATGAGGGTCCCAATTGCTGTCTCCTAATCCCTCTAATTTGTCTAGTTTGACATCGATTTTCGACATGTTTTCTTGCGAGATATAGGCAACTTCTGAGTTGTTTCCTAAAGGATACATTGTACCATTTTCATAAACGGCATAGGGTGAAGCTTGGATTCCGGCGGGTAGTGTAAAGCTATAATCAAATCCTTTTTGTTGTGGTCCATCAATGATTTTACCGATGTCTACATTGGTTTCTGGTTTATATCTCGGCCCTCGGTATATCTTATTTGGATTTCCTTTTTCGTAATAATTACCTCCTAAATGCCATTTTCCGAAAAATGCAGTTTGATAATTCGCTTGTTGCATAAGTTTACCAAGTGTCAATTGATCCTTCTTTATCGGTGATGCTTGATACGCTCCCCAAACACCCCATGGAAACGGACTTCGATAACAATGGCTCCCTGTTATGATAGCATATCTTGAAGGCGCACATAAGGCAGCTGGAGCATTGGCTTTTGTAAAAACCATGCCACTTTCACATAATGCATCTATGGCAGGTGTTTCTAAAATTATTTTATCCGTATGCATTTTTCTGTAATGCGAAATATCACCAACACCGATATCATCAGCCAATACAACAATAACATTTGGTTTTTCCTGAGCGAAAGACTTGCAGCAAAAAATAATTACGCCTAGAGTTAAAATTATATTTTTTGTCATATTGATTGAATTTGTATGAAGTTTTATTTCACGTTTAAGTATGCCAATCTAACATCAGAGATTAACTTTTCTTGAAGAACGTTGGGGTTTATTCTGCTTCTGTCGATGTTGAATTTGTAGTTGTATCCATCTCGCATTAATACGATTGAATTTAAAATCAATAATGCTTCAGTACTGTCTTTTGAATTATATAAAGCTGTGGTCATAGAGTTTGCCGGGTTTTTCTTTCCAATAATCCCTAAATATTCTGCCGCACGAACGCTATTTATTAATTCAGGATCGTTTGCTTCAATCTTTTCAAGTTTTTTTGTTAAACTAATCGCTTTAGTTCCAAATGAACTACATGTAATAATTGCCCAGTAACGCTCCCAAGGATCATTTGAGTCTAGGCTTTTGATTAATTTTTTTTCAATTTTATCAAAATCAGCCAACATATAATCTGCTACTTTTAAATACTTTTTAATGTCTTTCTTGTGTTCTTGACCGAAGGCAACAGGGTTGTTAAATGCATTTTTCAATAAATAAAATTCAGGATAAAAAGATAAGTCAGGCATACTACAAATGCGAGTGTTTAGATTTTTACGCAATTCTTTTACTGTTTTTTGATATTCTGGTAAGTTAGCTAGGTTGTTTGTTTCGTAGGGGTCTTTTTCTATGTCATACAATTCTTCGGCTGACTTTTTTTCGAAAAATTTCGATTGAACGTCATTCAATTTATCAGACTCAAAATAGGTTCTCCACTGTTGGTATCCTAATTGACGGTATCTGTAATTATTCATTAGTCCGTCAAAGTTAAACGGTTGATAATTACGAGTGTATTTAAAGTTTCCTTTTCGAACAGCTCTCACCATATCGTACTTTTCATCAAAACGATCGGCATAACTAAATGTTTCATCTCTTGAAGCTAGGTTTTTAGCACTAATGTTTTTACCTAAAAAAGGCTTACCATCAATTCCTTTTGGTATATCAACTCCTGCTATATTTAATACAGTAGCTCCAAAATCAACAAAACTTACAAAAGCATCTTGCTTGTTACCAGGTTTTGTGAATGCAAGGTTTTTATAGTTTTCAGGTATATATACAACCAAAGGAACATGCACTCCCATTTCATTTATGTAACCTTTACTGCCAGGAAGTACACCTCCGTGATCACCATAATAAAAAATAAAAGTGTCATTCAACAAATCGTCTTTTTCAAGTTCTGCTATTACGGCTCCAACTTCAGAATCCATTTGTTGTATTTTGTCTTGGTATCGCGCAACCGAATATTTAAAAAGAGCCGATTGTGGGTGATTTGGTTGAATAAAAGCTGTTTCTTGATTGTTTTCGGTACCTTTTAAAATATCTTCTTCAGAAAAATGCATTCTACTTTCATGTGTCGTTCCGATATTAAAAACATGGAAGAATGGTTGTCCATCTTTTCTTTTTTTCCAAGTGGCTTTTTTCGAAGATTCATCCCAGACATTTTCTTTTTTCACGATGTTATAATCTTCTTTTGCACAGTTGGTAGTATAGTACCCATTCTTTCTTAAATAGGCTGGAAACATTTCTACGCCAGTAGGCATCTCAACTTTTTCAATTTTTCTATGGTAATGTGTTGCAAGTCTAGGCCCATAAGAAGAGGCAATCAAAGTAGAACGAGCAGCACTACAAACGGCAGCATTTGAAAAAGCATGTGTGTAGGTTATTCCATGTGCTGCCAACTTTTCAATATTTGGAGTGGTAACGCCATTTTCATCAAACAGTTTCATGTAGTGTTTCGAATTGTCTTCAGAAACAATCCAAACAATATTCGGTTTGTTTTGTGCTTTTGTTACTTGTGTAAACACAAATAATGCAATAATAATTTGGAAATATTTTTTTTTCATATCCGTAAAATTGTATTTTTTTTTCGAAACTAAGAGTTATTGTTGTAAGACTCCTCGATACCAACCACTACCTTTTGCTGCAAGCCAAAAAATATTTTCGTGTTCAGGATCAGGCTTAAAATCAGTAATAGTATCAGGTTGCCCCATGTTTTTGTTGGCCTTTAACCATGTTTTTCCTCCATCAAGACTGATATATGCTCCAGGGTTATAGTTTGAAGCTCCTCTGTTTTCATTGGGCAAAGCAACTGTGACAGTAATAATATCTGGATTAATTGGAGAGGTTTCGGTTTGCCAAATATAAGGCATGTCGAAAAATTTCTCCCATGTTTTTCCTTTGTCATTGCTTTTCCATACACCACCTTCATCAAGAGTACCTCTTTCTGAGCCACAAGAGATAAACATGTCATGCGTTTTTTTGTCGATAAAAATATTATTTACAGATTTAATTTGAGAAGGGATTTTTACTTTTTTCCATTTATCACCGCGATTTTTGCTGTAGTATAAGCCTCCTTGAACATTGTTTTTTCCTAAATTTAAAGCTGCGTATAAGATAGATGGGTTTTTAGGGTCCATTTTTATTCTTCGAACACTGCTTCCTTTCGGAAAACCTTTGTTTGCAAGTTTCCATGTTTTTCCTTCATCTGAAGATTTATAGACTCCCATAGCAGGTATCAATCTTTTAGGTAAACTTCCACCACTAACTTCTGAAATAGGATTCGCAATTGCACAAAAATAAATATTTGAAGGATTTTCGTAGTCTATCGTAAGGGAGTATTGAAAAATATGTTCCATGGAATGATTCCCATCGAAAGGAATAGGTAAAGAGTGGTTTTTCCAAGTTTTGCCGCTATCAGTCGATTTTCTCAAATACCCTTGATGATCTTGACGAAACATTAAAATATATATAGTATTCGGGTCTTTAGGGCTTACAGCAACAGATGCTATAGAATGTGCTCCTTTATTTTTTTTCTCGTAGTTTAGTTGACCTTCTATTTGTCTCACAGCGATGGCATTTTTGTCTGGATAGTTTCCTAAAGGGGCATTTTGCCACAATCCATGTTCACCGCTACAAAAGAGTTTTCTGTCTTTGATACCAGTCTCTAACAGCATGTATCTACCAGGTAAATTACTGCCACCTCTACCAATCCAATTTTTACTTCCTTTTTCGGTTTCGAAATCGTCTATTTGTTGCCAACTAATTCCATTGTCTTTAGAACGTAATACTTGTTGTTCAATGCATATATAAACGGTTCCATCCGAGTCTAAAGACATAAATCTATTTCCAGCTGTTTCTTCTAGATGTGCGGTTTTTTCGTGTAAATGAGCAAATTGTGTGTTCATGCCTGTAGGATTATTTCGAGATTTCCAATAGGCTACATCTTTTCCTTTTTTCCAATAAAGACCTGTTCTTGTGGTAGCAATCCAATGCGCTCCACCATCGTTCGATTTCCAAACATCTCCAGGTGCAAAACCTTTGTCATGTTTTACGTTTTGAGATAAGTAGATTTCATTTTTGTTTTTCGGGTTTACACGAATTCTATTATAAACGGAAAGAATTTCTGATGGGTATTTCGGGAATTTTGATACTACTTCATTTTTCTTGATTCCAAACCAATATGCCATTGATTTTTTATATTTTTCTTTTGCGTTGTAACTATGAATTTCATTCAAGTTGATCCCTAAATTTCCGGTTATTGAAGTCCAAGTTTTACCATTGTCCAAACTTTTATAAACCCCACCTGAAGATTTTATAGTTTCATTCGATGGTGAATACACTGTTTGTTCTATGAGATAAAGAATAAACTCACCAGTTTCTGGATTGTAATAGTGAGTCAAGTCTCTTGGATGATTGAAAGGGAGACCTTTTGCGCTGGTTTTCCATGTTTTTCCTTGATTTTGACTCGTGTAAACACCAGAATTTGAAGCGATGATAATATTCTTTGAATCTTTCGGATTTACAATAATTCGTGCAACATCTAAGGTCTCAGGCAATCCTTTTGATTGTTGTTTCCAAGTTTTTCCTTTGTCGTTACTGCGGTATATTTTTCCATAATCACCATATTTGTATCGATAACCCAAAATTCGATCTTTTGATTTTGGATTGAACTTCACATTCCAAAAATCTCCAGTTCCAACATACCAATTATTATCGTTGTTAGGGTCTACAATTATTTGTGAACAACGACCTTCACTGATAAAGTCAACCTTTGTCCAGTTTTTCCCTTTGTTATATGTTGCGTATAGATGACCTCTTACGTCAATTGCATATCCAAAATCTGAGTTTTGTCTGGAAAAATCTATGGATTTTATGCGTCTCAAATCTTTTCCATTTCCATCAACATCCTTGATTGTTGTCCATGAATTTCCGTTATCCCAAGAACCATAGCTGTTTGACATATCTGGTGACATGTACAAAGTGGTATTGTCGGTCGGGTGAACCCAAAATTCTTCGCAATACCCCGACATTCCAGGGCCAAATTGTTGCCATACCAAATTGGGTGTCGAACTTATTTTTTGAGTTTGTAATTTTTTGAAATATGCTTCGTTCAATTGAGCTTGTAATCCTATAGAAAACAAACAAAATAGATAATAAATGGCATTGTGTTTTTTCATCGTTTTTTATTTAGTTTCTATAACTATTTTGGCGCTTTTTAATTTTTGAGACTTAGCATATAGGGTTATTTTTCCCGTTTTATTTGTCGATTTAATTACAGCAAGACACATTCCGTTAAAAGCTTTTCTTTTTGGCTCGATAAAAGATTCAAGACTTATTTGGTTTCCGTTGTCCACGGCAATTATATCACCTTTTCCTCTTATTGAGAAGTTCACAAGGTTGTCAGCATTTGGACAAATGTTTCCATTTTTGTCTAAGATTTTTATTGTTACATATGCCAAATCATTTCCGTCAGCATCGATTACTTTTCGATCTACCGAAAGGTCTATTTTAGCAGGTTTTCCAGCTGTGTGAATTGTTTCTTCGGTAATCTTTTTCCCATCTTTATATCCGACAACTTTTATATTTCCAGGCGTATATGGTACCATCCATGATAAACGATATTTAGATTTAAAAGTTTTTGGTTCATAGCGTAAGAAGTCTACAAGGATTTCTGAAAGGTCTTTTCCTTTAGTTTTCTTACCAAATGATTTTCCGTTCACAAATAGTTCAGCTTCATCACAATTTGTATAACAGTATACAGGGATTTCTTGTTCTTCTAATCCAGGCCAGTTCCAATGTGGTAATAAGTGTACCATTGGCTTCTCTGTCCATTGACTTTGATATAGATAAAACCTGTCTTTAGGAAAACCACACATGTCAACGGCTCCAAAATATGAGGCATGTGTAGGCCAATCACCGTTCCAATATCCGTTGGTAGAGTTGTCTCTACCACCATACGGGGTAGGCTCTCCTAGATAATCAAACCCTGTCCATATAAATTCTCCCATCACATTTGGGTTCTCTTCTTGGAAATGAAATTCGATATCTGGAGGGTATGCCCAAACAGGTCCAATTAGATCGTAACTAGTTACATGTTTCGAAGGGTGTTTTTCGTACTTTGTAATCGGTTGGTGGTATACACCACGACTACTTGTACAGCTTGAAGTTTCAGAGCCATATAGCGCTAGTTGTGGATATTTTTCATGGATTTCACCGTATTTCGATGGCTTGTAATTCATACCTGCAATATCAACTTGTTGAGCAAAATTGAAATTATAAGGATTTTGGTAGTTGTTCATTCCAACCGTAGTAGGCCTAGTAGGGTCGGTTTCTTTACAGAAATCGTTGAGTCTTTTTATTTCTTTCCAACCGTTTTTCTTGTCGCTTTGTTCTAGAATTTCGTTACCAACACTCCACATGATTATCGATGGGTGATTTCGATCTCTTCGGATCATGTCTTTCAAATCTCTTTCCGACCACTCGTCATAAAACACACTATAACCATTTTCTACTTTAGGTTTTCTCCACATGTCAAATGCTTCGTCAAGTACCAATAAACCTAACTCATCACAGACTTCTAAAAATTCTCTAGAAGGAGGGTTATGACTTGTACGAATCGCGTTGACACCCATTTCTTTCATGATTTGAAGTTTTCTTTGGTCGGCTCTTTTGTACACTGCGGCACCTAATGCTCCATTGTCGTGATGTAAACAAGCTCCGTTAAATCGTACTTTTCTTCCATTCAAATAAAATCCTTTTGTGTCATATGAAATAGATCTTAATCCAATTGTTGAGTTGTAAGTGTCTAAAAGCTTATCTTCAGAGCTAAGAGTCGTGACTACTTTGTATAAATTAGGTTGGTAGATATCCCAAAGAACCGGATTCTCAATTTGAGTATAAGTCGCTGAAACAACAGATGAGTTGGAAGGTATCTCAAGAGTTTCAGTTGTTGAAGCTACCTTTTTTCCAAATGGGTCGAGGTATTTATGCGTAACCGTGATTGTCGAATTTTTTGCACTCTTGTTGTTAATTGTAGTTTCATTTTGAACGACAGCTAAGTTTTTAGTTACAGTAGGAGAGGTGATGTAAGTCCCCCATTTGCTTACGAAAATTGGTTCATCAATTTTTAACCAAACACTTCTATATAACCCTGCTCCAGGATACCATCTCGATGATAAGTCTTTAGGCTCTAGTCTTACTGCAACGACGTTTTCTTTGTCACCATAATTTAAGTAAGTACTAATGTCAAATTCAAACCCAATATATCCAAAAGGACGATTTCCAACTAGTTTTCCATTGATCCAAACATGGGCATCATACATGGCTCCTTCAAATTCTAACCGCACGACTTTACCTTTATTTTCTTCAGAAAGATGAAAATGTTTTCTGTACCATCCCGTTCCATGAAAAGGAAGTCCACCACATCTGGCATTGTATTTTTTGTCGAATGGACCTTCAATTGCCCAGTCATGGGGTAGATATAACTTACGCCACGATGTGTCATCAAAATCTGCTTGTTGCGCATTTTCAATTTTGTCATTGTAGAATAACCAAGAGTCATTGAAGTTTTTATTTTGTGCCTGGCAATCTATTTTAAAACAAAGAAATACGATCAAGCTTGTGATAGAGAAAATATGAAATTTCATATAAAAGATAATGAGTTAAATTATTTTTTAAGAGTAGGTACTGCTCTTGTTTATTCTAAAAGTAACCAATTCAGGTTTGCAACTTTACTGGCTCCCCAATCAGATTTAAATACTGCTACTATGTTTTGTTTTCCTGAAACTTCTTGGGTGATATTTGTTTCAAAGGTTTCCCAATTATTCCAACCACCAGTATGTTTTAAAGGGAAAGTTGCAATTAACTTACCTTTTTGGTTTCCTAATCTGATTTCGATACTACCAATTCGTTGTCCACACGCAATTCTTGCTTTTATTTTTTTTGATTTTCCTTTTCCAAAATCAACATTGTTGAATTTTACGAAACTCATCATTTCAGTTTCACAAACCATCCAGCCTTTTGGTTCGTTACCACCAACAAAGGCAGTTTTTGCACCAGAAATTTCGTTATAGCGATCAATTTGAATTGTATCTCCAACAGTTGGTGAGCCAATACCTCTAAGAGTAGGTTTTACCTTTTTAATAGATCCATCTTTTTTAAACTCCATGTAGTCTGCTCTCATTGAGCGAAGTTTGTTGTATCCGCTAATATCCCACCAGTGATAAAATAAAATCCATTTGTCTTGGTACTTAACAATAGAATGGTGGTTGGTACCGTTGCTTATGTTGTCCATAATTTTTCCTTGGTATACATATGGACCAAGTGGGTTATCACTTGTGCTATAACCAATTGTGTACCCTTCTTGAGGAAAGACATGAGCATAGGTTAAGTAATATTTGTTTTTGTATTTGAAAGGAAATGGACCTTCTACATAACCCGCTGGAAGTCCCTCGATCTTAATAGGTTTTCCATCAATTTCTTTCATGTTGTCATTAAGTTTCACCGCTTTTAATGTTCTACCTCCGGCGTAGTACATATAAACTTTACCATCATCATCAACTAAAATACCTGGATCGATACCATCAACACCTTGGATGTAATTTTTTTCCCATTTAAAAGGCCCTTCTGGAGATTTTGAAACACCAACTCCAATTCTTCTAAAAGCAGATTTGTCTTCTGGTTGTGCAGGGTAGTAGTAATAATATTTATTTCCTTTTTTAACACAATCAGGAGCCCACATTCCATAGGAGTTTTTTTTCCCCCAGGGTACTTCATTCTGGTCTAAAACACTACCATTGTCTTTCCATGTACTTCCGTTTTCTAATGTGAATGAATGATAGCCTGGCATACAAAACCTTGGAGCTTCTACACCTTCAGGTGGTACCATATCACAAGATGGATAAACGTATAGTTTGCTGTCGAAAACTCTTGCCGTTGGATCAGCAGTAAATAGATGAGTTACCAACGGGTTTTGGGCGATACTATTCAGTCCAATAAATAAGGATAAAAATAATAAGATTGATTTTTTCATGCTGTGTTCTTTTATTTCGAAATTATGTTGTTGTTCTGTTTTTTTAAAAAAAACTTTATGACATCAAAGATAGGTGTGAATGCCAGAAAATTATTGTACAGATGTTTTTGAAAGTATAACGAATGGCTCTTCCAATTTTAAGTATAAAAAAAGACTGTTCGTTAAAACAGTCTTTTTCAGTAGTTAAGTTTAGTTAAATGAAATATTGGATCTTAAATAGATGCAAATTTTCATGTTTTACATTCAATTTTGTTAATATTGAACTTTGTGAGAATTCATGAGTTTTTGGTCATAAAAATAGCAGCTCACAGTTTTATTTTTGATCGTTTACCGATATCTTCTTTCCTTTTACAACACCCTTTGCAGTGTGGTATTGCATACGTGAAGTTTTGAAACCTCGAATGTATTGATAATTATAGTTTTTATATTCATGTGTCAATCCCCATCGTAAAATTTCAGTAGGTTCTTTTTCATTGTCCGCTGTTCGATTCAAACCTATAGCATGAGGTGCACCTTTTACAACAGCTTTTATTTCAAAGTTGATTCCATCTGGAGCCCATTGAACAGTGTTTTTTTCTGGTCCATCGGTAGTAATCAAAGAAGCAATTCCTCCGTTATAAGGCCAAACACAAATCTCATGTCCACTGTTAGAAATAGGGTTATAGGGAGATTTTACATAAGGACCTTTAGGGTTGTCGGCAATTGCCACACCATGTCTGATTTGACGTCCGCCAAAAGTAATAGCTTCACCCATTTGCTCTCCTTTGTAATACAAATAAAACTTTCCTTTGTAAGGAATGATACATGGATCGTGTACTTTATGACTGTCAAAATCACCTTTTTTGATAACAGCAAACCTATCTTGTTCCTCTCCTTTCCAGATACCATTATCGGCAGGACTTAGAATAGGTTCTTTGCTTTTTGTCCAAGGACCATTGGGAGATGTTGACCATGCCAAGCCAACTTGGTTTTTAACACGTACGCTATATGGGTTTTTTACAGTTTGATAGCAAAGGTAATAGATACCTTCATGTTTCATGATTTCAACCGTAAATACAGATCGATCATCATATTCACCGGCTTTACCTCTTGCTACTGCTATTCCTTCTTCTTTCCAAGTAATTCCATCTTCAGAGGTAGCGTACCAAATATCGCATCTGTCCCAAGGAAAAACTTTGTCTTTCACCACATCTCCTCCAAACCCTTGAGATGGCCCCGTGCTTCTTGAATACCAAGTATAATATTTTCCGTTTTCTTTGATAATAGCACTTGGGTCTCTTCGAACCACACCTTCTTCGTATGCGAAATCACCTTTTAAGTCATAAACTTCGTATTTAAAAAACCAGTCATTTCCTCGAACTAATTCTTCATCCCATTGAAGGGCTCTTTTTGATGCTGCACTCAATTTATCTTTGTTTGTAATCCCTAAAAAATCTTGTTGATCATCCGTAATTACAATTTTCTCATTATCATCACAAGGTGCGTTGTTTGTTTCTGTTTTGCAAGATGTAAATGCAATACCTAGAGCGATAGGAAGTATATATTTTATATTTTTCATTTTGTGTTTGTTTACTAAGTTTTGTTGTTAAGCTAGTGTGTTTGAATACGCGATAATAATGATACCGATTACCATGCATGAGAGACCTAAATATAGAGAGTTTTTAGCTTTTGTTGATGCTTTTACCCATTCTTTTGTAATCAGTCCACTAACAATTGCAGTTACAACACAAGCTGTGTTAAAAATTGCATACCCAACACTTCCACCAAGTTCTTTCCCTAGCTTAAAGGCGGCATATGCAAAAACTACAGATGCAGCAAAGTTAAAAATCCCCATAATACTTGTTAACAAAACGTTTTTGCCAAGATGAGGTGTTTTGAATTTACTCCATAGTTTTTTTGTTGTTAGTTGTTGTACGAAATAAATTGCGATGGCAACTCCACCAGCCATATATATAACGTACATTACTGCGATTGCACTTTTCCATGGTGCATTCCCTTGTGCTTGAGAAGCTTGATCGATTATCTCGGCTCCATAAGAATTGGCAAAACTAAAACCTGTTGCAAGTAATCCTCCTACTATAGCGATTGCTATACCTGTTAGAATTGATCCACTTTTTGATTCTTCGTTTTTTTCTTTTTCTTCATCTTTTTGACGAAGGATTCCAGCTCTTCCATTGGCCATTACTCCAATAAGTACAACAAACAAACCACCTAGAATTGTCAAGAAGATATTTGTGTTAGGAATTCCTCCAATAAAGAATGGGATCAATGAGCCCACGAGTATAATGGTACCTATAAAAATGGAAAAACCTAAAGAGAGTCCGATATGATTGATGGCTTTTCCCCACATCATTACTCCAATTCCCCATGCAAGACTTGATACAATCATACCTATTAGTACATTTGTTGGAATTGTACTTAGGATGTCTGAGAAACCGTCAATTAATAAGAATGCAGCGATGTTCGGTACAACAAAAGTGTTGATAGCGAAAAACATACTCCATGTGTTTTCAAACTCGTAATCTTTAGTGAATTTTTCTGGTAGCGCATAAAGCCCCAATAGAAGTCCAGCCAATACTGCAAATAAAATACCTGTTATCATAAAATTGTTTTTTTAGTTTAGTTAATGTGTTTACCAATCAAATTTAAATACGGTGGTGCTACTGAATTCTTCTCCGGCTTTTGTAATTGATTTTGGAGAGTTCTCAAGGTTGGGTCCGTTTTGATAACGATGTGTCTCGAAACAAAATCCTCTGTATTTACCGTACTGTTCACCATTTTCTCTTTTGATTTCATCTGAAGTATATTTTCCAGTATAGAACAGCATACAAGGTTCATTGCTAAATACGGTCAATTTACGTCCTGATTTATCTGATTGAATATTTGCTAATTCTTTCAATTTGAAATCATCTTCGAAAATGTAAAAATGTTCAAAGCCGTCACCCATAGCAATGTGAGCTTCATTTATGATCTTACCATTGGTAAGATCGTCTACTTTGTTTACTACATCTGTAATTTCTCCTGTTCCAGCACCTGATTGATCCATTACCTGTTTTAAATGGCTATGAATAGTGATTTTGTGGTTCTCTATGTTTGAAGAAAACGCATCCAAATTAAAATAGGTATGGTTTGTTAAGGAAAGAGGTGTGTCTTGATCTGTGGTAGCGCTATAGCCAATCTTTAGTTCATTAGAATCTGACAGAGTAAAAGAAACCTTCACATAAACATTTCCAGGAAAACCTTCTTCTAAATCTTTACTCAACAAAGTCATTTCAACGCCATTTTTGATTTCTTTGGCTTGCCAAACTCTTTTATCAAAGCCCTGGTTACCTCCATGAAGATTGTTGTCACCACAATTTTTAGCTAAGGTGTAATTCCTGTTGTTTAGTGTGAATGTTGCATCCTTTATCTGAGAACAGTACCTCCCAATTGTTCCTCCAAAATATGGAGAGTTCTCTAGGTAGGTTTTGTCGAAATACCCTTCTAGTGTATCGAACCCACAAGCGATGTTTTCTATATTACCATTAGAATTTGGTACTTTTAAAGAAGTGATGGTAGCTCCATAGTTCATGATGCTTACTTCAATACCATTGGAGTTCGAAAGAATGTATTGGTTTATGGTTTTTCCTTCGTATTCTCCAAATTTTACAATTTGTATACTCATTGTATAGGTTTAAGTTTAGTAATTTATTTTTCTTCGAAAGGAGCTAGTTTCTCCCAATCAAAAATAACTCCTACACCCGGATAGTCTGGTGCTACAGCTCTATAGTTTTCTACAACTAATGGTCTGGTTGTGTATTCGTCAATAGGAAAACTATGTACTTCTAGCCAACCTGAATTTGGTTGTGCGGAAACCAAACTTACATGAAGTTCTTGCATACCATGTGAACAGGCTGGAATTCCGTGCTTGTCTGCCAATCTAGCGGCTGCTAACCATCCTGTAATTCCTCCACAATTGGAAGCGTCTGGTTGAGCAAATGAAAGTTTTGCTTGATCAAAAGCATATTCAAATTCGTGAATCGTATGTAGGTTTTCTCCCATGGCTAAAGGGAATCCTGTGGCATCAACAATTTCTCCAAAACCTTTGTAGTTATCAGGAATGATTGGCTCTTCAAACCAGGTAATGTTATATTGTTTGAATCCTTCAATCGCCTTGATGGCTTTTTCTACTGTCATAGAGTAGTTGGCATCCACCATGAAAGTAAAATCTGGCCCAATATATTCTCTTACCGCTTTGATTCTGTCTAAATCTTCTTGTAGGTTTTCTCTACCTATTTTGATTTTTACAGCATTGAACCCTTTGGCTAAATACCCTTCCATGTTTTTCAAAAGCTTTTCAATAGGGAACATCAAGTCAATTCCTCCACAATATGCTTTACAAGTATTTCCAGCTCCGCCTGCCATTTTCCATAGAGGTTGACCTGCTTTTTTACATTTGATATCCCATAAGGCGATGTCAATAGTAGAAATCGCAAAAGAAGCGATACCTCCACGTCCTACATAGTGAACATGCCATTCCATGAAATCATATAAACCATCAATGTCAGCACCATCTTTTCCGATTAAAACCTTTGAGAAATCATGCTCAATCATGGCTTTTATTGCAAAACCTCCTTTTCCACCTGTATAGGTATATCCAGTTCCTTCGCTACCATCTTCCAAAGTAATTGTAGTAGTGATCAATTCAAAATGATAGTGATCACCATGTTTTGCATCAGCCATTACTTCAGGTAATGGAACGGTAAATAGTTTTACGTCTACCTTTGATATTTTTGTACTCATAATAATATTTTTTTAAGAATAGGATTAAGCTTTGTGTCTGATGTAAAATGTCTTTTTCTCTAAATATTGTTCAAAACCATATTTACCATCTTCACCTCCAGATCCTGAAAGTTTATAACCATTATGGAAACCTTGATGCTGCTCACCATGACCTCTATTTACATAGATTTCCCCATATTCAAGCTCATCATTACATTTCATAATTGTATTCATATCGTTCGTGAATACCATGGCAGCTAAACCGTATTCACAATCGTTTGCGAATTCAATCACTTGTTCAAAAGAATTAAATTTTAAAACAGGTAGTATAGGTCCGAAAGATTCTTCATGTACAATAGTCATATCTTGAGTAACTCCGGTTAAAACAGTAGGTTCAAACCAAAATCCTTTTTCGAATTCAGCACCTTCTGGTCGTTTTCCTCCCGCAGCAATAGTAGCACCTTCTTTAACACTTACTTCTACTAAGTGCTCCATGTGCTTTAATTCATTTCCATTCACTTTTGGTCCCATGTCTGTTTCTTCTAGCATCGGATCACCAACTTTTATTTCTGCAACTTTTGCTAAGAATTTCTCCATGAAAGTATCATAAATATTCTCATGAACATACATTCTTTCGTTACAAGTACAAACTTGTCCACAGTTGTCAAATCTAGAATGCAGTGCAGATTCTACTGCTGCGTCAATATCAGCATCTTCAAAAACTATAAAAGGAGCTTTTCCTCCAAGTTCTAATTGAACATGTGTAAGGTTGTCAGCGGCATTTCTTGCAATTTGCTGACCTACTGGAGTAGATCCAGTCATTGTTACCATTTTACATAATGGGCTTTCAACAAGCGCGTTACCCATTGCACGTCCTGGACCAGTTAAGATGTTGATTACTCCTGCAGGAATACCTACTTTATTAGCCAAATCTCCCAATTCCAATGTTGCTAGAGGAGTTTCAGATGTTGGTTTGATAACAATAGTGTTACCAGCTACCAACGCGGGCCCTAATTTTCTACCAGCTAAGGCAAGTGGGAAATTCCAAGCAGTAATTGCAACTACAACACCTCTTGGTACTTTTTGGATCCAAATTTGCTCATTAGGATTATCCGAAGGAATGATATCTCCTTCAATTCTTCTTGCGCCTTCACATGCATATCTGATAAAAGAAGCTGTTACTTGGACTTCGAAACGCGCTACTTTCAATAACTTTCCTTGTTCTTTTACTAAAAGTTGTGCAAGAGATTCGTTATTAGCATCAATTTCGTCAGCTAATTTGTACAGTAAATCTGCTCTTTCTCTAGCAGGTAGTTTTTTCCATTCTTTTTGTGCTTTATCGGCAGCTTCTAAAGCTTCGATAGCTTCTTCTGCTGTTCCATTTTGCACACGTGCTACTACTTCTTCGGTTGATGGACTTACAATATCAATTGTTTCACCTGAAGTAGATGTTCTCCATTCACCATTTATAAATAATTGGTAATCTTTAATTTCTGCCATAATAGTATATTATTTTTTTAATTTTTCTTTTCTATTGTTGTCCATTCGAATGGCGGCTTTTCCCTCGTAAAGTCTCTTTAATTGCCAAAGAGGTCTTTCCAAAGTCAATTCCCATTCAAATAATTTTTTATATAATTCTTTAACCTTTTCTGGGTTTTCAGAAGCCAAATCATTTATTTCTGAAATGTCTTGTTCAATGTTGTATAATTCAGCGGGACGATCAGGGAATCTAATCAGTTTATATTCATTGTGTCTTATCGCTGCTCTAGATTCTTTTTTCCAATACAAAGTTTCATGAGGTGTCTTTGAATTATTTTCCTCTAAATAGGGGATAAGGTTAACTCCATCTAGATGTGGTTTGTCTTCAATTGTTCCACCTGCAATTGATACAAATGTTGGTAAAAGATCTAAGGTGCTTATAGGTTTTGTATAGACTTGTTTTTTTTCAAGTTTGCCTTTCCACGACATTAGAAATGGAATTCTTATACCTCCCTCAAGATGATTCGCTTTGGTTCCGCTTAATGGGTCGTTACAAGATTTATTGGAGTCCGTAGGTCCCCCATTGTCATTAGCAAAAACTATTAGTGTGTTTTTTCCCAGTCCTAATTTTTTAATTTTATCCAAAACAACACCACAAGCTCTATCTAATCCAATTGTCATAGCGGCAAGGGTTCTTCTTTTTACAGTCAGGTGTTTCGGAACTTTTTTTAAATCTTCTTTTCGTGCCTCCATTGGCGTGTGAACAGCATTAAAGGAGAGGTAAACAAAAAATGGGTTGTTTTTATTTTTTTCAATAAATACAGAAGTTTCGTTAGCTAAAGCATCCGTTAAATAAAGTTCACTTTCTTGATAATTGGCAAAGCCAGTTTCAAGTTGCTTGTCAGCTTCAAATCTTGGACTGTCTTTGTCAACCTCATAGTAACTTCTTGCACCACCTCTAAAACCATAAAAGGAGTCAAAACCTCTTTTTGTTGGATGGTATCGATCCGCATTACCCATATGCCATTTTCCGAAAATAGCTGTAGTATAGCCTAATTCTTTAAGATAATCTGCGACAGTAATTTCATCTGTTGGCAATCCCATTTCATCTCCTGTGAGTCCAGAATGACTCATGTATCCAGGGACATTGTTTTCTTCAAATCCAAATTTTTGTTGGTATCGTCCGGTTAATATTCCAGCTCTAGAAGGTCCACATACCGCCGCAGATACATACGCTTGTGTAAACCTAACTCCGCTTTTTGCTAATGCATCTAGGTTAGGAGTTTTAAAATCTTTACTTCCTTGAAAACCAAAATCAGCATATCCTGCATCATCCGAAAGTATGAATATGATATTCGGTTTTTGTTGCGCGGAAATTTGGTGACAAACACCACATACAACCGCTAGTAAGCAAAGCGATTGTATGATTGTGTTTATCTTGATTAAAAATAGTCTCATTGAATATTTTTGAATTATCTCCCCATCCATCCACCATCTACTAGCATGGTAGTTCCATTCATATATGCTGCAGCTTCTGATGCTAAGAAAACGGTTGGTCCTGCGAAATCTTCAGCATTTCCCCATCTTCCTGCTGGAATTCTTGATAAAATAGACTCAGATCTCACAGGGTCATTTCTTAAAGCTTCTGTGTTGTCTGTAGAAATATAACCTGGTGCGATTGCATTTACATTTACACCTTTACCTGCCCACTCGTTGGCAAAAGCCATCGTCATTTGACCAATAGCTCCTTTTGAAGCAGCGTACCCGGGTACTGTAATTCCTCCTTGGAATGTCAATAATGAGGCCGTGAAAATAATTTTACCTTCACCACGAGCTACCATTTCTTTTCCAATTTCTCTAGTCAAAATAAATTGAGCATTTTGGTTTACCTCAATTACTTTGTCCCACATTTCATCTGGATGTTCTGCTGCAGGCGCTCTTAAAATTGTACCTGCATTGTTTACCAAAATGTCAATTTGTGGATGATCAGCCTTCACTTCAGCGATAAATTTGTACAAAGATTTTCTATCAGAAAAGTCACATTGGTATGCTTGGAAGTTTTTTCCTAAAGTTTTTACATCTTTTTCTACTTGACTTCCTTCTAGTTCCAATGAAGCAGATACTCCAATGATATTTGCTCCAGCTTCAGCCAAACCAATAGCCATAGCTTTTCCGATTCCACGTTTACAACCTGTTACTAAAGCTGTTTTTCCTTCTAAATTGAATTTATTTAATATACTCATTGTTTATTTTTATAAAGTTTTACTTCTTTGTTATAGTTGACAATCCATTAGTACCTTTAAACCATCAGGGTTTTTATCTATATTTTCAAAAACTTGTTGGATGTTTGATAAAGGCTGAACATCAGTAATCATTTCTTCAAATGGCAACTCATTTGCTGTGATTAATGCGATCGATTTTTCGTAATCTTCTCTTTCATACACACGAGCTCCAATTAACTTTAATTCTTTCCAGAAAAATTTAAACAAATCGATTTCTTTTTTCACCCCGTGAATGGCAACCATTACGATGCGTCCTCTAATTCCTGCTACTTCAGTCATAACATCCAAAGCGGGTTGAACACCTGCAACTTCAAAAACCACATCGGCTTTACGACCATCGGTTTTTCCGTGAACATATTCAACTAAATCAACTTCTAAAGGACTCACTGCGTCAAAACCTAATTCTTTAGCTTTTGCGATACGAGTTGGGTTTACTTCTGAGATAATTACCTGAGCACCTACTTCTTTAGCAACCATGGCTACTAGAAGTCCAATAGGTCCACCACCTAATACAAAAGCAGTTTCTCCAGCCACCAAACCACTCAAACGAACGTCATGAGTTGCAACTGATAATGGTTCAATCAGAGCTGCTAATTTTAGATCTGTATTTTCTTTTAATTTGTGTAGTGTGAAAGCTGGTACATTCCAATACTGTTGCATTGACCCTGGACTGTCGATTCCAATAAAGTTTAACTCTTCACATATATGATTGAATCCTTTGTCTGAGGGTTTTGCTTTGGTATCATCTAACGGACGAACTACCACTTTGTCTCCAATAGTATAATCAGATACACCTTCTCCAACAGCATCAATAGTTCCTGACATTTCGTGTCCAATTGTCTGAGGCATATCAACACGACCATCCATCATTCCATGGTAAATGTGTACATCTGTACCACAAACTCCTGAATATGCTACCTTGATTCTAACTTCTCCTTGTTTTGGAGTTTCAACCTTTTTTTCTACTACTGAAAAGGTTTTGTTTCCTTTGTATTCTGTTGCAATCATTTCTGTATAATTTGTTTCAAATAAAAAACTAGTTTCTAATATGAAACAAATATATAAAATGTAACTGGCTTATTCGAATAAGAAACTGAATTTATATATGAAACATTGGTATGTTTAATTTTTGTCTAGTTTTTAGACGTGTTTCGTGGTGTCTAGATATAGACTTTTTTATCACTTGTTGATGAGGAGCAATGAAAGGGAGTGAAAAATTATTTTCCTAAATACCCTAACTTTGTGGAGATTTGCATAGCGTAGTTTGCTATAGTTTTCCCTTTAATGTCAAATTCACTGTGTGGTAATCTACCATGCGGAGCTGTAATCCAGATAGCAGCAACAGGGGTTCCTTGTTCGTTGAAAATCGGTGCACCAATACAATGGATACCTTGAATGTCTTCACCGTTATCTATTGCGTAGCCAATTTGTTTTACTTTTTTTAAATGCTCTTTGAATTCTTTAATAGAAGTAATTGTATTGTCGGTGTATTTTGCTAAAGTTTTTCCTTTTAGAATGTTGTTGGTTTCATCTTCGGGAAGATTTGCTAAAATGCTTTTACCACCAACTGAGCTGTGTAAGTTAAATTGTGTTCCTTGTTCTACAAATAATTTTACGGGATATGAAGAGGATACTTGTTCTAGAATGGTTCCCTTGGTACCCAATAACACGCCTAACATCACTGATTCCTTTAGATCGTCACGCAATGCACGCATCACATCGATAGACATTTCAACAATACTTTGTTCGTTTATTGAAGAAATACCTAGCGTCAGTATTTTTCTGGAAAGTGTAATTTTCTTTGTGGATTCGTTTTTCTGAAGGTAATTCTTAAAAATAAGTGTACTTGTAATTCTAAAAGCACTCGTTTTTGAGATGTTTAACTTTTCAATGATTTCTGAAAGAGTCAACCCTTGTGTGTGTTCTGCTAATAACTCGATAATTAGCAAACCTCTTTCGAGGTTTGGAACATTATAGGTTGATTTTGATTCAGATTTTTCCATGCGTATATTTTCGTCGAATATTTATTACAAAGGTAAAAATACTATTATTATCTAGGTATGAAAGAATGGAATTACCTATTTCGTTTTTAAATGAATTTTTTCAGAGTTCAATCCTTCTCCTGAAGCCGTAATTGTGATCTCATCAGGAATATCTTTAGCTTGAACGATAAGCAGTGTTCTACCTTGGTGTGTCGTATTCGTATTCGATTGAAATTTTTGGATGCTTTTTTTCCATCCATTATCAACACCGAGTAATTTTACTGCTCCGTCAATTTCAAAATGAATTTCACGATCATCTGTCTTTACAGGATTTCCAGAAGTGTCTGTCAACAGCAAAACTATATGAGCAACATCATAATTGTTTGCATTGATAGTGCTCTTATCAATATTCAATTCAATATGAGTTGATTTTCTTGCAGTAATCAACTGTGTACTTGTTTGTTTGCCGTTTTTGTATCCAATTGCTTTCAAGGTACCGTTTTGAAAAGGAACGCCCCATTTATATATATGGTCTTCAAAGTCAATGAGTTCTTTTTTACCTAATGACTTTTCGTTTAAAAAAAGTTCGATGGCATCACAGTTGCTATAGATTTCTACTGCAATTAATTCATTTGTTTTGTAATTCCAGTGTTCGTTAATATCATGCCATTGCCATAAAGCTTTTTTCCATTTGTTTGGGTTTTTGGCAACAATAGCTCCCTCTGCATCAATTTTATTTAATGATTTTTCTATGTTTTGAGTAGCAATAAATATATGTGGTTCTTCTGTCCATAAAGATTTCATCATGTGGTAAGAGCCTTTTTTGAAACCTGCTGTATTCAAAAGACCAGATGGTTGTACTCTAACTGGCCAAGGTTCGCGTATTTCTCCCATGTAATCAAACCCGGTCCATAAGAAGATACCTGCGATGTGAGGTCTTTCTAATACCGCTTTCCACTCATGGTATTGAGCTAGGTTTTCTGTACCCATGATTGGCTTTTCTGGATAGTTTTTATGGCCATAATCATAAAGAACTCTTCTGTAACTATAACCTACAATATCTAAAGCGTCTGCAAAACCAGACAAATGACTTGCAGAAGGTAAAATACAATTTGCTGTTACA
This sequence comes from Flavicella marina, assembly GCF_009193215.1. Lineage (GTDB taxonomy): Bacteria > Bacteroidota > Bacteroidia > Flavobacteriales > Flavobacteriaceae > Flavicella > Flavicella marina. The sequence goes on along the minus strand of NZ_VYVA01000001.1, from coordinate 53,990 downwards.
GGCCTTGTTGTATCTAGTTCTTTGGTCCATTTAGATAGTTTTTGAGCTGTTTTACCGATGTCGTATTTACCTTTAGGAAGTGTTTCTAATTTGCTTTTGATTTGTGCTGTTGTATGAGGTGGTTCTGACCAAAAATAATTTCCATTCCAGTTCATATTATTGAAAAACCCAGTTGCTTCTTCATTTCTCGGGTAGGTCCATTCAATTTCATTACCAATACTCCATTGAAAAATAGAAGGGTGGTTTCTGTGGCTTAAGACAACTGATTGAAGATCTTTTTTTGCCCACTCTTGAAAATGTTCTGCATTACCTCTAGTTATGTAATCTGTGCTTTTTGATTCGTTTTGATTGTAACGTTTGTCTTTGGGATTATCCCATTCATCGAAGAACTCATCTTGAACTAAAAATCCCATTTCATCCGCAAGGTCGAGTAACTCATTTGATGCGGGGTTGTGAGATATCCTTAAAGCGTTTACACCACCATCTTTCAAAATTTTCAATCTTCTTTTCAAAACTCCTTTAGGAACTGCAGCACCTACCATTCCTCCATCATGATGAATGCAAACCCCCTTAATCTTCATGTTTTTATCGTTCAAATAAAAACCTGTGTTCGTATCAAATTTTATCGATCGTATTCCAAATGTAGAAGTACTTTTGTCAATTACCTTCTCGTTACTTTTAATAACAGTCACTGCAGTATACAAGTGAGGAGTGTCTGTTGACCATAGAGCAGGATTGTTTATATTGATTTCCGATTTTGAGGTTCTAGATTCTCCATTGTTTACAACGATATCCTTTTTTGATGAGCCAATTTGTTCGTCGTTTGCATCATAGATAATGGTTGCTAATTGAATTGATTTAGAAGTATCGTAATCATTATGAATTTTCGTTTCAACAGAGATCGTTGCCAACTCTTTAGATACTTTTGGTGTTGTAATGAATGTTCCCCAAATAGGTATGTGAAGTTTGTCGGTTGTAATTAGTGATACATTTCTGTATATACCAGCACCAGTGTACCATCTACTATCTGCAAATCTACTATGGTCAATTGAAACAATCAGATGATTGTTTTTACCGTTTTCGTTTAGATAATCTGAAATATCATAGAAGAAAGGAGAGTATCCATATGGGTGAAAACCTAGTCTATGTCCGTTGATATATACTTCAGCATTGTTATATACTCCATCGAAAAGAACAAAGGTCTTTTTGTTTTGATCATACTCTAGGTTGAACTTTTTTTGATAGTACCCATATCCTTTTGAAGGTAGATATCCGGTACCCATTGCATCGTCACCGAGGGATTTATCAAATTCAGCCTCAACCACCCAATCATGTGGCAACTGCACATTTTTGAATGTTTTGTTGTTTAAATCATTTAAATTCAACTTAGTTTGCGAAAGATGGAAACTCCAATCAAAATTGAAATCTTGTTCTCTATGGTTTGATGCTTCTTTTTTAGTCGAACAGCCAAACATCATAATTGCAGACGCTATGATGCATAATAATTTTTTCATGAGTTTAAAGTTTAGTTCTTAGGCAATTTTTGCAAGCAAATATGGTTTGATTTGGTAATAGCTAAATTCTACATTATTGATGATATCTGTAGGATTATATACTAGACAAAATCTGAACAAAGACTGTCAGATTACTAGAAACTATTTGATTTTCGCGTTACTTAGGTTATATCACGATAAATTTGCTGTACCCTAATTCTTGATTTGATTTGTATATTTTTATAAAATATACCCCTGGTGACAATGTATGAATGTCAATTTGTTCTTCAGTTTTCTGAACTTTGTGAGTGATGTTTAATTTTCCGTTGCTATTGTAAATATATGCAGTTGCTCCAGAAAACGATGTTGGAGATGCTAGAGAAATGCTTTCTTTTGCAGGAATAGGGTAGATGCGAAATAGATTTTGAATCGTGACTAGTTCACTAAAGTTTCCTTGGCATTCTTTATCTGTTTTCACCTCAATCTGGTTGATATTTTCAGTAAGTTCAAAAGATATTTTTGATTCTGAAGTTGTTGTTATTTGATTGTTGATTGATATTTGATATTCTTCAGAACCTGATAGGTCTAAGGTAATCTGATTTTTTTTGTTATTCAGTTTTGTTGCCACTTTTAACAGTTGTGGCTCGTCAATAGTTACTTTAAAATTCGCTTCATAGTCTGGATGTTCAGGTATTGTAATTTTAATACTATAAGTGTCAGCAGCAAGGTCTTCAAAAAGTATGCTTTGAGAAAAGCTTTTTGTGCTTTCATAGGTAGTACCCTTAATTTCTGCAGAATAATTATTAGGACTTTGGGTGTTTATTTCGATTACTCCATTGTTTTCTTCTACACAGCTAATACCCAATGTTTTTATTTGGTAATTATCCGCATTGAAGTCATTTGGATTTCGTTCTCTAATATTTGCAGAAAAATTAAATACTTGCATTGTAACTGAACTTACATGACCTCCTGTATCTGGAAACGAAATTTGCACGGTGTTGTTTTCTTCCAATAAAGCATAGGGTACAGGTATTTCTAATACACCGAAAAATCTTGCTTTGTCTGCTTGGTTGTATCCTCGGTAATCTGTAGGTACTTCGATTTCTGTATTGTTAACAAAAATTGTTGGATGCAGATTTTGACCATGATCTCTACCAACACCAACTCTTAAAACAGCTTCTCCATATGTATTTTTTGTAATTCCGTTTATTTCAAAATCAATCGCTGTATTTGCTGAAATTGGTTTTAAATAACTGGTTGCAAAATATTTTTTTTCACTGTTGCTTTCGTCAATTACAATATTGTTGTTAAAAGTATATTCAATAATCATGGTTGACTCGGCACCTAAAACTACATTGGCGGGAGCTGACGTTTGTGTTGATTCTTGAATCACAGGTGTTTGATTGTCTAGTGTTAAATGCTGTATTTTAACAGATGTAATTGAAGTATTGTTTTCGTCGAACAAGTGTAATGCTATATCTTTTGCTTCAAACTCCAAATTATTTAGAATTAAGTAGGCTTTATTGTCGTCAACATAGGCATCTACTTGAATATCTAAATCAGTAGCTTTTGTATCAATTCTAGTACCTTTAACGTCTTTCCAAAGTTGGTAGAACTTTACACGGTCAGTGTAAATCCATTGTCCCGTATAGCTTGAAGGTTCGTTGGTTTTTCGCATCAATCTAGCTCCATATGGAATATTTTTATCATGATTGAATCCCCATTCAGCCTTCACGATTGTAAAAGGTATAGCGATAGCGATGTCATCGGGTCTTTCCATAAATGATAACATCATAGAATTTTGAGCTTTTAAGAATAACCAATCACGATAAGCACTCCATCCTTCATTATTGTAATCATGTGTTTGCGCTCCGTATTCTGAAATTACATAAGGTTTTTTTGTGCCTAATGTCATCATGCTGTATTGATCATTCATGTCAAAAGTCGCTTCTAGATTGCTACCTGAACGAAGATCAACTTTACCTCCAAATGCTGGGAAATCATATAAATGCCAGGCCCAGAAATCCATTTTCTCACCTGCAACATCAATAAATAACTTATCTCTGTTTGTCCATCTTTGGAAATTTCCTGTTTCAAAATCAGGAAAAGCAACGGTGTAACCACCAATTTTTAAATTTGAATTTTGTTCACGAATGGCATCTGCTACTTCAACATGAAATTCTGCAATTTCTTGTAAAGAATTTGTATAATCTGTTTTACCACCTAAAGCTTCGTATGCAGGTTCATTTATTACTTCAACCCATTCTGGTTGCTTTTGACCATTTCCACCATGGAAAGCATTGAAATACCTACCCATGTATTCTCCAACAGCAGTTGGGTTAGCTAGTTTCCATCCTAATTTAGTTTCACGTTGACTCTCTCCTGTCCAAAAAGGATGAAGTTGTGCACCTACTACGTGGTTTTTTCTATTTTCATAGGGGTGAAGATTTGTTTTTGAAGCGAAACTGTTTCTGCTGTTCGTACCTTTAGTCGTTATCTTAGCTGGGTCAGCATATCCCGCTCTTGTTGGATCTTCTTCCATATTGTTTAAGTTCCATGTAATTCCTCCGGTATCTCTTCCAAGGTACACATCTAGCCCATTTAGGAAATCGTTTCTTAGGTCATTTGTGAAATTATCGCCATCCCATTCTGTTTCAGTTTGATTAGCATGGATGGTAATAAATTTGCTTCGATCAAAAGTATCAATATTACCAACGGTATGCTTTACGTTAAAGTTAATATCAACGTCTACCTGTGCAGATAGGGCAGTGGTACAAAGTACTATATATAAATAGAATAATTTTTTCATTTCTTAAAGTTTAACTTATTGAACCTGTATCTCCCAAACAACACCTTCTGTAATACCTCCAGAGTTATCTTTGGCATCTACTCTCCAATAATAAGTTTTACCACTGGAAAGGGTTGTATTGTAAAAAAAGTTCTCGTTATTTTCACTAATAAGGGTTAAGTTGTTGTTTGTTTCTCCTAGATATATATCAAAGAGTAAGGGGTCGTTATCAATATCTGTACAAGTCCATTCCATTTTTACTGCACCAGTGTTGATAGAGCTATTGTTAGCGGGAACCGGATTTGATGGTTGGTATGGTAAATGGTTGCTAATTTGAGTGTTTTCAGTATTAAAAGACCAGATGTCTTCGTCTGTACTTGTTGCACCGTGAATATCTTTTGCTAACACTCTCCAGTAATATGTATTGTCTTTTTCTAGATTTATCCTGTAGTTTGTGTTATTTGTAGTTTCACTCAATAATTTTTCTGTAAAACCAGCATCATTACTTAGTTCAACAATATAGGAGAGCGCGTTACCATCAGGGTCTGATGTTGTGTTCCATGTTAAATCCAATGTCAATTCTGTACAAGACAAATTGTTTACAGGACTTACCTTTGTCGGTGACACAGGAGGACTGTTTAAATTTGATTCTTCCTTTGCACAAGAAAAACCGATTATTAGTAATATGATTAGAGCTAGTTTTTTCATTTTTGAAAGAAACACCAACAAATATTATTTGTTGGTGTAAGTATTAAATAGTTATTGTTTGATGAATTTTGTTGATCTGTTTCCAGTGTTTAAAATATATAAACCATTTTGTAAATCTGAAACATCGATACTTCCTGTAGCTTTTTGAGATTTTACTGATTGACCAGAAACAGAGTACACGTTATAAGTGTCAATAGTTACATCAGAATCAATGTATAAAATGTCGCTTACTGGGTTTGGGTAGATACTAATAGGTGATGAACCATCAATGTTATTAATCGATGCTGTTGCGTTTTCAAGAGTTACTACTGTATTACCATTTGCATATCCTTTCGATGTGTCAGGTTTAGTAACTTCGATATAGATTCTTAATAAATAGAAGTTTCCTGCTGTCAGTGCAGTTGTTTCTGGCGCAGTTGGGTCAACTGTGAAATTTACATCAATTGTACCAGAATCATTTTTAGGGTCACCTAAATTTGCAAAAACTTGAGTTGCATTGTAGTTTTGAACATTCCCCCATCCAGCAGTCATTTCAGTTAGAACTATGTGCATATAGTTGATCGTGTTTCCAGAACCAGCATCATAGGTGATGTTCAATCCGATTACTTCACCTGGGCTAACGTTGGTGTCTTTATTGTTCCAAGTAACGGTTTGCGCAAAAGAAAATGTGCTTACTAGTAATAAACTGAATAATGTAATTTTTTTCATGATAATATATTTAAAAGTTTAGTTCTTCAAATGTATTTAGAGTGTTTTTTGTTTTTGAGATTCTTCACTTGATTAAAACTTTACATCAATTAAAGATTTGTTGCAAATCGCTGTTTTTTATATCGAATTAAACTAGACATTGGATTGTGTATTACTAGTAATTACAAGGGGTTTTTAATAATATTTTCTAAAAACATGCTGTTTTGTGTCGAGGTGAAATCAAAAATAGCTTTCAATTTTATATGAAAATTTGAATAAACCATATAAATTAGAGGAGGCTATTTCTTAGGTGATTTTATAAGTTGATAGCCATTTTGAGTAATTTTTTATTTAACATCTATATTTTTTTTAAATAAAAAAAACTCAACTAGTTGTTTTTCAGTGTTTTATTTTGTGTTCTTGACTTTTGAGTATAGTTTTTGTCTATGAACAACATATTGATTTTGACCTATTAAAACCATATCGTAGGGTTTAAGTCTAGTAAAGTTCTGAAAATCGACTTTCGATAATAATCATATTTGTGGAACTAAACTTTAATCGAAAAAATATGAAATTCAATTTACGTGCAAATTGGAAGCAAAAACATTTTCTCATAGCCTTGTTGCTATTGAATGTTGGGTTTATCCAAGCACAAAAAAGCGCAATTAAAGGAAAGGTCTCAGATGCTGATGGTCCTCTTCCTGGTGTAAGTGTACTTATTAAAGGTACGAGTAATGGTACTGTAACCGACTTTGATGGGGTGTACGAAATAAGTGCTAGTCCAGATGATATTATTGTATATACCTATGTTGGTTATAAAACAAGTGAACTTGTCGTATCGAACTCAGCTAGCTACGAGGTAATTTTAACGCCAGAAGTTTCTGCTTTGGAAGAAGTTGTTGTTATTGGGTATGGTACTCAGAAGAAAAAAGAAGTAACAGGTGCTGTGGTGAAAATTTCTTCTGATGTAATTGATGTTGCCCCTGTAGCAGATATAGGTGTTGCATTGCAAGGACAGGTTGCTGGTGTGAATGTACAACAAACAAGTGGACGTCCGGGTGATGCTGCAAATGTTCAGATCCGTGGATTAGGATCGTTGAATGCAGATGGATTAGGCCCATTATATGTAGTAGATGGAGTTCCTTATGAAGGGAATCCAAATATTTCTCCTGATCAGATTCAATCAATTGATATTTTAAAGGATGGTGCTTCTTCTGCAATTTATGGGACAAGAGGTTCTAATGGGGTTATCTTGATTACTACCAAACGAGGTGAAGAAGGAAAAATGAAAATTAACTTCAATACTTATACGGGTATACAAAATATTACTTCAGGTACTCCTTTGATGAATACAGATCAACAGATGTATATTGAAGATGTTACTTTGGCAGCATTGGGTAGAACTCCGACAACATTCATAATTACTCCAAATGCTTTGGATTATGATACAGATTTTGTTGGAGATGTACAAAATAATAATGCTGAGATTAGTAATTATAATTTACAGATTTCAGGGGGTACAAAAAACCTAACTTTAAATTTAAACACAAACTATTTCAAACAAGAAGGAGTGCTTATAAATTCAGGATTTGATAGGTTGGCAAATAGGTTGACAGGAGAATTTAAAAAAGGAAAATTAAAGGTGTTTACTACTGTTGGGTTTACGACAGAAAATAGAACACAAGAACCATGGGCCTTATACGAACAGGCAATTGTTCAAAGACCCTGGAGAGCTCCTTTGAATTCATTAGAGTCCAATGGAGATAATGGAGTTGTTTTGCCGCCAGATAATGAAATTCAATACAGTTATTTGTCTAGTCAACTAGGTAATTCTGATAAACGAGTTTCTAAATCTTTGAATTTTGCATTTAATGCTGAATACGAATTGTTTAAAGGATTTACCTATAAAATCAATTTAGGATCGAACTCTTGGGAGAATAGAAGAACCTTCTATCAGCCTCAATATTTAGCATATAGCAATGATGGAGAGTTAAATGCAGGTGCATCAAGGTTGAACGCAAAATTAGAAGAAGATTATATTTGGTCGAATAGACAGACTATTGAGAATATTTTCAATTATAAGACAAGTTTTGGTAAAAACAATTTGCAATTCTTAGGTGTGATATCTTATGAAGAATATAAATATAGAGAACTTGGAGTTGGTGCAATTTTTAGTGAAACAACGAGTAATGATTTGAGAACATTTACTTCATCTAGTGAAGGTATCAAACCGAACAGTCTGGATAGAACCACAACTTTATCGGGGAAACTTTTTAGAGTATTGTATAACTACGATGGTAAATATTTATTCTCTGCAAGTATTAGAAGAGATGGTTCTTCAAATTTCTCAGAAGAAAACCGCTATGGGACATTTCCTGGAGTTTCTGCAGGATGGAATATTCATAACGAAGAATTTTTCAAATCTAATGTAGTCAACAGTTTGAAGTTAAGAGCAAGTTATGCAGGTGTTGGTAACCAAACGGTCAAACCGTATTCAACAACACCTATTATTGAAGCAGGAATAAATTATCCGTTTGGTGCTTCTGAAGAAATTGAATATGGTACTGTTCAACGTAGATATGTTGATAGTAACTTGAAATGGGAAACCACAATCTCTAGGAATATTGGAGTTGATTTAGGATTGTTTAATAACAAATTAAATATTACTGCTGATTACTACTATAATGACAAAGAAGATATGTTGTTGGAAAAACGTATTTCACCATCTACAGGGACTTACCATCCGAGAGCAAGTGGGGTATATGATGTAGTTACAGTGAATGCTGGTAATATGTATAATAAAGGAATCGAATTGGCTGTTAACTACAACGACGAAACGAGTTATGGTTTGAAATATGGAATCATCGGAACTTTTACTCAAAACAAAAATGAGGTTACAAACCTTGATGGAGTTTCTAGAGGGTATGGTAATGGTAGACCGGTTACATCCATGGGGACTAATGTAGATTATACAACTTTCTTGGCAGAAGGGTATGAAGCTGGAGCTTTTTTCTTGGTGCAACATGATGGTATTATCAAAACTCAAGAACAGCTTGATGCATATAAAGCAATTGACGGAAGTGCTCAGTTAGGAGATATGATGTACAAAGATATAGATGGAAACAATCAAATTGATGATAATGATCGCGTGTATTCTGGATCAGGACAAGCAAAATTTGAAGCAGGTTTGACTTTTAATTTGGCATACAAAGGATTTGACTTAACCGTACAATCTTATTACTCACATGGTGCGAAAATCTATAATGGAGCGAAAATGTTTGCATATGCAAATGCACGTCACACAGACATTTATCATATGTGGTCTCCTCAGAATGCTGATTCAGATATTGCTACAGCGAGACAAAATGCGTACCATAATAACGTAAGAGCTCGATCAGATTTGTTCTTAGAAGATGGTACATATTTCAGATTAAGAAATGCGACAATTGGGTACACTGTACCTAAAATGAAAGAAAGAGCAGGGATCGATAAATTAAGAGTTTATGTGACCTCTTTAAATCCATTGACAGTTACAAATTACAAAGGATATGATCCTGAAGTTGGAGGAGATGGAATCTTTACTAGAGGAGTTGATAGAGGAAATTATCCTGTATCAAGAAGATTCATGCTTGGTGTTCAATTAGGATTTTAATTCTTGAAAAATTTAAAGATGATGAAAATTATAAAAAAATATATAGTACTTTCTTTAAGTGTCTTAGCATTAAGTGGTTGTGATGAAGGTGATTTTTTAACACAAGTGAACCCGAATGCAATTACAACAGATACTTTTTGGGAAACAGAAGGACAATTCAATAGCGCGTTAACAACGGTTTATGGAGCGCTACAATTTGAAAGTGTAAGTGGAGCGTTGGTACAGCATGAAATGGTATTAGGTGATTTGGGAGGTACCGAATCTTGGTATAGACCGGCTGCATTTAGAAACTTAACATATAATGACAATACTTATTATGTAGTTGACAGATGGAATGAATTGTATATTGGGATTTTTAGAGCGAATCAGGTTATTGAAAATATCCAATCTGCAGATATCAATGTTGTAACAAAAGCTCAAATAGAAGCCCAAGCTAAGTGTTTGAGAGCATTTTATTATTTTCAATTAGTACATTCATATGGACAAGCTGTAATACATACAGAAGTTGCTAAATCTGCTGAAGATTTTAGTAAACCATTATCTAGTTTGGAAGAAGTTACAAATCAGGTAATCAAACCAGATTTAGAGTTTGCAGCGCAAAACTTGCCATTGTCTTGGTCAGAAGGAAAAGGGCGCGTAACAAAAGGAACTGCTCAGAGTTTGTTGGGGAAAGTTTATTTGTATAATGAAGAATGGAGCAATGCCGCAGCACAATTCAAAGCTGTTATAGATTCTAATATATATAGTCTTGTCGCAGATGTTTCAGATAATTTTACACATACAAATGAGTACAATTCAGAATCAATTTTAGAAGTTACTTTTAATAGTGAGTTGAACCCTGGAGTTAATGGGTCTATTGTTGATGACAACCCGAATGAAACAGGTGCAGAAGCTTCTGCTTTAGCACGTGGGCTTGGACAGTTGAACTATGGAGGGTATAATACGGTCTTAACCTCTTACTATTTACATGAAATGTTTGTGTATGATGAAGTTGATCCTACAAACCCAATTAATGATGGTAATATTCATTCTCGAAGAATGACTGCTTCGATTGCTCCTTCAAATTTTGAAGATGAGTATTATGGTCGTGATTCTGATGAAGCAAAAGGATGGGGATTCGGACAGAGTGCTTACTTGAAAAAGCATACGAATTGGTATCATTTAGAGGCAGAAGATGGAAATAGTCGTTCTGGAATCAACTTTAGACATATTCGTTATGCAGATGTTCTATTGATGTATGCAGAGGCGGTTCTTAATGATTCTGGAGATTTTGCAACTGCAATTACATACATAGATATGATAAGAGCTCGTGCAGGGGTCAAAACATTACAACAATATATGGATGAAAATTCAGGTCAATTCCCTCAATTACACGTAAGTATTCAAGTACATGGCTCACAACCTTTGGTTTCTGCAAGTGCAGCAACGGTATTAAAACATATTCAAAGGGTTGAAAGACCACTGGAGTTGTGTTTCGAAGGACATAGATGGAAAGATTTAGTACGTTGGGGAATTGTGGCTGAAGTGTATTCAGAACTTAGAGCTGATGAAGTATGGAGAGAAGCAAATAAGGCTACAATTTTTGATACACCTCCGTTGTATATTGCAGAAAGAATCAGACCAGATTTCTTTTTAAGTGAGCAGAATTATGATCCAGCTCAACATAATTACTTCCCAATTCCTACTGGTGAAGTTCAAACTAACGAAGAACTATAAAACTTAAATTATGAATTATAAATATATATATAGTTTATTTCTTGCTTTTGCAGTAGTTTTTACTGCGTGTAAAGATGAAGAAGATGTAAATTTAACAGTGCCAAGTCATAGAGTGATTGTGACTTCGCAAATGGATTTTGAAAATACGGTAAATGTAAACGGAATATTATCTTTCGGTGACGTGTCAGCGGGTGTTGTAAGTAGAAAATGGACTTTTCCAAATGGAGTTGCAGATATTTTAGACACTCCAAATGATACAGTTTCTACTTTGTCAAAAGTTAAAACTCAGTTTAAAGTAGTTGGTGAGCATAACGTTAAGTTACACCAAGAGTTTTATAAAGATGCATATGATGGAACGGTGTTGAAAGGGAGTGTGTTAGATACTACAATTGTAGTAAAAGTTTTACCTTTTGTTTCAGGAAACATTGTTGCAAATGTATTAGACGCTGATGGTAATATAGTAAGAGAGTTGACAGTTGCAGATGACATCAAAAATGAAGTATCTGCTGGTAGTACCATTCGCTATTCATACCAAATGGAAGGTGAGCCTCAAATTTTTAATTGGCAATTTGAAGGAGGAGATCCAGCTGTTTTTGAAGAGAATACAGAGGTGGATGTGAAATACAAAAAATTAGGAGTGTATGATGTGCAATTTATCGCAAGAAGAGAACGTCCGTTCGGTGGAGATACGATTTATGTAAAAGACTTCTTGTCGATTATTCCTTCTACGGAACCTGTGTTGTTGGATAAAGTATACCAACAAGAAAATGGAGTTGCTTTAGAGTTTAGTCGTGAGATTGATGTGAATACTTTAAACAAAGATGATTTTAATGTGGTTATTCAAAACGGTGGTAATACTATCAATCCGACAATAGAATCTGCTGTTATAAACCCGGATGAGGCAAATATCATTTTGTTAAATCTTGCATCTGAAAGTGTGTATAGCAATGACAATGTAACCATTTCATATATACAAGGAGAGTTACAATCTACAGATTTTGTAAAAGTTGAAAGTATTGTGGATAGAGCTTTGGTATATGAGAAAGAAAATATTTTAATTGATTCTGATTTCGATTATAGTTTTGAAAATGGAACGAATGATAATTGGTTATATCTATGGTGGGGTGCACCATGGGATAAATATACTTTTAATTTATCTAATGCTCAAGCTCAAGATGGCTCAACAAGTGGCCATATCACTATAGATGCTGATGGAGGTATGATTATGGGAAATAAAAATGATGATAATTCAGATTTCTTACGTTTTGATGTAGAAGCAAATGTAAATTACGAGATAGGAGTGTGGATTTATGTGGATGAAGCATCTATACCTGCATTGGCGACTCAACCAGATGTGCGTTTCTATTGGAATCCTGGTACTGATTGGGGAGTTGTGTCTAATCCTTTATTCACTCCTGAGTTCCAAACAGGTGAATGGGTGTATAGCGCTACAAATGCAACCTTTGATAACGCTGCATCAATATCATTTATGATAAGAGGGGCTAATGCTGGAAATCCGAATGAATTCAAATTTTATATGGATAATATAAGTGTGTCCAAAGCACCTTTAAGACCATAGAAAAGTTGGTTTTTGGTTAGGCTGTCTGGTTTTGTAGTAATACAAAATCAGGCAGTTTTTTATTGTGGTCTGAGCGGTTTTTATTGCTCAGACTTTTTATGTTAATGAGATATTGTAGTTTAGAGATAGTTTAATCAGACCTTATGCATATGCTTCTATTATTATAGGTAGAATACCTATGAAAAATGAGATAGAATGTGTCTAGTATATAGAAATAAATAGATTACGTACGTGTAAAAAAGGTACTATCATTTATAGCGGCTAACCAATAATTATAGTAGTATTGATTTATAACATAGTACAATTATTAAATGTCGTTAATCAGAAAGAGAAGATATAAAGCTGTATATCTATCGTGATGAAGATCAGAGGGAGTCAGAATAATGTAGAAATACTATACGGGAATAGCAGTTTTTTATAATTACATTTGCTCAAATAGTATTGATTCGTGAGTAGTTAGGTTTTATGTGATATCAGATTAATATAGAATTTTCACAACAGCATCATCACTTTTGTATTCAAACTCACTGTCATTGTTCAAAATCATAAAAGTAGTTAACTTATAAAAATGCCCTTCAGGTAGTTTTTGTTTTATAGGTGTATTTGCTTTTATTTGGTACTGAAAATTAATGCTACCAGAATATAAGTCTTTATTTAGTTTTAAAATAGGTTTAGAGTTGTCATAGGTATTGATCACATTTCCCTCTTTGTCTATTTCTAGTAATTTCGCATCAATATAAAAGAAGCTTAAAGGCCGCGTGTCATACTGCAGATCTAACTCAACAGTCTCATCTATGTGGAACTCTTCAATCTTGTTTTTCCAAGAAATTTTTTGAGAATAGGCATGTAATGATAATCCTATTGCGATAAGCGGTATTGTGATATTTTTCTTATTCATTTTTTTTAGTGTAGTGTTCTGAAATTTGACTTTTTACCAGTCAATTTTGTTTTAATTTAAAGATACTAGTTATGCTGTTTTTTACGAAAAATTACGAGTAGACAAATCCTTGACACGAATTTTTGAATTCTGTTTTTTGAGCTATTTATATAGACAAAATATCAACATGAATTCTCTAGACGCTTTGTTTATAAGAGGGTAAATAATTTTATGATGTTTTGTTTTTTTTACATTTTTTTTATTGATGAAATATTTATATTTTTTTACTTTGAAAATAGACATCGTTTCTATAGTAAAACTCAAACCATGTTTTATTAGAATTACAATTTGGTCTATATTACCTCTGAACCAACCATCATATGAAATTTTATACTAGATTATTTATCGTTTTTTTATTTAGTTCGACGCTAGGACAATCACAAAATATTAGCAAGCAAGACTCTTTGTTTTTGAAAGCGCGTAAACTAACTTTTATAGATTCAAAGAAGTCTATTGATTTGTATAATCAGTCGATAGAGCTCAGTTTGAAAGTCAAAGATACCGCCCGTGCAGTAGAGGGATTAATTGAGGTTGCTGATATTCATTCCCATCATGTAGATTACAGTCAGGCCTATGATAACTTCTGGAGAGGACTTTTGTTAGAAGATGGAAAAGAAACTACGCGAGTAGGAAGAATCTATAAAGGACTTGGTTGGTTGTATAGTTTTTATGAAAGAGATGATGAGGCTATTAAGTACTTGAATAAATCCTTGTCATTAAATAAAAGCATGTTTAGAAAGAGAGTTATTCTGACTGAAGTATATATGTTGAGTGACTATTTTGCATTGACTAGTTTTTACAGAGTGAGAGGAGAATATGAAATGGCTCAAAAATACCTAGACAGTAGTATGGCGGCTAAGAATAATATCATGTTGAAATCTAAGAATTATTATTTAGAAGCTGAAGCAGGTTATTTGTTAGCTATGAGAGGTGATATTTCTGAAGGATTAGATCGATTGAAGGATGCTGAAGAATATTTTTATGAAAATGATGGTTCTTATTTGGTGTTGATTTATTACATGATGGGAGATATTCATAAAATTGTTAAAAACTCAAAAAAAGCAGAAGCTTTCTATTTGAAATCACTTGAAACATCAGAAAAATATTCTAGCCATTCGAATTATAGAATAAAGGCATACAAAGCGCTTCAGGAACTATATGCCTCTACGAATTCTTATGAGAAAGCTTATGAGTATCTGTTAAAGGAAAAATCTTTGAATGATCAGGTATTCGGAATTAAAAGCGAAAAGAATTTACCATTATTTGACATCAAGGATAATTATAGGCTTACAAAAGAAAAATTAGAAGATCAAGAAAACGAACAGCGTTTGAAATTTTTAGAGCAGGAAGAATACATTTGGTATTTGAAATATATGTTTTTGATTGCGATTATTGTATTGTTGGCAATATTTAGTTTTTTCTTTATTCGAAACCTTCGTCAAAAACACCGTGCAGAAAAACAAATGATCAAAGAGCGTCAAGATGCTGAGATCAAACGTCAAGAAGAAATTTTAGAAATGAAAAACAAAGAACTCACCAGTTCGGCTTTACGTTTGATAGAAAAAGAAGAATTTTTGACGAACTTAAATAATAAATTGTCACAGCAGAAAGATTCGGTTGATGTGAAAACGATAAGCAGAATGGTAAAAACCATTCAAGGAAATTCAACAAGTAACTGGAAGGAATTTGAGGCTAGGTTTACTTCAATAAATCAAAGTTTTTATGAAAACTTAAAGGCAAAGCACCCAAATCTAAAATCGGCAGATTTAAAAATATGTGCATTGATTCGTTTGAATTTCTCAAGTAAAGAAATGGCACCGTTGTTAGGAATTTCAGTCGAAAGTATTCATACTTCTCGTTATAGATTACGAAAGAAAATCGGATTAGAAAGAACCGACAATCTTACTGAATATATCAATTCTTTTTAGTTTACTGGTTTTTATATTTAGATGGAAATTTTTGAATAGGAGTGATGCGCATGTTTTTATAGAATATTTCTGCAGCTTCCGATTGGATTTGAATTTTTCCTTTTGAAATAGGTATGGTTTTGTTTGCAATATCATAACGAGCATTTTTTACTCTGTTTACAACATGACCATTTACCAAATGTATACTTTCATTGTTGATTGTGTAAATCTCCAATGTATTCCATTCACCATGTGCTTTTTCATACAGGGTAGATTTGCTAGCTTGACCTGACTCAAAACCTTTTCCCCACTTTAAAGGGATGTTTTCTCCTAAAGGGTCGTATGTAAAATAGACACTTCCATTGTCTCTAGTTTTTCTCGTAGCAGGTACATCGCCATATACATCGCCTAAAGCAATAAAATCTCCACAGTCTCCTTCCTGAACTTGAAACTCTAAACTAGACATCCAAACATTCCAAAAGGTACCATGTTTGCCTTTAGCATGGTATAGTATGCCGCTATCTCGTTTGCTTTTTAGTCGAGGTTCCCATTTTTTATCTCCCCATTTAAACTCAGTTTCGAAATGATAATTTTGGTATTCATTTTTACTTGTCAAACCTCCGAAAATCTCTCCTGTAATATGTAGTACCGGACTACCATCTTGTTCAATTATTTCAAAAACATTTTTCGGATCGTTATTGAGGCCTAAAGGTTTGCCCGTTTTTACATTGTCTGATGTTTCGAAATCTATGTCAACGGAACTATGGACTCCACCCATCCAAACATCCCAAAGAGATAATTCCTTGTCTAATAAACTTTGTCCTTGTTCTGGAATAGTTACTTCTTTATTTCCTAAGCACCAATGTATCCCTTCTTTTAAAAAAGTAAGAAAATCTAGATCAGAATATGCAGCAGACGTGTGCCCCATTCCGGTGTATAAAATTCTCCCACCTTCGTAGTGCTGATACCAGGCAATTGGATGCTGTGTGTGCATTCTTTTTCCCGAGTAGCTTTGTTCATCAAGTTCTAAAAGCACAACTGCTTGTTTTGCTACAGGTTCTTTAAAGTTATACCATTCGTCATACTTCTGAAAAGATGTATTTAAATGAGCAGTAGCAGGATGCTTACAAGAAGATTGTTTTTCTAGGGTTGCTGTTTGTTGTTTTGGGTGCGATTTAAATTGTGCACAGATCATATGTTTGTAAAAATCCCAATCGTGTTCAGTGTCAGTTGCAGCATGAATTCCTAAAAAAGCACCACCATTGTTGATGTAAGTTTCGAAAGCTGTTTCTTGTATATTTCCTAATATGTCACCTGTGGTATTTAGAAATACAACTAGTTGTGTTTTTGAAAGTTCTTTTTGGTTGAATATCAAAGAATCTTCAGAGAATTTAATATCCCAATTATTCTCGAGACCCAATTGTTTGAAAGCTGCGATTCCATCTGGTATAGAAGTATGTCTAAAACTATTTGTTTTAGAAAAAACTAATAACTGTGGTTTTTTATTATGTGTTACATTTGTTGATGGTTGCTTTGTTTTGCAACTTAATAAAATCAATAAGAGTAAACAAGATAGTATTGGTCGTAAAAACATAGGCTTGCTAAAATTGTAGTTTTGTAGTAGCAGGCGTACTAGCACCTAAGTCTAGGCTCCTTTTTGAAGGTAGTGCACCTCCTGCATAAATCGTGTATTCTCCTTTTCTTAATGTAGGAACTCCCTCTTTATTGATTTGTTTGAAAGTGTTTTTGTTTAATTGGAAAGTAACTTTTTTTGTTTCTTTAGGAGAAAGCGTTATTCTGTCAAATGCTTTCAGGTCGAATAGAGCATCTGAGGTGCCAGCTAAAGGAGAACTAATGTATAATTGACATACTTCTTCTGTTGCTATATCTCCATTGTTGCTAATCTCTACTGTAACCAATAAGTTAGAATCTATTTCAATGTTATTGTATGTGATTTTAGAATAAGACAACCCAAAACCAAAAGGATATAAAGGCTCTTTTTCCATGTATTTATAGGTTCTACCTTTCATGTTATAATCAACGTAAGGAGGCAATTGATCAACTGATTTAGGGAAAGTAATAGGAAGTTTTCCAGAAGGGGCAACATCTCCGAATAAAACATCGGCCACAGCATTTCCTCCTTCTTCTCCAGGGTACCATACAAAGAGCACCGCGTCAACCAAATCGTGTAATTCAGGAATAGCAATAGGACTTCCGCCTGTTAAAACCAAAACAACTGGGTTTTTTGAGTTTTTCTTTAGTTTTTTTACAAAATCGATTTGATTTTGAGGTAGCTTGATACTTGTACGATCTCCCTTGTCGCTTGAAGCTATTGCTTCTCCTTCTTCACCTTCTAACAATGCTGAAATTCCCATAACAGCGATACAGACATCTGATTGTCCTGCTTCACCTGTTGTCCAGTCAATAGGGTTTACATTTTTTCTAAAGGGCAATACACCAGATTTGTAATTGATACTTGTACCAGGACTCACTTTGCTTACGATTCCATCTAAAATAGTTTGCGTACTGCTTGTCAATCCATAGTAGTTTCCTAATAGAACTTCTTCATTAGAGGCATTCGGGCCAACCACATAAGCTGTTCGAATGTCTTTTTTAAGAGGTAAAACATTATTGTCGTTTTTTAATAGGACAATCGATTTTTGAGCGACTTCTCTCGCAAGTTTTCTGTGTTTTTCAGAATCTATCACATCTGGATTAATGGCATCGTATGGATTGGTTCCAATAGGGTCAAACAAACCTAATTTGAAACGCGTTAACAGGCTTTCTTTAAGTCTTTCGTCAATGAGTTCTTGCGTGATTAATTTTTGATTTAATGCTCTTTTTAATACAGAATAAACATTTCCGCAATTGATCGTGGTTCCACTTTTTAAAGCGAGTGCTGCAGATTCTTCGGGTGTTTTTGTGACTTTATGAAATCTATGAAAATCGCTTACGGCACCACAATCAGATACAATGTATCCGTCAAATCCCCACTTGTCACGAAGGATTTCTTGTAATAGATAAGGACTACCACAACAAGGTTCACCAAGAGTTCTGTTATATGCTCCCATAACCCCCTCTACATTCGCTTCTTGTACCAGCGCTTTAAATGCCGGTAAATAAGTTTCGAACAAATCTTTTTTGTTTACAATCGCGTCAAATTCATGTCTAAATTCTTCCGGACCACTATGTACAGCATAATGTTTGGCACAAGCCGCCGCCTTGATGTATTTAGGGTTGTTGCCTTGTAAGCCTTTTACGAATGAAACACCGATTCTACTTGTTAAATATGGATCTTCTCCATAGGTTTCTTGTCCACGACCCCATCTAGGGTCTCTAAAAATATTTACGTTTGGTGACCAAAACGTTAGTCCAGCGTATCTACTTCTGTTATTTATTTTTATTGCTTCGTTGTATTTTGCTCTCGCTTCATCAGAAATAGCATTACCAACTTTTAAAACCAAATCTTCATCGAAGGTAGCTCCAAAACCGATGGCTTGTGGGAATACGGTAGCTCGACCATTTCTAGCAACTCCGTGCAAAGCTTCGTTCCACCAATTGTATTCTGGGATCCCTAACCTTTCGATTGGAGGACAGATATCTAACAGTTGCGAACACTTTTCTTCCAGAGTCATTTCATCTATCAATAAAGAAACTCTTTGTTTGATTTCAAGCGTTGGGTTTTCCCAAGCGAATTCAAATTCTGATTTTATTTTATCTGAGTCTGTGTCATTTTTACAGCTGAAAAAACTCAGCGTAATTAAAAATAAAAATAGGTTGGTAGGATTTGTTTTTATAAATTTCATAGGTTGGTGTTCGAAGGGTTGACAGAAAAAGTTATTCTAAAACGATTTTTACAGTTTGAGCAAAGTCACAAGGTTTGTCTTTAGGGGCAATTATTTCTAAAGCATTTTCAGTTTGCTTCCAGTTGGTTTTATTTTTACTTCCCAAAATACAAACTTTTTTAATAGCCATGTCTTTCGCATATTCTGAGTTCGTTGCTAACGATTGAATGTTTATTTTACTATCAGTTGGCCATGCTAAAATTATGGCATAGAGTGTGTTTCCTTTTTTGGTAAACCTTATGTCTTTTGAAGAGAAATTTTCGTTCTTTCCTTCAGAATGATGTCCTTTTTTGACTTCTGTAGGTCCTTCTCCAAATGTTTTCCAATATTGTGTATCGTAAATAGCCTCTCCATTTATAGCAAGCCAATCTCCAATTTCTAAAAGTATCTTTCGTTGGTCGGCAGGTATTGTACCATCTGATTTTGGACCTACATTCAATAACAAACAACCATTCTTACTTACGATGTCTACAAGATCATCAACGAGTTGGTTTGTCGTTTTTGACTTCCAATTAGTTACATAACTCCAAGAGTTCTTTCCAATAGAAGTGTCAGTTTGCCAAGGTAGTTTTCTAATTCCAGGAAGTTTTCCTCGTTCTAAATCATAAACAACGGTACCCTCTGGGAAAGCTTCATGTGAAAAGTTTTTGTCTTGCAATACAACTTCTTTGTCCCATTCAATTCCTTTGTTGTAATAATAAGCTGCCAATTTAGGGCGTACATCAGAAAAGTCAGGAATGTCGACATAAAAGTCTAGCCAAAAGATGTCTGGTTTGTAGTTGTCAATTACATCTTTAGTTCTTGCCCACCATCTGTCTTTAAATTTTTGAGAAACAGGTTCTCTAAGGTTTTTTCCTTTTGACGAATATAAATCAGCGAATTCAGGATCTGTTGTATCAAAATGGTCCTTCTTATTGTAAAATGACCAGTTAAATGCAAAGTGAGATGACGCACCCATGATCATTCCTTTTTTTCTTCCTGCTTCAAAAAGTTCACCAAGCACATCTCTCTTCGGTCCCATATCATAAGCATTCCATCTTGTAGTGTTTGATTTATACATGGCAAATCCATCATGGTGATCTGCAACAGGAATTACATATTTAGCACCTGATTTTTTGAATAAATCAATCCATTCTTCTGCGTTAAAATTTTCTCCTTTAAATAAAGGTATCAAATCTTTATATCCAAAGTTTTTTTGGTCACCCCAATGTTTTTTGTGATGTAGGTATTCATTTGAAGGACCTTCTTTCTTTAAGTCAAGTTGTGCAGTAAAAACTGCAGTGTCCATGTACATCTGTCTAGGGTACCATTCAGACCCATATGCAGGAACCGTATATGCTCCCCAATGAATAAAAATCCCAAATTTGGTTTTGTTAAACCACTCTGGGTCTTTGTAGTTTGTTTTTATTGATTCCCAGTTTGCCTCATATAAAGACGAATCTTTTGATGTTGATTTTTCATGTGGTTTGTCACATGCTAGTAAGAGCAAGCAGCTACTTAGGAATGTTAAAATACGGTTTTTGACAACTTTCATTATTGTAGGTGTTAATTTTTATACCGCTAAAATAATTCAGAGCATTTTTTATCATCACTACATATGGTTTTTATTATAGAGGAAATGATTTCGTTGGTTTTTTTTTGATTCAGTCGCGATACATAGTCGGTGTATAGCTCCTTTGTATACTGGTGTTTTATAATTAAATATTGTTTAAAAAAAACAAGGTGTTTTATTTTTAAATGTATAATTTACACTTTATTAAAGTTTAAACATATGTATTAGCTAACTAGACATATCTGTTAACCGAACAGATATGAGTTTTAGATATTTGTTAGACTAATTTAAACCTAATTTATACTTATGAAATTCAAATTATTTGCTATTGTTAAATCCAAGACATTTATCGTCACATTACTTATGTGTTTGGGTGTTGGATTTGCACAGGCACAGAAAATTACCGTAAAGGGAAATGTTTCGGGTGATGGAGATGTATTGCCCGGTGCGAGTGTCCTTGTAAAAGGACAAAACAAAGGGTC
This sequence comes from Flavicella marina, assembly GCF_009193215.1. GTDB lineage: Bacteria > Bacteroidota > Bacteroidia > Flavobacteriales > Flavobacteriaceae > Flavicella > Flavicella marina. The sequence goes on along the minus strand of NZ_VYVA01000001.1, from coordinate 32,644 downwards.
AATAACAGATTTTGACGGAAACTTTGAAATAGAAGCAGATAACAATTCAGTTTTGATTTTTAGTTTCATGGGCTATTCAACAATACAGGTTCCTGTTAATGGTCGAAAAAACATAAAAGTTGTTTTAGAGGCAGAGAGCAATACTTTAGAAGAGGTTGTGGTTGTTGGGTATGGTCAACAAAAGAAGAAAGAAGTTACTGGAGCTGTTGTGAAAGTCAAGGCAGCTGAACTTGAAAAGACAACAACTTCTGATATAGGAGCTGCATTGCAAGGGCAAATAGCAGGGGTAAGTGTTACCGCTAGTTCTGGAGAGCCAGGTTCTGAATCTAATATTTTGATTCGAGGTTTTAGTTCTGTGTTAGATGGTCAAAATCAACCTTTATATGTTGTTGATGGTATTCCTTTTGATAGTGATCCTCAATTAAGTATTAGTGAGATTGAGTCGATTGATGTGTTGAAAGATGCAGCATCGGCTTCTATTTATGGTACACGTGGAGCGAATGGAGTAATTTTAATCACTACAAAACAAGGTAAAGTAGGAATGATGAATATCCGTGTGAATAGCGAATACGGTATTCAAAAAATTAATTCTTCTGTGCCATTGATGTCAAAAGAAGAAATTGTGTATCACGAACAATTGTTCAAGTCACTTTCTACGAACAAGGTTCAAGGGAATGTCGATTCTAGAATTCATACAAATGCATCATGGCTAACGAACAATACGGATATTAGTCAAGTAATTTTAAATGATTTGGCGCCTATTCAAAATCACTCTGTTAATGTTTCAGGTGGGAAAGAAGGGTTGACTTATAGCTTTAATGCGAATTACTTTCAACAAGAAGGGGTGTTAATTAATTCAGATTACAAACGATTCAATGTTAGATCAAATACTGTTTTCACTAAAGATAAGTGGAAAGTTATAACAGGGTTGACTTTTAAAAGAGATGAAAGAGTAAGTCCTAATAACAACTTAATGACGAAAATTTTCGAATACAGACCATACCAACAACCTATTGATTTAGATGCAACTGAGGCTCAAGGTGTAATTGATCCAGATGAAGATCAAAATTTGGCAAGAAACATCAATGGTATTACGAGAAATTTAAAGACCAAAGAAAATAGAGATGGTAATAGTCATGCTGGTAACATGCAGATTGAATACAAAGCTTCAAAAGCTTTGAAGTTTACGGTTAGAAGTGGTGCTACATTCTCAGATACCAAGCAGGTAAGAATCATTCCTAAATTTGATATTTATGATACGAATGGTGATTTAATACCACCGAATCCTTGGGATATTTCTTCAAATAGAACAATTAGTACAACCTATTCAAAATTAACTTTTGAAGGAATGGTTAATTATAATAAGAAGTTCGGAAACCATAAAATTAACGCATTGTTTGTATATGCAGCTGAAAAATCAACTAATGAAAGATATTCAGTTGAAAAAAGAGAAAACATCTTTACAGATATTACTGTACTTGATGGATATAATTTGATGTATGATATTTCATCTGGATTTGACTACTCTAGAACTTTGATAGGAACCTTGGCAAGGTTACAATACAACTATAAAGGTAAATACTTATTAAGTGCTAGTATTAGACGAGATGGATCTTCTCAATTTGCAAAAGAAAATAGATGGGGATGGTTCCCTTCAGTTTCTGCAGGTTGGAATGTTTCTGATGAATTTTTCTGGAACCCGGTTAAAGATGTTATGAATGCATTTAAAATTAGAGCGAGTTACGGTACCACGGGTAACGATCGTTTCCAAGCATATAGCAATCAGGCTGTTGTAAATCCTGGTTTGAATTATGTGTTCGGAAGTGCTGATTCGGCGTTAGGTTCTTCTAGTCCTGTTTCTGCACGTGGTATAGCACAAGAAAAATATGCAAATGCTCAAGTAGGATGGGAAACTTCAATCGAATCAAATATTGGTTATGACATGGGGTTCTTTAGAAACAGATTGACGATTTCAACAGATATTTATAAAAGTAAAAAGAATGATCTTTTATTTCCAGTTGTAAATCCACCTTCAACTGGGGTATCAGGACAAAACAGAAGTACGACATTAAATGTTGGAGATATGGAGAATTCTGGAGTTGAATATGGAGTAAAATTTAGAAACAAAGGAAAGTCAGGTTTCAAATGGAATGTAGGAGTTACTTATACTAGAAACCAGAATAGAATTACTAAAATGAGTCCAAATAACCCAATTGTGTATTTAGACAATGGATATATTTCAAGTAGAGGGCCTAAAGAGATTGTTACTGTGTTAACAGAAGGGTACGAAGCTGGAGCATTTTTCCTTAGAGAAACAGACGGATTGGTTACAGAAGCCGATTTAGACGGTTCTGAAGGTTCTTATGGAACAGTAGTGCCAACTGCTAGAGTTGGAGACTTGAAATATGTTGATCAAAATGGTGATGGTGAGATCGATCAAAATGATAAAATTTATAAAGGTAGTGGTACTCCAGATTTTGAAATGGGATTAAACTTTGGTGCTAACTTTAAGAATTTTGATTTTTCTATGCAATGGTTTGGTTCATTCGGTGCTGAGGTGATGAATGGAAGTAAGGCTTATGCATACCAGTCTGGTACACATAAAGATTTGTATTACGCACATACAATTTATAATACATCAACTCAGATTCCTTACAACGATTTTGATAGAAATAACCCTAACTACAGAGATGGGTCAGAATATTTCTTAGAAGATGGTTCGTATGTAAGACTTAGAAATGTTGCTCTTGGATATTCATTTAAAAAGAACGTTTTAGAGAAGATGGGATTGAGCAAATTTAGAATTTATATCCAGGCTCAAAATCCTTTGACATTTACAAACTACAGTGGATTTGATCCTGAGGTAGGTAATAACGGTTTAAGTACTAGAGGTATTGATAGAGGAACATATCCTGTATCAGCACAGTACAAAGCAGGTCTTCAATTACAATTTTAATTAAAAAGCGATGAAGATGAAAACGAAATATTCGAATAATAAAATATTTACAGGTAATATGAAAAGTAATTTCATTCTAAAATTAACACTACCAGTGCTATTAGTATTTGGACTAAGTAGCTGTAGTGATGATTTTTTAGAGCAAGTAAATCCGAACTCATTGACCAATGAGAGCTTTTGGAAAAACAACAATGATTTAAACTCAGGATTGAATTCTGTGTATAGCGCATTGTCAAACACAAATATATTAGGTATCAAATTTGAACCTTTACGAACAGATATTGGTGTTGATTTAAATTTTAGGAGAAATGGAGTGTTAAATCCAATGTATGCTCAGACTTTCAACCTTACCAATAAGGATTTGAGTAATAAATGGAATGCATTGTACTTGGGTGTTTTTAGAGCGAACCAGGTAATTGGTAATTATGAAGAAATAAAAGAAGGTTTAACTGCAGATCAAAAAGTAACAGCTTTGTTGATTGTTGCGCAGGCAAGAGCTTTGAGAGGATACTTTTATTATGTGTTAAATGCATCCTATAATAATGGAAATGTAATGTTGTTGGATTTTATTCCAGAAACGTTTGCAGATTTACAACAATCACCTCAGTCTTCTCAGGTAGTAAAAGATTTTTACAGAGAAGATTTGCGTTTTGGTTTGGCACATTTGCCAAAAGATTATCAGGCCTGGCAAGATATCAACGAAGGAAGTTTAGGTAGAGTAACTGCCGGATTTTGTGAGGCTTTACTTGGTAAAAGTTATATTTTGGACAATGATTTTTCAAATGCTAAAATTTATTTGAAAAATGTAATCGACAATTATAGTTATTCGTTGATGCCAGATTTGGCGGATTGTTTTACAGGTATTTCAGAGTTCAATTCAGAATCGATTTTTGAGATTAACTACACAACGAATATTGATTTGTTGTTGACGGGTGAGCAGGCTTTGAGTCAAGATATTACCCATTTTATTGGTGGAGGACAAATTCAGCCTAGTACTTGGTTGAATCTTCAATACCGAAATGAAAAACCAGATCCTAGCGATCCTGCAAATATTAGAATAGATGCGCCAATTTATGATGCAGCTGGTGAAGTAATTGGAACAGAGGATAGACCTTATAAGTACAGTCATAGAATGGGGAATTCAATGGCCCATGTTGATGATATGGAGCATTTACATTATGGAGTTACACCTGCAGAATTGGGACCAGATGGTCAAAATGCACCGACAATGGAAAGAACTTACCCTGCTTTGTTTAAGAAGTTTACCCACTGGAATACAATAGGTGGTGGATTAGGAGAGCCTTCAGATGCTGAAAATCAAAATAAATCGGGTATCAATCTACCTATCATGAGATTGGCAGATGTTTATTTGATGTACTCAGAGTGTATGTTGGAAGAAGGAAATCTTTCTGAAGCACTTAGATATATCAATAGAGTAAGAAAACGTTCTCATTTAATTTTGCTAGGGAAAGCGACAGATCCAGGAGCTGAATTTAACAATTTGACAACGACCTACATGGATGATATTCATTTAGGATCAGGAAATGTTGTAGAAGAAGTAAATACAACCAATTTAATGGAGCATTTAAGATTTGTTGAAAGACCTCTTGAATTAGCTTTGGAAGGAAATCGATCATATCATTTAAGAAGATGGGGAGTTTACAAGCAGCAGTTGCAAAAGTTGGCTGGAATTGTTTATGACTCATGGACATATCCTAAAAACTTAAATGGTGTACATAAAGACCGTTGGAAAAACTTTATGTTACCTGCTTTAACCGGGGCACCAGGTCAAAATCCTGATGAAGAACCTTATTATTTGAGAGATGAAAATGGAGTTTATATAGCTGGTTTAAAAGGATTTCATAAAAGACAAGCAGAGCCAGCACATCCAAATAAACAAGATTGTGTTGTAGGTGCAGATAAGTTTATTGCATCAGAGCATTCATATTTTCCGCTACCACAAGCAGAGGTTGAAGCGAATTTGAATTGGGATAAATAATAGAACGTCACAAAAAAACATTAAGATGAAAGAAATAAAAAATATACTTAAATTTTTACTACTAATATTAGTAGTAGCGAGTTGTCAAGATGATGAGTATGCTGTAGAGTATCCGTTTGTAGATGCCTCGTATACGAGTTCTTTTGGAGCGGGTGCGACAGGAGGTGTAGCGGTTGATTCGCAGTATTTGTCATTTTTAGATTTGTCTTCTGGTGCTACAAAGCATGAATGGAGAATTCCAGAATCGGCATTTTTCTTGCAAGGACCCATAGATCAAAATTTGACAAATTTTGATGATCTAATCATCAATAGAGGAGAAACAGTTACTACAGATAAATCCATACATGTATTGTTTACAGAAGGGAATTCAGATACAGAAGTTATTTTGTACAATGAGTTTCCTGAATATACTGAGTTTGTTCAAGTTCTTTTTGTGGACGGTTTGGCAATGAACGATACTATAAAAACGATTAAGGTAGGAGATAAGTGGGTATACGAACAAACTGTATTGATAGATGTTTTTGCCAATGTAGAGCCAACATTTGAGGTGCGAGATGAATTGGGTGATTTGATCGATCATGAAGCTATGGATACTATTTATTTGAATTTTGATGATAAATTAGAATTCACAGATATCACAGCAAGTGTCAACAATGCTAGACCTGATGGAAGAACTTGGAGATTTTTAACAATTGAAGAGAATCCTGAAGATGAAAAAATAATGGCATCAGGGACTAATGAAGTTCAAGAAATTGCTTTTAATAAAGGCGTTGGTAATTTTAGAGGAGAATTAATTTCTCGTAGATCTAGAACTCCGGAAATTGAAGGAAGCGAAGAAACATTGAATATGTCGGTTGTGTTTAAAGTAAGTCCACTTACAACACCGTTTGTACAAAACGGAGTAATAGAAGAAACGGATGCGGATGTAATTATGATTCCGTTTAGTGGGAAATTTGCTGAATTAGAAGATAGTATCACTCCATTTTTCTCTGTGAAGATTGATGGAGTTGATTCTCCAATTGCGAGTATTAGTATCAACGAGACTAATAAGTCAATCTTAGATCTTTCATTAGAAACAGCCTTAACACCAGATGATGCAAGTAAGTCCGTTACAGTTTCTTATGATGGTCAGGGAGAGATTTTTACATTGGATGGAAGAGAATTGCAAATATTTACAGATGCGGCAATAGTTGTGTATGAACCAACTCCGGTAAATATTGTTGGAGATGTTGTTGAGCCTGCATTCATGAGTGATAGATTTTCAATTACTTTTGATCAAGCGTTAGATCCTGCGACGATAGCTTCATCGGCAGATGCAACTGTAGGTTTTGATGTACAAGTAAATGGATCATCGGCGGCGATTGCTTCTGTGAGTGTGAATGCTTCTAACGAAATGATGTTGGATGTTGTTTTAACTGATGGAGTCTACAGAGCCGATGTAATATCAGTTGCTTATACTGGGCCTGGAGATATCAAGTCGATAGGAGGTGGTAGAATTAGTGATTTTACAGCACAAACAGTTATCATGAATGAAGATGATTTGCTAGAAGGACTAGGGAGTTTTGAAGATGCAAGTCAATGGACTACTGGTGGAACAAGTGGTGGCGGAACAGTTACTTTTGAAGCATTACCTACAGCACCAAAAGGTGATCATGTTGTGAGATTCGAGGCTCCAGGAGGTGGTAAATCTAAAATCACTGCAAGTGGAGGAAAGACAATTCCATTAGTTGGAGGAACTGTTTATTTGATTACAGCGAAAAGATATATCGCATCAACGACTGATACTGCATTTGGTAAGTTTATCGTTGGTGGTGTAACCTATAATGATCAATGGGGGGCAGTTGCAAGAGATGTTTGGACGGATGTAGAGATAGAGTTTACTCCTGCTTCAGATACCAATGCAGCCTTAGCGATGCAATCAATACCTGCTGGTGTGAGTGATGTAAGGTATGACGATTGGCAAATCAAGGAAAAGAATGCACGACCATAATTTATAAAGTTTAGTGAATAGTAAAAAAGGTCTGTAAACGTTGTTTACAGGCCTTTTTTCTTAAATTGTCTATATAATCTAGACGAGAGTGGTTATCTATTCTCTTTTTTAAGACATATGTTTTGTTTGTTTTTTTAATTAATTCCCATTTTTACATCATCAATTTAAAACTATAAAATGATTTCTAGAATACCTATTTTTATAAGTGCATTGTTATGCCTGTTTTCTTGTTCTACATTGAAAAAAGAGAAAAAACAAAAACCTAATATTATTTATATCATGTCTGATGACCACACTACTCAGGCATTTGGTATTTATAACAGTCGATTGGCAAAATTGAACCCAACTCCAACTTTGGATAAGATTGCAAATGAAGGAATGATTTTTGAAAATTGTTTTGTAAATAACTCTATTTGCACTCCTAGTCGAGCTGCAATTTTGTCTGGACAAAATAGTCAGGCAAACGGGGTATTAGATTTAGAAGGTTCTTTACCAAAAGAACGTCAATATTTGCCAATTGAAATGAAAAAGTTAGGCTATCAAACAGCTATGGTTGGTAAATGGCACTTGAAAGAAGAACCAAATTTTGATTACTATAATGTTTTTACGAAACACGGTCAACAAGGTTCTTATTTCGATCCTTATTTGACTGAGTCAGGTATGAATTTTACTGAGGCTAAAGATCCAGCGTATGAAGGTAAAATGTATAAAGGACATAGTTCTGATATTGTAACTGATATTTCTATTGATTGGTTAAAAAATAAAAGAGATCACTCAAAACCATTTATTTTGTTTCATCAATTCAAAGCGCCTCATGATGATTTTGAATTTGCACCTAGGTATAAAGATTATCTAGCTGATGTAGAGATTCCTGAGCCAGCAAGTCTATATGATAATGGAAATAACGGCTCTGTTGCTACCAGAGGTAAAGATGGTGTACTGTTATCTATCGTAGGTTCTTCAGTTTCTAAGAGAAATGCAATTCGACACATGGGAATGAAAATTTGGAGTGATACCTACATAAAAAGGAATAATCCAGATTTTGATTATCATCAAGCAGATGAATTAGAGGGGGATGCTTATACCCATGCCACATACCAAGAGTATTTAAAACGTTATTTGCGTTGTGTAAAAGGAGTTGATGATAATGTTGCTCGATTGATCGCGTTTTTAAAAGAAAATGACCTATATGAAAACACAATTATTGTTTATACAGGTGATCAAGGTTTTATGTTGGGTGAGCATGATTATATTGACAAACGATGGATGTATGAGGAGTCTATGAGAATGCCATTTTTTGTTCGTTATCCTAGAAAAATAAAAGCAGGTACTAGAACAGATGCGATTATTAATAATACAGATTTTGCACCAACACTAATTGAGATGGCAGGTGGTAAAGCTCCAAAACAGATGCAAGGGCATAGTTTTAAATATATTCTTGAAACAGGCGAAGAACCTAAAGGTTGGCAGCAATCTACATATTATAGATATTGGATGCATATGGCACATGCCCATGCGAATCCAGCTCATTTCGGAATTAGAACTAAAAATTATAAGTTGATTTTTTATTACGGAAAGTATTGGGTAGATACTGATAAACCTAATGCAGATTGGAATAAAAAAAGCTGGGGAAATCGATTTACCTTACATACGCCTTCAGCATGGGAATTTTATGATTTAACTAAAGATCCTAAAGAAATGAATAATGCGTATACCGATCCTTCGTACAAACAAATAATTGCAGATCTAAAATTGCAGTTGATAGAAAAACGTAAAGAATTGAATGAAGAGGATGGTGAGAAATATCCCCACATTCAAACGATAATTGATGCGCATTGGAATGATTAAAGGTTTTTTTAAATAAATAAGAAAAAGGCGGTCTATTGACCGCCTTTTTTTATGTTTAATGTATAAATAGCTGTTTTTTTGTTAATTGCAGTGCTTTTGTCGAGTATTGAAATTGAAGAAAAAGCCATTAGTTCTATCATCTTATCCATTTGTACAAGTAGATTTTTTAAGGCTGTTGTAATTTTGTCAATGGAGAATATGTTTATATAACAGGTATTTTATATCAGTTTTTTTAAAAACACAAATAATTTATTTAAAATGAAAAATAATAAAAGCTATTTACTCGTTTTACTTTTTTTAGCTGTCTTAGGCTTTCAAAATAATTCACAAGCACAGAAAAAGAAAAAATTTAAAGCGAATTGGGAATCATTGGCTACGGTAAATCAAGCACCAGACTGGTTTCAAGATGCGAAATTTGGTATCTATACACATTATGGTCCTGTTTCTTCTGCTTTTGTAGGTGCTGATCCTACCAAATGGTATGCTGGTTGGCATGGAATGAAAATGTATGTAGATGGTAAAATTGTACCTACTAAAAATGGGAAGCCTTCTAGTAATTATAAACACCATGTAAAAAAGTATGGACCTGTTGCTGAACATGGTTACAAACAAATTATAGAAGAATTTGACCCTTCTGCATTTGATGCAAAGGAATGGGCGGACTTGTTCGAAAGTTCAGGAGCAAAATTTGCAGGACCTGTAGCAATGCATCATGATAATTTCGCCATGTGGGATGCTAAATCTACACGTTGGAATTCTATGAATTATGGAGGCTATGATCCTTCTGCTGAATTGAAAAAAGAAATTGAAGCTCGTGGTATGAAATTTATGGGTTCGTTTCACCATGCTTTTACATGGCAATATTTTGCAGGTTCTCACAAACATGGTGGAATTGATCCGGAGGACTATGATTTGTACACGAATCCTCATGAACTCGATTCAGAAACTCCTGACAAGGATTTTAACAAAGCTTGGTGGGATAAATTAAAAGAATTTATTGATGTATATCAGCCAGATTTACTGTGGTTCGATTGGTGGTTAGAGAACTTAGATGAAGAAATGCGTCAAAAGTTTTTGGCTTATTATTATAACCAAGGATTGAAATGGGGAAAAGAAGTAGTTGTTTGTTATAAAGAAACTACATTCCCAGAGGAAACTGCAATCAAAGATTTTGAAAGAGGACGTCCGAACCAACCAAAGAAACAAGTATGGTTGACAGATACTTCTCCAGGAGCCTGGTTTTATAGACCAAATGCAAAGTTTACAACATCAAATGAGTTGGTGGATATTTTGGTTGATATTGTATCTAAAAATGGATTGATGTTATTGAATGTACCTCCAAACCCAGATGCTTCAATTCCACAAGAAATGAAGGATTTATTGGCAGATATGGGTGCTTGGTTAGAAGTAAACGGAGAAGCTATATACGGAACAAGACCATGGATTGTTTTTGGTGAAGGTCCAACTCGTTTGCCAGAAGGTGGTCATAAGGTTGAAAAACACAAAATTATTTATACGAATACAGATATTAGATTTACTAAAAAATCTGACAAAGAATTTTTTGCCACTATATTAGATACTCCGAAAGATGAGATTGTGATAAAGACGCTTTCTACTGATATAGGTGTGTTGAATTCTAAAATAGAAAAAGTGATGCTATTGGGTAGTTCAGAAGAGATTCAATGGATTAGAGATTCTAGAGGTTTGGTGATCAAAGCTCCGAAATCTTATCCTACCAAATATGCGCATGCTTTTAAAATTGAAATGGAAGGATACAAAGAGACTTCTATCGGTGGAGCGGTTGATGCACATGTAGATTAAATTTAAAACAAGCTTCATTGTAAAAAAGGTTCTATGAAAGGTATGGTAAAATGGATATTACAGGTTTGTGTATCGTTGATTTTCTTTTTTGGTCAGGGGCAAAAAAAGCCAAATATTATTTTGGTATTAGCTGATGATATTAGTGCTCGAGAACTTCCAATTTATAATTCAGATACCTGGAGCGCTCCTAAAGGTGGGAATACTCAAAATTTGGAGTTTAGAGCTAAAACACCTGTGCTAAATAGATTGGCTTCGGAGGGTGTATATATTAAAACTGCGTGGGCAGCCGTGGTTTGCTCGCCAAGCCGTGCCATGATAATGACGGGTAGGTATGCACATTTACATAAATGGTGGGGTAATAAAACCATAGGTAAATATACAAATCCTGAAGGGAAATTGACTTCATATCCTTTGTATGCTAGTTCGCCAAAAACCATAGGGCATATAGCTAAAGATGGCGGATATGCCACTTTTTGGTCAGGGAAAACTCAAATGAGAACTAAAGGTTTAGAGAATTTTGGTTTCGATGAAGGTGTTTTTACTCCTGGAGAAACTAGCTTGCTTTCGGAAAATCCTTATTCTGATTTTAGAATTGTCACGTCAAAGAAAAATGGAATAAAAAAACAGTATAATAAAAATACTGGTGAACTTACAAAGTCCTATGATCAGTCTAGTTGGTATTGGCAGCCATTTGTTATGTTGATGAATCATCCGACTGCGAAAAAGTCTTTTGAGTGGTGGCCGAATACTAAACAGTCGAAGAAGAACTATGGTTTGAATACCTATGGACCTGATGTTGAGTTAGATTTCATATTCGACTTTATTGAAAGAAAGACGAAAAGTAATAAGCCTTTTTTCGTTTATCATACTTCACATCTTGGACATGATGCTTTTGATTTTTTACACCCAAAATCACACAACAAGTGGCCTGCAACACCGATCGTTGAATGGACGGATGGTGGTTATCAACGTACTCAGCCAAAAATTACTGGAACTAAAGGAGATTTTGATGGAAATGGTACGATTACCAAACCTGGTATTTACAATCATATCAACTATTTAGATTATCAAATGTGGTTGTATCTTGAAAAACTGAAAGAATTAGATATCGAAAAGAATACGATTGTCATTTGGTGTGCCGATAATGGTACCAGTGGTTATGGTAAGAATAGTCCGAATGTGCAAAAAGGTACGCATGTGCCATTTATTGTGTATGCTCCTGGTATGGACTTTAAGAAAAAAGGAGAACAAGATGTATTATTGAATCTTGCAGATGTACTTCCTACAATAGCTGAGATAATTGGTGTAGAGATACCAAAAGACTATGAAATTAACGGTAAGTCTTTTTGGAAGTTTTTAACAACAGAACAAAAAGAACATAGAGATTGGATTTACGGTTATAAAGATAATTTGCAGATTATTCGTACAAAAAATATTCTGAAAGACGGAAGGAATAAATGGTATGATGTTAGAGAAACACCGTCAGATTTAATTAGTTTTCCAGAGATAAAAGACTGGAAGAAAGAAGTTTCAGTTCTTAAGAAAGATAAAGATTTGTTAGAAGAGGTGTTACCAAAATTTAATACATTCGAAAAGGAACAACATGGACCACTAAATGAGCAACATCTAAAGAAGCTTCAGTAGTAATATTAAAAAGAAATAATAATAATGGTATGAGATATAAAGGTAGTATAAGTTTGGTTTGTTATTCGTTAGTGTTATTTTCATCGATTGGATTTGCTCAAAAGAAACAAAAGCCAAATATACTTTGGATCATGACAGACGATCAACGAATGGATTCTAATGCGTATTATAATAAAATTGTTTCCGGAAAAAATGATAGCCCTCTTGGGTTTGTGACTTCTCCGAATTTAGATGCGTTAGCAGAAGAAGGAGTTGTGTTTACAAATTTCTATTGCAATTCTCCTGCTTGTGCACCCTCTCGTGGAAGTATCATTACGGGTAAGTATCCACATCATGCAGGTATATATGGATTTGAAAAAACTCATCATCAAGCAGATTTTTTCAATAAAACTTTGCCACAGGTAATGGTAGAGAACGGATATCAATCCTCTATTTTCGGAAAGACTGGCTTTTATATTTTTAATTGGCGTCCGAATTCAATAGGTGGTGATGCAGGGCTGTACCAACAATCGATAGATGCCAATCAATTGCGTCGTTGCAGTAAAACAACGGATTGGGATAACAGTGTAGTTTGGGGTAAGGTAAATGGAAAATCTCAGAAAATAGATTCGAGAGTGAATTTTTATTATCCTGATGGAACTCATAAATCATACACTAGAAATCCGGATATTTCTAAAGAAGAGAAAAAAGTAAAGAGAGAAGTAGAAAAAGAGTTAGATCTTTTATATGCCTATACTAGATCTAGTTCAGATATGATTATTGGAGGTGTAAACTCTATGCCAGCTGATAAAACGTTGGATGGAAATATCAACCGAGAGTTTTTTGATTATTTGCGAAATGAAAATAAAACCTATGAATCTCCTCTTGGGAAACAAATGACGGGTGTAGATCCTTCAAAACCTATATTCACAAGTTTGAGTTACCATGTTCCTCACACGCCTGTAATGCCTCCAAAAGAATTTAGAGATCTTTTCAAGGGGAAAACATACAAGGTGCCAGAGTTTGACAAAAAGGAACTTTCGAAATTACCACCTCAGCTAAAAAAGCTATACAGTAAAATGAAAATTGATGGTTTGAAGCCAGATGAAAAACAGCAAGCTATTCGTGATTATTATGCCTTTTGTGCTTATGGTGATTATTTGATTGGGAAAGCTGTAAAAGAATTTAAGGCATATAGTAAGAAACACAATCAAGAATATATGATTTTTTATGTATGTGGTGATCATGGATGGCAGTTGGGTGAACAAGGCATAGAAGCAAAGTTTTCTCCTTGGGAACTATCAAATCATACCTCTGCAATCATAGTTGCTTCAGATAAAGAAAAATTTCCTGCGGGCAAGGTGCATAAAGAATTTACCGAATATGTAGATATAATGCCAACAATTTTATCTGCTGGTGGGGTTGATGTAAATAATGAAGAATTTGATTATTTAGATGGGTATGATCTTGCAGAAGTGTTGAATGATGATGGGTTGAAAAGGGATTATGTATTAGGAGAGTTTAATCATGTTATCGGACCAAGAGCTTATATTCGTACAGAGGAGTTTTCTTTTTCAATGAGAAACAGAAAGAGCAATCAAAAAGCAGGTACGAAAGTAAGACCAAACGAAGATGTTAAATGGGGTCTTACAGCAGATCGTGACGCTGTTGAAATGGCTTTGTATGATTTACGAATAGATCCTGCTGAGCGAAATAATGTCGCCGATGATAAAAAATATAAAAAGTTGGCTGACTGGTTTCGAAAAAAGTTAGGAAATATTGTTTTAGGTGATGGCCGAATAGAGTCTAATTGGAAAGAGAAAAACGATTACAATCGGTCTGACTTTGCTATAGGAGCAGATGACAAAAAGATTGATATTCCTAAGAAAATAATACCAAAACTTTAATGTTTGTTATAAATCCTCTAATATTTATTAGAGGATTTTAATTTTAAAGAAATTCAGTTATTAATTTTGGTTCTCGTAAAAATGAAGCATATTTGTTTTTATTGTGTGTAACAATCAAAAATGATTAAATAAGTGAAATCAGTAAACAATTCATATAGGTTTTTCAAACTGTTATTGGTTGTGCCTTTGGTGTCACTTTTTTTGTTTTTATTATTTGGTTGGTTTTTGATAGAATTTAAAAAAGACTGGATTAAAGAAGAATTGTTGCTCGTTTTGAATGAAAATTTCAACGGAGATATTGTAGTAGAAAAACTTACTTTCGATCCTTTTACTTATTTCCCAAAAGCAGCGGTACAGTTAAAAAATGTTTCGTTTTTCGAGAATAAAAATCATGTGAATAAAGCTGTGATGACAGTTGATGAATTGAGTTTAGATATCAATATCAAACAACTAGTCAATGAAGCACAACTAATCATTGAAAGAGCAACTGCAGAAAAAGTTAAATTACATTTAGTAGAAAACACTACCGAATGGAATATTGAACGCGTCTTTTCTGTAAACAACAACAGTAATGTGCCTAATAGAGATGTGAATACCGCATTTGTGTTGGCGGTTGATGAGTTAAAAGTTAAAATCTTCGAATTTTCAATTTTGCCCAAAGGGAGTAAAGACTCAGAAAGAATACATTTTGAAAAAGTCAAAGCAAATCTCACCTATGAAAACCATTTGTTGCAAGTCAAGTTGAATTCTCATCAACATATTTACCCAACATTATTTAATACATACGACATACCTTCCATTGGTAAAACTCTTTTGAATGCAGATTTTTTAGTTGATTTGAGTAGGGATAAGATCGAGGTGTCCAAAGCAAGTTTAGATCTTGATACTATGAAGTATAATTTCCATGGAACATATTCGTTTCAAGATTTTCATAAAATTGAGACCGAATTTGAAGGTCGATCTATTCAAGACCCTGAAAAACTTACAAAAGGTAAGTTTACCACAGTTTTTGGAACGCCGATAAAATCTTTGGGGTTACTTTTAGAAACGAACAAGATAGATATCGGTGAAACTTTGAATAAATATGAGACAGATCAATTTGCAAAAGGAGACGTAACGATAAAAGTTGATTGGAGTTTTAAAGGAAAGACGTACGATAGTTTTATCCAGCACTCTAGAGCTTCTGTTCAAACTTATGGAAGGAATATTTCTTTAAGTGGAATGGATTTGGATGAGTTGCTAGAAAATTACAAACGCAGTCAAAATTTTAGTTTGGTAGATGTTGGTGCATATGCTTTTGTTGGGCCTTTTGGTGCTATTGCTGTAAAGGGCTCTGATTTTACGAAGCTTCTTAGAACAAAATTTACAGATGTGGATTCTACTCAAATACAAGAAATCATATTTGATGTCAATTTGGCGGATGGAGTTATCTCTACAAATGACGTAGCGTTTTCTACCAATTCAAATAGATTGGCTTTTTTTGGAGATATTGATATAGTAAATGATTCTATTCCAAATGGAAAATTAGTGGTCCTAAGTGAAGATGCTTGTGAAGTGTTAAGTCAACGATTTTATGGTTCTTTCGATGCTGTGAAAATTGAAGAAGTGAAGGTCGTGAAAACCTTAATGGGATCCGTAGTCAATTTGGTTCAAGTGTTAACATTTCAAAAATGCAAGCCTGTATACTCAGGTAAGATAGTTCATCCTGTTTCAGAGGGTTCCAAGCGCGTATTTTAGTTGAAAGACCCGAGGAAAATGCTTTTTGCTTTGTAGAAAAAATGGGTAAGAAGTGGATTTTTGAAAATTACGATAAACTTCAAATGAGGGAATAAAAAAACCCTTGAAAATCATAAGATTAACAAGGGTGTTTTGTGACCGCGATAGGATTCAAACCTATAACCTCTTGAGCCGTAATCAAGTGCGCTATTCAGTTGCGCCACGCGGCCTTTTTGCGGTTGCAAATATAGAAGATTATTGTGATATCCAAAACAAAAAAACGAAAAAAATTAAATTAATTCAGTCTTAAGTTTTTCTAAGATTTCTGTCGCTTCCTTAATGTCGTTTTCATAAACATACAATTCAACATGGTCACCGAACGAACCAAAACCTGCTAGCCTAGCCGATTCATCGTTATTTTTTGTTAAAAATGGAATTTCTGCATCATTCAAATCCAATTGCAATCGTTGAATTTCGATAAATGATGCCGTGTGTAATTTTACATGATTCGAATTATTTGTCATAGTAATTATTTTATAATGCATTTTTAGTAATATAGGCTCTAAAGCCAATGATAGCTAATTGCCATTTTTTGGCTTTGCTCATGTCTAATTGTTTTTTTCCAAAAGATGGAAAAATCAATTTGTTAATTTTCGCAATTGTACGGAACAATTGTTTTTTCATAAAGTGTTTTTTGCTTGATTCTAATTTACGAAATAATTTGTATCCAAAAGTTAAAGTATTTTGAAAAATAAAAAGAGAGCTGTTTAGATTAGGTATCTTTGCTGTTAAATTATAGACGCAAATGAATTTACTTTTTATTGTAATAGGACTTGTTTTATTGATCGTTGGAGGGAATTGGTTATTGAAATCTGCTGTGGGGTTTTCGTTGCGATTGGAAATACCAAAAATTGTTATTGGTATGACTGTGGTTTCGTTTGCTACCTCTGCTCCTGAATTGATAGTCAGTTTAAAATCTGCATTGCAAGGGCATCCTGATTTGGCTGTTGGAAACGTAATCGGTTCTAATATTGCAAATCTTGGATTGGTGCTTGGGATTACGGTGCTGTTATCTGATATTCGAGTGAATACTAGTTTTTTTAAAACAGACTGGCCAATTATGATGTTGTCTTCCGTGTTACTATATGTGTTTATAGTGGTTGACGGAAGTTTAGGAGTCTATGAAGGAGTGATATTATTTGCATTACTCGTTGTGTTTTTGGCGTACTTGCTGAAGTTTCAAAAAGTAGCTGTGGTAGATGAAATGCCTGAAGATGATGAAGAATTACCGTTATGGAGTGCATTGCTATATCTTCTAATTGGTGGTGTTGCTTTATGGGGAGGCTCTGAGTTGTTAATTGAAGGAGCTGTTGGTTTGGCAGAAGAGTTTGGAGTTAGTCAGCGAGTTATTGGTGTTTCGGTTGTATCAGTAGGTACGAGTATCCCAGAGTTATCGGCATCAATTATTGCAGTACTCAGAAAAGAGAAAGCAATCAGTATTGGTAATTTATTAGGTTCAAATATTTTTAATATCCTTGCCGTGTTGGGTCTAACAGCGATAGTGCACCCAATTCAAATTCATGACCTGGGCTTAATTGAAAATGATATTTATTGGATGTTGGGAGTGTCGCTTTTGATTTTACCTTTGAGCTTTATGTATAGAAAAAGGGTGTTTGGAAAGTTTGAAGGAGGATTGCTCCTTGCAATCTATGTGTTGTTTATTTATATGATGCTCGGTTAAAATATAATTTTATTTAAAAAAGACATAAAAAAAGCGTTCAAGAAAACTTGAACGCTTTTTAAATATATAATAACTATATAAATTATTTAACTGGTTTAACAGTTTTGATAATTCTTGCAGCAATTTTGTAAGGATCTCCGTTTGAAGCAGGTCTTCTGTCTTCTAACCATCCTTTGTATCCTTTTTCTACAGCGATAATTGGAATACGGATTGAAGCTCCACGGTCAGATACTCCCCAAGAGAATTGATCGATAGATTGTGTTTCGTGGTCTCCTGTTAAACGTTGATCGTTTTCAGCACCATAAACTTCAATGTGTTCTTTAACTACTGGACGGAAAGCTTCACAGATTTCTGCGTATTTCTCAGCTGAACCACACTCTCTCAAGATAGAGTTAGAGAAGTTAGCGTGCATTCCTGAACCATTCCAGTCTAAATCTTTTCCTAATGGTTTTGGGTGGTACTCGATGTACATTCCACGACCTTCAGTCAAACGATCTAGTAAATATCTAGCAATCCAAATTTCGTCTCCGGCTTTCTTAGCACCTTTAGCGAATAATTGGAATTCCCATTGTCCAGAAGCAACCTCTTGGTTGATTCCTTCGAAGTTCAATCCAGCTTCGATACATAAATCAGCATGCTCTTCAACTAAATCACGTCCGTGAGTGTTTTTTCCACCAACTGAACAGTAGTACATTCCTTGTGGAGCTGGGTAACCACCTCTTGGGAATCCTAATGGTAAATCAGTTTCAGTATCCATGATGAAGTACTCTTGCTCGAATCCGAACCAGAAATCGTTATCATCATCTTCGATAGTTGCACGTCCGTTAGACTCATGTGGAGTTCCGTCAGCGTTCAATACCTCAGTCATTACTAAGTATCCGTTGATACGTGCAGGATCTGGATAGATTGCAACTGGTTTTAAGATACAGTCAGATGCACCACCTGAAGCTTGTTTTGTAGATGAACCGTCAAATGACCAGTTTCCTAATTCTTCTAAAGTTCCTTGGAAGTTTTCATGCTCCTCAACTTTTGTTTTACTTCTTAGGTTTTGAGTTGGCTTGTAACCATCCAACCAAATGTACTCTAATTTAATTTTAGCCATAATTCTATATGTATTGTTAATATGATTCTATGATAATTTTTGAAGTGACAAATATAATACATAAATCTATACAAGAATAAAAAAAGTACGTAAAAATACGTAGAAATAATAATTTTTAATGGAATGTTTGAAATCTGAGAACTTTATTTCGAATATCTTATTTTCAGGTTCTTAATATTGAAAATTATTAAATGAGATACGTATATATAAAGTTATCTCAATTGATAAAAAATTCACAACAAATAAGTAACTTTGCGTTTTTCAAATTCAAAGAAATCACAATGAGTTCAGAAACGAGTAAAAGGTACAGCCAACGTGGTGTGTCGGCTTCAAAAGAAGATGTTCATAATGCTATAAAAAATGTTGATAAAGGATTGTTTCCGCAAGCATTTTGTAAAATAGTACCAGATCACTTAACAGGTGACGAAGAATATTGCTTAATCATGCATGCTGATGGAGCTGGTACAAAGTCGTCTTTGGCCTATATGTATTGGAAAGAAACAGGTGATATTTCTGTTTGGAAAGGTATTGCCCAAGATGCGTTAATCATGAATATTGATGATTTGCTATGTGTCGGAGCAACAGATAATATTTTATTATCATCTACGATTGGTCGAAACAAAAATTTGATTCCTGGTGAAGTGCTTTCACAGATTATCAACGGTACCGAAGAATTATTGCAAGAGTTGAAAGAGTTTGGAGTAGAGATTCATTCTACAGGAGGTGAAACGGCTGATGTTGGGGATTTGGTTCGAACAATTATCGTTGATTCTACGGTAACTGCACGAATGAAAAGAAAGGATGTTGTGAACAATGCAAATATCAAACCAGGTGATGTTATCGTTGGTTTAGAGTCGTTTGGACAAGCAACTTATGAAAAATCATATAATGGAGGTATGGGAAGTAATGGTTTGACATCTGCTCGACATGACGTGTTTGACAATTACTTGGCCAAAAAATACCCTGAAAGTTTTGATGCAGCGGTTCCAGAAGATTTAGTGTATTCAGGAAAAGTAAAATTGACAGATTCAGTTGAAGATTCTCCGATAGATGCAGGGCAATTGGTGCTGTCTCCGACAAGAACATATGCGCCTATCATAAAAGAAATCTTGAGTAAATTTACGCCAGAGCAAATTCACGGAATGGTGCATTGTAGTGGAGGAGCACAAACTAAAATTTTACATTTCGTTAAAGATTTGCATGTCATCAAAGACAATATGTTCCATGTTCCGCCTTTGTTTAAATTAATTCAAGAGCAATCTGGTACCGATTGGAAAGAAATGTATCAGGTATTTAATATGGGACATAGAATGGAA
The DNA here is from genome assembly GCF_009193215.1 of Flavicella marina. GTDB lineage: Bacteria > Bacteroidota > Bacteroidia > Flavobacteriales > Flavobacteriaceae > Flavicella > Flavicella marina. The sequence continues at coordinate 12,625 of NZ_VYVA01000001.1, read as the reverse complement.
ATTTATGTGCCTGCAGAGATTGCAAATGATATTATCGAAATTTCTAAAAGTTTTAATGTAGATGCAAAAATTGTGGGTAGAGTAGAAGCCGCAGCGTCTAATAAATTGACAATTCAAAGTGAGTTCGGAGAATTTATTTATTAGTAATTAGAGAGAATAATGGAAGACCAGTGTATACACTGGTCTTTTTGGTATCTGAAAATAACCAGATAAAAAATGTAAATTTGCAATCCAAGAAAAGAAAGTATAGATGTTAGATAAGATTAAAATATTTAAGCAACGTTATGATGAAGTATCAGATTTGATTATTCAGCCTGATATTATCATGGATCAAAAACGTTATGTAAAGCTTAATAAAGAATATAAAGATTTAGGTCAGATTGTTGAAAAAGCTGATGAGTACGAAAAGCTATTGAACAATATCGAAGAAGCAAAAGAAATCATTGCAGATGGTTCTGATGTAGAAATGGTAGAAATGGCTAAAATGGAATTGGATGAGGCAAATGCTCAAATTCCAAAATTAGAGGAAGAAATTAAATTTATGTTGATTCCGAAGGATCCTGAAGATGCTAAAAATGTGATCGTAGAAATACGTGCAGGTACAGGTGGAGACGAAGCGAGTATTTTTGCTGGTGATTTGTATAGAATGTATACGAAATACTGTTCAGATAGAAACTGGAAAGTTGAAGTAGAGGATATTAGCGAAGGGACTTCAGGTGGGTTTAAAGAGATAATTTTTAGTATTACCGGTGCAGATGTTTATGGTGATATGAAGTTTGAATCTGGTGTGCATCGTGTACAGAGAGTTCCTCAAACAGAAACTCAAGGTCGTGTTCATACCTCTGCTGCTACTGTTATGGTGTTGCCAGAAGCTGAAGAATTTGATATTGATATGAAGATGAGTGATATTCGTATCGATTATTTTTGTTCTTCTGGACCTGGTGGTCAATCTGTAAATACCACTTATTCTGCAGTGCGTTTGACGCACGTTCCAACAGGATTGGTAGCACAATGTCAAGATCAAAAATCACAGCATAAAAATAAAGACAAGGCGATGAAAGTATTGCGTTCTCGTTTGTATGAGCAAGAGTTAGAGAAAAAACTCGCAGCCGATGCCTTAAAAAGAAACTCGTTGGTTTCTAGTGGAGATAGATCTGCAAAAATTAGAACATACAACTATCCACAAGGACGTGTTACAGAACACAGAATCGGATTGACATTGTATGATTTATCGAATGTAATTAATGGAGATATTCATAAGATTATTGATGAATTAAAACTAGCTGAAAATACAGAAAGATTGAAAGAGCTTGGTGAAGCTTTATAAAGATCTTTTATATAAAAAACGAAACCCCTTGAACATTGTTCAAGGGGTTTTTTATTAAAAATCGGTTGGAACTTTTAGAAAAAGCTACCAACCGAAATAATTAACCGACTACTAATTTAAAATATCTAATCTTTTTGTAGTTCAAAATTTAAGAGTAAAAAAACGGATGAACATTAAGGGGCGTTATTCCATCCGTTTTTTACAATAACCATTTAATTACTCTTACTTCATGTAAAAATAGATCATTATAGCTTTGTGCACAATCGTCATTAATAAGTGAATTTATTGCTCCTTATTTTTAGGGATGCAAAAAACAATAAATAGTACTTTGTTTTGCATAGTACTATTTAATTTATATATTTGTCCTGTAAAACTAACTACAGAATGATGAAAAATTTTAAAATAGTGCTATTAGCAATCGTGTTGAGTTCGGTCTATGGCTTTGCGAATGAGATTGTTTCTGGTGAGGTGTTCGGACAGGTAATTGATGAGAATACACAACAGCCATTGCCTTACGTGAGTGTGGAGTTGCAAGATGAAAGTGGAAAATCATTTACCGGAGCGATAACAGATGACCAAGGACAGTTTGAATTAAAGAAAATTCCTGATGGCGCTTATCTGTTGGTTGTATCTTTTATAGGTTTTGAATCAATATCTAAGAAATTGATGATTTCTAAAAAGAACAGAAAACATGATTTAGGAAAATTGTTTTTAAAAGAAACAAGTGCTGAGTTAGAGGAAGTTGTTGTGGTAGCAGAGAAATCAACAGTTGAACAAAAGATAGATAGAAAAGTAATTAATGTTGGAAAAGACTTGACTTCAGTTGGTGCGACTGCAGATGTGCTTTTAAATAATGTGCAATCGGTTTCTGTGGATAGTCAGTCTGGGAATATTAGTCTTCGAGGAAATGAAAATGTACGGATATTAGTAGATGGAAAACCTACGAATATACCCGCAGCGCAATTAATGAAGCAAATACCATCTACTTCCATCAAAAGTATTGAGTTGATAACAAACCCTTCAGCAAAATACAATCCAGAAGGCATGAGTGGTATTATAAATATCATACTTCATAAAAATGCAAATATTGGTTTTAATGGATCAATCAACACGGGTTTGACTTATGGTGTGAATCCTAGATATAATTATTCTACCAACATGAACTTTAAAAAAGGGAGGGTCAATTTTTTTGGAAATTATGGTTATAATAATGGAGACAATTCTAATTATGGAATAGTCTTAAGAAATGACAATAGCATTCGTCAAGATTTTAATTTTGAATCGAAATATGCCAATCATATTCTAAAAGTTGGGGCGGATGTATATATCAATGATAAGCACACTTTTTCTGTGTATACTACACAAAATAAATCAGATGATTCACAGGTTTCTACGACGTTAATTACTGGAGCTATAGAATCAAACAGTCCTTCTTATAATGATAATACGGGTGATTCTAAAGCGTATGACTTTAATTATACAATTGATTTTAATGAAGAAGGTGAGAAATTAGAAATTGAAGCAAATTTATCTACATACGATAGGATAGAAGATGCACTTTTTGAAGAAAGTGTAAAGCCCTATGACATGACCAGAAATTATCACGATTATGTAGTAAACGACAAAGGGACAGATTTGTATAATTTAGACTATACTAAACCGCTCTCGAAAACTGCAAAATTAGAGTTGGGCTTAGAGGCGCGTTTTGATAGAATCAGTAATAGTTTAAATACAACGCAACACAATTTTGTATACGATGAAAATGGCAATCGAATTCCTAAAACCATCATTGATGATGGTCAGTTGATCCCTTGGTATGAAACAGCACCGATAGGAAATTCTTCGTTTTCTTACGATAGAGATATTTATTCTGCATACGTAAATTACAATCGACAGTTCGAAAAATTAATTGTACAATTAGGTGCTCGCGTTGAAAATTATGAAGTTAGAGGTGATTTTAATCAATCAGAAGAAAACGAAAAATATACAGATCAAATTTTTACGGTATATCCTTCAGCATTTTTCACTTACAAACCGAGCGAAAAAAATCAATACCAGTTTAGTTATAGCAGAAGAGTGGATCGACCGGGAATTCAACAGGTAAATCCGATTCGACAATGGAGTACTCCTTTGATTACATCGATTGGTAATCCTGAATTACGACCTCAGTTCACAAATTCTTTTGAAGTAAATTATACGAGACAATACGAAAAAGGTTCTTTTACAGCTGGTACTTTTTTGCGTCAAGTAAATGATAATATTACTCGAATTTTGAACATTGATGAATTCGATGAAGATAAGTTAGAACTTTCTTATATCAACGCAGATACAAACTACCGTTATGGTTTTGAGTTCTCGAGCAATCATGCTTTTGCAAATTGGTGGCGATTGAATGCGAGTATGGATTTGTATATACAAAAAGAGAGTGGTGTAGCGAACAATGAATTGATTGAAGTGCAAAACAATGCGTTTAATTTTAGGATCAACAATAATTTCACTGCCACAAAAAATTTGAGACTTCAATTGTTCGCGATGTACAGAGGTGGGGGGCAGTCGATACAATTCAATGTTGACCCAATGTGGATGGTAAATACAGGAGCTAGTTATAATATTTTGAAAGGAAAAGGAACACTTACCTTAAATTTCAATGATATTTTTAAGGGAATGAAATTCAAGTTTACTTCAGACAAACCTATACCACAATACGGGCAGTTTAACTGGGAGAGCAGAACGGTGTTTTTAGGTTTTATGTATAATTTTGGTGGAGGAAAAAATAAAGCACGTAAAAGAAAAAGAAGAGACAAGAACGAAGCCTCTGGAGGTGGTTTCTTGTAAAATATAAAATTGTGCCCTGAATTATAAAACCGTGCCCTTCGACAAGCTCAGGGTACGGTTTTATAATTTACTCTTGAGCTCTTTAATTTCGTCTCGTAGCTTTGCAGCAACTAAAAAATCGAGATTTTTCGCAGCAGTCTCCATTTCCTTTCTTTTTTGCTGGATGCGTTTTTCTATTTCACCTTTCGATAAATAAGTTAAATCTTGTTCTGCGGCTATATTTTCATCTATTGAAGAATAAGAGGTCCCTTGATTTTGAAGTAATGCGCTTTCTAGTTTTTTACTAATTTGTTTCGGTGTGATGTTGTTATTTGTATTGTAAGCAATTTGTTTTTCTCTTCTTCTTGCGGTTTCAGATATGGTAAGCTCCATGCTTTTTGTGATTTTATCTGCATACATAATCGCCTTTCCGTTGACATTTCTTGCAGCCCTACCAATGGTTTGGGTAAGCGAACGATGCGAACGTAAAAAACCTTCTTTGTCGGCATCAACAATGGCTACCAAAGAAACTTCAGGTAAATCTAACCCCTCCCTTAATAGGTTTACCCCAATCAATACATCAAACAATCCTTTTCGCAAGTCTTGCAGTATCTGCACACGTTCAAGCGTATCAACATCTGAATGAATGTACCTACATCTTATTTGAATTCGCGTTAAGAATTTCGCCAATTCTTCTGCCATTCTTTTTGTTAAAGTAGTAACCAAAACCCTTTCGTCAACTTCTATTCGTTGCTGAATTTCTTCTGTTAAGTCATCAATTTGATTCAAACTAGGTCGAACTTCAATTATCGGATCTAACAAACCTGTAGGACGAATTACCTGTTCCACAAAATGACCTTCTGTTTTCTCAAGCTCATAGTCGGCAGGTGTAGCACTCACGTATAAAACCTGGTTTTGAATTTCTTCAAACTCTTCGAATTTCAACGGACGGTTGTCCATCGCAGCAGGTAATCGGAAACCAAATTCAACCAAATTTTCTTTTCGAGATCTATCTCCGCCATACATCGCATGAGTTTGTGGTATTGTAACGTGACTTTCATCAATTACCATCAGATAATCTTCTGGAAAATAATCTAATAAACAGAAAGGCCGTGTACCTGGAGCTCGTCCATCTAAATATCTCGAATAATTTTCGATACCACTGCAATATCCCAGTTCTCGAATCATTTCTAAATCAAACTCTGTTCTTTCTTTTAGGCGTTTCGCTTCTAAAGGTTTTCCTATCTCTTCAAAATAGGAAACTTGTTTGACCATGTCCTCTTGAATCTGATGGATAGCATCTTGAAGTATATCTGGTGATGTTACAAATAAATTTGCGGGATAAATATTTAAGGTCTCAAATTTTTCTATTACTGTGTTGTTTTCAACATCAAAAGATTCAATTTCCTCAATTTCATCTCCAAAAAAATGTACACGATAAGCGTATTCTCCATACGATGGATATATAGTAATAGTGTCTCCCTTTACTTTAAAACTTCCACTTTTTATTTCAGTTTCTGTTCTAGAATAAAGACTTGTAACTAGCATGTGTAAGAACTTTGTTCTAGCTAGAACTTGATCTTGTTCGATGGTAATTACATTTTTCTTGAATTCAACAGGATTCCCGATACCATATAAACACGATACAGAGGCAATGACGAGTACGTCTCTTCGTCCTGATAACAATGCTGACGAAGTACTGATTCGCAAACGTTCGATGTCTTCGTTTATTGAAAGATCTTTTTCAATAAATACACCACTTGAAGGAATATACGCTTCAGGTTGATAGTAGTCGTAATACGAAACAAAATATTCTACTGCGTTATTCGGGAAAAATTCTTTGAACTCAGCATAAAGTTGTGCCGCTAGTGTTTTGTTGTGTGCTAGCACTAAAGTTGGCCGGTTGATGTTTTTTATTACATTGGCAACAGTAAATGTCTTTCCAGAACCAGTTACCCCTAAAAGATTTAAATATTTATCATCGTTTAATATACCCTCAGTCAATTGTTGTATTGCTTCCGGTTGATCTCCTGTAGGTTTGTATGCCGATTGTAATGTAAAATCCATAATACAAAAATAACAGAAGCAAACGGAAATCATGTTAAAATTATTGGAATACTGCAATAAGTTTTGCTTCGATATTCTAAATTTATCTGCAAATAAAATAATGTTAAAAGGAGCATTTTTTTTGTAATACCACAAGAGAGTACTATTTTGCAGGCTAATTTATTTTTAGCTGTCTTGAAAAAAATAATTCTTCTTAGTATTCTTGTCGGAGTAGGTGTTATCTTGATGGTAGTGTTCGGTCGTACAGCGCATTATACCCAGAATGAGCTACCTGAGCAGAAAAAGGATACTGTGTTACCAATAGAAACAAGTAGAGAAGTAGTTGTTCAAATGCATCAAGGCGCAAATGCGAAGCTTGTTCAGAAAAAAATGGATTCTCTTTTAAAGAGAGTGCATAAGAGGTATGATTTTCATGGGGCAGTATTGGTTGCTAAAGGAGATAAAGTTCTTTATAAGAATCAAATAGGATACGCTGATTTTAGAAAGAAAAAATTGCTGCATGAAAAATCAGCATTTCAATTGGCATCAGTAAGTAAACAGTTTACAGCAACTTCGATCATGTTATTGTATGAAGAAGGAAAAATAAAATTAACAGATTCAGTAACGCAATTTTTTCCTGATTTCCCTTACAAAGATGTAACGATAAAACATTTGTTAACTCACACTGCTGGTTTGCCTAATTATTTTTGGGTTGCAGAACATAAATGGGATGAAAAAGAACCTCCTACAAATTTAGAAATGATGTCGCTTCTTGAACAAACGAATACGAATCGTTTCTTTAGTGCAGGTAGAAATTTTGATTATTCAAATACCGGATATTTTGTTTTAGCATCTATCGTTGAAAAAGTAAGCGGTTTGCCATATGCCGATTTTGTTCAGGAATATGTATTTGAGCCATTAGGTATGAAAAATTCTTATATCTATAGTTTCAAAAAAGATACCATTCGTCAGCATCAACTCAAAGGGTATCGCTTGTATCGAGGCTGGCGTCATATTAGTATTCCGGGTACGGTTAACGATGCGATTGTTGGTGATAAAAATGTCTATGGGAATGTAGAAGATATGTATAAATGGATATACGGATTGAACAATGGACTCTTAGTTTCTGAACGTTCTCTAAAAATGATGTATGAAAAAGGTCAAACCAAATATGGTAGAAAAATACCTTATGGGTTTGGGTTTAGAATTGATAATCGTGGAGATGATAAAATTTATCACTATGGAAAATGGAACGGTTTTAGCACAGGATTAATTCAATATCCAGAGCAAGAATTAGTAATTATCATACTTGAGCATACGAGTTACAACGCGATGACATCATTAAATTCGAAAATAAAAAAAATTGTCGAAGAAAACTTTAATAGTTAGCATAGTAATTGACTGTAAATAAGAGTTCTAAAAATAAGGAGTCTTGTTTTTAAAAATGTAGCGTGTTTTTTTACTAAAAAAGTTTGTGAAATCCGTAAAGAGAGTGTAGATTTGCAACCGCTAACAGCAACGGTCTGGTAGTTCAGCTGGTTAGAATACCTGCCTGTCACGCAGGGGGTCGCGGGTTCGAGTCCCGTCCAGACCGCAAAAGCCTCAAAACATTTGTTTTGAGGCTTTTTTCTTTTTAAAATTCTATATTTTTATGTCAAAATAAACAATTGTGGATTTAGAAAAGGATTTTTTAGAAACAAAAATTCCATTAGGTACCGAAGATGATGGTGAGATTTTTGCCACGCTCGTATCTTCTAAGCAGAATAAAAAAAGGAGCAAGGCTGTATTGTACATACATGGGTATATTGATTATTTTTTTCATCCTCATGTGTGCGAAGAGTTTCATCAACACAAATTCGATTTTTATGCCTTGGATTTGAGAAGGTATGGTCGGTCTTTAAAAGAGCATCATAAACCAAATTATTGTGAAGCCATAGAGGAATATTTTCAAGAAATAACAGAAGCATTGCAAATTATTCTTGAAACAAATGAACAAATTTATTTATTAGGGCATTCTACAGGTGGGTTAATTACATTGTCCTACATGAATTCCGGAGATTTGCGATACAAAGTGAAGGGATTACTTCTGAATTCTCCGTTTTTAGAATTTGCACAACCTTTGTGGCTTACAAATCTTATGTATTTCGGCTTAAAACCTTTGTCGAAGCTGATTCCATACGGAAAAAGCAATAAAGGACTTTCACCTATTTATGCAGAAAGTATGCATAAAAATTATTTTGGTGAATGGGATTTTGATTTAAGGTTAAAACCAATCAAGGGTTATCCAGTTTATTTTAAATGGTTTCTTGCTATAGTTTCTGCACAGCGCAGGTTAAGAAAATCGTCAATACATGTTCCGATTCTCTTATTGCATTCGAATCAATCATTTGTTCCAAAATCACATTCAGAACTAGTAAAACGCTCGGATACAGTTTTAGATATCAAGCATATGAAAGAACGAGGACCGTATTTAGGTAGTGATGTTACATTAATTGAAATTGAAGATGGAGTGCATGATTTGTTTTTGTCACCAAAATTGGTTAGAAAACATGCGCTTGCAAAAATGTTCGAATGGTTGTTAGAAAATTAATGATAAAAAATACAATATAACTATTGTTTAAATCGTGCAATATGTATATATTCGTGTGGGCACACAAAAAAACAGGGTATTCAAAATGAATTTATTTGATTTAAACAGCAAAGTAATACTAATAACCGGAGCCTGCGGTGTTTTGGGAGGAGGGATAACAAAATATCTTTTGCAAAATCAGGCTACTGTAGTTTTGTTACATTATAAAAAAGAACCATTACTTGAGGCTGTTAATGACTTAAAAAAGATAAGTTCAAAAGTTAAAGGTTATGTGTGTAACGTTGTTGATGAAGCTAGTTTATTAAGTGTGTCAAAAAAAATTATTTCTAAGTATGGAAAAATTGATGTGCTAATAAATGCTGCAGGTGGAAATAAACCCGGTGCGACTGTAGCTCCAGATCAATCAGTTTTTGATGTTGATATTGAACAGTTCAAACAGGTAATTGATTTAAATTTGTTTGGTAGTATCATTCCATCTTTGGTTTTTGGTAAAACAATGGCAAAAAATAACAAAGGAATAATTATTAATGTATCCTCAATGGCTGCCGAAAGGGCGATCACACGAGTAATGGGGTATTCCGCTTCTAAAGCAGCAATAGATAATTTTACAAAATGGTTGTCGGTAGAATTAGCTCAAAAATATGGTGATAAAATGAGGGTTAATGCAATCGCACCTGGTTTTTTTATTGGGAATCAGAACAGGGCATTATTAACAAATTCAGACGGAACATATACTGATAGAGGGAAAACAATTATTCAAAATACACCGATGAAACGTTTTGGAGGTGCGGATGAATTGAATGGAGCAATCCATTTTTTATGTACAGATGCTTCTAAATTTATAACGGGAGTTGTAATTCCTATTGATGGAGGATTTAGTGCATTTAGTGGTGTGTAAATGAAAATAGATGGAACAAACATGGAGATGGTACGGACCGAATGACCCGGTTCAGTTATCGGATATAAAACAAGCGGGTGCTAAAGGAGTAGTTTCTGCTTTGCACCAAATTCCTAATGGAGAAGTTTGGACAAAGGAAGCAATCCAAGAAAGAAAAAATGTGATTGAAGCAGCTGGACTTACTTGGTCTGTTGTTGAGAGTATTCCTGTACATGAAAATATCAAAACACGTTCAGGTGATTTTGAATTGTATATAGAAAGGTACAAGGAAAGTATAAAAAACCTTGCGAGCTGTGGCATTCATATCGTGTGTTATAACTTTATGCCAGTTTTAGATTGGACAAGAACGGACTTAGAGTACGAAGTAGAAGATGGTTCGAAAGCATTGCGTTTTGATGTTGCAGAATTTGATGCATTTGAATTGTTTTTATTAAAAAGACCAGATGCTGAAAAAGATTATACTGAGCGACAGATAAGTGCTGCCAAAAAAGTTTTTGAAGCTATGTCTGAAGCTGATAAAGAAAAGTTGATTAGAAATATTATAGCTGGACTTCCTGGAGCAGAAGAAGGTTATACAATTGAGCAATTTCAAACAATCTTAGATACCTATAAAGATATTGATGCTCAAAAATTAAAAGAAAACTTAGTCGCTTTTTTAAAAGAAATCATACCTGTTGCTTCACAAAATGAAGTGTTGATGTGTATTCATCCAGATGACCCTCCATATCAAATTTTAGGCTTGCCTAGAGTCGTGAGTACTGAAGAAGACTACGCCTATATATTTGAACAAGTTCCTGATGTTTCTAACGGAATTACCTATTGTACAGGATCATTAGGAGTAAGAGCAGATAATGATCTAGTTCAAATCTTCAAGAGGTTCGCAGATAGAGTACACTTTTTACATTTAAGAAGTACACAAAGAGATGAAGCTGGTAACTTTTATGAGGCAAATCACTTGGAAGGAGATGTAGATATGTATGCTGTAATTAAAGAAGCAATCATTGAAGAAAAAAGAAGAAAATCTGAAGGTAGAAAAGATGCAATGATTCCTATGAGACCAGATCATGGGCATCAAATGTTAGATGACTTATCAAAGAGAACAAATCCAGGTTATTCAGGAATCGGTAGATTAAGAGGTTTGGCTGAATTGAGAGGTTTAGAGTTCGGGATTGCAAAAAGCTTGTAGTATGGAGTTTGAAAAAAATACAAAAATGGATGTAGAGAATTTGTTTTTGAATTCTGAAACCGCAAAAAGATTGTATTTTGATTTTGCTGCCAAGATGCCTATTATTGATTATCACAATCATTTGTCTGCGAAGAAAATTGCAGAAAACAAACCTGTCAATAATATTACAGATGCTTGGCTTTCTGAAGATCACTACAAATGGCGTGCAATGCGAGCCAACGGTATAGATGAAAAATTTGTAACGGGTGAAGTTCCAAAGCAAGAAAAATTTCAGAAATGGGCAGAGACCGTTCCTTTTACTGTAGGAAACCCATTGTTTCATTGGAATCAACTAGAGTTAAAAAGGTATTTCGATATTGATGAAGTGCTTCAGCCTTCAAATGCGGAAGCTATTTATGCAAAATGTAATCTGATTCTTGAAAAAAAGACACCTGCGCAGTTATTAGAAGATATGAAAGTAGAGTTAGTCTGTACCACGGATGATCCTACGGATTCTCTAGAGTATCATATCCAAATTGCCAATGGTGATTTTTTCACCAAAGTATTACCAACATTTAGGTCTGATAATTTATTTTTTATTGATACTGATAATTTTAAGAACTACTTATCACAATTAGGAGAAGCCTCTGGAGTTCAAATTACAAGTTTGAAAAGTTTATTGAAAGCTATATCCAATAGAATAGAGTTTTTCGATTCGGTAGGTTGTAAATTATCTGATTATGGGGTTTCTGGCGAATTGATAATTGAAGATGCTTCTGAAGAAGAGGTAACTGGAATTTTTTCTCGTTTTTTGCTAGGTATTAAATTATCTAAAATTGAAATAGCAAAGTATAGAACATTTATGCTTTTGACTCTGGCAAAAAAATATCACGAAAAAGGGTGGGCACAGCAATACCACTTAGGTGTCATTAGGAATAATAATAATAGATTAACTGAAATATTTGGTGCCGATGCTGGTTGTGATTCTATAGGGGATTATACTATGGCTGAACAATTATCTAAATTTTTGAATCAGTTAGATTACGAAGAAAAGTTAGCTAAAACTATTGTATACAACTTAAATCCTGCATATGACGAAGTATTTGCTACGATGATGGGTAATTTTGCTTCAGGAGGATCTCCAGGTAAAATGCAATGGGGAGCTGCTTGGTGGTTTTTAGATCAAAAAGATGGGATTGAAAAAAACTTGAAAGCTTTATCTAGTTTAGGACTCTTAAGTAGGTCACTTGGTATGTTGACTGATAGTAGGAGTTTTTTATCATTTACTCGTCACGAATATTATAGAAGAGTTTTGTGTGATTTATTTGGTAGTCAAATTGAAAAAGGGGAACTTCCAAATGATATGGGCTTTTTCGGAAAGCTCATAGAGAATATCTCATATTACAATACTAAAAGTTATTTTGATTTTTAAGTTCCTCTACATAGGATACTATATTAAGTTATTAAATCCCTGTATAAAGTTTTAGCTTTTACAGGAGTATTTAATTTTTTACTAAGATTTTTTCTAGTTGTAAACGCTTCAAAACAAGGGGTGTAAGGAAAGGGCAAAAAAAAGATTAAAAAAAGGTTGCAAAAAGGCTTGTGGGAATGAAAGTTGGTTGTATATTTGCAGCCGCTAACGAATGGGGCATAGGTCATAGATTAGTTGGTGAGAGTTCTTTAAAATGCTGGTTAGATTTAAGATTTGGAGGTTTAAAAAAATAATTAAAATTTTATTTTTTTATATTGAAAAAAGGTTTTAGATTTGCAGCCGCTAAGCGACAG
>NZ_VYVA01000015.1 GCF_009193215.1 Flavicella marina | reverse complement strand
AACCACACCAGCCGCACTGGTGCCACTATTCCTTGCAGATGGAAGGCTGTGCTTTCCAGGAATAGACCAGTTCGTTGTCCTGGTAGTAGTTATAAACTGCCCCATCCGGGAAGAGTGAGCGGAAAACTTTCACCCGGTTATCGTTGGAGCAATAGTTTTTGATAATCACTTTCTGCATATTACTGCGCCATTCCTCATTCTTCGTAATACTGGCAGGGAGCCCTTTAATCACGAATTTATAAGTGAACGTGTTTCCTTCCGATGAG
>NZ_VYVA01000014.1 GCF_009193215.1 Flavicella marina | reverse complement strand
AAAATGAAAATCAATGAACGACCTTCTCGACTCATTCCTTTCGTTTCTCGTAGTTGAAAAAGGTCTTTCAGAAAATACGCTGGAATCTTACGGGAGGGACCTTAAAAAGTTCCTCCTTTTTATTGAATCCCGGGGCATAACCTCCGCCCGCGAAATCAAGTACAATCACATACTCGACTTCCTCACTCATTCCCGCGAGGAAGGTCTGACCGCCACGACCATTGTCAGGAGCATGGTCTCCGTGAAGCAGTTCTTCAAGTACCTTCTCT
>NZ_VYVA01000013.1 GCF_009193215.1 Flavicella marina | reverse complement strand
AAATTGATTATCTGGTCAGCAATTTTCAGCAGCTGGGTCGCAACCCGAACGACATTGAACTCTTTATGTTTGCGCAGGCCAACTCTGAGCACTGCCGGCACAAGATTTTTAACGCCGACTGGACCATCGATGGCGTAAAACAGCCTAAATCGCTGTTTAAAATGATTAAGAACACCTTCGAGCAAACACCGGATTACGTGTTATCAGCCTATAAAGATAACGCTGCGGTGATGGTTGGCTCTGAAGCCGGTCGTTTCTTCCCGACGCCGGCTAG
>NZ_VYVA01000012.1 GCF_009193215.1 Flavicella marina | reverse complement strand
ATTAGAAGAAGGTCTTTCCTAAGGGGGGAATGTCCGCTAAATGGCGTCCGCTACCCTTGGTGAGTGACAGCTTTTGGCCGGAAGAGGCCCTGTAGGTATTACAGCTACCGGCCAAAAGCGAACTGTCGGTGTCAGCGTTGTCTGTTCACGCCACAAGTTTTGTTATCCATCCATGGCCGCGTTTTTTGCGATCACAGACATCGGGCAGCTAGACCGGCGGCATGCGTCTTGTCGATGCTCTTGTTACCTATATCAACCGCTTCGAACATCCACGCTTTC
>NZ_VYVA01000011.1 GCF_009193215.1 Flavicella marina | reverse complement strand
CGGCTGCGGATTGCGCTCCCGCGTGCGCCGGCGAGTTCGACTTGCTGTTCAGCCAGCCTGGAGAGGAGGCGTGATGCTCTCGATCACGAAGATCAACTCGCAAGCCAACCAGCCGCGCCGCGGCGGAGCCGGCTACGCTCACTATCTCGGCGAGCGCAGCACCAAGCGGCGCGGGGACTTCGACGACTACGCGCGGCCGAAGGACGACGGCTCGCCCCCTCCCTTCTGGGCCTGCAAGGGCGCGGCCGTCCTGGGGTTGGACGCCATCGCGGAAGCCGAGCAGGTCGAGC
>NZ_VYVA01000010.1 GCF_009193215.1 Flavicella marina | reverse complement strand
ACAATGGTGCCATGCAGTATGTACCACCTTGGCAGACCTCAGCATGCCATATCGGGCAGGAGATGAGCAGCTCAAAGAGACTGTTGACCTTAAAACTTCAAGGATATCAGGCCTATGAACCTGGGTTGCTTGTTTTGTACATTTTTCTTTAGAGGCCAAATGAACCTAGATCCTGAGTTTTACTTTCACTGCTTGTGTTTCTGAGAAGCACAGAATAGGTTTTGGCATCTTATTGCTTAATTTATTAAATATTTGCTATCCTAAACCAACATGTTCATTTTTAATAACACATGTAATGTAGCCTCATAAATTAT